>JBOEGL010000005.1:0-1244643 GCA_050633405.1 Cognatishimia sp. | reverse complement strand
CAAATCTAGGGGCACCTCAGTTTGAACCACCGGAATTGAGCAGTGCCAAGGCAACGACCGCCAAGACAACAGCCCAAAGGGCACGGTGCCAGCGCGCTGGCTCGTGGTGCTCTTCGCCTGTGTCTTCAGACGCAACGGTCGCAAGGGTATAGGCCGAGCTGTCCATGGTTGTTGCGCCAAAGATGAAGGCAAGAACAACAAAGACCAGCACAAGAAGCGTCCCAAGTGGGAAGACATTGTCACCAATAGTCTTGACGATGGCGATGATCGCTTCGGGCGTTTGACCCGCAGATACCATTGCTGTCACGTCCAATGTTCCATCCATTTGGAAGAACAGGGCAGAGTTGCCCAGCATCCCAAAGAACAACCAGCAGCCGATAGAACCGCCGAGCAGCTCTGCACCGATCAATTCACGGATGCTACGGCCACGTGAAATACGTGCCACGAACAGACCCATGAATGGGGCATATGCAACCCACCAAGCCCAGTAGAAGATTGTCCACCATTCCGGGAATGTACCACCAGCATCAACAAGCGCTTTGCCTTCGGCTGTCGCTGCGATGATGTTGTCCGCTTTGGTGACTGGATCCAAATACAGGCTCATCTGCATGAAGTTTTGGAACAGCAAGCCAATGGAGTTTGTGAACATGTCCAATTGGAAGATCGTTGGGCCGAATACAAAGACGCACCCGAGCAAGACCCCAATCAGCCAAAGGTTCAGGTCTGACAGGATTTTGATGCCCTTCTTAAGGCCGGAATACACAGAGAAGCCAAAGATGACGCCCCAAATGCAGATCACAGCCACATCAAGAGAGAAGGTCCGCTCAATGTTAAACAGTTCGGCAAGCCCAGCAGACAGCATGGGTGTTCCCAAACCGATGGTTGTGCTGATGCCGCCAATCAGGCCGAACATGAACAAAACATCGATGAGTTTGCCGATAAATCCGTTTGCGTTTCTTTCGCCGATGACCGCTGCGCAGGCTTTTGACAGACGCAAAGAGCCTTGGTTGCGGTTCCAGTATAGATAGGCAAGTGGTAGCGTTGGGATGCAATAGATTGCCCAAGCTGTGAAGCCCCAATGGAACAGGCCATAAGTCGCAGCCCATTCGGTTGCTTCTTTGCTGCCGGCTTCCATGCCGAGTGGCGGGCTGGTGTAATAATAGGCCCATTCAATGGTGCCCCAATACATTACGCCAGAGCCGATGCCTGCACAAAACAGCATCGCAATCCAGCTAAATGTAGAGAATTCTGGTTTTGCGTCTGGACCGCCAAAGCGGACTTTGCCGAAACGTCCAAGTGCAAAGTACATCAGAATCGCAAAGGCTGCGATTGTGAACCAAAGGAACAACCAGCCTAGGGTCTTTGTACTTAGTGAAAGCGCTTTGCCCAATAGCGCATTTCCTTCGGCGGGCCATAAGACCAAAGGAACGGCAAATGCTAGAATGACAACCAGTGCCATCCCAAAAATTGCCTTATCAATTTTGGGTCCATTCATGTGAACTCCTCCCTCCTTCCAATGCAATCAACGGCCTACGGCCTCCTGCGTTTGTGGTGGGGGTGAAGGTCTGACAGGTTCTGCTAATCTCGCCCAAAAGCGGAACCCTAATGTGCCGACTTCATTTCCCCCTCCCGACTCGGGTGAATATATGAATGTATGTACAAATGCAACCGGGTGCGTAATTGGGCGCAAAAAAAAGCTGAATTTGAGAATTGTTCATCAATCGCTTGCCAAGGTTCGCGGAAATTGTTGCAATGCCATTCAGGAATGCGCGACCTTTCCGGGCAAAAATAATTAAGGTTTTTTACTGTGGGCCAATCGAGCCGTCAGCCAAAATATAGAATTGTTGAAGATCACCTTCGCGAACAGATCAAATCCGGCGAATATCAGGTAGGTTCTATACTTCCTACCGAAGCCGCTTTGCGTACGCAATTTGGTGTCAGTCGGGCCACAGTGCGTAATGCATTGGCCAAAATTCAAGCGGATGGGTATATCACCCGGAGTCCAGCAATAGGTTCACGTGTGATTTCGGCTGTGCCTGAGCAAAAATTTAGCGCAGGCTGGGGGTCATTTGATGATCTTCTTTTATACGCAAAAGACGCAAGATTGCACATCCAGTCTGTGGAAAAGGTGATTGTTAATAGCATATTAAGTCAGGAAATTGGTTTTAGCGTAGGGCGCAGTTTGGTGCATGTTAAAGCTGTAAGACAGAACGCAGAGAGCGCGCCTCCAAGCTGTTTGCTGGACATCTACTTTGATGCGCTCTACATCGGTATTCTCGACCGTGTGGCAGGGTCTGAAAAGCCAATTGCCGCGCTCATCGAAGAGCACTTTCGAATTCGCATTAATTCGATCAATCAAGAAGTCTATGCCGACATTCTATCAAATGATGTCGCAAATCAACTAAGTGCTCAACCTGGAAGTGCATCCCTTGTGATAAATCGCAACTATAGAGATGCGGAGGGGAAGGTCTTTGAGGTCTCCCGAGCGGTCTATTCCGCAGAACGTTTGCATTTCTCTATGACGCTTGATCGCTCTGGTCTTTGAATTAAGAAGAATCTTTCTGGATTCGAATATCCGTTTTCGTGCCCTATTGAACTTTTCGAAACTCTATTTATTATAATGTACGAACAAATAGGGAGATACGATGTCTAGTACGGTTTTTGGCTCAGCGCTTTTCAGCAATATGTTTGGCAATGAGGAAATGCGTTCGATCTTTAGCGACGAAGCTTTGGTCGGACGTTATGTCGAAGTAGAATGCGCATTGGCACGGGCTCAAGCACGACTTGGTGCGATCCCCGCAGATGCTTCGGAAAAAATTCAACAAGCAAGTCGCGACCTGAAAGTCGATATGGAGCGCATGCGCGTAGAGACTGAAAATGTCGGCTACCCGATTCTTCCAATTGTGCATCAGCTGTCTGAACAAGCAGGCGATGCGGGTGGCTATGTCCATTGGGGCGCGACAACACAAGATATCATGGATACAGCGACATCGCTGCAAGTGCGTGATGCGCTTCTAGCTGTGCGCCGCGACTTGATCGAAGTGCGCGATATCCTTGTAGACTTGGCAAAACGCTATCGCGACACGCCTATGGCTGGCCGCACCCATCTTCAGCAAGCGCTGCCAACCACTTTTGGCAACAAGGTTGCTGTTTGGATGTCTGGCATTGACCGTCACGTCGAGCGGGTTGATCAAGTTCTGCCCCGCGTGGCCTTGGGTCAGTTCTCTGGTGCCTCCGGCACTCTGGCGTCCGTTTCTGAAAACGGTCTCGAGATGCAAGCCTTGCTTTGTGAAGAACTTGAGTTGGGTCAACCCACCATGTGCTGGCACGTTGCGCGTGATGGTCTTGCCGAAGCCGTGACAACGCTTGGTTTGATCACCGGCAGCCTGGCCAAGATTGCAACCGACGTCATGATCATGTCTTCGATCGAATTTGGCGAAGTCTTTGAACCCTTTGTTCATGGTCGCGGTGCCTCTTCGACGATGCCGCAAAAGCGGAACCCGATTTCCAGCGAAATGATTCTGGCCGGTGCGAAATTGGTGCGTCAGCACGCAGCAGCGATGCTGGATGCCATGATCCACGACTTTGAGCGGGCAACTGGTCCGTGGCACGTGGAATGGGCCGTGCTTCCAGAAGCATTCTTGCTGACCGGGGCAGGGCTGGGCCACGCGAAATTCATGCTGGCAGGGCTGGTCGTTGATGAAAAGCGCATGCGCGAAAATCTTGATCTGACCCATGGTCTGATTGTTGCCGAAGCGGTGATGATGGCGGTGGCACCTGTCATGGGCCGTCAAGTTGCACATGAAGTCGTCTATGACGCGTGCCGCACCGCGCTCGAGCAAAAACGCTCGCTGGCCGATATCCTGTGTGAAAACGCAGAGCTGGTCGACGCTCTGGGTGGAGAAGAAAAAGTGCGTGATCGTTGTGATCCCGAGGCCTACTTGGGTCTTTCCGGTCCCATGGTAGACCGTGCAATCGCACATTTGCACAACTAAAGCCCAGATGCGCCTACGCGCGGCGCATCTGTAATATTTGACAAACGATCTCTACCGGCACAGACAAACGTGCGGGCAGGGGTCGTTTCCACACGAAGGACATTGTCAAATGCTGGTTCATTTGTCTGAAGACCAACCCTGCATTTGGCTCAAAGAGCGTAGGAGAGCTACATGATCGATTTTAAACTGCTGATTAATGGCGAAGACAAAGCTGGTGGTGACAATGTCTGGGAAGACGTTATAGACCCTGCAACCGGAGAAGCCTTTGGCCGTGTCGCCCATGCCACTCAGGCCGATCTCGATCTGGTGCTGCAAAGCGCCGAGCAAGGCTATGCAGAGTGGAGCGCGATTTCCAATTGGGAACGTGGCAATATTATGAAGCGCGGCGCAGACATCATGCGCAAGCGGATTGAACCTCTTGCAGAATTGCTGACACGTGAGATGGGCAAGCCACTGGCCGAAGCCGTCGCCGAGGTAAAACGTTCCGCCGATTTTATTGAATGGGCCGGTGAACAAGCCCGCCGTATCACAGATATTACCATGGATGGCCGCATTCCGGGCACGCGTGTGACCATCGAAACCCATCCTGCCGGTGTTGTCGCAGCTTTCACGCCTTGGAATTTCCCAATGGCACAAGCGGCCAAGAAATTTGCCGGCGCATTAGGCGCAGGCTGCGCGATCATTTGTAAAGGCTCCGAAGAAACTCCAGGGTCGGTGTTGGGCATGGCGCATGCTCTGCTGGATGCTGGTGTGCCCGCAGGCGCGATTGCCGTGGTATACGGTGTTCCGGCCGAGATTTCCTCTTACTTGATCCCGGCTCCACAGGTGACAAAGATCACCTTCACCGGGTCGATCCCTGTTGGCAAATTGCTGGCTACACAGGCTGGTCAGGCAATGAAACCAGTGACAATGGAACTGGGCGGTCACGCGCCGGTTGTGGTCTGCAAAGACGTCGACCCTGTAGAGATGGCAGACTTGCTGGTGGCTGCAAAATTCACCAATGCGGGTCAAATCTGCATGTCGCCAACCCGGTTCTTTGTCGAAGACGAAGTGCACGATCAATTCGTTGAGCGCTTTGTCGAGAAAGCCAATCAAATCCGTGTTGGCTCTGGCTTGGACGCCGAGTCCCAAATGGGCCCTGTTCTTAGCGAACGTCGTTTGTCGGCGATTTCTGATTTGGTGGAAGATGCACGTGAACGCGGTGCCACTGTGCACACCGGCGGTGAACGCATCGGCAACAAAGGCTCGTTCTATAAGCCAACGGTTCTGTCCAACCTTGATCCAGAAAGCCGCGTGATGGTCGAAGAGCCATTTGGCCCTATCGCCGCTATCCAACGGTTCAATGACGACCAAGCGGTGTTGGATATTGCCAATGGGCTGGAATTCGGCCTGTCGAGCTATGTGTTCACCAACGATGCGAAACGTCAGACCCGGTTTTCCAACGGTTTGAAATTCGGGGTTGTCGGCATCAACAATATCCCAGCCCATATGCCCGAAATCCCATTGGGGGGCTGGAAAGAGAGTGGCTATGGCACTGAAGGCGGGGAATCTATTCTTGAACCCTTCCAGAAAACCAAGGTTGTTAGCCTAAGCTAATCGCCGTAGCTGTCCGCTCGGTCTCGTTACGAATGGGACTGGTGGGCATTGATTTTTCAGATGTGGGATCGCGATCTTATTGTCTGTTTTCAAAAACAATCTTGATGCGCCCTACCATGGTATGGGGCGCATCATTTCTTTCCTAAGGGCAGGGTGGTCATAGCCTAAGGCCTTGGTTCAACCTTCGGTCAAAAAACCGTTTTGTTTCAATTCCTTCTCACCAATTGGTGGCGCGATGCGCTCGCTTAGAGTGACACGTCTTAGGGCGACAAATAGGTGTCTGAACGCGCGACTTTCTGATGTCGCGAGGGAGAGTTTTTTCAGCGTGTTTGAAACTGCAAACGGGCGCAGAATATCCGCGCCCGCTGCAAGCCATAATAAGCCTATGATTATTTCTCTGGCAGCAATCCACGCGGGCTAAAGCGCAAGACCAGCAAGAGTATAAGCCCCATCGTCAACGGTCGCATATAGGCCACGCGTTCCAGAATGGCCTCTCGCAAAGGCGACGCCGCATCAAGACCAGAAGTCAGCACTTGCACCACAAAGATCGAAATCGGTTCAACCTCGACCCACAGGAACCAGATAAACATACCCCCCAGAACCGCGCCCCAGTTGTTGCCTGAACCACCCACAATCACCATCACCCAAATCAAAAAGGTATAGCGCAGCGGTTGATAGGATGCCGGAGTCAGCTGACCATCCAACGTCGTCATCATCGCCCCTGCGATACCGCAGATTGCGGCACCCAGAACAAAGATTTGCAGGTGGCGTTTTGTGACGTCTTTGCCCATCGCTTCAGCCGCGATTTCATTGTCGCGAATGGCGCGCATCATGCGGCCCCAGGGTGAATTCAACGCCAGTTGCATCAGCGTTACGATCAGAATGATCACAGCCAAGAACAGCGCGGCATAACAGAGTTTTACAAAGATGGTTGACCCAATCACCGGATCTGCACCAATGCTGTTCATCCAGCCCACAAAGCTTTCTGATTGCTGCAAGTCGACTTCATAAGGCACAGGGCGCGGCAGACCGTTGACGTTTTTCACGCCGCGGCTCAGCCAGTCCTCGTTCTTCAAGACCGCAATGATAATCTCGCCAATGCCCAGCGTGGCAATCGCCAGATAGTCAGAGCGCAGCCCAAGCGCTGTTTTGGCAATCAACCAGGCCGCCCCCGCTGCCAATAGCCCGCCGACAGGCCAGGCCAGCAACACCGGTAATCCTAGCCCGCCCAAAAAGCCTTGTTGGGCTGGGTTCACCGCTTCAATCGCCGCCACTGCCGGATCAAAGGTTTTGCGGAACACAAAGAAGCCGACGATCAGGATTGCGCCAACCAATAGCCCCCGCGTCGCGCCTTTGGGCAGGCGTCGCCAGGCCATAATCGCCGCGGTGATGACAGCCACCAAGATGAGCAATGCCAGCAAAATACGTGGTCCACCGGCCTCCCAAGCTGGGGCTACAGGGGACACAGAGGTGATGACCACCGCCAGCCCGCCAAGCGCAACAAAACCAACGACCCCAACGTTGAACAATCCGGCATAGCCCCATTGCAGGTTCACACCCAAGGCCATAATGGCCGAGATCAATCCAAAATTCAGAACAAACAGCGCGTTGTTCCAGGATTCAAAGATGCCAACCCCGATGATCAGCAGGCCCATCAGGGCAAAGTAAATTGGTGTTTTCATATGGGTCATACCGATTGCCCCTTAAACAGACCGGTCGGCTTGAACAGCAGAACGATGATGAGAATCGCGAAAGAAACGGCGAATTTGTAATCGGTTGATAACAACTGCACCAAACTATCGGGTGCCCATCCCTCTGGGCCAAGATGGGTCACCACTTTCTTGAAGGCATAGGTCAGCGTGACTTCAGAAAAGGCGATCACAAAGCCACCTGCAATGGCCCCAAGCGGGGACCCCAGGCCGCCAACAATCGCCGAGGCAAAGATTGGCAAAAGCAATTGCATATAGACAAATGGCTTAAAGCTTTTGTCCAAACCATAAAGCGTGCCTGCAACGGTGGCCAAAGCGGCCACAACCAGCCATGTGATGGTCACCACACGTTCCGGGTTGATGCCCGACAACAGTGCCAAATCTTCGTTGTCCGAATAGGCGCGCATGGATTTACCGGTACGGGTTTTGTTCAAAAACCAAAACAGCAAGGCCACGGTGATCACGGCGACAACCAAAGTCAAAACCTGTGTCGTCTTAATGGCCAAGCCTTCTGATAAACCCGTCATTTCTTTGAATTCACGGGCCTTAATGATGAAACGTGCACCGTCCGTAAAACGACGATCGTCGGTGCCAATGATCATGCGAATGATGCCATTCATCGCGAACATGACGCCCATGGACACAATCACCAACATCACAGGGGCCGCTTTGACGCGGCGATAAAAACGATACACCGTGCGGTCTGTAAACAGCACCAGCATGGCCGTCGCAGCAATGCCAAAGGGCAGGGCCAGTAAGGCCGTCGGCAATGGCCCCAGCGATAGTCCCCATTTTTGAAATAGGGCAGTGATCAGCAGTACAACCATCGTGCCAAACGCCATGGTCTCGCCATGGGCAAAGTTTGAAAATCGCAGAATGCCATAGATCAAGGTGACGCCGAGGGCCCCAATGGCCAATTGCGCGCCATAGGCAGAGGCAGGCACGATCACAAAGTTTGCAAATGCGACCAACGCATTGAGAATATCAATCATGATCAGCCTCCTAGGAATGTGCGGCGAACTTCAGGGTTCGCCAAAAGCGCTTCGCCGGTGTCGGTATAGGCGTTTTTGCCCTGCACCAGCACATAGCCTTTGTCCGCGATTTCAAGCGCTTGCCGGGCATTTTGCTCGACCATCAAAATAGAGATGCCGGTTTTGGCCACCTCGATGATCCGATCAAACAATTCGTCCATCACAATCGGTGAAACACCCGCGGTTGGTTCATCCAACATCAGCAGTTTTGGCTGGGTCATCAGGGCGCGACCAACAGCAACCTGTTGGCGCTGCCCACCTGACAATTCTCCGGCGTTCTGGTGGCGTTTTTCATAAACCGCTGGAAACAGCTCATAGACCTGTTCAATGGTTTTCTCATAATCGTCGGTGCGAATAAAGGCCCCCATTTCCAGGTTTTCGCGGACGCTCATGGTCGGGAAAATATTGCGCACCTGCGGCACAAATCCCATGCCCATATGCACGCGTTCTTGCGGTGATAGGCCCGTGATATCCTGACCATCCAAGCTGACAGATCCTGCGCGCAGGTTCAGCATACCAAACACCGCCTTCATGCCTGTCGATTTGCCCGCGCCATTGGGGCCGACAATCACGGCAATCTCGCCTTTTTCAACCGTCAAATCCAAAGCGTGCAAAATGTCCGGCCCGGCACCATAGCCACCGGTCATTTGGGTTGCAGAAAGAAAACTCATGATGCGCCCTCCTTCTTTTTGTTTTTCACGCCGGTGCCCAGATAGGCTTCAATAACCTGTTCATTTGACATGATTTCATCTGCAGACCCTGTTGCCATAACCGATCCTTGCGCCATGACAATCACCGGATCACACAGCTGTTTGATGAAATCCATATCGTGTTCGATCATGCAAAACGTATAACCACGTTCGACGTTCAACCGCTTGATGGCGTCACCAATGGTGTAAAGCAGCGTGCGGTTCACCCCCGCGCCGACCTCATCCAGAAACACCATCTTGGCGTCCACCATCATGGTGCGACCCAGTTCAAGCAGTTTCTTTTGTCCGCCAGAAACTTCACCCGCCCGCAGATCGGCGATGTGTTCGATGGTCAGAAACTCTAGGACTTCATCTGCCTTTGCTCGCAGTGCCCGATCTTGATCCGCAATCCGCTTGCGGCCAAACCAGGTGTTCCACAAAGTTTCACCATATTGTCCCGGCGGCACCATCATCAGATTTTCACGGCAGCTCATCGAGTGAAATTCATGTGCCACCTGAAATGTGCGTAAAATTCCCTTGTGAAACAGGTTGTGCGGTTGCAATCCGGTGATGTCTTCACCGTCAAATAAAACCTGCCCGCTGGTGGGTTTCAGCACCCCTGCGATACAGTTGAAAAGCGACGTTTTCCCCGCGCCATTTGGGCCAATCAGCCCAGTAATGGTACCTTGTTCAATGGTCAGTGAAGCGCCATCGACTGCGCGGAATCCGCCGAAATGCATGTGTAAATCACGCACTTCGATCATATGGTTTGTCCCCGTTGTTTAGGTGGTCCGCCTCTTGCGGGCGGTGCCATTAGCAAAAAGCCCGGGGAATGTCCCCGGGCTCGGTCATGTCATACGACCGTTTTAGCGATATTCGACAGTTTCTTGTTTACCATCAATGGTTTTGATGACCCGGTAAGCGCCAGAAGCCTCGCCCGGTTCAATCAATTCCAGCGCCGAAGCACCGACAAAATCAATTTCGCCACCATTTGCTAAGATGTCCAAAGCTTTCGTAAGCTCACCCGGGAAAATTTGCTCGCCCGGCGCATTGGCCACGTCAAACATTTTCTCTTTGTAGACCGCAGGGTCATTGGAATTTGCCGCTTGCATGGCCAGCAATAGGATAGAGGCGGCGTCATAGGCTTCTGGAGAGAAGGGCGCAGTGGCATCAAAGCCGTTGGCCTCTCCGATCGGCGTGTACAAGTCTCCACCTGGGGCATCTGTTCCAGGAACCTGACCCATGGTGCCATCAAGGTCAGAACCAAAGTTCATCTCTGTGGCAGAGCCAACCATCGCATCTGGCAGGTGGAACAGGTCGAATGCACCGGTATCAAGCGCCGCTTGAATGATGCCCTTACCACCCTGATCGCCATAACCCACAACAACAAGACGGTCACCACCAGCAGAGGCCAACGCCCCGACTTCAGCGGAATAGTCGCCTTTGCCATCTTCATGCGAAGCATTGATGGTGACGGTGCCGCCACTGGCAGTATAGGCCGCCTCAAAAGCGTCTGACAGACCCTTGCCATAGTCGTTATTGGTATAGGTGACAGCCACGCTGTTCACGCCATTTTCCAACAGAATGGCAGCCATGACTTCGCCCTGCCGCGCATCAGATGGCGTGGCCCGGAAAAACAATCCATTGTCTTCGATAGTGGTCAAAGCCGGCGAAGTGGCAGAGGGTGAAATCATCACCATACCGTTTGGAACGGCGACGTTTTGCAAAGCTGCGGTTGTTGCGCCTGAACACAGCGCGCCAATGATGCCAGAAACACCTTCAGAAGTGACAAAACGCTCTGCCACCGAGGTCGCAATCGCAGCATCCGCACAGGTTGTGTCACCTTCAACCAGTTCAATGGTTGTACCGCCTAGAAATTTGCCGCTGTTAGAAATTTCTTTCACCGCAGCGCGAACACCGCCCGCCATTGGTGGCGCGTAAGATTCAGCAGGGCCGGTAAAACCAAGCATCAGACCCACTTTGATTTCGTCAGCAACAGCAGCGCCTGAAATCAGCGCGGTTGCAGCGCTTGCAAGTAGTATTTTTTTCATATGTTTGCTCCCAAGTTGGATAGTTATCCTTATCGGAGACTAAAACGCGAAAATTGATTTGAAAAGGCCAGCAGCGCGGACATGGTGGAAAAAGCAATTTTACCTATTGGTTTAAAAACTTTCAGAACAAAAAGGCATTCTCAAAGGACATTAAGGGCAAGAAAATAAGGTGATTTTGAAATATATCTCTTTGGATTTTGGCGCTCGCTTCGGCATTTTTTGATTTTGAACACAGATTTATCTGCCCTGTGTTGCCTTTCACGAGCAAAACAACCGCATGACGTTGGGGCAGCCCATACGGCCAGATTAGCCCAAAATCAAATGTCAAACTTTACGCCCTGAGCCAGTGGTAGCTCTGCAGAGTAGTTTACGGTTGATGTCTGGCGTCGCATATAGGCCTTCCAGGCATCCGACCCAGACTCGCGCCCACCACCGGTTTCCTTTTCGCCCCCAAAGGCCCCGCCAATTTCTGCGCCTGACGGGCCAATGTTCACATTTGCGATCCCGCAATCAGAACCAGAAGCAGAGAGAAATGTTTCTGCTTCGCGCAAATTCAGGGTGAAGATACAGGACGACAACCCCTGAGGCACATCGTTTTGCATCTCGATGGCTTCTGCCAAATCGTCATAAGCCATCACATACAGGATCGGCGCAAATGTCTCTGTTTTGACCGTTTCGCTTTGCAATGGCATCTCAACCAGGGCAGGCGAGACATAGGCCCCATTTGGCACGCCTTCGGTCACCACGGTGCCGCCATGCACCTTGCCACCTTCATCTGCCGCCGCAGCCAAGGCGCGCTGCATGTTTTTCAGAGAGGTTTGATCCACCAAGGGGCCAATCAACGTGCCAGCATCCCGAGGGTCGCCAATGCACAGCGATCCATAGGCTTTAACCAATTTGGCAACCAAATTGTCCTTTACAGAATGGTGCACGATCAAGCGGCGCAGACTTGTGCACCTTTGCCCAGCCGTCCCAACCGCCGAAAACACAATGGCGCGCACGGCCATGTCGATATCAGCCGAGGGCGCTACGATCATGGCGTTGTTGCCGCCCAGCTCTAAAACAGACCGCCCCCAACGCGCGGCCACCTTTGGTCCCACGATCGCCCCCATGCGCGTCGACCCGGTGGCTGACAAAATCGGCACGTCTTTAGATGACACCAAAGCGTCGCCAACCTTGGCACCGCCAATTACCACTTGCGATAGCCCTTCGGGGGCATCTCCAAACCTTGCCAGCGCTTTGTCAAAGATCTTTTGGCAGGCCAGGGCAGTCAGGGGCGTCTTTTCCGAGGGCTTCCAAATCACCGGGTTGCCGCAGACCAAAGCCAATGCCGCGTTCCAAGACCAAACCGCGACCGGAAAGTTAAAGGCTGAAATCACCCCGCATGGCCCCATTGGCAACCAGTTCTCGCTCATCCGATGGCCGGGGCGCTCTGACGCGATCGTCAAACCATAGAGCTGACGTGACAGGCCAACAGCAAAATCGCAAATGTCGATCATTTCTTGCACTTCGCCCAGACCTTCGGATGTGATTTTTCCTGCTTCCAAAGTCACCAAAGCGCCAAGGTCCTCCTTTGCAGTGCGCAATTCTTCGCCCAGCAATCGCACCAACTCACCCCGACGCGGGGCCGGCACAGTGCGCCATGTTTGAAAGGCTGTTTTTGCCCGCGCAATCGTGCCCGCCATCTCAGCCTCAGGTGTTTCAATCAACCGCGCAACTTCGGCCCCATCAATCGGCGAGCGTACTGACAGCTCTCCGCGCATCAATTCGTCAGTCGTGAACCCAAGTTTTTTCAAAACCTCTGAATGTTGCACTGCAATCCTCCTAATCGAAAGGCCTATGCGGCGGGTCAAAACCAGCCCCTATGGCATTGAAATTTAGAATAGCCCCAATCTGTCTGTATAAGAATACCCGCATAATGCATTTAGATACGAAAAGAGCAGCCGGGGGGGGGGCGATCCGGTTAACCCGCTTGCCATTTCTTTGGCATCGGGCATGATCTGTGCAAATCGAAGGGGTTCTGCATGTCTTCTGCCAATATCTCAGCCACCTTGGCCGCCTTAAAGCCGCTCTTGGCGGATCGCCTGTCCACCGGGCAATCCCTTCGCGAACTTCACAGCCGAGACGAAGCCCACAGCGCGCCGGTCCTGCCAGATGCCGTTGTCTTCCCAACCACCACCCGCGAAGTTTCTGAAATCGTCAAAATCTGCTGCGCGCACAAATGCCCCATTGTCCCCTTTGGCGTCGGCACCTCGCTCGAAGGTCATGTGGTGCCGATCAAAGGCGGTATCTCGATGGACTTCAGCCAAATGAACCTGGTGCTTGATGTGCATCCCGAAGATCTGGACGCCGTCGTGCAGCCAGGGGTGACGCGTACCCAGTTGAACCAAGAATTGCGCACCACTGGCCTGATGTACACCGTTGACCCGGGCGCAGATGCCACCATGGGCGGCATGGCGGCCACACGGGCATCGGGTACAAATTCCGTGCGCTACGGGACAATGCGCGAAAATGTGTTGGCCCTAGAGGTCGTGTTGGCCGATGGCACCATCATTCAAACCGGGTCGCGCGCGCGAAAATCTTCCGCGGGCTATGATCTCACCCATCTGTTTGTCGGCTCCGAAGGCACGCTCGGCATCATCACCCAGCTGACCGTGCGCTTGTTTGGCCAGCCCGAAGCCATTTCAGCGGCCACCTGCGCCTTTGAAACCGTGGATGATGCGGTCAACAGCGTGATCGCCGCCATCCAAACCGGATTGCCCATGGCCCGCATCGAATTGTTGGACGAAGTGCAAATGCAGGGCATGAACCTGTATAATCCAGATATGGCGCTTGCCGAAAAACCACATTTGTTTCTGGAATTCCACGGCTCGGACGCCGGGGTTGCTGAACAGGTCGAGGCCTTTCGCAGCATCACCGATGATTTTGGGGCCTCTGATTTCAATTGGGCCAGCAAGACCGAAGATCGCACGCGCTTATGGGCCGCGCGTCACAGCGCGTATTATGCCGCACAATCCTTGCGAAAAGGCGCAACCGCCGTATTGACCGATTGCTGCGTGCCAATCTCATCTCTGGCCGAATGTATCGCACAGGCCAAGGTGATGATCGCTGAAACCGGCCTGATCGCGCCGATTGTGGGCCATGTCGGTGACGGCAATTTTCATTTGCAAATTCTGGTAGATCCACAGAACGCCGATGAAATTACCAAAGCCAAATCCTTGGCCTCGCGATTAAACCATGTGGCGCTGTCGTTGGATGGAACGGTCACCGGTGAACACGGCGTCGGCACTGGAAAGCTGCCCTATATGCAGGCAGAACACGGCGCAGCCTATGGGGTAATGGCCAACCTGAAACGCAGTATGGACCCCGGCAATATTCTGAATCCAGGCAAGCTGGTGAATATCAACTAGCGTCGATTTCGCGTTTAACTTCAATGGGAAAGATCTTGGAGCGGGCGGCGGGAATCGAACCCGCGTCATTAGCTTGGAAGGCTAAGGTCTTACCACTACACAACGCCCGCTCTGTAGAAACAGGATGTATTTTATCCCGATTCTGAGGTCAATAGGTATTTGTGACCAGAATCCAATTTGAAAGAAGCAAATTGGCGGTGCGTCGCGTAAACGGCGCCTTGGCAATGCCAAGGCGCGGTTCAATTCATAATGACGCCCAATCGCTCTATCAGCGGCGTATAAACCTCAGAAATGCGTAAAATATCCAGTTAAGTCAAAATCCGTCAATCCGCCGCACTTGACCATCCGGGGCAGGGAAGCCACTAAAGCCTAAACGGCAAAGAGGTCAAAATGGCGCGTAATCCTACACCAGCCCCGGGCGAAGAAGATCGGGCAAAATCCAAACGTGTTGGCGCATTGCGAGAGCTTGGACCCTTTTTGCGCCCTTATAGACTACTGGCGATGATGGCCGGGCTGGCATTGGTTCTGACCGCCAGCGTGTCGCTTGTGATGCCCATCGCTGTGCGTCGGGTGATTGATAACTTCAATACAGCTGACAGCGCATTGCTGGATCTCTATTTTATCGCGGCGCTGGGCGTGGCGGCACTTTTGGCAGTGGGGACAGCACTCCGCTATATGCTGGTCACCAAACTGGGTGAAAACGTGGTCGCCGATATCCGTAAATCGGTGTTTTCGCGCGTGATCAACATGAGCCCGGCGTTCTTTGAAAATATCATGACCGGCGAGGTCCTGTCGCGCATCACCACCGACACCACGCTGATCCTTTCTGTCATCGGATCGTCAATTTCTATCGCCCTGCGCAATTTGCTGATCTTTTTGGGTGGGCTGGCGCTGATGTTGTTCACCTCTGCCAAGCTCACCGGGCTGGTGCTGTTGATTGTGCCTTTGGTGATTGTGCCAATTCTGGTACTGGGCCGCAAATTGCGCGGCCTCAGCCGAGAAAACCAAGACTGGATCGCCCAGTCCTCCGGCAATGCCTCTGAAGCGTTGCTTTCGGTGCAAACCGTGCAGGCCTTCACCCATGAAACCCAGTCGCAACAAGCCTTTGTTGACGTCACCGACCTCAGCCTTTTGGCCGCAAAGCGCCGCATCAACACCCGCGCGGTGATGACCATGATTGTGATCTTCCTGATCTTCTCGGGCGTGGTTGGTGTCTTATGGATCGGCGCAAATGATGTGCGCAGCGATGTGATGAGCGCCGGGGCGTTGATCCAGTTTGTCATCTATGCGGTGATGGTGGCGGGCTCTGTCGCGGCTCTGTCCGAAATCTGGAGCGAACTACAGCGCGCCGCCGGTGCAACAGAACGCTTGGTCGAACTCTTGCAGGTCACCGATGCGGTGCAAGACCCGCAAATGCCCAAGGCGCTGCCACAACCGGCCCGCGGTGAAATCACCTTTGAAGCGGTGAACTTCAATTATCCAGCGCGCCCCGATATGCCCGCGCTGCAAGATGTGTCGCTGACCATACAACCGGGGGAAACCGTGGCATTGGTCGGGCCATCCGGGGCCGGTAAAACCACCATCATTCAAATGATCCAGCGCTTTTATGATCCCTTGGGTGGTCAGATCACCTTTGATGGCATTCCCTTGGCCGAGATGGCACGCAGCGATTTCCGCGGTTCGATGGCCCTTGTGCCGCAAGATCCGGTGATCTTTGCAGAAACTGCGCTGGAAAACATCCGCTTTGGGCGCCCAGATGCCACGGATGCCGAAGTGCAGGCCGCTGCCAAAGCCGCCGCCGCCGATGAATTTATCGCAAAGCTGCCGCAGGGCTATGACAGCTATGTTGGTGAACGCGGGGTGATGTTGTCAGGCGGGCAAAAACAACGTATCGCCATCGCCCGCGCCATCCTGCGCGACGCGCCGGTGTTGTTGCTGGACGAAGCCACCTCTGCGTTGGATGCCGAAAGCGAACGCCTGGTGCAGCAGGCGGTTGACGAATTGGCCAAAACCCGCACCACCATCATCGTGGCGCACCGTTTGGCCACTGTGAAAAAAGCTGATCGTATCATTGTGATGGACGAAGGCCGCATTGTCGCCCAGGGTCGTCACGACGAGCTTGTCACCCAAGATGGGCTCTATGCGAAACTGGCAAGGCTTCAGTTTACCGCGGGCGAGGCAGCTTAGCCCATACAAGGCTTGGTACCGTTTTCCGTGGCAACCTATTGAATTGATCCCTAAAAAACGCGCCCAAATCCTGTTTGGGCGCGTTTTTTCTTGTTATTCTCCTTATAGGAGAGGACACTGGTCAGCAGCGCATGCGACGCAACGTCGACGTCGCGTTGACCTTTGGACATGCTTGCCGGCGCAAAGCGGTCTGTATTGTCTGACGCCAAGCCTGAAAGCCATGACAAAATGGCGGGGCGACACAGGGGAGGATACCATGAGTTTTGCATCCATTGATGATCGCAATGCCATCGAGAATGAAATGCCATATGACAAGCGCGACGTCGCTGTCACGATGTACGAATTTCTAACGCGGGTCCGCGACAAGTTTCCAGATCGTCCGGCGGTCAGCTATCAAATCACTTCTGGCCCCACCGATAAGGCGGAAACCCTGACTTGGGATCAACTGCATCAAAAATCTGTACAAGCCGCCAATATGTTTCGCAGCCTTGGCATTCAGGAAAATGACAGCGTGGCCTATGTCATGCCCAATTGTCACGAGACGCTATTTGCCCTGATGGGCGGCATGATTGCCGGCACCGCCAACCCCATCAACCCTTTGCTCGAACCAGAACAAATCGCCTCGATCCTGCGCGAAACCGGGGCAAAGGTGGTGGTCACGCTCAAGGCCTTTCCCAAAACCGACGTGCCGCAAAAGGTCAAAGAGGCCGTGCGCCATGCCCCAGAGGTGCATACGGTCTATGAAGTTGACCTTAACCGCTATCTCACCCCGCCCAAAAGCTGGATTGTGCCGCTGATCCGGCCAAAAAACCCCGGAGAGCATCACGCGGATGTGTTGAATTTCAATCAGGAACTCGCCAAACAGAATACCACGCTTGATTTTGCCGACAGCCAAGGCGATCGCGTGGCTGCCTTTTTCCACACCGGCGGCACCACAGGCATGCCCAAAGTGGCGCAGCACCAATACAGTGGCATGGTCTATAACGGCTGGATCGGAAAAACCCTGCTGTTTGACGAATATGATGTGCTGATGTGTCCGCTGCCGCTGTTTCATGTTTTTGCGGTGCAGGTCATAATGATGTCGGCCATCGCTTCTGGGGCGCATGTGATCTTCCCGACGCCAGCAGGCTATCGCGGCGAAGGGGTGTTTGACAATTTCTGGAAGCTGGTCGAACGCTGGAAGGTCACTTTTATCATCACGGTTCCCACTGCGGTATCGGCGCTGATGCAACGCCCGGTAGATGCCGATATTTCCAGCGTCAATGTGGCCTTTTCTGGGTCAGCCCCCATGCCGATGGAGCTGTTCAAAAGGTTTGAAAGCGCCACAGATATTGCGGTGGTCGAAGGCTATGGGCTGACCGAAGCCACATGTCTTGTGTCCTGTAACCCACCCGCGGGTCAAAAGAAAGTCGGCTCGGTTGGCATTCCCTTTCCACACACCGACGTGCGCATTGTCAAATCTTCGGCTGAGGGTCTGGTTGAATGCGCCACCGATGACGTCGGTGAAATCTGCGTCTCCAACCCCGGTGTCTATGTGGGCAACACCTATAGCGAGCCAGAGAAAAATGCAGATCTATATTACGCTGAAAGATTCCTCCGCACCGGCGATCTAGGGCGGTTGGACCCTGATGGCTATCTTTGGATCACCGGCCGCGCCAAAGATCTGATCATTCGCGGTGGTCACAATCTGGATCCCGCCGAAATCGAAGAGGCCCTGATGCTGCATCCGGCTGTGGCCATCGCCGGGGCCATTGGCCAACCTGATGCCCATTCTGGCGAATTGCCCTGTGCCTTTGTGGAATTGATTGAAGGCGGCGAAGCCAGCCCACAAGAGCTGTTGGAACACGCCCATACCCATGTGCACGAACGCGCCGCGCGTCCCAAGCATATTGAAATCATGCCCGAGCTGCCCAAAACCGCCGTCGGCAAGGTCTTCAAACCAGATCTGCGCAAATCTGCAATCAAACGCGTCTATAATGCGGCCTTGGAAAAGGCCGATTGCCCCGCGCGCGTTGCTCAAGTCGTCGACGACAAAAAACGCGGTTTGGTGGCGCAGCTTGTTCAAAATGACGCGAATGAAAACGATGTAAGCAAAGTGCTTGGGGCCTTCACCCGCCCGTGGGAGTGGGAAGAGTGATGTAACCTAGCGCACATTGGTTTTTGCCATGCCGCCCTCAGAGCATTTTTCGTTGGATCTAGAACGCTATCGCAATCTGGCTTTCTCAGTGTGTGACCCAAAGGTGTGAAATTGGCCGCTTCTAAGCAGGTGTATCTGCCCGACGGTACTCAAATATCCTTCAATGCGTTTGCATTGCTTGGGCGGTTTCCCTGATTGACCTGAGGAAAAGGGCTTGGGTGAGCGTTGGGGACCAGGCTTTGCGGTGGGTCAAACCGATGCCGCGTCCAGCGTCTTGAAATGTAAAGGGCAACGCCACCAGACTGCCGCGCAGCGCGTCCTCACGGACTTGCCGATGTGAGATTATCGTTAATCTATGACTGGTATTCAAGACGCCGCGGATTAGGATCATTGAACTGGATTCAATCAATCCAGAGGGAGGCACCAGCGCATTCTTTTGCATGAACTGGTCAAAAAATGCACGCGTGGGCGTGCCCACTTTTGGAACAATCCATGGATAAGCTGACAGCTCTGATAATGGCACCTCGTTGCAGTCCGCAAGTGGATGATCTGGGCCACAATAAATTCCCAGACTGTCCTGAAAAAGCAGTTCTTGAACAACATCTTCAGCCGGAAGCGGGTCCCTAAGGGCACCTACCATAAGGTCAATTTCCCCGTCCCGCAGGGCGTGCAATAAATCAGAAAACGGCCCGTCCACCACCTTGATTGCAACGTCAGGCTGCCGCTCGGTCAGCTTGCTTATTGCCGTCGGCAATAGGTATGAGCGCGCCAGCGGCAGGCTACCGACCACCACTGTTGCCGAAATACTCCCGGCGTTGAAAGAGGCTTCTTCGAGCCCCTGGTTTAGCTCGGCAAAGGCCAGTTTTGACGCTCTGCTCAAAGTATGGGCTGGCGGCGTCAAGGCAATGCCAGTCCGTGTAAGCTCGAATAACCGCAATCCCGAGATTTTCTCAAGGTCTCGTGCAACCCGATAAAGCGAAGGTTGCGCGATACCTAAATTGCGGGCTGCAACAGAGAAACTTCCAGCGGCTGCCACGGCCAACAAGGCGCGCAACTGGGTTGATGTGATGGTTTGGTCAAATGGAGAGTCGCGGCTCGTTTCCCCGCGTGATGCGGCCTGACAGCCCGTACGAAGCAGATTGAGGGCCCGATCTGTCCGGCGTGCAAATGATACCCCTGCAGCGCTTGGGGACATGCCTGATGGCCCCCTCTGAAAAAGCACCGCACCAATGGTTGCTTCCAGTTTAGCTATCGCATGCGTAATGGCGGGCTGAGACATATGCACGTGGTCCATCGCTGACGTGATGCTGCCATGTGCGTGCACAGCAAGAAACGCCCGTAGGTGCCGAAGATTAAGAAACTGAGCGCGCATTCTGACCTATAGTTTTTTTGAATATTGCACGCCGGTTATTGAATTGGCAAGTTTCCTCTGAAATCCGCATGTTGTGTCACTATGAAAATACACGCAGACGGGTTCTTGACAGAAATTTACAAGTCGCTGAATGTTTATAAAGAACATTTCAAGCTCCTATTGTGGAGAGGGGCATGCAGAACCCTCAAGCGAGAGGTCACAATATCTGGCGTGTGGGCTGTTAGATTTGGGTGGGGGTGCGCCGCATTTCCTGCTGGCAAAGCGGCAGCCATGCTATGACTAAATTGAATACCTGAAAGATGTTTCAGTTAGCGCGAAATCAAAACACACCGGTCTCATACAGTCAGAGTGCCCATGTCTGAAGGTGCAGAATATGTCTTGCAAACAGAGCGAACGATGTGCGGCATGGGATCCGGCGCGCACATACATGCCATGCGATGCACCCACAAAGCAGCTTATTGCACCGCGCGATCACCCGGGAGAGTCCCGCAATGTGATTGTACACGCCAGCCGATGTCGAACAGATAACGCGGTGCTGGCGGATGGAAACCCAAGCAGCGTGCTTTGCTGATCGAAAATCCCAAAAGACTTTTGGCCCGAGGAGATCTAACTCATGGACGAAGCGACCCCCACCCGATGGATCAACAGCTTAATTGCAACCTTGGCCAGTGTTATGGTTGGCGTTTGTATCTTATGGAATGTCGAAGCCCCGACGCGCTTAGGGGTCGCAATCCTGACCGAACAATACATGGCCCTGCAATTGGGCCTGGCATTGACCGTTTGCTACCTGCGATTTGGATGGAAAGGGCAGGTTAAACGCCGCGTCGGCATTATTGACGGCGCGATTGCATTGCTGATCTTTGGCTTGCTTATGTACGCCGCCTGGGATTTTGTGTGGCTGCTACGCGAACAGTCTTATAGGCCGTGGCAAATTTCGCTTATCGGTGCCGGGGTTTGCGTCTCGGTGATGGAGGGCGTGAGACGTCGGGCGGGCTGGACCCTTTTTATTATCGTCGCAATCTTCATGATCTATGCGCTTTTTGCAGACCGTGTTCCTGGTGATCTGGTGGGCTATGCGCTGACACCAGAACGGTTGGTTGGGTATGTTGGCTTTGACCCAAGCGCTGTGTTTTCTACGCCGCTGCGTGTTGGCACAATCATTGTGCTGCTCTTTGTATTTTTTGGGCAGCTACTGTTTGCTGCAGGCGGCGGGGCGTTTTTCACCGATCTGGCCATGGCCGCTACCGGGCGATCCCGCGGCGGAAGCGCTAAAATTTCTGTTGTTGGCTCGGCCCTCTTTGGGTCGATCTCTGGCAGCGCGGTGTCAAATGTTGTCACAACCGGCGTCGTCACCATCCCTCTGATGCAGCGTGGCGGCTATTCGAAACGCGACAGTGGGGCGATTGAGGCAGTGGCTTCAACAGGGGGGCAGTTGACGCCGCCGATCATGGGGGCAGCGGCCTTTCTGATGGCAGAATTTCTAGATATCTCTTATCTCACCGTCGCTGCTGCAGCGTTAGTACCAGCGATCCTTTACTATATTTCGATCTTCATCCAGGTTGATCTCATGGCAGGACGCGACCAAGTTGCAGCCCCCGAAAGTGATATCCTAACGGTGAAACAGGTCCTGGCTGCGGGCTGGCATTTCATATTGCCCTTTGCTGTGCTTTTGGGTGCGCTTTTCTGGTGGCGCATGGATCCCGAGGATTCCGCACTCCTGGCTTCAGTTGCCATTGTTGCCGTTGCCTTTCTGCGCGACTATCGCGGCACACGGTTAACATTGCGGACGTTGGGTCGGGTGTTTGTGGAAACAGGCACAAGCATGGTTGACTTGATCCTGGTGGTCGCGGCGGCCGGGTTTGTCATTGGGATCTTGAACATCACCGGTTTGGGCTTTGCACTGACACTGGTTTTGGTCGATGCAATTGGATCAAATCTGATCCTTTTGTTGCTGATTTCTGCCATCATATGCATCGTATTGGGCATGGGAATGCCAACCTCTGGCGTCTATGTTCTGCTGGCCACATTGGTCGCCCCTTCGCTGGTGCGCGCAGGTGTTGATCCTTTGGCGGCACATCTCTTCATCCTTTATTTTGGAATGATGTCGATGATCACGCCACCAGTGGCCCTCGCAGCGATAGCAGCGGCAACGATCACCAAGACCAATGCGATGTCCACAGGCTTTGCCGCGATGCGCATTGGCTGGGCGGCCTATATCATCCCATTCCTGTTTGTGGCCACGCCAGCCCTGTTGATGAACGCCAGCTGGAGCTTGATCCTAAGTGCAAGTGCACTTTCAGTGATTGGTATCGGCGCAATCTGTATTGGCATGGTGGGCTTTTGGAACAGGCCGCTAAATCTTGGCCTGCGGGCATTGTTCGTCATAGGCGGCGTCGCCGCGCTACCGCTTGGGCAATACCCTGACACATTGCCATATCTTGGATGGATCGCCGCAATAGCTTTGTGCGCCCTGGTTGGCCTGCTCAGCTCTCTTGCAAAACAACAAAACGCCGCCGGATAGGACGGCAAGAGACTTTGAAATTTAAGGGAGGAAGACAAATGAAACTTTTCAAAACAGCACTTCTGTCAGGCGTTGCAGCCATGGCCATAAGTTCGGTTGCACAGGCGCAGGTGGTGACGATTGCCACCGGTGCGCAAGGCTCGTTGGCCTATAATTCAGGCCAAGCCGTCGCAATTGTAGCCAATGAGGCTGACATCACCGCAAGGACCCAGCCATTGGTGGGGTATTTGCCACTTATCAACAACGGCGAAGTGCAATTTGGTTTTTCCAATGCAGTCGAAGCAGAGTATGCTTTGACCGGCACGGGTAATTTCGACCGCGAAAACTCTAATTTGCGACTGGTGGGGGCCATGTTCCCTCTCACCACAGGTCTCATGGCTCCATGTGATCTGGGGTTGACCAGCGTGGAGGAGATGGCAGCGCAAGCCAGTGAGCTGCGTATTGCGTCAGAATATACATCTTCCACCATCATTCCGTTTTATATCGGCGGTGGTTTGGCGAATGCTGGCGTAAGCTATGATGACTTCCAGCAGGTGCCGGTGGCAAGCTTCGTCGCGGGCATCCGGGCATTGGGGGATGGATTGGTTGATGTCGCTCTGGTTTCGCTCAATGCGGGCGCAGGCCAACAAGCCTCCGTTCAACTGCAGGATCGCGGTGGGCTATGCTACATCTCACTTGACGATTCCGAGGCCGGCGTGACCGCCTTCAAAGAGTTCTTGCCTGCTGGCAGCATTGTGTCTCTGTCACAGAATGAAAACATCAACGGTTTGGGCGGCTATGGCGCAAACTTGATGCGCATTCCGTGGATGATGTTGACACATGCGGATGCGGACGAGGAACTGGTCTATACGATGACCCAGGCCATCGCCGAGAATAAGACAACTTTGGCCGAGAGTTTTGGCGCATTCAACCGGGCCAACGCCGCCACGATGGCGCCGAAAAACTTGGTGCCCTACCACCCTGGTGCTGTGCGTTATTTCGACGAAGCCGGTATTTCGGTAAATCAGTAAACCCATCGGCGCTGTCCGCTATCAGCGGGCAGCGCAATTCAGCATGATTTGCACTTTGCTACCTCTGTTGCATATTTTTGCAAGTCAGAGTGTTGGTGGCAAAAATTGCGATGAGGGCTTGCATCGAGATGTGCCCCCCAATGAACAGAACTGCATTGAAAACAGTGGACTGCGCTTCGCAGTGCAATTTCAGCAGCCAAGGTTCACTTGAAGGTTGGGGCTTTCATATATTTAGGTCGTAATTCAATAAATGGCGTTCAAATTTGCGCAAATGAATGCTCCCTTTGCTTTCAACTCTTTTCAAACGCGCATGTTCGCGCTAGCACCTATGTAACTGAACGTGGCGCGGGCCGTTGCAGGTGCTTATTTGGCATCAAGGCTTTGCCTTATCCGCAATCTCAGGCAATCTGCACCTAACGCAGGCACATACGGGTGACATAGCATGACTTATATCCTCGCCATCGACCAAGGCACCACATCCACGCGCGCCATTCTTTTTGATGATGATATGAAAATCATCGACAGTGCTCAGGAAGAATTTACCCAGCATTTCCCACAGTCTGGTTGGGTCGAGCATGATCCGATGGACCTGTGGAACACCGTGCTTTCCACGTGCAACTCCGTCTTTGCCAAGGTGGGGATAACGGCGGCGGATGTCACAGCCATCGGCATAACCAACCAGCGCGAAACCACCGTGATCTGGGACCGCCAAACCGGCGAACCCGTTCACAATGCCATCGTCTGGCAAGACCGCCGCACCGCTGACATCTGCCGTATCCTGAAATCCGAAGGTCACGAAGACCTGGTGACCGAAACCACTGGCCTGCTACTGGATCCGTATTTCTCATCCACGAAAGTCAAATGGATCCTCGATCACAACGAAGGTCTGCACGCCCGCGCACGTCTGGGCCAATTGGCTTTTGGCACCGTTGACAGTTGGATCATCTGGAACCTGACCGGTGGCAAACGCCACGTGACCGACGCCACCAACGCTGCGCGCACTATGCTTTATGACATTCACAAGGGCAAATGGAGCAGCCGCATCTGTGATCTCTTGGATATTCCACAGGTGATGCTGCCCGAAGTGCTGGATTGTGCCGCAGACTTTGGCACCACCGACGCCAGTATTTTTGGCGCTGAAACCCCCATCTTGGGCGTCGCGGGCGATCAACAAGCGGCCACCTTAGGCAATGCCTGTTTTGAACCGGGCATGATGAAATCCACCTATGGCACCGGCTGTTTTGCCTTGCTAAATACCGGTGCCACGCCGGTCACCTCGAAAAATCGCCTGCTGACCACCATCGGCTATCAGCTGGATGGCAAACCCACCTATGCGCTGGAAGGCGCGATATTTATCGCCGGGGCTGTGGTGCAATGGCTGCGTGATGGGCTGGGGATCATCCAAGACGCCAAAGAAACCCAGGGCTTGGCGGAACAGGCCGACAAATCCCAAGACCTGATTTTGGTGCCGGCCTTTACCGGCCTTGGCGCACCCTATTGGGCACCCGATTGCCGTGGGGCCATCTATGGGCTGACCCGCAGCTCTGGCCCGGCTGAATTTGCCCGTGCAGCGCTGGAAAGCGTCGGCTTTCAAACCCGCGACCTGCTGGAAGCCATGCGCGGTGACCTGGGCGAGGGGATCCAAACCCAAGTGTTGCGTGTGGATGGCGGCATGACCGCCAGCGATTGGACGATGCAGTTTCTGGCGGACATCATCGGCGCACCGGTGGATCGCCCCGAGGTGTTGGAAAGCACCGCCCTGGGCGTTGCCTGGCTGGCGGGCATGCGGGCAGGGGTCTACCCCGATCAACAGGGCTTTGCCGACACATGGGCGCTAGAGCAAAAATTCGAACCCAAAATGCAAGAACCCTTTCGCGAAGACAAATACGCCGCTTGGAAACGCGCGGTTGACGCAACATTGGCGGTTTAGAAAACGGATTAAGAACCGGGCAGGGCGGCGCGCCCCCAGAGCCAAGCCTCTGCAAGCGCGCCGCCCTGCGGTTGCACCTAGACGCCAGTTAATTTTGCCCACATAAGCACATCAAACCAATCCAAGGGGGCAGCATGGCCTGCGCAATTTGCTCTACCGACGCAGATCTTACAGAATACACCGTTGCCCCGCGCGATGATGTGCTGAAACTTTGCCCCACCTGCCTGCCAGCCGCCCAAGGCACAATAATCGACGCGCCGCACTGGCAATGTTTGAACGAGGCGATTTGGTCCACCGATGCCCCCACCCAGGTCCTTGCCTACCGGTTGCTTTCTGCGCTGCCCCAGTCCCCATGGGCGCGTGACCTGCTGGACATCGCCTATCTGGAACCTGAAAATCTGGATTGGGCCGAGGCGGGTCTGTCAGATGAGCCGCAAATCATCCACCGTGACAGCAATGGCGTGGTTTTGTCAGCCGGGGACAGCGTGGTGCTGATCAAAGATCTGCCCGTCAAAGGCGCAGGTTTTACCGCCAAACGTGGCACGCCTGTGCGCAATATTTCCTTGGTGCAGGACAATGAAGACCATATCGAAGGCCGCGTCGAAAGCCAACGCATCGTGATCTTGACAAAATTTGTGAAAAAGACCGGCTGATAACAACCCAAACGGCGAATGGCATTCCGGCGTTAACTTACAGCTTGTGCAAATGCCAGACCTGTTCCACCGGATATGACTTGGCCCAGTCGGCAGGAATTGCCGCGCGTGTGCCTTCGGCCCATTCGGGTGCATAGACCTCTTGGTATTTTGCCACGCCAAAACCGATTTGTGCAAACAGCGCCATCCAGTCCGAGATGGTCAGGTTAAAGCAAATGCCGCTTGGCTCTATTTCAACTTGGGTCCAATCTGCACCCCACATGCCTGCATAGGGGCGGTGCAATTGGCGTTCACAGGGTGCCCCGTCATAGGGCGCGCAAATCAGCGACAGCGGGTGGTTTCCCAAAAATACCAACTGTCCGCCGGGACGTAACAAGCGCCATGCCTCGCGCAGCCAAGTTTCGGGTTGGCACCAAATGGCAGCGCCATATTCTGAGATGGCAAAGTCAAATGCGCTATCTGGTAAATTTGTTTTTTCGGCGTTGCCTTCGATGAATGTGATCTCTGTGTTGTTTTCTTTTGCCAGTGCCCGTGCAGTTTCCAGCTGTAACGGCGCAACATCAATGGCAGTCACGCGCGCACCAAGGCGCGACATCCAGCCTGAAACATAGGCTGTCCCACATCCAAGTTCGATCGCATCCATGTTTGTCATGTCAGACGGCAGCAATCCCAACTGTGTTTCTGGATTGCCCCAATTGCCCCACATCGGCGATTCCGCGGCCCAAAGCCGTTTGCCGACCGCCACCCAATTGGCAGCGTCTTCATTCCAAATATCGCGATTTATCGAAACTTAGTCGTGGGCCATGTTCGCGCTCCAATCCATACAAAATCACGTATGATTTTTATGCGTAGACGGATTTTCGATCAAGTTTCCCCGAAAGGTTCGCCGCGCCATGATTGTTTGTGTACTTGGCAAAGAACCGACATAAAAGCGGTGCCGATTTGCGAGCAAATCGACCTCTGTTAACCAATTGCGTTGGTTAGATCTGTCAAATCTTTCGAATCGTACATCTCAAGCTTTCAAACGTACCAATTGTACAAATAACAAGAAATGAAGCCTGCGAGCTTGGGGGATCAAGCGTTGCAATGCCCCTAGATATAGCGGCCAGAAACATCGAGATCTTAACAAAGGGTAAGGACGCAGCAGAAAAATCCAGCGTTAATGCACCGCGCGCCGGTTATTTCCACTGATCGGTGTCCAACCAAATGGTCACCGGCCCATTGTTGATTAACGAAACCTTCATATCTGCGCCAAAGATGCCTTTTTGCACAGGCACACCGGTTTTTGCGACGGCATCGGCAAAATATTCATAAAAGGCATTGCCTTCATCCGCGCCGCAAGCTGTTGAAAATCCAGGTCTATTTCCGCTGCGCGTATCCGCGGCAAGCGTAAACTGGCTAACCACCAATGCGCTACCGCCGATATCAAGAACCGATTTATTCATCTTTCCATTCTCATCGGTGAAAATGCGCATCTTGCTGATTTTATTGGCTAATTTATCGGCATGTGCATCGGTGTCACCCTTCATGGCGCAGATCAAAATCAACAATCCTGGCCCAATCTCACCTGTGACCGCACCATCCACCCGAACCGTTGCTTCGGAAACCCGTTGAACCAATGCGCGCATACCTTAGAACCTTATTCTATCTTATTGATTTAGAGCGACAAAATACCCAATTCCGCCGGCAATGATCGCCCCCAATAGCACGGCAATTGCGATCTTCCAAGTCGACCAGGGGCGTTCGCCCTGTACCCGTCCAGTGCGGCCATTCACCACAAACCGATAGGTTTTTCCCCGGTATTTATAGGCCGCCATCCAGATCGGCAAAAGCACGTGTTTGAAGGTTACGTCTGATACTAAGGTATTGATATCATGCACCCTTTGGCGATCGCCGCCAATGTCAAATTTCACATCCCTAAGGATCACGCGATCCATATGGTGGCGGGCCTCGACAAAGCCGTCTTCCAATTCAACCGAATAGCCCTCGGCCCGAAATCCTGCAAGGAATTCAGGGCGATAGGGTTCCAAAGCCGACAGGTCCCAAGGCTCTAGGGCATCGGTAAACCGCTTGGGCAGGCTTTTGGACGCAAGCACCAACACATCATCAAAAAACCGCGCCACCCGCCCACTTGCCGGCCGCCACCTGACCTTTGCCACCCGCTTGGTTTGGGGCTTGCCGTTCACCGTGACGGTTCGGTTTTCATAATACACCGTGCCGCGTTCGCCTTGATAGCTGGACTTGGTGTCCGCATCAAAGGTCCAATAGGGCACATAGATGCCATCCATCCTGCGGCCTTTGCGCGCGTATTCTTGCAAGCCATTGGGCGCAAACCATAATTTACCAAGCCATTGCCCCATGGCATTGTGCGCCCTTCGTTCATCCAGGGCAAAGGGCAGCACGCCACGCGGCTTGATATGACGGTGTTTCCCGGTGTCTGTAACCACGGGCGTCGCACAAAACGGGCAATTTGTGGCGTGGTCAACCGCATTGAATTCCACCTGTGCAGCGCAATTTGGGCAAGTGGAAACACGGGTTTCTTCGATCTCTTGCGCCGGCAGTTGGTTTCGCAATGCCCTGTCAAAGTCCAACTCTTTGATCGACCCTTTCCACGGCCCGAGATCTGCGATCTCTTCATGGTGACCGCAATGATCACAGCGCAGTTCGCCAGACTCTGGCGCAAAACGATAGTCGGCTCCGCATTGGTCACAAGGAAAGCGGTGTTCACTTACCGGTGCCGTTGGGGCTGGCGGTGTTGGGGGCAAATCAGTCATAGAGATCTACTTAGATATTTAGTAACAAAGGCTTAGGCGTGTTTCCTCTATGCGCCCGGAGGCGGAGGCGGTGGCATTGTGATAAACAGCTGTGCCAACTCAGCGACGTCTGTTGCTGCTTTCCAACCGTCCTGACCCGCGGTCCAAACATAAGTTTCCCGGTTCAGTTTACCTTCGGCAGCCATGCGACCAAGCTTGGCTTTAGAATATGGCCCAGTGGTTTTGCCACCTTCGGCAATATGCCAGACATGTTCGACGGGCGGTGGCGGTGGGACGGCTGTGGCCGCCGTCTGAGGCGCTGTGCCCCAGGGTCCGCTGGGTTGTTGCTGCATCATGTTGCCAGCCATTGCCATGCCCAGCCCAGCCCCCAACCCTGTGCCCATGGCGCTGCCAGCCGCACCATCGCTGCCCATAGCTTCGGCGGCTTTCCATTTCAGATGGTCATCCAGGTTTCCGGCGATGCCGCGCGAGGTGCGCGCGTCTAGCGCCTTTTCGACAGCTGGGGGTAAGGATATGTTTTCAATGTATAATTCAGGTATAGACAGACCGTATTGGCTGATCACCGGCTCGATGGCTTGCGCAACCAGCTTGCCGACATCTGCGGTGTTTGCGGCCATATCCAACACGGGTATGCCAGACTTGGCAATAGCGCGCGAAAACTCTTGAACGATGATATTACGGATCTGAAAGCTGATCTCATCCATGGTGAATTCACCATCGGTACCGACGATTTCAGTAAGAAAACGGGCTGCATCATTCACCCGCACTGAATAAGTACCATAGGCCCGAAGGCGCACCGGCCCAAACTCTGGGTCACGACACATGATCGGATTTTTTGTACCCCATTTCAGATCGTTAAATCGGGTGGTGTTTACAAAATATATCTCTGACTTAAATGGACTTTTAAACCCATGATCCCAATGGTTTAGCGTTGTCAGGATCGGCATATTGTTGGTTTCAAGCATGTAAAGCCCGGGGGTAAAGACGTCCGCCAGTTGGCCCTCGTGAACAAATACAGCGGCCTGGCCTTCGCGTACCGTCAGTTTGGCCCCGTATTTGATCTCGTGGTCTTCGCGCTCAAATCGCCAAACCATCGTGTCGCGCGTGTCGTCCACCCAATGGATAACATCAATGAATTCGCCGGTCAGAAAATCGAAAATACCCATGGGTTTCTCCTAGTTGGTCACAAGTCTTGGCCCACGCGTTCGTGGGCTAGAATACGAATGATGGGGCGCGCTTGCTCTGCGGTCATGCCAATTGAAAGCCTTTGATCATAAAGCATGTTCAAAAGCGCTTCGTCATGGCTGGTGAGCAAGGCAAATTCGTCGTCGTAGTTGAAAATAGAGGGGCGGGCCTGAGGGCTGTCGTTCACAAGTCCAAAGCCTTGGGCAATTTCCTCGTGAAAACAGGCTTTGCGCAGCAAGTCTGGATGTTCGGCGCGCACGATGGCCACCGCCGACAAAATGCGCGGAAGATCGGTATCAGAATGGCTGACAATCACCAGGCAATGCATATCACGCGGCAAGTTCTGCAGCAAAGCCCGGTGGGCCGTTGTCAAACTTGGCAAAAGGTCTGTGAGACGTGGTGCCATGGCAGGGCGGTCATCTTCGCCGACGACCAAAACGTGAAAATTAGCGCGGGCGCGTACGGTTGATATGGGGTGGTCTGTCACCTGTGCGAGCCGCTTGGCAAAGCTGCTGACAGTCTCTCGGTCTTGGGTGATTTGTGTTTTGCCAACGCTTGGCCCAAATTCAACAGACATGCGCACAGGCATGTCCCACCGGGCCAACAAGCGGGCTTCGCCTGTGCTGTCCTGCAACCGCGCGCCAATTTGATGTTCGTCATAAAAGGCGATGCGTTCAAAATTGCGGGCCAGCATGTCTGCTGTATAGGTCGTGTCTGCGCCGCCGCCGTCATCACGCATCAAGCCCTGAGCCAGCAAATCGTTTTGCAGATTGGCATAATAACGCTTGATGCTTTTGCTTGCAGCACTAGGGGTCGCGGGCAGGGGCACTGCAACCGGCGTTGGAGCAACCTTTGTAGGCAGGGCAATCTCGCACGCAGAAAGCGCGCAAATTACCAAGCCAGCCAAAGTTGCTCCAAGTTTTGTCATCTATTCACTGCCAGCAGAGGTGGCAATGGTTTCACCAAGGCCGGTGGCTTTGGCCTTGGCGGCGGCCAATGTGTCGCGCAATTCAGATTCCATGTTTTTCAAGTCTTCTTCGGCTGCCGCGCGACGGGCTTTGCCCTCGTCGGCGATCTGCAAGCTTTCTTCGATGGTGCCGATCAGATCTGCATTGGCTTGTTTGACAGCCTCAATGTCAAAGACGCCGCGCTCCATTTCTTGGCGGATCACCTTGTTGCTGTCGCGCAGGTTCTTGGCGTTTGAGGTCAACAACTCATTGGTTAAATCATTGGCGTCGCGCACAGCTGCGGCAGCTTCGGCACTGCGCTGGATGGTGACAGCTTGGGCCAATTGGGTTTCCCAAAGTGGCACGGTATTGACCAATGTTGAATTGATTTTGGTCACCAGGGATTTGTCGTTTTCCTGCACCAATCGGATGGACGGCAGCGACTGCATGGTCACTTGGCGTGTTAGTTTCAGATCGTGCACGCGGCGTTCCAGATCGTCGCGGGCCGCCCGCAAATCGCGCAGTTCCTGCGCTTTCATCACCTGATCTTTTTCCTCTGCGGCTTTAACCTCGGCTTCCTTTGCAGGAATATCTTTGGCATCCAACTCTGCAATTTTGGCTTCGCCTGCGGCGATATACAGGGCAAGTTCGTCATAGAACGTCAGGGTTTTATCATAGAGCAGATCCAAAGACTTGATGTCTTTCATCAAGGTATGTTCGTGATCAAGCAAGCTGTCGGTGATTTTGTCGATTTGCCCCTGAACCTGCTCAAATCGCGCGGTAAACTTGGCAAAGGGCGCGGCTTTGCCCAAGATCCTCTCCCAAAAACTGCGCTTGCGACGCACATCGAGTTCTGAAATCGAAAAGCCACGAATGGTGGTGACGATATTTCGCAGACTATCTCCGGCTGGACCAACGTCTTTGTTGCGCACACCTTGCAGCATCGACTGACTGATTTCTTGCAGTTCGGCCTGGGCGGCAGAACCAAAGGTCACAATTGAATTTGTATCGTCCATGTCCAACTCTGCCATACGTTTGGTAATGGCGTCGCTGGTGGGCGCGTCAGCCTCTTCCAAGGCAACAATCGCAGTGCTTGCGGCAGGTTCAGCCAGCACAACGGCATTGATGGCTTCAACTTCTGCCAATGTGGCTTCGGCTTTTTGACGTACAGTGTCAGACATTTAAGTTCCCTCGCGTTTTATAGCGTTATGCATCGTCTCTGATGCCTTCGCGTTGCAGGCGTTCGCGCAACACGTCAATTTCAACCGTCAGGTCGCTATGGTCATTTAACAACAGCGTGCGGGTGCGCGCTGCAAAATTTTGTTCCAAATCATCCAGCAGCTCTTCGTATCCGGCGCGGGTCTCTGGGTTTTGAGTGCGCGCATAGACGTCTGCAAACTTCGACGTCGCGTCCCGCGCACCTTTTAAATAGACCGACAGATATTTGCGCGCAGAGGTCAGGTCTCGGGGGTCGTCTTCGATGGTGCGGAAAAGGTCTCTGGCGGTGGTTTCAAACTGCGCCACCCTGCGTTCAAGGCCCCGATCACCAGCGCGCAGGATCGCGTCGCGCATGGCTGTCAGATGTTTTTCGGCCTCTTCAACCGCACGGGCCACACGATCAGTCTGGAACGTATCAATGCCTTCAGCCCCTTTGTCTTTCAGGGGATCAAGCCCAAAGGCCAGCAAATGCAAACTTGCGCCAATGATCAGAAAGATAAGCGCATCTAATGGCCCAAAGCCTGCCAGCCCGGCGATACCCAAGCCCAGCCCGGTCAACATAGCGCCGATGATCTTGCGGGGCAGGGCCGGGCGGCGCGCAATTTTACGCGCGTCATAGGCCTCTTCGGCAAGCAATCCTTCGCGCGTCAACCAGGCCGCCAGCAAAAGGGTGCCCAGGCTGGACAAATACTGCGCCATGACAATTGGTTCAGAGGTGAAAGCCTTCCAAAGCAATGGCAGGGGCACCAAAAACAACAGGTTAATGCGTCCGCCGACGCGGCTGCGCTTGGCGTTCAGAAACTGCTTGGAATTGGCCTCTTTTGATTGGCCGTTTGGGCTGTATTTTCCGCCATAATTCTTCGCCATCAGCTGCCTCCTGCGACAGAGACATAAAAGACCAAAATGACAAGAATGATAAACGCCAGTTTTTGTAGTCCAGTTCCAGACATGTCAAAGCTATCCCCGCTAACCCTGCCTGAAACTTAAGAACTTTTGTAGCGCGTTGCTAGGGGGAAGAAATCCAAAGCGGTATCACGCCGAAGATACAATATGTGCCCGAACCGAAAAAAACGCCCGCACGAGGCGGGCGTAAAATTTAATGTTTGGTTTGCGCCGTGCGTTCCGCGTTCAGTTTTCTTGTATAGCCCGATTGTATGATCTCGACGGCAAATAGAACCAAAACGCTAAAGTAGAAGGTGGTTTTGGACATTGGGATCACTTCGTAGCCAAAGAATTTCAGGGCCAAAGTATCGTCGTGCATGGCATGGGCTGCTGCTGGTCCGGCTTCACCCAAAAGCACCACGCCGACAATCAATAGAATGAACAAGCCCAGAACTTCGTACATACGGTTTTTTTCCAGAAAGCGCGTTACGCCATCTGCGAGCAAAAGCATTGCGCCGCCAGAAATCAGAATAGCTGCGGCAAGGATGGGAAAGACGTCCGTGATCGCAAGGGCTGACAGGATGGAATCAAATGAAAAGATCAGGTTCATTAAGACGATCAAAGTCACAACCTGCGCTGCAGATTTCCCGCCTTTGTGCTCAATGTCAGCATCAAGATGTTCGATCGACAACATATGCCCGATTTCTTTCACGGCTGTATAGATGATGAAAATACCGCCGATGATAAAGATGCAGGTGGCAAAGTTGACGCCGCCTTCGATCAAGCCGGGTTGATTAAACACCCAGAACGGCTCTGACAGTGCGTCAATCAGTTCGATCATGGTGAACAGCAAAATCACGCGCAACGCCACTGCGAGGATAATGCCCCAAAAACGGACGGATTTTTGATGTGCGACCGGCGCACGTTGGGATTCAATCGAAATATAGAGCAGATTGTCAAACCCAAGAACCGCTTGCAGAAAGCAAAGCATCAATAGGTTACCCAGGTTTTGGATTGTTAAGAGGTCAGCCATCAAAGTACCCTTGCGTTATATGCATTTGGACTCTGCATAGCGCATGCGGAACCTGTCGCAAAGGTATGAGAACGGGGAAATTTTTGGCGAGATCCCCCGCTGTCGTTAACCCTTATAAGGTGGTTTGCGCCCTGATCCCGAAGGGTTTGGTTTGCCTGATTTGCCACCAGCGCGTTTGCCTCGTCCCTTTGGAATGGGGTTGCCGTAATCATCCCAAGGCGATTCCGGCAGTTTTTCGCGGGGTTTGTTTTTAGAGGATTTGCCTGCACCGGGCTTGCTGGTGAAGGTTTTGCCAAATGCGGGGATCTCAGTGGCATGTTTTGTCTGTGCTGGCTTGCCGCCTGATTTGGGATCACCAGTTGGCTTTTTGCGGCGTGTCGGTTTCTTGCGGTCTTCGGGGGGTATCGCCCCATCAAGCCCCAATTGGTCCCGCACCACTTTGCGTCTCAATTCCTCGACCGCTCCGGGCTTTAGGTCGCCCAATTGAAACGGGCCATATGCGATGCGGATCAGGCGGTTTACGGTCAATTCAATCGCACTCATGGCACGACGAATTTCACGGTTTTTGCCTTCGCGCAGCGAGACGGTTACCCAAGCGTTTGCGCCTTTTTGACTGTCCAATGTGATGGTCATTGGGGCGAAATCTTCGCCGTCAACGGTGATGCCTTTGCGTAATGGATCAAATTGTGCGTCCGTTGGGCGGCCATTTACACGCACGCGGTAGCGACGCACCCATCCGGTCGAAGGCAATTCGAGTTTGCGTTTCACGCCCCCGTCATTGGTGAGCAGCAACAGGCCTTCGGAATTCAAGTCCAACCGCCCAATTGTCATGACGCGTGGTAAATCTTCGGGCAATTCGTCAAAAATGGTTTTGCGATCTTTTTCATCTTTGTGACTGGTCACAAGACCGCTTGGCTTGTGATAAAGCCAAATGCGTTCCGGTTCTTTTTCAGCGATGGGCTTGCCGTCCACCAAAATACGAGAGTTTGATGTGACGTTAAGCGCAGGCGAGGACAGAGTTTTACCGTCAACGCTCACGCGGCCAGCTTCGATCATACGCTCGGCGTCACGGCGAGAGGCCACGCCGGCACGCGCCAGAACTTTGGCGATCCGGTCGCCTTTGGGTGTATCTTGGGTCATGGGCATTCTGTAACTGTCAAACAGGGATTGCGAAAGGGCCAATGCGGGGGCAAAAGATAAGAATGCAGTTTAAAAGCCATATGGACCTTGCATTGCAAGAAGCACAAAAAGCCGCTGATCGCGGCGAAGTGCCGGTTGGCGCGGTGCTTGTGTCACCTGATGGACAGATTTTGGCCGCTGATGGCAACCGGACCCGCGAACAAAATGACCCAACGGCCCATGCCGAGGTGCTGGTGATACGCGCCGGCGGTGCGCGGCTTGGTAGCGAGCGTCTGACAGGCTGTGATTTATACGTGACGCTAGAACCTTGCCCGATGTGTGCCAGTGCGATTTCGCAAGCGCGAATTGCGCGGGTTTATTATGGCGCGTCAGATCCGAAATCTGGAGGTGTTGCCCAGGGCCCCCGTGTATTTAGTCATGCGCAATGCCATCATGTGCCCGAAGTCTATGACGGATTGGCAAGTGCGGACAGTGAAGCACTTCTGCGGTCGTTTTTTAAAGATAAGCGCCTATAGTATAGTCTCGGCCAAGTTTGTCCCCGATTTTGGTTTAATAATGCGAAGCTTGGCGTAAGCTGCATAGTGTTTTTGAGTTTCAATATCAGCAGGTTAAAGCGGAGTTCTTATGAATTGGACGCAACAAGTTGATGGCTATTGCGAGCGGCTAGATGCGGCGTTTTGGGCAGAGCCCGTCAATGCTGTGACAAACCTGGCGTTTATACTGGTGGCTATTTTGATGTGGCGACGGGTTTATGGGCTGCCATTGGCCCGCGCGCTTTGCATTCTTTTGTTTTTGATCGGGGTTGGCAGTTTTCTGTTTCATACATTTGCGCAAACCTGGGCCGGGCTTGCGGATGTACTGCCGATTTTGCTGTTTGTCCTTTTGTATATATATGGCGCGACCAAGGATTTTTGGGGCAGTAGCAAATTGGTCGCGGTCAGTGCGGTGCTGTTGTTTGTGCCCTATGCCGCTGTCACCGTGCCACTATTTCAGAAAGTCGCGTTTTTGAACACTTCGGCGGCCTATGGGCCTGTTCCGCTTTTGATTGTGATTTACGCATTGGGGCTTAGTCGTCAAAACCCTGCGACGGCAAGGCGGCTCGCTGTTGGGGCGGGTCTTATTTTTCTGTCGATCCTCCTGCGTTCGGCAGATTTGCCCCTTTGCCAAAGCTTTCCGCAAGGCACACATTTCTTGTGGCACGTGCTGAATGCGGTCGCATTGGGCTGGATGATCGAGACCTACCGACGTCACATGCTTGCACCAATCCAAAACCAAGGCTAAACGCTATTTCCAAGTTGCTACTGGAGTTTTCGCAATGTCGATTGACAAGGACACCGCCGCCCGCGTGGCTAAGCTCGCGCGTATTAAGGTTGAAGAGGATGCGCTGCCGGCTTTGGCGCAGGAATTTAACACAATCCTTGGGTTCATCGAACAGCTGAACGAAGTTGATGTTGATGGCATCGAACCCATGACCTCTGTGACACCGCAGCGTTTGAAGCGCCGTGTTGACGTTGTGGCGGATGGCGACCAGCAAGAAAAAATATTGGCGAATGCGCCTGACGCGCGTGAAGGCTTTTTTGCCGTACCCAAGGTGGTTGAATAATGACAGATCTAAATACACTCACTTTGGCAGATGCACGCGATAAATTGCGTGCCAAAGATCTGACTTCGGTCGAGCTCACGCAGGCCTGCCTAAGCGCAGCAGAGTCCGCTGGGGAACTGAACGCCTTTGTACATAACACACCAGAATTGGCACTGGAGCAGGCTAAGGCAGCTGATACGCGGCTTGCAGCCGGCGATGCCCCTGCGATGTGTGGCTTGCCCATTGGCATCAAAGACCTGTTCTGTACCAAAGGTGTTCCTAGCCAGGCCGGAAGCCGTATTCTGGAAGGATTTATACCCGAATATGAATCTACCGTGACGCAGAACCTGTTTGATGCAGGATCTGTCATGCTGGGTAAGCTGAACATGGACGAATTCGCCATGGGCAGCTCTAATGAAACTTCTGTTTATGGCAATGCGATCAACCCTTGGCGTCGCGGCAATGATGACGCTGCGTTGACACCTGGTGGGTCATCGGGTGGCTCTGCGGTCGCTGTGGCTGCTGATATCTGTTTGGCGGCAACCGGCACAGACACCGGGGGCTCAATCCGCCAACCTGCGGCTTTCACAGGGACTGTTGGCATCAAACCAACCTATGGGCGGTGCTCTCGATGGGGTGTTGTTGCCTTTGCCAGCTCGCTTGATCAAGCGGGCCCTATGACCAAATCGGTGCGCGATGCGGCGATCATGCTTGAAGCCATGGCGGGGCATGACCCCAAAGACAGCACCTCTGCGGAATTGGCTGTGCCCAATTTTGAAGCGATGCTGACCGGCGACATCAAAGGTAAGAAAATCGGTATTCCCAAAGAATACCGCATGGACGGCATGCCGGAAGAGATCGAAAAACTTTGGCAAGACGGCACTGCGATGCTGAAAGCTGCCGGGGCGGAAATCGTTGATATCAGCCTGCCGCACACAAAATATGCATTGCCTGCCTATTACGTGATTGCACCAGCCGAGGCCTCTTCGAACCTGGCGCGCTATGACGGTGTGCGTTACGGCCACCGTGCCACTTTGGCAGCGGGTGATGGCATCACCGAAATGTATGAAAAAACCCGCGCAGAGGGCTTTGGCTCAGAGGTGCAGCGGCGCGTTATGGTTGGCACCTATGTGCTGTCAGCCGGATTTTATGACGCCTATTACAACCGTGCGCGTCGCGTTCGGGCGCTGATCAAGAAAGACTTTGACGATGTGTTTGCTGCCGGGGTTGACGCGATCCTGACACCGGCAACGCCGTCTGCCGCCTTTGGGCTGGGTGAAATGAACGACGCGGACCCTGTGAAGATGTATCTGAATGATGTCTTTACCGTTACCGTGAACCTTGCAGGCCTGCCCGGAATTTCGGTGCCAACTGGCGTTGACAGTCATGGCTTGCCGTTGGGATTGCAGTTGATCGGCCGTCCTTGGGAAGAGGGTGATCTGCTAAATACCGCCTATGCGCTTGAAAATGCAGCAGGCTTTGTGGCGAAATCGGGTCGTTGGTGGTAAAGTCAGAAAAAAGCATAAACTTTGAGGCAAAACGATGCGGTTGATTTTAAGCGGGTGCGCAATTTTGGCAATGGTGGCCTGCAGCCCTCCGGTTCCGGACAGTGGGGCAGGGGTTGGGTTTGACAATCCTACAATGAACCCGCAACCGCATACTGCCCCGAGGTTTGAACCTGCGGTGCCGCCTGCTCAGGCGGTGTCACAAGAGACGCTCTCGACTCTGCGCGCAACGCAGACCCAAACTGTGGTGGCCACAGCGCCGTCTGGGCAAGCGGGCGTGGTGAATGCCAGCCCATCCAACCCGCAACCCGTTAAAGTTGAAAACGCCGGAATTTCCGATGAGAACGATTTTGAAACCGTTGGGTCGCGGCGCACCATTGAAGACGACGCAAAACGTCGCGCCGAGATTGCTGCGCAATATCAAGTTGTTGCGCCAACAGACCTGCCGCAGCGCCAGTCGTCGGGACCAAATATCGTTGACTATGCCCTCAAGAGCACCAACCCGGTTGGCGCACGCATGTATCAACGCTTTGGGCTAAATGCTCAGGCACGGTTTGACCGCAATTGTCGCAAATACCCGTCGCCTGATCAGGCACAGATCGACTTTTTGACCAAAGGTGGCCCTGCCAAAGACCGCATGGGTCTTGATCCGGATGGTGACGGCTATGCTTGCGCCTGGGATCCGCAGCCGTTTCGCAAGGCCCTTAGTGGCTGATGACTGGCGAAACGCTTGATATTATTCAACATCCATCTACAAATTTTGGGCCGCGGCGTGACAACGCGCGGCCTTCTTTGGTAGTGATCCACTATACCGCGATGTCAGATGCGCAAAGCGCGCTCAATACCCTTTGTAGTCCAGAGAACGAGGTTTCGGCACATTATTTGATTAGCTCAAAAGGTGATATTTATCAAATGGTTGACGAGGATAAGCGCGCTTGGCACGCTGGGGCAGGGTGCTGGAAGGGCATCACCGACGTGAATTCGCATTCTATTGGCATAGAGCTTGATAACAAAGGCAATCATGCGTTTTCAGAACCGCAGATGTCTGCCTTAGAACCTCTACTTTCTGTGATATTAAAACGCTGGAATATCGCACCATCTGGTGTGATTGCGCATTCTGATTTAGCGCCGCACCGAAAAATCGACCCTGGGAAACGCTTTGACTGGGCGCGGCTTGCAAAATTGGGGTTGGCAGTTTGGCCGGATGGCAAACATGGCAAAGGAGATTGGTCACAAAAGGCCAGGGCCTTTGGCTATCCGCTGGATGGTGATCAAGACGAAGGCACCGTAAATTCGGTTTGTTTTCAGGCGTTTAGATCAAGGTTCAGACCCTGGGCCACTGGGCCGGAAGATGCGGAAGATCGCCGAATTATGGCACGGTTGCTGGCGCAAATGGCACCCTGACTTCATCTTTCTAAAAATACTCAAAACACGATATTTTGGCCTGGCTCAGATTGACCATCTCTGTGTCACAGCATATGTCTGCGCCTGTGCAGGTGGCTGGGTGGCCGCGGGGGTAACCTCGAGGAAAGTCCGGACTCCACAGGGCAACGGTGCCGGGTAACGCCCGGCTGGGGAAACCCAAGGGACAGCGCCACAGAGAACAGACCGCCTTGTTAAAAAGCCTCGCTTTTCAATGAGGTAAGGGTGAAACGGTGAAGTAAGAGCTCACCGCGGTTCTGGCAACAGAACTGGCATGGCAAGCCCCACCGGGAGCAATGCCGAATAGGGATCGCATGCCGCTTGCGGCAGGGACGTCTTGGCCTGGCGATCCGGGTTGGCAGCTAGAGGGTGTCGGGTAACCGGCGCTTTAGATGAATGGTCATCCAGAGAGGGCAACCTCTTGGACAAAATCCGGCTTATAGGCCGCCTGCGCACGCCATCTTTATTTTGGGTTTATTGTACAATTTGTACGTTTCACGGCCTGAAACGTACGATTCGCGCCTTGAGAGCGTATCATCGGTTTCACAGAGTTCAGTATTTTCGAAAAACCGTCACATTTCGCTTCGCTGCCCATTGACTTGGGGCGTGGCGCTAGTAAAAGGCCACTTCAATAAAGATTTCACGGGCGCTGCTGCCCGGCGCAGGAGAAGACCAATGGCGAAGCCGACCACAATTAAGATCCGCCTTAACTCGACCGCGGGTACTGGCCACTTCTACGTGACCAAAAAGAATGCACGTACGATGACCGAAAAGATGGTCGTCCGTAAATACGACCCCGTATTGCGCAAGCATGTCGAGTACAAGGAAGGTAAGATCAAGTAAGATCAACCCTTTCATGACTAAGCAAAAGCCGCGCAACCACAGCGCGGCTTTTTGCTTTTTGATCGTCGCGTCTGACATGAGTATTCTTTTTCAGGACAGCGACAATGAGTTCCTCTTTCGAAATTCGACCCGCCATCAGCGATGATGCTCTGCAAATCTCGGCGATGATGATGCAATCCTATGGTCAATTGCTGGCCGATGATTACAACCCGCGTATTCTGGCCAAAGCCTTGCCGCGTATTTCGACGGCGCGGCCAGAGCTGTTGTCTTGCGGCACCTATTTTGTGGCGACAGACAGGCGTACAGGGCAGGTGATTGGCGCGGGGGGCTGGACGGATGTCAGCCCGACTCGCGGCTTAGCTGCGCGCGGAGAAGGGCACATGCGCCACGTTGCCGTGGATCCTTCTGCTTTGCGGCTTGGGGTTGGGCGGGCGCTGGCGGATGTGTCGTTTCAAACGGCCAAAGGGCAGGGCATGTGCGGTCTGCGGTGCATGAGCACCTTAACGGCACAGCCGTTTTATGAGGCGATGGGGTTTTCCTATGTGCAAGACATAGAGTTGACGCTGGAGCCGGGCCTGTTCTTTCCAGCGGTTGAAATGCGGATGCGGCTGCATTGATCTGAAACGAAAAAGGCCGGCTGAGCGCCGGCCTTTCTAATTGTGCAGCTGTCAGACGATTTGTCTGGCTTACTCGCGGTTGCCAAGCAGGCTGAGCAGCATCATGAACATATTGATAAAGTCCAGATACAGGCTGAGCGCGCCCATGATGGCGGCTTTGCCCAACCATTCGCTGTCGCCCGCATGAGCGTGCTGCAAATAGGTGTTTTTGATGTTCTGGGTGTCATAGGCTGTCAGGCCAGCAAAGATCAGAACACCCAGGATCGAAATGCCAAATTCAATGGCCGAAGAGCCGATGAAGATGTTGACGATAGATGCCACGATCAGGCCAATCACGCCCATGATCAGGAAAGAGCCCCAACCAGAGATGTCTTTTTTGGTGCTGTAGCCGTAAAGCGACAGGCCCGCAAAGGCGATGGCTGTGACCAAGAACACCTGAATGATCGAAAACCCGGTGTAAACTAGGAAGATAGAGCTGATTGACAGACCCATGAGGGTGGCAAAGGCAAAGAAGGCCAGTTGCACGCCAGAGGCCGACAGGCGTTTCATTGCAGCGCCAAAGCCAAAGAAGATAAAGGCCAGAGGGGCAAACATGATCACCCATTTTAGCGGCGATGTGTAAATCGCGCCACCTAGGGATGTCAGGTATTTGTCGGTGCCAATCTGTGCCACCGCCTGGGATGGGTCACTGGTGACAGCCAGGGTGGCAATCGCCCAAGCCGCGGCAAAGGTAATCAACATGCCCGCAGACATGGTGCTGTACACTTTGTTCATATGGGCGCGTAGGCCCGCGTCGATATCTGCAGCGCGAGCACCGGCGACGCCGCGGATTGTGTCAAATTCAGCCATTAATAGCCTCCGATAAATGTCAGGGGTCCGCAAAGTGATATGCGGACCGTCACAAGTGAATATCGGTGACTCAGCGCGGGTTTTCAAGGAATTCCATGCGAAATCCCGCGCGCTTCGTATCATTTATGCCAATGCTGCGGTGCATCCCAGCGTGGGCGGCTGGCTTTGATGCGGGTATGGCGGCAAGAAGGGCCTATATGCTGAGGGGTGTCGGCGTCGAGTGGGGCCAGGGTTTTGGGCATGCGACGCAGGGCGATTTGGTCAAATAGGCGAAAGCCATTTTGCAAGGAGAGGCCGGTAAGGCGACGGAATGCGTCTAGGTTCGTCATGGTCTTGTCCTTTCTTGAATGTGATGTAAATTGCCAAGAGCATCAATTTTCTTGATGTTTATGCCTTGCCATGAAATATTTCGAAAACGAATGTTTGTTGTGGGTTCCATCAGAAGGTGTGATGAATGCGAAATCTGGACGTAACCACGTTGCGCAGCTTTATGGCTGTTGCGGATATGGGTGGTGTGACCAAGGCGGCGGGATTTTTAAATCTGACGCAATCGGCTGTTTCAATGCAGTTGAAACGCCTAGAGGAATTGTTGGATGTGTCGTTGCTGGATCGTTCTGGACGGTCGATTGCGCTGACCGCCGAAGGTGAGCAACTTTTGGGTTTTGCCCGTCGCATCGTGGGTTTGAATGACGAGGCCGTGCGTCGGCTGACACATGATGATTTTGAGGGCACGATCAGCTTGGGCGTGCCGCATGACATTGTGTATCCGGCCATCCCGCAGGTTTTGCAAAAGTTTAACGCGGCCTATCCGCGCGTTAAGGTTGATTTGCATTTTAGCTATACGCAGGAATTGAAAGAGCAGCATAGCAAAGGGGCGTATGATTTGATTTTGACCACCGAAGCACATGTTACTCCAGATTCTGAAGATCTGTGTGCGACACCGCTGGTCTGGGTCGGTGCGGCAGGTGGCGCAACCTGGCGTCGACGTCCATTGCGATTTGCCGCCTGCCGAAGATGCCTGTTTCGTGCTGGAACGCTGGCGGTATTGGATGCTGAGGGTATCGAATGGGAATCTGCGCTTGATTCGAGTTCTGATCGGGCGGTCGAGGCGACGGTGAGCGCGGATTTAGCGGTGATGACAATGCTGGAAGGCACAGTGCCGCCACATCTGGACGTGATCAATCATGCCGGTGCGTTGCCAGACTTGGGGGCCTATCACGTGAATATGTACGGGGCCGATATCTCGACCGGCGAGGCAATTCAGGCATTGGCAGATATGTTGCGCATGTCCTTTTCAAAACACCTGCGGCATCGCGAGAACTGGAAATCGTCTGCGCATTTGTCCACTGTAGGATAACTTAGGGCGCAGCGACTATGGGTTAAGGCAGGGTAATGACGATCTTGCCAGTCGATTTACGCGCCTTGAGCAAGGCCATCGCCTCGGCCGTCTGATCAAGCGGCAGCACATGGCTGATATGGGGGCTGAGTTTGCCCCGCGCGAACCAATCAAACAATTGGCTCATGCTGTCGGTGACAACCTGCGGCTTGTATTTCAGATAGCCCCCCCAATAGACCCCCATAACGGTTAGGTTTTTCACCAGCATGTGGTTGGCGGGGATTTGGGGAACCTCGCCACTGGCAAAGCCGATGGGCAATAGGCGGGCGTCGGGATTGCAAGCGCGGAAAGCCGCTTTCCACTGGTCGCCACCCACCGGGTCATAGACGACATCTGCGCCGCCAAGGTCTTTGACCGCTGTGCGCAAATCGGCCACAGAGGCATCAATCAGATGGTCTGCGCCAGCCTTTCGGGCAATCTCTAGCTTGTCTTGACCACGGGCACAGGCAATGACCTTGGCCCCCATCAGTTTGCCTATTTCCACTGCGGTCAGCCCAACGCCACCGGCAGCCCCGAGCACAAGCAGCGTTTCGCCAGGTTGCAATTGCGCACGATAGGAGAGGGCCACATGACTGGTGCCATAGGCGATTTGAAAGGCCGCAGCCTGTTCAAAACTCATATTGTCGGGAAGTGGCACGGCGCGTGCAACGTCAAAGACCCCAAAATCAGCCAACCCACCTTGGCCGCCAAACGCTGCGACCCGTGTACCAATCGCCGGCCCATCGGTTTCGGGGCCCAACGCCTCTACCACGCCAGCCACTTCCATACCGGCGGTAAATGGCAGTTGTGGCGTGTCTTGATAGCGACCCGATTGCATCAATAGATCTGCGAAGTTTAAACCGCAGGCATGTATCTTGAGGCGCATTTCCCCCTTTAGTGGGACGGGCAGGGGTAAATCTGTCAAACAGGGCGGCGTTTCAAAAGATTGGACTTGAAATGCGCGCATGATGAGACCCTGTGAATGAGAGATTTGATCGCGCAATAATATTTCGTCTGAAATTGGGTGCAATGAAAAAATGCAATGAATTCACCAAAGGTTAGCAACCTATGGTAACTTTGAATGAATGTTTTTCTCAAATAGCTTGATCAATTGTAGAGCGATGTTATTATGACGTGTCGCCGAAGGGATGCGTGGCGACGACTATTCACAGTTGTTTGTCAGTGTGGGAGCTGGCTTCGACGTTCGAGCTTGCAGTGATTTCTGTGAGTTTGGTTGATCAGTATTAAAGGAGTAAGCAATGACGCACCCCGTGGACGTGCATGTTGGTAAACGTATCAGACACCGTCGTTGGTTGGTGGGCATGACTCAGCAACAACTGGCAGAGCAAGTCGGTATTAAATTCCAGCAAATTCAAAAATACGAAACTGGTGCAAACCGCGTGAGCGCGTCCCGTCTTTGGGATATCGCTGAAGCGCTGGAAGTACCGGTGAGCTTTTTCTTTGAAGGTATTGGCGAGAGTAAAACAGAATCTACCTCTTCGTTTCCTGCTGATCTGATGGGCGACAAAGAAGCGTTGGATCTGGTGCGCTCGTATTACGCCATTCCTGAGAATCAACGTCGCCGCTTGTTTGAATTGGCGCGCGTTTTGAGCAACGTAGCTTGAGTTTTCTATCTGCCTGAGATAGCGATTTCGCGTCTGGGTGGGATTGAAAATGATTAAAGAAGACATCAACGAATCTGAGCTGCTTTCTGTGGCAAATGAAATGGCCGACGCTGCGCGCTCGGCCATTTTGCCGTTTTTTCGCCAGCAGGGCCTGATGGCTGATAACAAGCTGGAAGCAGGATTTGACCCGGTGACCGAGGCTGATCGCGCGGCCGAGCTTGCGATGCGCGCTGTTTTGGCCAGGCGTCGCCCGGCTGATGCAATATTGGGCGAAGAATTCGGGCAGAAGACCGGAGATTCGGGGCTGACCTGGGTGCTTGATCCGATTGACGGCACGCGGGGATTTATCAGTGGAACGCCAACATGGGGCGTGTTGATTGCGGTGTCTGACGACAATGGGCCGATGCTTGGCATTATAGACCAACCCTATATCCAAGAACGCTTTATTGGCGGTTTTGGCGTGGCCGAAGTCACTGGTCCACATGGCACACGGGTGTTGAAAACCAGGGCTGATTCGGGGTTGAGTGAGGCGATATTGTTCACAACGTTTCCCGAAGTGGGCACGGAAATCGAGGCCAAAGCCTTTGAGGCCGTTGCAAAAAATGTGCGTCTGACACGCTATGGCACGGATTGTTATGCTTATGCATTGGTGGCCTGTGGCCAGGTGGATCTGGTGATTGAGGCGCAATTAAATGCCTATGACATTCAGGGACCGATTGGGGTGGTCGAGGCGGCTGGAGGCATCGTCACCGATTGGCAGGGAAATCCGGCACCCAATGGCGGGCGGATAATCGCTGCTGCAAATGCGCGGGTACATGCCGAAGCTTTGGCGATTTTGAAGCAATATCCATAAGCATTGCGCGGCGGTGTAAAACTAGATCGCCTTTTATCTGATAATTCTCTGTTAGGGATTGCTGACCAGAATGGGCATGTGGGGGCCTTGCTGGAGTCGGTGACATGTTACGTTGGATAGGTGTGGTGGCCGCGTTAAATTTGGTTTTTGGGTCTGTGGTGATGGCAGAGCCTGCACGTGCAGTCGCGGGGCTGACAAATCAATATCGTGCGCAATATGGCTTACCACCATTGCGGGTTTCGGGGCTTTTGGAAGTTGTGGCCGACAGGCATGGGGCTGATATGGCGCGCAATCGGTTTTTTGACCATCAAGGTTCTGATGGGACAGATGTGGCGGGGCGCGCGCTTGGGGCTGGCTATCGCTATTGCGTGATTGCCGAGAATATCGCCAAAGGGCATGTTTCGGCCCGCGATGTGACAAGGGGGTGGATCAGGTCACCTGGCCATCGTGAAAACCTATTGGATGCCTCGGTCACTGATATCGGCATTGTACGCAAACGTGGTAATATCTGGGTGATGGTCCTGGGGCGGGCCGGGTGTTAGGGGCGGGTCGGCTTTAGGCCGCTTTGCCATTGATCCAAACAGCCCGGATGGCGCGGTCATCTCCCATCATAATGGTTGGAAAAATCGCTTCCCAAATGTCCGCGGCGCGGGCTGTGCGTTGGGCGATTGCGTCGGTGGAAGCCAGATCCAGGACCACCAAATCAGCTTCCATCCCAGGTGCAAGGTTACCAATTTTATCTTGCATATGAAGGGTTTGTGCGCTTCCAATTGTGGCTAGCCACAACAATTGGGCGGGGTGCAACGCGCTATGGCGCAATTGCGAAATTTCATAAGCCGCAGCCATAGTGCGCAACATGGAAAAGGAAGAGCCGCCGCCAGTGTCCGTCGCCAATCCGATGCGCTGACCTTCGGATATCAATCCAGATAGGTCAAACAGCCCAGAGCCGATAAAGGTATTGGATGTCGGGCAATGTATCAGGCCAGCCCCCACGTCTTTCAGGCGTGCCTTTTCGCGTGGTGTCAGATGAATGGCGTGGCCATACAGGCCTTTTGGCCCCAGCAGACCAAATTGTTCATAGGTGTCCAGATAGTCACGCGCCGCAGGGAACAGCGATTGCACCCATTCAATTTCGTCGGTTTGTTCAGCCAGATGGGTTTGCATCAAACACTCTGGATGTTCGGCCCAAAGCGCGCCTAATGCTTCAAGTTGTTCCGGGGTCGAGGTTGGCGAAAATCGTGGTGTGATTACGTATTCAAGCCGATCCAGACCATGCCAATTTGTCAGCAACCGTTTGCTCTGATCATAGGCCGATTGCGGGGTGTCGGTCAGCCCATCAGGCGCGTTTCGATCCATGCAAGTTTTGCCCGCTGCAACGCGCTGATTGCGCGCTTGGGCGGCCTCGAAAAACGCATCCACTGATTGCGGATGAACGGTGCCGAAGCTGACAACTGTTGTGGTGCCGTGGCTGGTGGTCAGATCCAGGTAACGGTTCGCTATTTCTGTGGCATAGGTTTTGCTGGCAAAGCGCATTTCTTCGGGGAAGGTATAGCTGTTCAACCAATCCCTAAGTCGTTTTCCCCAGCTGGCGATCATGGCGGTTTGCGGGTAATGCACATGGGCGTCGACAAACCCGGACATGATCAAACCTTTGCCATAGTCCACAACCCGCGCGGCGGGGTGTAATGCACGCAATGTAGCCGCATCGCCGATAGCTGCGACGGCCCCATCCCTGATCAGAACAGCCCCCGCGCTTTGCAATTGCACGGCTTGATCTAGAGGCTGAACAAATGGGCTGCCAGTGAAGCTTAGGGTCTGGCCCAAAAGCAGGGTCGCATGGGTGTCGTCGCGCATTACACATCCTTTCACCATCACCCTAGCGCGGGCGAATAAGCGAGTAAATCACGCTATGGCATTGAGTTTCTGGTGTGGCTTCCACTATGGTCTTCTCAGAAAACAATCCGGTGGCGGGAGGCGATTCTTGGCCGAACTCAACGAACAAATAGCGCCTGACACCGAGTTGGATGACGAGGACGCCTATGTCCTGGATCGGCGCAGCGTCTCGGCAGTGCTTTACGCCCTGGAAGTTGCGGATCGCGGCCAGCTTTTAGAGCTGATGGAGCCGATGCATGCGGCGGATATTGCGGACCTTTTAGAGCAAATCAACGCTTTTGACCGCCGCCGTTTAATCAAACTTTATGACCAAGAGTTTGACGGCGAAATTCTGTCTGAACTAGACGAAAGTATTCGCGAAGAAGTTATCGCTGCCCTGCGTCCAGAAACCCTGGCCGAAGCGGTTCGGGATATGGAATCTGACGATGTTGTGGATCTGGTTGAAGATCTGGACGAGCCACAACAAGAGGCCATTTTAGATGTCCTAGAAGATGCTGATCGTGTCGCTGTAGAGCAGGCGCTGAGTTATCCAGAGTTTTCCGCTGGCCGCTTGATGCAGCGTGAAACTGTTATGGCCCCCGAGCATTGGGCCGTGGGCGATGCCATAGACTATATGCGCGATGCCCAAGAGTTACCGGAACAGTTTTATCATGTGATCTTGGTGGATCCGCGTATGCGGCCGGTGGCCAATGTGACCTTGGGCAAAATTATGGGGGCCCCGCGCACCACACCATTAAAAAACTTGTCCGAAGAAATGTTCCAGGTGATCCCGGTAACTCAGGACGAAGCTGACGTCGCCTATGCCTTTAACCAATATCATTTGATTTCTGCACCGGTGGTGGATGAAGACGAAAGATTGGTTGGCGTGATCACAATTGACGACGCTATGGGGGTTCTGGACGAAGAACACGAAGAAGATATTCTGCGTCTGGCAGGGGTTGGCGAAGAAAGCTCGCTGTCTGACCGGGTGATGGAAACGACGCGTCAGCGCCTGCCTTGGTTGGCCGTTAATCTTGTGACAGCCATTTTGGCATCTTTGGTGATCGCGCAATTTGAAGCCACAATTGCGCAGTTTGTGGCGCTTGCGGTTCTGATGCCGATTGTCGCCTCTATGGGCGGCAATGCAGGCACGCAGTCTTTGACCGTTGCCGTGCGCGCCCTTGCCACCAAAGATTTGACCGGGGCCAATGTGTGGCGGGTTATCCGCCGCGAGGTACTGGTGGGTCTGTTTAATGGAGCGGTTTTTGCGGTCATTATGGGCGTGATTGGTGTGATTTGGTTTGGGTCGCCTTTGTTGGGCGGGGTGATCGCAGTCGCGATGATCATCAATCTGGTGGTCGCTGGTCTGGCGGGCACCGCTATTCCAGTCTTGCTAGAACGGGTTGGCATTGATCCGGCTTTGGCCTCTGGCGCTTTTGTCACCACGGTCACCGATATCGTGGGCTTTTTTGCCTTTCTGGCCCTGGCGGGCGTGGTTCTTTTTTAGGGTAATTCATGGAGCTTTCAGAGCGCAAAGCCAAGGCCCGCACAGCAGGGTTTGCCCGCCGCGAGGCGGCTTTTAAGGCGCGCCATCCGGGCCAATCCGCCTATTTGTCCGAGGTGCTGGCAGGATACCGAGGCGTTGCATTGTCGGGCTATATGCCCATTCGCACCGAAATTAATCCTCTGGCGGCCATGGCCGAAGCGGCTGCCTATGGGCCCGTTGGCGTGCCGGTTATTCAGGGGGCGGGCCTGCCGCTGAAATTTTCACTTTGGACACCAGAAGCCCCGATGCGCGCCGGACCCTTTGGGGCCAGCATCCCGGAAGTGGACGCGTTTATTGAGCCAGAGATTGTGATTGTCCCACTGGTGGCCTTTGATGCAAAGGGGGGGAGGCTGGGCTATGGCGGTGGCTTTTACGACCGCAGCTTGCAACAGCTGCGCAGCAAGCGGGCCACCCTGGCCATTGGTTTTGCTTTTGATGCCCAGATGACTGACGATTTGCCACTTGAACCGACGGATCAACCGCTTGATTTGATTGTCACGGAAACCGGCATTCGAGATTTAAGCTGAGGTTGCTAAAAAACCAGTCAAATTGGCTTTGTTCTTGACAAAAATACCCAAATTCTGCCGTGGCATCTTGCCCGAACCTTGATTGCGCTTTAGGCCGGTTCATTATGAAAATTCTGTTTCTCGGAGATGTGATGGGGCGCGCAGGGCGTGCTGCTGTCAAAGACAGGTTGCCACAGTTGCGCGAAGACTGGGCGCTGGATTTTGTTGTGATCAACGGTGAAAACGCCAGCAATGGCATGGGGCTGAGCGGCGACCACGCCAAGGGCTTGTTTGAGGCAGGGGCGGATTGTGTCACCCTGGGCGATCATGCCTTTGATCAAAAAGACATGATGCAGCATATCCAATCAGACAGCCGCATTATCAGACCGATCAACTATGCGCATGGCAATGTGCCGGGGCGGGGGTTTCGGGTGTTTGAGGCGCGCGGTGGTCGCAAGGTGCTGGTGATGCAGGTCTTGGGACAGGTGTTCATGAAACGGCCGTTTGATGATCCGTTTTCGGCGGTGGATCGGGTGCTAAAAGCCCATCCGCGCGGCGGCATGGTACAAGCCAGCATCATTGATGTGCATTGCGAAGCCACTTCTGAGAAAATGGGCATGGGGCATTTTTGCGATGGGCGGGCATCGTTGGTGGTTGGAACGCATACTCATGTGCCAACAGCCGACACGCAGATTTTGCCGGGCGGCACCGCGTTTCAGGCGGATGCCGGCATGTGCGGCGACTATAATTCAGTGATTGGCATGGAAAAGGCCGAACCGATGCGCCGTTTTATCACGGGCATGCCAAAAGCACGCTTCACCCCGGCCTTGGGCGAAGCCACCCTGTCTGGGGTCTATATTGAGACAGATGACAAAACTGGTGCCGCGACCCGCATCGAGATGGTGCGACAGGGGGGGCGGCTAAGCCAGTCTGGCCCCGCATAGGCGATCAGTGTGGTGCTTTTGGATATGAATGTTGCGCGCTGAATTTGCCGCAAAAGCTGTGCTTGCCTAATGCAGGTGCATCAGCAATTGTAATTTGAAACTGATGTTTTGGATGGTCTATGGAACTCTTTGATTTTTCCCAGTCCACACAAGCCTTTCTGGCGCTTGGCGTTGTGGCTGTAATGTTTGCCCTTTTCATGCGTGAGGCCTATCCCGCCGAGGTTGTCGCTTTGGCAGGGGCGTCGGTCATGTTGATTTTGGGGCTTTTACCCTATGACGACGCCTTACATGTTTTGTCCAACCCGGCCCCCTGGACTATCGCGGCGATGTTTATCGTGATGGGGGCGCTTGTGCGCACCGGGGCATTGGATTGGTTTACAACCCTTGCCAATGCCCAGGCAGAGCGCAGCCCGGCCATTGCCATTGGCGCTTTGATGGGGTTTGTCATGGTGGCATCGGCCTTTATGAATAACACCCCGGTTGTGGTTGTGATGATCCCGGTCTTTGTACAGCTGTCGCGCAAAGTGGGCATATCCGCCAGTAAGCTTTTGATTCCCTTGAGTTATGCCGCGATTTTGGGCGGTTGTTTGACGCTGATTGGCACCTCGACCAACCTGTTGGTTGATGGGGTGGCGCGCGCGCGTGGGCTGGAACCGTTTACTATTTTTGAAGTCACGCCTTTGGCGATTGTTCTGGCGATTTGGGGGGCGATCTATTTGCGCTTTATAGCGCCGCGCCTGTTGCCGGATCGCAGCAGCATGTCTGATTTGTTGACTGGTGACAAAGCGTCAAAGAAGTTCTTTACCGAGGCGGTGGTGCCACAAGACTCTAACCTGATTGGCCGTGAAGTGCTGACGGTGCAGCTGTTCAAACGCGATGGCGTGCGGTTGGTGGATGTGATCCGTGGCGATGCGTCTTTGCGGCGCAAGCTGGATGGGGTGACGTTGCAAGCCGGTGACAGGATTGTTTTGCGTACCAAGATGACCGAGCTCTTGAGCTTGCAACGCGACAAAAGCCTGAAGCGTGTGGATCAGGTGTCGGCGGTGGAAACCAGCACGGTTGAAGTGTTGATCACACCCAATTGTAAAATGGCCGGGCGACGGTTGGGGGACTTGCGGTTGCGGCGGCGCTTTGGGGTCTATCCAATTGCGGCTCACCGGCGGGACAAGAACATTGGCCGCCAGTTGGACGATCTGGTGATCCAGCCGGGCGACACATTGTTGCTGGAGGGTGCTCCGGAAGACATTCAGCGTTTGGCGACAGAAATGAATTTGCTGGATGTGTCTAAACCCACAGCGCGGGCCTATCGGCGCAGCCATGCGCCGGTTGCGATTGCCGCGTTGTTTGGCATTGTACTGTTGGCAGCGTTTGGCGTTGCGCCGATTTTGTTGCTGGCGGTTCTGGCCATGGCTGTGGTGTTCTTGACCCGTTGTATCGACAGCGACGAGGCGTTTGGCTTTGTGGATGGGCGCCTGCTGGCCTTGATCTTTGCCATGCTTGCGGTGGCGACAGCGCTGGAAACATCGGGCGCGATTGAATTGATTGTCGGGGCTTTGACGCCGCTGATTGTGGGCCTGTCACCGTTCTTTATCGTCTGGGCGATCTATTTGCTGACATCGGTCTTGTCAGAGCTGATCAACCATGCGGTAGCGGTGGTGTTGACCCCGGTGGCCATCGGCTTGGCGGTGTCGCTTGGGGTGGATCCCCGGCCTTTGGTGGTGGCCGTGATGGTGGCGGCGAGCGCGACCTTTGCCACGCCGATCAGCTATCAAACCAATATGATGGTCTATGGGCCTGGCGGCTATAAGTTCACCGATTTCATGAAAGTTGGCATTCCGTTGAACCTGAGTGTGGGCCTGTTGGCCAGCGCGCTTATCCCTTGGATCTGGCCGCTTTAGGCGCGGTTTGATTTGGGTATTTGGATCAAGAACAAGGCGCAGGTTGAGTGCGCCTTGTCAGGCGGCGCTAAAGTGGCCAGAAGATCAATATTGAAGGGATGGAAACCGCAACGACGATGATTTCCAGTGGCAGTCCGATGCGCCAGTAGTCACCAAATTGATAGCCGCCGGGCCCCAGGATCAGCGTGTTGTTTTTATGGCCGATTGGGGTCAGGAAGGCTGCGCTGGCCGCGATGGCCACCGCCATGAGAAAGGGATCGGGTGAGACATTCAGGCTTTGCGCCATCTGAATGCCAACCGGGGCGGCCACAATGGTGGTGGCGGTGTTGTTTAACACATCGCTGAGCGTCATGGTCACCAGCATCAGGACCGTCAGGATGGCCCAGGCTGGCAGGCCATGGGTGAGGCCAACCAGAGCATTGGAGATCAGTTCTGTGCCGCCGACGTTTTCCAGCGCTGCGCCCAGCGGGATCATACTTCCCAAAAGCACCACCACGGGCCATTCGATGTGGGTGTAAAGCTCTGACAGCGGTACAATTTTTGTCAGCACATAGGCGGTGACAACCAAGCCCAGTGCGATGGGCAAATAGAGCAGGCCGAGGGCAGAGGCAGCCACAGCAGCGCCAAAAAGGCCAATCGCCAGCCAGACCTTTTTATCGGCAGTGACCGCAAGCCCGCGATCCGCAAGCGGCAGGCACCCCAGCCATTCGGTGATGTCGTTGCCGCGATCTTTTGGCACCAGCAGCAACAGGATATCGCCGGGTTTGACCTCGGTTTGCCGCAGGTGATGGGTGACACGGCGGCCTTGACGTGACAGGCCCATGAGAACCGCGCCGCGTCGCCAGGCCAACCCCAAGCGTTGGGCGGTTTTTCCGGCAATGCGGGCGGTTTCGGGCACAACCACTTCGATCACATCCAGACCTTCGCCAGCGGCTTTCAAATGGTCTTCGCGTTCTGCATCTGAGAAATTCAGCGATGCGGCGGCGCGAAATTCGTCTAGGGCATCTGGCGAGGCTTCCAGGATCAGCGTGTCATGGGCGGCCAATTCGACATTGCGTGCCGCGCCATAGCGGCGTTTGCCACCGCGGATCAGCCCGAGCAAGGCAACGTCAGATTTGGTGGCCAGCTCTTCGAGTTCCGCCAGACGTTTGCCGATGTGTTTGCTGTCTTCTGGCACGGTGAGCTCGGCGATGTATTCTTTTATGTCACCCAGTTTTTGACCGGCATCTTCGCGTTTGGGAATGAGCCGCCAGCCAATCAGCGCCACAAAGGCCAGACCGGCGAGGGCGGTGATGCCGCCAACCGGGGCAAAATCAAACATCTTGAACGGCGCCCCAAGGCTGTCTTCGCGGATCGAAGCAATGATGATATTGGGTGGAGTGCCAATCAAAGTGGCCATGCCGCCCAGAATAGTTGCAAAGGACAGGGGCATCAGCGACAGGCCTGGGCTTCGGCCGGCTTTGCGCGCGGTTTGAATATCAACCGGCATCAAGAGGGCCAATGCTGCCACGTTGTTCATAAAGGCCGATAGAATCCCGCCAATGCCGCCCATCAGGGTGATATGGCCGCCAAGGCTGCGCGAACTGTCAACCAGGGTGCGGGTGATTAGGAACACCGCGCCAGAGCGTACCAGACCCGCAGAAACCACCAAGACCAGCGCCACAACCAATGTGGCCGGGTGGCCAAAGCCGGAAAACGCATCTTTTTCTGGCACAACGCCAAGAACTACCCCAGCAAGCAGCGCGGTAAAGGCCACGATATCGTAGCGAAAACGGCCCCATAAAAACATCGCGAAAACAATGCCGAAGAGTGAAAATAGGATGATTTGATCTTGTGACATAGCTGTCCCTGCATGACTTTTGATCAGCCAATCTCACTGCGGAGTTCGGTGCAAGGGGAAAACTGCTGTATTCGCCAACTTGAGCCCACCGGTTGCATGGGGTATATGGGGCGAAATTCGATCAAATACAGGGCAATACGCATGGCTGGCCACAGTAAATGGGCAAATATCCAGCACCGTAAAGGGCGTCAGGACGCCGCGCGGTCTAAGCTGTTTTCTAAACTCGCAAAAGAAATCACCGTCGCCGCTAAAATGGGCGACCCGGATCCCGATAAAAATCCGCGTTTGCGTTTGGCTGTGAAAGAAGCCAAATCGCAGTCTGTGCCAAAGGATGTGATTGATCGCGCGATCAAAAAAGCCATCGGTGGCGATGCGGAGAATTATGATGAGATCCGCTATGAAGGTTATGGCCCCAATGGGGTGGCGGTTATCGTTGAAACCATGACGGACAACAAAAACCGCACGGCGTCGACTGTGCGTTCTACCTTTTCAAAGAATGGCGGCAACTTGGGTGAAACCGGGTCTGTTGGCTTTATGTTTGAGCGCAAGGGTGAGGTGGTTTACCCGGCGGATTCAGGTGATGCAGATGACATCATGATGGCGGCCATCGAAGCGGGTGCCGAAGATGTGGAAAGCAGCGAAGATGGGCATGTGATTTATTGCGCCGACACGGATCTGAATGATGTTTCCAGCGCTTTGGAAACGGATTTGGGTGAATCTGAATCCACCAAATTGATCTGGAAACCCACCACCACAACGGAGTTGGATCTGGAGAATATGCAAAAGCTGATGAAATTGGTGGATGCGCTGGAAGATGACGATGATGTGCAGCGCGTGACCACAAATTTCGAGGCCTCTGACGAGGTTATGGCCCAGTTGTAAAATCTGGAAAGCTTGGTCTGAAAATAATTGGGGCATCGCTGATTAAGCGGTGCCTTTTTTTGTTGGGACGTCTGTGCTTGCTTAAAAGTCGGTCAGCAATCCACTGCGCTGGATCTCGCCGCGAGACGGGAACCAGAGGGGGCCACGCTCAAAATCGAATAATTTGTTTAGGAAATCCGGGTCAATATTGCGGCTTTGAAGATAGCGACGATCCGTGCTCATTTCATGTTCTGGGCGCAAATGCGGCTGTAGTTTCAGAAAATCCAACCCATAGAGATGTGCCCCAAGTTGGGCCCCTGGGCCCAGCGTGCGCTGCGAACCGGCGGCGAAGACCAAAAGGCAGCTGGCACTGCAAACCTTTGTGACATGCGTGTCCAGATCCCGGTCGCGCACAAATTGCGCCAGATCGCGGGCTTCGTGCAAATTCCCGCCGTGACTGTTGAGTACAAAAGTTGTGAGGCTCTTGGCTTCAGACAGCAGGGGCCAGAGTTTTTGGTTCATATCCTTGGCCATAATGCCGGACAAAGTCAGCGTGGTGCCATCTTCGGACAGCACAGCTTTGAAGCGTTCGTGAAATTGGCGATCAGGCAGATCTTCGTCGATAACTGCTTCCCATTTACGTTCTTGGAAAGAGACATTGCTGACAACAGGAACCCAGACGATGAACATCGAAAGCGCCAAAAGGAAAAACACCAAATAGCCGGATGCCATTGTCCAAAACCGGCCGGTCTGAAGGAAGTATTGAATTGCCTTTTTGTGCATGTACTTGGACTGCCAGGCAAAAATCGCAAGATCCAGCAGGATGATCGCACCAACGATTAGGAAGTGTTCCGTCTTTAACAAAACCAACAACAACATAAGGCAAAAGACCACCAGCCGTATGCCAAACCCGGTCACGAAAATCGTTTGGCCGAAGCTTGCTGGACGAGAGATTTGATGTGTGGCTATCATTTTTTGATGTGCTCTCGCGCGTTGGGGTTGATGGCGTTTCAAAAGGCCTAATGCCGGGGTTTGTTCTTATTGTGGCAGGCTTGTGCACGTGGTTTGGCAAATCTGGCGCGTTATCGGGGCCAGAACAGGGGATTGCACAGATTTTGAAGATGCATTTGGCGGAATGGCAAAGCGCACGACACTCTGGTGGCGCGCTTTGGGGTGGCGCGCTTTACCTTAGTTTGGCGACCCGCTGATCATAAGCCCAGCAAAACGGCGGGCTTCGGCCCGGGCACTTTGAGGATCCAATGGGTTGGCGGCTTGGGCCGCATCAAGCCAAACCCCATCCATGTAGCTTTGTAGGGCGACGCGCACGGTTTCTCTGTGCTCTGGGCCCACCAAATGACGCAATTCTGCGCGAAAATGGCTTTGAACGCGGCGACGGTTGATCCGTTGTAGACGCGACAAAGAGGCGAAATAGGGGGCATTCGCCCAAAACTGCATCCAGATTGAACATTGCTCGACAGTGAAAAGCCGATCATCAAAGTTCGCATCCAGAACTGCCATCAAGCGATCTTGCGGGGTTTGTGCAATTGCAAGGCGGTCAAGCGTGGCCGTCTTTAGAATCGTCAGCAAACGCAACATCGTTGCCTCCATCAGGCGATCCTTGGAGCCGAAATAGTAATTGATACTTGCCGCAGACGCATCAGCCACTTTGGCAATTTCAGCCATTGTTACAAGCGCATAGCCCTTTTCATAGACTGCCTGAATGGTGGCGTCTATTAGCTCTTCGTTGCGAATGTCCCGGATACGTCGTCTTGTCATATTGGGCAGTTTTGACACGCAAAAACAAATGTGCAATCCAAATTTGCGGAAATTTTCTTAAATGATCATTTAAGTTTTTTCTTGAGAAGACAGAAAATTCATGTCACCGCTAATATTCAATGTTTTGTCCTTTTGGGGGTCCCATGCAGATTCAGCCTAATGCCAGCCATTTTATTGATGGTGCTTATGTCGACGATGTCGCTGGGGCGCCGATTGCTGTTGTTTACCCTGCCACGGGGGAGCAAGTTGCCACCATTCATGCTGCGACTCCGGCAATTATTGAGCAGGCTGTTGTTTCGGCCAAACGGGCGCAAAAACAATGGGCCACTATGTCGGGCACCGAGCGCGGGCGTATTTTGCGCCGTGCCGCCGATTTGATGCGGGCGCGGAACCGCGAATTATCGATCCTAGAGACCTATGACACCGGCAAACCCTTGCAAGAAACTTTGGTGGCGGATGCGACCAGCGGGGCTGATGCGCTGGAGTATTTTGGGGGTCTGGCTGGGGCGTTGACCGGCGAACATATCCCGTTGGGCGAAGACTGGGTGTATACCGTTCGCGAGCCTTTGGGAGTTTGTGTTGGCATCGGGGCCTGGAACTATCCAACGCAGATTGCCTGTTGGAAAGCGGCACCGGCTTTGGCCTGCGGCAATGCCATGATTTTCAAACCGTCTGAAATCACGCCTTTGTGCGCGCTTAAGGTTGCAGAGCTGTTGTGTGAGGCGGGTTTGCCCAAGGGCTTGTTTAATGTGGTGCAGGGCATGGGCGAGGTCGGGGGCGCATTGGTCACTGACCCGCGTGTCGACAAGGTGTCGCTGACAGGATCGGTGCCCACGGGCAAGAAAGTCTATGCGACGGCAGCTGCGCAGATGAAGCATGTCACCATGGAACTTGGCGGCAAATCTCCTTTGATCATTTTTGACGACGCGGATCTTGAGAATGCCGTCGGTGGCGCGATCAATGGCAATTTCTATTCCTCTGGGCAGGTTTGTTCCAATGGCACACGGGTGTTTGTTCAGAAGAGGCTGAAAGAAGCATTTATCGCGCGTTTATCCGAGCGTCTGCAGAATGCGGTGATTGGTGACCCGATGGATGAGGCCACAAATTTTGGCCCAATGGTCAGCGAAGCGCAGTTGAATATAGTGGCAAGCTATATCGAAAAAGGCGCATCCGAGGGCGCGCGTCTGGTTTGTGGTGGCAAGCGGTTGGATCAAGAGGGCTGGTTTCTAGAGCCCACGGTTTTTGCGGATGTTACCGATGACATGACGATCGCCCGCGAAGAGATCTTTGGGCCAGTGATGGCAATCTTGGATTTTGAAGATGAAGAGGAAGTCATTGCGCGGGCCAATGATACCGAATTTGGTTTGTCGGCGGGTGTGTTTACCAAGGACCTGACGCGTGCGCATCGGGTGATCGGCAAATTGGAAGCTGGCAGTTGCTTTATCAATTCCTACAACGATGCCCCGGTCGAAGCGCCATTTGGCGGTGTTAAGGCCAGCGGTGTGGGACGTGAGAACAGCAAAGAAGCCATTCAGCACTATAGCCAGGTCAAATCGGTTTACGTGCGTATGGGTGATGTAGAAGCCGCCTTTTAAACCGTAATCCGTTTTTTTGGGGGCCGGATTTGCAAGAGTCCAGGTTGCGGAGTTTGAACATGATTGCAGAATATATCATTGTTGGTGCGGGCTCTGCGGGCTGCGCGATGGCCTATCGGTTGGCAGAGGCGGGTAAGCGGGTTTTGGTCATTGAACTTGGCGGCAGCGATATTGGGCCGTTGATCCAAATGCCTGCCGCCCTGAGCTATCCTATGAATATGCCGTTGTATGATTGGGGGTTTCGGACCCAGCCAGAGCCCCATTTGGCGGGGCGGCGCATGGCGACGCCGCGGGGCAAAGTTGTGGGCGGCTCTAGCTCGATCAATGGCATGGTGTATGTGCGTGGACATGCAGGTGACTATGATCATTGGGCAGAAAACGGGGCCAGTGGCTGGGGCTATTCTGATGTTTTGCCCTATTTCAAACGCATGGAGAATTGGCACGCAGGCGGGCAGGGCGGAGACCCGGATTGGCGGGGCAATACCGGGCCGTTGCATGTGTCGCGGGGGCCGCGCAACAATCCGCTGCATAAGGCGTTTGTCGAGGCTGGACGCGAGGCGGGCTATCCGGTGACCGAAGACTACAATGGTCATCAGCAAGAGGGCTTTGGCCCGATGGATATGACGGTTTGGAAGGGGCGGCGCTGGTCGGCGGCCAATGCCTATCTAAAGCCTGCATTGAAACGGGAAAACTGCCAAATCATCAAAGCCTTTGCACGACGTGTGTTGGTGGAAGATGGGCGGGCCGTTGGGGTCGAGATTGAGCGGGGGGGAAAGGTCGAGGTTGTGCGCGCGGCGCGGGAAGTGATTTTGGCCGCCAGCTCGATCAATTCGCCAAAGCTGCTGATGTTGTCGGGTTTTGGGCCAGCGGCGCATTTGGCAGAGCATGGAATTGAGGTGGTTGCGGATCGTCCGGGTGTGGGCCAAAACCTGCAGGATCATCTAGAGCTATATCTGCAAATGGCAGCGAGCCAACCGATCACCTTGTACAAGTATTGGAACCTGTTGGGCAAAGCGATGATCGGGGCGCAATGGTTGTTTACGAAAACGGGTCTGGGGGCCTCTAACCAGTTTGAAACCGCTGGGTTTATTCGCTCGGGCGCCGGGGTGTCTTACCCAGACATTCAATATCACTTTCTGCCGATTGCCGTGCGCTATGATGGTCAAGTGGCGGCTGAAGGCCATGGCTTTCAGGCCCATGTCGGCCCAATGCGCAGCCCGTCGCGGGGGGCGATTAGCCTTGCGAGTGCGGATCCAAAAGACGCGCCCAATATCTTATTCAACTATATGTCGACAGAGCAGGACTGGGCAGATTTCAGAAAATGCATTCGGCTGACACGTGAGATTTTTGCGCAGGATGCCTTTAAGCCGTTTGTGAAACACGAAATTCAACCCGGGGACGCCGTTCAGAGTGACGACGAACTGAATGGCTTTATCGCTGAACACGTCGAAAGCGCCTATCATCCCTGTGGTAGCTGCAAAATGGGCGCGGCTGATGACCCGATGAGCGTGGTCGATTCAGATTGTAAAGTGATCGGTGTCGAGGGGCTGAGGGTGGCGGACAGTTCGATCTTTCCGCGTATCACAAATGGCAATTTGAATGGACCGTCTATAATGACGGGCGAAAAAGTATCGGATCATATACTGGGGCGCAGCCTGCCCAGCTCAAACGCGGTGCCCTGGGTGAACGAAGCCTGGGAAACTGCGCAAAGATAGCGGTTTTATTTGGTCAATTGATCCCAGTCAAAGTGGGTGGAAAATGAATGGGTTTATCTTTTGTTTGATGACGAACAAAGGAGCGCAATATGTCTCATACCCCGCACGAATTGGCCGAAGAATTTCCCGAGCACGCCGAACAACTTAGCGCGTTAAAGCAATCTGACGCGCATTTCGCGCGTCTGTCAGAGGAATACCATCAGGTGAACCGCGACATTCATCGGGCCGAAACCAATGTCGAGCCCATGACAGATATTGCCGAGACTGAATTGCGCAAAAAGCGTGGTGCTTTGAAGGATGAGATCTATCGCGTGCTGAGCGCTGTGTCATGACGCGCGGTCGATAAAGGCCCAAAGGCGCGGCAGTACATCGCTGCGCCACAGGTCTGTGTGGCCAGCCCCTTTGACTGATAGGAATTGTTTGGATTGGCTGCTGGCCGCTTCGAATATTCGTTGCCCTTGGGTGAAGGGGATCAGCGTGTCTTTTGTGCCATGCAACACTAATAGCGGTGCAGAGAGTGCTTGGGGTGCCACGTCGATAGAGCGCCACTGACTGTCCAAGCCTTCGGCAAGCCCCGCTAGGGCTGCATAATGCTCTGTCGCCAGATCCTTGAGCGAAGTGAACGGCGCTTCGAGGACAACGGCCGCAATAAGCTGGTTATGTGTAATGCTTTTGGCGCTTAGCACTTGCATTGATACGGCGGTTCCCAGGCTTTCGCCATAGATCACGATCGGGGCTTTGGGCGCGATATTGGCAAAGGTATTTGTGCGCGTGGCGAGCTGAATCGCGATTGTCCTTGCGTCTTTTGTCAGCGTCTCTTGGCTGGGCGTGCCTTTGCTGCCTGAGCTGCCACGATAGGCGGGCGCAACCAGCCCATAGCCGCGATCTAGGAACCTTTGAAAACGTCCGGCCCGAATTGCCAGATTTCCGGCATTGCCGTGAAAATACAGAATGATGGGTTTGCCCGGTTTTGGTGGGGACGTCCAAACAACCAGTTGGGTTTCGTCGATCTCGATGATCTGTTCTTTCACAGAGGATAAGCCGACAGATGCCGGTTCAACGCGGGTGCCATCAAAGGGATAGAGCAACCAGCGCTCTGCATAGCCGCCTAGGCTGGCGAAACCGATAAAACCGACGATCAGCAGTGCAAAAAGTCGGAACATCTTAACCTCGCTTCAATTGCGGTTGTCGCCAAACATTTGCAGGGCGACGTTCAAAGTTGACTGTCTAACCCAATAAATGGCTGGTGACGCAGCCCAAGGGGAAAATTCAGCGAAGTGCAGCGCAAAACAATTTATTGGCTGAGGCAAATTATGAGGTCAGGTGATTTCGTAGGGCAGCACGCCGCGGGTGTTTTCGTGAATGGTGAGTTTGCGCTCTAACGGGGGCACCGATCTTTGGTGACAATTGGCACGCTCGCAAATGCGACAGGAAATGCCAATGGGTTGATAGGCGGCGGCGCTGGTGACATCCATGTTGTCGGCATAGACAAGCTGGTCTGCGTGTTTGATTTCGCAGCCCAAGGCAATGGCGTAGCGCCGCACAGGGGCCCCGTAGTGGCCGCCAGATTTGGAGATATCGCGGGCCAAGGAGAAATAGCGCACACCGTCCGGCGTTTCGGCCAGTTGCCGCAGAAAGTGACCCGGTGTTTCAAAGGCGCGGTGCACATTCCACAATGGGCAAGCGCCGCCAAATCGGGCGAACTGCAACCGGGTTGCGGAATGGCGCTTGGTGATGGTGCCAGCTTGGTCTACGCGTACAAAGAAGAAGGGCACACCCTTTTTTCCTGGTCGTTGTAATGTCGACAGACGGTGGGCGATTTGTTCGATCGAAGCGCCAAATTTTCGTCCCAAAAGCTCTAGATCATGGCGCAGGTCTTGCGCGGCCTTCAGGAAAGCTGTGTAGGGCATCATCGCGGCCCCGGCGAAATAATTTGCCAGGCCAATTTTAGCGATATTACGCGCCGAATCCGACTGGAATTTTGCCAGATCAAGCGTCGCCTCAAGCAGAGAGTTTCGTTGCAAAAGCGCGACTTGCAGCAAAAGTTGAAAGGCCTGGGTTTCTGCGGTGCTGCGGTTGGACAGCAAAAGGGTTCTGGTTACGGGTTCGTAATTCCGCAAAACCTCTTGATCCACCATTTTCACCGTAACGCCAATATGGGTCAGGGCGCGGATCGCGGCATTTTGCACACCGCCTTGGTCTTGCGCTTGTAAGGCAAAGTTTTCGGCCGCGTGATCGACTGCGTCGATATAGTTGTCGCAATAGTGAAAAAAGTCGCGGACTTCATCCCAAGGGCTTGGCTGCATTTTTACATCTTGCCGGCCTAAAGCTTCATCCAGTGAGGCCAGACGTTCGTGGGTTTGGCGGTAGGCGTGATGCAGCTTTAGAAAGGCGTGCGCCAACATCGGAGCGTTTGATGCAGATAGTCTTAGGTCCGCAAGTGGCACATCGGTTTCGGCCAGAATCGGGTCGGCCAAAGCTTCGCGTAGATCGCTGACAATGCGTTCGGAATCGCCGGTAGACAGTTCGGTAACATCAACGCCAAATTCCTGTGCCAACGCCAAAACAACGGTGGTTGAAACCGGACGGTTGTTGTTTTCCATCTGGTTTAGGTAAGGCAGAGAGATGCCCAGCTTTTGAGCGAATTCTTTTTGGGTGAGCGACACACGGTTGCGGATTTCGCGCAGCTTTGCTCCGGCATAGAGTTTTTGACTGGCCATCTGTGCGATCCTTTGCAAATTAGCAGTGCACTAACTTAGCTTTGCAAAGCGTGGATTTCTAGCCTCTGATCTGTTTTTCGCGCCACAACACCCAGCAAATTGACGCAATCCCCAGCACAGAGCTGCAAAACATCAGCCACAAAAGTGGAAACGCGCCAGTTTCGGGGGTCAGCAAGACGCCGGCTAAAGCGGATAGCGTTGCGCCAATGCCGATCATCATCGCGCCAGTGAGGCCCGAAGCTGTGCCCGCCAGGTGGGGGCGCACCGAGAGGGCACCGGATGTTGCGTTGGGGATCACCAGGCCATTTCCAAGCCCGACAAGTGTCATAAAGCCAAAGAAACTGAGGGGGGACCCAAGGCCGAATTCAAATACTAGCAATGATGATGTAAGTCCGGCAGAGCTGATAATACTGCCCCAAAGCACCATGCGATTAACACCAACGCGGGCAGAAACAATGCCTGTGGTCATATTGCCAAAAAAGTAACCTAGAGCGGGTGCGCCAAAATAGGATCCGAGGACTGCTGGCGACATGCCAAACAGCTCGGTGCCAACAAAGGATGCGCCACCCAGATAGGCGAAAAATGCGCCCGAAGAGAAGGCCGAAGCCAGCGTGTAGCCCCAGAAACGTGGGCTCTTCAAAAGCTCTGGATATTCTTTGAATTGCGCAACCAGTGTTTTTCCGCTGGAGGATTTGGTCTCTCCGACGTCGCGCCAGCAGATGACAAAGGTCAGTGCTCCCAGTGCAAACAGAACCCAAAAATTTCCTTTCCATCCGAAGGATTGCTCTATGAAGCCGCCAAAAAGAGGTCCCACCATCGGCACAATTGACATGCCCATGGTGACATAGCCAATGCGCGACGCGGCTTTTTCTGCGGGAAATACATCGCGCACTATGGCGCGCGACAGCACCATGCCGATGGCCATGACCGCTTGGGCCATCCTGAAAGCCAAAAAGACGGCGGTGTTTGTCGCAAAGATACATCCAAGTGTGGCCAGCATAAACAATACCAGCCCCCACAAAATCACCGGCCGTCGCCCCACTTTGTCAGAAATTGGTCCAATGATGATTTGCAGAAGCGCGCTGGAGCCTAAATAGATCGCAACAGAAAGCTGCATGATCCGATATTCGGTCTCAAAATAGGCGGCCATGCTGGGCAGGCTTGGCAAAAAGATATTCATGGTAAGTGCGCTTGCACCTGCCAAAAGGATCAAAGTTGAAATATGCGGTGGCGTTGCGCGGTCAAAATACCGCACCTTTAAATCATTAGACATAGGACAGAGCTACTGCGCAGCTTGCACGGTGTCCATTGTGGCAATTGGACTTTTTGGGGATTGGGCAAAAAAACTGACTAATTTGCATATTTGCAGTTTGCGATGAATTGATTTGCATGGATTTGCAAATTTGCTGAATTTTACTTTCGCTATTGCCTATTCCGCCTTATGTTGCGGCCAAATTCAAGGGGAACCGCAATGAAAGATATTCTTCAAGAGCTCGAAGGTCGACGCGAAGTTGCGCGATTGGGTGGTGGTCAGCGTCGTATTGATAGTCAGCACGCAAAGGGAAAATTGACAGCCCGCGAGCGTGTGGAGCTGCTGTTGGACGAGGGCAGTTTTGAAGAATTCGATATGTTCAAGGCGCATCGCTGCACGGACTTTGGCATGCAAGAGCAAAAGCTGCCTGGTGATGGTGTGATCACTGGCTGGGGCACAATCAATGGCCGGATGGTCTATGTGTTCTCGCAGGATTTTACGGTGTTTGGTGGATCGCTGTCCGAAACCCATGCCGAAAAAATATGTAAAATTATGGATATGGCCATTCAGAATGGCGCACCGGTGATTGGTATCAACGATTCCGGCGGGGCGCGCATTCAAGAAGGCGTGGCGTCGTTGGCGGGCTATGCCGAGGTGTTTCAGCGCAATATTATGGCGTCGGGCGTGGTGCCGCAAATCTCTGTGATCATGGGGCCATGTGCGGGCGGCGCGGTCTATTCGCCCGCGATGACAGACTTTATCTTTATGGTGAAAGACACGTCTTATATGTTTGTCACCGGTCCTGATGTGGTGAAAACGGTGACCAACGAGGTGGTGACCGCTGAAGAACTGGGCGGGGCATCCACCCATACTAAGAAATCATCGGTTGCGGATGGGGCTTTTGAAAATGACGTTGAGGCGCTGGCCGAAGTACGTCGTTTGGTGGATTTCCTGCCGCTTAACAACCGTGAAAAGCCGCCAGTTCGCCCGTTCTTTGATGAACCGGGTCGGGTTGAGGCGAGCTTGGACACTATTGTACCAGAGAACCCGAATACGCCTTATGACATGAAGGAACTCATTGCTAAGGTGGCTGATGAGGGCGATTTCTACGAAATTCAGGAAGATTTCGCCAAGAATATCATCACTGGCTTTATGCGGCTTGAGGGGCAAACCGTCGGTGTTGTTGCTAATCAGCCCATGGTGCTGGCCGGGTGTTTGGATATTGACAGCAGCCGCAAGGCCGCGCGGTTTGTGCGCTTTTGTGACTGCTTTGAAATCCCAATCCTGACGCTGGTGGATGTCCCAGGCTTCTTGCCGGGTACGTCGCAGGAATATGGTGGGGTGATCAAGCATGGGGCAAAACTGTTGTTTGCCTATGGCGAGGCCACAGTGCCCAAGGTGACGGTGATCACCCGCAAAGCCTATGGTGGCGCTTATGATGTTATGGCGTCTAAGCATTTGCGCGGCGATTTCAATTATGCTTGGCCAACCGCTGAGATTGCGGTGATGGGGGCCAAGGGGGCCACCGAAATCATCCATCGCTCTGATCTTGGGGATGCGGAAAAAATTGCCAAGCACACGCAGGATTATGAAGATCGTTTTGCCAACCCGTTTGTGGCGGCTGAGCGTGGTTTTATTGATGAGGTGATTATGCCGCATTCAACCCGTCTTCGCGTCAGCCGTGCCTTTGCCAGCCTGCGCAACAAGAAGCAAGAAAACCCCTGGAAGAAACACGACAATATTCCGTTGTAAACGGCGGGGACGGGGGCTGTTTGCCCCCGCAGCGAAACAGGGTTTCGCTTTCCCCCAAGGGTATTTGGATCAAGCACAAAGGTGAGATGTGGGACGCAACACTTGGCATATTATTCGCGATGAGGGCAGCGTGACGTTAACGCGCGTTTTGCCCGTGCGTTTTGATGTCAGTGCCGAAACGGTTTTGCCTGCGGGTCGCGCCTTGAAGGTGGCGCAGCAAGTGCGGCAAGATATGTGGCGCAAGTTGCAGACGTTACGTGGCTTCTCGCCTGTGGTGCGCGTGGCGCAAGAGGGAAATACCTTGCGGGTGACTGCTGGCGGACGTGTGCAAGCGGCCTTTCACAGATCCACAGTGCAAGCGCTGATCGCTGAGGTTCTTGAGGATCCAGGCAATCGGCGTCGTTGGAGCAATTACGCGCGTGCCGCGGGCCAGGTGTAATATGCGCAATTGGTTGAAATATGCCGCGATCGGAGGGGCTTTTGCCAGCGCGGCCACGGCTGGGGTTTTGGAGGAAACCCTGGCTGTGCCCTCTGGATTTTCAGTGCGAATGCAGGAAAACCGAATTGATCAATTGCCGGATGGGGCGCAGGTGCTGCGTATGCGCTTTGTCATGCCCGCCATGGCGCGACCCGAGCACGTCTATGCAGAGGTGGAAGGTGATTTTGAGGCGCTGTGCAATCAATTGGCCTCGGGCTTGGTTCACGCCCAGACCGACGACATTGATCACATTGTGGTTTCTCTTTCTGACCGCGAAACGGATTTTGGGGTGTCAAACCCCGATGCAACTCAGTATTTCGAGGCATTCACACTCGAAACTGACATCTGCATCTGGGAGGGTTTCTAATGTACCCACAAGATATTGCGCCTTGGCGCGCTGCTCGGCGAAAACTTGCGTCTTTGAAGCCACAAAACTTGGGCTTTGGGGGCGATGCGTTTCTTTTTGCATTCAATGCTCTTAATCTGTCCCGTGGGTACACCCGAGATACCTCGTACCTACTTGAGAGGCAGGCAGGGCAAACTGGCCCTGTTTCTATTGAAAATAAATTTAGGAGAGAAAGATGTCTAAGAGCATCAAAGCTGTATTGGCCGTTGGCCTTGTCGTCTTGGTTGCGGCCTGCGCCCAAGAACCTGTTGAAGAATATGTTGTTGTGGATCCAGAGCCGATCTCGACAGAGCCTGTGCATACCGGCAAGTATAAATAAGAATATTGGGCAGACATTTTTGTCTGCCCAGCTCCGCACTTCTGGTATTCCGGGGGGTGCGGCATGATCAAGCATCGTGGATTTCCTGGGCGTCTGCCTGGAAGTGATTTTCAATTTGTTATTCGCCGTCCAAACCCCAAAGGGGCGACGGCAGTCACTCGGCGCGAGCGGTTTAAGGACCGGCGGCCTGCGGACCGGCGCGCGGATGCGGCCTTTATGAAGGCTTTGTGGGAATGCTTTGGCGATCAGCCCTTTGAGCGTGGCAATCTGGACGCCGGACGTTTGAGCTGGCTGTTTGGCCGCGAAGTTGTTGCGGTTGAGGATGACTTTGATCCAACCAGCTATGAATCGGTTTTGGTGATCAATGAAAACCTCGCGCGGTCTTCGTTTCCGGAAGCCTTTGAATCAGAAGACGACTGGCAATGATAGATTGTTGGCCGAATATCGCTTATCGCCTTACAAAAAAGGGCGCGCGCCAAGGTGGTTTTGGCATGTATTTGCCGACGGCTGTCGGCTTTGGGCAGGATTCGGCTGGCAAAATTCTTCAAGTCATAGATGCGGTTGCCATTCATGATGCACGTAAAGATAGTGCGCTTATGGCGGTTGCAGATCCCTCTGTGGCTGCCTGTAACAGACTATTCCGTTACCCTTCCCCCTGCAGACGGTTTGACGATGTCCCCTTCAAACCGTCTGCACTTTCTTGCTTAGTCACGCCGCGCCCTGCGCAAAGCCTCGCCGAAACACAGGTCTCTGCGGTAGGACGCTTTCGCAATTGGCCGGTTGTGCGATGCTTGAGCAAGTCGAGCAACAGCAGGGAAGGCTTGTTTTCATGGAAAAACTTAGGACAGTCGTCATCATTTGCGCGGCATCGTTTGGCCTGTCGGCCTGCGGTGATACAGCGCTTGAGCAGGGTGTCTTGGGCGCGGGTGCCGGTGCCGGCGCAGCCATTGTCACGGGCGGAAACGCAAAAACAGCAGCGGTCGTTGGCGGCATCGTCAATGTGGCCTATTGCCAGACCTATCCCGGGCGCTGCAACTAAAACTTATCCTGTCGCGATCAAGCGACCCATAAACATTTCATCCACTGGTGCACGGCGCACCGGTGGATTTTTTGTTGCCGACACTCAGGGGTTCGCCCTTGAGCCAAGAACCAGAAGGGACATCTCATGTTCAACAAGATCCTGATCGCGAACCGGGGCGAAATCGCCTGTCGTGTCATCAAAACAGCCAAAAAGATGGGCATTTCGACAGTGGCGATCTATTCGGACGCCGACAAGAATGCCTTGCATGTCGAGATGGCAGATGAAGCCATTCACATTGGGCCGCCACCGGCCAATCAGTCCTATATTGTGATCGACAAGGTGATGCAGGCAATCAAGGATTCTGGTGCCCAAGCGGTGCACCCTGGCTATGGGTTTCTGTCGGAGAATGCGAAATTTGCCGAAGCCCTGGCAGCAGCTGGCGTGGCCTTTGTTGGCCCTCCGGTTGGGGCGATTGAGAAAATGGGTGACAAGATCACCTCGAAAAAAATCGCGCAAGACGCAGATGTTAGCACCGTGCCGGGCTATATGGGGTTGATCGAAGATGCCGATGAAGCGGTGAAGATCAGCAATGAAATAGGCTATCCTGTGATGATCAAAGCCTCTGCTGGCGGCGGCGGCAAAGGCATGCGGATTGCATGGGATGATCAAGAGGCGCGTGAAGGGTTTCAGTCGTCAAAAAATGAGGCGGCCAATAGTTTTGGTGATGACCGGATCTTTATCGAGAAATTCATCACGCAACCGCGCCACATTGAAATTCAGGTGTTGTGTGATGCGCATGGCAACGGGATTTATCTGGGCGAACGTGAGTGTTCCATTCAGCGCCGTCAGCAGAAGGTCGTCGAGGAAGCGCCTTCGCCGTTCTTGGATGAGGCGACCCGCAAGGCCATGGGCGAACAGGCGGTGGCTTTGGCCAAAGCGGTGGATTATGCCTCGGCGGGCACCGTGGAGTTTATCGTTGATGGCGACCGCAACTTCTATTTCCTAGAAATGAACACCCGATTGCAGGTTGAACATCCGGTGACAGAGTTGATCACGGGGGTTGATCTGGTTGAACAGATGATCCGTGTGGCCAATGGCGAACCGCTGAGCATTTCGCAGGACGACGTCACTTTGACGGGCTGGGCGATTGAAAACCGGTTGTATGCCGAAGATCCCTATCGTGGCTTTCTGCCGTCGATTGGACGTTTGACCCGCTATCGTCCACCTGCAGAAATGGCCGCTGGCCCGATGCTTGTGAATGGCAAGTGGATGGGCGACGCCCCGACAGGTCAGGCGGCCGTGCGCAATGACACTGGCGTGTTCGAAGGCGGCGAAATCAGCATGTATTACGATCCGATGATTGCCAAGCTGTGCACCTGGGCTGAAACCCGTGAAGCGGCCATTGATGCGATGCGTGTGGCCTTGGACAGCTTTGAAGTCGAAGGCATTGGCCATAACCTGCCGTTTTTGTCCGCGGTTATGGACCACCCCAAGTTTATTTCGGGCGATATGACCACCGCCTTTATCGAAGAAGAATACCCAGAAGGCTTTGATGGGGTTCAGCTGAAAGAGGCAGAGTTGCGTCAGGTTGCGGCAAGCGCGGCGGCGATGCACCGGGTGGCTGAAATTCGTCGGACGCGGGTGTCTGGGCGGATGGACAATCATGAACGCCGGGTCGGGGCTGACTGGGTTGTGTCGCTGCAAGGTACCGATTTTGACGTGCAGATTGATGCTGATCACGACGGCTCGACTGTGTCATTTTCGGATGGCAGTGCGATGCGCGTTAGCAGCAATTGGACCCCAGGTGACCAACTGGCCACATTGGATGTCGATGGCAACACGCTCGCGCTGAAGATTGGCAAGATCTCTGGCGGATTCCGCATTCGTAGCCGGGGTGCCGACATGAAGGTGCATGTGCGCACGCCACGTCAGGCCGAGCTTGCGCGCTTGATGCCAGAAAAGGTCGCGCCGGATACCAGCAAACTGTTGCTGTGCCCGATGCCCGGTTTGATTGTGAAAGTCGAAGTCGAAGTTGGCCAAGAAGTTCAGGAAGGTCAGGCATTGTGTTCAGTTGAAGCCATGAAAATGGAGAACATTCTGCGCGCCGAGAAAAAGTCTGTGGTGACAAAAATCAACGCAAGCGCTGGTGACAGCCTGGCGGTTGATGATGTGATCATGGAGTTTGAATAAATCATGGTTTGGCTTGGGACCCCGATGGATAGCAGAGAAAAGCGTGCTTTTCACGTGCCATCAGGGTGCCCGGCCTATTGTATGACGCGGCGGTCGCGTATCTCTTGTTGGCGCATCGGCAGCTTGTCGATGGAACGGGTGATTTCGCGGACATTCCAGGGCAGTGGTTTGCGCAAATATACCGTTCCGTCCTTGCCAATCAGCACAAACATAAAGCCACGTGGTCGCAATTTGGTGCGCAGAGCAGATTTGGCCGATGGGTCGGTATCAGTCAAAACCACCACGTCTCGCAGGCGCAGTTCTTCGGGCAGCGCATTGAGCAATTCTATCTGTTTGATAAAACGCGGATCATTCTCACTGTCGGCGAAAACGACGATTGGGCGGTGTGTCCAAAGAAAGCTGTCGATGTCGACATCTGTGTCGTCGATAAAGATTGAAGGTTCGTGTTGTTCCACGGTCTCTTGTGCGGCCAAACCAGAGCCAAGAAGTAGCGGAATAACAAGGGCTAAGCAGAGTCGATTAAATGTTCCCATAGGGTTCAATATAGGCGGTATCGCCGTGAATGCGATGGCTGAATTTTTGAATCGCGGAATTATTACCGCGCCCGTCAAACAAAGACAAAGAATGGCAGCGTAAGCATCGTTTCCCTTAAAGAACGATCCGCTTGTGAATTGAGAGGATACCAAGATGACAACCAAAAAAGAGTGGCAAGAGCTGGCAGAAAAAGAACTGCGTGGCCGCCCCTTAAAGGATCTGGATTGGGGCACGCTAGAGGGCATTGGCGTCAAGCCGGTGTATACCGAGCACGACCTTGAGAACGTCGATCACCTGGGGTCGATGCCGGGGTTTGGGCCTTTCACGCGCGGCGTAAAAGCCACGATGTACGCGGGCCGCCCCTGGACCATTCGCCAATATGCCGGGTTTTCCACAGCCGAAGAATCCAATGCATTTTATCGGCGCAACCTGGCGGCGGGTCAGCAGGGTGTTTCGGTGGCCTTTGATTTGGCAACACACCGGGGTTATGACAGTGACCATCCGCGGGTGGTTGGCGATGTTGGCAAAGCTGGTGTTGCGATTGACAGCGTCGAGGATATGAAAATTTTGTTTGACGGCATTCCGTTGGACAAAGTGTCGGTGTCGATGACCATGAACGGCGCAGTTGTGCCAATTCTGGCCAGCTTTATTGTGGCCGGCGAAGAGCAGGGGCACGACAAGGCGCTGCTGGCGGGCACCATTCAGAATGACATTCTGAAGGAATTCATGGTGCGCAATACTTATATTTACCCACCAGAGCCGTCGATGCGGATCATTTCTGACATCATCGAATACACATCCAACGAGATGCCCAAATTCAATTCGATCTCTATTTCCGGCTATCATATGCAGGAAGCTGGCGCGAACCTTGTACAAGAGCTGGCCTATACTTTGGCGGATGGGCGCGAGTATGTGCGTGCGGCCATCGAAGCAGGCATGGACGTTGATAAATTCGCCGGTCGCCTGAGCTTTTTCTTTGCCATCGGTATGAATTTCTTTATGGAGGCCGCCAAATTGCGCGCTGCGCGTTTGTTATGGCACCGGATCATGACGGAATTTGGCGCAAAGTCAGAGCGGTCTAAAATGCTGCGCACCCATTGCCAAACCTCGGGTGTGTCTTTGCAAGAGCAAGACCCTTATAACAACGTCGTGCGCACCGCCTACGAGGCGATGGCGGCGGCATTGGGGGGCACGCAGTCTTTGCACACCAATGCTTTGGATGAAGCGATTGCTTTGCCAACAGATTTTTCAGCCCGTATTGCGCGCAACACGCAGCTTATTTTGCAAGAAGAAACTGGCGTTACCAATGTGGTCGATCCCTTGGCCGGGTCTTACTATGTGGAAAGCCTGACCCATGATCTTGCCACAAAAGCCTGGGAATTGATTGAAGAAGTCGAAGAGATGGGCGGCATGACCAAGGCTGTGGCCTCTGGCATGCCAAAACTGCGCATCGAGGAAAGCGCGGCCAAGCGGCAAGCGATGGTGGATCGCGGTGAAGAGGTGGTTGTTGGTGTCAACAAATACCGCCTGGAAAAAGAAGATCACCTGGATATTTTGGACGTCGACAACGTGGCGGTGCGCGACAGCCAGATTGCACGCCTAGAGAAAATCAAAGCCACGCGCGATAGCGCAGGTTGCACTGCGGCCCTGGCCGAACTTACACGGCGCGCGAATGAGGGCGGCAACCTTTTGGAAGCCGCTGTGGAAGCCGCGCGACAACGGGCATCAGTTGGGGAAATCAGCATGGCCATGGAAAATGCCTTTGGACGCCACCGCGCCGAAGTGAAAACCTTGGCGGGCGTGTATGGTGCCGCCTATGAAGGGGACGAAGGCTTTGCGAAGATCCAGAAGTCCGTAGAAGAATTTGCCGAAGATGAAGGCCGTAGACCCCGGATGTTGGTTGTGAAAATGGGCCAAGACGGCCACGATCGCGGTGCCAAAGTGATTGCCACGGCCTTTGCAGATATTGGGTTTGACGTTGATGTTGGCCCGCTGTTTCAAACGCCAGAGGAAGCGGCGCAGGATGCCATCGACAATGATGTGCATGTTGTCGGGATCTCGTCACAGGCCGCTGGGCATAAGACTCTCGCACCGCAATTGATCAAGGCTTTGGCAGACAATGACGCCAGCGACATCATCGTGATTTGCGGCGGTGTTATCCCACAGCAGGACTATGATTTTCTGGTCAATGCTGGGGTGAAAGCCATTTTCGGACCTGGCACCAATATTCCTGAAGCGGCCCAAGATATTCTGGCTTTGATCCGTAAGGCGCGTAACTAGCAGCCCAAGGCACCATTAATGATCTGAACGGGTAGGAGTTTCCTACCCGTTTTGCGTTTGCCCGAAACAAAAACAATCAATGCGCGGGGTGCGGCCATTCTAAGCGGACGTGCTTTGTGCCCGCGCGGAAATAAGCTCGGGGTTGAGGAACGTTTGACAGCTTGAAGGAATTGAATTTAATGCGGAATGAGTGGCGCGGTGACTTTTCCGTGTGAAATGAGTAGGATTTGGTATGTCACTTTGGGCTCGAATAAGCGATGCAATCTCAGCATTGGCCAGCGGTGAAAGCCTCACCGAGGTCTTTGAAAAGCTGCGCACACCACCGGAAAGGTCAGTGGCCTTTACCATTGCGGTGATCGCTTTGGGGGCAAAGATGGCCAAAGCAGACGGCCTGGTTACGCGCGACGAGGTGACGGCGTTTCGTGAAGTGTTTCAGATCCGCCCCGAAGACGAAGCAGGCGCGGCCAAAGTCTTTAATCTGGCGCGTAAAGATGCGGCTGGCTTTGAAGAATATGCACAAAGCATTCGCAACCTCTTTCGTGAGGACCACAGTTGTTATTGCGATTTGATGGATGGCTTGTTTCATATCGCGATGGCGGACGGTACCTTTCATCCAAATGAAGACATGTTTCTGGAACGTGTGGCCGAGATCTTTGAAATGGATCCGGCCAAGTTTCAAGCGATCAAGACACGCTTTGTGCCAAACAGCGCACCAGATCCTTACACGGTGCTTGGGGTCGATCCAGATACGCCCTTGGCAGAAATTCGCCAAGCCTGGCGACAATTGGTCCGGCAGACCCACCCAGATGCAATGATGGCGCGGGGTGTGCCAGAAGAGGCAATCAAAATAGCTGAGAAAAAGCTGATTGATGTCAATCAAGCCTGGGAAACCATCAATCGCAAGGCTGCATGATGCGCATCGCAACCTATAACGTGGAGTGGTTCACCGAGCTATTTGACGATCATGATCAGTTGATTATGGACGGCAGTTGGTCCTCTCGGCGTGATGTTACCAAGATGGAACAGACAGAAGCTTTGTCGCGTGTGTTCAAGGCTTTGGATAGCGATGCGGTTTTGGTGGTGGAAGCACCGGATCAAAATGGGAAACGATCATCCGTTCTTGCGCTGGAACGATTTGCAAAATTCTTTGATTTGCGCACTAAAAAGGCGATTATCGGGTTTTCTAACGATACCCAGCAGGAAATCGCTCTGCTGTATGACCCGGCTGTTTTGACCGTCAGGCATGACCCCCGTGGCACATTTGACGCCCCACGTTTTGACCGGGATTTCCACATTGATCTGGATGTTGATGAAAACCAAGACATCGTTCAATTTTCAAAGCCTCCGCTAGAGCTCGAGTTGACCACACGCGATGGGCAGCTACTGCGCATGATAGGCGTGCATTTGAAGTCAAAGGCCCCACACGGCGCACGCAATGCGGCAGATGTTATGCGCATCTCGATTGCAAACCGGCGAAAGCAATTGGCGCAGGCGATTTGGCTGCGTCGTCGTGTTGTGCAGCATTTGGCCGCCAACGAAAGCCTGATCGTGTTGGGGGATCTGAATGACGGTCCTGGGTTGGATGAATATGAAGATCTGTTTGGCCGATCTTCGGTAGAGATAATTCTGGGAGAGGCTGGGAAAAACTGCCTGCATGATCCGCATGCGCGCGCCGCGCTTTCCAGCAGATTGTCGGCAAAACCAACCACCTCTCGGTTTTACATCCACAAGGAAAAGCGCTTTTTGCAGGCTTTGCTTGATTACATTATGGTGTCAGATGATCTGCGCAGCAATCATCCAGAATGGCGTATATGGCACCCGTTTGATGATCAGGTATGTTGGCATGATCCCATACTTCGGCAAGCCTTGCTTACGGCTTCAGATCATTTTCCAGTCACGCTGGATCTAGAGATATAGCTTTTTTGGGAGTTCTCTTATGCGTAAACACCTAACAAGCCTCGTATTGGTGGCATGTTTGACAGCCACGGCCCCGTTGGCGGAAGAGCAACCAGAGCAGGGGGCTGGCAGGTCGTTGATGCAAAAGGGGGCTGAGCTGTTTTTGAAAGGGCTGACGGATGAGATGGAGCCCGCGTTGGATGAATTGCGAGATTTGACGCAAGACATGGGTCCGCAGATGCGGCAATTCTTTGCAGAAATGGGCCCAGCGTTTGGTCGTTTGCTAGAGGACGTAGAGGACTGGAGCGTTTATCAAGCGCCAGAGATATTGCCAAATGGTGATATCATAATACGGCGTAAACCTGCAAAGAACGGCGAAGATGGCGAACCAGGCGGAACCGTTGATCTTTAGTTGGCGATTTTCACGTAGGCGTCCGCGTTTAAAGAGGAGGCAAGAGAGTCGAGACGGGCTTGCGCCACCTCTCCGAACAGGGGTTCAGAGGATTTTGGCAGTTTCAAATGCAATTCACGTTTTTTAGGGCGATAGGTAAAGGCACCAATATTTTCGTCCTTTTGCATGGAAAGCATCGCGCCAAAGCGCAAAGCTTTTCCTAAGACTTCCGCTTGCTGCAGATCTTTTTCACTAAGCAAGTCAAAGAGGTCATTAAAGCGTGTGCCCTCACGTTTGTTTTGATACCGGTGTAATAGTGCGAGCCCCAAGAACACGCGTTCGTTGTGGGTCAGCCCGCCAAGGTTGGACCGCGTTGCATAATCAAAACAAGTTTCGGCCCGATAGTCAGGATGCGCGCGCCAACTGACATCATGTAGTAAACAGGCTGCTTTGATGATGCGCATGCGACTTTCGCTTACTGCTTTGAATAAGGGGCTGATGAGCTCAAACTGTACCTTGCCGTAACCGCGCACGCGGGCATCTTTGGCTTCTGCGAAACGACAGGCCTCTATAAGCGGATCCCTTTGCCGCAGGCGGTCGGGCATTTGTTCATACAGCATGCCTTCGCGAATACCATAAGATGAAATAGCAATATCATGTGGTTTGAAGCGCCGGACAACGCCTTTGAGGACTTCAACAGCGAGGGGCACCAAAGACATCCGTTGTGCTGACACCCCACAGCGGTTTCGCAAGTCCTGTGCATCTTGAGATTTGATATATTTTGCTGTCGCGTAAATCGCTTTGGCACTCATGCGGTACTCGTGCAAAACGCGCAGTGGATAGCCGCGGCGTTCCATATCTATCCGAGCAATGGCGCGCCAAGAGCCGCCCACTAAAAAAAGGCGGTTCTGCTGTTCGCCCATCGTCTGATGTAGGTCGTCCAGTGTTTTGTTGATATAGGCTTTACGGCCCTTTTGGCCGCCCGAGACATCGCGCAATTTCAATGGGCCCAGTTGCGAGGTAACGCGTTTGCCGATTTCACCTTCGCTGATTTCCGCAAGCTCCATGGACGATCCGCCAATGTCACAGACCAGACCATAGGACCCAGGCCAGCCCAGCAACACGCCTTGCGCCGATAGGCGGGCCTCTTCTTGGCCGTCGATGATGTGGATTTGCAATCCAGTTTCGCGCAGTACTTCGTTGCAAAATGCGCTGCCGTCTTCCGCCTCGCGCACTGCAGCGGTGGCAACAGCGGTCAATGGTTCGTCGCAAATTTGTTCGGCAATGGCTTGGAAACGGCGGATCGCGGCCAGCGCGCGTTCTCGTCCCGAGGGATTCAGGCGGCCCGTGTCTGACAGGCCAGCCCCAAGAGCGCACATGATCTTTTCGTTGTAAAAATAGGCAGGACTGCGCGCTGCGCCGTCAAACACCACCAAACGCACAGAGTTTGAGCCAACATCCACAACGCCAACGCGCGATAGTTTTCGGGCGGAAGGGTCATTAAACAATGGACGACCAAAGGGGCCCCATTCGTGAGCAGACTCGCCAACTATCTTCATGAATCACCCCGGCCTTAGTTATCGCTAAAATGCGCCAAGCCCGGGGTCGGGTCAATCGGTGTGGGTAAGTTTTGGCACATCTGACGCACCTGCAGAACCGCGGCCCGACAAAGAAGGGTTTTCCATAAAGAAGCGGTGGCAATTGAAAGAGAATTCACCTTCGGGCACCGGTGTACGGGTGAATGAGCCATCCGCTGACATCACCCAACTTTGGGCAACATCAGCAAGGTTTGCGGCCATGATCTGACCAACAATCTGTGCCTTTACCGTTGGGTTCTTCACTTCTACCAGTGTTTCGACACGGCGTATAAGGTTTCGCCCCATCCAATCGGCCGAGGAAAAGAAGACCTTTGCTTTGTTTGATGGAAGGCCATGGCCGTTGCCAAAACAGGCAATCCGACTGTGTTCTAGAAACCGTCCTACAATGGATTTTACCCTGATGTTTTCTGACAGACCCTTGATGCCCGGACGCAGGCCACAAATTCCGCGCACTACGAGGCTGATTTTCACACCAGCTTGCGACGCGCTATAAAGTTCGTCGATGATTTCAGGCTCGATCAAGGAATTCATTTTCGCCCAGATCACAGCTGGATTGCCTGCCTTTGCATGATCGGCTTCGGCGCGGATCATGTCGATCAGTTTCGATTTCAGCGAGTGGGGTGAAATCGCAATATTTTCAAGACTTTCGGGCTGCACATAGCCAGAAAGATAGTTGAATACTTTGGTGGCATCCCGCCCGAGGGCAGCGTCGCAGGTGAAAAAGCTGAGGTCGGTGTAAATCTTGGCGGTGATCGGATGATAATTACCCGTGCCATAATGGGTATAGGTTACCAAACGATCCCCTTCACGGCGCACCACCGTAGAAATCTTGGCGTGGGTTTTCCAATCGGTGAAACCATAGACCACATGGGCACCGGCGCGCTCTAGGCGTCGAGACTGCCGAATATTGGCCGCCTCATCAAAGCGCGCCTTAAGTTCAACCAGTGCCGTGACCGATTTGCCTTCTTCAGCGGCTTCACACAGCGCTTCAACAATTGGAGAACGGTTAGAGGTACGATAGAGCGTTTGTTTGATGGCGACGACATTCGGATCACGTGCCGCCTGATTTAGAAACCTGACAACCATGTCAAAGGTCTCATAGGGGTGATGCAAAAGCATGTCTTTTTGCTTGATGGCCTCAAACATATTGCCATGGTGATCTTGCACGCGTTCGGGGACGCGGGGTGTGAATGAGGGCCATAAAAGATCAGGTCTTTCATCCAAAACCAACTCGCTGAGATCGCCTATGCCAATCATTCCGTCAATTTCAACGATTTCGTCGCCTTGAACGTGCAGCTCTTGTTTGATCAAACTTTTCAAACTGGAGGGGGCATTGGCAGACACCTTGAGGCGCACGACTTCGCCGCGGCGGCGTCGTTTGAGAGCAACCTCAAATTCGCGCACCAGATCTTCAGCTTCTTCTTCTACCTCCAGGTCACTGTCTCGCAAAACGCGAAAGGTACAATGGCCTTTGGTTTTATATCCTGGAAAGAGGCTCTCCAGGTGCAAGAGCAGTAAGTCTTCGAGCGGCAAGAAGCGGAAAATGCCACGATCAGAAGGCAATGCGACAAAGCGGTCGATCTGCGCTGGTATCGGCAATAAGGCTTGTAACGTGCGTTTGTTTTTTTTGCGCTCTAATTCCAGCGCCAGCGAATAGCCCATGTTTGGAATGAATGGAAATGGGTGCGCCGGGTCGATGGCCAGAGGAGACAGAATTGGAAAGACGTTATTTAGGAATACGTCGGCAAGGAATTCTTTGTCATCTGCTGTGACGCTTTTGTGGTCCAAAAGAATAATATTCTCTTGTTCCATTTCATTGCGCAACGTCACAAATGTCTCTTGTTGGCGTTGCATCAAATTGCGTGCGTCCTCATTGATCAGCACCAGCTGTTCGGCAGGCGTTAACCCGTCCAGTCCCGGCACCGCATTGCCTTCGCGATGCAATTCACGCAGCCCGGCCACACGTACGGTAAAAAATTCGTCAAGATTTGAGGCCGAAATAGAGAGAAACCGCAGACGCTCCAGCAACGGGACACGTGGGTTTTCGGCTTCTTCTAGAACCCGCCAGTTAAAAGACAGCCAACTGAGTTCGCGATTGAAAAAACGCGCTTGGCTGGTCTGGTCGAGTTGCGCAAGTTCAACGGGGGCGGGGAAATCGAATTTCAAAAAGTCAGCGTGTGTCATTTGCCTGCATATGCCAAGGGGCTGTAACGAGAATATGACACTATCGCGTTGGTTTTCATAGAAGTCCAGAGAGCAGAGCGATGTGAACAACCACCAGAGGTCAGGACCTGCGCATTGCTAGGCAGACTTAAGTTGTTTTGCCGCAAATGCCCGGGTGATGGGTTTTTTTTGCGCGAGCGACGCCGTGTCCAATTCTTCCACAAGTTGGCTTGCTGCGGCAAAGCTGCGGTCCATATGTTTGACCAGATAAGGAATGGTGTCGGGTGTCGGCACAATCTGCCTGTCCGCAAACAGTTTGGCCAATAAAACGGTTAGTAATGTATCATCTGGGTCTGAAAGGGCGGCGGTCGTGGTGCCCATCATGCGGCTCGCAAGGTCGGGCAGGCTAAGCCCCCAGTGTTTGGGTTCTGAGATGCCCGTGAACAGCAAAGAATGACCTTCGGCCAAGGTCAGGTTATGCAGGTGGAACAGGGCGTTCTGTGCTTCGGTGTCCTGCGCAATGGCGGGCACGTCTTCGATGGCGATAGGCCCAGAAGCCAGCGACGGGATATCGCTGCGGGTCAGGTTCTTGGCAGACACGATCTGGGCATTGCTGATAGCGGCCCACACATGTGCCAGATGGGTTTTGCCACTGCCTTTGGCCCCGATGATGGCCAATTTGCTACTGGGCCAATTGGGCCAGCTTTCCACCAATGCCAAAGCGATGGCATTTGCCTGTGTAACAAAGAAATCGTCACGCCCTAGGGCAGGGCGCGCTGGCAGTTTAAGGCTGAGTTGTTCTGCCATGGCTAGGGATCACCACGATCACTAAGACCACGATAGAGGCGTGATGCTTTGTATTGGGTTGTGCCATAGCGGACCAGTACGCCGATAGACGCCGCCACAGGCACGGCCACCAACATACCAACAAACCCAAACAGTGTGCCAAAAACAGACAAAGCAAAGATCAACCAAACGGGATGCAGCCCCACAGAGCTGCCCACCAACTTCGGCGTGAGCACATTGCCCTCGATCACCTGGCCAAAGGCAAAGATTGCCGCGACCAATCCAAGGGAAAACCAGTCTCCCCAAAACTGAAACAGGCCAAGCCCAATCGCCAATGCACCGCCGAGCAGCGCTCCAACATAGGGGATGAAGGTCACGAGGCCAGCGATAAACCCAACAACGAGGCCGAATTGCAGGCCAACCAGCATCAGCGCAACAGCATAGTAGGTGCCTAAGACCAGACAAACGGTGCCCATGCCGCGCACAAACGAGGCGAGCGTTTTGTCAACCTCTGAAGCCAGGTGGCGCACGACGGGTGCATGATCGCGGGGCAAAAGATCGTCAAGTTTGGCAACCATATTGTCCCAGTCCAGCAGCAGGTAGAAGGCTACAACAGGAACGATGACAATCAAGACCACAACATTGATCAATGAGGCCGCAGAGCTGAGGGCCGTTTGTAATAAGGCCCCACCTTTTTCTTGAACCTGATGGCCTATGACAGAAAGCGTCTGACTGACGGCGCTGTCGGGTTCCAAGAGCTGTGGGAAACGCTCTGTCAAAAAGGCCTGCAAATCACTTGCCAGCTGAGGCGCAATCTGAATGAGAGAGGTCGCCTGAGAGACCAATGTTGGCACCACTGCAAGCACCATCACTACAAAGATCAGAACACCGACCAAAGTGATGATTGTGGTCGAGGCTGCGCGCGAACACCCCATGTTTTCCAGCCGATCAGCCACAGGATCAAGGAAATAGGCGATGGCGCCACCGAGCACAAACGGCAAAATCACGTCCCCCAAGAACCAGAGTGTGATAAGAATAACCGCTGTGGAGATACCCCAGTATTTTATCTGCTGCTGTACGGGAAGTGCCATTGTCGCCTCACAAAACTTATATGTGGTAAATGGCGTATGCCTTTCTTTAAAGCAAGGCTCGCGGCAGGAATTCATTGCTAAGTGTTTGTGCGGTTTAATAGGTCTGCAATGTGGCTTTCATGGGTTGTCCTATTATCTGTTCGCCGTGCAACAGAGAATGACTGCGAGCGAGTTGTAAAATCCGGATCAAAGAATTCTGGCCTTGGGTCTGTCGGAATGGGTTTGGATTGTGGTTTTGAGCCGCACTCTCTCTTGCCTGTATTGCCACAAATCCCTAGACCGTAGAAAACCCGTCCTGCCTTTGGGCAATATATGGAGTCATAATGCGCCTTTCTCGTTATTTTCTGCCAGTGTTGAAGGAAACCCCTTCAGAAGCTCAAATTGTCAGCCATCGCTATATGCTTCGGGCTGGGATGATCAAACAATCAAGCGCTGGTATTTATTCCTGGCTGCCACTGGGTTTCAAAGTTTTGCGCAAGCTGGAAAACATTGTGCACGAAGAGCAAGTGCGCGCTGGGCATATTCCGATGCTGATGCCGACGCTGCAATCTGCTGACTTGTGGCGCGAGAGCGGGCGCTATGATGGTTATGGCGATGAAATGCTGCGGATGCAGGACCGGCATGGGCGCGACATGTTGTTTTCACCGACCGCAGAAGAAATGTTCACCGATGTGTTCCGCAGCCACGTGCGGTCTTACAAAGACCTGCCGCTGACCCTGTATCAGATCCAATGGAAGTTTCGCGATGAGGTGCGCCCGCGGTTTGGCGTGATGCGTGGTCGCGAATTCCTGATGAAAGACGGCTATAACTTTGATTTGACCAAAGAAGACGCGTTGCACGCCTATAATCGCCATCTTGTGAGCTATCTGCGTACCTATGAGCGTATGGGATTACAAGCGATCCCGATGCGTGCGGATTCAGGGCCCATCGGGGGGGATTATACCCATGAATTCCTGGTGTTGGCAGAGACCGGTGAATCCGAGGTGTTCTATGACAGCGACATCACCGACCTTAAATTTGGCGATCGCGAGATTGACTTTGACAATGTCGATGAATGCAAAGCGGTTTTGGATGAGTTCACCAGCCGTTATGCCCGCACTGACGAGACCCATGACGCAGAGGTTTTCAACGCGGTGCCCGAAGAACGTCGTCGTACGGCGCGCGGTATCGAAGTGGGGCAAATCTTTTATTTCGGAACACAATACTCTGAAAAGCTGGGGGCCACCGTGCAAACACCTGACGGCGCAAATGTGCCGGTGCATATGGGCAGTCACGGTATTGGCGTGTCGCGCCTGTTGGGGGCGATCATCGAGGCCAGCCATGATGACAAAGGTATCATTTGGCCGGAAGGTGTGACGCCTTACCACGTCGGTATCGTCAATCTGAAACAGGGGGATGAGCAGGCTGATGCAGCTTGTGAAACCTTGGAAAAATCCTTTGAGGCGCTGGGCTTAGAGCCGTTGTATGACGATAGGAAAGAACGCGCGGGTGGCAAATTCGCCACCATGGATTTGATTGGTTTGCCCTGGCGGATCACAGTTGGGCCACGTGGGTTGAAAAACGGTGTGGTTGAATTGACCAGCCGACGCACCGGCGAGAGCGAAGAATTGCCGCCCGAAGAGGCGATTGCCAAAGTTGCCGCGATTTACGCTGAACTATGATAATAGACCCCCGGGAGACCGGGGGTTTTCTTTTGGGTGCAGGTATTGGGCGACGTTGGATTTGAGTATTTTAAGAAAGATGAAGACTGGACCGCAGTATAAATGATCGCACGAGCGCTGATTTTGATGACGGGATTAAGCGGTGCAGCAGGCCTGTCGCAATTTCCCGAGTATTCCCAGCAATATGCGCAACGTCTTGGTGGCGCTGTGGATGAATTGCAGAGTTTTGTCGCTGATTTTGACCATGATGCCAATAGCTTGGGTCTGGACAGAAAGGCAGCGCTGGTACAGCTTTCAAACGGTGGCGAGATGGGGGCGGTGCGGGCTGACACCATGCGGGCCACGATTGCGCGCTATGAACGCTTGAAACAAGCGATGGCTGATCTGTCAGAGGCCGGGCCGTTTACCCGTGCTTATCATATGGGACAATTTAACGACCCTGCCATTCAGAGGGCGGCTTGGCAGGCCTTTCGCCCGGCGGTGCCGCTGACATTTGAAGGGATCGTTTTTGCTGGCATTGGATTTTTGGCTGGTATTTTAGGATGTTGGTGCATTTTTACAGGTCTGCGACGGTTGTTTCGCAGGCGGAAGGATGCTGATCACCCGGCTTGACCGGCGCGAGGGCGGCACATAGGTTGCGACAAAACAAAAGCCGGGATTAGCATGGCAGGCACAGCTCCTTTTTCGAAGTTTGAATGGATGATCGCGTGGCGGTATTTGCGCGCGCGCCGCGCCGAGGGTGGCGTGAGTGTGATGACCTGGATCAGCCTAGTCGGCATCACCTTAGCGGTCTTTGCCTTAATTGCCACATTGGCCGTAAGGTCCGGTTTTCGCACGGAATTTGTCGATACGATCCTTGGATCAAACGCACATGTAACGGTTTATCAAAGTGCTGAGGTGACGGCTTCGGGGAAGTTGGATCGCACGATTCACGACTTTGAAGAGATGGCAACACGTTTGCGCGCTGTGGATGGAGTGGTGCGGGCCGCGCCTTTGGTCAAAGGCCAGGTCATGGTAAACCTGCGCCAGCGCAACGCCGGGGTAGAAGTCTTTGGAATTACACTGGAAAATCTAAAAACCATTCCCAGAGTGGCGCGTGCAGAGACAGCAATCGGAAATATTGAAAATTTTAATGATGGGGTTGCCATCGGATCGGGCGTTGCGCGGGAATTGGGCGCAAGTTTAGGCGATCGGATTAAGTTGATTTCACCTAATGGGGTGAAGACCGCCTTTGGGACCAGCCCACGCGTGAAGTCATTTGAAGTGGTATATGTATTTACAGCGGGTCGCTATGACATTGATAAGACACGCGTTTATCTGCCTTTCACCGAAGCGCAAAGCTATTTCAACGCGGAAGGCCTGGCCAATGAAATTGAAGTCATGGTTGCGGAACCGGAAGAGGTTGATGAAATCTCGCTGTCTTTGATCCGTGCGGCGGGGGAGCGTGCGTTGCTTCGGACCTGGCGTGACGCTTCGGGTGGGTTTCTGCGGGCTTTGGAAATCGAAGACAATGTGATGTTTATCATTCTGTCGATATTGGTTCTTATTGCTGCGATGAATATCGTAAGTGGTTTGATTATGTTGGTAAAAAACAAGGGGCGTGACATTGGAATTTTACGCACGATGGGGCTGACCGAAGGATCTGTACTGCGTGTTTTCTTTATTTGCGGCGCATTTACCGGGGTGATTGGCACGGTTTTTGGTGTTGCGCTTGGCTGTTTGTTTGCAATTTATATAGATCAAATTTTCTCTTTCGTGAATTTTGTCGCGGGCGGCGGCGTTTGGGACCCGGCTGTACGGGGAATTTATGAGCTGCCAGCGGAACTTAGGCTAGAAGACGTGCTGACGGCTGTGGCGTTGTCTTTGGGGCTTTCTTTTGTGGTGACGATTTTCCCGGCAAGACGTGCGGCGCGGATGAATCCGGTGGAGGCCTTGCGTTATGAGTGAGACTGTTTTGCAGCTTAGGGGCGTCACCAAAGCCTATAATCACGGCGCAGCCAACGAAGTAAATGTGTTGCGGGGCTGCGATTTAGAGCTTGGCAAAGGTGAGGTTGTCGCCTTGGTGGCCCCCTCGGGATCTGGCAAATCGACCTTGCTGCATATTGCAGGCTTGCTGGATGTGGCGGACGCTGGCCAGGTGGAGATTGACGGTCTTGATATGACCAAGCTGTCTGATCGCCGTCGCACCATTGCACGGCGTCAGGATGTTGGTTTTATCTATCAGTTCCATCATTTATTGCCGGAATTCAATGCGTTAGAGAATATTGTCTTGCCGCAATTGGCCAATGGGGTTGCGGCACCTGTTGCGCGGGATCGGGCGATGGAATTGTTGTCGAAAGTGGGGATTGCAGAGCGGGCAGCGCATCGGCCTGCCGCGTTGTCTGGCGGTGAACAGCAGCGGGTTGCCTTTTGCCGCGCGCTGGCCAACGCCCCCAAGGTTTTGTTGGCGGATGAGCCTACGGGCAACTTGGATCCGGGCACGTCTGACACGGTGTTCCAAGCTTTGATGGAACTGGTGCGGGGCACAGGCATGTCGGCGTTGATTGCCACGCATAATCTTGAACTGGCGGCGCGCATGGACCGGGTTTTGCGGATGCAGGACGGCGTATTAATTTCCGATTAATTGTACAATTTGTACGTTTCAGGCGCTGAATTGTACGATTCGTCGGGTTTTGCTAGGCGATTTGCGTCAGCCAAACTCCAGCGGCCATGACGGCGACACCTGCCGCGCGCGTCAAGGAAAGTGGTGACACCTGCGCGCCAAACAGACCGAAATGGTCGACGATGGCGGCCGAGACCAATTGCCCGAGCAAGACAAAGAATATGGCGTTGCCGATGCCAAACTTTGGCGCGACGATGGTGATGGTAATCACGTAGAACGCCATAAAGCCACCGGCAAGAAAAAGATGCTTGGGCGCGGATATCAGATTGCCAAGGTGCGAGAGCTGCCCGCTGAGGGTCACAACCGTTGTGCAGATCAGGAAACCGACGAAACAAATCACTGCCCCGGCGGCAAGTGCTGAACCGATGTATTGACCCAGCGCAGCATTAAGGGCGGCGAGAACTGGGATACCGATGCCGGCGGCCAGCATGATCAGGGCGTATGTGGTGGCGTGGGGCATTGGCCTGTCCTTGTTTTGGTCGTTTGCGACTGGCGGGCAGTGCATTTCTGAATTGTCACTTGATGGCTGATCCGGATCAAAGCGACAGTGCGCGTTATGTGGCATGTTTTGAACGAATAGTAGAGGAGGAGCAAAGATGTTTTTTCGTTTGACGACAGCCACGGCGATGATCTGGGCAGCTGGTTCGGTGATGGCACAAGAGACGGTGACCGGTGAAAGCCTTTATTTCAACCATTGTGCGGCGTGCCATGGGATGGAACTTGACGGGCAGGGGGTGATGTCTGGTGTGATGACCATCAAACCCAAAGATTTGACGGTTTTGGCGCAAGAGAATGACGGGGTGTTCCCGGTTCTTCGGGTGGTCATGCGGATTGATGGACGCGATCCGCTGGTATCACATGGCTCTCCGATGCCGGTCTATGGCGATTTTTTTGAAGGGACTGGCGCGATTCTGAAAAGTGAATTGGGCCAGCCCATTGCGACCAGCGAACCTGTTGTGGCCTTGGTGGAGTATATCGAAGCCGTGCAAAAATGATCGGCTAAGGCCTTTGGTATGGGCGGCGTGTGTTTAGATCAAAGCCCAAAGCGACATGAGGCACAGGGCCACCAAAGTTGCCCACCCCAAGACAAAAACGATTGTGCGCACCCCCTGTGTGGGTTTGCCGACATTTCGGGCATAGATCGCTATATAGATGATACGCGTCAGCAGAAATATAGCCATGAGCATATTCACCCAGCCGGGGGAAACGCCCAGAAAGACACTTGTAAACAAGGCAATGGCGGCGGCGGGCATGATCTCGACGCCGTTTTGATGCGAGCGGTTTAGGCGATAAATCGGGCTGTCATAGTCAGCGCTGGGTTCAGAGCCTGGAGTGAGCCCAGCTTTGGCTTTGCCTGCGCCAACCAAAGCAGATTGCAGCAAAACGACCAGGGTAAATATCAGCAAGGATATAAGGGCAGAAGCGTAGGGAGCGAAAATTTCCATTGGAATCTCTCTTTCTAGCGATGAAGGCCCTGCCATTTGAGCCTTGAAGAGGGTGGCAGGTCAATAATATTTAACCAAAATGTGAAATAACCTGTGACTTAGCGCCAATAAGGCGGCGTTGGCATTTCTTAGACGCTCATCGCCAGAACGCGGCTGACTTCGGTGAGGCTACGGCCGGATTGATCCATCCAAGTGTTGAACGCGGCTTGCACGGCTTTCTGCGCGGTCTTGGAGGTGGCGGGTTTGTCGATGATGCCCTCGGCGATCAACCGCGCGGTGACATCCGGCGATAAAATCCAACTGTCGCGGCCGATAAAGCGCATCGCGTAACTGGCGGTGCTGCCGCCAAGGCGCGCGCCCTGTTTTTTGAGCAACTCAAGCAGGCCTATATAATCGGTAGAGGGCCAATTGCCGAGCACCTGCGCCACACCGCCTTGATCGCGTAGGTTCTGGATGAAGATCGCATTGTCGATAACTGTGCGCAATTTCATGCCATTGCGCACCACGTCTTTGTTGGACAATAGCGCGTCAAATTCCTCGTCGTTCAGGAAAGCGCAGCGATTGACTTCAAATCCGTAGAAGGCTTTCTCAAATCCGTCCCATTTGTGTTCGATGACTTTCCAGTTGAAACCCGCCTGAAAAATGCATTTTGTCAGTGTGGCCAGCCAACGGTCTTCGGGGATGGCGGCAAGCTCTGATGCGGGCAGGGGCTTGGTCAGCAGGGCGTCTAAGGCGTCGGCACCGCCTTTGCGTTTGGCGGCGATCTCGAAAATTTCATCGAATGTGCGCATAGGTCCCCGGTGGCTCTTTTGGCAAGTTTGACAGGGCTGAGGCAGGATTAGAAGAGGAAACAATATGCAGAGATGCAAATTGATTGTGCGGAAGTATGCGCGCAGCGCCGACAGGAATGGTTAAATTCGCGGGATGCCCTTGCAGCCCGTTGGCCGCGCTACTAAGACTCTCTTAGGCGCTGATCGTTATGGTCAGCACAGAGCAGTAGGCAGGCGCATATGAAAGACCCGATTGAAACATATATGAATTTGGTTCCTATGGTTGTGGAGCAAACCAGCCGTGGTGAACGTGCGTATGATATTTTTTCGCGCCTGTTAAAGGAGCGGATTATTTTCCTGAATGGCCCGGTGCATGATGGCATGAGCAGCCTGATCGTGGCGCAATTGCTGCACCTGGAAGCGGAAAACCCGACCAAAGAAATTTCGATGTATATCAATAGCCCTGGTGGCGTTGTGACGGCGGGCCTGTCGATTTACGACACGATGCAATACATCAAACCCAAAGTGTCGACACTGTGCGTTGGACAGGCGGCCTCTATGGGGTCCTTGTTGCTGACTGCGGGCGAAGCGGGCATGCGGTTCAGCTTGCCGAATTCCTCGATCATGGTGCACCAGCCCTCGGGTGGGTATCAGGGCCAGGCGACTGATATTATGATTCACGCAGAATATACGTTGAAGCTGAAAAAACGCCTTAACCAGATCTATGTGAAGCACACAGGTCAAAAATACGAAGAAGTTGAACAGGCGCTGGAGCGTGACAACTTTATGTCGGCAGAGGACGCAAAAGCATGGGGTTTGATCGACGAGATCGTCGAAAACCGCAACGCCTCTGACGAGAAAAAATAAGTATCTGACCCTGCGCCATTCGGGGGCAGGGTCAATTTGAGATTGTGCGCAGATTTGTGCTGGCCTAAGTTAAGCAGAACGCGCGCTTTGGTTGGTGCAAAAGCATCCAGCGCTAAGACTTGAGGCCTGAAAGGTAGACCATGGCATCTAATTCCGGTGGCGACAGCAAAAACACTTTGTATTGCAGCTTTTGCGGCAAGAGCCAGCACGAGGTGCGCAAGCTGATTGCGGGCCCAACGGTGTTCATCTGTGATGAATGCGTTGAGTTGTGCATGGATATTATCCGAGAAGAAACGAAAGCCACTGGGCTGAAGTCTTCTGAGGGTGTGCCAACCCCCAAAGAGATCTGCGAAGTTCTGGACGATTATGTGATCGGTCAGGCCGTTGCAAAACGGGTTTTGTCTGTGGCGGTCCACAACCATTACAAGCGACTGAACCACGCCCAAAAGGGTGGGGATATTGAACTGGCAAAATCCAACATTCTGCTGATTGGTCCAACCGGTTGCGGTAAAACTTTGCTGGCCCAAACGCTGGCGCGCATTCTGGATGTGCCGTTTACCATGGCGGATGCCACCACATTGACCGAAGCAGGCTATGTGGGCGAAGATGTTGAAAACATTATTCTAAAGCTGTTGCAGGCGTCGGAATATAATGTGGAACGTGCGCAGCGCGGCATCGTTTATATTGACGAAGTTGATAAAATTACCCGCAAATCTGAAAACCCATCCATCACGCGCGACGTGTCGGGCGAGGGTGTTCAGCAAGCGCTGTTGAAACTGATGGAAGGCACAGTTGCCTCTGTTCCTCCGCAGGGTGGCCGCAAGCATCCGCAGCAGGAATTCCTGCAGGTGGATACAACCAATATCCTGTTCATATGTGGCGGTGCGTTTGCCGGTCTGGACCGGATCATTGCCGCACGCGGCAAGGGCTCTGCGATGGGCTTTGGCGCGGATGTACGTGACAATGATGAACGCGGCGTTGGCGAGATTTTCCAAGATCTGGAACCAGAAGATCTGTTGAAATTCGGTTTGATTCCGGAATTTGTTGGTCGTCTGCCGGTTTTGGCGACGCTGGAAGATTTGGATCAGGATGCGTTGGTGACAATTCTGACCGAACCAAAGAACGCATTGGTGAAACAGTACCAGCGCTTATTTGAGTTGGAAGACACGCAGTTGACCTTTACCGAAGATGCGTTGGCGGCGATTGCCAAGCGGGCGATCCAGCGCAAAACAGGTGCCCGGGGTCTGCGCTCTATTCTGGAAGACATCCTGTTGGACACAATGTTTGACCTGCCGGGGCAAACCAGCGTGACAGAGGTTGTGGTGAACGAAGAGGCTGTATCAGCTGATGCGCCGCCTTTGATGATCCATGCGGATGCAAAGCAAGCGCCAGCCTCTGCGGGCTGACAATTGCGACATGATGATCAAACAACGGCGTGGTGTCTGACCGCGCCGTTTTTTTATGGAGAGACAGATGATTAAACGCATTCATTCGGGTGGCGAGTTTGAAGCCAAGATTGGCTATTGCCGGGCGGTTGTGGCCGGGGGCTTTGTGCATGTGGCTGGTACGGTCGGGCAGGGCGAGACTGTGCAAGAGCAATGCCGGTCTGCGCTTGCGGTGATTGCCAAGGCATTGGGCGAAGCGGGCAGCGGTTTTGATAAAGCTGTGCGGGTGAATTATTATCTGCCGGACGCGGCGGAGTTTGAGCCTTGCTGGCCGAATTTGGCAGAGGTGTTTGGGGATAATCCGCCCGCAGCCACGGTCATTGAATGCAACTTGATCGATCCGAAATATCGGATTGAAATTGAGCTGACTGCTTTGGCTTAGCAAGGGCAATCGTGCATAGACGCGCCGGTTAATCTGCGCGTCTATGTGGCTTTGAAAAGAGGCTAGTGGGCGTGCAGCAGCGCGGCCTCTTTTTTGTTCAGAGAGCGCCGTGCTGCGGCGTAGTTCTCTAGCGCACCTTGGGCCTTGAGCTCTGGGAATAGGGTAAAGATTTCGGCGCGTTGCACGTCTTCCAGCGTGCCCATGGAATAATCGCCCGGCTGAAAGCTTTCCGACCAGGCCCCGTTTCCAAGCACCACTTCGTGGTTTTCAAACAGGATGTGGTGATAGGTGGTTTCGGCGACAGACGCGATTTCAACCCCGTCTTTGCCAACCAAATGCTTTGCGGCCACTAGGGTTTCGCGTTCATCAAACAACAGGGTTGTGACGTCATTGGCGATCAACATGCGATGGTTGGGTGAGACCATGATGTCGCGTTCAGGCATATTGTTTCCCAAAGCCCCGGCTTTGATCTTGATGGGGCGCAAATCAGTGTGCTGCGCCAGCGTCGGGGCATCAAGATGCTTTGCGCCCGCCCAAGCGATCTGTTGCAACCCATTGTCGCGGGTGATGATTTTGTCGCCCGCCTGCAGCGATTGAACCGGGCGTTGACCAGACATCGTTGCAATCAACGTGTCATTCGCAAAGCAAATCACACTGTTGTCCAATGTGGTTATTGTGCGAGACATTCCAAACTCGTTATGCGCCATTTTCAAACCTTTCAGCTTTCAGCAAAGAGTGATTTGCCGTTGTCTGTACATTGCCCAAACACGGGCTGAACCAATTATGTCATGCTATCTGCGCCATCCGCGGCCCAAACACAATTCCAGTTATGATGAGCTGCACCGGAAAATGTAGTGCCCAATTTGCTGTGCCCTGACGTTCTGCCAAGGGGATAGTTAACATTCTGCCTACTATCATACTGTCCAGCGGCATGGTTTTGGAACATGCGAAGCCTATTATTGGGTTTTCTAACGCTGAAGTGAACTGTATTGGCCACTGGTTGCCTCGCGCGGCGAGATGTCATTGGGCGTAATTTGGAAACAATCATTCGCTTTGTAAGGGCCTGATCGCGAAATTTTAGGACGCAGCGGGCAAATTTGATAGTCTTGGCGGTTAGCTGAGCTCTATTGTTTCGTTTTTGTGGACAGAAGGTGTCTGGGAAACGGGTAATGTCTAAGATTGTTTCAACTGAAATGCCCTACCGGTTTGTCGCTCATCAGGCTTTAGACGTGCGGTAGCAGACCCATTGTCTTGGATCTGAGAACAATAAAACAAGCAAAGTCGCGAATCGTGGTGGGTTTGCCAGGCTATTCTACTGGATCCTACTCTCTTATGTGGTTGATATTACGAAAAAAATCAACCTAAGGGGGAGAAGTGGCCGTATTTCCCCCTAGAGAAGACAAGCGGGTCGCCGGACTGAAAACCAGCCTGTTCCACCTGACCCACAAGGATTTGGTGATCACCCGCATCATGGCTTGCAACCCTGGTGCATTCAAACACCGCAAGGCATTGGCTTAAGATGGGCACGCCTTTGTCGTTGGCCTGCCAGTCAAATTGATCAAAACAATCCCCGGATTTGGCAAAGGCCTGGGCTGTCAGGGCCTGATCGTGGCGCATGACATGAATGGCAAAATGTTTGGCATCTGAAAAAAATGGGTAGCGTTTGGATGATTTGGCTGGGGACCAAAGCACAAGAGGCGGTGTGAGGGACAACGAGCTGAATGAGTTCGCGGTCATGCCAATTGGACCAGACGCAGTGCGCGCCGTAATGACGGTCACGCCGGTGGCAAAACAGCCTAGCGCGTCTCGGAATTCTCGTGCGGTGTCGGGACCGGGCACGAAGCTGGTATTTGCTGACATTTGCGCTGTTGCTCTTGGTTGGTGTGATCACTGCTCTTGGGCTAGGTTATCTGCTGGCACAGAGTCTCGCAAGCGGTCTGCACCTGGGCCGATCACGTGGGTGATGCAAAAGATGCAATGGGCTATTTTGCTGGCTCTCTGCGTCAAAAACGGGTAGTTGCCCGTTGATTGCAACCGCTGGTTTGTGGTGGCAAGCGTGGCAGGCGACGGCATAGAGGCATGGTTGGTCAGACAGGCCTTTGCCCCTTTGCGCGCCGACAATTGAAGTGGTGAGGCTGGCTTTGATGTCTGAAGAGGACAAAATGAAAATCCGCAGGAATGCGCGGCTATCCGTTGCGCCGATGATGGATTGGACAGATCGGCATTGCCGGTATTTTCACCGCATACTGTCACGGGATACTCTTTTGTACACAGAGATGGTCACCGCACCGGCTTTGGTGCGGGGTGGAGCGTTGCATTTGTTGAAATATGCCCCCCAAGAGCATCCTGTGGCGCTGCAATTGGGGGGATCTGACTCCTGGGAACTGGCCCAAGCAACGCGTTTGGGGGCCGAGGCGGGGTATGATGAGATCAACCTGAATGTGGGCTGCCCGTCTGACCGGGTGCAATCTGGTACTTTTGGCGCTGTGCTGATGAAACAACCTGATTTGGTGGCGGACTGCGTTGCTGCGATGCAGGCGGAAACCGATGTGGAGGTGACCGTCAAATGCCGATTGGGTGTGGATGATCAGGAACCCTCAGAGATCTTGCCAGACTTTTTGGACAAAGTGTCAGCGGCAGGGGTCACGCGGTTTACATTGCATGCGCGCAAAGCCTGGTTGCAGGGGTTGTCGCCAAAAGAAAACCGCGACATTCCCCCGTTGGATTATGACCTGGTGCATCAAATGAAGGCAGACTTCCCGCATCTGCATTTGTCGATCAATGGTGGCATCAGCAATTTGGAAGAGGCCTTGCCACATTTAGAGGCAGGGTTGGACGGTGTGATGATTGGGCGTGCGGCCTATCACACGCCCGCGCAAGTGCTGTTGCAGGCGGATAAAAAGATCTTTGGGGGTGATCGTGAATTGACGGCCGAGGCCGCGGTTCTAGAGATGTTGCCCTATATCGAGGCGCATGTGACTGCGGGTGGCAAACTGGGGCAGGTGACGCGACATATGTTAGGATTATTCACCGGTCGGCCGGGAGCGCGGGGCTGGCGGCGCATGTTGTCTGAAGGTGCAAGCAAACGCGGGGCCGGACCAGAGCTTGTACAGGAGGCGCTGGCGCATCTTGCCCGTTCTGCGACTGACTATGCCGAACATCAGGCCGCTGGGTAAGTAGAAGTATGCCCGACATCTCTCTTTTAGTGCCAATGGTCGCATTGTTATTGGCGATTGGGGCCCTTGCGGGGGTGTTGGCTGGCCTATTGGGGGTGGGCGGCGGCATTGTCTTGGTCCCTGCGTTTTTCTATGCATTTCAAACGCTTGGATATGATGGGCCGCAGCTGATGCAACTGTGTTTGGCGACCTCTCTGGCGACAATCGTTGTCACCTCTGTGCGCTCTGTGTTGAGCCACAACAAAAAGGCTGCAGTGGACTGGGCGATCTTGCGCGCTTGGGCACCGGGCATTGCCTTGGGGGCCATTATCGGTGTGGCAGTGGCGTCAAACCTGCGCTCGACCACATTGCAGGCGGTGTTTGGTGTGTTGGGCATTGTGATTGGTCTGTACATGGGGCTGGGCAAGGCCCATTGGCGGCTTGGGGCAGAGATGCCCAAGGGCGTGGGGCGAATAATGACCAGCCCTGTGGTTGGGTTTTTGTCGGTCTTGATGGGGATTGGCGGGGGCAGTTTTGGGGTGCCACTGATGAGCTTGTTTAACGTGCCGATCCACCGGGCGGTGGCGACGGCTGCAGGCTTTGGTCTTATTATTGCGGTGCCTGGCGTTGCGGGGTTTTTGTTGTTGCCCGTCGAGGCGTCGATGCGTCCGCCGTTTACCATTGGGGCTGTCAATCTTCCAGCGTTTGCCATTGTCATTTTGATGACGCTGACCACCGCCCCATGGGGGGTTAGGCTGGCCCATGCGATGGATGCCAAGCCGCTGAAGCGGGTCTTTGCGGTGTTTCTGATTCTTGTGGCCCTGAATATGCTGCGCAAGACGTTTGGGTTTTAAGGCAAAACCAGTTTTTCGGGCGATTGCGGGAAACAATCAACGCGGGTATCGGCAATCGTTTCTCACAAGTATACAGTGCATAAATTTGATATTATTTCGCCATAATTATGTCTAATTCTGTTTTCGAAGTGAAATTCTGTACAGGTGTTTTCGATGGAACTGTTTTTGCTACTGGGCCTGTTTGCCCTTGGGTCTTCTTTTATTTCAGCTTCGGATGATGACGCGGATGACGACACCGTTGATATCGACAATGAGGTTGCGGGCACCGATGGCGATGAGACGCTGGTTGGCTCTGACGGCAATGATTTGATTAATGCCCATGGTGGCGACGATTCACTGGCTGGCGGTCTTGGCAGTGATATCCTGCTTGGCGGGCTTGGGGATGACACCATCAGCGGCGGCGGCGGTGATGATGCCATTGGCGGATCACGGGGCGATGATCTGATTATGGCCGGCTCTGGCGATGATTTTGCCTATGGTGGCATCCACGACGATACCATTCATGGTCAGGGCGGACATGATCTTTTGATAGGTGGCCGGGGCAATGACAATCTGGATGGTGGCAGTGGTGATGACATTCTGGACGGCTATTACGACACGACCCGTGATGATAATTTTGCCACCGCTGATGTGTTTGACGCGGACACGTTGATTGGTGGCAGCGGTGACGACATCTTGATCATGGGCAGCGGAGACGAGGCCATAGGCGGTGCGGGTGAAGATATCTTTGTCACCGGAAGCTATGTTGCCGGTACGGATTTGCCCGTTGTACAGGATTTTGAGCCAAGCGAAGATGTCTTGGCGGTCTTTGTGCCAACCTCTGCGGCCGGCGTGGTGACGGTTGAATCTGCGGATGATGATGCGGCGACCGCCATTGTTTTGGTTGATGGCGTCGAAGTTGCGCGGGTTGAAGGCGGCTATGGTACGTTCAACAGCTCTAATCTGAGCCTGGTGCGATCTGATAACTTCGCCGCCGCATAAGCGATTGATGCGCGTTGTTTAAAGGCTTCTTTCCTCGGAAAGGGGCCTTTTTTATGTCTGAAGAAACGCCTGCGGTTCAATCAATGGGTTATTTGACCAGGCGCGCCGCGCGCCCACCGCGGCGTTTTGTGAGCCGGCTGGCGCGGGCGCTTAGGTCGCTTGTGATGTCAGCGCGTTCTTGTGGGCTGTATTTTGACCATTGAGCGATTTCGTCAATCGTGCGGTAGCAGCCGGTGCAGATCCGTTCGGTTGGGTGCACCACGCAGATCTGAATGCAGGGCGAGCTGATCTCGTCGCGCTTCCAAACTTTGTCTTTTTGCTGTTTTGACATGCGATTACCGTGCAGTGTTAAGAAATTCGGCGCAGATGGCCAAGCCGATCCAGCGCGCCTTGCAGAATATAGGCAGCTGCGACGTGGTCAATCACTTCTGACCGGCGTTTGCGGGAAGCGTCGGCCTCGAGCAAAGCGCGTTCTGCTGCCACTGTGGACAGACGTTCATCCCAAAACAGGATCGGCAGGGGCGAGAGTTTCGCGAAATTGCGGGCAAAGGCGCGGGTCGATTGCACGCGCGGGCCTTCGGACCCATCCATGTTCAGGGGCAGGCCCAAAACGATTCCGGCGATGCTGCGCTCTTTGATCAATTCAATCAAGCGGGCCGCATCCAACCCAAATTTCTTGCGGCGCACTGTTTCAAGCGGGGTCGCCACAGATTGAAAACTGTCAGAGACCGCAACGCCAATGGTTTTGGTGCCCAGATCCAAGCCCATCAGGGCCTGCATCTGCGGAAAGAGTGTTGGGTTTTCTTCAAGGCTGTCCAGAATCTGATCGCTCATTCTGTCAGGCCCGCTTCTTGCGCAGCGGTCTGAATGAGGCGCAGACCATCTGGGTCGTTTGCAAAAATCCCCTTGGCTGTCTCTGAAGTTTCTTTGGCGCGTTGGGTTTCGCCCATGACGCCAAATGCGGTGATCAGCTGTGCCCATTCCGCCGGGGTGCCGCCATCTTGGGCAAGGCGGTCAGCCAGACCGTCCACCATAGACTGCACCATGGCAGCGCGGTCTTCTTCGCTCATCTCTTGGGCGGCTTGCAGGTCAGCGGCATCCGGGCCGTTGGGCGCGGGGGGGGTGTATTTCACGCCAGCGATCCATGCCAGGTCTTCGATGCGGGCGCGAATGGGGGCAATCCAGGGGGCGTTTTCTGGCCCTTCCTCAAGCAAGGAGCGCCAGGCGCGAAAGGTCAGATCCGGGCGGCCATTTTGCGACATCATCAAGCCGCTGTAGTAGCGCGCAAAACCATTGCTTGGGTCGCGCACAAGTGCTTCACGCAGGGCTATGTCTGCTTCGGGAGAGATATACCCGCGGGCCGCGCGCACCATCAGATCTGCCAATTGGGTGTAATCCTGGCTGCTGGCCTCTGGTCCCAATAGGTCAATAAGCTGTTGCTGTGCCTGATAGGCGGCGGTGAAATTGCCCAGGGTGGCTTCGTTTCTGGCCAGTAGATCCAAGCCACGTTTTTCTGTGGGGTTTTCTTTGACCTTAACGCGCAGCTCTTGGATCAATGCCAGAAAATCTGGATCAACTTCAATCTCTGGCTGGGGCGAGAGCTGGGCTTCAAAGTCAGCCTGCGACAATCGGTTTGCCAGATGGTCTCTGGCATATTCGATTCGCGCGATCAGGGGTTGATCGTTGTAGCCGGGGGCTCCGATGCTGTTGTACAGGCCTAACGCGCCAGCGATCAAAAAGACCGCTGATAGCACCACAGCCACAACGCCCAGACGCTTGGGCTGGTCGCCCCTGGCGGTCACGGTTTGCGCTTTCGCGTCTGCGGCCAAGATCCGCCGGGAAATCTCGGTGCGAATGCGTTCTGCATCGCCCTGAGCAATAACGCCCCGCGCCAGATCTTTGTCGACGTCTTTCAATTGGTCGCGATACACTTTCACGTCTGATGAATCGGTCAGCGTGTCTTGGTTGTGTCCACGCAACAGCGCAAACCCCAAAAACCCACCAACGAGAAGTGCGATAGTTGTGGCAATGACCCAGAACAGCATAGTGTATTTCCCAGTTTTTACCCCCCTCATGTAGCCTGCTGCGCGCGCGCAAGAAAGGGCGAAACGATTTTGTGACCACCATGTCGCAACTGGGCTGCAAACCGGCGATTTAAATCGGGCTGTCTTGTTCCATTGTGCAAAACATGGGGACGACGTCGCTATTATGGAAAGCTTGCCATGAAACGCTATTCTGTTTTTGCCATCGCGCGCGAGGCTCTTCGCTATCACTCCGGCTGGGAGCGTGCCTGGCGCTCGCCGCAGCCCAAGCGAAAATACGACGTGATCATCGTTGGCGCGGGCGGGCATGGCTTGGCAACGGCCTATTATCTGGGCAAGAATTTTGGCATCACCAATGTCGCCATTCTGGAAAAAGGCTGGCTGGGCGGCGGCAATACCGGGCGCAATACCACCATCATCCGCAGCAATTATCTGCAGGACAGCTCTGCGGCGCTGTATGAAAAAGCCCGGTCACTCTATGAGACGCTTAGTCAGGATCTGAATTATAATATCATGTTTTCGCCGCGCGGTGTGATGATGCTGGCCCAGACCCAAAGCGAGGTGCGGGGCTATCAGCGCACCGCCCATGCCAATGCATTGCAGGGGGTGGCCACTGAATTTATCACCCCGGATCACGTCAAAGATCTGTGCCCTATCATCAATATTTCAGGGCCACGCTATCCGGTGCTTGGCGCGCTGTGGCAGGCGCGGGGCGGCACCGCGCGGCATGATGCGGTGGCGTGGGGCTATGCACGCGCCTGTTCTGACATGGGCATGGATATTATCCAGCAATGTGAAGTGATCGGTCTGCGCAGCGCCAATGGCAAAGTGCAAGGCGTGGACACCACCAAGGGCGCGATTGAGTGTGACAAGCTTGGCCTGGTGGTGGCCGGGAATTCCGGGGCGCTGGCGGCAATGGCTGGCTTTCGATTGCCTTTGGAAAGTGTGGCGCTGCAGGCTTTGGTGACTGAACCGATCAAACCCTGCATGGAAGTGGTGGTGATGGCCAATACGGTGCATGGCTATCTTAGCCAATCAGACAAAGGAGAAATGGTGATTGGCGGCGGCACCGATGGGTTTAACAACTATACCCAGCGCGGATCGTTCCACCATGTCGAAGAAACCGTGCGCGCGCTGGTCGAAACCTTTCCAATGCTGTCGCGGCTAAAGATGCTGCGCCAATGGGGGGGCATTGTCGATGTTACGGGCGACCGCTCGCCGGTGATTGGCAAAACCCCACTGGGCAATTGCTTTATCAATGCTGGCTGGGGCACCGGCGGCTTTAAGGCCATTCCGGGTGGCGGTTGGGCCACAGCAGAACTGATCGCCAAAGGCGAACCAGGGCCGCTGTCTGCAGCGTTTGGCATGGAACGCTTTATAGAAGGCCGCTTCATAGATGAAAGCGTCGCGGCGGGGGTGGCACACTGATGGTCAACACAAATTTCAATGAAATAGAACAGTGCTGTAAGTCGCGCTTAGATCGGATTTCAGTCCCAGTGACTTCCCGCATTACTACCAAGACTATGGTCAATAATTTTGTTTGTATCTTCGTTTCTACCAGAGCGCTTGCTTCGCATTCCACGCCATCCAAGAAAAAAGGCTGTAAAGATCAATATTACAGCGGGAAGTATCTGAAAGATTGTTTTCATAAAATCAACCTAGGTGCGAAAGCGTCTGAGCGCAACTCTGCTGTCTCGACCTTGAATTTCGGAGAAAGTCATTGTTGATCTTAACCTGTCCCTATTGCCATGTCTCCGCCGAAGAAACCGAGTTTCACGCCGAAGGCGAAGCGCATTTGAACCGCTTTGGACCCAAGTCTGACGATGCGGAGTTTGAAAGCTATCTTTTTATGCGCAAAAACCCCAAGGGCGTGCATTTTGAACGCTGGCGTCATGCCAATGGCTGCGGCAAGTTCTTTCATATGGCGCGTTGCACAATGACGCTAAAGGTCTTTGGCACCTATTCGGCGCAAAGGCTTGAACCGCCCAAAGCGATCCAAAATGCCATTCGCGCCAAACACCCGAACTGGGCCTGGAAAACCGCATGATTTTCATCTTTCCTAAAATACTCCCGCCGGAGGCTCCGACAGTTCAACTCGCACCGGGGGCCAATCAATGAGCACAAGACTCGCCACAGGTGGACGCCTGATCAACCGCGCGAAATCTATGGAGTTTTCCTTTAACGGCAAACGTTTAAAGGGATTTCAAGGCGATACCCTGGCCTCAGCTTTATTGGCCAATGATCAGATGATTGTGGGGCGGTCGTTCAAATACCACCGGCCACGCGGGATTGTTGCAAGCGGCGCAGAAGAGCCAAATGCCTTGGTCAATATGGGCCGCGATGGGCGATTTGAACCCAACCAGCGCGCCACAACAACCGAGCTTTTTGCGGGGCTAAGCTGCGAAAGTCAGAACCATTGGCCGAGTTTGGAGTTTGACATTGGGGTTTTGAACAACGCGGTTGCGCGCTTTTTGCCAGCTGGGTTTTACTACAAGACATTTATCCACCCGCGGGCCGCCTGGAAGCATCTGTTTGAACCGATTGTGCGACAGTCTGCGGGGCTGGGCAAAGCTCCCAAAACCAAAGATGCCGACACCTATGAGCATTATTATGCCTTTGTGGATGTGTTGGTTGTGGGCGGTGGCATTGCGGGTTTGCAAGCGGCCAAAGCCGCGGCATTGGGCGGGGCCAAAGTTTTGCTGTTGGAACAGACAGCCCATTGGGGGGGGCGTGCCGTTGTGGATGCCGCAGCCGCTGGCGAGACGGTTGATGGCCAGCCGGTAGAGGATTTCATAAGCGCGCTTTTGAATGACTTAAAGGCGCTGAAAAACGTCACATTGCGCCACCGTACAATGGGGGCAGGGATCTATGATCATGGCTATGTGTTGGGCTATGAGCGCCTGACCGATCATGCGCCGCACATGGCTGGGCCTCGACATCGTTTATGGCGCATTCGAGCGGGTCAGATCATCACGGCCACCGGGGCGATTGAACGTCCATTGCCGTTTGCGGGCAATGATGTGCCCGGTGTTATGCTGGCGGGGGCAATGCGGGATTACGTGATGGGTTATGGCGTCTCAATCGGAGATCGCACCGTTGTTGTCACCAATAATGACGACGCTTATCGCACCGCGATTGCCATCAAACGCGCCGGGTTAGAGGTGCCGGTGATTTTGGATGCACGCCGGGGGGGCGGTGGGGCCTTGGCCAGCGCTGCGCGCCAGCTGGGTATTCGGGTTGAAAACGGCAAGGCGATTGCCAAGGTCAAAGGCGGCAAGCAGGTGACGGGCGTGTCCCTGTGTTTGCAAGCGGGCGAAGGCGCGGTGGTCGAAGACATCGCCTGTGATGCGGTTGCAATGTCTGGTGGCTGGTCGCCGGTGGTGCACCTTTGGTCCCATTGTGGCGGCAAATTAAATTGGGATGAGGCCCAAGCGGTGTTTCGCCCAGATACGACACGCCCGCCAACCAATCAGGACGGCATTGGTTTTGTAGCCGCCGCTGGTGCTGCAAATGGAATGGTATCGCTGCAAGATGTTCTGCAAGATGCCACTTTGGTTGGCCTGGGCGCAGCGCAAGCGGTTGGCAAGGCCGCCGCAGGTCTATCTGCGCCAGACGTCACCGAAACAGGTGAGGCGGCCCTAGAACCGGTTTGGCTGATGCCTCAGGGGGCCAGTGCCAAACTGCGCGCCAAGTCTTGGCTGGATTATCAGAATGATGTCAAAGTTTCTGACGTGCGGTTGGCGGCGCAAGAAGGCTATGAAAGCGTTGAGCACACCAAGCGCTATACCACGCTTGGCATGGCGACAGATCAGGGGAAACTTAGCAATATCAATGGGCTTGCCACATTGGCAGGCCAGCTAAATGCCCCGATACCGGCTGTGGGAACCACCACATTCCGGCCTCCCTATACGCCGATTTCCATGGGCTCGATAGCGGGGGAGGCTCGGGATGCGATTTTCCAGCCCATTCGGCGCACGGTTCTGCATGACTGGCACAAAGCGCAGGGGGCGTATTTTGAGCCGGTTGGGCAATGGCGTCGCCCCTATTGTTTTCCAAGGGGGGGCGAGCGCCATGCAGATGCGGTGAAACGCGAGATCTTGCAAACCCGCAAGGCGGTGGGCCTGCTGGATGCATCCACATTGGGCAAGTTGATTGTCAAAGGCCCGGATGCTGGGAAATTCCTGGATCTGCTTTACACCAATATGATGAGCACGCTGAAGCCTGGCAGATGTCGCTATGGGTTGATGTGCAATGAGAACGGGTTTTTGATCGACGACGGTGTTGTGGCGCGGATCAATGACGACACATTCCTGTGCCACACAACCAGCGGAGGCGCAGAACGCATTCATGTTTGGATGGAAGACTGGTTGCAGTGCGAATGGTGGGACATGCAAGTCTATGTGGCCAATGTCACAGAGCAATATGCCCAGATCGCCGTTGTCGGCCCCAACGCCCGGAGGGTGCTTGAAAAACTGGGGGGCATGGATGTGTCAGCCGAGGCTTTGCCGTTTATGCAATGGCGGGATGGTCAGCTTGGCGGTTTTGACGTTCGGGCCTATCGGATCTCGTTCTCGGGTGAATTGTCTTACGAAATAGCGGTGCCTGCGGGGCGGGGCATGGCGCTTTGGCAAGCTTTGTTGGAGGCAGGCGCGGAATATGATGTCATGCCTTACGGCACCGAAGCCCTGCATGTGATGCGCGCCGAAAAGGGGTTTATCATGATTGGCGACGAAACCGATGGCACCGTCATTCCGCAAGACCTGAACATGCAATGGGCGATCTCTAAGAAGAAAGAGGACTTTCTGGGCAAGCGCGCGCAGGAACGGCCGGCCATGACAAATGCCGAGCGTTGGAAATTGGTGGGACTGAAAACAGTTGATAAATCTGTTTTGCCGGATGGGGCTTATATATCGGCCGCAGGGCATAACGCGAATGGGCAACGCAATGTGCAGGGGCGCGTGACCTCGACCTATTATTCAGCCACATTGGATCGTGGCATCGCGATGGGGCTGGTTTTGCACGGGCCAAATCGCATGGGCGAGGTGCTGGATATTCCGCATGTTGACGGAAAAATCACCAAGGCGCGCATTGTCGACCCGGTCTTTTATGACAAGGACGGAGCAAAGCAAAATGTCTGAGTTGAAGTGTTATAAGGGGGAGGTCACTGTCACGGAAAGACCCGCGACGGGCATGATTACGGTGCGTGGGGATCTGACTGCGCCAGAGATGATTGCGGCCATCAGAGCGGTGTTTGGGGCAGAGCTTCCAGGCATTCGAAAGGTGATCAATTGCGACGCAGGCCAGATCGCTTGGATGTCGCCCGATGAGTTGCTTTTGATCGTTGAACATGCTGCTGTCTTTGAATGGATTGCGAAATTGCGCGAGGCCTTGGCGGGGCAACATGTGTTGGTTGAAAACGTCTCGGATGCGTGGGTGCAGCTGAGTGTATCTGGGAAGCGCATGCGGGAGGTTTTGGCCAAACTGATGCCGGTGGATTTTGCCCCCGAGAGTTTTGCAGTGGGTGACTTTCGGCGTTCTCGATTGGCACAGGTTGCAGCGGCGGTTTGGTTTGCGGATGCAGAAACCGCCATTCTGCTGTGTTTTCGATCTGTAAGCACATATGCTTTTGATACGTTGAGCCAGGCAGCGGCCAGTTTGCAGCCAGATGGTTTGATCAGCTGAATTTCTATCTAGAGATGTATGGACACTTGGATCAAGTTCTTTTAGCGGTACCATTGAACGAATGCTGTGATCGCGGATTTCGTGGTGCAGGCATTCATTGAAAAAAATCAATTAGGCAAGGATTTGAATACATGAAGTCTTTCGTTTTAGCAGCGGTCATTTTGGCTGGTCTTAGCTCAGCTGCCACGGCTGCAGACACCTATAAGTGTGATTTCACGGGCGCGGGAACCGGGAATTGGATTCCAGATGTGTTCTTGGTCAAAGTGGATGCTGATAATGACACCGCGTTCATTCGTGATGGACGTAAATACGGTGTTAGCGAAGATGGTTGGCGCGAAGCTAAAATCCGTCGCAATTCCAAAAAAAGCGTTTCGGTGGGTTGGACAATCGAACGATTGAAAAGCTCGACCAACCAGACTGCGACCATGGATTACCGCGTCATCATTGTGAAACGTACCCAGGCAGCCAATGTGATGATGGAGCCTCGTGGTTATAGCAATACGTTTCAGGGCAAAGGGCGTTGCGCGGCTTTGAAAGGTTAGATTGGCGTTGTAATAGGCATTTATAAAGGTAAGGGCAGGGCGGACTGCGCTTTGTCCTTGACCTTTAGGGGCAAAAACTCACATTTGGGTGCCTGAGAGACCGCACGAACTATTGAGGAGGCCACCATGGCTTTTGAACTTCCTAATCTTCCTTACGCCCACGACGCATTGGCCGCACATGGCATGTCTGCTGAAACACTGGAATTCCACCACGATCTGCATCACAACGCCTATGTTACCAATGGCAACGCGGCGATTGCTGGCACCGAATGGGACGGCAAGACCCTCGAAGAGATCATCGTTGGCACCTATAACGCGACTTCCGTCGCGCAAAACGGCATTTTCAACAACATTTCGCAGCTTTGGAACCACAACCAATTCTGGGAAATGATGGGGCCTAACAAGACCGCGATGCCAGGCGAGTTGGAAAAAGCGATTGTTGAAAGCTTTGGCTCTGTTGACGCATTTAAGAAGGAATTTTCAGCCGCGGGTGCGGGCCAGTTCGGTTCTGGCTGGTGCTGGTTGGTAAAAGACACCGACGGTGGCTTGAAAGTGACCAAGACTGAAAACGGTGTGAACCCATTGTGCTTTGGTCAAACGGCATTGCTGGGCTGTGATGTCTGGGAGCACTCCTATTACATCGACTTCCGCAACAAACGTCCTGTTTACCTGTCCAACTTCCTGGACAACCTGGTGAACTGGGAAAACGTCGCTGGTCGTCTGTGATCTGCTAAAAATTGGCGCGCATCATGCGGGTCTGCCAATTGAAAAGGCCCTGGGATTTTCCGGGGCCTTTCTTTTTGCAAAACTGAGTTTGTCTTAAGCGAATTGGTCTTTCAACGCCTGGGTGGTCGCGGCAATTGTATCGCAGGTTTGAAAGAATTGTTTGAGCGATGCATCGGCAAACCCTTGGGCCACCACGTGATCTACCAGATCAATAAGCGGCTGCCAGTATTGGTTGATATTGCACAGAATGATGGGGTTTTCGTGCAAACCCAATTGGCGCCAGGTCAGGATTTCAAAGAATTCGTCCAGTGATCCGGCTCCGCCCGGCAAGACAACGATGGCGTTGCTGTTCATAAACATGACTTTCTTACGTTCGTGCATGTTTTCAGTGACCACAAATTGCGTCAAGTCAGTCTTGCCAACTTCGCGTTTCATCAGGTGCGTTGGGATCACGCCAAAGGTTTCACCACCCGCCGTTTGGGTGGCGCGCGCCGTGGCCCCCATCAAACCAACATCGCCTGCGCCATAGACCAGACGCCAGTTTTCTGCGGCAATGGCTTTGCCCAGTTCTGTTGCTGCTGTTTCGTATGCGGGGTCAATCCCGGAACGTGATCCGCAAAAGACACAAATTGACGTCTTAGCCATAGAATATTCCAATGTTTTGAATGCTCTTTTGACCACACTTACCCAAGTTGATAGGGTCGCTCAACCGAGACGACTGCCATTATCTGGGGAAAGGGCAGCAATGAGTAAAATTGCATCAGCAGCGACATCAAGTGCCGCTGCGATCGGGGCCGCAGCAATTGTGGCCATAGGAGTTGGGCTATATGTTGGTGGGGTATTTCAGCCAGAGGTGGCGGATACCCCTCAAACAGCGCCAGGAACCACCGCGCAGGATACTGTGACAGCCGAAGTGGAAACGTCTAAAACGGCCACTTCTGAGGCTGATAGCCATGTCGCGCAATCAACAGAGTTGAATGACGTTGCAGCGGCAGAGGTGGTGTCGGCGGTTGAGCAAAATTCTACAAAAGTGACAAAACCAGCCGAGAGTGCTGAGGAAACTGAGGTCATTGGCGATGCGCCAGCATTTGATGTCGTGCGGGTTGAAACCGACGGCAGCACTTTGATTGCAGGCTCTGCCGCACAGGGCGCGACGGTTTCGATAGAGGTCGATGGGGCCAAAGTGGCCGAAGTAACCGCCGGGCAAGATGGTACCTTCACCAGTTTTGTAACCTTGGAACCCGGTGATCAGGCGCAAGTTCTAAGCCTTTCACAAGAGATTGATGGGCAGAAACAGGCATCTGATGGCACAGTGATTGTTGCGCCGACACCTAAGGCCGTTCAGATGCAGGTGGCGCAGGGTGAGCCTGAGACAGCTGACGTGGCCAGCGCATCAAAGACTGTTGCAGAAGTAGTTGTCGCAAATCCTGCCGATGGGGTTGTAGGATCGGTTGAGACGCCAAACCTGCCTGCCGAAGACGTGGCCGCCGGAGATGTGGCTGCCGGAGAAGTCGAAGTCGCCACAAGTGCTTCTGGTATGTCGCAAAACACGGATACAAGAGATGTGGCGTCTGAGGTGGTCAAAACCGTAGAGAGTGGTGTCGCTGAGCCCGAAGTGGCTTTGACCGCAAAGGACACAATGACCGACGAAACGGCTGCCGCGTTAGAGGTGGCTTCTGTTGAGGGGAGTTTCGAAGCCGAAGCCAAGCAACCGTCAGTTCTGGAAACACCGCAACCTTCGGTGCCAACCGTAATTGTGAATGACAAAGACGGCGCGCGGCTGTTGCAGGCCCCGCAGTCAGATACCTCTGCCGAGGTTTTGAACACTATTGCGCTGGATGCAATCAGCTATGCGGTTGATGGTGCTGTGCAATTGTCGGGTCGCGCCACAGAGCAAGGCTATGTGCGGGTCTATCTGAACAATCAGCAGCGTCTGGTGGTGCCCGTGGAACGCAACGGTAGCTGGCAGGCTGAATTGCCGGATGTAGACACCGGGGTCTATACCCTGCGGGTGGATCAGATCTCTGAAGCGGGCGCGGTGGTGTCGCGGGTTGAAACGCCATTTAAACGTGAACCACGCGAGGAATTGCAGACAACGGCTGTGGACGTTGCCAAAAAGCGGGTGTTGGCGGTGACGGTTCAACCGGGCAATACACTTTGGGCGATCGCGCGTGATAACTATGGTGATGGCATTCAGTACATCAAGGTTTTTGAAGCCAACAAAGATCGGATTCGCGACCCTGACCTGATCTATCCAGGGCAGGTGTTTACGGTTCCGGAATAAAGACGCTGTTAAAAGCAATGAGCCGAGGATGACCTGTCCTTGGCTTGGTTTCGGGCCAAATTCCTATGTTAATTCGTATTTGTGCCCATGGGGGCTGCCTTGGGCTGGCCTTTTTGTGGGCAGGTGCTTAAGTCAATGAGCTGAGCAGCGAGAGTAGGGGCAAACCATGCAAAAATGGCGAACGGCATCTGACGAAGAGTTGGCGCGGGCGAAAGACCGTTCTGGTTGGCAGATTATTCGCCGGGTTGCGCCCTATCTGTGGCCCAAAGATCAGCTGTGGGTGAAGCAACGGGTTGTGCTGGCGATGCTGGCGCTAGTGGCCTCTAAGGCCATCGCGGTTTATGTCCCGCAAATCTATAAGGGCGCGGTTGATACCTTGGCGCTTGAAGGCGCGTCGACCTTGATGTTGGGTGCGGTTGGACTGACGGTGGCCTATGGGCTGGCGCGGTTGATGGCCGTGGCGTTTCAGAACATACGGGATGCGGTTTTTGCCCGGGTTGGCCAGCGGGCGTTGCGGCGGTTGGCGCTGGAAACCTTTGAGCATATTCACCGCCTGTCAATGCGCTATCACATCACCCGCAAAACCGGCGGATTAAGCCGGATTATCGAGCGTGGTGTGAAGGGGGTAGAATTCCTGCTGCGCTTTATGCTGTTTTCGATTGGGCCGTTGATCCTGGAACTGATTTTGATCGCGGGCATTTTGTATTACACTTTGGATGTTTGGTATTTGTCAGTGATTGTTGTGACAATCGCGGCCTATGTCCTCTTTACGTTTAAAGTCACCGAGTGGCGGGTAAAGCTGCGGCGGATCATGAATGACCAGGACACCGATGCCAATCAAAAGGCCATCGACAGTCTGCTGAACTTTGAAACGGTCAAGTATTTTGGGGCGGAACGGCGCGAAGCGCAGCGCTATGATCAATCTATGAAGGGCTATGAAGCGGCGGCCATCAAAACCGCCTATAGCCTGGCGGCGCTGAATGTTGGGCAGTCGTTTTTGATCACCGGCGGTTTGGTTGTGGTCATGGTGATGGCGGCAATCGGGGTTGAAAATGGCTCGTTGACGGTGGGCGATTTTGTGATGGTAAACGCCTATATGATCCAGATCACCATGCCATTGAACTTTTTGGGCACGGTGTATCGTGAGATCCGTCAAAGCTTGGTGGATATGGGCGAGATGTTTGATTTGCTGGAGCAACCCGCCGAAGTTCAGGATCTGTCGGATGCCAAGCCATTGAAGGTAGAGGGCGGCAAGATTGAACTGGATGATGTTGTCTTTGGCTATGATGAGGTGCGGCCAATCTTGAAGGGGGTCAGCCTGACGGTTGGGGCGGGGCAGAACGTGGCGATTGTGGGGGCCTCTGGCTCTGGTAAATCGACCATTGGGCGCTTGTTGTTTCGTTTTTATGATGTGCATTCCGGGGCGCTGCGCATTGATGGCCAAGACGTGCGGGATGTGACCCAACAAAGCTTGCATGACGCCATTGGTGTGGTGCCGCAAGACACCGTGCTGTTTAATGACACCATTCGTTACAACATTGCCTATGGGCGCGATGGTGCGACCGAGGCTGATATTGTTGCCGCGGCACAGGCCGCCCAGATCCACGACTTTATTGCATCGCTTCCCGAAGGTTATGACACTGCGGTTGGGGAACGTGGGCTAAAGTTGTCGGGCGGTGAAAAGCAGCGTGTAGGCATTGCCCGGACTTTGTTGAAGGATCCGCCGTTGTTGTTGTTGGACGAAGCGACTTCGGCGCTGGATACGGAAACGGAGCAATCCATCAAAGATGCATTGGCGTTGGCAGGCAAGGGGCGCACGGTGATCACCATCGCGCACCGGCTGTCAACCATTGCCGAGGCAGATCGGATTGTGGTGTTAGAGCAGGGCCATATTGTCGAAGAAGGCACCCATGCGGACTTGCTAGAGCGGGAAGGCCGTTATGCGCACCTTTGGCATCGTCAGCTGAGTGAAAGCAATGAAGCGGCCTGATCGGCGACGTTATTCTCTATGACAGCTGGGTCGTCGGAGGTTATTTTAAGTCTGCACAGACCCCAGCTGTTATTCTTTGCCTTTTGCATGAGGTACGTGCAGGACCATTGCCCCATGACGGCGTCGTTTGCATCCAGGGCCTGGTCCTGGGTGCAGATCAGTGCTTCTCCGTCGTCTGAAATGTGAACATAGCTAATTTTCTTGTTGAGTGCGGCAATACCGTAGGATTCATACAGTGCCTGCGATTGATGGATCGCTTCCACCAGCTCGGCCTGGTTTTTGCAGACACGAGAACCGCCAAAAACTGAAATTTCACACGGAAAATGCCAGAATGCAGACACTTGGTCTGCATTCATGGCTTTGCACGTTTGAAGATACTCGGTCAGAAAGGTCCTGACGTCAGAATTTGTATCCATTGCATGACGTCCAACTTATTCAGCAGCCTGCAATTTGCCTGCATCATCTGTTACCTTGCTGACCACAGATTCACGGTCTTCCCATAGGATCTCTGGTGCGCGGATCTGCTTGGCCGCGCGTCGCAGGGCCCAGTCGCGCGCCGCGCGGCTGCCACGTCCGCGGGTGATGCGGGCGATCAGACGGAAGAACCAAGAGACATAGGTTGTGGCCCAGACTCGCAGGGCCAGCATGGACGGGGTGAAGACCAAGGTTAGAACCGTAGCAATGCCCAGGCCAAAAACCACCGCTGTCGCCAGCTGTTTCCACCAAAGTGCTGTGGGGCTGTCGATGGAATACCCGCCGCCAACGAAGTCTAGGCTGAGGCCAAACATCATCGGTGCAAGGCCGGCCATCGTGGTGATTGTGGTCAATAAAACCGGGCGCAGACGGTCTTGGGCGGTGCGCACAATCGCCTCGATCCGGGGCATGAATTGACTGTATTCCTGATAGGTATCAATCAGAACAATGTTGTTGTTCACCACAATCCCTGCAAGCGCCACAATGCCTGTGCCTGTCATAATAATAGAGAAGGCCTGATCCATCACCAACATGCCGATCAACACGCCGGTTGTGGACAGGATCACCGCCAAAAGTACCAAAATCGAATTGTAGAAGCTGTTGAACTGGGCCAGCAGAATGATGAACATCAACCCTAAAGCGCCCAAAAAGGCGTTGGCCAAGAAGGCCTGGCTTTCCGCTTCGTCTTCTTGATCGCCGGTCCATTCCCAATCAATGCCTTCGGGGAAGGGGTTGGTTTCGTTGAGCCATTTTGTGATGTTTTCAATTTGCAGCGCGGGCGTCAATGGCGTTCCAGTAAATCCTCTGTCTTCGAAATCGGTTTTCAACGCTGAATTGTTGCTCCAGTCGTCGGCATCAATCAATTCGCTTTCGCCTGTTTCCGCGTTAGAGACAAACACCTTACCAGCGACAATGCCCGCCTTGACGTCAAAGATCCGAACCTGGTCAACGCGGTTGATTTCCGCCAATTTTGGCACCGGTTTGCGGGTGATAAAGTTGGACAGCGGCACCAGCCCATCCGGGGTGCGCACTTTCAATGTGTCCAACGTCGACAGCACGCGGTCTTTTTCAGGCAGACGCACACGGATGTCGATCTCTTCATCCGAACTGTCAACGCGCATCGTGTCTAGCAAAATACCACGTGTCACCAGCTGCACCATGGCACCAACAGTGGCCACGTCAGCGCCATAGCGCCCAGCTTTCTGCACATCGACGTCAATTTGCCAGTCAATGCCGGGCAGGGGTCGCGTATCTTCGATCAGCGTTAGACCGGGGGTGGCGTCAAATTTATCCCGGGCGATCTTGATCGAGGTCATCAAGTTTTCCCAATTGTCGCCTTTGACACGCAGATGCACAGGTTTGGCAGAGGCCGGACCCCGATCTGCCGACAGGATTTCAATCCGTGCACCGGGAATTTTCGTGAGCTCAGCAGTCAATTCTTCGATCACCAAATCACCATCAAAATCAGGGGCCTTAATGGCGCGGTTGATGGTGATGCCGGTAAAGGGGATATCGAACCAAGGTTCTTTGGCGTCGGGGCGATCTTCCCATGGGATGGTTTCCAGTTGGATTTGTCCAATGGTGTCTTTAGGCGGCTGCGCGCCACCGGTGTTGCTGTTCAAGCCACCTTCGCCGGCAAAGGAAAAGGCGGTTTTGATGCCGGGATGCTGCAGCACCAGATCTTCGGCCTGAGACACGATGCGGTCTTTTTGTTCAAGCGACAGGTTGCCCTTTGCCAGAACATAGACAATCGCTTGCTCGGGTTCGGATTCAACAAAGAACTCAACGCCGTTGTTGTTGCTGCCAAAGTAAGTAAAGACCGACATCACAAAACCAATCACAGCTGCGATCGAAATCAGTGGCATGATTGGGTTACCGGCGATCAGCTTGATCAGCCAGCCAAAGGGCGACAGTGAACGGCCCACTTTGATGCGCTTTTGACGGCGCGTCAGCATGATGGCATCCACAGTGATCGAGGCCGCAAACGCCCCAAGCAGGAACACAACAAAGCCAACCAAGAAAGGCGCTAGGCCGCCATTGGCCCCAGCTGCGCCCATGAGGAATGTCGGGTTCAGGATTTGCATGGCCCCAAGGAAAATGACAAACAATGAAGGTGGCACCAATAGGATACGGACCAGCCACGGGGTGCGTTTGCGCAGGGCCACAGAAGCCTCGTGGAAAAAGCGGCTCATGCGGCCAGAAACACCGCCCATAACTGGCAGATAGATCAGTGCCACAACCAAAGAAGCCGACAGAACAAAGATCAATGTGACCGGCAACATGCCCATAAATTGACCGGGAACCCCGGGCCAGAACAGCATGGGTAGGAAGGCGCAGAGCGTGGTGGCGGTTGAGGATACAATTGGCCAAAACATGCGTTTGGCAGCCTCGACATAAGCGTGCATCGGACCGACGCCCTCGTTGATGCGTTTGTCGGCGTATTCAACCACAACAATGGCCCCGTCCACCAACATGCCAACTGCCAAGATCAGGCCAAACATCACGATGTTTGAAATGGTGATACCCATCAGCGCCAGCAGTACAAAACACAAAAGGAAGGAGGTGGGAATCGCAAAGCCAACCAACAGCGCGGCCCGGGTGCCAAGCGCTGCCAGAACGACGATCATCACCAAGGCGATAGCGGTCAGCACTGAGCCTTCGAGTTGGCCCACCATCGAACCGACAATGCGACTTTGGTCATTGGAGGTGCCAACTTCGACGGCAGCTTTAAGCTCATGCGGCCAATCTGCAGACGCTTCGTTTACGGTTTCACGGATCAATTCGGCGGTGTCGATCAGGTTAAAGCCTTTGCGTTTCACCACCTGCAGCGCCACAGTGTTGACCGCGTTAAACCGGGCTGTGCCGGTGCGGTCTTCGAAAGTCAGATTGATTTCGGCAAGGTCACCGAGGGTTACAATTCGGTCCCCGTTTGTCTTGACGGGCAGGGTGTAAACATCACGGGCTTCGTCGAAGCTAGAGGGGATTTTGACGGCAAATTTACCCTGCGCCGTTTCGATTTCACCGGCGGCAATCAACTGGTTGTTGTTGCGCACGACGTTGATCAATTCGCTGGCGGTCACGTTATAGGATTCAAGCCGCAGTGGGTCGATGAGCACTTCGAGCATTTCATCTCGTTTGCCCGCAATCCCGGCCTCAAGCACCGCATCAAGCGATTCAAGCTTGTCTTGCAGGGCGTCTGCCACATTGGACATCGTGCGTTCGGGCACGCGGCCCGTCAGGTTGACAATGATGATGGGGAACTCAGAAAAGTTGATCTCATTGATCGAATATTTGTCGGCGCCATCGGGGAATTGGGCCTCGGCTGTGCTCATTGAGTCGCGCACATCTGCCATGATTTTGGTTTTGTCCCACCCAAATTCGAACTCTAGCGCGACCCCTGCATAGCCTTCGGCTGCGGTAGAGGAGAGCTTTTTGAGACCGTCCAGATCAGACAATTCTGTCTCCATGGGTTTGACAAGCAATGTTTCGCTGTCTGCCGCGGAAATGCCCGGGAATGGCACCGACACAAAGAGTGCCGGGATCTCAATATCTGGTTCGCCTTCTTTGGGAAGGTTCCAGTATGCAAAGCCGCCTACCGCAAGCGATAAGACGATAAAGGCAAGCACCATGCGGGCCCGTTCAGCGGCCCAGTCGACAACGCCAATCATTCGTTATGCTCCTGATAGCTTGCTTCAACGGGCACGCCGGAAACGACGTATTCCTGACCAATAATGATGACATCCGCCTTGTCAGGAAGGCCAGAGAGCCACATGCCATCTATGGTGTCACGCAATGCGGCGACGGGTACAAATTCAGCTATGTTTTCATCGGTGACGATGCGCACGCCGAGTTGCCCGTTGTCATTCAACGTGAGTGCTGATTGAGGCAAAAGATGCGCTGATTTGCCTTCGGCACCAATGATAATTTCGGCAGTTTGCCCATCGCGAATGGTCAGTTCTGGGTTTGGTACCGCGATTTCTATGCGGAATGTGCGGGTGGCAGGATCAGCGGCGCGTGAGATAAAGGTGACGTCACCACGTACTTCCTGGCCACTGGCGAGACGCGCTCCGGCCATTGCGCCAATCTGCACACGACCAACTTCTGTCTCGGGCACAAATCCAACCAGTTTGATTGGGTCAAGTTCAATGATGGTTGCACAATGCGCGCCGTTTTGGCCTTGGGTTTGCAGCAAGCTGCCCGCTTCGGCGGTGTCGGTTTCAAGCAGGCCAGAAAATGGCGCGACAATGGTCAGCCGGTCAATTTCTTTCTGCGCAACAGCTACGCTGGCTTCGGCGGACTGAATACCAGCTTGTGCGCTTTCAAGACCAGATCTCGCTGCGGCAAGGCTGGCTTCTGCAGCACTGACTGCAGCTTGGGTCGATGCGACCCTTGTGTCAGAGGCAAACCCATCCTGAGACAATTTGGACGCTGCGTTGTCATTGATCTTGGCTTCGTCAAGGCGCGCATTTGCTTCTGCCACACGGGCGGCAGCCGTTGGAACGCCTGCGCGGGCTTCTGCAAGGCGGGCTTGGGCTTCAGCCATTGCCGCACCGCGGGTGCCGGGATCAATCTTGCACATCACCTGTCCTTTGGTGACAAAGCTGCCTTTGCGCAGTGCTTCGGAGACCACCAGACCGGATGTTTCGCCCAAGACGTCAATTTGGCGCTGTGCTTCGGTTTCACCGCGCACAACTACAGCACTGTCGATTTTGCGGGCTGCGGAATGAACTGCGACAACCCGCACAACATCTGCTTGCGCAACGTCTGCCATGGCTTCGTCTGCGACTTCGACGATTTCAACGACGTCGTCTTCGGTTGATGCGAACGCCAGAAGTCTGTCGCGTTCAATAATAAAGAGGTACATAAAGGCCGCAACTATTACGGCAATAACTAACGGGACAATTCGCATCTGGGATAACTTTCGTTCTTGCGCGTTTTCCAAAAGAGGTAGAGGCCCAGAACCCAATTACAATAGGTCGAAATGAATTTTCTGAACCGACCAGTTCAGTTTAATTTTTTCTGTCCTGACATTCAAGTGCGTCATTAAAAGCTTGGGTGGACTTGGAACTTTGTGAGGGACAGGGTAAGAGAGTCGCAAATTAACCAAGGGGCTAGCTGTGAGCAATACTGACAGTTTTATTGATGAAGTCACCGAAGAAGTTCGCCGTGACAAACTGTTTACGACAATGCGCAAATACAGCTGGGTTGCCGTAATTTCGGTGGTTGCCGTTGTGGGCGGTGCCAGCTGGAATGAGTATCAGAAATCGCAGAAGGTAAATGCAGCACGTGCCACTGGTGATGCTTTGCTTGAAGCTTTGGGTGAAGACGAGGCTGCGGCGCGAGTTACAGCATTGCAAAATGCCACGTTGTCTTCAGCGCAAGCAGATGTTGTGCGTCGGTTTTTGCTAAGTGCAGAACAGGCCGGATCAGGCAATGCTGCGGAAGCCGCGCAAACGCTTGATCAGTTTCTGAACACAGCGCCGGATGCTGCTTTGATTTATAAATCCATTGCGGAACTTAAAGCGCTTATGTTGGGGGCAGAGAGTATCCCCGCAGGCGAACGCCGTACGCGTCTTGAGGCCATGAGCCAGCCAGGATTGCCCCTGGCACTGCTGGCGTCAGAACAACTGGCCTTGATCGATATCGCCGAGGGACAAACAGAGGCAGCGATTTCCCGCCTTCAAGCCATCATCCTTGACGCAAGTGTGTCATCGGGCTTGCGTCAACGTGCAACTCAGTTGATTGTGGCGCTGGGTGGTGAACCAGAAACATTGCCGTCGCTGAGCGCAACCCAATAAGCGCAACCGACTGGAGGGCAGGGCATGTCACAACGAAATTGGATTTTGGCTGCAGTTTCTGCCGTGGTTTTGGCAGGCTGTGCAGAGCAAGATGTTATTCTGCAAGGCCCACGCGAAGAATTGCGCGGTGCAACTCCGCAAATTGAATTGCCCTCTGAAACACGCGCAGTTCGCTTGGCAAAGCAAGTGTCTAATGCAGATTGGACACATCGCCACGGCACCCAAAAGTTCCGTACGGCGCACCCTGCTTTGTCCGCTGCCCCAAATCTTGTTTGGAGCGCGTCGATTGGCGAAGGGGATAAACGCCGGCAACGCATCTCGACTGATCCTGTTGTTGCAGATGGCCGGGTCTTTACCATTGATTCCACAGCAACTTTGAGCGCGACCTCGACGTCTGGTGCCGCGTTGTGGACACGTGACATGACAACTTCGGGTGACCGCCCCAATGAAGCTTCTGGCGGTGGCATTGCGTTTGGTGAAGGTAAGCTTTTTGTCACAACGGGTTTTGGACGTTTGATGGCGCTTGATCCGGCAACTGGTGAAGAGCTGTGGGAACAAAAGTTGGGCAGTGTGGGCAATGGTAGCCCGACTGTTTACGGTGGATTGGTCTATGTGGTGTCGGGCGACGATCTTGCCTGGGCTTTGGACGTCGAGACTGGCCGTATCCAATGGCAATTGTCTTCGACCCCTGACATTAACAACCTGCAAGTGCCCTCGGCCCCTGCGGTGACTGATAAGTTTGTGGTGTTTGCCTTTGGTTCTGGCGAAGTCCAAGCAGCGTTCCGTAAAGGTGGGCTGCGTTTCTGGGATGCGGGCATTCAAGGGAAACGAATTGGGCGAGCGCTTTCGACGATTGGCGATATCTCTGGTGATCCGGTGGTTGTGGGTAAAACCGTATATGTGGCCAACCACTCAGGACGGCTTGTTGCCTTGGATTTGGATACAGGTGCGCGCAAATGGACCGCAGAGGAAGGGGCGCTGAGCCCTGTTTGGCCAGCAGGCGACTCTGTGTATCTTGTGAATGAACAAAACCAATTGGTGCGTCTAGATGCCAAGACCGGTGCCCATATCTGGGTGAAAGCATTGCCGGATTTCATCAAACAAAAACCGCGCAAACAGGTGCAGCGTTATGCACATTTTGGGCCGGTGTTGGCGGGCGGTCAGTTGATTGTTGCCTCCTCTGATGGAATGCTGCGCAGTTTTGATCCTGCGTCGGGTGAACTTTTGCACAGCGTGGAAATTCCTGGTGGGGCCGCTTCAAATCCGGTTGTCGCAGGCAACACACTGTATGTGGTTGGCAAAAAGGGTGCTTTGCACGCTTTCCGTTAAGGAAAAATTGCTGTAAGGCGGCTCTTCAGAGTCTCTGGAGAGCAATATGAGTTTCACACTGGCGATCGTGGGCCGCCCAAATGTGGGTAAATCCACGCTGTTTAACCGTTTGGTAGGCAAAAAACTGGCGTTGGTAGATGACCAGCCCGGTGTGACGCGTGATCTGCGTGAAGGCGAAGGGCGCATTGGCGACATTCGGTTTACGGTGATTGATTCTGCGGGTCTTGAGGAAGCCACCGATGATTCTTTGCAGGGACGGATGCGTCGTTTGACAGAGCGCGCCGTCGAAATGGCCGATGTTTGTTTGTTCATGATTGACGCGCGTGCCGGTGTGACCCCAACCGATATGGTGTTTGCAGAAATTCTGCGCAAGAAATCTGCGCATGTGATTTTGGCAGCCAATAAGGCCGAAGGCGCTGCGGCCGATGCTGGCGTGATAGATGCATATTCCTTGGGGCTTGGCGAACCTATCCGCCTTTCCGCAGAGCATGGCGAAGGATTAAACGACCTTTATACCCATTTGATGCCGATTGATGAGAAATTTGCCAAGGCGTCCGAGGACAATGCGCCTATGGTTGATGTGGCCATCGATGACGAAAATGAAAATGACGCCTTTGTTGTTGAAATGCCAACGCGCGAAAAGCCGTTGCAGATTGCCGTTGTCGGGCGTCCGAACGCGGGTAAGTCGACCTTGATCAACCAGATTATTGGTGAAGAACGGCTTTTGACAGGACCTGAGGCCGGGATTACACGCGATGCGATTTCGGTGCGGACCAATTGGTCTGAGACACCGGTGCGGATCTTTGACACCGCAGGCATGCGCAAAAAGGCCAAGATTCAGGACAAGGTTGAAAAACTGTCTGTGTCTGACGGGCTGCGCGCAGTGAAATTCGCCGAAATCGTCGTGGTGGTGTTGGATGCAGCCATTCCATTTGAACAACAAGATTTGCGCATTGCCGATCTGGCAGAGCGTGAAGGCCGGGCCGTCGTGGTTGCGGTGAACAAATGGGACATCGAAGGTGATAAACAACAAAAACTGCGGGACTTGAAAGAGTCTTTTACGCGTCTTTTGCCACAGTTGCGCGGGGCACCTTTGGTCACGGTTTCTGCCAAGACCGGACGCGGGCTTGATCGGTTGCATGATGCGATTGTACAGGCCTATTTGGTCTGGAACCGACGTGTGACCACCGCACAATTGAACCGTTGGCTGATTGGCATGTTGGAACAGCACCCGCCGCCCGCACCTCAGGGGAAACGCATCAAGTTGCGTTATATGACCCAAGCCAAAAGCCGGCCGCCGGGCTTTGTGGTTATGTGCAGCCATCCCGACAAATTGCCCGAAAGCTATTCGCGTTATCTGGTGAATGGGCTGCGCGAGGATTTTGACATGCCTGGCACGCCGATCCGACTTTATATGCGGGGGCAGGGTGATCAGAACCCTTATAAGGGGGCCCGTAAGAAAAACGCTGGGTCGCTGAAAAAGCACCTGAAACCACGCGCTTTGCGCGAAAAGTGATCAAACAGCCCTGCCATTTGGTGGGGCTTTTTTATGTCTGAGGCCCACAAGATTTAGGACAAAAACCGCGCAACCAAGCTAGGAAAACCGGATAGGCCTTGTTTCGCGTAGTCACGCGCGGAAACCTGCAGTCGGCGGTTTTTTCCACAGTGCTCGGGCGCAGGATTGCCGATTTTTCAAGCCAAAACGCGCCGATGCCTAGCGCATGTTTGCCAGATTTTCAGGTGTGTTTTGAGTGGGTTGCGTGTTGATCTGATGTGGCTCATTCGATTGAGACGGCAATCATGCCGTTCTTAAAAGGAGTTACACATGACACGTATCGCAACACTTATGACCCTGGTTTTCGGCGTTTCTGCGGGCGCTGCCTTGGCCGAAGTGATGGTCGTGGATGCCGATGAAAACGGCACATTTTCATATATCGAGATGGCTGCCGCCTATCCAAATTTGACCGAAGACCTGTTTGGTCAAATTGATGCGGATGCCGATGGAGAGGTTTCGGCAGAAGAACTGCAAGCCGCTGCTGAGGCCGGAATGCTGCCGAAATAAGCCACTTATTACCCTTCGTTGGTTCTTTTCAGCAGTTGGTTGATCAAGATGATCAGCCGAAACACCTCGCGGTTTTCGCGGGGTGTTTTCAATTCTCGTGCGAAATTAGCTATTTGTTTACTTTTGTTCACGAAAGTCAGGTTTTTAGATTTGATTTTCAGGAACATATTATGTCTGCTCTTAAGGTGTCGTTGGCCTATCGCAAGATAAGTGCGAGTGCTGCGGTCTTTCAGTTGGTGGTGACGCTGTTTTGCTATTTTTCTTTGCTGTGGTCTGCGATTTTTCTGGTGGATTGGCTGTGGCTAAGCTTGCCGCTTATGGCAGCCTGTGGACTGGCTGCCGTGCGCCTTTATATGTTGCAACATGATTGCATGCACCGGAGCTTTATCCGCCCGCGTTGGCTGAATGACACCATTGGGGTTTTGCTGTCACCTTTTACGCTGACGCCGTTTTATACGGGGCGTTATAACCACAATCAGCATCACAGCCATGTGGGGGATCTTGATCGGCGAGATACCTTTGAGATCAACGTAATGACGGTGCAAGAGTTTCGCGCAGCAAGCCCAGGACAACGCTTTTTTTATCGCCTGTATCGCAGCCCGCTAACCCTGTTGGTTGTGGGGCCATTTCTGGTCTATGCGGTGGTGCACCGCTTCCCCAAAAACACGCTTAAGGCAGGGTTGCTGTGGGACGTGATTTTGCACAATGTATTATTGGCCTGTTACGTGACTGGGTTTTTTTTGTTGTTTGGCGGGCAAGGCGTGGCGATTTTGTTGGGGGCAATTTATTGCGGTGTTTCGATGGGGGCGTTTATTCCCTATGTCGAACATAATTTTGAGACGATCCACTGGGGGCGCAGGCCAGAACTTGATGCGCAAACAGCAGCGCTGGAGGCGTCAGCTGTGTTGGACTTTGGCCGTATTTTCCATTGGATCACAGCCAATATCGGGTTTCACGACCTGCATCACTTGAACCCCAATATTCCCAGCTATAATTTAAAGCGCGCTTACGAAAGTCTAGAACGCGATGGCGTGTTGCAGTCGCAGAAAATTACTTTGGGTGAGGGGGTTTCTTGTCTGCGCTGGAAATTGTGGGACGAAGACAAGCAAAGAATGGTGACATTCGCCGGCGTGTAGCTGAGCTGGCGGTTTTCGCCGCCAGCCCGTCACGTGTTAGCTAAGTGTGCCGTCGATGCCCAATGTGGTTTTGCCACCAAGGTAGGGGGACAGCACGGCAGGCAACACCACCGTTCCGTCAGCTTGTTGGCCATTCTCTAGCACTGCAATTAGGCATCGGCCAACTGCCAGACCAGAACCGTTTAAGGTATGCACAAATTCTGGCTTACCGCCCTCAGATGGGCGGAAACGTGCGTTCATACGGCGGGCCTGAAATGCGCCTGTTGTCGAAACAGAGCTGATCTCACGATAGGCATTTTGACCTGGCAACCAGGCTTCGATGTCAAACGTACGGCGCGCACCAAAGCCCATATCACCGGTGCATAGGATGACCGTGCGATACGGGATATTCAGCGCCTCCAGAATTCCTTCGGCGCAGCCAAGCATGCGCTTTTGCTCCTCGTCAGATTTATCTGGATGGGTGATCGAAACCATTTCGACTTTTTCGAACTGATGCTGACGCAGCATGCCCGAAGTATCGCGCCCGGCAGAGCCAGCTTCGGAGCGGAAGCAAAGCGAATGGGCGGTCATACGGATCGGAAGCGTGCTTTCGTCAATCACTTCTTCGGCCGCGGAATAAGTCAGGGGGATTTCTGATGTGGAAATAAGCCACCAGCCATTGGTTGTCTGATAGCTGTCCTCGGCGAATTTCGGCAACTTATCCGTGCCATACATGGCCTCGTCGCGCACCAGCACTGGCGTGTTGATTTCGGTCAAGCCGTTTTCATCAACATGTTTGTCCAGCATGAACTGAGACAAGGCACGGTGGATGCGCGCAACGGCCCCCTTAAGCATCACAAACCGTGCGCCAGAGATCTTTGCGGCTGTGTCAAAGTTCATCGAAGCTGCAACAGAGGCGATTTCAAAATGCTCTTTTGCGGTGAAATCCAGCGACGCGGGTGTGCCCCAATTGCTGATCTCGACGTTTTCGCTTTCGTCGGCCCCCAAAGGCACATCTTCGGCTGGCAGATTTGGAATACGCGCCAGCTTGTCCGTCAGTTGGGCATCCAGCTCTTTGGCGGCGGTTTGCATGGCCGCAACTTCGTCTTTCTTTTGGCCAACCAAGGCGCGCAGACGTTCAAATTCAGCCTCGTCGCCCTTTGCCTTGGCAGCCCCAACCAATTTGCTGGCTTTCTTTTGTTCGGACTGCGCGGTTTCAGCGGCGGTGATCTTGGCGCGGCGCTCTGAATCCAGGGCCAAAAGCGCTTCTGACATCGGTTCATCGCCGCGGCGAGAGAGGGCAGCGTCAAAGGCGGCCGGATTTTCGCGGATCGCACGGATGTCATGCATGGATCATATCCTTTTGAAGTGATTCATTTCAGTCATGCTTATGGCTTATTTTTTTTGGCTTCGAAACCGGGTTGCTTGGGGAAATTGATGGTTCGCCAAAAGCAATACTTGTGAAACTTTAGCCACGGGATCGTGTTTGCGGCAAATGGTTCAAATATGCTCTAAATTCAACAATTGGTTGCCCTGTCAGTGAGGGCGCGATCGGGACCTGGCCGAGATTGAGCAACGCGCGTATCTGTTCAGTGACACCAATCGGCAACAGCCCTCAATGGTAATTTGAATGCCCGGGCATTTGGTATCACCCAGGTGATACTGATGGTTCTGCCTATATTGTTGAAACTGGTATTCACGAGGCTGTTGCCTAGCGGGCCCCCAGAATTGACCTTTTGTTGCGGCTTATCAATTGGTTTCCCATTGATGCTTGGCGGCGCGGCAAATTCGGTGCGCGCGCATTTTTGTTTTTGTCTGTTATTTGGCACTAAGAATCCACTGAAACAGGGGTTCGTTTCAGCTGCGGCCCTTAAAATTTCTCCTCTGTTTTCTCTGGGCTTTGGTCCTTGCATATATGTGCGCAGGCACATAGGTTCCCTGCAAAATTCGTGGGTTTACCCGCTAACAAAAGGACACTCTAATGGAAGCTTTCCAACAATTTATCCCGCTTATTCTGATCTTTGCGATTATGTATTTCTTGCTGATCCGTCCACAGCAGAAAAAAGCCAAAGAACACACAGCCATGGTGGCGGCGGTGCGTCGCGGTGACGAAGTTGTGACCCAAGGCGGCCTGATTGGCAAAGTGTCCAAAGTGAAAGACGGCAATGAAATCGAAGTGGAATTGGCAGAAGGCGTTAAAGTACGCGTTGTGCAGTCGACTTTGGCTCAAGTTGTTTCAAAAACCGAACCCGTCAAATCTTAATTCGCTCTTGGCGACAACAAAGGCAGAGGCAATATGCTGCAAATCGACCTTTGGAAACGGGTCCTGATCTGGAGCGTTTGTGCGCTGGGTCTGCTTCTCGCGCTTCCAAACGGGTTTTATACCCGTGTAGAGACCCACAACGATGCCACGGCCTCATTGGACGCGGGATTTTCTGGCAATGGCCTTGAAGAGCAGGCGGGCCTATGGCCAAGCTGGATGCCGTCTTCGCTGGTGAATTTGGGCCTGGATTTGCGCGGTGGTGCGCATTTGCTGGCCGAAGTTAAAGTCGAAGAAGTGTATGAAACCCGCATGAAAGGCCTGTGGCCAGAAGTGCGAAATCTGTTGCGTGATCAGCGCGCAACTGTTGGCACTGTGCGGCTTCAACCTTCGGCTCCGGATGAATTGCGCGTAAAGCTTTCAAAGCCTGAAGCCATTCAAGAAGCTGCAAATCTTGTCCGGGGTCTGGCGCAGCCGGTGGTGTCTTTGAGTGCTGCTGGTGCAACGGATTTGCTGGTTTCTGTGGATGGTGACAGCTTGGTTGTCACGCTTTCAGACGCAGAGCGTTTGGCTACAGATGAGCGTACGGTACAGCAATCTTTGGAAATCATCCGCCGCCGGATTGACGAGGTGGGTACACGTGAGCCGACAATTCAAAGGCAGGGCGCCGACCGAATTCTTATTCAGGTTCCGGGCATTGGGTCTGCAGCAGAGCTGAAAGACATTATTGGCACCACAGCGCTTTTGTCTTTTAATCCGGTTGTCGGTCGGGCCACGGATGCGAATGCAGCCGCAGGTGCGGGCAATGAAGTATTGCCAGCGGTCGAAGAAGGTGGCGGATTTTATATCCTCGAAAGCGCCTTTGTAGTCAGCGGCGAAGAACTGACAGATGCGCAACCGGCGTTTGATCAAAATGGCCGACCCGCGGTTTCGTTCCGGTTCAACCCGTCGGGCGCGCGCAAATTTGGTGATTATACAGCTGAAAACATCGGCTCTCCATTTGCTATCGTTTTAGATGGTGAAGTGATCAGCGCGCCAGTCATTCAAAGCCATATTCCAGGGGGCTCCGGCATTATCACCGGCAATTTCTCTGTTGAAGAAAGCACTAACCTTGCGGTTCTGTTGCGCGCAGGGGCCTTGCCAGCTGGTTTAGATTTCTTGGAAGAACGCACCATTGGCCCAGAATTGGGACAAGATAGCATTGATGCTGGGCGAATTGCCTGTGTTGTGGCCTTTGCGGCTGTGTTGGTCTTTATGTTCTTAAGCTATGGCACCTTTGGCTTATTCGCCAATATTGCGTTGATCATCAATGTTGGGCTTATTTTTGGGTTGTTGTCTTTGGTGGGCGCAACTTTGACATTGCCAGGTATCGCCGGGATCGTTTTGACCATCGGTATGGCAGTGGACGCGAATGTTCTGGTTTTTGAACGCATTCGCGAAGAAGTCAAAAATGGCAAAGGCGCAGCACGCTCTATTGACCTGGGCTATGAAAAAGCTCTCAGCGCGATTGTTGATGCCAATATCACTACGTTTATCACAGCGGTGATCCTGTTTGCGATGGGTTCGGGTCCAGTGCGTGGGTTTGCGATCACGCTTGGACTGGGCATTCTGACGTCTGTTTTCACAGCGATTTATGTCACTCGTTTGATTATCGTGATCTGGTTTGAACGCCGTCGCCCAAAAAAGATTGAGGTATAACCATGCGTCTGAGACTTGTTCCAAAAGATACCAAATGGGATTTCTTTGGAAAATCCTCGCTAACGCTTGGATTTTCAGGCCTGCTGGTGGCACTGTCAGTGGTGTTCTTCTTTGTGCAGGGATTGAACTTTGGCATTGATTTTCGTGGTGGCACAACGATCCGAACTGAAAGCGCCCAAGTGGTTGACGTTGCCGCCTATCGTACAGCAATAGTGCCGCTTAATTTGGGTGATGTTTCCATCACCGAAGTGTTTGATCCGACCTTTGAAGAGGATCAAAATGTCACGATGATCCGTATCCAGGCGCAAGAGGGTCAGGAAGCGGTGACCGCTGATGTTGTGCGGGATGTTCAGGCGGCTTTACTTGTCGTTGCGCCTGACATCACCTTTGTTTCGGTTGAATCCGTTGGGCCAAAAGTGTCGGGGGAACTGATCCAGACAGCTGTACTCGCTGTGTTAATGGCAATCGCAGCGGTTTTGGTCTATATCTGGCTGCGTTTCGAATGGCAGTTTGCCGCGGGTGCAGTTGCTGCATTGGTACATGATGTTGTGCTGACGATCGGCGTGTTTTCAATTGTGCAAATTCGGTTTGATCTGGCAATCATCGCCGCGCTTTTGACGATTGTTGGGTATTCTTTGAATGACACGGTGGTTGTATTTGACCGGGTGCGCGAGAACCTGCGCAAGTTCAAAAAAATCAGCCTGAAGGACATTTTGAACACCTCTATCAACGAAACCCTAAGCCGGACCGTCATGACGTCGGTCACCACATTGCTGGCCTTGATTTCTTTGTTTGTTTTAGGTGGCGACGTCATTCGTGGATTTGTCTTCGCGATGATTTGGGGCGTGATTGTTGGCACCTATTCATCGGTGTTCATTGCCTCGACGGTGTTATTGAAGTTGGGTGTTAAGCGCGATTGGTCCAAACCAGATGCAAATACCGGTAATCAGTTTTCCGGTATCGATGCCTGAATTTTTACAATTATCCTTGGCGACGCCGGGGTTGATTTGGTTGGTTATGACCATAGCGGTCGCGGGCATTGTCCGCGGCTTTGCTGGTTTTGGCACATCGTTAATCTTTGTACCCATTGCAAATATATTCTTGCCTGCAACCGATGTTGTGGCGGTGATCATGCTGACCGGAATGGGGAGCATGGTCGCCTTGCTGCCCCGTGCGTTGAAAACCGCAGAGGTCAAAGATGTGTCGTTGATGGGCGGCGCAGCGATTCTGACCGTCCCATTTGGCCTGTGGATGTTGTTTTTACTGGATCAGGTGGTGATCCGTTGGGTCGCGACGGTGATCGCCTCGGTGATGCTGGCTGCTTTGGTGCTTGGATGGCGCTATAAGGGGCGGATTGATCTGAAACGCAAACTGGGTATTGGCGCGGCGGCTGGGGTGTTTGGTGGTATGACCGGACTAACAGGGCCTGCAGTCATTTTGTTTTATCTGGCAAGTGGCACGCGCGCGGCAATTGTACGCGCCAATACCATTTTGTTCCTGGCCATGTTGGATGTGGTGATCATTTTAAACATGTTGGTTACGGGTTTGTTAAGCCTGCGTTTGCTTGGCATTGCCATTGTGCTGACGGTGCCGTATTTCGTGACCACAAAGCTGGGTCAGGCGCTGTTTTCGCCTGACTATGAAAGAACCTATCGGACTGTTGCCTATGGCGTGATTGCTTTGGCTGTTTTAACAGGATTGCCGATCTGGAGTGAGGGACATTAAGGTGAAACTTGACGAGATCCAATACACCGAAGCGTTGCCCATCGAGAGCTATGGCGCTGATTTCTTTCGCATTGGCGGCGAGATGATCGCCGCACCTGCAGTCATTCATGCGGATGGAGCAGCGCATTGGGGTGGTCTTGACGATACGGCGACCATTGTCGCGATGTCTGACAAAATTGACTTTATCTTGTTGGGAACCGGGACAGACCTTAGCCATGCGCCGGCAGAATTTCGCAAAACACTCGAAGATGCTGGCATCGGTGTAGAAGTGATGAAAACCGACTCGGCGTGCCGCACTTATAATGTTTTGGTTTCGGAGGGGCGGCGCGTTGCCGCCGTTTTGTTACCAGTCGTTTCTGACAACAATTAATCAAGACGAGATTGGCCATGTTGCGAGTCGAAAATCTGACAGTGTCACGTGGCGGAATTCCAATACTCGAAGGAGTTTGTTTTGATCTTGCGGCGGGGCGTGCTTTGGTTTTGCGCGGCCCCAATGGGTCAGGAAAGACAACGCTATTGCGTACCATCGCGGGTCTGCAAACCTCGCAAACCGGTCAGGTTATCAGCGCCGACGACAGCATCGCGTATGCGGGTCACGCTGACGGCCTGAAGGCCAATTTGACGGTGGGTGAAAATCTGCGGTTCTGGGCCGATATTTTTGGCACCAAGGACATCACCCCGGCGTTGGAACAGTTTGATATTGTTGCTCTTTCGGAACGACCGGCGCATGCGTTGTCGGCGGGACAAAAACGTCGGCTGGGGCTCGCTCGGATGATTTTAACTGGTCGCAAGGTGTGGATATTGGATGAGCCAACAGTATCGCTTGATGCAGCCTCTACTGCGATGTTTGCCCAGGCCGTTCAAACCCATCTTCAGGCTGGTGGATCTGCGATATTAGCGACTCATATTGATTTGGGATTTGAAGCGGACGTGTTGGACGTCAGCGTGTTCAAAGCAGATGTGAATGTGGTTCACAGCGTGTTTGACGAGGGCTTTTTATGATTGCGCTTTTGCTGCGGGACCTAAAGCTGGCGATGCGGGCTGGTGGCGGGTTTGGCTTGGGTCTTGCCTTCTTTCTGATTGTCACCGTCCTTGTGCCCTTTGGGGTCGGACCGGAAAGCGCGTTGCTCTCTAAGATCGCGCCGGGGATCTTGTGGATGGGGGCTTTGCTGGCCTGTTTGTTGTCGCTGGATCGGATCTTTGCTTTGGATTGGGAAGACGGCTCGTTGGATTTGCTGGCAACGTCGCCTTTGCCGCTAGAGGCTGTGGCGACCTCTAAGGCAGTGGCCCATTGGCTGACCACAGGGCTGCCCTTAACTTTGGTCTCACCGATTTTGGGGCTGTTGTTGAACTTGCCGCCAGCTGGATATTTGTGGTTGGTGATCTCGCTTGCTTTGGGCACGCCAGCCCTGTCGGTCATTGGCACATTTGGGGCGGCATTGACTGTTGGGCTTAAACGGGGTGGATTGTTGCTTTCTCTATTAGTTCTGCCACTTTACGTCCCGACATTGATCTTTGGCGCAGAGGTTGCAAGACGCGGTGTCGAAGGCTTAACCCTGACGGCCCCCTTGTTGCTGTTGGCTGGGATTTCTTTGGCAGCGGTGGCGATATTGCCTTTTGTAAGTGCTTTGGTGTTGCGGGTGAATTTGCGGTAAAAGGGCAAAAAGCTTAATCCAGATCAAAGCGTGATGCGGCGCTGTCTGAGATGTGAAGTGACCTTGATAATAGAGGCAACTAGAAAGAATTATGGCGTCGATTTGGGAATATGCGAACCCGGTGAAGTTTATGCGGTTAACAAACCGCGTTTTGCCATGGGTGACTGTGCTGGCGGTGGCGGCACTGGCGGTTGGGCTGATTTGGGGGTTTTTCTTTACCCCGGATGACTTCCGTCAGGGGGCAACCGTTAAGATCATCTATATCCATGTTCCATCAGCACTGATGGCGATCAATGCGTGGTTTATGATGCTGGCGACATCACTGGTTTGGTTGATCCGCCGGCATCATGTCAGCGCGCTTGCCGCCAAGGCTGCGGCTCCGATTGGGGCGGTCATGACCCTTATCGCATTGATAACAGGGGCAATATGGGGCGAGCCAATGTGGGGCACCTGGTGGGCTTGGGATCCGCGTCTGACCTCGTTCCTGATTTTGTTCTTATTTTACCTTGGTTATATCGCGCTTTGGGAGGCGATTGAGAATTCTGATACGGCGGCTGATCTGACGGCGGTGTTGTGTTTGGTGGGATCGGTGTTTGCCATTCTCAGCCGATATGCTGTTAACTTTTGGAACCAAGGGCTGCATCAAGGGGCGTCATTGAGCCTGGATAAAAAAGAGAATGTGGCGGATGTCTTCTATATTCCTTTGTTGTTCTGCATCGCCGGATTTATATTGTTTTTCATAGCCTTAGTGCTGTTGCGCACCCGCACGGAAATTCGGTTGCGACGCGCAAAAGCTTTGTTGGCACGGGAGCGGTTGGCATGATGCCTGATCTTGGAAAATACAGTGATACGGTGCTATCAGCCTATGGCCTGACCATAGTACTGCTGGTTGGACTTGTTGTGCTTAGCCTGCGCGCTTCGCGTAAGTCATTGAAAGATTTGAAAAGTCTGGAAAAATCAGATGGCTAAGGTTTCTCCTCTGATGTTGGCCCCTCCGACGCTTTTTATGGGGCTGGCCGCGCTGTTTTACTTTGGTATGAATCGCGACAATCCAAACGAATTACCCAGTGCATTGGTGGGGCAACAGGCCCCGACGGTTCAGATTGAAGCGCTTGATTATATTGAAAAATTTTCAGATGTTGACTTGCGTGACGGGCAGATAAAATTGGTGAATTTTTGGGCCTCTTGGTGTGGGCCTTGCCGGTCCGAGCACCCAACTTTGATGCAGTTGCAAGACGAAGGCATGACGGTGCTGGGCGTCAATTATAAAGACAACATCCAAAACGGTGCAGATTTTCTGGCAGAGCTGGGCAATCCCTTTGCCAAGGGTGGGGCGGACCCTGAAGGAAAAATGGCTTTGAATTGGGGGGTTTACGGTGTTCCAGAGACCTATTTGGTTGATGGAGATGGCACGATCTTGCTGCGTATTGCCGGCCCCTTGGTGCAACGCGAGCTTGAGAATCGTGTTGCGCCTGCGATTGCTGCCGCCAAGGCCAATTAAGGCACCGCACCCAGCGTTAAGGCGGCAAAATCAGCGATAGACCTGCGATTCACCTGGATTAGACGCACAAAATGTTGTGGTGCCCAGACTGGGTAAAACCAACGCACGATGCTTTCATCTTTGGCGGTTTGTACAAATCGTACGTTTCAAGGCTTGAAACGTACGATTCGCGGTATCTTGAAATGTTTCGCGCGAAACAGGGTTAACGGCAGCCTTTTTGCGCTGATTTGATTGTCTAAGTTTTGAGATCTGCGCAATCCATAGATTTGCGATCTTCTGAATCGAGGTGGGCGCTAACAAAAAAGGCCCCCAAAAGGAGGCCTTTTTCAAATCTGTTATGCGATGAACTTAGCTTTTGGCCAAGTTGCGCAGCACGTAGTGCAGAACGCCGCCGTGTTCGATGTATTCGATCTCTGGCGCTGTATCGATGCGGCACTTCAAAGTGATCTCTTTCACGGTGCCATCGGCATAGGTGATCGAGCAGGGCACTTCTTGCAGTGGAGTCACGCTGTCTAGACCAGTGATGGAGACAGTTTCGTCGCCAGTCAGGTTCAGAGATTTGCGTGTGTCGCCGCCGGTGAATTCGAACGGGATCACACCCATGCCAACCAGGTTGGAGCGGTGAATACGTTCGAAGCTTTCTGCGATAACCGCAGAAACACCCAAGAGTTTAGTGCCTTTGGCCGCCCAGTCACGCGAAGAACCCGCGCCATACTGTTCGCCACCAAACACCACAAGCGGTGTGCCTGCCTCTTGATAGGCCATCGACGCGTCAAACACCGAAGTTTGCTGACCGTCTGGTCCCTTGGTGTAACCACCTTCGACACCGTCCAGCATCTCGTTTTTCACACGGATGTTGGCGAATGTGCCGCGCATCATGACTTCGTGGTTGCCGCGGCGCGAGCCGTAGGAGTTGAATTCACGTGGGGCCACCTGACGGTCGGTCAGATATTTACCAGCTGGTGTGGATTCTGCAAAAGACCCAGCAGGAGAGATGTGGTCGGTGGTGATCATGTCACCCAACATCAGCAGAACTTTGGCATTTTCCACGTTGGAAATGGTGCCCGGCTCTGTGCCCATGCCTTGGAAATAAGGTGGGTTCTGAATGTAAGTGGATGTCGACGGCCAATCATAAGTCTCTTGCTGTGGGACTTCGACGCCCTGCCATTTGTCGTCGCCTTTAAAGACGTCGGCATATTTGGACAGGAAGGCGTCGCGCGTGACGGTTTCTTGCACAAGATCCGCGACTTCTTGGGTCGTTGGCCAGATGTCTTTCAAGTAGACGTCATTGCCGTCTTTGTCCTGACCGATCACGTCGGTTGCCAGGTTGATGTCCAAGGTGCCGGCCAGCGCATAGGCCACAACCAGTGGAGGCGACGCAAGGTAGTTCGCGCGTACATCCGGAGAGATACGGCCTTCGAAGTTGCGGTTACCTGACAGAACAGAAGTGGCCACCAGGTCGCCTTCGGCGATGGCATCAGACAGTTCTTGCTGGATCGGACCAGAGTTACCGATACAGGTTGTGCAACCATAGCCCACAAGGTTGAAGCCAACCGCGTCGAGGTCTTTTTGCAGGTCTGCAGCTTCGAGGTAGGCCGAAACCACCTGAGAGCCTGGTGCAAGCGAAGTTTTCACCCAAGGCTTACGATCCATGCCCAAAGCGGCGGCTTTGCGCGCCACAAGACCCGCGCCGATCATGACGTATGGGTTGGAGGTGTTGGTGCAAGAGGTGATCGAAGCGATCACAATCTTACCTGATTCCAGGGTATAGTCTTCGCCTTTGACAGCCACTTCTTTGCCCATTGGACGTTTGAAGTTGTCTTGCATTTCCTTGCGGAAGGCGGTTTGGCCGTTGGTCAGGGCAATGTAGTCCTGTGGACGTTTTGGACCAGAGATCGCAGGCACAATGGTGCCCATGTCCAGGTGCAATGTGTCTGTGTAGATCGGGGCGTAGTTTTCATCACGCCAGAAACCGTTTTCCTTGGCATAGGCTTCGACCAGCGCGATGCGGTCTTTGTCGCGGCCTGTGTTGTCCAGATAGCGGATGGTTTCCGCGTCAATTGGGAAGAAGCCACAGGTTGCGCCGTATTCCGGTGCCATGTTGGCGATGGTTGCGCGGTCTGCCAAAGGCAGGCGGTCCAGGCCGTCGCCGTAGAATTCAACGAATTTGCCAACCACGCCTTTGGCGCGCAGCATTTCGACAACTTTCAGCACGAGGTCGGTACCGGTGGTGCCTTCCAACATTGCGCCGGTCAGCTCAAAGCCGATGACTTCTGGGATCAGCATGGAAATTGGCTGGCCCAGCATCGCTGCTTCGGCTTCGATGCCGCCAACACCCCAACCCAGAACAGCTGCGCCATTCACCATGGTTGTGTGGCTGTCGGTGCCAACAAGCGTGTCAGGATAGGCGACTTCGTTGCCATCTTGGTCAGTATCTGTCCAAACGGTTTGTGACAGATATTCCAGGTTCACCTGGTGGCAAATACCGGTTCCCGGAGGCACAACGCGGAAGTTGTTAAAGGCGGTTTGGCCCCATTTCAGGAATGTGTACCGCTCCATGTTGCGTTCATATTCGCGGTCGACGTTCATTTGGAACGCACGTGGGTTGCCAAATTCGTCAATCATGACCGAGTGGTCAATGACCAGATCAACGGGGACCAGCGGGTTGATTTTGGATGCAGAGCCTTTGAGGCCAACAATGCCGTCGCGCATCGCTGCCAGATCAACAACAGCAGGAACGCCGGTGAAATCTTGCATCAGAACACGGGCAGGGCGGTAGGCGATTTCACGGGGGTTTTTACCACCGTTTTCGCCCCATTCAGCAAAAGCTTTGATGTCGTCGACAGAGACAGAAAAACCGCCGTCTTCAAACCGCAGCATGTTTTCCAGAACCACTTTCAGAGCGGCGGGCAATTTGGTGAAATCGCCCAGACCTGCGTCTTGCGCAGCTGGAATGGAATAATAGGATATGGACTTACCGTTGACCGATAGCGATTTACGGGTCTTGGCAGTATCCTGACCGACGGTGATGGGCATGTTTGGCCTCCCTCTTATCAAGAAAATTGGGTGTCGCTGGAGTGCTTTTGACCTATGTTGGCCTTTCAATCAAGGGGGGATGGCAGAAATGTATACCGTTGCACACAATATTTTGCTGGATGGAACAAATCTCGCAAATGGTTGATTGGTGTTTTACTGTGCAAGCCCTTATTGATTTTGGCAACGCCTTTAATAGGACACAGAGTTTATGATCCGAATCGCAAAATTGTTCGCTGCGGCCCTGTTGGGAAGCATTGGTAGTTATGCTGTGCCAGCTATGGCTGCTGAGCATCCGGTTGTTGTCGAGCTGTATACTTCGCAAGGCTGCAGCAGCTGCCCGCCGGTAGATGCCTATTTCAAAAAGGAATTGGCCGACCGAGAGGATGTGATCGCCCTGGCGCTGCATGTGGATTATTGGGATTACATTGGTTGGAAAGATGACTTTGCCGATCCGGCCTATACCAAACGCCAACGCAACTATGCGAGGGCCGCTGGCAAACGCTCTATTTATACACCGCAAATGGTGATTGGCGGGTTGGATCATGTGGTCGGCAATGTGCCACATGAAGTCAGAACCCATCTTAAGACCCACGCAAAATTGGATGCGGGTGTTGATCTGCAACTGAGCCGCAATGGGGATCGCCTGACCATTTCTCTGCAGGCGCAGGAAACGCTGGATGTGCCGATGGTCGTGCAGGTGGTGCGCTATGCCCGCGAAGAAACCCGCAATATCAAACGGGGAGAAAATGCGGGGCGCACTTTAACCTATGCCAATATCGTGACGTCTTGGGATACGATTGGCGAATGGAACACGCGACGCGCAAAGACGATGAAAACCAAAGTCATCGGGGATTCCGCCGTTGTGGTTTTGGTGCAGCGCAAGGGCCATGGCCGCATCGAAGCGGCCGCGCGTCTTAGATAGTGCTGTCAATCGTGGTTTTTTGTATGCCGTCTTTTTCAGGACGCCAACGCCGGTGAATCCATAGCCATTGATCTGGATTGGAGCGCACGCGTTTTTCCAGACTGTCGTAATAGGCCTGCATCATGGTGATTGGATCGCTGTGCGCAATCGGATCTTCTAAATGCACTTGGAAACTCAGACCGTCGGGCTGACGGATGGTATAGATTGGTATCAGCACCGCATCATAGCGCAGGGCCAATTCCGCGGCGGACATGGCGGTGCGCGTGGGTTGGCCAAAGAAGGTGATTACTTCGCCTTCATGATTATACTGATCCGTTAGCAGTGCGATGGTTCCGCCGGCTTTCAAAAACTTGAGCATCTTGCCCATGCCGCGTCGATCACGGGGAAACATTGGTTCTGCCAAGGTGCACATGGCTTTGACATAGCGTTTGTTGAAATAGGGGTTGGCCATATCGCGATAGAGGCCCCCGATGGGCATGCCGTCATGAAAATAATAGCTGCGCGGCACGTCATAGCCGCCAAAATGACCAGTGACAAAGATGATCGGGCGGTTGTCTGCGCGGGCTTTGGCCAAATGCGGGACCCCGGGGCCAAGCGGCGTGATGTCTTTGACCCGGTCGGCGAAGTCAGCCCCGGAATAGATTTCGATAATCGAGCGGCCAAATTGTCCGGGCACTGCGTGGCACAGGGCTTCGACCTGGTCTTTGGGCATGTCAGGCCAAGCGATGGCGAGGTTCTTGCGAATGCGTTTGCGCGCACCACTTAAGGGGCCAACAATATTGGAAAAAAACCAGCCCGCAGTGCGAATGCGGGTTTCATAGGGCAGGGCCAAAATTGCGCCAAACACGGACCGCGCCAGTAGATCGACCGCATAGTCGCCTATTTTCTTTGAGAGAGAGGTGCTCTTGGCCATGATCATCACGCTTTTTTAGCAGACATACTGGCCAAAAGCTGATCCTACAAGCAAATCTGTGCGGGTGTGTTGATCACGCAGAGCTCTTTTCTTCCTCTGGAGGAGGGATAAAGCTAAGCTCGCCGCTGGCTTGCAATGCGCGCACAGCGATCACCACTTTGGTAAAGGCTGTTTCTCCGTCTTTTTCGGAAATGGGGCCACGCTCGCCCACCTCTTCTCGCAATTGATCGGCCATGCGGCTGGACATATTATCGAGCAAGAATGTGCTGGTTGCGCCCTCGGGACCTTCGGTGCCGAAACTTAGGGCATTGATTAAGTCGTCTTGGTCGACCTCGCGGATGATCTTTGGCACGTCGCGTTCATAGATACGCTCTGGAATATCAGGATAGGTAAAGATGGCTTTGCGCACCTGATCGGCAAAAGGCTGATCATCTTCGGTCAGGCCGTTCAGCAGGGAATCGCGGGTAGAGGCGGGGGAAAAGTTCAATATTGCCCCAACGCGGGCCACGGGTTCGTCGCTAAAGGCGCGCGGCGTGACTTTATCCAATTGACTGGCCAGCGCGACGCCAATTTGTGCCACCGCCTGTGGGGTCACCGCATCGGTCAGCGAAATGGCATAGGTGATGCTGCGCGCCTCTGGCCCGGGGAGACTTGACAGCAGATCTGCGGCTTTGGTGACCTCTAGCTTGGCTAGAATGATCGCGGCGACCTCTGTGCTTTGGGCCCGTAAGATCGGGATCAACGCGTCGATTTCTAATGCGCGAATGCGATCCCATGGGTCGCCCAGTTGCATGACGCCCGCCTCGTGGCGCAGCCGATCTGCGGTGTGTTGGCTGATCTTTCCCTCTAGGGTATTCAGCACTTCTTTGATGCCTTTGGGGAAGGAAAGCCCAATGCTTTCAAGTTCTTGCGCGAACTCTAAAATCACATCTGACAGGGTCGCGCGATCAACATATCGCATCGATCCCATCATCTGAGCCAGATCAGCCTGCATATCATTGCTGAGCCGGTCAAGGGCAACTTCTGCGCCTTCGTTCAGCAGGAAACGCACAATTACCGCCGCTTTTTGGCGGTGGGTCAAAGTGGTGTCAGGTGCTTGGGCCAGCGGTTGTGATACGCTCATCGGGTTTCTCCGTCAGATCGCGCACAGGTTTGCAGCCAAGCATGAAAATTTGCCAAACAAAAAAAAAGGCCCGCCAAATTAGGCAGACCTTTTATCGCAAATTTGAAACGAATTATGCGCCAAACACACGTTTGAAAATCGTATCAACATGTTTGGTGTGGTATTCCATGTCGAATTTTTCGTTCACGCCGTCTTCGCCCAGGGCTGCAACAACATCGGCATCTGCCAGCAAAAGCGTGCGGAAATCCAGGCGTTCTTCCCAGACTTTCAAGGCATTACGCTGCACCATGGAATAGGCGTCTTCGCGGGACACGCCGGCTTGGGTCAGGGCCAGCAACACGCGTTGTGACATCACCAGGCCTGGGAATTTGTTCATATTGTCCAGCATGTTCTCTGGGAAGATCAGCATTTTGTCGATCACGCCGGTCAGACGTGCCAGGGCGAAATCAAGCGTCACACAGGAATCTGGGCCAATCGCGCGTTCCACAGAAGAATGCGAAATATCGCGCTCGTGCCATAGGGCGACGTTTTCCATCGCTGGAATAACCGACATGCGCACCAGACGCGCCAGACCTGTCAGGTTTTCGGTCAGAACCGGGTTCTTTTTATGGGGCATCGCAGACGAGCCTTTTTGACCCATCGAGAAGAATTCCGCGCCCTCTAGAACTTCGGTACGCTGCATGTGGCGGATTTCAATGGCGACGTTTTCAATCGAGGATGCAATCACACCCAAAACCGCAAAGAACATCGCGTGGCGGTCGCGTGGAATGACCTGGGTGGAAATCGGCTCTGGGCTTAGGCCCAGCTCGGCACAGACATGTTCTTCAACTGCCGGGTCGATATTGGCAAATGTGCCCACCGCACCAGAGATGGCACCGGTTGCAATTTCGGCGCGCGCCGCTTTCAGGCGGGCCATGTTGCGGTCCATCTCTGCATAGAAACGCGCAAAGGTCAGACCCATTGTGGTGGGTTCGGCGTGGATGCCGTGCGAGCGGCCCACGCGCACCGTGTTCTTATGCTCGAGCGCGCGCTTTTTCAGCGCGGCAAGCAAACCGTCCATATCTTTGATCAGAATGTCTGCGGCACGTACCAATTGCACATTCAGGCAAGTGTCCAGCACGTCTGACGAGGTCATGCCTTGGTGCACAAAGCGGGCCTCTTCGGAACCAACATGTTCTGCAAGGTGGGTCAAAAAGGCGATCACGTCGTGTTTGGTAACGGCTTCGATTTCGTCAATACGCGCCACGTCGAATTCGACATCCTTGGCTTTCCAAACCGCATCGGCGTTTTCGCGAGGGATCACGCCTAGATTGGCCATGGCTTCGCAGGCGTGCGCCTCGATTTCATACCAGATTTTAAATTTGGTTTCTGGTGACCAAACGGCAACCATCTCAGGACGGGAATAACGAGGGATCATATCACAGCCTTGTGTTCTTTGTCAGGGGTTGGCTGCCGTATAGACCGACCACATTCAATGAACAAGTGAGGTTGGCCAAAAGAGACGCGATGATCCTTTGTTTTTATAGTTATGGCTGGGGCGGCGCGCGTCAAGCAATGGCGCGGCTTGAAGGGGATGACAATTGTGCGCTGCTGGCTGGCATTGGGGAGGGAGCACGATCACCGGGCCCTTATTGTTATAAACGAGGGGCCAGCCCCTCGCGCTCCCCGGGGTATTTCGCTCAAGCACAAATCTAAATGGGTCGCTCGGCGATCGTGATGGTGTCTTTGGTGATCTTGCCATCTGAGCTGATCAGATGCAGGCGGATGCCCGGTGCCGTGTCATCATCAGGCTTCGGCCAGTTCGGTGATCACCTGGCTTGATTTCTCAAGCGTGCGGTGGACAGGGCAGCGGTCGGCAATCTCCATCAGGCGCAGGCGCTGGCTTTGATCCAGCGCTCCGGTCAGGTGAATCACTCGTTTAAAACTGTCGATGTGGTCGCCAGATCCGGTGGCGGCATCTTGTGCGTGCACCTTGTTGTGGCTGGTATCGACCCAAACGTGGTCCAGTGGCCAGCCTTTGCGGCGGGCATACATGCGAATGGTCATCGAGGTGCAGGCCCCCAGGCCCGACGCCAGAAACCCATAGGGTGTCATGCCCTTGTTTGTACCGCCATAGGCCAGGGGTTCATCTGCCAATGTGTGATGAAAGGGGCCGGCATTCACATCTTGTAGAAATCCATTTGCATCGGCTTCAGAGACGCGCACCACCCCTTCGGGTGCGCCGATTGGGGGGGCAGGTGGGGCCAGAGGCAAATAGCGCGCAGCCCAGGCGGCGATGATTTCAGCGGCATATTCAGCGTCTTCCGGGCGGCTGATCAAATGATCGGCGTCATCCAGTGTGACAAAGCTTTTGGGGTGTTTGGCCGCGCTGAAAATAGAGGCCGCGTTTTCGATGCCAACCACCGCGTCCAATGGGGCGTGCATAACAAGTAGGGCCCGATGCAGGGTGCCAATAATGGGTTCGAGGTTCTGGGCCGAGACATCGTCGACAAATTCTTTGGCGATCACGAAAGGCCGCCCGCCAAGACTGACCTGCGCGCGCCCGTCTTGCTGGATGGTGTCCAGCGCGCCACCAAAGTTATGGGTGACATGGGCAGGATCAAACGGCGCGCCCAGGGTGACAACTGCCTGTACGCTGTCGAGTTCTTTGGCGGCCCGCAACACCGCTGCCCCGCCCAAAGAATGGCCGATCAGCATATCAGGGGCCATGCCACGCGCGGTCAGATAGTCTGCTGCGGCGATCAGGTCGCCGACATTTGAGGAAAAGGTGGTGTTGGAGAATTCGCCTTCGGAATGGCCAAGGCCGGTGAAATCAAACCGCAAAACCGCCAATCCCATGGCCGCCAACCGGCCTGCGATGCGGCGGGCGGCCGGAATGTCTTTGGAACAGCTAAAGCAATGGGCAAAAAGAACGGTGGCCAGATGTGGGCCATCCGGCATGTCTAATCTTGCGGCCAGCCGCTCGCCGCTATGGCCGGGAAATGAAATGCGTTCTGTTGTCATGGTGCCAAGCGGTCCTTTGTGCGGTGGTCCGCCTAATTTGGGGCAAGTTGGGCTCTGGGCCAAGAGACCTGTCACGCTTGTCACGTTAAGGTGAGCGGTTGCGAGCAGGGGAAAGCGAGATTGACCCGCTTGTTTGACTGCCACAGGTTTGGCTATACAGGCTTATGGCTTTCTGCGGTTCGTTGCTTTAGAAAGACCAGCTGTGGGTTATCCAAGAGGCCAAATACATGACGGTTACAGTTGTCGCAATGACAAGCATCAACGAAGAAGAGCCAATGGCATTGGCGGAATATCTAAGGGTCACCGGTCCTTTGCTGGAACGGGCTGGCGCAAAGATACTAAAGCGTTTTACCATAAATGAAGTGGTTGTTGGGCATCGTCCTGCAAAGACGGTTTTTATTGTTGAATATCCAGATAAGGCAGCCGTGAACAGTGTGTTTGGCAGCCCTGAATATCGGGCGATCCGTGAAATTCGCGATTCGGCGTTTACGTCTTATTCGGTGACCGTGGCAGCGGATGCGAGCGATGCTGAAATGCCTGCCCTGGCTGTGGACTGAGTTTTGTCAGGTAATTCGCTTGGTTTACATGGAATTAGGCATAAAAAAAGGCGCTCAAAAGAGCGCCTTTTCTAATTATATCAACTGATTAGCAGCTGTAGTACATGCCAAACTCAACCGGGTGCGGCGTGTGCTCGAACAGTTCAACTTCTTCCATTTTCAGCTCGATGTAACCTTCGATCTGATCTTTGGTGAAGACGTCGCCAGCTGTCAGGAAGTCCATGTCTTTTTGCAACTCGTCCAGCGCTTCGCGCAGAGAGCCACAGACTGTTGGAATGTCTGCCAGTTCTTCGGCAGGCAAGTCATACAGGTTCTTGTCCATGGCTTCGCCCGGATCGATTTTGTTTTTGATGCCGTCAAGGCCAGCCATCAACAGGGCCGCGAAGCACAGGTATGGGTTGGCAGATGGATCAGGGAAACGAGCTTCGACGCGCTTGGCTTTTGGAGATTCTGTCCAAGGAATACGGACACAACCAGAGCGGTTACGTGCAGAATAGGCGCGCAGAACTGGGGCTTCGAAGCCTGGGATCAGACGCTTGTAAGAGTTGGTGGATGGGTTTGTGAAGGCGTTCAACGCTTTCGCGTGCTTCAGGACACCACCAATGAAGTACAGAGCTTCTTGGGACAGATCAGCGTATTTGTCGCCAGCGAACAATGGCTTACCATCTTTCCAGATGGACATGTTCACGTGCATGCCTGTGCCGTTGTCGCCATAGACTGGCTTTGGCATGAAGGTTGCGGATTTGCCATAAGACTGTGCCACGTTGTGGATCACGTACTTATATTTCTGCAGTTCGTCTGCTTGCTTGGTCAGGCTATCAAAGATCAGGCCAAGCTCGTGCTGACAAGACGCCACTTCGTGGTGGTGTTTGTCGGTTTTCATACCCAGACGCTTCATGGTGGACAGCATCTCAGAACGGATGTCTTGTGCATCGTCTGTTGGGTTGACTGGGAAGTAACCACCTTTGAGGCCAGGACGGTGGCCGGTGTTGCCCATTTCGTATTCTGTGTCTGTATTCCAAGACGCGTCTTGTGCATCAACTTCGTAAGAAACTTTGTTGATGGTGTTGGAGAAGCGTACATCGTCAAACAGGAAGAATTCTGCTTCTGGACCCATGTAAGCCACGTCACCGATGCCGGAAGACTTCAGGTAAGCTTCGGCTTTTTCAGCTGTGCCGCGTGGGTCACGTTCGTAGGATTCACCTGTGTCCGGCTCAACGATAGAGCAGTGGATGCAGATTGTTTTTTCCGCATAGAACGGATCCACATAGCAAGACGTGGTGTCTGGGATCAGTTTCATGTCTGAGTTTTCGATGGATTTCCAACCAGCGATGGAGGAACCGTCGAACATAAAGCCTTCTTCGAGGAAGTCTTCGTCAACCAGATCAACGTCTACTGTGACGTGCTGAAGTTTGCCGCGTGTGTCAGTGAAACGAATGTCGACATAGGCCGCTTCTTCGTCTTTGATCAGCTTGAGAACTGCATCTGCGCTCATGCTTTCTATTCCTTCTGATATCGTTTTGGGGTGGTTTACAGGGCGTCCGAGCCGGCTTCACCGGTCCGAATGCGAATGGCTTGCTCTACGGTGCTGACAAAAATTTTGCCGTCGCCGATTTTGTCTGTCTTGGCCGCGTCAACGATGGCTTCGATCGCTTGATCAACCATGTCGTCGTCCAACACAACTTCGATTTTGACCTTAGGCAGGAAATCAACCACGTATTCTGCACCGCGGTAGAGTTCTGTGTGACCTTTTTGACGGCCAAAACCTTTGACCTCGATCACCGAAAGGCCTTGAATGCCCACGTCCTGCAACGCTTCTTTCACTTCATCCAATTTGAAGGGTTTGATGATCGCTTCGATCTTTTTCATATCGGGGGCCTCCTCGCCTGAGTTCATGTGCTGATCTCACTTTCCCGCGCGAGGCTCAATTGGCTTTGATGACGCATGGGGAGGAGGGGCGCTGGAAAACGGAGAGTTGCTTAAATATTAGGCATCTTGACTATTATTTATACTGAATTGAATCGCGTGCTGCAGGGGTGTGCATTTTGCAAGATTCGTCATTGCGGGCCTTGGCTTGAACTGCGGGCCGGTGGCGCTGTGATTTCACACCAAGAATGTTCCCTGCGGGACTGATGCCACAAATCTGGTAAGCGCATGCTATAAACTGTAAAATACACCCTGTCTGTCATGTGTGGGCAGGGTCTGTGTTTTTCTGGAGGCTAATATGACCGAATTGCTGACCGCGGCCCAAATGCGCGCCATTGAACAGGCGGCGATTGAGGCGGGCGAGGTCACCGGGCTGGCGCTGATGGAGCGGGCCGGGCAGGGGGTTGTGGAGGCGATTTTTGAGGAATGGCCGACCCTGGCCGCGGATGCCGTTGGGGGCCTTGCCACGGCTGTAGCTGGGGGCATTGCCGCTGATCTAGCTGGGGGCGTTGCCCCCCAGGCCGAAACAGAGTTTCTGCCTTCCCCCCAGAGTATTTCTGAAAAGGTGAAGCGCGCAGTGGTACTATGTGGCCCGGGCAACAATGGCGGCGACGGATTTGTCGTGGCGCGGCTGTTGTCTGAGCGGGGCTGGGCGGTTGAGGTGTTTCTATATGGGGATGCTGATAAGTTGCCACCGGATGCGCGGGTGAATTATGAGCGCTGGTGTGAGGTGGGGGTGGTTAGCGCGTTGCGAGGGGATTGCCTGTCGACGTGCATTTGTCCCGATGTCTTGATTGATGCGCTGTTTGGGACAGGTTTGACGCGTGAATTGCCGTCTATTGTTCTGGATGTGTTTCATTGGCTTTTGCACCATCGTCGTGATTGGAAATGCGACGAGGGACGCGCAATGCGACGCCTTCGTGAGAAGACAGTCAGTGTTGATATTCCGACGGGTGTTTCATCGGATACCGGGGATGTATTTGGTGCGGTAAGCAAGGAGGATGAGGACTTAGATCAGTCAGAGGAGCCGCTTGCTTGGCCGAGAGGAATGGCACGCTCGATTCGAGCTGATTTAACCGTAACATTTCACGCTCCAAAAATCGGTCACTTTATAAAGATGGGGCCAGCATATTGCGGCAAAGTCATTTCGGTAGATATTGGCATTCGCGGTGAGGGGCTGGAACGATCCTTTGGGTTGGACACAGCTTCTGATCCAGAGCGCGTTCGTTTGTTAGAGCCAGTGTTCAACAGTCAGAGATTGCCATCAAAGTGCTTTATAAGCGGATTTTTAGGTAAGAATAACGGGCATAAATTCTCTTATGGTCATGCGCTGATCCTGTCCGGCGCGGCGGGCCAAACCGGCGCGGCGCGTTTGGCGGCGCGGGGGGCGTTGCGGATTGGGGCGGGCGTTGTGACTTTGGGTGTGCCACGGGGTGCCCGGGGTGAGGTTGCGGCGCATGTGACCGCGATTATGCAGCGGTCTGTGGATTATACCAAAGATCTGCTCGAACTATTAAAAGATAAGCGCATCAATGCGCTATGCCTTGGTCCAGCCTTGGGGTTGGAGCGCGCGAAAGCCTTGGTGATGGCGGCATTGGAAACCGGGGTGGAAAAACGGCCGATGGTATTGGATGCGGATGCATTGTCAGCATTCGAAGCGGCACCGGAAGACTTGTTTGATTTGTTGCATGCAGACTGTGTGTTGACACCGCATGGGGGGGAATTCGCGCGGTTGTTCCCGGACATTTCTGAGAAACTGAAAGCGGTGCCAACAAAGGGGCCGGCTTACTCAAAGGTTGATGCCACGCGTGAGGCTGCGCAACGGGCAGGCTGTGTGGTGCTGTTTAAAGGGGCTGATACGGTGATTGCCGCGCCTGATGGGCGGTGTTCGATCAATTCGGCGCAATATGAGCGGGCGGTGCCTTGGCTGGCGACGGCGGGGGCGGGTGATGTGCTGGCGGGCTTTATCACCGGGCTTATGGCGCGGGGGGTTGATGCGATGCAGGCCGCAGAAACGGCCGCCTGGTTGCACGTGGAATGTGCCCGAAAATTTGGCCCCGGATTGATTGCCGAAGATCTGCCCGAACAGCTGCCTGTGGTTTTTCGTGATTTAGATCTATAAATTTCATTTTTGCTCTCGCATCCCGTGCGGAGCTTTGCTAGAGAGCGGCCAACACAGCGTTGATACTGCGCCGTGTTGAAATGTGCGGGTGTGGCGGAATTGGTAGACGCACCAGATTTAGGTTCTGGCGCCGCGAGGCGTGGGGGTTCGAGTCCCTTCACCCGCACCATTTTTTCTTGAATTTATGTCATTGTATGAATGGGTTGTGACCTGTTCTTATGGCGGCCAGTATACCTTATTTTTCTTAGTTAGACGTGAAATTTGAGTCTTCGACTTTGAAATTCGCTGCCTTGTTGCATTCACACATTAGGTGAAAAAAATAAAATTAACTCAATGTAGGCTTGCGCTGCGATGGGCTTATAAGAAATACCTGCCTGACGTTGGGGACGGACACATCAGGTTTGGAGAGTGCTTTGAGCGATTTTCATTTGAATGAATTGGCATCAATTTGCCGAGAATTGCTTAGAGACGAAGGCTATACCATTCGGCCTGTCGAAGATTTCAATCTGGTGCGGAAAGTCGCAGATATTTTGGGAAAACCTTATCTGACGCCGAAATTGTCACCGTTTATGAACGACTTTACGCCACAAAATTGTTTTTGGCTGTTGCTGGAAAAAGACAACGAAGTGATTGCCGCGGGTGGGTGCCGGTTTGATGATCTGGGTGACATGAAGCTTTCGCAGTTTTGGAAAAACAATATCGCGCGCAATTATATGTCAAATTCAAGCGTGATTTCAGATGTGGCAAAGCCAGTTGACGAAGCCTTAACTGGCAAGCTGGTGTATTTCGGCGATTTGATTATCGAGAAAAAAAACCGGGGACGCGCCACGGTTTTGCGTCGGTTTACTCATTTTGCCCAAGCCTTTGCGATGTTAAAGTTTTCGCCAGATTTTTCCTATGCGTTTGTGCGCGAACGCGATGCTGGGCGCGGTGCGATGGGGGCCTATGGTTTTAATACCATCATTCACAGCGCCCAACGCTGGCAGAACGCGCCGGAATATCACCGTGATGATGACGCGGTGCTTTATGTGGATCGCCGGTATTTTTCTTATTATGCACAGTTGCGCTGCCAATCACCGGAGAAGCTCTGATAGGTTGATGATCAGCGGGCCGTTGTCTTCGCAATCAAACCGAATGAGCAGTCGCATATAATCCATACGCACCATTTGGCCATGTTTTTCGGCCATGGCATTTAGGTGTTCGATTCCAAAAACGAATTCACCATGCGTGGCGCGACGGTAGTCATGTAAAAAGGTTGCTTTGAGGTTGGCCGGAGCCGCGTTCAAGGTTGCTTGTAGCTTATCGGGATTGTGTTCTTGTAGCGTGCGCGTGGTTAGGCTTTCTTTGCCCATATGGAAAAGACGCACGCCTTGGTCGCCGGGTTCGGGGACATAATAGGCGTCAAATTGCTCTTTGAAGGGCTCTAGCGCGGAGTAGAGCCCGCCGCATTGATAGTAGATCAGCGCCAAAGTGTGCATATCCAGGGTTTTGCCTTGTTTCAAACCTTGCAGTTTGCTGGCGTGGAGCACCTGATCAACCAGAGCCCCTGAGATGTTTGAAACGGTGTCAAAGGATCCGTAGGGGTCAGATTTGCTGTTGGCGAACCATTCGACAGAGACGTTGGCTGCGCGGGCCAGTTTTTGGATGGTTTCAAAAGGAATCGGTCTGGCATTGTGAATTTGGGCGTGCAGCGTGGTGTATTTGACCTCTGCCTGGGTGCACAGGGCGCTTAGGTTGGTGGCTTTGGTTTCGCAGAGTGAGAAAATTCTTTTTGCAAGCGGTGTAATGGCGCTCATTGTGGCCTCAAAATCAATATCTGTTGATAAATAATATCTGTCTGTAGATGTGCTTCGGTGGGTTTGTCAATCTTAGGCAGAACAGCTGCGCCAAAAAGACCACTTGAGCGGTAGATAATGGCGACGGTGTACTTGTATTGTCGAGGCAGTGCTGTGGATTTTGCCTCGGATGGCCCTAGAGTCAGGGCGTGAATTGATTGGACCGCAATTTGGTTTGAATGCAAAGCGGCAGGTCGCCGGGTGAAGGACGGAATCGCCCTTGCACGAAACGTCTACAGCCCCTAGAAGAGCCACTGATTTATATGGTCGCGGGGCATGCGACCCGTTTGACACCTAAGAAGGACGCAACATGCAGGTCACAGAGACTCTGAACGAAGGTCTGAAGCGCGGTTATGAGATCTCTATCTCGGCTGCGGAACTGGACGCCAAAGTCAATGAAAAGCTGGTTGAAGCGCAGCCAGAAGTCGAAATGAAGGGCTTCCGTAAAGGCAAAGTTCCGATGGCACTGCTGAAAAAGCAGTTTGGTCAGCGTTTGCTGGGCGAAGCGATGCAAGACGCTGTTGACGGTGCAATGAACCAGCACTTTGAAGATTCTGGTGACCGCCCTGCGTTGCAGCCTAAAGTCGAAATGAAAAACGGCGAAGAGTGGAAAGAAGGCGACGATGTTGAAGTCGCGATGTCTTATGAAGCTCTGCCGGCGATTCCAGAAGTTGATCTGAAATCTGTTGAGTTGGAAAAGCTGGTTGTGAAGCCTGCGGATGCGGATGTTGATGAAGCATTGGCGAACTTGGCAGAAACAGCACAGGACTTTAAAGATCGCAAAAAAGGCACCAAAGCCAAAGACGGTGACCAAGTCACTATGGACTTCGTTGGTAAAATTGATGGCGAAGTGTTTGAAGGTGGCTCCGGCGACGACTTCCCATTGGTTCTGGGTTCAAACCAATTCATTCCAGGTTTCGAAGAGCAACTGGTTGGTGTGAAGAACGAAGAAGAGAAGGATGTGACTGTATCCTTCCCTGAAGATTACCAAGCAGAGCACCTGGCAGGCAAAGAAGCTGTATTCACTTGCACCATCAAAGCGGTGAAAGAGCCTGTGGCGGCGGAAGTGAATGACGAGTTGGCCAAGAAATTCGGTGCCGAAGATCTTGCGGCGTTGAAAGGTCAGATCTCTGAGCGTCTGGAAGCAGAATACACAGGCGCAGCGCGTCAGGTTATGAAACGTGGCCTGCTGGACAAATTGGATACTTTGGTATCGTTTGATCTGCCGCCATCTTTGGTCGAAGCAGAAGCGGGTCAAATCGCGCATCAGCTGTGGCACGAAGAAAACCCAGAAGTCGAAGGGCACGACCACGACAACATCGAGCCAACTGACGAGCACAACAAATTGGCAGAACGTCGCGTGCGTTTGGGCCTGTTGTTGGCTGAGTTGGGTCAAAAAGCAGAAGTCGAAGTGACAGATGCCGAAATGACTCAGGCGATCATGAACCAGGCGCGTCAGTACCCAGGCCAAGAAAAGCAATTCTTTGAGTTCATTCAACAGAACCAGCAAATGCAGCAACAGCTGCGTGCGCCTTTGTTTGAAGACAAAGTTGTGGATTACATTGTTGAGTTGGCGCAGGTTTCCAACAAAGACGTCAGCAAAGACGATCTGCAAAAAGCGGTTGAAGCGCTCGACGAAGAGTAAGCGTCGACATCATAGCTTATTTGATTGGGGTCGCCTTCGGGCGGCCCTTTTTTGGTCTGTGATGTCGGCGGAAAAGGATGAAGGAGCTGCTTTAATGAAGCAGCTCCTATCTGTTGCGCAAAGGAGAAGCGCAACCCGCCTAGGGGATGAATAGGCGGTATTTTTAGACAACTAGGACTTATTGTCTTGGATGCATTTCAGGGCGCACCCAGTGGTATCTTAGACGGCACCATTTTGGATGGCGCGCATCACGCTTTTCATCGCGGCTGGTGTCATGACATTGCGGCTTGGCAGATCATGGGCAATGCGCTGAAGCTCGCCAGGTGTTGAGGCACCAACTTTGTCAGAGAGCAGCTGCAGCAATTCCAGAGCTGCTGACATGTCACCAGTTTCAGTCGCGTTCAGTACCTGCTCGTAGCAATAGCGCTGTAAATCGCTGATTTCGGGAGTTTTCACCGGTGCTTCTTTCGAAGCTTCTGCCATTTCTTGCGCGATGATTTTTTTTGTCTGTGCCAGGTTCATTTTCTCTACAGCCTCTTCTTCAGGCATCATCACATCATGTGTGACACCAGCAAAAGCCCGCACCCGTTGAATGCGCTCGTTTGTGCAATCAAGCAGGGCCGCCAATGCCGGAACTTTGCCCATTTGAACTTTTTTGCCGACATAGCCATGTGGCGCATTGTCAGAGCGTTTGAGAACGCGGTCCATAATGGGGTCGATCACGGTGATAATGTCTGTCACACCGGATTGTTTGGCATATTCTAGGATCCCAACCATCATTTCGCAGGTGGCTGTCGAAACAGTATGCTTACAATCGTCCCGTTTAAGACGCGCCGTATCGACGCAAAAACGTGTGGATTCCCAGATATTTGGGCTACGCAGTGGCGGTTCTCCGTCCAAAATGGCACTAAATACATCGGCCAACATATGCGGCCCAGTGGTTTGCAAAACACGTGCACATGAAATGACATTCATCTCGTCGTCAACACCAACTACATAGCCTGGATCCATGTGATCAAATTGATCAATTTCCATGCCGTTTTCGATATTCACTTCCCAACCTAAGCGGTCACCAAATACTCTGGCTCGAAGCTGAAACATGTCGTCCAATAACGGCTTGAACATGTGCTTGTTCAACGCATCTATCGTAATAATCATTGTATTCCCCATCAATAAAATTGTCCTAAAATCATAGTTAAATGGAGGACAGATTTTTTGATACTAGGGGAATCCCGTAGAAACCGCAGAACCTGCAAAAGTACGCGGTTTCAGGCCGAGTTCGTTCGGCGTTACTTCTATCTATTTGAAAAGGTTTCGGTTTTTCTTATCCTGGGTAGATAAGGCCAATGCCGATGGCGCGTCCAACAGCCTGGGCTGTGGTCAGTGCAAAGAGTTTTTGCCGCACAGAACGAATATGCACTTCGACGGTACGGCTGGATATAGACAGGATATCACCGATGTCTTGCTGGGATTTGCCCGCGGCAATCCACTGCAAGATTTCAAGCTCTCGCCTAGAGAGGCTAGGGCTTTTGAGCATGCGTGTCAGCGGCTCGGTGTTCATGACATGGTCATGCACATGCGCAGCAACGGGTTGCAGCTCTGCCAGAACTTTCGCTTTTAGTTTGTCCCAAGTGGTTTGCTTGCAATCGCGCGTGACGCTGAGCATGCCGAATTCGCCATAGGGGCCTCGGATTGGAATTGTCATGCCTCGGTCGACGATGCCAAAGTCACGCGCGTCTTTGAATACGCGATCAAAATTGCCATCGCGTCTTAAGCGAGACCAATCCAAAGGGGCGACACTGCGCATGGCGGAATGCAGGGTGGGATCAACGTTGTGAAAATTGTTCTTTTGATAATGCTGTTGCCAGTCTTCGCTGTAGGTCACAAACGCATGCATGGATCCGCTGACCGGATTGAGGCCGGCATAGGCCGCGTCATCAAATTCAAATTCGTCACAAATTTTATCAAGATATGTCGTGTATAGGTTTTGCGAATTAGGGACATCGTGAAGGCTATGTAAATCCAAAAATGTTCCTCCTTATTGCAATACCCGACACCGAAAAGATAAACGCTTAATTTGCTGCGCTTATCTTTTGTTCAAAACTATCAACGGCCATAGACCGCATAAATGCAAGCACCGCGCTGCGTTGAGATTGCGGCAATTTGCGGTAGAGTTCCATCATCTCAAGAGTGTCACGGTCCGATAGGAAATCCATTTTGTCAACGGGTTCGACCTGGCTGCCTGAGATTTCTTCGCCACGACGAATGCCTTCGAAGAAATAGACAACACCTACGCCTAGTTTTTCAGCAACTGCCCAAAGGCGCGACGCACTGACACGGTTGGCACCGGTTTCATATTTTTGAATTTGCTGGAATTTTACGCCGATTGCATCGCCAAGTTCTGTCTGGCTGATTCCAATGGCGTGACGGCGCGCCCGAATACGCTTACCCACCAATACATCAATCTTATTCATAACATACACCTGCTGTTTCTAGCTACTATTTCGAGCTACCACAAATAGTGGTGCACACGCTCGATGGTGACTATTACTATTGCAAGCATTTCTGCCTTAATTGTGGCGTCGGGGCAATTTCTTCGCCTAAAAGTTGTTAAACTTGCCGCTTTTGCAGCTTTTTCTTGCAATTGAAACGCGCGATTGCGCGCGCGTTCCCTATTTTTATGGAAACAGCTTAAGAGGCCGTTTCTTCGTCAGATTCAGCAACCGGTGCTGCGTCGTTCAGATCATCGTCTTCAGAAGCGGCGGAACCGATATCGTCGAACAATTCGGCGATTTCGAATTCTGCAGCAGCTTCTTCCTCGGCGGCCAGATCCTGGATGGATTTGCCGGAGGCCTGAAGTTCTGCTTCTTCCTGTGAACGTGCAACGTTCATGGCGATGTTCACTGACACTTCAGGATGCAATTTGACTTCAACTTCGTGCAGACCAAGGTACTTGATCGGAGCGATTAAAGCAACTTGCTTGCGGTCGACAGTGAATCCGTTCTCTGTAGCAACTTCTGCCGCGTCACGCGGGGAGACGGAGCCATAAAGAGCGCCCGCATCGGATGCGGAACGAATCACGATGAACTGTTGACCAGCAAGACGCTCGGCAAATGCCTCTGCTTCTTTTTTGGTCTCCAGGTTGTTTGCTTCCAGCTGAGCTTTTTGTGCTTCGAAGTTTGCAACATTGGTTGCAGAAGCAGTCAAAGCTTTGCCTTGAGGCAACAAGAAGTTACGCGCAAAGCCCGGCTTTACGTCAACAACATCGCCCATTTGGCCCAGTTTGGCCACGCGTTCCAAAAGGATAACTTGCATGAGTTCTCTCCTTATTTCACGGCGTAAGGCAGCAGCGCGAGGAAGCGGGCGCGTTTGATTGCGCGGGCCAGTTCACGTTGCTTTTTTGCGGAAACAGCGGTGATACGGGAAGGCACGATTTTGCCACGCTCAGAGATGTAGCGTTGTAGCAATTTTGTGTCTTTGTAATCAATCGCAGGTGCGTTGTCGCCCGAGAATGGGCAAACTTTACGACGGCGGAAAAATGGTTTTGCAGCCATGATTTACTGTCCTTTCTTCGCGCTATCAGTTGCGACGTTCGCGGCGATCGCCACGGTCGTCACGTTTCTGCATTTGTACCGAAGGGCCTTCGGCGTGATCGTCGACTTTGATGGTCAAAATACGCATCACATCGTCATGCAGCCGCATCAGGCGTTCCATCTCTTGAATGGCCGGTGCAGGGGCATCGGATTTCAAGAAGGCATAGTGGCCTTTGCGGTTTTTGTTGATCTTGTAAGCCATCGTTTTGACGCCCCAGTATTCGCTGTCAACGAGCGAACCGCCGTTGTCAGACAAAACTGTACCGAAATGTTCGATGAGGCTTTCAGCTTGAGCGTTGGACAAGTCCTGACGCGAGATGAATACATGCTCATACAGTGGCATGTGCTCTCCATTCATGTTTCAAGCGCATTTCAAAGAGCAGGGCTGCTAACCTTTTGCGCCCCACTCACGAGAGACTGCGCGGTTCTAAGTATTTGCAAAAGGATGGCGCTGTATACCCAATTGGTGATGCAAAACAAGTATCAATTTATTTGGAAACAGTTTGTTTCTAGTTGATTTTAAATCGTTCTGCCGCAATTGCGCCGCTTTTGAGCGCAATTCTTGCCTTCATACCCAAGCCCTTTGAGAAGGAACACCCGGCAAATGACATCACTTGGTCAAACGCATCCGCATGATTTCCACACGAGGGTTGGTTCTTTTGAAGAGTTTCGTATTGCACTGAGGGTGGCGGGGTTTGTTACTGGGACTGCGCTTTGTATCGCCGGGGTCAGTCTGGTTGTGCTGCCTGGGATTGCCACAAGTTTGTCGGCGCTTGCGCTGCAACTTCTGATGGGGGCCGGGCTGTTTGTTGGCGGTTTGATCGTGGCCCGGTCAGGGCGCAAAGAGGACCCCTGTGAGCTGTATTTTGATCCAGAGAGTGGTGAATTTTATCAACAGCTGCCGGGGGCTGGGCCTGTAGACAAGAGATCGAGCTGGGTCGCGGCTGTTGATCAGCTGTCGTTGAAGCCGATTTGGGGGTGCCTGCATTTGGAAAATCAACAGAGCAAAAGCGCCCTTCGGCTGCATGTTAATGCACGGAAACTCAATCAGTTGGTTGAGAGTTTTGGCCGACATGATGAGAATAATCAGTGAGAAAATGCGGTGTTGTGCGATAGTGCACAGTTTCTGTTGCGATGCTGCAATTGATTTCCAACATACAATTGGTCTTTTTGCCCCCATCAAACCCTGATGGAGATCATTCAAATGAAATCACTTATTCTTGCAGCTGGCCTGATGGCCGCAGCGACCGTTGCCACAGCTGGTGCCGAAAAATACGCGCTTGATTCAAGCCACAGCCAAATTGTCTTTACCTATAACCACCTTGGGTATTCCACCACGACAGGCATGTTTTCTGGTTTCTCTGGCGACATCATGTTCGATCAGGAAGATCCAGCCGCGTCTTCCGTCTCTGTTTCTTTCCCAGTGAAAACCATGCTGACCGGTTGGGAGCAACGCTTTGGTCACTTTATGTCACCTGATTTCTTTGGCGCTGCCGATGACGAAATGGTGAGTTTTGTATCCACCAGCATCGAAGTGACAGGCGAGAATACTGCGCTGATCACCGGCGATCTGACATTGAACGAAGTGACCAAATCGGTTGTTTTGAATGCGACATTGAACCAAGCGGGCGACCACCCAATGGAAGGCAAAGCTTGGGCTGGATTTGACGCAACAACCACCGTGGTTCGTTCCGAATATAACCTGGGTATGTTTGCCCCCTATGTGGGCGACGAAGTGTCCGTTAAGATCTCTGTCGAAGCGATGAAGGTCGACGGTTAAACAACCGGCACCAAAACCGCGTAATATGCATTTAAAAGCCCCCGATTTGTGTCGGGGGCTTTTTTGTATGGAAAATTCGCCTAGTTGCGCAGGGCGGTTAGGTCGACCGAGATATCCACCGCAAAGCCTAGCGACTTTTCGTCCGGTTGGTTTGCACCGATGCCAAAATCCATGCGACTGATTTGGGTTTGGCCAGACATCTGGGCGGTTTTGCCGTCGGTTTCCAAATTGAAAGGCAGGGATACAGGCATTTCAACGCCGCGCAAATTCAGCGTGCCATTGGCGATATAGCCTTCTTCGGCGGCAAGGATGTCAGCGCTAAATTCTGCAGTCGGAAATTCTGCGACGTTGAAAAAGTCAAAGCCCATGGCCTGTTGGGTCACCGATCCCAGGGCAAGCGAGCCGATGGCGATTGTGACCTTTACATTGCCATGACGGCCATCGGTGGCGTCTTCGGAAAAGCTGATGTCTGCGGTCCAGTCTGCGAAATTGCCGGTCACCCGGTTGCCAAATTGGGTCACGGTGATGTCAAGTGTTCCACTTTGCACCTGCCAATCTGACGTCACTTGATCAAGGGCCACAGCAGAAGTTGTCGCGTGCTCAGAAGCGCGGAATGCACCGGTGCCGGACCCAATGCCCAAGGCAACGGCCCAAATGATCAGGGCCAGCGCCAGCGGGCGTTTGCTGTGGGTTTGCGCTGGGGGTGTGGGGGCATTTGATGTGCCGGGCAACATGCGTTGCAGGGTTTGGTCAAGATCGATAATGAAATGCTTAAGCGCGCCGCCCACATGAGCCAGAATGGTCAACGCCAGCACCAGCATCAAAATAAAGTGCAGGGTTGACGTTGCATGCGCCAAGGCCTCGCTCTTGGGGATCAGCGGCAGGTTTTGACCAAAGGGCCACCAGATGGGGGCAAAACCCTGGGTCGACGCATGGTGGACCCAGCCCGACAGGGGCACCAACAGCATAGAGCCATACAGCAACCAATGGGCCGTTTGCGCGGCGGTCGCCTCGAGCCTGTCCTCGGCATTCAAAAGCCCGGGATGTGTCTGACCCAAGGCCCAGAGAATGCGCAAAAGGGCGGTGAAAAACGCGGTGATGCCGATGGTTTTATGCAGCGAAAACAAAAAGGCCTTTTGCGCCAGTTCTTCGCCATTCGAAAACGGGGCGTCTTGGGCCAGATAGCCGATGGGGAAGGCGGAAAAGATCAGTAGAGCGGTCAACCAATGGAAGGTTTTGGTGACGCTGCCATAGCGAGAGGAGGTGTTAGACAGGGGCATATGAGGTCCTTGGAATGGGGTTGAGACGAAGATACGGACCGTGGTGAATTGAACAAGGGTTTGCGGCCCTTGATTGCGTGCGGGAAAGCGCAAGGGCGTTGCACCTGTGCACAGAGCGCTGTATTGCGGTTAAAACGCTAAGAAACAGGGGACCGTAATGAGCCGAGCATTTGTTTTTCCAGGCCAAGGCGCGCAGACAATCGGAATGGGGCAGGCATTGGCCGAAGCCTATCCAGCTTCGAAAGCCATATTTGAAGAAGTCGATGATGCGCTTGGAGAAAAGCTAAGCACCTTGATTTGGGAAGGTGATCAAGCGGATCTGACCCTGACACAAAATGCTCAGCCTGCCTTGATGGCAACGTCTTTGGCCGCCCTGCGCGCCCTAGAGGCTGAAGGGGTTTCTTTAGAAGCGGCGTCGTTTGTGGCCGGGCATTCTTTGGGGGAATATTCCGCTTTGGCCGCGGCCGGGGCGATCAGTGTTTCTGATACTGCGCGCCTGTTGCGTACCCGCGGCGCTGCCATGCAGGCAGCCGTACCCGTAGGTGTGGGCGCGATGGCGGCTTTGCTTGGGTTGGATTTTGCAGCGGCGACGGAAGTGGCCGAAGCCGCAGCGCAGGGTGAAGTGTGCCAGGCGGCAAACGATAATGATCCGGGGCAAGTGGTTGTTTCTGGACACAAAGCAGCTGTTGAGCGGGCTTTGGATTTGGCCAAAGAGAAGGGTGCAAAACGCGCGGTGCTGCTGCCTGTTAGTGCGCCATTTCACTGTGCTTTGATGCAGCCAGCCGCAGAAGTTATGGCCGAAGCGCTGAACAAAGTGGATATCAACCGCCCAGCTGTGCCTTTGGTGGCAAATGTGCGGGCGCAAGCGATTTCTGATCCGGCCACCATACGATCTTTGTTGGTGGAACAGGTCACCGGCTCTGTGCGTTGGCGTGAATCTGTGGCTTGGATGGCCGGCGAAGGCGTGACCGAGATCTATGAGATCGGGGCAGGGAAAGCACTGTCAGGCATGGTGCGCCGGATTGACCGATCCATTGCGTGCACTCCCGTTGGCACGCCAGATGATGTCAAAGCAGCCGTTGAAAAACTGGCTCTTTAAACAGCTGAATTAAGATCTCAGGAGAATTTATGTTTGATCTGACAGGAAAAGCTGCGCTTGTGACCGGCGCTTCGGGTGGCATTGGTGGCGAGATCGCGCGCGCCTTGCATGCCGCGGGGGCAACCGTTGGTCTTTCGGGCACACGTGTTGAGCCATTGCAGGCATTGGCCAATGAACTGGGCGACCGCGCCCATGTTTTACCCTGTAATCTTGGCGATGCCGAGGCGGTGGCTGCTTTGCCAAAAGCGGCAATTGCGGCAATGGGCAGCTTGGATATTCTGGTAAACAATGCGGGTATCACCAAAGACCAAATCTTTATGCGGATGTCGGATGAAGAATGGCAGCAAGTGATTGATGTTAACCTGACCTCTGCTATGCGTCTGTGCCGGGCCGTTATGCGCCCGATGATGAAAGCGCGTTGGGGTCGGATCATCAACATCAGCTCTATTGTTGGGGCAACTGGAAACCCGGGGCAGGTGAACTATGCCGCGTCCAAGGCGGGGATGGTCGGTATGACCAAATCCATCGCTTATGAAGTTGCCAGCCGAGGAATCACCGCAAATGCGGTTGCGCCTGGGTTTATTGCGACAGCCATGACCGACAAATTGAATGACGATCAAAAAGAAGCCATCAACAAGCAAATTCCTGCAAGTCGTATGGGGTCCCCTGCGGAAATCGCTGCCGCCGTTCTATATTTGGCAAGTGACGAAGCAGGTTACGTGACTGGGTCAACCTTGCACGTGAATGGTGGCATGGCCATGTTGTAAAGGCTTTGGTGCGGTTTTACGGGTGAAACTTGTAGGCCGCTCCGTTGCAATTACAGTGCGAAAGCGTTTGCCTTACATAGAACATGTGCTATAGGCGGCGCAGTTTTCCGGGTGAGCCTATCTGGCACGCCGGAGTCTCCGGGGGAGCCGGAACTAAGAGCCGCCCGACTGGGCATCACGTATTTCCGCAGTTATGCGGGAAATTAAAAGGCCAGTTGGCCAGTACGAATGAGGAATTGATATGAGCGACGTCGCAGACCGCGTTAAAAAGATCGTTGTTGAGCACTTGGGTGTGGAAGAAGACAAAGTTGTCGAAAACGCATCCTTCATCGACGACCTGGGCGCAGACAGCCTGGACACAGTTGAGCTGGTTATGGCCTTCGAAGAAGAGTTCGGCATCGAGATCCCTGATGACGCAGCTGAAACCATCCAATCTTTTGGCGACGCAGTGAAATTCATCACTGAAGCTTCCTAAGCTTAGTTGACCGTTTGATTTAGAAAGCCTCTCACCTTGGTGAGGGGCTTTTTTAGGTTTTACGGGGGCTGGCCAACAGCGCGAGCATCTGGTTTTTCTTAAGCTTGCGCTTAAACTGCACGCCGGCGTAGACCTCGTTGCGCCAAATGACGTGCCCTTTGCGACATACGTCGCCAATGTTTAAGGTGACCTCTTCCAATTTGCCGGGAAAATCATCCAGCTCGATTTTGCACCCCAGCAAACTGAGATCTAGAACCTTGACGTGCACTGTGGACTTTTCGACCAAAATCGTGGCGCTTAGAAAGCAAATATAGCGCTGCGAGCGGCGGTCTCTTTGTTGTCGTTCTATGATGATCACGGCGATCAGGATGGCCGCAACCACGCTGAGAAATATAAATATCAAAGAGCCTGAAATTTCGAACCCAACGCCGCCCTGGGCAGTTTGAGTGCTGTCACGCGCCGGATTGCCCGCTGTTTTGGCTTTGCTGTCGCTGTTTTGCCCCTGCCCAGGCCCGGCGTTCTTGGGATCTGACAGCAATACAATCTGGTTGCAGTCAAAGATGCTGATTTTGGATTGGGTTTCTGCAAACAATGATTGTGTTTGCGTGTCTTGTATCAGCGCCCGGGCATCCTGGTGGCGATTAATGCGGGCTAAAAATTCGATGTCCTGATGGCGTTGCAAAGCGGTTTGCACAAAAAGCAATGTCTGCGGGGACTGCGATTTCTGCGCCTCTGCCAGACGCAACAGACGCTGGGTTTTGGAAAGTTCGCGCTGATAGGGGGCCAGCAAAGGATTGGTGTCAGACCGAAGATAAAGATCGGTTGTTTGTAGAAAAAGCCGTTCCACACCAAGCAAAGTTCTGCAGAGGGCAGCTTCTTTGGCGGCAGCCCCATGCGCAAGGCACAAAAGGCAGACCACCAAGAACTGCAAGATTCTAGCCATCTGGGACCTTTAAGATGAGCGCATTTACTCAAATGTGCCAGATATTTGCTAACTGGCAGTAAACTTGCCTTAAAATGGCTGGCCCAAGCATCGATTGGCGGGCATATTGAGCCTTATCTTCGCTGAAACCCGCCACGTTTGTGCAGGTGGCCTTGCTCACAATGGGCTTGGCAGGGTATGAGCGTCAAAAGACGAGAGAAAAAGGGGCAGAATATGCGTCGTGTCGTTATCACCGGTCTAGGACTGGTCACTCCGCTGGCTTGTGGCGTCGAGGAAAGCTGGTCTCGTATTCTGGATGGAAAATCCGGAGCAGGACCGATCACCCGTTTTGATGCAGAGCGTGTGGCCACAAAATACGCTTGCGAAGTTCCTTTGGGCGATGGCTCGGATGGGACCTTTAACGCAGATGATTGGATGGCCCCAAAAGAGCGCCGCAAAGTCGATGATTTCATCCTATATGGCATCTCTGCTGCGGAACAGGCCGTACAAGATGCTGGCTGGACCCCAGAGGACGCAGAAAGCCTGGAGCGCACCGGCGTTATGATTGGCTCTGGCATTGGCGGTTTGAATTCGATCGCGGAAACCGCGATCTTGCTGAAAGAACGCGGCCCGCGTCGGGTCTCTCCGTTCTTTATTCCCGGTGCTTTGATCAACTTGATTTCCGGTCAAGTTTCAATCCGTTACGGGTTCAAAGGCCCGAACCATGCGGTTGTAACCGCTTGTTCAACCGGGGCGCATGCCATTGGCGACGCCTCGCGGTTGATCAAGCTTGGTGATGCGGATGTGATGATTGCTGGCGGCGCCGAAGCCGCGATTTCCGAAATCGGCATTGCAGGTTTCAACGCCTGTAAAGCGCTGTCCACAAAGCGGGCTGATGATCCACAGGCGGCTAGCCGTCCGTATGACATTGACCGCGATGGGTTTGTCATGGGGGAAGGCGCGGGTGTTGTTGTGCTGGAAGAGTATGAACACGCCAAGGCACGTGGCGCGAAAATCTATGCGGAGGTTCTGGGATACGGCCTGTCTGGCGACGCCTATCACATCACCGCCCCATCTGAGGACGGCGAGGGCGGCGAACGCTCGATGCGCGCGGCCCTAAAGAATGCAGATCTTACCCCCGCAGATATCGACTATATCAACGCGCATGGCACATCGACCATGGCGGATGTCATCGAGCTGGGCGCTGTAGAGCGGATGTTGGGCGATGCGGCCAGCAAAGTCACCATGAGCTCGACCAAGTCAGCGACCGGGCATTTGTTGGGGGCTGCTGGTGCGATTGAGGCGATTTTCTCGATCCTTGCGATCCGCGATCAGGTGGCTCCGCCGACCATCAACCTGGACAACCAAGCCGTTGAATCCAAAGTTGATTTGGCCGCAAATGCCAAAGTAGAACGCGAAATCAACGTGGCGCTGTCCAACTCGTTTGGCTTTGGTGGCACCAATGCGTCCGTGGTCTTCGGAAAGGTCTAAAACATGTGGCGAAGCATCGCTTCGAATGCACTCACGCTGCTGATTGTGGCGGTGTTTTTGCTGGGGGCTGTCATCCTTTGGGGACAGAGCCAATACCGGTCTGACGGGCCATTGGCCGATGCCATCTGCGTGCGGGTTGCGCCGGGGTCGAATATGCGCCGGGTTTCCGAAGATTTGGAAACCCAGGGTGCGGTCAGTAATGGCGCTATTTTTCGCATTGGAACTGACTATACGGAAAAGTCTAACCAATTGAAAGCAGGTGCTTTTTTGGTGCCCGCAGGTGCGTCTATGGAAGCCATTGCCGACATCGTGACGCGCGGTGGGGCATCGACCTGTGGCACCGAAGTTGTCTACCGAATTGGCGTGACCAGATCTGCGGTGCAGGTGCGTGAACTTGACCCCGCGACCAGCCGCTTTGTCGAAGTTGTGTCGTTCACACCTTCTGAAGGCGAAGCGCCTGAAGAATTTATTAAGGTGCGGGCGCAGTCTGATACGCGGTATCGCATCGCGGTGGCAGAAGGCGTGACAAGCTGGCAAATCGTTGATGCCATTGGCAAAATTGACTTGCTGAAAGGCGAAGTAGAGGTGCCTGCAGAGGGATCTTTAGCCCCAGACAGCTATGAGGTGCGTGATGGTGACACGCGCGAGTCGGTGATTGCGCGGATGACACAAGCCCAAGAGGTGCTTTTGGCCGCTGCATGGGAAAGTCGTGCAGAGGGTATCCCTTTGAAATCACAAGAAGAATTGCTGATTTTGGCGTCGATCATTGAAAAAGAAACCGGGGTGGCCGAAGAACGTCGTCAGGTGGCCAGCGTGTTCACCAACCGGCTGAACCAAGGTATGCGTCTGCAAACCGACCCGACAGTGATTTACGGCATCACCAAGGGCGAGGGCGTGTTGGGCCGCGGGTTGCGGCAAAGCGAGCTGCGCCGTGAAACCCCTTGGAATACCTATGTAATTCCGGGCTTACCGGTCACGCCGATTGCCAATCCGGGTCGCGCCAGCCTGGAAGCCGCCGCCAATCCAGACAGCACAAAGTATATCTTCTTTGTTGCGGATGGCACCGGGGGGCATGCTTTTGCAGTGACCTTGGCAGAGCACAATCGCAACGTGGCCGCATGGCGCAAAATTGAAGCCGAGCGCGCGAACTGATCATCTTTTGTTAATTGTACAATTTGTACGTTTCAGCCGCTGAAACGTACGATTCGATTAAGCGCCTCGCGAAAGCGGGGCGTTAATTGTGGATTTTGAACTTAACGGATTGGGCAGAGACGTTTGAAAGAGAACGGTCATCATTGGGCGACTGTCCGGTGTGAGCCCTGAGTGACATCTATCGGCAGTGCGGCTAATATCCGCTTTGTAGAGTGCTTCGGGACCGGAAAAGTTGAAAAACAAACTTACAATCCAACAAATGTTGAGTGATCTTGGTGACCATTCAGTTCGAGTTACTGATGTCACAACATGGCTTGAAGCTAACAATGGTGGCGTACTCAAGGGGCAATTTTGGGAACTGAGCAACGATTTATGCGAGGGGATTCTCTCAGAACGCTGGGAATCCCTGACAGACTCTGAAAAGTTCGAACGCTTGATTGAAATCATTGTGTTGTGGCCATGCTACTCGACGGCGTCATTTCTGCATCAGCTATACACGATCGGGACAGATGCCGAGGCGGAGGCGCTTCTTTGGCGACGGATCGTGTTCCTGCTTGAGCACGTGGACAGGCTACACAGAGAAGCCATCGAATACGTGCTCTGGGTCGATTTCTTTGAAGACAGTGACAGCGCAGTCAAAGCATGGAATGGGTTGATGAGTGCAAATCCCAGCGACAAAGCAAAAAGGCGTTTGCTTGTGAACTCCGGCCCTGTACCTTACACAGAAAAGCGATCCTACTATCAAGAGCTCTATTCGAATCCGAATGATCACGAGTTGCTTGCCGAGTGTCTGGCGCGATCCCTGCAAGATGTATACGGAGACATCGATCGTGACCAAGCTAAAGCAATGATGGCGAGTTTGCAGGTTAGTTCAGAGAATAGATTTATGAGTTACTTGCAAGAAAATCTATGAATTCTAAGAACAAAATTTTGTTCACTTATTTGCAAGACTTCTGGGCTCATTTAGAACTCGCTACCAAAAGTAATCATTGGAGAAACTGCAGCGCAAGGCCGCTCTGTCCGCGAGGCGGACCTTTGTAGGTTTTGCGTTGAATTTTGACGAAACGGTTTCTCTGACGTCCCAACGACTATGGCACCTGAACCGAGGGGGAGGCAAAGCCTCTAACCGTGGAGGCAGTTCAAGCGCTGCCAAATCTATGGTTTGGATGTTGTTGCGTGACTGGGTGGCGGTGCGTTAACTATTTGTAAATAAACAAAAATTTGACAATCGTCACGGTCTTTGTTAAAAGATCTTTATGCTGGAAGAGATGGCATGCGGCCCTGGGGGAAACCCTTGGGCCGTTTTTCATTTCGCTCGTGTGGAGGGGCAACTTTACATGAGAGGCGAAGAGCAATGACTCATAAAACCCCACCAGAGGGCGCGGCTGTTTTGGAGGACGAGATCGCAATGATCCGTCAGACAGTGGCGCAGATGACCCGGCTTTTGGCGATGCTGGAAGCGGATGTCATGGCGCAGGATGAGGCGGCAATCAAGGGATCTACCCGGTTGCTGGCCGATATCCGCAGTTGGTCCAAACTGGCCATTGAAACGGAGGTACGTTTTGAAGAACGCAGAAAACGGCAAAATGGCGTCGCGCGCGATTACGCGCTCGACCTTGAGAGGGCCCGGGAGACAATCGGGTGCCGACTGGCTCGCTTGCGCCGGTGTTGCGGCGCAGGAAAACTTCTTAAATGAACTGGACATGGGAGAGCTTTTGGCTCTCCCTTTTTTGTTTGGGTTCTGGGCGATGGACCACCAATTGCCGCCCGAAGGCGATTGGAAGACCTGGGTTATTCTAGGCGGGCGCGGGGCGGGCAAAACCCGGGCCGGGGCGGAATGGGTGCGGCGCATGGTTGAGGGCGGTTTGCCGTTTGATCCGGGGCGCGCGCGGCGAGTGGCCTTGGTGGGGGAAACCATTGATCAGGTGCGCGAAGTCATGGTGTTTGGTGACAGTGGTATCCTGGCCTGTTCGCCGCCAGACCGTCGGCCAGTATGGGAGGCAGGGCGCAAGCGCTTGGTTTGGCCGAATGGGGCCGTGGCCCAGGCGTTTTCGGCGCATGATCCAGAGGGGTTGCGCGGGCCGCAGTTTGACGCGGCTTGGGTGGATGAACTGGCCAAGTGGAAGAAGGCGGCTGAGACCTGGGACATGCTGCAATTTGGGCTGCGCCTAGGGGAACATCCGCAACAAGTGGTGACCACCACGCCGCGCAATGTGGCGGTGTTGAAAGACCTGCTGAGCCGCGAGAGCACGGTGCAGACCCACGCGGCCACCGAGGTTAATCGCGCCAATCTGGCCAAGAGCTTTATGGATGAGGTGATGCAGCGCTATCGTGGCACCCGTTTGGGGCGCCAAGAGCTGGACGGTGTGCTGATGGCGGATGTGGAAGGCGCGCTGTGGAGCCGGGAGGCATTGGAGGCGGGACGTCTGGCCGAAGAACCTGTCTGTGACCGCATTGTGGTGGCGGTGGATCCGCCCGTGACCGGCCATGCGGGATCAGATGAATGCGGCATTGTGGTTGTGGGATTGTTGGGATCTGGCGCGCCAAAGGACTGGCAGGCCGTGGTCTTGGAAGATGCTTCGGTGCAGGGGAAATCGCCTGCCGGCTGGGCCAGGGTGGCGGTTGAGGCGGTGCATCGTTGGGGTGCAGATCGACTGGTGGCAGAGGTCAATCAGGGTGGTGACATGGTGCAAAGCATTGTGGCGCAGGTGGATGGATCGGTGCCTTATAAGGCGGTGCGGGCGTCGCGCGGGAAAGTGGCAAGGGCAGAGCCGGTGGCCGCGTTATATGAGCAGGGCCGGGTCAAACACATGCGGCATTTGGGGGCGCTAGAGGATCAAATGTGTCTGATGAGCCTGCGCGGTTATGAGGGGCAGGGCTCTCCGGATCGGGTGGATGCTTTGGTTTGGGCCATACATGAGTTGATCCTGGAGCCCAGCAAGGCCTGGCAGCGACCCGGGGTGCGGGCGTTGTGAGGGGCGGCTGGTCCGGGCCGCCTCCGGCGGGAGTATTTTTAGAAAGATGAAGGGGGTGGGCGCGTTGCGTTGTCACGGCGCGCCGGGCTTAGGGCGGTTTAAGACATTTGGTGCAGAGTGGTTTTGTCAGAGGTGACAGGCTGTTTGGTGGCAAAGGAGCGATGTGAATGTTTGAATTTCTAAAGCGCAAAGATGCGGGCCCTGCGCCTGAGAAGAAAGCCAGCGCTGCGGGGCCGGTTGTGGCCTATCATTCGGTAGGTCGTGCGGCGTGGTCCGCTCGGGACACAGCGTCTTTGACACGCACCGGCTTTGTGAACAATCCGGTGGGGTTTCGTTGTGTAAAACTGATTGCAGAGGCTGCCGCGGCGGTGCCTTTGGTATTGCAGGATCGGGCGCAGCGGTTTGAGGATCACCCGGTGCTGGCGCTTATGCAGCGGCCAAATGGGGCGCAGGGTCGGGCTGAGCTGTTGGAAGCGCTTTATGCGCAGTTGTTGTTGTCAGGCGATGGGTATCTAGAGGCGGTTGGCGGTGCTGGGGACATCGGTGGTCTGCCATTGGAATTGCATGTTTTGCGCTCTGACCGGATGCGGGTGGTGCCGGGGGCAGATGGTTGGCCGGTGGCCTATGACTATGCGGTTGGGGCTAAGAAACACCGGTTTGATGTCAGTGGTGATCAGGTGATCTGCCATATTCGCAATGTGAACCCGCAGGACGACCATTATGGGTTTTCGCCGATGCAGGCAGCGGCCACAGCGATTGATGTGCACAATGCGGCCTCGAGCTGGAGCAAGGCGCTGTTGGACAATGCGGCGCGGCCCTCGGGAGCGATTGTTTACAAAGGGGCTGAGGGACAGGGCAGTCTGAGCCACGATCAATATGACCGGTTGGTCAGTGAGATGGAGATGCATCATCAGGGCGCGCGCAATGCGGGGCGACCGATGCTGCTGGAAGGCGGCTTGGATTGGAAGCCCATGGGGTTTTCCCCCAGCGATATGGAATTTCAGAAAACCAAAGAGGCGGCGGCGCGGGAAATTGCCCTGGCCTTTGGGGTGCCGCCGATGTTGTTGGGCATTCCGGGGGATGCCACCTATGCCAATTACCAAGAGGCCCATCGGGCGTTTTTCAGATTGACGGTTTTGCCTTTGGTGACGCGGGTGATGGCCACGGTATCGGATTGGTTGCGCGGCTTTAGTGGTGAGCCTCTGGTGTTTGCCCCGGATCTGGATCAGGTGCCGGCCCTGAGTGCTGAACGTGACGCGCAATGGCGTCGGGTCGAAGGGGCGGGATTCTTGACGCCTGCGGAAAAGCGCCGCCTGCTGGGCCTGCCGTCGTTACAGGACGGAGAGCAGGATGCCTGATGACATGCATGGTGAGCGCTATGGCTTTGAGAGTTTTGATTGTGCGCCGGCATTGCGACTGGAGGCTCATGAGCGGGTGGCCAAATTGCAATTTGAAACGCTGAACCGGCGATTGGATCGCATTGAAATGCTGATGGAACGTTTGGAAAAACGGCTTTGGTTGACGGTCTATGGCGTGGTGGCGGTGATATTGGCGCAGGCGTTTCAATCGGTGATGCAAGCTGCGCCCTAAGGGGACGAGGAGATCTTATGATGGAATTGGAACAGAAATTTGCCCGCTTTGGCGAGGGTTTGACCGTAGCGGATGGCGCGGTCATCCAGGGCTATGCTTCGTTGTTTGGCCGCGCCGATCAGGGTGGTGATGTGGTGCAGGCCGGGGCCTATGCAGGATCGTTGCAAAAGCTTGTGACGGCGGGGCGTTCGGTGAAAATGCTGTGGCAGCATGATCCGGCACAGCCCATAGGCATCTGGGATGAGGTGCGCGAGGACAAGCAAGGGCTGTTTGTCAAAGGCCGATTGCTGACGGATGTGGCCAAAGGGCGCGAGGCAGCGGCTTTGATCACCGCCGGGGCAATTGACGGGCTGTCAATCGGATACCGGACGGTGAAAGCCGCAAAGAATGACAAGGGCCAAAGGCTTTTGCGAGAATTGGAACTTTGGGAGGTGTCCCTTGTGACTTTCCCGATGTTGCCAAATGCGCGGGTGGCCGCCAAGGGGGAGGACCCTGAGACGGCGATGATGCGTGACATGGCGGCGGTGTTTGAGGACGCCCGCCGGGAGTTGGCTTTGCCCTAGGGCCGCCACACCAAACCAAAAGGAAAGGGTTGAAATGACCGAGACAGGAACTGGGCCTGTGGCTCGGATCGGAGAAGATGTGTCTCCGATCGACGGGGTGCGAAGCGCCGTGGCGGGGTTTGCCCGCGAACTGAAAGGCTTTCGGGCCGGAATTGACAGCAAGTTGCAACAGCAGGAAGAACGCATGAATAATCTGGATCGAAAGACAGTGATGATGGCCCGTCCGGCCCTGGCGGCGATGGCCGAAAATGACGCGCCTCATAAGAAGGCGCTTGCCACCTATTTGCGCAGCGGTGACGACGAGGCCCTGCGCGGGCTGGTGCTGGAGGAGAAAGCCCTGTCCAGCACGGTGAATGGCGATGGGGGATATCTGGTAGATCCGGTGACTGCCGATAGCATCAAGTCAGTTTTGTCAGACACCGCTTCTATTCGGGCGATTGCCAATGTGGTGAATGTCGAGGCGACCTCGTTTGATGTGTTGATTGACAGCACAGATGCAGGTGCGGGCTGGGCGGATGAAACCACCGCCAGCACTGAGACCGGCACGCCAACCATTGAGCGGATCTCTATTCCTTTGCATGAATTGTCGGCTTTGCCAAAAGCCAGCCAGCGTCTGTTGGATGACAGCGCGTTTGATGTGGAACACTGGTTGGCAGGGCGGATTGCTGACAAATTTGCCCGCGCCGAAGCCGGGGCGTTTATTTCCGGTGACGGAGCAGACAAGCCGACTGGGGTTTTGAACCACACTGCGGTGGATAATGACAGCTGGACCTGGGGCAATATCGGTTATGTACCAACCGGTGCAGATGGCGATTTTGACGGCGCAGAGGCGCTGATTGATTTGGTCTATGCCTTGGGGGCGCAATATCGCGCCAATGGCACATTTGTGATGAACTCCAAGACAGCTGGGGCGGTGCGCAAGCTGAAGGACGCCGATGGCCGCTTTTTGTGGTCTGACGGTTTGGCGGCGGGCGAGCCGGCGCGCTTGTTGGGGTATCCGGTGCTGATTGCCGAAGATATGCCAGATATTGCAACGGGGGCCGACGCCATTGCCTTTGGTGATTTCGAAGCAGGATACACCATTGCGGAACGCCCCGATCTGCGCGTGCTGCGTGACCCGTTCTCTGCCAAGCCACATGTGCTGTTTTATGCCACCAAACGGGTGGGCGGCGACGTGAGCGACTTTGCAGCCATCAAGCTTTTGCGGTTCGCGGTCTCTTAAGGGGGTCGCGAAAGGCGGGGCAACACAGGTTGCCTCGCCGGGGCGTGCGCTGGTTGCGCGTTGTCTGGCTGCTCCCCTCCGACCGAGTGACGCGTGGCGCGCGCCCACAAGTGAGGGGAGCCGAATATGGAGATAACCCATGATGTTAGTGGAAGAGACCCAAATTCCCGTTGCGACCTTGCCGGTTGCAGACCTGAAGGCGCATTTGCGGTTGGGAACCGGGTTTGCCGATGAGGCGATACAAGATGGTGTTTTAGAGGGATTTTTACGCGCGGCTTTGGCGGCGATCGAGGCCCGCACGGGGCAAATTCTGATTGCCCGTGATTTCAGCTGGCTTTTGACACGTTGGCGCAAGGACACCGGGCAGAGTATGCCGGTGGCACCTGTCACGGCGGTGACAGAGCTGCGTTTGATTGATGCGGATGGGGCTGAAACTGCGGTGGATGTGGCGCAATATTGGCTGGAACAAGATGGCCTAAAGCCGGTGCTGCGGCCGCGTGGGGCCTGTCTGCCAACCATTGTGACAGCGGGTCAGGTGCAGGTGTTTTTCACCGCGGGTTTTGGCGCAGCCTGGAGCGATGTGCCAGTGGATTTGCAACAGGCGGTTTTGCTGTTGGCGGCGCATTACTATGAGTTTCGACATGAAACATCGCTTGGCGGTGGCTGCATGCCTTTTGGCGTCACCAGTTTAATTGAACGGTATCGTCCGCTGCGTATTGGTTTTGAGGACGCATCATGAAGATGCCCGAATTAAACCGAAAATTGACGCTGCAAGACGCGCAAAAAGTCACCGATGAAGCCGGGGGATATACCGAAACCTGGATTGATCTGGGCACGCTTTGGGCTGAGGTCAAGGCGCGCACAGGGCGCGAAAGGGCACGGGCGCGCAAAGGGGTTGGTCTGTCGCGGGTGGATTATCGCATTACGGTGCGGGCGGCGGCGTTTGGCGCGCCATCGCGCCCTGTCGCCGGGCAACGGTTTCGCGAAGGAACCCGCCAATTTCGCATACTTGCGGTCACCGAACAGGACACAAGCGCGCGCTTTTTGACCTGCTTTGCGACAGAGGAGATTGTGGCATGAGCTATGGTGTTTCTGTGGCATTACAGGCAGCGGTTTATCAACATCTACAAACAGATGCGCAACTGGGCAGCCTGATTGGCACGGCGGTCTTTGACGAGGTGCCAAACGGCACCATCCCGTCAACCTATGTGACATTGGGGCCAGAGATTGCTCAGGATCGCAGCGACAAAACCGACGCGGGGGCCTTGCACAGGTTCACTGTGACGGTGGTCAGCGAAGAACCCGGGTTTTCCACCAGCAAAGCGGTGGCTGTGGCGGTCAGCGATGCGCTGCATCAGGCAGAGCTGAACCTTTCACGCGGGCATTTGATCTCTTTGATGTTTGAGCGGGCGGCAGCAAGCCGCGAAGAGGCCGCGAATTTGCGGCGCATTGATCTGCGGTTTGCCGCGCGGGTGGAAGACAACTGAAATTCAATATCTGGAGGCTGATCTTATGACGGCACAAAATGGTAAGGATCTATTAATCAAGGTGGATATTCTGGGGGACGGAACCTTTGAAACCATCGCTGGCCTGCGGGCCACACGCATCAGTTTCAATGCGGAAAGCGTGGATGTGACCTCGCTGGAAAGTCAGGGCGGCTGGCGCGAATTGCTGGCTGGCGCTGGGGTTAAAACGGCTGCCATTTCCGGCTCGGGTGTTTTTAAGGACGCCAGCACAGATGAGCGCACACGCCAATTGTTCTTTGACGGGGAAATCCCGGATTTTCAGGTGATTATCCCCGATTTTGGCACGGTTGAAGGCGCGTTTCAGGTGACCTCGTTGGAATACGCTGGCAATTTTAACGGTGAAGCCACCTATGAATTGGCGCTGGCCTCTGCGGGTGCGCTGAGCTTTGTGGCGGCGGTTTAGATCATGGTGAACCCATGGGCCGGTGAAGTCGCCTTGGAAATTAACGGCACCCCGCACGTTTTGAAACTGACTTTGGGTGCCCTGGCCGAGCTGGAAGCCCAGCTTGCCGCAGGGTCTTTGGTTGAATTGGTACAGCGGTTTGAAAGCGGGTCGTTTTCAAGTGCGGATGTGTTGGCTTTGGTTTGTGCCGGGTTGCGCGGTGGCGGTTGGGACGGGCAAGAAGCCGATTTATTGACCGCCGAGATTGCGGGTGGGCCGGTGATGGCCGCGCGGGTGGCCGCGCAGCTATTGGCACAGGCCTTTACAGTGCCGGGCGGGGATCATGACGGGGTTTGACTGGCCCGGATTGATGCGCGCGGGGCTACGTGGGCTGCGGCTAACACCGCGCGAATTCTGGCAGCTGACGCCTGCGGAACTGGCGCTGATGTTGGGCCAAAGCGGTGGCAATGTCCCCATGGGGCGGGCGCAATTGGATGCGTTGCTTAAGGCCTATCCTGACAAATCAGAGGTGAGGGAATGACGGATTTTGAAAATATAGACACGCTGGGGTCACAGCTGGAAAACCTGGATACGCAAGCTGGGGATGCGGCGCAGATGGTGGCAGCGTTTTCGGGTGAAATGCAAAAGGTCCGGCTGGGGTTGCAGACCACAGGCGGGGATTTGCAGACCTTGGAAAAAGGGCTGCGCAAGGGGTTGCGCAAAGCTGTGGATGGCGTGGTGCAAGAGGGGGATAGCCTGAGCGAAGCCCTGCGCAATGTGGTCAGCGGTGTGATCAATGCGGCCTATGGGGCGGCGGTCAAACCGGTGACAGACCATTTTGGGTCTTTGCTGGCGCGGGGCATTGGCGGAATTTTTGGCGGACTATTGCCGTTTGAAAACGGGGCGTCGTTTTCCCAAGGCCGGGTCATGCCTTTTGCCAATGGTGGCATTGTTTCGGGGCCAACAAGCTTTCCAATGCGCGGCGGGTTGGGCTTGATGGGCGAAGCAGGGCCCGAAGCCATTATGCCTTTGGCGCGCGGGGCTGACGGCAAGCTTGGGGTGCGCAGCGCTGGCGGGCGGCCTGTGCAGGTTGTGATGAATATTCAAACCCCTGATGTGCAAAGTTTTCAACGCTCGCGTGGCCAGATCGCGGCGCAAATGGGCCGGGCTTTGGCGAAGGGTCAACGCAATAGATAAGGGGCAATGTCATGGCGTTTCACGAGGTGCGGTTTCCCGCAAATCTGAGTTTTGGATCAATCGGCGGCCCCGAGCGGCGCACCGATGTTGTGACCCTGACCAATGGGTTTGAAGAGCGTAACACGCCCTGGGCGCACGCGCGGCGGCGCTATGATGCGGGCGTTGGGATGCGGTCGTTGGATGACATCGAAACGCTGATTGCGTTTTTTGAGGCCCGGCTGGGTCAATTGCATGGGTTTCGCTGGAAAGACTGGTCTGATTTCAAATCATCCGTGGCTTCGGCCGACGTGGATTTTCGTGATCAGGTGATCGGGGTGGGTGATAGCGTGCAAACGGTGTTTCCGCTGTTGAAAACCTATCGTTCGGGCGATCAGTCTTATGCGCGTCCAATCCGCAAGCCGGTTGCGGGCACTGTGCGGGTTGGCGTGGCAGACAGTGAGCAGCAAGAGGCGGTGCATTATTCTGTTGATACAACTCTTGGTCAGGTGGTGTTTATCGACCCTCCTGGTCAAGGCGAAGAGGTCAGCGCAGGGTTTGAATTTGACGTGCCAGTGCGGTTTGACACGGACCGCATTCAAACCAGTGTTGCCAGCTTTCAGGCTGGTGACATGCCAAATGTGCCTGTGGTCGAGGTGCGGGTGTGATGGGGATTTCAACAGAATTTCAGGCGCATCTGGACGGCGGGCTCACCACTTTAGCGCGCTGTTGGCAGATTTTGCGCAAAGATGGCACTTTGCTTGGCTTCACCGATCACGACAATGATTTGAGTTTTGCAGATACATTGTTTCGCGCTGACACCGGGCTGACGGCTTTGGCATTGGATCAAGGCACAGGCCTGTCGGTGGACAATTCCGAAGCGATTGGGGCGCTGAATGATGCATCAATTCAGGACGCCGATATCGAAGCTGGGCGGTTTGACGGCGCAAAGGTCACAGCCTGGGTGGTGAATTGGGCTGATGTTGCCCAGCGCCGGGTGGTGTTTCGCGGCACCATTGGCGAGATCCAGCGCAGCGGTGGAGGCTTTCGGGCGGAACTGCGTGGTTTGACCGATCCGCTTAATCAACCAAGCGGGCGGGTATTTCAAAAACCCTGTACCGCTGTTTTGGGCGATGCGGCCTGTGGCGTTGATTTGGGGGGGGCACAGAATGTCGCAGAAGTGGTGGTGCAAGAGATCGCCGATCAGCGTGTGTTGCGTTTTGCAGCGCTGACGGAATTTGCCGAAGGCTGGTTTGCGCGTGGGCGTCTGGATGTGATCTCGGGACCCGCGCAGGGTTTGGACGGGGTGATAAAACACGACCGGTTTGAAGCGGGCGTGCGCGTTATCGAACTTTGGGCTCCACTCAAGGCAAATGTGGTGGTCGGAGATAGGCTGCGTTTGATCGCAGGCTGCGACAAACGGTTTGCGACCTGCCGTTTCAAGTTTGGCAACCATTTGAACTTTCAGGGTTTCCCAGATGTGCCGGGCGATGATTGGATCACCACTTTGCCGCGGAATGGCGGGGTGAATGATGGTGGGAGCCTGCGGTCTTGAGCGGGGTCGGAGATCAAGCCATGGCGGAAGCGCGGCGCTGGATTGGCACGCCTTATGTGCATCAATCGGCGCGCCAGGGGGCTGGCACGGATTGTCTGGGACTAATCCGCGGGATTTGGCGCTGTCTTTATGGCCAAGAGCCAGAACAGGTGCCAGCCTATTCGCGTGACTGGTCTGAACCTGAAAGCGTTGAACGGTTGTGGCAGGCGGCGCAGCGGCATCTGCTGTCTAAAGAATTGCGGGATGCTGCCCCGGGTGACGTGCTGCTGTTTCGCATGCGCAGCAGCAGGGTGGCCAAACATATGGGGCTGCAGGCCAAGATCGGTGCGCAGGCCAGTTTCATTCACGCCTATAGCGGGCATTCCGTGCTGGAAAGCCCGCTGAGTCGCCCCTGGGCGCGGCGTATCGTGGCGCGATTTGCATTTCCTGAGGAGTTAAACTGATGGCAACTTTGGTATTATCTGCAGCAGGTGCCGCCATTGGCGGTGCCGTGGGCGGCGCGGCCTTGGGCCTGTCTTCGGTGGCCATTGGGCGTTTTGCGGGCGCATTACTGGGCAATGCCATTGATCAGCGCATCATGGGGCAAGGATCTGACGCCATCGAAACCGGGCGCATTGATCGATATCGCATCACCGGATCCGCCGAGGGCCGGGCGATCTCGCAGATTTACGGGCGTATGCGGATCGGCGGCCATGTGATTTGGGCCAGCCGGTTTCAAGAGACAATTCAATCGACCGGTGGCGGCAAAGGCGCGCCTAGCCAGCCCCGGCGCAACGAATACAGCTATTCGGTTTCTCTGGCGATTGCCCTTTGTGAGGGCGAGATCAGTGGTGTCACCCGACTTTGGGCGGATGGCAACGAAATCGCGATCAATGATGTGACGATGCGGGTCTATCGCGGTGACAGGACCCAGTTGCCGGATGCCAAGATTGAAGCCATCGAGGGCGACGGCACAGTGCCCGCTTATCGCGGTACAGCCTATGTGGTGTTTGAAGATCTGGATCTGGGCCCCTACGGCAATCGTATTCCGCAGTTTTCCTTTGAGGTCAGTCGCCCGTCCCCCTCAGAGCAAGAAGAGGCGGCCATCGAACCAAGCTATGCCACCCAGGCGGTGGCGCTTATTCCGGGGTCAGGGGAATACAGTCTTGCGACCGAACCCGTGTACTACGAACTTGATACAGCGTCTCATAAGGCGGCGAACCTAAATGCGCCGTCTGGACAAACCGATTTCGTGACAGCCATGGAGGCGCTTGAAACAGAATTGCCCAACTGCAACGCTGTCTCGTTGATTGTCAGCTGGTTTGGCGATGATCTGCGCTGTGGCGATTGTACGCTTAGACCCAAGGTTGAAACCCAAGATTACGATGGCAGCCTGCCATGGCAGGTCGCCGGCATTGATCGCAATGCCGCGCAGGTTATTGCCCAACAACAAGACCGGCCCATCTATGGCGGTACGCCAGCGGACGCCACGGTTGTGCAAGCCATCGCGCATCTGAAAGATCAGGGCAAAGAGGTGATGTATTACCCGTTTATCCTGATGGATCAGGTGGCGGATAATGGGCTGACAGACCCCTATAGCGACGCTAGTGACCAACCTGTGTTGCCGTGGCGGGGGCGCATCACCCTGTCCAAGGCACCGGGCCAGCCTGGCTCGCCGGACGGCACAGCGCTTGCCGAAGATCAGATTGGGGATTTTTTTGGCACCGCCAGTGCCGCTGATTTCACAGTGGTTTCTGAGGACGTGACTTATAGCGGGCCGCAGGAATGGCGCTATCGTCGGTTTATTTTGCATCAAGCAGCGCTATGTGCGGCGGCGGGTGGCGTATCGGCTTTTTGCATTGGCTCTGAAATGCGCGGCCTGACCTGGCTGCGTGGGGCGACAGGACAATTTGAGGCTGTAGCGCAGTTGATTGATTTGGCCGCAGAGGTGCGCGCCTTGCTTGGGCCTGACACCAAGATTGGCTATGCTGCGGATTGGAGCGAATATTTTGGCTATCAACCGCAGGATGGATCGGGGGATCTGTACTTTCACCTAGATCCTTTGTGGGCAAATCCGAATATCAACTTTATCGGCATCGACAACTATATGCCGCTGTCTGACTGGCGCGATGGCAAGACACATCTGGATGCCGACTATGGCACGATCTATGGGCTGGACTATTTGCAATCCAATATCGAAGGCGGCGAGGGCTATGACTGGTATTATCATTCACCAGAGGCCGAAGCCGCCCAAATCCGCACTGAAATCACAGACGGCAGTTATGGTGAACCCTGGGTTTACCGCTATAAGGATCTGCGCAATTGGTGGCAAAACGATCATCACAATCGCATCGGCGGCACGCGGCAGAATACCGCCACTCCATGGCTGCCCAAATCCAAACCCATCTGGTTCACAGAACTGGGCTGCGCGGCACTCGATAAGGCCACCAATCAACCCAATGTCTTTCTTGATCCGAAATCTTCGGAATCCCAATTGCCCAAATATTCCAATGGGCAACGCGATGAATATATTCAAACGCAGTATTTAAAGGCGATGTATGCCTATTGGGGCGATCCGGCGCGCAATCCAACATCACCGGAATATGATGGCCGGATGATTGATATGTCCAAGGCCTTTGTCTGGGCCTGGGATGCGCGCCCCTTTCCGCGATTTCCACAAAATCAATCGCTGTGGAGCGACGGCGGAAATTATGATCGCGGCCATTGGATTTCCGGACGGACCACCCATCGCAGCTTGGCGTCAGTCGTGCGGGAAATCTGTGATCGTGCCGGGATTTCTGACTATGACGTGTCAGATTTGCGCGGCATGGTGCGCGGCTATGTGGTGGATCAGGTCGGGGAACCAAGACGCGCGTTGCAGCCCTTGATGTTGCACTATGGCTTTGACGCGGTGGAACGCGACGGGGCACTGCATTTTATCATGCGCGCAGATAGGGATCCGCATGTTCTGAAACGTGAAAACCTGGCTGTGCATTCTGAAATTTCCGGAGATCTTGAACACACGCGTTTGTCTTCGGCAGAAATGGCGGGACGGGTTCGGGTGAACTATGTCGAGGCGATGGGCGATTTCCATGCGCAATCCGAGGAAGCCATCTTGCCGGATGAAGACACCCATGGTGTCGCGGTGTCCGAATTGAACCTGTCTTTGTTGCGCGGCGAGGCGCGGCAAGTGGCGGAAAAATGGCTGATCGAAAGTCGTGTGGGCCAGGATATGGTGCGCTTTGCGCTGCCCCTGTCGCAATTGGCTGTATCGGTCGGGGATTTGGTGCAATTGGCAACTGAGGATGGGCTGAAGGTTCTATACCGCATTGATCGTATGGAAACCGGTGCAGAATTGCTGGTTGAAGCGGTGCGTACCGAGCCAAGCGTTTACGAAAAAACCGAGCTAGAGGGCGAGGCCCCACGATTGTCGGACTTTGTGCCACCGGTGCAGGTAAAACCCTTGTTTATGGATTTGCCTTTGCTGACCGGAGACGAGGTGGCACACAGCCCGCACCTTGCCATCGCGGCCCAACCATGGCCAGGCACCATTGCGCTCTATGACAGTGCCAACGAAAGCGACTTTCAACTGAACAAACTCATCGCCACGCAGCCCACCGTCGGGGTGCTTGAAACTGTGCTGCCTTCGGCGGCTTCGGGGCGTCTTGATCGCGGGGCCGCGCTGCGTCTGCGTCTGATTTCCGGCAGCTTGGAAAGCATTTCGCATGAGGCCTTGTTGAACGGCGGCAATGTGGCGGTCATTGGCGATGGCAGCGCTTCAAACTGGGAGGTGATCCAATTTCAGACCGCCGATCTGGTGGGCCCCAAGTCCTATGAGATTTCGCAACGGCTGCGTGGCCAGCTTGGCAGTGATGCGCTGGAAAGCACCGATTGGCCAATTGGGTCGTGGTTTGTGCTGCTGAACGGCGTGCCGGATCAAATTGATCTGGCTGCGGCCACCCGTGGTGTCGCGCGAACCTATCGGGTTGGCCCGGCACAACGTCCGTTGGATCATGCTTCTTATGTGCAGGAAATCCACAGTTTTGCAGGCAACGGGCTGCGTCCCTATGCGCCGGTTCATTTGACCCTGAGCACGGCAATCAATGGCGATATTACCGCGCATTGGATACGACGCACCCGCATTGATGGCGACAATTGGGACAGGCCCGAAGTGCCCTTAGGCGAAGAAACCGAGCTCTATATTGTGCGGGTGTTTGAGGGCGAAAATCTACGGCGCGAAGTTCAAGTCACTTCGCCAGACTGGACCTATTCGGCTGCGGACCAGTTGGCCGATGGGGTGACGGGGTTGCTAGGTTTCTATGTCACCCAGGTCTCCGCACGCTATGGCGAGGGCCTAAGCGCTTCGGCGGTGATTGCAACCTGAGAACGGTCTGGTATCGCGATGCGCATAGTATTGATTGGTGATGTTCTGGCCATGGCCCGGGCGCTGATGGTTGAAAACGCGGAAATCCAGCCGCGCCTCTGCCAAAAGTGGTGCGCCGAAGCAGAGGCCGCCGACAAATACCGCAAAAAATTTGCGCGAGAGCATCCCATGTGGGGCAATGGCAGCTTGATGGCGCGCGCCAGACTTTTGACGCCACCTAGCATCATGCGGGCCTCTGTGGACAATCCGGCCTATTGCCAGGCCCTGACGGTTGTATTGCGAGGGCTTGCAGACTGGCGGCACATTAAACGCCGTCGATCAGGCCGAAATAGCAATTCTGGTTACAGGCGTTAACGGGACGCAGGGCCTTGCCGCAAAAAAACTGTCTTGCGTCGTGACGGATGACAGAATGATTTCCCTGATTTTCACATTCGACCTTGCATTTAGATTTGTGATCCTGTCCACAACATCCTTGAATTTGCCTCGTTTTCCCTAAGTAGTGTAGGGTTAGGCATGAGAGGAGTCGTCATGGCGGAAAGACACCCACGAATTGCAGAGCTTGACCCTGTTTGGGATCAGATTTTGCGCGAAGGCCAAGAAGCGTTGCAAGAAGAGCCCCTGCTGGGAGGCTTGGTGCATTCTTCGATTTTGCACCACAAATCCATTGAACAGGCGCTCAGCTACCGCGTCTCGCTCAAGCTGGCCTCTGCAGAGATGTCAGAGCAATTGCTGCGCGAAATCTGTGATGAAGCGTTTCAGAGCGATCCATCGCTGACAATGGCGGCGCGTGCCGACATTATGGCGGTCAACGATCGTGACCCGGCGTGCCACAGGTTTATCCAGCCGATGCTGTTTTTCAAAGGGTTCCAAGCCGTGCAAGCCTATCGGGTTGCCAATTGGCTGTGGCGTCAGGGCCGCACCGATATGGCCTATTTCTTTCAGATGCGCAGTTCCGAAGTCTTTGGCATTGATATTCATCCTGCCGCCAAGATCGGCAAGGGGTTGATGATTGATCACGCCCATTCCATCGTGATTGGCGAAACCGCTGTTGTCGGTGACAATGTGTCGATGTTGCATTCCGTCACCCTGGGCGGCACCGGCAAAGAAGAGGAAGACCGTCATCCAAAAATTGGCGACGGTGTTTTGATCGGGGCAGGAGCCAAGGTTCTGGGCAATATCAAAGTGGGCAATTGCTCGCGTATTGCCGCCGGTTCGGTGGTGCTCGAAGAAATCCCAGCCTGTAAGACCGTCGCGGGTGTGCCCGCGCGGATCGTGGGCAATGCCGGTTGTGAACAACCTGCCGTTAATATGGATCAAATTCTGGATCATTGACGGATTGTCGTACATATTTTGACCCAGACACCGCAGCCAACTTTGTTTGGCTGCGCATTTTTTGACAAAAGGACTCAGCATGACTCGTACAACCAATGGCAATGGCAAAACCTATGACAGCATCTTGGATACGGTTGGCAACACGCCGGTCATTCGCATCAATCGTCTGGGCCCAGATCATGTAAACCTCTTTGTCAAAGCCGAGGCTTTCAATCCAGCCGCCTCGGTCAAAGATCGGCTGGCAGTGAGCATCATTGAGGCAGCAGAAGCTTCTGGTGCGCTCAAACCTGGGCAGACGGTGGTCGAGGCCACAAGCGGTAACACAGGCATTGGCCTGGCCATGGTTTGTGCGGCCAAAGGCTATCCGCTGGTCATCACAATGGCTGAAAGCTTTTCAATCGAGCGTCGCCGCCTGATGCGCTTTTTGGGGGCCAAAGTCGTTTTGACACCCAAAGAGCAAAAGGGCTTTGGCATGTATCAAAAGGCCAAAGAACTGGCAGAAACAAATGGTTGGTTTCTGGCCTCACAATTTGAAACCAGCGCCAATGCCGACATTCACGAACACACCACAGCCCGCGAAATCATGGCGGACTTTGATGGCCAAAAGCTGGATTACTTTGTGTCAGGCTATGGCACCGGCGGCACCGTCACCGGCGTGTCGCGTGTTTTACGCCGCGAAAGCCCAGAAACCAAAATCATCCTGACCGAACCTGCAAATGCCGCATTGATCAATAGCGGCACCGGCCAAGAGCGCAATGAACAGGGTCAACCCTCTGCCAGCCACCCGGCCTTTGCACCGCATCCCATTCAGGGCTGGACGCCAGATTTCATTCCATTGGTGTTGCAAGAGGCGCTGGACAACAAAGGCTATGATGACTTGATCCCGGTGCCTGGCCCGGAAGGCATCGCCTCTGCGCGTGATCTGGCCCAGAAAGAGGGTGTTTTCACCGGAATTTCAGGCGGTTCAACTTTTGCCGTGGCGCTGAAAGTCGCGGCCGATGCACCGGTCGGTGCCAATATCCTGTGCATGTTGCCAGACACGGGCGAACGCTATTTGTCCACGCCGCTGTTTGACGGCGTAGAGGCCGATATGGACAGTGAAGAACTTGAACTGATGCGCTCGACCCCAGGGTTTCACCTCGGCTAATATGTGTATCAAACAAAAAATGGGCCGCATTTCTGCGGCCCATTTTTGTGAGTCTTGGAAAAACTTACGCCAGATCTAGGCCAGCATCACCATGGGGTTTTCCAGGTTGTCAACGATGGCTTTTAGCAGGTCAGCCCCCACCGCCCCGTCGATCACACGATGATCCACAGACATGGTCACGGACATAACCGTGGCCACTGTCAGTTCCCCATCGGCCCCTACAACGGGTTTCTTAACGCCGGCACCAACGGCCAGGATTCCCGCATGTGGTGGGTTCACGATGGCATCAAAGTTATCAATGCCAAACATGCCCAGATTGGAAATTGCAAAACTGCCGCCCTGGTATTCGCTGGGCGAAAGTTTGCGATCACGCGCGCGACCGGCCAGGTCTTTCATCTGTGCAGAAAGCGCCGAAAGTGATTTCATTTCAGCATCTTGCAAGACAGGTGTGAACAGGCCGCCTTCGATGGCCACGGCCACCGCAACATCGCTGGCTTTCATCTGCAACACGCGATCACCAGCCCAAACCGCATTGGCCGCGGGCACAGATTGCAAGGCCAAAGCCACGGCTTTGATGATGAAATCATTCACAGAAAGCTTTATGCCGCGATCTGCCAATTGCTTGTTCAGATCCGAGCGGAATTTCAGCAAGGCATCTAACTGAATATCACGCCGCAGATAGAAATGCGGAATGCTTTGTTTGGCCTCTGTCAGACGCGCTGCAATGGTTTTACGCATGCCATCCAACGTGACTTCCTCAAAGTCGCGGCCTTCATACATGCGCGCCACAACATCTGCGGAGGGGCCAGAGGCCATCGCAGTGGGTGCGGCTGCGGGCGCTGCCGTCGCTGCTTTGGGGGTGCTGTCGGCGGCTGGCGCGGCGTCTGCCGCCAAGACATCTGCTTTGACAATTCGGCCCTTAGGGCCTGTGCCTTGCAGGCTTGTCAGATCAACACCTTTGTCGGCTGCGATGCGCCGAGCCAATGGCGAGGCAAACACACGCGCGCCATCGGCACCTTTGGTAGCCGCCGGGGCAGGGGTGGCCGCTGGGGCCGTGGTTGCAACCTCGGGTGTCGCTTCGGCCACCGGGGCTGCTGCGGCACTTGCCGGTTGCGCGCTTGCGTCGTCACCATCTTCCAGCATGATGGCAATTGGCGTGTTCACTTGCACGCCTTCGCTGCCTTCCGCCACCAAGATCGTACCCATGGTGCCTTCGTCAACCGCCTCAAACTCCATGGTGGCCTTATCGGTCTCGATCTCGGCGATGATGTCACCTGAATTGACCTCGTCGCCTTCTTTGACCAGCCATTTCGCCAATGTGCCTTCTTCCATTGTCGGGGAAAGCGCGGGCATTAAGATTTCTACTGCCATCCTCTGGTCTCCTTACCGATATGTCACTTGCTTGACCGCTGCGACGACCTCTTGGGTGGTCAGCAACGCCAGCTTTTCAAGGTTGGCCGCATAGGGCATCGGCACGTCTTTACCGGTGCAATTGATCACCGGGGCATCCAGATAATCAAAGGCCTTCTCCATGATCGTGGCCGACAAATGGTTGCCGATGGATCCAACCGGCCAGCCTTCTTCGATGGTCACACAACGGTTGGTTTTCATCACAGAGGCCAGAACCGTGTCATAATCAATTGGCCGCAGGCTGCGCAGATCAATCACTTCCGCTGAAATGCCTTCTTCGGCCAGTTGATCCGCTGCTTCCAGCGCATATTGCATCCCGATGCCAAAGCTGACCAAGGTCACATCGTCGCCTTCGCGCCAGACACGGGCCTTGCCGATGGGCACGGTGAAATCATCCATGACAGGCACATCAAAACTGCGCCCATAGAGGATTTCATTCTCCAAAAAGATCACCGGGTTCGGGTCGCGTATGGCGCTTTTCAACAATCCTTTTGCGTCGCTTGCGGAGTAAGGCATCACCACCTTTAGCCCCGGCACTTGGGCATACCATGCTGCATAGTCCTGCGAATGCTGCGCACCCACACGCGCCGCCGCCCCATTGGGACCACGGAATACAATCGGACAACCCATTTGGCCCCCCGACATATACAATGTCTTGGCCGCAGAGTTGATGATCTGGTCAATGGCCTGCATGGCAAAGTTAAACGTCATGAACTCGACGATCGGATTCAGACCAGCAAAGGCCGAGCCGACTGCGATCCCGGCAAAACCATGTTCGGTGATCGGTGTATCAATCACCCGCTTGCTGCCAAACTCATCCAACAGGCCTTGGGAAATTTTATAGGCCCCTTGGTACTCGGCCACTTCTTCGCCCATCAAATAGACGTCCTCGTTGCCCCTCATCTCCTCGGCCATGGCGTCGCGCAATGCCTCACGTACCGTGGTTTGGCGCACCTCTGTGCCCACCGGCCAATCCGGCTCTAGGTGCATCACAGGCACAGGCTCTGCGGTTGCGCTTGTTGCAGCGGGGGGGGCCGCCTGTGCCGGTGCAGGCGTGTCGCTTGCAGCAACCGGGGCAGGGGCCGCACCGGCCTCTTCGCCTTCCTCCAACAGCGTGGCAATCGCGGTGTTCACCGCCACATTCTCGCTGCCCTCCGTTACCAGAATTTGGCCAATCTTGCCTTCATCGACCGCTTCGAATTCCATGGTCGCCTTGTCGGTCTCGATCTCTGCAATGATGTCGCCTGAACTGACGTCATCCCCTTCTTTGACCAACCATTTCGCCAATGTGCCTTCTTCCATCGTGGGCGACAGGGCGGGCATCAAAATTTCAATAGCCATATCAATTGCTTCCTTGTACCGATGTGATCATGCCAACAATGTTGCCCTGGCCATCTTCCACATATGCGAACCTGCCAATGCCGGGCATGTCATTTGGAGGAAGCGCTTCGCTGCCCCCATTGGCCAGCGCCCAGGCATAGCGTTCATCGCAGTCTTTCACTTCAAAGGTCATCGTGCCGCCGCGCACAGCAGAACCTGCCGGATGGGCCGTATCCGGACGTTGCAACATGCCAATCGTCAGATCGCCGCCCAAGCCCGGACCTTCTGCAAGATGATACTCATAGTCCTCACCGCCCGGCATCGGGGCAAATTCCCAGCCAAACAGCGCGCCATAAAACGCCTTTCCGGCGTCCACGTCTTTTAGGTAAATCTCAAAATGTGCCATGCATCCGATCCCCTAAGCCACAATATCCGTCCACAGCGCGCTCTCGGCGGGCAATGGGCTGGTCTTTGCAAATTCGGCGCTTTCGTTCACCACCGCTTTGATCTCTTTATCAATGGCCTTCAAATCCTCTTCCGAGGCATGTTTGCCGGTCAGCAGCATCTCACGCACCCGCTCAATCGGATCACGTTCTTCACGCACCCGCTGCACTTCTTCACGTGTGCGGTATTTCGCTGGATCTGACATCGAATGCCCGCGATAGCGATAGGTTTTCACCTCTAAGATATAAGGCCCTTTTCCGGCACGGCAGTGCGCCACCGCTTTTTCGCCCGCTTCCTTGACAGCCAAAACATCCATGCCATCCACAACTTCGCCTTTGATACCAAAGGCTTCGCCGCGGGTGTAAATATCAGGGCTAGAAGTCGAGCGCGCCTGTGACGTGCCCATCGCGTACTGGTTGTTCTCAATCACAAACACCACCGGCAAATCCCAGAGGGCGGCCATGTTAAAGGTCTCATAGACCTGACCTTGGTTGGCCGCGCCATCACCGAAATAGGTAAAGGTGACCCGCCCATTTTCCTTGTACTTATCGCCAAAGGCCAAGCCTGCGCCAATCGGCACCTGTGCCGCCACAATCCCGTGGCCGCCATAGAAATGCTTTTCCTTGCTAAACATATGCATCGAGCCGCCTTTGCCGCCCGAATAGCCGCCAGCGCGCCCAGTCAATTCAGCCATCACCCCGTTGGGATCCATACCGCAGGCCAGCATATGCCCGTGATCGCGATACGAGGTCACCCGTTTGTCGCCTTCTTCGGTTGCCGCTTCCAGTCCAACAACCACCGCTTCCTGGCCGATATACAAATGGCAAAAGCCACCGATCAAACCCATGCCATATAATTGACCGGCTTTTTCTTCAAACCGCCGGATCAACAACATCTCACGATAATACTCTTTCAGCGCGTCGCCGCTGACATTTGGTTTCTTCACAGCTTTCTTGGCAGCCATAAGACACACAACCTCCCGCGTTTAATTGTTTAGCCTTAAACTATTGTTCCGGCATGAAACCACGGGTGCGCTTGGTAATCCAGAGGAAATATATTTGGTTGCGCCCGCTGGCGGGCCCAAATGGTTTGTTGTCTATGGTATTTCGGGGGGGAACATCCCAGAGTCCCCAGCGCAATTTCACGCAAAACAAACGTCTCAATTTGCACAGCATGTCTTTGCAAATGGGGTTGAACGGGTGACAATCGCTGCGACCGCGGTATCCAACAGGAAAAACCTGACGATAAAAACCAAGCGATGATTGCTTAGCGGATAACCATCTCATCGGCGCGCAACATGCCCAAAACGCTGCGGGCCTGCTGATCCAAAAGATCCAGATCCAGAAAATCATCTGACAAGCGCTCGGTCAGGTTTTCCATCCGCGCCACATCGGTTTGCATGGCGGCCAGTTCCACTTGCAACAGCTGCGCCTCAGCCAAAATCTCCGTCCGACGGAACAGGCCATAATCCCCCTGCACAGCGGCAAAGGTGAAATAGATAGCCAGGATGAACGCGATTCCAAAAAACAGGATCGGCCCAAATGTCGGACGGGATTTTGTTACTGCCATGTCTGCCTCAAAACGGGGCCTTTGCGACCCTCTGAACAGACTATGCCACAGGCGAATCGCGATGTGAATCCCAAAAATGCAATATGATTCGTTTTTTCACCAAACTGGGCGGCTTTGGACCTATCGGTTTGTTCTTGAAACAAATACCCCCGCCGGAGGCATCCGACGGGGGCAACAAACTCAGGTCTGTATGGGGGGCTTAGCCCGCGCAAGAGGCGTCATAGATCGACGCGATGGTGTCGGCGATTGTCGCGTTAAACGCCTCATCGCTTTGCTGCGCCGAAAGACCTTCGGTCAATGCCCGCGAGAAAGAGGCGATGATGCCATTGTTCTGGCACAGCATGTCATTGGCTTGTTCACGCGAATACCCACCTGACAAGGCCACAACCCGCAGCACGCGGGGATGATCAACCAGCGCTTGATATTGGTTGGCTTTGTTAGGCAACGTCAGTTTCAGCATCACGTTCTGATCATCGTTCAGCGCATTCAACTGATCCAGGATCGTGTCGCGCAGAATGTCTTCGGCCTCGGTTTTGTCAGCAATAGAGATGGTCACCTCTGGCTCGACAATCGGGGTCAGACCCTTGGCAATGATCTGCTTTGCCACGTCAAATTGCTGCGCCACATTGGCTTTGATGCCTGTGGCATTGGCCGCGTCAATCACCGAGCGCATTTTGGTGCCAAAAATGCCCGCAGCATTGGCTTTATCCAGCAGCGCATCGAGGCCAGGATTTGGGTTCATCAGGCGCACGCCATCTGTGGTGTCCGCCAGACCTTTGTCGATCTTCAAAAACGGCACCACACCGCGATCTTCCCACAGATAGGTGGCGGATGGCTTGCCATTAATCTCGCTGTCCATGGTTTTTTCAAACAGAATCGCGCCAACAACCTTTTCGCCGGTAAAGGCAGGGGCCTGGGCTATGCGCGCCCGCATTTGATGGATCAGGCCGAACATTTCGTCATCATTGCTATAGGCGTCTTCAGAAACACCATAGAGGCCCAATGCTTTTGGTGTAGAGCCACCAGATTGATCTAGGGCCGCAACAAAGCCCTTTCCCGCGCGAATAAGATCAGCTTGTGATTCTTTAGACATACCAGTTCAGCCTTTAAAAATAAGGAAGTTTCGGAGAGTTTCGGTTTCTTATTTGCTTCTAAGCGACCGAAACTCTGCTGGCAATAAAGCTAGCGCTAACAAGAGTTGATAGCGTCTAACTTGTGCAAATTCCCGCACATAAACCCCGATTGTTTCACTTATTGGTCAAGTGCTGCAACGCCGGGCAGGGTCTTGCCTTCCATCCATTCCAGAAAGGCACCACCTGCGGTTGAGATATAGGTAAAGCTGTCCGCGGCACCTGCGCCATTCAGCGCCGCAACCGTATCGCCCCCGCCAGCCACAGAAATCAAAGCACCAGATTTGGACAAGGCCGCTGCTTTGGCCGCCGCGGCATCTGTGGCCGCATTAAACGGTTCGATTTCAAAAGCCCCCAAAGGACCATTCCAGATCAATGTCTTGGCCGCTTCAAAGGTGCTGGCGATCTTGGCAACGGTCTCAGGGCCAGCATCCAAAATCATTTTGTCAGCAGGGCAAGCATTTGACGCCACGGTTTCATTGGCAGCACCGGCTGCAAATTCTGCAGCCACCACTATGTCGCTTGGCAGGATGATCTCGCAATTGGCAGCTTTGGCTTTTTCCAGGATCTCAAGCGCTGTGTCTGTCATGTCATGCTCACACAGCGATTTGCCCACATTGATGCCTTGGGCCGCCAAAAACGTATTGGCCATGCCACCACCAATCACCAGATGATCGACTTTGGCCACCAGATTGCCCAACAATTCCAGCTTGCTAGACACTTTCGCGCCGCCAACCACGGCCACGACCGGGCGTACCGGGGTGGCCAAAGCGCCCTCTAGTGCCGACAATTCCGCCTGCATCAAACGACCGGCACAGGCTGGCATCAGCTCTGCCACACCCGTGGTCGAGGCATGTGCCCGGTGCGCGGCAGAAAACGCATCATTGCAATAGATATCCCCCAAGGTGGACAAAAATCCCGCCATTTGCGGATCATTGGCTTCTTCCATAGCGCTAAAGCGGGTGTTCTCGATCAACACAACAGAGCCTTGCGGCATGGCAAAAATCTCGTCATGGCTCGGGCGTTCTACAAACGTTACCTCTGTGCCAAAGGCCTCTGTCAAAGCGGGCACCAAGGGTGCCAGCGACATTTCTGGCACATATTTGCCCTTGGGGCGGCCAAAATGCGCCAGCAAGACCGGTGAACCACCCGCCGCCAGAATATCTTTGATCGTCGGCACAATACGTTCAATCCGTGTTGCATCGGTCACTCTGCCGTTTTCCATCGGCACATTGATGTCCACACGGACCAAAACGCGTTTGCCCGCCAAATCCATGTCGTCCAGAGTTTTCCAAGCCATTTGTCGCTCTCCTGATGCAATTTCTTGCCTAGTTCCTTAAAGCATAAAGTATACAGGTCAATGCTGTGCTTGGCTTTCTGCTCTGTGATGATTAGTTTGCGCTCAAAGTTTAAGACAGGAGCGCCAAATGGCCGATTACAAAGATCCCGAAAACACCATCTTGATGGAACTCAAAGACGGCACAGTCGTTATTGAATTGCTGCCAGACGTTGCCCCAGGCCACTCTGAGCGCATGAAAGAGCTGGCACGCTCAGGTCAGTATGACAACGTCTGCTTTCACCGTGTGATTGATGGTTTCATGGCGCAAACTGGCGACGTGGCCAACGGCAACATGGAAAAAGGTTTCAACCTGCGCTCTGCGGGTACCGGCGGATCTTCCTTGCCAAACCTCAAAGCAGAATTTTCCAAATTGCCCCATGATCGCGGCACATTGGGCGCGGCGCGTTCGCAGAACCCAGATTCTGCAAACTCGCAGTTCTTCATCAACTTCAAAGACAACAATTTCCTGAACGGTCAATACACTGTGTATGGTCGCGTGGTGTCCGGCATGGAACATGTGGATGCCATCGTCAAAGGCGAGCCACCTGCGAATCCAGATCGCATGATTTCTGTGAAAGTGGCTGCTGATGTTGCGTAGTCTCGCACTCATCGCCTCTTTGGTGGCAAGCCCTGCGCTTGCCACTGGCCTGCAAGTGCAAATCGAAGGCGAGGGGGCCAATGGCACCATCACAATCGACTTGCTCGAAGATGTGGCACCGCAGCATGCCGAGCGTATCGCAACGCTGGCCGCACAGGGCGCTTATGACAATATCGTCTTTCACCGGGTGATTGATGGCTTTATGGCCCAAACCGGTGATGTGAAATTTGGCGTGTTTGGCAATGATTTGCGTCGCGCCGGGCAAGGTGGGTCTGCTTTCCCTGATTTGCCGGCGGAATTCTCTGATACGCCTTATGACCGTGGTGTCGTTGGCATGGCCCGCAGTTCAAACCCGAACTCTGCCAACAGCCAGTTCTTTATCATGTTTGATCAGGGCTATTTCCTGAACAATCAATACACTGTTGTGGGTCGCGTGACCGAAGGCATGGACATTGTCGATGCCATCAAACGCGGCACAGGCCCCAATGGCGCCGTCGTTGGCCAACCTGACGTGATGAAAAAGGTCACTGTCACTGATTGATTAGGGTCTGTGGTCATACTTGGTCACATCACCGTGTGTGGGGCTAGCCATGGCCCCACATTTGCGCCCATGTTGTTGCGGTCCAACACGGAGTGCGCACAATGGTTTTTCGCAAGACATTATTGGCGGTTGGCCTCAGCCTAACCCTGACGGCCGCTTCCGCCGACCCCAGTTTCTGGCGCCATGAATGGCCAGATACAAATTTCGAAATGACCTCAATCGAAAATTGGAAAGAAATCTTATCGGGCGGCCCGCCCAAAGATGGCATCCCCGCCCTCAGCGATCCCAGTTTTGTAAAGGCTGCTGACGAAAGCCGCATTGGCGCGCGCGAACCGGTGATCACCGTTGAACTGGATGGAGAGATCCCACGCGCCTATCCCATCCGCTATCTGACCTGGCACGAAATCGTCAATGATGTGGTGGGCGGCACGCCAATTGCCGTGACCTTCTGTCCGCTGTGCAATTCTGGCATCACCTTTGATCGCCGCGTGGACCAAGCCACCTTGACCTTTGGCGTCTCTGGCAAGCTGCGCAATTCTGACATGGTGATGTATGACCGCGAAACCCAAAGCTGGTGGCAGCAGGCCATTGGCCGCGGCATCGTCGGCGAGATGAACGGTGTGGAACTCAAAACTTTGCCCACCTGGATGGAAAGCTGGCAGGAATTCACGGCCCGCAACCCAGACGGCCTGGTGATGGACGAGCCCAGATACAACCGCACCTATGGCCGCAATCCCTATCGCGGCTATGACACCTCGTTGCGGCCGTTTCTCTATAGCGGTGAAATGCCGCCACATGATATCGCGCCGCTGGCACGTGTGGTCCGGGTCGGAGATCGCGCCTGGCCGCTAGAGCGGCTGCGCAATTCGTCGACCGTCACCGAAGCAGGCGTTACCATTTCATGGAAAGCGGGGCAGGCGTCTGCCTTGGATGGCGGCAATATTGCCAAATCCCGCGACGTCGGGTCCATTCGTGTCAAAGACGGGCAGGGCAAAGATCTGCCCCATGACGTGATGTTCGCCTTTGCCTACCACGCGTTTTGGCCTGATGGGGACTGGATGCTCGGCAACTAGAAAGTCTGAGTCTGCTCGCGCAGATGGGTGGCCCCTACCAAAGTGGCAGTTTCAGCTGCACCGGTTTGGGCGGGGGCACCAGACTTGCAAGCGTGACGCCAAGCACCGATTGCGCATGCAAAACCACCTCAGCCGCCGCGCGCGCATCTTCACCCGCATCGTGATGCTTAAACTGCAATCCCAAGACCTTTTTCAAATTCCCCAACCCATGCCCCCCATTGCCGCGCAGCTCTGGCCAGGCTTTGCGGGCAATCGTCACGCTGTTAGACCAGCTAAGATCTGGCAGTCGCAAAGCATGTCTTTTGCAGGCCGCATCAATCGCCCTTTCGTCAAAGGTGCTGTGTTGCACCAATCCGTGCCGCGACAAAAACGGTAACAACATCTCCCAAGCTTGAACAAAGGTCGGCGCATCGCGCACCGTGTTTGCCCCAATCCCATGTAATTCGACGTTAAACGGCGCAAAGGGCATTTGTGGATCCACAAAAGTGGACCAAGTCGCAATCTCGCCCGAGGCATCAACGCAGCCCAAACCAATCTGGCAAATGCTGGCGCTGTCGCCATTGGCGGTCTCGACATCCAATCCAATAAAGCGAAAGTCGCGGTTTTTGATCGGGCGCGGCAAGGGAATGGCAAAGTCAGCAGGCATATCCCCTTGATCTGAAATGTCGCTGCAAAGGTCAACGACGAAACGCAACCAACCGCCCTTCCTGCCTAAGTGTTTGATCGTGATGGATTTATCCCAAAGGCAGAAGTAAATGCCAAAAAGATGTGTCAAGAATACTTGACTCAGTGTAAAGTAATTCTTACCTGATGTATGTGTTAGTTGACACGTTAATCGGGAATATTCCCACACAGCCATCGTTTCAGGAGGCCAAAGTGACCTATCAAGATCGCAACAATGTTGTGTCCATAATTACAAATCTGGCGATCAACGCCTACATCCTGCTGCGCTTGTTGGATATGAACGCCACTGGCCAGTTTGACGGGGCAGATGCGGTGAACGTCTGGGCACGCATGGTCATTTGGGTTTTGCCGCTGGCCATTCTGGGCACCATCGTCGGCACCATTTTGGTTAACATTGTCTTTGCCATTGTGACCGGCAATCCAAAGCCCAGTTTTGTCGTTGATGAACGCGACAAGCTGTTTGAACGACGCGGTATAATGGCCGTTGTGGGTTTTGCCGGGGCAGGGTTTGTCTCTGCCATAATCGCATTGGCGCTTGGCTATTCTGCGCTGGTGGGGTTCAACATCATCTATTTTGGCATGGCTGCTGGCTCTATGGGCGCGGACCTGGTGAAATTCATCAGCTATCGCAGGGGATATTGACCCATGGGAAAACTGAAAATCACAAATAATATCAGGCGACTGCGATTTGACGCTGGTGAGATGACGCAAAAGCATTTGGCAGAACAGGTGGGGGTCACGCGCCAAACCATCGTGGCCATCGAAAATGCCAAATATTCACCAACGCTTGAATTGGCGATCCTGATCTCTCGCGTGTTTGATAAGCCTCTGGAAGAGGTTTTTGACATCACCGACGCGCAATAATCCGGTGCCGCGCAGCGCGTTGGTCTACCTTCCGTAAAGGAGCTGTTATGCTATTTAAACCAACTTGGTTTTGGAATGTCATGGCCCGCGGCTACGCCCGCCGACCTGTGCAAAACCCCGAGGCCTATCAATACAAGCTGGATGCAACTGCCGCGCAGTTAACGCCCAGGGACCGCGTGCTGGAATTTGGCTGCGGCACGGGCACCACCGCCTTGATCCATGCGCCAAAGGTGGCCCAAATTGACGCAATTGATTTTTCGTCGGAAATGATCGCCATCGCGAAAGAGAAAGCCCAGACGCAGGGCGTGACAAATGTAAACTTCGATCAGGCGCGGTTTGAGGATTGGCCCGTTCCAGTCGCAGGCCAGGGCTATGATGCGGTCTTGGGCATGTCGGTCTTGCATCTTGTTGGCGATTTGCAGGCCACATTACTGCGGGTGCGCAAATCCCTGAAACCCGGTGGGCTGTTCTTTTCCTCCACCGCTTGTCTGGGGGACAGTGGCGGCATCGCGCGCTTTATGCTTCCGCCGCTTGGGGCGATTGGCATCCTGCCGAAACTCACGCATCTGACAGCTAAGAGTTTGATCCGCACGATTGAAAGCAACGGATTTGACGTGGAACACAGTTGGCGGCCTTCAGAAACCGCTGGGATCTTTGTCATTGCGCGGCGCACTGACTGATCAATGGGGGCAAAAGGGGGCGCGCGAATCGTACGTTTGGCGGCTTGAAACGTACAATTTGTACAAATAACGGATTCTAAAGCCTGCGTCGGGTGCACTGGCAACCGTTTCGCCGCGAAACCCCGGATCGGAAAAAGAAACAAAAAAAGGCACCCAATGGGTGCCCTTTGAATGCGTGTCTAAGCGGCTGCTTATTCCGCAGCTTTCTTTGATTTGCCAGACAGCGGATCGTCTTGACGTTGCACAGAACCTTCGAAATGCGCACCGCTTTCAATCGCGATTGTCTTGTGAATGATGTCGCCTTCAACCCGAGCGGTTGATGTCAGACGCACTTTCAGACCACGGACACGGCCGACGATACGACCATTGATCACAACGTCGTCTGCAACGACTTCGCCTTTTATTGTAGCGGTTTCGCCGATGGTCAACAGGTGGGCGCGGATGTCGCCCTCGACTGTGCCTTCAACTTGGATATCGCCTGTTGTCTTCATGTTGCCCTGAATGTGCAAGTCAGCGGACAAGACAGATGCCGGTGGTTTGGCTTTTGGCGCGGTAGACTTCATTTCTGCTCCCTTGGGTGCTGCAGGGATTGCGGCTTCTGGAGCAGCTGGTTTTGAGGACTCGGCGGCCTTTGGGCCGGGCTCGTTGATTTTGCTTTTAGAAAACATCTCTTGCAGCCTTGATAAATTTCATCGGGTTGACGGCCGTCCCATTCACACGCACCTCATAATGTAGGTGCGTACCAGTAGACCGTCCAGAATTCCCCATATCACCAATATGATCCCCGCGCGAGACCCTTTGGCCAACATTTACGCGGATTTTCGCCAGATGGGCATATCTGGTCTCTATCCCATTGGCATGTTTGATCTTAATCAAGCGGCCATAACCCGTTGACCAACCCGCGTGGGTGATCACGCCGTCAGCGGTTGAGTAGATGTTGGTACCGGTGGGGCCAGCAAAGTCAGAGCCCTTGTGCATACGTCCCCAGCGCATGCCAAAGCCGCTTGTAAAGCGCACAGCGCTTTTGACGGGGTTGGCAAAGGGCACGGTTTCCGCGGCAATACGATACATATTCAAACGATCAAGCCCGTTCAAAAGCGCATTCGCTCGTTTTGCATCCGGTGTCAGATCGCCACCTGATGTTGACACAGAAATCGCCACCAGAGGACCGCCCTGACCGCTATATCCGCGCCGGACCTCTTGCAGCAGCGACTTGGTGGAAAGTCCGGCCGCCTCAAACATTTTTTCCAGCGGCTCAACAGATACAGTCATCGCATCTTCAAGCTGGCTAAAAATTTGGTCGTTCTGGGCTTCAAGCAATTTCAGCTCAAGCTCCATATCTTCGGCCTGCTGAACAGCACTCTGCGCCTGAGCAAAAATATCGTCCCGTTCCTGCGCTGTTTCTGCCAAAGCCGCTGCCAAGGTCTGCACGCCTGTGGCATCAAGATCGCCGTTGATATGAGACGTGCCGTTTTCAGTCTCTGATGCTTCAAGCGCTGCGATGTTCAAGCGCGCTTCATCCCGTTGTTTCATCGTGCGGCGCAATGTGGCTTGGATGACCTCGATCCCGGTTTCCAATTCTCGCCGCCGGGTTTCAGATGCCAAAAGCTGCGACTGCATGATCGAGATCTGATCCAAAGCCGCATTAAACCGCCCCTGCGCCGCCAAGGCTTCGCTAGAGCGGGCGTCTCTTTGGTTGGAAATTTCGTTTAACCGCAGCTGATAGGTTTCCTGATCGCGCTTGGCTTGTTCACGAAAATTGCCAGATCCGATGCTGTCCATCAACAGGATGGCCGTTGCGACAATCGCCCAAGCAACGATAAAACTGCTACCTGCAAAGGCCAACAGCTGTGTGCTGGGCCGAAGGCGGATGAAACGGGTATCCGTTTCAGATCTTAGGAAAAGCCGGCGCTCTGGAAAATAGCGTTCCAATAGCGCGTTAATTTTGATCGCCAGACGTGTTCTCACGGTCGTCCCTTTTATCCCCACTGATGCGCCGCTCTTGTCCCCATCGGCGCTGGGTTTCATTAACGAGACCGAAATTAAACGGCAAGTAATTTACCCTGAAACATCGGTTCTGACCGGTAAACTGCGGAAAATCGGCGTTTATTTGCCGCCCTTTACCACCTTAGCGGGAATTTTGTCTGCTAGGGGCCAATAGAAGTCTGGAGGCAAGCCCGCGTCCGCACGCTTCTCTTCGTTGAAGGGCGGTTTGAGCGGGCTGTGGAAATACTTGCGAACCAATTCGTGAAAAACATCCTTTGGATCAAGCTCGTGTCGGCCACATAAAAAGTGAAACCACTTTGAACCATAGGCAACATGGGCGACTTCTTCGGCATAGATGATTTCAAGCGCTTCGACGACTTTGGTCAGCTTGGCGCGTTTAAAGACCTCGATCATTCCGGGTGTGACGTCTAACCCACGCGCTTCCAGCACCATAGGGACCACAGCAAGTCGCCCCATGAAATCTTCGGCGGTGTCCTCTGCGGCGCGCCACATGCCGGCATGCGCCGGAAGTGCCCCGTAGAAACTGCCCAAATCCTCTAAGCAGTCGCTGACCAGATTGAAATGCTTGCTTTCCTCATCTGCAGCTTTGACCCAATCGTCATAAAAGCCAATCGGCATCTTGGTGTCAGCAAAGCGGGCGATAATGTCCCAGTGCAAATCCACTGCGTTCAATTCAATATGAGCGACGGCATGTAACAGCGCGATTTGCCCCTGTGGGCTGCCGGGACGCCGGCGCGGGACGTCACGCGGCGATAATAAGTCTGGCTTGATCGGACGCGCAGGTTTTTGCGGTGGATGTGCTAGGCCAATTTGCACGTCTTGATTTTCACCCCTCGCAGCAAACCAAGCCTCTGCATATTTGCGCGACAATGCTGCTTTGGCGCGTCCATCTGCTGTGGTCAGCACGTCAACAGCCATTTGTGCCAGCGCGATCATGCAGAAAGTGCCTTTGCTGCTGCCAGCACCTCTTGTACGTGGCCCGCCACTTTCACCTTGCGCCAAATTTGGGCAATTTTCCCGCTGCTGTCGATCAGAACGGTTGTCCTTTCGATCCCCATAAAGGTTTTGCCGTACATTTTCTTTTCTTTCCAAACACCATAGGCCTCGCAGGTGTCGCTGTTTTCATCCGACAATAGGGGGACGGTTAAGGACTGTTTGTCGCGAAACTTGGCATGGCTTTTTAAACTGTCTTTGGAAATTCCAAAAACCAGAGTATTGGCCAAGTTGAACTCAGACTGTGCTGCGCTGAAATCAATGGATTCAATTGTGCAGCCTTTGGTGCTATCACGCGGATAGAAAAACAGCACAACCGCTTTGGGTTGGTGCGCAGACAAAGAAATAGACACGCCATCCGTTTCAGGCAGCAAAAAATCGGGCGCAATGTCGCCTATGTTAAGCATGACAACTCCTTGGGGTTTTTGTGCACTGCCTATATGGTAGGAAAAGCTGCGGAACAAGAAACCTCTGACTTTTGGTCAAACCGATCCACCTATGACTGATCCCAATCCAAAACAGCCCCTAAAGCGCCGCTACAAAGCGCTGCTTTGGTCGCTTGGGGTGATCATTTTGCTGACCGCAGCGCTGGCCGGGGCAGGGTATTATGCGATCGGCCGCACTCTGCACGCGCCACAATGGGTCAAAGAGATGGCCGTTACGCAGTTTTCCAAGGCGCTGCCAGAGGCGACGCTTGCCTTTGATGATCTGACTTTACGGATCGAAAAGAGTTGGCACCCGCGAATTCGCCTTGAGCGCGTGGTGATAGCGCCAAATAACAGCGATACATCGATTGCGTTTTCTGAAGTCGAGACCTCGTTGTCTTATCGGCGCCTGCTTAAGCGCCAAGTTGCGCCAAGAGAAATTTTTGTGTCGGGGGTGTTTTTGAATGCGCGCCGGGCTTTGGATGGCGCGGTGAATATTGCTGTTCAGGGGCAAAGCGTCGCAGAGAGTGCTGCAGAGGGCACTGGACTTGACCAAGTTGTGCAACAGATTGATGCTTGGTTAAGCCTGCCGCAATTTCAACGCCTGACCTCTGTTCAGGTAGAGAGTATCACCATCCAGTTTGATGACCTGCGGGCAGATCGCGCCTGGACCATCGACGGTGGCCGTATGGCGCTGGCCCGAGCTGAGAACAATTTAGGCCTTACGTCCAGTTTTTCATTGTTGGGAGGCCGCGACTATGTGTCATCGCTTGAATTCAACTATCAGAGTCAGATTGGTTCTTTGGCGGCGCAATTTGGGGTGAACGTCCAAGACGTTGCTGCCGAAGATATCGCCTCGCAATCGCCGGGACTGGCATGGATGGATATCTTGCGCGCCCCGATTTCTGGGGCGATGCGCGTTGAAATTGGCGAAGATGGCGCAATTGGTCCGTTGAGTGCAACTTTGCAGATCGCCAAGGGGGCCTTGCAGCCGCGTGAATCCGTGCGTCCGATTCCGTTTGAATCAGCACGCAGTTATTTCACCTATATTCCTGAAACCAATACACTGCGATTTGACGAACTGTCACTGGTGAGTGCCTGGGGTACTGCCCGCGCTGAGGGAAAGGCGCATTTGTTAAGTTCAAACAATGACTTACCGGACGAAATGCTTGCACAATTTCAGTTCACCGAAGTGCAGGGCAATCCAGCGGAATTGTTTGATGCCCCGATTGCACTTGATAAGATCCAGGGCGATTTTCGACTTAACCTTGATCCTTTCAAGCTAGATATCGGAGAGTTGTATATTCAAGATCAAGGCCAAGCTCTTGTAATTGATGGATATTTATCTGCGACGGATGATGATTGGGATGTTGCTCTGAACGGGCATATGGATGGGTTGGATGCGCGCAGAGTGGTCGAGTGGTGGCCTGAGCGCGCCAAGCCCAAAACCCGAAAATGGATAGATGAGAACATCAATGCCGGACGTCTCAACGATATTAATCTGGCTCTCCGGTCACGTCCAAAGGCCAAACCTGATGTGTATTTGGATTTTGAGTTTTTTGATGCAAATGTTCGATATGTGAAAACATTGCCAAATATTGAACATGGAAGTGGTCGATTTGTGTGGCTAAAGGACAGGCTAACGGTACAAGCGACAAGCGGATTTGTGCAGCCCGAGGCGGGCGGGGCATTGGATATTGCGGACACCGTGTTTGTCATCCCCGATACACGCATCAAAAAGCCGCCTGCAGAAGTATTGCTGAAAGCACACGGTGAGATCACCTCGGCACTTGGCCTATTGGACTACCCTCCATTTCAATATCTGTCCAAGGCAGGTTTGCCCGTTGATATTGCAGAGGGTGCAGCTTCGGTCGCCGCCGAGATTAAACTGTCGCTAGTAAAGAATTTAAAGCCAAATGAAGTGACCTTCGAGGCGCAGGCTCTCTTGTCTGATGTGGTGACCGACCATTTTGTCCCAGATAAAATTATTTCCGCGGATGCCATGATCGTTGAAGCCTCTAATGCGGCGATCACGGTCGGGGGCATAGGCACGGTTGGGCGCGTGCCCTTTGATGCGACATGGAGCAGCGCGCTTGGCCAGACAAAAGACATCAAAAGTCAGGTGCGTGGCGAAATTGAAATTGGTCAAAGATTTGTTGACGAATTTGACATTGGTCTTTCACCTGAATTGGTTGCCGGACGCGCTGTGGGCCAGTTTGAAATTGACCTGATAAGGGGGCAAAATCCGCGTTTCGCGGTGACGTCTCAAACCAAAGGTATGACCCTTGCCATTCCACCGCTTGGCTGGAAAAAGCGCGCAGAGCAATCGGCTTCGTTGAGGGTCGAAGGCGAAATGGGGAAGCCAGTGTCGCTGGATCGCATTTTGCTGTCTGCACCGGGGCTGGAAGCCAATGGTACGGTCACAGTCAGTGAAGTAGGCGGTCTGAAACTGGCAAGGTTTGACCAAGTCAAAGTTGGATCTTGGTTCGAAGGTCCCGTAGATTTGGTTGGCCGAGGGGAAGGGCGCAATGCAGAAGTGCGCTTGCAGGGGGGGCGACTAGACCTGTCAGAGATGCCAACAAGCCGCGCTGGAGAGACATCAGCAAATCGCGCTGACACGCCTATTCAGGCCAAGCTGAATAGGTTGACGATTTCGGATGGCATAGATCTGACGAATTTTGATGGTGATTTTTCGACTGCGGGTGGCTTTAACGGCAAATTCACTGCTCGGGTCAACGGAGAATCCGTTGTGACCGGGGTTGTTGTGCCCCAGGCCGGCCGCAATGCAGTGCGTATTCAGTCTGAGGATGCGGGCGGCGTGTTTCGTGCCGCGGGTGTTCTTCAGCAGGTCTATGGCGGTGCATTGGATCTGACTTTGCGACCAGTGTCTTCTGACGGACAATATGACGGACGGCTTTTGGTGAATAATGTGCGTGTCAAAGACGCTCCTGCCATGGCGGAACTGTTGAATGCTATTAGTGTTATTGGACTGTTGGAACAATTAGGAGGCGAAGGCATTGCCTTTAATACTGTAGAAGCGTTGTTTCGACTGTCCCCCAGTGGCATTGTCCTGACTGAAGGCAGCGCTGTGGGGTCGTCCATGGGGCTGTCGATGGACGGTCTATATTCCTTTTCAAACAAAGCACTAGATATGCAGGGTGTGATATCTCCGCTCTATTTGTTGAATGTTGTCGGGCGACCTGTCTCGCGCAAAGGTGAAGGATTGTTTGGCTTTAACTACCGGTTGGGTGGCACAAGCGACTCCCCAAAGGTCAGCGTTAACCCACTGTCGGTCTTGACGCCGGGCATATTCCGCGACATTTTCCGCCGCCCGCGTCCCAAAGCAAGCGACTCGGCCCCAGAGTAATATTTGAGTTCAGGAAGGCGTTGCTATGCAGTTGTCAGATTTTGATTTTGATCTGCCGGAAAGATTGATTGCAACCCGTCCAGCGTCGCCACGGTCGTCAGCGCGGCTGTTGGTTGCGCAGCAAGATCAGGTGACCGACGCCCATGTATTTGATCTGCCGTCTTATTTTCGCCCTGGCGACCGTTTGGTTTTAAATGACACTAAAGTTATTCCAGCGCGTTTGACCGGTTACCGCACGCGCCATAGCGCGCAAGGCGAGACTAAGGCGAAAATCGAAGTTACTTTGTTGGAACCCAAGTCAAATGGGCAATGGTCTGCATTGATCAAACCTTTGAAGAAAGTTGCAGAAGGCGATGTCATCATTTTTCCTGCGGGGCTTTCGGCGGTCTTAGAACAAAAAATTGAAGGCCAAGGTCTGTTGCGTTTTGATGCAAACGGCAGTGCCTTTGAAGACGCGCTAGGGAAGGCGGGTGCCATGCCGTTGCCGCCCTATATTGCTGCAAAGCGCGCGGCTGATGAGCAAGACAAGACAGATTATCAAACCGTGTTTGCGCGTCATTCGGGTGCTGTGGCAGCGCCAACCGCGTCGTTGCATTTTGATGATGCCTTGCTGCAAACTCTGGCTGAACGTGGTGTTTCGTTCACCCATGTGACCCTGCATGTTGGGGCGGGCACGTTTTTGCCGGTTAAGGTCGAGGATGTGACAACCCACAAAATGCATGCTGAGTGGGGCAGGGTCAGCCCAAAGGCCGCGCAGGAAATCGCGGACACAAAGGCAAATGGCGGGCGCGTGATCCCAGTTGGCACCACAGCGTTGCGCCTGATTGAAAGCGCCGCAGTCTCTGGTCAGATCAGCGCTTGGGAAGGTGAGACCGACATTTTCATTTATCCTGGTTTCACGTTTAATGTCGCTGATGCTTTGATGACAAATTTTCACTTACCCAAGTCGACGCTGATGATGCTTGTCTCTGCTTTGATGGGGTATGAGCGTGTGCGCGCCATTTATGATCATGCGATAGACAGCGAATATCGTTTCTTTTCCTACGGAGATTCCTCTCTGCTTTTTCCATAGTCTAAATAAGACATGGATTTACAATTGTTTGTCGCGTTTGAGCGAGTCAGGCCGCTACGAGGCGTTATTACCTCGGTTTGAATGATGAGGGATTCGAAAATGGGTCAATTAATATCCGGTTCTTGGGCTTTGTTACTTGGCATTACTTTGTTGATGGTAGGGAACGGTGTTCAGGGCACGTTGCTTGGTATTCGGGGTGAAATCGAAGGCTTTTCTACGTCTGAAATGTCCTTTGTCATGTCGGCCTATTTTCTTGGGTTTTTGGGTGGCTCGAAATTGGCACCCGAAATGATAAGACGGGTCGGGCATGTGCGGGTCTTTGCTGCACTTGCGTCGTTTATTTCTGCGATTCTTGTGCTGTATCCGACATTGGCAAACCCCTGGGTTTGGGTCTTCGCGCGCATTCTTATCGGATTCTGCTTTTCCGGCGTATATGTCACCGCTGAAAGTTGGCTCAACAATTCTGTAACCAATGAAAACCGCGGCAAAGCTTTATCGCTGTATATGTTTGTGCAGATGATTGGGATTATTGCATCACAAGCGCTTTTGGTTGCCGGCGACCCGTCTGGTTATGTGCTATTTGTTATTCCTTCTATATTGGTTTCGATCTCCTTTGCCCCGATTTTGCTTTCGGTTTCACCGACACCCGCATTTGGATCCACCAAAACTATGAAGTTAAAAGACCTTTGGGGCATTTCGAACCTGGGGTTTGTGGGCATCTTTTTGTTGGGAGGGATGTTTTCCGCACAGTTTGGTATGTCCGCTGTTTTTGGCACCGAAGCAGGGCTGAGTATCACCCAGATATCGATCTTTGTGTCGGCATTTTATGTGGGTGCAATGATCTGCCAAATGCCAATTGGCTGGTTGTCTGATCGCATAGATCGCCGGCAATTGATTTTGGCTGTCTCGGCATGTGCTGCGGTTGGTGCATCGGTAGGGGCAGTGATGGCCGATAATTTCATAGCGCTTTTGGTCTCTGCGGCGATCATTGGCGGTACGAGCAACCCGCTGTATTCGCTGCTGTTGGCACATACCAATGACTATGTCGGCCAAGAGGACATGGCTGCCACCTCTGGGGCATTGGTTTTTGTCAATGGTTTGGGTGCCATTGCGGGACCGGTGGTCACTGGCTGGCTTATGACAACGTTTGGCGCGCCTGCCTATTTCGTGGTTATGATCGTTTTGATGGTCATAATGTGCGTGTTTACGGCACACCGTATGACAAAACGCGCCGCGATTTCTGTCGAAGACTCGGGTGGCTATGCCGTGATTTCACCCACATCCTCTCCCGTTGCGGTTGAGTTCGCGCAAGAATACTCGCAAATGTCGGGGAATGAGGACGAAGATACCGCTAACGAGAGATAAATGTCGTGTTTGTCGCAATTTTTTACTTTCCCTCAGGGGCTTACCATGCGTAACATTTTTGTAATGGTGGGGGCATCTTAAAAAGGGGAGATCGTCCGATGTCAGGGCCTGAGGAAGTTTTAAGTTTTTGGCTGGATGAGGTTGAGCCTCATCAATGGTATGTTGGAAGCGCTGAATTAGATCAGAAAATTCGTGACAAGTTTGAGGAGACTTGGAACAAAGCGGCGAGTGGTGGCCTGGGTCAATGGCTGACATATGCCAGTGGCGCATTGGGATATATCATTTTGCTGGATCAATTTTCGCGCAATATGTTTCGGGAGAGTGGCAAAGCATTTGCTGCAGATCGCATGGCGTTATGCGCGGCGAAAACTGCGATCCACAATGGCTGGGATATGCGGATCGACGAACCGGCGCGGATGTTCTTTTATATGCCCTTGATGCATTCAGAGAACCTTTGTGATCAGGATCGCTGTGTGCGCTTGATCAAAGAGCGTTTGCCACATGGCGCTGACGCGCAGTTGTTGCACGCACGTGCGCATCGCGAAGTGATCCGTCAATTTGGCAGATTCCCATACCGCAACGCGGTGCTAAAGCGCAAATCGACCACGCCCGAAAGCGCCTATGTTGCCGAAGGTGGATACGGAACCACAGTGCGCGTTTTACAAGACCAAGCGGCTTAAGTTTCGACCAAATTTCTGCAAAGTTCCCGTGTCTTGGCGCGGGATTTTTGCTGTGCGGTTTCTATGATCCTGAAAAAGCTGATTGCACTTCGTGAAACGGGCCGTAAGGTCGTATAAAGTAATCCAGACGGAGGGATCTATGGCTGCGAAAACGTTCGATATGATTGTAATCGGGGCGGGTCCCGGGGGATATGTGGCTGCGATCCGCGGTGCGCAATTGGGGCTGAAAGTTGCGATCATTGAACGGGAACACATGGGCGGCATATGTCTCAATTGGGGCTGCATTCCTACCAAAGCGCTGCTGAGATCTTCTGAAGTCTTTCACATGATGAACCATGCCAAAGATTATGGGCTGAGTGCTGACAATATTTCGTTTGATCTCGACGCGGTGGTCAAGAGATCGCGGGGTGTCGCCAAGCAGCTTAACAGCGGCATTGGCCACCTGATGAAAAAGAATAAAGTCACCACCTTTATGGGCGAGGCCAGCCTGACTGCCAAAGGCAAAGTATCGGTCAAAACCGAAAAGGGCGTAGAAGAACTGGCGTCTAAACACATCGTTGTGGCCACCGGTGCGCGCGCGCGTGAACTTCCAGGGCTAGAGGCAGATGGCAAGCGCGTATGGACCTATAAGCACGCATTGCAGCCTCCTCATATGCCAAAGAAATTGCTGGTCATCGGATCCGGGGCCATCGGCATTGAATTCGCAAGTTTCTATAACACGCTTGGTGCGGAAACGACCGTGGTTGAGGTTATGGATCGTATCCTGCCCGTCGAAGATGCCGAGATTGCTTCGTTTGCGAAAAAGGCTTTTCAGAAACAGGGTATGAAGATCATGGAAAAAGCCATGGTCAAACAGCTTGATCGTTCTGCAAACAAAGTCACCGCCCATATCGAGATGGGCGGTAAAGTGACGAAGCAAGACTTTGACACCGTCATTTCTGCGGTTGGCATCGTCGGCAATGTCGAAGGACTGGGTCTGGAAGCCCTTGGGGTAGAGATTGACCGCACCCATGTTGTCACCGACGCCTATTGCTGTACCGCAGTTGAAGGCGTCTATGCGATTGGTGATATTGCTGGTGCGCCATGGCTTGCGCATAAGGCCAGCCACGAAGGGGTGATGATTGCCGAGCTGATTGCCGGGCAAAAGCCGCATCCGGTGAAACCAGAAAGCATCGCAGGCTGTACATATTGTCATCCACAGGTGGCCTCTGTTGGCTATACGGAAGCCAAGGCCAAAGACGCGGGATTTGACATTAAAGTTGGCCGTTTTCCCTTTATTGGCAACGGCAAAGCCATTGCATTAGGAGAGCCCGAAGGCATGGTCAAAACCATTTTTGATGCCAAGACCGGCGAACTTTTGGGGGCCCATATGATAGGGGCTGAAGTCACCGAAATGATCCAGGGCTATGTGGTTGGCCGTACATTGGAAACCACCGAAGCCGAGTTGATGGAAACGGTGTTCCCGCACCCAACCCTGAGTGAAATGATGCATGAAAGCGTGCTGGATGCCTTTGATCGGGCAATCCATATTTAAGTGAGTTTGAGGGTAAAATGACTAGCCTAAACCGGGTCATCATGAACCGTAGAAGCCGGCGTATACTACGCGATATCGGCATAGAAGAGCTTGATGTTGCAGAGATTTCTGGGCAATGGGGTAAGAACCTTGGCGCAAAATCTTATGTGCAATACAAGTATCCAGATCATGATATCTGCGAAGGGCCCATTCGCTATGCAGATGGCGAAATTCTGAAGTATGATGTGATCTTGGCAAATCAGGTGTGGGAACATCTGGATCGTCCTTACACGGCGATCAAAAATGTCATGCAGATGTTGCGACCCGGCGGATATTTTTGGTTGGCTGTGCCGTTTCACGTGCCGTTTCATGCGGCCCCAAACGATTGTTCACGTTGGTCAGCGCGTGGTTTGCACAATTTACTGGTGGAAGCGGGATTTCCCGAAGAAGATGTGCGGGCCGCCCAATGGGGCAATCGCGAAGCAGCGGCGCGCAATCTCGAAAAAGAATGGCCACCGGTTTATGACAAAGATACTGATAACTTAGAGAATGATCGCGCTTTTCCAATTGTTTCTTGGGCCTTGGCGCGCAAACCCTGACAGCCCCTTTGGCTTTGCAATTGGCCAAGTGACTTGCTGACGTTTTTTGTCAGCAGGTAAGGGGTGTCCGTTGTGAAATCGACTACGAGTTCTCACTTTGTTCGCATTTAACCCTTGGAGTCTTTGAGCCGCTGAACTATCTGTAATGCGTTGGATCTGGGGGCTTGAATGGCTGAGCTGAAAAACATCGAAGTACGCGGTGCGCGCGAGCACAACCTAAAATCAATTGATGTGGATATCCCGCGCGATCAGCTTGTGGTCATCACTGGTCTTTCTGGTTCGGGAAAATCTTCTCTGGCGTTTGACACGGTTTATGCCGAAGGCCAACGTCGCTATGTGGAAAGCCTGTCCGCCTACGCGCGCCAGTTTCTGGATATGATGGAAAAACCAGATGTGGACCACATCAGTGGTCTGTCCCCGGCGATTTCTATCGAGCAGAAAACCACGTCCAAAAATCCACGTTCCACGGTTGGGACGGTCACAGAAATCTACGATTATATGCGTCTGCTGTTTGCGCGCGTTGGGACACCGTATTCACCGGCCACCGGTCTGCCGATCGAAGCGCAACAGGTACAGGACATGGTGGACCGCATCATGCAACTGGAAGAAGGCACACGCGGCTATCTGCTTGCGCCGATTGTCAGGGATCGCAAAGGGGAATACCGCAAAGAATTCCTTGAACTGCGCAAATCTGGTTTTCAGCGGGTGAAAGTTGATGGCGCATTTTATGAGTTGGACGAACCACCGACGTTGGATAAGAAATTCCGCCACGACATTGATGTGGTGGTGGACCGCTTGGTTGTGCGTGAGGGGCTAGAAACCCGACTGGCTGATAGTTTGCGCACGGCGCTTGATCTGGCGGATGGCATTGCCATTCTTGAAACTGCACCGAAAGAGGGCGAACCGGAACGCTTTACGTTTTCGGAAAAATTCGCCTGTCCGGTCAGCGGATTCACCATTCCCGAGATCGAGCCTCGCCTGTTTTCGTTCAACGCGCCCTTTGGCGCCTGCCCGGAATGTGACGGTCTGGGCAAAGAGCTGTTTTTTGACGAGCGCCTTGTGGTGCCCGATGCCACGTTGAAAGTCTATGACGGGGCATTGGCCCCTTGGCGCAAAGGCAAATCCCCGTATTTCCTGCAAACCATCGAAGCGATTGCGGATCACTACGAATTTGACAAGAATACGTCTTGGAAAGACCTGCCCAAACACGTCCAGCAAGTGTTTCTGTATGGTTCCGGAGACGAAGAAATCCCATTTCGGTATGACGAAGGTGGCCGCGTGTACCAAGTCACGCGGGTGTTTGAGGGCGTGATTCCGAATATGGAACGCCGGTACCGCGAAACCGATAGCAACTGGATCCGCGAAGAATTCGAGCGCTATCAAAACAACCGCCCCTGTGGGACTTGTAAGGGATTTCGCCTGCGCGAAGAGGCTTTGGCCGTTAAGATTGCGGGCAGTCATGTCGGTCATGTGGTACAGCTTTCGATCCGCGAGGCCTTGGCTTGGATCGAAGATGTGCCTGCACATCTGACAAAACAGCGTCAGGAAATCGCCCGTGCGATTGTGAAGGAAATTCGCGAACGACTCGGTTTTTTGAACAATGTCGGCTTGGAATATCTATCGCTGTCGCGCGCCTCTGGCACCCTTTCTGGCGGGGAAAGCCAGCGCATTCGATTAGCCTCTCAGATTGGATCGGGCCTGACAGGTGTTCTATATGTGCTGGATGAGCCCTCAATTGGTCTGCATCAACGCGATAATGATCGCCTGTTGGGCACTTTGAAAAATCTGCGTGATCAAGGCAATACGGTGATTGTGGTTGAGCATGACGAAGAGGCGATCCGCGAAGCGGACTATGTCTTTGATATTGGCCCGGGGGCAGGGGTGCATGGTGGACGTGTTGTCGCCGCAGGCACGCCGGCCGAGATTATTGCAGATGCCGGGTCTGTCACGGGTCAATATCTGTCGGGCCTGCGTGAAATTGCTGTGCCCACAGTACGCCGCAAAGGCAACGGTAAGTCGCTAAGCGTTGTGAAGGCCACGGGTAACAACCTGCGCAATGTGACCGCCAAGTTTCCGCTTGGAAAATTCGTATGTGTGACAGGCGTGTCGGGCGGTGGTAAATCCACATTGACCATCGAGACATTATTCAAAACCGCTTCGATGCGGTTGAACGGGGCACGGCAAACGCCAGCCCCCTGCGAGACCATCAAGGGCCTTGAGCATTTGGACAAGGTGATTGACATCGACCAGCGGCCGATTGGGCGCACGCCGCGCTCAAACCCGGCGACCTACACGGGGGCCTTTACGCCAATTCGTGAGTGGTTTGCAGGTTTGCCAGAGGCCAAAACCCGCGGCTACAAGCCCGGGCGTTTCAGTTTTAACGTCAAGGGCGGGCGTTGCGAGGCTTGCCAGGGCGATGGTGTGATCAAGATTGAAATGCACTTCTTGCCGGATGTTTATGTCACCTGTGAAACCTGTTCCGGCGCGCGCTATAACCGCGAGACGCTTGAAATCAAATTCAAGGGCAAGTCGATCGCAGATGTCCTGGATATGACGGTGGAAGACGCGCAGGAATTTTTCAAGGCGGTGCCCAGCATTCGCGATAAAATGGACGCGCTGGCGCGGGTTGGACTTGGCTATATCAAAGTGGGTCAACAAGCCACAACCCTGTCTGGTGGCGAAGCGCAGCGGGTGAAACTGTCAAAAGAATTGGCCAAGCGTTCGACCGGGCGGACCCTCTATATTCTCGATGAACCGACCACCGGATTGCATTTTGAAGATGTTCGTAAGCTTCTGGAAGTGCTGCATGAATTGGTTGATCAAGGCAACACCGTTGTGGTGATCGAACATAATCTGGATGTGGTGAAAACCGCGGATCATATTATTGATATCGGGCCCGAAGGCGGCGATGGCGGTGGTCAGATCGTGGCACAGGGCACGCCTGAAAAAGTGGCCGCGGCGGATGGCAGTCACACAGGCCATTATTTGAAGGACATGCTAAAACCCAAACCAAAGCGGGTGGCCGCTGAATAGTGGCACCCTTTTGGGGCTTTGCCCCCGACGTTGAAATTGCATTTCAACCTCTCCCCCAGAGTTTTTTGGAAAAGTGAAGCCGGGGTGTCTTATGGTGGTTGCGTCACCTGCGATCTGCGCGGTGACAACAGTTAGCGGTGTGCTGGTGTCAATGCTTTCGCATTTCCGACCGCGTCACTTGGATTTACATGTTTTGATACCAAGCAAAGAATAGGCCGGGCAGGTATTGAGCAGGCCCGTTGCCAAGGGCACAACACCAATCCACATCCATAAACCATATCCATTAAGTGCGCCCAACATCAGCAATAGGCCCAAGACGATGCGCAGGATTTTGTCTGTACTTCCAATGTTTCTTGTGAACATCTGGTTCTCCAACTGGCTAAATCAGTTAGAGCTTACTTCACATTCCGATTGATGAATATGATTTAAATCAATCGCGCCCGCGTTTTTCAAACCTTGGCAACATGGCGGAAAAGTCCATGCCTGCGCCGTCTTCGTTTTCAACAAATTGCGCATAAAGCGTGCGGGCCAGTTCGCCCATGGGGGTGTCTGCATCGACCGATTCAGCAGCCTGTTGCGACAGGCGCAGGTCTTTGAGCATCAGGTCCGCGGCAAAGCCAGGTTGATAGCCATTGTCAGCCGGGCTTTGGGGGCCGACACCGGGGACCGGGCAATAGGCATTCATCGTCCAGCTATAGCCCGACGAGGTGCTGACAACGTCAAACATCTTTTGCCGGTCCAACCCCAGCTTGTCGGCCAAGGCAAAGGCTTCGCAAGTGGCGACCATGGTGACACCCAGGATCATATTATTACAGATCTTGGCCGCTTGCCCGGCACCTGATGCGCCACAATGCACCGCCTTTTGCCCCATGATATCAAACAGAGGGGCTGCTATTGCAAACGCCTCGGGGCTGCCGCCGGCCATGAATGTCAGCGTGCCACCAGCGGCCCCACCAACCCCGCCAGAAACCGGGGCGTCAACCGCATGGATATTGAGCGCGGCGGCTTGGGCGGCCACTGTGCGGGCGCTGACGACATCAACGGTCGAGCAATCGATGTGGGTGGCACCAGGTTGCAATGCGCCAAGAATTTCGTCAGCGACTGCGCGCAGTATTCTGCCATTGGGCAGCATGGTCAGGACGATATCCGCCCCTTTGGACGCCGCTGCCGCACTGTCAGCCATATCAACGCCTTCAATTGCCACTTTGGCCATGTCAAATCCGATGACATCATACCCAGCCTTGGCGAGGTTGGCCGCCATCGGGGCACCCATATTGCCCAGTCCGATAAATCCGATCTTCATGCCAACTCTCCCTGTTCAAATGTCAAAGCGACGTCGCCAAGGGGCATCAGCATTTGCGCCACTTTCTGCATTGGCAGCGTCTCAAGGCTGTGTTGCCATTTAGGGGCACGGTCCTTGTCGATAATGGCGGCCCGAATGCCTTCGAGAAAATCGCTGTGTTCAGTTGCACGATAGGTGAAGCGATATTCTTGCTGCAAAGCAGATTGCACGCCGGTGGTCGCACGGTTGCGATGAATGATTTCAAGGGCGCAGGCCATGGCCAGGGGTGAATTTCGGCCAATTGTTTTGAGTGTTTTGACCGCAAATTCGCTGTCGTCCGCCTGCAAAGATTTCACGACATCGCTTAATGTCTCTTTGTCAAAATGGCTGTCTATCGTGGATTGCAAGGTGTTCAATTCAGACGCCGGAGCAGAGGACGCCGCTTTTTCAATTGTTTTGCAGTCGCCAGTCTCTTGAAGCTCTGTGATCAGCTCAGGCCATTTGGCTTCTGGAATGTAGTGGTCAGCAAATCCGGCATAGATGGCATCACCCGCTGGCATGCGTCGTGCGGTCAGGCCCAGGAATTCGCCAAGCCGCCCTGGCGCATTGGCCAAGATGTAAGAGCCGCCAACGTCGGGCACCAATCCAATACCCACTTCTGGCATGGCGATTTGGCTGGAATCGCCGACAATACGGTGACTGCCATGACACCCCACACCGACACCGCCACCCATGGTAAATCCTTGCAGGAACGTCACAACCGGTTTGGGGAAATCAAACATCTTGGCGTTCATGCGATATTCGTCAGCCCAGAATTTTTGACAATAGGCATAGTCGCCTTTGGTTCCTGAGGCGTAGATATCGGCGATGTCGCCACCGGCGCAAAAGGCCTTTGTGCCCGCTGCATCAATCACCACCACGCGAATATTGTCGTCATCCGCCCATTTATCGAGCGCGTCTTCAATCTTAAGACTCATCTCATAACTAAGTGCATTCAGCGCATTAGGGCGTGACAAAGTAATGCGTCCTGCCTGGCCAATTTTATGAATGTGAATATCTGACATGTTGGGCTGGCCCTTGGCTTAGGAAGAGATCATTTGGCGCGACACAATCAGGCGCATAACTTCGTTTGTACCTTCCAGAATTTGGTGTACCCGCAAATCTCGGACAATCTTCTCGATACCGTAGTCCGCAAGATAGCCGTAGCCACCGTGAAGCTGCAGACAGCCATTTGCCACCTCGAACGCAGTGTCGGTCACCATCAATTTTGCCATTGCGCAAAACTTAGTGGCCTCATGGTCGTTGTTGTCCAGCTTCCAAGCCGCTTGTCGCAGAAACACACGTGCTGTTTGCAGCTTGGTTTCATAGTCTGCGAGCCGAAACTGAAGGGCTTGGAACTGGTCGATAGAGCGTCCAAAGGCCTTGCGCTCTGACATGTATTGAACCGTTTGATCAAGGGCCTTCTGCGCCCCTCCCAATGCACCGGCTGAAATATTCAGTCGGCCTCCGTCCAAGCCGGCCATTGCATAAGTAAAGCCACGCCCCTCATCACCTATCAAATTGTCCAGTGGTACTTTGCAATCGTCCATTTGAACCAGAGATGTCGGCTGAGCCTTCCAGCCCATCTTTTGTTCTAATGCGCCAAAAGATAGGCCGGGGCTGCCGTCTTCGATCACCACAGTTGAAATGCCTTTGGGGCCATCTTGGCCTGTGCGGCACATCACAACATAGGCGTCAGAATAGGAGCCACCCGAAATGAACGCCTTGGTGCCGTTCAGGACATATCCATCTTTGGTCTTTTCAGCGCGGGTCTTAAGCGCCGCGGCGTCCGAGCCTGAGCCGGGTTCAGTCAGGCAATAGGAAAAGACTTTCTCCATCGAACACAAGGCGGGCAGATATTTTTGCTTCAGGGCGTCAGAACCAAATTTGTCAATCATCCCACCGCACATATTGTGGATCGACAAAAACGAACCAACGGATGGGCAGGACATCGCAAGTGCCTCAAACACCAAAGCAGCATCGGTGCGAGACAGGCCTGAACCGCCGTATTCTTCTGAAACATAAAGCCCACCAAAACCAAGCTCGGCCAGTTTTGGCCACAGATCGTTTGGAATGGTACCATCGGATTCCCACTGCTGCGCAAATGGGGCGATATGTTCTTCACCAAAACTTTTGGCCATATCGAAAATTAATACTTGCTCTTCGCTCAGCGCAAAATCCATCTGTCTCTCCCCAGTCAACAATTGAACAGTTGTTTAATTATAAATAGCTTTGGTCGGTGAGTCAGGGCAAAAATCCAACATTAACACCACATCGCGTAAAAACGACGTGGCGTTGTGTTCGATTGTTACCTTGATTGCGGCCTCAAAGATCGGCGTGAAATTCTTCTGCTAAAAAGCGCACGACATCGCGCATGGCTTCTGCATTGTCATTGCCCTTTGCAATCGAGTTTTGGAAAACATGCCGTTGATGTTCTGCACTATTGCCATTTTCAACCAGAGTTTGGGCGTTTTCCATTTCAGCCGTGCAGTCTAAAAACGCGCTGTCTTCCTGGGTAAGTTCAATCATCTCGTCGACCAATTCGGCAAAAGGAATGATCTCGCGTTTGCCAAAATCAATGAGGCCTTCACTGATACCATATCGTTGCGCGCGCCACCGGTTTTCCATGACCAAAAAGCTGTCGTAGATGCGCCAGCGCTGGTTCTTGGTTTGCAGACGCCAAAGAGTGCGGGTCAACGCTTGGGTCATTGCAGCAAGCGTCAAGGTGGTTTCCAAACGCGGTGCCACATCACAAATGCGGCTTTCCAGCGTTGGATATTTGCTGGATGGGCGCAAATCCCACCAGATTTTTGAGGAATCTTCGATGACACCCAGCATTTTAAGGGCTTGAACCGAACGCTCCCATTGCCCCCAGCTGTCCATGATGGGGGGCAGGCCGGTGCGCGGTAAATTGTCAAATACCGTCAACCGATAGCTTGAAAGCCCGGTATCATCTCCTTGCCAAAAGGGGGATGACCCCGACAAAGCAAGCAAATGCGGTAGGAAATAGCGCAATTGGTTCATCAGGTCGATGCGCATGTCACGGTTCTCTATGCCAACATGCACATGCATGCCACAGATCAGCATGCGCCGGGCAACGCCACCTAGGTTATCCCTTAGATTATTATAGCGATCTTTATCAGTGTGATGCTGATCGCGCCAATCGCTAAAGGGATGGCATGAGGCCGCGATTGGGGCCAGATTATAGGTGCCTGCCACACGCGCGACAGTGCTGCGCAACCGCCTCAGGTCTTCGCGCGCTTCTCCGATGTTTTTACAAACACGTGTCCCGATTTCAATTTGACAATTTAGGAATTCCGGACTGACCTGGCCTTCAAGTTCAGACTGGCAAGCCTCCATCAGACCTTCGGGGGCAGGGGCCAGATCCAGACTGTCTTTGTCGACCAGCAAATACTCCTCTTCGACACCAATTGTGAAATCAGGTTCTTTTAATGGCATTTGTCCTCCGGCACCAAAGCAAGATTAATCCGGGTTCGAGTAAGTCAGCAATTGCCATGGGGTGCAAGTCAATAGGACCGAAATAGTCCCTAACCAAGATTGCCTTGGGGCATTGTTAAGTTGCGCAAATCTTCCAAGTTGAGATCCAATTCGGGCAAAAGGCTTGGAAGTTTTTCCGGGTTTCGAAAAATGTCTACTTTGACGAAATCGGTCATGCCGGTCAGAGATTGCAAAATGCGCGTCATGCCAAATGCCAGATCTTTTGGTGCAAATAAGATAAGATGCAAAGTAAGTTCGCGTGCTTCATAATAGCGGGCAAGTTGGCCGTATACCACATGCATGTGATCGAACGTCATGTCTGTGCTGGTAACTTCGGACAAATCAACCAGTGTTGTTAATGTCTGATTGCCGTTGGCTTTGATTTTCTTTTCGACATTCCAATTGATCACATCCGTTGGCGCAATGTGACCAAAACAGCGCGCAAACAAGATGTTTTCTTGCGACAGCGGGTATGTCAAAGACGGCACGAAGTTTTTCCTAATTCCCGTATGGCATGAAATATGATATAGTAAAAAAAGTTAAAAATCAAACTCTTAAGAAGTTACTTCTATTTTCTACATCCTTTCTGTGAATAGGCCATTTCAATCAAGGGTTGAAATGGCCGCACGTTCCATGGATATTCCACAGCCTTCAATTTGGACTAGTCCATAGGTTTAAAGTTAAACTCGCCACCTTCTTTAATGCCCGATGGCCAACGTGATGTAATGGTTTTTGTGCGCGTATAAAACTTAAACGCATCCGGGCCATGCTGGTTCAAATCGCCAAAAACGGATTTCTTCCAGCCGCCAAAAGTGTGATAGGCAAGTGGCACAGGGATGGGCACATTGATGCCGACCATTCCGATATTGATACGATTGGCGAAATCACGGGCGGTATCTCCATCGCGGGTATAAATCGCAGTGCCATTGCCATATTCATGGTCAATCGCCAAATTGATCGCCTCTTCGTAAGACGCGGCACGCACGGTGGAAAGCACCGGTCCAAAAATTTCCTTTTGATAGATATCCATGTCTGGCGTGACCCGATCAAACAGATGCGGCCCGACAAAGAAGCCATCTTCGTAGCCCTGGAGTGAGAAACCACGACCATCCACAACAAGCTCTGCACCTTGATCTACGCCAGATTGAACGAGGTTTAAGATATTGGTTTTCGCTGCCGGCGTGACCACTGGGCCATAGTCGACGTCGTCGCCAGCGGTATAAGGCCCAACCTTCAGTTTTTCGATACGCGGGACCAGTTTTTCAATCAAACGATCTGCAGTGTCTTCGCCTACTGGGACAGCAACCGAGATTGCCATACAACGTTCACCAGCCGCGCCATAGCCTGCACCAACCAATGCGTCAGCCGCCTGATCCAGATCGGCATCTGGCATGATGATCATGTGGTTTTTTGCACCACCGAAACATTGGACGCGCTTGCCCTGTGCGCAGCCCGTTCCATAAATGTATTCAGCAATCGGTGTAGAGCCAACAAAACCAACTGACTGCACGTTGTCGTTGTACAAAATCGCGTCCACGGCCTCTTTGTCACCGTTTACAACTTGCAAAACACCCTTTGGCAGGCCTGCTTCTTCCAACAATTCTGCCAGCATCATTGGCACAGATGGGTCGCGTTCAGACGGCTTGAGGATAAAGGCGTTGCCGCACACAATCGCAGGGGCAAACATCCACATCGGGATCATCGCAGGAAAATTGAACGGCGTGATGCCAGCTGTAACCCCAAGTGCTTGGCGCATGGAATACATATCAATGCCAGGGCCTGCGCTGTCGGTGAAATCACCCTTGAGCATTTCTGGCGCGCCAATGCAGTATTCCACCACTTCCAAGCCACGTTGCACATCGCCTTTTGCATCTGGAATGGTCTTGCCATGTTCACGAGAGAGCGCTTCGGCTAACTTGTCCATGTCGCGATTGAGTAAACCGACAAAGGCCATCATGACGCGTGCACGGCGCTGCGGATTGACTTTGGCCCAAGCAACTTGCGCCTCCGCGGCGATTTCAACCGCAGCGTCCAACTCCTCTTTGCTCGCCAACGGGACTTTGGCATCAATTTCGCCTGTTGCTGGGTTAAACACGTCTGCGAAACGGCCTGAAGTGCCTTGGACATGGGCACCATTGATATAGTGGGTCAGCTCTTGCATCTGGAGACTCCTTTGCGGTTGTATCAAGGATAGCCTTGCAAATTTCATTGTAAAAGATAGGATTTACCAAATTGATATTGCATTTTTGCAAAGTAATACGAGGTGACTGTGCACTGGGATGATCTAAAAGTTTTTTTGGCGGTGGGGCGCGACGAAAGTCTCTCGCAAGCTGGGAAACGGTTGAAAATGGATCCAGCAACAGTTGGCAGACGTGTTGCGCGACTAGAGGAAACCAGCGGTACGCCCTTATTTGTGAAGTCCCCACAGGGATATGCGCTGACAGATATGGGGCAACGATTGTTGGTGCATGCACAACGGGCAGAGCAGTCCATGCAGATGGCCACCGAAGAACTGAGTGGCACAACAAGGGGCATGTCGGGTCAAATTAGAATTGGTGCGCCGGACGGTGCGGCGAATTTTCTATTGCCTCAGGTCTGCGCCCGCATCGCTGATGAAAACCCCGATCTGGAAATTCAGATTGTGGCCTTACCGCGGGTTTTTAGCCTGTCCAAACGTGAAGCGGATTTTGTTGTTGCTGTTAGCCCCCCTAAGACCGGGCGCCTTATGGTGCAAAAAATCACCGATTATCGGCTGAGTCTGGCTGGATCTGAAAGCTATTTGTCTCAGCATGCCGAAGTCAAAACCATTGATGATCTGCGCGGCCACCGCATGGTTGGCTACATTTCGGATATGATTTTTGATAAAGAGTTGGATTATCTAAAGGAATTGGGCGTCGAGCTGGCGGATTTGGCGTCAAATTCGGTTTCGGTGCAGCTAAACTGCGTCCGACAAGGCGGTGGCCTAGGCATTGTGCACGACTTTGCGCTGCCCATGACACCCGGTGTCACCCGCATATTGTTGGATCATGTTCAATTGTCACGCAGTTTTTATCTGTTGCGTCATCAGGATGACAAACGTCTAGAACGGCTGAACCGATTTGCAAAAGCATTGATCGAGGGCCTGCGTAACGAAGTGTCGCGGTTAGAGGCGTTGACTTGACTTTTGTGATTCATCGGACGACGCTGGATAAAACGAAATTACTTAACAGAGGTGGACCCTTAATGCTGGTGCAACAGATTCTAAAGGCAAAAGGCGATGCAAAAGTTCTAACGGTAGAACCGGGATCGCTGGTCAAGGATGCAGCAAAGATATTGGCTGACAACCGGATTGGGTCAGTTGTGGTTTCCGGTGATGGTCGCTCTGCAGCAGGCATTTTGTCGGAACGCGATATCGTACGGGAATTAGCTGCGCGCGGTTCTTCTTGCATGAGCGAAGTGGTCGACGCGCTTATGACAAAGAAATTGGTGACATGTGCGCTTGCTGATGATGCGAATGAGATCTTGGAAAAAATGACCGAAGGTCGGTTCCGCCATATGCCAGTGATGGAAGCGGACACAATGGTTGGCATCATTACACTTGGCGATGTGGTCAAAGCACGGCTCACCGAATTGGCTATGGAAAAAGATGCCCTTGAAGGCATGATCATGGGACACTGACATCAACGTTTCAGGTGACACTTAGGGGCTGCGCGATCAAAGCGCGGCCTTTTTTTCGTTTCGCGATCCTTAGTATTTTGACAGGTTGCTTTTGTTCGCTTGCAATTTGCTGCGCAATAATGTTGCGTATGTCCACGGAAATTTCGGAGAAAACAGATGCGCACAGGCCTTTACCCTGGAACCTTTGATCCAATCACGCTTGGCCATGTCGATATTATTCGTCGCGCATCGGTGCTGGTTGACCGTTTGGTGATTGGTGTGGCGATCAATCGCGATAAGGGCCCATTGTTCTCTCTGGAAGAACGGGTGGCGATGATCGAGGCCGAGTGTGACAAGCTGTCAAAAGAGACGGGCACAGAAATTGTCGCCCATCCCTTTGAAAACCTATTGATAGATTGTGCCAAAGAAGTGGGCGCGCAGGTGATTGTGCGCGGGCTGCGCGCTGTGACCGACTTTGAATACGAATATCAGATGGTTGGAATGAACCGAGCTTTGGATTCAAGCATCGAAACTGTGTTTTTGATGGCAGACCTTCAACATCAGGCCATTGCCAGTAAGCTGGTCAAAGAGATCGCTCGACTTGGTGGGGACATCACGAAATTTGTCACGCCAGATGTCAAAGCAGCATTGAATGACCGACTTGGCTAGAACTATGCGGCTGCGCACAACGCCTTGGCGGATGTCTTAGGCTTGGAATTCTTTAACGGGTGACGTGCTGAAATGAAAAAGGCGGCACAAATGCGCCGCCTTGAACAAATGGATTTGTTGGCCTTACAGCATGTCTTTGACTTGCTGCGCGACGTTTTCAGCCGTGATGCCGTATTTTTCAAAAAGCTGACCTGCGGGCGCAGACGCACCAAAGCTGTCCATGCCAACAAAGCGGGCTTTTTGTTCTTTGCCACGTTCGCCAAGCAACCAGCGATCCCAGCCATGCTGAACACCCGCTTCGATGCCAACACGCACTGGACCTGCAGGCAAAACTTTGCGGCGATAGCCTTCGTCTTGCTCTGCAAACAGCTCCATGCAAGGCATGGATACAACCCGCGTACCAATGCCTTCGGCTTGCAAGAGGTCACGGGCTTTGAGGGCCACTTCGACTTCAGAGCCGGTGGCGATCAGGATCGCCTGACGTTTGCCTTCGGCATCAGCCAACACATAGGCACCTTGTTCTGTCAGGTTCTTCAACTTGTGCTCTGTGCGCACTGTTGGCAGGCCTTGACGGGTCAATGCCATGACTGATGGGGTGGTTTTGCTTGTGACAGCGATTTCCCAGGCTTCTGCTGTTTCAACAGTGTCAGCAGGGCGGAACACATAGGTGTTGGGTGTGCTGCGTGAAATCGCAACGTGTTCCACTGGTTGGTGTGTTGGACCATCTTCGCCAACACCAATCGAGTCATGGGTCATGACAAAAACTGTTGGGATCTTCATCAGGGCCGCCAAACGCATCGCTGGGCGGGCATAGTCAGTGAAGGCCATGAATGTACCGCCATAGGCGCGCATACCGCCGTGCAACACCATGCCATTCATTGCAGAGGCCATGCCGTGTTCACGAATCCCCCAATAGACATAGCGTCCACCGCGGTTGTTGGTCTCAAACATTCCCAGGTCGTCGGTTTTTGTATTGTTAGACCCCGTCAGGTCAGCAGAACCGCCCACGGTTTCATGCATAACGCCGTTGATAACTTGCAAAGCCATTTCTGACGATTTCCGTGTCGCAACCTTTGGCTGCTCTTCGGAAACCGTTTTCTTCAGGGCTTTGACGGCCGCTGACAGTTTCTTAGGGGCCTCAAGCGCATAGGCGCGGTTGAATTTCGCTTGTTTCTGGCTGGAAACCTCAGCGAAACGACCGTCCCAAGCTGCGCGATCTGCTGCACCGCGGGTGCCGATGGCTTCCCACTGGGCCTTGATCTCTGCAGGGATTTCAAAGGAACCGTGGTTCCAGCCCCAGTTGTCTTTGGCTGCTTTCAACTGGTCAGGATCGGTTAGCGCGCCGTGACCTTTGGAAGTGTCTTGTGCTGCATGGCCCAGAGCGATGTGGGTTTTGCAGGCAATCATCGACGGTTTCTTGGATTTCTTCGCTGCAGTGATTGCCGCGTCGATTTGTTCTGGGTCGTGGCCGTCGATTTCTTGAACATGCCAGCCAGAGGCTTTGAAGCGCTGAACCTGGTTGGTTTTGTCAGACAGTTCTACGGTGCCGTCGATGGTGATGTTGTTATTGTCCCAGAAAACAACCAACTTGCCTAGGTTGTGGCGGCCTGCAATGCCCAAGGCTTCTTGGCTGATGCCTTCCATCAGGCACCCGTCACCCGCGATCACATAGGTGTTGTGGTCGACAATTTTCTTGCCATATTGCGCGCGCTGAATTTCTTCAGCCATTGCAAAGCCAACTGAATTGGCGATGCCCTGACCCAACGGGCCAGTTGTGGTTTCAACCGCATCCAGCAAGAAGTTTTCCGGGTGCCCGGCGGTCAAAGCGCCCAACTGTCGGAAGTTCTTGATCTGATCAAGCGTAACCTGTTTGTCACCGCAAAGGTAGAGCAGGGCATAGATCAACATAGAGCCGTGACCGGCTGACAGAATGAAGCGATCGCGGTCAGGCCATTGTGGATTGGCCACATCAAATTTCAGATGCTTTTCAAACAGCACCGTGGCGACATCGGCCATGCCAATTGGCATGCCAGTGTGGCCAGAATTAGCAGCAGCAACAGCATCCAGAGCAAGGGCTCGGATAGCGGTGGCTTTCATCCAATGGTCAGGGTTTTTGGCTTTGAGTGCGGCGATGTCCACGAGGCGGCGTCCTTTGTTATATCGCGATGTATGCGCGCTCAATAGCAGGCTTGGGCGCAAGATCAAGAACAGCCTTGCAGGCAAGATTAAGCACATCTTGCAAGTCGTTGATGTTAAAGGGGGCGCAATTTGTTGGGCCTTTGGGTAAACTCGCTTAAAACGAGGGTTAGGTGCGATTCGTCGCGCCTGCCGTGTCACGTTAGACAGGGTGTGAAAGGGTCAATTTTATGGGTGAGATCGCAGATCTGGAAAACAGATTATCTTCTGCTTTGGATCGTATCGCGAATGGCATCGACAAGGTTGGTCAGGCCGAACAGTTTGATGCAGATGACCAAGCCGAGGATCAAAGCGCCGAAATTGATGCTTTGCGCAGCGCGTTAGAAGACGAACAGCAGGCCAATGCCCAATTGCAAGAGCGCCTGAATGCGGTCACCGCAGAGGCGCAGGCTCAGGCCCAGAGCGTGGTCACTGAAGGCACTGGCAGCGATGCTGAAATTGAAATGCTAAAGGCAGGCTTTGCCGAAGAGATTGCTGCATTGCGCCAATCTGCCCTTGAAGAGCGCGAGGCCTGGGAAGGGCTGAGTGGACGTTTGGTGCGCATGCGGCGTTCCAACAAACTGATGCGTACAAATGCGCTGGCGCTGCGCCAAGCCGCAGCTGCAAATGTTGCAGATGCATCTTTGATCAATCAGTCTCTGCAAGTTGAATTTGACGCACTGACCGCTGCTCATGAATTAGAGCGTGCTGAAACCGACGTTATTTTGAAAACTTTGCAGCCCTTGCTGGGGGACACCCCCGAGGACCATGACATTGAAAGGGACACCTGATGCCTGAGGTCGAAATTTCCATTGGTGGCCGCGTTTTTGAAGTGGCCTGCCAAGAAGGCGAACAGCATTTTCTGAGATCTGCTGCAAAGATGCTGGACGATGAAGCCACTGTTCTGACCAGTCAAATCGGACGCATTCCAGAAGCGCGCATGTTGTTGATGTCCGGACTCATGTTGGCGGATAAGACGGCAGGCATGGAAGATCGGATGCGCGAGCTGGAAGCCAAAGTGTCAGAGCAGGCAAAGGAAATTGAATCTTTGCAAAATACGCCAACACCGCAGCCAGAAAAAATTGAAATTCCAGTTGTACCTTCTGCGGTCATGGATGCCTTGGCCGAATTGGCAGCACGGGCAGAAGCTTTGGCAGATGACGTAGAAGAAAAGGCGGCTACATAAGAGCCGCCTTGTTCCTAATTGAATAGGGCAACGCCGAACTAGCCGTTGGCTTCGCGGATTTTGTTGGCCATTTCTTTGTCATAGCCGACACCGTTTTCATCAAACATCGTGTCCAGCTCGCCTGACAACGTCATTTCGGTGATGATGTCACAGCCACCGACAAACTCGCCTTTGACGTACAGCTGAGGGATGGTCGGCCAATCAGAGAAGTCTTTGATGCCTTGACGAATGTCTTCGTCCGCCAAAACATTCACATCTGCGAATTCTACGCCCATATAGTTCAGAACACCCGCAACGCGGCTGGAAAACCCGCATTGGGGCATTTCCTTTGTGCCTTTCATGTAAAGCACAACATCGTTGGATTTGTTGGTCTCTTCGATGCGGTTTTTTGCGTCGCTCATTTTCTTTGTCCTTTGCAGCCTCAGGCATCAGGGCCTGAGCGTGTTTTTTGGGTCTTTGTCGCACTCCAAACTATCAGAGGCTGGCCATTCTATAATGACCAATAGCGCTTGATAAGATCGTTGACGCGATATTTCATTTACTGGGTTCGCCAAACCGATGGCACTTTTGCGATCGTTCCCTGGCTCACTCAGGAACTTTGGTGGTCAGTGCCAGCGCATGTAACTCTCCGTTGGCACCATCCATTTTGCCTTTGAGGGCGGCATATACTGCGCGTTGTTGCTGAACGCGGTTTTTGCCTCGAAAACTCTCTTCTATGACTTCGGCTGCGAAATGTGCTCCGTCGTCGCCTTGCACTGTTACTTGTGCATTAGGAAAGGCGTCTCGGATCAGCATTTCGATATCAGAGGCTAGAATGGCCATGATTGCTCCTGTAATTCGTTGACTTTAATCTAGGATGGGTCCCGCAGCGCTGCAAGTGCATTCGGATCATTTGCGACGCTGCGAAAGTTTGGCAATGCGGTTTTGTAGCGTGCAAAGGCTCCAGAGAATTGTAACTCTTCAAGTGCCTTAAGGGTCCAACCAGTGCTAGGGGGCGCAAAATCAATGAAAAGATTATTAAGTATTTCGGATTCGACTTGATTTAGCGGCAATTGGCTGAGAATTTTCAAAATTTCCAACGTCGCGTGCAATTGCCGCATGATGCTAAAGGCGACCATCATATCACCCAGAATTTCGGGCTTGCTGCGCCAATCTTTGCCCTTGAACACTTCCTGTGTCACCGCTTGCCCTGCGCCACGACAATCAAACCGCACACATCCATCAAAGCCAGCTGGCCCTAAATCTTTGTGTATGGTGCAGGAAAACTCAGTTTTCGCCAGATTGGGGCAGGGGGTCCCAGCGGGCTTTTCAAAGCCAAAAGCATCCCCTTTGTCAAAATGCAGCGCGATGCAGCAAAGGGCTGCACAGGCGCTGCAATCTGCATTCAAGTCGGGGAAGGCAAAAGTCTTCCCCGGCATGTTAGGCCACCGCGTCTTGGAAACTGCTGCGGAATATTTCTGAAAGATCTGCCAGAGCGGCCGTCGAGCTGCCGATTTTCACGGTGTCGCCGGTGAACTTGCCGACAGATTGAATTGGCACATTGGCATTCATCGCCTTGATCATCAGCGCTTCGGCTTGATCAAAGTTGCAGGCCACCAAATAGCGCGCCTGGTCTTCGCCAAACAGCGAAGGCGTATCAGCTGCGTCAAGCACAACGCCAACACCGGCTGCTTCTGCCAGTTCAAAGGCCGCCAACGCCAGGCCGCCGTCTGACAAATCCGTGCAAACTGTAATTAGATCGCGATTGTCACGAATGAATTCACCATTGCGTTTCTCTGCATCCAGATCGACCAGGGGCGCGTCGCCTTCTTCGCGATTGAACACTTCCGCCAAAAGCGCGGACTGTCCTAGGTGACCCGATGTTTCACCAATCATCAAAGCAACGTGGCCTTCGCGCACTTCGCCCAAAATTGGCTCTTCATTTGCGGCGATCAATCCAACTGCCCCGATGGTTGGTGTCGGCAGGATGCCGCTGCCATCGGTTTCGTTGTAAAGTGAAACATTGCCAGACACGATGGGCATGTCCAGCGCTTTTACCGCCTCGGCAATGCCTTTGATCGCGCCGACAAATTGGCCCATGATTTCTGGTTTCTCTGGGTTGCCGAAATTCATGTTGTCGGTGGTTGCCAAGGGCAGGGCGCCGACGGCGGTCAGGTTGCGGTAGGCCTCGGCCACAGCCTGTTTGCCACCTTCAACCGGGTTTGCCTTTACATAGCGCGGCGTCACATCCGATGTGAAGGCCAGTTTCTTGTCGGTGCCATGCACGCGCAACAAGCCAGAACCTGTGCCGGGGCCACGTGCCGTATCAGCCATGACCATAGAGTCATACTGATTATAGACCCATTGTTTGGCGGCATAGTTGGGCGAAGAAATCAGCGCCTTCAAACCGTCAATCGCATCCACCTCTGGCACATCCGCCATTGGCTCTGCCGCCGGGGTTTCCACCCAAGGGCGGTCATACTCTGGTGCGGTGGACGAAAGCTTAGACAGGGTTAGGTCGGCTTTCACTTCACCGTTGTGCATGATCAGAAAACGGTCTTCTGCAATGGTCTCACCTACAATAGCGAAATCCAAATCCCATTTTACAAACACTGCGCGGGCTTCTGCTTCCAGTTCTGGTTTCAAAACCATCAGCATGCGTTCTTGTGACTCAGACAGCATCATTTCATAAGCTGTCATGTTTTCTTCGCGCTGTGGCACATCTTCTAGGTTCAACTTGACGCCCAGCCCGCCTTTGTCGCCCATTTCTACGGCAGAACAAGTCAGACCTGCGGCCCCCATATCCTGAATTGAAATCACCGCGCCGGTTTGCATCAACTCAAGCGTTGCTTCCATCAGGCGTTTTTCGGTGAAGGGGTCACCAACCTGAACCGTGGGGCGCTTTTCTTCGATGGTGTCATCAAATTCCGCAGACGCCATGGTTGCCCCGCCCACGCCGTCGCGACCGGTTTTGGCACCCAAGTAAACAACAGGCATACCGATGCCAGACGCAGCAGAGTAAAAGATTTTATCGGTGTCTGCGATGCCTGCCGCAAATGCGTTGACCAGACAATTGCCATTATAGGCCGCATGAAAGCGCACTTCGCCGCCAACGGTCGGCACGCCAAAGCAGTTGCCATAGCCGCCAACACCTTCGACCACGCCATTGACCAATTGCTTGGTTTTGGGATGAGATGGCTCGCCAAATGACAAAGAGTTCATCGCCGCAATTGGACGTGCCCCCATGGTAAAGACATCACGCAGAATGCCACCAACACCTGTGGCCGCACCCTGATAAGGTTCAATATATGACGGGTGGTTGTGGCTTTCCATTTTGAACACTACGGCTTGACCGTCACCAATATCGACAATCCCGGCATTCTCGCCTGGGCCACAAATGACCTGAGGGCCTTCGGTTGGCAGCGTGCGCAGCCATTTTTTAGACGATTTGTAAGAGCAATGTTCGTTCCACATGGCCGAAAAAATACCAAGTTCGGTAAAGTTTGGATCTCGACCCAGAATTTTGATCACCTCAGCATATTCATCAGGTGTAAAACCATGTGCGGAGATGACGTCTTCGGTGATTTCTGGATCTTGCATGTCTCTAGATTCCCTTAGGGGTTCCACGTTGCGCGTCTCTTAATTCATTGGGGCGCTTTGGGGAAGGGGCAGCTGGCAATTCATCATGCATGCTGAGGTATGGGTAAAAAAAAGGCCGAGCATAAGCTCGGCCGAAGTCCAACAGGGAGGTATGAATGCGATGAGCTTTTCAGCAGTCATCGCCTTCGAAAGCTGAATTAGGCGTCACTTTGAAAACTTTCAAGGAAATCTAAGCCTAGATCACCGCAAACCCGCTATGCGAACAGTGCATGGCTTAGACTTTGCTTTGTTCTTTCATACGCTTACGGTGAATGAGGATCTCTTCCTGAACAAAGTCACGGAAGGCTTGAATCCGTTTCGAATGCCGCAATTCCTCTGGGTATGCCAGATAGACAGGTACTTCTGCGCTTTCGATCTCGGGTAAGACCCGTACCAGATCAGGGGACTCTTCTGTCACATAGTTGGGTAAAATGCCTATGCCAAGATCGTGCAACACAGCCTGCAAAACCCCAAAATAATTATTCACCATCAAACGAGAGGGAATATCATTGGTCATAAGCGATTGTGTCAAAGCAGAACTTGCACCAACCTGAGTGGCCACTGTGTTTTGCGCAATCAGTCGATGTTTTGATAGGTCTGCTGCTGTTTCAGGCATGCCATTTTTGTCGAGATAGCCTTGGGTTGCGTAAAGCCGCATCCTTACGCTCATCAATCGTTTGCGAATCAAATCTGCCTGAGAAGGCTCTTTCATGCGGATGGCAGCATCTGCTTCTCGCATGGGCAGGTCCAACACCCGCTCTTCCAACATCAGGTCGATGTTGAGATCCGGGTACTTCGCATAGAGTTTATGCAGTCTAGGTGCCAACCAAAGCGTGCCAAACCCCAGTGTGGTTGTCACACGCAGTTCTCCAAACACCTCTTCTTCGCTGTCGCGAATGCGCGCAGAAGCCGCATCAAGCCGTTTTGACATGGCGCGCGTTGCATCAAACAGCAATTCGCCTTGTTCTGTCAAAATCAACCCACGGGCATGGCGGTGAAATAGTGTGGTGTTTAAGCTCTCTTCAAGTGCGCGCACCTGACGGGAAACCGCAGATTGCGACAAGTGCAGGGTGTCACCTGCGTGTGTCAGGCTGCCAGCGTCCGCAACCGCATGAAATATTCTTAGTTTGTCCCAGTCCATTCCCGCAACTTTCTTTATGCAATTGAACCCATAGGAGAATTAACAAAAAAACAAAACCTGTGACGCAGGGTTTCTTTGCAAGTGTCGCAATTTTTCCTTGGTTAGGTCAGGGTTAGTGACCTAATATTGGGTTATATTCAGTATATCATCGAGCACTAGGGGAGACGCAAGATGACGATTCAAGAAGTCTCGTTAAACGACAAGTTTGACCTTTCTAAGAAGCAGGTACTTTTAAACGGAACACAGGCACTTGTGCGCTTGATGTTGACTCAAAAAGCACGTGATACGGCTGCCGGCTTGAATACCGCCGGATTTGTGACGGGTTATCGCGGCTCACCCTTGGGGGCGGTCGACAGTGTCATGACACGCGCTAAACCTCTGTTAGAACCAGAAAACATCACTTTTCAATCCGGTTTAAACGAAGATTTGGCCGCCACAGCGCTTTGGGGCGCACAGCAGTCCGAAATGCGTGGCGAAGGCAAATATGATGGTGTGTTTGGTCTTTGGTACGGCAAAGGCCCCGGGGTTGATCGCAGCGGAGATGTAATGCGCCATGCGAATATGGCGGGCTCGTCCAAACACGGTGGTGTTGTCATGGCGCTGGGTGATGATCACACCGGCGAAAGTTCGACGGTGTTGCACCAGTCCGAATGGGCCTTGGTTGATGCTTATATGCCAGTCGTTTCACCAGCAGGCGTACAAGAAATCATCGACTACGGGCTTTATGGCATGGCTTTGTCACGCTTTGCTGGCGTCTGGGTCGGACTGAAAACCATGAAAGACACCATCGAGGCGACCTCCGTTATTGATGGCAGCCTGGATCGCGTCGATTTGGTCATCCCAGAGTTTGAAATGCCTGAAGGTGGTTTGAATATTCGCACGGTTGATACGCCGCACGCCCAAGAAGCACGTATGATTGACTATAAGCGCTATGCTGCAGAAGCGTTTTCACATGCCAATAAAATGGACCGCCGTGTGTGGGGCAAACCCGGCGCCAAAATTGGTTTTGCAGCGGCGGGCAAAAACTGGCTGGATCTGAACCATGCCATGTCTTTGTTGGGCATTGACGAAACAGAAGCCGAACGGCTGGGCCTCACGACCTATAAGATTGGCCAGACTTTCCCGCTGGACATGAAGGGCTTTAATGATTGGGCCGATGGGCTAGATCTGATTGTAATTGTTGAAGAAAAGCGGAAATTGATCGAAGTGCAGGTCAAAGAAGCCATTTTTGATGATCGCAAAGGGCGCCGGGTCTATGGTTGGTACAAGGGCGGCGCAGGCGGTATGCATGCCGAAGAATTGTTCCCAACGCGTGGTGCGCTTGATCCGATCCTGATCGCGCAAAAAGTCGGCGATATCCTGATCGAAGAAGGCCGTGGTACAGATTCGGTCAAAGCGGGGCTTGAACGCTTAGATGCCGCTCAGCGCGCTGACAATGCCGAAGACTTGGCAACCCGCGTGCCACATTATTGCTCTGGCTGCCCGCACAATACATCAACACGCGTGCCTGACGGCAGCCGTGGCGGGGCAGGGATTGGCTGCCACTACATGGTGCAATGGATGGACCGCAGTTCAGTGGGCTATACCCATATGGGGGGGGAAGGCGTCAACTGGGTTGGCGAAGCCCCATTCTCCAAACGTGATCATATGTTCCAAAACTTGGGCGATGGCACCTATACCCACTCTGGCAGCTTGGCGATCCGGGCCGCAGTTGTTGCAGGCACCAATATCACCTTCAAGATCCTGTATAACGATGCAGTGGCAATGACAGGTGGCCAACCAATTGATGGCGGGCTGGAAGCCCCGCAAATTGCCCGCGAACTGCAAGCCATGGGCGTCAAAAATATCGCTGTAGTCTATGATGAAAAAGAAGACATAGATCTCAAACAATTCCCCTCGGGCCTGATGATCCATGAACGCGCCGAGTTCATGGAAGTTCAAGACAAAATGAAAACCATTCCTGGCGTGTCTGCCATCATCTATGTGCAGACCTGTGCCAACGAAAAACGCCGCCGGCGCAAGCGGGGCAAATTCCCAGACCCAGATAAACGCGTCTTTATCAACACAGATGTTTGCGAAGGCTGTGGCGATTGCGGCATACAATCCAACTGTGTGTCACTTGTACCTGTAGAAACCGAATTGGGTACAAAACGCGGCATTGATCAGTCCAGCTGCAACAAAGATTTCAGCTGCGTAAACGGGTTTTGCCCATCTTTTGTGACGCTGAGCGGCGCGAAGATCAAAAAGGAATCAACTGCCAGCCTGAATTTACCGGATATGCCAGAGCCTCAGATCAACCCGATCGAGGGCACCCACAACGTTGTGATGACCGGCGTTGGCGGCACCGGTATTGTGACCATTGGCGCGGTTCTAGCGCAGGCTGCACAGATTGACGGCAAAGCTGCCGGCATGATGGAAATGGCTGGGCTGGCCCAAAAAGGCGGCGCAGTGCATATTCATTGTCGCTTGGCGGAAACTCCCGGTGACATCACTGCCATTCGTGTTGCAACCGGTGAATGTGATGTCTTGATCGGTGGCGACCTTGTCGTCAGTGCCGGGGCAAAAACATTGGGGCTGACATCAACCAATCGTACGGGTGCCGTGGTCAATAGCCATGAAATCGTAACCGGCGAATTCACCCGGGACCCCGAGTTCAAAATTCCCGGCGACCGCTTGTCTCTGGCAATTGAAGCCCGTTTGAAAGACGGACTGACCCTATTTGATGCGTCAGAACTGGCGCGGGTCATCATGGGGGATTCGATCTATTCCAACATGATGATTTTCGGGGCAGCATGGCAACGTGGATTCATTCCCGTAAGCCGCGAGGCGATCATGGCAGCGATCAAATTGAACGGGGCCAAGGTTGACGCCAACCTGCGGGCCTTTGAAGTTGGCCGCTGGTCAGTGTTGTTCCCGCAGGATGTTCAGGCCCTTTTGGCACCGACTGTGCTGTCCTTGCCCAAAACGCTTGACGAAAAAATTGCTTTCCGCGCAGATCATTTGGTGCAGTATCAGGGCCAAGCCTTGGCCAAAAAATATCGCAAAATGCTAGAAGGAATCAAAGATCAAAACCTGAAAGAGGCGGTTGCCGTCGGTTACCATAAGGTGCTGAGCTACAAAGATGAATACGAAGTGGCACGGTTGCATCTTGAGACGCGTGCAAAGGTCGATAAGCAGTTTGATGGCGATATCAAAATGACATTTTCGCTGGCCCCACCATTGCTTTCAAAGCCAGGGGCAAACGGCCGCCCGGCAAAGAAAGAGTTTGGCGAGGGTATGCTGCGTTGGTTCGGGCTTTTGGCCAAAATGAAAAAGCTGCGCGGCACGCCATTTGATCTTTTTGGCAAAACAGAAGAACGCCGTATGGAACGGGCGCTGATCACCCAATACGAGGCTGACATGGCCGAGGTGATCAAAGGGTTTGGCGATGATGCGCCAGAGGCGGCAATTTCTCTTGCAGAGTTGCCAAAGCAAATCAAAGGCTATGGTCCCGTCAAGGCGGCCAATGAAGCCAAGGCTGCCAAAAGCCGCGAAATGTTACTGGCAGAACTGCGCAATCCTCGCAAAGAGGTACACGCCGCAGAGTGATTTTCTGACAACTTACATAAGCAAATCGCAGCAGCCCCATTTTTGGGGCTGTTCGCATTTTTGATGGCCCCTTATTCAGGTGGTAATCTGAAAGGGAGAAACATGCCGTCGCAACGTGAAGTCATACGAGACATCAGCTATGCGCATTCCGCGACCACCGGGGCAGGGCGTGCGATGATTAAGGTGATGGAGAATACCACGGGACGTTTGGGCTTGATCAAGCGGGCGATGGGGTACGAAAACGACGTCGCTTTGGGGGGTGATTTCTGGCAGATCATGCTGGAACGCTATGGGCTAACGCTAGAAGTGATCGGCGGATCGCTTGAGATAATTCCACGCTCTGGCCCCTTGCTCTTGGTGGCCAATCATCCCTATGGCATTTTAGATGGCCTGATAATGGGGCATGTTTTGACCGAGTTGCGTGGCAATTTTCGCATTCTTGCAAACCAAGTCTTTAACAAATCCGAAGACCTAAACCGTGTTATCTTACCGATCAGTTTTGACAGTTCCAAAGAGGCGATGCGTCTGAATCTGCGCAGCCGCAAGTCGGCGCTGGATTTTTTGGCAGAAGGTGGGGCCATTGGGGTTTTTCCCGGTGGCACCGTCAGCACCGCCGCGCGCCCCTTTGGTCCGGCCCTCGATCCGGTTTGGCGGGGGTTTACCGCGCGAATGGTGGCCAAGTCAGAGGCGCAGGTTGTGCCCATTTATTTTGATGGGACAACCTCGCGTTTGTTTCAGGTCGCCAGCCATCTTCATTATACGCTGCGCATGGGTTTTTTGATCCGGGAATTCAAACGTCGGGTCGACAGCCCGGTGCGCATCAGAGTCGGAAGGCCGATTGATCGCACCCAACTTGATCAACGGGCACACGATACCAAAGGCCTCATGGACTTCCTCAGGCAACAGACTTATGCTTTATCTCCTAATTCGAACGGACCTGTGCCTTACGGGTTTGAATTCGAAGAGAAATATCGGGACCAAAAGTCTCAGCAAAAGACTTCAATCTGAAGGGCGCAAAGATGGCAGTAGGTATTTTTGACAGTGGCTTGGGTGGCCTCACGGTCTATGACGCGATAAGCAAACGGTCACCAGATGTGCCATTGGTGTATTTTGGCGACAACGCCCATGCGCCTTATGGTGTGCGTGACGCTGACGATATCTTTGAAAAAACCACTTTTGCGGTTGAACGTCTGTGGGAGGCGGGCTGTGACTTGGTGATTTTGGCCTGTAACACCGCCAGCGCCGCCGCATTGCGTCGTATGCAAGAAAGCTGGCTGCCAGAAGACAAGCGGGTTTTGGGGGTTTTTGTCCCGCTGATCGAAGCCATGACAGAGCGCCAATGGGGCGACAACAGCCCCCCGCGTGAAGTCGCCGTTAAACATGTGGCCTTATTTGCCACGCCTGCTACCGTTTCCAGCCGGGCCTTTCAACGTGAACTGGCGTTTCGCGCCATTGGTGTGGATGTCGAGGCGCAGGCCTGCGGCGGTGTCGTGGACGCCATTGAAGACGGTGATCTGATCTTGGCGGAAGCCTTGGTGCGTAGCCACGTCAGCGCACTGACGCGTAAGATGCCGGAACCAGAAGCCGCGATTTTGGGCTGCACCCATTATCCTTTGATGCAAGACACGTTTCAGGACGCTTTGGGGGCACATGTCAAAGTTTACAGCCAGGCAAATCTGGTTGCTGACAGCCTCAGCGACTATCTTGAGCGTCATCCCAAAATGCGTGGCAGTGGCACGGAAAACATGTTTCTGACAACGGGCAACCCAAGTCAGGTTTCCGACCGCGCAACCCAATTTCTGCGACGACGCATCGAATTCACCGCCGCTTGATGAAACAAACGGCGCAGCATAAATAACACGAAATTCGACACAGAGGCCCGGAAAGGCTGATCAGGGGCGCAGCGCGTCTTTGGTGCAACGACAAAGGTAGGGCAAATATGACCCATAGAATCGCAATTTTGGGTGCCAGTGGCTACACCGGTGCTGAATTGGTCCGCTTGATTTCCACCCATCCGACGATGCAGATCGTGGCGCTTGCGGCCAATTCCAAGGCGGGCATGGCCATGGCCGACGTCTTTCCGCATTTGCGCCACTTGGATTTGCCGGATCTGGTGAAGATCGAAGAGATCGACTTTTCGGCCATTGATCTGGTGTTCTGCGGTTTGCCACATGCCACCAGCCAAAAAGTCATTCGTAATCTGCCCAATACAGTGAAAGTTGTTGATTTGTCAGCAGATTTCCGGCTTCGCGATCCAGAAGAATATGTCAAATGGTATGGCGGTCAGCACGATGCGCTCGAGCAGCAGGCAGAGGCGGTCTATGGGCTGACTGAATTTTACCGGGACGACATCAAATCGGCACGTTTGGTGGCTGGCACGGGCTGTAATGCGGCCACTGGGCAATATGCTTTGCGGCCTTTGATTGCTGCCGGAGTGATTGATCTAGATCAGATCATTCTTGACCTAAAATGTGCAGTATCCGGGGCAGGACGCTCACTTAAGGAAAACCTGCTGCATGCCGAGCTTAGCGAAGGATATCACGCCTATGCCATTGGCGGTACACACCGCCATTTGGGCGAGTTTGACCAAGAGTTCAGCGCAATTGCGGGCCGTCCTGTCAAAGTGCAATTCACCCCGCATCTGGTGCCTGCAAACCGCGGTATCTTGGCCACGGTCTATGTGCAGGGGGATGCACAGGTGATCTATGACACTTTGGCCGCAAGCTATGAAAATGAACCTTTCATCGAAATGTTGCCCTTTGGGCAGGCTCCTAGCACGCGCCACGTGCGCGGCAGCAACTTTTGCCATATTGGCGTGGTCGCAGACCGTATCGAAGGTCGCGCAATTGTGATTGCTGCGCTTGATAACCTGACCAAAGGCTCTAGTGGTCAGGCGTTGCAAAATGCCAATCTGATGTTAGGTGAAGACGAGACCGCCGGCTTGACGCTGGCCCCCTGTTTCCCCTAGGGCGCAGGGCTGAACACCAAAGGAGAGGGCGATGAAAAGCCTGAAAAAGAAACGCCGTATACAAGTGATTGCCTTGGCCGTCGTGTCCTTGGCGCTGTCCACGGCCTTGATCGGCTATGCAATGCGCGACGGCATTAACTTTTTCCGATCTCCGACCCAGGTGATTGCAGAACCACCTGCCGCGAACGAAGTCTTCCGCATTGGCGGGTTGGTGCAAGAGGGCTCTTTGGTGCGCGGCCAGGGTGACACAATCACCTTTAGCGTGACCGATGGTGGCGGCATCGTCAGTGTTGCCTTTACCGGGGTTTTGCCTGACCTGTTTGAGGAAAATCAGGGCATGATTGGCACGGGCCGTTACATTGACGGTGTGTTCCAAGCCTCTGAAATATTGGCGAAACATGACGAAACCTACATGCCAAAAGAGGTGATTGATGCCTTGAAAGAACAGGGCGTCTATGTTGAGCCCGAGGTAGAGTCCTAAGGTCCTGAACTGATATTACAGATTAAGGCCGGCGCATTGCGCTGGCCATTTTTTTGGGGGCTGTTGCGGATCTAACGGGCGGCGGGCAGGCGGCACCTTAACCATTCCCTCGCAAGTTCTCATGAGTAACTACAAGAGGGCTGCTCATGAAAACCGCAAGGCAAATCGCCGAAGAGATTGTTGACCGCGAGGGGGGCTTTGTAAATGACCCCAGTGATCCGGGTGGGGCGACCAACCATGGCGTGACCATCGGTACATTGCGAAGGCTTGGTTTTGACGTCAACAAAGATGGTAAAATTGATCAAACCGATGTGGCCAATCTCAACCGTCACCAAGCCGTCGACATCTTTCTGCGTCATTATTATGAACAGCCCGCAATCTCACAATTACCAAAAGAAATACGGGCCAGCGTGTTTGACATGCAGGTGAATTCAGGCGCGAACGCGGTCAAAATCCTGCAGCGGCTTTTATGCCAGATGGGACAAGAGGTTACCATTGACGGCAAGATTGGCCCACAAACCATTGCCGCAGCAGAAACTGCTGTTGTGCTTGCACCCAATCACATTGTTGATGCCTATGGGATTGCCCGGCGCAATTTTTATTTCAAGCTTGCAGATGCGCGGCCAGCATCGCGCAAATATGCGCGCACTCGGGCTGGCAATAAAGGCGGTTGGATCAAGCGTGCCGAAACTTTCATATCTCCGCGCTATCACCTCAGCGCGGCGGAATTTTCGAAAAGGACGTCGGCATGGGAGTAATTGCATCAATCTTTGATTTGATTTTTGGCAATGGGCGCAACGTTTTGCGGGAAACAGTCGAAGTCTTTCGCGAAAATTCCGAGGCAAGCGCCGGGCGAGACCATCAAACCCGCGAACAATCCCTTGCGCAATTTGCAGCAGAGTTTTTGTCCGGCCAACGCGGGTATTTTGACCGCTTTATGGATGCGGTAAACCGTTTGCCCAGACCTTTGATGGCTTTGGGGTGTTTGGGCCTCTTTGCCACCGCAATGATCAACCCAGATGGATTTGCGCTGCGTATGCAGGGTATCGCATTGGTGCCAGAGCCTCTGTGGTGGCTGTTGGGCGTCGTTGTCAGCTTTTACTTTGGGGCGCGTCACCAGATGAAAGGCCAGGAATTTCAACGCAACATGTTGCAAAACCTTGCGCGCGGCCAACGAATCCTCGGGGAAATGCAAAGGCCGGATCATGACGGTGATATTCATTTGCCACCGCAAACCCAGTCAGCACCCCTAAATTTGCAAAACAACCCGGCCTTGATGGACTGGAAGGCTTCCAGAGGCAAAAAATAACGCTCACCCGCGACACATCGCAGCGCATCTGCACGTCGAATTGAATTGGCTTGTCCGTCGCTCAGGCGTATATCCAAGACATGATTACAGAGCTTGGCCATTTCGCCCTTATCCTCGCCGCCTGCATCGCAATCGTGCAGACCTTTGTTCCTTTAATAGGGGCGCATAAACGCTGGCCCGGCTGGATGGCCCTGGCCGAACCCGCCGCCACCGCGCAGTTCTTATTGACAGGGTTCTCCTTTGCGGCCCTGACCCATGCCTTTGTGGTGTCAGATTTTTCGGTGCGTTTGGTCTATCTCAACTCTCACACGCTAAAACCGCTGCTCTATAAAATCAGCGGCGTTTGGGGCAACCACGAAGGGTCAATCTTGCTTTGGCTCTTGATCCTGACATTCTTTGGGGCGTGCCTCAGCTGGTTTGGCGGCAATTTGCCGACCACCCTGCGCGCGCGTGCACTGGCTGTGCAATCCTCTGTTGCTGTTGCATTTTTTGCCTTTATCCTTTTCACGTCCAACCCGTTTATACGCATGAAAGACGTGCCATTTGATGGGCTTGGTCTGAACCCGTTGCTGCAAGATCCCGGACTGGCGTTTCATCCACCGTTTTTGTATCTCGGTTATGTCGGTCTCAGTCTGGCGTTCTCCTTTGCGGTGGCTGCCCTGATCGAGGGCCGTGTCGACGCGGCTTGGGGCCGGTGGGTGCGCCCATGGACTTTGGCCGCCTGGATTTTCCTGACAATCGGCATCGCGCTCGGCTCTTGGTGGGCCTATTACGAACTTGGCTGGGGCGGTTTCTGGTTTTGGGATCCGGTTGAAAACGCCTCGTTCATGCCTTGGCTTTTGGCCACCGCATTGTTGCATTCCGCCATCGTTGTTGAAAAACGCGAATCTTTGAAGAGCTGGACCATTCTGTTGGCGATCTTGGCCTTTGGGTTCTCGTTGATCGGCACGTTTATCGTTCGCTCTGGCGTGATCACCTCGGTGCATGCCTTTGCCAATGACCCAGAACGCGGTATCTTCATTCTGGCCATTCTCGGCCTGTTTGTTGGCGGCGCGTTGATGCTTTATGCGGCCCGCGCCACCGCGCTTGAAGCCCGTGGCCTGTTTGGCATTGTTAGCCGTGAAAGCATGCTGGTGCTGAATAATATTCTGCTGGCGGTTGCCTGCTTTGTTGTCTTTATTGGCACCATCTGGCCTTTGGTCTCCGAGCTGTTCTTCCAACGCACGCTCAGCGTCGGAGCGCCGTTCTTCAATCTGGCCTTCACGCCATTTATGATCGCGCTTGGGGCGCTTTTGCCAATCGGGGCCATGTTGCCTTGGAAGCGCGCCAAACTGGGCCGTGTCAGCAAAAAACTTGTGCCTGCATTGGTCTTTGCTCTGGCGCTTGCCGGTCTGGTCTGGGCCATGCAAACCGGGCGCAGTCTGTTGGGACCTGTGGGCCTGTTCTTGGCAACCTGGATTGTGCTCGGGGCTCTGGTCGATTTGTTCAGCCGTACCGGTAAAGGCGCGATTCCTGCGCGTCTTGGGCGTCTCAAACGCTTGCCTGGCGCTGACTGGGGCAAAGCCATCGCACACACCGGCCTGGGGGTCACAATGTTTGGCGTCTCTGGCTTGATGGCCTGGGAGCAAGAAGATATTCGCGTGGCCTATCTGAACCAACTCTTCACCGTTGGAGCCTATGAGTTGACCTTGGAAAACGTGGCAGAAGTCACCGGGCCGAATTACCTTTCGACCATGGCGGATGTGCGTTTGCGAAAAGCAGGGTCCGAAGTGACCACATTGCATCCTGAAAAACGCGTGTATCCGGTGGCGGCCATGCCAACCACCGAGGCGGCCATCGACTATCGGGTCTGGCGCGATGTTTATGTGGTGATTGGCGATGCGCAAGATGACGGTGGCTATACCATGCGGACCTATATCAAGCCGCTGACCAATTGGATCTGGTTTGGAACGCTGCTGATGGCTCTGGGTGGGTGCTTTAGCCTAGCAGACCGCCGGTTCCGCGTGGCCGCAGGTGCCAAAAAGAACAAAGCCCAAGGAGTGCCTGCCGAATGAAACGCCTGATCCTAATCTTTATCTTGCTGGCAGCTCCAACTTGGGCAGTACAGCCTGGCGAAGAGCTGTCGGATCCAATGTTGGAAACCCGGGCACGTGATCTTTCAAAAGATCTGCGCTGCCTGGTCTGTCGCAATGAAAACATTGATGACAGCAACGCTGATATTGCACGAGATCTGCGTCTGTTGGTGCGCGAACGTCTTGTGGCCGGTGACAGCGATGACCAGGTGATGGATTTCATTGTGGCACGCTACGGTGAATATGTGTTGCTGAAACCGCAAACCGGTGGCAGCAATATGGTTCTCTGGGCGGCAGGGCCCGCGATGTTGCTGTTGGCGTTGGCTATGGCGGGGATTTATCTTCGTCGCCGCTCACGGGTCTCAAAATCCGCTGACCAAGGGCTCACAGAGCAGGAAAAAGCGCGATTGAAGGAAATCCTGAAAGATTGACGCGGGGTTGCCCTTCACACCGGCACAGGAACACCTATCTTTCATCCAAACCCCGATACGAGGTCCTGATGGAATATCAAGCAATACAATTTGAGACCGATAGCGGTGTCGCAACAATTACGTTGAACCGTCCTGAAAAAATGAACGCGTTGAACGCCCAGATGCGGGCCGAGATCACCCATGCATTGCGTGAAGTGACGCTGCATGGTCACAGCACCGGCCTGCGCGTTGTGGTGCTGACCGGGGCCGGAGAGGCCTTTTGTTCCGGCCAAGATCTTGGTGACAGCGGCAATGCGGCCACCCTGGATCTAGAGCGCACATTGCGGGACGAATATACCCCAATGATCCGCGCCATATTGGATTGCCCCTATCCGGTGATCGCCGCCGTCAATGGTGCGGCTGCCGGGGCAGGGGCCAACCTCGCGCTTTCCGCAGATGTGGTGATTGCCAGTGAAAGCGCCTTTTTTGTGCAGGCCTTCGCGCGTATAGGCCTTATGCCTGATGCGGGCGGCACCTATAATTTGCCTCGCCAAATGGGGATGGCCAAAGCCATGGGGGCGGCGCTGTTTGCAGATAAGATCACAGCCAAGCAAGCCGACGACTGGGGCATGATCTGGGAACATGTGGCCGATGATGCGTTTGACGCCCATTGGAAGGCCCGCGCGGCCCATCTGGCCAACGGCCCAACCGCTGCCTACAGCCGCATCAAAGAAGCCATGCGCAACAGCTGGGGCAATTCATTTGATGACCAATTGGCACATGAGGCGAAACTGCAAGGGGCTTGTGGCAAAACCCGTGACTTTCAGGAAGGCGTTGTGGCCTTCTTAGAAAAACGCCCGGCGCAATACGAAGGGCGCTAGTAGCAGTGGTTTGCGGTTGGAGTAAAAGGTATTTCCCAATTTTACTCCGACGTATCCACCAATTGTATGTCGTCCAACGTCAGTGTTTCGCCTGCACCCACGACAAGCATGGCTTCTGTATCCCCAAGCATGACAAGGGCATCCCCGTTTGCTTGTGAGACAATTGAAATTTCCCCCATGTCATTCAGCGTTTGAATAACCAGTGTGTCTTCGCCGGCAACATAGTCATTTATCTGTACCAAGGGACCACCTTCAAAAAACTCGCCATATTCGGGGTTAATGCTTATGTCGGCCACAAAAGTGTCACTGCCGTCTCCACCGGTGAATTGCGTGCTGTTTACCAGCCCTCGATTGGTTGAATCTTGAACCGCATCGAATTCGGCGACAAGAAGGTCATTTCCAGAGCCCCCGTTTAGATTGGCTCCATAACGAATGATAGGGCTGCCAGAGCCGCCGTAACGATCATAGGTACGGGTTCCGCCGACGCGCAGCACATCGTCGCCATCCCCGCCTGATAGTTGATCCCACGTGTTACCGGAAAGCGTGTCATTTCCGTCCCCACCGTATAGCCGGTCAGATCCCCAAATGTCGCCGGCAGATATCCGGTCGTTACCCTCGCCACCAAATATTGTATCGTTGCCGTGTCCGCCGTTTAGATAATCGTTGCCCGCACCGCCCATAATACTATCGTTATCACCGCCGCCCGAGATGTAGTCATTGCCAAGGCCGCCTATCAGAGTATCGTTTCCTGAATTGCCGTAGAGTGAATCGCTGCCAGCGCCGCCATCGATATAATCGCCATCATCAGAACCCACTAAAGCGTCTGCAAGCCCGGTGCCGAAAGTTTCAAAGCGAATTTCACCGTTGGTTCGATCGAACATCCTGATGTCATTTAAGTCTAGATTTCCAGCCTGACCCAAAACAGAAAAAATCGGTTCGCCGTCAGCAAGTACAATGGCATTACCTTCACCATCATCTGTGATCGAAACCTCAGGGGCTCCGTTTGTTCCATCATAGGTAATTGCAAGTTGATCATCGCCTTTACCAAAGTCAGTGATAACCGATGCAGACGACTGGTCTGCACTCGCGACGAACCAATCATCTTGCCAGCCACCCGAAGCAGTGTCATTCGCCCCCATCAAGAAAATGTCTCTTCCTGCGCCGCCATGCATTTCGTCTGCTTCGCTTAGATCCTCACTAGCGGTTGAAAGCTGTGTTTGACCAAGGACATCTAAGATAGAAACGACATTAGGGTTCGATATTAGTCCTTCTACGTCTACTTCTTCAGCCAAAGTCTGGCCAACCAAAATATCGTGTTCTGCATCACCTAAAAGCGTGTCTTGCCCAGCCCCACCAACTAATACATCTCGGTGATCTCCGCCACGCAACAAGTCATCACCGGCATCACCTAGCAAGATATCATCGTGATCCCCACCACGCAGCGTGTCATCGCCTGCGCCGCCATCGAGCGTGTCGTCACCACCTCCACCCCAGATGGTGTCATTGCCATCGCCACCTCCTATAAGATCGTTGTTGTCGGTTCCTTGAACAAAATCACCCGGTTCATCTGGATCCCTAGGTTCAGTCCCTACATCAGTGGGATCCGAACCGCTGCCGGAATCCACAAACAAGAGCGTCGGAAATAAAAGCAACAACAAAAATTCCATAATGGCACCAAATGTGAAAAAACAATGTTGTAACGATTGCGCCTAACAGCCTTAAATATCAAGGAAATTTGGTTCAATTGAATTTTTCGCTTGAAACCGAAACAAAAAAATGCCCCCGATCATTGGATCGGAGGCATGTACAGACCGGGTTTGAATTTAAAAAATTACCGGTTTTCGATGTCGACGTAGTCGCGCAGCGTTGCGCCTGTGTACAACTGACGTGGACGGCCAATTTTCATGCTTGGATCGCTGATCATTTCTTTCCACTGTGAAATCCAACCAACGGTGCGCGACAGCGCGAAGATTGGTGTGAACATCGAGGTTGGGAAACCCATCGCTTCCAGAATGATGCCAGAATAGAAATCCACATTCGGGAACAGTTTCTTTTCAACAAAATACGGGTCGCTCAGAGCTGTCTGTTCCAGTTCTTTCGCGACTTGCAACAGTGGGTTGTTTTCAACACCCAGCAATTCCAGCACTTCATCAGCAGACTGTTTCAGAACCGTCGCGCGAGGGTCGGTGTTCTTGTAAACGCGGTGACCAAAGCCCATCAGACGGAACGGATCGTTCTTGTCTTTTGCCCGTGCGATGAATTCTGGAATACGGTCAACCGAACCGATTTCACGCAGCATTTCTAGGCAAGCTTGGTTTGCACCACCATGGGCCGGGCCCCACAGGCACGCAACACCAGCCGCAATACAAGCGAACGGGTTGGCACCTGAAGAGGACGCCAAACGTACCGTCGATGTCGACGCGTTCTGTTCGTGGTCCGCGTGCAAAGTAAAGATACGGTCCATTGCGCGGGCAAGGATCGGGTTCACTTCGTATTCTTCTGCAGGCACAGCAAAGCACATGCGTAAGAAGTTAGACGCATAATCCAAATCGTTGCGCGGATACACAAACGGCTGACCGATGGTGTATTTATATGCCATTGCAACAATGGTTGGCATCTTGGCGATCAGGCGAATAGAGGCCACTTCGCGCTGCCAAGGATCAGTGACGTCGGTGGAGTCATGATAGAATGCAGACATCGCACCAACCACACCAGTGATAATCGCCATTGGGTGCGCATCACGACGGAAGCCACGGAAGAAGTTCGCCATTTGCTCGTGGATCATCGTGTGATGGGTCACGCGCTCTTCGAAATCTTCCAGCTCTGTTGCGGATGGAAGCTCACCGTATAGCAGCAGATAGCAGACTTCTAGGTAATGCGACTTTCCGGCCAGTTGGTCGATCGGATAACCGCGATGCAGTAATTCGCCTTTGCCGCCATCAATGAATGTGATTGTGGAATCACATGATGCGGTAGAGGTAAATCCTGGGTCATATGTAAAGACACCAGCTTGGGCATAAAGCTTGCGAATATCAAGCACATCCGGACCAGCGGTCGGAGAGTAGATCGGCAGGTCAAAGGACGCATCATCAATCGTTAGCGTCGCAGATTTCTTGCTGTCGGTCATTGGTTTCCCTTCCTCGTAAGGCCCCGGACGCATCTCGCCCCGGGGGTTTGTCTCTCATAAGACTAAGGTTGGGTTGCCAACCTCTGTCCTATGTTTGGGTCGCTGCATCCTGCAAGCGCGCGATGGTTTCGTCGCGCCCAAGGACGAGCATCATGTCAAACACGCTTGGGGTCACTGCTCGGCCCGCGAGTGCCGCCCGAAGGGGGCCAGCGATCTTGCCGAATTTTATTTCTTTCGCTTCGGTGAAAGAATTAGTGACTGCCTCAAGTCCGTCGCGTGACCAGCTAGCATTTTGCAGCTGCGGCGTCAATTCACTCAGTATACCACGGGATACATCATCAAGGTGTTTGGCGGCTTTTTCGTCCGGCGAAATAGGTCGGTCTGAGAGAATAAATGTTGCTTTATCAATGAGTTCCGGGAATGTTTTCGCACGTTCTTTCAGGCAGTACATCCCAGACATCAACAGTGAATTTTTTGTGTCACTAAAGGCGTCTGCTCCGGTCACCTTCAAAAAATCGCTTAATTCATGCAGCAGTGCAGCATTTTCAGTTTGCGCTATGTGCTGACCACAGATGTTTGCTAGTTTTTTGAAATCAAAGCGCGCTGGTGATTTGCCGATGCCCTTCAGATCAAACCAGTCTTTGGCCTGTGCATCGGTAAAGAATTCGTCGTCACCATGGCTCCAACCCAGACGCGTCAAATAGTTGCGCATTCCTGCCGCCGGATAACCCATGGCTTGGTATTCCTGTGCGCCGGTCGCCCCGTGCCGCTTTGACAATTTCTTGCCGTCTCCCCCAAATATCAGGGGGATATGGGCCCAAACCGGCACATCCCAACCCATCGCGTCATAGATCATCATCTGGCGCGCGGCATTGTTCAAATGGTCGTCGCCCCTGATCACATGTGTCACGCCCATATCGTGATCATCCACCACAACGGCCAACATATAGACCGGGCTGCCATCAGACCGCAGCAGCACCATATCGTCCAACTGGTCATTGCGGATGGTGACATCACCTTGCACCTGATCTTTGATCACTGTGATGCCTTCCAGCGGGGCTTTGATGCGCACAACATAGGGGGCATCTGGATGGGTTGATGCGTCGGCATCCCGCCAGGGGCTGCGATACAACGTCGACTTACCCTCGGCCCGGGCGGCGTCCCGGAAAGCGGCAATATCCTCTTGCGTTGCAAAGCATTTATACGCCTTGCCCTCTGCCAAAAGCTGCAAAGCCACTTCAGCGTGACGCGCCGCGCCTTCAAACTGACTGATCACCTCGCCATCGTGATCCAATCCCAGCCAATTCATGCCTTGCAAGATGGCCGCGGTGGCCTCGGGCGTGGAACGCTCACGGTCCGTATCTTCGATCCGCAACAGAAACTTACCGCCGCGCCCGCGGGCATACAGCCAGTTAAACAGCGCGGTGCGCGCGCCGCCAATATGAAGAAAACCCGTAGGCGAAGGAGCAAAGCGGGTGACAACCGGTCCAGACATGACGGGCTTAACCTTTCAGTAACCAAGATTGGAATAGCGTTGACGCCTGTCTATCCGTCACACCGATTAAGGACAAGGGTTGCAGGTATTCGCAAACATCGAACAGGCCCTTTTGGCGCAACGCGGGCATCTCTTTCTCTGGGTGCCCGTCAGTTTTGGCACCGGCATTGGCCTTTATTTTTCCTTGTCGTTCGAACCCGCGCTCTGGCATCAAATCGCGTTGTTGCTGGCGGCAGGTTTGCTCATTTCATTGCGCAGAATGGTGCCGTTGGGCATGTCCTCTGCGCTGGTGGCTGTAATAACCATGATTGCGGGCCTACTTTGGGCGGATCTGCGCAGCCATTTGGTGGCCGCGCCGCGCTTGGAATTTCTCTATTACGGTCCCATTCAGGGCCGGGTCATCAAAATTGATCGCTCTTCCAGCGCTGCAGTCCGATTGACGCTGGACCAGGTGATCCTCCGCAAGTTGCCCATAGAAAAAACACCAGAACGGGTGCGCGTTTCCTTACATGGGGCGCAGGATTGGTATCAGCCCAAACCCTTTCAATGGGTGGGCATGACCGGTCATCTTGGTCCGCCAAGCGGTCCGGTTGAACCGGGTGGTTTTGATTTTCAGCGCCATGCCTGGTTTCTAAAGCTGGGGGGGCTGGGCTATACACGCGTGCCAGCGTTGGAATTAATAGAACCGCCAGACCGCCTGCGGGTCCTAAGCATTAGGCATCAGCTGTCGCAGGCCATTCAAGCAAGACTGAAAGATGATATTGGCGGCTTTGCCGCGGCGGTGACCACAGGTGATCGCAGTGGTATTTCGCAAGAGGCGCTGCAGGCGTTGCGCACGACAAATTTGGCGCATCTATTGGCGATATCCGGTCTGCATATGGGTTTGCTGGCAAGTTTTGTCTTTGCCGCCATTCGCTGCGGATTTGTGTTGGCTCCCGCCATTGCCCTACGCCTTCCGGTCAAAAAAATTGCGGCGGCTTGTGCGCTGTGGATCGCAACTGGCTATTTGCTGCTGTCAGGTGCGAGTGTTGCCACCGAACGCGCCTATATTATGGCAGCCGTTGCGTTGATTGCGGTTATGTTGGAAAGACGCGCCTTGTCGCTGCGCGCGGTGGCTGTGGCGGCGATGATCGTTTTGATCCTGCGTCCCGAAAGCCTGTTTTCACCAGGGTTTCAAATGTCCTTTGCCGCCACCACCGCTTTGATCGCGGTGTTTTCGGCCTTGCGCGGGCGGTTTGAACGCGCTGGCGGGCGTTGGGGGCGCACGCTTTTCACCTTGGTGATCTCTTCTTTTGTCGCTGGGGCCGCAACCGCGCCCTATGCGGCGGCGCATTTCAACCAGTGGGCGCTTTATGGTTTGCCTGCCAATCTTTTGGCCGTGCCGATGATGGGCTTTGTGGTTATTCCGGCTGCGGTTTTTGCAGCCTGTCTTGCCCCCCTGGGGTTAGAGAATATTGCTCTGTTGATCATGGGGTGGGGCCTTGAATGGATTTTGAATGTGGCAGAGTATTTTGCCGGTTTGCAGGGGGCTCGCCGCGCCATTCCCGCGCCACCAAGTTCTGTGCTGCCGTTGGTATCGTTAGGCGCTCTGCTAATTATTCTTTGGCGCGGCGCTTTGCGATATTCGGGGGCAATGCCGGCCTTGCTGGCTTTTTGGCTTTGGTTTCATGCAGATCGCCCCGCCGTGTTAATTGCTGAAACTGGCGCATTGGTGGGGGTATTGACCGAAAAGGGACGCATTCTTAGCCAGCCAAAGGGGCAGGGGTTTGTGGCGCAAAATTGGCTTGAAAACGATGGCGACGCCGCGTTACAGGCCAGTGCGGCCAAACGCGGTGGCACCAGATCAAAAAATGGTCTGTTCGGCGTCGACTTTGCCAATGGCACCCTGTGGCACATCAAAGGCAAGCGTGCCGCGGCGGAGTTTGAGGGCTGTCAGCCGCAAGATATTATTGTGACGCAACAACCTTTGCAAAATGTGCCTGACTGTCAGGTGATCGATGTCGACAAATTGCGCGTTACCGGGGCGCTGGCCCTTTGGAATACCGATAACGGCGTCACCACAACCTCGGTACTGGATCTGCGTGGGCATCGCCCGTGGTCGTCTCGACAGGCAAGCCAAAAAACCGCAAACAAACGGCCTTAATAGTTGCGGATCAATCCGACCAAACGGCCCTGCACATTCACCATATCCGAGGGCAACACCCGGGTTTCATAGGCCGGGTTGGCAGCCTCTAGAGCGATAGAGGCCCCACGGCGATAAAACTTCTTTAGGGTCGCTTCCTGATCTTCGATCAAAGCCACAACAATATCGCCATTGTCAGCTGTATTTGTCTCGCGAATGATCACCACATCGCCATCGTTGATCCCGGCATCAATCATCGAATCGCCTTTGACCTCTAGTGCAAAGTGCTGACCACCAGTGCCCAGCATTTGACCGGGCACAGCGACGTGATGATGCACATGGCTAATGGCTTCAATGGGTACACCTGCTGCAATCTGGCCCATCACAGGCAGTTCACGAGCATACATTTGCGGATTGTCCAATACCGGATTTGCCGGCACAGAAGGCGAAGGATGTGGCCCATCAATCACCTTGGGAGTGAAGCCAGCTGGCTTTGTGCTGCCCACGGCACCACGCATGCCATCAGGCAGCTTAACAATTTCAATGGCGCGGGCGCGATGCGCGAGCCGCCGAATAAAACCGCGTTCTTCCAAGGCGGTGATCAAACGGTGAATGCCAGACTTTGATCTAAGGTCCAGCGCGTCTTTCATTTCGTCAAAACTGGGCGGCACCCCGTCTTTTTGAAGCCGGCTATGAATAAATTCCAAAAGGTCGCGTTGTTTTTTGGTTAGCATCTGCTCGACTCCACCAATTGTTTGGTTTTGTTCTACGCTTGTTCTTGTTTTGTGTCAAGTGTTTGGGGTTTGTTCTATAAAATGCAATCTATTTTTCTAGATTTCAATACACTGAACAGGTGTTCCTGCGGTCAAAGCCGGATCATTCGGGGGGCGTTTTACCAAAACATTTGATTGCGCCAAAACAGACAAAAGCGAGCTGTCTTGCTGTTCAAAAATGCGCACTTTACCCGCGTTCATATGCCCGCGCATATAGTGTTCGCGCGGCCCATTTGCAGCCACATCTGCCGCAAGCGGCAGGCTGATTTCTGCGCGCGCTTGCTGTGGCAATCCCAGCATGGCGCGGATCACCGGCGTCACAAAAATATGGCCGCACACCATGGCAGACACAGGATTGCCCGGCAGCCCAACCATCATCGCACCCGTTTGCAACCGTCCTGCCATCAACGGCTTGCCCGGCCGCATGGCGATTTTGTAAAAACTGCGCTGCATGCCCAGATCTTGCGCCACTTGTCTCACCAGATCATGATCGCCAACCGAGGCACCGCCAATGGTGATCACCAGATCAGCGTCATCGGCCAATCCAAACACGGTTTCCAGACTTTGGCGGCGATCTGCCGCAATTGGCAATAAACGCGCTTCGGCCCCAAGGTCCTGCAGCATGGCTTGCAAGCCAAAGCTGTTTGAAACAATGATTTGATCCGGGTTTGGCGCGTCTCCGGGCATCACCAATTCGTCGCCGGTAGAGATAATAGCAACCCTAGGGCGTGCGCGCACCGGTACCTGTGCCACGTTCATTGCGGCCAATAATGCAATATCAGCCGGGCCCAGCAATTTCGGGGCCTGCACCTTTTGTCCATCCGCGAAATCTATGGCTTTAGGCCGGATATGAAACCCTTTGTCGATTTGTGCGCCAAGGGTGATCGTATCACCCTCGCGGGTCACATCTTCCTGTATCACCACGCGGTCGGCACCCTCGGGCACTGGGGCACCGGTAAAGATCCGCACCGCCTGACCGGGGGCCACCTGACCATCAAACCGATGGCCCGCCGCTGATTCACCGATCACCGTCAGCGTGTTTCCTGACTGCACGTCGGTGTTTTGCACCGCATAGCCATCCATGGCAGATCCGGCAAACGGCGGCTGATCGCGACGCGCAAACACATCGCTGGCCAGCACACGCCCGTTGGCTTTGGCCAAAGGCACGGTTTCGGTTTCTAGCGGGCGGACCAAGGCAAACAGATGGTCTAGCGCCTGTGTAACTGGAATCATTTTGCTTCGTACCGTCCTGATTTGCCGCCGTCTTTCAACACAACCCGAATACCGCCAATTTCCATGGCCTTATCGACCGCCTTGCACATGTCATAGACCGTCAGGGCCGCGACATTCACCGCAGTCAGCGCTTCCATTTCCACGCCGGTCTGACCGGTGGTCTTTACGGTCGCAGTGATCTGCACACCGGGCAGGTCTTTATCCAGTGCAAGATCAACAGAGACTTTGGTGATCGGCAGCGGATGGCACAGGGGGATCAATGTGGCGCATTGCTTGGCGCCCATGATGCCCGCAAGCTGCGCCACAGCCAGCACGTCGCCCTTTGTGGCCTGTCCCTTGGCGATAATGTCAAAGGTTGTCTGTGCCATTTTCACCACGCCTTCCGCCGTGGCAATGCGAGAGGTCACGGCTTTGTCAGACACATCCACCATATGGGCTTCGCCCTTGGCGTCAAAATGCGTCAGGCCTGATGCATGATCTGCCATTACATCGCTCCTGGCATCAAAGGGTTGGCCAATAGCGTCCGGGTGGCCGCCGTCACATCGTCTTGCCGCATCAGGCTTTCACCAACCAGGAAGGTGCGCGCACCATAGCGCGCCATGTCCGAAAGATCAGCCGGCGTAGACAATCCGCTTTCGCAGACAATCAATCGGTCCGCTGGCACCTGTTTGGACAGGCGGCGTGTGGTGTACAAACTGGTTTCGAAGGTCTTAAGATTGCGATTGTTGATGCCCATCAAAGGCGACTTCAATAGGCAGGCGCGATCTAACTCTTCGGCGTCATGCACTTCCAACAGCACATCCATGCCCCATTCAAAGGCTGCGGCTTCTAACTCTTGCGCTTGTGCATCAGACACCGACGCCAAAATGATCAAGATACAATCCGCGCCCAGGGCACGCGCTTCGGCGACCTGATAGGTGTCATACATGAAATCTTTGCGCAAAGCGGGCATATTGGTGGCAGCACGGGCCTGCACCAGAAACTCTTTGGCCCCCTGAAACGACGGCGTGTCAGTCAGCACAGACAGGCAAGTTGCACCGCCATCTTCATAGGCTTTGGCCAAGCGCGCAGGGTCAAAATCAGCGCGGATCAACCCTTTGGAAGGGCTGGCCTTTTTCACCTCTGAAATCAAACCATAGCCATCCCGCGTCGCTTTCATCAGTGCTTCAGCAAAGCCGCGCGTCGGGCTGGCACCCTTGGCTTCGGCGGCCACAGCCTCATAGGGTTTCGCGGCTTTGTCAGCGGCGATTTCCTCAAGTTTATAGGCTTTGATTTTGTCCAATACGGTTGCAGTCATGGGGCAGTCCAATTGATTTGTGGCTGGCTCTGTGCGGCCAACCACTGGTTTATGCGTGAAAACGGGCGTGACCCAAAAAAGCCACGTGTTGCTGAAAGCGGTGACGGATGCGCCGTTTCTATCATCAAATGATCACCGGGGTGAATATGCCGTGATAACATCTGCGCCTGTTTGCCCCACAATACAAAAGCGGTGGGGCGCTGAGATACCTCTTGCAGCACCTGATGCGCCAGAGTTTGCCATCCCAGTTTCTTATGGCCATTGGCCAGACCTGCCGGCACCGACAACACCGTGTTTAACAGCAAGACGCCTTGCTGTGCCCAAGGGCGCAAATCACCGTTCTTTGGCGCGCCGCCAATATCCGTGCGCATTTCTTTGTAGATATTATTCAAACTACGGGGCAGGGGCGTGACAGCCGGTGCCACCGAAAAGGCCAAGCCATGTGCATGACCCGGGGTCGGATAGGGGTCTTGCCCCAAAATCACCACGCGCACATCTTTTGGCGCGAGATGTTCAAATGCCGCAAAACGCTGTGCCGCAGGCGGCAAGTTCGGCCGCGTCTCTTTGGCAAGTGCAGCCTCGATTTCCGGCAGATCGTTGCTAAAAAATGGCAGATGCGCCCAAGAGGCGGGCACAATGGTCTGGGTCATGCAGCCGCCATGGATGTGATCCGCGCCAATGCTTCCAGTTTTGACTTTGCCGCGCCGGAATCAATGCTTTTACGTGTGATTTCAACGCCCTGTTTCAGATCCTCAGCGGCATCTGCCACCACAAGGGCAGCCGCCGAATTCAGCAGCACCGCATCGCGATAAGCCCCCTCTGCGCCATCCAGCAAGGCGCGCAGCGCATTGGCGTTGAATTCTGGCGTGCCGCCAATCGTCTCTTCAAAGGCATGTACCGGCAAACCGGCATCTTCGGGGTGCACTTCAAATTCGCGGATCGACCCGTCGGTTTCAAGCGCTGCCACAAAACTGGTGCCGGTGATGGTCAATTCATCTGTGCCATCAGAGCCATGTACAAGCCAAGCGCGTTCTGAGCCCAATTGACCCAAGGTTTCTGCCATGGGGCGGATCAGATCCTTTGAAAACGCACCGGTCAGTTGACGTTTCGCGCCAGCTGGGTTGGTCAGCGGCCCCAAGATATTGAAAATCGTGCGGGTGCCCAATTCCATGCGTGTTGGCATCACGTGCTTGATTGCCGGATGGTGCATCGGGGCCATCATAAAGCCCACGCCACATTCCGCCAAAGCCTGTTCGACAACATCGGCGCCCACCATAACATTGATGCCAAGTTCGCTTTGCACATCTGCGGTGCCAGATTTCGAACTGGCTTTGCGATTGCCATGTTTCGCAACCGGCACGCCCGCACCTGCGACCGTGAAGATCGAAGCGGTCGAGATGTTCAGCGTATGTTTGCCGGACCCACCAGTGCCAACAATATCGATAACGCCCGCCGGGGCATTCACTGGCACGCATTTTGCGCGCATCACCGCCGCCGCCGCCGCATATTCATCGACGGTTTCACCGCGGGTGCGCAGTGCCATCAGCAAGCCACCAATCTGGCTGGGGGTCGCATCGCCTTCAAACAAGATCTCAAAGGCCGCTTCGGCCTGCGCGCGCGTCAATGGCCCCTCGGCAGCGGCGTGAATCAGAGGTTTTAAGGCTTCGCTCATGCGGGCACCTGCATCGTATCAAGAAAATTCTGCAACATCGCATGGCCATGTTCCGAGGCAATGGATTCTGGATGAAACTGGCAGCCTTGGATGGGCAGCTCTTTGTGCTGCAGACCCATAATGGTGCCATCTTCCAATTCCGCGGTGATTTCCAAACAATCCGGCAGGGTGTCCCGCTCGACAATCAAACTGTGATAGCGCGTGGCTTCAAACGGCGTCGGCAGACCTTTGAAAAGACCCTTGTTATGATGATGCATGGTGCCCATCTTGCCATGCACAATTTCGTCGCATCTGACGACATTGCCGCCAAAGGCCTGGCCAATCGACTGATGCCCAAGACAAACGCCCATCAGCGGGGTCTTGGTTTCGGCTGCGGCTTTCACCAGTGCCAGGCAAATGCCCGCATCATCCGGCGTGCAGGGGCCCGGCGACAACAGAATCCCCTCGGGTTTCATCGCCATGGCTTCTTGTGTATTCAGGGCATCGTTGCGCCAAACCTGCACATCTGCACCCAATTCACCCAGGTAATGTACCAAATTATAGGTAAAACTGTCGTAATTATCGATCAGAAGCAGCATAGATTCACACATTTTTAGTTCAAAAGAAGATCGGGGTATTATCCCGGCCTATGGTCGCGGTATACATGGACAGGCTTGGCCGACAGGGTCAAGGGGCGGGGGCAGCCGCCACAACAAAAAACACGGTGAAAAGCTGATTTTGAGGGCTTGGGCATGCTACGAGGAATTATCAAGGGTTTGATCATGGGCGGGCTATTGGGCTTTGCGCTTGCGGGGGTGATCTCTTTGATCTCGCCGCTGCCGTCCAATATTGAAACGCAAACCAACACAGATGTGGTGGTGACGCAGCCAGAGACCCAGCCCGGTAACGAGCCCGTGCGATCCTCCGAGGCTGACGCGCCTGTACAGCTTAAACCCAAAGCTCAGGCCCCGGAGCCTGCTGCTCCCTTGGATAACACGCCGCTGGCTGATCTGACGCCGGCCCCAAAACCTGCGCCCGCGCCTTTGACAGATGCGCAGGCAGCCCCCCAAAGCACGTCACAACCCAGCGTGTCGGTTGAAAATGTGTCGCCGGTTCTGCCCAGCCCGCAAGCGCGCGCCATCGAGACACCTGAAACACTCAGCAAACCGTCGATCTCGGCTGATCCTGCGCAGCCCCCAAGACCCTCGGCACCTGACACAACCACCTTTGGCGCACCTGTACCGACTGACACGTTGATCGCCCCCAAAGTGGCAACCGAAACCCGCCCAGCCACGCAGAATGTGGTGCCGGAATCACCTGACACGGCACAAGACCTGCGTGCGCAAGACGCAACGCCAAAGTTAAAAACGGCAGCGGCAGAGCTGCCAACCGTCAAAGCCCCGGTTGCAGCACCTGCGACCGCGCCAGAAACACCAGCAGAAGCCCCGGTTGTGAACCGCGCGCCGTCTGACCAAGACACTGACCAAGACACCGTGGAAACCGCCGCGTCACGTCTCAAGCCCGTGTCTGATCTGAACCAGGTTTTCAAACAGCGCACCTCGTCGCGTTTGCCCTCTATTGGCGAAACGCCAGCCGTCAATGCGCCGGACACTCCAGAGATTGCAGAAACGCTTCCACCGCTTCAAGCCAATGCCGCCACCTTTGACAATTTTGATGCCAAGCCCTTGCTCTCGATCGTTTTGTTGGATGTGCCAGACAGCGACATCGACCTATCGGTGTTGCAGGATTTCCCACTGCCTCTGTCGATCGTCGTTGATGCTGCGGCGGAAAACGCCGCACAGCGCATGGCGTTGTTTCGCGGATTGAATTTCGAGGTTCTGGCGATGATCAACTTGCCCCAAGGGGCCACGCCCAGCGACGTCGAGGTCAACCTGACCGCTCAGGTGGCCAGATTGCCAGAGGTTGTCGCAATTTTTGAAGGGCTCGACACCGGCTTGCAAGAAACCCGCCAAGTGTCTGATCAAGTGATCGACTATACTTTGGCCAGCGGCCATGGGTTGTTGATGCAGCCCAAAGCACTGAATACAGCCCAAAAGCTCGCCGCGCGCGAAGGCGTGCCCTCGCTGACCATTTTCCGCGACTTTGATGGCAAAGGCCAGCGGGCCGACGTGATGCGACGTTTCCTGGATCAAGCGGCCTTCAAAGCCCGGCAATCCAATGATGTGGTGATGATGGGGCGACTGCGCGGCGAAACCATTTCGGCGCTCGCCTCTTGGGCCCTGCAAGACCGCGCCAGCACTGTTGCCGTCGCGCCGGTGTCTGCAATATTGCAAAGCGTTAACTAGCCCGCAAGCAGGCGCAACAAGGCCACGGCACTAACCCTGTTGCGTATAAACGGTATTCCGTGGCTTTTAGCTGTCGATAAACGCCTGCAAATCGGCACTCAGCCGGTCCCAATTGGTGAATTCTTTCACGCCATCGACGAGGTCCACATCTTGGCCCGCCAATGCAACATGCTGTACAATCTGGCTTTCAAAATAACTATAGCCCTCAGAGCGCACCGCGCCTGCCGCCAGCACTTCTTGGTTGGGGGAAAACCCAGTGCGCATTTCCATTTCGGTCAAATAGTCTTGCGCCTCGTCCAGGCTTTCGCGGAACGCGGCTTTCAGGCTCACTGAAATCATCAGCGTTTTTCTAGCCTTCAACTCATCGATATTGGCGGCCACCAGGACTTCAAAACCTTTTGGATGGCGTCTTTCATGCACAGGGGCTGCCAGAATGACCTTGTCGATGCCGTCAAATGACAGAGGGGCAAATTTGTCTTTGGTGTTAAAAAGCTGCAAATTATGCCCAGCATTCTGAATTTGCTGCGCCACGTGATCGACAATCTTGCGGGTCTGCCCTTCGATTGTCTCGAAAATGATAAGATATTCCAACAAGACTTCCTTTCATTAAAGGCACAGCAGGAAATTGTTTATTTCCAACAATGCGTTCGCGGAGTCATTCTAGAAATATCTCGATCATCGCACCTTGCTTTAGATCAAGGCAATCAGACATGCGGGGTTTGGCGACAAATCGCGATTTGCACAAATCCAGCGACTCGGCCCTAGGCGCGCGCTAATTCTGTTTCTCTGATTGCTCAGCTGGCCAGAGACAAAGCCTCTGGCCAACCAGACCTAGTCATTGCCACGATCGTCAAACCGCCCGGCGTCTTCTGCGGCACGGCGAATGGCGTTTGATTTGTGAACGGTTTCCATGAATTCAGCCTCTGGGTCGCTGTCGTAAACAACGCCGCCGCCCGCCTGCACATACAGTTTTTTGTCTTTCACAATCGCTGTGCGCAGCGCGATACACATGTCCATGTCGCCACCGGCACTGAAGTACCCCACGCCGCCGCCGTAAACACCGCGTTTTTCCGGTTCCAGCTCGTCGATAATTTCCATCGCCCGCACTTTGGGGGCCCCAGACACCGTTCCCGCCGGCATGCCAGAGAAAAACGCGCTCAGCGCGTCTTGGTCATCTGCCAATTCACCCACCACATTGGACACGATATGCATCACATGGCTATAGCGCTCGATGATGAATTGTTCTGTTGGTCGCACAGAGCCAATCTTTGACACTTTACCCGTGTCATTGCGCCCCAGATCCAGCAGCATCAAATGCTCTGCCAATTCCTTTTGATCCGCCAACAAATCCGCCTCATTGGCGCGATCTTCTTCCGGGGTGGCCCCGCGGGGGCGCGTACCGGCGATCGGGCGAATGGTCACTTCTTTGCCAAACACCCGCACCAGAATTTCCGGGCTTGCGCCAATCACCTGATAGCCGCCAAAATTGAAATAGAACATAAAGGGCGACGGATTGGTGCGTCGCAACGAGCGATACAGCGAAAACGGCGGCTGCGGGAAATCATGTGTCCAGCGTTGTGACGGCACCACCTGAAAGATATCACCGGCTTTGATGTATTCTTTGGCCTTGTTGACCGCCGCCATATAGCCGTCTTTGCTGAAATTGCTGACCGGGTCGCCAACCACAGCTTCTTCGCCCATCTCGCGCGCGGCCTGTGGCATAGGACGTTCCAGGTCACGCACCGCATCCATCACTCGTTCCGCTGCTTGCGCATAGGCGGCACGTGCCGATTGCCCATCAGAGACCCAGGCCGGCGACACAACCGTCACTTCGCCTTTAACGCCATCCAGTACTGCGACAACCGACGGGCGCAGCATGCAGGCATCGGGCAAGCCCAAGGGGTCAGGGTTCACATCTGGCAGATGCTCCACCAAACGGATCATGTCATAGCCCAGAAAACCAAATAGCCCTGCAGAGGCCTGTGGCAAATCATCCGGCAGGTCGATCTTACTCTCGGCAATCAAGTCCCGAAAATTGGCCAACGGATCCCCGTCTTGATCAACAAAACTATCGCCGTCAAAACGCGCCTGCCGGTTAATGCGGCTTTTGGTGCCATGACACTGCCAGATCAGATCAGGTTTCATGCCGATGATCGAATAGCGCCCGCGCACCTCGCCACCAGTCACTGATTCCAACATAAACGCGTCACGTTTCGCCGCCGTCAGCTTCAGCATCAGCGACACAGGCGTGTCCAGATCTGCCGCGAGGCGCGTGTATACTACCTGATTTTCACCTGCCTCATAGGCCGTGCGAAATTTCTCAAAAGACGGGATCAAAGCCACAAATTAGCCCTTTGTCTCTACGGCAACTGCGCGTGAACGGCGTTCAGCGCGGATTGGTCAATTTCAATGTCTGCATCACGCATGATCGAGCCGCCAAAGGCCTGGAAAACATCTTGCGCCAGAGCCTGTGAAACCTGTTGCCCAATGATGGTCAACAGCGCGTTGTTTTCCTCATTTGCGGGATCCGCAGCCGTGATCGCATCCAGTTCAACAATCAAAACACGATCTTCAAAGGCCATGCTTTGCTGTGCGCCCAGTGCCATCTCAAACACTGTCTGCAAAAACTCTTGCGGAGTGTCGGGTACAAAGCCGCCACGGGTCACATCTGTTTCTTGCACAACCACCAGACCAAGGGTGACGATATCGGCACCCGCGTCCATCTTTGCAACCAGCGTATCTGCTTTGGCATTCAGCGCAGTGATCAAAGCATCGTTGCGCCATGCAGCGGCCACATCGTCCTTGATCTCGTCAAAGGGGGCAGGGGCCGCCTCGGTTTCACCCTCAAGACGCAGGGCAAAGATGCTGCCGTCTTCCAGCGTTTCGATTTGCGGGAAATCGCTTTCCGTCACTTGCTGCGCCAGATTTTGAAAATCAGCATAGCCTGCGATGCCGGTGTTTAACCCAGCATGATAACTGATGGTGTCCAGAACAAGGTCGGTTTCCTCGGCCAGGTCTTCCAAAGTGGCACCGCCCGCCAACAGATCGTCAACATCGTTGATTTGCGCATCAATCACCCGGCGGGCGCGATCTGCGGCCAGCGCATCACGCAACATTGGCATGGCGTCTTCAAAGCTTGTGCTCTGAGCGGCCAATACACCGTTTACCCGGAACAGCGCAGGGCCAAGATCGGTGGGCAGGGGGCCGACAACCACGCCGACTTCTGCAGCAAAGAGCGCCTCACCAGCGGCGCCTAACCCAGCTTGTGCCACATCGCCCATATCCACATCTGACAGCGCCAAGCCGCGCGCCTCGACCGTGTCCTCAAAGCTTTTTTGACCTGCGGTGATTTCAGCAAGCGCCGCCGCCGCTTCCGCCTCGTCCCCAAATACCAAACGCTCGACCAAGCGGCGCTCTGGCTGATTGAATTCAGCATCGCGCGCCGTGTATTCAGCCTGCAATGCAGCCTCGTCGATCTCAACGTTGTCAATCAACATCGCCGGGGTCAGCCAAGCATAGGTGATTTCACGGGTGGCCGGGCGCATAAAGCCTTCGGTGTTGTCATCGTAAAACTGGCGTAGGGTGGCCTCATCGGCCTCTGCAATCGGAGTGTCCAGATGGGTCTCGTCTATAGTTGCTATCGAAAAGCTGCGCTTTTCACCCAAATAGGACATCAACGTCTGCGCATAGGTTTCTGGCATTTCAACACCCGCAACCACCGCGCCCTGCAACAGGCTGCGTGCCGCGTCTTCGCGCAGGCTGTCTTCGAATTCGCTTTCGTTCTGGCCAGAGTTTTGCAGCGCAAAGCGATAGGCGTCGCGGTCAAACTTGCCATCCAACCCTTGGAACGCGGCAATCGACAAGATCTGTTCGCGCAGGTTTTCATCGCCCATCGACAATCCCAAACGCTCAGCTTCGGCATCCAAGGCGCGCTCGTTCATCAATTGCGACAAAACCTGTTGGTCCAGACCAAATTGCTGGGCTTGCGCAATGCCAATACGCTGGCCGGTTTGCGCTTGGAATGCACTCAATTGTTGCTGCAAACTGCGATAATATTGGTCAACATCAACGGATTTCCCATTCACCGATCCAACGCTTTGAACATTGCCGCCTAGGTTGGTGATGCCAAATCCGCCGAGACCAAAAATCAAGAGGCCCATCAAAATCCAGACGAGAGTTTTTGACACTGTAATATTCTTGGACATGCGGCCCCCTGTTTGGCGCAAAAAAACTGAGTTTGCGATGTCTACGACGGGGATGCTGGAGGGGCAAGGGGGAAGGCGTTTGCACCAAGGACTTCACAGCCAATTTGTTCAATTTATCAACTAGGCGCGCTGATCGGCTTGTTTGGTATCGCTATAGGTGCAAAGGCGCTCGAATAACACCGCAATGGCGTCTCGGTCCACATTGGCGAAGGCAAACCGCAGCTGACGCAGGCCACTTTGGTCACATTCGGTCGTGAACATGGTGCCGGGCAAGGACAAGACTTGCACACTGGCAAGCAGGTCGCGCGCCAGTTCATCTGACGGGCCTTCAAATGGGTGTTCCAAATAGGCAAAATAGGCCCCAAGACCCAAGAGCTTCCAGCCGCGCTGTCGAAGTGGTGCAAACCCCTCTGCGATGGCGGCGCGACGGTCTAGAATTTCCAAACGCTCGCCTGCCAGCCAACCTGTTAGGTTCTGCATCCCCCAAAGTGCCGCGTGCTGCCCCAGTTGATTTGGGCAAATGGCGACCGTGTCCAGGAATTTCTCCATCTCGGTCAAGCGTTTGGCACTGGCGATCACTGCCCCGACCCGGTGACCCGTCAGCCGGTAGGCTTTGGAAAAGGAATAAAGCTGGATCAGTGTGTCCGCCCAATCGGGGCGCTGAAACAGCTCATGCGGTGCTGCGGAACGAGAATCAAAGTCGCGATAGGTTTCGTCCACAATCAGCGCCAGCCCATGGCGGGTCGCCAGCTCATAAAACGCCGTCAACAGACCCGCAGGATACTCTGTCCCCGTTGGATTGTTCGGGGTCACCAGCACTATGGCCTTGCTGCGCGGGCTGATCAATGCCTCGGCTGTCTTGACCGACGGGCACATATCCGCACCAACTGGCAGGGGCACCGCGGTCACGCCCTGCATATCCAACCACATCTTGTGATTGAAATACCATGGGGTTGGTATGATCACCTCGTCCCCGTCATTGGTTAGGCTGGAAATCGCAGCCGCAAAAGCTTGATTGCACCCAGAGGTGATGCCAACCTGCGCCGCTGAAATCTGCCCTGCATAGGCCTCCGACCATTGTGTGGCCACTTCTGCCCGCAGGGCAGGTAAACCCAGAACCGGGCCATATAAATGCGCTTCTGTCATGTCTAGCGCAACTTGGGCGATATGGGCGCGCAGCGGCTCTGGCGGGGCCTGTATTGGGGCGGCTTGACTGACGTTGATCAGCGGTTTCTCTGCTGAAAACCGCATCCCTTCGGTCCAGCTTCTGGCTTGCATAACCGGCGGCTTAAACGTGGCTTCGGTGCGGCTGCGCAATGTCATAATCCTTTGTGCCACAAGCTAAATCAGCGAAAGTTTAATCTGATCCGCGATAGGGCTGCACATATTGCAACGCCATATCCCAAGGGAAAAAGATCCAAGTGTCCTGAGACACTTCGGTGATAAAACTGTCCACCTGTGCGCGGCCCTTCGGCTTGGCATAGACCGTTGCAAAATGCGCCTTGGGGTACAGCTTGCGCACCAATTCCAATGTCTTGCCGCTGTCCACCAGATCATCAATGATCAACACACCTTCACCCTCGGCCCCCATAATCGTGGCGTCCGGAGATTTCAGAACCTTGGCTTCGCCACGATCTTGGTTTGAATAGGACTTCACGCTGATGGTATCCACCACACGCACATCCAACTCACGTGCGATGATCATCGCCGGGGCCATGCCGCCGCGGGTGATGGCCACAATGGCTTTCCAGGCCCCATTGTCCGGGCCATGCCCATCCAACCGCCAGGCCAATGCCCGGCTGTCACGGTGGAGTTGGTCCCAACTAATGTGAAACCCTTTTTCATGCGGCAAACGATCAGTCATCAGATGTCCTTTCACTCAGAACGGTCACGCAGCGAACGTAACCCCGACGCACCCAGCACAATACCAGCCCACCATTCAGCCGGACCGCAGGGCAAACAGCATCGCCCGACCCGCACCGGCGATGGCCGCCAGCAGGGTCAGGTGCAATGCTATCAATTGCGTCACTTCCATAGATTACTTTTTGACAGTGGCGTCGATATCGGGGGCATCCACAGCTTTCATGCCCACAACATGATACCCCGCATCAACGTGCAGGTTTTCGCCCGTCACGCCCGATCCAAGATCACTCAGCAGATACAGAGCTGAATTGCCCACATCTTCGATCGTCACATTGCGGCGCAGCGGTGAGTTCAACTCGTTCCACTTCATGATATAGCGGAAATCGCCAATGCCGCTGGCGGCCAGAGTTTTGATCGGGCCAGCAGAAATCGCATTCACCCGAATGCCGTCTTTGCCCAGATCCTCGGCCAAATACTTCACCGATGCTTCCAGCGCAGCTTTGGCCACACCCATTACATTATAATGCGGCATCACCTGCTCAGCACCGTAATAGGTCAGCGTCAGGGCAGAACCACCATCTTTCATCAGTTTTTCTGCATGTTGCATCACCGTGGTGAAACTGAAGCAAGACACATCCATGGTCATCAGAAAGTTATCACGGCTGGTGTCGACATAGCGGCCACGCAGCTCATTCTTGTCCGAGAAACCAATCGCGTGCACGATAAAGTCCAGCTTGCCCCACTTCTCTTCGATCAGCGCAAAAGCCGCAGTCACCGAAGCCGGATCTGAAACGTCGCAATCTATCAGCGTATCAACGCCCAATTTCTCTGCCAGCGGCACAACCCGCTTTTTAAAAGCATCACCCATATAAGAGAACGCAAGCTCTGCGCCTGCATCAGAACAGGCCTTGGCAATGCCCCAGGCAATTGACTTGTCGTTGGCTAGGCCCATGATCAAGCCGCGCTTTCCGGCCATTAGATTATTTGACATTTGGACAACTCCGTCCCTTATTCCCGTTTAAGGCACCTTTAGGCGATCAGCCCTTCTGCTTCAAGGTCAGCGCAGGTTGTGGCCCATAACAAAGTGACATCGGAGAGAAAAAATGTCGGAAAGAACCGGAATTTTCGCGGGTGACGACCCGTTTGAAATCGCCAGGTCTTGGTTGGCCGAGGCAGAAAAAACCGAACCAAACGATCCCAATGCTGTGGCTCTGGCCACCGTTGATGCAGGGGGTATGCCAAACGCGCGTATGGTGCTTTTGAAGGAAATCGAAGCGTCGGCATTTGTGTTTTATACCAATTACAACTCCGCCAAATCCCAAGAAATAGAGCAGGGTGGTAAAGCTGCTTTTGTTATGCATTGGAAGAGCTTACGTCGACAAGTTCGTGTACGTGGTACGGTGGCGCGCGAAGATGGACCACAGGCAGATGCCTATTATAAATCCCGTTCGCTCAAAAGTCGCTTAGGGGCCTGGGCCAGCGATCAATCTCAGCCTTTGTCGTCACGCGCAGCACTTGTCGCCAAGGTGGCCAAGGTGACCGCTGCCCATGGCACAGCCCCAAAACGTCCGCCTTTTTGGGGCGGATTTCGGCTCATCCCAACCGAGATCGAATTTTGGGCAGATGGAGCCTATCGACTGCATGACCGATTTGTTTGGCGCCGTCCCAGCGCGGCTGAAGGTTGGGAAACTATACGTTTGAACCCTTGATCTTTTGCCTGCCCAAAAGGCAAGTATATGAAAGACTTAAGATTTTGCACTTGATGCAAGGGGACTTTTGTCGCAAATATATAGAACCTCGGGGATGGGGTTACGTTAGGTAAGGCATTAAGATGGAAAAGATTGCTGCCCCAAAGATCAACGGGCAGGTAAAGTGGTTCGATCCCGTCAAAGGGTTCGGCTTTGTCGTGTCTCACGCAGGTGGGCCAGACATACTTTTGCACGCAAATGTGCTCAGAAATTTCGGCCAAAGTTCCGTTGCGGATGGGGCCGCGATTGAATTGGTCGTTCAAGAAACGGATCGCGGGGTTCAGGCGGTCGAGGTGATCGCAGTCGAGCCGCCCGTATCAATTGACCTAAATACGTTAGATGATTTTCAAGACCTTTCAGTCGAAGAGCTTGCTGCGCTTCCACTCGAGCCGGCACGTGTGAAATGGTTTGATAAAACCAAAGGCTTCGGGTTTGCCAATGTTTATGGCCAGTCCGAAGATGTGTTCATTCACGTTGAAGTGTTGCGCCGTTGCGGTCTTGCAGAGTTGCAGCCCGGCGAGGCGCTTGCTATCCGTGTTATAGATGGAAAACGCGGTAAGATGGCCACGCAAGTTTGCGCCTGGGAGGCCGCCACGCTAAAGGACGACTAGCCAATGACTCAAAGATGGCGCGCGCTGAAAACGCTGGGGCTTGCCGCGATCTTTAGCAGTTTGGCCGTTATGGCGTTGGCGCAATGTCGCAATGACACTGTGCACTTGCGGGGCGATTGGGGCAAAGCGCGTTTTTCGGTTGAAGTGGCTAATAATGCTGCTCAGCGCACCCAGGGATTGATGGGACGCCAGTCCTTGCCTAGGGGCAGCGGCATGTTGTTTGTGTTTCACCGCAACCGCCCTTTGTCGTTTTGGATGCGCAATACCTTTGTACCGCTCGATATCATCTATCTGAATGAAAGCGGTACGGTTGTGAATATTGCCCACAACACCATTCCCTTGGACGAAACCCCTTTGCCAAGCGCCGGGCCAGCCCGCTATGTGCTGGAAATCAATGCAGGCCTGTCCAAAGCCCTTGGCATTGCCCCGGGCACCCAGCTTAGGCACCCTGCGGTGCTGCAACACAAGGCCGCTTGGTCCTGTCGCGACGCAGTATAACGGGCAAGACTTTGGCAGCGCCAAAGTTCTCGTTGGTAAAGTTTCTGCAATGAGAGCGCACGTCAGGCGTCGCGGTCACGCGCCGAATTGCGGATTCCTCGTGGGTTTGGATCCAGCAGGAAAAAACCACCCATTTTTCCCACGTTATCTTGATCGTGCTTTGCAGCATGTGGCGCGCTTATCTGACAACTCTCTGAAATAACTAAATAAAAAAAACTTTCGATTTGTGTGAATTTCCTCTTTTCATTCCCGAGCAGTATAGTTAAACCCTGCTGCACGGTCCGGGGCGTAGCGCAGTCTGGTAGCGCACCTGTTTTGGGTACAGGGGGTCGTGAGTTCGAATCTCGCCGCCCCGACCATTTTCTCTCTGAAGAAATAAAGACGAAATCCAGACCCTCGCGAAAGCGAGGGGACACCGATGTGGTGTTGCAATAGTCTCATTTATGAGCTTTCGCGCAAATTTCAGACTTCTTTGAATTAATGCAAATTTTTTTTCACCCGAACAAAACACGCACCATATATATAGTGTTAACGGAAGGTTAATGGCTATATCTTGTGGATAAATGCCCTTTTTGTCCAAATGCTCAAAAAAAATGTGTGATTTTGCAAGGACTTCTCAGGACGCGCAAAAATTGCCCCTGTGGATGACATTTTTTGCCCGACAAACAGGAATCGCAAACAGCGCGAAAAACCTGGTTGTGAAAGTTTTCGTCAATCAAAAATCCGCAAAAAAAGCAAAATAAAATCGTTGACCAATGACGTCACTATACGTCAGATTAGCGCTGCAGGTTCATTCTCCACTATATATAGTGTGATGAGGGCCGCTTAGGGGCTAAATACAGAATAATTGACCCAGTGAGTTCTGGGGCACGCGATGACAGTCATGTCAGCGATCAAGATAGTTTTGCCTGTTGCGGTGTGATGTTCAGACAGCTGGATTTGCATGAAATAGTTAATAGGTACTCTTAGACTTCTGGGGCAGAAATGAAGATCGAAAGAAAATTTACGTCAGCCGAGCAGGGCGCATACGCAGGCTTGAACTTTGTAAGCACAACATCCGAGATCCGTAATCCTGACGGGTCTATTGTGTTTAAGCTTGATAATGTCGAGGTTCCCGCCAGTTGGAGCCAAGTTGCGTCAGACGTGATAGCGCAGAAGTATTTTCGCAAGGCCGGCGTGCCAAGCAAGTTAAAGCCCGTCAAAGAAAAAGACGTTCCTGAATTCCTTTGGCGGTCGGTACCGGCAGAAGGCGCAGAAATGGGCGGCGAAACCAGCGCCAAGCAGGTGTTTGACCGTCTTGCGGGCGCTTGGACCTATTGGGGCTGGAAGGGTGGATATTTCAGCACCGAAGCAGACGCACAGGCTTATTACGATGAAATGCGTCATATGCTGGCGACCCAACGCGCCGCCCCGAATTCTCCGCAGTGGTTTAACACCGGCCTGCATTGGGCTTATGGCATCGACGGTCCGGCTCAGGGCCATCACTATGTCGATTACAAAACGGGTAAATTGACGAAATCCAAGTCGTCCTACGAACATCCTCAGCCGCATGCCTGCTTTATCCAATCGGTCTCTGATGATTTGGTCAACGATGGCGGCATTATGGATTTATGGGTGCGCGAGGCCCGTCTGTTCAAATATGGCTCTGGCACAGGCACCAACTTTTCCAGCCTGCGTGCAGATGGCGAAAACCTAGCAGGCGGCGGCAAGTCCTCTGGCCTTATGGGCTTTCTAAAAATCGGTGATCGGGCCGCTGGCGCGATCAAATCAGGCGGTACCACCCGTCGAGCAGCCAAGATGGTGATCTGTGATGCCGACCACCCGGACATCGAAGAATTCATCAATTGGAAAGTGAAGGAAGAGCAAAAAGTGGCGTCCATCGTCGCGGGCTCTAAGATGCACGAAGCCAAGCTGAATGACATTTTCAGCGCCATTCGTGGCTGGGATGGCTCTACCGAAGACGCGGTTGATCCAAAGAAAAATGACCAGTTGAAAACCGCCATTCGCGGCGCAAAAAAGACTGCAATCCCAGAAACATACGTCAAACGCGTGCTGGATTATGCCAAGCAGGGCTATACCAGCATCGAATTCCCCACCTACAACACAGACTGGGACAGCGAAGCCTATGCCTCGGTGTCGGGTCAGAATTCCAACAACTCTATTCGCGTCACCGACAGCTTTCTGAAAGCCGTGCGCGAAGATAAAGATTGGGAACTGATCCGCCGCACCGATGGCAAGGTGGCCAAAACCATCAAGGCACGCGATTTGTGGGAACAGGTGGGTCATGCCGCATGGGCCTGTGCCGATCCGGGCATTCAATTCCACGACACTGTAAACGCTTGGCACACCTGCCCAGAAGACGGTGACATTCGCGGTTCCAACCCATGCTCTGAATACATGTTCTTGGATGATACGGCCTGTAACTTGGCCTCGATGAACCTGCTGACCTTCCTAAAGGACGGCGTGTTCCAGGCTGATGATTATATCCACGCGACACGTCTGTGGACCGTCACGCTGGAAATTTCCGTCATGATGGCGCAATTCCCCTCCAAGGAAATCGCGCAACGCTCTTATGACTTCCGCACCTTGGGTCTGGGCTATGCCAATATCGGTGGCCTGCTGATGAACATGGGCTTTAGCTATGATTCAGACGAGGGTAGGGCGCTTGGTGCTGCGCTGACAGCCATCTTAACTGGCGTATCTTATGCCACATCTGCCGAAATGGCAGGCGAATTGGGGGCCTTCCCGGGCCACGCGAAAAACGCCGATCACATGCTGCGCGTCATCCGCAACCACCGCAACGCCGCTTATGGCGCGACCGATGGCTATGACAAACTTGACGTCAAGCCGGTGCCACTGGATCTGGCCAATATCCCGGATCAAAACCTTGGCAAACTGGCAATGGCCGCCTGGGACGAAGCCTTGGAGCTTGGTGAAAAGCACGGCTACCGCAACGCGCAGGTCTCTGTGATCGCCCCAACCGGCACCATTGGTTTGGTGATGGATTGTGACACTACCGGCATCGAGCCTGACTTCGCGCTGGTAAAGTTCAAAAAACTTGCGGGCGGTGGTTATTTCAAAATCATCAACCGGTCGGTGCCTGCGGCCCTAGAAAAGCAAGGCTACCGGTCCTCCCAGATCGAGGAAATCATTTCCTACGCTGTGGGCCACGGCACCCTTGGTAATGCGCCAGCCATCAATCCAACAACCCTGATCCAACATGGTTTCACCCAAGCCGAACTGGATAAGGTCGAGGCATCCCTTGCCACTGCCTTTGACATCCGTTTTGTGTTCAACCAGTGGACCCTGGGCGAAGAATTCTGCACCGGCCCGCTCGGCATCCCTGCGGCTAAGCTGAATGATCCGGAATTCAACCTTCTGTCGCATCTCGGCTTTACCAAAGCCGACATCGAAGCTGCCAATGACCACGTCTGTGGCACCATGACCCTCGAAGGCGCACCGCACCTCAAAGACGAACACCTGTCGATCTTTGATTGCGCCAACCCATGCGGCAAAAAAGGCAAACGCTATTTGTCGGTCGACAGCCACATCACCATGATGGCCGCGGCCCAGTCGTTTATCTCTGGCGCGATTTCTAAAACCATCAACATGCCAAACGATGCCACCATTCAGGAATGCCAACAGGCCTATGAACGCTCTTGGTCGTTGGGTGTCAAAGCCAATGCCCTGTATCGTGATGGATCCAAGCTCAGCCAACCTTTGGCTGCGGCGCTGATTGAAGACGACGACGAAGCTGAAGAAATCCTTGAAAGCGGCACTCCGCAGGCCAAGGCCCAGGTGATCGCTGAAAAGATTGTCGAAAAGGTCATCGTCAAAGAGCTGGTCAAATCGCATCGCGAAAAAATGCCAGAGCGGCGCAAAGGCTATACCCAGAAAGCTGTCGTCGGTGGCCACAAGGTCTATTTGCGCACCGGTGAATATGCCGACGGCAACCTTGGCGAAATCTTTATCGACATGCACAAAGAGGGCGCAGGCTTCCGTGCGATGATGAATAACTTCGCCATCGCGGTCTCTGTTGGCCTGCAATATGGCGTGCCGCTGGAAGAGTTCGTAGACGCCTTTACCTTCACCAAATTTGAGCCTGCGGGCATGGTGCAAGGAAATGACTCTATCAAAAATGCAACAAGTATCCTCGATTATATCTTCCGAGAATTGGCTGTTTCTTATCTAGATCGAACAGATTTGGCGCATGTCAAGCCAGAGGGTGCAGCCTTTGATGATTTGGGGCGCGGCGAAGAAGAAGGTGTGTCTAACGTCAAAGAGCTGAGCGAAAACGCCGCCAATAAATCGCTGGAAGTGCTCAAACAGATTTCCTCGACCGGCTATTTGCGCAAGCGTATGCCGCAAGAATTATTGGTGCTGAATGGCGGTGCTGATCCTGAAATGGCGCTGCAAACCTTGGTGCCAGAAGTCGCAGATGCGGGCCTGACAGCGGTTGCCACGGTGACCACAACAACCAGCGCAACCAGCCTTGATCAACGCACCAAAGCCAAGATGCAGGGCTATGAAGGTGACCCTTGTGGGGACTGCGGCAACTATACTTTGGTGCGCAACGGCACCTGCATGAAATGCAACACCTGCGGCGGCACATCCGGCTGCAGTTAATCTGAACCTCCGGTGGTCTATTTTGGCCGCTATCCCCCGGCGGGGGGGATAATCCCCGCCACGAATAAGTTCCAGGGCGGGTGCGCTCGTCCTGATACGGCACTCAGACCGCAGGCAAAAAACACGAGCGGTAATATAACTGAGTTTGAGTGGCGAAACTGGGGGGCACGGCCCCCCAATTTTCTTTTGGGAATGTCTGGTGTGAGCCCACCTGCACATTAGACAGGGTGCGGCGAATAACTGCTCTTGAGAAGATTTCTTCTACCGATCAACTCTCGCTAGAGCCAGCCCGATGCCTGATCCAAAGAATAGAACACCTGTTAGCTTGTGACGGAGACGTCCAAGCTTGGCAATCATGGGCCGCGCTGTCTGTGCCGAAGCTGCCCATACAAGATCGCCGATCATGATAACCGCGATGTAGATTGTGGCGGTCAAGAGGAGAGCGGACGACCCAGAATCGGGAGCTACAAACTGGGGTAGAAAAGCCGCATTGAATATCAGTGTTTTCGGGTTGATGGTGGCAAGCAGGAGACCCTGCCAGAACAGAGCATTGAGCGGTTTGCGGCTTGCGTCACGCTCTTCCAAGTCCGCAATACCCTGACGCCATGCGCTGACACCCAAATAGATCAAGTAGGCGACGCCGATCCATTTCAGCCACAGGAAGGCGGTAGCTGCAAATTCCAGAAGCGCTGCCAAACCCAAGACAACGACCAGTAACTGTAATGCTACTCCGATGGTGGTGCCAAGCACCGTCATCGCGCCAAAGCGAAACCCGTAAGCGAGTGTGTTTGCCACAATCAAAGCGACGTTCGGTCCGGGGATGGCTACGAGAATAGTGGTGGCACTGACAAGCGCGAGGATTAAGCTCAGGTCCATAGTCTGTCCTTTCACGGAGGAGCTTATACGGACATTGGCGGAAAGTCAGCAAAGTCCGCAAAGCGGCCATACAGCTCAAAGAGGCGATACGTTTCGCGCGAAACAATCCAGCCCCCTCGAATCGTACGTTTCAGGCCGTGAAACGTACAATTTGTACAAATAATCAAAAATTTAGGGCCCCTACGCTGGGTTAAGAAACATCGTCCAACGCATCCCCGTAAATATAGCGCGGGCCGGGGCCTTTTTTGCGCATACGGTCACGAGGATTGTACAGTTTGCATGCTTTCAGTGACAGGCAGCCACAGCCAATACAGCCGTCTAATTTGTCGCGCAGCGCCTGCATTTCGGCCAACCTGCGATCCAAATCCTTGCGAAACACCTTGGATATCCGCTCCCAATCCGCCTTGGTTGGGGTGCGGTTTTCTGGCAGGATTTCAAGAGTTTGCCGGATATCTGCGATTGAAAACCCCATGCCTTGGGCGATCATTACAAAGGAAAGCCTGCGGATATCGGCGCGCGCATACCGTCGCTGTCCGCCCGCGTTGCGAAACGGTGTAACCAATCCCTCCTCCTCATAGAATCGGATCGCAGAGGGCGCGAGCCCCGTTCGATCAGAAATCTGACCGATGCTAAGTCCTTTATTTGTTATCTGCCTGACAACCAATGATATTTTCCTATTGAGTTAAAGTGCACTTGAGAGATTAGAAATAATTCATCACGTTTTCAATAAGAAATGGAGCTTGAAATGCGTCTTGAACATGTAAATGTCACCGTCTCTGATCCCAAAGGAACCGCCGCCCTGTTGCAAGATTTGTTTGATTGGCAGATCCGTTGGCAAGGGGCAGCCAAAGACAACGGCCATTCCGTGCACGTTGGCGATACAGAAAGCTATCTTGCATTATATTCGCCAGATAAACCTTTGAAAGGTATGGTAAATACTTATACCACTGCGTCAGGTCTAAACCATATTGGCATCGTGGTCGAGGATCTTGCAGCGGTTGAAAATCGCGTGATCAATGCCGGATATCAGCCCTATAATCATGCCGATTATGAGCCTGGCCAGCGCTTCTATTTCGATGGCCCCGAAGGCATCGAGTTTGAAGTCGTCAGTTACAATTAACCTTTTGATTTTGCGGAAATCCGGTCTCTCTCCGCAATTTGGGCCAGGTTTCATCGCTTGACCCCAAAAGGGCGACTTCTTAAGGTCGCCCTTATGAACCATACGCAAAACATCATTATTTGCTGTATTACCTGCTGAAATATTCACGCGGGCTGTTCTTCTATTTCAAAATTGTTGCAAAGTTGATAAGTCCGCACCGGAACCGCCGTGCAAGGACGAGCCATGACTTCGAGCCAGACTGTGATCAAGCTACACAATACAAAAACCCGGTCAAAACAGGTATTTACGCCGATCGACCCGACGAATGTGCGCATGTATGTTTGTGGCCCTACGGTCTATGATCGGGCGCATTTGGGCAACGCACGGCCAGTGGTGGTGTTTGATATTCTCAACAGGCTGTTGCGGGAAGTTTATGGCGACAACCACGTGACCTATGCCCGTAACTTCACCGATGTGGATGATAAAATCAACGCGCGCGCCGCCGAAAGCGGGCGTGAGATTTCAGAAATCACTGCAGAAACAATAGCTTGGTTCCTCGATGACATGGCCGCCCTAGGGGCCAAAGACCCAGACCTGATGCCGCGCGCAACGCAGTATATTCCGCAAATGGTGTCGATGATAGAGGATTTGATTGCCAAGGGGCATGCCTATGCTGCCGAAGGCCATGTGCTGTTTTCGGTTGAAAGCTACAAAAATTATGGTGCGTTATCAGGACGTTCCGTAGATGACATGATCGCAGGGGCGCGGGTCGAGGTTGCACCTTACAAGCGAAACCCAATGGATTTTGTGTTGTGGAAGCCCTCTAGCGGCGATCTGCCTGGGTGGGACAGCCCCTGGGGGCGCGGTCGTCCGGGGTGGCACATTGAATGCTCGGCCATGGCCTATGACCTGTTGGGAGAAAGCTTTGATATTCATGGTGGTGGCAATGATCTGATGTTTCCACATCATGAAAACGAGATGGCGCAAAGTTGCTGTGCCCATCCCGAAGGTGACTTTGCATGTGTTTGGATTCACAACGAAATGTTGCAAGTAGAGGGCAAGAAAATGTCCAAGTCACTGGGCAATTTTTTCACTGTTCGCGATTTGCTGGACAAGGGTGTTCCGGGTGAAGTGATCCGTTTTGTGTTCCTGTCGACCCATTATGGCAAGCCGATGGATTGGACTGAAAAGAAAGCCGCAGAAGCGAAAGCAACCCTGCGCAAATGGTATGGCCTCGTCGAAAATGTGAAGGGCTCTGTTGTGCCTCAGGCGATGATTGAGGCATTGGCGGATGATCTCAATACCGCAAAGGCGCTGACTGTTTTGCATTCTCTCGCGGCCGATGGCGATGCTTCAGCATTGGCTGCAGCGATGGGCTTTCTCGGCTTGCTCGAAAATCAGAAACCTGATTGGGTCAGCGGGCCGTCTGTTGATCTTTCCTATTTTGAAGATCTACTTGCTTCTGTGCGGGAAAAAGCAATGCAAACCAAAGACTTCTCTGGCGTAGATCATCTAAAATCTGCCTTTGTAGAAGCTGGTCTCGAAGTGCGCATGAGCAAATCAGGTGTCTCGTTGCTGACAACGGACGCCTTCGATGCAGCCAAACTGGAGGCTTTGAAATGACCGGGCTATCACGCAAAGAACGTCTTTATATTTATGACACAACCTTGCGGGACGGGCAGCAAACCCAGGGCGTGCAGTTTTCAACAAGCGAAAAGCAGAAAATCGCGACTGCGCTTGATCAATTGGGTGTGGATTACATTGAAGGTGGCTGGCCAGGGGCCAATCCAACCGACAGTGAGTTTTTTGGACAACGTCCTGAAACCAAAGCCATCTTGACAGCCTTTGGCATGACAAAACGGGCCGGGATTTCGGCGGAAAACGATGATGTTCTGGCTGGTGTCTTAAATGCTGGGACAGATGCAGTTTGCCTTGTTGGCAAAACACACGATTTCCACGTTAAAACTGCGCTTGGCATTTCACTCGATGAAAACCTTGAAAACATAGAGAAATCCATTGCGCATTTGGTGGCCCAGGGCCGCGAAGCCTTGTTTGATGCAGAGCATTTCTTTGACGGGTACCAGGCCAATCCAGACTATGCGATTGCGTCGGTGCTTGCCGCCTATAAGGCTGGTGCAAGGTGGGTGGTTCTGTGTGACACAAATGGCGGCGCGATGCCAAATGCGGTTGCCGCGGCCACAAGGGCCGTGATCGAAGCAGGCATCCCCGGGGATCATCTGGGCATTCATACGCATAATGATACGGAACACGCCATTGCCAATTCGCTTGCAGCCGTCGATGCAGGTGCAAGGCAAATTCAAGGAACCTTAAATGGTCTGGGAGAGCGCTGCGGCAACGCAAATTTGATCACGCTCATTCCTGTGCTTTTGTTGAAACAACCCTATGCTGACCGCTTTGAAACTGGCATTAAAATCAATGATTTAGCGGATATCACTCGGATCAGTCGAATGCTGGATGATACGTTGAACCGCGTGTCTTCAAAGCAAGCGGCATTTGTTGGTGCAAGCGCCTTTGCCCATAAAGCAGGCCTGCATGCCAGCGCCATCCTGAAAGATCCGACGACCTATGAACATGTTGATCCCGCCGTCGTCGGCAATGAACGCGTCATTCCGATGTCAAACCAAGCCGGGCAATCAAATTTACGTCGCCGCTTGGCTGAAGCACAGATATCGGTGGAAAAGGGTGATCCTGCTCTGGCACGCATATTAGAGCGGATCAAAGAAAAGGAAGCTGAAGGCTATTCCTTTGATACTGCGCAGGCCAGCTTTGAGCTTTTGGCGCGGCAGGAATTGGGTCTGCTACCCAGTTTTTTTGAGGTGAAGCGCTATAAAGTGACAGTTGAACGGCGTAAAAACAAACGAAATAAGATGGTTAGCCTGTCTGAAGCGGTTGTTGTGGTGAAAGTCGGCGGCGACAAAAAGATGTCGGTGAGCGAGTCAATGGACGCAACCGGGTCAGATCGTGGGCCAGTAAACGCCCTGTCCAAAGCCTTGGCTAAGGATCTTGGACCGTATCAAAATGTCATCGATGATATGCGATTGGTGGATTTCAAGGTGCGTATCACGCAGGGCGGCACAGAGGCGGTGACCCGGGTGATTATCGACAGCGAAGATAGTCGGGGACGACGATGGTCCACGGTCGGCGTTTCAGCCAATATTGTGGATGCGTCTTTTGAGGCTCTGGTTGATGCGACGATTTGGAAGCTGTTGCGTGATGGCGCAAAACCCCTTTAAATCAAAGGCCTAAGGTATGAACCAAGACATTGCGGCCTGTGCGTCGATTGTGCAACGCGCAGATGCAGACCGGTTTTTGGCAATAATGTCGGCGCCAGTGGCATCGCGCGAAAAACTGTTTCCCTTGTTTGCCTTTAACTTTGAGGTCGCCAAGGCCCCATGGGTTACCCAAGAGGCCATGATTGCAGAGATGCGATTGCAGTGGTGGCGCGACGCGTTGGAGCAGATTGCCGCTGGCCAAGAGATACGACGCCATGAGGTGGTTACGCCTTTGGCAGAAGTCTTGCCGGCGTCACTTGTACCTGTTTTAGACCAAATGATCGAAGCGCGACGTTGGGATATCTATAAAGAGCCATTTGAAGATGAGGCGCACTTTGGGCGTTATATTGACCAAACATCGGGCAATTTATTGTGTGCTGCCTGCGGTATGTTGGGGGCGTATCCGGAAAAGCTTGTGCGCGATGTGGCTTATGCGGATGGTCTTGCGCGATGGTTTCAGGCCATCCCCGAATTGGAAGCGCAAAATCGGGTTCCATTGGTTGATGGGCGTCCAGACGCGCTTGTGAAACTGGCGCGACATGGCCTGGAGAGGTTGAAGACAACCGAGGTCGCCGCCCCAGAAACGGTGCCGGTGTTACGATTGGCTTGGCAAGCCAAAGTCATTTTAAAACAGGTTGTTAGTGACCCAAAATTGGTTGCTGTCGGGGGGCTAGGGGCAAGTGATTTCTGGAAGAAATCTAAGTTGCTGTGGCTTTCAACGACCGGCAGGTGGTGAGGTGATGCGCGCGCTATAGTCACTTAAGCGTTTGCCGATTTCTTCGACAAACAGACCGGGTAAGACCGATACTTCGGCAATTTGGTCCACCCGCAGACTTTCGAATTGTTCGGTGGTTTCGCTCCAGACGATCAAGGTCCAAACGCGGCCCCAATAGTCCATTTTCAGCGGTCGAATTTCCTGCATCGTTTGATTGGTGAAAGTAAGCTTTAAGCGTTGCCGGGCGCGAATTGCAGACCTTAAAGATGGAAGATGCTGAAACGCGTCTGCCGCATCTGCAAAGGGATATACCGCAAAGCCAAAACTTTTTGGAGCGGCATTTTCATCTTCTGGCAACACCGCGTCGATTTTCGCTGACAGCGATTCCGCTGCGGCTTTCATTTCTTCGTCCGTACTGTAGCCAATTGCTGCAAGTCCAAGGTGCAGCGCCTCAAGTTCGTCAACAGTCAGGTTCAGCGGGGGCAGGGTGATCGCGGCCCGTGCTGAATAGCCCAACCCGCGTTCGCCTTCGACCGGAACCCCACTTACGACCAGCGTGTCCATGTCACGATAGATTGTGCGCACAGACACATTTAGGGCCTGTGCCAGATCCTCTGCGCGGTGCAATTTCCCGTCTTTTAGCGTTTGAACAAGCGCATAAAGTCGTTGAGCGCGTTTCATCATGATTCCTTTGTGCACCGGTGAAGCTACTGACATTTTTCTGCACCTGACAGAATAATGTCAGAATACCAACCAATTTGCAGCCTTTTCTCGTTGAGGACCGGCGTTTGGCGCTTTTCGCCGTGGCATCAAATGACTATTTATTGTGAAAGACATACGGGTTGCTGGAATGCGCCCAGATTGGGAGAAATATCATGTTGAATAATATCGGCCTTCCAGGCCTACTTTTGATTGCTGTTGTGGTTTTGGTTCTGTTTGGCCGCGGCAAAATCAGCTCTTTGATGGGCGAAGTTGGCAAAGGCATCACAGCTTTCAAAAAAGGCGTAAACGACAGTACAAAAGAGCTTGAAGAAGGCATGGCAGACGAAGCCAAAGACGTGACCCCAACTGACGAAAAAGACAAAGTATAAGCGATGTTTGATCTGGGTTGGACCGAACTTCTTGTTATAGGCATTGTGGCCTTGATTGTCGTTGGCCCGAAAGACTTGCCTGTGTTGTTTCAACAAGTGGGTCGGTTTGTTGGCAAAGCCAAAGGCATGGCGCGAGAGTTTTCTTCTGCGATGAACCAGGCTGCGGATGAAGCTGGTGTCAAAGAGGCCGCGTCGTCTTTTAAAAGCGCCACCGATGGGTTGAATACGATCAGCAACCCAGCCAAGGCAGCAATGGATTCTGTAAAAGACGCTGCAAAATCCATGACGTCCCTGGACCTAGAGAGTGACGACAAGCCTGAAGACAAATTGTCGGATGAGCGCGCTAGTGCTGCCGCCAAGATCCAAGAGGCAACAGCGCAAAAGGCCCAAGCCCGGATTGATGCCGAACAGGCCCGTGCTGCGGCTGACGCCGAAGCGAAAGACAAAGAATGAGTCATACAGAAGAGATCGAAGAGAGCGCAGCGCCTCTGATTGAGCATCTTGCCGAGTTGCGCACACGTTTGATTCGTGCCGTTATTGCGTTTTTGATCGGCATGATTGCGTGTTTTACTATTGGTGGGCAAATCCTAGATTTCCTATTGATTCCAATAGAAAACACGATGCGAGAATTGGGTAATCCCAATCCTGTGATGCAATATACCGCGCCACAGGAATACTTCTTTACCCTTATTCGAATTTCCATGGTTGGCGGCTTGGCCCTGTCTTTCCCAGTGATTGGATATCAACTTTGGCGGTTTGTGGCCCCCGGCCTGTATAAAAATGAAAAGAACGCCTTTTTACCTTTTTTGATTTGGTCCCCGGTTTTGTTTTTGATCGGTGCAACTTTTGCGCATCTCGTGGTGGTGCCTTTGGCAATGGCCTTTTTCTTGGGGTTTGCAGACCTGCCGTCATACTTGGCAGCATTGGTTGGTGATGGCGATCAAGTAGAGGCTGGAGTGACCCTACCGGCCACATCAGTGCGAGACAGCGGTATCGACATTGTCTTTAACGGCAAGGTCAACGAAACTCTGGATATCACGTTGAAAATGATTGTGGCCTTCGGCCTTTGCTTCCAATTGCCGGTTTTGCTGACCCTGATGGGCAAAGCCGGATTGGTCAGCGGTGATGGTCTGGCCAATGTGCGCAAATATGCAGTGGTTGCAATTTTGCTTTTGGCTGCATTGGTGACACCACCCGATGTGATCACCCAGTTGATCCTATTTGTGGTGGTCTATGGGCTATATGAAATTTCGATCTTCTTAGTACGTCGGGTTGAAGTGAAGCGCGAAGCCAAATTGCGGGCTGAAGGCTATTATGACGATGACGAAGAAGCCTTTGACGAGGAAATGCAGGATCATGGGAAATAAGTCCCTGAAACGTATCGCTGCGGCGCTAGAGCGTATGTCTCCGGTGCCGCAGTCAAAACCAGATTTCGACAGTGCTGATGCCTTTGTGTGGCACGTAGAGCCGGATCGTCTGGTGCCCGTACCCAATGTAAGCCGCGTTGCCATTAATCTGTTGATTGGTGTGGATCGATCTCGGGATACCTTGCTGGAAAATACATTGCAATTTGCACGCGGTTTACCGGCCAACAATGCGCTTTTGTGGGGCGCACGTGGTATGGGTAAGTCCTCACTGGTAAAAGCCGTGCACGCCGAGGTTCTGGCGCAAGGGCATGCGCTAAAGATCGTTGAATTGCAGCGTGAAGACTTACCAAGTGTTGCCCGATTGCTCAATTTACTTCGCGACCGGCCAGAGCAGTTTTTGCTGTTTTGTGATGACTTGTCATTTTCGCATGATGATCAGCACTACAAGAGTTTGAAAGCTGTGTTGGATGGCGGGATCGAAGGACGTCCGAATAATGTGGTGTTTTATGCAACATCCAACCGGCGCCATTTGATGCCCCGCGATATGATCGAGAATGAACGATCCTCAGCTATCAACCCTTCTGAAGCGGTTGAAGAAAAAGTCTCATTGTCCGACCGTTTTGGCCTGTGGCTTGGGTTTCATCCCTGTAGCCAAGATGAGTATTTGTCGATGATTGATGGATACTGCGACGCTTATGGGCTGGAAGTTGACGCAGCCATTTTGCGTGCTCAAGCCATTGAATGGCAGGCCACGCGAGGCGGACGCTCTGGCCGTGTTGCCTGGCAGTTCTTTACCGATCTTGCCGGACGTCACGGCGTTTCATTGTCATAGGAAGGTTCTGAGAACCCAGACGCGCCGCTTGGGCCGCGCGTCTGGTGTTTAATCAGTTGAGATAAGGCGTTGGGTCAACGCTATCAAATCCCTTGCGAACCTCGAAATGTACATAGCTGTCTTTTGCTGGAACGGCAGCAATTTTTTGACCACGGTTAATCTTGCTACCTTTGGAAACACTTATGTTTTCAACATTATAGTAAACTGTCATGATGTTATTTGCATGGCGAATTACAACGATTTTAACATCATCCGCGTCAGTTGTAATCGCGGCGACGGTGCCATCAGTTGCTGCGCTTACTGTACTGCCAGCCGACGCTGAAATATCGATTCCGTTGTTTTTACCTTTGGAATAAGCACGGATAATTTTTCCGTTGACGGGATATGACATGGCTGTTTTTGCAACAGGTTTGGTCTGTGTCTTACCAAGATCTGGAGATTTAGGTTTCTCGACAGGTTTTGCCGTTTCTGGTTTGGGCAGAGGCTTTGCAGCACTTGGCGGCGTCGGTGTTGGCGAGCCCTGACCTGGGGCCGGGGTGACCTCTGTGCTGCGCGCGACCGGCCTTGGGCTCGCAGATGGGGCCGATGGCTGCTGTGGCGGGATCAGCAAAATCTGATTCTCACGGATGGTAAAGGTTTGACCCAATCCATTCCACTCTGCCAGCGCACGCACAGATACATTGTAAAGCCTTGAAATCGTAAAGGCGGTTTCGCCACGCTCTACTGTATGTCGAATGGGTTCAAAGCCAACCTGGGCATCTTCGCTGATTTGTTGCGGTGTGTTGTCTAAGGTTTCGGTTTCAACCGCGGGGGCTGCGCTATTGATGGCGCGGCCAGCCAGCGATGAGATATCGACATTTGAAGGTGAAATGACCGGTCCGGTACCACCCGTCGCAGCAGAGGGTTCAGTTACACGGCTTGGCAAAGCTACGATTTCACCATTGCGTAGTTTGTCCTCTGGTTTGACGGCGTTATAGGATGCCAGTTCCTGCGCATCCAAGCCAATACGATTTGCAACATCTGCGACAGTGTCGCCACGGCGCGCGACCGCCACTTGGTAATTTGGATAGGAAATAATACCGCGATTATCGGGTTTGGGTCGAGTAGCGGTTGGCGTGGTTGCCGCAACGGATGTATCAAGTTGCTGGCCAAGTCCGCCGCGCAAATCAAGGTCAAACGGGCCTTCACATGCAGCCAAAAGCGCTGTCGCAGAGGCGACCATAGCGATGGTCCTTAGTGGTCGCAGGGAAACTGTCATCTCGATATCCTCGTGGAGCCTCGGTTTATTGTTCTTGAGGCTCTTTTTACGGGTTACATGCTAAGGGACAACGGGCAAATGCGCTGACCCTTCACCAAAAACATCGTCATATAGGCAAGAAAACGCCTAATTGTCACGCGCCAAACCCTCGATCAGGGGCACAAAACGCACCGGGCGCAACTCTTCATATTCAAATCCATCTTCGTGCCGTTCAACACGGATCATGCTTTGCACTGTGTCAGATTGGCCGACGGGCAAAACCATAACACCGCCAACTTTCAATTGGGCGAGCAACGGCCCTGGGGCATCTTCTGCGGCAGCTGTAACAATGATGCGATCAAAAGGCGCTTGATCCGGCAATCCATGGCTGCCATCAGACGTGAAAGCCGTGACATTTGACAAATCCAAATCTTGGAATATTTTTTTAGCGCCCTGCACAAGGCGGCGATGCCGATCTACTGTATAGACCCGGCGGGCAAGTTGGCTGAGGATCGCTGCTTGATAGCCAGATCCGGTACCAACTTCCAAAACTTTGTCGCGCGGCTGCACGTCCAAGGCCTGTGTCATCAAGCCAACGACAGAGGGTTGGCTGATTGTTTGGCCGCAGGCAATTGGCAGAGGCGTGTCTTCGTAGGCGCGTTCTGAAAATAGACCTTTGACAAAAGTGCCGCGATCAATGCGTTCCATCGCCGTCAAAACACGCGCGTCGGTGACCCCTTTGCTGCGCAGGGCAAACATAAATTGCATTTTACGTTGGGCGATGGCTTCTATCATTCCAAGTCTTTCAATGATGCGATCATGTCATAAGCGGTCAGATCCGCACGCATCGGGGTGACCGAAATATACCCATCTAAATTGACATTTGCATCAGTATTCTCTTGGGAGTTTGCACGCTGGTCTCCGCCGCGAACCCAAAGGAAACGCCGGCCCGTCGGGCTGGTGTCAGCCTGCACAGAGAAATTGGCATCCAAACGGCGTCCCTGAGGAACCACTTTGGTGCCTTTGACAGCCGCCGCCGGGACAGGAGGGAAATTAACATTATAAAACAGTTTATAGGCGTTGCCGTCATCTTGGTGTCTGTCGATGATCTTTTGAACCACCTCTGCGCCAAATGCTGCGGCGGCCTCAAAAGGGTTTTCAAGTTGCGCGTTATCAGGACCATAAAATTGCGACAGCGCCAATGCGGGGATGGATTGCAACGCGGCTTCCATCGCCCCCCCAATCGTGCCGGAATACAACGTGTTTTCAGCAGAGTTATTTCCGCGGTTTACGCCTGAAAGAACCAGATCTGGCTTTGCATCGGCCATCACATCATAAAGGCCAGCAAGCACGCAATCAGCCGGGCTGCCTTCGGCGGCAAAACGGCGCTCGCCCATTTTGGCAATCATCGTGGGGTGGGTATAGCTGATGCAGTGCCCGACACCGGATTGTTCAAAGGCGGGCGCGACCGTCCAGACCTCGCCCTCAGGTCCTGCGACCGTCTTGGCAATGGCCTCTAGTACCGCCAGACCAGGCGCGTTGATACCGTCATCATTGGTGATAAGAATGCGCATACGCCTGATCCCTGAAAATGTTTTACTCTCTCTAGGCGAGAGACCAAGTCGGGGCAAGCTACAGGCTATAATTCAACAAAAACGCCGCAGAAATACCACGGCGAGTTTCGCTGTTCTTTCCCTTACAAAGACAGTTCTTTGATCAAGCGACTTGCTTCATCCTGCGGCGCTGCCAACGGAGCGCGGTCTTCGCCCGGAAAGAAGCGCGCGCGTGTGCCTGTTGGCATCGCTTTGGGGCTTAGGATCGAGACTTTGGGGCCTGTAGTGGTGGTTTCTAATTGCCAACTGCGCACCAGAGCGATTTGTGCAGCCTTTGTGGCCCCGTAAGAGCCAAAGAATTTTTCGCCACCGCGCGGATCATCAAAAAACACAGCGCGCCCATCTTGCCCCAATAAAGGTGTCAGATATGGGATTAGCTGACCCACTGCTGTTACATTCGCCGCTATGGATTTGGACCAGTCCTTTTGATCTAAATGACCCACCGGCGTCAGTGGCGCGCCATGAATGGCTGCGTGAACCCAAAGATCAATTTTACCCCAACGATCAAAGATCGACCGGCAAAGCTGGGCCATAGCATCAACATTTGTGATATCCATCGGAGCCAACGTGGCTTGGCCACCCTTGGCTTTGATGCGGTCGTCAAGATCTTCTAGCCCACCAACCGTGCGCCCAACGGCAACAACGTGATAGTCGGGCGCTAAAGCCTCTGCAAAGGCAAATCCAAGCCCGCGGGAGGCTCCGGTTATCAGGGCAATTTTATCTGTCATATGGTCCGTGTGACGTGTTCAAGCGTCAATTTCAAGGGGCTGTTTTGGCGCAGGTTAGTCTTTGTCAGGCGTTTGTGCATGTAGCCGCGCTAGCGCAGATTCGCAGGCACCGAGTTCGAGCCACTGGCAATTCTGACACAGGGTTTTTAGGCTGCCCGGAGGGACCTTTGTCTGGATACGTTTCAATGCCTCGCCCCAAGTCAAACTGGTGCCATTTTGCAGATCCAAAGCTTTGGCGTGTCTCTCATCAAGCTGTTTGATGGTGTTGATTTTTACACACCCCAATCCGCGACGTTCGGGGCAGGGGGTACAAATGCTGTCGGCGACGTAAGTTACGGTGATACGGGTTTTGTCACCGTTTTGTCCGCGCAATTGACCATCAACGATCTCGCTCATATTGGCGGTGAAAGCCGGAGAGTAACCGGCGCCCTGAAAACCCAGGGCGCACAGAAAATGGTGGGGCCTAAATCGAATTGGCGATTTTTGAACGGCCATGGCTTTTATCCCGATGCAGCAACCCGAGCGTCCTTGGCATCAGGAAATTCCTTGATTTTTTTTGAGACGCGGTTGCTGGTTTCCAAAGTGTCCAAGTAATCGGGGCTCACGCTGCCTGTCAGGTAGTTGCCGTCAAAACAGGAACAATCAAATTGTTCGATGTCTTTGTTGCCTTCTTGAGCCGCCCAAATCAAGTCGTCTAGATGCTGATAGAACAAGGCGTCGGCCCCCAGTTCAGTGCGAATTTCTTCGATCGAACGGTCATGGGCAATCAGCTCGTGTTTTGTCGGCATATCAATGCCATAGACATTGGGGTATTTGACGGGAGGGGATGCGCTGGCCACATAGACTTTTTTGGCACCGGCATCGCGGCACATCTGTACAATTTTCTTGATGGTATTGCCGCGTACAATGGAGTCATCAATCAATAGCACGTTTTTGCCTTCAAACTCCAACGGAATGGCATTCAATTTGCGACGAACAGATTTTTGCCGTTCTTCTTGACCCGGCATAATAAAGGTACGGCCCACATAGCGGTTTTTCACCAGACCTTCGCGATAGCGAATGCCCGTTGCGTTGGCCACTTCCAGCGCTACGGGGCGCGCAGAGTCTGGAACCGGAATAATGCTGTCGATTTCAAGATTTGCTGCTTTGATCTGACTGGCCAAAGTTTGGCCCATACGCAGCTGGCTTTTATAAACCGAGATCCCGTCCAGCATGGAATCTGGGCGCGCCAGATAGACGTATTCAAAGATGCATGGGGTCAATTTGCCTTCGGCGGCCTGAAAGCTGTGCATATTGCCGTCAAGGTCAATCAAAATGGCTTCACCCGGGCGCACGTCACGTATTTTTTCAAATCCGTTGATCCCAAAGGCCACATCTTCAGAGGCAAAGGCATATTCTTCGCCATCGTTTTCTGTACTGCGTTTGGCAACGGAAAGCGGCCGAATGCCATGCGGGTCACGAAAGGCCATCAGACCAACACCGGCAATGATTGTGATGACGGAATAGGCACCTTGAATGCGCTCCATCGTCATTTTCACGCCAGCAAATAGATTGCGAATAGGATCAGCGGTTCCGTTGACCTTGATGCTGTCAGACACTTTGTCCGCCAGAACATTCAACAGAATTTCTGAGTCAGACGTGGTGCGTAAATGGCGACTGTATTTACCTGTCACCTTTGCGCGCTGCGCTTCGGTGTTTGTGATATTCCCGTTGTGCACCAAATAGATGCCGTATGGAGCATTCACAAAAAACGGTTGTGCTTCAGCTGCACTTAGCGACCCAGCCGTGGGGTATCTGACGTGGCCAATCCCAACCTTACCCGTGAGGTTTTGGGCTTCGTTCTTGCCAAAAACGTCTTTGACTAGGCCATTGGCTTTGCGTTCTCGAAAATACTCACCGGTAAAGGTCACGATGCCAGAGGCATCTTGGCCACGATGCTGCAGCATCAAAAGACCGTCGTAAATTTCCGCAAAGACATCAGAGGTTCGGTTCGCGATGCCCAAAATCCCGCACATAGAATGGCTCCATTTCCACAGGTATGTTGCTGTTCAATTGCTACAATGCCTCATGTCCACTGAGGCAAGCGTTTGCCGCACACAGTTGATCTTTAGCATATTTTCAAAGGTGGTGCGAAACGTCTTGGACTGTTGCAGCATTTTCTTGCTGGATATCCGCAAGAAAGGAAGCGCCAGAAACAGAGCGTGCCACACAAGTGTGATTGCACAAAAAAACGCGCCAAAAAGCGCGTGTTTTTTTTGATATAGCTGCGATGGGTGCAGCTTTATGCGATAAGAGAATCCCGTATTGCTCATAGCAGTGTTGAGGGCGAGATTACCCAAAGTTGTGCGCAGTCCAGACCAAATCACCGGCGATGTGCCAAAATGGGTCATTTGGGGGCTACGGCTCAACAATGGGGGCTCCGAATCCTATGCGCGTGGTTGCGCCCGTCTTAGTGCCTCAGAACGAATATGTCACGAAAGTTACACACAGAAATTTTGGAATAATGAAAATTGCCCGAAAGAAACAAAAAAAAAGCCCGGGGGAAACCCGGGACAATTTAATTACTTGATCTAACGAGTCATTCGCTGCACTGGCCAACCAGTTCTTCGTATTGCGACGTGATCCAACCCAAAGCCTGCTGGGGGTCACGCTCTTCGATATGGGAGGTGACACGTGCAAACACGGTTGCTGAACGGCTGTCGTCGACCATGGCAATGTCTTGGCTGGTGACCACGGTTTCATAGACAAAGAAGGCGATCGTAACCAAAAGAATGCCGCGCAATACACCGAATAAAAATCCCAGGCCTTGATCTAATCCACCCAACGCTGAGCGCTGCACAATTGACGAGAACAAGGGAGTGAACAGCGAGACCACCACCAGAGCGACGGCAAAAACCGCAGCAAAGGCCGCAATAATCGACAATTCGCAACTGTCAGCTAGGTATTGCCCGATATAGGGCACTTCTTTGACCAGGGGCTCGACTTGTGGTGCAAATAAGAAAGCTAGAACTGCCGCAGCAACCCAACCTAAAATTGCCATGCCTTCGCGCACCAGTCCGCGCGAATAAGCGAGGAGCGCCGAAAGAATAATGACGCCTGCAACAACGCCGTCGATAATGGTGAAACCTTCCATGGTTCTCTTCCTGTCCTCTGCTCGGTTTTGGAGCGAAGCTTACCCCGCGCCGAATATATCGCCAACAAATTGCGTCAAATCTCCGATTTGATTCAACGCCATATTCGGCACTGTTGGAGATTTGCCACCCTTTGGGGCTATTGCGGACGTGAAACCAAGTTTTTGCGCTTCTTTCAACCTGTTTTCTGACTGGCTGACAGGTCGAAGCGCCCCCGACAGAGAAATTTCGCCGAAAACAACGGTTTCAGCGGGTATGCTTGTGTCTTCACGCGCCGATAGCAATGCAGCGGCCACCGCAAGGTCAGCGGCAGGTTCATTGATCTTCATGCCGCCTGCGACGTTCAAATAGACATCAAGCCCGGTAAAGGGAATGCCACAGCGCGCTTCAAGCACCGCCAGGATCATCGCCAAACGGCTGCTGTCCCAGCCTACAACCGCGCGACGGGGTTGAGAGTGGGGGCTGGGGGCGACCAGAGCTTGCAGTTCTACTAGAACCGGGCGGGTGCCTTCGATCCCTGCAAAAACCACTGATCCGGGGGCAGGCTGGCCGCGCTCTGACAGGAACAGAGCCGACGGGTTAAGAACTTCGGCCAAGCCTTTGCCTGTCATTTCAAACACACCAATTTCATCGGCGGCGCCAAATCGGTTTTTAACGGCGCGCAGCACGCGGAATTGATGGCCTCGCTCGCCCTCAAAATACAGCACTGTGTCCACCATATGTTCAACAACCCGAGGTCCAGCGATCTGGCCGTCTTTGGTGACATGGCCAACCAAGATCACCGAAATATTTTTGCGCTTGGCAAAGGATGTCAGCTCGTGGGCTGCGGCGCGCACCTGACTGACCGAACCCGGTGCAGAGCCGATATTGTCAGACCACATGGTTTGAATAGAGTCGATGATGGCAAGTTGCGGTTTTTCCTGCTCTAGCGTGGTTAGGATATCGCGTAGATTGGTTTCGGCGGCCAATTGTACTGGCGCGTCGGTCAAGCCAAGACGTTGGGCACGCATACGCACCTGTGCAGAGGCTTCTTCGCCCGATACATAGATGGTTTTTAACCCGGATCGCGCAAATTGCGCTGCGGCTTGTAGCAACAATGTTGACTTGCCAATCCCCGGATCACCGCCCACCAAAATGGCCGATGCCGGCACCAGACCGCCGCCCAAAACCCGATCAAGTTCTGCAAGGCCCGAAAGCGTGCGCGGGGGCGGGGCTTCTTCTGTGCTGAGATCCGTCAGATGTACCGATTTGCCTTTGCTGTTTCCAAGCGTAGCCTTTGATGGCCCAGCCGAAATACCAGCGTCTTCGGAAATGGTGTTCCAGTCGCCGCAGCCGTCACACCGGCCAGACCATTTGTTGAATACAGACCCGCAGGCCGAACATGAGAAAGAGGTTTTTGCTTTTGCCATGTTCTCGTTTTGCCCCCTTATTGGCGGCGCGTCAAATGACTAATTGCGATAGAAGCCAAAATACATCCAGTGAACAGATACAGCCCCCAGGCGGTTTCAACCGTTGCAAGGCCAATGCCTTTGACCAGCACAATATAGAGCGCAATCAAAAACACGTCGGCCATGGCGAGTTTTCCCATGAATTCAAAGATCGGCAATGCTTTGCGGCGCATATGGCCAAAATGGATCATCGCTAGGCCGATGGTTTTAAGGATAGGGGCAAAGATTGCAAACACGCTGACGAGCAGGGCGAGTAATATGTCTGTGCCCCAAAGCGATTGAAGGCCCGAGATGACAGAGGTTTCATCTAGGCCAAAGAGCGGTAGAAGACCCGCGCGCATCAGAGGCGCAAACCAGCTGACGGGAAAAAGGATCAGAAGGGCGAGGTTGGCGGTGCGGAGCATTGTAGCCTCTGGATATGTTTTTGTTCGGATCAACTGGGTTTGGTGTGGTCTTAGGCGGCAATCTTAGCGTTGCGGGCTCTGTAAGCTGGGGGAGCCTCCGGCGGGAGTATTTTTTAGAAAGATGAATTTGGTATCGGCAGGATGGTAAGTGCCAAGATGACAGTGCCGCAAAACGCGGTCAGGCCTCCTGACAAAATAGGAAATTTGGCAAACCAGGCGATTTCTGTCCTTTTTGCAATGAGACAGAGAGGGAGAAGACTGGCCAGATAATGGCATATGTAGACCAGATAGGCTGACACTATGCGATCGCTGAATGGCAGTTGCGCAATCATGTGTTCTGATAAATAGACCACGGAAACGAGCACGGCCGCAAGGAGCAAGCCGAGCAGTCGCCCGTTTGGATAAGCGAGCGAGCCTAAGGAAAAGAGCGCTGTTGTAAATAAGTATACCAATAGAAAAGGGAATGTCCCGAGCAAAAGTACCGCGCAAAATAACTCAAACGCGGCCATCATAATCTAGCGCACCGCTTCTATTGGCCCCTCGGCGCGGCCATGAATAAATTGATCCAAATACGGATCACCGCTTTGGTCCATGTCAGATACCGGGCCTGTCCATTTGATCACCCCGTCATGCAGCATGGCGACTTTGTCAGCGATAGCGCGCACGCTGGTCATGTCATGGGTGATGGTCATGGCGGTTGCGCCCATTTCCACAACAATTTCGCGGATCAGGTCGTTGATGACGTCAGACATGATTGGATCAAGACCGGTTGTGGGCTCGTCAAAAAAGATGATCTCTGGCTCGGCCGCAATCGCGCGGGCCAGGCCTACGCGTTTTTGCATGCCACCTGACAACTCTGATGGGAACAGATCAGCCACATCGGGTGTCAGCCCCACGCGGCGCAGTTTTTCAATTGCGATATCGCGCGCCTCGGCTTTAGGGCGTTTGAGGCTGCCGCGTAGCAATCTAAAGGCCACGTTTTGCCAGACCGGCAAGCTGTCAAACAGCGCGCCGCCTTGAAACAACATGCCAAACCGCGCCAGAAAGGCATCTCGGTCGGCTAGGGTAACATCTTGACCATCCACCAGAATGCGGCCTTGGTCTGGTGTGATCAGCCCCAGGATACATTTTAACGCAACCGATTTTCCGGTGCCGGAACCGCCGATGATCACCATGCTTTCGCCCTTGGCAATCTCTAGGTTCACGCCACGCAAAACATGTTTATGGCCAAAGCTCTTACGGGTGTTTTCAAGTTGTATCATGAGCTAAAGAACACCGAAGTCAGAAGGAAATTCGCAGCCAGGATCAACACGGCCGCTGCCTGAACCGATGATTTTGTCGCCTGTCCCACACCCTGCGCGCCGCGGCCCGATTGCATGCCGTAATAGCAGCCCATGGTCGCGGCGATGCCGCCAAAAGCACAACCTTTGATCAACGAACTGGCGATGTCAGAGAGTTCAAGGAAGTTGGCGGTGTTTTTGATATAGCTTGCTGGATTAAAGCCCAATTGCTGAGTGCTGACGATATAGCCGCCAAAAATGCCGATCAAATCTCCGATGCCGACAAGCAGTGGCACAACAATCAAAGCGGCCAAAACCCGTGGGGCTGTCAGATATTTCATGGGATGCGTAGACAGTGTGACTAAGGCGTCAATTTGTTCGGTCACTTTCATCGTCGCGATCTCAGCAGCGATCGAGCTGGTGACGCGGGCTGCAATCATCAAGCCCACCAACACGGGTCCAAGTTCGCGCACCATGCCAATGGCTACGATTTGCGGTACGACCGCTTCGGCACTAAACCGCGCCCCACCCGCATAGATCTGCAATGCAAGCGCACCACCGGTGAAGAAAGCTGTCAGCCCGACGACAGGCAGGGATAGCCACCCAATGTGCAACAAGGCATTCAGGAATTCGCGCCCATAAAACGGTGGCCTGAAGATATGGCTCAGCCCTTGGGTCGCAAAGATGATCACTTGGCCGGTGAGCGCAAAAAACGCAAGCGTGGCACGCCCAAGGTGGGCCAGGGGGGACAGCACAATCATGAGACGTAGCTGCGTGTGTAACGCGCGCCCAGGCTGGTCAAGATTTCGTAACCGATGGTGCCCGCGGCTGTGGCCAAGGTATCGACAGTTTGATCCTGCGTCAGAATATCAAGCGTGCTTGGATCTTCGCCCAAATCGGTCACGTCAACGCCAATCATATCCATAGAAATGCGGCCAATGGCCGGGCAAGGGCGCGATCCTTGGAATAGATTGAGTTCTGGTCCCATGGCGCGGATCAAACCGTCGGCATAACCGGCAGAAATCGTTGCAACGCGTGAGGGGCGCTTTGCGGTCCAAGTATTGGAGTACCCGACGGTTTCCCCAGCTTCAACATCACGGCACTGAATGACTGGAACCGACACATAGGCGACCGGTTCTGCGTTTTCGAAGGGAAATCCGCCATAAAGGCCAACACCCGGTCGGGTCACGTCAAAATGATATTCTGACCCAAGCAAAATGCCACCGGTTGCCGCAAGGCTGCGGGGCGCTTGCAAATCATCCGTCATGTCGCGAAACAATTTAAGTTGTTGGGCGTTCATCGTATGGTCAGGCTCGTCTGCACAGGCCAAATGCGACATGATTAAACTTGGGTTTTGGTCCATGGCAATGCTGCGCACAGCAGACCATTCCGCAGGTTCCATGCCCAGTCGGTTCATGCCTGTATCAAGTTGCAGTCCAAAAGGATGTCCTGGCAATGCTTCGACATGACGCAACAATTGATCCAAAGAATTGATCATCGGGGTTAAGCCAAGATCACTGATCGTGTCGGTGTCGCCGGCCATGTGACCTGAAAAAACCGAAATTTCAACTCCGGCCCCCACGGCTTCGCGGACTGCAGAGGCTTCTTCGCTGGCGGCAACAAAAAAGCGCCGTGCACCCGCATTGGCCAATGCGCGTGCAACACGCCCTGCGCCCAGGCCATAGCCGTCGGCTTTCACCACAGCAGCGGTCTCGCACTGGGTCATTGCATCAAGCGCTTGCCAATTTCGGCACAACGCAGCGAGGTCGATTGTGAGTTTTGCAGTAGCCATAGGCGTTAGTTGAAACGAAGCTGCGCCTAGGTCAAGGGCGAAGTGAATGAGAATGAGTTTAGGTTAGGGCAGTGCTGCGAAATCTTGCGGATACCGCGATTTGTATTTTGATCAGATGTATTACGATGTTTGTTGCAATGTGTTGATTGCGGCATTTATTGCCTCGGTTGCCTGCTGGGTTTTTTGGTCAATTTCCGCTGCGGATTGCATCGGGTAAGATGTGTTGTCAAACAGGTCTGCCATATTGAACAGGGCTGGAAGATCGGGGCAAAACGCAGATCTAATCAACTCGTTTTCCGTGGCATATCTTGCCAGTAAGGCGCGGCGAGATTTTAGATCAAAACAGTCGCCACTTTGGATGGCTCCGACAGGTTGGTGGCGCATGATATGGCGAATGATATCACGTGTGTTGACTGATGTGCCGGCACGCCGCAAGGCTCCAAGTTGTTCCGTCACTTGGCGGCTGAGAGTGGCATTCGCACTGCTTGCAGTATAGTTTTCAACAAGCGCTTCAGGCAGCCCAGCGTGCTGAGCAAAGTCCTGTAGTACATCTCCTTTTGGCAACAAGCTGCGTTCAAAGGGGCGCACAACTATGTTTTGATGACCAAAGACGTCTGCATATTCTTGCAAAATTTTGTCGTAATTTAGCTTAACGACGTTCGCAAGATATTCTGTGGGTTGACCATTATACCGGCCATTTTTGACCCTTTGTTTGTACATGGCTTCCGCGTATTTATCTTGGCGTCGTAGATAGACCAGAACCAGCGTTCTGGCCCGCAGCTCTGGTGGGAAATGGGTTTTGAAAAATCCCGCAACGCTTTTGCGAAAAAACATTTCTGATGAAATAACAGAACAGCTGTTTTCAGATTGCGACTGGATCTCTGAAAGCATTTCTTCTGCGACAAGGCCACCTTCGCCCTGTTTGATGCGCTGCAGAACTGAATTATGGGCAATATTGGTGCGGCCAGCCTGTATGAAATGCAGGCCTGCCTGAGACAGCTCTTTGGACTGGGTTTTCAGAAACCCTTGAATGGTGGTGGTGCCGGTCTTTTGTGATCCGATGTGCAGAATTAGCCGAGGTGCATTGCCGGTTTTTTCATTCATTCGTAACCCTGATCTTGCTGCCATGATCTGGCGAGATTGCCAAAACGCGTGAATTGCGCCTCGAAGGACAAATCAACGGTGCCAATCGGGCCGTGTCGTTGTTTGCCAATGACAACTTCGGCACGGGCATGAAGGCGTTCCATTTCTTCTTGCCAGGCCGCCATCTTATCAAGGTCATGTTCGCCAGGTTTTTCGCGCTCTTTATAGTATTCTTCACGAAAGACGAACATGACCACATCGGCATCCTGCTCGATGGATCCAGATTCACGAAGGTCAGACAATTGTGGGCGTTTGTCGTCGCGACTTTCGACACCACGCGACAACTGAGAAAGGGCAATGACTGGGATATTCAGTTCTTTGGCGATGGCCTTCATGCCCATCGAAATCTCGCCAATCTCTTGTACACGGTTCTCCGCAGTACCACGGCACAACTGCAAATAGTCGATGATCAATAGATCAAGCCCATGGGTGCGTTTTAAGCGACGAGCACGCGCCGCCAACTGCGCAATGGGCAGAGCAGGCGTGTCATCAATATACAGCGGACAAGCTTCCAAGGCCTTTGCCGCATCCACAAAGCGCCGGAATTCTTCTTCGGTCATGTCGCCTTTGCGGATCTGCTGCGATGGCACTTCAGACGCTTCTGATAGGATACGCGCCGCCAACTGTTCTGAACTCATTTCCAGGGAATAAAAGCCTACAATGCCACCTTCGACAGCGCCTTCTGTGCCATCAGGACGAATGCCTTTTTTATAAGCCTTGGCCACATTGAACGCGATGTTGGTTGCCAAAGAGGTTTTCCCCATGGAGGGCCGTCCAGCGAGGATGAGTAGATCCGAAGGATGTAAACCACCTAATTTGGTATCAAGGTCAACCAAACCGGTTGAAATGCCTGCCAGACCGCCATCACGTTGATAGGCGGCATTTGCGGTTTGCACCGCTTCGGTCACCGCTTTAAGAAATGACACAAACCCGCTGTCTGTTTTGCCCTGTTCAGACAGCTTGTACAGTGCTTGCTCTGCCTGCACGATCTGTTCGCGTGGTTCCTCGGTGACATCCATTTTCGTGGCACGCGATGCGATGGTTTGCCCAAGGCCAATCAATTCGCGACGGATCGCCATGTCATAAATCATCTGGGCGTAATCTTTGGCGGCATAGGCCGAAATCGCCGCCCCGGCCAGCCGCGCCAGATAGGCAGGGCCGCCAAGTTCTTTTAGACCGTCATCATCTTCTAGAAACGCCTTTAGTGTCACCGGAGATGCCAAGTTGTTCTTGGCAATACGCGATGCTGCCACTTCGTAGATACGGGCGTGCACCGGATCATAAAAATGCTCGGAGGTGATCACCGAAGCCACACGATCAAAAATATCGTTGTTGGTTAAAATGGCCCCCAGAAGCTGCTGTTCAGCCTCGATGGAGTGCGGCATTGGATCGCCGTCTTGTGCCTCGGGGGCACCCGGATTTATTGTCGTTAGCTCGTTCATACTGCTCCCCCGGTGCATTCGCGGGTCTTGTTTTTATCCGCATGCCCCGTGTGCTTTTGATAGCGAACTTACAGGCATCTGAATATCTGGAAAGGTTGGTTGATAACCCTTGGATAACTCTGTGGACAAGTTTGCCCCATAGTAGCAAAAAAAGTCGCTGCGCCTAGATATTGTGTCACAAATGGCGAAAATTGCCAAATGTGACCAAAAATGAGACAGCGAATCGGAATTGCCCCGTGATTTATGCACAGGGTTTCCACAGGTTTGATTTAGGTTTTAGCTGGGTTTGTTGGCCTCTTGCCAGGCGCGCGGGTCTTTAAGAAAGGTTTCAACCTCGGCCAAAGTTTCTTCGGAAAAGGCTTTTTGTGCGCGGGCTTCGGTCAGGACATCCCACCAGGTGCAAAGGTGATGCAGTTCTACGCCATGGTCGCCAAGTGTTTTGGTGGTTTCTGGGAAGATGTCATAATAGAAAATCACTGCTGTATGGCCGCAAGTTGCGCCCGTTTCGCGGATGGCGTCAACGAAGGACAGTTTAGAGCCGCCATCGGTTGTCAGATCTTCCACCAGCAATACGCGTTCGCCTTCTTTCATCGCGCCTTCGATGCGAGCATTTTTGCCGTAGCCCTTGGGCTTTTTACGCACATAGGTCATCGGAAGCGCCATGCGTTCCGCCACCAGCGCGGCAAATGGAATGCCTGCTGTTTCGCCACCAGCGATATTGTCAAACGCCTCAAAGCCAGCGTTGCGCATAACTGTCACGGTGAGGAAGTCCATCAAGGTGCTGCGAATACGCGGATAAGATATCAGTTTACGGCAATCAATATAGCTTGGGGACGGCAGGCCCGAGGCCAGAATGAACGGATCCTCGGTGTTGAAGTTAACGGCTTTGATTTCCAACAGCATGCGCGCGGTCAGGCGTGCAATCTCTTCGCGGCTTGGATAGCTGGTGGGGATCATGGTGATTATCCTTTGGTGATAGCATTGGCAGCGGAGGAGGGAGCCTCCGGCGGGAGTATTTTGGGAAAAGTGAAGCGACTAAGAGACGTTCCAGAAAACGGGGAAGCCAGGGTCGAAAACGGTGACCGGGCCATCGCCGCTGGCAATTTTTTCCGGAAATTTGGTTGCGGTGTCTGATTTGATCAGGGTTATCGTGTCGTCGTTTACCGGCAGGCCATAGAACGCTGGGCCATTTTTAGAAGAGAAACCTTCAAGGGCCTCAAGCGCGTTCTCCTCTTCGAAAACATGCGCCAATAGGGCCATGGTGTTGGTTGCGGTGAAGCAGCCCGCACAGCCGCATCCGCTTTCTTTGAGTGGGTCAATATGGGGCGCGGAATCGGTGCCCAAGAAGAAACGCGCGTCACCCGAAGTGGCGGCCGCGCGCAGCGCCAGGCGGTGGCTTTCGCGTTTGGCAACGGGCAGGCAATAATAGTGCGGTTTGATCCCGCCCACCAGAATGTGATTCCGGTTGATGATCAGATGGTGCGTTGTGATGGTTGCACCCAGATCTTTGTCGTTGGCTTTCACATACTCTACGCCATCCGAAGTCGTGATGTGCTCCATAACCACTTTCAACCCGGGTGTCGCGCGCCGAAGTGGATCGAGCACCCGATCAATGAAAACCGCTTCCCGATCAAAGATATCAATCTCACTGTCGGTGACTTCACCGTGCACGCAAAGTGGCAGGCCGATTTCAGCCATTTTTTCCAGGGTCGGACGCACTTTGTCAAAGTCCTGCACGCCGGATGCTGAATTTGTAGTGGCCCCGGCAGGGTAAAGCTTCACGGCTTTTACAAGGCCAGCGGCATGGGCAGCAGCGACATCGCTTGGGTCGGTTTGTTCCGTAAGGTAGAGCACCATCAGTGGATCAAAATCCATGCCGTCGGGCAGGGCGGCAAGAATGCGATCTTTGTAGGCAGCAGCTTGCGCACCGGTCACCACTGGCGGCACCAAATTTGGCATGATGATGGCGCGGGCAAAATGGCGGGCCGTTTCAGGCAAAACGGCTTGCAGCATTGCGCCATCGCGCAGGTGCAGGTGCCAGTCATCGGGGCGGGCGATCGTGAGGCTTTGTGTCATGGGGGGGAATTACACAGAAACAGAAATGCAATCCAGTGGCTAATGTGCGTTTTCGCAGATTTTAAAGTAAGAATTAAAGGTGCCGGCGCAGCTGATCTAGCCAGAGACCAAACGCAAATTTGGAAATTTGTGTTGGCTGTTCTCGCGTCGTTTGCGCACCAATTGCGCGGCGTCCAGTGCATTGATGCGGGACTGGAGCGATTGGATGTGGGTTTGCCGAGCACTGGGTTGGGCATTGAGAAGACGCTGAAGATAAGGGCGGTGTTGTCTGCGTTTCCTTAGCAATTGCGAAAAAATATCTGTGGTTAGGCTTTGTGATGCCGCCTTTGTTATCAATCGATCACGGAGAAACATATCTTGCAGATCTATCTCAAATTGGTCGCCAAAATAGGGCACTTCTAGTAATAAATCTGATGATTTTTCAAAGAGTTGAGCGTGTTTTGCATCTAAGGGTTCATGCGGGTCATACAGCACATAGACTGCGCCCGCTGCTTCTACCATATCTGGTGCATAGCCGTATCTATCGGTAAATGAATAGCGTGTGGCCGCTGGAAATCGGTTTTCCCATGGCACCACGCGTGGATTTAACGTCGCCTGAGGGTAGAGCAAAAGCACACTGGCACCTGGGGCAGACACCGAAAAAACAGCGGCTGCATAGGCGGCGGCACCAGCCCCATAAAACAACACTTGTTCAAAGCCATCAAAGAAGCCTTGATCTGCGAGTCGATCAAAAAAGGCGTATATCTCGGGGCGGCGGTACCAGCTTTCATGGCGGGTCAACAGGCACATGGTAGACCAGCCTAAATGCCGGGTAAAATCGAATCCGATTGGTAGGGCAGATCTGCTGTGGGCGCGGATGTTGTCAAACTGTTCGAAGCTGACAATCAGTCGTGGGCCCGATTGAAAATAGATGGCGCTGTGATCTTGACCCAATGGATCACAGTAGCCGTTGAAACGGGTTATCCTTCGTATTTGCCTGTGCCAACGGGAATAATCGAGTCCCTTCAACGAGGATGCGGGGGCACCCTTTGAATTCATTACCATAATCGCCGCTCATCAAATAATTGGCTGACGAAAAATAAAACTGCCAGCAAAGCAGCATTTAGGCAGGTATTGCGGCGTATTTATGACCTCAGACGCCGAGCATGACACAATATTTAATGTTTGCGGCTCGCAAAAACATGCGACCCCGCGTGAAAATGAGGGGTCGCAATTTATGTATCTGTGGGATTGGAAAGGTTTAGAATACGCCCTGAAAGACAATCATAATGATGCCTGACAGAACAACGTAACCGCCATCTATCAACACAGCCGTGTTGCTTTTCTCTGAAAATGCATCCTGGGCCATGACCAGGGTTGCAGCGGCCAATATTGCAGCAATTGCTGTTCCTAAAGCTTCGATCTGAGCAGTCAGGCCAATCACAATTGCCAACAAGAATAATGCAACAACCTGAAGGCCCATCGCCAAAATCGGCATTTTTGCTGGCGGATTGGGATCAATGCGCGAGCCAATCGCCCAGGCGCGTCCAAAGACTTTTGGGCTGAAATACAGCCATCCCACAATAAATGCGACGAATGTGCCCACAAGAATAGCTGTCCAATTCAGAGGTTCCATGGTCTTCCCTTCCTATGCAAGTTCCGCAGCTAAAGTTTCGAGAATTCTTGCCCATCCACCGAGGTGGTTGTCGCGTTTTTCTTCGTCATAAAACGTCACATGGGTCAACGTGATATGCGTGCCGTCACCCTGGGGCTTCAGATCAAGCGTCACTTCGCTTTCGGCTGGGGAAAAGGCGCTTTCCCAAGTGAATACAATGCGGCTATGCGGTGAAATTTCGCGATATATTCCAGCATGTTGCAGATCATTTTCGCCGACTCGCATGATGATTTCGAACGCACCCCCCTCGCGCGCGTCAGTTTTAGCACTGGGTACTGACATATCTGGACCTGGACGCATGAAGCGGGCAAGTAATTCTGGGTTTAGCCAGGCATTAAACACCTTTTCAGGCGACGCATTTATCATGCGATCTGTCGACAGGCGCAGGTCAGTGTTGGCTTTGGTCATCGTCATTGGCAGTCTCCTTTGTCAAAATATCATCCAGTGCCTCAAGGCGCATGGTCCAGATGGACCGCAACTCTGTGAACCATTGATCAATCAGCCGCAGCGGCTCGATCTGAACTTCGATGATGTGTTCGCGCCATTCTGTGCGGCGCAAAACCAATCCAGCCCGTTCCAACACTTTGATGTGTTTGGAAACGGAATTCAGACTCATATCAAAGTGTTTGGCCAAGGCTGTAACGCGTGACGGCCCGTGCTGAACCAACAGGGTCAGCAGGGCGCGCCGGGTTGGGTCGCTCGCAGCCTTCAATATCTCACTGAGTTGGGATGTTTCTTGTTCAACCATATGGGTGAATAACACCCGAAATGCTTTCAGTCAACCGTAAGGGTGAATGATGTCTGCCTTGAATTTCTGGTTTCAGGCTAGAAAGATGGCCATGGATATTGAATTAGGTGGAGGCACCCATGCCATCAGGTAGATGTGAATGTGGATCTGTAAAGTTTGAGGTTAAGGCCGTAAGAAAGACGGTCACCGTCTGTCACTGCTCGCAATGCCGGCGCACAAGTGGGCATCTGTGGGCGTCAACCGTTGCCCCATTGAGAGATTTGCATTTTATCGACGATGCGTCTCTGGCGTGGTTTCAATCGTCAGAGTCCGCCAAGCGTGGATTTTGCAATACCTGCGGGGCCAGTCTGTTCTACGTTACCAAAGCTGACCCAGACTGCATTGCGATTGCCGCAGGTTGCCTAGAGGACGTCACTGTGTTGAACGTGACAAAACATATCTTTGTTAAGGATAAGGCCGATTATTATCAGATCTGCGATGGTGCAGAGCAGCTTTAGAAATTTTGGCATAAAAAAACCCTCGATGCATAACACCGAAGGTTTCAAATTTTTTGAATGCGCGCCAAATTACTTTGGCAGCGGTCCGATCATCATGATCATTTGACGACCTTCCATTTTGGGCATGTTTTCGACTTTGCCCAGCTCTTTGGTGTCTTCTGCTACGCGCAACAGTAGTTCGCGACCAAGGTTTTGGTGGGCCATTTCACGGCCACGGAACCGCAAAGTCACTTTGACTTTATCGCCTTTTTCCAAAAACTTAACCACATTGCGCATTTTGACTTCGTAGTCATGCGTATCGGTATTCGGGCGGAATTTGACTTCTTTCACCTGAATTGTGGTTTGCTTTTTACGGGCTTCGGATTCGCGCTTTTGGGTTTCGTATTTGAACTTACCATAGTCCATAATCTTACAGACCGGAGGCGTGGCATTCGGTGAGATTTCAACCAGATCAAGCTCTACATCAGCGGCAAGCGCCATTGCACGGGCAGGGGTGACAACCCCGTGGTTTTCTCCTTCGGCACCAATCAAACGGATTTCAGGGGCGCGAATGCGGTCGTTAATACGAGGGCCTGTGTCGCGCTGCGGGGGCGCGTTGTGGGGTCTGCGGGCTATGGTTTTGATCCTTCAATAATTCAGCCATTTATGAGGCCACAAAGTATATGCGGTATTGTGCCGATACAAGCGGTTATTCAGCGGAAGTGAGCCAATTGTGCGGAGTTTCCCCCTTGAGGATGGGCCGCGAAGCCGTCATGTGGTGAAACATCACAAACGGCCCTGCAGATGGGCTGCAAGAAACACATGGGAGACGATCCATGAAAAATATCATTTGGGTAGTTGTTGCGGCGGCGGTTGCTGTTGTTGCGTATTTTCAATTTGGCCAAAAGGACGCGCCAGAAGAGGCTGCTCCGGCAGAGGTCGCGGCACCTGCGCCAGTCGTAGAAGAAAAAGTGGACGCAGCGGCTGAAGCGGCAGCAAAGGCAGCAGCAGAAGCTGAGGAAAAAGCCGCGGCGGCGCTGAAAGCTGTTGAGGAAAAAGCGGCTGAAGTCAAAAAAATGGCGGAAGAAAAAGCCGCTGAGGCTAAGAAAGCCGCCGAAACAGCGGTAGAAAATGCCGTTGAGAAAGCCGAAGAATCCGTTGAAGGCGCGGTTGATGGCGCTATGGAAAAAGCCAAAGAAGCCATGGGCTTGGGCACTGACGCCGCGGAGACTGCGGTTGAAGGGGCCACCGAAATGGTGACCGAAGGTACGGAAGCAGCCACTGAAATGGTGACCGAAGGCACGGAAGCGGCCACAGAGATGGCAACTGAAGGTGCAGAGGCGGCCACTGAAATGGCAACCGAAGGCGCTGAAATGGCGACAGAAGGCGCGACGGAAGCCGCTGCAGATGTGGTAGAGCCCGCGTCCGACAGCATGTCAGCCATGGATTTCCTAAGCCCAGAAGGCTTTGACCTGACCAAAGTGAACGACTTGATTGCTGGTTCAGAACTGGGTGACTTGAAAAAAATCGCTTTGACCAAAGCAATTGAGCAAGCGCAGAACAATCCAGAACTGCTGAAAGCTGCCTTGGACCAAGTCAAAAGCGCCCTGGGCATGTAAGCCAAAAAAATTCGAATTAATTTTCGATTACACCGCGTTCCCTTGTCGGAACGCGGTTTTTTTGTTGGTTTTACCTCAAGTTGCCTACCAGATGTTGATTTGGGTTAAGAGGTCGTGCGGTGCTGCAAGTTTTGATTATTTGTACAATTTGTACGTTTCAAGCGCTGAATTGTACGATTCGAATGGGCGGAAATTGATGTCGCTTTGTTAATCTAATGGCACCTAAGCAGCCTGTGATCTTGGAAATTTTGCTGTGCTGGAGATTTTCGCTGACGTCAGATGATTGGTCTTTCTTGTTTCAATGCTTGGGGGCAATCTGTTTGCCGCGCCACCTGATGAAAAGGCCAGAGAATACGATCAGGCCAGAGCCTCTCAGCATGTTCGGCGTGAGGGTTTCTCTGAGCAGTGAAACTCTAAAGCCAACGCCACACAACAATCTGGAATAGCAAAATGGCGTGACGGCAAATACATTGCCGGTGCGCATGGCTGTCATCAAGGAGATAGTGCATGAAAAAGCCGCCCAGAGATCCAGGCGGCTGTTTGAAGGCTGTGAGGTGGTGGCGTTTAGTCGAGGAACGCTTTTTCCACCACGTAATGCGCCGGTTTGGAATTTGCGCCTTCTTCCAGACCATAGGTGTTTTCAAACAGGTCTTTGAGTTCCAGGTTGAACGCCAAGTTGCCGCAAATCATGGCGCGGTCTGTGGCTGGGTCCAAAGGCTCAACACCCAGATCTTTGAACGCTTCGCCAGAGCGCATCAGATCGGTGATGCGGCCCATCTTGGGGCTCTCTTCGCGGGTTGTCGTCGGGTAATATTTGATCTTTTTCCAAAAACCTTCGCCGATGACTTCGTTCAGAAGTTCGTCGTGTTTCAGGCTTTCGATCAGCTCTGCCCCATAGGTCAGCTCGCCTGCTTCACGGCAGGTGTGGGTGATGATGACCTCATCAAATTTTTCATAGGTTTCCGGTTCGCGCAGCAGAGAGGCGAAAGGCGCAAAGCCTGTGCCGGTGGCAAAGAACCAGATGCGTTTGCCCGGAACCAAAGCGTCATGCACCAGGGTGCCCACAGGTTTCGGGCGCATGATGATTTCATCGCCAACCTTGATGTGTTGCAATTTGGATGTCAGCGGGCCGTCCTGAACTTTGATGGAATAGAATTCCATTTCTTCGTCCCAGGAGGGAGAGGCGATGGAGTAGGCGCGCAAAAGCGGTTTTTGTTTGCCGGTCTTTGGGTTCACATCGCCCATCAGGCCGATCATTACAAATTCACCTGAACGGAAACGCAAAGACGCCGGACGTGTCACGCGGAACGAGAACAGGCGATCTGTCCAATGTTTCACTTGGGTCACGGTCTGCGCATCGGGCAGGGCGGGTTTTTTGGTTGCCGGGGCGGCAGAGGCTTCGGTCACAGAGGTTAGCTCGTTCATATGATCAACAATGGGCGGTATTACCCGCCCTCCATGTAACAGTTTCTATTCTATAAAAAAGGGGCCAATTGGTCACGTCAGGCATGACCAAGAGGCATAGCTTGTTAGTTTTGCGCTTTGGCGCGCAGGCGGGATTGATAGTCATGCGCCTGCCAGTCAGCACGGGCGAGCCATTGATCTTCGGGCTGACGGGCGGCCAGATCATCGGGGATTTCGACCTCGTCAAAGCCAGAGCGGCGGGCCATGGCGTATTGATCTGCCAGTACCTGACCCTTGGCGCGCAGGCGGCCGGCAAAGCCCATTAGACGCAGTTGACGCGCGATGGTGAAACCGCGGCCATCATGCGAGTTTGGGAAATCAATGCGGATCATATCCACGCCTGACAGCAGGTTGGCCAAGTGGGTTGGGTTGGCGTCAGAGGCCAGATCCAGGGAAGACACATCATTGGCGGCTTCGGTTTCAAACTCGGCAACAAAGCCGTTGGTCCAGTCGTCAGCCGCAAAGCCGGTATCTGTGACAATCACACTCATGCGTTCACTCCTTTGCGGACCATTTTGCCATTTTCGAAATGGATGCCGCATTCTGTTTTGTCTTGTCCGCGCCATCGGCCGGAACGGGGGTCTTCGCCGGGTTTGACCGGGCTGGTGCAGGGGGCGCAACCGATGGAGGGATAACCCTTGGCCACAAGCGGGTGCTTGGGCAGGCGGTTTTCCTCCATATAGGCGCGCACATCTTCGGGGGCCCAATGGGCCAAGGGGTTCACCTTGATGCGGCCGGTGAAATCTTCGACTTCAAAGAATTCAAGCGCCGCGCGGGTGCCCGCCTGAAAGCGTTTACGACCGGTGATCCAGCCATCATACCCGCGCAGAGCCTTTTGCAAGGGCCGGGTTTTGCGCAGGGCACAGCAGGCGTCGGTGTCGCGCTGGTGCAGCGTATTATCCGGGTCTTCGGCGTTCAGGGTTGCGTCGCTGGCGCGAATGATCTGCATGTTTGTCAGGTTCAGACGCTCAGAGATTTCTAGCTGATATTCCAAAGTCTCGGCAAAGAGCAGCTCGGTGTCTACAAACAACACAGGAATGTTGCGATCAACCATGGCGACCAAATGCAGAAGTGCGACGCTTTCCGCGCCAAAAGAGCTGACCATGGCCAGCTTGCCAACCTCTGGATCTTTCAGGGCGCGGTCCAGCACGGCGGTTGCCGAGTGGTGTTTATAGCGCGTGTTGAGTGCTGCCACCTTTTCTTTTAGCGGGTCGGGATGATCCGATCCGCCAAGGTTTAAAGGCGTAACAGCATTCGCGCTTGTTACGATATCATGCGGCATTGGCCCGAGCCTCTGGGTAAATATAGGCTTTGAAGGGCGCTAGACCAACACGGCGGTAGGTCTCGATAAAGCGCTCTTCTGGGCTTTCACGCAGATCCAGATAGGCTTGAACGGTGCGTTCAATGGCTGGCACGATTTCGTCATAGGCAAAGCCTGGTCCGACGCGCTCGCCCACAGCCGCTGTGTCCGTGGCGTCGCCACCCAGCGTGATCTGATAGTTTTCTACGCCCGCACGATCCAGACCCAAAATGCCGATGTGGCCCACGTGGTGGTGACCACAGGCGTTGATGCAGCCCGAGATTTTGATTTGCAGATGACCGATGTCATTTTCCAGCTTCAGCTCGTCAAACCGCGTGGCGATTTGCTGGGCAACCGGAATAGAGCGCGCCGTGGCCAAGGCGCAATAATCCATGCCGGGGCAAGCGATGATGTCAGACACCAAGCCGATATTGGCTGTGTGCAAATCTTGGTCGCGCAGCGCGGCATAGATGGCAGGCAGATCTGATTTGTGCACATGTGGCAGGATCACGTTTTGCTCGTGGCTGATGCGCAATTCATTATGCGCATAGCTGCGGGCAAGCGCTGCCATGGCGCGCATTTGATCAGCAGAGGCGTCGCCGGGAGTTTCGCCGTGTTTCTTAAGCGAGATTGTCAAAATGGCGTAATCATCTTGCTTATGCGAGGCCAGGTTGGTGTCGGCCCAGCTGCGGAACAGCGGGTCGGCATTATAGGCTGTGTCAAAGGCTTTGGTCGAGGCTTGTTTGAAGTCTGGCGCGGCAAACTGCGCCTTGATGTTAGCCAACAATTCTTGATCGATGCCGCCAAACGTTGGGCGGATCAGGGCAAAACGGTCTTCGACGCGCGCCCGGATGTCCTCTATGCCGTGCTCGTGCACTGTGATCTTGATGCGGGCTTTGTATTTGTTATCGCGACGCCCCAATAGGTTCCAAACAGAAACGGTGGCTTCAAGATAAGGCAGTAGGTCTGCTTCGGAGATGAAGTCTTTGAGGACTTTTCCGATCATCGGGGTCCGGCCAAGGCCGCCGCCAACGATCAATTGGTAGCCAATTTCGCCAGCTTCATTTTTGACAACATAGACACCAATGTCATGGGCTTTGACCACGGCGCGGTCGTTTTTGGCTGCGCCGGAAACCGCGATTTTGAATTTACGCGGCAGGGCCTGGAATTCAGGATGGTCTGTGGACCACTGGCGGATCAATTCTGCTACCGGACGCGGATCGGCCACTTCGTCAGCAGAGGCACCAGAGAAATGGTCTGCTGTCACGTTGCGGATGGTGTTGCCCGAGGTTTGAATGGCATGCATGTTCACCTTGGCCAGCGCGTCCAGCATATCAGGCACATCGTTCAGTTTTGGCCAGTTGTATTGAATGTTCTGACGGGTGGTGAAGTGGCCATAGCCCTTGTCCCACTTTTCCGCCAGCAGGGCGAGCGTGTCCATCTGGTCGCTGTTGAGCGTGCCATAGGGCACAGCAACCCGCAGCATATAGGCGTGCAATTGCAGATACAGACCGTTCATCAAGCGCAGCGGCTTGAATTCGTCTTCGGTCAAAGAGCCGTCGATGCGACGGGCAACCTGGCCACGGAACTGGCGATTGCGTTCTGCCAGAAAGGCGCTGTCAAATTCGTTGTACTGATACATGATTATGCCTCTGCCTGTTTGCCGTGAAAGTAGTTGCTTGGGCCAACGCGGCGGAACTCTTCGCGGAAGTGGGTGGGAGCTGGATTGCCGTTTTCGTCGGCTTTGGCGTCGGCCAAATAGGCGCCAACGGTGGTGTCAGCTTGTTGCTGTGCCTCGATCAAGCGAACGTCAGCGTCAGCTTCGTCGGTCAACAGAACTGCGTCGCACATCTGGCGGGTCCATTCACCGGTGTCTGTCATATAGATCACGTCACCTTCCAGAAGGTGGTTTGCTGTGATGACTTTTGGTGTGAAAGCGCGGGCCATATCAGGCGAGCTCCTGTTGTTGATACTTGGTAAAGGCTGCGGATGCAGCGCGTGGGGTCAGACCCACAAATGTCAGGGCAGGGCCATTGAGCGCTGCCTCTGTCAAATCAGTTGGCAAGGTTGCCACCGTGCTGGCGACAATCCGTTGGTTCGGGCGCGAGGCATTTTCGATGACGGTGACGGGGGTTGACCCATCGGCGCCATGCATGATCAGGCGGCCCTGAATGAAACGTGCGGCTTTTTTGCCCATATAGATGGCAGCCACCTGGCCGGGTTTGGCCAAATCGCGCCAGTCGTGATCTGCAAAGCCTGCCACGTCGTGACCAGTCAGGAAGCGCACACCAGAGTTACGGCCGCGTTTTGTCAGGCTTTGGCCGATGGAGGCAACCGCAGCAGAGGCGGCGGTGATGCCGGGCACCACATTCCAGGCAACGCCGTTGGCATCGCAGGCTTCGAGTTCTTCGTCTAGGCGGCCAAAGACGGTTGCGTCGCCCGATTTCAGGCGCACGACCTGCTGGCCTTTTTGCGCGTGGGTCACGATCAACTCGTTGATCACCTCTTGCGGGGTTTGTTGGCCAAAGGGGGTTTTGCCGGCGTCAATCAACTGGGCTTCGCGGCGGGCGAGTTCCAGGATTTCTGGCGCAACAAGGCGGTCATAGATCACCACATCCGCGGTATCCAGCGCCTTGCGGGCCTTGAGCGTCAGCAATTCGGGGTCACCGGGGCCTGCCCCCACAAAGGCCACGTGGCCGGAGGTTGTTTCAGCGGCCATGTGGGCAAACAGCAGTTCGTCGAGCGCTTGATGTGCGGCATTCTCGCCTTTGGTTTCGACGCGCGGGCCGGACTTGAAATAGTAATCGGCCCAGAAATTGCGGCGCGCGCGGCCCCAAGGCAGGATTTCTACCGCCTTGCGGAAAGATTTTCCGACGCGGGCCAGCATGCCGAGGTTTGGCGACAGGCGCTCTTCGAGATCTGCTTTGATGGCGCGGGCCAGAACCGGCGCTGCGCCCTCGGTGCCGATTGCCACGGTCACCGGGTCACGGTCTACGATCGCAGGGGTGATGAACTGGCTGTCGTGCAGATTATCGACGATATTGGTGAGGACACCCGCGGACTGTGCCAGGGTAAATGTGCGGGCGTCCTCGGTTGGGTCTTCGTCGGCGGCGTAAAACAATATTTCGTCTGTCAGATCGCCCGGCTGTAGCGCACGCGCGATCAGGGTGAGCTTGTCTTGGTTGGCCCAATCGTGGATCTGGGCGGTCGCCTGCGCTGCATAGACCGTGAGTGTGGCTTCGGTTTTCAACAGCAAACGCAGTTTTGCCACAGCCGCCTCGCCACCGCCCGACAGGGCAATGCGTTGTCCTTGCATGGACAAAAAGACGGGGAAGTGTTTCATCGGGCGAACCTTTGGTGTTTGACTTCAGGATTAATATAGGAAATTATTCCGTATCGTGGCTAGATGTTGGTAGAAATAGAAACATTTGTTCTGATAGATTGCCGGTGTCGGTTAAATGTTCTGAATTGTCGAGGAAAATGGAATGGCGTTGCGGATAGACGATATGGATCGGAAAATCCTTGATGAGTTGCAGCGGGATGTATCGCTGTCATTGGATGAAATTGCGCGCCGTGTGGGTTCTTCTAAGACCCCTGTTTGGAATCGCATCCGCAAGCTGCGTGAGGCGGGGATCATCAAACAGCAAACCGCTGTTTTGGATGCTGAGGCGCTGGGGTTTGAGGCTTGTTTCTTTGTGCTGATCCGCACCAGCGAACATGAGGCCGATTGGCAGGCTAAGTTCCTGAAAGCCCTGCAAGATCGCCCGGAAGTGCAAGAGGCACACCGCCTGGCAGGCGATATTGATTACATCCTGAAAGTGCGGGTGGCCAATGCCCGGGCATATGACAAATTTTACCAGGCGTTGATCACAGAAGTGCGGGTGCACAACGTGACCGCGCTGTTGTCGATGGAGGAAATCAAATCGACAACGGTCCTGCCGCTGGTGCCGCAGGATTAGTTGCGGGGTTTGTGAGGTTTGCGGCCAAAGAAACCCGCCTTAGCTGTCGGCTGCGCCGCCCTGGGGCGTGATGCCAGGTTGTAAACTTGCGTGTGACAGCCAACCTACTTTCAGTAGCCTGCTTCGGTATCGACAATATTAAGCAATTCTTGATCAGAATGAAGGCGTTTCATATTTTCGATTAAGATACGAACACCGCGTTCATGGGTGCCGACGCAATGGGCGGCGTCATGTGGTGAAATGATGGTGTTGGCGAGGGTCCAATAGGGGCTGTCATTTGGTAGGGGCTCTTGGGTATGGGCGTCTAGCCCAGCACCTGCGATCTGCTTGTTCCGAAGCGCTGCAATCAAGGCGTCATCTGCGACAATCCCACCACGCGACACACATACGTAGTAGGCTGTTGATTTCAAACAAGCCAATTCCTTTGCCCCGATCAGATTGGTCGTATGAGGGGTCAAGGGCAGGGTATTAACGAGGAAATCAGCACTTTTTAGAAACGCCTGCAACTGTTCTGTGCCAAAAACCTGATCAAATTCAGGCAAGCTTTCCGATCTTCGTTTAAGGGCTATGACGCGCATGCCGAATGCGCGGGCGCGTGTTGCCAGTTCTTTGGCGGAATTGCCCGCGCCAAGAATGGCACAGGTTTTTCCGGTCAGTTCAATGTTGAGATGCCGCACCCAACGGGTGTCTTGCTGGTTGTGAAGATAGGTTGGCAAGTCTCGGGCAAGTGCCAACATCAACAACATGGCGTGTTCCGCCAGCGGCACCGCACCGTTTCCCTTGCTGCATGTCAGTTTGATATTGCGGGCCAAGAAGGCAGGATAGAGCTGGTTTTGTGGCCCGGCGGCAAAGGAATGCACCCATTGTAGCCGGTCTGTTGCGCGTTCTAGTGCGGGTTCTGAAATGAATCCTGCAACGGCATCGGAGCCGGCAATCCTGTCGCGCAGATCTGTCTGGTTGGTCAGGTACTCTACAGACAGGTCAGTCGCTGAACCTTCTAGCTGTGCCCACCATTGTCTTTCCTTTTCTTTGTCGGCGAGGACTTCGGATAGAGCCGGTTCAACGACGAGTAAATGCATTGCTAAGTCTCCTTCATTGGGCGTGTATTGGCAGAACAGCCGCGTTTGGTTGAGATGGGCTATGGTCGTAATCAGACCAGACGCAGGCCCTTGCGCCAAGCCGCGTTTCACAAAGGGGCCGAGGGCCTAAGCTTGAACCATCAGTCGTTCCAATCCATGAAAGTGGTAGGTGTTGGCATAGAATGGCCGTTCTGTGATTGTCAGATTTGGACAGCGTTCAAACAGCACTTTTAGGGCAATTTGCAGTTCCAGCCGCGCAAGCGGTGCGCCGATGCAGAAATGACGACCGGCGCCAAAAGCCATATTGGTTTTGATCGGGCGATCGGGATTGAACAGATGCGGGTCTTCCCACATGGCCGGGTCATGATTGGCGGCCCCCAGCATCAATGCGATTTGGTCGCCGGGTTTGAGCCTGTGTTGACCAATTTCGACCTCTTCATAGGCAAAGCGGGTGAACATATGCAGGGGCGGATCTATGCGGATCAATTCTTCGACGGTTTGAAGGTTTTGTTCACCGGTCAGGCGGTTGGGATCTGTTTGGTTTTCAAGCAGGGTTTTGACCGCATTGCCCAGGGTGTGCACGGTGGCCTCGTGCCCGGCATTCAGAAGTAAAATGCAGGTGGATATCAGTTCGTCAGTTGAGAGTTTATCGCCATCTTCTTCTTCGGCGACGATCAATTCGGTCAAAAGATCATCGCCGGGGGTCAGGCGTTTTTCGTCGATATAGCCGCGCAGAAAGCCCGAGAATGCCTGTGCTGCATTGGCGGCGGCGATCTCTACTTCTTTGGTGCGGGCGGCCTGATACATGCGAACCATGGCGCTGGACCACGCCATCAATTGGCCGGATATGTTTTCGGGCACCCCAAGCAGGCGGGCGATGATGACCACTGGCAATCGCGTGGCAAATCGCGGCAATAAATCAAAGGGTTCTGTGGGGAACTCGTCGATCAGCGCGTGGCTTAGTGCCTCTATGTCTGGCCCCAGGGTTTGAATGCGGCGTGACGTGAAGGCGCGCAGGACCAGACCGCGCAATCGGGTATGGTTTGGCGGCTCTAATTCTAGCAGGGAATGCGCTTCGATGGCATAAAAGGGCGCGGTGTGGGCAGGCGGCGCAACCTGCTGATCTTGCGGCACTTCGCGCCCCAGTCTGCGGTCTTTGAGCAGCACCGAGACGGTGGCATGGGAAAATGCCGCCAACATGTTGTAATCATGCCAAAACTGCACCGAACCTGAGTTACGAGCCCTAGTATAAAATGCGTAGGGGTTTTGCACAAAATCTGTTGCTGTTGGGGACTGTATCAAACTGCTCATATCCCTGAGTTTCGACCTGCACGGGCAGGGATGCAAGCTTGATTTTCCAAGGGATGCGTCTTTTTGGAGCAATTCTGTATGTTGCGCACAAGTCGCTTTGCGTGCAATAAAATTACGCAGGAGGATGCGCGAATTGGAAGCTATTACTTTGACGTTTGAGATGTCAGTGGTGTTAGGACTGCTGGCATTTACTGTTTTTTTGTTTGTTTCGGAAATCGTGAGGATCGATTTGGCCGCCATTTTGGTGATGGTGATGCTTGGTTTGATTTCCCAGTTTCCCAGCACTGCGAATGTTGCGAATGTCACCGATTTATTTGACGGGTTTGCCTCAAATGCGGTGATTTCCATCATTGCTGTGATGATCATTGGGGCAGGGCTGGACAAGACTGGGATCATGAACAAGGTGGCCGCGGTGATTTTGAAGCGTGGTGGCAGTACAGAAGGGCGGATTATTCCCATCATTTCCGGCACCGTTGGGGTGATTTCGTCATTCATGCAGAATGTCGGGGCCGCAGCGTTGTTTTTGCCGGTTGTCAGCCGCATTTCGGTGCGCACTGAAATTCCGCTGTCCCGGCTTTTGATGCCGATGGGGTTTTGCGCCATTCTGGGCGGTACCATGACGCTGGTTGGCTCTTCGCCAATGATTTTGCTGAATGACTTGATTTTTTCCGCCAATGCGACACTGCCAGCGGATCAACAGATGCAGCCGTTTGGCCTGTTTTCGGTCACGCCAGTTGGTATTTGCCTGGTGCTGACGGGGATCATCTATTTTGTGGTGTTTGGACGTTGGGTTTTGCCCAAGGGTAGCAAAACAGGAGATGGCACAAGTGCGCAGGGCTTGAAAGAATACCTGAAACGGATTTACGGCCTGAAGACCGATATTTTCGAAATCAGCGTGCACGAAGGGCATGGCTGCGGTGGCATGACGTTTGATGATTTGATGCAGAAATATCATGTCTATGTGATTGGCTCTGCGTACCAAGGTAAACGCTGGTTTGCGCCGCTTATTCGTACCGAAATCACGGCGCCCTGCCGTTTGGCCGTTTTGGCGCGGGCCAAGGAAGTGAAGCAGATGGTTGAGGCAGAGGGATTTACCCTGCATCCGATGTTGGATGTTTTTGCCGAAGACTATGCGGCGACGCAATCGGGTGTGGCGGAATTGGTCATTCCACCTGATTCAAATCTGATTGGCAAATCCGCGCATGATGTGATTTTTCGCAAAGCCTATGGGGCCAGCTTGTTGGCCATTCATCGGGATGAAGAAACCATGAGCTATGTGGCCACCGAGGATCATTCCCCGACAGCCATTGCGCATGTGCCGTTTAAGGTTGGGGATACTTTGGTGATCCATTCAACCTGGGAATCTTTGACCCGCTTGACGCAGAACCGGGATTTTGTTGTGGTCACCACCGACTTTCCACGCGAAGAAATGCGTCCACGCAAACTGGGCTGGGCATTGTTCTTCTTTTTGGTGGCGATTGGGTTGATCCTGTTCAGCGATGTCAGGCTTTCGCTGTGTTTGTTCACTGGCGCGGTTGGGATGATTTTAACCAAGGTGCTGGATCTGGATGAAGCCTATGAGGCGGTCAGTTGGTCAACGGTGTTTTTATTGGCCAGTCTCATTCCGCTGGGCATGGCTGTACAGAATACCGGTACGGCTGAATGGATTGCGCATCAAATTCTGTCGTTGCTGGATGGCTGGCCGATCTGGGCCTTGCAGACCGGTGTCGCGGTATTGGCGACGATCTTTACCTTGGTGATGTCCAATGTCGGGGCGACGGTTTTGTTGGTGCCCTTGGCGGTCTCGATTGCGATGGCCGCTGGTGGTGATCCGGCGATCTTTGCGCTGACGGTGGCCATCAGCACCTCTAACAGCTTCTTGATCCCAACCCATCAGGTCAATGCGCTGATCATGGGACCGGCGGGCTATAAGGTGATGGATTTTGTCAAAAGCGGCGGCATCATGACCGTTTTGTTTTTGCTGGTGTCGATGGTGATGATGAATGTGGTGTTCTAAAGCCTGGGCATAGATCTGCACCAAAAAAGGCGCGCCCGGTTTGTGGCGCGCCTTTTTAGTGCAATGTCGGTTTTCAGCTGGCGTCGAGTGCCGCGATGATGGCGTTGAAATCTTCGGCCTTGAGGCTGGCACCGCCGACCAAGGCCCCATCGACGTTTGAAACCGCAAAGATTTCGGTGGCATTGCTGGGTTTGACCGAGCCGCCATAAAGAATGCGCATACCCTTGCCTTGATCCCCAAAGCGTTCTGTCAGGCCGGCACGGATGAAATCGTGCACCTCGGCGATTTGTGCAAGGGTGGGCACCTTGCCGGTGCCAATGGCCCAGACTGGCTCATAGGCGATGACGGTGTTTTCAGCAGTGGCTGCGTCAGGGGTTGAACCTGCGAGTTGGGTGCCGATCACGTCGAGGGTTTTGCCGCTTTCGCGCTCCTTAAGGCTTTCACCCAGGCAGATCACTGCCGTCAGGTCGCTGGCATATGCTGCGCTGGATTTGGCCGCGACAATGGCGTCCGTTTCAGCGTGATCCACCCGGCGCTCGGAATGGCCTGTGATGACGTAGTCTGCACCCGCATCCACCAGCATTTCAGCAGAGACGTCGCCAGTGTGGGCCCCAGAGGCATTGGCGTGACAGTCCTGGCCGCCAATGGCGATGTTGCTGCCTTGGGCTGTGACAGAAGCACGCGAGATGAGCGGGGCAGGTGTGCAGATCAAAACATCGGTCTGTTTTGTGTCTGCGGCGTCTTTCATGGCAGAGAGTTCGGACAGATTGGCGGTGATGCCATTCATCTTCCAGTTACCAGCGGCAAGTTTACGGCGCATATGGCCCCCTAACATCATTTGAAATTTGTTAAGGTCTTTTGCTGGCTCTGGGCTGGGAGGTCAAGTTCTATGAGACGGCGACGCAGCAATCCGGTGAGTGCCGCGGTATCACCGCTTACATATCGGCAAATTTGATGGATTCACCGCAGCCGCAGGCCTCGGTCACATTGGGGTTGTTGAATTTGAAACCGGCTTCCAGCAGCGACACTTCATAGTCGATCTGGGTGCCAAACAAAAACATCTGTGCCATCGGTGCGATCATCACCCGCGCGCCATCCTGCTCGACAATCTCGTCCATCGGATCGGTTTCGGTGACAAAATCCATGGTGTATTCCATGCCCGCACAGCCGCCTTTTTTGACCCCAATACGCAGGCCTTGGTGACCGTCACGCTGCATGAGCTTGACGATTTGCGTCGCTGCTTTGGGGGTCAAAGTGACCGCCTGTTTACCGGGAATACCAAACATATTTTGTCTCCTATGCCACTAAATTATGCGCAGGCGCGCATGTTTTCAACATGGCAAGATATGAGAATTTTGTGTTGATTACATGAAGCCCAATTCGAGGCGGGCCTCGTCAGACATCATTTCCATGCCCCAGGGGGGTTCCCAGACCAGCTCTACGCTGACGGTTTTTACCCCAGGAACGCCAGAAATGGCCTCTTCGACCCAGCCTGGCATTTCACCGGCCACCGGGCAGCCCGGGGCTGTGAGGCTCATCATGACGCTGATCTCGGACTCATCATTGATTTCAATGGTGTAAATCAGGCCGAGGTCATAGATATTCACAGGGATTTCAGGGTCAAAAACACTGCGACAGGCTTCGACGGCCGCTTCGTGCAGCGGGTGGTCGGTGCTTGAGGGGGCAATGAGGGGGGTGCCCTCGATCGGTTGGGATTCTTGAGTCATTTGCTTTCCTGATCAATCCTGACTGTCCATATAGGGAATAGAGGGCAGGGCGTCCAGAGGGGCGGAGGGATGTAATTTGAGCCGTTTGGTTTGATTTGAGGCGGTGGGGCCTCCGGCGGGAGTATTTTTAGAAAAGTGAATAGGGTGACGCGCAGCCTGTGACGGGCGCGCGGATCCCTTGGGTGGGGGATCAGTCGTTGATGTCGTGGTCAAAGGTTTTGACCTGACCTTTGGGCAGCGAAAAGATGCGACGCAGGACCAGCCAGGCGGCCAGCGACAGGGCGGCAAAGATCAATGCGATGGCCGCGGGGGACAAGAGAGCCAGGGGGCCGAGCAGCGCCAGGCCAACAAGGGCGGCCCCAATGGCAAAGCCAAGGAAGATGAACCCCGGCAGCATCATTTCTGCAATGCCCAGGATCAGCGCGGCGGCGAGCCAGATCCACCAGGTTGTGACCAGGGCCGCCATTATGACCCGCCTTTCAAGAGCTTAAAGGCATCGCCAAAGGCTTCGAGGGCGGCGGCGGGCAGCACGATGGTTTGTTTGCCATCGCCATTGCCCAGGGCATTCAGGGCTTCGACCTGTTTCAGGGCAACTTGATATTGCGCCGCTTCGATGCCGTTTTCCTTGATGGCTTTGGCGACCACTTCGGTGGCATAGGCCTCGGCTTCGGCGCTGATGCGGCGGGCTTTGGCTTGTTGTTCAGCCTCATAGAGTTCGGCGTCTGCGTGTAGTTCCACCGAGCGTTTGGCGCCTTCGGCTTCGGTGACCTGAGCACGGCGGGCGCGTTCGGCATTCAGCTGTTGCAGCATGGCGTCGCGGGTGGCTTGATCAAGGTTCACATCGAGAATTTCGGCGCGGGTCACTTCGATGCCCCAGTTGTCTACGGCGTCTTCGACCAGATTTTTGATGGTGCTGATCAGCGCGGCCCGATTGGATTGCACCTCATCTAGATCCATTTTGCCAATTTCAGCCCGCACGATGCCAGCGACTGTGGTCGAGATCGCGCCATCTACGTCACGAATCCGGTACACGGTTTTTTCCGGTTCGGTGATGCGATAAAACACCGAGGTATCGACCTGCACCAGCACGTTGTCTTTGGTGATCGCGTCTTGGCTGGCGGTGGGCAGTTGGCGTTCGAGGATCGAAATCTGATGCCGCACCACATCAAGGAATGGCACAACAAAATTGATGCCAGGCCCAAGTACGGATTTCAGGCGGCCAAAGCGTTCGACCACGTGTTTTTCAGACTGGGGGACGATTCGGATGCCCTTAAAGACAACGATGATCAGGAATAGAGCGCCCAAAAGCAGGACAATGTTCTGGGAAATTAGGCTAAAAATCATGTCTTCGGTCATAGGATCCTCAAAATTCTTGTGACTCTCAGGTGGTAGAGTGAGAGGCGTTTTACAAGCTTGATAAGGCAGCGTATGGGAAGCGCAAAGCAAAAGCCGTTGCGGATGGCCTGATTTGTTGGGTTTGATGCATTTGGCCGAAAGAAGGGTTTGATATGACCAGTCGCATCTCGTTTGACTTAAACGCAACTGATGGCAAGGCCCGCACCGGGGTGATTAAAACGCCGCGCGGTGACATTCGCACGCCTGCGTTTATGCCAGTGGGGACCGCAGCGACGGTCAAGGCGATGATGCCAGAGAGCGTGCGATCGACCGGCGCGGATATTTTGCTGGGCAATACCTATCATTTGATGCTGCGTCCGACGGCGGAACGCATTGATCGGTTGGGTGGATTGCACAAATTCATGCATTGGGATCGGCCAATTTTGACGGATTCTGGCGGGTTTCAGGTGATGTCTTTGGCGGGATTGCGCAAGCTGACCGAGAAAGGCGTGACCTTCAAAAGCCACATCGATGGCTCCAAGCATGAGTTGACGCCGGAACGGTCGATGGAGATCCAAAGGTTGTTGGGCTCTGACATTGTGATGTGTTTTGACGAATGCCCCGCGCTGCCGGCGGATCGTGAGCGGATTGCGGCCTCGATGCATTTGTCGATGCGGTGGGCGGCGCGCTCAAAAGAGGCTTTTGGTGATCGTCCGGGCCATGCGTTGTTTGGCATTATGCAGGGCGGTCTGGAACAGGATTTTCGGGAAGAAAGCGCCAAGGCGTTGCGGGATATCGGATTTGACGGCTATGCGATTGGCGGCCTGGCTGTGGGCGAAGGCCAAGAAGCGATGTTTGAGTGTCTGGACTATGCGCCTGACTATTTGCCGACGGATCGGCCGCGCTATTTGATGGGCGTGGGCAAGCCCGATGATATTGTGGGCGCGGTGAAACGCGGCATTGATATGATGGATTGCGTGTTGCCCAGCCGCTCTGGCCGCACCGGGCAGGCGTTTACCCGCAATGGGGTGGTGAACATCAAAAACGCGCGTCACGCTGATGACCCGCGCCCGTTGGATGAGGGGTGTTCTTGCCCGGCCTGCACAAATTATTCACGCGCCTACTTGCACCATGTGTTCCGCTCAAACGAGATGATTTCCGGCATGTTGCTGACCTGGCATAACCTGCAGTATTTTCAAGATATTATGGACGGAATGCGCGGGGCGATTGCGGCAGGGGCGTTTGAGGCCTGGGAAAAAGATTTTCACGCAGGGCGCGCGCAGGGGGATATTGAGCCACTTTAGGGTTTGTGCAGCAGCCACCGGGCCGACGTGGCCAACGTCGCGTTTCCCTTGGGTTTGTTGGAGGCCTTGGCTTCGGTAGAGCGATTGGCCGATCAGGGCAATCTATGCGCTAACCTTGATCAGCTGTTCAGCTTCAGCAGGTCTTCGAGAACCTCTTGCCGACCTGCGCCGATATAGCGGTTGTAGTCGGGGTGCTCAAACAGGTGGCCGTAGTAGATTTGATGTCGATAGGGCAGATAGTCTTGGTGGATCAGGTTTTGATTGCGATGGATGCGCACAGCGTCTTGGGTGGCGTTGAATTCGGAAATCGCCCGCAATTGGCCATTATGAGCGCCGTACATTTCCAGTTCTGATCCCAGCACATCGTCAAAATACATAAAGCTGCGCGGCAAAAAATGCTGTGGGTGGCTGGTGACAGCGTCGTAGATCCGAAAGGTTTCGCGGGTGCTGGAATGATAGTCCGTGTCGTTGAAAACCGCCCCGATGGGCGCAGGCTGGTGGGTTTTTATGAAATCGCCAATGGTTTCACGAATATCGCCGATCACCAGTTTGGCTTCGGGCACACGCTTTTGCAGCGCGTCTTGGTCCATTTTATATTGCTGAGCGGCAAACCAGAACGGTAGGTCATAGGGGCCTTCGGGGGGCGGCATGCCTGCGCCGGTGTCAAAGCCATAGCAGTCAACCGTGACGCCGGTGACGGCTTTCACCTCTTTGGCGAAATCACACATATAGGCCAGCCCATTGCCACCGGCGACGCCAAATTCAATGGCGGAAATGCGATCGTGTCCCAAAAGCTGGCCCAGCCGTGCAGCATTGAGCATGCACCAGGCGTAATGCGGCCGATCAATCGCCAGCATATCGACTTTGAAGTCGACGGAATAATCATACCAGCGCGAGGTGCTGCGAATAAGCTGTCGGGTGGCGGCCCCGGCCAATGAATTGCGAAATTCGCGCATATAAAGAAGTTTGGAAATAACAGATTTCATTCAAATCAATTCCCTTGCAACCCCAAATGATACCCAGACAAACGAGGATTTTGATTGCCGGAATTTTGAAAAGGATGCGTTGGAAAACCAAAAAATGCACGTAAAATTGTAAATTTTTGAGATGTGCGGCGCAAAACATTAAAACTGGGCTAAATGGTTTGGATTTGTCGCTTGCACCCAATTCTTGCCAAGGGCATTGTGGCTTCAACAACAAAGAAGGGTTGAAATCTTGGCGGCTCAGCCCCAGTTTTAATTCCCTAGAAGGAGTAGGTCAGTGTCGCCGCAAAGCGGGGCCGGACGTACTTGCCAAGAATGAGGACCGAGTATGCAAGAGCCACTCAATTCATCCTACCCGGTATTGCCGCTGCGCGATATTGTGGTGTTCCCCCATATGATTGTGCCACTGTTTGTAGGCCGCGAGAAATCTGTGCGCGCCCTTGAAGAAGTGATGCAGGATGACAAGCAAATTCTGCTTGCCAGCCAGATCGACCCGGCAGAGGATGACCCGGAAGCGGAAAGCATTTATCGCACGGGCGTTTTGGCCAATGTGTTGCAATTGCTGAAACTGCCGGATGGGACTGTAAAAGTTCTGGTCGAAGGCCAGTCGCGCGTGATCATCAATGATTTCCTTGAAAACGACGTGTTTTTTGAGGCAACCGCGGAATATCTGTCAGAAATGCCAGGTGATGCGACAACCATCGAGGCGCTGCTGCGCTCTGTTGGTGACGAATTTGAGCGCTATGCCAAAGTTAAAAAGAATATCCCAGAAGAAGCGCTGTCTGCAGTGGCTGAAACCGCAGAGCCTGCGCGTTTGGCTGACCTTGTGGCGGGCCATTTGGGGGTGGAAGTTGATCAGAAGCAAGAGCTTTTGGAGACGCTTTCCGTCAGTGAACGGCTGGAAAAAGTCTATGGCCTGATGCAGGGCGAAATGTCTGTGCTGCAGGTTGAGAAAAAGATCAAAACACGTGTGAAATCTCAGATGGAGAAAACGCAGCGTGAGTACTATCTGAATGAGCAAATGAAGGCCATTCAGAAAGAATTGGGCGATGGCGAAGAAGGGTCCGGAGAAATCCAGGAGCTGGAAGATAAAATCGCAGCCACCAAGCTGAGCAAAGAAGCCAAAGAAAAGGCGGATGCTGAGCTGAAAAAGCTGAAAAACATGTCGCCGATGTCGGCAGAGGCCACCGTTGTGCGCAACTATCTGGATTGGATGTTGTCTATTCCTTGGGGCACGAAATCTCGGGTTAAGAAAGACCTGAACAAAGCCCAAGAGAAACTGGACGATGACCATTATGGTCTGGACAAGGTCAAAGAACGGATTGTGGAATATTTGGCGGTGCAACAACGCTCTGCCAAGTTGAAAGGCCCGATCATGTGTCTTGTGGGCCCTCCGGGCGTTGGTAAGACGTCGCTGGGTAAATCCGTTGCCAAGGCAACCGGGCGTGAATTCATCCGGATCTCTTTGGGTGGCGTGCGTGACGAAAGCGAAATTCGCGGTCACCGCCGGACCTATATTGGTTCGATGCCGGGTAAGATCATTCAGGCGTTGAAAAAGGCGAAAACAACCAACCCTCTGATTTTGTTAGATGAAATTGACAAAATGGGTCAAGATTTCCGCGGCGATCCGGCATCAGCGATGTTGGAGGTTCTGGATCCGGAACAAAACAGCACATTTGTCGATCACTACCTCGAGGTGGAGTATGACCTGTCAAACGTGATGTTTTTGACCACATCCAACAGCTATAACATGCCTGGTCCATTGCTCGACCGGATGGAAGTTATTCCATTGGCGGGTTACACCGAAGATGAAAAAGCTGAGATCGCGCATCGTCATTTGATTCCGAAGCAGGTGAAGAACCATGGCCTGAAAGCCAAGGAATTTTCGATTGAACCGGAAGCGGTGCAAGAGATCATCCGCACCTATACCCGCGAAGCCGGCGTGCGGAACCTAGAGCGTGAGATTGGCAAGACGGCGCGTAAGGCAATCACCAAAATCGTGAAGAAAGAAGCGGAATCTGTGACAGTGACCGCCGACAATCTGCACGAATTCTTGGGCGTTAAAAAGTACCGCTTTGGTTTGGCTGAAAACAAAGATCAGGTCGGTGTTGTGACTGGGCTTGCTTATACCAGTGTGGGCGGCGATTTGCTGCACATTGAGGCGTTGAAACTGCCAGGCAAAGGCCGAATGAAAACCACCGGTAAGCTGGGCGACGTGATGAAAGAATCCATCGACGCAGCCGCCAGCTATGTGCGGTCTATCGCGCCACAGATTGGGGTGAAACCACCACAATTTGAGCGGCAGGATATTCACGTACACGTGCCGGATGGCGCCACGCCAAAGGACGGGCCTTCGGCTGGTCTGGCGATGGTGACCTCTATTGTGTCGGTGCTGACAGGCATTCCGGTGCGCAAAGATATTGCGATGACCGGTGAAGTCAGCCTGCGTGGTAATGCGATGCCGATTGGTGGGCTGAAGGAAAAACTGCTTGCGGCGTTGCGTGGCGGTATCAAGACGGTTCTTATTCCGGAAGAGAATGAGAAAGACTTGGCGGACATTCCTGACAACGTCAAAGAGGGTATGGAAATCATCCCAGTGTCGCATGTGTCTGAAGTGCTTGAGCGTGCCCTGATCTCTAAGCCGGAATCGGTGGAATGGGATGAAGCGGCAGAAGAGGCAGCAGCTGCGGCGGCGGCTTTGAAGGCACAATCCGGTGGCTCTGCGATTGCGCATTAAGCGTCTTGGACATTAGAAACAAAAAAGGGCGCGCTGAGAGATCAGCGCGCCCTTTTTTCGGGGTGAGCCAGCTTTAGTCGTCGAGTGCGGCCCACAGAATTGAGATGGTCAAAAGCGCCATGACGGCACCGCTGGAAGGCGAGCTGGATTCAGCGCTGTCGATGATGATCGGTGCTGGGATCACAGGGTCGTTCATGCCGCCGGCGATGGATTGAGTGCTGGTGACGGCCAAGATCGCGGCTGCTGCGAAAATCTGATTCATTTTGTGTCCCCCAAAATGTGACGTATGTGAATTATAGAGATTGGCGCACCAACACTTTCACGGAGGGTAAAGTCAAGAATGCTCCGCCTGCGATGGCGGATTACGTTGAGGGCGTGGTTTAAGAACAACATATGGTTGCATCAGGGTGTGTCGAATTTTCTGTGGGGGACTGCGGTTGAAATTCGCTTTTGGTTCTGGAATTTTGGTTTGAAATCAATAATTTTCCAACTAAAGTTAAAGTTAGGCTAACTGGTGAATTCGCGCAGATGATCGCGCTTGTCGCATTGACGCTTTGGCCAATGCCATTCATGATTTCAGTATGACCTTTGAATCCAAAATCAGCAGATTGCCCCGTGTGTTTGATGAAGAGCGGGGCGCCGAGGTGTCTGGCTGTGTCGATGGAATGTCCAGCAACTTGTCGCGTCTTGTGCAGGGGGCGGCAGGGGCTAGCCCCTTTCTTAAATCTTTGATTGAAAAAGAAAATGCCTGGCTGCCTGAGGCCTTTGATGCGCCTGAGGCGGCTTTGCAGACTTTGTTTGCGCACATCAGCGCCTGTGAGGCACAAAATTTGTCGTCGGAATTGCGGCGTGGCAAACGGCGGGTGGCGCTGTTGACCGCTTTGGCGGATATCGCCGGGGTCTGGGAACTTGAGCAGGTGACCAAGGCGCTGACGGATTTTGCGGATATTTCGTGTGACGTTGCCCTTAAAGCGATGATTTCAAAAGAGATATCGCGGGGCAAGCTGCCCGGTGCCAGCGAGGAAGATGTTGAAGATGCTGCTGGTATGGTCTGTTTGGCGATGGGGAAAATGGGGGCTTATGAGCTGAATTACAGCAGCGATATCGACCTGATTTGCCTGTTTGATGAGACACGTTACGACCCGGATGATTTTTTTGATGTGCGGGCGTCTTTGGTGCGGGCCACGCGCCGGGCGATGGCTTTGCTGAATGATCCCACTGGCGAAGGCTATGTGTTTCGTACGGATTTGCGTTTGCGCCCCGATCCGGCGGTGACCCCGGTGTGTTTGGCGATGGAAGCGGCCGAACGCTATTACGAAAGCCTTGGGCGGACCTGGGAACGCGCCGCCTATATCAAGGCGCGCCCTGCGGCGGGTGACATAGCGGCTGGCACGCGTTTTTTGCAGACATTACAACCATTTGTGTGGCGCAAACACCTTGATTTCGCCGCCATTCAGGACGCGCACGATATGCGACTTCGGATTCGTGAGCACAAAAAACTAGGCGCGAAAACAGTGCTTGAGGGCCATAATATGAAACTTGGCCGGGGCGGTATTCGGGAGATTGAGTTTTTCACCCAAACCCGGCAGTTGATTGCGGGGGGACGTGATCGAGCGTTGCGCACACGCGGCACGGTGCCTTCGCTGGCGCTGTTGGCGCAAAAGGGGTGGCTGACCTCGGAGGTTGCAGAGAAGTTGACCGATCACTATCGCGCCCATCGCGAGGTCGAACATCGCATACAGATGATCCACGACGCCCAGACCCATGACCTGCCTAAGACTGAAGAGGGTTTGCAACGGATTGCCTGTCTGATGGGGCAGGACGTGACGACCATGAAACAAGATATCGGGCGCAGGCTTGATGAGGTGCATGCGCTGACCGAGGATTTCTTTGCGCCTGATCTGATGCAACCTGTGGTGAAGACCAAACAGACATATGCTTTTGACGAAGAGATATTGGCGCGATGGAAGACCTATCCAGCGCTAAGATCAGAGCGTGCGACCGAGATTTTTAACAGGTTGCGCCCTGCGCTGTTAAAGCGATTGGAACGCGCTGCCAAACCCGATGAGGCTTTGGTGGCTTTGGATGGGTTTTTAGCGGGCCTTCCCGCAGGTGTGCAGGTGTTTTCTTTGTTAGAGGCAAACCCGCAACTGATTGATTTATTGACTGATATCGCAGGCACTGCACCGGAGTTGGCGCGCTATCTGGCGCGAAATTCTCAGGTTTTTGATGCGGTTATTGGCGGATCGTTTTTTGATGCTTGGCCTGGCACGGTGCAACTTACGACTGAAGTGACCGCTCTGTTGGCGGCAGAAAGCGATTACGAACGCAAATTGGATGCGGCGCGGCGTTGGAACAAAGAATGGCATTTTCGCATCGGTGTGCACCATCTGCGCGGCATCATTGATGCGCAAGAGGCCGGTCGGGAATATGCGGAATTGGCCGAGGCTGTACTGTGTGCCGTTTGGCCCGAAGTCGTGGCAAAATTTGCTGAAAAACATGGGGCGCCCCCAGGTAAAGGCGCGATGGTTTTGGGCATGGGATCTTTGGGGGCCGGGCGTCTGAATGCGGCTTCTGATCTTGATTTGATTGTGATCTATGACGCCGATGGGGTCGAAATGTCCGACGGGCGGCGCGCCCTGGCGTCACGGGCCTATTATGCGCGACTGACGCAGGCGCTGGTGACAGCACTTTCGGCGCAAATGTCGGAAGGTCGGCTGTATGAGGTTGATATGCGCTTGCGCCCGTCAGGCACGCAGGGGCCAGTTGCCACTTCGTTGGCGAGTTTTATGGATTATCAGCAAAATAAAGCCTGGACCTGGGAACATTTGGCGCTGACGCGGGCGCGGGCAGTGGCCGGTGCACCAGAGCTTATGGCGCAGATAGAAACTTTTCGTGTCGCCCTTTTGGCGCGCGCTTCAGACGAGGCGCAGGTGCGTCAGGATGTTTTGGAAATGCGCAAACGGATTGCAGATGCCAAAGGGTCCGGTGGCCCCTGGGACGCAAAACTTGGGGCTGGGCGTTTGCAGGATGTTGAATTGACGGTACAGGCTGCGGCGCTGTTGGCGGGGCAAAGTGCGGGCGACATTGACCTTGCACTGGAAGCAGAGCAGGCCGTGGGCTGGTTGACCAAACCAGAGGCGCAGGCCTTGCAAGAGGCGTATCAGCTGTGCTGGACCGTGCAGCAGGTCTCGCGGTTATTGGGCAGCGAAACGCTGGATCCCGAAGATGTCGGGGCCGGGGCACGTAGATTTTTGTTGCGAGAAACGCAAACAGAGGCCATGCAAGAGCTGGCAGACCTGTTGGACAAACGCACGCAGTTGGCGGGTGCTGTCATTGAAACTGTATTGCACCGTAGCTCTGGAGCATAATCATGCATGACCCGCGCGGGCTTATACACGAAGCCTATCAAATCGAGGGGATTGATATGCCCCAATGCCGTGCGATCTTTTTGGATTGGGCATTGGGTGTGCCGGACGGAGACGATGCCATCGCTGCAATCCGGGCGCTTTTGGCGCTGTATGAACCGGAATTTCCGGATCATCCGATGACAGAAATCCTGAAGGAAGGTGCGCTGGGACGGTCGGCAAAGGCGCGTCGCAGCGGCCGATCAAGGCGGCAAAGGCTGCAATAGTCGATCTGTGCTTTCCTTGGCGGTCATATCGCTTTAGGAGGGCGGAATGACAGATACATTGCCCCACGTCCGCCTGTTGCCCAAAGCCAATGCCCGCGCTGTGCGCCACGGCTTCCCTTGGGTTTATGAAAACGAATTGGTCACCGACCGACGCACGCGAAACCTGACGCCAGGGTCTTTGGCGGTGTTGGTGGATGCCGAGCGCCGCCCTATGGGGTTGGTCGCGGTGAACCCCAACAGCAAAATCATTTGCCGCATGCTGGATCGCAACCCAGAGGCGGTGATTGATGCGTCGTGGTTTGCCAGCAAAATACGCCGGGCTTTGGATTTACGCGCGCGCCTGTATGACAAACCGTTTTACCGCTTGGTGCATGCCGAAGCCGATGGTTTGCCCGGCGTGGTGATTGACCGCTTTGGCGATACATGTGTGGTGCAGCCCAATGCCGCCTGGGCGGATGCCCTGTTGCCCGCCTTGGTTGAGGCACTGCATGAGGTCACTGGTGTCACCCATGTGTTGAAAAACGGAGCCGGGCGTGCCCGTGGCCTAGAAGGTCTGGATGATCAAAGCGGCGCGGTGCTGGGCGCGGCCCCAACACAAGCTGTGCCGGTGGATATGAACGGGGCCACCTATATGGCGGACCTGACAGGTGGCCAAAAAACCGGATTGTTTTTTGACCAGCGGCCCAATCACGAATTTGCCGCGCGTCTCAGCAAAGGCGCGCGTGTTTTGGATATGTTTTCCCATGTTGGCGGTTTTTCACTCGCGGCATTGGCACAGGGTGCGGATAGCGCTTTGGCGGTGGATGGGTCAGCGGCGGCGCTGGAGCTTGCCGAAGAGGGGGCCAAACAAAGCGGCTTCGCGGATCGGTTTGCCACCCGCAAAGGCGATGCGTTCAAAACCATGGAGGCTTTGGCTGCCGAAGGGCAGAAGTTTGACGTGGTGGTCTGTGATCCACCGGCGTTTGCGCCCAATAAACCAGCGCTAGACAAGGGGCTGCGGGCCTATGAGCGTGTGGCCCGGTTGGCTGCACCATTGGTGGCAGAGGGCGGCTATTTGGGCCTGTGTTCGTGTTCACATGCCGCAGAGCAGAGCCTGTTTCGCAATGCGTCTGCGCGTGGCATTGGCAGGGCTGGGCGGCGTGGCACTTTGTTGCACACGGGCTTTGCCGGGCCGGATCATCCCTTGATGCCGCAATTGGCTGAAAGCGGCTATCTAAAGGCGCTGTTTTTCCGCCTATGAAGGTCTTGTTAGACACCTGTGTGATTTACCCGACAGTGATGCGCGAAGTGTTGCTTGGCGTGGCCAAAGCCGGTGTCTATCAACCCTTGTGGTCTGCGCGCATTCTAGAGGAATGGGCGCGGGCGGCGCGCAAAATTGGCCCAACGGGCGAGATGCAGGCGCGCAGCGAAATTGCGCTGTTGACCGCTGCTTGGCCAAAATCGTCTGTGACGTGGAAACCCTCGTTGGAAGATCGGTTGTATTTGCCGGATCCGGCAGATGTACATGTATTGGCTGCGGCAATATCTGGATCAGCTGAGGCGATTATAACGCTGAATGCAAAAGATTTTCCCAAAAATACATTGGCCGAAGAAGGCCTGGAACGTTGGGATCCGGATTGGTTCTTGCGTGGTGTGTGGGAACAGGATCCGGCATTGGTCAAAGAGGTTGTCGCAGGGGTACAGGCCGAGGCAGATCGACTGTCAGGTGAGACTTGGGAGACCCGGGCTTTATTGAAAAAAGCCCGCTTGCCGCGATTGGCGAAAGCCCTCGCTTAAGCTTGGCTTAAGGCTTAGATTGGGCCACACCCCATTTGGCTTCTAGGGTTTCAATCGCTTTGATGCGTTCCGCGGTTTTTGGGTGGCTTAGCAGCCAAGCCGGAGCAGCCCCTTTGTTGGATTGCGTCAGCTTTTCGAGTTTCTCAAACAGGGTTTTCTGATGCACCACACCAATGTTGGATTTGGTCAACAGGGCTGCGGCATATTCATCGGCCTCGTATTCGTCAGAGCGCGACAACCGCGCGGCAAGCAGGCTGGTGAGCATATTGGCGACCCAGACTCCTACTCCAGGAACAAAGCGCGAAAGCACCATGGCCAAGGCCGTGCGCAGAGCATTTTGACCTGAAAAATCAATCATGCGTCGACGGGAATGCCCAAGGGCCACATGGCCGAGTTCGTGGGCAATGACACTGGCCATTTCTTTGCTGCTGACCTCTCCTTGTGCATAGCGATTGTAAAAGCCACGGGTGATGAAGATGCGCCCATCAGGGGCGGCGAGCCCATTCACCGGCTCGATTTCATAGATGTACACGCGGATGCGCGGCAGGTCTAAGGTGCTGGCCATTTTGTCGATCAGGGTTTTGAGCGCCGGATCCGCCAATTCGGTGGACTTTTCGTCCAGGGTTTTTGACGTTCGCCATGCGGAAAAACGATACATGAAAAGCGCATAGAGGATGGCGAGCAGGATCGGGGTGAATTTGATCATATAGTGGATATGGGGGGCCGGTGTCGTGAAGTCAATTCAGTTGGGTTGCGGCGTTTTTCTTGCGGTTATGGCGCAAAAGCCAGATGCCAAAGCCAATGACAAGCGAAAGCCCCGCCAAAAGCCCAAGCATATCGCCAGCAAGTTCGGAGGCCATGGTCAGGTTATCAGCAAAGCCATAGCCAAGCCCAAGATAAACCGAGACCCAAACGCATTCGCCAAGCGCGGCAAAAAGCGTAAAGCGCCAGATTGATAAGCCGGCTGCACCGCTGGCAAAGTTGATGTAGGGACCAAGCGGGGAAAACAGCCAACGTGTGAGGAAAACCCCAAGACCGCCCCAATCGACCAGATAGGATTCAGATCGCGCCATCATGCGGGCACGTGCTTGGGTTCTGTCCATAAATCGCGCAAGCGGCGCACGCCCTTTGGCCCCAATTTGATAGCCAACTTGATCGCCGCAAAGCGCCCCAAATAAGGCGGCGAATAAACTTGAATAGGCGTCCAGATCTCCGGTGGCGATAAAGGCACCCGCCGCCAACATCATAAGCGATGACGGCACCGGAACAGCCAGACAGCTGAAGAATGTTGTGAAAAACAAAAGAACGATGCCGTAATTTGCCAGTGCAGAGATCAGCGTTTCTGTCATGACTGTGGCGTTTGCTGCGCCAACAGCGCTTGGACTTCTTGCAGGACCTGATCAACCGGCACGCCGCGTTGAGCTGCAATCCAATTCAGGGTGGGGCGCGCTTTGGGTCTGTCGCTGCCCAGCCCAACGGCGTCGCGCACATCTTTTGGTTCGATCCCCCAGGAATGCGCGATATAGCGCGGTGTCATCCAAGCCTCGGGGGCTTGGTTGTGATGGGCCGGATCAGACCAATAGAGCACATCCAGCACCATACGAATGGCGAAAAATGCCGTTACAGCCAAGGCAAGCAGAAACCCGGGGGCGGCAATGGGATGAGATTTGAAAAGGCGCAGCATCACGGATGTCTCTTAGGATTGGCCGCGATCAAAGAGCATGGCGCGGTATTTGGCAAGGGATTAACGCGTCAGCTCACGCATGCCTTCGTCTAACCCGGATAAGGTCATCGGCACCATGCGGTTTTGAAAGATTTCGCAGATCATGCTGATGCTGTGGGTGTATTGCCAATGGGGTTTGGGCACCGGGTTGATCCACATATGATTTGGCCATTGCGCGCAGGCCCGTTCCAGCCAAACCTGGCCTGCTTCTTGGTTCCAATGTTCGTTTGCGCCACCCGGATAGGCAATTTCATAGGGCGACATAGAGGCATCACCCACAAATATGCATTTATAATCAGACCCATAGGTGCGTAGCAGATCTTGGGTTGGAATTTGGTCATTCCAACGGCGGGCATTGTCTTTCCAGACGCCTTCGTAAAGGCAATTGTGGAAATAGTAGTGCTCTAGATGTTTGAATTCTGCGCGGGCGGCAGAGAACAGCTCTTCGACCACTTTGATATGCGGATCCATGGACCCGCCGACGTCTAAAAGCAGCAGGACTTTGACGGCATTGCGCCGCTCGGGGCGGGTTTGCACATCAAGATAGCCGTGCTCGGCTGTGGCGCGAATTGTGCTGTCCAGATCAAGTTCTTCGGCGGCGCCGTCGCGGGCCCATTTCCGCAGTCGTTTCAATGCAACTTTGATGTTTCTGGTGCCCAGTTCGACATCGCCGTCCAGGTTTTTGAAGGCCCGTTTGTCCCAGACTTTCACCGCCCGCTGGTGACGGCTTTCTTTTTGCCCAATGCGCACGCCTTCGGGATTATAGCCATAGGCCCCAAAGGGCGAAGTGCCAGCGGTGCCAATCCATTTGTTGCCGCCTTGATGACGGCCTTGCTGTTCTTTCAGGCGCTCCTTGAGCGTTTCCATCAGTTTATCAAAACCACCAAGGGCGTCGATTTCGGCTTTTTCTTCTGCGCTAAGATGTTTTTCTGCCATTTTTTGCAGCCATTCAGCGGGAATGTCGACAGCGTCCAAAACCTGTTCTGCTGTGATGTTTCCAAGAGCTTCAAAGGTGGCGGCGAAAGCGCGGTCAAATTTATCAAGGTTGCGCTCGTCTTTGACCATGACGGTGCGCGCAAGGTAATAGAATGTTTCGGTGTCATAGGTGGCCAGGCCGGTTTTGAGCGCTGCCAGAAAACTGAGGTATTCGCGCAGGCTGACGGGCACGCCTGCGGATCTGAGGTTTTCAAACAGCGGCCGAAACATGACTTAGGACACGATTTTTTCAATCACGAGTGTCACGATAAATCCTGCCACAGCAAAGGCAATCGCATAGGCCGTGATGTATTGCAGGATGTCGGGCAGGCGGCCCTCGCGGCGTTTTGCAGTGAGACCACCCAGAATGGCACCGACCAGTGCGGCAATGATTACGATCATGGGCTAGAAGCTCCTGTTGTGTGGATTAAGGGCGGCAACTTCGCGTTGCTTTGCACGCACCGCCCATTCTGGGCCAAAGCCGTATCGCGCCCAGCCCAGACTGTCCAGATGCGCTTGTTGGGCCGCGTCCAATTCTCCGGTCATGGCCAGTGCTTCGGATTTCAGCAATAAAAGCGATGCTAAAAGAACGGCGTTCTCGTATTTATAGGCAGCGGGCAGGTTGGTTTCGATCAAGCGTAGAGCAGACTGGGCATTGCCATTGGAAATCGCGTGGGCAGCGAGCTGTGTCGCCACCTGCGGTCGATGCGGACCATTTGGGGCCGATTGACGAAAGAATTCGTCGGCCCATAGATAATGTTGATGGGACTTGTCTGGATAGCGGGCTTGTAAAAGGCGCGCCATGGCAAAGTGGCTGAAGCCGCGTCTGTGATCAGACCAGCCGTATTGCTTTGCCAAATCAATGGCCCTTTGCGCCTCTGCCACGCGTTGGGTTTTTGTGGCTTTGGGGCCAAGGGCGAATTGGATGGCGTTGATCCAAGCGCGTGGGGTTGATGAGGTCTGCCCGGTGCCCGCAGACTGGCCCGCGGGGTTCAGACGAGCGAAGATTTCCGGCAGTCTTTGGGCCACCATTTCGCGGCTCATGCCGTTTTGCAGACGGGGATCGTAATGCACGCGTAACATCAGCATATCAAAGCTGGTGAGCACCGTGTGGAAGTTGTCGTCATTAAAGACGCTGTCATTCAGACGGTATAGGTCGTTGAGAGGGCCAAGGGCCTGTGCCAGCTCTTCGTGCAAGCAATCGCGCACGTCTTGCGGGCTGGTGTCATAAGGCAGAAAGATTGCCAGTTTTGTGCGCTCTTTCAGGGCAAGCCAATCGGTTTTCGGGGCGTTTTTGCTGCGCCGGTAATCAGAGAGGCTGTCAACATTGGGCACGACAAAACAGGCGGCGTGCGGCAAGGCTTGACGAATGTCTTTCTTGGCCACTGAATGAATGGTGATCTGCGCCCGCCCGTCAGAAACCTGTGTAATATCAAGACCGGCCTCGGCGCGTAGACGGCCAAGCAACTGTTTGAGGTCTGATCGCAGTGTGGCGGTATTGCGGCCGGTGACCTTTACGCGAATGGGCGTGTCAAACCGCGTGAATTGGCGCAGATCACGACCGCTTTCCAAGGCAAAGGCAAGATCTAGAAAATCCTGAGCCATATCACTGTTTGAGCGTTGGGTGGCGACGGGTCTGGCTGCCGTGAAGGCCTTAAGAGGAGGCAGCGTGCTGTCGGCCAATATGGACCGTGTTGGCTGTGGTTGCTCTGGGCCAGAGCAAGCCGCAAGGAACGCCAATGCCAAAACGCTGGTTTTGTGTTTTAGATATCCTCTCAACGTCCAGACCTTGCCATAAAGGCCAAGCGCTCAAACAGATGCACATCTTGCTCGTTTTTCAGCAAAGCCCCGTGCAAATTCGGCAATAGGCTGGCCCCGTCGCGCTTTAAATCTTCTGCGGTCAGATCCTCTGACAGCAACAGTTTAAGCCAGTCAATGACCTCTGACGTCGATGGTTTTTTCTTAAGCCCCGGCGTATCGCGAATTTCATAAAACTGCGTCAGGGCGGTGGTCAATAAGTGTTCTTTGATGTCGGGGTGATGCACTTTGACAATGGTTTGCAATGTCTCGGCATCCGGAAATTGAATAAAGTGGAAAAAGCAGCGGCGCAAAAACGCGTCAGGCAGTTCTTTTTCGTTGTTGGAGGTGATGATGATGATGGGGCGGTGTTTGGCGCGAATGGTCTCGCCGGTTTCATAGACATGAAACTCCATCTTATCGAGCTCTTGCAGCAGGTCGTTTGGAAATTCGATGTCTGCTTTGTCGATTTCATCAATCAGCAAGACAACTTTTTCATCTCGTTGAAAGGCCTCCCAAAGTTTGCCTTTGCGAATGTAGTTTGCAACGTCATGAACACGTTCTTCGCCAAGTTGACTGTCGCGCAAGCGGCTGACGGCGTCATATTCATACAGTCCTTGCTGGGCTTTGGTTGTGGATTTGATATTCCACTCGATCATGTCCAAGCCCAAAGCAGCGGCAACTTGTTTGGCCAATTCTGTCTTTCCGGTGCCGGGTTCGCCCTTGACCAACAGCGGGCGTTCCAATGTGACAGCCGCATTGACGGCAACCGTTAAATCGTCGGTTGCCACATAGTCTTTGGTGCCTTGGAATTTCATGTGCAGTCGCCCGTTGGTCAAAGTTTAGGCGTAACTTATCGTGAACGTAAATTAGCCGCAATGCGCTGTTATCAGGTAGTGACAAAAGCAATGGTGTGAGTTAAATCCCACCCGTAGAGAGGGGGCTTTATGTCAACGCGTATTACCAAGTTAGACACAAGCCACGATGAGGGAGCGGAAATGAAAGCAGAGGTTTTCCTGCCCGAGGACTATCGTCCCGCAGATGATGAACCGTTTATGAATGAACGGCAGATTGAATACTTTAAGCGTAAGTTAAACGACTGGAAACAAGATCTTATCTCGGGAAGCCGTGATACGATTGAAGCCTTGCAAGACAACACACGCAACATTCCGGATATTTCGGATCGCGCGAGTGAAGAGACAGATCGGGCGTTGGAATTGCGCACCCGTGATCGTCAGCGCAAATTGGTTGCCAAAATCGACTCGGCTCTGCGTCGGATAGATGAAGGCGAATATGGCTATTGTGAAGTGACGGGCGACCCGATTTCATTGAAGCGTCTGGATGCGCGGCCGATTGCGACCATGTCGCTTGAAGCGCAAGAACGCCACGAGCGCCGCGAAAAAGTTCACCGCGACGACTGATCGCAGGTGAATATTTGAATATAGAGACGCCGGGGCTTTCGCTTCGGCGTTTTTCGTTTCACAAGTAGGCATGGCATTACTTGGACTGAATATAGCCGTTTTGGGCGGCGGTATCGGTGGGCTGACAGTGGCGCTGGCGCTGGCCCAGCGGGGCGCACAGGTGACTGTGCTGGAACAGGCCGAAGCGATCAATGAGGTTGGGGCCGGCATTCAGGTTGGCCCAAACGGCATATGCGTGATGCGCGCGCTTGGGTTAGAAGACAGCTTGGCAGCCTGCTGTGTGCGCGCGCAAGCCGTAGAGCTGCGCGATTACAAAAACGGCGATTTGGTCACACGGCTTGATTTGACGCGGCTTGGACCTGATCAGCCTTATTACTTTGTGCATCGTGCTGACCTGATCAATTTGCTAGCTGAAAGTTGTCGTGCGGCTGGCGTAAATATTCGCCTGCTGCAAAAGGCAACGGATGTGACACCGGGCCCGCGGCCAGAGGTGATGTTGGCACAGGGGGCGCATTTTCAGGCGGACTTGGTTGTTTGCGCAGACGGGCTGCATTCGGTGGGCCGTAAAGCGTTGAATGGCACTTCGGCACCGTTTTTCACTGGGCAGGTGGCCTGGCGGGCAACAGTGCCAAACCAAATGCGGCATAAAGCCGTTGCACAGGTGCATATGGGCCCCAAGCGGCATGTTGTCAGCTACTCTTTGCGAGGCGGTGAATTGGTGAACCTGGTGGCGGTACAAGAACGCAGCGAATGGGCCGAAGAAGGTTGGGCCTTTAAGGATGACCCAGAGAATTTGCGCCGTGTATTTGCGGATTTTGGCGGGGATGTGCCAGCTTTGATGGACGCGACGACAGAGGTTGGGCGTTGGGGGTTGTTTCGACATCCGGTGGCCAAGCGCTGGTACGGGGAAAATGTTGCATTGCTGGGGGATGCGGCACATCCAACATTGCCCTTTATGGCCCAAGGCGCGGTGATGGCGATGGAAGATGCTTGGGTGCTTGCAGCCAGCCTAGCAGAGAGTGACGGCATCGCAGCGGGCTTGGCGATGTATCAAAGCCGCCGATTTGATCGCGTGTCAAAAATCGTGGAAACCGCCAATGGCAACGCGCAAAAATATCACCTATCCAACCCTATTCTTAGAAAAGCCGCCCATACTGCATTGCGCGCTATGGGCACAGTTGCGCCCTCTAAGATGCTGGGTCAGTTTGACTGGATTTACCGGCACGATGTGACGAAAACCGGTTAGGTTTGGTCTCTTGTTGATAAGCGGGCGGGGCTATTCAGGTTTGTTTTTGATCTGACCTGGGTGCCAAGGCATGTTCATATAGGCATCTCGGGCGCGCAATTCTTTTAGCATTATGCCAAGCCGCTTGGCTTTGGTTTGTGGGCGTTTGGCTTGGATGATCCATCCGAGGTAATCATTGCGTTGATACCATGGGCGTTCTTGGTAACGGTCCCATAGATCGTGATCTTTCAGCGCTTGTCGCACCGCGTCTGGCATCGGGTTTGTCGGCCGTTTCATGCTGGCTCCGCTTGATGTTGAATCCTCTCTCAAAGGACCAGCATAGCAGAATTTGGTGCGGATTACGCCGCCAATTCAACCCAGACAGGCACATGGTCACTGGGTTTTTCATGCCCGCGAATGTGTTTGTCGATTTGGCAATCCAGCAATAAATCAGCACATTGCGGACTGAGTAGAAAGTGATCAATGCGAATGCCGTCGTCGCGGTTCCAGGCACCGGCTTGATAGTCCCAAAACGAATAATGTTCTGGGCCAAAGGTGCGGGCGCGGAAAGCCTCGGTGAAACCAAGATTCAACAGACGTCGATAGGCGGCGCGGCTTTCAGGACGTGCCAGTGCGTCTTCTTGCCAAGCCTCTGGGCGGCGTGCATCTTCGTCTTGCGGAATGATATTGTAATCGCCCGCCATCAAAAACGGCTCTTCGGTGGCCATCAGCGCCTGGGCGCGGGCATGCAGGCGCTGCATCCAGGCGAGTTTATAATCGTATTTTGGACCGGGCACCGGGTTGCCATTTGGCAAATATAAACCGCAAACGCGAATGGGGGTGTCGCCCATCACGGTTGCTTCGATCCAGCGTGCCTGTTCGTCGCTGTCGTCACCCGGTAAGCCGCGTGAGATATCTTCGAGCGGCAGTTTCGAAAGAATCGCAACCCCGTTAAAGCTTTTTTGACCATGGGTTTCGACCTGATACCCGCGGTCTTCGAAAATTTCGCGCGGAAAGCCTTCGTCGACAGATTTGATTTCCTGAAGCAGCGCCACATCGGGTTGTGCTTCGTCGAGCCATGCGGGCAGGGCGTTGATACGGGCTTTGATGCCGTTGATATTAAAGGTCGCGATTTTCATGGGGCGACTATGGCGTTATCAGGGTGTACGCTCAACCCGAATTAAGGAGCAGACATGAAATACTCTGTTGAATTGGAAGTGAAACTGCATCGGGATCAAGTGGTCGCGCTTTTGACATCACATGACAATCGCAAACGCTGGCAAAATGGCTTTGTTGACTACCGGCCGCTTGATGGCGAACCCGGCACCGTGGGGGCGACCACGCAGCTGACCTTTCGCGTGGGAGAGCAGCAATTTGAGATGATCGAGACGATTTTGGCGAAAGACCTGCCAGAGATGTACTGCGTGTCTTATGTGTCAAACCAATCGGCCAGCATTTCAAAGAACACGTTTTATGAGACCGAATACGGCACCACCCTGTGGCGGGTGGATATGCAGATGCGGGTGACGGGTCTGTTTAAAATTATGGCCTATTTTTCCAAAAGCGGTTTTCAGAATCAGACCATGGGACTGATGCGCAGTTTTGCTGATTATGCTGAAAGGTGAACAGGTTACATTGAAAAGCTTGTGCCACAGCCGCAAGAGGACGTGGCATTTGGGTTTTCAATCACAAAACGCGCGCCGATCAGTTCTTCGGTGAAATCAATCACGGCGTTTTGCAAAAAGGGCAGCGAAACTGAATCAACCAGAACTTTTTCACCTTGGCTTTCAAGTACCAAATCATCTGCCACAGGGGCATCAAGTTTGATTTCGTATTGAAACCCAGAGCAGCCACCACCTTCAACAGCGACTCTCAGGCCTTGGCCCTGATCGCCAGCCCCAATTTCAGCCAGACGGGCAAACGCACGATCGGTCACTTTGGGTGGTAGTTGCATTTTGTCACTCCTGACAGGCATTTGGGCGGTTGCGCCCGGTGAAGTTTGTTCGCAGAGTGCAATATAAGAAATGCGAGCACAGGCCACAAGGACAAGTGCGATGAAGTTGTCAATTGCGTCGGATCCATCCCTTGCCCGAGGGCGTCGAGTGACCGAAGAAGAAAGTACATTTCGGTCATGTTTTCAAAGGGATCGCGACCGTATCATTCATTCCAGTGCCTTTCGCCGCTTGAAACACAAAACCCAGGTATTTGTCGAACATGAGGGCGATTATTTTCGCACAAGACTGACCCATTCAATCGAAGTGGCGCAGGTGGCCCGAACCGTCTCTGGGGCGCTAGGATTAAATCAAGAGCTGACCGAGGCCGTGGCCCTGGCGCATGATCTGGGACACACGCCTTTTGGCCATACCGGCGAAGATGCTTTGGACAAATTGATGTTGCCCTATGGCGGGTTTGATCACAACGCCCAAGCGGTGCGGATCGTAACGGCATTGGAGCGACATTATGCAGAATTTGATGGGTTGAACCTGACCTGGGAGACCTTGGAAGGCATCGCTAAACACAATGGGCCAGTGATGGGGGACATTCCTTATGCTTTGGCAGATTATAATGCGCTGCATGATTTAGAACTGCACACCCATGCCAGTGCCGAAGCGCAAGTGGCGGCTTTGGCAGATGACATCGCCTATAACAATCATGACCTGCAAGATGGGTTGCGGGCGGGCTTGTTTTCCGAAGCTGACATCGCGCAGTTGCCCGTGGTTGGACAGGCCTTTGCCGAGGTTGACCAAACCTATCCGGCGCTTCAGGCCAATCGCCGGCGTCACGAGGCCCTGCGTCGGGTCTTTGGGGTGATGGTGTCTGATGTGATTGAAACCTCTAAGTCGAAAATTGCGGAATGTGGCGCGGCTGATGCGCAGGCTGTGCGAGACCTGGGGCGGCCCGTTATCGCTTTTTCTGATGGGTTTCTTGAACAGCTAAATGTTATTCGTAAGTTCCTGTTTTCACGCATGTATCGTGCGCCATCGGTGATGGCCAAACGCGCGCAAGTCACCCAGGTGGTTGAAGCGCTGTTTCCCTTGTTCATGGCCCGCACAGATCTGTTGCCGAAAAACTGGCAAGAGGATCTGCGCCAGCTTCCGGATGAAACCGCAATTGCACGGCGGGTCAGCGACTATATTGCGGGCATGACTGACCGCTATGCATTGACTGAATACGAGCGCCTATTGGGCGAGAAGCTGCCTTTGTAAGCCCGTAAATTAAGGTCCTTGCGGCATTTTACTATTCGCGACTGCATTTTTGTTGTAAGCGCCTCGCATGAGCAGTTTCGCGGGTAAAACGATATTTGTGGCAGGGGCAGCCTGCGGCTTGGGCGAAAGCCTGTTGCCGACATTTGTCGACCAACAGGCGCGCGTTATCTTGATGGATCAAGATGGTAATCGCCTGCAAAATATGGCCCTTTGTGCACCCAACTTGATAGAACCTCTGCCGATCAGCTTTTTAAATCTGAACCAGATTCAGCAATTGGGCGCGATTTGGGATGAAGAACCCCTGCATCTGTTGATCAATCTGCTGCCGCTGCGGCGGCAAGATCCAGAGCGTGTGTTGGCGGGCCTATCATTTGCTCTGATAGAGGCGCTGCAATTTGGTATGAAAAGCGTCAATGGCGCGGTGATCACTGTTGTTCCACAGTGCCATGCGGGTGATGACATTGCCTTTCAGATGGCCGAAGGCGCGCTGCGCAAAATGTTTGAGAGTTTGTCAGCGTCAGACCAGATGGCGCATGTGAGATTTCATCAAATTCGGCCAGATTTGAATGTCGGTGACGGCACCATTGCACAGGCGATTAGGTGGATCAATCACCACGATGCCTCTCATTTGACCGGCGTTGATATTCCAATTGGGTCACCTGCGGATTGACGTAGGCGCTGGCAGTGGTAAACCGCCTGCAAAGTATAAGGACATATCCAATGAACCTGTTTTCTGAAATCCGCACATTGGTCATCGACCAATTGACAGCCATGCAAGCCGAAGGTGCGTTGCCAGAGGGGTTGGATTTCACCAATGTTGCTGTAGAGCCGCCACGCGATGCGGCCCATGGGGACATGGCGACAAATGCTGCGATGGTTTTGGCAAAGCCTGCCAAAATGAAACCGCGTGATATTGCTGAAAATCTGGCTGCAAAGCTCGCGTTAGATGCGCGGGTTGAAACCGCAGAGGTCGCAGGACCCGGGTTCTTGAATTTGCGATTGGCGTCGGGCCTTTGGCGTGATCTGGTTAAAAACGTGCTTGAGACAGGTGCGGAATTTGGCCGTTCGACCATGGGGCAGGGCAAGCAGGTAAATGTGGAATATGTGTCGGCGAACCCAACCGGTCCACTGCATGTCGGTCACACCCGAGGCGCGGTTTTTGGCGATGCACTGGCATCGTTGCTTGATTTCACGGGTCATCAGGTGACGCGTGAATATTACATCAATGATGGTGGCGCTCAGGTTGATGTTTTGGCCCGTTCTGTCTTTCTGCGGTATCAGGAAGCGCATGGTCAGGATGTGGCATTTGAGGATGGCACTTATCCGGGCGAATACCTGATTGATGCAGGGCAAGCGCTGAAAGAAAAGGTCGGCGATGCCTATCTTGGCAAGGGCGAAGATGTTTGGCTGGCTGAGATCCGTGAATTTGCCACTGAAATGATGATGGATCTGATCCGCAGCGACCTAAAGGCGCTGAACATCACCATGGATCGCTTTTATTCGGAAAAATCTTTGTATGGCACCGGCCAGATTGAAGCCGCGCTAAGTTCATTGGACGCCAAGGGGCTGATCTATGAAGGTGTGCTAGAGCCCCCAAAAGGGAAAAAGCCCGAAGATTGGGAACCGCGGGAACAAACTCTGTTTAAGTCTTCAGAGCATGGCGATGATGTGGATCGGCCGGTTAAAAAATCTGATGGGTCTTGGACCTATTTCGCGCCTGACATCGCATATCACTACGACAAGGTTCAGCGCGGATACGACGAATTGATTGATATCTTTGGCGCCGACCACGGTGGCTATGTCAAACGTATGAAAGCCGCTGTGTCTGCCTTGTCTGACGGCAAAGTACCGCTGGATATCAAACTGACCCAGTTGGTGAAGCTGTATAAAAACGGCGAACCGTTCAAAATGTCCAAGCGGGCGGGTACTTTTGTGACCCTGCGCGATGTGGTGGATCAGGTGGGCGCAGATGTGACCCGCTTTGTGATGCTGACCCGTAAAAACGATGCGCCGCTTGATTTTGATTTTGACAAAGTGCTGGAGCAGTCCAAAGACAATCCAGTGTTTTATGTGCAATACGCCCATGCGCGTGTGTGTTCCGCTATACGTAAAGCGGCCGAAGCAGGTATTGACGTTTCAGATGCCACTTTGTCTGCAGCAGACTTGTCTGACCTGTCGGATGTGGCTGAAGTGGCCGTCGCCAAAAAGCTGGCAGAGTGGCCACGCTTGGTGGAAATCGCCGGCCGGACCAACGAGCCACACCGTGTGGCGTTTTATCTCTATGAATTGGCGAGTGATCTGCACAGCCTGTATCATGCGGGCAAAGACAATGCTGAGTTGCGCTTTGTGCACGAAGACAATGCGGCCAGCACACAGGCGAAAATCGCGCTTGCACGTGCAGTAGCCGTTGTTATTTCCTCTGGTCTTGGTATTCTGGGCGTAACTCCTGCACAAGAGATGCGGTAAAAACCGTACGTGGTCAGGGGTGAGGCATTGGCAAGAGACCCCTGATGACACTTTGCGTCGTCAGTAGAACGAGGCGAGCATGGCTGAAGTACCAGTAAACGGAATGGGCAGTTTAAGCCCAGAATCTCAGAAAATTGTGGGCTCTATGGCCAATTGGGCCGGTGCCATTGTGTCTTTGTCTTTGATCGTCGGGGCCGGCGTCTGGGGCTATAAGCTGCTGGTGCGTGATGTTACGGGCTTGCCAATTGTGCGGGCGATCGACGGACCAATGCGTGAACAACCGGTGGATCCGGGGGGGTCACAAGCGGAACATCAAGGTTTAGCGGTTAATAAAGTTGCGGCTTATGGGACAGCGGCTGCACCTGCTGACCGGCTGGTGCTTGCACCGCCGCCTATCAAACTAAGCAGTGAAGATGCGCCAATGGGCATTGCGCCCAGCCGGGTCGAAACCACGAGCATATCAGAAGCGACACCCAATACTGCACCTGTGCCCGAGGCAATCACAGCACCAACACCTTTGGTTTCCACCAGTATTGATGGTTTGGTGAAAGAGCTGACAGCCAGCGCAACCGGATTGGAAGAGGTCGATAAACCCAAAGAGGCAGCGGTAAAACCCAAGATCGTCAAGGGCGGCATTGGCAAGTCACTGCGTCCACGTTTACGGCCCGCAGGTTTGAAAAAGGCAGTGCAAGTTGCCTCTGTTGCACCCGTTGCCGCGGTGCCGGTTGATGTGGATGCCGCGACGTTGCCCGCAGGCACACGCCTGGTGCAATTGGGAGCCTATGCCAGCGAAGAGATTGCAAAGAGCGAGTGGGACAAGTTGCAGACCAAATTTGGCGACTATTTGGGTGATAAGCAACGGGTTGTGCAAAAGGCCAGCAGCGGTGGACGCACATTTTATCGTCTGCGTGCCAAAGGCTTTGTAGATCTGAGCGATGCGCGACGGTTGTGTTCTGCCCTGAAGGCCGAAAATGCCGATTGTATCCCGGTGGTCACGCGGTGACGCAATTTGGGGCGACGATCCTAGGCTGTGCCGGATTAAAACTGACATCAGAAGAACGCCGTTTTTTTCAAAACGCCAATCCGTTTGGGTTTATTCTGTTTTCACGCAATATCGCGAATGCAGATCAAATTCGCGCTTTGTGCGCTGACTTGCGCGCCTGTGTTGGGCATGATGCGCCAATCTTGATTGATCAAGAAGGTGGCCGTGTTCAACGCCTGCGCCCGCCTTTGGCCACCGAGTGGCTGCCTCCGCTGGATCACATTCGCCGTTCAGGTACGGCTGCAGCGCGCGCGATGTATGTGCGCTCTTTGGTGCAGGCGGTTGAGCTGACCAACCTGGGTATTGATACCAATTGCGCCCCTTTGGTGGATGTGGCGACCAAGGCCACGCATCCATTTTTGCAAAACCGCTGCTATGGCTTTACGCCAGAAGTGGTGACGAAACTTGGCCGTGCGATCACCAATGGTCTGATGGACGGCGGTGTCTTGCCAGTGCTCAAACATATTCCCGGCCATGGTCGGGCACAGCAAGACAGCCATTTGGAGTTGCCACGGGTCACAGCCTCTGCGCAAGAATTGCAGACCGATTTTGAACCTTTTCGCCAGTTAAATGACCTGCCAATGGGGATGACAGCCCATCTGGTTTACGAGGCGCTGGACCCGCAGCCTGCAACGATTTCCCCTAAGATGATGCAATTGATTCGTGATGATATTGGCTTTGACGGCTTGATTATGACCGACGATATTTCCATGCAGGCCTTGGATGGAGATATGACCCAGCGCAGTGCCAAGTCGATTGCAGCAGGCTGTGACGTTATCTTGCATTGCAACGGCGATATGGTCGAGATGCAGGATGTGGTGGCGGCAAGCGGTGTGATGACCGCACAAGCGCAGGCCCGGGCGCAACGGGTTCTGGATGCGCGCCGACCTGCCGTAGCAGTTGACATCGCAGCCCTGAAAGCAGAGCTTGAGGCCTTAGCAAGCGGGTAGGGCATGAGCGACGATTTCATCGAACAAGCCAAGAAAGACGCTGTGGCCGAACGGCTGGCGGCAGAGGCTTTGATCATTGACGTAGACGGCTTTGAAGGTCCGTTGGATTTGCTTTTGACACTGTCGCGCACCCAAAAGGTCGACCTGCGCCACGTTTCTATTTTCCAACTGTCACAGCAATATTTGGCCTTTGTGGAAAAGGCCAAGCAGCTGCGTATTGAGTTGGCCGCTGATTATCTGGTGATGGCAGCATGGCTGGCCTTCTTGAAGTCCCGCTTGCTGTTGCCGCCAGATCCCACCGAAGAGGGCCCATCCGGTGAAGAATTGGCAGCCCATCTGGCGTTTCAACTTGAACGATTACAGGCCATGCGAGAATGCGCCGCGAAATTGATGGCGCGCGATCGGTTGGGGCGTGATTTCTTTGCGCGCGGCGTGCCTGAGAATGTCGAGCGCACCAAAGTCGTAACCTATACCGCCAATCTGTTGGATTTGATGCAGGGTTATGCGCGGTTGCGGACAAAAGACGAATTCCGCCCATTTGTGATGGATCGAGAGGCGGTTTTTACCATGGAGCAAGCGCTGGAACGCATGCGGGGTTTGATTGGGTTTGCCGGGGCTTGGACTGATATTATAAGCTATTTGCCAGACGGTTGGGGGGCCGACCCGCAGCGTCGTCGCTCTGCAACCGCTTCGACATTTGCCGCCTCGTTAGAGCTGGCGAAAGAAGGCAAAGTTGAAATCCGGCAATCTGGCACATTCGCGCCAATCCAATTGCGCAGAAAAGAGATAGACCATGGCTGAAGACAACGCGCCACAGGATCAAAGCCTGTTTGAAGCTCCGCCCATGGCGGAACAGGAACGTATGGTAGAGGCGATTCTGTTTGCCAGTGCTGAGGCCATCGACGTGCGTGATTTGAATGCACGTATGCCGCATGGCTGCGACGCTGCCGAAGCTTTGGTGCATCTGCGCAAGCGCTATCAAGGGCGTGGTGTGCATGTGGTACGGGTCGGCGATGCCTGGGCGTTTCGTACAGCGGCAGATCTGGGGTTTCTGATGCAGCGCGAGCAAGTGGAAACCCGCAAGCTGTCACGCGCCGCCATCGAGACTTTGGCAATCATTGCCTATCATCAACCGGTGACACGGGCAGAGATCGAAGAGATACGCGGCGTGTCGGTGAGCCGTGGAACGGTGGATCAGCTGCTGGAAATGGAATGGATTCGCTTTGGTCGACGGCGCATGACACCGGGCCGTCCAGTGACCTTTGTGGTGACGCAGGATTTCCTGGATCACTTTGGCTTGGAAAATGCCAGAGATCTGCCAGGACTTAAGGAATTGCGCGCCGCCGGATTGCTGGACAACCGCCCGCCGCTGGGCTCTATGCCGCGTGTCGGGGACGAAGCCCCCGAAGAAGAGGCCACAAGCGGGCAATCCGAACTGTTTGAGGATTAACCAGCGGCAGCCGGCGTTGCCTCAAAAGCGGCGCATTTGTCGGTTAGGTTTGCGCAAATGCAGCTTTGGGTGACGTTATGGATAGATTGATTTCGATGATAGCGCGCCGCTTGATGCGGCGGCTGATGAACAAAGGTATTTCAGCGGGTATGAATGCGATTACTGGCAAATCTTCTGGATCTACAGGTCAAAAACTGGACCAAAAGCGCACCAAGCAATCCATGCGGGTGTTGCGCCGGATGTCAAAATTCTGAAAACTCTAAGTTTCTAAGGCCTTTGTGCGTTGTCGTGCCAATAGGGCTTCTAGGCTTCCAAAGACCATTAGAACCGCAGAGACAAGCATACACACGGCAAGCCCCCAACCGTCAAAGATTGGCCGATAGGTCAGGGTGGCTGCAAAGACGCTGATGTACATGACGGCAGAGTTGAGCCCCATAATGGCCCCACGTTGCGAAGCATCAAGCATGCTCAGACGACCAACAGTCAAGTTCAGACCCAGATGCTGAAGTGCTCCCCAACCAAACATCGACAGACACAGCCACAAATAGACCGTTGCCAGATTTGCCATCAACACAAGATACAAGCTGTTCAGGGCAAATACCGCTATCAGTCCGCGCCGTGCACCGACGCGATCCAGAAATGGATCAAAGAGCATGGCTGCCGCAAATCCAAGGCCATAGGAAAGCGTAAACCAACCATTTGCAGAGGTGTCATAGCCCAGAGACAGGGTGATATGGGTGCCAAGATAGTTGTAAACGCCATAGAATGATGCGCCCAGCACACAGACCGAAAACAGCGCTGGCACGATACCAGGCACCTTTAGGGCGCTGATTGGCGAAGTTGTTCGCTTGGACTTTGGAGCTTCTGGCAAGTCCACATAATATAGCAAGATCAAGACAGCAGCCAAAGCCAGCGAAAGCGTGCCGTAGACCGCGCGCCATCCAAAGATATCGGCGATAAAGGCGCTTAGAGTTACGCCGCCCACCATCGACAATGTCCACCCAGTAAGTACCTTGCCGATGGTGCGGGCTTCTTGGCCTTTTTTCGCGATCAACACTGCGAGGGAGTAGATTGCGGGCAACGCCATGCCCGCTCCTACACCCGCCAAGGCTTGGGCAACAATGAGCACCGTGCTGTTAGGGGCGCTGGCGCTGACAGCGATGGCCGCGACAATCAGAATCATCGACTGCCGCAACGCAGTATCTGCGCCAAATTTGTCCGCCAATGGGGCCAAGAGCAGGGCGGAGATGGCGACGCCACCGCCATAGGCTGCCGCGGCGGCCATGACATCTGCTGGGTTGGCCAATGAAAACCCTGCGGCAACTTCTGCTGCGATTGGCGACAGAACCAGAGAGTTTGCCCCGATCAATCCTATCGAAATAATCAGAATATAAATCATGTCTGTTTCCAGTGAGCCGAACAATATATGCTGCATCCATACAAAGGCTGAAAAATATTCGAAAGAAAATTAGCGATGCATGAAAAAGAAACAGATGATATTCGGCAAAACATCAAACAGCATAAGCCTTTGGACGCCATGGATCGAAAGATATTAGGTGTGCTTTCTAAGGACGCAACCGGCAGCTATGCCGAGTTGGCCAAACAGGTTGGCCTGTCAGCCCCCGCGGTGCATGAACGCGTGAAACGTATGCGCGCGGCCGGCGCGATCAAACGCACTGTGGCCCAGCTCGACGGTGAGGCGATGGGCAAACCGTTTTTGGCTTTCATTCATGTTGAAACATCAGGCTGGGGCAAAACCAAGGATCTGATTGAACTGTCAAAGTTTCCCGAGGTCGAAGAAATTCACGCGGTCACCGGCGATGCGGGCGTCATTCTGAAGGTGCGCATGCAAAGTGGCCAAGCGATGGAAGGTTTCCTGTGGCGGCTGTATGATTCGTCAGGTGTTCGGGGCACACGCACTTACGTGGTGCTTTCCACCCATATGGAACGTGGTGTGCAGGCCGAGATTACGGAACATCTGGGTGAGGGGGATCACCTGAAGTGATCACGCCGTCATTTTGAAGTGCTTGGAAAGTTTCAAGCCCTGGCCCTGATAGTTGGATGAAATACCCGCGCCATAAAGCTGTTGCGGCACCTCTGCCATTTGTTCATAGACCAACCGTCCAACCACCTGGCCATGCTCTAATACAAAGGGGGCCTCGTGGCAGCGCACTTCAAGCACCCCGCGAGAGCCAAGACCACCTGCTGCCGCATGGCCGAAACCCGGGTCAAAAAAGCCCGCGTAGTGCACACGAAATTCGCCAACCATGGCCAAATATGGGGCCATCTCTGCGGCATATTCCGGCGGGATATGCACCGCCTCGCGGCTGACCAAGATATAGAACGCGCCCGGATCAAGGATGATTTGCCCGTTGTCGCTGCGCACCTCTTCCCAATATTCAGCGGGCTCGTAGTAATTCAGCAAATCAAGGTCGATGACGCCAGTGTGTGGTTTGGCGCGATAGCCCACCAATGTGCCATCTTGCGGGCGCAGATCGACTGAGAAACCCAAACCGTCGTCGATGACGGCATTTCCATCCACTAAGGGGGTTTCTGAATGCGCCGTCAGCAATTCTTGGTCACTTAGTATGCTTTGCCCATGGCGAAAGCGAATTTGATTGAGCCGCATGCCGGGACGCACCAGAACGGAAAAGGATCTGGGGCAGATTTCTGCATAAAGCGGGCCACGATAGCCTGACGGAATACGATCAAACTCGACCCCGCCATCGGTAATGGTGCGTGTTAAAAGATCAAGCCGGCCCGTCGAACTTTTGGCATTCGCCACTGCGTTTACATCAACGGGTAGGTTCAGATTTTCCATCAAGGGAACAACGTAAACACAGCCTTTTTCAAGCACAGCTCCGTCCTTGAGGTCTATGCGGTGCATTTCAAAATCGCTGAGCCTGGAAGCGACGCTATTGCCGTCCCCGGCGAGGAAAGACGCGCGCACGCGATAGGCGACAGTGCCCAAACGCAGATCTAGACTGGCGGGTTGAATTTGCCCGTCGACGGTGGGGATATCTGGTTTAATTTCACCATTTTCCAGCATTTTTTCAATGGTTTGGCTTGGTAATACACCAGTCATTTAGTTCCCCCAAAATAAACAAAACGCCCGAGCGATTGCTCGCCCAGGCGTTTTTTTGTGGTCGGGCTAGCAGGACTCGAACCTGCGACCTTCCGTCCCCCAGACGGACGCGCTACCAGGCTGCGCTATAGCCCGACGGTGTCGCTGTTCATAACGCATTGTCACGTAGGAGCAAGACCAAATTTTCATTATATGATCACTTCGCGTGAAGCTCTTCGAGACGGTTCTGAAGTGACTTCAGCTGTAAAATCGCATTCGAAATTTCCCGGTGGTTTTCATCGGGAACATGATCAATTTTCACAAGACTGGCCAAGAGTTTGCGGCGTATATCCCAACCCGAGATATCATCGAACATCGGCTTTCTTGGGATGGCTTTGGATGCGGGCTTTGTTGCGCTACGTGACGGGGTGCTGGGCACAATTGGATCGACCGGTGAATGCTGCGGCGAGTCCATCTGCGTTTGTTCCGGGGCTTCTGATGTCGCTTCTGAGGTCCGCATTTCTTGCGCAAGTCCCGCGTCGGGCAAAGAGACCTCTGGTTCTATGGCAGTCACCGGTTTTGATTCTACCGAGACGACAGGATCTGCAGCTTCGATTTCTTGGTGAACCTCTGCTACAACGTCATCTTTTTTGATGGTTTTTTCCGGCACTTCTGTTGCCGTCAGATCAAGAGTCTCGCCGGGTTTCGCCGTCAGTGGGCGCGATAACGCACTGATTTCTTTGATACCTTGTTCGCGCAACAGCTTTTGCACGCCTTTGATCGTCATGCCATCATCATGCAAAAGCTTTTTGATCCCCCCGATCAGACGCATGTCTGCGGGGCGATAATAGCGACGCCCACCGGCGCGTTTGACCGGGCGCACTTGGGTGAATTTGCTTTCCCAAAATCTTAGGACGTGCGGCTGGGTTTCTAGCCAATCTGCGACTTCGCTGATTGTGCGAAAAGCCTCTTTAGACTTGGCCATAAATATTGCCCCGTATTACGACTTGTTGCCGTTTGCGACGCGATCTTTCATCAGATGCGACGGACGGAAGGTAAGAACACGGCGCGGATTGATCGGAACTTCCTGGCCCGTTTTAGGATTGCGGCCGACACGGGCGGCTTTGTCACGCACGCTGAACGTGCCAAACGAAGAGATCTTGACCTGTTCGCCACGCACCAATGCATCAGACATATGTGATAGAACAGTCTCGACCAATTGTGCTGAGTCATTTCGGGATAGACCAACCTCACGAAAAACGGCTTCGCTCAGGTCCATCCTCGTTAACGTTTTCTCAGTCATAACATCCCCCGGTTTTGTTTAAGCAACAATAGGGGAAGGGAATTTTGTGTGTCAACATCAATGGCCTGAAATCAAGGGTTTACCCTCAATTCTTGTCGCCCAATAGACACTTACCAGCGCAAAACGACCGATCCCCAGGCCAAACCACCGCCAATTGCTTCTGTTACAACCAGGTCGCCGGGTTTGATTTTGCCCTCTGAGCAGCCCACAGACAGGGCCAATGGAATGGAGGCTGCAGAAGTATTGCCATGATCTTGAACAGTGACAACGACGCGCTCCATTGGAATGCCCATCTTCTTGGCAGTGCCTTTAATGATGCGGATATTGGCCTGATGTGGCACCACCCAATCGACTTCGTCATTTGTTATGCCAGCGAGCGCCATTGAGTGGTTGGCGGTTGAGGCCAGCTTTTCAACAGCGTGGCGGAACACCTCTTTGCCCTGCATGCGCAGATGGCCGGTAGATTGGCTGGAAACACCGCCATCAACGTAAAGAATATCTTTGAAGCGTCCGTCTGAATTTAAATCGGTGGCCAGAATACCTCTGTCGGTTTTGTCGCCAATACCGTCCTCGGCCTCGAGTATCAAAGCACCGGCTCCGTCGCCAAAGAGCACACATGTGCTGCGGTCGGTCCAATCCATGATTCGAGAGAACGTCTCGGCTCCGATCACCAAGATGCGTTTGGCTTGGCCGGACACAATCAACGCATTGGCATTGGCAAGCGCATAGACAAAGCCTGCGCAAACCGCCTGAACATCAAAAGCAAAGCCCTTGGTCATGCCCAGTTGGGCTTGCACCATGGTGGCAGACGAAGGGAACGTCAGATCTGCCGTCGAAGTGGCGACAATGATGGCGTCAATGTCATCTGCTTCAAAGCCAGCATTCGCCAATGCTTCTTTAGCCGCACGGGTTGCAAGATTTGAAGTGGTTTCGTCTTTTGCTGCAAAATGCCGCCGTTCGATTCCAGAACGAGATTTGATCCACTCGTCGCTGGTTTCCAAGGACTTTTCGAATTCTGAGTTGGGAACGATACGCTCTGGAAGGTAGTGTCCCACGCCCTTGATGACGGCGCGTAGTGTCATATTGATTTTCCGTTCTTGTCCCCAGCGGTTTGGACATCCTGCTGCACTTGCACAGCGGATGCAACCCGAGCTGCCAGTTTTTCCGAAAAACCGGATTGAGACAATTTCACGGCTAATTTGACCGCCGCGGCAACGCCTGTCGCGTCAGAGCTGCCATGCGACTTAACCACAGTGCCATTTAGACCCAGGAAAACGCCGCCATTCATGCGGCGTGGGTCGATGCGTTTGTTTAGGCGCCGCAATGAGGTGTAGGCCAAAACGGCTGCCAGACGGGACAGGGGCGAAAACTTGAAAGCTTCGCGCAATCGCTGTCCAATCAGACTGGCGGTGCCTTCGCCGGTTTTCAGGGCGATATTGCCCGTGAAACCATCTGTGACGATAACATCAGCGGTATCCCCTGGGATATCGCCACCCTCTACAAATCCGACGAATTCGAAATTTGCGGCGTCAGCGTGAGAGGAAATCAGTTCATGCGCTGCTTTGAGTTCAGCGCGGCCTTTGTGCTCTTCGGTGCCGACATTTAACAGCCCAACACGCGGACGGTTAAGGCCCATGCCATTGCGCGCATAAGACGCCCCCATCAATGCATATTGCATCAGATCATGTTCATCTGCGCGTATATCTGCGCCAACATCCAACATGATATTAAAGCCTTGCGCCGTGCGTGAAGGCCAAAGAATCGCGATCGCGGGTCGATTGACGCCGGGTAATTTACGCAGGCGTATCACCGAAAGCATCATCAGAGCGCCGGTATTGCCACAACTGACACAAACATCAGCTTCGCCTTTGCGCACCGATTCGAGCGCAGACCACATGCTTGTAGATTTGCCTGTGCGTATCACCTGACTTGGCTTGTCATTCATGGTGACAACGTCTTCTGCATCGCGAATCTCTACGCGACCGGCCAAGTGTTTTTTCCGGGCCACCAGTTTGGATAGGGTGTCCTGAGGGCCATGCAGAATAAACCCGATATTCGGATTTTTCTTTGCGGAACGCGAAATGCCGGCAACAACAGCTGCCGGCCCTCGGTCACCGCCCATGGCGTCAACGGAAATAGTGGTGCGCCCAGCACCAGAAGTTTGAATGTTATTCAAAACGGTCATTTGGGCGCGTCCCGACCGTTTTATGCTGCGTCTTCGTCCAGATCGACGTCGTCGGTCATGGCGACGACTTCACGGTCGTCATAGTGACCGCAAGAAGCACATACGTGATGCGGGCGTTTTAGTTCGCCGCAGTTGGCGCATTCATTTGGGTTCGCGGCAACCAGCGCGTCATGTGCGCGGCGATTGTTGCGGCGCGATTTCGATACTTTGTTCTGCTGGACAGCCATGTCGCAACCTTCGATTTATGGGGGCAAAAGCCCGATTTCCAGAGCGTTCCGAGGCTTTACGCTTTCCGTGCGGCCAAGTCCAACGCTAAATTCCAATGAGCGCGCGAAAATAGACGGAATTTCGCGCTACGCAAGTCCTATTTTTCAGAGGAACCCTCAAGCTTATCTCGCAAACTCGCTAATCCCGCAAAAGGCCGTGCATCTTCGTCTGTCATGGCCTTTTTTCCCGGCTCTGTATAGGCCGAAGTGCGTATTTCTGCATTTTTTACCCGGGGGTATTGGGGCAGGGCCAAGGCAAGGCATTCCGCCATAATTTCAGCGATGTCGATTTCTTTGGGCAAAGGTTCGATGTTTTCCTCGACCGTTAGCTCATATTCTTCTTCGCTTGGTTCTTGGTAATTGGCGACAAATTGCCGATTCACATCTGTGTCGATCCTGGTGGAAACTGGATCTAAAGTAACGACACAGGCCTGATACACTGTGGCCCCAAGCTTGCCTGTTACTTGCCAATCGCGCTTGCCCGTGGCTTTGAGTTCCCCTTCAAAGCGTAGCTTTTTAACGTCAAGGATATCCAATTGGTCTGCCAATGCCTCTAAGGCCGCGCCCTTTGGTTCCAGCAGAAACTGATTTGGTTGATTGTGTGAAAGATCTGCGACCCGATACAGAGTTTTTGAATTAAGTTTACCGCTCATGACGCAAATTGCCTTCCATTCTTGAACAGATGCCGTTGATTTTGTAAGCCGTTAAGAGGCAAATCATGCCAAAGCAAGAGGGCAAGGACATATCTATGAAAAATCCGATCAGGGTGGCAGCTTTGACTCTTTGCTTATTTGGGGCGGCTTGCGCAGCAGAATATCGCAATCATGGCTATGTTCCAAACGATGAAGATTTGGCAAATGTGATCGTTGGCGTGGATACGCGTGATAGCGTCATCGAATCCGTTGGTGCCCCCACAGCTGGGGGTGTTTTGAATGAAGGCGGTCTTTATTACGTACGCAGCCAGGTCAAAAGGTTTGGTCCTTTCCGGCCCACCGAAACTGAACGGCAAGTTGTTGCGGTGACCTTTGATCAAAGCGGGGTGGTTTCTGATATTGCTCGATATGGTCTGGACGATGGTCGCGTGGTGCAGATTTCGCGCCGTATCACAGACAATGGTCTGAACAATGTTTCATTCATTCGTCAACTTCTTGGAAATATTGGAAACTTTGACCCAGCAAGCGCCCTGAACTAGCCTGTCATTTTGTTGTCATGCTGCGCGTCTTATATAGTGATGTGCAAGGACAATGGGGTTGCAAATGATTGGCCTGAAAAAAGGGCGCTATGTGGCGCGGATTGCCAAAAGCCAGGAAGATCTGATTGCTGCGCAAAGGCTGCGGCACTTGATGTTTCATGCTCAGGGTGGCGAAGGCGTGGATCACGACGCCTTTGATTCGGCCTGCGCACATATTTTGGTGGAAGAGAGAAAGTCCGGAGAATTGGTGTGTTGCTTCCGGATGTTGCCGCTTGCGGATGGAAATGAGATTACACGCAGCTATTCCGCGCAGTTCTATGAGTTAAGTGCATTGCAATCCTTTGCGGGTTCCATGGTTGAATTGGGCAGATTTTGCATACATCCAGATTGGCAAGATCCGGATATTCTGCGCGTTGCTTGGGCCGCAATGACGCGCTATGTTGATGAAAACAATGTAGAAATGCTGTTTGGATGTTCGTCGTTTAAGGGCACAGATGCGGATGAATACCAAGATGCCTTTGCCATGTTGCGCGACAAACATTTGGCCCCAAAACGCTGGTTGCCGCGGGTAAAGGCCCCCAATGTGTTTCAGTTTGCTGCAAGATTGCGTCTGAAACCCGATCTTAAACGCGCACAAGCGCGCATGCCGCCGTTGTTGCGCACCTATCTTTTGATGGGCGGCTGGGTCAGTGATCACGCCGTCGTTGATAAACATTTAAACACGCTACATGTGTTTACTGGATTGGAAATAAGGGAAATTCCAGCGTCTCGTAAACGTCTGTTGCGCGCAATGACCACCTAAAACTTGCCGACAGGTTGACGCTGCACGCGCCGCTCGTTAGCTGGGCGTCATGGCACGTATACCTCTCTTACAAATGTCCGGGATATCACTGACTTTCGGTGGCGATCCTGTGTTCGATAATCTGGATTTGGTTGTTCAACCCAGCGACCGTGTTGCACTGGTTGGGCGCAATGGATCTGGTAAATCCACCTTGATGAAAGTCATGGCGGGGCTGGTTGAAGCTGACCGTGGCAGCATTGTTGTGCCGCCCGGAACCAGTGTTGGATACATGGAGCAAGAGCCTGAAATGAAAGGTTTTTCCACGCTTGGAGATTTTGCATCTTCGGGTCTGGATGCCGGCGAAATGTATAAGGTGGAACGGGCAGGTGAAGGGCTGAAGTTTGATCCGGCCCGGTCGGTTGAAACCGCATCTGGCGGTGAACGTCGTCGGGCGGCTTTGGCGAAACTGATGGCGGAAGCGCCAGAGTTGATGTTGCTGGATGAGCCGACAAACCACTTGGATATCGAGGCGATTGCTTGGCTTGAAAGCGAGTTGAAATCCACGCGCGCAGGCTTTGTTTTGATCAGTCACGATCGGGCATTTTTACGTGAACTTACCCGTGCAACCCTTTGGATTGACAGAGGAATGGTGCGCCGCCAGGAAAAAGGTTTTGGTGATTTTGAAGCCTGGCGAGATAAGGTCTGGGATGAAGAAGACATGCAGCGGCATAAGCTGGATCGCAAGATCAAAGCAGAGGCCAGATGGGCTGTTGAAGGGATCAGTGCGCGGCGGAAACGGAATCAGGGGCGTGTGCGGGCGCTAGGTGAATTGCGCGAGAACCGTGCCTCGATGATCAAACGTCAGGGCAGCGCGGCGATGGATTTTCAGTCAGGCCCCAAATCTGGCAGAAAAGTTATTGAAGTCAAAGGCATACAAAAGGCCTTTGGTGATAAGACCATCGTTGAAAACCTTGATATTCTGATCCAGCGCGGCGATCGCATTGCCTTTGTTGGGCCAAATGGGGTGGGTAAAACCACTTTGATCAAAATGCTGATGGGGCAAGAAGCACCTGATTCGGGCACTGTGACACTGGGTACAAATCTGTTGCCTGCAATTTTTGATCAAAGTCGGGCGCAATTAGACCCGGATATGACGCTTTGGGACTCGTTGACCGGTGATCCAGAGATGCGGGTTTCAGGCAAAGCCGACCAGGTCATGGTGCGCGGCAATCCCAAGCATGTTGTTGGTTACCTTAAAGAATTTCTGTTTGACGAACGTCAGGCGCGGGCCCCTGTTCGGTCGCTGTCTGGCGGCGAAAAAGCGCGGCTTTTGCTGGCAAAACTGATGGCGCGGGAAAGCAACCTGTTGGTGATGGATGAACCAACCAATGATCTGGATGTTGAAACGTTGGATCTGTTGCAAGAGCTGCTGGATGATTATGACGGCACGGTTTTGCTGGTCAGTCACGATCGGGATTTTTTAGACCGCGTGGCGACCACAACCATTGCGATGGAAGGCGACGGCAAAGCCATTGTCTATGCGGGTGGCTGGTCTGACTATCGCGCACAACGCCAACCGGACGAAGATGATAAGACGCTGAAAACAAAGTCTAAAAAGGGTGCGACCAAGGCAGAAAAAACGCAGGCAAAACAAGAAGGTGGCCTGAGTTTTTCTGAACAAAAACGCCTGGAAGCGCTGCCCGCAGAGATGGAACGTTTGACAGCAGAGATCACAAAGCTGGAAGAATTCATGGCTGACCCAGAGCTGTTTACCAAAGAACCAGTGAAATTTCAGAAGGCCACAGAGGCATTGGTCGAGCGTCATACAGCGCTGTCAGATGCGGAAGAGGAATGGATGGAACTGGAAGAACGCGCCGAGTCGTAGCCGGTTTTTTTAGGCAACGGGTTTTGTACAAATCGTACGTTTCAGACGCTGAAACGTACGATTCGTTTTCAATTTTCGCGAAAAATGTTTCGCAGCGTTATTGCATCCGCAATGCGCCGTCCAATCGGATTGTTTCGCCGTTCAGATATCCACATTCGATGATGAACTGGGCCAGACGGGCGAATTCGCTTGGCTCGCCCAATCGCGGCGGGCAGGTGACGTCTTTGGCCAACCCGTCCATGATTTCCTGTCCAAACGCTTCCAGCATGGGGGTGCGGAAAATACCCGGTGCAATCGCCATCACACGGATGCCGGTGCGACTTAGGTCGCGCGCCATTGGCAAGGACAGGCCCACGATGCCGCCCTTAGAGGCCGCATATGCGGTTTGGCCTTTTTGACCGTCCATCGCCGCGATGGAGGCGGTGTTAACAATCACGCCACGTGCGCCGTCTGCGTCGGCTGGGTTGTCTGCCATGGCTGTCGCAGCAAGGCGGGCAACATTGAACGTGCCCACCAGATTGATGTCGATGGCTTTCTGGAACAGACCCAGAGGATGGGCGCCGTCTTTGCCGATGGTTTTGGCTGCAGGGGCGATGCCCGCGCAGTTTACCGCGGCGTTGATCTTACCCATGGATTTTTTGGCAAAGGCGATGGCGTCTGTCACAGAGGTTTCGTCGGTCACGTCTGTTTCAACAAAAAAACCGCCGATGTCAGCGGCAACAGCCTGACCACGTTCGATGTCACGGTCAAAGATGGTGACTTGGGCGCCTGCGGCGGCAAAGCTGCGGGCTGTAGCTTCGCCCAGACCTGATGCGCCACCGGTAATGACGGCTGCGGTTTCCGTGATTTTCATGGCGGATCTCCAGCTAGTAAGAAATGAACATGCGTTCAAATAGCGGGTCGCCGATGCTTGTGTCTAGATGATAAGCTGTGTGACGGAACGTCTAAAACAAAAAAGAGCGCCCGAAAGGGACGCTCTGATCGTTAAGAATTGGGTCAATTTTAGCCAAGCTGCACCAGCGCGTGGCGCTTTTTGCCGGCGCTGAGTTTGATGGGAGAGGCCAAGGCCGCGGCATCAAAAATGCGCATTTCGGTCAGGGGTTCATCATTCAGTTTGGCCCCGTTTTCAGCAATCAGACGCTTGGCCTCTTTGCCGGTTTTGGCAAGGCCGGATTTCACGATCAACTGGACCACGGAAATGCCATCGCCGATGTCTTCGGCGGTGAGCGTCAGAGTTGGCAGGTCGGCGCCCACACCGCCTTTTTCAAAGACTTCGCGCGCGGTGGCTTCGGCGGCCTCTGCGGCCTCGGCGCCGTGGCACAGGGTTGTGACCTCGTTGGCCAGCACAATTTTGGCGTCGTTGATGTCCGCGCCTTGCAAAGCCCCAAGACGGTCGCATTCGTCAACCGGCAGCTCGGTATAAAGTTTTAGGAAACGGCCCACGTCAGCATCGGTGGTGTTGCGCCAGAATTGCCAGAACTCATAAGGCGATTTCATCTCGGCATTCAGCCACACCGCACCGTCCTGGGATTTGCCCATCTTTTTACCATCAGATGTGGTCAGCAGTGGCGAGGTCAGGCCAAAGATCTGTTCGTCGACCACCCGGCGGGTCAGGTCGATGCCGTTGACAATATTGCCCCATTGGTCAGACCCGCCCATTTGCAGCAAACAGCCATAGCGGCGGTTGAGCTCTAGGAAATCATAGGCCTGTAGAATCATATAGTTGAATTCGAGGAACGACAGAGATTGTTCGCGATCAATCCGTGACTTCACCGATTCAAAGGCCAACATGCGGTTGACCGAGAAGTGACGCCCAATGTCGCGCAAGAATTCGAGGTAGTTCAGATTATCAAGCCATTCGGCGTTGTTGAGCATGATCGCACCGGTGTCGGCGTCGCTGTAGTCGATGTATTTTGCGAATACTTTTTGGATTCCGCTGATATTGGCGTTGATCTGCTCTTCGGTCAGCAGGGGGCGTTCATCGGCGCGGAAGGAGGGATCACCCACCTTTGTGGTGCCGCCGCCCATCAAGGTGATCGGTTTGTGACCGGTTTTTTGCAGCCAGCGCAGCATCATGATTTGGATCAGGCTGCCAACGTGCAGGGATTTGGCCGTGGCATCAAAGCCAATATAGGCCGGAACCACACCTTTGATCAAAGCCTCGTCAAGCGCCTGATAATCGGTACAATCAGCCAAGAAGCCGCGTTCCATCATCACTGCGATAAAGTCTGATTTAGGGTGGTAGGTCATAGGGTCCGTCTCGTATGGTGTATAGGGCGTGTATAGCAGGCTTAAGGTAAAGGAAAAGGCCATGTTGAAGGCCAAATTGAACCAAGGCCCATTGCGGGTTGTTGGGGCGATGTCAGGGACATCCCTAGATGGGGTGGATGTGGCGGTGATAACGACCGATGGCGAGACCATTTCCGGGTTTGGCGATCATGCCTATCATGCCTATTCAGCCGAGGAGCAGAAGATCCTGGAAGCTGCACTTGGGCAGTGGAATGGCGCGGCGGTAGCGGCGGCAACCAAGGTGATTCAGACGGCGCATGACGCAGCGCTTGCGCCTTTTGCCGACTGTGATCTGGTTGGGTTTCATGGTCAGACCCTGGCGCATGAGCCGCGGGGGCGTGGCACGCTGCAGGTGGGGGATGGCGCGGCATTGGCTGAAACGCTGGGCGTGCCTGTGGTTTGGGACTTTCGATCAGCCGATGTTGAACTGGGCGGCGAGGGGGCGCCTTTGGCACCGTTTTTCCATTTCGCCTGCGCAAAGTGGATCGGCGCAACAGAACCCGTGGTGTTTTTGAACCTTGGCGGTGTGGGCAATTTGACCTGGGTGGATCCAAGTAAGGCCAGCGCCTCGGTGGAGGGGGCATTGTTGGCGTTTGACACCGGGCCCGCCAATGCGCCGATCAATGATCTGATGCAGCAAAGGCGGGGCATGAGCTGTGACAAAGATGGGGGTGTGGCCCTGTCGGGCACTGTGGAAACGGGCGCCTTGGAGCTGTTTTTGGCGGAGGGGTATTTTTCAAAGATGCCGCCAAAGTCACTGGATCGGAATGATTTTTCCGAAATGATCGGTCTGGTGCGTGAATTGTCTGATGCGGATGCGGCCGCCACATTGACGGCGATGTCAGCGGCGGCTGTGGCCCAAGGGATGCAGCATTGTCCGCACCCGCCGTCACAAGTTTTGGTGACCGGAGGGGGGCGTAAGAACCCGGTGTTGATGGAGATGCTGCAGGTTTCACTGGATTGCCCGGTGGTGCCGATTGAAGAGGTTGGCCTGGATGGCGATATGTTGGAAGCGCAGGCCTTTGGCTATTTGGCGGTGCGCGTGGTCCGAGGATTGCCGACCTCTGGCCCGGCAACAACCGGAGTGATGGCTTTGGTCGGTGGCGGCGTGGTGAGCCGCCCTGGGTCGTAGATGGGGTGGCTGGCGGCATTGGGTTATGGGGCTTTGCCCCCAACGTCGAAATTGCATTTCGACGTCTCCCCCAGAGTATTTTTGGAAATGTGAAAGAGGCGGGTGGTTGAGGCCAGGCGGCCCGCACCATGCGTTACAAGGGGGTGAACTCTGTGAACGTCGCAGCTTCACCGCGGCGTTTGCCCTGCGCGTCAGTGAGGGTCCAGATCGTGGCATTGTGGATTTCAAAGCGTTGGCCTGTGGCGCTGATGCGGATGCCCGTATAGTTTTCAAAGAAGCCAAATTTGCGCATTTTGTCAAACATATCCGCACGTTGTGTGCGATGGGCGGGTTCGGCAGTGAGACGCGAGGGGAGTTGTGTGAGCTCTGCCCATGGTCTTTGCCAAAGCGTCTGCGCCGCCAAGTTGCCATAGGTGAGCACCGGGTCGTCTTGGGTGTTGTGGGACAGGATGATTTGCGGCGTGTGATACAGGATTTCTGCTGTGGCCACGGGTAGGATTGGGCGCCCAACCGTGTGTTGAAAGGATTTGATGATCAACATGGCATGGGCCTGCTGAAAATTATTTTCTGGCGCGGGTTCTTGCATGGCGGCTTGATGGCACAAAAGCCGCGACACAGGAAGGTGTTGGGTGGCAGGGTGACCCACAATTTATGGGTATTTGGTAGATTGGTCATTCCCGGTTACTCTGTCTGGATACGAAGGAGATTGGGATGTCGGGACTCAGAACTTCGGTGGCTGCAATCATGCTTGCGGCCCCAATGGCTTTGGCTGCCAATGCTGAAGTCATGCACCATTTATCAGTGAAAGATATGGTGGCCATTATGGAGCAAAATGATTGGCCGCACGATGTGCAGAGCAACAAGGAGACCGGCGACCCCGTCGTGACCTTTGAGGCGGAAGGCTATAAAATTGTGATGCGGGCGGTGGATTGTGCCGCAACGCAATGCGAAGCGATGATGGTCTTTGCCAATTTTGATGTGGGACGGCCCGTTGGCATTGCCGATTTTTTGGCGGTGAGTGATTTTAACGACGCCAATATTCGCGGACGGTCTTATGTGAATATTCAGGAGAATAAGATTGGGCTGGATCTGGTGGTGGACCTGCGGGGTGGGGTGACTGCCGATCATGTGCTTGGGAAGGTCACCCAGTTTCCGACTTTGGTGACGGACTTTCTGGCGCATTACGTGCAGTTTTCAGAGCAGCTGGCGGCGCAGCAAAGATAAAAGCGCCCCAGAGATCTGGAGCGCTTTCACAAAGATGTGCTGAAATGGCTTATTTGAGGATCGAGCGCCCAGCGTATTCGGCGGTTTCGCCCAGGAGTTCCTCGATGCGGATCAACTGGTTGTATTTTGCCAGACGGTCAGAACGTGACAGAGAGCCGGTTTTGATCTGGCCGCAGTTGGTGGCAACCGCGAGGTCCGCGATGGTGGCGTCTTCGGTTTCGCCAGAGCGGTGCGACATGACATTTTTGAAGCCAGCGCGATGCGCCATATCCACGGCTTTCAAGGTTTCTGACAAAGAACCGATTTGGTTGACTTTGACCAGCATTGCATTGGCCGAGCCTTTTTCGATGCCAGTGGACAGGCGCGCAGGATTGGTCACAAACAAATCGTCGCCCACCAGTTGCACTTTGTCGCCGATTTTGTCGGTCAGCATTTTCCAGCCGTCCCAATCGTCTTCGTCACAACCATCTTCGATGGAAATGATCGGGTAGTCTTGGGTGAGTTTGGCCAGGTATTCGACGTTTTCTGCAGATGTCAGGGAAATGCCTTCGCCTTTCATCTCGTATTTGCCGTCTTTGTAATATTCGGTCGCGGCGCAATCCAGCGCGAGATAGATGTCTTCGCCGGGCTTGTAGCCAGCTTTTTCGATCGAGGTCATGACGAAATCAAGCGCGACACGGGTGCTGGCAAGGTTTGGTGCAAAGCCACCTTCGTCGCCGATGCCGGTGTTGTGTCCTGCTGCAGAGAGTTCTTTTTTCAGCGTGTGGAACACTTCGGCGCCCATGCGGATCGCTTCTTTCACGTTTGATGCCGACACCGGCATAATCATGAATTCCTGAATGTCGATCGGGTTATCTGCGTGTTCGCCGCCGTTGATGATGTTCATCATGGGCACCGGCAATACGCGGGCAGATGTGCCGCCGATATAGCGATAGAGCGGTTGTGCGGTGAAATCTGCGGCGGCTTTGGCGACGGCCAAAGAAACGCCGAGGATGGCGTTGGCCCCCAGGCGGGCTTTGTTGTCGGTGCCATCCAGTTCGATCATGGCGGCGTCGATGGATTCTTGTTCGGTGGCGTCAAAGCCAACAAGATTTTCGGCAATCTCGCCGTTTACAGCAGCGACGGCTTCCAAAACGCCTTTGCCCAAGTAACGGGATTTGTCACCGTCACGTTTTTCGACGGCTTCATAGGCACCGGTTGATGCGCCAGAAGGCACGGCGGCGCGGCCCATGGTGCCGTCTTCGAGGATAACGTCGACTTCGACGGTTGGGTTGCCGCGGCTGTCGAGAATTTCGCGGGCGTGAATATCAATGATGGTGCTCATTTGACTGTCCTTGAGACTGCGTATGTTTGGGGTTCTCATAGCAGCACGGTGGAAAAAGTAAACGTTCATGTTATCGCTAACATATTGCCTGAGCTTCATTCCACTCTCCAAAAGGGAAAATATTCTCATATTAACGCAATCTGACGTAGAGCAGGGCGGGGGGACTTAAACATGAAAATGTGCAAGGAATGCCCAAAACACCCCTTAAAGCAGCCAAATTTCTTATTAAAATGCGCGTGAGCGAGCGTTTCTCTGGCGATTGTGAAAAATTTTGTTTATTAAATGGTTACGGGGAAAAGACTAAAATGCAGGGACGGAGGACAGAGTGACCCAGTCAAAGGAACTGGCCGATACACGGATGTCGGCCGACCGGGCAAAAGAGGTTCTGACCGACGCAGGAATAGGGTTGTTTGACCTGGATCTGCGCAGTGGCGAGTCCAATGTGAATAAATCGTGGAAAACTATGATCGGCCTGCCGGCGGATGCGGTGATTTCTCCACAAGATGAATTGATGGCGCGTCTGCATCCAGATGACGTGAAAACTGTGCAAACGGCTGACGATGCCTTGTTTGCGGGTGTGACAGAGCGCAGCAAAGCCACTTTTCGACTGCGGCACGAAGCGGGCCACTGGGTCTGGGTGCAATCAGATGCGGGTGTGACCGGGCGCGACGGGGATGGCAAACCCACCGGTGTGGCCGGTGTGCATATTGATGTGTCTGACCGGGTGGCAGAAGACAAAGCCAAAGATGAGTTTGTGGCGATGATCAGCCATGAATTGCGCACGCCTTTGACCTCGGTGCTTGGGGCGCTGAAAATGGTCAACAGCGGTAAAATTGGTGCCTTGCCGGGTCCGGTCAGCAATTTGCTGCAATTGGCCCAGCGCAACAGCAATCGATTATTGCATCTGGTCAATGAGTTACTGGATTTCAAATCCTTGGAAAGCGGTGAGCTTTCCTATGATATTGGCAAGTTGGATGCGCGCGAAGTCTCTGCGGATGCAACCTTGTCTATGCAGGGGTATTTGCAAGACGGACAAAGCATTCGCCAGATCCTGCCCGAGGGCGATGCGCCATTGTGGCTGGAAGCAGATGTGAACCGCCTGCATCAGATCTTATCAAACTTGCTGTCAAATGCCGCCAAGTTTTCGCCATCTGAATCCGAAATTGAACTGGGGTTGGCGCTGGAGAATGGTCAGGTACGCTATACCGTGCGCGATCATGGGCCGGGCGTGCCGGAAGAGTTGCAAGGACGTATGTTTACGCGGTTTGCACAGGCCAAGTCTGGTGAGAAACAAAAGTTCAAAAGCACGGGGCTGGGCCTGTCGATCTGTAAGCAGATGACCGAAGGCATGGGCGGTGAAATTGGCTATTTCAACAATGACGATGGCGGCGCGACATTCTGGGTAGGGTTCCCTTTGCTGGCCGACTGAATTCAATGTGTTCAGAATGAATTTTGCCTAGAATAGCTTGGCGGTTATTTTGTGTCGCGTTTGATGGGGACACCGTAAAGCTCTAGCTTATGGCCGCGCAGCCGATAGCCCAATTTGGCGGCGATCTTTTCTTGCAGCTTCTCGATATCGGGATCCATGAACTCTATCACCTGACCGGTGGTGATATCTATCAAATGGTCATGATGCTCGCGTTCTGCGTCCTCATAACGCGCGCGCCCATCTCCAAATTCCAATTTTTCCAGAATGCCGGCTTCTTCGAAAAGCTTGACGGTGCGATAGACTGTGGCCAGCGAAATGGCGGCGTCGCGGGCGCTGGCGCGGGCATAAAGCTCTTCGACATCCGGGTGGTCGCTGCTTTCCTGTAGCACAGCGGCAATTGTGCGGCGTTGTTCGGTCATGCGCAGGCCCTGAGCTTCGCATCTGGAAATGATTGTATCGGTGGTCATGCTGGCTCCGCGACGGTCTGAATTGTCTCAATACAGTGCGCATCGTCGCATTTCTAGCGTCTTTGGCAAGTTATCCACTGCAAAACACACTTGACGGCGCGGTGTTTTGGGCGCACATGCCCGCATCCTGTAGTTTGTAGCGTGAGCGTTTAGGCGATGAGCCAGCTTCAGGAAGCGTTCCCAAAATCACGCGTGGGGCGGCTGTCGGGCAGGGGTGCAAGAGGCATTCGCTGCGTATGGCGGCAACCACCTACGCCCGGATTGGGCGCGAAAGGACTATTATATGGCTGACTTTGACGAGTTGGGCTTGCCCAAAAACCTTGTCGAGCGCTTGGCAGCTCAGGGGCTTACAAAACCAACACCGATTCAGGACCGCGCCATCCCCGAGGCGTTGAATGGCAAAGATGTCATGGGCTTGGCCCAAACCGGGACCGGTAAGACATTGGCTTTTGGCCTGCCATTGATCGCACAGTTGCAAAGCTATGGCACCAAACCAACACCGCATTCGGTACGGGCCTTGGTATTGGCCCCAACCCGCGAGCTGGCCAATCAGATTTCTGTGGCTCTACGCGGCCTGACCGAAGGCACTCCGTTCAAAGTGGGCCTGGTGGTTGGCGGTGTGGCGATCAACCCGCAAATTCAGCGAGTTTCACGCGGTACGGATGTGATTGTTGCGACGCCGGGCCGCTTGATCGACCTGATCGAGCGTCGCGCTATCAAATTTGATGACACGGACTTTTTGGTGTTGGACGAAGCGGATCAGATGTTGGATCTGGGCTTTATTCATGCACTGCGCACCATTTCGAATGTGTTGCCCGCCGAACGTCAGACCATGCTGTTTTCGGCCACGATGCCAAAACAGATGAACGAGATCGCCAGTTCTTATTTGAAAAGCCCCGTGCGCATTCAGGTGTCGCCTCCGGGCAAGGCAGCGGATAAGATCACCCAGTCGGTGCATTTCATTGCCAAGGCAGAAAAAACCAGTCTGTTGATCGAACTGTTGGCGGCGCATAAGGACGAGGCGTCGATTGTCTTTACCCGCACCAAACATGGTGCCGAGCGTTTGATGAAAACCTTGGTAAAGAACAATTATGCGGCCACGTCGGTGCATGGCAACAAAAGCCAGGGTCAACGTGAGCGGGCGATCAATGCCTTCCGCAATGGGGAAATCAAAGTGTTGGTGGCCACGGATGTGGCGGCGCGGGGATTGGATATTCCGACGGTGCGCCACGTGTACAACTATGATCTGCCTAATGTGCCTGACAACTATGTGCATCGTATTGGGCGCACCGCGCGGGCTGGCATGGATGGGGCAGCGATTGCCTTTTGTGCGCCAGACGAATGCGATGAATTGCGCGCGATTCAGAAAGTTCTGAAATCTACTATTCCAACTGCCTCTGGCACGCCGTGGATGGATCTTGATGATCCAAGCCACAAATCCAAGAAAGGCCGTGGTGGCGGCGGTGGTGGTCGCAAATTTGGCGGTGGCCGTGGACGTTCTGGCGGCGGCAAGCCTGGCGGTGGCGGTCGACCCGGTGGCGGTGGTGGCGGCGGCGGTGGTGGCAAGCCCGGCGGAGCACGTCGCAGTGGGCCGCCACGTGGCAAACGTGGCCCGAAAGCTGCATCCGCAAGCTGATCAATACACCAGCTGACCCTTCATGACGCATTTGGCGGCCCCCGATATGGTTATCGCGGGGCCGTTTGTCTTTAGCCTGATGAGACTGGGGCGCCCCATGTCTTCGCCCTGATGAATGGCCAGGCTGAGGTCGGTTTTGTGCAGCTTCTGCAACAGCGCGCCAAGGGCCGCACAGGCTGATCCGGTGGCGGGATCTTCGGTTATGTTATCCAACGGTGCGAACATGCGGGCATGCAGGGTGTCGCCGTCCCTGACATAGGCAAATTGTGCAAAATCCAAACTGGTTGGATACTTTTTTGCACCCTGGCGTAACTGGCTGATGTCAATCTGAATGGATGCCAAGGCTGCGCGGCTGGTCAGTTCTGTGATGGTAAACGGTAAGCCAACCGAAGCGAGTTGCGGCAGGTGTACTGTGGTCTTGATGTCTGACGCCTTAAGGCCCAGGGCCGCCGAAATTTCGTCCAGTGTTGGTTCTGCAATGATTTCAAGCGGTACGCTGGTGGTGAAGCATGCGTTGCCATTTGTGGCATGGCAGGCCAGGGGGCCAACGCCAAGTTCAAGTGTCATGTCACCAGATGGGCCAATATCAGCCAGAGCCACGGCAGTGCCGATCACCGGATGACCCGCGAAGGGAATTTCCATTGTCGGGGTAAAGATACGCACTTTGGCCCTGTTTCCGGGAGTTTCGGGCGGATAGATGAATGTGCTTTCAGAAAAGTTGAATTCGCGTGCGATGCGTTGCAAATCGTCCTCGGGCAGCTTGGTTGCGTCGGGCACAATCGCCAATTGGTTGCCACCAAAAGCATTGGAAGAAAACACATCGTACACAAGAAATTCGGTCATCACAGGGCCTTACATCAGGTCAGGTTCGCGGCCCACTTTGTTGGCCAAAGGCGCAACTGTCAAACCCTGAACCACAATCGAGAAGATCACCACCACATAGGTCGCTGTCAAGATCAGTGGCTTCCATTCGCTGTCAGGCAGTGACAGCGCCAAGGCAACTGAAATGCCACCTTTGAGCCCACCCCATGTCATGATGGGGATCACGCCTTGGCTGAAATCACGAAACGGTTTGAGCAAGAGCACAGGGACAGCAACGGCGGACAGGCGCGCCACCAAGGCCAGAGCAATCGAGGCCACACCCGCCACAAGGAAATCGGTTTGAAAGGCGATGGCAAAGACCTCAAAGCCTATCATCAGGAACAGCACTGCATTGAGAATTTCGTCGATCAGCTTCCAGAATGCATCGACATATTGACGGGTTTGCGCGGTCATGCCGTGTTTGGTGCCGATGTCGCCAATCAACAGGCCTGCACAGACCGCCATGATCGGGGCGGATACATGCAGGTAAACGGCGAGTTCATAGCCACCAAAAGCAAGACCCAGCGTCAGCAGGACTTCGAGGCTGTAGTCATCAATCCGGCGCATAATACGGAAGGTCAGCCAGCCCAGAACAATGCCCAAAAGCGCGCCGCCAAGCGCCTCTTGTACAAAGAGGGTGAGCGCCGCCGTGAGGCCCGAGCCATGATGATCATCACTTGGAAAGGCGATGCCCACGAGGACCAGAAACACCACATAGCCAACCCCATCGTTAAACAGGGATTCCCCGGCAATTTTGGTTTCAAGCGACTTGCGCAGATTGGCTTCGCGCAACACGCCAAGCACCGCCACGGGATCGGTCGGAGAGATCAGCGAGCCAAACACCAACGCGATCAACAATGGCATGCCGGTCAGCCAGCTGAAGCCAACCCCAACCACGCAGGTGGATAGGGCGACCCCAAGGGTGGCCATCAAGAAAACAACACGCCATTGTTGTTTCAGATCAGAGAGTTTGACGTGCAGGGCACCTGCAAAGAGCAACAGGCCCAGCATGCCCTCGAGCAGCGCGTCGGAAAAGTCGATGCCGGTGATCAGGCCGCGGGCTGTGGCTGCAATGCCAAGGTCAGGCAGCAAGAGGTCCACCCCCAGAACGCCGAAACTGGCCAGCAGGGCCACCACCAGAATGCCAATGGCCGAAGGCAGCTTGAGAAAGAGGTAATTGATGGCGCCAAAAGCGCCTGCAAGCACTATCAGCAAAGATGTAATTTGCAGAATATTCATATCTGTTCTCTTTCGCGCGTCGATCTAGGACAATGGGTCTCGGCTAACATGCAACCACTGGAAATTCCACCGGTTGACCATTGGATTAGGTGCCACAAAAAGTGGCCAGCACCCGCTCGTCTTCAGAGGGCGGTACGGTGAGGTCTATACTGTTTGGATTATCCTGATAAGGCGTGGCCAGAGCGGCGTGCAAGCGGTGGAATGGGGCATAATCGCCTGTCACACCCGCTTGGATCACCGCCTCGATTTGATGGTTTCTTGGGATCAGATAGGGGTTGGAATTTAGCATAAGGTTTTCGGCGTTAGCTTCTGTTTTTACGCGATTTTCCCAAGCTTCATGCCAGTCAGAATAACGGGCTTGGTCGGTGAATTGATCACGGGCATTGCCACGGGATAAGGCGCGGAACGTATTGGTGAAATCTGCGCTTTGATCCGACATCAATTGCAGCAGGCCGTTGATGAGGGCGTCGTCCTTATCTGACGGGTGCGCCAAGCCAAGTTTGGCGCCAAAGGCCTGCCGCCAATTGCGACGAATAAGGTCGGGCATGGCGTGAATGGCGGCGGTGAAATCAGTGACTGCCTGATCGGTATCGGGCATCAATGGCACGAGGGCCGTCGCCAATTGCGCCATATTCCAAACAATAATATCAGGCTGGTTGCCATAGGCGTAGCGGCCCCGACGATCAATCGAGGAAAACACCGTCATTTCATGGTAGTTATCCATGAAGGCGCAGGGGCCATAGTCGATGGTTTCACCAGAAATGGCGCAATTGTCGGTGTTCATGACGCCATGAATAAAGCCCACAGACAGCCATTTTGCGATCAATTCAGCCTGGGCGTTGATGACGGCGTTCAGGAAATCAAGCGGGTTTGTCGCCGTCGGGTAATGGCGATCAACCGCATGTTCAAACAGTGCTTTCAGACCCTGCATGTCCTGACGCGCGGCGAGAACCTGGAAAGTGCCAACCCGAATATGGCTGGCCGCAACACGGGTGATCACGCCGCCGGGCAGCACGGTTTCGCGTTGCACGGGCTGGCCGGTTTCCACCGCAGCCAAGGCGCGGGTGGTGGGGATGCCAAGCGCATGCATCGCCTCGGACACAAGATATTCGCGCAAGACCGGGCCAAGCCAAGCCCGCCCATCGCCATTGCGACTATAGGGCGTGGGACCAGAGCCTTTGAGTTGTATGTCAAAACGCCCGTTGTCGGTGTTGACCTCGCCCAAAAGAACCGCGCGGCCATCACCCAATTGTGGGTTCCACTGGCCAAATTGATGGCCGGCATAGAGCTGAGCCAAGGGTTTGGCCCCCGCTGGAGTCTCGTTGCCGCCAAAGACCTGGGCCAATTCGTCGGTGTCATCACTGCCTGTGATGCCAAGTTGCGTGGCCAGATCAGCGTTAAAGGCGATCAGACTGGGCGCGGCCACCGGCGTCGGCATTTGCAGCGAAAACAGCGGGGCGGGGAGCCGGGCGTATGAATTGTCAAAGGGAATGGATAGGGTCATGCACGCTATATAGGCCTGATTTTGAAAGGGGACCAGTTCAGAGCTTGAGGCTCATCAATGAAAAGCGATCGCGCAGTTTGAAATGTGCCCGTCCATAGAGGCGCTGCACATCTTTGTTGTCGCGGTTGACCTCTAGGTGTACAGCCTGAACATCTGCTGATTTCAACATGTTACGCAGTGATACTAATGCATCCAGTGCCATGCCGCGCCCGCGCACGCCGGGCCGCACAAAGATTTCGTCGATAAAACAATCTAGGCCACCAAATTCGATTGACCAACCAAAGGTCAGGGTGACGTAGCCGATGGGTGCGCGGGCCGGGCCCATCAGATAGATCGCACCATAGGGCGAGCCTTGCAGCAGCGGAATGAGGGCGCGTTCGAGAGAGGTTTCCTCGCTGCCCAATTCCAACTCGCGGTGAAAGGCGGCCACCAGCGGCATGAGTTTGGGCAGATCTTCTGGCTTTGCCAGATGCAGGGCGGTGCTCATAGGCGGGCCAATCTTTCGGTTAAAAGCGCAAAGAACCGGTCGGCGTCGACCTGATCGATAAAGTTGGTGTTGGGGGGGCGGTCTGTGACGCCCCACCAGTCGGCCACGGTCATACCAAGGGTAAGATCAGAGGTGGTTTCGATCATGACATTCACGTGGCGGCCTGAAAACAGATCAGGTTGCAGCAGATAGGCGATGACGCAGGGATCATGCAAAGGCGCGCCTTCAGAGCCGTATTTGTCAACATCAAACCGTTCAAAGAAGGCGCTCATCTCGGCCATGGCGATGCCTGCGGGGGTGCCGGTGTCGCGCATGGCCTGGATGCGGTCAGCGGTGGTCAGCGCCTTATGGGTGACATCCAACGGCATCAAGGTGAGTGGCCGTCCGCTGCGAAACACAAAATCAGCGGCCTCTGGATCCACATAGATGTTGAATTCTGCGGCAGGGGTGATGTTGCCAACCTCAAAATAAGCGCCGCCCATCATGACAATTTCCTGCACGCGGCTGACAATGTCGGGCGCTTTGCTAAAGGCGGTGCCAATATTGGTCAGCGGACCCAGGGTGCAAAGCGTGACGCTTTGATCGGGTTCGCTGCGCAGTGTTTCGATAATAAAATCAACGGCATGTTGATCTTGCAGCGGCATCTGTGGGCTGGGCAAATGCGTGGGACCATCCAGACCAGTTTGACCATGCACATGTTCGGCGGTCACCAGAGCGCGTGCCATGGGGGCGGCGCATCCGGCAAAGACTTTGGTTTCGGGCTTTGCCGCCCATTCACAAACAATGCGGGCGTTTTTCTGGGTCAGAACCAGGGGCACATTGCCGGCAACCGTGGTGATGCCCAACACATGCAGCGCTTTGGGGCTGGCCAGCGCCATGAAAATCGCAGCGGCATCGTCTTGGCCGGGATCCGTGTCGATGATGATTTTACGGGGGGGATTGGACATGCGCCGCCTTTGAGAGCCGTTTTGATTGACTGTGGGATCTGCTTGGCGGGATGTCCAGCGGAAAGCCAAAGCAGGTCGGTTTGGTGGCGGTGGGGCGCTTAGGTTTGGGCTGGGGGCCAGCCCCCAGACCCCCGGAGTATTTACAGAAAGATGAATAGAAAAGAGCGCCCGGAGGCGCTCTGTATTGAACTGCAAGCTGCAGATGGTTTAGCCGTCAAAATCGACGATTTCGACCAGTTTCAAGGCGGCGTCACGTTTGGCGGCCAGGGTCATGAGATTGACGTCATCTGCGGTGAAGCTGCCCCAACCCTTGACCAGATCAATGGCTTCGGTGCCTTCGGCGATTGGGTATTCGTAGTTGGCCTCGGCGTAGATTTCCTGCGCTTGTGGGGAGGTCAAGAATTCCATCATCTTCAATGCGGCGTCTTTGTTGGGCGCAGATTTTGTCATTGCCACCCCGGAAACATTGACGTGGGTGTCGCCGTTTTCAAAAGTTGGGAAAATCACGTTGACGCTGTCGGCCCAGGCTTTTTGTTCTTCGTCGGCCAGCATTTTGCCCATGTAATAGGTGTTGCCAACAGAGATATCGCATTCGCCTGCCCAAATGGCTTTGACCTGGGCGCGATCATTGCCCTGAGGTTTGCGGGCCAGGTTGGATTTCACGCCTTCCAGCCAAGCGGTGGTGGCCTCTTCGCCGTGGTGGTGCAGCACGGCGGATGTCAGGGCCACATTATAGGCGTTTGTGCCAGAGCGAATGCAGATGCGGCCTTGCCATTTTGGGTCTGCCAGATCTTCGTAGGTGGTGACTTCATCTGCGGCAACCCGGGTTTTGGAGGCATAGACGATGCGCGCGCGGGTGGTCAGACCATACCAGTGATTTTCGGGATCGCGATATTGCACCGGCACATTGCTGTTCAGGGTGTCGCTTTCAACCGGCTGGGTTAGTCCGGCGTTGACCACAGCGGCCAGACGCGAAATATCGACCGTCAGGATAACATCGGCTGGAGAGCGGTCGCCCTCGGCTTGCAAACGCTCGATCATACCTTTTTGCAGGTAGGCCACGTTGACTTTGATGCCTGTTTCAGCCGTGAAGGCATCTGTCAGAGGCTTGATTAATTCTGGCTGACGGTAAGAATAAACATTCACTTCGTCTGCTAGGGCGGGCAGGGCGATCATCGTAGCGGCGGCTGCGAAGGCTGTGTTCTTGAGTGTCGCGAACATGATAAGACCATTCGTTTGTGTTTCGTTGGCGCCGTTTAATCTGAGTTTTTTAGTCAGGTCAATACCTGAATTTTGTAGTCAGGTATTTTTTGCGGCTTTTTCTTCGGCCTTTACCTCGTCCCAAAGCGCGTCCATTTCTGCGAGATCTGACTGGTCTGGCGTTTTGCCGCGCGCGGCGAGCTTGGCTTCGACCTTTTCAAAGCGGCGGGTGAATTTGGCATTTGTGGCACGCAGGGCGGCTTCGGGTTCAACCTGCATATGACGGGCGAGATTGGCCATGACAAACAGCAGATCGCCAAATTCTTCTTCGACCTCTGTTTGGCTGAGCGTGTCGCGCGCTTCGACCAATTCGTGACGTTCTTCGACGATCTTATCCAGCACATGTGAGACATCTGGCCAATCAAAGCCAACCCGGGCGGCGCGTTTTTGTAATTTGATGGCCCGGAGCAAGGCGGGCAGGCCATGGGCAACCCCATCCAGCGTGCCTTTTTGCGCCTTGGAGGCGCGTTCGGCGGCTTTGATGGTTTCCCAGTCCTTGGTTTGCTGTTCCGCAGATTTGTCGCGGTTTTCGTCGCCAAAGACATGTGGATGGCGGGCGACCATTTTGTCGGACATGCCGTCTGCGACCTGATCAAAGGTGAATAATCCTCGCTCGCTGGCCATTTGGGCATGAAACACCGATTGAAACAGCAAGTCGCCAAGCTCGCCTTTGAGTTCATCCCAGGCTTCGCGCTCGATGGCATCGGCGACCTCATAGGCTTCCTCGATGGTATAGGGGGCGATGGTGCTGAAATCTTGCTCGATGTCCCAGGGGCAGCCAGTTTGCGGATCGCGCAGGCGGCGCATGATTTCTAGCAGACGCGGCATGCCGCCCGTTGGATTATGAATGAGAGAATCATTGGCCATGGCAGTGCTGTCCCGTCGTTGTTTGCGGCGCATCTGAAATCAGAATTTAGGCAGAGTAAAGAGCAGTGGGACGGTCAGGTTTGGGTGTGATGCACAGATCTTGGCGTGGGTGGGGTATCGCCGTGGTCTGAATTAGAGACCCGCCTTTGTCGCTTTGGTATAAGACTTGCGGGGGCGATTGGCACTTGGGGTCTTGACCAAATCATTTGGATAAGGAAGGTAGCGCCATGGTTCCTTTTGATCGTTTAGAACAGATTGCCCAGCGTTTTGAGTTTCTTGAAGCGCAGATGGCAGAAGGCTTAGCGGGCGCGGACATCGCGGCGTTGGCCAAAGAGTATTCCGATATCAAACCCGTTGTAGAGCAGATTGCGGCCTACAAACAATTGTTGGCGGATCTGGAAGAAGCTGAATTGATGATGGACGACCCCGATATGCGGGAGTTGGCCGAAGAGGAACTGCCACTGCTTAAAGCGCGGTTGCCTGAAATTGAAAAAGCGTTGCAATTGGCGTTGTTGCCCAAGGATGAGGCAGATGCCCGCCCGGCGATGATTGAAATACGACCCGGCACCGGTGGTGACGAAGCGGCGTTATTTGCCGGTGATTTGTTGCGCATGTATCAGCGTTATTCCGAAAAGCGCGGCTGGAGCTTTGACATCGTTGAACTGAACGAGACGGAGTTGGGTGGCATCAAGGAATGCATCGCCAATATCAAAGGCGAGAATGTTTTTGCGCGGCTGAAATACGAAAGCGGCGTGCACCGGGTGCAACGGGTGCCAGAAACCGAAAGCGGCGGGCGGGTGCATACCTCGGCGGCGACGGTGGCTGTGCTGCCAGAAGCGCAAGACGTTGATATCAACATCGAAGCCGGGGATATTCGTATTGATACCATGCGGGCCTCTGGCTCTGGTGGGCAGCACGTGAACACCACGGATTCTGCGGTGCGTATCACCCATATCCCATCGGGGATTGTGGTCGTCTCGGCAGAGAAATCGCAGCACCGAAACCGCGAAATTGCGATGGGGGTGTTGAAAACCCGCCTGTATGATGCCGAGCGCCAAAGGTTGCATGATGAACGCTCTGACAGCCGCAAGAGCCAAGTGGGGTCAGGCGACCGGTCGGAACGTATTCGCACCTATAATTTCCCCCAGGGGCGCATGTCAGATCACCGCATCAACCTGACGCTTTACAAGCTTGATCAGATTATGCAGGGCGATTTGGATGAAATCGTCGACGCGCTGACCGCGGATGATCAAGCAACTCAGTTGGCAGAAATGCAGTGATGCAATTGCGTCAGGTTTTGATACAGGGCACGCGTGCTTTGCGCGATGCGGGCATTCCGGGGCCTGAACGAGACGCGCGTTTGTTGTTGGCCGAGGTTGTGGGCTTGCCTGTGGCGCGCATGACCTTAGAGCCCGATCTGCAAGTAACAGAGGCGCAAGCCGGCACATTCCATCAATTTTTGGCACGGCGCGTGGCGCGGGAACCTGTGTCGCGCATTTTGGGGCGTCGCAGTTTTTGGGGACGTGACTTTGAGGTGACGCCGGATGTGCTGGACCCGCGACCAGAAACCGAAAGCCTGATCGCTGCGGTGCTTGACTGTGAGGCCCCCAAACGGCTGATAGATCTGGGCTGCGGCAGTGGTATTATTGCGGTGACATTGCTGGCTGAATGGCCCGATGCGCAGGCGGTGGCCTGTGATATCAGTGCTGCTTGTCTGAAGGTCACGGGCCGAAATGCCAAGACCCATGGGGTGCAAGACCGTTTGGCGCTTGTACAATCAGATTGGTTTGCCGCGATTGACGGGGTCTTTGATCTGATTGTGTCAAATCCGCCATATATTACGGAACAGGAGATGACGGTTTTGGACCCGGATGTGGCATTACACGATCCACATCTGGCTTTGACGCCAGGGGGTGACGGCCTGTCGCCCTATGTGACCCTTGCGGAAAACGCCCTCGGCTATTTGCGCCCCGGCGGTAGGTTGATGGTCGAAATTGGATGGAAACAGGGGGCAGACGTGCGCGGTATTTTTGAACGTGCGGGCTTAGATGCGGTGACGATTTTGCCAGACCTTGATGGGCGTGATCGTGTTGTATGCGGCATTAAATCGTAAAAATACGTAACTTTCGGCGGATTTCGTACTTTTTTACCTAAAATTCATAACTGACCCTTGTAAGCTTTGGCAGAGCAGGATAACCAGAAATAGATCAGACGATGGATCCCCTGACGGGGTGTCCCGTTGATCAACAAGCCCAAAATATTGTGACTACGCATTTCGCCATGAGGGCACTCGCAAGGTCATAAGAAGCAGTGATTCCAAGGCTGGACAGCAAAACCATGAGATCTTCGAAATCCCGTTCGCGATCCAAGAATAACCGCAACAACAACCGTCCTTCCGGCAATATTGTCAACCGCGTGTTTGACAGTTCGGGACCGGAAGGCAAGGTGCGCGGTACACCGCAGCAAATTATCGACAAATACAACCAGTTGGCGCGTGACGCACAGCTGGCCAATGACCGGGTTGCTGCAGAAAACTTCCAGCAGCACGCCGAGCATTACCTGCGTTTGCTGAGTGAAGCTCAGCGTGAAATGGACGCGCGTCGCGAAGAGCAAGAGCGGCAGAACCGCGAACGTCAAGCTGAGCGGGATCGTGAGCGTGCGGCCCGTGCGGAACGCCAGGAACGCGAATCCAATCAGCCAGCACCCGCAGCAGCCCCTGCGCCGCAGCCTGAGGTTGCCACAGATCCGTCGCAGGCACCGCAACCTGATGTAGCGATGGATGTTGTTGATAGTCGCGCAGACAATGGTTTGGTGGAAACACCCGAGGCGCAAGACACAGCCAACAAACCCAAGCCGCGTCGGCGCCCGCGTCGCCAGGAAGATGCTGCAGCACCCGAGGCTGCATCAAGTGATGCCCCCAAAGCCGCTGCGGAAGAAAAGCCGGCAGATGCGCCCAAGCCGCGCCGTCGGCGGGCAAAACCGGCGGTCAAAGCTGCAGAGCCTGAAGAGCCTAAGGCGGCTGAATAAACTTTATACAATTCGAAAAAGCCCAGATAGCAGTCTGGGCTTTTTGCGTTTCCGGACCTTGTCGGTTTGATTTTGCCGTCTAAAGCAAAGCAACCTGCCGCGCCAATGCACAGAATTCTTCGAGCGACACCCGTTCCGCACGTTCCGTCGGCGCAATGCCTGCGGCGTTCAAAACATCTTCGATGTCTGGTGAGATGCTTTTCAGCGACGAGCGCAGCATTTTGCGCCTTTGGTTAAAGGCCGTGGCCACAACCCGGTTGAGAACAGCGGCGTCTGCTTCAAAACGCGGGGTTTCCAGCGCGGTCAGATGAACCACAGCGCTGTTTACCTTTGGCGGGGGGGTAAAGGCCTCGGGCGGTAAGGTGATCACGATACGGGCATCGGCACGCCACTGTGCCAAAAGCGCAAGGCGCCCATAGGCTTTGCTGCCTGGTTCGGCAACAATACGATTGGCGACCTCGCGCTGGAACATCAAAGTGAGGCTTTGCCAAAAGGGTGGCCATTCTTTCGGAGTCAGCCAGCGTACAAGCAATTCGGTTCCGACGTTATAAGGTAGATTGGCCGCCACGCGGATGGGCGGGGTCAAATGCGCCAGCGGATCCACCTCGAGGGCATCACCGTTGATGACTTGCAATTTCCCGGGATAGGCCGCCGAAATTTCTTCGAGCGCAGGCATGCAGCGCGGGTCTTTTTCGATGGCAAGCACGCGCCGTGCGCCTTCGGCGAGCAAGCCCCGTGTCAGGCCGCCGGGGCCGGGGCCAATTTCGAGCACATCAGATCCGGACAGATCCCCGGCTTGACGCGCGATTTTGGCAGTAAGATTGAGGTCGAGCAAAAAATTTTGCCCCAAGGATTTGCGCGCCGATAGACCGTGTGTTTCGATCACATCCCGTAGAGATGGTAAATTGTCGATGGTGGCCATTGGGCTAGTTTCCGAGTTCTGGGGCTGGTGAGAAACGTGCCTTAGCCATGTCCTGCGCCATGCGCAAGGCCTCGATCAGGCTGCTTGGGTTGGCGGTGCCTGTGCCTGCGATGTCAAAGGCGGTGCCATGATCTGGGGAAGTGCGGATGAACGGCAAACCAAGGGTGACATTGACGCCGCGATCAAAATCTAGCGTTTTGATGGGGATCAAGGCTTGGTCATGATACATGCAGATCGCCGCATCATAAGCTTGGCGCGCCTTGGCATGAAACATGGTATCAGCCGAGTGCGGGCCTGTGACAAGCAGCCCCTCTTGCCGCAGTTTGTCCAGCACCGGCGCGATGATGCGCGCGTCTTCCCAGCCCATTTCCCCACCTTCGCCGGCATGTGGGTTAAGCCCAGCCACAGCAAGACGTGGTTTATTGAGGCCAAAAGACCGCTGCATATCTGCGTGGGTGATGCGAATGGTTTGTTCCAGAAGCTCTGGTGTCAGGGCGGCGGGCACATCTTTGAGAGCGATGTGAATGGTGGTGGGCACAACGCGTAAGGCATCAGAGGCCAGCATCATCACCACGTTTTCACACCCTGCCAGATGCGCCAGATATTCCGTATGGCCGGGCCAAGGAAAATGGGTGCCATCTTTGAGGGCTTTTTTGTGGATGGGTGCTGTGCAGACCGCAGAGGCCTGTCCGGTGACGCAATAGTCAACGGCCTTGGCGATCACTTCGACCACGCCCCGCGCATTGCTTGGATCTGCTTGGCCCGGCGTGGCAACCCCAGCAAAGTGATGCGCCAACACTGGCAGTGCACGATCTGAAACCGTCAAGGCTTGATCTGGGGTTTCGATCTCTACAATTGGCACGGTGCCGGGCAGGTGGGATGGATCACCGATCCAGAAGAATGGGCAATCTGATCGCAGTTCAGACCAGGCTAGTTCGGCCAATTCCAAGCCAACGCCCGCAGGTTCGCCGCAGGTGAGCGCAATAGGAGCCTCAGTCATTTCAATTCGATGACAGCTTCGGCACGTAATTGTTCCAGATAGCCATCTGCATAAGAGGCGAGACGCCGGTTGCGAAGGGCATTCAGGACGTTCTCTCGTGAGGCTTCTTCGTTCACGGCTGCGGTGCGACCACACATCATGATCATCAACAGATGTTGGCCATCGGCACTGATGAGGTTGGTAGAGATTTCGTGGCGATCCAATTTGGCCAATTCAAGGGCTATATCACGCGGAATATCTGATGGAAGCTTGGCTTCAACTTGCAGGGCCTCTTCGGGGCCACCCAGATTGGCCCCATATAGATCATCACAGGTATCAATGTCATTCTTATAGGCCTGTGCGCGCGCTTGCGCTTCGGCAGAATTGCCCCCCGGGATTTTAAAAACGCCATATTCGATGGCAGCATATTGCACGGCGGGTGTCGGCAGTTCTTGAACATCGCGCATTTGGAATACGGCCACAGCGCGTTCCAATAACAGGGGCGGAGTCACCTGTCCGGGTTTCAATTCGAGCACAACTGATTGAATTGGCCCCGGCAGGCGATTAAGCGGCAACCAGTCCAAACGGCCCCCATTTGATCTGGTACCGGATGCTGAATACTGGGCGGCGGCCTGCGAAAACGCACCGTAAGAGGTTATTTCACTGATTTGGTTCGCAACATTTAGAACTTGTTCTTCGGTTTCTGGTGTCACCGGAATGATCACTTCGGATAGTAGAACCCGCAATCCTGCTTGGCCTGTGCCCCCCAAAGCCGTATCAATTTCGGCTTCGGAAATCTGAACGCGACCACGGAAACGTGCAGAGACAACCTCGCGCCATGCGAGACCATTGCGCACAAACTCACGGAAGGTTTCTGCGCTAACTCCCTCTTGTGCTACCGCTTTAATGAACTGCTCTGGCGTCAAATTCGCCCGCTTGGCGAATTCAACCAGACCCGCCTGGAGGGCTTCGGCGGTGACTTCAATCCCGAGATTTTCGGCAGCCTGATCCTTGAGACGTTCCTCGATCAATTCTTCACGTGCGATTTTTTGCAGATCTCCGAGCCGCTGAATCGCTTTGTAGAATTTTGCGCGTTGGTCAACTTCGTACCAGGTCACCACCTTGTTGTTGACGTTTGCAGCGGGTGAAAAAAGGCTTTGGGCACTTAGGCTTGAAACGCTTGCCAGCAATATACCTGCGGTGATTGCACCACTTAGAAAAGTCTTCAGAGTCATGGTCTTTTATCCTGCGGTCTGACTGCATGTTCTTGCATAGCTTTGGTCGCTTGCGTTGGTGGAGAAACCAAGGATCCGCACGATAAAGCTAAGGTCTGTCGATGGTTGTACACTAGTGGAAGATGTAAAGCGACGCGATACCGAAAACTGCGCGTTCAGGCATTCATTTTGGTATTGGATTCCCAATCCCGCCTCCGCAGAAGTTTTGGCTGCGATGTCATATCGCCAGTTGGCCAGGCCTGTCCAATGGCGGCCAAATCGGTAACTGGTGTCCAGATTCCACTCTGAAAGATTTGCGGCGCGATTTTCTGCGGCATCTTGGTCTAGCCAAATGTAGGAGGCATTGAGCGCAAGTTTGTCGTTGTTCCAACTGCCGCGGGCCTCGGCTTTGTTGATGCCATCGTTATTGTCTAACAATGTACGTCCCGTGAAGGTCAGGCCATTTTCCATCTTGATCTGACCCGCCACCAGCAAGTCGGATAAGGTGCCGCTAAGACCCGAGCTGGATGTGAGATCATTGTGCGCTTTATCTCTGACCACTTGACCCAGGGTTAAATGACCCTGCCAATTCGGTCCCAGGCGCGTCCAGTTGATGCCCCATGCGCCGATCACGCCACGTTCACGACGATCATCCGAGGGAAATCTGGACAGCGCCAGTAAATTGCCCTCATCAAATTCAACGCGGGTGCTTTCGTCATTGGCGATCAAATCGGGGGACCCAAAGCGCGCGCTGCCGCCGTGCCAGCCGATTTGTGCGATGGGTTCCAAAATATGTGTCACCTGGGCATCTGTTGTGCGCATCATCGGAAAGCGCAAATGCACCGCCAAGGACGGTGTGATCTGCGTATAGCTGCTTTGGGCGAGCGTGGCGTCCTGACGGGTTGTGACCGCGTCCAAAGCAAGGTTGCTGCCTAAGCCAAATTCCAGCCCACTTGCATGTAGCCATGTGTTGCGCCAACCAAGCTCGGCATTCACACGCGACACATCGCGGCCATCAACGATGCCGTCGGCATCCGTATCGGTGTCGTTATTAGAACGCCGATAGTGGCTGTGAGCCTCTAGTTGCCACAATCCTTCACCGCCAATGGATCCTGGAAAAAATCGCTTTTCCTTGCGTACCGACAGCACAAATGCTGGCAAAGTCCGGTTGTTTTCAGAGGCACGTAGCGATTCAAAATGCAAAAATGCCGTGCGGACGTTTTCGATGCGGTTTGTGCGATGTATCGCCACTTCACTGGTCAGGCGATCCAAATCTGAGTAGTCGTATTCCAACAAATAAGCATCATCAGAGGTCGCTTTTATGTCAAAACTGAGCGTGTAATCACGTTGCAGATCAAATTCACCTGTGGCGAAGCCATATGCCCGCAGATCCAGAGCGCTGGTATCATCGTCAGAGAGCGCGCCTTCAAACTGCACTTCGCCTTTGCGAAACGCCTGTCGATACCGCAGTTCGAGCGTGTTGGTTTTTGCGGACAAATAGGGTGTTAAGGTTAGGTCGCGATGATCGCCAAAACGAATAAAATAAGGGATTTTCACCCCGGTGCCCAATCGAGACTGCGTGCGAAGCTCTGGAATTAGAAAACCGGTCGCCCGTTTAAGTGTTGGGTCAGGCAGGCGCAGACGGGGCAAATAGAGCACCGGCACATCGAAGATGCGAAATTGTGCCTGATCAAAGTAAAGTTGTTTCTCCAGCTGATCATGACGCACGCGTTTCGCGCGGATTTGCCAAAGGGGCGGGCGGCCATCATCGCAGGTTTTGCAAGAGGTTGCGGTCGCATATTCAAGGGTAGAGAACCGGCCTTCTGTGCGGCGCATTTGACGCGCAGTAAGTTCCACTTGTTGATGCAAAACAACGCGGGCGCTTTGCAACAATCCGTTTTGCAATTCAGTGTCCAGCTCTGCAAAACTGGCGAAGATTTCTGTTGTGTCGCCCTGCGTGATCTTGATCGGCCCTTCGATGGTGATCAAATCTGTTTGGCCGTTGTAGATCAGGGCTGTGGCGGTCATGCGCGTGTCACCGCGCAGGGCTTCGATATTGCCGCGGGCGGTCAGCATATTGCCGCCGCTAAGAAACACAGAATCGGCAATTAAGATCAGATTTTGCTGCGCTTGAGCGGTTGGCGTGTTTTGCTGGGCATGGCTTTCTGGCGGCGATGCGATCAGCAGGCCCGCCAGAGATAAGGACACCAAGAGATGTTTGCAGCGCATCATCCGTCTTCCATATGTAAAAGCAGACCCATCGCCAATAACACGCTTGCCACTGGCGGTGCCCAGGCTGCAAGTTCAATTGGAATTTGTCCGTTCTCGCCCAGGATTTGAGCAAAATTTCGTATGTAGTACAGCCCGAAACCCGACATGGTGGCCGCTAAGGCCGCGACGCCTGTGCGACCAAATCGGGTGTGGCGCATGGTAAAGGCCGCAGACACCAGAACCATCGCAATCAGAAACAAGGGTTGGGCCAATTCCATGTGCAACCACATGGTGTGACGCCGTGCAGAAAAGCCAGCATTTTCCAATTGGGTGATCAATTGGGGCAGGTCCCAGACCGAAACGGCACGGGGTTTGCCAAAACTGTCGCGGATTTGGTCGCGAGTCAGCGTGGTTGCGAGTTCATAGGTTTCATAGGTCTTAGATAGGGCTTCAGCATTTTGACCGCGCTCTAGAGGCCAGATTTTAGCCTCTGACAATGACCAGCTTTCTGCAGTTAATGTGGCGCTGCTGGCTTGAATACGCCGCAATGGGCCGCCGTCAGGCGCATAGGCCATGAAGGTCACATCTTGCAGTTCTGTGGCGTCATGATTTGCGCTGTTGGCATAGATCACGGTTTGGCCAACGGAACTGCCCTGGCGCAACCAAATTCCGTCGCGGCCAATTGACAGAACGCTGCTGCCATCCTGGAGATAAGACGCTTTTAATGCGTCATAACGCTTGGTGGTCGACGCCACGATTGGATTGAGAGTTGTCACGCCAATAATGCCGATGATCAAAGCAACAAGGACCGGAGACATTAGAGAGACGAGAGCTGAACGGCCACTTGCACGTGTCACAACGAGTTCACTGCTGCGCGCAAGACTCAGGAACAACGCCAAAGAGGATAAGATCATAATCAAAGGCATGATCTGGTAGAGCTCTTTGGGTATATGCAGCAACATCAGGCGCAAAATGCCGATAAATCCGATGGTTGCCGTATCAAACTTACGCAATTGTTCAACCAAATCGAACAACAGCAGTAAGATCAGGAATACTCCGGTCAGGCCCATAAAGAACCAAATGAATTTCCGGGCAAAGTAATAATACAGTGTCATGTTTTCACCCTGCGGCGCCATGAAATCGGATAGGCTTGGCTGGCAAGCATCAGCGCGACAATGCCAAAGCCCATGGCGGCCGGGGCATACATCAGGGCCCAGGCGTCCGCGTCATTGCGCACAGGGGCGCTGACCCCGTTTTTCATGGCTTCAAGCACCACCAGTATGACAAAAGCCAGCACAATTTGTTGCCAAACACCAAAACGGCTGAACCCGCCCAACAATAAGGTTGCAAAGCCGATTAAGGCGGCGACCACGCACATCAAAACCTGTGCCACACGTCCGTGTAATTCAGCGGCGACCCATCCTGGGTTCAGGTCAAGGCTGCGGGCCACAAGTGTGGGATCTTGGATCAATTCGAGGGATGGGATACGCTGCAAGGCACGCTTTTGATTGCTGCTTTGACGCAAAAATGCGCTAATATCATAAGAAAAGTCGGCGAAATTAGTGGTAAACAGCCTGCCATCATCGCGATTTTGCACTTGGGCTAAGCCATCCACCATGATCAATTTAGGGCCAGAGGCGTCATTGATCAGGTAGGCTTCGTCGGCGGTGTAGGTGATCGATTGTTCAGGATTGCTGCGGTCAGACAAAAAGACATCATGCAACACACCATCGGTGTTGATGTCGCGGATATAGAAGGTGACGTTCTCAGATGGATGCAGAAATGTGCCTTCGGTCAGCAATCTCGCTGTGGCGTTTTCTGCAATTTCGCGTTCGCGGATATCAAGTTGTGACAGGCTTGCGGGCACCAGATACAGCGACAGCGCCGCCATCATGATGCCGACAATGATGCCGAAATTCAGAATCGGGCGGGCCAGACGCCAGGGGCTGAAACCGGTGGCTTGCATCACCGTGAGTTCGCTTTCGCTGGACAGACGGTTGGTCACATAGGTGGCCGCTGCAAAACTGGCGATGGGCATGATCAGTTTGATGACCGCAGGCAGGCTGAGGACGGTGAATTCAACGAAAACAAAGAGCGATTGCCCGTCGGCAATTAGACGATCAAACAAGACCACAGCCCGGTTGACCCAATAGACAGAAACCAGCACCAGCGCAAAGAAGCTAAACAGCATCATAAGTTGCGACAGCATATAGCGGTCGAATCTGTTCACTGCTTGCCCCCCCAGGCAAATGGATCGTTTTGGAGACATTAATGCAAATGGGCGACGGGGAAAACTGCTATCTGGTCAAGATCTTGGTGATTGGATAGGAGTTAGGGCAATAGTTAGGGAGCAAAGCCTTGGTCACACCTGTCCAATTCACTTTTCAAGAAACCAATATTGATGAAATCGCCGCGTTTGAAGGGCGGGTTGCTGTATTTGTAACCACCGAAGGCAAGATGGATCCATCTGCCCGGCGTGTGAACCGGCTGACAAAAGGCGCGTTGGCGCGGCTAAAGGATGCTGGTTTGAAAGCCAAAGATGCGCGTGTTCTTGCCTATCCGGTGGGCATGGCAGCGGAAGCGGTCGATGTGATTTGTCTGGAACGCAATTGCACCATCGACGAAGCCCGCGCTGCGGGCGTGGCTTTGGCAAAGGCGCGGGATGGCAAACCTTTGCTTGTCTGTGCTGCCAACCACAATAAGGCGGCGCAGATTGTGCTGGGTTTGGCGTTGCGGGATTATGGGTTTGACACCCACAAAACAGAGGCCGCCAAAGAGGATCAGCGCTCTGTCACCGTGATGCACACGCGCGCCGATGATATTGCGGCACAGGCGCAGCCCTTACTTGCGGTTGCAGATGGCGCGTTTTTCACCCGCGATTTGGTGAATGAACCTGCCAATGTGCTGACCACAACTGACTTTGCCGATCGGCTTGTTGCCATGGCGGATCTAGGTTTGCAGGTCGAAGTGCTGGAAGAAGACAAACTGGCAGAGCTTGGCATGGGGGCCTTGTTGAGCGTGGGCCAAGGCAGCGACAGCCCGTCCAAGGTCGTGGTCATGAAGTGGATGGGGGGCCGTGATGACAGCCCAACCTTGGCATTGGTCGGCAAAGGTGTGGTGTTTGACACTGGTGGTATTTCTTTGAAGCCAGCGGCAGGCATGGAAGATATGACCATGGATATGGGCGGTGCCGGCGTTGTGGCAGGCACCATGCGCGCATTGGCATTGCGCAAGGCAGAAGCCAATGTTGTCGGTCTGGTTGGGCTGGTGGAAAACATGCCATCGGGCAATGCGACTCGCCCAGGCGACGTCGTTACATCTATGAAAGGTGACACAATCGAAGTGATCAACACCGACGCCGAAGGGCGATTGGTGCTGTGTGATGTGATGCACTATGCCCAAGAACGCTTTGAGCCAGCGGCGATGATTGATCTAGCGACTTTAACCGGCGCAGTGATCATTGGGCTGGGGCATGAAAATGCTGGGGTGTTTTCCAATGATGACGGGCTGTGTAGCGCGTTTCTGAAGGCAGCGGGCCAAGAAAACGAAGGGGCCTGGCGTATGCCCCTGGGCCAAGCCTATGCGGATCAGCTGAAATCGCAGATTGCAGACGTTAAGAATGTTGGTGGGCGCCCAGCGGGCTCTATCACTGCAGCGGAATTCCTGCATCGTTTTGTCAGGGAGGAAACGCCCTGGATCCATCTGGATATTGCTGGCGTGGCCCATGTGAAATCTGAAACAACCTATGCGCCCAAAGGGGCCACAGGGTGGGGCGTGATGGCGCTGAACCGTCTGGTGCAAAACCGGTTTGAGGACCAATAAAGCATGGGCGCTGCATTCTTTTATCATTTGACGCAGAATCCATTGGAAACCACCCTGCCGCTTTTGTTGCAAAAGGCGCGCGGGGCTGGGTGGAATATTGCGGTCAAAGCGCAGGATGCGGCGCGCCTTGAGTGGTTGGATCAAAGGCTTTGGCAGGGGCAGCCAGAAGGGTTTTTGGCGCATGGCATTGCAGGCGGTGACCATGATGCCCTGCAGCCAATTTTGCTGACATTGGAGGATGCCTTGCCCAATGGGGCGCAGTGTATCATGAGCGTTGACGGGGCGCAGGTTTCTGCAGAAACCGTTCAAGCCGCAGAACGTGTGTGTATTTTGTTTGATGGCTATGATGAAAGTGCCGTGGCCCATGCACGCGGGCAATGGAAAGCACTGACAGAGGCAGGATGCGCGGCGCAATATTGGTCTGAAGAAAACGGTAAATGGGAGAAAAAAGCTGAAAAATCAGCTTGATAAATCCTGTTCTTAACGTGTTAAGATCAATTTTCCCCGGGTGATGGTAATCTGGTCATATAGCTGCAAATAACTCATGCCCAGCAAAGATATATCCAAATCGCCCTGGGTGATACGCGCGGAAACATTGCGATCATGATAGGATCCAACCGCCACTTCATCCAATTTCACAGAGGCCGTACGCACTTCGCCATTGGCGGTCATGGCTCTGCCAAAATACCTTAGGTTTGCCACGTCGATGCCCGCAGATTGCGCTGCACGTTTGGATAAAACCAAATTGCTGGCCCCAGTATCCACCACAAAGCGAACATCCACGTCGTTGACCTCGGCGGTCAAGTAATAATGACCGTCAGGTGACACTGGAATTTCAATGCGGCCCTGATCGGCAAACACCGTCTGGGTCGGGATGGCAGCAGAGCGGATTTCTTCCCACATGCCAACGGCGGCGATCACGCCCAGAAAAATCAACACCCAAGCCAAGGCCTGCTGGACCGTTTTGCGAAAGGTTTGGCGCACGTCAGACACAAACCACGCCACAACGGCAATGGCCAGCAATATCAGATATATAAGGTGTGGCGTTTCAATCTGGTCCATAGAGCCTCCTTACATTTAGATAAGGTTGAGGGGCTGCATTTACGAGGCAAAGCCAAAGGCTTTTAGACCGTCCAGAATGAATTGCACCGAAAGCGCGGCCAGCAACATACCCAAAAGTCGGGTGACCACATTGATGCCGATTGGTCCCAAAGCACGTTCCAGCAGGCTGCCCGCCATAAAGAACACCATGACCGCAAGTAGGACCACAAGCGCCACGCCGAGGATCAGAACGGTGCCTTGCACGCCCGGTGATTGGCTGGACAGCAGGATAACCGTGGCAATGGAACCTGGACCGGCGATCAGGGGAATGGCCAGCGGAAAGACCGAGGGATCGTCCACCTGTTCCACTTGCCTGTCACTTTGATCTTCGCGGCGCTTAGAGCGCCGGTCAAACAGCATGTCTAACGCGGTGAGAAACAACAGCGCGCCACCGGCAATCCGGAAGGCAGGCATAGAGATGCCAATGAAACCCAGCACGGCCTCGCCAAAAAACGCAAACATCGAGAGAATAAGAAAGGCCATAACGCAGGCGCGCACAGCTATGCTGCGGCGCTGTTGTTGGCTGGCCCCCGGCGTAAAGGCGATGAACATTGGCAACAGGCCAATCGGGTCAATAATGACAAAGAGCGTCGCAAAGGACGTGATCAGGAAGGCCGTATCCATAACTGATCTTAATTCCTATTGTTGCGCGTTTTCAAGCTTTTCCAATGCGCTCATCCACAGGGCTTCAGCCCGATCCTGCGCCTCCATGACTTCGCTGTATTTCTTTTGCCAGACCGTCATTTCACCAGCTTTTTCCGCTTCGTAAAGCGACGGGTCAGCAAGCTTTTTGGCCAGCTTGTCGCTCATCTCGCTCAGCTTTGCGATGCGTTCTTCACATTTGCGTACATCCGCCTTTAGAGCGATGATTTTGTCACGCGATGGGCGTTTGGGGGCGGGCGCTTTGGGTTTGGCTTTGCCCGCAGGTTTGTCAGCGGCCAGCAGCAATTTACGATAGCTAGGCAGGTCGTCGTCATAGGGTTTTACGGCCCCATCCTTGACCAACCAAAGCCGATCAGCGACCAGAGACAGAAGATGCATGTCATGGCTGACCAATATCACCGCGCCTTGATAGGCGGTCAAGGCCTCGACCAAGGCCTCGCGACTTTCGATATCTAGGTGGTTGGTTGGTTCGTCCAAAATCAGCAAATGCGGCGCATCGAGTGTCGCCAAAAGCAGCGACAATCGGGCTTTTTGCCCCCCAGATAATCGGCCCACCTCGGTTTCTGCTTGTGCTGCGCCCAAACCAAACCCAGCCAGACGCGCCCGGATACGGGCCTGACCTTCGTGGCTGCGCAGGCGCATCAAATGTTGAATGGGGGTTTCATCCACATAGAGTTCATCCACCTGATGCTGGGCAAAGAAGCCAATACGCAGCTTGCTGGAAACGGTGAATTTACCAACTTTCTTATCCAAACGGCCTGAAAGCAATTTGGCCAATGTGGATTTGCCCTGACCGTTTTTGCCCAGCAAGGCAATGCGGTCGTCCTGGTCGATGCGCAGATCAAGGTTTTTCAGCACGATGGTTTCGCCATAGCCGACAGAGACACCTTCGGTGGCGATGATCGGCGGCGAAAGTTCTTCGGGCGTTGGAAAAGTAAAGACCACGCGCGCCGCGTCTTCGGGTGCGGTGATCGGTGTCATTTTTTCCAGCATTTTCACCCGGCTTTGGGCTTGTTTGGCTTTGCTGGCCTTGGCTTTGAAACGATCCACAAAGCTTTGCAAATGGGCGCGCTGTGCGTCTTGCTTTTTGGCAGCGGCGGCTTGTACCGCGCGTTGTGCGGCGCGCTGTTTGGCAAATTGATCATAGGGGCCGGTGTAATAGGTTAGGCGACGTTCATCCAAATGCAGGATGGCATTCACCGAGCGGTTCAACAATTCGCGGTCGTGCGAAATGATCAAAACCGTATGCGGATATTTAACCAAATAGGCCTCGAGCCACAAAGCGCCTTCCAGATCCAGATAGTTGGTAGGTTCGTCCAACAGCAGGTAGTCTGGCTGTGAAAACAGCACTGCCGCCAAGGCAACGCGCATGCGCCAGCCACCAGAATAGGCCGAGCAGGGTTTCAGCTGGTCTTCGTGGTCAAAACCCAAACCCTTGAGAATCGAGCCGGCACGCGCCTCGGCGCTCCAGGCGTTGATATCACTGAGGCGGGTTTGAATATCTGCGATGCGACCCGGATCTGTGGCAGTTTCTGCCTCTGCCAACAATTCGGTGCGTTCGGTGTCTGATGCCAGAACTGTATCAATCAGCGACACCTCGTTGCTGGGCACTTCCTGGGCAACGCCGCCGATTTTGGCACGGTCGGGCAGGGTAATAGAACCGCCTTCGAGGGCCAATTCGCCACGGATCAGCCGGAACAGAGTGGTTTTGCCAGCGCCATTGCGGCCAATCAGGCCCACTTTGTGACCTGTCGGGATAGTCGCGGTGGCCCCTTCAAACAGCGGGCGGCCTTCGACGTTATAGGAGATATCAGAAATCTTTAACATGGCTGCGAGCAGTCTATCAGACGGGCTTTCTTGTCAATCTCAATTGCATCATCGAGTGCATAGGTCTTAGGGCTTTGCAAAACTTTGTGGTCGTGCTAGTGCGCGACCAAATTCAACTTTGAACCTTGAGGATTTATCATGGCTCTGGAACGCACTTTCTCTATCATCAAACCTGACGCAACACGCCGTAACCTAACTGGCGCGATCAATGCGAAATTCGAAGAAGCGGGCCTGCGCGTTGTGGCGCAAAAACGCATCCACCTGACAAAAGCACAAGCAGGTGTTTTCTATGCTGTGCACGCTGAGCGTCCTTTCTATGACGAACTGTGTGACTTCATGGCATCCGAGCCAATCGTTGCTCAGGTTCTGGAAGGTGAAGGCGCAATCGCGAAAAACCGCGAAGTTATGGGCGCAACAAACCCAGCAGACGCAGCACCGGGCACAATCCGCGCTGAATTCGCTGAATCAGTTGGCGAAAACTCTGTTCACGGTTCTGACGCACCTGAAACAGCTGCTGTCGAAATCGCTTACTTCTTCTCTGGTCTGGAACTGGTTGGCTAAGCCACTTTCCAATCGGAATTGAATATCGGCCGTTTCGAGACATCGAAGCGGCCTTTTCTTTGATAAGCAGAAAGCCCGCACCAATGACCAAAGCGAAACGTATCGTTCTCTCTAGTGACCATGCAGCCATCGACCTGCGCCAAGCCATCGCCAAACACATTCTAGCCTTGGGGTACGAGGCCGTAGATATTGGCCCAACAACCCACGAAAGCACGCATTATCCAAAACATGGCGAAGCCGCCGCGCGCATGGTTACATCCGGCGAGTGTGATTTGGGTATTATTTTGTGTGGCACTGGGCAGGGCATCATGATGTCAGCCAATAAGATCAAAGGCATTCGCTGCGGTGTGTGTTCTGAAACATTCTCGGCCAAAATGATCCGCGCGCATAACAATGCCAACATGCTGTCGATTGGGGCACGTGTGACTGGGCAGGATCTGGCGATCGAGATCGTTGACGCTTTTCTGGGCACCGAATTTGAAGGTGGGCGTCATGGAACCCGTGTCGATTTGATGGAAGCGATCGCAAACTAAATTGCTTTGTAGTGTCGGCTGGCGATCAGCATCAGCCGACATTGCGTTCGACAACGCCGATTTGATTGAGGATACGTTCAAGTTCGTTCAGGCCGCTGTCAGAATTGGCGGCTTTGATTGCGTCAAATCGCAGGCGTAGCGCGTCTTTTTCTTTGCCTTTGCAATCATTCCATGGACGGCCTTGCAGCGCCATCACAAGCACATAATACCCAATGAAATGCGGTTTGGCACCATGGGCTAGCAAGCGGCCATAGGCCGCGTCAGGTCCCAAAGCGCGGAGTTCCTCTGCGGAATGAATGCCAGCTTTGGTGCAAGCCTCTTCATAGGCAGGCCCAAGGTTTTTGATCGACGATACAGCTGTGGTCATGCCACAAAATAGCATCTTCTTTGTGGCTGTCACCTGGGCAAACGCCCAAATAACTTAAATAGCAGCCCAGTCTGTAAACACAGGTTTTTTGGTCTCGGGGGCTTCGGGCTTTTGTTTGACCGGTGGTTTTGGACGGGTGGACCCGGCTGATTGCTTTGGGTCTTGGTTCATTGAAATCGGCATAACAGCTCCTTTCTTAATTCGTCTGATCTGCGCCAGACATCTTGGGAAAAGTCCTTTGTTTCAGCCTGTTGGACCAGATCCCATTGCTCAAGGTGGCACGTGGATAGTGTACCAATCCCTTTGGATAGGTTAGCGCCGGACTTGGGCAACAATGTGCCCTAGGTGGTATAAATTGTTGCCGTGAGCGTGGCATTGCTCTTTGATATGCCACAGAAATCCCAATTCCTTTAAAGGATCGGTCTCAGCGTATGCGTTCTTTCATCATTGCTTTAGTTTTCTGTGTATTTGTTCCGGCGTCTTTGATGGCAGATGCGGTTCACACACCTATTGGGACGGTGCAGATCTCGACGATGGCGAAGGGCTTTAAGACGCCTTGGGCTTTAGGGTTTTTGCCGGATGGCGGGTTCTTGGTGACAGAAAGACGTGGACGTCTGTGGCATGTTACGAATTCCGGCACCAAACATCGCGTGACCGGCACGCCAAGGGTTGTCGCCGATGGGCAGGGGGGCTTGCTGGATGTCTTGGTGCCCAAAGATTTTGCCACGTCGCGGCAGATCTTTCTTACCTTTGTGACCGCACAAGGTGGAGGTTCGGGAACGGCAGTTGCCCGCGCGATTTTTGATCAGACCAGCAATCAACTGCGCAATGTTGACGTGATATTTGAGATGACGCCGGGGTCACGCGGTGGGCGGCATTTTGGCTCTCGCTTGGCTGAGGGCGCAGATGGTTCGCTGTATGTAAGCATTGGCGAGCGCGGCGACAGGCCTTCGGCGCAAGATCTGACGCGGCACAACGGCAGCATCATTCGCATTCGCAAATCGGGCGCAGCGCCGCAAGATAATCCGTTTGTGAACAGGCAAAACGCCGCGCCAGAAATCTGGAGTTTTGGCCATCGTAATCCGCAAGGCATGGCCTTTGACAGCGCCGGGCAACTTTGGGCGGTGGAACATGGTGCCCGTGGAGGTGACGAGGTTAATCAGATCAAACGGGGGGGCAATTATGGCTGGCCGGTGATTGCCTATGGGCGACATTATTCTGGTGGCAAGATCGGTGAGGGCACCCATAAAAGCGGTATGCAACAGCCAGCCTATTATTGGGATCCTTCAATCGCGCCGTCGGGTTTGATGGTTTATGCTGGCGATATGTTTCCGGAATGGCGCGGTGGCGTGTTTATCGGTAGCCTGAAATTTGATTATATTTCAGGGCTTTTCGGGGCGACCTTAAAGGAAACGGTACAACTTAAGAATAGTTTCACAAAACGCGTGCGCGATGTTCGGCAAGCTGCTGATGGCAGTATTTGGTTCATTTCAGAAGACCGCGGGGCGGTGTATAAAATAAGCCGCTGAACATTTCTTAGCTCGACCCGTGCGTTCCACGTTCGCGATAAGGCGTGACCTGATAGTGGGATCGATAGCATTTTGAAAAATGGCTTGGCGAGGAAAACCCACAGGCCAAGGCAACATTGATCACACTCATGTCGGTTTGCATCAATAGATTGCGGGCCTTTTGCAGCCGCAATTCCATATAGTAGCGTTTGGGTGAGCGATCCAGATATCGACGAAACAGCCGTTCCAGTTGACGCGTCGACATGTCCACCATCTGTGCGAGATCTGTGGGCGTTAAAGGTTCCTCGATGTTGTTTTCCATCATTTGGATCACTTGGCTCAGCTTGGGATGGCGCACGCCAATACGGGTCGGCACCGACAGGCGTTGCGCGTCTTGGTCAGTTCGGATTGAAGAATAGATCAACTGATCAGCCACAGCATTCGCAAGCTCTTGGCCGTGGTCATCCGCGATCAGTTTTAACATAAGATCAAGTGATGCAGTGCCGCCAGCCGTTGTCATGCGATTGCGATCAACCACAAAGACTGATTTGGTTAGTTCAATATCTGCGTCAGAGAATTCCTCGACAAAACCATCATGGTTTTCCCAATGAATTGTGACGCGCCTATCGTTTAGCAAGCCGGCCTTGGCCAAAGCATAGGTGGCTGTACACAATCCGGCAATCTGAACACCTTTGCGCGATTCGCGGCGCAACCAATTCAGCAGTTTCTGAGTCGTTGCTTTTTGGACATCCACACCGCCGCACAACATGATTGTATCGTCACGTTTGATATCGCCCAAATCACTTTCCACCGAAAATGTCGTGCCTGCCGAACAGGTGACTGACACGCCCCGCTCGGAAATCAAAGTCCAATGATAAAGATCCTTGCCCGCCATTCGATTGGCCAAGCGCAAGCACTCGATTGCGGACGAAAAGCTTAACATCGTGAAATTGTTCATTAAAACAAAAACAAAGCGGCGTCCTGAAACGATCTTGGTAACCTTGGATGTTGGTGCTTTGGGCAGAGGTGTTTTCATTTAGGACCTAGGGCGCAAAAGATGAAATTCGATCAAATCACATGAGACATTTGCGGGGTTTCCGTCAAGAAGGTTATTTGGCATACGGGTTAAGTCCGTTATTTTTCTGTGGCGGGCCTAGTTTAGACAACCGGAGTAAAGACAATGGCAGAATGGCAAAAATCTGACTGGCGCACTAAGCCAAGGGTTCAGATGCCTGACTATACGGATGAGACCGCGCTGAAGGCTGTAGAAGCCCAGCTCGCAAGCTATCCGCCCTTGGTCTTTGCTGGCGAAGCGCGCAGCTTGAAAGCAAAACTCGGAGCTGCGTCTCGCGGCGAAGCCTTTTTGTTGCAGGGTGGGGATTGCGCGGAATCGTTTTCGCAATTCAATGCGGATGGTATTCGCGATACCTTTAAGGTGATGTTGCAGATGGCCATGGTGCTGACCTATGGGGCCAAAGTGCCTGTGGTCAAAGTCGGGCGGATGGCGGGGCAATTTGCCAAGCCACGGTCTGCGCCTACAGAAACCATAAATGGTGTGGAATTGCCAAGCTATCGCGGCGATATCATCAATGAGCTGGATTTCTCGGCGAAATCGCGCATTCCTGATCCAAGCAAGATGTTGCAGGCCTATACGCAGGCCGCTGCTACATTGAACCTGTTGCGGGCCTTTAGCACAGGTGGCTATGCAGACATGCAACAGGTGCACGCATGGACTTTGGGATTCACGGAAAGCGAAAATGCTGCCAAGTACCGTGAGATTGCCAATCGCATCGCGGATGCGTTGGACTTTATGGCGGCGGCGGGCATTGACAGTGATCGCGAGCACAGCCTGCACACTGTTGATTTCTTCACCAGCCACGAAAGCTTGTTGCTGGAATATGAAGAGGCGTTGACGCGTCTGGATTCGACGTCTGGCAAATGGCTTGCAGGTTCGGGGCACATGCTGTGGATCGGGGATCGTACCCGTCAACCAGATGGCGCACATGTGGAATTCCTTCAGGGTGTGCAGAACCCGATTGGTTTGAAATGTGGTCCAACCACGACAGCTGATGACCTGAAGGTTCTGATGCAGAAACTGAACCCAGAGAACGAAGAGGGACGCTTGACCCTGATTGCACGCTTTGGGGCAGGCAAAGTTGGCGATAACCTGCCGCGTCTGATCAAAGCGGTTCAGGAAGAAGGCGCAAATGTGCTTTGGACCTGTGACGCGATGCACGGCAACACAATCAAATCTGCGACAGGCTATAAAACTCGTCCGTTTGAAAGCGTGTTGCGTGAAGTTCAGGAATTCTTTGCAATCCACAAAGCCGAAGGCACAATCCCAGGTGGCGTGCATTTCGAGATGACCGGGCAAGACGTGACCGAGTGTACCGGTGGGGTGCGCGAAGTGACAGAAGAAGACCTGTCTGACCGCTATCACACCGCTTGTGACCCACGCTTGAATGCAAGCCAGTCCTTGGAGCTGGCGTTCTTGGTGGCAGAAGAGCTTTCCGCATTGCGGGCAACGCAGAAGACTTCCAAAGCCGGATAAGGGTTATCAAAGGTAATAGAAAAGCGCATCCAATGGGTGCGCTTTTTGCATTTGCGGGGCTTGCGAATTCCTAGACGTCCGTCGTGACCAAATGCAGGTGGCTTTTGGGCATAGAGGTGCGCAAATGAGGCCGTCTTTGAATTTTATCGTTCGAGGCAACAACTGTCAGGTTGCGCGCGCGCAAGGCATTTGGATCCAGGTGGCCAAAGGTCCCAACGGGATCGACCTTGCAATCAACCGGAAAAAGACGACGGGGCAGAGAAATGTTGGACGCTCTAAATTGTAAACATCCTAGCGCGCGTGTGACGGCACCAAACTCGTCCTGAAGCGGCAGTATAAGCATGCGGGCATCAACTTGGCGATTTGCCCCGAGGTCCCAAGCCAAATGCAACGTGGCGCGAGCAGGCATTTCAAAGACATCTTGTAGCTGGTTTTCAAAGAATTCGCGGCGTTCGGAGTTGATAAGGCTGGACACTGGCATGCCGCGGGCCTCGGTGCCCAAGGCTTGGCATATTTTGGATCCAGCCAGGCGAAACCGGGCGATCCGCGGGGTGACTTTTTCCAGAATAAAGGCATGGGACAGGGCAGATTGAATGCCGCGCGGATCGATGTCTGCACGACATGGCACTTCATTTCTGCCACGCAGGGCTTCCCAATATGCTTCGACCTGAGCAAGTGCAGAAAAGTGCGATGCCTTGCTGGGGTGATCATAGTCAAAATGATGTGTCATCTTCGGTTCCAATCTGTGCGAAAATTGGCGTTGGTTAGGTGCATTCGGACGGTGCGTTTGGCGGTAATAGCCGCGATTTTGGCGGTCTTACGATAGGTTAAATATGACAGATTTGAGGGAAATTTGGTAAGAAACCGTTAGGTTTGGTTAACGCTCACCGATTTCTAGTTTACCAACACGGCGTTTCTATGCGACTTGATTTACATATTAAGTTCCCGGTCAGGAGTATTGCGAATGTTGAATTCAATGACAGGCTTTGCCTCTGCCAAGGGGCAGGCCGATGGCTATACTTGGACGTGGGATTTGCGCAGCGTGAATTCCAAGGGTTTGGATTTACGTTTGCGGGTGCCGGATTGGATCGAAGGCCTGGAGCCTTTGTTGCGGGCTAGTTTGTCAAAAGCTGCGACGCGCGGGGCGGTCACATTAAGCTTAAGGGTCTATAGAACTGAAGAAAGTTCTGCTTTGGCGCTAAATCAAACAGCGCTGGATGCCATATTGAACGCTTTGGCGACAGTCGAAACAGATGCCATGGATCGTGGGATTTCGTTGTCACCCAGCAATGCCGCAGAGATTTTGGCACTGCGGGGGGTGATGGACACAGCAAGCGCCGAAAGTGACACAACCGGCGTACGCGGGGCGCTGGTGGCGGAATTGCCCAGCTTGGTGAATGCTTTCAACGAAATGCGCGGCAGCGAAGGTCAAGCGCTAGAAAGCGTGTTGCGAGGCCAGATTGAAGAGATCCAATCGTTAACAAATGCGGCTGCGACTGTGGCAGAACAGCGCAAGGCCGAAGTTGCCATAAATTTGAAAAACAATCTTGCGAAAGTCCTGGAGAATGTCGACGCGGTGGATGAGTCGCGGTTGGCACAGGAACTGGCGGTTCTGGCTGTTAAAAGTGATGTGACCGAAGAATTGGATCGTCTTAAGGCGCATGTTGATGCTGCAAAAGAGCTTTTGATTAAGGGCAGCCCGGTGGGGCGCAAACTGGATTTTTTAATGCAGGAATTTAACCGCGAAGCAAATACCCTGTGCTCTAAAGCGCAGAGCGTTGATCTGACACGTGTTGGGCTGGACTTGAAAGCCGTGATAGATCAGATGCGCGAACAAGTTCAGAACGTGGAATAAACATGCAAAACCGTCGTGGCCTTTTAATCATTTTATCTTCTCCGTCGGGTGCCGGAAAATCCACGCTGTCCAAAAGACTGCGTCAGTGGGATCCGTCGATCGAGTTTTCTGTTTCTGCCACCACGCGCAGCCCGCGGCCTGGTGAGGTTGATGGCGAAGACTATCATTTCATGGCGGAAGACGATTTTAAACGCGATGTCGCCTCTGAAGGCATGCTGGAACACGCGCATGTCTTTGGCAATTTCTATGGCTCGCCGCGTGGGCCAGTGCAAAGTGCCATTGATGCCGGGCGGGACGTATTGTTTGATATTGACTGGCAAGGGGCCCAGCAAATACGCAATTCCGTTTTGGGCCAGCACACCTTGTCGATCTTCATTCTGCCGCCCTCGATCAAGGAATTGCGACGTCGACTTGAAACGCGTGGACAAGACAGCGCTGAGGTCATTTCAAAACGTATGCAAAAAAGCTGGGACGAGATCAGCCACTGGGGCAGCTATGATCACGTGTTGATCAATGATGATCTGGACCAAACCGAACAGGACCTGAAAGATATCGTCACGGCCACCCGTTTGCGTCGTATCCAGCAACCCCATCTGGTGGACCATGTTCGCCACCTGCAACAAGAGTTTATGGAGAGCCAATGACCCTATACAGCTTAGACGGTGTTTCCCCTGACATTGCCGATGACACCTGGGTGGCACCTGATGCCACTCTTGTGGGCAAAGTGGTGTTGGAAGTGGGGGCCTCTGTTTGGTTTGGCTGTACTTTACGTGGTGACAACGAAGAAATTCGTATTGGCACCGGTTCGAATGTTCAAGAGAACTCGGTTTTACACACCGACATGGGCTATCCGCTAACGATTGGTACCAATTGCACCATCGGGCACCGCGCCATGTTGCATGGTTGTACAATTGGCGACAATTCCCTGATCGGTATGGGCGCGACCGTTTTGAATGGGGCCAAAATTGGAAATAATTGTCTGATTGGGGCAGGTGCTTTGATCACCGAAGGCAAAGTCATTCCGGATGGGTCGCTTGTGATGGGAGCCCCCGGCAAAGTTGTGCGGCAGTTGGATGCTGAAGCGATCGCTGGGCTGACCAAAAGCGCAGAAGGGTATCAGAAAAATATGCGGCGGTTCCGTGATGGGTTGCAGCCCCTTTAGAAAACCCAACACCGCACAGTCCTGCACCAAAGTTGAATATCGTCTAGCCAAGTGTAACCCTCGGCCTTAGCAGCCAAGAAAAACGACGGGCAAATCATGTTGTCATCTTACCTAAGTGCCATTCCCTTGCCCTGCGTGTTTATTGGAACAGATGCGCGCATCCTTGGGGCAAATGATTTGGCTAAGGCGTTGAAGCCCGGCCTAACAGATAAACGCGCATTTATTCTGGTGTTTCGCCAACCCGGGTTTAGCGCTGCTGTCGAGCTGTGCCTGAAGACAAAGCAGCCCCACAGCGCTAGCTATGTGCATTCCGATGGCCCGCAGGAAACCCGCTATGATGTGAATTGCAGTTTTGTGGATGTGCCCGGGGCAAAGGGTGTGCTGGTGTGTTTCCAAGACGTGACGCAGGTGGAACAGGCTGGCGAAATTCGCAGAGATTTTGTCGCCAATGTAAGCCATGAACTTAAGACTCCTCTGACTGCTTTGCTGGGGTTCATTGAGACCTTGCAGGGCCCAGCAAAAAATGATTCTCAGGCGCGTGAAAGGTTTCTGGGCATCATGAGTTCAGAGGCACGGCGGATGAATCGGCTGGTCGGGGATTTGTTGTCCTTAAGCCGGGTTGAAGATGAAGCACGTATGCGTCCTACGACTCGGATTGATGTTGGGCAAATCCTTGCTTCGGTGGTTCAAAACCTTAGTGAGGTTTTCAAAGATCATGGGCATAACTTGATTTTTGATCAGCCCGCCAATCCAATTGAAATTCGGGGCGACCAAGATCAATTGATGCAGGTTTTCACCAATCTTATTGAAAATGCACTGAAATATGGTGGCAAGGATGGCACCGTGACCATTCACATCGAAACAGCCGACTGGGACCCAACATTGCTGCGGGAAGCGGTGCGTGTGACGGTGTCTGATACCGGGCCTGGAATTGATTCCATTCATATTCCCCGCCTGACAGAACGATTCTATCGGATCGACTCGCACCGGTCGCGTGAAATGGGTGGTACCGGATTGGGCTTGGCAATTGTAAAACACATTGTAAATCGACACCGCGGTCGCCTTAAGGTTGCGAGTGAACTTGGTAAGGGCAGTCAATTTACGGTTTTATTGCCAAAAAATTAGAAAAATTGAGGCGTTACGAGGCCTGTCATAAAAGTGTTACATGGGTGTCACAAAAGCTTAGCGCGAACCCAATAGTTCCGCGTCGACACCGCAACAAACGCGGTTCGATAAACTCAGGAGTTAAGAAATGTCCGTTAAGCTGACCGCATCCGTACTGGCGATGACCGCTGTTGCCGCAACCTCTGCCGTTGCGCGTGATCAAGTTCAAGTCGCAGGGTCATCCACTGTTCTGCCATATGCATCCATCGTTGCTGAAGCATTTGGTGAAAACTTTGACTTCCCAACACCCGTTGTTGAATCAGGCGGATCTTCTGCAGGTCTGAAACGCTTCTGCGAAGGCGTAGGCGAAAACACCATCGACGTTGCGAACGCATCTCGTGCGATCAAAGACAAAGAGATCAAAGCTTGTGCCGAAAACGGTGTGACCGACATCATCGAAGTCCGCATCGGTTATGACGGCATCGTTTTTGCCTCTGACATCAAAGGCAATGGCTTCGAATTCACACCAACTGACTGGTTCTTGGCTTTGTCCGACGAAGTTCTGGTTGACGGCAAACTGGTTGCTAACCCAAACAAAACTTGGGCAGACGTGAACCCAGCTTTCCCAGCGCAGCCTTTGGCAGCTTACGTTCCTGGCACCAAGCACGGTACACGTGAAGTGTTCGAAGACAAAGTGATCTTGGCTGGCTGTGAAGTAACAGGCGCGTTTGACATGATCATGGAAGCCAATGGTGGCGACAAGAAAGCAGCTGAAAAAGCATGTATTTCTTTGCGTACAGATGGCGTTTCTGTCGACATCGACGGTGACTACACAGAAACACTGGCGTCCATCGAATCTAACAAAGACGGCATCGGCGTCTTCGGTCTGGCATTCTTTGAGAACAACACTGACAAGCTGCAAGTTGCAACAATGTCTGGTATCGTTCCTTCAACAGAATCCATCGCAACTGGTGAATACCCAGTGTCTCGCCCATTGTTCTTCTACGTAAAGAAAGCACACATCGGCGTTATCCCAGGTCTTAAAGAATATGCTGAGTTCTTCGTTGCAGACGAGATCGCAGGTTCTGACGGCCCATTGGCAGAATATGGTCTGGTTGCTGACCCTGAGCTGGCAAAAACTCAGGACGCTGTTTCTGAAGAAGTTGTGCTTGGCGCAAGCATGTAAGCTAAGGCTTATTTCGGAGAGCGGCCGTATTGCGCCGCTCTCCGTTTTCTGTTTTTGGATCCCCAATTACAATTTATTGAAAACGGAGAGACCATGCCTGTCCTATGGCTCGTGTTAATCGTCTTTGCCTTAGCAATAGTCGGTTTTTTCCTCGGAAGGGGTCGGGCGTTATCGTCCGCGGGCGGCAACAGCCGCAATTTGCACTCTTTGCCTGTTTACTACGGAATGAACGTAGTGCTCGCGGTGATGGTTCCATCCTTTTTGGTTCTGGCAATCTGGACATTGGTTCAGCCGATCGTCATCGAAAGCTCGGTTTCTTCATTAATCCCTACTGAAAGCATCGCTGAAGGCGCTTCGCTTGAGCTGGTCATGTCGGATGTGCGCCGTGTTGCACAGGGCATTGATGTCGCCGTAGAGCAGGGGGCCATGACATCTGATCAGGCCATCAACCTGCGTACCGAGCTTACAGATATTCGCGCCCGCCTTGGTGACGTCGGTGTCGCGCTTGGGTCTGATGTGCAGCCCCAAGTTCTGGTTGCTGCTCAGGCCTATCGCGCTCAAACCACCACCGGGAACATGGCGCTGACTTTCCTTGTTCTGGTCTTGGCAGTCGCTGGGTTTGTCTTGTCTTTCAGACGCTCTGACAAAGACTTTCGCGCCCGCAACGTTGTTGAGCGTGCGGTTCTTGTGCTGCTTATGGCGTCAGCTTCTATTGCGATCCTGACCACCGTAGGCATTGTTTTGTCGATGGTGTTTGAAACAAAGAATTTCTTTGGCCTGCATTCTTGGACTGACTTCTTCTTTGGCTCCACATGGGCGCCAAACTTCCGCGGTGACTCTGAATTGTCGATTTTGCCGCTGCTTTGGGGCACGCTGTATATCTCTGTGGTTGCCCTGTTTGTTGCGGTGCCTGTGGGCCTGTTCGCTGCAGTTTACCTCTCAGAATATGCATCCAAGCCAGTACGCAGCTTTGCAAAACCACTGCTGGAAATTCTCGCCGGTATCCCAACCATCGTCTACGGTCTTTTCGCATTGGTCACCTTTGGGCCATTCTTGCTAAAGATCTTTGGTGACGGTGGTGTGTTGGGTGTCGATTGGATGACCGATGCACGTGCCGTTGCAACAGCTGGTATCGTTATGGGTATTATGTTGATCCCATTCGTCAGCTCGCTGTCAGATGACATCATCAACGCGGTTCCCCAGACCATGCGCGACGGGTCTTACGGGCTTGGCGCAACCAAATCTGAGACCATCAAACAAGTGGTGCTGCCAGCGGCTTTGCCGGGTATTGTTGGTGCCATTCTTTTGGCGGCGTCGCGCGCAATCGGGGAAACCATGATTGTTGTCATGGGGGCAGGGGCAATCGCCCGCTTTGCCGGCAACCCGCTTGAGGCACTTACAACCATCACCACGCGCATCGTGAGCCAGCTTACAGGTGACGGTGATTTTTCATCGCCAGAAACCTTGGTGGCTTTTGCGCTGGGTCTGACCCTCTTCGTCCTTACGTTGGGCTTGAATATTCTCGCCCTCTATATCGTACGCAAATACCGGGAGCAGTACGAATGACCGACGCCTCCATCCCACAAACTGCGCCTCAGTCCGCGCCAAAGACTTCGATCCATGAAATCGACGCACGGACCAAGAAACGCAATGCCTCTGAACGTCGCTTCAAAGCCTATGGCGCTGCTGCAATCGCTGCGGGTCTGTTGATGCTTGTGGTCCTCTTGACCACCATCATCGGCAATGGCTACAGCGCCTTTCAGCAAACATTTGTCACGCTGAACGTCGAATTGCTGGAAAGCAAGCTTGATAAGAACGGCACACGCGACCTGGAAAAAATCAAAAAGGTTTCAACCTTTGGCTATTCGCCATTGATGAAAACGGCCTTTGAAAACAAAGTCGAAGAGCTTGGTATCGAAACCGAGCTGAAGTCCAAGGCTATGGCAGGTCTGCTGTCAAAATCAGCCGCTGCCCAATTGCGTGACTTTGTTGTTGAAGACATTGATCGCATTGGAACCACCTTAGAATTTACTTTCTTGGCCAACAGCCGTGTTGATGGTTACCTCAAAGGCCGTGTAACGCGCGAAAGCATCGCGAACGACAAAAACATCTCTACTGAACAGCTGGATTTTGTTGACCAGCTTATAGAGGCAGGCGTGATCAAGAAGCGCTTTAACCTAGACTTTATCTTGGGTGCAGATGCCTCAGACCAACGTCCAGAGGCCGCCGGCATTGGTGTGGCGATGGCGGGTTCCTTCTTTATGATGCTCGTGGTTCTGGGACTAGCACTGCCGATTGGTGTGGCCGCTTCGATTTACCTTGAAGAATTCGCGCCAAAAAATTGGGTTACCGATATCATCGAGGTGAATATTTCCAACCTCGCCGCGGTGCCGTCGATTGTGTTTGGTATTCTGGGTCTGGCAGTTTTCATCAACTACCTGCACTTGCCACAATCAGCACCTTTGGTGGGAGGCTTGGTTCTGACCCTGATGACCCTGCCAACCATTATCATTTCAACCCGTGCCTCGCTTAAGGCCGTGCCGCCTTCAATCCGTGATGCTGCTCTGGGCCTAGGTGCATCAAAGATGCAGTCCGTGTTCCACCACGTTCTTCCATTGGCAGCGCCGGGAATTCTGACCGGAACCATCATTGGCTTGGCGCAAGCGCTTGGCGAGACGGCTCCGTTGCTTTTGATTGGTATGATCGGCTTTATCGCGTCAAACCCACCTGACGGCATCGTTGAAGGCTTTATCGCGCCGAACTCAGCCATGCCTGCACAAATCTATGAATGGGCGAAACGTGCCGACCCGGCGTTTTATGAGCGTGCTTGGGGTGGTATTATTATCCTGCTCGTTTTCCTGATCACAATGAACACAATCGCAGTCATCCTGCGCCGCCGCTTCGAACGCCGCTGGTAATCTGGTAGAAGGTATATCACCCAATGTATGACGCACCAAATCTGGAGAATGTCGTGGCCCAGAAAGAAATCAAGATCACGGCCGAAAATGTTCAAGTGCATTATGGCGACACCCATGCGATCAAAGACGTGTCGGTGGAGATCGAAAGCAAAACCGTGACCGCGTTCATCGGCCCCTCGGGCTGTGGTAAATCGACGTTTCTGCGCACTTTGAACCGCATGAATGACACCATTGATATTTGCCGGGTCACCGGGAAAATCTTGCTGGACGGCGAAGACATCTATGACGCCAAAGTTGACCCGGTTCAGCTGCGCGCCAAAGTGGGCATGGTGTTTCAAAAGCCAAACCCGTTTCCAAAGTCGATTTATGACAATATCGCTTATGGTCCGCGTATTCATGGCCTAGCTAATTCTAAGGCAGATCTCGATGAAATCGTCGAAAAATCGCTGCGTCGTGGCGCGATTTGGAACGAAGTCAAAGACCGGCTTCATGCGCCAGGTACAGGCCTGTCGGGTGGGCAACAGCAACGTCTGTGCATTGCGCGTGCAATCGCCACAGAACCTGAAGTGCTGCTAATGGATGAGCCGTGTTCCGCGCTTGACCCCATTGCCACTGCGCAAGTCGAAGAACTGATTGACGAATTGCGCGCCAGCTATTCGGTGGTCATTGTAACCCACTCGATGCAACAGGCCGCGCGTGTGAGCCAGAAAACTGCATTTTTCCATTTGGGCAATCTGGTTGAATACGATGACACGTCCAAAATTTTCACCAACCCTCAAGATGAGCGCACCGAAAGCTACATCACAGGGCGCATTGGTTAAGGATATTTCCCATGAACGAAAATCATATTCTGTCGTCTTTTGACCGCGACCTAGAGGGCATTCAGGCCCATATCATGAAAATGGGCGGCTTGGTTGAAGAGGCCATTTTGGACGCTGCGAAATCTTTGCGTGACCGCGACGAAGAACTTGCAAACAAAGTCCGGCTTGGCGACAAAGCGATCGACAGCCTTGAGTACCTGGTGAACGAAGAGGCCGCGCGTGTGATCGCATTGCGCTCACCCGCTGCTGTTGACCTGCGGGTTGCTTTGTCGGTGATGAAAATCTCGGGCAACCTGGAACGTATTGGCGACTATGCCAAGAACATGGCCAAACGCACCACAGTCTTGGTGCAAATGACGCCAGTGGAAGGCGCACGCAATGCGCTGGGTCGGATGGCCCGCGAAGTGCAGATCATGTTAAAAGACGCACTGGATGCCTATATCCAGCGTGACGTTGATCTGGCTTATGAAATTCTGGAACGTGACAAAGAAATCGACCAGATGTACAATGCTTTGTTCCGCGAGTTCCTGACCTTTATGATGGAAGATCCGCGTTACATCACGCCTTGCATGCATCTACATTTCATTGCCAAGAACACAGAGCGTATGGGTGACCATGTAACCGCAATTGCCGAACAGGTAATCTATTTGGTTGAAGGTGAAATTCCGGATGAGCCACGTCCAAAAGGCGATAAAACAACCCGCGACATTTCGCTTTCAGAGCCTATTTAATTCAGGACAATACACATGACGAGCGATCATCCCAAAGTTTTGCTGGTTGAAGATGAACCGGCTCAGCGCGAGGTTCTGTCCTATAATTTGCAATCTGAAGGGTTTGATGTTGTGTCGGCAGCGGATGGCGATGAAGCCATGCTGCTGGTTGACGAGGAAGTCCCGGATATTGTGGTTCTGGATTGGATGCTGCCTGGTATTTCTGGAATCGAAATCTGCCGCCGTTTGAAAACCAAGACGCAAACACGCAGTATTCCAGTGATTATGTTGTCAGCGCGTGCTGAAGAAGTTGATCGGGTGCGTGGGTTGGAAACAGGGGCCGATGACTATGTGGTCAAACCCTATTCAGTTTTGGAATTGATGGCACGCGTGCGCAACCAATTGCGTCGGGTTCGGCCTGCGTCTGTTGGGCAGCGGCTGGAGTATCAGGATATCGTGTTGGACAGCGAAACCCATCGCGTTACCCGCTCTAGCGAACCCCTAAAGCTTGGTCCAACCGAATTTCGTCTGCTGACGACATTCATGGAGAAACCCGGTCGTGTTTGGAGCCGTGAGCAGCTGCTAGACCGGGTTTGGGGGCGCGATATCTATGTGGATAGCCGCACTGTAGACGTCCACGTTGGCCGCCTGCGCAAGGCGCTGTGCAGTTTTGGGGGCGACGACCCACTTCGCACGGTCCGAGGTGCAGGTTATGCGCTTGGTTGAATGCGTTGGCTAAGCGTCACTGCACCAATAGGCGATCAAGCACGGTGTGGGCAGATTGGTCAGGTTAAACCAATCCAAATATTTGCGCGACTGCGCGGCATTTTGCGCAAATAAGCCCGGTCAATGAGTGGAAGCGATTTTTAACTAAAGATCAAATCCACCACCTCCGCCACCACCACCTCCACCGGATGATCCGCCGCTGCCGCTCTCGTCGCCACCGGTGTCGCTTTGGGCTGCGAGGGCCTGATTGACGTCTGCAATACCCTGTTGCCAGATAGGCAGGCAGGCCAAGATGTCTTTAACCCCGCAATGAATACGCTCGCCACGATGCGAGATATACAAAGACTCAAAGGTTATATCACCAGGAGCGTCCGCGCTGCCAAAGGCTTTGCTTTTGGTCACGATCCACACCGAATAGTCCTTGCCATCAATTGTGATAGTTTCGTCGGTTTTTTTTGGAACGGTACAGGCGGCAGCCAAGACCAATAATAGAAATGCCAGTCGCCGGGGTTTGAAATGCTTCATAGATCACCAATACACACTCATATAAACATTTATGACGCTAGCGGCGCGACGGTGAGCGTTCAAGGAAATTTCAGGGCAATCGGCTGGAAAACAGCGATGGATAATGACATTTGAAGGTACGGTGGCAAATGATTTTGACTTTACCGTAGCCATTTGTGTTTGAGGACACGTCGCGTATCTCCCCCAGTATGGGGGTTCTTTTCAGCTATGATCAGGTAGACATATCCATCCTTCGGACAGATCTTCTCGTGACCGGCTCCTTTGTGATTGTGGGGTAAATGCCCAGCCTTGAATTGGGTGGCAGCACTGTTTGGATTGAAGGGCATTTTCTTGCCCTTGTTCCAGGAGTGTTGCCCCTTCCTAAAGTGACCTGTTCGGCCTGTTGTGATGCTGTGTCGCTTCTTGAAACCGACGATCTGAGCAAGTGAAATATTTGCATTGGGAAAATTTGCTGTGAAACTTATATGCGTCTCTTTTCGTGATAGCTGCGCATTGCTCTTGAGCCACTGAACCTGTTCTGGCGCATGGCTGGTACAGAATTCCAGTGAAAAACGGTAAGTTTGGAAATCGCGCTGTTCCAGACCGTCAACGCAAAGCCCTGACAAAAGCGCTGCGCGATACTTTGGACCTGATACAAGGTGCATGGGAAGATGCCGGATTTACTGTACCTGTTGAGTTCGGGCGTGTGGTGGTGAATTAATTTTTTTGGTCAAGTCAGCTTTGAGTTTCTCGATCGTGTAATTTCTTTGCTTCGAAACGTAATAGAAATCCGTCTCTTGCCAATTTTACGTCATCCCGCGCCATGAAACCGAGGTCCAGATCTTCCAAGAGGGGCTCAAAGCTGGAAACTGAGCTGAGTGTTGCTTGCAGCAAAAAAGATGATGCGTTCGCCACGTCTATTTGAGATCGTAAAATCGTCAAATAGTTTTCGTCGGGGTAATCTTGGTCAAGAACTTTGGCCGTATCATACAACGCGCAAAGTAGAGCGAACGCAGTCTGGAAAGGTGCTCCAACAATCTTTTCATAGGGAACCGGAGGGATGCCGCATATAACAGGCTCGTTGTCTGATGACATAGCCTCCAGCGGCTTGCTATGTTCGAAAATTTCGATGTAATGGTGAATATGCTTTGACCTAAATTTGCCTTTCCCAAGCTCCGCCATAAAGGCTTCAAGTAAACGGAAGAAAGAGTCTTCTTTTCTCCTAATTCAAGATCTCGTTCTAGAGTGCTGCTAATGCCAATCTGAAGCTGAAGTGCTTGTTGTGTTGAACGCCTTTCATCTTTGACAATACTCAATTCGCGTCTCTGTAGGATAATGGATAATACCAAGCCCATTAGCGCTAGCCCTGTAAACGCGGCATTCGCCGCCCCGAAAGCGTCGCCGAAAGTACCACTTCCGAATACTTGTTTAGTTCCATCAACATCGATGGCAACGTGAAGAGCATTTGCAAACGTCGAGAAATAAAAACCAAAGCAGAATACTAAGGCTGCCACAGCGCAGATTACGGCACCGTGTTTTTTAAGGAAAACTTGCATTAATAATCGAATCCCAAAATAAATGAACTCATTCATTTTAAGGAGGATACTATGAATCCAAAAGTAATTTCACTTGCTATGGTTGCATCTCTTCTCCCACTTGAGATCAAAGCATCAAATATTGATCAGGACGGCGTTGGAGGCGTAATCGGCGGTAGCGGGACATTCACAGAAGCTACGCTGCCCGAAAATTTACTAAACAATCCGCCAACCATTGCCGAAGAAATAGAGTTGCAAGCGTATGAAATTCTTGGAATTGATGGGAATACGAGCGTTGTTTATTTTCCTAAAGGCACCGCGCCTTTAACGGTGCTAGATGGAGGAAAAATTCTAGGGTTTCAGCCTCTTAACTCCGGGGCACCAATTCAGAGGATTTTATTTGGTGAGTCTTTCCAACAGTCAGTAAACGACGGCGTTCAGAAAGTTACTGAAGAAGTCAAAAATATTGCAGTTTCTTTAAGAGCTTCGTTATGTGAAATGGATACTCCACCAAACGAAATGTCTTTCGAGCTTACGGTAAAAATACCCGGTTTTGCAGAGGTAAAAGCAAACACCAAATTTGTTACTGACGATGTTTGTGAATGACCAACAAAGCTGAACACCTATCTTGATAGCGACAATAAGCTTACCGCTGGTGGATAGGGGACCATTATCATCCACACAGCGAGCATGAACGACGCCAGCAGAGCGAACACGCCGATCACCCATTTCACCCACTGCGTTCGCCTCGGGCATTTCATAGCTTTTCCTCAGAGTTCACGTTTGCTTTCCGATGGGGTGATGCGATCTCAATGCAGTTTCTTCCGCCCTTGATCGGGTCATGGCGGACCGTCGCACGTACGACTCCGCGCTTTGGGTTATGGCAGGGCTTCATCGACAGGATTCCTTCCGGAAAAGGTGGACAGCGCCACTGTTTGTGCGTCTTGGTCGGACGCTTCTATGTCCGGCAACAGCCCCGCGCCTTCGATCCGCCCACTGCCGTGACTAACGTAATCGGCAACGGGCAAGAACAGGGTAAATTGATCCCCGACATTGAAGGGCTTTTGAACCAGCAGAGCGCCCGCGCTGGATTCACCGATCAGCACGGCCCCACGTTCGCTTCGCAGAACTTCTGCCACGAGTTCGGCTGCGCTTTGCGTTTGTCCGTTGATGAGGATCGCTATCGGGCCATGAAACATCGGACGCATAGGCGCAAAATGTACCCTTGTAACGGCATGCGTTGAAAGCTGGTTCCAGAGATCGACAACAGATGCACCATGCCAAGGTGCCAGCGATTCGATCTGTGGGCGTTCCGGCATCAGCCCGGCATCCCCGGGCCATCCTCGGCCCAATAGGACACCTGCATCGACACCATCAGGGATGCAGTGTCCAACCAGATGGCGCATTGCAAATGCCCCGCCGGGATTACCCCGTAGATCAATGATCAGGCCCTTCGCATCGTTTGAAATGATTTCTTCGAATGCGGCCGTGATGCGCGGACCGGTGTCTTGGCCCATGAACGTGCGAACAGTGAGGCGGGCCACCGATTGGTCCCACCCCAAAGATACGGCGTCTGGCCCGACTTGTAAGGAGTCAAAGTGTCGGCCTAGCTCAGCCGCTCTCCGATGTTGGACGGACAGCACGACATGGGACAGACCGATCCGCCTGAACCGTTGTTGAAAATCGCGACGAAATTGCTCGGGTTCTGGCGAAGCTTCGGCTATGTCCATCAGATCAGAGAACAACGTCTGCGCCTGCTGCGTTTCCATCCATGTGGGGTCAAAGAAATATCTATCGAAGATGTCTTTGATGACCAAAACGGATCGGCGGTAATCGTCCGTGTTTGCCGCACTTGGGCCCGGGATCATGGCCAGGCCTGTCGCGTAAAGCGCCTTGATAAAGGATCGGCGGTCCATCCGACGGGATGGGCTGGTTTCATCTGTGTGGTTGAGCATCGTAGAGACTTTCTTACTAACTGACGTTTCAAACAAACGTCCGATGTGGAGACATTATTTGGAGGTGCGGGGCGCGTCTGGAACACACGAAGGCGCGTTCCCGAACGCAAGACTAAGTGGATCAGCGACGGTGTTCATTGGGTGACCGGCAGCGTTAGGTGCGTGCTCTTGAAGCCCGAACTGTTCTTGAGCCCATAACCGATTGCGCGGTCGAGACCGATATGGGCGATCCAGATCGTGACCAGCGCGTTGGCCTCGGGCCAATCCGCGAACCAGCTGATCACTCCGATGGCGACTGGGCCGACGTAGCTGTGCATCGCATTATAGGCAATCGCCCCGAAGCGCGCTCCGAACGCATACCCCAGCATAGCGACGTCAGGCGCAAGAAATAAGATAGCGAAAAGCGTCCAGCTTTGATCGAACATGGCATAGGCAAAGATGGCCGCGAGCCCGATCGCAAATCCTTCCAACCGCAGGAGGGGGATCACTTCGAACATGGCGGGCGGTTTCGGGGCTGTCGTGACAGTCTGCATTGGGTCAGTCCTCTTTTTGGTTTTGGCGCAGCAACGTGCGCAGCGTGAAACATGGGAAACGAACAATTCGTTCTTTGCCCGTCGCATCAGCAGCGCACGTATGTTTCGGTTTAGGGGAGCGTCGCGCTCAGGCTGGCGCAATCCACCTCTGTTCGACGGGCGCCAAGCACATCCGCAAACAGGTTTCGGCCTGGGTTGATGACAAATCCGGTCTCCGCCGAAAGACCCTGCGACAGATACAAGTCCGCCGACGAGTCCGTGGCATCGGATGAGACGCGCACCATGTCGCTGACCAGATCCCGCCCTGCCATCAGGTTGCGCATCACTTCTGGGTTCGTGATGACAATTCGGATCGGCCCTGTGCGACCCACATCGACATGTTCGCCAGAAAAGTCGCCGGCCACAAATCGGACAGGCATCGTGCGACAGGCGTCGCTAATCCGAAACGATGCCGTGCCTTGGCCGGCAAGCCCGCGCAACATCAATAGGTTCCCTTCCCTAGGGTTCGGAATATTGATGACGGCGATGTCCCTTTCGGGGGCGATGACGGTTTGCGCCTTTGCAACATCGATTGGTGCGACGGCGAACGACATCACACTGACCGCCAATCCAATGGTCGCTAGATATTCTTTAGGTGTCTTGAGTTTCATAACATTTTCTTTCATGGTTTCTGTCCCACACCTGTGGGCCCTGGAACCAAGAAAGGTGAAAAACGCTGAACCCGCGCCCGAATTTACGTTTCCGAACGTTTGAGTTCGCGTTTGCGAACGTTTTTACAGCCGATCTCATCACGTTTATAGTCAGACGGAGTTTGACCGGTCAGCCGACGAAACTCTGTGTTGAAACTGGATTTGCTTTGGAAACCGGCCTCTAGCATGATGTCTGTCACGGGTAGATCAGTGGATGTCAGCAACATCGCCGCATGGCGAACGCGAAAACCGTTGATATAGCGCGAAATATTCTCTCCGTGAACACGATTGACCGCTTTTGAAACGCTCCGCGCGGGGCAATGAAGCCGCCGACCCAACCGCGCGAGTGTCAGATCCGGATCCGTAAACATTTTCTGTTCTGTCATCAGTTGATCGAGCTTACGCAACAGGTCCTGGTCCTCTTCCAGAGGCGTCTCTGCCGCAGGTTCTCGCGAAGCGTGCCTCGTCTGGCCCCCAAGGACAATTGGCACGCCTACAAGGGCGCAAAGCAAGACCACCGTTACAATCACGCCGGAAACGCCGGTCAGAAGCTGGATGATCCCTGCATTGCCCGCAGAAAGCACCGCAACAAAGATCATATCAGCCGTAACGATCAGGGCGATGAAGAGAAGTGCAAAGAGCAATGCAACTCTGGCCAAGCGAAATTTGCTAGGTGGGACCTGAACAAATGCTTCAGGTGGCTGGAACAGCATCCTTGCCAGCAAAAATACACAGATGACGTTGGTGCCGATCACGACTAAATCAGCAGACCAGGCCGTTGGTAACAAGAGCGCAAGTTGTCCAACGGCAAGACCAATGGCCGTTATTATAAGCCTCTGTCGGGGTGGCGACCCAGTCGCTGACGCCAGTGATTGAAAACCAAGCCACAGCGTCGGGGCTATCAGTATCGCCAGATGGGGCTGAATTTGGCTCAGCGCCTCGATCCCATATTCTGATCTTAAGCCCACAAAGACGGTGACCACTGCAACGAGGTTGAGGGCAAGGCCAAATAGAACGCGAGCAGCAACAGGCAGCAGCGGTCTGGTAACAACTGCGGCTGCGATAAAAACCGCAAGAATCGAAATGAGCCAAGACGTAGGAACCGTGTTCACGGTGGCATTCCTCAAATTAGGTCTTCAAGCGCAATAGCTGAGATGCGCCGTAGCGTGGCAGGCGTCGTCCATCTGAGCTGTATGACGCCCAAGATCAAATGCAATCGCATTCTACACCACACGCATTGGAGCTTGCTAGTATTCTCCAGTACCAGATCGCGTTTTGGAACCATGTACAGGTCAAACTGCAGCATGAAGGCATTCGTGATGTTCCGTAGATGCTGTAGGCGGCTCACCCTCACTTGGAGTCAATGGCTCTCTGTCATAGGTAGCAAACATCTCCCCATCGGCCACGGACGACGGCCTTGCCCGAGTGTCGATAGTTCTGGCTTGGTGTTGCGACAGTTAAGTTTGGATTTGACGTCAGGTAGCCGGGTTGAATGACCGGTTTGACTCCGCGGGCTGCAGGGCGGCAAAACTCTTGCGGCAAGTGCGAACGGATGCTGCGCTAGCAAAGGCGAAATTCCCAAAGTCTGCTAAGTCCGCTGTGTTGACACTGGCGTTGTCTTAGACCGATTACCGGTGTGCTTAGGTTTCAGACTATGCAAATCGACCATGGTGATCTTGAATAAAAGGGAAAAAAGTTGGAACTCGAATTGTAACCCATTGATTTTATTAAACCCAAATTTTCCAACTTTTAGGACTGAAGTTGTTGAAAATAAATGATTGCTTCAAATTCTCCCGGGATCGCCAATTCGAAAAACACCTTTGAAATTATTAGGTTTTTCAGGAAAATGGTCTAAAGGCCGTTTGCCCTAGACAATTCTGTTCACCTTCCACCCCAGACAATATCCGTTTCTTTTGCGCTGCCTTGCTCTTATTCGTCTCTCCTTGGTTCCAAAATTACCAAGCAAAGCGTCTACAAATCCACGGGCACCTCATTTCTCAACGAGCTGTTCTGGTGTGAATTTGACTGTCCTTGAGCAATAGAGGCTTTCACAGCCAACCCAGATATTGCGCCCTTTGCCCTGGAAACTTGCAATGGCTACGTCAACAAGGCCTAGCCGTGGTGTATAGTTAACCGTGCGCTTTTCAGGCGTAACTTTGCGCTGCGCCTCGTAGATCTCTCGCCAGGACTTGTTTGGATGTGTTGTGGTCATGCTTAAGCATGTTACGATTTTGTTCTCTTAACAAGTCTGGGTGAAATTCTGGGGGTCATGCTCTCAGATAGCCCCAGACGTTCTCATTTTTACCCAGCTCCCTATTTTTCGACACTTGGAATATGAGAGGAAAGTCTTAGGCAAGCTATTGTATTCAATAAATATTTTTACCTTTGTGATTGGAGCGGGTAACGAGAATCGAACTCGTAACTAAAGCTTGGGAAGCTGCCGTGATACCTTTTCACCATACCCGCCGCTGTGACGCGCTTACCGTGCCTTGGCTTAATGCGCAATACGGTCAGCAGCATTCCATGCAGAAAACCTAGGCAGAATCTTTGTTGCGTCGGCGGCGTCGGCGGCCGCTGCCTCCGTTGTCGCCACCGGCGTTAAAGCTCACATCGGGCAGGGTGATCGTTTTGGCAAGAATGGGGAATGGCTCGACAGCGTTGGGAATTGCGGACGCATTGACAAAATGCTCTTGAAACCGTGGTTCGACAGCTGTTTCGATCTTTTCGATCTTGCCAACGGTCTCTTCAATTTCCCGACGTGCTTTGGTGTTGAGCAATGCGATGCGCGCGCCGGTGCCGGCGGCGTTTCCGGCACTGGTCACCTTGTCCAGAGGACAATCTGGGATCATTCCCAGCACCATTGCGTGTTTGGCAGAAATATGCGCCCCGAACGCACCAGCCAGAACCACCTTGTCGACGGTTTGTACGCCGAATTTATCCATCAACAAGCGCGCGCCCGAATAGAGCGCTGCCTTGGCCATTTGAATAGCACGCACATCGCCATTGGTGACCGTGATCAGGGGACCACCCTCTGCGGATCCATCCCAAAGCAGATAGGCATGGGTGCGATCATCTGGAACACATCGGGTCGTGCCAGTTTGCGCCGCGGATCCAATCAGACCCGAGGCGTCCAAAAGCCCGGCCATGCGCATTTCAGCGATCACCTCGATGATGCCCGACCCACAAATGCCGGTTATACCTGTTGCTGCAACCGCCAAATCAAAACCGTCTTCGTCTGACCACAACTCTGAACCGATGATCTGAAAGCGTGGTTCTTTGGTGACCGGATCAATTTCAACCCGTTCGATTGCACCAGGGGCCGCACGTTGGCCAGAGCTGATTTGCGCCCCTTCAAAGGCAGGGCCAGTTGGCGAAGAACAGGCGAGCACCTTTTGCCTGTTGCCCAACAAGATCTCTGCGTTGGTGCCAACATCCACCACCAACATCAGCTCATCCGATTTGTTGGGCGCTTCGGACAGGGCAACCGCGGCTGCATCGGCCCCCACGTGCCCGGCAATACACGGCAGGACATAGCTGCGCGCCTCTGGATGAATATTAAGACCTAAGTCGCTGGCTCGTAAAGATAATGCACCGCTGGTTGCCAGGGCAAATGGCGCTTGACCCAACTCGAAAGGATCAATGCCCAGGAACAAGTGGTGCATGACCGGATTACAGACAAAGACCGCATCTACAATCAACGCCTTGTCAATTTCTGCTTCGGACGCGATTTGCACAAACAGCGCGTTCATGCCTTCGCGAACTGCAGTGGTCATTTCAACATCACCGCCAGCATTCATCATGCCGTAAGAGACCCGGCTCATCAGATCTTCGCCAAATCGAATTTGCGGGTTCATAATTCCGCTTGAGGCCACAACTTCGCCGCTTTGCAGATCACACAGGTGGGCTGCGATGGTGGTGGATCCCAGATCCACGGCCAAGCCATAGATTGTTCCATCATAATAACCAGGCCAGATATGCATAATTCTGGGTGGGTTGATCTCGTCTCCGGCATGTACTGCAACCGTGATTTTCCAACCGCCCTTGCGCAAAGTTGATTGAAGTTCGGACAAGATGTGAAAATCCGCCTGAACTCCTTGCAATTGCCACTGATTTTCCAAGGCTTCTATCAGCCGCTCCAGATCGCCCGTAGGCTTATGCATGTCGGGTTCTTCGACCTCGACATAGTAAAGACGGGTAGAGGGGTTCATAACAATGTCACGGGCTTCGGCGCGTTTGCGAACCACTTGGCGGTGCACCTGACTTTCCGGTGGAACATCAATCACCACATCGCCTTGCACCGTTGCCTGACAGCCCAGACGACGCCCATCTAGTAATCCCCGTTTGTCTTTGTAGCGTTGCTCGACGGCGTTCCATTGACTTAAGGCATCCGCCGACACGGTGACGCCGTGCTTGGGAAATTCGCCCACACCGGGGGTCACCTGACATTTGGAACAAATGCCGCGCCCGCCGCAGACCGAATCCAAATCCACACCCAATTGCCGCGCGGCTGTTAAAATTGGCGTACCGATTTCAAAGCGGCCGCGTTTGCCAGAGGGCGTGAAAATCACAAGAGGGGCGCTGCTCATGGCGGTTGGGTCCTTTGGGTCGGTTTGTACTGTTGCGCGTATTGGGCGCAGACAACAGGATTTTGCCGGAAAGGAAAAGCAAAAGCAGGTAATTTTCAATCTTATTTGGTGAATTCGCGCCGGCTCTCAAGCTTGCCCAGCGAATAAAGTCCTTTCGTGGTGTCAAACAGGTGTTGTCACGAGTATTTTCTCTTTCCCATTTGTGCCGAACGTGCAATAGGGAAGCGCCAAACGACCCCACCAAGGAGATGTGTGATGGAGATTCGTGAGGCTCTTACCTTCGACGACGTATTGCTGGTTCCCGGCGCTTCAAATGTGCTGCCAAGCACAGCCGATACGCGTACCCGCGTAACCAATTCTATTTCTCTCAATATTCCGCTTCTCAGTTCCGCGATGGACACTGTCACCGAATACCGTATGGCTATCGCCATGGCCCAGGCGGGTGGCATGGGCGTGATCCACAAAAACCTGGATGTAGAAGAGCAAGCCCGTCAAGTACGGCGCGTGAAACGGTTTGAAAGCGGGATCGTTTACAACCCGATCACGCTGAAAGCCGATGAAACGCTTGCAGATGCCATGGCCCTACAAGAGCGTTATCGCGTGACAGGTTTTCCGGTGGTTGACGATGACAACCGCGTGCTGGGCATCGTGACCAATCGTGACATGCGGTTTGCAGAGTCCGACGACACGCCAGTTAAGGCAATGATGACCTCAGAAAACCTAGCCATGTTGCGCGAACCTGCAGAGCTGGAAGAAGCCAAAAGCTTAATGCGCTCGCGCCGGATCGAAAAGCTGTTGGTGGTGGATGGCGCAGGCAAACTGACAGGATTGCTGACACTCAAAGACACCGAGCAAGCCGTTCTGAACCCGACTGCCTGCAAAGATGACCTGGGTCGTTTGCGCGTAGCGGCCGCCACCTCTGTTGGCGAGAGCGGTTTTGCCCGTTCGGAAGCATTGATTGATGCAGGGGTTGATATCTTGGTGATCGACACCGCCCATGGCCATTCTGCTGGCGTGATTGAAGCTGTCAAACGTGTGAAGGCCCTGAACACTGGCGTTCAGATCATTGCTGGCAATGTGGCCACGGCAGCCGCGACCAAGGCACTAATTGACGCTGGTGCAGACGGGGTCAAAGTTGGCATTGGCCCAGGGTCTATATGTACCACGCGAATGGTTGCAGGCGTTGGTGTCCCGCAACTTACAGCTATTATGGACTGTGCAGCAGGTGCTGGCGACGTTCCGGTGATCGCCGATGGTGGCATCAAGTTTTCTGGCGATTTCGCCAAGGCGATTGCTGCAGGTGCGTCCTGTGCCATGGTTGGCAGCATGATTGCAGGCACCGATGAGTCCCCAGGCGAAGTGATTTTGTACAATGGCCGCTCTTACAAGTCGTATCGCGGTATGGGCAGCCTAGGCGCAATGGCGCGCGGATCTGCTGATAGATATTTCCAAAAAGATGCGGCTAGCGACAAACTGGTGCCAGAGGGCATCGAAGGTCAGGTGGCTTATAAAGGCTCTGCCGGCAACGTCATTCATCAGCTTGTGGGTGGTTTACGTGCTGCCATGGGGTACACTGGGAACGGCACTGTGGCGGATATGCGCAAAAACTGTAACTTCGTGAAAATTACCGGTGCGGGTCTGAAAGAAAGCCATGTGCATGACGTTCAGATCACGCGCGAAAGCCCAAATTACCGGATTGGGTCATGACTCCTGCGGCGCGCGTTCAAACTGCGATCGAGTTGCTTGAAACCATTCTTGATGGCGCGCCAGCAGAGCGAGTTTTAACAAACTGGGCACGCAGTTCACGTTTTGCAGGGTCAAAGGATCGTGCGGCGGTGCGCGATCATGTCTATGATGTTTTGCGACAAAAAAACTCTCTTGCCGTGCGTGGCGGCGGGCAGGGCGCACGGGCGCTTCTGCTGGGGTTGATGTCGGTACAGGGCACCGATCCAGAAACAATTTTCAGTGGTGCAAATTATGCTCCTGCGGCGCTGAGCGACGATGAACGCGCGGCTATGGGCGAGGGCGATGCGCTGAATCTGCCAGAATGGATTGTTGCTAACTTGCAGCAAGCCTTGGGGGATGATTTTGCAAAGGTGGAAATGGCGTTGCGGCAGCGTGCGCCGGTTAACCTGCGTGTGAACACCCGAAAATCGACATTAGAAAGCGCATGTGAAGCTCTTGAAAAGGAGGGAATAATCACTGTTCCAAATCCCCTTTCAGGCACCGCATTGGAAGTGACATTAGGTGCCCGCAAAGTGAAGAATGCGCAGGCTTATCGAGATGGATTGGTCGAATTGCAAGATGCGGCGAGTCAGGCCGCCATTGATCTATTGCCGCTGAAAGATGCCAAAAGAATTCTGGATTTTTGCGCCGGAGGTGGCGGCAAGTTGTTGGCCATGGCCGGACGCAGCCAGGCGCAGTTTTTTGCGCATGATGTGAATGAAAATCGCATGCGAGACCTGCCAGATCGCGCCAAACGCGCTGGTGTGGACGCCACGATCCTGGAAAGTGCTAAAGTCAAAATTTTTGCTCCGTTTGATCTGGTTTTCTGTGATGTACCCTGTTCCGGAAGCGGTACATGGAGGCGTGACCCAAACAGCAAATGGACCTTTACGCCAGAAGGTCTGAAACGACTACAAACGATGCAAGCTGACATTCTTGATCATGCCGCCACATTGGTCAGCGCAGGCGGGTATTTGGCCTATGCGACATGTTCTATGTTGCGCGAAGAAAACCAGCATCAAATCGATGCGTTTCTTATGAAACACCAAAATTGGACGCTCCTGAAACAGCGCCAATGGACCCCTCTTGATGGGTGTGACGGTTTTTTTACTGCGATTCTAAAAGCCCCCGTTTAGGCCCCATTTTTGAAAAAATTGTTGCATTTCAACCTACACAAGAATTTACTTGTTCAGGAATAATTCATTTTTTGCAGACAAGTATTGGCAAGAAACCACGCCAGAAAGGGTTGGCGTTTTGGCAGTTGATCAATTGAATTCAAGCATTCGAGGTGACAGGCCTGTAACACATTGGGTGTTTACCGCGTTGATCTTGGCCATCAGTTTTGGGCTAACCGGTATATTTTTACAGAACACAAACGCCCAAATTATTTTGTTCTTGATCGCTGCAGGGTTGGCGGTTGGGGCTCTGTTTAGTTTGCTTAGAATGCACCTATATCGCCGATCAAATAGATCGGCTGCACAGTTATACGGTGCAGTGATTGCCCATGATTCTGTGCCCAAATTCATCGTTTCCAAAGATAAAGAGGTATTATATCGCAATCTCGCGGCCGAAGGCGCGCATCTGCTTGGTGATACAATCACCGAAGTTTTGAACCAACGCATCGTGAACAGTCGTGAAATGGTAGAGCGTCTTACGGGTGCCGCCGAATTTGAGGAAATGGCTTCGGACACCATAAATACCCGCATTGGGAAAACCGAATTGCGTGTGGTGGAAATTCAAAAAAATCTTTGTGTTTGGTCTATCAAAGACAATGGGCGCAACCAAGACACAGGCGGGTCTGGCCCGATCTTACCGATGCTGACAATTGGTCGTGGTGGCACAGTACTGTTTATGAACGGAGCCGCGCGTGATTTGCTGGGCGGGCGTAAAACCAAGCTTTCAGATATTTTTGATCAGCAAGATCCCAGCGCTAGCGATATAAATATTGTTCACACCGCAAATGGAGCTAGCCGGTGTTTCGTTATGGAAAAGCCCTTGAGTGGCGATCGAAAAGAGCTGTTTTTGGTCCCTTTACAGGGCAAAGAACAGCTTAGGTCAGGCATGTCATTTGAAGAAATGCCTGTTGCTGTTCTGAAAACCACGCGCACCGGAAAAATATTGCTGATGAACAAAGCTGCGCGCCAATTGCTGGGGGGGGCTTTGTGTAATGCCCAGCATATTTCTGATGTGATGGAGGGTTTAGGACGGCCACTAAATGCGTGGCTATCAGAGGCCGCTGAAGATCGGGCGCAAAACCTGAACGAGTTTTTACGCCTGCGACGCGACGACAAAGAAGTATTCGTGCAAGTCACGCTTGGTCGTGTTGTCGAAGATGGTGAAATAGCGCTTTTTACCGTTCTTAATGATGCGACCGAGCTTAAAACGCTGGAAGCGCAATTTGTGCAAAGTCAAAAAATGCAGGCAATCGGTCAATTGGCCGGCGGTGTAGCGCATGATTTCAACAATTTGTTGACGGCCATCTCAGGTCACTGCGATCTGCTGCTGTTGCGACACGAAGAAGGGGATGCTGACTTTGCAGACCTGACGCAGATCTATCAAAACTCTAATCGTGCTGCGGGCCTCGTCGGGCAGCTTTTAGCCTATTCGCGCAAGCAAACTTTACAACCCATTACGCTAGATCTCAAAGAATCTCTGTCAGATTTGATGCATCTATTAAATCGCTTGGTTGGAGAAAAAATTACTCTGCGTGTTCATCATGATCCAGAAATCAAACAGATCAATGTTGATCGGCAGCAATTTGAACAAGTAATCATGAATCTCGTGGTGAACGCTCGCGATGCGATGCCGCAAGGCGGAGAGATAAAAGTGAGCACTGAAAACCTATGTTATTCTGAGCCACTGGAATGGGACAGGGCGGTTGTTCCACCGGGCAACTACGTTAGTCTCCGTGTTTCAGATCAAGGCAATGGAATTTCAGAAACAAATCGTCAAAAGGTTTTTGAACCGTTTTTCACCACAAAACGCACCGGAGAGGGAACAGGACTTGGCCTGTCTACTGCTTACGGAATTGTGAAACAATCTGGCGGTTTCATTTTCGTCGACAGTGCACAAGATCAAGGCACAACATTCAGTTTGCTATTTCCTGCCTCCGAAAAGACTTTGACGTCAAACAGTAAAGTAGAGCCAGCATTGGTGGATGACGGCCCAGCAGAAGGTGTGATTTTGTTGGTTGAAGATGAAGATCCCGTGCGGGCATTTGCCTCGCGGGCACTGCGCCTCAAAGGTTTTACAGTATTGGAAGCCGCAAGTGCAGAAGAGGCGCTCAAATATGTCCAGGACGAATCTTTGCATGTTGACCTGTTTGTCACTGATGTGGTCATGCCAGGCAAAGATGGCCCAACTTGGGTTAGCGAAGCGCGCCAAAACCGCCCTGAAATAAGGGTCGTCTTTATGTCGGGATACGCAGAAGAGACATTTTCAGATCAAAATCTGCAATTTGAAAATTCCGTTTTTCTACCCAAGCCTTTCTCCCTGACAGACCTGACACAAACTGTGCAAAAACAGATGCGACTTTCAGTATAAACTATTATAAAGATTAAACTCTTCAGGCCTACGCTGCCTCAATCGCGCCTCAACATCGGGGTGCAAGGATAGATCCATCTTGGGGGATACATTGCGCAAAGGTAGGTTCAACTCCACCTTCAGTCGTGCTCGCAAAAATTCCAAAATAGCAGGCTGATCTTCATAGCGAAATAAATGCGTAATTTTAGTACCATTTGGCCTTGGCTCTAAAAACTTGGCTTGGCTACCAACATTGGCAAAGACAGGTCTTTCCCCCCTGCAGTACTCAAGAACAAATTCATCAAAGCTAACGTCATGAGTTGACGTTGGTTTTCCCCGGTTGAAATCCCGTCTGCGATAGCGATACCAACTTTTAAGCCACGACACAGGTTCGCGCATAATGGCCATGGTTTCCATATCGTCCGTTTTACAAGCCTTTTCAAACATTGGTCGGAAAAAACGATTATAACGATACAGAGGCGCGTGTTTGAGTTCGGGCGGATCATTTACCTGGATATCTGCCTTTGGGCCCAAGACCTCTGCCAGCGCAGTTGTTCCAGTTTTGGGAACAGCCAGGATCACAAGTCTTTCTTTCCAAAAAACCAGCATATTCGCGCCCCACTTAGTGATATTTTTCAATAGTTTCACGGCATAAACTACTCATTAATCAATCTGGTAAAAAGTATAAATTGCAAAAATTTTTATTGAAATGTTCTCGTTTTGATCTCATAAGGATAAGAACAAGTCAAGAACAAAGGCAATCATTGCTGCCAGAGGGCGGCTGTGGAATAAGGAAGGCAACCAATGGCAACGGCAGATCTTTTGACAATGAGCAGTAAAGCTTCCGCGAACAAACAGAAGGCGCTGGACAGCGCTTTGGCCCAAATCGAACGTCAGTTCGGCAAAGGCTCTATTATGAAACTTGGCGACGGCAATGCCATCCAGGAAATCGAAGCAACCTCGACCGGTTCCTTGGGTCTGGATATTGCCCTTGGCATCGGCGGCCTGCCTAAGGGCCGTATAATTGAAATTTATGGGCCAGAAAGCTCTGGCAAAACCACTCTGACGCTGCATTGTGTTGCGGAAGAGCAAAAGAAAGGTGGTGTGTGCGCCTTTGTAGATGCAGAGCACGCACTTGATCCGCAATATGCCAAAAAGCTAGGCGTCGATCTGGATGAGCTGTTGATATCACAGCCAGACACCGGTGAGCAGGCGCTTGAAATCGTCGACACATTAGTGCGCTCGGGCGCAGTGAATATGGTGGTGGTCGATTCGGTTGCAGCCTTGACCCCGAAGTCTGAGCTTGAAGGTGATATGGGGGACAGTAGCGTCGGTGTACAAGCGCGGCTGATGAGCCAGGCCATGCGTAAGTTGACTGGTTCAATTAGCCGCTCAAACTGCATGGTGATCTTTATCAACCAGATTCGGATGAAGATCGGCGTTATGTTTGGCTCGCCTGAAACCACGACCGGTGGCAACGCCTTGAAGTTCTATAGTTCCGTGCGTCTGGATATTCGCCGTATCGGTGCATTGAAGGACCGCGACGAAGTGGTTGGGAATGCCACTCGTGTCAAAGTGGTGAAAAACAAAGTAGCACCACCTTTCAAGCAGGTTGAATTTGACATCATGTATGGCGAAGGCATTTCTAAAATGGGGGAATTGCTGGATCTGGGTGTCAAGGGCGGCATTGTGGCCAAGTCCGGCAGTTGGTTTAGCTACGGTGATGAACGCATTGGGCAAGGGCGCGAAAACGCCAAGACCTATCTGCGTGAAAACAGCCGTATCGCACTGGAGATCGAAGATAAAATTCGTGCCTCTCATGGGCTCGACTTTGAAATGCCCAAAGGGGATGACGACAATGATTCCTTGGTGGAAAACTCTTAACACCGCTTAGGCAGAGCTGATTACCGTCAGGCCGCGTTCACAAAACGCGGCCTTTGGTCTTTCTTGTCCACAGCAACGGTGGACACCTATGCATGACAGGGCTAAACCGATTTGGAACGTAAATTCCGCCAGAAAGCCCGTTGTATGCCAAGCTTAAACGACATCCGGTCGACCTTCCTGAACTACTTTGAAAAGCAGGGCCACAAAATCGTGCCCTCTAGCCCACTTGTCCCGCGCAACGATCCGACGTTGATGTTCACAAATTCCGGCATGGTTCAGTTCAAAAATGCCTTCACCGGTGTGGAAACCCGTGACTATAACCGCGCCACATCATCGCAAAAATGTGTACGGGCCGGCGGCAAACACAACGATCTGGACAACGTAGGCTATACCGCCCGCCACCACACGTTTTTCGAAATGCTTGGAAATTTCAGCTTTGGCGATTATTTCAAAGAACAGGCCATTCCATTTGCCTGGGAGTTGATCACCAAGGAATTTGGCATCCCAAAAGAACGGCTTTATGTCACGGTTTATCATACCGACGACGAAGCCTTTAATATCTGGAAAAAAATCGGCGTGCCCGAAGAGCGCATCATTCGCATCGCGACGTCGGACAACTTTTGGCAAATGGGCCCAACCGGCCCGTGCGGCCCATGCACCGAAATCTTTTATGATCATGGCGAACATATTTGGGGTGGGCCTCCGGGCTCTCCTGAAGAGGACGGCGACCGTTTCATTGAGATCTGGAACGTTGTTTTCATGCAAAATGAGCAGTTCGAAGATGGGTCGATGCGAGCTTTGGACATGCAGTCGATTGACACCGGCATGGGGCTCGAACGCATCGGTGCATTGCTGCAAGGCAGCCATGACAACTATGACACCGACCTGATGAAGTCGCTGATCGAGGCTTCTGCCCATGCGACGTCCGTTGATCCTTACGGCGATCAAAACGTGCATCACCGTGTGATTGCAGACCACTTGCGGTCGACATCTTTTCTGATCGCGGACGGCGTTATGCCGTCTAATGACGGTCGCGGCTATGTCTTGCGCCGTATCATGCGCCGTGCCATGCGCCACGCCCATCTGCTTGGGGCCAAGGACCCGGTCATGCACCAATTGGTACCCGCGCTCGTCAGCAAAATGGGCGCAGCCTATCCAGAGCTTGGTCAGGCCCAAAGTCTGATTCAAGAAACTCTGAAACTCGAGGAAACCCGTTTTAAGCAAACGCTTGATCGCGGTCTAAAGTTGCTTGACGACGAGCTTGTTGGCTTGGCTGAAAATGCGCCTTTGCCGGGTGCCGCGGCTTTCAAACTTTATGACACCTACGGTTTCCCTTTGGATCTGACGCAAGATGCGCTGCGCGAAAAAGGCCGCGAGGTTGACACAGGCGGGTTTGACACAGCCATGGCAGAACAAAAGGCCAAGGCCCGTGCCGCATGGTCGGGTTCTGGTGAATCTGCAGATAGCACGCTTTGGTTTGATATTGCGGACAAACACGGCACAACCGATTTCCTGGGATATGACACCGAAGTTGCCGAAGGCCAAATTGTGGCATTGGTGGTTGATGGCGAACAGAGCGAAAACGCGACGGGCAAAGTTCAGATCATTTTGAACCAAACGCCTTTCTATGCCGAATCCGGCGGTCAGGTTGGCGACACAGGTGTGATCAAGACCGAAACTGGCACAGCGAAAATCACTGACACCAAAAAGGCAGCTGGCGTTTTTATCCATATAGCTGAAATCACAGATGGCGAAATCAGCAATGGGCAGGGGGCACAATTAGAAGTATCCAACGCGCGCCGCTCGGCGATCCGCGCCAACCACTCGGCAACCCATTTGCTGCACGAAGCCCTGCGCAATGCACTTGGCGATCACGTGGCTCAGCGCGGCTCATTGAATGCCGAAGATCGCCTGCGGTTCGACTTTAGCCACACCAAGGCACTCAGCACGGCTGAACTTGATCAGGTGTCGGCCGAGGTAAACCAATTCATCCGTCAAAACACCCAGGTTGAAACTCGGATTATGACGCCAGATGATGCGCGGGCCATTGGGGCACAAGCCTTGTTTGGCGAAAAATATGGCGACGAAGTGCGGGTCGTTTCGATGGGCCGCGCCGACACCGGCAAGGGGCTAGACAAAGATACCTATTCCCTAGAACTTTGCGGCGGCACCCATGTCAAACAGACCGGAGACATCGGGGCCTTTGTCCTGTTGGGTGACAGCGCCTCTTCATCAGGCGTGCGTCGCATCGAAGCGCTGACAGGCGCAGCAGCCAATACCCATAATGCAGCCGAGGCCGCACGCTTAGGTGGTGTTCTGTCTTTGCTAAAGGCGCAACCAACGGACGTGGTCGATCGTGTCAAAGGCCTGCTGGAGGAGCGCAAAGCCCTGCAAAATGAAGTCGCGCAATTGCGTCGAGAACTTGCAATGTCCGGCGGAGCAGGCCAAGGTAGCGAGATAGATGCCAAAGAAATCAACGGCATAAAGTTTGTAGCTCAAGTGCTGTCTGGCGTGTCGGGCCGCGATCTTCCGGCACTGATTGATGAACACAAAACCCGCATTGAAAGCGGCGCGGTATTGCTTATTGCGGATGCTGACGGCAAAGCTGCCGTAGCCGCCGGTGTAACCAAAGACTTAACAGATACGGTTAAAGCGCCCGATTTGGTGCGTGCAGCCGTCGTCGAATTGGGCGGCAAAGGCGGTGGCGGTCGACCTGACATGGCCCAAGGGGGCGCGAAATCTGTCGAGAATGCCAAAGCAGCTATTGCCGCCGCCGAAGCTGTATTGGGGGCCTAAATATGCCTGCGCTATGGATCAGTCATGTCGACGTCACCGATCCCGAGGCCTATGCTGAATACGCCAAACGCGCCGTTCCTGTGATTGAAAGCATGGGCGGCGTTTTTGTCGCCCGTGGGGCTGAATTCGCAACATTGGAAGGCCACGCCTGGCAGCGCCACACCATTGTCAGGTTTTCAGATCTGGCAACCGCGCAGGCTTGCTATGACAGCCCCGCGTATCAACACGCAGTGGGTTTCGCCAATGGGGCCTCAAAGCGTTCTCTTACACTCATCGAAGTCGTAGACACGTAAACTGAATTTTCCATGCAATTGTGCCCTAGTGCAATTGCAACAAGCATTTCCAGCGCCTCAGCCCTTGCCTTACACTGGCCATAGGCGTCCTATCCGTGCGTATAGATACCTCTTCCCACAAAGGGCCGCATAACATCTAGTGACAGCCCGTCAGCGTTTCGGTCACGCGGCGCGAATTGAAAATCTTTCTAATCCAGTGCATCCTCAAACCTAAATGTATTTTGCAAAGAGGTTTCCCATGTCACTTGGCGCATTCTCCGTAAGCCTATCAGTCAAAGACCTGCAAAAATCCATGCAGTTCTACAAGGTTTTAGGGTTTGAAACATTCCACGACACCACAGAACATGGGTTTGTCATTCTGAAAAACGGCACGACGGTGATTGGGCTATTTCAGGAAATGTTTGACGGCAATATTCTTACCTTCAACCCGGGCTGGGATCAATCGGCGGAACCGCTGGAAGACTTTGAAGACATTCGCGATCTGCAAGCGCGCCTTAAAGTCGAAGGGTTAACAATCTCCGACCCCACCGACCCTGAGGGCACAGGCCCAGCCAACTTCACCCTGACAGACCCCGATGGAAATGCCATCTTGTTTGACCAACACGTCGAACGCCCCACATAACAAAGACGCCCGAAGGCGCCTTTGTTCTTGATCTAAATACCCCGGGGGTTCGGGGCAGAGCCCCGTAACTAGGGTGCAGTCCGCGCGTGACGCTTGCGTTCGTGCGGGTCCAGGTACCGTTTACGCAGACGGATCGAGTTTGGTGTCACTTCAACCAACTCATCGTCATTGATATAGGCAATGGCTTCTTCCAAAGACAGGGTGATTGGCGTGGTCAGCTTCACGGCTTCATCGGTGCCTGACGCCCGAACGTTGGTCAGTTTTTTACCTTTCAGCGGGTTCACTTCCAGATCGTTTTCACGACTGTGCTCACCGATGATCATGCCAGTATACAGTTGTTCCTGCGCCCCGATCATCATCTTGCCACGACTTTCCAAGTTCCACAGTGCATAGGCAACAGAAACGCCGTTTTCCATCGAGATCAGAACACCCGCACGGCGACCTGCGATGGCCCCTTTGTAGGGGGCCCAGGAATTGAACACGCGGTTCAACACGCCTGTACCGCGGGTGTCGGTCAGGAATTCGCCGTGATAGCCGATTAGGCCACGCGCCGGTACATGCGCGATAATCCGGGTTTTGCCTGCACCGGCTTGCCGCATTTCAACCAGGTCGCCTTTGCGCGCGCCAGTGATCTTTTCGATCACGGCACCGGAATATTCGTCATCCACATCAATGGTGACTTCTTCGATCGGCTCCATACGTTGACCGTCGATTTCGCGCATGATCACCTGCGGGCGTGAAATAGACAGCTCAAAGCCTTCACGACGCATGTTCTCAATCAAAACACCCATTTGCAGTTCGCCACGACCTGACACTTCAAAGGCATCGCCACCTGGCGTGTCTGCGATCTTGATCGCCACATTGGATTCCGCTTCTTTCATCAAGCGATCACGAATGACGCGCGACTGAACCTTTTTGCCATCACGACCCGCCAATGGGCTGTCATTGATACCAAAGGTTACGGTGATGGTGGGCGGATCGATGGGCTGTGCATCCAGCGCTTCGTCAACGGCAAGCGCACAGATTGTGTCTGCAACCGTGGCTTTGGTCATGCCCGCCAAAGACACAATGTCGCCCGCCTGCGCTTCGTCGATGTCCTGTTCGGACAAGCCACGGAAGGCTTGAATACGGGTAACGCGGAACTGTTCAATCTTTTGGCCAACGCGGCTCAGGGCTTGTACTGTTGCGCCGACTTTCAAAGTACCTGATTCAACACGGCCAGTCAGCAAACGGCCAACAAAGGGGTCAGATCCCAAAGTGGTCGCCAGCATGCGGAAATCATCGCCTTGCTGTTTGATCTGTTTTGGCTCCGGAACATGGTTCACGATCAGGTTAAACAGCGCGCTCAAATCTTGGCGTGGTCCGTCCAACTCGTGATCTGCCCAGCCATTCCGACCAGAGGCATACATATGCGGGAAATCCAATTGATCTTCAGAGGCATCCAAAGAAGCAAATAGATCAAAACATTCATCCAGGGCACGATCAGATTCCGCGTCTGGCTTATCAACTTTGTTCAAAACAACGATCGGACGCAGACCCAAAGCAAGTGCTTTTGAGGTCACAAATTTGGTCTGCGGCATTGGGCCTTCGGCTGCATCAACCAACAGCACAACACCGTCAACCATGCTCAGAATACGTTCAACTTCACCGCCGAAATCAGCGTGGCCCGGCGTATCAACGATATTGATACGGGTGCCTTTCCACTCAACACTTGTTGGTTTGGCGAAAATCGTGATGCCACGTTCGCGTTCCAAATCGTTGCTGTCCATGGCACGCTCGGCCACATCCTGGTTCGCACGGAATGCGCCAGATTGTTTCAAAAGCTCGTCCACCAGAGTTGTTTTTCCGTGGTCAACGTGCGCGATGATCGCGATATTGCGAAGGTCCATTGGCCTGCCTCATGTCTGTTCTAGCGCGCCCTAACGCGGACAGGGCGAAAAGACCAGAGAAAAAGCAATTTCACACATTTATGCTCTGCCGACCTATGCAAATCAGCCATTTCAGAACCTAGATAGCGCGTGACCTGGATGGACTATTGGTTTTGACCAAACCAAGTGCGGATTTGTTTTTGCAAATGGGCCCAGAGGGCAGGGGCTCCTTTGGCCACTTTCCAACCAACACGGTCTTCTAGTTGTTGGCGCGACACATTGTATTCGATCCAACTGCCGCCACCTGTTTCCAGGTTGGCAACCACCGGCTGCACGCGATCAATGGATTTCGCAAATACAGCGTCGTCGCTCTCAGCCGCCTCGAACTCTTCCCAAAGCGCGCGTAATTCCCCGCGTTGATCTGCGGGCAAAAGGCCAAAAATGCGATCTGCGGCGGCCTGTTCCACCGCTTCCATTTCAGCGGTATCATGGTTGCCGTGAATGGGCTTGTCGCCGGCATCTATTTCGACAAGGTCATGAATTAAAATCATTTTAAGAACACGCTCAAGACGAACCGGGCGCTTGGCGTGTTCTGCCAAAATCAGCGCATACATGGCAATATGCCAGCTGTGCTCTCCTGAATTCTCACGCCGCGACCCATCACAGAGGGTAGTGGCGCGCAAAACGGATTTTAGCTTGTCAATTTCAGTTAGAAACGCAAGTTGCTGCGCCAGACGCTGGTCTGAGCTCATGTTTTTTTGGCGGCTTTCATGGCGGCATCCAGCTTTGTTTCCAGCAATTCTCTGGCCCGTACCTCAGCATCATAAACCCTTACCGCCGTCATAAAGGCTTCGTGCAGGGTGGATGACGAAGCCTCGAGAACCGCAGCGATTTCCTGAACCAAGTTCAGATTATTGGTTTCCTTTTGGACCGCCAACACATCTTTGGCCAGTTTTTCGCCAAGGTTCTCGACATAACTCATCTAGGTAGCTCGCTGTTTAACGCGTGTTTTCAGTTAGGCGACGTTTGACGTAACCCGTGACATCATCAATCATTGTATCCATATGCGGCTCTTCAAAGAAATGCCCTGCACCTTGGATTTCATTGTGCGTGATTGTGATGCCCTTTTGCTCGTGCAACTTATTCACCAGGGCCGTTGTATCCGCCGGTGGGGCCACGCGGTCAGCTGTGCCGTTGATCATCAGACCCGAAGACGGGCAAGGTGCCAAAAAGCTGAAGTCATACATATTGGCCGGTGGGGAAACACTAATGAAGCCCGTGATTTCCGGGCGGCGCATCAACAACTGCATGCCGATCCATGCCCCGAAACTAAAGCCAGCAACCCAGCAATGTTTCGAGTTTGTGTTCATAGATTGCAGGTAATCCAATGCGCTGGCAGCATCGCTTAGTTCACCAATACCTTGGTCATATTCACCCTGACTGCGCCCGACACCACGGAAGTTAAACCGCAATACGGTGAAACCCATGTTGTAAAAGGCATAGTGCAGATTATAGACAACCTTATTGTTCATCGTCCCGCCAAATTGCGGGTGCGGATGCAAGACAATTGCAATCGGTGCATCACGGTCTTTTTGGGGGTGGTAACGGCCTTCCAAACGGCCTTCGGGTCCTGGAAAAATGACCTCGGGCATATGCGTCCCTGTCTCCTTCATCTGAGGCGCGAAGTATTCTTGACGAATTTGCTTGGCTACCTTAGAACGGTTCTAATTGTTATATCCGGACAAAGTTCCGGCTACGCTGTTAGCGATCTAAGCATTGTAGAGCCGCAGGTCAATCAATTCGCGTAAGGAGCGTCTCTGATGAAACTATCAACCAAAGGCCGCTACGCGGTTGTCGCATTAGCGGATATTGCGCTGCAAGACACTGATAAGCTTGTTACTTTATCCGAAGTATCCCAGCGTCAAGACATCTCTTTGGCCTATCTTGAGCAGCTGTTTGTAAAACTTCGTCGTGCTGGATTAGTTGACTCTGTGCGTGGGCCAGGTGGCGGATATAAATTGTCACGACCAATGGCAGAGATTCGAGTGCTCGATATTTTGACCGCCGTTGATGAAACTGTCTCTGCATTGCACACAGGGGCAGGTGCCTCTGGTGCACAAAGTGGGTCACGGGCACAGTCGGTCACCAATCGACTGTGGGAAGGGCTTTCCGCCCATGTCTATGTATTCTTGCATCAAACCCGCCTGTCTGATGTGATCGAAAACGGGCTTGCCCCTTGTCCCGCTGTGCCTTCACTGTTTTCTGTCGTGGATGACTGCGCATGAGGGTCTATTTAGACCATAATGCCACCACACCGCTGCGCCCCGAAGCCAAGCGCGCGATGATGGACGCCTTTGAGGTTTCGGGCAATCCCTCCTCTGTGCACGCCGAAGGCCGCGCCGCAAAGTCTTTGCTGGAAAAAGCGCGCCAGGAAATCGCCACGGCATTTGGCGCGGATGGCGCAGAGGTGGTCTTTACATCCAGTGCCACCGAAGCGGCATCCTTGGCCCTAAAAGGGCGCAGTTTGCATGGATCTGACATTGAACATGATGCTGTAAGCTCTTGGATTAAAAGTGATATCGACGTTTCCGCTTTGGGACTGGTCAAGATTAACGATCCGACTAACTCTTGTTTACAACTCGCCAATTCCGAAACCGGAGTTGTGCAAAAATTGCCCGACGGTTTGGCAGTGTCCGACATGACACAGGCATTCGGTAAACTTCCCATTGCCTTTAACTGGCTGGGCACCGACCTTGCGTTGATTTCGGCCCATAAGCTGGGCGGACCCAAAGGCATTGGGGCATTGGTGATGCGACGGGGCATTGATTTGACTGCCCAGTTGCGCGGTGGTGGCCAAGAAATGGGGCGCCGCGCTGGCACTGAAAACATCATAGGTGCCGCAGGTTTTGCCGCGGCAGCCACCGCGGCAATGCGTGATCTGGAAGCGGGCGTGTGGGCGCGCGTCGAAAAACTGCGCGATCTGCTGGAAACCACTCTTGCAAATGAAGATTCAGAAACAATCTTTGTAGGTAAAGGTTCAAAGCGGCTTCCAAACACTTCTTGCATTGCAACTCCGGGCTGGAAAGGCGAAACGCAGGTGATGCAAATGGATCTGGCCGGATATGCAATATCTGCCGGATCAGCCTGTTCATCAGGCAAAGTAAAAAGCAGCAAGGTCCTTGCTGCGATGGGATACGACGCTGTCACGGCGTCAAGCGCGATAAGGGTCAGTCTTGGCCCTGAAACAACAGAACAGGACGTTTTGGGATTTGCCGCCAAGTGGCTTTCCCAAAAAGACAAATTCCGCGCCCGTGCGGCGTGACCAAAGGAGACGCAGATGGCCACTATGGAACATACAGACGTCAAGGAAGGCGTTGATCAGGAAACGGTCGACGCTGTTCGCGAAGTCGGTGGCAAGTATAAATACGGTTGGGAAACCGATATCGAAATGGAATATGCCCCCAAAGGGCTAAACGAAGATATCGTGCGCTTGATCTCGGAAAAGAACGACGAGCCTGAATGGATGACCGAATGGCGCCTTGAGGCTTATAAGCGTTGGTTGACAAAAGTAGAGCCCGACTGGGCGATGGTGGACTATCCAGAGATTGATTTCCAAGACCAGTACTACTATGCGCGTCCAAAATCTTTGGAAGTGAAACCAAAGTCTTTGGACGAAGTTGATCCCAAGCTATTGGAAACTTACCAAAAATTAGGTATCCCGCTTAAAGAACAAATGATTTTGGCAGGCGTCGAAGGCGCTGAGAACATGCCAGCAGAGGGCCGCAAGGTCGCGGTTGATGCGGTGTTTGACTCTGTGTCTGTGGGCACCACATTCCAAGCGGAACTGAAAAAAGCTGGCGTAATTTTTTGCTCTATTTCAGAAGCAATCAAAGATCATCCAGAGCTGGTTAAGAAATATCTTGGCTCGGTTGTTCCAGTTTCTGACAACTACTATGCGACGCTGAACAGCGCTGTGTTCTCTGATGGGTCCTTTGTTTACATCCCACCGGGCGTGCGTTGCCCAATGGAGCTGTCGACCTATTTCCGCATCAACGCGGAAAACACTGGTCAGTTCGAACGCACATTGATCATCGCTGATAAAGGTAGCTATGTCAGCTACTTAGAAGGCTGCACTGCGCCAAAGCGTGATACGTCGCAGCTGCACGCTGCTGTGGTCGAAATCATCATCGAAGAAGACGCCGAAGTTAAATATTCAACGGTACAGAACTGGTATCCTGGTGATGAGAACGGCAAAGGCGGCATCTATAACTTTGTGACCAAGCGCGCGGATTGTCGTGGTGACCGTGCCAAAGTGATGTGGACCCAGGTTGAAACCGGCTCTGCGGTGACTTGGAAATACCCATCTTGCATTCTGCGCGGTGATGAAAGCCAAGGCGAATTTTATTCCATCGCGATTGCCAACAACCACCAGCAGGCGGACACAGGTACAAAGATGATCCACTTGGGCAAAAACACCAAGTCGCGGATCGTATCCAAAGGGATTTCGGCGGGCGTGGCCCAGAATACCTATCGTGGTCTGGTGTCGATGCATCCGAAAGCCAAGAACTCTCGCAACTACACCCAATGCGACAGTTTGTTGATTGGCGATAAATGTGGGGCGCACACGGTTCCCTATATCGAAGTCAAAAACAACAGCAGCCGCGTAGAACACGAAGCGACAACATCCAAGGTGGATGACGAGCAAATGTTCTATTGCCGCCAGCGTGGCATGGACGAAGAAGAAGCTGTCGCCTTGATTGTGAACGGCTTCGCCAAAGAAGTGCTGCAAGCACTGCCAATGGAATTCGCCATGGAAGCGCAGCAATTGGTTGCCATCAGCCTAGAAGGCTCGGTTGGCTAATGGGTGAGCTGCAACAACTTATGCAAGCCTCGTTGGGTGTCGGACTTGGTCTGGCACTAGGCAGCATGATCGGTCTGAGTGTACGCAAGCGCAATGGCAAGACCGAAGGCTTGATCGGCGGTTCCGTCTTTGTGACATCAGCCGCGATCGGTGCCTTGGGCATGGGCGCAATGATGCTGTTTAAATGGATTGGGGGATAAAATGATCATCACCACAACAAATTCAGTCGAAGGCCGTCAAATTGCGGACTATCGCGGCATTGTCGTGGGCGAGGCCATCATGGGTGCCAATGTGGTGCGCGATGTTTTTGCGTCGATCACCGACATTGTTGGCGGCAGATCCGGGGCTTACGAAAGCAAGCTGCAAGACGCCCGCGACACGGCCCTGCGTGAGTTGGAAGAACGGGCGCAATCCAAAGGGGCAAACGCTGTTGTTGGCGTCGATTTAGACTATGAGGTGGTCGGCAATTCGATGTTGATGGTCTCGGCCTCTGGGACGGCGGTTGTCTTAAAGTGATGTGGAAAAGTGCTTTGGCTGCAGCTGCCACCACCGGTGGTTTTTGCGCGGCCTTTGCCTTTGTCATCAGTCATATTGCTCCGATGTTGAGCAATTCAGAAATTCTGGCGACAAGTTTCGCCAGCGGGTTTCTCGGGTCACTTGTTGCCCGAGCTATATTTAGAAAATAACCGCCAGCGCGAGGCGGGTGAGGAAAAGATATGTTGGAAATCAAAGGCCTGAAGGTCAAACTTGAAGACGAAGACAAGCAAATCTTGAAAGGTGTTGACCTGAAGGTCGAAGCCGGCAAAGTGCATGCGATTATGGGACCAAACGGGTCCGGTAAATCAACCTTGTCCTATGTTCTCTCCGGACGTGACGGCTATGAGGTCACGGCGGGTGAAGCATCACTTGGTGGCGAAGACCTGCTGGATCTGGATCCAGAAGAGCGCGCGGCTTTGGGCTTGTTTCTTGCATTCCAATACCCGGTTGAAATCCCCGGCGTCGGCAACATGACTTTCCTGCGCACCGCGGTGAATGCTCAGCGTAAAGCCCGTGGCGAAGAGGAAATGAGCGCAACAGAGTTTTTGAAAGAAATTCGCGCCAAAGCCAAATCCTTGAAGATCGACGCGGATATGCTGAAACGCCCGGTTAACGTGGGCTTTTCGGGCGGCGAGAAAAAGCGCAACGAAATCCTGCAAATGGCCATGCTGGAGCCCAAGATGTGCATCTTGGATGAAACAGATTCTGGCCTTGACGTTGACGCGATGAAATTGGTGTCAGAAGGGGTGAACGCGCTGCGCAATGAAGGCCGCGGCTTCTTGGTGATCACTCACTATCAGCGCCTGCTTGACCACATCAAACCAGACGTTGTGCACATCATGGCTGCGGGTCGCATCGTGAAAACCGGCGGGCCAGAACTGGCACTGGAAGTCGAAAAGAATGGTTATGCCGACATTCTGGCGGAGATTGCATAATGAATGCGTTGCAAGCAAAACAAAGTGCAACGGCAGCCATACTTGAAGGTGTAGAACTGCCGTCCGGCGCAGGCTGGATCGAACAAATTCGCCGCGCCGCGCTGGATCGGGTGTTACAGGATGGCCTGCCATCCCGGCGCGACGAATATTGGAAATATACACGGCCTGAAAGCCTGACCCTCAAAGATGCCTTGCCCGCTGAACCATTTGAACATGACGAAGCTCCGGTTTTTGGGGAAGTCGACCGTTTGAAAATCGTTTTCGTAGATGGTGTATTTGATGCTGCTGCTTCGGACGCGTTTGAGGGCGAAGGCCTTACAATCGAACGTCTGGCAGATGTGGCAAAAACAGATATTCATTGGGCCAAAGATCTGTATGGCGCGCTGGAAGCCAAGGGCCAAACCCCGGTTCAGCGCCCCTTGGCGGCTTTTAACACCGCAATGGCCACAGACGGCATCGTCATCCGCGTAACGGGCAATGTAACCCGCCCGGTGAGCCTGGTTTATCAGCACAAGGACACCCATTCTGACGCGATGCTGCATCACGTCATCAAAGTAGAAGAAGGGGCAAAGCTGACCTTGTTGGAAAATGGCCCAGCTGCGGCCCGCTTTAACAAGGTGCTTGAGGTGGATGTGGCTGACAAAGCAGAATTCCATCACGTGCGCGCCCAGGGGCGTGATCACCAACGTCGGGCAGCAACCCATATTTTTGGCCAATTGGCGACAGAAAGCGTGTTTAAGTCTTTTACAGTCACAGTGAACGGTGTTTTGACACGCAACGACTGTGTGCTGGAGTTGACCGGTGATGACGCAATTGCCCATGTCGCAGGCGCTTGTGTTGGCGACGGGGATTTCCATCACGATGACACTGTCTTTGTGACACATGACGCACAGCGTTGTGAAAGCCGACAGGTGTTTAAGAAAGTGCTGCGCAATGGCGCAACTGGGGTGTTTCAGGGCAAGATCCTGGTCAAACCAGATGCACAGAAAACCGATGGCTATCAGATCAGCCAATCGCTGCTATTGGATGAAGACAGTCAGTTTCTTGCAAAACCAGAGCTCGAAATCTATGCCGACGATGTGGCTTGCTCGCATGGCTCTACGTCTGGTGCCATCGACGAAGAAGGCCTGTTCTATTTGCGGGCACGCGGTGTTCCCCAAGGCATCGCAACCGATTTGCTGACACTGGCCTTTTTGGCCGAAGCTGTGGAAGAAATCGAAGCAGATGAGCTGGCCGACGAAATCCTGACACGCCTCGAAGGCTGGCTGGAACGGCGCCGCGGCTGATGTCGATCGTCCGCGATATCCTTGCCACATATCGTGGCCCAAAAACTGTTTTCGCGCGCCGGTTTGATACCGAGCCGCGCGAAGACCGCGCGTTGGCCATACTCATGGCGGCTTGCATTGTGATTTTTGTAGCCCAGTGGCCCAAAGTGGCCCGTGAGGCCCATTTCACTGGCCAAGAGCTTAACCCCTTGATGGGCGGGCAGCTTTTGCTGTGGGTGTTTATCATGCCGCTGGTTTTCTATGTGCTAAGCATCGGCGTGCAAGTTGTGATGCGTTTGATATCAAATGGTATTTCTGGCTATTCCAGCCGTGGTGCGCTGTTCTGGGCCTTGCTGTCGATCACGCCAATTGCCTTGTTTCGCGGCCTAATTGGTGGCTTCATTGGGGCCGGGCCAGTTTATGACGCAATCGGGCTGGTCAGTTATACTTGCTTTTTCTGGTTCTGGTATTCCGGTCTAGCAACCGCACGAAAGCTGGCGTCATGATACAGTTCTTGCAGCACCTGGTGGTGCAAACCGTGGTCGACCCAGAAGGGGCTGCGCGACGTGTATTGGCCCTAAATTTGACAGCCGGGCAGGGCGCGATGGCGCTGGCATTGGCATCCATTCTGAATGGCATCACATTATTTGTGGCAACAGAACTCGACCCAACTGACGAAAGCCTAAAGCTCTTGGCAGGTGTTTCGCCGATCATTTTGTCTGTCTTGTTCTTTGTGGTGATCTTGTTTTCGGCGGGTTTTCTCACCTTCGTAAGCAAGGTTATTGACGGACAAGCAGAGTTTCAATCGATGCTTAGTCTGTTGGCATGGTTGCAGTTTCTGCGCGTAGGGTTGCAGATTTTCGGAATCGTTGGATCTCTGTTGTTACCAAGTTTAGCGGCAATGCTGACATTCCTGGCAGGGTTCTATGGTTTGTGGATCTTGGTGCAGTTTATCAAGGTCGCCAATGGATTTGACACAGCAGGCAAAGCTGTCGCTATCATCGGCGCGGCAATTCTTGGCGTGACGGTTGTTTTCTTCATTCTTCTCGCGCTTGCTGGCGTGCCCACTACAGGATAATTCGCATGTATGATGTTCACAAAATTCGCAGCGATTTCCCAATACTTTCCAGAGAAGTAAACGGTAAACCATTGGTTTACTTGGACAATGGCGCATCGGCACAAAAGCCAAATGTGGTGATTGACGCCGTTACCCAGGCCTATTCACACGAATATGCCAATGTGCATCGTGGCCTGCATTATCTGTCAAATCTGGCGACTGATCACTATGAAGCGGTGCGCGGCACCATCGCCAAGTTTCTAGGGGCGACTGACGAGAACGAAATCATCTTGAACTCGGGTACAACCGAAGGGATCAACACCGTCGCCTATGGCTGGGCGATGCCACAGCTTGAAGCCGGTGACGAGATCATCCTGTCTGTTATGGAACATCACGCCAATATCGTGCCTTGGCATTTTCTGCGTGAACGTCAGGGCATCGTCCTGAAATGGGTTGATGTTGACGGGCAAGGAAACCTTGACCCGCAGGCGGTGGTTGATGCCATTGGGCCTAAGACAAAACTGATCGCAATTACCCAATGTTCCAATGTGTTAGGGACGTTGGTGGATGTGAAAACCATCACGCAAGAAGCCCATGAACGGGGCGTTGCGGTGCTGGTTGATGGCTCTCAGGGGGCCGTTCATGCACCTGTAGATGTACAGGATATCGGCTGTGATTTTTACGCCGTCACCGGTCACAAACTTTATGGGCCGTCGGGGTCTGGTGCGATCTATATCAAAAAAGAACGTATGGCCGAGATGCGTCCGTTTTTGGGCGGCGGCGATATGATCAAAGAGGTCACAAAAGACAATGTGATCTATAACGATCCACCTATGATGTTTGAGGCAGGCACACCAGGTATTGTCCAAACCATCGGATTTGGTGCCGCGTTAGAGTATTTGCTTGAAGTCGGGATGGAGAATATCGCGGCGCATGAGGCGCAACTGCTAGACTATGCATCTGCAAAGTTTCAAGGATTGAATTGGTTAAACATTCAAGGCCAAGCCCCTGGAAAGGCTGCGATTTTCAGCATGACCTTACAAGGCTCAGCCCATGCACATGACATTTCGACCATCCTGGACAAACGTGGCGTCGCCGTGCGCGCCGGTCATCATTGTGCTGGCCCCTTGATGGAACACCTTGGCTTAAGCGCCACCTGCCGTGCGTCCTTTGGCATGTACAATACCACCGAAGAGATCGACACATTGGTGGAAGCGCTTGAATTGGCGCATGAATTACTGGCGTAACCATCAAAGATCACAGCCCGTTGTTTTCTATCTTGCAGCCACGATTGCGGCAGGTATAACGGGCAGCAGGCACCCGTAGCTCAGCTGGATAGAGCGCTGCCCTCCGAAGGCAGAGGCCATAGGTTCGAATCCTATCGGGTGCACCATTTTCTAGTAACGACCAACAATTTCGCCAGCAGCGCGTACTGCGGTAAAGTTTTGTTAATTGTACAATTTGTTCGTTTCAGGCGTTGAAACGTACGATTCGGCACAGGTTTACGGGCAGGTTCTGCACATTGCCAAAGCAAAAATGGCACCCAAAAGGTGCCATTCGAAAACGAAACATTTAGTACGTTGCTTAGCGTCCCCAAACGCGCACAGGCCCGCAATCGACGTGCACAAAGTTTGAACCGGAATAGCGCCCAACGCCACCTGCACGGCAGGCGGTTGCGGCTTTGGCCATCTGACCAACCGAACGCGAAGCCAAACGCAGGTCAGCAGCCTGACCTTTCATATGCAAAGAATTTTTTGCAACGCCGCTAGAGCGGCTGCGCAGCATATTGTTGGTTTGTGGACTGCGATAGCCAGACAACAGCATGTAAGGTTCGTTCACATCCAACAGGCGATGTGATGCCGCCATGATGTCGATGGTGCGAAAATCAATCTGTTTAACGCCACTTGTGCGCCAGTCCCGCATGAACTGGTTGATCTCTTTCATAGCATCTTTGATGTAATCGCCTTCGATCCAATAGATCGTGTCAATGTTTTCGCCGGTGCGACCAGAGAACATGCGCAACCTGCGAATATCGCCGCTTCCGCGCAGAAACCCTGCTGCCTTTGAAAATGTTGGAGCCGCTGCTAGAGTGGTGGCCGCAAATGCGCCCAGCACGCTGCGTCGCGTGATGCTCGAAGAGCCCTCAATCGTCATGTTAGTTGCGCCTGTCCCGCCGCCTTTTTCTTGCCCACGCTGCCACGCGGTTACAAAAGTTATCCCCAGATATGCGGATCTTATGGCACAAGTCGAATCGTTCACCAAGGGTCGATTTTATTTACCTCCTGTCTTCAAGGGTTTTGAGCAAAAATTTGCTTAAAGTCGAATTGGTGTATCTTTCACGCAGCAAAATGCGGCTAGGCGGCATCATTCCATATAAGAGTAAACAACTCGAGAAAAAGTGAATGGACTTTCCGGCTTGTCTCTATGAAAAAATAGATAACTATAGATGTGTCTGATCGAGGTTTTAATGATGGGTTTTTCCCGCAAAGGGTCTAAACAGTTTGCCCTTAAGTGGCTGTCAGTTGCTGCAATATGTTGTGGAGCGACACTGGCCAATGCACAAGTGACTGCGTTCAAACAAGCAGTCGCAGAATCTGCATCTCGGGATGCCGAAGTTTCAGCCTATTATAGAGACGCCGGTTATGAACCAATTTGGACCGGCAAAGGCAACAAGTATAGAGAGCGTCGCAAAGCTCTCTTTAAGGCGCTCAACTCCGCTTCAGAACACGGATTGTCTGTTGGTCGGTATCGTCCTGAGGCGTTGAAAGCGGATCTGGCTGCGGCTAAGACCAGTCGTGCTTTGGGGGGCGCCGAAGTGATGCTTTCCAAGACTTTTTTGCAATATGCCCGCGATGTTCAAACCGGAATGCTGGTGCCCAGCCGCATCGACGATGGAATCGTTCGGAAAATTCCCTATCGGGATCGGCAACAATTGCTAGCGAATTTTTCCAAGAGTTCCCCGTCGCGTTACTTGAAAAGCCTTGCGCCAAACACGCCAGAATATGCCCGCTTGATGAAAGAGAAACTGCGCCTAGAGAGAATTTTGGGCAAAGGCGGATATGGAGAGAAAGTTTCCACCAAATCGCTGAAACCTGGTGACAGCGGTGTTTCGGTTGCACTGTTGCGCAATCGGCTGATCAAAATGGGCTTTCTGCGCCGCAGTTCCTCTAAGATATATGATGCAAACATTCAGAAGGCCGTGCAGCAATTTCAACTTGCGCATGGGCTAAGCCCGGATGGTGTGGCCGGCAAAGGCACGATCACCGAAGTCAACAAATCAGTGGAGCATCGGTTGCAATCTGTTTTGGTGGCAATGGAGCGCGAACGCTGGACAAATAATGCACGCGGCAAACGCCATGTGCTGGTGAACTTGACCGACTTTACCGCCAAGATCATTGATAATGGTAAAGTGACCTTCAAAACACGCACCGTGGTTGGGGCTGCGAAGTCGGATCGTAAAAGTCCTGAATTTTCGGATGTGATGGAACATATGGTCATCAATCCGACGTGGAATGTGCCGCGATCTATCGCAACAAAAGAATATCTGCCCATGTTGCAGAAGAACCCAAATGCCGTCAGTCATCTGCGTCTGATTGATCGCGCAGGCCGCACAGTGTCACGCGAAAACACTGATTTCACACAGTTCACCAAGGCCAATTTTCCGTTTGATATCAAACAGCCACCGAGCAGAAATAATGCGTTGGGGCTTGTGAAATTCATGTTCCCGAACCGTCACAATATCTATTTGCACGATACGCCCGCCAAAAACCTATTTTCCCGCGAAGTGCGTGCCTATAGCCATGGCTGCATACGTCTGCATCAACCCTTTGAATTTGCCTATGCCTTGTTGGCCAAGCAAGAAAGCCAGCCCAAGACCTTTTTCCACAATCTTCTAGACGGCGGACGTGAAAAGCAGGTTGATTTAAAAAAGGACGTGCCGGTTCACATTATTTACCGCACCGCATTCACCAATGCCAAAGGTCCGATGCAATACCGCCGCGACATCTATGGGCGTGACGCAAAAATCTGGAAGGCTCTGGCGAATGAAGGGGTGGCTTTACGCGCTATTCGGGGCTAAATACTCCCTGCAATTCAGGGGGCCACATGACCTATACCGTTCGTGATATCGCTCAGGCTCTGAAGGCAAATGCCTTTGGAGCTGTAGATCTTTTGCTAGATCGTGTCGCAGAGCCAATTGACGCTGGACCAAATGATTTGGCCTTGGCGCTTAATCCTAAATACGCTGATGACATTATTAGCAGCAAAGCCCGTGTGGCGATGCTGTGGGATGGGGCCGATTGGGAAGCGATGGGCCTTGAGGCTGCTATCATCGTGCCCGGCGCACGTTTTGCCATGGCTGGCCTGACCTCGATGTTTGACTTGGGGCAGGGCTATCACAAGGGCATTCACCCAAGTGCGGTCATTCATCCCGATGCAAATTTGGGTGAGAATGTCAGCGTTGGGCCTTTGTCGATTGTCGAAGTTGGGGCCCAGATAGGGGACAATTCGGTGATTGGGCCGCAATGCTACATTGGGACCGATGCCACTATTGGTCAGAATGCCTTTCTGCGGGACAATGTCTCAATCGCAGCGCGTGTGACCATTGGCGAGAATTTTTGGTGTCAGCCGGGGGCGCGCATTGGTGGCGATGGATTTTCCTATGCCACTGTTGAAAAAAGCAACGCCGAAGAGGCCCGCAAATCGCTGGGCAAATCCGTTGGCACACGTGCGCAAAGCTGGGAACGCATTCACAGTCTGGGTGCCGTGACCATCGGGGATAACGTCGAGGTGGGATCCAACGCCACAATCGACCGGGGCACCATTCGAGACACGCGCATTGGCAATGGCGTAAAGATCGATAACCTGGTGATGGTGGCCCATAATGTCACTGTCGGCGACAATACATTGCTGTGTGGATTGACCGGCATTGCTGGCTCGTCACAAATCGGTAGCAATGTGGTGCTAGCAGGCCAAACGGGCGTTGGCGACAATCTGAAAATTGGCGACAACGTGATCACCGGGGGTGGTACAAAGCTGTTATCAAATGTGCCAGCGGGCCGCATGATGCTGGGCAATCCAGCCACGAAAATGGACATCCAGGTGGAATCGTACAAAAGCCTAAGAAGGTTGCCAAAATTCATGAAGGATATGGCGGCTTTGAAGAAAGCTGTTTCAAAGCTCAGCCCAAATGACTAAATCACAGGCAAATTCTGTTGAAAGGAATACAGCATGAACGTCAAAGACAAGGTCATTGCGATTATCGCTGAACAAGCGGTCTTGGAAATCTCTGATGTGACGATGGAAAGCACCTTAGACGATCTGGGCATCGACAGCCTGGGGCTGGTGGAAAGCATCTTTGCCATTGAAGAAGCATTTGACATCACAGTGCCGTTCAATGCCAATGAACCAACCGAAAGCGACTTTGATATCTCAAGCGTCGCAACGATCATTGCAGGCATCGAGAAATTGGTGGCAGATCAGGCTTAGGCGCTGATCGACAACTCGCCGGAAAGAAGACCTCTATGAAACGTGTTGTAATCACTGGCGCAGGCACCATCAATGCGTTGGGCCAAAATGTAAACGACACCCTGGCAGCCATGCGTGAGGGCAAAAGTGGGATCAGCGCCTTGGATATGCGCGATGTTGATCGTTTGGCGATCAAGATTGGCGGTCAGGTGCATGGGTTTGAAACCGAAGGCTTGTTCAATCGTCAGCAAATGGCGCTGTATGATCGGTTTACCCAGTTCACCTTGGTGGCTGCGCGCGAGGCCGTGGCCCAATCGGGGCTAAAGTTTTCGGGTGAATTGGCGGCAAAATCCGGGGTTGTTCTTGGCACTTCTGGCGGTGGCATGCAGACCTTGGATGAGAATTACCGCACGGTCTATGAAGATGGCAAAAACCGGGTGCATCCTTTTGTGGTGCCCAAGCTGATGAACAATGCAGCGGCGAGCCATGTGTCGATGGAGTTCAATCTGAAGGGGCCAAGCTTTACGGTGGCCACGGCCTGCGCCAGTTCAAACCACGCCATGAGCCAAGCCTTTCAAATGGTGCGCAGCGGCATGTCACCGGTGATGGTGACCGGCGGGTCTGAATCGATGCTTTGCTTTGGTGGGGTGAAAGCCTGGGAAGGCCTGCGCGTGATGTCCAAAGACGGCTGTCGGCCTTTTTCAGCCAACCGCAATGGCATGGTGCAGGGCGAAGGCTCTGGGGTTTTTGTATTCGAGGAATATGAACATGCCAAAGCGCGCGGTGCCGAGATACTGGCCGAGGTCGCGGGCTTTGCCATGAGTTCAGACGCGAGTGATATTGTGATGCCCTCAAAGCAAGGGGCCGCCCGCGCGATTGCCGGAGCTTTGCAAGACGCCAAAATTGCACCGGAAGAGGTGGGTTATATCAATGCCCATGGCACTGGAACCACAGCGAATGACAAAACCGAATGTGCAGCGGTGGCCGATGTGTTTGGGCCCCATGCTGACAAGCTCATGATAAGTTCAACAAAATCGATGCACGGACATTTGATTGGGGGCACCGGGGCGGTGGAACTGCTGGCCTGTATCATGGCGCTTAAGGACGGGGTGGTTGCCCCAACCATCAATTACGAAGAGCCAGATCCTGAATGCGCATTGGATGTTGTGCCAAATGAAGCGCGCGATGCCAAAGTCACTGTGGCTTTGTCAAACGCCTTTGCCTTTGGTGGGCTAAACGCTGTGCTGGTGCTAAAGGCGGTCTAAGGCTGAACAACCTTAGACCAAACCTTTGCTATTGTGCCAAAACGGTCTCATATGACTTGGTGAAGCCTGACAAAGACATGGTCAGTTCGACTTTTTGATCCGGTGCTAAAGCTGGAACAATGGTCAGAACGGCTTTGGCTCCGTTGCGATAACTGCTGACATCTTCGCTGGACAGGCCTATGCGGGAAATGCAGCCGGCGCTTGTGCAAAAAGCAAAGGGATAGCGTTTTGCCTGGCCACTATCGACAGCAATGGTCATCTGTTCGGTCAACAGGGTTTCAAGCGGCGCCATAATAGAGCCACCAAGGGCGATTTGTCCGGCGTTTTGAATCGGAAAAAGCGTAACATCTACGACAGGCTGCCCTGTCTCATCCTTAAGAACCTGATTCATACGGCAGGCTTTACCAGCCTCTTGATCTATACAGCTGACTGTCCAGTCACCGATGACCTCTGTTTCAACTTGCGGCACCTGTTCTTCTGCTTGCACGGTTTCTCCGGTAGAAAGACCCGGCACGGTCGGCTGAGCCTCTTGCGCACTTGCGAAGCTGGTCATGCCCACAATCAGGCTGCTTGCAAGTAATGTGTTGATTTTGAGCATGTTGCCCTCAGATACTATTGTTGTTTCGACTTGGCTTAACATGCGGGCAGGTCGCTGTCAGCTTGCAAAACTGCAGGCATGGGATTGATCTGCAAGAAATCGCCCAAAGCCGCCGATGTTTGAAGGAAATAAATGAATATCAGACAAGCAAAAAGGGGCCAAGCGGCCCCTTTTAATCTTTCACTCCCCGTCGGACTGGCCGACTTATTCATTGCTGAGGACGCTAATAAGAAATGCAAAGTGCGTCAACGAAAATGTCATAAATAGTATAAGAAAGTGAATCGGCCCATAATGTGTCGATGAAACAGGTTAAAATGAAGGCAATAAACGCCAATTTTGCGCAAAGCATTGGCATGATTGTAAGAAGCAATTAACCTGACAGCCAAACCGCCATACCTGCAAATTGTGTGGCATAATCAAATTGATGAGGTGACTTTTGGAAAATTCCATTTTCCTGGGGGGCGGTGGTGAAAACTACGCCACACAACAATTTCTTAATCTTAAATATGCTAACCGCCATGGATTGATTGCAGGGGCCACAGGCACTGGTAAAACTGTCACCTTACAGATTTTGGCCGAGGGGTTTTCAAACGCCGGGGTGCCGGTGTTTATGGCGGATGTGAAAGGCGATTTATCGGGCCTTGCACTGCCGGGCAGCGCCGATTTCAAGCTGCATGACGCCTTTATGAGCCGCGCAGAAAAAATTGGATTTGGCGATTACACCTATGAGGGTTTTCCGGTCACGTTCTGGGATTTATTTGGTGAACAAGGCCATCCGGTTCGCGCCACGGTTTCAGAAATGGGGCCCTTGCTGATCAGCCGTTTGCTGGAACTGAGCGAGGCGCAAGAGGGGATTTTGAACATCGCCTTCCGTTTGGCCGACGAACAGGCGTTACCGCTGTTGGATCTTAAGGACTTGCAGGCGTTGTTGGTGTGGCTGGGAGAAAACCGCAAGGATCTATCGCTGCGTTATGGCAATATTTCGGTGCAGTCGATTGGGGCCATTCAGCGTCGATTGATGGTATTAGAGAACCAAGGGGCCAGCGAATTCTTTGGCGAGCCGGCGCTGGAGTTAAATGACCTGATGCGGCTGAATGCAGCTGGCAAGGGCATGGTGAACATTCTGGCAGCCGACAAGCTGATGTCTTCGCCACGCTTATACGCAACCTTTCTATTGTGGTTGCTGTCAGAGCTGTTTGAAGAGTTGCCAGAGGTGGGCGACCCAGACAAACCCAAGCTGGTGTTCTTTTTTGACGAAGCGCATTTGCTGTTTGAAGATGCGCCCAAGGCCTTGGTTGATAAGGTTGAACAGGTGGCACGGTTGATCCGTTCAAAGGGTGTGGGGGTTTATTTCATCACCCAGAACCCGGCGGATGTGCCAGAGGATATATTGGGCCAGTTGGGCAATCGGGTGCAGCATGCGTTGCGGGCCTTTACGGCGCGGGATCGCAAGAACCTGAAACTGGCGGCAGAAACCTATCGCGACAATCCACGGTTTGAAACCGAAGATGCCATTCGCGAAGTGGGTGTGGGGGAGGCCGTGACCTCTACCTTGTTGAAAAAGGGCATTCCGAGCGTTGTAGAACGCACGTTGATCCGGCCACCATCGTCGAATTTGGGTCCCATCAGCAAAGCTGAGCGGCAGGAGGTTATAACGGCATCTGATCTGCGCGCTAAATACGAGGCTGGCCTGGATCGCAAATCGGCCTATGAAATCTTACAGAACCGCGCAGCAAAGGCAGCTGAGGAAGCCGAAGCGCTGGAAACGCGCGAAGAAGAGATGGCCACGGCAGAGCGCGAATATGCTTCGGCGCGACGCTTTAGCGGTGCGCGGGTCGGGCGCTCGACCAGCAAAGCCACGTCGCGGCGCAGTCAGCAAAGCTTTGGCACCCAGATGCGTAAAATGGTGGTCAAAGAACTGACAGGCACCACAGGCCGCCGCATTGTGCGAGGATTACTGGGGGGCCTGTTCAAAGGTCGTTAATTCCCGCTATACCGAAAGACCAAATATCAAACCATCCATGGCAGCCTAACTGCCAGATCAAAGAGCGCCTCATTATGACCAAGACCCTCTCTGTCGGAATCGCCCAGACGATTGCCGGTGAAATCAATGCGAGCCAAAAGCAGGTGATGTCGGCTGTCGCCTTGCTGGACGAAGGCGCGACGGTGCCTTTTGTGGCCAGGTATCGTAAAGAAGTGACGGGCGGCTTGGATGATACGCAGCTGCGCACCTTGTCTGAACGGTTGGGCTATTTGCGTGAGCTAGAAGATCGCCGTAGCACGATTCTGAAAAGTATTGATGAACAAGGCAAGCTCAGTGACGGTTTGAAAAAGGACATTCTGGCGGCAAGCACGAAGTCATCGCTGGAAGACCTGTATCTGCCCTATAAACCCAAGCGCCGGACGCGGGCCGAAATTGCACGCGAACATGGGTTGCAGCCATTGGTCGATCAGATTTTTGCCGATCGCAACGCCGACCCAGAAACGCTGGCGACCGGCTATTTCTCGGAAAAGTTTCCCGATGCCAAAACCGTATTGAACGGCGCGCGCGATATTGTGGCTGAAGGGCTGACAGAAAACGCGGGACTGCTGGGCAAACTGCGCAGCTATATGAAAGCCAATGCAGTATTGCGGTCGCGTGTAATCACCGGCGAAGAAAGCAATGGTGCGAAATATTCTGACTACTTTGATCACACCGAGCAATGGGCAAACGTGCCGAGCCACCGCGCCTTGGCGATGATGCGGGCCAGCAACGAAAAGATCGTAAGCCTGGATATTGGCCCAGCCGATGAAGATGCCGTTGACCGGATCGAGACCATGGTGGTCGCAGCACTTGATATGCGTGGCAACGGCGCAGGCGATGTGTGGCTGCGCAAGGTGGCGAAATGGACCTGGCGCGTTAAGCTGAGCCTGACCATGATGCTAGATTTGATGGGCGAATTGCGGGTGAATGCGCAGGATGAGGCCATTCGTGTTTTTGCCCGTAACCTCAAAGACTTATTGCTTGCTGCTCCGGCTGGGCCAAAGGCGGTTTTGGGGCTGGATCCGGGTATTCGGACCGGCTGTAAGATTGCGGTGGTGGATGCCACTGGCAAGGTACTGGACACAGACACGATTTATCCGTTTGAGCCGCGCCGTGATGTGCAGGGGTCAATGGCGACACTTAGCCACTTGATAACAAAGCATAATGTCGCTTTGGTGGCCGTAGGAAATGGCACCGCCAGTCGAGAATCCGAGCGTCTGGTGGCGGATGTGATCAGCGGCGTAAAAGGGCCCAAACCAACCAAAGTGGTGGTGTCAGAGGCCGGCGCGTCAGTTTATTCGGCGTCTGAACTGGCGGCGCGGGAATTCCCGGATCTGGATGTGTCATTGCGCGGCGCGGTGTCGATTGCGCGACGCCTGCAAGACCCGCTGGCAGAGCTTGTGAAGATCGAACCCAAGTCGATTGGTGTTGGTCAGTATCAGCATGACGTGGATCAATCACGATTGGCAAAATCGCTGGAGGCCGTGGTTGAAGATGCGGTGAACGCGGTGGGTGTTGATTTGAACGTCGCCTCGGCGCCATTGTTGGCGCGGGTGTCTGGGCTTGGGCCGACATTGGCGGAAATGATTGTGTCCCATCGCGATAGCAATGGGGCCTTTGCCACCCGCAAGGACTTGCTGAAAGTGGCGCGGATGGGGCAAAAAACCTTTGAGCAATGCGCTGGGTTCCTGCGCATTCGGGATGGCAAAGAGCCATTGGATGGATCTGCCGTACACCCGGAATCCTATGATGTGGCGCGGAAAATTGTCGCCGCTTGCGGGCGCGAAATTCGCAGCCTGATGCAAGACCCATCGCCGATCAAGCAGCTGCAAGCGGATCAGTTTGCCACCGAAAAGGTCGGTGCACTGACAATTCGCGATATCTTTGCCGAATTGGAAAAACCGGGCAGGGACCCGCGGCCTGAATTCAAAACCGCAAGCTTTGCAGATGGTATTGAAAAGATCAGCGATCTACGCCCCGGTATGCAGCTGGAAGGCACAGTGACCAACGTGGCCGCCTTTGGGGCCTTTGTGGACGTCGGGGTGCATCAGGATGGGTTGGTGCATATTTCGCAACTGGCGGATCGTTTTGTCAAAGACCCGCATGAGGTGGTGAAAGCCGGTGACATTGTCAAAGTGCGGGTGACAGAGGTGGACGTAGCGCGCAAACGTATTGCCCTGAGCATGCGCAAGGACGCGGGGGCGGCACCTGTAGAACGTCAGGGCAAGGCTGATAGTCAAAAGCCGGTGGCGCGCAAACCTGGGAATGCGAGTGGTGGACGTCATCAAGGACAACGTCACAGCGCCAAGCCAGCCGCGAAACCCGGCGCTAAGCCCAGTACTGGTGCCTTGGGTGATGCTTTGCTGAATGCTATGAAAAAGAAATAAACTTACACATCAATATTGATAACGGGCGTGCTTTGGCGCGCCCTTGTTGTTTTTGCAGTGCAACACCAGAAAATGAGCGGGCGAAAGCACACAAAGATCGGCAGCCAATCTTTTGAAATATATTTATATTTTGGAAAGATTGGCTCCGACGGTAGGGATCGAACCTACGACCAATTGATTAACAGTCAACTGCTCTACCGCTGAGCTACGTCGGAACAAATACGGTATCTTTTTCGTTGGCTCCGGCGGTAGGGATCGAACCTACGACCAATTGATTAACAGTCAACTGCTCTACCGCTGAGCTACGCCGGATCAACGAAGGACCGTATAGCTAACGAAATTTCCGGCGTCCAGAGGCGCTGTCAGTTTTTTTTCGTTTTCCTGTCAGTTTTTTAAATCAGCTGAAAAACAGCTTTTGTTTCAAGCCGTTGCAGTGGGGCAATGCGACCCTTTTTGTAAAGATCAACCAGATGCGCCAATACGTTGCGTTCGGCAGCACGCAAAAGAGCTGGGTTCACATCGTGATAGATCTGAGCCGTCAACTGTGCGGCATTGGCGTGCCCTGCCGCTAAGGCTTTGACGATTTGTCTCTCACGATTCTTACGATGGGCTATCAGCCAATTCAGACGCTCGGTTGGGGCGTAAATCGGCGCGCCATGGCCGGCATAAAACACCTTCCAGTTTCCTTGCAGCAGCAGCTCACAAGACGCCATAAAATCTGTCAAATCGCCATCCGGCGGCGATACAAGTGAGCTGGCCCAGCCCATGACATGATCACCGGTGAAACAGACATCCCCCCAAGACAGGCAAATATGATTGCCAATGTGTCCGGGGGTGTGCAGAACTTTTAACGGCGCCAACTCGCAGTCAATCTCTTGGTGATGTATGACGTGGTGATGTGCTTGAAACTGCGTATCAATGCCTTCGCCGCCCCCCAAATCAGCATCCAAAGACAGCTGCTGCATTACAGCGCTGCGTCCGGCTTCTGCATCGCCAAATCCAAGTATCTGGGCCCCCGTTGCTGCCGCCAAGCGATTGGCAAGCGGCGAGTGGTCTTTGTGTGTGTGGGTGACAATAATCTTTGTGATGCGTTGGCCAATGCCCACTGAACGAAGCAGGGCATCCAGATGGCTGGCATCGTCTGGGCCGGGATCAATCAGCACGAGGTCTTTGTGGCCCAACAAATAGGTATTGGTGCCCCAATGGGTCATAGGCGACGGATTGGGGGCGAGCACACAGCGCAATCCGGGTTGCAGCACTTTGGCCTGACCCACCAGCAAGGAAAAATCTGTCTTTGAGGCGTGCATCAGGCTTTCCTTCCGAGAGCGCGCAGGTCATGGTTTACCCTATGAAATTTGCTTGGCTCAAACGATATGTTCCGCGCGGTCTGTATGGCCGGGCTGCGCTTATACTAATTTTACCGGTAGTAACGTTGCAACTTGTTGTTTCCGTTATCTTTATACAACGGCACTTTGAAGACGTGACGTCACAAATGACCCGTGCGCTGTCTGGAGAACTTATTTATGTTTTGAGCCAAGTGGCCGCAGCGCCATCGCAAGATGATGCGCGACAATCTGTATTCCCTGTGGCGCGCAGCCTTGGGCTTGATCCAATCTTTGAGACAGAGGCCAACCCGCTTAACCAACGTCGGTGGTATGATTTTTCAGGCACAGTTGTGATGCGCGAACTGCACAGCAATATTGACGGAATTATCGCCATCAAATTGCCGAATGATAAAATTGCTCAGGTGATCATAGGAACACAGGTTGGCCCCATCGGGTTTGAGTTTGATCGTGAACGAGTGTCGGCCTCTAACCCTCACCAACTATTGGTAAATTTGGTTTTCTTTGGCATTTTGATCACCTTTATTGCCTTCCTATATCTACGCAACCAATTGCGCCCAATTACCAGATTGGCCGCCGCAGCCGAAGCCTTTGGGCGCGGGCGGCATGTGCCCTATTCACCTGCCGGTGCGCTAGAGGTGCGGGCTGCCGGCAGTGCCTTTTTGGACATGCGGGCGCGCATTGAGCGCCAGATTGAACAACGCACATTATTACTGTCAGGTGTGAGCCATGATTTGCGTACACCGCTAACGCGGTTGCGTCTGGGACTTGCCATGCTGGAGGATGAAGACAGAGAGCCGCTGGAGCAAGAGGTCGAAGACATGCAGCATATGTTAGATGGCTTTCTAAGTTTTGCCCGTGGGGCCTCTGAATTGGATGCAGAACCCGTGGATTTATGCGGGTTCTTGGCTGAGATCATCAAAAAGGCCTCTGCCGGTAAGGGCACGGCCACCTTATTGCATTGCGATGTCGAAGCGGAGGTATTGGTCAAGAAAATGGTGGTACAGCGCGCGCTTGGCAATCTGATCAACAACGCGTTTCGATATGGCAATACGGTGCATGTCAGTGCGATGCAGATGAAACGCTCGGTTGTGTTGCGGGTCGAAGATGATGGGCCGGGCATCCCCGAGGACAAGCGCGAGGAAGCCATGAAACCCTTTGCCCGCCTGGAACCCGCGCGCAATCAAAACCGTGGCAGTGGGGTCGGGTTAGGACTGGCAATCGCCGCAGACGCAGCGCGTGCCCATGGTGGTGTTTTGCGACTGGCACGCAGCGAAAAACTGGGGGGATTGCAAGCGGATATCGTTATCGCGATCTAGCGGGATGACTTGCGCGGCGATCTATTGAGAGGGAATTCAGGTATTCTGGTAGGCCCGGCAGCACTAGTAACGCCGAAAAAATTCTTTAAAAATAACACCTTAAGTTACCCATACTCCCACTGCGCCAAGTTCTTCTTTGAGGTTAGGCAGCATCAGAGTGGTAGCGTCAGCGCAAGTCTTTGGGCGAAGGCCGCGTTTCAGTCTTTCCCTGACGTCGACACGCCCCAGGGTTCTCACGCCAGATATTTCACGCGCAGTAAACAGCAACATGCGAGGCATTTGCGGGAATTTGGGCCTTCTGCGTAATGATTTTTGAATCTGACCACCTCTTGCTGCGCAGACCAAGACGCCAATGCCGATGCAGGCCGCAAGGCCCTGCACGTAGGGTGCAGCGCGTGCGTGAAGCGGGATTAGTCAGGGGGGCGACATCCGAGGTTCAGGCCGTATGGCCTGCGCGCCCCCTTGGCCACCTAGGGACGCTACGACTGACTTAATCCCCTTGATGGGCGCGTGCATGGTGCGCGCGCTGCATTCTGATTTTGTTAAAGTTCACCGCCAACACTGTGCGCCAAGCCAGCTCCGATACCAGCATCAAGGCAGGCCGCGTGTCGACGGTGATTATCAACGGGGCCCCAGGCGTGCTGGTCTGGTTTTTGATCTTGGTCGCAGTCCTTTGTGGCTACGCACGGCTCATTTTAATCACAGGCGCGCGGGCCATTCCGGGCGTCTCATTGCTTCAATCAGAAAGGAAAGCCAATGGCTGATAAATTCACTTCAAGCTTGGCAGGACTTACGAGCCCAGCCGAGAATATTTTTGACATTATTCCTGACGATGCAAACGATCTGGCCACCGCCACGCGCGCACTGAATGTTGCGCAATCCGGCACCGTCCAGGTTGAAACCGTTGGCGGCACCACAGCCACGCTCTTCATAGCGGCGGGCGTTGCATTCCCGGTGCGGGCGCTCCGTGTGCTTGCAACTGGCACAGCGGCCACGGGCATCGTGGGGATGTACTGATGCACATTGGGGTCAGCGTTGGGGTTTGCGCGTCCAGCACCATGGTGAGCGCCTTGGGTGCGCAAGCGCAAACAGTGCAGCTTGTGCGAAACCCCGACGGCACTGTCACCGTTCAAGCTGTCACGTCGTGGACAGCGCAGCTTACCCGTCTGCAGGACGGATCAATTCGAGTGGAGCAATAACCGATGCCGCAATTTAGGTATTCAACAGATAGTGGTGTAACTTGGACTGAGATCGATCAGCCTTTGCCATATGTTTTACCGGTCACAGCAGACGATGAGGTAATGGTGCAGGGGTTGGGCAGCATTGCCACCCAAGCGCCTGTCGCTGTGCCGCCGCCAGCACCTGCGTCAAGCGCGCCTGAAAACCTCTTTACCGACGATCAAATGAACTTTGTCACGCAGTCGCATGTTGATCTGCGCAGCAATTGGGTTGTCGAAGGCAATGGGATTCGCTGTCTTGGTGGCACCAATGACTGCCGTTTGACGCTCGATGTGCCTTTGGTGCCGGGGCGTTATTATATGGCAACATTTGAGCAAGATGGCGCGACGACTGGCACGGTCAAAATCCAATTGGGTGGCCCAGGTAGTCTGAGTGGCCCTGCGTTTGCTCACGATGTCGAAAAACCAATGCATAAGTATTTCCGGGCAGCTGACGTGGTCGGGGCCTATACGCGTGTTCAAGTCAAACCTTCGACGGGATATGACGGCACAATCCGCAAAATCCACCTGTATGATTTGACGGACGTGCATCCAAGCAATGTTGTTTGCAATGTGATCGCAAATGTCACCGATAGTTTAGGCGGCAACGCCACATCTGACTACGTCACTGTCGCCAATGTTGAGCATCCTTACAATCCGCTTTGCTGGTATTTGCCGGGAGAGACATGGGCAAGCGGTGATGTCATTGCACATGAGCCGTACCCTTTGATTGAACCCGTGGTCGGCACTGCGGCGTCACGCATTTCACCAGTGAGTGCGATGGCTGCGGGCTTGTTGAGCTGGTCCAATTCTGAGGCCGGTGGGAATCGCCCGATTTTGGTCATGCAGGCCGCTGTGCCGGGATCTGGCTTGGCAGGGTCCAATGGGTCACAATGGGTCAAAGACAGTACTGAAACACCTAACGGTGGCACGGCTTATGCCAGCTTCCTTACGATGTTAGCGGCCTTGAACGCCCTGACGCCTGCCCATGAAATCCGAGCTGCGATTACAACATTGCTGACAAACGATCGAAGCGGCGTTGATTACAACCTCGTGCTGCCCGCAGTGACGCAAGAATTCGTGGCAAACATCCGCGCTGACACCGGCGTTCCGTCGTTGCCGGTCATTTGGCAGGGGATAGCCCAGCAATTCGAGGATGGTGCGGCACCGGATTATGACGGCGGCGGCGGGCTGACATATCGCGGCCAGCGGATGCGAGATTTTCAGGCCTCGCTGGATCAGGACAGCGGATCTGCGAACGCAATCCCCGGTGTCCATCACGTCGCGGGCCTAGAGGGGCAAACATATTCATGGGCAAACTATGACGCATTTGGCGTTGGCGATGAGATGAATACGCCTGACGCAAACGGTTTCCATACTCAGGTTCACCTAAACGCACTTGGCCAAAACGAGTCTGGCCGTCGCAATGCGGCGAAAATCGTAGACGTGTTAACCGCTTAAATCAGGAACGAGGGCACAAATTGTCACGCATTAACTTTGGCACGCTTACACGCTGAAAAACGGCAATCCTTCGCCTGGCATTGATTTATTTGACGCCCTCCGAAAGGAAGCGCGCATACGCCATCGCCAAGCTTGCACTGATGGACCCATTTGAATTTGCTGATTTTATTGAGCGCTGCGGCGGTCATCGAGAAGGCGCACATCGCGCGTCAGCGGTGTTCATCGTGCGCTTGGTAGAAGAAGAATAAACCGCGCCCCGCTTACGGCGGGGAGTCTCACACATAACGACTAAAGCTGAGGCGGCGCTAAGGAAGATCGGATCGGCGTCCAAACTTAACAAAGGAAGAGTTGAGAAGTTCGGTATTAAAGTTGGCGAGTGATTTTTGGATCTCTAGAAGTCCGAAAGATTGGTCGTCAAAAGTGGGAAAGAATCTATTAATGTTCACGGCGTTTTGTGGGTTTCTTGCCTTCCCACTTTTCAGCCAACACATTGTAACCATTAAATTTTGGTAGGCCCGGCAGGACTTGAACCCGCAACCAAAGCGTTATGAGCGCTCTGCTCTAACCAGTTGAGCTACAGGCCCCTACCGAAGTGCCATTTGGCTATCATATTCTGTCATGAGGTCAAGCAGTTAGAGCCGAAAAATTCCAGGCTTTTTTCGCAGGGCATTGAATTCTTTTTGAATTTGATCTTCGTCATAGCTGGTGCGCAACCAATGGCGAACTGTCTGCGGCCGTCTAAGGGTCGCACGTTCATAACATTCAAGAATATGATCCAGCACGCTGGTTCGAGATTTGCGAAAATGGCCGAATTTAAGTGACAACATTTTCTTGGCTTGTGAAATCGGAAGCCCTAAAAATTCTATTTGGTAAAAAGCACTTGCCAGCCCCGCTCGGTCAGCGCCTGATTTGCAATGTATCAAAAGAGGCTGCCGATGCGACGCAAAAATCTCCATCATCTTTAGCAGTTCAGACTTCTGCGGCGGTCTGATTGCTTCAAGTTTCACCGCTTCCAAAGTCAGCCCGAGGTTTTGACAGGCCCTGTGTTCCAATAAATAGGCACCTCACATTCCTTGCCGCGCAAGGTGAGCACGGTCGTAATGCCAAGCGCACGCATTTCGCGCAGCCTTCCAGGGTTTGGATAATTTGATCGGAAAATATTGGGGCCGACTTGTGCAAAGTTGCTCCATGCAGTGCGGAACACCCCGTGATCGTGCCAGCGCACAAATTTTTCAGCAGCTGGGATGTCAAAATCTTGTACCAACCGCGCAGAGGCAAGCCGGCGATTAACACTGTCCCATTCCTGAATACTTTTGATAACGGTCACGATACGAATCCCCCAAAGTCACCGAAGTATTCTCGGTAATCGTAACGTATTTTGACGTTTACTTAAAAAATAATTCGTAGGGCGTGTTTCAGGCCAAACTTTGCTGTGTTTTCCTATTTTCCACGGCCACTGCGGCTTGCGGGTCTAGGCGTATTAATTTACTGCACAGGCCACCACGAAGGGGATTCAGATATGACCGATGGCAAGAACGGCATTACTTATGCAGATGCGGGTGTAGATATTGACGCGGGCAACGCCTTGGTCGAGCGCATCAAACCTGCTGCTAAGCGTACCAATCGCTCTGGTGTGATGGCCGGGCTTGGTGGCTTTGGCGCACTATTTGACCTGAAAGACGCCGGCTATCAGGATCCGATCCTTGTAGGGGCAACCGATGGGGTTGGTACAAAGCTAAGGATCGCTATCGATACGGGCAATGTTGACGGCGTGGGTATTGATTTGGTGGCCATGTGTGTGAACGACCTTGTGTGTCAGGGTGCGGAACCGCTGTTCTTTTTGGATTATTTCGCAACCGGCAAGCTGGAAACAGAGGTCGCTGCGCGCATCATCGAAGGCATCGCAGAGGGCTGTTACCAATCTGGTTGCGCATTGATTGGTGGCGAAACCGCGGAAATGCCGGGCATGTATGAAGCTGGCGATTTTGATCTGGCGGGATTCTCTGTTGGGGCGATGGAACGTGGCACCGCTTTGCCAGAAGGCGTAAAGGCCGGTGACGTTCTGTTGGGGCTGGCGTCAAATGGCGTGCATTCCAATGGTTATTCTTTGGTTCGTAAATTGGTCGAAATTTCTGGTCTGGCTTGGGGAGACAAATGCCCATGGTCAGACGAAACTTTGGGGGCAGCCTTGCTGACGCCAACACGTCTGTATGTAAAGCAAGCCTTGGCCGCTGTGCGGGCAGGCGGCGTGCATGCGTTGGCGCATATCACAGGTGGTGGCCTGACAGAAAACCTGCCACGGGTTCTGCCTGAAGGATTGGGTGCCGATATTAATTTGAACACTTGGGAATTGCCCGCAGTGTTTAAGTGGTTGGCAGACAACGGCAATATGGATCAAGCTGAAGTCTTGAAAACCTTTAACAGCGGCATCGGCATGATCCTATCTGTTGAAGCGGACCAAGCTGAAAAGCTGACAGCATTGCTGAAAGAGCAGGGCGAAACTGTCTATACCATTGGCACCGTGACCGAAGGTGCTGGCATGCGTTACACAGGGTCTCTCTTGTGACGAAACGCGTTGCGATCTTTATCTCTGGCGGCGGATCAAACATGGTCCGCCTTGTCGAAGATATGCAAGCGGGTGACCATGCGGGAGAGCCCGTGCTTGTCTTGGCAAACAGCGCAGACGCTGGCGGTTTGGCGAAGGCTCGCGAAATGGGCGTGGCCACTGCAGTTGTCGACCATCGTCCTTTCAAAGGTGACCGGTCCGCGTTTGAAAATGCATTGCAAGAAGAACTAGACAAAGTGTCGCCCGATATTTTGTGTTTGGCAGGTTTTATGCGTGTCTTGACTGAAGGGTTTGTTGCCCCTTGGGAAGGCCGAATGCTGAATATTCACCCATCTTTATTGCCCAAATACAAAGGGTTACACACCCATGCGCGGGCACTGGCGGCGGGTGATAAACAACATGGCTGTTCGGTTCATTTGGTGACACCAGCCCTGGATGACGGGCCAATATTGGGTCAAGCCAGCGTGCCGATCCTGGAAGGTGACACGCCGGATGATCTGGCTGCGCGAGTCTTGGTGCAAGAACATAAGCTTTACCCAGCTGTGTTGCGCCGCTTTTGTAGTGGCGATCAATCGCTGCTGTCTTTATAACGACCCACGGGGTCAAACGGCGATCAATCGCGGGCCCCATTTTTGGCAAATTTGCAATTTATAGTAATTCTGAGTAAGCCTTGTGCTGGGCACAAGACAACAACAAACAGAAGACGAACCCCTTCATGAAAACACTGACGACAACGGAAGAACTTGCGCAATACTGCGAGATGGCGCGGAACTACCCCTATGTCACGATCGACACGGAATTTCTGCGCGAGCGTACATATTATTCTAAGCTGTGTTTGATTCAGTTGGCGGTGTCTGGCAATGACATCGAAGAAGATGCGGTTTTGGTTGACCCACTGGTGGGTGATATGTCGCTAGAACCGCTGTACGAGCTATTTCGCGACAAAAATGTAGTCAAAGTGTTTCATGCGGCCCGTCAGGACCTTGAAATCTTTTTCGTCGAAGCCGGCGTGTTGCCTGACCCATTGTTTGACACCCAGGTTGCAGCCATGGTCTGCGGCTTTGGCGAGCAAGTGGGCTATGAAACTTTGGTGCGCAAGATCACGAAACAGGGTGTGGATAAGACCAGCCGATTTACCGATTGGTCGCGGCGCCCACTGACCGATGCGCAAAAGAAATATGCGCTAGCGGACGTTACGCACTTGCGCAAGATCTATGAATTTTTGGCTGCCAAGCTTGAAGAAAGCGGCCGCACACGTTGGGTGCGCGAAGAACTGCAAGTTTTGACAAGCCCGGCGACTTATGTCGTTGAACCGGAAAATGCCTGGAAACGGGTAAAAACCCGGACCACAACGCCAAAATTCCTTGCAGTGGTACGGGAACTGGCCCGGTTTCGCGAAACCCATGCGCAGGCCCGTAATGTGCCGCGCAATCGGGTGTTTAAGGATGACGCCTTGATCGAGCTTGCCTCGACCAAACCGGTGACCACGGCGGATCTGGGGCGGTCGCGTTTATTGCTGCGCGAAGCGCGTAGGGGAGAGATCGCCGAGGGCATTCTTCAGGCTGTGAAGGCCGGTGTTGCTTGCCCTGCTGACAAAATGCCCCGGGTGACAAATGCCAAGGACAAACAACAGGTTAACCCGGCATTGGCCGATCTGTTGCGTGTTTTGTTGAAGTCAAAGACCGAAAGCTCTGGCGTGGCCAGCAAGCTGATCGCACCCGCCGCGGATCTAGATGCCATTGCGTCAGGTGAACGAGATGTTCCGGCCTTGTCAGGTTGGCGACGCGAGGTGTTCGGTCAGGACGCCTTGCGCTTATGTGACGGTCAAATCGCGCTGTCCGCCAAAGGCAGTAGCATTAAGATAGTACAGCTGCCTTAGGCGATTTCATCAAGTTAAACCTAGCGACGGCGTACCTGAAGTGCGCCGTTGGCACCAAGTATGCGTATGGTGCGCACCCCTTGAAGGTCTTGGTCTGTTCTGAAGCGCGCCACCGTCAATTCGCGTGACTGATTGGAGCCCTGACGAAAGCCAGCAGGCTGAATCGCCAACATATTATAGGTCAGCACACCGTCAACGGGACGTTCGTCCTTGTTTTCAGGTTCCAGCACAACTTCGAAAGCGCCCTGCGTTACCGCAACCCCTTTGACCCGGATCACCGCGCCGCCAGAGGACTTCTCGACTTTTAGTTCTGTGACGTCGGCTACAATGGTGCCGGCATAGGCCGCTTCGTCACGCTGAAAAATGCTGTCTTTCTTGCGGGGAATCAAAGGATTGATTTCTTCCGCTGTCGAGGTCTCGACCTTTTCAGCCCGGCCAAACCAATTCACAGGGTTAAACCGCGAGGCACAGCTTGCCAAAATCATGGTCGACACCAAAAGAACACCTAGGGATTTACGCATCATCTGCCTCATTCGCTTTGCATCAGGGTTAGCGCATTGTCAGCGATTTGAAAAGCCGCAAGCAGGGCTGGACCTTTTGTTCTGTGCGGCCTAATTGAAAGCCAATGAGAGGGTGAGAGCATGGCGACACAAGCGTTTGAGGACATCGTTGAAGACTTTGAGTTTTTGGAAGATTGGGAAGATCGCTATCGCTATGTGATCGAACAGGGCAAAGCCATGACCCCGCTGGATGAGGCGCTGCGCGTTCCTGCCACTAAAGTTGATGGCTGCGCCAGTCAGGTTTGGTTGCACCCTGAAATCGAAGCCGGCGTGTTCAGATTTGTTGGGGCGTCAGATGCGATGATTGTCAGCGGGCTGATTGCGGTGTTGCAAAAATTATATAATGGGCTGCCAGTTGCCGAGGTCTTAAACGTGGATGCCCGTGCAGAGATGGAACGCTTGGGGTTAAACGAACATCTATCTTCGCAGCGGTCAAACGGGGTGCGCGCGATGATTGAGCGTATACGTTTGGTGGCAAGCCAAGCCTGATTTGCCCTGCGGTCAAAGCCTGCGGCGCGAGTATTTTTGGAAAAGTGAAGGCCTAGGACGCATTTCTATAATGGCGCAGCACGTAGAGGCGAATGGCGCTGGCGAGGCCTGTGTCAAGACCGCGATCTGCATCAATTTCTGCGGCTAAGACATTGATAGGCTTTTTAGTTTTGGATGCTATTTCTTTGAAAGCATTCCAAAAATCATCTTCCAAAGAGACGCTGGTGCGGTGGCCTTTAAGCGTCAAAGAGCGTTTGATCGGGCGGCTCATCTGTCATCTCTTTTGTGATTGTCCAGATGATCTTTGGCAGTTTTTTCCGCTTGCCTGTCGCGCTGCTTTTCAGCCTTTGAGCGACCGAACCTCGCGGCGTTTTGATCAGCGCGGGCCTTTTTGTCAGCCCGCGCCTTGTCTTTTCGGAACCGGTTAAGATTGACCGGTTCAACCATTAGTCTTTCGGACCAATCATCTGCTCAGGGCGCACAACCGCGTCAAAGGTTGCCTCATCGACAAATCCAAGCGCGACGGCTTCCTCTTTCAAAGTGGTGCCGTTTTTGTGGGCTGTTTTGGCAACCTTAGTTGCATTGTCATAGCCAATGGTTGGTGCCAAGGCGGTGACCAGCATCAGCGATTCTTTCATCAGCTTGTCGATGCGCGGCTCGTTGGCTTTGATGCCGTTCAGCATACGTGTTGTGAAGCTGTCTGCCACATCGCCCAGCAACTGGATGGATTGCAGCAGGTTATAAGACATCATTGGGTTATAGACGTTTAGTTCAAAATGCCCCTGAGAGCCTGCAAAGGTCATGGCGGCGTTGTTGCCCATGACATGTGCCGCAACCTGGGTCATTGCCTCGGCCTGTGTTGGGTTCACTTTGCCTGGCATAATTGATGAACCTGGCTCGTTTTCTGGCAAGATCAATTCACCTAGGCCCGAACGTGGACCAGAGCCCAAGAAACGGATGTCGTTGGCGATTTTATACATTGAGCCAGCAACGGTGGCCAAAGCACCCGACATAAAGACCATGGCGTCATGCGCGGCCAAGGCTTCGAATTTGTTTGGCGCGGTCACAAAGGGCAGGCCGGTGATCTCTGCCATATTGGCCGCTACAGTCTCGCCCCAGCCGTTTTTGGTATTTAGGCCGGTGCCAACCGCGGTGCCGCCTTGGGCCAGTTCATAAATCTCGGGCAGGGCAGCGTTGACACGTTTGATACCCTGACGAATTTGGTGTGCATAACCGCCAAATTCCTGACCCAATGTCAGCGGTGTCGCGTCTTGGGTATGGGTGCGGCCAATTTTGATGATGTCTTTGAATTCTTCAGACTTTGCCTCTAAGCCCTCTGCCAATTTGGTCAGGCCGGGGATCAGGATATCGCGCACGGTCATCGCGGTGGCGATGTGCATGGCGGTTGGGAAAGTGTCGTTAGAGGACTGGCCCATGTTGCAATGATCATTCGGGTGCACCGGATCTTTGGAACCAATCACGCCGCCCAGGATTTCAATCGCGCGGTTGGCGATGACCTCGTTGGAGTTCATGTTGGACTGGGTACCAGACCCGGTTTGCCAAACCACCAGTGGGAAGTTGTCGTCAAACTTGCCTTCGATGACTTCGCCAGCCGCCGCGATCACGGCATCTGCAATCTTGGCATCCATGTCACCGCTGGCCTTGTTGGCCATGGCGCAGGCTTTTTTGATCACACCCAGGGCGCGCACGATGGCGACAGGCTGTTTTTCCCAGCCAATTGGGAAATTCATGATCGACCGCTGAGTTTGCGCGCCCCAATACTTGTTGGAAGGCACTTCCAATGGGCCAAAGCTGTCGGTTTCGGTACGGGTTTCAGTCATCTTGACCTCCGGTCGATAAAATTTGTCAAATTCATACCCGACTCACCGCAAAGTGCAATGCTGTATACTATTGAATACCGCTCTAATTGGCGTTGTTTGCGGTAACCTTTCAAGTTAGAGCTGTTTTCCAAGAGATTGGCACAATCTGACCGTCTCAATTTCCTAAAAATCACCTCGTAAAAACAATATTTAAACAGAAACTGGCTGCATACTCTGCCCAAGACACATCAAGGCCCATTTTATGCGCAGTAAATCCAGGCTCAAAATCGCCTATCTTTGCGACCTCAGCCCACATCTTGGCTGGACCTATTCTGGTGGCAATGCGCGCATTTTTGACGCGGTGCAATCCCACGTCGGCGATGTTGAATTTATCGACAACGGATGGGGCAGGGTGGAAGCTTTGCGCAGGCTGATTTTGAAAACACCAGTGGCCATCAATATGCGCAGCCGGTGGCGGGCGCATTATGCCCTTTCCAAGATTATCGCCAAACATGTTGAAACGCAGTTGCAGCAGAAACCCTATGATGTGCTGTTAGGGGCCTATAGCTTGCACGCGATGGCCAATCTGAACGTGCCAAAGGGCGTAATCCGGGCCTTTACCTCGGACGCCACCCAATCCAGCTATCGTGGATCTGAGGTTGGGGCAGGCTTTGGCAGTTATTTCAAACCTGGACGGTTGTTGGACAATTGGGCCAAACGCCAGGAGACACGGGCGCTGGTGGCCAATGACATCAATTTATGGCCTTCAGACTGGCAAAAGGATCTTGCAGATCGCTGCTATGGTCTGGAAGATGAAAAGTCAATTGTGATCCCCTGGGGGGCCAATATCCCCCGTCCTGATGCCAAAGGATTGCGGCCAAACCTGGCATTGTCACCCAAGGTGCAATTGCTGTTGGTTGGGCGGGATTGGCATGCCAAAGGTGGGCCTATGGCATTGGAAACTTTATCAAAATTGCGCGTCAAAGGCATTGATGTCCGCTTGACGGTTGTTGGCACACGCCCGCCGGCCTCGGCGCTTGATGCTTTTGTCGATGTCTATGAAAATTTGGACAAGTCGGTGCCTGAACAACTGGCTCAATTCGAAACCTTGTTCCGAGAAAGTCACTTTTTGGTTCAACCCTCACTGGAATCCTATGGTTTTGCGTTTTGCGAAGCCTCTGCCTATGGCTTGCCCTCGCTGTGTTTGCGCCGAGGGGGAATTCCGATTTGGGATGGCGTCAATGGTCATGCTGTCACGGGCACAGATGCTGCCACCCAATTTTTCAATCTGATACAACACTATATTGCTGCGCCAGAGGACTACAAAGCCCTGCGGCTTTCCAGCCGTCGTTGCTATGAAAAGCAGCTGAATTGGACCGCTTGGGGGAAGGCAACACAGGCCTGTTTACAAGAGCTATGTGATCGCAAAGCGATAGCGCTGGCTTCTTAGACCGCGGCAAATGTGCGGGTTAGCCAAAGCACGCGCAGCGAAAAAATCACCAGAATACCAAAGACCAGATCGCGGATGTTGTCGATACAGGTCAAGGTATTCAGCCCAAACCATAGAGGGCCTAAGGTTTTCTAAAGCTGTCCAGGCTGACGACTTCTGCGTCACCTTTGGGGGGATCTTCCTCTTCCTCGGCGTCCTCCGAAGATTCAACACGGGCCACGAGCTCGGCAATTTCTTCTTCGAAATCATCATCTGATTCTTGCGTTTCAAAGCGCAGGCCAAATTCAACCGACGGATCCACAAAAGTCTTTATGGCGTCATATGGAATGTACAGAGGTTCAGGCGCATCGCCGAAATTCAGTGTAATTGCAAAGCCTTCGTCGGTGACATCAAGGTTGTCATACCAATGCTGCATCACCACAGTCATTTCATCGGGATAGCGTTCCGTAAGCCAGGTTGCGATGTCTACCTGTGGATGGCGGGTGTCGAAGGTGATGAAAAAATGGTGCTCACCAGGCAGGCCGGTTTCTTTCACACCTTCCAATACCTTTTGAATCAGCCCCCGCATCGCGTCGTGCATGAGATTGCCGTAATCAATCGATCCCGTCATGGTCTATCCTACTTTCTGAAGTTGCTCTCAGCATAGAAGATTCGTATGGAAACAAAAGAAGCTACAGGATTTTTCCGATCAAATTGCTGACACAGCCACGGCGGCAGATGCGCAGATAATCAAAATCCAGGGCAGCGCCAGATTTCGGATCACCAGCAACCAAGCTGCGAGCACGATAAAGATCATGGGTAACCACTGAAAACTGGACAGCAGCGGCGCTGCACCCAAGGGCGTGTTTTGGACATCAGTGAAAACCACATGCAGCGCGAACCAGATTGACAGGTTTAAAATAACGCCCACCACTGCGGCGGTGATGGCGTTTAAGGCTTGGTTTAGTCGTGGACGCGACAGCAACCATTCCACATAGGGGGCAGCGGCAAAGATCCACAAAAAACATGGCACAAAGGTACACCAAAGGGTCAAAGCCCCGGCCGCAACCATCAAGGCGAGTCCGGAATGGTGATACCCTGCCAATAGGCCAACAAATTCGGTGACCAAGATCAGCGGTCCGGGTGTGGTTTCAGCCAGCCCCAAGGCGTCCATCATCTGGGTTGTTGAAATCCATCCATGCTCTAGCGTGACCGTTTGGGTCATATAGGCCAGCACAGCATAGGCCCCGCCAAAGGTCACAACCGCTAATTTTGAGAAAAACAGCGCAATATCAAGCAAGAAACTATGATCAAGCACCGCAACAAACAGGATTGGCGCGATCCATATGCCCCCCCAAAGGGCAATGGTGCGTCCGGTTTCAGAGGCGGGGCGCAGGGTGGTTTGAACCAGGTGTTCGTGTGGTTGCGCAGGTCGTAGCGCCCCCAAAATTGCAGCACATGCAATGATAAACGGAAAGGGCACCCGCAACATATAGATTGCAACAAAGGCGAGGGCGGCAAGGCCCCAGCTAAAAGGCCCTTTGAGGGCCTTGTGTGACACTTTCCAGAGGGCTTGCAGCACCACAACCACCACTGCGGCTTTCACCCCAACAAAGCCCGCCTGCACCAGATCCAATGCACCAAAATGCACATAAAAGATCGCCAAAACCAGGATCATCGCTGCGCCGGGCAGCACAAATAGCAAACCTGCCAGCAATCCCCCCAGCGTGCCGCGCAAACGCCAACCCGTATATGTGGCCAATTGCATAGCTTCCGGCCCAGGCAACAACATGCAGAAGGAAAGCGCACCCAAAAATTGTTTTTCTGTCAACCAAGGCCGATCATCCACCAGCTCTTTGTGCATCATTGCGATTTGGGCCGCCGGGCCGCCAAATGAAAGCAAGCCGATACGACCAAAGACGCGCCACATATCAGCTAAACTTGGGGACATTAACATTCTCCGGCAGACAGAGGCCATTTGCGGTATTCAGCATGGGCGTCACATGCCACGAGATAAAGCTTATGGGAAACTGAAATGCCAGTGATTAGTTGCCACAAACGGTCTTTGAATTTACGCGATCGTCACGCCGGATCTGCCAATAAGGTGACGACCTGCGCAGAAAAAGCGTCAGATAGGCGGGAAAGCTTCATAAAGTCTGGGTTTTGGATATTCTTAGGTTTTCAGAAAATCTTGTTGTCACACTAAATTTCACCAGAAAAACATTGCCAGATAATGCAAACTAAAACGCCAGCATAATTCGGTCAGGTCAAGCGTTCTTACTGAAAGCTTTGCCCCGTCAAGCAAAGCGCCAGCGATTGTTCTGGTAATTGGCCAAGCTGTTCAAACAGACCGAAAAAATCAAAACAATTATAAGTTTCGACCATCAATTCACCTTCAAAGCGCACGCAGACTTGCCCCATTACATCAATGGGCGCCCCGTTGTGAGACGCGCGCGCTTTCACATGGTAAAGCGCCTGCAACCAAGGGCCGTTTTCCGTCATCAGTTTGATCTGAATGTCGATATCCTCGACCAATTCAAGCATCAAGGGCACAAAATCGCGATAGTCCCCAGAGCCCATCGCCATATCAGGTAAAATACCATTGGCTTCGGTATCGGGCTCAAAAAAGCGATCTATGGCATCCAGGTTTTGTTTGTTCCAAACCTCTTCAAACCATTCGGTGAGCAATTCCTGTTTCCGCGACATGTGAAACCCCAAAGACAATCAGAATGGAGAGAGACTAGACGCAAAAGCTTTGCGAAACCGTTAACTTATGTTTTGGAAAAGCGCAGGTTTCTGTTGCCAGGTACCTGCAAACCCCGCCAAGAGCAGCTAGCTCAAGGACTTAAGTTTCAGTCTCTCAGGTCGCTTACGCGGCCATCGCTACTGGAGCACGATTGTCATTTGCAATTGTACAAGTTTCGCCGATAACGGTGGCAGACAGCCGAAACAAAGCTAACCCCTTTAGACGTTCGTCGATCCTATTTCGTCCCCCCGATCCTGAATGAAATCCCCAAATGAAGGATTACCCCAGAGTGATTTGGTGGAGACGCCGGGTACCGCCCCCGGGTCCGATCCGCTTATTGCGAGCGCGTTTATGTCCATAGCTCCGAAGAGCAAGATATATTTAGGCGCGATGGGGCGGCATTGCAAGTGGATCTGCGCAGATCAAATCAAATTCTAAGATTTTGAATTTTCACGGGTCTTTCGGGTTTCTTCGGCAAGTTCCAATGTATAGGCCTGCAGGCCATCCAAAGCCTGATAAATGCTTTGGGTGTCACGGTCTTGCAGCCCATCAACGATTTGACGGTGCAGCAGAATGATCTTTTCGCGTGATCTGGCGGAAAAGGTGATCATATTCATCAAGGGCTGCATGGCCTCGACCGCCCCCGCCAGTTGATAGGACAGCACAGGGTTTGTCGCCCCATCCACCAGATTGCGATGAAAAGCGACATCCGAGGCACAGAAACCTTCGTCTGACAGGCCAGATTGTTGCTGGCGGAATATCTCGGCCCGCATATTTGCAAGATGATCGGCGCTGCGTCGACCAGTCGAGAGCGCGACACAGGCGCGCTCCATCGCAAACCGCGCCTCACAGGCCGTGTCAAAGCTGACAGCGTTCATCGACAACAACAAGGTCGAAGTGGTGACATGCTGGTCATAGGCGTCTTCATAACTCAGCCGATTGACAAAGGCACCACCGGTTGCCCCGCGCTGCGTGCGGATCAGGTTTTGCGCTGCCAGCCGTTTCAAGGCTTCGCGTACGGTAGAGCGGGACACCGAAAAATGATCGCACAGATCCCCCTCGGACGGCAGGCGGGTATCGACATCCATTTCACCCGACAAGATTGCCGTTCGAATGGCTTTGGCGATTTGGATGGATAGGTCGGTTTTGGATTCAGGATCAATTTTCATTTGTCAGACATTTGATTTGCGTGTATTTAATTGTCAGACATTAAGCGGTCAGGTGCGAATGACCAAGGGTCAATTTACAATTTTGGGAAAAGCACATGTTCAAAGCACTGGTGGTTCGTAAAGACGCAGCAAGCGACAAAACAACAAGCGCGATAGAGGATTTGACCGAAGATCACTTGCCCGAAGGCACGGTCACGGTTGCGGTTGAATATTCGACAGTGAATTACAAAGATGGGCTGTGTTTGGGGCCGGGTGGTGGCCTGGTGCGCAGTTATCCGCATGTGCCGGGCATTGATTTTGCGGGCACCGTGAAAGACAGCCAAGACGCGCGCTATAAACCGGGTGACAAGGTTGTGCTAACCGGCTGGCGGGTGGGCGAAGTGCACTGGGGAGGTTATGCCCAAAGGGCGCGGGTGTCTGCAGATTGGTTGGTGCCTTTGCCCAAAGGGCTAAGCACGCGACAGGCCATGGCTGTCGGCACCGCGGGCTTCACTGCAATGATATCCGTTATGGCGTTGGAAAGCCACGGTTTATCCCCTAAAAATGGCCCGGTGCTAATCACAGGGGTATCGGGTGGTGTTGGTTCAGTTGCCAGCGCAATCCTAAGCAATCTTGGCTATGAGGTTGCAGGTGTGACCGGACGCCCGGACAGTTCCGAGTTTCTGCAATCACTGGGGGTCACAACGCTTGTCCCGCGCGAGGACATCAACGAGGCCATCAAACGCCCTTTGGAAAAAGAAACCTGGGCAGGCTGTATTGACGCGGTCGGCGGTGACATGTTGGCGCGGGTTTTGGGGCAAATGAAATACGGTGGCTCAGTCGCTGCGGTCGGCCTTGCGGGCGGCGCGCATTTACCGGCAAGCGTAATTCCCTTTTTGCTGCGTGGTATAAACTTGCTTGGTATTGATTCCGTCATGCAGCCGTTTGAAAACCGCCTAAAGGCCTGGGACCGTATCGCGCAAGATTTGCCGATGGACAAATTAGAGGCCCTGACACAGCCCGCTGTATTATCTGATTTGCCCGAATTGGGGCGTGACATCCTGAATGGGCAAATTAAGGGCAGGGTAGTGGTAGATGTGAATGGCTGATTTGCGTTAGAAATCCATTAACACTATCTCCGCCATATTGGCATGCCGACGACAGGAATTCAGATGACCTATGATCCAGACAATATCTTTGCGAAAATTTTGCGCAACGAAATACCCAGCGAAAAACTATACGAAAATTCTGACACCTATGTATTTATGGATATCATGCCGCGGTCAGATGGCCATTGTCTGGTAATCCCCAAGACGCCCGCGCGCAATATTTTGGATGCCACACCTGAACAACTGGCGGCGTGTTTAAAGACTGCGCAGCGCATGGCCAAAGCGGTCATGACGGCCTTTGATGCTGAGGGCGTGACATTGCAGCAATTTAATGAAGCGGTTGGCGGGCAAGAAGTATTTCATCTGCATTTCCACGTGATACCGCGTTATGCTGGCCAGACCATGCGCCCCCCTGGAAAAATGGCTGACTTTGATGTGTTAAAAGCCCAAGCTGACAAAATCCGCGCGGCGCTTGCCTAGCGCCCAGATTTACACAGGCATGACCTGAGGCAAAGGCTCATGGCTCGTCTGTTCGCGCAGGCATTGATATTCATTTGGTTTTCGCATTCTGTTTAGGCAGGAGAGAATCTGTATGAAACTTGATGTCGACTTTGTCCGCGCTCAATTTCCGGCCTTCGCGCAAGACAGCCTTAAAGATCAGGCCTTTTTTGAAAACGCCGGTGGGTCTTTTACCGCAGGCGCGGTGATCGACCGTCTGACGCGCTATTATGTTGAACGCAAAGTGCAACCCTATGGGTCCTATGCCGCCAGTCAAGCCGCAGGTGGCGAGATGGATGAGGCCCGTGCCGGATTGGCCCGTTGGCTTGGGGTCGAAACAAACGAAGTCAGTTTTGGGCCTTCAACCACGCAAAACACCTATGTGTTGGCACAGGCCTTCCGGTCATGGTTGAACCCCGGCGACACCATTATCGTCACCAATCAGGACCACGAGGCCAACACAGGCCCGTGGCGACGACTTGCAGAAGACGGCATTGCCATTCGAGAGTGGCGCATGGATCCAAAAACCGGGCATTTGGATCTGGACGATTTGGCGAACCTGCTGGATGACAGCGTGCGATTGCTGTGTTTTCCCCATTGTTCCAATGTCGTGGGCGAGATCAATCCTGTCTCTGAAATCACAGCACTGGCCCATGCCGCGGGTGCGTTTACCTGCGTTGATGGGGTCAGCTATGCACCGCACAGCCTGCCGAATATCGCATCACTTGGGGCCGATATCTATTTGTTTTCAGCCTATAAAACCTATGGACCGCATCAGGGTATCATGGTGATGCGCAAAGGATTGGGAGACCTGTTGCCCAATCAAGGGCATTTCTTCAACGGCGACATCTTGTACAAACGCTTTACACCAGCTGGGCCGGACCATGCCCAAATTGCAGCCTGTGCTGGCATGATCGATTATTTTGAAGACCTGGCTGGCCACCATGCCATTGCCGGGCCGGTTTTGAATAAATCAGCAGTTTTGCATGACCTGATGCGCACCCACGAAATTCAATTGCTGCAACCTTTGCTGGATGTATTGGCCTCTAAAAATACCCTGCGTGTCTTGGGCCCAAGCAACGCAGAAAACAGAGCGCCAACGGTGTCCATAGCCACTCAGACTGATCCGAAAACAATCGCAAAACAGCTGGCGGAACGCGGCATCATGGCAGGTGCTGGAGATTTCTATGCGGTACGCGCGCTGCAAGGCCAAGGATTGTCGTCGGAAAAAGGCGTGTTGCGGGTCAGTTTTGTGCATTACACCAGCAAAGCCGAGGTCGACAAACTGATTTCAGCGCTAGATGAGCTTTTGTAACAGCGAGGCACAAAGCACGTTCGGGGCTTGATCCATGCAGCAGAGCGCGTCAAATTGAGGCAAAGCTTTCACCACAGGAACCAGCCATGCCAACCGCCGCCAAACTATTTGCCGCAATTGCTTTGGCCCTGGTGGCCGCCATAGTGTCAGAGCAGGTCAAACCCTTATTGCCCGAAGGCACCGATTTTGGCTATTTCACCTTAATCAACGCCGCTTATGGAGCGTTTTTTGGTTGGCGTTTTGTCGGGCGCCACGCGGGCAACGGCATAATCCAAGCCATGAACCACGGGCTGACGGGTATGTTGGCTTTGGTGATTTTTACCCTGTTCATGCATGGCGCGCGGCTGATGTTAGCCAATTCGATCAAGATGCGATACGACAGTGTCGCCGAAGCGATACAATCAATTTTCGGGATGATGCTGGAAAACGGCTTGCTTCTGCTGCACCCGCCTATCATCACGACCTTGCTTGCAGGCGCTCTTCTTTCTGGCCTATTGGCAGAGGCGGCCTCGCGACGCTGGAGATAGAGTTTTGCCAAATTTGTTTTTCTATGGAACGCTGCGCCATAAGCCGCTGCTTGAAATCGTGCTTGGGCGATTGATTGACAAAAACGCCATCGAATACGCGCGCCTGTCGGGCCACAGTATTCATGTGGGAAAAGACCAAGCCACCCCGATGATCAAAGCCAATTCTGACGGCAGTACAACCGGTGTACTTGTGCGAAACCTGTCAACATCTGACCTGGCAAGAATAGACTTTTACCAAAGCGGTTTTGATTATATTTTACATAGCGTTGAAGTTGAAACTCAAAGTTGCTTTGAGCCCGCAGATTGCTATTTCTCAACACAAAGCACAGAGAATGCCGAGGCTCCATGGTCACTTTCAGAGTGGCAAACCAAATGGGCGGCGACAACCTGTCTGGCCGCACAAGAAATCATGCATTTTTTTGGCAAGCGCACCGCAACCGAAATCAAATTTATGGTGCCGATGATCCGTGCACGCGCTGCTGTGAAACACACCGCGCAGCTTAACAATTTGGCCCATAGTCCCAGTGGCTTCACCCGCGACGACGTGACATCTGTTGACCTTGGCTACCCGTTTGCCAGGTTCTTTAGCATCGAAGAGCACAGCGTGAAATTTCGCAAATACGACGGGTCCTCTAGCGGTACAGTCCAACGCGAGGTTTTCGCCGCCTCTGATGCCGCAATCATACTGCCCTATGATCCGGTGCGTGACCGGGTGATGCTGATTGAGCAGTTTCGCCCTGGACCCTATGCGCGCAATGACCAATTGCCCTGGATGCTGGAACCGATTGCCGGACGCGTTGACCCCGGAGAGACACCGCAACAGACGGCCTTGCGGGAAGCCCGCGAAGAAGCCGGGTTGGACTTAAAGCAGCTGCATAAAGTGGCGCAATGCTATGCGTCACCGGGCTGTAGTACTGAATACTTCTTTGTTTATGTTGCCGAAGCCGATCTGCCTGACAGCATTGCCGGCGTAGCCGGTTTGGAAAGCGAAGCCGAAGATATCAAATCTTATCTGTTTGATTTCGCGCATTTGATGGAGCTTGTAGACAACATGCAAGCCGCCAATGCGCCTTTGGTTCTTGCCGCGCTTTGGTTGGCACGTCATCGTGATCGTTTGCGCGCAACGTCTTGAGTTCCGCCCTCTGGCACCATAGACATGCGTTAAGTGAGTATAGGAAAGGCGTGAATAATGCGTATTGCACGAGATCTGGCAGATGCCATCGGCAACACCCCTTTGATCCGGCTGAACAAAGCCAGCGAAGAAACCGGCTGTGAGATTTACGGCAAAGCCGAATTCATGAATCCCGGTCAATCCGTCAAAGACCGTGCGGCGCTGTACATCATCAAAGATGCGGTGGCACGCGGCGATCTGCGCCCCGGTGGCACTATTGTCGAAGGCACAGCAGGCAACACGGGTATCGGCCTGGCTTTGGTGGGGGCCTCGATGGGGTTTCGTACCGTGATTGTCATTCCTGAAACGCAGAGTCAGGAAAAGAAAGACATGATCCGCTTGGCTGGGGCTGAGTTGGTTCAGGTGCCCGCAGCACCCTATAAAAATCCAAACAACTATGTGCGCTATTCTGGTCGCCTGGCCGAAGAGCTGGCCAAGACCGAAGCCAATGGTGCAATCTGGGCCAACCAGTTTGACAATGTGGCCAACCGTCAGGCGCATGTCGAAACCACTGGACCCGAGATCTGGGAGCAAACCGGTGGTAAGGTCGATGGTTTTGTCTGTGCTGTTGGCTCTGGCGGCACCTTGGCAGGCGTCGGCCAAGCTTTGCAGCCCAAAGGCGTCAAAGTGGCTTTGGTTGACCCAATGGGATCTGGCATGTTCACCATCTTCCGCGATGGCACACCTGCTGCTGAAGGCAACTCGATCACCGAAGGCATCGGTCAAGGGCGTATCACGGCCAATCTAGAAGGCTTCAAGCCTGACATGATGTATCAGGCCAGCGATGACGAAGCCTTGCCCGTTGCTTATGACTTGCTGCAACGCGAAGGCCTGTGCCTTGGTGGATCTTCTGGTATCAACGTGGCAGGTGCCATCAAGATGGCCAAGGAAATGGGTCCGGGGCACACCATCGTTACGGTGCTGTGTGACTATGGCACCCGGTATCAATCAAAAATGTACAACCCTGATTTCCTTAAGGAAAAAGGGTTGCCGGTGCCCAGTTGGCTGAGTGAAGGGCCACGCAGCATTCCCGGTGTCTTCCAAGACGTTTGAGGTCACAATGAGCCGCGTTTTGCGACTATTTTTTGCAACCGTGCTGCTGATAAGCGGTGCGGTTTCTCTTTGGGCTCAGACCGCAGATGCTCCCAACTATCAAACCTGGCAAAACGTCGCGACACGCGCGACGCAAGCGGTGGAGGCAGGGCGCGCCTCTGATGTGGCGCTGGAAGAGCTCCGGCAACAATTGGTGGACTGGCGCGCGCAGTTTGATGCGGCGCGCACAACAAATGCCAACAGCATTGAGATTGTTGAAAAGCAGTTGGCGGCTTTGGGCGATAAACCGGCATCCGGCACAGAACCAGAAGACATTGCCAAACAGCGCCAAGAGATTTCTACCCGCTTGTCTGAATTGCAAGTCCCGGTGCGCACAGCAGATGTCGCTTATACCGAAGCAGATGGACTAATCCATAATATCGACACGATTATCCGCAACCGCAAAGCCGAAGAATTGCTAGCGCTTGGACCTTCTCCGTTGCGCCCAGTCGCTTGGCCTATGGGCCTGGCCGCGCTGACCGATTCAACAAGCAGCATCGCAAATGAGGCCGCAAGGGCTTGGAGCAACCCCACGCAACAAGCCGAATTTCGCAAGAACCTACCCAAAGTATTATTGCTCCTCGCTCTGTCGCTCATGCTGTTGGCGCGTGGACGTCATTGGTTTGAGCAACTGGCATATTCCGTGCAAATGCAGTCAGCCTCGATGGGGCGCTGGCTAGCTGCGTCTGCTGTATCCCTTGGTCAGATCATTCTGCCCTATGTTGGCTTATTGGCGCTGATCGAAGCAGCCTATGCCACTGAATTACCTGGCCTGCGTGGCGAGCTTGTTTTGTCGACATTACCGCAAGCGGGCTTTGCAGTTCTTGCATCCTTTTGGCTTGGGACGCGCGTCTTTCCCAAATCCGATCAGGTGATGCCTTTTATTCGGCTTGCGCCAGAAGAACGCCGCAAGGGAAGGTGGCTTGCCGGCGCGCTTGGTATCATTTTGGCGTTGGAAACAATATTGTCTGAATTGGCCCGTTACGACAGTTGGTCAACAGACGCCAAATCAGTTGTCTTTTTGCCGCTGTTTGTTGTTGCCGGACTTTTGTTGTGGCAATTGGCTGTCCTATTTGATCACCACAACGCTGAAAGCGATGAGAGCGGCTATCGCGATCGTCTGGTGGCGATTATGGGCCGTGTTTTGATGGGGGTTGCAATTTTTGGGGTCGCCTTGGCGGTCATAGGATATTTCAGTGCCGCAGAGCGGTTGATCTTCCCGGCCATTATTACCCTACAGGTCTTTGCTCTTGTATTGGTCGCACAACGTATTGCCACCGCAATTTTTGCCGTTGTAACCCGCGCCGAAAACACCGCCCGACAAAGCTTGGTACCCGTGCTCATTGGCTTCTTGCTCGTACTTTCAGCGGTGCCCTTTCTGGCTTTGATCTGGGGCGCGCGCGTCTCCGAACTGAACGAGATGTGGACCGCATTTTCCAAAGGCATCACCATCGGAGAAACACGCATTTCGCCGACGGATTTCTTTACTTTTGTGTTGATTTTCTTCGCGGGCTACACGCTCACGCGATTGCTGCAAGGGGCGCTAAAAAATACAGTGCTGCCGAAAACCAAAATGGATGTAGGGGGTCAAAATGCGATTGTTTCGGGCCTAGGATACATCGGTATCTTTTTGGCAGCTTTGGTGGCGATCACGGCGGCAGGCATCGACCTCAGCTCGATCGCACTTGTGGCCGGTGCTTTGTCTGTGGGTATAGGTTTTGGCCTGCAAAACGTGGTGTCTAACTTTGTCAGCGGCATCATTCTTTTGATCGAACGCCCGATTTCCGAAGGCGATTGGATCGAGGTCAACGGCAATATGGGCTATGTGCGCGACATCTCTGTGCGTTCAACCCGCATAGAAACCTTTGATCGCACAGATGTTATTGTGCCCAACGCAGATTTGGTCAGTGGCACCGTCACAAACTTTACACGCGGCAATACCGTAGGTCGGGTGATTGTACCCGTGGGCGTGGCATATGGCACCGACCCACGCCGTATCGAAGCCATCTTGCTAGATATCGCCACCAGCCATCCCATGGTGCTGGACCATCCAGCCCCCAGCGTGGTGTTTCAGGGCTTTGGGGCCAGTTCGTTAGACTTTGAAATCCGCGCCATTCTGCGTGATGTGAATTGGGTGCTGAGTGTGAAATCAGAAATGAATTTTGAGATCGCCAAACGCTTTATGGCCGAGGGCATCGAAATTCCGTTTGCACAGACTGATATTTGGTTGCGAAACCCCGAAGCGCTTGCGCAGAATGGCCAAAATCCGTCAAATGGCACATCAGACCAAAAGCAAAAGGACAGCCCCGAATGACCGATCTGTTGTTTCGCGAAAATGCGTATCTGCGGGAAACAACCGGACGCGTTGTGGGGCATACCCCCGAGGGTGGTATTATTCTGGCGGGCACGATTTTTTACCCAACCGGAGGCGGACAACCGGGTGACAGCGGCAACCTGATTTGGGACAAGGGCACCTTAAAAATTGCCACAGCGGTCAAAGCCGACACCGCTGGCATCGCACTGGTGCCCGCAGAACCCATGGGTCTACCGGCCATCGGCACCGATGTGATCCAACAGTTGGATTGGGAGCGCCGCCATCGTCACATGCGCGTGCATACCGCTTTGCATTTGCTATCGGTCATCATTCCACTGCCGGTCACCGGCGGGTCTATTGGCATTGAAAAAGGGCGGCTTGATTTTGACATGCCAGAATCGCCAACCGACAAGCAAGCCTTAGAAGATCAACTTAATGAGCTGATCTTAAGGGATTTTGTTGTATCTGAAGATTGGATCACAGAGGCTCATCTGCAGGAAAATCCTGATTTGATAAAGACGATGTCCGTTACACCCCCCAAAGGCTCGGGTCGCATTCGCATGGTTCGGATAGGGCAGGGCGACGAACAAGTCGATTGGCAACCCTGTGGCGGGACCCATGTTGAACGCACCGGCGAGATCGGACGCGTGCGTCTTGGCAAAATCGAGAAAAAAGGCCGGCAGAACCGCCGGGTAAATTTGCACTTAGACGGATAAGCGCGATAACGCCGGGGTAACAACAGGCAAATACCTATTCTAGCAATCAAATCGGACGGATCTGTTTACAGCTATCATAAAGGGAAATGGCGGACAGACAGGGATTCGAACCCTGGAGACGGTCTCCCGCCTACACACTTTCCAGGCGTGCGCCTTCGACCACTCGGCCACCTGTCCGTGAGGCGGTGTTTAGCGAAATTCGTTGGGGGGACGCAAGGGGCAATGTCATATTCTCGTAAAGTTTTTTTGCCACTGCTCAAAACACAAAAAAACCATCTGTTCTTAAAGACTTGCACACCCAGACATCTGTTCTGGATGTGCCGATCTATTTCAAGAACATAATACTATCGGGTCATAGCATCCAGAATGCGCGCCCAGCTGCGAATGCCTTTGTGGAAACTTTCCAGGTCGTATTTCTCATTAGGCGAGTGGATCTGGTCATCATCTTTGGCAAAGCCAATCAACATGGCTTCGGTGCCCAGAATGTCTTTGAAATGCCCAGCGATTGGAATGGAGCCGCCACAGCCTGCAAAGGCCGCCGCATCAGGCCATTCTGCCGAAAGCGCGCTGCGTGCCTGCTCAAAGGCCGGGTGATCGGTTGACATGGCAGACCCGCTGGAGGCGCCATGCTCTTTGAATTCAACGGTGCAGTCTTCGGGCAGCATGGATTGCACATAGGCGCGAAAATTCTCGCGAATTTTCAACGGATCCTGCGTACCAACCAATCGAAAGCTGAGTTTTGCAGAGGCTTGCGCTGGCAAAACGGTCTTAAAGCCTTTGCCAGTATAGCCGCCAATAATGCCATTCACTTCACAGGTTGGGCGCGCCCAGATCATTTCTAGGGGAGTGCGATCCTGCTCGCCTGCGGGGGCAGATAGGTTCACGTCACCCAAAAACGCCGCATGGTCAAAGTGCAGCGCATCCCACTGGGCTGCCACTTCCGGTGTAAGATCAGGCACGCCATCATAAAAATCTTTGACCGTCACACGCCCGGTTTCATCATGCAAACCCGCGATTATCTTAGACAAAACACGGATAGGGTTCTGCGCAACACCGCCAAACATGCCCGAATGCAAATCTTTGTCAGCCGCGTGAATGGTGATTTCTTCGCCCAACAAGCCACGCAGGGTGGTGATAATGGCCGGGGTCTTGCTTTGGAACAACCCGGTGTCACAAATCAACGCGATGTCAGATTTTAGCTCTGCTGCGTATTCTTGCATGAATGGCACAAGCGATGGCGATCCAGATTCTTCTTCGCCCTCAAAGAAAAACGTGATCTTGCAGGGCAGGGTGCAGTTTTCTGCTTTCCAGGCACGGCAGGCTTCGACAAATGTCATCAATTGACCTTTGTCATCAGAAGAGCCGCGGCCACGGATCACTGTGCCAGCGGGCGTTTCCTGCAGCGCAGGTTCAAACGGCGCAGACTCCCAAAGTTCCAGCGGATCAACCGGCTGCACATCATAATGGCCATAGAACAGAACATGCGGACCATCGCCGTCTATATGGCCAACAACCATCGGATGGCCGGGCGTTGCACGCTTTTCAGCCGGAACACCTATGCTGTTCAGATCTTGCACCAACCAATCTGCGGCGGCCTCACACTCTGCCTTATAGGCCGGATCGGTCGAGATCGACGGAATACGCAACAGATCCAACAGCCGCGCGGTGGCAGCAGGCAGATCTGCATCAATTCTGGCAAGCACATTTTCCAATGACATTTTTTATCTTTCTGGCGAATAAGGCAATTTTGTGGCGAACTTAGCAGCGATTTCCCAACTGTCCAGTTACCTTGATCTCGATCAATGTTGTGAGAGTGACAAATTGTTAGCTAGCGTATAGAGAAAACGCGCAGTATATCACTTTTAAATATCAAGACTCGGCCCTATGGGGCGAATCTCTCAGGCCGCAAGCCATGCGCCAGCAAACCGGAGGTAAGCCAGTGGATTATTCCGCAAAGCTCGATAACGCCATTACAGCCCTTCATGAAGAAGGTCGTTATCGTACGTTCATTGATATCGAACGGAAAAAGGGTCACTTTCCGCATGCAACATGGCGCAAAGACGATGGCACTGAACAAGCAATCACCGTGTGGTGTGGCAACGACTATTTGGGTATGGGCCAACATCCGGTTGTGCTGAATGCCATGCACGAAGCGCTTGACGCGACGGGTGCCGGGTCTGGCGGTACACGCAATATTTCTGGCACCACGGTATATCATAACCGTTTGGAAGCCGAGATTGCGGATCTACACCAGAAAGAAGCCGCACTGCTGTTCACCAGCGCCTATAATGCGAATGACGCAACGCTGTCGACTTTGCACCGGTTGTTCCCTGGCTTGATCATCTATTCTGACAGCCTGAATCACGCCTCGATGATCGAGGGCATTCGTCGTCAGGGTGGGGAAAAACGGATTTTCCGCCACAATGACTTGGCGCATTTGCGTGAATTGCTCGAAGCTGACGATCCTGCTGCGCCCAAACTTCTGGCGTTTGAATCCATCTATTCAATGGACGGCGATTTCGGGCCAATTGCAGAACTCTGCGATTTGGCAGATGAATTTAATGCGCTGACCTATCTGGACGAAGTGCATGCAGTCGGCATGTATGGCCCACGCGGTGCCGGTGTGGCAGAACGCGATGGTTTGTCTGACCGTATCGACATTATCAACGGCACAATGGCCAAAGCTTTTGGGGTGCAGGGCGGCTATATCGCAGCGACGGCTAAAATGTGTGATGCCATCCGTTCCTACGCGCCTGGTTTCATCTTTACCTCTTCAATTCCGCCCGCGGTTGCAGCTGGCTGTGTGGCGTCAATTGCCCACCTAAAGACAGATTCTACGTTGCGCGAACAGCATCAGTTGCAGGCGAAAATCTTGAAATCGCGCCTCAAAGGACTGGGTTTGCCAATCATTGATCATGGCACACATATTGTGCCTGTGATTGTCGGAAACCCCATCCATACCAAAAAGCTCAGCGATATGCTGTTGGAAGACCACGGCATTTACGTGCAGCCCATCAACTATCCAACGGTACCGCGCGGGACCGAACGCTTACGGTTTACGCCGTCACCCCTGCATGGGCCCAAAGAAATTGATGCGCTTGTGAAAGCCATGGACGAGCTTTGGTCGCACTGTGCGCTGAATCGCGCCGAGCTTGCAGGTTAAGCAAGTCGCGCAGTGCAAATAATTTGCGCCTGTGTTAACTTGGTCTCAATAAGTGGGGCGAGCTCGAATCGGGGACAATAATTCGAGCTGCATGCAGTGAGGCTTTTGGGCATGATCAGGCGCAAATGGCGCAAACCTAAGGACACAGAGCAGAGTCCAAAGGGTTTCGACGATTACGATTTTCGTTTAGGCGACGAAATGCGGGGTGAACGCGCAACCATCGGCAAGTCTTTGCTGGATGTGCAGCGGGAATTGCGCATTAAAGCATCTTATATCGCCGCCATCGAAAATGCAGATCCTTCCGCATTTGAAACACCTGGGTTTATCGCCGGTTATGTGCGCTCTTATGCGCGCTACCTTGGCATGGACCCGGACGAGACCTTTGCCAAATTCTGCCGCGAAAGTGGGTTTCAGACAGCGCATGGCATGTCGTCAGAGGCCTCTTCGCAGCGTAAACCAGAAAGCATAGTGGTTGCTTCTGCTGCACGCGATCCGTTTATGACTCCAAACACGCCGTTTACGCCGATCCAAGACTCCATACTGTCTCGGATTGAACCGCGCGCCATTGGGTCATCACTTGTTTTGGTCGCCTTGATAGCGGGTATTGGCTATGGTGGCTGGAGTGTTCTAAACGAAGTGCAGCGTGTGCATTTGGCACCGGTGGAACAAACTCCTGTGGTTTTGTCTGACCTTGATCCGCTTTCCGCGGCATCCTCTGCCACATCTGACCTGCAAACTGCGCAGGGCACTGGTGTGTTTACACCACCAGAAACCGCGCTGGACCGACTCTATCGGCCACAAGCACTGGATGTGCCGGTATTGATTGCGCGTGACGCGCCAATTTCCACACTCAATCCTCATGCCATTGGCACCTTCACACCAGAGCGCCCAAGCATCACCATCGCAGAGGCGATCGAGCCCGCCCCGGTGATTCCTCAGGTTCTGGAAGAAACAGCCCGCGAAGTTGTGCTGTTTTCTGTGCGCCCAGCCTGGGTGCGCGTGCGGTCCGCAGACGGATCGGTGTTGTTTGAAAAGACTTTGAACGCCGGCGAAGAATACACGCTGCCAGAGACCGAAATCGCGCCCACGCTTCAGGCTGGCATGTCGGGTTCGGTGTACTTCCGCGTCAATGGCGAAATTCGTGGCCCAGCAGGCGACGGGGCCAGCGTTGTGCGCAATGTCGCGATGGACATGGACTCGCTTGAAACCGGCTATTCGGTTGCGGATATTTCCGGCGACACAGAATTGGCCCGCGTGGTTGCGTTGGCCGCAGCCCAAAATGTGGTTATCGGCAACGAGTAGTGTTTTCTTTGCAAGCCCATTGCCCCTGTCACAGCAGAGGCATAGATAAGCCCCAACGATATTCGGATGGGGCTTTTTCATGTCTATGAACCATATTCGCCCGTGGCGAAACATTGAACGCCGCAAGTCACGCCAGATCATGGTGGGCAATGTGCCGGTTGGCGGCGATGCACCAATCGCTGTGCAGACCATGACCAACACCGACAGCGGCGATGTCAAAGCGACGCTGAAACAAGTGTTGGCAGCTGCAGAAGCGGGTGCCGACATCGTGCGGATTTCGGCGCCAGACGTCGCCGCAACCACGGCCTTGCGTGAAATCACCAAGGAAAGCCCGGTGCCCATCGTGGCCGATATTCACTTTCATTATAAACGTGCTATCGAAGCCGCCGAAGCGGGGGCTGCATGTTTGCGCATCAACCCCGGTAATATCGGCGATGACAGTCGCGTCAAAGAAGTGATCAAGGCAGCCAAAGATCATGGCTGCTCGATCCGCATTGGCGTCAACGCGGGCTCGCTAGAGAAGCACTTGCTGGACAAATATGGCGAGCCTTGCCCAGATGCCATGGTGGAATCTGGTCTGGATCACATCAAAATTCTGCAAGACAATGACTTTCATAATTTCAAAATCAGCGTGAAAGCCTCAGACGTTTTCATGTCTGCGGCGGCCTATCAGCAATTGGCTGACGCCACCGATGCCCCCATTCATCTGGGCATCACCGAGGCGGGCGGCTTCGTCTCAGGCACCATCAAATCCGCTATTGGTCTTGGCCAATTGCTGTGGATGGGCATTGGCGACACCATCCGCGTCAGCCTGTCGGCCGATCCCGTCGAAGAAGTCAAAGTCGGCTTTGAAATTCTAAAATCTTTGGGTCTGCGCCATCGTGGGGTGAATATCATTTCCTGCCCCAGCTGCGCCCGCCAGGGTTTTGACGTGATCAAAACCGTCGAGACCTTGGAAAAACGCCTCGAACACATCAAAACCCCAATGAGCCTGTCGATCATTGGCTGCGTGGTCAACGGCCCGGGCGAAGCCTTGATGACGGACGTCGGCTTTACCGGCGGCGGGGCGGGGTCTGGTATGGTGTATCTGGCGGGTAAGCAAAGCCACAAATTGTCCAACGATCAAATGGTGGACCATATTGTCGAGCAAGTAGAGCTTAAAGCGGCCCAGATCGACGCCGCGACCGCAGAAACAGAAGCGGAAACTGCTTAATAACTCAGGCCAGCCCACGGGCCAGCCTGAATATTTTCCTTATTTATCCACGCTTTGCGGCAACGACCTGACGCATCGCATCAAGTGGAAGATAACCGCGCAGCATTTCGTCCTGCATCACAAAAGTTGGGGTGCCAGAAATCTGCAAGCGTTGGGCCAATTGCCGAGTTTGCAAGATCTCGCGCGACACTGCATCACTTTCCATGTGAGCTAATATCTCTGCCGCATCAAACCCAAGCGATTTAGCCAAACGGCGCAAGGTCACAGGGGTCACGTCAGACTTCAAGCGGATCAGCGCATCATTGGTTGCCTCATAAGCCGCATCGCCAAGCTTTTGCTTTACCGCAATGGCAAACCGCGCACTGGCGGCTGAAGCCTCGCCCAAAATCGGAAATTCCTTGACGATAATGCGAATATTGCCGTCGCTTTCAACAAGTTCCTTCACCTCGTCATGCGCTTTGCGACAATAGCCACAGCGATAGTCCACAAATTCGACCAGGGTGATGTCACCATCTGGGTTTCCGCCAACCCAGGAATAGCCATCCTCAAAGATATCTTTGGCATTCACCTGCACCAAAGTGGCATCCGCAGACACCTGATTGGCCGCTTGCTGTTGCTCCAGCACATTAAACGCTTCGACCAAAACTTCAGGCTGTTCAATCAAAAACGCCCGCACCTCGGCCCGAAACAGCGCCCGCTCTTCGTCCGTCATCTTGCCCAGATCCAGCGCCTGCAAAGGCAAGGCGCACAGGGCAAAGGCCGCGGCCATCAATGGGGTTTTCATGCTCAACTCCTATTTCTTCTTTTTTGCGGCGCGCTTAGCGGCCAAAATAATATCATCTGCCCGTCGCCAGCCTGCGGATCCTCGCGGCAAAAGCCCAACGGCGCGTTTGGCCTGAATACCTGCATCTTTCATGCGGCCTTGCAAGGCATATCGTTCTGCGGTGGCAACTGCGGCCATGCCGTTGTTGCCAAGTTTGGCATAGGCAGATCCCAGATCGCGCAGAATGCGGCTGTCGCGAAAATCCTGGCCTCGCGCTTTTTCCAGCACGTTTAACGCCGCCTTGGTGTTGCCCGTGGCCAAAAGCGCCCGGCCGTAACTGCCCAGACACAGCGCATTATTGGGGGCCAGATCGACCGCACGTTTATAGGCTGCTACCGCTGCTTTGCTATTGCGGCTCTCCATCAGAATTTGGCCCTTGAGCTCGTATAAAAACGCATCACGTGGGCGGATGGCGATGGCTTTGTCAATTGCCACCAAAGCTTTCTTGGTATCAGACTGACGATGAAACATCACCGCTTCGCGCATCAATCGAATGTCTTTGCTTGGGCTGGTCCTAAGCGTGCGCTTTGTCCATTTCGGGCTACGTTTAAAGGCCGACAGCTTGCCTTTGGCGCGTTCATACCAATAGGTAGCCTCGGGATTGGGCTTTGCCTTGCCTGCATGCGCCTGCGCCGAAGCCTTGGCCGCCCGCAGCCGATCACGGGTCAAGGGATGCGAGCGCACATAGGGGTCTTGGCGCGATGTATTTAGCATTTCCTGACCGCGAAACATCTCAAACATATCAACGGCCCCCTGGGTGTCTGCGCCAGATCGCACCATATAGCCGATGCCCGATTTATCGGCCGAGGCTTCTTCGGCCCGGGTGTGCGATAAAAACACGCGCTGTGCTGAATTCGCAGCCCCAATCGCCAACCCAGCACCCAATTCGCTATTGCCACTGACGGCGGCCGCCAAGGCTGCAAGCGCCAAACCAAATCCAGCAACAGTGCGGGCGTTGCCATAATTTTGTTGTCGCCGGGCAATGTGCCCGTTGGCAATATGGGCAGCTTCATGGGCAATCACCGCCTGCAACATGTCTGGTGTTTCAGTGCGCAACAACAGGCCGGAATGAATAAAGATGTGTTTATGGTCGACAACAAAGGCGTTTAACTTGCTGTCATTCACCACCAATATACGCACTGAACTGCCCAGCCCAGCTGCGGCCAATATCGGCGCAGAAAGCCGTTGCAAGGCATATTCAATGTCCGGATCGCGCAGCAATGAAACAGCGCGGGCCGGCACAGACCACAAAAATACAAAACACAGGATCAACCCTGCCAGCAGTGCCTGACGCAGATTGGTTGACGGACGGATAAATTCACGATCAAAGGTCATGACGACAATAGGACGGAAAACCATGCGGAACTCAAGCCGAAGCCAAGTTGATCCCTTTATTGTGATGGATGTCATGGAGGCCGCCCGACAGGCCGAAGCCGCAGGACGCCATATTATACACATGGAAGTCGGCCAGCCCGGCACGCCAGCCCCCAAAAAAGCTCGGCAATATCTGGCCGATACCATGCAAGATGATGCGCTTGGCTATACGGTTGCCCTTGGGTTGCCAGCCCTGCGTAAACGTATTTCGCAGCTTTATGGTGACTGGTACAATGTTGATCTGGATCCAAACCGGGTTGTGGTCACCTCTGGTTCTTCTGCGGCCTTTCTGTTGTCCTTCACCGCCTTGTTTGAAGCAGGTGACACCGTGGCCATCGGCGCGCCGGGCTATCCCAGCTATCGCCAGATTCTAAAAGCCCTGTCGCTGAATCCGCTAGATCTGCCCGCCGCACCGGAAAACCGTCTGCAGCCCGTGCCGGCGGATTTTTCTGACCTCGACATTCAGGGTCTCTTGGTAGCGTCGCCAGCCAATCCGACCGGCACCATGCTGGATCGCCCGACGATGTCGACCTTGATTGACGCGTGTCATGCCAAAGGTGCGGCCTTTATCAGCGATGAGATCTATCACGGTATCGAATACGAAGCCAAAGCCGTGACGGCGCTGGAAATCACCAATGACTGCTACGTCATCAATTCGTTTTCAAAATACTTCAGCATGACCGGTTGGCGGGTTGGTTGGATGGTTGTGCCCGACTCTCACGTGCGCAATATCGAGCGATTGGCGCAAAACATGTTCATTTGCCCGCCGCATGCCTCGCAAGTCACCGCATTGGCGGCAATGGATTGCACCGATGAATTGCAAGCCAATATGGCGGTCTATACCGAAAACCGTCGCTTGATGTTGCAAGGGCTGCCCAAAGCCGGGTTTCCCAAATTCGCACCGCCGGACGGGGCGTTTTATGTCTATGCAGATGTCAGCGACTTCACCAATGACAGCCGCGCCTTTGCCGCCGAAATTCTGGAACAAGCCGGGGTGGCTGTGACACCAGGGCTTGATTTTGACCCGGTGCGCGGGGCAGGGACTTTGCGGTTCTCTTATGCGCGCTCTACATCCGACATCACCGAAGGTCTTGAGCGGCTCGCTGCCTTTATGCGCGCACGCGGGCATATCTAAGTATCTCTGCATTCAAACCTGTCTTATGCTGTGGGCACTTAAACAAAGTATTGGTTCATGAGAAAAATTCTTTTCCTGCTGGCGATGATCTGGGCTGGGACCTTGCACGCCCAAGAGTTTAGCGGCTTGGCCCGTGTAAACACCGAGCAATCGGCAATCACCGAGGCCCATAAAGGCGGCGTCGAGATTAACTTAGCGCTATCTCAGGGCATCCCATGGCGCCTATTCACGCTAGATTCGCCCAAACGTCTGGTGGTCGATTTTCGCGAAGTGGATTGGCAGGGGGTTGACGCAGCCATCTTGTTACAGACAGATCGCATCACAGATCTGCGCATGGGCAGCTTTCGCCCAGGCTGGAGCCGCATGGTTCTGGACCTGCCAAAACCCATGGCTGTGGCAAGCGCGGGCATGGCGGTGAACGACGAAACCGGCACCGCTGTGCTTACCATCAATTTGCTGCCCAGCGATGACGAAAAGTTTGCCGCAAATGCAGGCACGCCAAATGATCCGCGTTGGGATTTGCCAAAACCCAGCGTCATGCCCCGCGAACCCATTGCCATTGAAACGGGCTGGGAACACACCGTCGTGGTGCTGGATCCCGGCCATGGTGGGGTGGATCCCGGCGCAAAACACCACAGCACTTTGGAAAAAGATCTGATGCTGCGCTTTGCCCGCGAAATCCGCGACACGCTGCGCCGCACTGGCGAATTCGAGGTCATATTGACCCGCGATGATGACAGCTTTGTTTCACTCGAAGGTCGCGTGGCCAAAGCGCACGAAGCCCGCGCCGATGTATTCATTTCCTTGCACGCAGATGCCATCCTCGAAGGCAGTGCCAATGGCGCAACGGTCTATACATTGTCTGAAACCGCCAGTGATGTGGCCTCTCAATATCTGGCAGAACGTCACGACCGCTCTTCGGTCTTGGCGGGCGTTGACCTAAGCGGAACCGACGACACCATAGCCAATATCTTGCTGGATTTGGTGCGTCAGGAAACCAGCCCCAGAACGGAACGTCTGGCCAAAGCCATGGTGCTTGGCATGAAAGGTACGGTCGGTAAGCTAAATAATAAACCTTACCGCAAGGCAGGGTTTTCAGTGCTTAAAGCTGCAGACATTCCGTCGGTTCTAATCGAAGTGGGTTTTATGTCCTCTAAACGAGATCTCGCGAATTTGAAGAATCCAGAATGGCGCCAACGGCTGGCAGATGGCATTCGCGATGGGCTACAAGCCTGGGTGATTGCCGACAAAGCCGCCAAAGCCTTGGTGCGCCAATAGTAACGCGAATTCGCGTGACAGGCGAAAATCAGCACAAATTCAACCACCTTGTGTTTTGACCCCTTTGGGCGCAAGCGATATAGACAGGGGGTATCGAACCGGGGGCCTCTGTGCTGAAATTCATTCTATCCTTTTTTGGCAGTATCTTCACATTGGTCACAATGGGCGCAGCTGTGGTTGCTTTGTCGATTGGCGCTGTGTTTTACATCTATGGTAAAGACCTGCCCAGCCACGAGGCTTTGGCGCAATATCGCCCGCCCACCATCAGCCGGATTTATTCGGGCGAGGGGCGCATCATTGATGAATTTGCCCGGGAACGGCGCCTGTTTGTGCCCGCCGAAGAAATTCCTGATCTGGTGAAACAGGCGTTTATTTCCGCCGAGGATAAGAATTTCTACACCCACAAAGGCTATGACCCGCGCGGCATGGTTTCGGCAGCGCTTGATGCGGCGCGCGGCGCGCGCTTGCGCGGGGCCTCGACCATCACCCAGCAGGTGATGAAAAACTTCCTTTTGTCGGGTGACCGCTCTGCAGAGCGCAAAATCAAAGAACTGATCCTCGCCTCACGGGTCGAGGGCGTCTTAAGCAAAGACAAGATCCTAGAACTCTATCTCAACGAGATCTTTTTGGGGCAGAACTCTTTTGGCGTGGCTGCCGCAGCGCAGACCTATTTCAACAAAACCCTGTCAGAATTGGCACCCCACGAAGCCGCCTATCTGGCGACCCTTCCCAAAAAACCATCAAACCTGCATCCGGTGCGCCACAAAGAGGCGGCCATTGACCGGCGTGATTTTGTGCTCAAAGAGATGATGGAAAACGGCTATATCACAGAGGCGGTCTTTGCAGCCTCAACCGACGCCCCATTGTTGTCTGTGCAAAACGGCGACTACACCAGTTTCAAAGCCGCCTTGCCACCGCGCGATTATTTCACCGATGAAATCCGCCGTCAGCTTAGCCGCGATTTTGGCGAGGAAGAATTCTTTTCCGGCGGCATGGCGGTGCGGGCCACCATTGATCCGGAATTGCAAGATGTCGCCGCGCAGGCGCTGCAACACGCGCTGGAAAAATATGACCGCAGCCAAGGCATCTGGCGCGGCACCGGCAAAACCATTCCTGTGGACCAGTTGAACACCGAGGAAGACTGGCGGGCGGCCCTTAGCAAAGTCAGCGTGCCGCGTGATGTGAATGTGGATGGCGAATGGTTCCCGGCGGTTGTGCTGAGCGTTGGCAAGAACGACGCCCGTATTGGCATTGAAAGCGTCGGCGAAGACGCAGACGGGCATTACATCACCGCCAAAGACGTCACCTGGGCGCGCAAAAAGCTTGCGGATGGTTCGCTGGGCCGCAAAGCCAGAGTTGCCGGAGATCTGCTGGAAGTGGGCGAGGTTGTTCTGGTGCGCGCCATGACCAAAGACAGCGATGGCAGCTTTATTCGCTGGACGCTGCGCCAGATCAGCGAAGTGCAGGGCGGCTTTATGGCGATGGACGTCAACACCGGCCGGGTGATTGCGATGCAGGGTGGGTTTTCTTATCAGAATTCGGTGTTTAACCGCGCCACCCAGGCGCGACGCCAACCGGGTTCCAGCTTTAAACCCTTTGTCTATGCCTCGGCGCTGGACAGCGGCTATACCCCCGCGACCATCGTGATTGACGCCCCGATTGAAATCAACACACCGCAAGGCCTGTGGCGGCCCCGCAACTCGTCCAACAAGTTTTACGGCCCAACACCGCTGCGCACAGGGATCGAGTTTTCGCGTAACCTGATGACCATTCGTCTGGCCCAAGAGGTCGGCATGGAAGTGGTCGCAGATTATGCCCGTCGGTTTGGCGTTTATGATGACATGGGGCTGTATCTGGCAAACTCTCTGGGCTCTGAAGAAACCACCCTGTTCAATATGGTCTCGGCCTATGCGATGTTCGCCAATGGCGGCGAGCGCGTAGAGCCCACTTTGGTAGACCGCGTGCAAGACCGGTTTGGCAAAACCATCTATCGCCATGACCAACGTGATTGCACCGAATGCCTAAGCCCGGCCATTGAAACTGACCGTGCCCCCAAGGTGATTTCCAACCGCGAAAGGGTGATGGATGCGATCACCGCCTATCAGCTGACCTCGATGATGCGTGGCGTGGTTGATCGCGGCACGGCAAGTTCGGCGATTGACCTGCCGGTGCCCGTGGCAGGCAAGACCGGCACCACCAACGAGGCGCGCGATGTCTGGTTTGTCGGCTTTACCAACACCATGGTGGCAGGCTGCTATATTGGCCATGACCAACCTCGCCCCCTGGGACGCGGCACTTTTGGCGGCAATACTTGCGGCCCGGTGTTTCAAGAGTTTATGCAAGCGGCGATCAAGAAATACGGGGCCGGTAAATTCCGCGTGCCGCTTGGGGGTCAATTCATCAAGATCGACCGATTTACCGGTGCACGCCTTGCCAATGATGCCAGTGGTTCCAGCGTGGTGGCCGAATACTTCCGCCTGGGCGAAGAGCCGATCTTTGGTGTGGCCTTTGACGGTGGCTTTGCCATGGGCTCTAACCTGCCGCTGTTTGACGATCTGCAAGACCAAGGCCAATCAGTCACCACCTCGACTGGGCGCACCACGGTTGTGGGGCCCAAAGCCTCGTTTGGCACCCTCAGTTCAGGTGGGCTTTATTAAATCAATCCACTGATTATCGCAGCAAAGGGCAGGGTGATCTTGCTCACCGCTGATCTGTGGTCTATCACCCAGAGCTGAAACGAATGACGGGAAATTCCAATGCGTGCCGAGGTCCAGAATGCGGTTGCTGAAATCGAAAAATCAATTGAGCTGTTAAAACAGCGTCTTGATTGGGAAACCGCCGAATTCCGCCTCGAAGAATTTAACGCCCGCGTCGAAGACCCAAACCTGTGGGATGATGCCGCTGCTGCACAAAAGCTGATGCGCGAACGCCAAACGCTGGTGGATGCCATCGACAGCGTCAAAGCCTTGGCCACCGATCTGTCTGACAATATCGAAATGATCGAATTGGGTGAGATGGAAGAAGATGACGAAGTGGTCAAAGACGCAGAGCAAGCGATCTTTGCGCTAAAAACCACCGCCGCAGAAAAAGAACTCGAAGCGCTGCTGAACGGCGAAGCCGACAGCAATGATACGTTTCTGGAAATCAATTCCGGGGCCGGGGGCACCGAAAGCTGTGACTGGGCCTCTATGTTGGCGCGCATGTATGTGCGTTGGGCCGAAAAACGCGGCTATACGGTGGAGTTGCAGTCCATGACCTCTGGCGAAGAAGCCGGCATCAAATCAGCCGCCTATAAGATCACCGGGCACAACGCCTATGGCTGGCTGAAGTCTGAATCTGGTGTGCATCGTCTGGTGCGCATTTCACCGTTTGACAGCGCCGCCAAACGCCATACTTCTTTCAGCTCTGTCTGGGTCTATCCTGTGGTTGATGACAATATCGACATCGAAGTGAACCCGGCAGATATTCGCATCGACACTTACCGGTCTTCTGGGGCAGGTGGGCAGCATGTGAACACCACCGACTCTGCAGTGCGCATCACCCATAATCCAACCGGCATTGTGGTGACCTCATCTGAAAAGTCACAGCACCAGAACCGCGACATCGCGATGAAGGCTTTGAAATCAAGGCTTTATCAGCAAGAGCTTGACCGCCGCAACGCCGCGATCAACGAAGCGCATGAAAACAAAGGCGACGCAGGTTGGGGCAACCAGATCCGCTCTTATGTGTTGCAGCCATACCAAATGGTGAAAGACCTGCGCACCAACCACGAGACGTCCGACACCAAAGGCGTGCTGGATGGTGATCTGGATGGCTTTATGGCCGCCACATTGGCCATGGATGTCTCTGGCAAGAGCCGCGCAGACGCTCAGGGCGAATAGGCCGTAAAGCTTAGGGAATGGGGGGCTTTGCCCCCGCCGTTGAAATTGCATTTCAACGTCTCCCCCAGAGTATTTTTACAAAGGTGAATGGCTGTGAACCCTTAGGGGATCAGCGGGTGCCAATGCGACGGGTGCCTGAGGCGGCAGCGATTTCGATTTCGCCCGTTTCAAAGAAATGTCGCGGCGCTTTCTGCCAGCAGTTTAACCGCAGTGAGGGCGAGGAAACCGTAGACAATTTTCACGAAGAGGTCCTGTTTTATGAATGCGTGCAGACGCGCGCCCATGAGAACGCCCAAAAACAAGACCGGCGCAAGTGTGGCGCTGGTGAGTAAACTCGAAGTTGAAAGCGCGCCGGTCGCGCCATAGGCAATGGTTTTTATGAAGTTCAGTGAAAAGAAAAAAACCGTATTGGTTCCGACAAACCATGTTTTTTCAAGGTTTTGTTGCAACAAATAGCCCTTGACTGGTGGGCCTCCAGCATGCGCCACAAAGCTTGCAAATCCAGAGATCATTCCCAACCCCCAGACCAGCGGCGCATAGGGGGGATGGGATTTGCGTGGCGCGCGTTTAGAAATCAGAAACTGCAGCACAAAGAATGCTGCCAATAGGCCGATCACCAGCCGCAGCAGGTCTATATCCATGAATTGAAAAATGGCGCTGCCCAGAGCAAGCCCCACGAGGGCGGCCGGCAGCAGGCCAAGGACGATCCGGCGATCCCATGTTTGTCGGTGGCGCCAGACAACCAGGATGTCCATTGCCAGCAAGATCGGCATCAATACTGCCGCAGCAAATTGCGGTGCAACAAAGAGCGACATGAGCGGAACAGACATCACACCCAATCCGCCTCCAAAGCCGCTTTTAGAAATGCCCGTCAGTAAAATCGACACAATGGATACGATGTAAAACGAAAGTGAGAGTTCCATGAGTTCCGGTTGTTTGTTGATTCCAACCAGAGATAGGCAATCAACATAAATCTTGGAAACGATTTATTTAGGCTATAAGAAACATATATGGAGATTTCATTTGACCTAAACACGCTTAGAACCTTTTTGCGCGTCGCCCAAGACCTGAACTTCACGACGGTCGCGCAAAAGCGCAATACGGTGCAATCAGCGATCAGCGCCCAAATCAAGAAGTTGGAAGACGCATTGGGGCAACCGCTTTTGGAACGCGGGCGGGGTAAGACCATGCGTCTGACGCCAGAGGGAGAGGCTTTTCTGGTATATGCGCGCCGCATCCTTGCGCTTTCCGAAGAAGCCACAGAAACCGTTCGCACCGCGCATTCACGAGAAATTCTGCGGTTGGGAACAACCGTCACCTTAGCGATGTCGATTGTGAGCGATATTCTGCGCGCCTTTGCCATTCAAAGACCTGATGTTCAGATTCAAATTCAATGCGACCGCAGTGACAGCCTGTTGCAGCGCTTGGAAGACGGCGAAATTGATATCGCATTTATGATGGACCAAGGGCGTCACACCCTGCGTCGTTTCATACATTCAATGGAGTTGGACTGGGTCTGTTCAGATCCATTTCAACTGCCGTCGACAGGACCAATCCCATTGGCATTTCTCACAGATGGCCGTGATCTTCGGCAATACGCATTGAAGGCTTTGGACGATGCTGGGCTGCGCGGCCATGTCAGCCACCTAAGCCCACACCCGATTGGTGTAAGGTCTTTGGTTCAGGCCGGCCTCGCGCTGACGGTTATGCCGCGTAAGACAATCGCAATGCCGCTTGTGTCGGCGGCACCATCGCTTGCGCTGCCAAAGCTTTCACCGGTTGCACTTGCGGCCTATCATGCGCCCCGCGAAGGGCTTACCAGCGCGGGTATATTGCTGGCTCAGCTTGAAGCTGCCATAAAGTGAAACCGCCACCGCATTTTCACCCCAGCAGCGCAAACCCAGTTTGGCCTGATAAGCCCACTGGTCCAAACATCCCCATCTGGTTCAACATACGCAGCGTTTCACATCTAAAAGGTCTTGATCAGACTTAGGTTTATTCGCTTAATGGGGCGGCGCGAACATAAATCTAGGAGAGATATATGAACGAGGCACCCATTGCAGGTGTGCCCGACTTGGGCGCAGTGGATGTATCAACGATCCGAAAAGCGTTGCACCTTGGCTGGCAGGATTTTCGTGCAGAACCAATCTATGGGCTTTTCTTCGGGCTGTTTTATGCGCTTGGCGGCTGGATGATTTCCTGGATCACCTATGTGACAGGCCAGAGCTATTGGTTGGTTTTTGCGGCCATTGGCTTTCCGCTGTTGGGGCCTTTTGCCGCCGTGGGCCTGTATGAAGTCTCGCATCGTCGCCAGATTGGCCAAAGCTTTACGCCAAAAGATATTTTGGGGGTGGTGCTGCACCAGCGCAAACGTCAATTGCCGTCGATTTGCACCATCATTGTGATTATCTTTATGTTCTGGTTTTTCTTGGCACATATGATTTTCGCCCTGTTTCTGGGCCTGACCACCATGACAAATATCTCTTCCAGCCTCGAGATTTACACCTCGGGTAATGGGTTGATGATGTTGGCCTTTGGCACCGTTGTGGGCAGTGGTTTTGCCCTGATATTGTTTATGTTGACGGTGTTTTCATTGCCCATCTTGCTGGATCGAGAGGTGGATTTCATGACCGCGATCATCACCAGTTTTCAAGCAGTGCAACGCAATTTCATTGTCATGCTGGGCTGGGGCATATTTTTGTCAGTCATGACCTTTGTGGCGATGTTGCCGGCGTTTTTGGGACTGTTGGTGGCCTTGCCTTGGTTGGGCCATGCCAGTTGGCATATCTATGCCTTAAGCAAGACATGAAAAAGGGCGCCTCAGCGCCCCATTCAAACTTATTTTCAAGATGTTAGAGGCTGCCGCGTGACAGGGCAGCAACCCCAGTGCGCGCCACTTCCTGCAGGCCCAGAGGGCGCATGAGGTCCGCAAAAGCATCAATCTTTTCTGGTGCGCCAGTGATTTCAAACACAAAGCTTTCCAATGTTGTGTCCACCACATTAGCACGAAAAATTTCTGCCAAACGCATCGCTTCGACACGTTTGTCACCTTCGCCAGATACTTTGAACAACCCAAGTTCACGTTCCACTGACGGGCCTTCGACGGTCAAGTCATGCACCTGATGCACCGGCACAATACGCCCAAGCTGGGCTTTGATCTGTTCGATGATCTGCGGCGTACCTGTGGTCACGATGGTGATGCGCGACTGGTGGCCTGTATGGTCAACCTCGGCCACCGTCAGGCTTTCAATGTTGTAACCACGACCTGCAAACAAGCCAATGACCCGTGCCAAAACCCCAGGCTCGTTGTCAACAACCACCGCCAATGTATGGGTTTCATGCACGTCCGAAAAGTTCGGACGCAGGTTATAAGCAGAGTGGCTTGTAGAGCCTTTTTTGATTTTCAATGCAGCCATTGTCTCTCTCCTTACACCAGAACCGCGCCGCCGGTTTCGATCGCGCCTTGAGTCGAGGCGTCGCCCAGCAACATTTCATTATGCGGCTTGCCTGATGGAATCATCGGGAAGCAATTTTCATGTTTTTCAACCAAGCAATCAAAGATCACCGGTCCGTCGAAATTGACCATTTCCATGATCGCGTCATCCAGATCCGCAGGGTCAGAACAGCGAATGCCCTTGGCTCCAAAGGCTTCGGCCAATTTTACAAAGTCAGGCAGGGCTTCTGACCAGCTGTGGCTATAGCGTTCGCCGTGCAGCAGCTCTTGCCATTGGCGCACCATGCCCAGCCGTTCATTGTTCAGGATGAACTGTTTGACGGGCAGGCGGAACTGTGTGGCTGTGCCCATTTCTTGCATGTTCATCAGCCAGCTTGCTTCGCCTGCCACGTTTACCACCAAAGCATCTTTATGCGCCATTTGCACGCCGATCGAGGCCGGGAAACCATAGCCCATGGTGCCCAGACCACCCGATGTCATCCAACGGTGCGGATCATCAAAGTTCAGATACTGCGCCGCCCACATCTGGTGCTGGCCAACTTCTGTTGTGATATAACGATCCATGCCGCGGGTCAGCTCTTCAAAACGCTTAAGGGCATATTGTGGCTTAATAACAGAACCTTCTTGCTTGAAGCTCAGGCAATCCTTTGCCTTCCATTCAGCAATTTGCGCTTGCCATTTTGCCAAGCCTTCTTTGTTGGTCTTACGACCGCGGGCTTTCCAGACCTTCAGCAGATCTTCCAGAACATGGGCCACGTCGCCGACAATTGGAATGTCGACACGGATCACTTTGTTGATCGAGCTTGGATCAATGTCGATATGGGCCTTCTGCGAATTCGGCGAGAAAGCCGAAATCAAACCGGTGATCCGGTCATCAAACCGCGCACCAACATTGATCATCAGATCACAATCATGCATCGCCATATTGGCTTCGTACAGACCATGCATACCCAGCATGCCCAGCCAATTTTTGCCAGAGGCCGGATAGGCGCCCAGACCCATCAAAGTTGATGTGATTGGAAAATCGGTGGCATCCACCAATTCGCGCAACAACTGGCTGGCCGCCACACCTGAATTGATGACGCCACCACCGGTGTAAAACACCGGGCGTTCGGCGCGCTCCATCAAGGCCACCAACTCGGTGATCTCGGTGATGTCCCCTTTAAGCTGTGGCTGATAATGATCAACCCGGGCTTTTTTGGGCTCTGAGTACGTGCCATTGGCAAACTGCGTGTCTTTCGGGATGTCGATCAACACCGGGCCGGGGCGGCCAGAGCGCGCCACATGAAACGCTTGATGCAGGGTCTCTGCCAATGTCTCGGTTTCGTTCGCCAGCCAGTTATGTTTGGTGCAAGGGCGGGTGATCCCAACGGTGTCGGCCTCTTGAAAGGCGTCAGATCCAATCATAAAGGTTGGAACCTGCCCCGAGATTACCAAAATCGGAATGGAATCTAACAGCGCATCGGTCAATCCGGTTACGGCATTTGTCGCACCCGGGCCAGAAGTCACCAAAGCGACACCAACTTTACCAGTCGAACGCGCATACCCTTCGGCCGCATGCACAGCAGCCTGTTCATGACGCACCAGAATATGACGAATGTCGTTCTGCTGGAAAATCTCATCATAGATTGGCAGGACTGCGCCGCCAGGATAGCCAAAGATTGTGTCCACACCCTGATCTTTCAGAGCTTGAACCACCATTGCTGCGCCGGTCATTTGACGTGACATCTGTCTCTCCGTTTACTTCGCCTTTGATACAAAAAAGCCCCCGAAATTTTCGGGGGCGCATGGTTTCCAATATGGTTTCCCGTCACCGGGCCATGCGCCTATTTCCGACAATCACGACTAGATCGTTCATCTCAAGAGTCCTCTTTGCGTTACCGGGACATTATTTCCGTGTAAAAGGGGCGTCAACCGGCAATCGAAGAAAAAATATGTCGCAGGCAACTTTTTTTCTTTTCATTTATTGCGCAGATTGATGTTGCAAGCACATTTTTCCAAATCCGTGGTCTCTGGCAGACGCATTTTGCAGCCTATGGGCCCAATATCAATTTGCTAAATACCAAGACCAGACCTTTGCACCACGCCGTGCTCGATCGCATACCTTGTCAGGCCAGCTGTTGAGCTGATCCCCAGTTTGCGTTTGATATTTTTGCGATGGGTTTCCACGGTGCCCACAGAGATATTCAGCTCATTGGCAACCTCTTTGTTGGATTTGCCCTGGGCCAGCTGCAACAAGACCGTCTGTTCACGGCTGGTTAATTGCTCACGCGCTTCTTCCCCCTCGACAGGTTCCAAAGAGCCCTTGGCCCCGGTGCACAAATACCGTTCTCCGCGCATCACCGTGTCGATTGCGGTTTTGATCTCATCCGTTGGCACGTCTTTCAGCACATAGCCGCGTGCCCCATGGCTTAGAGCCGTCGAAATATACTCGGGGCTGTCATGCATCGTTAAAATCAAAATACGAGTGTCCGGCTTGCTTTCCAGAATGATTTCGGTCGCAGTCAGCCCACTAAGTTCCGGCATATTCAAATCCATCAACACCACGTCAACGTCATTGTCCTTCAAAAACCCTATGGCTTCGCGCCCATTGCTTAAAGTGGCCAAGACTTCTAGATCGTCAAAGCTCTCTAAGATCGACTGGATGCCCTCTGCCACCATCGGGTGGTCATCCACAATAACAACGCCAGTTCGGTCCGTCATAAGCGTGCCTTTCGTTTCGTGTCGCTCTCTTCTTGGGGCGACAAAAGCTGGCTCAGCGGAACATCCGCCACAATTACAGTACCATTTTTATTGGAAGATATCCGTAATTGGCCATTCATTTGTTCAATGCGTTCTTGCATGTTGCGCAGTCCCAGACCGCCTTGATTGGCGGTTTCCTTGGACAGTTCCAAAGGAATGCCGCGCCCATTGTCGCTAATACGCAAAGTGGCACCACGCGTGTGTCCTCGCAAATCAACAGAAACAGAGGTCGCCCCAGAGTGACGTTCTATATTTGTCAAAGCCTCCTGAGCGACGCGGTACAATGAGAATTTAGTTTCTGGATTCAAACGGTTGCGAAACACAACTGTTTCTACATTTGTTTCAATTCCAGTGCGTTCGCTAAACTCGTCTGTCAACGCCCGCAGGGCAGGCCCAAGACCCAAATCATCCAAAATTCCAGGCCGCAGATCACGCGAAATACGCCGCACCTCATGAAGCGCCGTGTTCAAATGCGCCATGCCCCGATCAACCGATTCGCTGGCTCTCGCATCACCATTGGCGATGCGGCGACGCGCAAGATCCAAAGCATAGCGCACCCCAACCAAAATCTGAGAAATCCCGTCATGTAATTCACGCGCCACTCGGCCACGTTCTTCCTCTTGCGCATCAAACACCCGCTGCGTGAGCTTTTTCAACTTGGCATCCGCCAATCGCCGCTCTCGGATGTTGATCATAAGTCCCGATAAAAACACCAACATCAGCGCGGCCAGCGTGATGCCGCCAATATAAAGAAATGTCCGTTGCACACGTGCTTCAACCTCGGCGCGGGCGGCGGCTGTTGTGCGCAAAATATCATCTATGAAAACCCCGGTGCCAACGGCCCATCGCCAGCTCGGAAACGAGGTCACATAAGAAATCATATTCGCTTCTTCGCCTGTCGACGGTTTGGGCCACAGATGTTCAACATATCCCGCGCCCTGACGCGCGGTGTCGATGAAATCGGCGACCACCAAATTGCCCTGCGAATCGCGTAGACCAAGCCAGTTTTTATTGATCAGATAGGTTTGACGAGGCGATACGAGATTGGTGCCGTCATAGTCATAAACAAAGAAGAAGCCTTCATCGCCATAGATCATCGCCGAGAGAATTTGCAAGACTTGGCGCTTGGCGATTTTATCATCAGGCGAGGCATTTCCGTAGATGTAATAAAATCCGTTACGCGCTTGAGTTACATAGTTTTTTAGCTCTCGCTTTTTGACCTGTATCAACTGATTTTCAAGCGTTTTGATTTCATGTTCAGCCAGCGCACGCGACTGATTGGCAACCAAGATAGAAATCGCTGCAACCGCCAAGATTAAGGGCAGGGTGGCAAGCAAAAAAAGCTTTTGTCCGTAAGACGGTTTTATGTTGCGAAAAAGGTCACGCATGGACGATTCGAATAGGGCTTCTGCTTCTAAATTCATAGCCCGAATTGTCATTTTCACATTAAATCATCTGTAGAGTTTTGTCCTAATTCCTTTGTTTTGCGGAGAAAACGACGGATATCCAAACCTTTCTACGTAGTTGTAGGTATTCCTTCAGAGGACCTGCAAAGCTAGGCTTTCCTCACTCGAAACGGTCCGCTCAGCCACCTGTAGCAGGGTGGGTGCAGCTCAATATTCTGGGAGGATACTTAATGGATCGTCGTTCATTTTTAAAAACATCAGCACTTGGTGGAACCACAGCCGCGGCCACAACTTTGGCGGCACCGGCTTATGCGCAAGGTAAGCGTACTTTGACAATGGTTACGTCGGTACCGCACGGTTTCGCTGTGTTTGACGATGCAGCTGTCTATTTTGCAAACGCTGTAACTGAAATGACAGATGGGCAAATCACCATCGACAAAAAAGCATCTGGAGAGCTGGTTGGTGGCTTCGAAGTGTTTGACGCAGTGGCATCTGGCCAGGCAGACATTTATCACTCAGCAGATTACTATTTTGGTGGTCAACACCCTGGCTTCTACTATTTTACGTCTGTTCCCTTCGGCGGTACGGCAGCCGAAATGATGACGTGGTGGCTGCATGATGGCGGCAAAGAAATGCACCATGAACTTGGTGAAATTTTTGGCCTTAAATCGTTTTTGGCAGGTAGCACAGGTATGCAGCCTGGCGGTTGGTTCCGTAAAGAAATCAATTCAGCCGCGGACTTTAACGGACTAAAATTCCGTATGCCCGGCATCGGCGGGCGCGCTTTGGGCCTAACTGGCGCTTCCGTGCAATCTCTTCCTGGTAGCGAGATTTACCAGGCGCTATCATCTGGTGCGATCGACGCTGCAGAATGGATTGGCCCGTTTGCGGACGAGCGCCTAGGATTCCAAGAAATCTGTAAATACTATTACACAGCCGGTTTCCACGAGCCTGGCTCTGCGCTTTTGCGCATCTTTCAATCTTGATATCTGGAATTCGCTTACGAAATCGCAGCAAGTTATCGTCGAAAACGCTGCATTAGCGACAACTGAACATAGTTTAACCCTAGGTATTGCGAACAACGGTGCTGCGCTTTCCAGAATTCAAGAGCAAGGTGTAAAGTTGATGCAGTTCTCCGACGACGTTTGGGATCTGTTTGGTGTGGCTTCTACCAAGGCAATGGATGAATTTATGGATGATGACATCTATCGAGACATTCGTGGTAGCTTTGAAGCGAGTATGAAGAAAAGCTCACGATGGCTAAATCGTTCCGATAGCATCTATACTTCTCAACGTAACCGCGTTTTGGGTGGCTAAGCTGCTCCATCACTCTAGGTGGCTCCGGGAAACCGGTGCCACTTTTCGATTTTTTGTCATTCAGAATACCGCTAAGGTTCAGCAAAAATCGGCAAATTGACCTTCGGGGGGACATCATGCAAGACTCTGGCGCGGCCAGCATTGGGCAGATCTTTTCTGCCCTTTGGGATGGTATTGTCTTGGCAATACAAAACATCCTCATGGCATTTGTAAATATTGCCTACGCCATTTCACACCCACAACTTTGGCTGGATTGGTCCAACAAAGAATCCATCATGCGATTTGTGTATTACGGCGGATCAGTGGAGTTCTTCTTCGCCATTTTCACCATTTTCTTGGTTGTAACAGCGATCGGCTTTTGGAAAAACAGTGTACTTTGGGTCATCGTAAGAGGCCTCGAAGGCATGGCCAACACCATCGGTCGCTTTGCTGCCTGGGCCGGTTTGCTCATGGTGCTGCAACAGATCATCATCATCTTCATGCAGCGCATATTCACCCGGCCTGACATCGTGTTGGGCTTTGGCATCCCGCTGCAATATGACATCAGCTGGTATGCCGAAGAACTTAAACTTTACAATGCTTTGGTGGTCGCCCTTTGTGCAACTTACGCCTTTGTTCAGGGCTCGCATGTTCGGGTTGATCTGGTCTATGCCGCCGTCAGTTACCGCAGCCGCAAAATCATTGATATGTGTGGTTCTATTCTGTTTATGATGCCGATGGCAGTCATGGTCTGGATGTATGGCTGGTACTTTATGTGGCGCCACCTGATTGTGCCAAAGCCCTCGGCGAGTGACACGCTAGAGCGGCTGCTCGCAAAATCCCGCGCGCTGCGCTGGAATGTGGAAACCATCGGCTTTTCGCCAAATGGGTTCACCGCTTATTTCATCTTTAAAGTTCTTCTTGTGGCATTCGCAGGTCTTATTTTCTTGCATGCGATTGCCTTCTTTTACCGTTCCTATCTGGAATTGATAGAAGGCGAAGAAAACGAAGGAAAATACCTCGACCGCGACACGCTGGGCGCAGGTGAAGAAGCCTTTGAAGGCACACACTGAGGTAGGGGAAAAAACCAATGTTATTCGGACTTGATGGGGTCGAGGTTGGCCTGATTATCGTCTTCCTCTGCCTATTCGGAGGAATTCTTTCCGGCTTCCCAGTGGCCTTTGCCATTGGTGGGGCAGGGATCATATCTTTTGGGATCATCGCCGCGCTCGACAGTGCAGGGATCCTTATTCACCAGGCGATTGATACGGCCTCGCCGCTGTATAACGATTTGCTGTCTCAGGGTGTCAAGGCAGACACCATATCCACGTTCCGATACCCGGATTTGCCCAGAATTGCAGAACCGATTTTTGAACGCGGCTGGGAATCCGCGATGGACCGCAATTTGTCTTTCATCGTCAACCGCATCAACGAGCGTGTCTTGGCGGGGCAATCCATTGAAACGCTTTTGGCTGTTTTGATGTTTGTTCTGATGGGCATCACGCTTGAGCGATCCAAAATTGCCAATGACCTGCTGACAACAATGGCCCGTGTCTTTGGGCCGCTTCCCGGCGGTCTGGCGGTTTCGGTTGTCGTTGTGGGCGCATTTCTTGCGGCCTCGACCGGCATTGTTGGGGCCACGGTTGTGACCATGGGGCTGCTAAGCCTGCCAACCATGCTACGTCATAATTATTCCCCTGAACTGGCCACGGGCGTGATCGCGGCCTCTGGCACGCTTGGGCAGATCATCCCGCCTTCGATTGTGATTGTCTTATTGGGTACCCTGGCTGGCGATTTGTATTCCACCGCCCAAGAATCCAGAGCGCAGATTGCCGGCTGCACGGACGCGCTGACATATCTCGGGAAACCGGCGGTGGTTTCCGTTGGAACCTTGTTCCAATCAGCACTCGTGCCGGGCATCATGTTGGCACTGCTCTATGGCACCTATGCCTTTGTTTATGCCATGTTAAACCCAAGCAAAGCCCCGGCAGTTCAATTTGAAGCGTCCAGATCTCTTGCCACCACACGCAACGAAAAACTGACCTGGTTCTTGGCCGCACCAATTGTGTTGATTGGTGGACTTATCCTGCTGAATTCCATGCATATCATTGGCAGCCAAAGCATCGTTGTCAGCAGCTTCACAGACATCGGAGAGCGCGCGAGCCTGCGCACAAATGTCAGTGAAGAGTGCAAAATCTCGATGATTGATCTGCATGGTCAAGAGGCCTGGGATATCGCTGTGTCCGAAACCGCAAGAATTGCTTCAGAAGGGGGTGCACAAGACTCCCGGAAACTCACTGAAGAAGAGCGCGTTACAGACTTCAATACCAAAGTGCAAAACGCAGCGCCAATCGGAACAGGTTTGGCAACAGGTTTTCTATTGTTGGTACTGGTTCTGACGACGGCGCGCGGTATGGCCCCTGCTGCGAACCACCGCGCAACATATATTGGATTTGCCGGTGCCGCATTAGCCCTCGTGTTTGATATCTTATTTGTGGCACCCACCACCAGCTCAGGGCAGATGTTCCTGATCATCCTCTTGCCTCTGCTGATGACGCTATATGGGGTTAAACACGCCAGCAAAATTCTTAGTCAGAACGAGCTGTTACGGGTTGTTTTCCCTCCTTTGGTGTTAATTGTTGCTGTGCTTGGGTCCATTCTGGGCGGCATCACCAACCCAACACCGGCCGCGGCTCTTGGGGCAGGTGGGGCAATCTTACTGGCCGCATATCGCAAACTGCAAGACGAGCAAAAATCTGGAAAGATGGTATTACGCACGGCATTTGCCGTGGTGATCATGATCTTAATTGGCGTCAACTTTGACCTGCGCATCAACCAAAGCGATGTGTCCTTCGAAAGCTGGGTCGCCTTTATTATCGCATATGCAGCCTATTTGTTCGCCGTTGGCGGACTAATATACAGCTGCTGGGTCTTGTTCCGAGGCGCGGTTCTTACGCCCATTGTGAGGGAAACCGCAAAAGTCACCTCTATGGTGTTCACCATCCTGATCGGGTCGCAAATTCTGAACCTGGTGGTGATTTCCTTTGGCGGCGAACATTACATTCAGCAATTCCTGCGTTCGTTTGACAACGAATTCACGGTCTTCCTCATTGTTATGTTGGTGTTGTTCTTTTTGGGCTTTGTGCTGGATTTCCTCGAAATCATTTACATCGTGATCCCAATTGTTGGTCCGGTCATCTATGGTGGCACCTTCGATCCGAAATGGGTCACCATCATGATCGCGGTCAACTTACAGACTTCGTTCCTGACACCACCCTTTGGCTTTGCGCTCTTTTACCTGCGCGGTGTTGCCCCGGCGGGTGTGACCACACGGCACATCTATCGCGGTATCTTGCCATTTGTTTTGATCCAGGTCCTCGGCTTGGCGATCCTTTGGTTCTTCCCATCAATCGTCACCATTCTGCCGGCCCTGATTGGCAATTGATCTGAACCGTCACAAGAACCAGAAAGGGGCCTCACACGAGGCCCCATTTTCAATGAAAGTTCAAAGATTGTTGGCGTATTAACGCAGCACCTTTTGGGCATTTGGCAGCGAGATATTGGCCACTTGCTCTGCAATCGGAGCGCTGCTTTTCGGCACATCTAAATGGCTGTTTTTATCTTGCTTTTCAATCGCTTGCCATCGGCCGTTCAAGTGCACCTCTAAGCCAGAAAACCGCGCCTTGTACCCCATTTTATCGCTGCCCGGAACCCAGTAACCCAAATAGACATAGGGCACGCCTATCTCGCGCGCGATGCGGATATGATCCAAAATCAAATAGGTGCCCAAAGACTGCCGCGCCAAGTCCGGTCGAAAAAAGCTATAGACCATGCTGATGCCGTCTTCCAAAACATCCGTTAAGCTGACGGCGGTCAGCGCACCATCTGCACGGTCATTGTATTCTATCACCCGCGAACGAATTGGCGTTTCCTCGATCATGGCGGCAAATTCAAAGACATCCATGTCAGCCATGCCACCATCAGCATGACGTGCATCCAGATAGGTGCGAAACAGTTCAAACTGATCTTCAGTGGCCCAGGGAGAGGACGCCCGGCGCCGCAGATGCGCATTGCGTTTTGCCACGCGCTTCTGACTTTTGCTTTCTGAAAACCGTCGCACATCAATCCGGGCAGACAAACAAGACGCGCATTCTGTACAGGAGGGTCGATATAAGACGTTCTGCGACCGTCGAAACCCTTGTTGTGACAGCGAGTCATTCAGCGCCTGTGCATCGTCTCCCTGCAGCGCCGTAAACAATTTGCGCTCCATCTTACCCTCTAGATAGGGGCAGGGCTGCGGAGCAGTCACATAAAACTGTGGGGCAATAGGAAGAGAATGACGCATAGGAGCCGTTTTGTTGTTGATTGCTTCTAAAGCTTAGCAACGCCACGGCCCAAGGCCAAGAGAAATGCCATTTAGAAACGCGCAGCACGGTTGATGGCAACAGTTCCCATCACGTGATCGGTCAATCCCTGAGACCGCGCACTTGTCAACATCAAGACAATCGAAATGATTTGCAGCACCGGAAATGAAAGCGAAACGCTGTAACCGAGCGTATGCAAAAACGCGTGGCTCAGCTCAAACCGCGCGCCATCTTGCGTGCGCATTTCAATCCCAACAAACCGCATGCCCCAAGTGGCTGATCCGTTTGCCAGGGTCACGACGCGGTAAATGAATCCAACAATCAGGGTCAAAAAGACCCAAAGTAAGAACCCGATACCCAGCGTGAAAATCGAAATCGCAAAACAGATAATCCCGATCAAAACCATATCGGCAAACCAGGCCATCAGTCGTTTAACAGGAACATCCGCGTAAAACTCGGGTTGGGTCTGAGGGTCGGGTAGGGCATAAGTATGCGTATTCATCGGTCTCCAAGTCCAATAAGCGGCTCCCGTTGACCGGGAGCCCGTTTCATTTTAGTATTTAATTTCAAGCGTCAACAGTGTCTTCTTGACGTTCGTTTGTCGCTTTGGTCGCACGATCTTCCATGAATTGATCGAACTCAGATTTGTCTTTGGCTTCCCGCAGGCGCTTCAAAAACTCTTCAAAGCTGGCTTGTTCATTTTCCAGACGGCTGATCATTTCATCGCGATATGCATCAAACGCCGAGTTGCCTGTCGGTGTCATTACATGCATGCGGCGGCGACCACGCGCACAAGAACGCTTTTTGCTGAACATACGTTTACTCCAGATCATATAAAACAGAAGGGCCAAGCCAACAGGCCAGAAAAAGACAAAGCCAAGGACCATCGCTGCGATCCATGCGCCTTTACCTTTGCTATCAAGCCAGGCTTCGCTGCGCGAGAACCATCCCATATGGGCGGTGTCATGGGCGTCGGTGGCTACAGTTGTCATTTTAATCTCCGTGTTTAAAGTTGATGTGAATGCCTTTCACATTACAACAGATGGGGGCTTACATTGGGGATACAAGCGTTGATGTAAATCTTTTTTACATTAATTTTGATTAGGCTTTATTTTCAGACAGATAGGCCGCTAACCGCATGACTGTTTCCGACACACAAATAACGCATAATGGTAATTATGTTATATTAACAGTAATCCCAAACCGCAAATGGCGTAAAATTCCCTTAAAACTGCGACAATCACCTTTTGAACCGGTCTCTAACGCTAGACAGCGCCAAAGGCTTCGCTGTACACCATTTGTAACTCCGAGGGATACAATGACGTCATTACTTATACTTAATGGTCCAAACCTGAACTTGCTTGGCACCCGCCAGCCAGAGGTTTATGGCACAACCACTTTGAATGACATTGAAACCCTGTGCACGGCGCATGCCACCAAACACAATATTGATATCAAGTTCTTTCAAAGCAATCACGAAGGCGCATTGATTGATGCGATCCACGGCGCGCGTGGCGCGCATGACGGCATCATTCTGAACGCCGGCGCCTATACACATACGTCGGTTGCTCTGATGGATGCGATCTCATCGGCGGCCCTGCCCGTCGTTGAACTGCATCTTTCAAATATCCATGCGCGTGAAGAATTCCGCCACAAGTCCTTTATAGCCCCAGTCGCAATCGGTCAGATCTGCGGTTTTGGCGCGCATGGCTATGAATTAGCCATCGACGCCATGGTGCGCCACCTCGGGTAATCTAAATGCCATCTAAGATCCTGCGATATATCGCGGATATGACAAACGCGACGACACTTGAAGCGCTGTGGAAAATGCACGTCGACAAGATGGCCGAATATGGGTTTGATCGCTTAATCTATGGTTATACCAATTTTCGGGTTGATTATAATCTCGGTGATCCCGAAGATTTTGTTATTCTGTCAAACCACGATCGCGCCTATCTAGACCGTTTCTTTGGTGATCGCATGTTTTTGCACGGCCCCATGATCAAATGGGCGCTGAACAACGATGGTGCACAAAGTTGGCGTCACATCGCTGAACGCGCCATGAGCGAAGGTCTGACAAAAGAAGAGCAAGCCGTGCTGGAATTCAATATTTCCAGTGGCGTTTCAACGGGTTACACGATTAGCTTTAAGACGGTTTCGCAGCGTTCCAAAGGGGCAATTGGCCTAACCGGCCCTGTTGGGTCCACCCAGGAAGAGCTGGACGCGATTTGGGAAAAATTTGGCGAAGAGCTGATCTTGATCAACAATGTGCTGCATCTAAAGATTTTGGATCTGCCCTATGAAAACCCAAAGCGTGCACTCACCAAGCGTCAGCGTGAAGTTCTGGAATGGGTTTCAGACGGAAAAACCATTCAGGATATCGCCATGCTTTTGGGCCGTACATCAGCGACGGTGGAAAAACATCTGCGCCTTGCACGCGAGTCACTGGCGGTTGAAACAACAGCCCAGGCTGTGCTTAAGGCCACCTTCCTCAATCAAATTTTCACAATCGAATCAAATTAGTCTCAACATGAAACTTACCCTAGGGAAAGTAAGGTTTTCCTGACCTATAGTTAACCGACTAAAGCTGCCAATATACACGTGTTCCGTGAGTGTGGCTTTAGCCAGGGACGTATAGAGAGCGTAATCCTTGTGATTTCAAGGCCCTGCGCTCTTTTATTACGACATGGTCGTAGTTTTGGAAGTCGTGGGTTTTTCCCCCTACAGTTTTCAAAAAAAGGGCCCGCCATCCCCAATGATTGGGCCCGTATTTTGGAACGGTGTCGCTTTTTTGCGGCACCGTTTCTTTTTGCCGATCTGACGATGTTGTCTTTGCGGCAATCAATCATCAAAACCCACAGCAGAAAACAAAAACGCCGCCCAAATTGGACGGCGTTTTCACAATTATTGAACAAGATTTAGCCTTGAGCGGCCTTTGCAACCTCAGCTGCAAAATCTTCTTCTTTTTTCGCAATGCCTTCGCCAACTTCCATGCGCACAAAGCCAACGATTTCAGCGCCGGCTTCTTTGGCGGCTGCTGCAACGGTCAGGTCAGGGTTGATCACAAAGGACTGGCCCAGCAGTGTCACTTCGGCCATGAATTTCTTCATGCGGCCAACGATCATTTTTTCGATCACTTGCTCTGGCTTGCCAGATTCACGCGCGATGTCGATCTGAACTTGCTTTTCTTTTTCAACAACCGCTGCGTCCAAGTCTGCTTCGGACAAAGACTGTGGGTTTGCCGCTGCGATGTGCATTGCAACCTGCTTACCAAAAGCTTCGTCGCCGCCTTTCAGCGCCACCAGAACACCGATGTTGCCCATGCCAGCTGTGGCTGGGTTGTGGATGTAAGACGCAACAACGTCACCTTCCACAGTCGCCATGCGACGCAAAGACATGTTCTCGCCGATGGTCGCGATATTGTCTGTGATCACTTCAGAAACCGGCTTGCCGCCAAGGTCTGCTGCGTTCAGCGCGTCAACGTCAGCCACATTCAGTGCCGCACCGGCAATGCCCGCAACCATTTTCTGGAAGTCAGCGTTTTTGCCGACAAAGTCAGTTTCAGAGTTCACTTCAACAGCAACACCCTTGCCGCCTTCAACTTGAACAGCAACCAGACCTTCAGCCGCGATACGGCCAGATTTTTTAGCCGCTTTCGCCAAACCTTTGGTGCGCAGCCAGTCGATTGCGGCCTCTTGGTCACCATTGTTTTCGGTCAGCGCTTTTTTCGCGTCCATCATGCCTGCGCCAGTCATTTCGCGCAGTTCTTTCACCATTGCGGCAGTTACAGCCATCTTGGTTCTCCTAGAATGAAATAGATCGGTCTGGGGGCGGGCTTACCCTGCCCCCATGTCAATAATGTAACGCTTACGCGTCCGCTGCGACTTCTTCGGCAACCACTTCTTCAACAGGTGCTTCTTCGAATTCGCCCAGATCAACGCCAGCCGCGCCCATCATGGCAGACATGCCGTCCAGCGCCGCACGTGATACCAGATCACAGTACAGCGAGATCGCGCGGGACGCGTCGTCGTTGCCTGGGATGATGTAATCAACGCCATCTGGTGAACAGTTGGTGTCCACAACCGCCACAACTGGAATGCCCAGTTTGTTGGCTTCTGCAATCGCCAGCGCTTCTTTTTTCACGTCGATCACGAACAGCAGGTCAGGAACGCCGCCCATTTCGCGGATACCGCCCAAAGACGCTTGCAGTTTCGTTTGGTCACGTTCCATGCCCAGACGTTCTTTTTTGGTCAGACCTTCGGCACCAGCAACCAACTTCTCGTCGATTTCTTTCAAACGGTTGATTGACTGAGAAACTGTTTTCCAGTTTGTCAAAGTGCCGCCCAACCAACGGTGGTTCATGAAGTACTGAGCGGATTTCTCAGCAGCATCGGCAACAGGTGCAGCCGCTTGACGCTTAGTACCAACGAACAGAACGCGGCCGCCCTTGGCAACAGTTTCACGAACGGCGTTCAGCGCTGCGTCCAACATTGGAACAGTCTGTGTCAGGTCCATGATGTGGATGCCATTGCGCGAGCCGTAGATGAACTCGCCCATACGTGGGTTCCAGCGTTGTGTTTGGTGACCAAAGTGTACGCCTGCTTCAAGCAGCTGGCGCATAGTGAACTCAGGAAGAGCCATGCGTGTATTTCCTTTTTCCGGTTTACGCCTTGGTGGGGGAAGTAGGAAGCATGTGCTCCAACCGGCGGACCGCCAAGGATGTCTCCCCTGGACCAGCCCAAACCCCACCTGCGGGTTTGAATGCGCGCGAACTACTTCAATTAGCGTGGGCTGGCAAGTGTTAAATGCGAATCGTACGTTTCAGGCCGCGAAACGTACAAATTGTACAAATAATCAGATCTAAACGCGCCGTTTGCTGGCTTTACGTCTGGGTCAAATAATGCCCGTTCCGCACCTGCGTCTCTAGGTATTCTGTCAGCACCTTGCGATTGGCAAATTCCGCCACAGCCACCGGTGCATGATAGATCAGCTCGACCCTGCCATGGTGACGCGACGCCAGCATCTGCAACATATGCGGACCAAACTCCATATCGCCCCACCAGGCATAATGCCGTTCATCTGCATTATCCGGGGCGCGATAGCTCACACTCACCGGTTGTACATAACAAATCGGCTTCAATTTTTCAGAAAAGAATGCCGCGAAAAGCGTTGATTTAAAAGGCAAAACCCGCAAGGAATCTGTCGACGTGCCTTCGGGGAAAAACAAAAGTTTATGCCCCGCGGTCAAACGCTTCTCAAACATGTCTTGCTGCGCGATCGCCTGTTTGCGATCACGCGCGATAAACACCGTACCGGTCGCCTTTGCTAAGGTGCCGATGCCGGGCCAAGACGCCACTTCGGATTTTGACACAAAATATAGACGATCCTTGGCATTCAGCACAAAGATATCCAACCAAGACGCATGATTGGCCACCATCGCCCCAGGCAAGCGCATCGGTTTGCCCTTGGTGACAAGACGTATCCCCATGCACCGCAGCACATTGCGGCAGACAAATTGCGTCACCCAGGGTGACCAAGGACGATTCAATCCAAAAATGGGTTTTTCAATCACCCGGATTATCAACAGAAACAGCAAACCAAAGCTCAAAAGGCCAAACACCAAAGGGGCCCGCACAGCTACTCGCAGCCAGGCAATGCCCTTGGTCTTAGGGTAAACCGGATAGCCATTATCACTGTACCAAGTCGGCCTTCTCACCTTAGGTTCCTCTTGTATAGATCCGGCGCTGTGTGGCGTTCAGTTTTTCAGTATCCATCACAAGGCAAACATCGGTTGTGTTGAAGGCATGATCGACATAGGCACCCTCGCCCACAAAGCCACCAAGCCGCAAATAGCCTTTGATCAAGGCTGGTATTTCCAGCATGGCCAGACGTCTATCCAAATCACCTTCATCATGTAGATCCATGTTTTGAAATGATTTTTCTTGTGCTTTTACACGCAGTTCTTCTGGCGCAAGATGTCGATGAAACAACAGTGAAAGCGGCTTTGACAACGCGGCGATGTCGGTGCCATGAAAGCTTGCGGTGCCAAACAAGATTTCAATGCTATGTTTGGTGACATATTCAGCCAAGCCGTTCCACAAAACATACATCGCCGTGCCGCCACGATAGTCGGGCAATAGGCAGGACCGCCCAAGCTCCAGCAATTTGCGGCCAGTTTGCTTTAATGCAGTAACGTCAAATTCTGTTTCAGAGTAAAAGCTGCCAATCGCCGGCATCTGATCATCCCGCAACAAGCGGTAAACGCCGACAATTTGATCTTTGACGCTGTCGCCTCGGTCGCTATCCAGCAACATCAGATGATCGGTATGCGGATCATAGGCGTCGCGTTCCAGCCCAGCCGTGTGGTCAACCAGAGCGCCGTCTCCGCCAAGTTCTTGAACAAACACTTTATAGCGCAAAGCCTGCGCGGCTTGGATATCAGCCTCGCAATCCGCCAATTTCAATTTCAGTTTTACGGACGCAGTCGTCATGTTTTAGGGTGCCTGTTTGCTTTCATTGCTTTTAGGCGGCGGACCCGGCCAAGGCAACCAAATGCAAAATAAATCAATTTTTTTTACACAACACAGCTTTTGGTTGTGTTAACCTGAAATTAATCGGTTGATGGCTCAATCACAGGCACCAAACCGACACGCCGACTATCCAGAACGACTTTGCCAACCTCTTGGAAATTAACTGTAATCTTGCCACCAATATTTGATTGTACCTGGCCCGTTCCCCAGTCCTCTTGCAAAGGATGGCGCACCAGCATGCCAGGTTCCAGAAATGCATTTAGGTCTTCCAAGGGCTTCTCCAACTTCGAGGTACGCTAATTTGACCCTCCGATTAACCGAATGTGTCGCGTCACGCATCTGTCATGACCTCATAAGCCCTATTGGTGCAATTTCCAATGGCGTCGAACTTTTACAACTCACTCAAGGCGGCATCGAAGAGACAAATTTGGTTGCCGATAGCGCAAAAACCGCTAGCGCGCGGGTGCGATTTTTTCGTTTGGCCTTTGGCCAATCTGGGCCTGATCAACCCGTTCAAAATAAAGAAGTTGAGTGTATTTTCAATGACTTAAACACCGAACGTGTCTCAGTGGATTGGAAGGTCTCGGGGGCTTTGCAGCGCGACGAAGTGCAAGCTGTATTTCTGGGCTTGATGTGTCTTGAACAGGCCCTGCCCAAAGGCGGTCAAGTCATGGTCAGGCGTCATGGCATACGGTGGCAACTCTCGGTGACAGAAACGAATACGCGCATTGACGATGGGCTCTGGACTGCGCTTGCACGGCTTGAAATTCCTGGTGACTTTACGCCAGCAACGGTCTCTTTTCCGCTTTTAATTCAATCCCTTAAGGATCAAAATAAGGTGTTGGAAATCCAGATCACGACGACCCAGATTTCCCTTTCGTTCTAATCGATTACGCGCGTATGGTGCCGTTGCCTTCGACCAAATATTTAAAACTGGTCAACTGCGCCGCCCCCACCGGCCCCCGCGCATGCATCTTGCCTGTTGCGATCCCAATCTCACCGCCCATGCCAAATTCACCACCATCGGCAAATTGCGTAGAGGCATTGCGCATTAGAATGGCAGAATCCAACCGTTCAAAAAAGCGTGCCGCTACCGCATCGTCTTCGGTGATCACACAATCGGTATGATTTGAACCGAATTTACGAATATGCGCAATCGCGGCATCAACGTCATCGACAACCTTGGCTGCAATATCCATATCAAGATACTCGCGTCCCCAATCGTCAGCGGTTGCAGCAACCGTGCCGTCGATAGATTGCAGCTGTTGATCCGCATGAACCTGCACACCTGCATCCATCAGAGCCTTCAAAACACCTTGTCCAACGGTTTCAGCTAAGTCTTTGTGAATCAACAAACATTCAGCGGCCCCGCAAATGCCAGTACGTCGGGTTTTCGCATTAAGGACCACATCCAATGCTTTGACCGGGTCCGCGGCCTTATCAAGGTAGATATGAACGATACCTTCTAAATGGGCAAAGACCGGTACGCGTGCTTCACGCTGCACGAGACCCACCAATCCTTTGCCGCCACGTGGCACAATGACATCAATTGTGTCGACCATTGTCAGCATTTCCTGCACCGCAGCGCGATCACGGGTCGGCACCAGTTGCACCGCATCAGCAGGCAAACCGCCTGCCCTTAGCCCGTCTTGCAAACAGGCGTGAATAACGCTTGAAGAATGAAAACTTTCAGATCCCCCGCGCAGAATAACCGCGTTGCCAGACTTTAGGCACAAGGCCCCTGCATCCGCTGTCACATTCGGCCGGCTCTCATAGATCACTCCAATCACCCCAAGAGGCGTGCGCACCCGTTTGATATTCAGCCCAGTCGGACGATCCCATTCTTCCAGGATTTGCCCAACGGGATCATCCTGGGTTGCAACTGCGCGCAGCGCATCACAAATGCCTTGGATCCGCGCCTCGTCCAACTTCAGACGATCCATCATTGCGGGGCTTAATCCCTTTTCGGATCCAAAGGCCAAATCCTTGGCATTGGCCGCAATAATTTCATCGCGACGGGCCCAAACTGCATCGGCGGCGGCCATCAGCGCTTGTGATTTCGCCTCTGGCGGGGCAAAGGCCAGCTCTGCGCTTGCAGCTTTGGCGCGGGTGCCAATGTCTTGCATCAGGGCGGGGATATCTGCGATGTCTTTCATCAGATTTTTCCTTTGCTTAGAATAATGATCCGGAGGCCTCCGGCGGGGTATTTAGATCAAGAACAACTAAAGAGCCATATCGTCTCTGTGGATCAAGGCAACCCGGCCAGAATAGCCAAGGATGCTTTCAACTTCAAAGCTTTGACACCCTTTGATGGCGCGGGCTTCTTGGGCGGAATAGGCAGATAGCCCCTGCCCCAAATTATGGCCATTCTCCGAAATCAGCGCCACAGGGTCACCGCGCTCAAACGCGCCCTCCACCAATGTAACACCTGCAGGCAAAAGGCTTTTTCCACGAGCCAGTGCGGCGGTAGCCCCGGCATCTACATGGACAGAGCCTTGTGGCTTCATCGAGCTTATCCAGCGTTTGCGGGCCTGTTGTGGTGTGACCTGAGCCTTGAACCAAGTGGCATTTGCCCCGTGCTCAAGCGCTGTCAGCGGGCGGGACACACTGCCTTCGGTGATGGCCATTGCGCAGCCCCCCGCTGTGGCCGTTTTGGCGGCAAGAATTTTGGTGATCATGCCGCCTTTTGACAGTCCTGACACCCCTTCGCCGGCCATGGATTCGATCTCTGGCGTAATCTCATCAATGGTTTCAAAGCGGTGCGCGGCAGGGTCATTTTGCGGATTGGCCGAATAAAAGCCATCTACGTCAGACAGCAAAATCAATTGATCTGCGCCGGTGGTCAAAGCGATCTGCGCTGCCAGCCTGTCATTGTCGCCATAGCGAATTTCATCTGTGGCCACAGTGTCGTTTTCGTTGACGATCGGCACCACGCCCAACTTTAACAATTGCGCCAATGTGGCACGTGAATTCAAATACCGACGACGATTTGCACTGTCCTCAAGCGTCACCAACACCTGGGCGGTTTTGATTCCATGTGGTGCCAAAGCCTCTTCATAGGCGCGCGCGAGCTGGATTTGCCCAACGGCGGCTGCTGCCTGAGATTGTTCCAGGGCCAGATCAGTGGCAGGCAGAGCTAGGGCGTTGCGCCCAAGTGCAATCGAGCCTGACGACACCAGAACCACGTCAATTCCCAGCGATTTGAGCCATGCGACATCTTCTGCCAACCCGACCAACCACTTTTTCCGCAAAGCGCCACTGCTGCGGTCCACCAGCAAAGCGGAACCGATCTTGATCACAAGGCGCTTGGCGGTTGTTAGGGTTGCCACGGCGCGTCGTCCTCTTCTTCCTGGGTGCGCTGCCGCAGGCGGTTGTCATCAATTTCTTGACGCAGCGCGCGCAAAACATCTTTGACATTTTCCTGACTGGCCCCAGACATCAGCATCACTTTGCTGCCTGTTGCCGCCTCTAGCTCTTCTTTCAGAAACGCACGTTCTTCTTCGTCTAAGGCATCGATCTTGTTCAAAACGGTCACGCGCGGCGTGGCAGACAGAACGTCGCTATAGGCCTTGAGTTCACCCAATATGGTTTCATAATCTTGCACCGGATCGCCAGAAGTACCATCCACCAAATGCAAAAGCACCGCGCAACGCTCGACATGGCCTAGGAACAAATCGCCCAAGCCGCGGCCTTCGCTGGCCCCTTCGATCAGACCCGGGATATCTGCGACAACAAATTCAACATTATCAACACCCACAACACCCAAATTTGGATAAAGCGTGGTGAATGGGTAGTCGGCAATCTTGGGGCGCGCATTTGATGTCGCCGCCAGAAATGTGGATTTACCGGCATTTGGAAGCCCCAAAAGGCCAACATCAGCAATCAGCTTCAGGCGCAGCCAAAGCGTGCGCTCTACGCCCTCTTGGCCAGGATTTGCACGGCGCGGGGCCTGGTTGGTCGAGGATTTAAAGTGCAGGTTGCCAAAGCCGCCGTTACCGCCTTTGGCCAGCACCACACGCTGTCCAACCTCGGTCAGATCGGCAATCAGGGTTTCCTGGTCTTCGTCCAAAATTTCAGTGCCAACCGGTACCCGCAGCACGATGTCATCACCGCGCGCGCCCGTGCGGCCGCTGCCCATGCCGGATTGTCCTGAGCGGGCAAAAAAGTGCTGCTGATACCGAAAATCAATCAAGGTGTTCAGCCCGTCAACGGCCTCGGCATAAACATAACCACCATTGCCGCCGTCGCCGCCATCTGGCCCGCCATATTCAATGAATTTCTCACGGCGAAATGACACGCAGCCACCGCCGCCACCGCCGGATCGGATATAGACCTTGGTCAGATCGAGAAACTTCATTTTTTTAGTCCTTTCGGCGGATCATTGACCTGCCTGATAAAATGTTTTTTAGCCAAGCTAAAGCAAAGATTGGCCAAAGCATGGCGCGAAACCATTCAGTGGGCCGATTGCAGCGTTTTTGGTGCGTCAATCGAGCTTCAGACTATAGGTCCATGTTGGCACAGCTGCATTGCGGGCCACCGAAAAGTTTTCGGCATCACCGATGTATTGAAACCCACAGTTGGTCAGCACCCGCGCAGAGGCAGGGTTGTCTTGGAAAACGCTGGCGTACATTGTCACGCTATTCAGAGGGTTTGCTTTGATCAGGCGTCGCACAGCAGAAGAGGCAATACCTGTGTTCCAATACGGCGGGGCCACCCAATAGCCGATTTCCGATTTGCCATCATCAACGCGATCCAGCGAAATGACGCCCATTAGCTCTTCGGCACCGTCATTTTGCCCATCAATGGCCCAAACGTCTGCGATGCGCGATTCTGACAAAGCACGTGTGATAAAAGCTTCCGACGCACCGGGCGGAAGCGGGTGCGGGATCACGGTTGTCATCCGCGCCAGCACGCGGTCGCTTGCATAATGATCAATTAGCCCAGAATCTGAACGTCTCAAGGGACGCAGCACAAACCGCTCTGCTTCGATCACAGGCTGGTTCACGATTGTGTCGTGTTTCACGTATCGGTTCCTCCAAATAATACAAACAGCACGGAAAAAACCGACAAACCGGCCAATACGCGCATAAGCCAAACCTCAGCTGAAATTCCTGCGCCGGTTTTGGCTATCTGGTCTCCTCCCAAAGCCCAGATTGGATGAAATACCATCTGACATATAATCAAACAGATGGCGATTGTGGCGGCGGCCTGCAAGGGCAGCCTTCCTGGTAAAACAAAATTCTTAAAGCCGACAACAATCATCGCCCGGGCCTTAGGGTTCAACGGATGCACCAGAAGATCAGCAAAGAAGCCAGGTTTCTTGAGTTCTCGTCCTGCTACGTCAAGCCTTATATATGCAATCTTCCACGCAAGGTACGCAATGTAAGCGACTGAAATATAATTGAATACCTCAGTTATAAAAGATGCATTTTCAGCCAAGGTCATAGGTCCAAAGCCAACCGGCCACATGGCCATTTGCTTGCCCATGGCAACGTCAAGAACAAAGGGAAACGCCGCCAGGATTCCAAACAGCGCACCTGTGGCCCCTAGCGCCATTTTGGCTGGCCCAGGTGTGGCGACTTGAGACGCGCCAAACGCCATGAAACTGTTCACTGCAACGCCCATGATTTGGCGCTCCTTACAAAAGAAAAGGGACCGGCCTCTCAGCCGATCCCCCAATTGTCTTAAAACCTTTAGGTCGGCTTACTCAGCGGCCTCCGCCACTGGGAGAACCGAAATAAATGTGCGGCCTTTCAGACCTTTGTGGAACTTTACGTTGCCTTCAACAGTTGCAAAGATTGTGTGATCTTTGCCCATGCCAACGCCTTCGCCCGGCCACATCTTTGTACCACGCTGACGCATGATGATGTTGCCAGCCAGAACAGCTTCGCCACCGTATTTTTTGACGCCCAAACGGCGACCCGCGGAGTCGCGACCGTTACGGGAACTACCACCAGCTTTTTTATGTGCCATATCGTTAGTCTCCTATACTTCGCTTACTTCGCCAGCTCAGCAGCTTGCGCTACCCAGCCTTCGCGTTCGATGCGGCCTTTGAAAGACAGCTTTTCGTCGAATTCTGCGATATCTGCTTCGCCCCACGCTGCGATTTGCGCGAATGAGGTGACACCAGCTTCCAGAAGTTTCTTTTCCAGGGCAGGTCCTACGCCGGAAAGTTTCTTCAGATCGTCAGCGCCTTCAGCTGCCGGAGCGGCTGCTTTTGCTGCTTTCTTAGGAGCTGCTTTTTTTGCAGGTGCGGCTTCCGCCACGGTTGCGACAGAACCGGAACCGATCGCTGCTTTTACGCCAGATTTGTCTGCGCCAGACGCCAAGATGTCTGTCACGCGCACCAATGTCAGTTTCTGACGGTGGCCAACAGTACGCTTAGAGCTGTGCTTACGACGACGCTTTACGAATTTGATCAGCTTTTCGCCTTTGATCTGGTCGATCACATCGGCTTGTACAGCTGCACCATCAACGAGAGGTGCGCCAACAACGGTTTTATCACCGCCCAGCATCAGAACTTCGTTGAATTGAATTTTCTCGCCAGCGTCTGCAGCCAGTTTTTCGACACGCAGGATATCACCTGCCTGTACCTTATACTGCTTACCGCCGGTTTTCAGGACTGCGAACATGTCCCTTTTCCTTTGATTTGATCGCGTTCTGTGGCCCCCCTCTCGGGTGTTTTGGCTAATGCCGCCTCGAACCGCGCGCCCCAGTTAGGGCGATGTTACAATAAAACACGGCGCAAGGAATCCTTACGCCGTTGCGGGCTTATGTGCCCAATACCAAAACAAGTCAAGCTTTTCCGCCTTTAAAGCCAGTTTTCTTTGGTCATTTTGCATCTAAAGTTCTTGGCTGGGCCTCAAGGCATCCAGCCTCTGTGCCAATGCGTCAAAACCATTGCCCATAATTCGAAAATGCACCGCATTCATCAGTTCATAGACCTGTTGCATTTTGGGGTCTTCCAAAGCCAAAACATAGGCTTCCAGATCTTCTGCAGAGAACCCCTGATAGGTATAAGCCGCCCCGGTCAAAGCAGCAGCCTGCATTGATCTGCGCACCTCGGCTTCGGTTTCTTTGATTTGCGCCCAAAGCATCTCTTCATCCAGATTACGCTCAATCACCCCTGCCCGCGATGCGGCCACCAGAAACCGCACCTGAATTTCTTGCACGGCCCGCAATCCCAGATCTTCGGGGTCAATCGCCACATTCATACGTTGAAAATAGCCGATTTTCACATCTCCATCCTGCACCATCTGTGCAATAATCTCGCGCCCTGCGATGTGTTTCAGATCAGGGTCATCCATGTGCGAAAGGTTTTCAGTCGCCACAAGCCGCATGCCCAATTCGCTTTGATAAAACTGCATCGCATGCGACAGCAGGTCCTGCTCCAAGGCCTCGGCCAGCATATCTGTCGCTTGCGCCACCATCTGATCCGGCTCAAAAACCTCTTCAGATAGCTGCTTCCAACGTTTGCCAAATGCGTCGGCTTCCAACCCCAGCATCGAAGGGGCACCCTCAGCCCCCAAAGCAATGCTTTCGATGGCCACGTCAAACCCTGTCACCGTCAGAAAATCTTGCACGTCTGAACGATCTGCCGCCAGGGACGCAGTGGCCCCAACCACAAGCCCGACCCCAAGGACACAAGCCAAACGAGCAGATTTAAAATGTCGCGCAAGCATAAGGTTTCCAGTGCTTCATTGCTGTCTCTTGTTATTTAGGGCAATTCAAAGCTGAAACAACGCCAATCGCCCTTGCACCGGCCAAAAAACCGCGATATTGCGCCGGCACCAAGACCCCCGCGGAGAGGTGCCGGAGTGGTCGAACGGGGCGGTCTCGAAAACCGTTGTCCCTTCACGGGGACCCAGGGTTCGAATCCCTGTCTCTCCGCCACAATTACTATCCGACTTATTTTAATGTGAAAAACGCTAGGCATCCTGATAGCGCGCCCAAGATCCGCGCTTATCTGCCTGGCAAACAATCCCCAGAGAATGTGCTTACAGACGCGATGAAAACCCGCGCAAAACCGGCGATCTATCTTTCCAAAATTAACGTTCTGAAAGCGCGGCGCGGCTAGACAGCAACCCGCTTTGCGCGCAAACCATCCGGGATATTTAACGAAAACTAATTTTTTGACTTAAGAAAGTGGCGCGGTTGACGGGGCTCGAACCCGCGACCCCCGGCGTGACAGGCCGGTACTCTAACCAGCTGAGCTACAACCGCGCGATGCCTTTCGGCTATGCACCCTACCCGGGTCAGGGACAACAGAGTGGCGCGGTTGACGGGGCTCGAACCCGCGACCCCCGGCGTGACAGGCCGGTACTCTAACCAACTGAGCTACAACCGCCCTCTGTGTCTCCGCAGCCAGTGTTACTGTCTCTGCGGTGAGCTGTGGTTTATGCGCAGCTGGTGGCATCGTCAAGACAATTACCACGCAATTTTTGAGTTTTTTTCCGAAGCTTAATTTAGTCCCTATGAGGCTGGCGTTTTGATGGGTTTATGTCCGAATAAAATTGACAATTTGAACTATGATCTGCCTGTCTAGGAATTTCAGAAACCTGAAACCCATTGGAATCACCCAGAAATATTAGTTTTCCTAACTTGGAAAACTTTTTTCAAAAAAATCATTTTTTGCTCTTGTCCTCCCCCCAGCTATCAGACTAAAAGCCCCCTATCGGGTCGTTAGCTCAGTTGGTAGAGCGCTTCGTTTACACCGAAGATGTCGGGAGTTCGAGCCTCTCACGACCCACCATTTCTTCCCCGTTTGATTTTGTATGAGCTTCCCAAATGGGACGGGCTGTTTTTGTTGATCTATAATTTTCGTAAGCAAATCTGCTACAATGTCGCGCCTTACTCTGAGCGAAAAGCACATTGATGAAATGAGTATACCATTGTGCGATAAGGATTTTCTTGCTTGCTTTGACAACCAGCGGCCAATTCTTGAAGACTTGAAACCTGTATTTGTAAGTGCGCGAACGCCCTGCATAGCTGTCTGCAAAGGGTGGCTTTGAGAGTCTTTGGCGAATAATAGACGCTGCGACGCCATCAAAGGGCACGCTTTCCCGCAATTGCCCGGCTTTCGCACCAATTCAGCCGCAATTTCCTGAAATTTTTGGATATCTTTGATAAATTTTACAGGAATGAATCATGCATATTCGCCATACACAATTTCAAGACGCCATGAGCCGCCCGCGTTTGGGGCGCCTGTTCGAACTTATCCGTCAGGAAAATCTTTGCGCAGCCACCAGCCAGCAATCGCAGACCACCGAGCAAGCACAGATTGAGAGCTTTCGCGAACGCGCCTGTGCATCGTTAAAACGCTGAGTTAGCCGCGAAAACCCGTTGCAATTACAAACTTCTCTGACGAATCCTGTCGAGAGGATGGCGGCTTTACGTTTACAACTTTGGTGAATTTCTGCTTGAGCAACTTTTGCAGCTCGCCCTCTGCGCCGCCTGCCAGGACTTTGGCGACAAATGTGCCGCCCTCTTCCAGCACGTCAAAAGACAAATAAGCCGCGGCTTCACAAAGCGCAATAATTCGTAGGTGATCTGTTTGCTTATGGCCAGACGACGATGCCGCCATATCCGACATCACAACATCCGCTTTGCCACCCAGCCATTCTTTGACCTTTAGATCCGCATCATCTTCCATGAAATCCAGTTGGTGAACTTCAGCGCCAGGCAGCGGTTCGACCTCTTGCAAATCAATACCCAAAACTGTGCCAACTTTTTTACCGGCTTTTTCACCAAGCGCATTTACGCGCGGTACGGCGACCTGCAACCAGCCACCAGGCGCGCAGCCAAGATCGACGATGCGGGCACCTGGAACCAAAAAACGAAATTTATCGTCGAGCTCTAGAATCTTAAAGGCCGCCCGCCCCCGAAATCCCTCGGCTTTAGCGCGTTTCACATAGGGATCGTTCAATTGGCGTTGCAACCAACGCGTGGAACTGATGCTGCGCCCGCGCGCAGATTTGACTTTGATCGTCAGATCACGTTGCCCCCGCCCAGAGGTATTCTTTTTCCCTGACGTTTTTTTGTCTTTCACAGCTTCACCCAATGATTGCGAAGAATCGCTTTGTCGCCTGATACACCTAGAACGGCCCATCTTCCAGAACACCGTCATTTGACATCTGCGCATAGAGCAAGCCTTCACGCAGCCCGCGGTCGGCGACAGACAGACGATCTGTTGGCCAGCAACGCAGCAAAGCTTGTAAGATTGCAGATCCAGACATGATTAACGCATGCCGGTCCTGGCCAATACGCGGGTCTTGACGACGTCCAATTGGACCAAGCCGCAAATAATCATTGATCACCTTGTCAATTTGCTCTGACGTCATGCGCAGACCGTCCACTTTGTTACGATCATAGCGCCGCAATCCCAGGTGGCTGGCCGCAACGGTTGTCACCGTGCCCGACGTGCCCACAATCTGAAATCCCTCACGGGGTTGTTCATCTTTATAGGGGGCAAAATTTGCTAGGTTTTCTTCAAAGAACCAGCTCATCAGCGCAAATCGTGCGGCATCGTCCTCGACGTCATTGAATTGATCCCGCAACGTCGCCACGCCCAAAGGCACCGAAATCCAGTCAACCACACGAGCGGCGGGAAACGGCGTGTCGATATTCTGCAGTCCGCCACGCATACGCATAATTGATTTTGGTCGTTCGCGCGCGGGCACCTTGGACAGATCAATCCAGACCAATTCCGTCGAACCACCGCCAATATCAACGACCAGCAGCTGTTCTGTCTTGGTGGACACCAGTGGCGCACAGGAAATCACCGCGAGCCGCGCCTCTTCCTCTGCGGGAATGATTTCCAATTGCAAACCGGTTTCACGGCGCACTTGCTTGATAAAGTCTTTGGCATTGCGCGCACGTCGACATGCCTCGGTCGCCACCAAGCGCATGTGTTTCACGCGATGCCGTCTTAGTTTTTGTTGGCAAATGCGCAATGCCTGAATCGTGCGACGCATAGAGCCACGCGACAATCGACCTGTTTTTTCCAAGCCTGATCCCAATTGGACCGACTTTGAAAAACTATCCACCACATGAAATTGACTGCCCTTTGGTTGGGCAATCAACATGCGGCAACTGTTAGTACCAAGATCCAGTGCAGCATAGAGCTCACTAGGATCCGGTTTTGTCGGCGCGGAGCTTTCGACCGGTTTCGGGAATGCGCCCGCACCTTTGGGACGCTTGGGCGCCATGTTACGCCCTCCATTTCAAGTTAACACCAGCGTAGTGCTTTGAAAGGCAAGGCGCAATCCCCTGCCCTTGAACTGCTCAAGATCATCATTAGGATTTTTCAGTTCCATAGCTGTAGCACAACCGGCCCGACCCAGTTAGAAACCAAGGGGTCGCGGAATACGACATTTATGTCGAAATTGAACCTGGAACGATCAATAAAAGCTGTTCTACCAAGAGAACCATCAAATAAGGAAATAGACATGCCGGACGTCACAATCGTGTTTTGGCGCGACATCCCTGCTCAGGTTATTGTGGGCAAAGGACGTCGCGGCGCGAAAAAACAACTGGCGGAACGGTTTGAGCAGGCGATTGACCGCGCCGCAATGAAGGTCGGATCGTCAGACGCCGATGCCTATCTTGCGGAATGGCGCAAAGCAGATCCTTATGTGGTAGACGGAGACCCAGCGGAAATCGTTGCTGCCGAAGCAGAACGACTTGAGCTGGAATATGATCAGCAACGCTTAAAGTCGCTAATACAAAAAGACGGATGGGCGTGACACAACATAGGTTCTTGGAGAAGCTCATGGCGCTACTTAATTTCAAGAAAAAGCTTGAAAGCGGGCGGGATTCCTCGCCGCAGGTTCAAGATTTTCTAAAGGGTTTTTCGATTGAAGTCATGCCGCGCACAGCGGAGAAAATCGCTGACTTTCGTGACCACTTGCCTGAAAACACGCGTGTCTATATTGCCCATATTGATGGCACCTCTATTCACGATATGGTGTCGACAGCGCGGCGCATAACAGACGCGGGCATGCGCCCGATGCCGCATTTTCCCGCGCGCATCATCGCCGACAAGGCCGAGCTAAAAAACTGGATCTCGATGTATCAAGGTGAGGCCGGTGTTGAGCAAGCCCTGCTGTTGGCGGGCAACAACAAAGACCCCAAGGGTGACTTTCACAGTTCAATGCAGCTGCTTGAAACCGGGCTGTTTGATCAATCTGGCTTTAAACGCCTGCATGTCGCGGGCCACCCCGAGGGCAGCAAAGACATTGACCCCGAAGGCGGCACAGCCAAGGTGACCCAAGCCCTTCACTCGAAGAATAATTTCCGCGATTTGACCGATGCCGAAATGGCCATTGTGACGCAGTTTTGCTTTGAAGCAGAGCCAATCATCGCTTGGGCAGATCGTCTAAAGGACGATGGCATCTCTTTGCCAATCCACATCGGCATCGCCGGCCCTGCAAAGCTGCAAACCCTGATCAAATTCGCCATTGCTTGTGGTGTTGGGCCCTCGCTAAAAGTTTTGCAAAAAAGGGCGATGGACGTCACCAAGCTTTTGCTGCCCTACGAACCGACCGAGGTCGTCAAAGCTCTGGCAGCACACAAGGCAACACACCCAGACTTCAATATACAGGTCGCGCATTTCTTTCCGATGGGCGGCATTAAAACAAATGCAAAATGGGTCACCGAAAATGGCGACTCTTCTGTAAAACCAGCTAACACCTAAGGAACTTTCATGACCCGTACCGTCATCGAATCTGCAACCAAAACAGCGATCATCGGATTTGATCAGCCCTTCTGTGTGATTGGTGAACGCATTAACCCAACGGGTCGCAAGATCTTGAATTTGGAACTTGAACGCGGGGATTTTTCGCGCGTTCAAGCAGACGCCATTGCGCAGGTGGCCGCCGGTGCCAATGTTCTTGATATCAATTCGGGCGCTGTGTTTTCCAATAAAATGGCCGAAGATGTGCGGTACGCAGACAATAATTTTGTCGAACCAACGCTGATGAAGGCGCTGATTGACACCGTTCAGGCGGTCACTGACAGCCCGCTTTGCATCGACAGTTCGGTACCTGGTGCATTAGAGGCTGGCCTTGCCGCGGCACATGGCCGGCCATTGCTAAATTCTGTGACTGGCGAAGAAGAACGTCTGGAATTGGTTCTGCCGTTGGTCAAGAAATACAATGTTCCAGTTGTTGCGATTTCAAATGACGACACGGGCATTTCAGAAGATCCTGATGTGCGCTTTGCCGTTGCCAAAAAGATCGTCGAACGCGCGGCTGACTTTGGCATTCCGGCGCATGACATCGTGGTTGACCCACTTGTGATGCCAATCGGGGCGATGGCAACCGCTGGGCTTCAGGTCTTTACGCTGGTGCGTCGTCTGCGAGATGAGCTGGGCGTGAATACGACATGTGGCGCGTCCAATATCTCGTTTGGTTTGCCCAATCGCCACGGTATCAACAACGCGTTCTTGCCGATGGCCATGGCTGCGGGCATGACCTCTGCGATCATGAACCCGGTGGCTTTGCCAACCGGTCCCAAGAAAATCGCAGCCAAACGCGAAGAAGTTGCCGCGGCGGGGATCATCATTCCTGAGGGCATGGACGACGAAACCTTTGTACAGATGTTTGGCATGGGCTCTACTCTGGCGCGCCCGGGTAAAGAAATGGAAGCCATTCGCGCGGCCAACTTCCTAACCAATCACGATGATGGCGGTGCAGATTGGATTAGGTTTAATTCAAACACCGCAACAGCAGGCGGATCAGGTCGCGGACGTCGCGGTGGAGGCCGTCGCCGTCGCGGCTGATTTAGATAACAATACCCCGCATTATTCTGCGGGGTATTTCTTTCATATCAATGACTTCTAAGCGCATGCACACGTGATACCAGAGCTGCAGTTGCAACATGCAGAGCCGAAGTATCAGCGTTGTCTTCCATCGCCGGAGCCAGCTTAACGGCCAGTTCTTTGCCCAATTCCACACCCCATTGGTCGTAAGAATTGATGCCCAGTAATATGCCTTCGACAAACACACGGTGCTCATACAACGCCACAATTTGCCCCAAAACAAAAGGTGTCAGCTTGTTGTACATCAGCGTCGTCGATGGGCGGTTGCCCGCAAAAACACGTTGCTGGGCATTGGCCTCCAACTCTGCTCCCTCTAGCCCTTTGGCACGCATAAGCGCACGCGCATCCTCGATCGGGCGACCAACCAGCAGAGCCTCGGACTGAGCCAGGCAATTGGACAAAAGCGCCTTATGATGTGCGTCGAGCTCTGGTTCGTGCCCCTGTGCGCCAACGATAAACTCACATGGCACAACTTGCTTGCCTTGATGGATCAATTGGTAAAACGCGTGCTGGCCATTTGTGCCCGGTTCACCCCAGACAATGGGCCCCGCGGTTTGATCCAGCGGCTCGCCTTCAAGGCTGACGCTTTTGCCATTTGATTCCATTTCTAGCTGTTGCAGATAAGCTGGCAGGCGCAACAAACGCTGTTCATAAGGCAAAACAGCCCGCGTGCCATAGCCGCAAATCTGATGGTGCCAAATACCAACAAGCGCCAGCGCAACGGGCATATTTTCGGCCAATGGCGCGTCGCAAAAATGCCGATCCATCGCCTGAGCACCGCGTAGGAAATCGGTGAATGCCTCAGGGCCAACCGCCAGCATAATCGACAGACCAATAGGCCCCCACATCGAGTACCGGCCGCCTACCCAGTCCTCGAAACCAAATACCCGGCTGGACGGTATGCCAAACTCTGCGGTTGCCTGCATCGCTGTAGAGATAGCTGCAAATTGCGCGCCCGGGTCGCTGACCTCTTGGGCCATCCACGCCATGGCACTGCGGGCGTTCATCATGGTTTCAAGGGTTGTAAAGGTCTTGCTGGCCACCAAAACCAAGGTGGTTTTGGGGTTTAGACCAGTCAATTTATCCGCCAGATCCGCGCCATCGACATTAGACACAAAATGGCATTTGGGCCCATCATGAAACGCTGCCAGCGCGGGCACTGCCATGGCAGGGCCAAGATCCGACCCGCCGATGCCAATATTCACAACATCGGTGATCTGACCGCCCTCGCCCCTGAATGCCCCGCTGCGGACTGCATCTGCAAATTCTGCCATTTTTGCCAAGGTCTGTTTGACGCCGGGCATAACATCGACGCCGTCAACCATCACGGCTGGCCCATCCAAATTGCGCAACGCGGTGTGCAATACTGCGCGACCTTCGGTTTGGTTGATTTTCTCGCCAGAAAACATCGCCGTGCGGCGCGCCTCTAAAGATTTGGACCGCGCGAGATCCACCAAGGCAGTTTTGGTTTCAGCGTCGATATTGGTTTTGCTAAAGTCAAAGAACAAGCCATCACATTCGACCGAGAAGTCGTCGTTGCGCCCATCAATGCCAAACAACTCATTGATATGGCGACCTTTTGTTGCCGCTTGCAATTTAGTGAGATTTTCCCACATTCTTATTACTCCGTCCAATGTACCGTTGCGCCATCTATTACGGCCCGTATTGGGGCCTGCTTTGCTGGCAAATGCCTTGCGGCTTCTAGGGCTTGATATTTTTCTTCGCCGCGAAACACCACATGTTTGCGCAATGCCCCATTTAGGACATGCGCAGCCAAGGTAACGCGCGCTTCGGGCTGGCTTTGGGGCCGCACTGGCAGCAAAAGCGGTGCTGCTGGATCCAATGCGCCAGATAGCTCGTCCGAGTCGGGAAACAACGAAGCGGTGTGCATATCAGGTCCCATGCCCAAAACAGCCACGTCAATTGGCAACAAGCCCGTCAGATTTACTATCAATGCAGAGATTGCATCCTCGGGTTCAGGCGCATCTGCGTAAAGCGGCAAAAGCTGCGCCTTGCTGGCCCGGTTCACCAACAGCCGCTCGCGCACCAAAGCTGTATTGCTGCGTGCACTGTCGGTCGGAACCCAGCGTTCATCGGTCAAAATGACATCAACACGGGACCAATCAAGATCAGCTGCGCAAAGATCATCAAAAATGGGTCCTGGCGTCGAGCCTCCGGGAACCGCAAGCAAAGCACGATCTTCATGTTGCAGAGTCGCGGTCAAATCCCCGGCAACCGCATTGGCAACATCAATCGCCATCATTTCAAAATCGCTGTATTTTTGGATATTCATTCTGCAATCTTCCTCCACTCGCGACCATCACGTTGCATCAACAACATGGCATCCGTTGGACCTTCGCTAAAGGAATCATAGGGTTTTGGCACGTCAAACCGTGCTTCCCACCCCTGAATGATCGGATCGGTCCAAGCCCAGGCCGCCTCGACCTCGTCATTGCGCATGAACAGCGTCTGATTGCCGCGCAAAACATCCATGATCAGACGCTCATAGGCGTCTGGCGTATCTGCATCCGGCCCAAGTGTCTCTGCAAAGCTCATGTCCAAGGGCACGTTAAGCAGGCGCATGCCACCGGGCCCGGGTTCTTTGATTGTCACTTTCAAGGTGATGCCTTCGTCTGGCTGCAATTGAATGCGTAATTCATTGCTGTGCTGGCCCGCTTCTGGGCCAAAAATCGAATGTGGGGTGTTCTTAAACGCCACAATAATTTCAGAGTCGCGCGCCATAAGGCGTTTGCCCGTGCGCAAATAAAAGGGCGTGCCAGCCCAACGCCAGTTTTGAACTGCGCACTTCAGAGCCACAAAGCTTTCAGTTTTGGACTGAGGGTTTTCAACATCGTCCCTGAAGCCTTTGGTATCCTCTGTTTCTGCATATTGGCCACGCACGATATGATGCGGCTCGACAGGCTCTAACGCGCGGATAACCTTAAGTTTTTCATCTCGCACCGCATCTGGATCAAATTTTGCTGGGGGCTCCATAGCGGTCAGGCAAAGCAATTGCATCAGGTGGTTTTGCACCATGTCACGCATTGCACCGGACTTGTCATAATAGGCACCGCGACCGCCAACACCAACCTCTTCGGCTACTGTTATTTGAATATGATCAATATACTGACTGTTCCAAAGCGGTTCAAACAGCATATTTCCAAACCGAACCGCCATCAGATTTTGGACGGTCTCTTTGCCCAAATAATGGTCAATGCGGTACACTTGGGTTTCATCAAAACGGCTAGACAAGGCTTTGTTCAAAGCCTTGGCAGAGTCCAGATCCCGACCAAAGGGTTTCTCTACCACAATTCGTGTGTCTTTCTGCACCATCTGATGCAGGTGCAGCCGGTCTGCCAGGTCGTCAAACAAACTTGGGCCAACTGAAAAATAAAACGCCCGTACACGATCTGATTCCAACTTGGCACTTAATTCGCGCCACCCTTCTTCGCCCATAGCATCGATTTTTACATAATCAAGACAGGCAAGAAATGCGGCGAGTCTATCAGGCTGTGCCTGGGCACTATCAGCGTTCTGCACCGCGTCTTTCGCAAATTCCTGATAGGACTGCATATTCATATCAGAGCGAGCTGCCCCAATAATCCGAGACCCTACAGGTATCTGCCCATCGCAGAATCGCTTGAACAATGCTGGCAAAATCTTTCGGCAGGCTAGATCGCCCGTGCCGCCAAAAATGATCAGATCGAACAAGTCGACTGGAATAATTCGCGAAACCATTTGATCCTCTGCATAATAGTGGCCTAGCCGCCCCGTTAGCGCTAACGCACCCTAACAACTCCACTGTCCGCAAACAAGTGCATTCACAACCCTGTCAGGACAGCGCAAATATATTTCCCTTCAATGCAATCTTCGATACCAGAAAGGAAACAAGGAAATGACGCGCACATGAAAGATCACGCAAATATTGGCAAGTTTGTTGATCCATATCTTACTGCAAAAGGCGAAGATCGCGCCAGTGTAAGCTTGGAGAACCCACAGACACTTTGGTTCAACACCGGTACACTGTGTAATATTGAGTGCGAAAACTGCTATATTCTAAGTTCGCCGACCAATGATGCCCTAGTCTATCTGACAGCTGACGAGATCAGTGAGTATCTGGATCAACTGGAAGAGCGTGATTGGGCGGTGCGTGAAATTGCCTTTACGGGTGGTGAACCTTTCATGAACCCAGAGATGATCGAAATGGCGCGTCGCGCGCTTGCCCGCGGTTATGAGGTTTTGATTTTGACAAATGCGATGCTGCCGATGCAACGCAAACATGTTAAAGAGGGTTTACAAGAGCTTAGCACGAAATATGGCGGCAAACTAACCTTGCGCATTTCCGTCGATCATTGGACTGCAGAGCTTCACGATAAGGAACGGGGTAAAGGCAGTTTTGCAAAGACCCTGGCGGGGATGAAATGGCTGCGCGACGAAAATATCAAAATGGCGGTGGCGGGTCGCACGGTTTGGGGTGACACCGATGTCGTTTCTCGACTGGGGTATGCAGATCTTTACAAGAAGCACAGCTTTAATATTGACGCACAAGACCCTGCTATGACTGTTCTTTTTCCAGAAATGGATGAAACCATAGAAGTGCCAGAAATCACAACCGACTGCTGGGGTATTTTAGACAAATCTCCGACCCAGGTGATGTGCTCGAGTTCTCGAATGGTGGTCAAACACAAAGGGTCAGAGCACCTCTCTGTTATCGCCTGCACCCTTTTGCCCTATGAAAAAGAGTTCGATTTGGGGGCAACGCTGAAAGAGGCAGAACGGTCTGTTCAACTGAACCACCCGCATTGCGCTAAATTTTGCGTTCTTGGGGGCGCAAGTTGCTCTGCTTGACATCAAGGCAATCCGCCCCAACACCCATTTCTTTATACTGCAACAACCTATTCGGTTTAGGTCAAAACCACCTAAATATTTGCGCCTGAAACAGCCGTTTTTCGCACTAGTTTCGCCTTTCGCGACAAGCGCCATTGCGCCCTATATCCTGCCTCTGTTATAAAACTGACAACAAGATATAGACTGCCGAAAAAAAGCGAGCACCATACGTGAGCGAAACGCCAGAAACACCTGATTCCGAAGAAGAAAATAAAGTTACACGCATGGAGCATGCCGGCCCCAGTGTGACAATCGAAGAGGAGATGCGCACCTCTTATCTTGATTACGCGATGAGTGTGATCGTGAGCCGTGCGATTCCGGATCTTCGGGACGGTCTAAAACCGGTCCATCGACGCATTTTATATGCGATGCATGAAACCGGTAATACGCACGACAAATCCTATCGAAAGTCAGCGCGTCCTGTCGGTGATGTTATGGGTAAATACCACCCCCATGGTGACGGCGCGATCTATGATGCCCTGGTACGTATGGCGCAGGATTTTTCCATGTCGCTACCGCTGCTTGACGGCCAAGGTAACTTTGGCTCGATGGATGGCGATAACCCCGCCGCGATGCGTTACACCGAAGTGCGCATGGACAAACCTGCCGCCTTTGTTTTGGCCGACATAGAAAAAGACACGGTTGATTTTCAAGACAACTATGATGGCAAAGACAAAGAACCCACGGTTCTGCCGTCGCGTTTCCCCAATATGCTGGTCAATGGTGCCGGCGGTATTGCGGTTGGGATGGCCACCAATATTCCGCCGCACAACCTTGGCGAAGTCTGTGAAGCCACTTTGGCCCTGATCGAAAACCCAGATTTGACGTCAGAAGAACTGATTGACTATATCCCCGGCCCAGATTTCCCAACCGGCGGTATCATGTTGGGCCGGTCTGGTGCGCGCAAGGCCTATTTGGAAGGCCGCGGCAGCGTCATTATCCGTTCGAAAACCCGTGTCGAAGAAATTCGCAAAGACCGGTATGCCATTGTCATCGACGAGATCCCATATCAAGTGAACAAATCTGCGATGATTGAAAAGATCGCAGAACAAGTGCGCGAGAAAAAGGTCGAGGGCGTCGCGCATGTGCAGGATGAATCAGACCGCAATGGTGTGCGGGTTGTTATCGAGCTAAAACGCGATGCAACAGCCGAAGTTGTGCTAAACCAGTTGTTCCGCTTTACGCCGATGCAGACCTATTTTGGCTGCAACATGCTGGCGCTGAATGGCGGCCGCCCAGAGCAGCTGACATTACGTGCCTTCCTGACGTCCTTTGTGGATTTCCGCGAAGAGGTTGTGGCACGACGCACGGCCTTTGAACTGCGCAAAGCACGCGAACGCAGCCATATTCTCTGTGGTTTGGCCGTCGCGGTTTCAAATGTGGATGAAGTTGTGGCCACCATCCGCGCCTCGGCTGACGCAGCAGAAGCGCGGCAAAAACTGATGGCGCGCCGCTGGCCTGCCGCAGATATTGCCGCCTATATCCGTCTGATTGACGATCCAACCCATACCATGAACGACGACGGAACCTACAATCTGTCAGAGACACAGACCCGCGCCATTTTGGAATTGCGCTTGCAGCGCCTGACGCAAATTGGCGTCAAAGAGGTCACTGACGAGCTGGAAGAACTGGCTGGTAAAATCAAGGAATACCTTGAAATCCTGGGTTCTCGTGAACGTATCATGGGCATGATTTCTGCGGAACTTCAGGAAGTTAAAGACAAATTTGCTGTGCCCCGCCGTACAGAAATCGTTGACTGGTCTGGCGACATGGAAGACGAGGATCTGATCGAGCGCGAGGACATGGTCGTGACGGTCACCTCCGGCGGCTATATCAAACGTACCGCTTTGGCTGACTTCCGCGCGCAGAAACGTGGTGGCAAAGGTCTGTCTGGCATGCAGACCAAAGAAGAAGATGTGGTGACCACGTTGTTTGTCGCCAATACCCACACACAACTGCTGTTTTTCACAACAGATGGCATGGCCTATAAGTTGAAAACCTGGCGTCTGCCGTTGGGTGGTCGCACGGCCAAGGGCAAAGCCATCGTTAATATTCTTCCAATCCCAACCGGTGTCTCGATTGCTGCAATCATGCCAGTGGATCGGGACGAAGAGGAATGGAAAGACTTGCAGATCGTCTTTGCAACCTCGGCGGGCGATGTGCGCCGGAATGCCCTGAGCGACTTCACCAACGTAAAGCGAAACGGCAAAATCGCGATGAAACTGCCCGATGACGTCGAACTGGTGAACGCACGGATCGCAACCGAAGACGATGACGTCATGCTGGTAACGGATTCTGGCCGCGCCATTCGCTTCTCCACAACCGACGTTCGGGTGTTCAAAGGCCGTGATTCAACCGGGGTGCGTGGCATTCGATTGTCCGGCGAGGACCGGGTTGTTTCGATGTCAGTGATCCGACATTTTGAAGCAACCTCTGATGAACGTGTGGCCTATCTGAAAATGCGCCGCGCTGTTGCTGGCGCAGTGGATGACGAAGCAAATGGTGACGAAGACGCAAATAGCAACGCCACAATCAGCCCAGAACGCTATGCAGAAATGTCTGCCGCTGAAATGTTGATTTTGACAATCACCTCTGGCGGCTCTGGCAAGCTTTCAAGCTCACATGACTACCCTGTGCGCGGGCGTGGCGGCATGGGTGTTGCAGCGATGGACAAAGCCATGCGCGGTGGCGATCTTGTTGCCTCGTTCCCAGTGGAAATGGCCGATCAGATCATGCTTGCAACGTCAAAAGGACAGTCGATCCGTGTCCCTGTTGATGGCATTTCTTTCCGGTCCCGCTCTGCTGGTGGTGTACGGGTGTTTGACACCGCCAAGCGAGAGGTCGTCGTCTCGGTTGCTTGGATTGCCGAACAAAACGAAGACGTCGAAGAAGCTGCGGCTGAGTAAGTTCAAACTATGATGATCTAAGCAAAGGGCCGCGTTTTTTCGCGGCCCTTTTGCTACACAAATTTTGGTCCGGATCGGACTCAGTTTCATTTTGACCCTTATTATGTTAAGAAAATCCATAACTGCATCAAAACCAAAGCAGCGCTTGGCAAGCATAAGGGGATATCCATATGAAACTATTGAACATTTTATTGGTAGGCGTCACGGGCTTTTCTGCCACAACGGTTGCAGCAGAATCTGACCTCCGGTTTAACGGTGGCTTTGGTTTGTACAAGAACACCGACAGTCAAAACCACCTAAATGACCTTTACGGTCAAATGTTTTGGAACTTTGGCGGCCCCTTTGGCGCGCAATTTGACCTGACAACTTATGAATATGATTTTGACAGCCAACGTCGCTTTAGCCTCGGGGCGCACCTGTCCTATGAGGTAACACCAGAATTTTCCGTCGGAGCCTACTATGGTCAGCAAGATTGGTTTGGCAACGATTACCAGTATTACGGCGCAGAACTTGCTTACGAAGATAATCGCTTCAAGGCAGACGGTCATGTCGGCAAATTCGAACCGGTTGGCGGTGGTTTTGACTACACGCTTTGGGGTTTTGATGGCAGCTACTTGATTGGCGACTTTGGCGGAGCAAGCTCTATTTTCGGAGACGAAACTGGGGCAAGTTCGTCTGGTCCAAGCGGGTCATTTGGGCCTAGTTCGTCCTTTGGCGGGCGGTATTATATCATCGGCGGCATCCACGGGATCATTGATCCGATTGACGAAACAATGCTTTACGTTGGCGCATCCGCAGAATTGAACAATGGGTTATACGCCGACCTGACGGCTATGACGGTCAATGATCAGGAACAAATTGGCTTTCAGCTCCGTAAAGAGCTGGGCGACGGTGTACCCTACCATCGCAGAGGTTGGACAGCCGTGTTCAAAGCTTGGTAAACACCTGATATGACAGGCCTATTGGCCTGTCATACTCTAGGCTACAATTGATAAATTTGGCCAAATTTTTCTTCTAGATAAGACAACAGCGGCTTGGGTGACGGTGGCATACCGCTGGCAAATTCTATTGTCTCACGCGGTTTGCGCAAACCGCCGTGGTTTTGAAGGTTTGCCTTTAGCCAATGGGTTGCGCTGGACGTATTACCCGTTGCAAGTTCGGTATCTAGCGCGGGGCAATCTTTGCGCAAGGCGTCATAGAGGCAGCCGGCATAGACATTGCCAAGCGCATAGGTCGGGAAATAACCAAACAGGCCAACAGACCAATGCACATCCTGCAGCACCCCATTGCTGGGCTTGTCGACGGCATAGCCAAAGTCAGAGGCAAAACGATCGTTCCAGGCGGCTTCCAAGTCTTGAACTGTTAGATCGCCCTGCATCAACGCGCGCTCTAGGTCAAAGCGCATCATGATGTGCAGATTGTACTGAACTTCATCCGCTTCAGTGCGAATATAGCCCTTGTTAACACGATTTACCGTGCCAAAAAACGACGTGGCATCTGGCACATCAAACTCATCAAAGGTTGATTTCATTTGCTCAAATAGCCAGCCGGTAAAGGCCTTGGAACGACCAATTTGGTTTTCATAAATCCGGCTTTGGCTTTCATGCACGCCCATCGAAACGCCTTGCCCCAAGGGGGTCAGCAGATAGGCATCGTCAATGTTTTGTTCGTAGCACGCATGGCCAACTTCGTGAATTGTTGAATAAAAACAATTGAATGGGTCGTCTTCACTGACGCGGGTTGTGATGCGCACATCCTGGCCAGAGCCGGAACTAAACGGGTGCACGGCTTTGTCGATCCGCCCGTGGTTGCCATCATAGCCAAAGGCTTCGGCAAGCTTTTGCGACAGGGCCATTTGTAGTTTTTCTGGATAATTCCCAAACAAGGGTCGCGGAGCTGGGGCCTGTAGCGCGGCGGCGCGCAGGGTCACCAAACGTGGACGCATTTCATCAAACATCGCCGCCAGTTCTGCGGCGGTCATATCCGGCTCATAGTCGTCTATCATCGCGTCATAGACATCGCCGTCACTGGCCAGCGCCTGACCTTCTTCGCGTTTCAGCCGCACCACATTTTCTAATACGGGGAGAAATGCGCTGGTATCTTCGTCGGATCTGGCTTGCGCCCACTGGCCCTGCGCCTGGCTGGTCACCCGCGCAATCTCTGCCGCGAGATCTGCTGGAACCTTTTGCGTGCGTGCAAAGGTTTTTCGAATGTGCCGCATTTGTGCCTGACCGACCTGATCCAGCGACGAATCCTTTATGCTGGCAAGCCAATCAGCCACCTGGGGTGCCACACGCCGAGCGTGCAGAACGCTTTCCATCGCGGCCATTTCCTCGCCACGCTGTCGTGCTGCGCCGGTTGGCATGACAGTTTCCTGATCCCAGCCCAAACGGCCCGCCACCTGAGACAGGGCTTCGGTTTGGCTTTGATATGCCATTAGGTCTTTGAATGCGCTCATTAATTTGCGTCCCGGATCGAAGTGGTTTGAGGGTAATGTGCCAGAAAACGTGCGCGTAAAATCAAGACCCAAACAACAATGGCAATGACCTGATGGGTGATCGCCAACTGCCAAGGGGCGATATACAAGACCGTCATAATCCCCAAAACAGCCTGCACAAGCAGGGCCGCCGTCACAGCGTTAAATGCAAAGCGGGTTTTCCCATGTGCAGAAGCACGACCACGCCGCCATACGACAAAGGCAAATATGAGCAACAGATAGGCCCAAATGCGGTGCATAAACTGTACAAGTCCAGCATTTTCAAAGAAATTTGACCAAATTGGCGTCAGCTCAAAAGCGTCCGGTGGAACAAAGCTGCCAGCCATCAAAGGCCAGTCGGTGAAGCTGCGACCGGCATCAATGCCCGCCACCAAAGCGCCCAAAAGGATCTGAATGAAAGTGGCGTGCAAAAGTCCGGTTGAGAGCGAGAACAGTTTTGTTTCTTTGCTACGGCGGGCTTGTAATAGGTCGCGTTCCGGGCGGCCCAACAGAAAGATGTACCAGGCAATAAAGCCCAAGATAACAAAGGCTAAACCCAAATGGGTGGCGAGCCGGTAAGAGGCAACATCCAACCGGTCACCTGACAGGCCAGACGACACCATCCACCAGCCGATTGCCCCCTGCAGCCCCCCAAGCGCGCCGATCAGAAACAGACGCCCTGCCCAACCGGTTGGCATTTTCCGACTGACGGCAAAGCCCAAGAACCCCACGGCCCAAACAAGACCAACCATGCGGCCAAGTTGACGATGCCCCCATTCCCACCAGTAGATGAATTTGAACTCATCAAGGCTCATGCCTTTGTTTTGTAACTGATATTCTGGGATTTCTTGATACTTCGCGAATTCAGATTGCCACTCTGGTGCAGACATGGGTGGCAGGGCCCCGGTGACAGGCTTCCATTCTGTGATCGACAATCCGCTGTCGGTCAGTCGGGTCAATCCGCCGACCACAATCATTGCCATAACCATCGCAAACAGGATCACCAGCCAAATGCGTATGGCTTTGCGCGCGCCTTTTGGGGCCCGGTCAATGGCCCCGGTCACTGGCTTTTCAGGAGCCTGTTTTTCAGAGACTTCTTCAAAAATACTGCGCTTTTGGCTCATGATTTATTCCTTGCCGTTTGCGCGCAGATTAGGCTGCCACCGGGGCGGCTTCAAGGCGGGAACGGTGGGTTTATCTTGGCTTAATTGTACAAATTGTACGTTTGAAGCCCTGAAACGTACGATTCACTCGGGCCGATTTTTCCAACGCACCATTTGGCGCATCATTCCGTGTAATGTCTGGATATCAGCGCGGGTCAGCGGCATGCGCGACCACATATTGCGCAGGTTCAGCTTCATACTGTCAGCCTTGTGATCTGGAAAGAAAAAGCCCGCCTCTTCCAAACGCTCTTCATAGTGATTTGCCAGGGCTTCGACCTCGGATTGATTGGCCCAGTTGGTTTTGGCCATCTCAACCCGCTCGGGCGCAACATCAACCGTGCCACGCATCCACTCATAAGAGGTCAGCAACACACATTGCGCCAGATTGAGCGAGGCATATTCCGGATTGACCGGCACGTTGATAATGGCATTGGCATGGGCGATGTCTTCGTTTTCAAGACCGGAGCGTTCCGGGCCAAACATCACCGCCACTTTTTCACCAGCTGCAATTTTTTCGCGCGCAATTTTCATTGCGTGTTCTGGTGTCATAACGGGTTTTGTCAGGTCGCGCGCCCGCGCTGTGGTGGCAAACACATAGGTGCAATCAGCCAAAGAGTCGGCGACAGAGGTGCAGATCTGGGCTTCGTCCAACAGGCGCCCTGCCCCGGATGACATGGCGACGGCCTTTTGATTGGGCCAGCCATCGCGTGGATTGACGATGCGCATGCGGTCCAGGCCAAAATTCCACATGGCCCGCGCGGCACCTCCGATGTTTTCGCCCATTTGGGGGCGTACCAAGACAATCGCGGGTTGGGGTGTTCCGACGGGCATGTCATTCTCCTATAGATCGGCTGCTCTTACCTAAGCGCCCCTTGCAAAACAAGCGCTGAGGGTTTTTGCTGGGACAAATCGAAGTTTTGGTCGCAAAGGAGCTTTCACAATGGCGTATGACGAAGGACATGTGGCGCTGTTGCGCGATGATCTGATGGAAGACCAACCGCTTGTCGAAAAAAAGATGTTTGGGGGCCTGTGCTTTATGTTGAATGGCCACATGTTGTGCGGTGTTCACAAAGGTGGCGGCATGTTTCGGGTTGGTAAAGATCTGGAACAACAGGCTTTGGCGATAGATGGCGCGCGTGAAATGGATTTTACCAAACGGCGCATGCCTGGCTTTATTGAAGTGAGCGAAGATCTGATGGAAGATGACCTGCGCCGCCAAAAAATGCTGGATTTGGCAAAAGCCTATATCCAAACACTGCCACCAAAGTAGCCAAGCCCGTCAAAGCAGGTTATAGCAGCCGCAAAGACGATGACTGGAAAAGACCATGGCCGAGACCGAGCACCCGCAAATCTATTTGATCCCCCCCCCAGAGATCGAGCTAAGCCGCTTTCCAAGCGATTTGGCCAGGGTGCTGGACAGCGCTGATATCGCCTGCGTGCGTTTGGCCTTGGCCACCAAGGACGAAGATCGCCTAAGCCGTGCGGCAGATGCGATACGGGAGGTTTGCCACCCGCGTGATATCGCGCTGGTGATCAATGAACATGTTTTGCTGGCCGAGCGCCTGGGTCTTGATGGGGTGCATTTGACAGACGGTGCGCGCTCTGTGCGCAAGGTGCGCAAAGATTTGGGGGACGATGCCATCGTGGGCAGCTTTTGCGGCGCGTCGCGTCATGATGGGCTGACCGCAGGCGAAAGCGGTGCGGACTACATCAGTTTTGGCCCGGTCGCGGCCACACCTTTGGGTGACGGAACGGTTGCAGACCACGAGCTGTTTGATTGGTGGTCTCAGGTTGTTGAATTGCCGGTGGTCGCCGAAGGCGCGTTGGACATTGATATTGTGCGCAAGCTGGCCCCGGTGACCGATTTCTTTGGCATAGGCGAAGAGATCTGGCGCTGCGAAGACCCCGCCGCCAAGTTGCAAGAGTTCATTCAGGCCTTAAAGTAACGCGGATAATGTATTGAATTATCTAATAATTCATTTGACCTACATGAACACGCGTTCAAAAAACCAATAGGTGCCAACAGCAGCAATCGCTATCGACAACGGGTTGGCGATGCGGCTGCGGTACCAGGTTTTTTTGCCAAAGCTCAGGCCAAGCAGCAGAAAAGCGACCGCAATGACCGTGAGCTGGCCCAGCTCTACCCCGATGTTAAAGCCGATCAACGCCGGCAGGAACTGACCAGCGGGCAGACCAAAGTCACCCAGCACAGAGGCAAAGCCTAGCCCGTGCAACAGGCCAAATCCAAAGACCACGATGGGTCGCCAGCGGCTTAGCCCCTTTGAAAACACGTTTTCCAGACCAACATAGGCGATTGACGCAGCAATCAGCGGCTCGACAATACTACCCGGAATGGCAACCCATCCAAGCGCGCCAAGCGCCAAGGTCACCGTATGCGCCAGGGTAAAGGCCGACACCTGCCACAACAATGGCCCCATGCGCAAAGACAGAAAAAACAGGCCAAGCACAAAGAGAATATGATCGAGGCCTTTGGGCAAGATATGGTCAAACCCCACTGGCACATAAGACAGAAATGTTGCTCCTGCGGATTGCGCTGCGCCGCCGGTCAGTTGAATAGCGGGGGTTGTTTCGCCACCGCTGAGGAAACCCGTATAGGGGCTTTCCACACCCTGCTGGCGAATGACAATAGGACCGTAACCCTTGGCCCAGCTAACAGAAATTGACGTTGCGCCTGGCGGCAGTGACGCCACGAGTTGCAATGTGCTTTGCCGGGCAATGTCGGGAATGCTGTGATCAGGCGTTTCGATGTCCTTGATCACCAAAGAGATCAGCTTTTCATCCGAACGCATTGTAAAACCTTTGAAAAATTTATCGGCATTGATGGAAAACATCTGCGCAATTTCTGCGCCGGACAAAGCTTGCAATTGATCATAGCGCTGTGATTGGCTGGAGGCATCTGTGTCAGTTATTGTATCCAGATCCAGCTCTGCCAGAAACGCTTCGGCATTTAAGCGTATTGTGATGTGCACTTGGTTTGACTGCACTTCTATGTCGGCAACCGTCGGATCAAGCTCGTGGGCATGCGCTGATGGCAGCCAGAGAAAGATTGACATTAGCGCTGCGAAAGCCAGCTTGTAGGGTAAATTGAAGAGAGAAAATATCATGCGCCTGCTCTGTATCTTGTTGTTTTCAATCAGTGTCGCCAAGCCGGCGCTTTCGCATGAGTTTTGGATTGATGCGCAGAAATATCAAGTGGAAACACATGAGACTGTTGTGGCAGATCTGCGGAACGGCCAGTATTTCAAAGGGGGGGCGCTGTCATGGTTTGACCGGCGAATTGCAACGTCGCTGGCTTTGATGGGCGACCAACGCAGCGTTATGACTGGCCGCGCTGGGGATTTGCCTGCGCTGTCTTATCAACCTGATCAAGCAGGATTGCTGCGGTTGGTGCATCAAACCACGATGGATACAATCACCTATCGTGAAGCTGAAAAGTTCGCAGCTTTTGTCGCCCATAAAGATTTGGATCCAACAGCGCTTGAGGCCCCAAGTTATCCGTTGGTCGAAGGGTATACACGGTTTGTAAAATCTTTGGTGGCAGTCGGCACCGCGGAAGGCAACGATGCGCCAAGCGGGTTAGAATTTGAGTTTGTCGCGTTGGCGAACCCCTACACCGATGTCTTGCCGCGGGGGTTGCCGGTGCAACTTTGGTATCAGAATGCGCCACATCCGGACGCACAAATTGAAATGTTTTCAAAGAGTTCCACCGGGGAAGTCACTGTTAACCAGTTGCGCACGGACGCCAAGGGAATGGTGACCATCCCCTTGCAACCCGGGCACCAGTATTTACTGGATTCGGTGATCTTACGCCACCCGTCCAATGCGCTCTTAAAGGAAAAAGACATCGCTTGGGAAAGCCTTTGGGCAGCGCTAACATTTGCCCGCCCCTAAGCTCTGCTTTTGCTTGCCATAAGGGCGCTTTGACGCCAAAAGCAAACTATGAACAAAACGATAGATATTCTTTGTATTGGCTCGGTGCTTTGGGATGTGATTGGGCGCGCGCCAGCGCATATGCGTCAGGGCTCTGACGTTGCTGGGCGGATAACGCGCATTCCAGGCGGCGTTGCGATGAACATCGCGATGACATTGTCGCGGTTTGGGTTGCAGTCTTCGTTGCTGACAGCGGTTGGACGCGATGCCGAAGGCGACGAATTGATCAAAGCCTGCAGCGAATTGGGCATGGACACCAGCTTTGTGTACCGCTCGGAAGATCTGCCAACCGATCGCTATATGGCGGTTGAAGGGGCCAATGGGCTGATTGCGGCCATTGCCGATGCACATTCGCTGGAAGCTGCTGGCGACAAAATTCTGCGCCCTTTGTCTGATGGCCAGTTGGGCGATGAGGCAAAGCCTTACCAAGGATATATTGCGCTGGATGGCAATCTGACTCAGCGCTTGTTGGAAAACATCGCGGTTAGCCCAGTTTTCGCAGCAGCTGATTTGCGGGTGGCCCCGGCCAGCCCCGGCAAAGCAGAGCGATTGTTACCGTTTTTGACCCATGAACGCGCCGTGCTTTATGTTAATTTGGAAGAAGCAGGCCTGCTGTGCCAAAAAGAATTCACCTCGTCTCAAGCAGCAGCACAAGGGTTGCTGGATCGCGGGGCCTGTCGTGCGCTTGTCACTGATGGCGGCAAAAGCGCAAGTGACGCCACCGCTGATGGCATCTATACGCAAACCCCACCTTCGGTGATGGTCACCCGGGTGACGGGCGCTGGTGATACCTTTATGGCGGCGCATATTGCCGCTGAGAAAGCCGCATCAGATCGGGAAGAAAGCCTGCACCTCGCGTTGCAAGCTGCGGCCAACTACGTCTCTGGAGGAAGCCCAAAATGACGCTGTTTACATTGTCTCCTGAGGTTGCCGCCGCCAAGGCTGCGGGCAACGCCATTGTCGCGCTGGAAAGCACAATCATCACCCACGGCATGCCCTATCCGCAAAACATTGACGTCGCGCGCCAGGTCGAAGCCAAAGTGCGTGAGAACGGCGCAACACCGGCCACCATCGCCGTTTTGAATGGCACATTGCACATTGGCCTGACAGACGCGCAGCTTGAGGTTTTGGCAACCGCCAAGGACGTGATGAAGGTTTCGCGGGCAGATCTGCCTGTCTGCATGGCCACCGGGCGCATGGGGGCCACCACCGTGGCTGCCACCATGATTGCGGCCCAATTGGCCGATATTTCGGTATTTGCAACCGGTGGCATTGGCGGTGTTCACAAAGGGGCCGAGTTAAGTTTTGATGTCTCGGCAGATCTGCTGGAATTGGCAGCAACTCCGGTGACCGTTGTGGCTGCTGGTGCCAAAGCCATCCTTGATATACCCAAAACCCTAGAGGTTTTAGAAACCCACGGCGTGCCTGTCATTGCCTATGGGCAAGACAGCTTTCCAGCCTTTTGGTCGGCAACATCTGACATAACAGCCCCCTTGCGGTTGGACAGCGCCAAGGACATCGCGGCAGCCCACGTGATGCGCCATAATATGGGGCTGCCCGGTGGCCAGTTGATTGCCAATCCAATCCCACAAAACGCGGAAATTCCCGCAGAGGAACTTGCGCCAATTATTGCGCAGGCGACCGACGAAGCCACCGCGCAGGGCACCTCTGGCAAAGCGGTCACGCCGTTTCTGTTAGGGCGTATCTTTGAGTTGACCGACGGGAAATCACTGCAAGCCAATATCGCTTTGGTGCTGAACAACGCCACTCTGGCGGCAAAAATCGCTGCAAATATAGCCGCAACACGCTAATCGGGTCGCACAGCCGGTGCATGAGTTGAAGCGGCGACAGAAACAGCTTATCTATTTCGCAATATGGAAGCGTCATGACCACACCGTTTGATGAAACAACACCGCCAGCACGACCTGGCCTGCTTGCCCGGCTACGAACGTCATTCTTGACGGGCCTGGTGGTGATTGCGCCTGTTGCATTCACCATCTGGTTGATCTGGTCCTTTATTGGCTGGGTCGACGGCTTTGTGCTGCCATTTGTGCCAGACCTCTATCAGCCCGACAATATTGTCCGCTATGTGATTGGCCAAGACAGGTATAACGCCTGGATCGGTCCGGAAAACTCGATCAATATTCGCGGCGTTGGCGTGGTTTTCTTTCTGCTATTCACCGTCTTTATGGGCTGGATTGCCAAAGGACTTATTGGCAAATCGATGATCCGCTATGCGGAAACCCTGGTGGCGCGAATGCCGGTTGTGCGCTCGATTTATTCGGGTGTGAAGCAAATCGCGGAAACGGTCTTTGCGCAAACCGATCGCAGCTTTGAAAAAGCCTGCCTGGTCCAATACCCGCGCGAGGGCATCTGGGCGGTTGGATTTGTCTCGACCACGGCCAAAGGCGAGGTGAACGCCCGGGCAGAACATGATGATCAGCTGTTGTCGGTCTTTGTGCCAACCACACCCAACCCAACCTCTGGTTTCTTGCTGTTTTTCCCAGAAAGCGACGTGATCGAACTGGACATGTCGGTGGAGGATGCGGCTAAATTGGTGATCTCTGCGGGTCTGGTTTATCCCAATACCAAAGATCCAAAGCATCCAGAAAATGCGCCCAAAAACCAACCGATTTCAAAGGCGGTATCTGGCGCATATGAGGATGCAAATGAACCTGGAAAACCGGCGCAAGCCGCTGAGTAATAATAGTTTTTCAGAAATTCATCCGTAAACCGCCGCCAGATCAACCGTACTTTTTTGGCCCAGATCCGCCTTGTGCTTTTTCAGAAATTCCCCTGCGGCGCGACTGCCTGCGTCTTTCAAGGCATTCAAAATTTGTGGCACGGGGATCATCTTGGTCGCCGCACTCAGGTCATTCATCAACGCATCATCGGCCACCATATGCACTTTGACATCTTTCATGCTGCCCGGCGCAACAGAGCCCTGTTTTAACATGCGTTGCACAAAGGCAATGGCGCGCAGCTCGCCCATGAGCGAGGCGTTAAAACTGATCTCATTCATTCTCGACTGAATTTGCTGCGGTGTGCGCGGCACCCCCTGACGCTCCAGCGGATTGATGTTCACAATCAGCACATCGTCAGGCAGATCTTTGTCATACAACGGCCAAAGCGCCGGGTTGCTGGTAAACCCACCATCCCAATAGGCATCAGTGCGATCGGTCTTCCCATCATGAATTTCCACCGATTGGAACAGCGTTGGCAAGCAGGCCGAAGCCAGAATCACGTCAGTATTGACCTCATCGCCTTGAAACACCCGCGCCTTGCCGGTGCGCACATTGGTGGCGCAGACAAACAGCTTGGGCCCCTGATCTGCGCAGACACGATCATAATGAAAGCTCTGTGCAATTGGTTTAAGCGGATGGCTGAAAAAAGGACCATAGGCATAGGGCGACATCAGACGGCTGGCCCAATCCGCCATCATGAACGGCATGGAATATTCCAACGCCCGGGCCACAGAGGCAGGGCCAAAGGCCCCCATCCAATCGGCAAAGCCAGGGGCCTGGGTTGCGCCCATCTTGGTCCATAGCCAATCCAGATTTTCTCGCGCGGCTTCGGCCCCACCTTGCAAAAACCCAGCCTTCAGCGCCGCGCCGTTTAACGCTCCGGCCGAGGTGCCAGAAATTGCGGCAATTTCAATCTCTGGATCCTGCAATAATGTATCCAGAACACCCCAGGTAAATGCCCCATGCGCCCCGCCACCCTGTAAGGCCAAATTGATACGGATCACAACAAACCCTCTTGTTCTTGAGAAAAATACCCTGGGGGTTTGGGGGCAAAGCCCCCATACAAATTGTCACAACATCCCTGACCTAGACAGCCGTCCAGCCGCCATCGACGCTTAGGGTTGTGCCGGTCATTTGTGATGCAGCTTCGGAACACAGAAACACAGCAGTGCCCCCTAATTGTTCCACAGTCGCAAATTCCTTAGACGGTTGACGCTTGAGCATGACATTTTTGATCACCTCTTCGCGGCTCATGTCATATTCTTTCATCGTATCGGGAATTTGTGCCTCGACCAAAGGCGTCAAAACATAGCCCGGACAAATCGCATTCACCGTGATTGGCTCTTGTGCGGTTTCCAAAGCGATGGACTTTGTCATGCCAACCACCCCATGTTTGGCGGCGACATAGGCGGATTTATAAGGCGAAGCGCGCAATCCATGCGCCGAAGCAATGTTGACCACCCGGCCCCAACCGCGGTCCCGCATCACCGGCAAGGCCGCCGCCATTGTATGAAAGGTAGAATTCATATTGATCGCAATAATCGCGTCCCATTTATCAACCGGGAACTCATCCACCGGGGCCACATGTTGAATGCCTGCATTGTTCACCAGAATATCACAGCCATCTGCATCGCTGATCAACCGGCGACATGCGGCACCATTGGACATGTCAGCTTGAATATAGCGCGCTTGAACACCAAATTCCTTTGCGATGGATGCGGCTAAATCATGATCCTCAGCACGATCGGTAAAGGAATTCAGCACCACATCCGCGCCCGCGCGCGCAAATTCCCGCGCGATTCCCAAACCGATTCCTGAATTTGACCCTGTGATAACCGCTGTTTTGCCGTCTAAGCTCATGCGCCAATGCTCCTTAATTCCATTGCAAGTGCAATATACCATGCTGCGTCAGCAAAATAAGGGGAAATCAATACCACCTTGTTTCCTGATAAAATTCCGTAGCCGCCAAAAAAAACGCCCGCACGAAGCGGGCGTAAAGTTATTGAGGCAGGTTTCATACAGGCAAGAAACCTATCGAGCAGTGACATCTTTATAAGCAATGTCGCGCCGAGAGTCCAAGCTAAAAGTTTGATATGGCAGGAATCCCTCTATACGTTGACCTCAATGAAATAAGGTTAAAAAGGGATTGTTCTTCGAATGCGATCAGTTAGTTTCCCGACATTTTTGCGGAATGGGGCCACAATGGCTCTTATTTTCTTGGGCACAGCAGCTTTTGCACAGCCCAAGCACGGAATCGCCATGTATGGTGAACCGGCGCTGCCAGCCGATTATTTATCTTTGCCCTATGCAAATCCCGACGCGCCCAAGGGCGGGCGAATCGTCATCGGAAACAACGGCGGATTTGATTCGCTAAACCCATATATCCGCAAAGGATCAGTGCCTTGGCAGCTGCGCTTCTTTGCATCAGAATCACTGATGGGCCGCAGCCGCGATGAACCCTTTGCACTTTATGGGTTGCTGGCGGAAACCATTGAAACCGGCCCAAATCGTGAATGGGTTGAGTTCACCCTGCGCCCAGAGGCAAAATTCTGGGATGGCACGCCGGTCACGGTTGAAGACGTGCTGTGGTCTTATGAAACCCTTGGGACGGTCGGGCACCCGCGTTATCACGGGTTCTGGAAAAAAATTGACACTATTGAACAAACCGGCGATCGCGCGATCCGCATCACATTTAACGTCAAAGATCGCGAATTGGCCTTGATTGCCGGTCTGCGCCCCATTCTGAAGAAAGCACAATTTGACGGCAAAGATATCAATGATATCAGCCTGCAAGAGGTGCCGATGACCACATCCCCCTATATGGTCACCGATTTTGAGGCCAATCGCTATGTCACGCTGACACGCAATCCGGATTACTGGGGCAAAGATCTGCCCTTCCGTCGCGGCACCCATAACTTTGACGAATTGCGCATCGAATTCTTTGGCGATGCCGGCGTTTTATTCGAAGGGTTCAAAGCTGGCGAGATCAGCTTTATGCGCGAATTCAACGCGGAAAAATGGGCCAGCAACTATGACTTCCCGCGTAGGCTCTCTGGGGATGTCATTCAAACGGAATTCAAACATAAAAAACCATCTGGCATGACGGGCTTGGTGATGAATTCACGGCGGCCTTATCTGAATGACATTCGGGTGCGCGACGCCTTAATGCATGCGTTTAACTTTGAATTCATCAACAACACCATCACCGGCGGACGACAGCCACGGATCACCTCGTATTTCTCTAACTCTGTGTTGGGCATGGACCACAATGCTGCCGCGGGTCGCGTTGCAGAGTTTCTTGTGCCATATGCCGACATCTTGCCAATGGGGGCAATCCAAGGCTACGCCCTGCCCGTCAGCGACGGAACAGCGCGCAACCGTGACAATATCGGCAAAGCCACACACCTGCTGCAAGACGCCGGGTTCAAGATTGTTGACGGTGTCATGATGACCCCAGAGGGCAGCCCATTCGCGCTTGATGTATTGATGCGCCAGGGCGATAGCGAAACCCAGACGGTGCTGAATATCTATAAAGAAGATATTAAGCGCCTGGGCATCGCATTGAATATCGTTGTTGCTGACGGACCGCAGTTTACCCAACGCACAAACACCTTTGACTTTGACTTGTCATGGTTCCGCCGTGCTGTGTCCCTCAGCCCTGGCAACGAGCAAAACCTATATTGGGGCAGCGCAGCCGCCGACCAAGAAGGCGCACGCAACTGGATGGGGGTAAAGTCCCCGGCGATTGACGGGTTGATCAACGCGATGTTGACGTCGGAAAGCCAAACAGACTTTGTCGCGGCCACCAAAGCGCTGGATCGCACCCTAACGGCGGGGCGGCATGTCATTCCGTTCTGGAATTACGCCGTGGGCCGCATTGCCCATATCAAAGAGATGCGCTACCCAGAATACACCCCAATCTATGGGGAGGGTTATTGGATGACACCAGAAATCTGGTGGTACGAGGAAGACTAAGATGCGGGCAACCATCATTATTGCGCTTTGCGTGGTCCTGGCAGGCTGCGCCACCGTGGAAGGCGTCGGCGAAGATATCTCTGGCGGCGCGCGGCGCGTGTCACAGTGGTTCTAGCTTCAGCTTTCTAAAAATACTCTGGGGGAAACGTCGAAATGCAATTTCGACGTTGGGGGCAAAGCCCCCGCCCCACCTTCTGACTTCTGTGTCAAACTAGCGTTTGCTAAGGCGCAACCAAATCCCGTCTTTGCTGCGCACGGTCAGATGCGCGACCGGCACCGGATCTTTGCCTTTAACAGCTTCGATGCGGTAATGTTTCAGCAACATCGACAGGATCAGCACCCCTTCGACCATGGCAAACCCTGCCCCGGTGCAGACCCGCGGGCCGGACGAAAACGGCATATAGGCCTCGCGCATGCAGGACTTACCATTTTCACTGTCCCAGCGAGCGGGGTCAAACCCATCCGGATTGTCCCAAAGTCGTTCATGGCGATGCAGATGCCACGGAGACAAGACCATCTGCGCGCCAGCTTTGATCTTACGGTTCCGGAAGGTTTCTTCATGGCTGTTTTCGCGCACCATCATCGGCACCGGCGGGTAGAGCCGGAGCGCCTCACGAAACACATCACGGCTGATCTTGAGCTGCCGCACCACAGCGAAATCACAACCATCCAACACCTGAGCTTCCTGCGCGACTTGGTCTTGCCAATCGGGATAGAGCGCCATCAAATATAGCGTCCAAGCCAAAGCCGAGGCGCTGGTTTCATGACCTGCCAAAAAGAAGATCGCGACCTGATCCACCATTTCGGCGGCACTGAATGTCTCGCCAGTTTCGGGATCTGTTGTGGTCATGATTTTGGTCGCCAGATCATCCGACGCTGTGCCATTTTTGATCTGCTGCATCCGCGCATCTGTCAACTGGGCGATCAGCGCCCGAATGGACCGCGCCGTTAGCTTGGTTTGCCGCCCAAAAAAACGTGGCATCCATTGAGGTAAAGGCAGAAAGGCAGCAAGGTTCAAGATCGGCTGGCTGCGCTGATAGTCCCGGAATTGATCAAACACCTGGCTGGCGATCTCATGCTCGATCGGAATGGAAAACAAAGTGCGGAAGATCACATCAGCCGCGGCGTGGCTGGTCTCTGCCTCAATTTCCAGCTCGGTGCCAATGCGCGGTTCCAAACGCTCTACAGCCGCCTCTGCCGCCGCCCAGATCGCAGGAAACGTGTCACGCAGCCGCCCGCCTTCGAAGGCGGGATCAATTATGCGCCTTTGCCGCTTCCAAACCGCGCCATTTGTCAGAAAGACCGAGTTTCCCAGCAAGGGGCGCAGCCCTTCAGATATGCGACCCGATTTCGGGAAGTCATCTGGCCGCTCTTTGAGGACGGTTTTGACCAGATCAGGTTGGTTCAGCAGATATGAGCGAAAAAACGGCGTGCGAAATTCAGCCATCCAAGCCCGGTAAAGCCGCGCGGGTTGCGCCGACAGCAGATCTTGTTTGAACAGCTTGGCGTATTGCAACAACGAGACCTTGGCTGGGCGAGATGGCGGTTTGGGGGGTTGGATCTGCTTGGTCATGATGCGGTGGTCGTGAATTTATTAGCCGGCGTTTCAATACGTGATCCCGAGGGGGCCCTGCCCTTGAAGCGCTGGTCGAGCGTTTGAGGCCCTGCAGTGATCTTGAAATAATCATAATCGCCGGGCTGATCAAAGGCACAGAGATATTGAAAATGCAGACGAAAGAACTTCCAGCGCAGCTCTTTCCAGCGCGCCGGGCTGAGCGTCTGCGTAAAGGCCGCGGAAAGGACCAGAGGGCCAGTTTTGCCCTGATCTGGCGCAACGCCGCTGACGCTGACCGGATCACAGAGCGCAAAGGCGCAGCCATCGCCTGGGGCTGTCACGTCAACCCAGGGCACCGCTGTCTGTGACGCCATAAACCGCAGGTCGGCGCGCAAACGCATGGCATCGGGCAGAAAGGAGACCATTGGCACGACCTGCCCCAAAGATAGGAACGACAATTTTGGCCCGTGGTCAGAAACACCCCCCTGGCGCAGCAAATCGGCCAAGACCGAGACCGACAAATGTGCGCCAGAACTGTGGCCGACCACCAAAACCTCGTCGAGATCTTCTTTTAGGGCGGCGGTGATGCGCGTGGTGAATTCAGCCATGCGCCTTTCTAACTCTGGCGGGTTGGCCCCTTTGGTTGACGCCGCATAGGCATAGTCATGCATCAGGTAATAGGCAAAAAACTTATTGTCTTTTTTCTTGAACCAATTCAGCAGCCCCGGAACAATGGCCAAGCCAAAAACCCCGGTCCACCAAGGCAAGAACAACGTCAGAAGCTGCGCCAAACCATAGGCGGCCAAAAGCGACAGCAGCAATTGCACCAGCAAAAACACCACAGGATAGAGGGCGGCAATCACCGGACCCTTACGCAGTTTCATCAAGCGCCACAAAGCACCCGAGCCAATGTAACACCAGGCGGTGCGCAGCAATTGTCCATAGGTGGCCAGAATGCCAACATCCATACTGTCGCGTACGATATCGGCCCAAACCAAGACTTCGATGTCGGTGATGGTTTCGACATCCTCGATGTTGGCGGTGACTCGCCAGCCATAGGTGCCGCTGGTTTGTTTGGGCTGCAGCGTGATCTCATAGTCAGAAATGGCCGCCTGCGCAACGCTTTCTTTGCGATAAAGCTCGCGGTAGCGTCTGGGATGAATGGGATCATAGCCGGGAATATAAAAAACCCGGCGGTGATGCACAGTATTGGGCTTTTGCTCGGTCAAGTGTACCTCTTCTGCGTGTCTGCTGCACGGCAGTTAGAGGGTAGACTAACCGCTTATCCAATAACCGCCAAGACCGGGAATGTTTCCAACAGCCAATAAGAAAACGCCGAGAAGCCGCCTGTGAGCATCAACAGACCGATGGTCCAGAGCAACAGCCCCATCACACGTTCAATCTGCTGCATATGGCGTTTCATCCAAGTCATGGTGCCAGTCAAACGCGGCAAGAAGGCAGCCACCAGCAAGAAGGGAATGCCAAGACCCAAAGCATAGACCGCCAGCAACAGAGTGCCCCGGCTGACAGAGGCTTCGCTTGCCGCCATCGACAGAATGGCCCCAAGTTGCGGGCCGATACAGGGCGTCCAGCCAAAGGCGAAGGCCAGGCCAAGCACATAGGCCCCAAAGGCGCTGCCGCCCCGGTCACCCACATCAATTCTGGCTTCGCGATCCAGAAAACCAATACGGTAGACGCCCACAAAATGCGCACCAAAGATCATAACCAGGATACCCGCAAGTGTGTTAAACCATTGCTGATATTCTAGAAAAACCGTTCCTATAGCGCTGGCTGTGAACCCAAGAAACAGAAATACCGTAGACAGGCCAAGCACAAAAAAGGTTGCGGGCAACAAGGCTTTGTTTCGGGCCTTTCCCTCGGCCAATTCGGTGACAGATATACCGCTCATATACGCCAGATATGGCGGTACAATGGGCAGGACACAGGGGCTTAGGAAAGAGACAACTCCGGCCATAAGCGCCACGATCATCGCTGGCAACAGGGCCGCGTCTATGATTTCGATTCCGAACATGCCCTTCACATATGTCATAGACACAGGGACGTCACGAGACATATCACCACACGTCTGATCACAAGCTTGTGGACAGGCCAATGGTTCAGCCGTAATGGAACAGAATGACTGATATAGAATTAGAAATTGATGCAATTGGGCTGCTGTGCCCTCTGCCCGTGCTGAAACTGCGCAAACGCCTGCAAAAACTAGCGGTTGGTGCAAAGGTACGTTTGTTGACGGATGATCCGGCGTCGATTGTAGATGTGCCGCATTTTTGCCAAGAGCAGGGTCATGCTCTGATGTCCTCTGGTGAGAGCGACGGGTCTTTCTTTTTTATTGTAAAGAAAGCCTAAAAAAAACGCCGGGACAAAGCCCGGCGTTTTCTATTTTGATCAGCTGCCCATCGACCACCAACCGCGCCGTTTTGGCTTGGGTGGCTCATCTGCCTTGGGTTCTGGCGCAACCTCTGCAACCGGTTCAGCCACTGGCGCTGCGACAGGTTCGCTAACAACTTCTGCGACAGGCGCAACTTCAGCTTCTTTTTCAAGCACCTGAATGTCAGCTTGCGGCGCGTTCTCTACCGGAGTTGGCTCTGTTGGAGCGGCTTCGGGCGCTAGCGCTGCGGTTTCAGCCTCTTTCGGTGCGTCCGCTGCAGGTGCGTCAACCACCTTTGCCGGGGTCTCAGTCGCAGCCTCGGCGATTTCGACCGGTGCTGGAACCTTTTCAGATGTATCACCATCCGCAGCTGCTACGACAGTATTTTCATCTGTCTTCTTAGGCTTACGAGAGCGTGAACGACTGCGGGACCGGCTGCGAGATTTTGGTTTCTCTTCAGAGGAAGCCTCATCTTTTGCCGCATCTTCACCGTTCGGAGCCGCTTGGTCTGATGATGTTGCTGGGGCATCAGCAGTGTCTGCCTCTGAAGAGGTCGATTCCTGTTCGGACTCGGCATTTGCCTCTGCATTTTCATCTGTGCGCGATTTGCGACGACGACGACGCCGACGACGTTTCTTCGGCTTATCCGCCTCTTCCGTCACCGCCTCTGCAGGGGTCTCGGCAACGACTTCTGCATCTTCGATGTCATCATCAACCTGATCCATCAACATGGTATCTACCGACACAACAGCAGCTGTAGGTTCGGGCACAACACGGGTTGCAGTCTTGAATTTCTCGATGGTGAAATCTGGCGATATCAAAGATGGATCACCTTCGATACGTACCGACAAACCATAGCGTGTTTCGATCTGCGCCACATGTTCGCGCTTTTGGTTCATCAGGTAGTTGGCGATGGACACAGGTGCCTTGACCAAGACTTCGCGTGACCGACCACGGGTGCCCTCTTCTTCGATTTGGCGCAAGATATTAAGTGCCAGATTGTCATCAGAGCGGATCAAACCAGTGCCGTGGCAATGGGCACAAGGCTGAGTTGTGGCCTCGATCATGCCGGGGCGTAAACGCTGACGGCTCATCTCCATCAGGCCAAAGCCCGAGATGCGGCCCACTTGAATGCGCGCACGGTCGGTTTTCAGCTTGTCTTTCATCCGTTTTTCAACGGCGGTGTTGTTCCTGCGCTCGTCCATATCAATGAAGTCAATCACGATCAGACCCGCAAGGTCGCGCAAGCGCAACTGGCGTGCCACTTCTTCTGCGGCCTCCAGGTTGGTTTTCAGCGCTGTCTCTTCGATGCTGCCTTCTTTGGTGGCACGGCCAGAGTTGACGTCGATGGCAACCAAAGCTTCGGTTACGCCGATCACGATATAGCCACCAGACCGCAGCTGCACCGTTGGGTTGAACATGCCACCAAGGTAGCTTTCGACCTGGAAGCGCGCAAACAGCGGCAGTTGATCTTGATAGTTACGCACGTTTTTGGCGTGCGATGGCATGATCATTTTCATGAAGTCTTTGGCAATGCGGTAGCCGCGCTCGCCTTCGACCAATACTTCGTCGATTTCGCGGTTATACAGATCGCGGATCGAGCGTTTGATCAGGTCGCCCTCTTCATAGATCTTGGCCGGGGCAATAGATTTCAGTGTTAAGGCGCGGATTTGCTCCCATAGACGCTGCAAATACTCATAGTCGCGCTTAATCTCGGCCTTAGTGCGCTTGGCACCTGCGGTGCGAATGATCAAGCCAGCGCCGGAAGGCACATCAATCTCGTGCGCAATTTCCTTGAGCTTTTTGCGGTCGGTCACATTGGTGATTTTGCGGCTGATGCCACCACCACGCGCGGTGTTAGGCATCAAGACGCAATAACGACCTGCAAGACTTAGGTAAGTTGTCAGAGCCGCGCCTTTGTTGCCACGTTCTTCTTTGACCACCTGCACCAAAAGGATCTGGCGCACCTTGATCACTTCTTGGATTTTATAGCGGCGCGCTCGAGGTTTGCGTGGCGGGCGAATGTCTTCGCTGTCGTCTTCATCTGCGACGGACTCGATGGAGTCATCTTTGTCTTTGGCTTCGGACCGACGACGGCGACGCGGCTTTTCGGCCTCTGCTTCATCTTCTTCGGCTGTTTCATCAGCGTCGTCAGACACTGTATTCTCGGCAGGGCCTGCTTCTTGGGCCGTTGTTTGCTCAACGGCGGCCTCTGTCGCAGGTTCTGCGGATTCAGTGGTGGCTTCTTCGGTCTGAGCCTCGGCATTTGGGGTCTCTTCGACAACCACCGTCTCTGCCTCGGGCGCAGTGTCCTCGGTTGGCGTTTCGTCAGCAGCCACAGGTGCAGCTTCCGCCACGACTTCGGTTTCTTCGCCGGTATCCGGGTCTTGTGACACAACGGCATCTTTGCCGTCGGTTTTTGCCGCCATGGTCTGACCTGGTTTCCCTTGGCCATCCTCATTGGTTGTGACCTCTGCGGTTTCGGCCTCTGGCTTATCTTCCGCTACAGTTTCTTCTGAGACGGTTTCGGCATCACCATCGCTCGCTTCTGCGACCTCGACAGTTGCGTCCTCAGCGGGTGCAGGAGCTGCCTCTTCGGCAGGTGCCTCGGATGCGTCTGTGGCTGATTCAGCCTCAGCCACATTCTCAGCTTCAACCGGAGCAACTGCCGCTGCTTTTGGCGCATCTTCTACTAGATCAGTAGAGGTGGCGTCGATTGTGTCCTCGGCTCCCTCATTCAAGTCGATGGTTTCCATACCTTCGATCTGATCAGCAGCAACAGCCTGCTCTGCGGGCTGGGTCTCTTTCGGTTTGCGCGAACGAGAGCGGCGACGCTTGGGCTTGGGCTTTTCTTCCTCTTCATCACGCGCCTTCATCGCTTCGGCATGGGCGCGTTCTTCTTCCAGCAGTGCTTCGCGATCGGCCACTGGAATCTGGTAATAATCCGGGTGGATTTCAGAAAACGCCAAGAAACCATGGCGGTTGCCGCCATAGTCTACAAAGGCTGCCTGTAGCGACGGTTCAACCCGCGTGACTTTTGCTAGATAGATATTGCCAGCAAGCTGGCGTTTGTTTTCAGATTCAAAGTCAAATTCCTCGACCTTGTTTCCATCCACCACCACAACGCGGGTTTCTTCCGCGTGGGTGGCGTCGATAAGCATTTTCTTAGCCATGTTGTCCATTTGCACCAGCGTGAATGCCTGCCGCGCTGATGTGTCAGACCAGGCGGTTCCAGAAATTGCACGGGGTGTCTTGTCAAGGCGAGTTGAGACGCGCGGCCAAGGGGGCCGCGAACGGCCTCTGCTCGGTCTCTCAATAGTTTCGCGCGCTTCATCGCGTTTCTTCTCCGACACCTTAAGGTGCCTGTTACGTGCCCGCCGCCAACCAGCGGTCCGGGCGTTTGTCTAGCCCCTAGGGGCTCAATCGGTCTGAAAGAAAATCGGGCGCAATCGCGTCCTAGGCGATAGTCCTTCAGCGAAACTCATGCGGTGCTGCCATTTGGCGCAGTCCGTCATCCCTACATAAGACCACGCATGTGCAAATTACAATGGTAAAACTACACGCGTTAAAATTGAGAAGGCACCGCGTCAGAAAACGCGATGCCTTTTGCAGAGGGATTTGCGGGGATTTTTCGGAGCTTTACAGATAATCCGCCCGAGCCAAGCCGTATTTGGCCATTTTTTCATTGAGCGTGCGCCGCGGCAGGCACAGTTCTTCCATCACGCTGGCAATAGAACCACGATGACGGCGCATCGTATTGTCGATCAACATGCGCTCAAAGGCTTCGACATATTCTTTCAGCGGTTTGCCCTCGGTGGTCATCACCGGTTGCATTTCTTCGTGATCGTTCATCAGCAAAGAAGCAATGGTGCCGCCGCCACGTCGGGATTGAAGCACGGCACGTTCCGCCAAGTTGATCAACTGGCGCACATTGCCAGGCCATGGGGCTTGCAGCAATTGTGCTGCCTCTTGGGCACTGACTTGTGGTGCATCACAACCGTATTCTTCGGAAAACTGTTCCGCATGACGGGTAAAGAGCGTCAGAATGTCTTCGCCACGTTGGCGCAGCGGTGGCACAGTGATGCGCAGGGCAGCCAAGCGGTAAAACAAATCAGAGCGCAGCGCGTCTTCGCAAGTGCGGTTTTGCTCTTGCAGATTGCATATTGCGACAATACGGGTTTCAGCCGGGGTGCCCTGATCATTGATCACGCTGAGCAAGCGCGCCTGCAATGTATCGCTGAGCGCCTCGATATCTTCCAGAACCAGCGTGCCGCCACGGGCTTCTTCGACGGCAGGCAATTGCGTGTCTTCCGGCAGCATGGGTCCAAACAAGCGTTTCGCCAGCGCGTCTTCTTCCAACGCGCTGCAACTGACCAAGACAAATTTCTTACCGGCTCGGCTGCCCACCGCGTGCAAGGCATGGGCGACAAGGGTTTTGCCGGTCCCTGTTTCGCCATCAATCAGCACATGGCCGTCCGCCTGCCCCAGATCCAGAATATCTTCCTTGAGCCGCGACATCACTGGCGAGGATCCGATGAGTTTGTTCATCAGTTGATTGCCGTCTGACAGCTCTTTGCGCAGCACCCGATTGTCGAGCGTCAGGCGGCGCGCATTTGCAGCTTTTTTCGCCAGCTGGCTCATGCGGTCTGGGTTGAAGGGCTTTTCAAGGAAATCAAACGCCCCAACGCGCATCGCTTCGACGGCCATCGGCACATCACCGTGCCCGGTGATCATGATGACCGGCAAGGCGCTGTCATTGCCCATCAGTTTTTTAAGGAATTGCATGCCATCCATGCCAGGCATCTTAATGTCGGAAATCACGATCCCCGGATAATCTGAACCCAGCACCTTAAGCGCATCCTCTGCGCTGGCAAAAGTCTCTGTGTCATATCCAGAGAGCGCCAACCATTGACTGATGGACTGACGCATATCTTTTTCGTCATCCACAATTGCAATCTTCATAGCCTGAGCCATCATTTACTCCGCAGCTTCAATCTCACCACTTAAGATAGGCAGCTGTACTTCAAATACAGCCCCACCGTTCTGACCGTTTCGGGCGGTCAGCCGTCCCCCTAGGTCGTTTACGATCCCAGAGGAAATGGCAAGCCCCAGCCCAACGCCGTCGCCCGGCTGTTTTGTGGTGTAAAACGGTTCAAACAGATCATCCAAGTCCTGGATCCCTGCCCCATTATCGCGCACAGTTAGGGTCGCCGTTTCACCTGCCGCCAACAAGACTTCGATCTCTGGTTCATCCACCCCTTTGGTGGCATCAAGAGCATTGCGTAACAGGTTGATCATCACCTGCTCGATGCGCACCCGATCGCCCATCACCCGCACCTGCCCATCCGGTATAATACGGCCGATCTTAACCTGCCGCTGACGCAACTGCGGCTCCATCAATGCCAGCGCCGAAGCAAGCGCATCCCCCATTTCTACTGGGTGAAAGTCCTCTCCGCCCTTGCGCGCATAGCTTTTGAGCTGCTTGGTGATCGCGCCCATGCGCTCGATCAAATCATCGATCCGCTTGAAGCTGGATAGCGCCTCTTCGGGTCGGTTGCGTCGCACCAAAAGACGGGCCCCCGCCAGATAAGTTTTCATCGCCGCCAATGGCTGATTCAATTCATGGGAAACGGCTGCAGACATCTCTCCCAAAGCGGCGAGCTTTGAGCTTTGCGCCAGCGATTGTTCAGCCACTTCAAGGCTCGCCTGCATGCGTTCACGCTCGGCAATTTCTCGCTGCAACCTGTGGTTCAATGCGCGAAGGCTTGCCGACTCGCGCTGAAACAAGGCCATACGCAAGGCGCTTTTCCGGCTGAGAAAATAGAACGTCACCGCCAAAAGGATGGCGAATCCCATGATTTCCAGCGCCAATACCGCGTTCACCTGTTCGCGCACATTGGCATAGCTGGTGAAACTGGCAATCTGCCAACCGCGAAAGGGTATACGGGCATCTTTACGCATCACCGCCTCACCCCGCAAATAAGCATCGGCGGGTAAGGCCGTCCAATCCGAGGTGGCCTGTATCGCCCGTTCAATGGCCCCCTGCGCAGGCTGACGTTGCAGCGCATCAGCCTCTGTCAGACCGCGCCAGCGTGGTTCAGTGGCCAGAATAATGGTGCCCTGGCTATCGGTCACCAATACCGCATCTGAAATGCCTGCCCAGGCGCGTTCAAATTTCTGCAAATCAACTTCAACGACAATGACGCCAAGCGCCTCATTTTGCTGTTCTAAACGGCGAGAATAGGCAAAAGAGTAGCCCGCAGATTCCCGAGGGGCAACGGTGAACACCGTAGCATTTGACCGCATCGCATCGACAAAATAGGCCACTTGGCGATGGGACTCTCCGAGTCGGTTTCGATCTGTCGCCGCAACTGTACGCCCGTCACCGTCCAGCAAAACCAAAGACGCAGCCCCGATTTCTTCGACAAAAGAAATCAAACGTGCTGTCGACAGCGTAAAATCATTGTCCTGAAGGGCGCGGATCAACTCTGGATCACGCGCCAAAAGCTGCGGTACAATCGCACTGCGGCTCAATTCCGACTGCAGGTTTCCAGAGTAGAGCGCCAGTCGCAATTCGGCGCGATTACGGGTGTTTTGGGTGAAACGATCTGTCAGAAGACTGTTGGTGATCCAAATGGTACACCCGGCAATAACACACAAACCCAAAAGTGCCATTCTTACGCGCCAACTGATGGTGCGTAATCTGCGTGTTTTGGTTTGTGGTTCGTTTTTGCCGCTCATGGCAGTAAGGTACGCCGCCTAAACGGCGTACTCAAGTCACGCCGGAACGACTTTGTCGATCAATGCGCTAAACATTGCCGTTCCATCCACACCGCCATGGTCCGCATCTGCGGCCCGTTCGGGATGCGGCATCATACCCAGCACACGCCGGTTGGCCGACAAAACACCGGCGATATCAGCAACAGACCCATTGGGATTATCTGTATAGGTAAAGGCGATCCGGTCCTCGCCAATCAAACGCGTCAGGGTTTCCTGGTCGGCAAAATAATTGCCATCATGATGGGCGATTGGAATATTGATCACATCACCTTTTGCATAGCCGTCGGTAAAAACGCTATCCGCAGCCGCAACTTTCAGCCCAACGGTGCGGCAAATATACTTCAAGCCAGCATTGCGCCGCAACGCCCCTGGCAATATGCCGGTTTCCGTCAAGATCTGAAACCCATTGCAGATGCCCATGGCAAAACCACCGGCCTCGGCATGTTTCACAACAGCGCGACAGATCGGGGAATTGGCTGCAATTGCGCCACACCGCAAATAATCCCCATAGGAAAACCCACCAGGCACCCCAACAATATCGACGCCAGCTGGCAAAGCGCTTTCTTTGTGCCACACCATGGTGACATCTGCGCCAGCACGCTCAAAGGCAACCGCAAGATCACGGTCACAATTTGAGCCAGGAAATACAATAACCGCTGCCTTCATTATGAAAGCTCCACGCTGTAGCTTTCGATCACAGTATTGGCCAAAAGTTTTTCACACATCTCTGTCACGGTTTTTTCGGCTTTCGCTGCGTCGGTTTCAGCCAAATCCAGTTCAATCACTTTGCCCTGGCGCACTCCGTCGACGCCATCAAAGCCTAATGATCCAAGCGCATGGCGCACGGCCTCGCCCTGTGGATCCAGTACGCCGTTTTTCAGCATCACATAGACACGTGCTTTCATGTCGATCTTCTCCAGCTCATTGAATGAAACCACACCCAGGCTTCATCTTTCTATAAATACTCAAAAAGCCCCGCGACCCGCAGAGCTCTAGGTTTAGTTGATCAGTGTAGGTTTGGTGATTGGTGTCGCGTTTTTCGGCAATACCCCCAAACGACGCGCCACCTCGGAATAGGCATCGGTTAAGCTGCCAAGATCACGACGGAACACATCTTTATCAAGCTTGCGATTGGTTTCCATATCCCACAGACGACAGCTGTCTGGGCTGATTTCATCAGCCACAACCAATTGCTGGAAGTCGCCATTATAGGTGCGACCAAATTCGATTTTGAAATCAATCAGCTTGATGCCAACGCCATACATAACACCAGACAAGAAATCATTGACCCGCAATGTCATGCTGAGAATGTCTTCCATATCTTGCTGACTGGCCCAGCCAAAGGCTGCGATGTGCTCTTCGGCAACAAGCGGGTCACCCAAAGAATCGTCTTTGTAGCAATATTCAACAATGGGGCGCGGCAGCTGTGTGCCTTCTTCAATCCCCAATCGTTTTGACATGGTGCCCGCGGCGAAATTGCGCACAATCACTTCCAGCGGTACAATCTCGCAAGAGCGCACCAGCTGTTCGCGCATGTTCAACCGCTTTATAAAATGTGTCGGAACGCCAATCTGGCCAAGACCCACCATGAAATACTCGCTGAGTCGGTTGTTCAAAACGCCTTTGCCGTCGATAACGTCTTTTTTCTCGGCATTAAACGCAGTGGCATCGTCTTTGAAATATTGAACAATTGTGCCAGGCTCTGGACCTTCATAAAGCACTTTTGCTTTGCCTTCGTACAACTTCTTTCCACGTGCCATGGGGTCTCTTTCTCTGCGGGCGGGGACCGACTCCCCGCTTCTTTGCGCCCTCTTAATATATGGGCGTCTTTGTCGCAAGCGTCGCTACCCCCTTGCAGCAAAGCCTTTGCATAGGCATATCTTAATAAACACTACCCAAACTAAAGGGATCTTTGCCATGAACACATTCGACGACCGGGAAAAAGCTTTTGAAGCCAAGTTTGCCCATGACGAGGAAATGAAATTCAAAGCCGAAGCACGGGCGAACAAAAAACTCGGGCTTTGGGCCGCTGAGTTGATGGGTATTTCTGGAGATGAAGCCGAGGCCTATGCCAAAACAGTGATTGCTTCGGATTTCGAAGAAGCAGGTAGTGAAGATGTCATTCGCAAGGTCACGGCGGACCTCGAAGGCAAGGTGCCGTCAGACACCATCCGCGACAAACGCGTTGAAGCGCTTAAGGCCGCCAAGCAAGAACTTGTAACCGAAGTTTGAGCAGGCACCTGTTGCAGAATCAACCACAGGGTGAACAGAATAGCTAAGTCTTTCTGTTTACTTTGTATTTATTTTAACCCGGCCATGTTATCGTGTCAGTAACCTTTCGAGCCATATTCTGGTTACGGTGGGACAAATTGAGGTTGAGGGTAACATTTTGGGGCAGGCACTTCGTCAGGCCCGAACAGTGCTACGCCATGCAATTCCAATTGCAATCGGTGTGGTATGCTGTTGGGCGCTATATAATCAGCTAGATCATATTAACTTTGCTCAATTGTGGCAGGCGGTCTTAAGTGTGGAACCCTGGCAATGGGTGGCCGCCATCTTTGCGACTGCGTTAAGCTTTTGGGCTGTGGCACGCTATGACGTTGTTGCCCATAGACATTTTCAAACCGGATTGCCGCAACGGCGCGCCACTGTAACTGGTGCAACTGCGATTTCTGTTGGGCAAACTGTCGGTGCTGGGGCCATTGTTGGTGCCTTCATTCGTTGGCGTATGCAGCCTGGGCTGGGCGTTCTATCTGCCGCAAAAATCACCGCCTTTGTCACTTTGACCTTTTTGGTGGCCTGGTCAGTGATCACCGCAACAGCCGTTTTGGTGCTGCCCACCGGTGGTGTACATGTTTCTGTGCCCTGCTCTGTACTGGCTGTGGCCTTTGGCTTGCTTGCTCTGGCGTTTTTCAATCCGGTGTTGCGCCGCGCTGGCCGCGAAATTGAAATGCCGACACTGCCCGCCATGGGCGCGCTTTTGGCGCTGTGTCTTTTAGATACCTTTGCGGCAACCCTTGCCTTTTGGGTGCTGCTGCCAACCGGCATTGAACTGACAATCGCGCAGATTTTCCCGGTCTATTTGATAGCACTTGGGGCCGCGTTATTGTCTGGCACACCGGGCGGTGTTGGCCCTTTTGAATTGACAGTTTTGGCTTTGTTGCCCCTTGCCCCAGAAGCCGAGCTTATGGCGGCAATACTGGCGTTCCGGATGGTTTATTATGCCCTGCCCGCGATAATTGGCGGCATCGCCTTGTTGCGACCAATGGCAAAACCCATCCAAGGCGATTGGTTGTCCCAGGCGCTTGGTGATCTTGATCACAGCCTGAAATCCAGCAGCGCGCGCGCCGAATTGGGTGTTGTGCGTCAAAATGGTGGTGCGATTTTGCATTGTACCGGTGGTGTTTGCGGCGTTGTGCGCACCGGTCAAACATTAACTACAATCTTTGATCCTATTCAGGGGCATTCAGCGGACCTGGCCCAACCCCTGCGCGATATCGCGCGTGATCAAAACCGCATCGTCTGCAAATACAAGATCACCGCACGTCATGCTTTGCGCGCACGCAAAGCCGGATGGACCGTGTTGCATGTTGCAGACGAAGCCATGGTTTCGCCAATGACACATGCGCTTGAAGGTTCAAAATATCGCCAGTTGCGTCGCAAATTGCGCACGTCAGAAAAGGCGGGCGTCAAGATTACGATCGCCGATAGCACTTTGCCGTTTCAGGAAATGGCAAAGGTTTCAGCGGCTTGGGAAGACACTCACGGAGGCGCTCGCGGGCTTTCCATGGGACAATTTGAAGAAAGCTATGTTGCGCATCAAAAAGTGCTTTTGGCCTATGTTGAAGACACATTGGTTGGATTTGTCACCTTCCATGTAACCGCACATGAATGGTGTCTGGATTTGATGCGTGTCTTGCCTGAAGCGCCGGATGGCACCATGCACCGCCTGGTTCAATCCGCCATCGAAGCAGCGGCTGCGGCCGATGTTCCTTGGCTTTCCCTTGCGGCGGCACCCGCTGGTCCAAATGGGCAGGGACGCTTTGAAACCTGGGCACGCAAAGTATTCTTTTTAAAGGCTGGCGGTGCCGGTCTGCGACAGTTCAAGGCCTGCTTTAACCCACAATGGCAACCGCTTTATATGGCGGCCCCCAGCCCTGTGCAGATCACTTTGGCGGCACTTGACCTGATCCGGTCTGTGCGCCGGGCAGAACCGCTGAGCGCACCTCAATTTGCCATGCTTGAAAACCGAAATTCATAATCAAAATGAGCAATTTGCATTTGTTCTTTTGATAGGGGCATGGCACAGGGGGCTGTCTCGCTGCGCTGTGCCAAAAGGAGTCTGTTATGACAAATGCGCTTTCTCGTTTGCTTGAAACTCAGGACTGGTTGTTGGCCGATGGTGCCACTGGCACAAATCTGTTCAATATGGGGCTAACCTCTGGTGACGCACCGGAACTGTGGAACGAAGAGCATCCGGACCGCATTAAGAAACTTTATCAGTTTGCGGTAGATTCCGGCAGCGATCTTTTTCTGACCAACTCTTTTGGCGGCAATGCCTCGAGACTGAAACTGCACGATGCAGCACACCGCGCGCGCGAACTTTCTCGGATCGCAGCGGAGTTAGGGCGTGAGGTTGCCGACAAAGCGGGCCGTACAGTGATTGTGGCCGGATCTGTCGGCCCGACCGGCGATATTATGCAGCCCGTTGGCACGCTGTCGCACGCAGATGCGGTTGAGATGTTTCATGAACAGGCTGAAGGACTGAAAGAAGGCGGCGCAGATGTATGCTGGCTGGAAACCATTTCAGCCCCAGAAGAATTCAGAGCCGCTGCTGAAGGCTTTGCGCTTGCCGGTATGGACTGGTGCGGCACCATGAGTTTTGACACCGCAGGGCGCACGATGATGGGTGTGACATCGGCTGACCTAGTAAAATTGGTGGAAGAGCTGCCAAATCCCCCCATTGGGTTTGGCGCAAATTGCGGTACCGGCGCATCAGATCTGTTGCGCACCGTTTTGGGGTTTGCAGCACAGGGCACCGAGCGTCCGATTATTTCCAAAGGCAATGCGGGCATTCCAAAATATGTCGATGGGCATATTCATTATGATGGCACACCTGAATTGATGGCCGACTACGCGGTCATGGCGCGTGACGCCGGTGCAACCATCATCGGTGGGTGCTGTGGCACAATGGCGGAACATCTGGTTGCGATGCGTGAAGCGCTTGAAACCCGGCCGCGTGGAGACCGCCCAACATTGGAACGAATTTCAGAGGCCTTGGGCGGGTTTTCATCCGCAAGCGATGGCACCGAAGAAGGCGCGGCAGACAAGCCAAGGCGTCGCAGCCGTCGGCGCGGGTAAGGCTTAGAATAAGCTCAGCTGGTTGCCCTGGGAAAAAGGCACTGAAAACAAATCGGTGCGCAAATCTGGTAAAGTCTTGAACAAACCGTTTTTGCGCATTGCCAAGGCCGCACGATGCGCGATCATCTGTGCATAAGGCCCCTCACCCCGCATGCGCTTGCCCCATTCGGCATCGTAGGTTTTGCCCCCATGCATCGCCCGCACATGCGACATCACCCGCGCTTTGCGATCCGGGAAATGTGCCGCAAGCCATTCCTGAAATAAGTCAGACACTTCGAGCGGCAGCCGCAGCATGATCCAGGTGGCCGCTTTGGCCCCGGCATTGGCAGCCGCCCCCAGAATGCGTTCAATTTCATGGTCGGTCACGCAGGGCACCACCGGGGCCATCATCACGCGCACGGGCACACCTGCGCTTGCCAGCCGTTCGATCAGCGCAAGTCGACGTGCTGGCACCGGTGCGCGTGGTTCCATCAACCGCGACGTGCGTACCTCTAATGAGGTGAGCGAAACACCAACTTGAACCAAACCTTCACTGGCCATTTCTGACAGGATATCCAGATCTCGTTCAATCAAAGTGCCTTTGGTGACAAGGGCCACGGGATGTCGAAACTTCTGTAAAACTCTCAGACATTGGCGGGTGATTTGATGTTGCTTTTCTATGGGTTGATAGGGATCGGTATTGGTACCGATAGCCAACGGGGCCACCGCATACCCGCGCTTGCGCAGCTCTATCTCTAGAATTTCAGCGGCGTTTGGGCGCGCAATAAGGCGCGTTTCAAAATCCAACCCCGGAGAGAACCCGAGATAGGCATGGGTTGGCCTTGCAAAGCAATAAATACAGCCATGTTCACAGCCCCTATACGGGTTAATCGAGCGATCAAACGGCAAATCCGGGGACGTATTGCGCACAATTATCGACTTTGCTTGTTCCAGGGTCACCGCAGTTTTAAACAGCGCGCGCTCTTCCTCCATGGCCCAATCATCATCGGTTTCGATTCTTTGTGTGGTTTCAAAGCGACCGGTCGGATTGCTGACAGCCCCCCGGGCTTTGCGCCGATCTTTGGAAATTTTCAGTGAATCACTTTGGGTCATCCTTAGATTTAAGAACAAAACAAGAACAATTGCAATGAAACGCATAATCTGAATGAATCATTTTCGAGAGAAAACCAGAAAAAATATCATTATAAGTCGGAAGCGATTGCGCCGATGTCGCAAATTTGACAGTCGGATGATGGCAAAACGAAGAAGATAGAACGCGGGCGATCGGCCTTAATGCCATCCGCAAGGGAATGTACATGTCAGACGAAGAAGAAATCATCCTGTCCGAACTGAACGACGAAGAACTCGTCGAACAGATGTTTGACGACCTATATGATGGCCTGAAAGAGGAAATCGAGGAAGGTGTACAAATCCTGCTAAGTCGCGGATGGAGCCCTTATAAGGTTTTGACCGAAGCCTTGGTGGGCGGCATGACGATTGTTGGAATTGATTTCCGCGACGGCATTCTGTTTGTGCCAGAGGTATTATTGGCCGCTGGCGCAATGAAGGGCGGCATGGCCATCCTTAAACCCTTGTTGGCAGAGACCGGCGCGCCTCGTGTGGGCAAAATCGTGATTGGCACTGTCAAAGGCGACATCCATGATATCGGCAAAAACCTTGTGGGTATGATGATGGAAGGCGCAGGCTTTGAGGTGGTTGATCTTGGGATCAACAATGCTGTGGATGCCTATCTTGATGCGCTTGAAGCCGAAGGGGCCGATATTCTGGGCATGTCAGCGCTGTTGACCACCACAATGCCTTATATGAAGATCGTTATTGATACATTGATCGAACAAGGCAAACGCGACGACTATATCGTTTTGGTCGGCGGAGCCCCTTTGAACGAAGAATTCGGCACTGCGATTGGTGCAGATGCGTACTGCCGTGATGCCGCTGTGGCGGTTGAGACAGCCAAGGAAATGATGGCACGCAAACATAATCTTGCCACGGCGTGATGCTGCGGTCTTGCGTGTGTTAATATGGGCCCGCCTTTGGCGGGCCTTTTATATGGAGCACAGCCAGTGTCCAAACCAGTGTCAAAACTAGACGATGAAACCCTGACCAAACACGGCCTAGAGTTGGCGCGGTCAGATGGGCGCATTTTATTGATTGCCTGTGGGGCCTTGGCGCGCGAAATCTTGGCACTGAAAAAGCAAAACAACTGGCAGCATTTGGATTTGACGTGCCTGCCCGCCATTCTGCATATTCATCCGCAGAAAATTCCAGATGCGGTGCGGGCAGCGGTTCTTACTCATAAAACCTCTTATGATCAGATATTTGTGGTCTATGCTGATTGTGGTACCGGAGGTTTGTTAAAAAAGACCTGTGATGACCTGGGCGTAAACATGATTGAAGGACCACATTGTTACAGTTTTTTTGAGGGAAACCAAGGGTTTGAAGAGTTAACCGAAAGTGAATTCACCGCGTTTTACTTGACTGATTTTCTGGTACGCCAATTTGATGCGTTTGTCTGGAAACCCATGGGCTTAGACAAGCATCCTGAACTGCGCGATATGTATTTTGGCAATTATGAAAAGCTGATCTATCAGGCACAGACCGATGACCCAGATTTGCGGGCCAAAGCACAAATTTGCGCCGAGCGACTTGGCTTGGCATTTGAACATCGGTTTACTGGATATGGCGATTTGCAAACCAGCTTGGCCGATGTCGCAAAACCGCAGCGCTTAGACCAATGATGTCACCCAAAGAATATTGGCGTCTTCGTCGCTGATTGACACGACGTTATGCCCCATGGTCCCGTCATAATAGGCGCTGTCACCACGGCGCATTTCGAGCGGTTCATAGAATTCCGTATACAGTTTGATCACACCGGTCAGCACATAAAGGAACTCTTCGCCATCATGGCGCACCCAGCCATCAAACTCGTCCATGCTGCGGGCACGTACACGGGCACGATAAGGCAGCATGTTCTTTTTGGTTAGGTTTTCTGACAACAATTCATGTTCATAAGTGGCCGTGGGCCGGTGGGCACCTTCACCCTGTTTTGTCACCACCAAACGCCCGTTGATTTGATCACGTTCCGGCGGCGTGAACAGCTGCGGCACAGAAATTTCTAGCCCTTCGGCCAATTTCTTTAGCGCATCATAGGTCGGTGACATTTGCCCATTTTCGATTTTCGAAAGCGTAGAGCGCGCCAATCCGGCTTGGTTGGCGGCCTGTTCGAGCGTCCAGTTTCGGGCTTTGCGCAATTCGCGCACGCGCACCCCAAGGTCCAGGGGTTCCGCTTCGTCCACGGTGCCATTATTGCGAGCAACCTGGATCAATGATTTTGGATCACTTTGTGTCATAGGCTCGGGTTTTAGGCCTCGCAGTAATAAACATCAAGTCGGGCTAGACACTTGGGCAACTTTTGGTGGGTTTGCCCCTTGAAGAATGCGCGGGCACAGCCTAGCAATCTTTATGCAATCTATCTTTGAAAAAGGGACATCCGATCCCTGCCCCAAACCGTTTAATATGGCGGCTCATGTCTTAAGAGTTGCTGACAATGTCCCAGATAAAATTGCCGTTTCGATCCTTTCAGAATCAAATAGGCAAGACCTGAGCTATGCAGCACTAAAACGTGCAGTGCTAGGTGTTGCGACTGGGTTGCTTGACAAAGGGTTACATCCCGGCGACCGGGTTTTGATGCGTTTGGGAAATACTGTGGATTTTCCAATTGCCTATTTGGGCTGCATCGCAGCGGGCATCATTCCCATACCAACTTCGACAATGCTCACAGATACCGAAGTCAGCAAAATCATCGCCGAGATTGCCCCATCAGCAATTATCCAAGCACCCAATGTGACATCGGGACAATCAAGTTGCCAGATGATCTCGTTAGGTACGCTGCAGGGATTTTTTGATCTGCCACCCGCCGATTTTCATTTGGGCAGCCCGGAACGGCTTGCCTATATCGTTTACACATCGGGCACATCAGGCCAGCCTCGCGCTGTCATGCATGCCCATCGTGCGATTTGGGCACGACGCCACATGCACAAAGGCTGGTATGATTTACGGCGCGACGATCGGGTTTTGCACGCCGGTGCCTTCAACTGGACATACACCTTGGGGGCCGGTTTGTTGGATCCTTGGACCGTGGGTGCCACTAGCCTTATCCCGAAACCCGGCACCAATATCGACGCACTTCCAGCGCTTTTACAAAAGCATGAAGCGACAATTTTTGCAGCTGTTCCAGGTATTTATCGCAAATTAATTGCAACTAATACCGCGCTTGATTTCTCCTGTCTTCGACACGGCATCTCTGCCGGAGAAAAGCTGTCGGATGGCTTGCGGCAGGCCTGGATGGATAGCACAGGCACGGATATTCACGAAGCATTTGGCATGTCTGAATGCTCTACTTTCATATCTGGTTCCCCTGATCATCCGGCCAGCGCGCAGAGTTTTGGCAGACCCCAACTAGGGCGCCATATCGCGATTGTATCTGACGCTGGCCCGGTGCCGCTGGGCACCGTCGGGCAAATTGCTGTGCATCAGGATGACCCCGGGCTGATGCTGGGCTATTTCAACGCGCCCGCAGAAACCAAGGCGCGCTTTCAGGATTGTTGGTTTTTAACCGGTGATCTTGGCTGCATGGATGCAAATCATAACATCACATATCTTGGCCGCGCTGACGATATGATGAACGCCGGTGGATTTCGCGTTTCGCCGCTTGAAGTAGAGCACGCTTTGCAGCCCTGCCCGGGCTTGGCACAAGTTGGGGTGATTGATGCAGAGATCAAAACAGATACCCGGGTGATCATGGCATTTTATACAACACATTCCGGCTTAATCCCTGCCCAGCTGGAAGCCTTTGCCAAGACCCATTTGGCACGTTACAAGCAGCCTAGGATATACAAACGTCTGGATGTCTTGCCCACCAATCCCAATGGCAAGCTTTCCCGAAAACAACTTCGCGCGATTTACGAGGCCTCAAATGACCATGCAGCCCATCAAACTTGACATTATGTCTGATCCCATTTGCCCATGGTGCTTTATTGGCAAAACCTTGCTGGATCGCGCTTTGGCAGAAGAGCAAGATCAGCCGTTTCTGATCGAGTGGCATCCGTTTCAATTAAACCCTGAAATGCCCGCAGATGGCATGGATCGCGCCGACTACCTAGAGCGCAAGTTTGGCGGCAAAGAAAATGCTGTAAAGACCTATGCTCAAATCGTGCAACACGCCGAAGACGCGGGCATCAAAATGGATTTCGCTGCCATCAAACGCACGCCAAACACCATAGACGCGCACCGCTTGATTCATTGGGCGCGCCTGGAAGACAGGCAAAACGCTGTGGTAGATGCATTGTTCCAGGCGTATTTTGTGGATGGCCGCGATATTGGTGACCACGAAGTATTGTCAGACGTCGCCGACAGCGTGGGCATGGATGCCTCTGTTGTGATGCGCTTGTTGCGCAGCGATGCAGACATCCAAGAAACCCAAAATCGCGATGCCACAACGCGCGAAATGGGTGTAAATTCTGTGCCAACCTTTGTTGTCGGTGGGCAACATGCGGTTCCCGGGGCTCAACAGCCTGATCTGTGGCGCAAAGTCATTGCAGAACTGCGCGAACAACAGCTGACCACATGAACCGCCGCAAGCGCATTGTTTCCCTGATTGCCCTAATCGTCCAGATCATTGCGGCTGGCACGGTGTTCTTTCACTTTGTCGAAGGTTGGAGCTGGCTGGACAGTTATTTTTTTGCAGTCATCACGCTTTCAACAGTCGGCTACGGATCTTTGGTGCCTGCCACCGCATTGGGAAAGATCGGCACGACGGTTTTTATTGTCCTAGGGATTGGAATATTTGCGGCCGTCATTCAGCAGTTTAGCCAAGTTGCCGTTGAGCGTCGCATGCGTATTCTGCGTCGATTGCGGGCAAAGGAAAAAAATCAAACTGAACAAAGGTAATCCTTGCAACTTTCGAGGTTGCAACTAGTTTACAAGTCTCAATTCGAGCCCAGGCTTACATTTTAACCCGCGCTCCTCTCACGCAAGGACATTTCTGATGCAACCAACAAACCGTGCTGCGGAATTGGAACTGATTGCGCTTGTCGCAATGTTGTTTGCCACAATTGCCTTGTCGATTGACGCCATGTTGCCGGCCCTCTCGGCGATTGGCCAAGAATTGAACCCAGCGATGCCAGACCGCGCCACTTTGGTTGTTGGCGTCTTCTTAATTGGCATGGGGGTTGGCACATTTTTCACTGGTCCTTTGTCAGATGCGTTTGGACGCAAGCCCATCATACTGGGCGGCTTTGGTTTTTACCTTGTCGGAGCCTTGATCTGCGGCATGTCTGCTACCTTAGAAGGCATGCTAATAGGGCGCTTTGTGCAAGGGTTGGCTGTGGCGGGACCGCGTATTGCCGGGGTGGCGATGGTGCGGGATCTGTACAAAGGTGAACGCATGGCAGCCATCATGTCTTTTGTCATGATGGTTTTTGTCTTGGTCCCTGCGGTCGCGCCGCTAGTGGGCTTGGGCATCATGTCTGTGTTTGACTGGCGCGGTATCTTTTTTGCCTTTGCGCTGTTTGCCTTGGTCATTGGCACCTGGCTGGCGATGCGACAACCAGAAACGTTGCCTCTTCAAAACCGCAAACCCATCTCGGTAAGTGCCTTGCATTCCGCTGTAGTTGAAACCTTTTCCAACCGGATATTCCGGTTTTCAGTGGCTGTGCAGACGATGGTTTATACCGCCTTGTTTTCAACGGTTTCTACAATTCAGCCGATTTATGCGCAAAGCTTTGGCATCGGGGATGAATTCGCGCTGTTCTTTGCAGCCAGCGCCCTGCTGTCTATGCCTGCAAGCTATATCAACGCGCGCGTATTGCCAAAATTTGGCATGCGCAAAATGGTAAAAACCGCAATCATAATGCAGATGGTCCTGTCTGTCGTTGCCGTAACAGTGTTCTTTCTAGGCGGTATGAATGTTTGGGTGTTTTTTGGTTGGGTGACGTCTCTCATGTTGTCCATTGGCTTTGTTTTTGGCAATTTGAATGCCTTGGCCATGGAGCCATTGGGCCATATCGCTGGCATGGCAGCCTCTATCAGCAGCGCGGCCTCTACCGTGCTGTCAGCTTGCCTGGCGATCCCTGTCAGCCTAAGTTTTGACGGCACGCCCAAATCACTGCTGTTGGGCGTGGTGACTTGCCTGATTATTGCACATCTACTGATGGTTAAATTGGGTCCTCGGGATATCTAAACCCGCGCTTTCAAAGCCAAGTCACGCGCGATAGCAAAGCCGCCTTTAATTTTGTCGGCGTCGCCTTTCCAGTCGCGACGCACCACAATCTTGTTGTCCTTGATCTTGGCCATGCCCTTTTGTTCAGTCATGAATTCAACCAAGCCCTGCGGCGATTTGAATTTGTCATTGTGGAATTGAATGGTGGCCCCTTTTGGTCCCCCATCCATCTTGGCAATGCCCGCTTTTTTGCACATCGCTTTGATGCGCACCACCAGCATCAACGTGTTCACCTCACGCGGCAACTTGCCAAAACGGTCAATCAATTCTGCGGCAAAGCCCTCTAGCTCTACTTTGGTGGTCAAACCAGACAAACGGCGATAAAGCCCCAAACGCACATCCAGATCCGGCACATAGTTTTCGGGGATCAACACCGGTACGCCCAGATTGATCTGTGGGGCCCATTGGTCATCATTGTCTGTCAGACCTTCCATCGATCCCGATTTGATCTTAGAGATCGCCTCTTCCAACATCGACTGATACAGCTCATAGCCGACGTCACGCATTTGGCCCGATTGCTCTTCGCCCAACAGATTACCGGCACCACGAATGTCAAGATCTTGGGATGCCAGGGTAAATCCAGCCCCAAGCGTATCCAATGACCCTAGAACGCGCAGCCGTTTTTCAGCGGCCGGGGTCAATTTTTTGCGCGGCTGCGTGGTCAGGTAAGCGTATGCGCGCGTCTTAGAACGCCCGACACGTCCCCGGATTTGATAGAGCTGGGACAGGCCAAACATATCAGCGCGATGCACAACCATGGTGTTTGCCGTTGGGATATCCAGCCCGCTTTCCACAATGGTTGTGGCCAGCAACACGTCATATTTGCCATCATAAAACGCATTCATGCGGTCATCTAGTTCGCCGGCGGCCATTTGGCCATGTGCCACAACGTATTTCAGCTCTGGCAACTGCTCTTTCAAGAACTCCTCGATCTCTGGCAAATCAGAAATTCGTGGCACCACGTAAAAACTTTGGCCGCCGCGGTAATGCTCTCGCAGCAATGCCTCGCGCACGGTGATGGCGTCAAATTCACTGACATAGGTGCGGATCGCCAGGCGATCCACCGGCGGCGTACCGATGATCGACAGATCGCGCACGCCAGACAGACTGAGTTGCAATGTTCGCGGAATAGGCGTCGCGGTCAGGGTCAACACATGCACATCAGAGCGCATCTGTTTCAGGCGTTCTTTGTGCCCCACACCAAAATGCTGTTCTTCGTCAACAATCAGCAGGCCAAGATCTTTGAAACGCGTATTTTTTGCCAAAAGCGCATGGGTGCCAATCACAATATCCACGGTGCCGCGCGACATGCCGTCACGAGTCTTTTCAGCCTCTTTTGTGCCAACAAAACGTGACAGGCTGCGCACTTCCAATGGAAACCCGCGAAACCGTTCTGCAAAACTTTTGTAATGCTGGCGCGCCAGCAATGTGGTCGGCGCAATCACCGCCACCTGTTGGCCGCTCATTGCCGCGACAAAAGCCGCCCGCATGGCCACTTCGGTTTTCCCAAAACCTACATCACCGCAGACCAGTCGATCCATCGGCAGACCGGCGGTCAAATCGCCCATGACATCTTCGATGGCGCGCAATTGATCATCGGTTTCCTGATATGGGAAACGTGCCGAAAAGGCCTCCCAGGCGTGGTGCGGGGCCTCCATTACGGGTGCTCGCCGCAAGGCCCGTTCCGCAGCCACACGGATCAGTTTATCCGCCATTTCGCGGATGCGTTCTTTGAGTTTGGCCTTTTTGGCCTGCCAAGCTCCGCCGCCCAGCTTATCCAGCAATCCCTCGTCATGGCCATAGCGTGACAGCAGCTCGATGTTTTCAACCGGCAGATAAAGCCGCGACCGCTCGGCGTATTCCAGGCTGATACATTCGTGCGCGGCCCCAGCAGCGGTGATCACTTCAAGCCCGTGATAGCGCCCGATGCCGTGATCGACATGCACAATCAAATCACCCGGTGACAGCGACTGTGTTTCAGTCAAGAAATTCTCGGCCTTGCGCTTTTTACGCGGTGCACGGATCAGCCGGTCGCCCAGCACATCCTGTTCGGAAATGACGGTTAAGCCTGGCGCTTCAAAACCGTTTTCCAAGGCCCAAACCGCCAGATACAACCCGGTCTTTCCAATGCGGGATGCATCAGAAACATGCACGGTTTCAGACAGGCCTTCGCCTTCGATCAAGCCACTCAGGCGTTCGCGTGCCCCTTCTGAATAGGAAGCAACAACCACCGGGCCAACTTGCATTTTTTGTTTAAGGTGATCCGCCAAAGCCCCAAAAAGGCTGACACTTTCCTGTTGGCGTTCTGGGGAAAAATTTCGGCCAATACGGCCCATTTTGTCGATGGAACCGGGGCCAGAAGCTTGCGGAAGTGGCCTGAACTGCAAAACACGTCGATTGGCGACGGCTTTGCTCCACGCCTCGTCATCCATGTACAACAGATGCGGCGGCACTGGCTTATAGACGGTATCCAAACGCTTCTTTTGTGACAGCGCATGTTTGCGGGTTTCATATTGGTCCTGCACCGTGTCCCATCGCGCCAAACGCATGGCATCGGACTGATCATCCAGACTGATGCTGGCCTCTGGCACATAGTCAAACAAGGTTTCCAGCGTGTCATGGAAAAAAGGCATCCAGTGTTCAACACCTTGGTGTTTGCGCCCGGCCGACACCGCTTCGTACAACGGGTCATCCGTGCCCGCAGCGCCGAATTCGATGCGATAGTTTTGCCGGAACCGTCGAATGGCCGCTTCGTCCAGGATCACCTCTGAGACTGGTGCAAGTTCAATCAAGTCAAGCTTTTCGGTGGTGCGCTGGCTGATCGGATCAAACCGGCGCGCCCCATCCAGCACATCGCCAAACAGATCCAACCGCACAGGTCCGCCGTCACCCGGCGGAAAAATATCGATGATCCCGCCGCGAATGGCATAGTCACCCGGCTCCATCACAGTTGGCGCTTGGGTAAAGCCCATGCGCACCAAAAATTCCCGCAGCGCTTTTTCATTAATCTGATAGCCAACCTGTGCGCGAAAGGCGGCGCCTTTCAGCACTGCGCGCGCGGGCAAACGTTGGGTCGCCGCATTCAAGGTGGTCAACAGAACAAATTGCCCCGGCATGCCATGCACAAGACCCGCCAAGGTGGCCATACGCGCCGCTGACATATCCGCATTTGGCGACACCCGATCAAACGGCAAACAATCCCAACCGGGAAAGGTGATAACCGGCATATCGGGCTGAAAAAACGCCAGCGCAGCTTTTAGCGCGGCAAGCCGTTTGTCATCGCGCGCAACATGCAGAATGGGCCGGCCCGTCGCCTTGACCTCATCCAAAATCAAACGCGCGTCATAGCCTTCGGGCGCACCGCCCACGGTGACATGATGTGCAAGCATGAGGTTTGCCCTTTAGTTCAGTGGCGAAATTTGAAAGTTTTGATACATGCCCCAAATCGAGGTCACGAAAATCGCAGCCATCCCAATCAGTTGCACATAAATGCGATGCCGGGCCAACCGTTTATATAGCTCGGTGCCATGCACTTCATCCGCTTGAATACCACGGGCCGCCGCAAGCGTCAGCAAGCCAACAATCGCAATCGGAAACAGCACCAGAAAAACCGCCTGTGCGAATTCGATCCGATAGTAAAACCCCAGCACTGCCAGCGCGGTAAAGCAAAAGCAGCCAAAGGACATCATCCACAGGCCAGATTCACGCCCGATATACATCAACCGCCCAACGTTGATGCGCACCAGATCTTCCAGATCAACTTCGTGTTGGCCGCCCTTGCGACGCGCCCGCAACACCAGATCATAGGGCACCCCAAGGATCCAATGGCTGGCAGATGACCAAATCACCGCAAGCATGATCCAAAACCAAAGGTTGGAAAAGCTGCGCATATCAATCAAAGCAAGAATGGTTGTATACCAATCCACGGGGTATTCCTTTTAAATTTGCTCTCACATAGCGCGACAGCGCAGCAATTCCTACCCTTGTGGCGGGACAATATCCATGGCAACTCACTAGCAGGTAAAACAGAGGCTATTATGAAACCGACCGTCGCCCCTTTTCCCCAAGCGCGCCTGCGCAGAACCCGTCAATCCGCTGCTTTGCGCGATCTGGTTACGGAGAACACATTGTCCGCGTCAGACTTGATCTGGCCGGTGTTTGTACGGGACGGCGAAGGCATCGAAGAACCAGTGGTGTCGATGCCTGGCGTGTCACGGTTGTCAGTCGACAAAATAGCCGATGCCGCCAAACAGGCGTTTGATCTGGGCATAGGCGTCATTTGCCTGTTCCCCTATACCGATCCATCGCTAAAAACCGAGGATTGCGCCGAGGCTTGGAATCCAGACAACCTGTCAAATCGCGCCACACGAGCGATCAAGGCGGCGGTGCCTGACATGGCCGTGATGACCGACCTCGCGCTCGATCCATATAACATCAACGGCCATGACGGCTTTGTCGAAAACGGCGAGATCGTCAATGACCGCACAGTGGAAGCGCTGGTCAAACAAGCGCTTAGCCAGGCCGAGGCAGGCAGCGATATCTTGGGGCCATCTGACATGATGGATGGGCGCATTGGGGCCATCCGCACAGCGCTGGAAGCAGCGGCCTTTCATAAGGTCACTATCATGTCCTATTCCGCCAAATACGCCAGCGCCTTTTACGGCCCATTTCGCGATGCGGTGGGCGCGTCAGGCGCTTTGAAGGGGGATAAGAAAACCTATCAGATGGACCCGGCCAATAGCAACGAAGCCCTGCGTTTGGTGCAGCGTGATCTGCAAGAAGGTGCCGATATGGTGATGGTCAAGCCTGGCATGCCCTATCTGGACATCTGCCGGCGCGTGAAAGACCAATTTGGCGTGCCCACTTTTGCCTATCAGGTGTCTGGCGAATACGCGATGATACAGGCTGCGGCCCAAAATGGATGGATTGATGGCGAGAAAGCCATGATGGAAAGCCTGCTGGCTTTCAAGCGCGCTGGATGTGACGGTATCTTGACTTATTTTGCCCCGCAGGTCGCACGCCTATTGGGCGGGCGTTAACCCGCCGAGATCACATGATGTAGATGACATTGCGCTTGATGCGCGATATATTGCCCAAAAAGCCGGAAAATCGGCAGAGCTGGTACAACAAACACAGGCGACTCTTATGAAAAACCTAAACAGACGCACATTTGCCCTTACGGCCCTTGCGGGCGTTTCCGTTACCGCAGCTTGCGGCAATGGGGTTGGCAGCAACGGGGCCGACACCATTGATGCGCGGGTCAGCGCGACCTTGACGCATATGTATGACAACTATCCCAACACAGCTGATTTGGCCGGCAAAGCCGCAGGCATGCTGGTGATGCCCCTGGTCACCGAAGCTGGATTGGGCTTTGGCGGGGCCTATGGCCGCGGGGCCTTGTTGGTAAACGACATCACAGTTGACTATTATTCAACCGCCAAAGCGAATTTCGGGCTGCAAATCGGCGCGCAGCAATATGCGCATGTTTTGTTCTTCATGACGCAAGATGCCTTGATGAACTTCCGCCGCTCAAGTGGCTGGGCTGCCGGTGCTGATCTGGAATATGTCTTCTCGGATCAGGGCGATTCCCTGGCCACCGAAACCACCACTTTGACAGCCCCCGTGCTTGCAGTTGTCTTTGGCCGCGCCGGTCTGCGGATTGGGGCCACCTTGGAAGGCACCAAATATTCGCGCATCATTCCGTAAAAATGTTCATTCCCAATACTAAGAGCGCCGCTCATCAGAGGCGGCGTTCTTATTTCACGCTTAACCTAAAACCTAATCTAAGACCCGCAAGCGCTTGATAAGACTAGATGTATCCCAACGGGATCCGCCAATTTTCTGCACATCCTTGTAAAATTGATCTACCAAAGCCGTTACCGGCAAGCTGGCACCAGTTTCATTGGCCGTGTCCAAGCAGATGCCCAGATCTTTGCGCATCCAGTCCACTGCAAACCCGTGGTCAAAGTGATCCTCCAGCATGGTTTCATAGCGGTTTTCCATCTGCCAGCTGCCAGCGGCACCCTGGCTGATCACCTCTACGACGGCCCGTCCATCAAGCCCGGCTTTCTCGGCAAAATGCAACGCCTCAGATAGGCCCTGCACCAGACCGGCAATAGCGATCTGATTGCACATTTTGGTCATCTGCCCGGCCCCGCTGTCCCCGATGCGACGGCAAATCCGCGCATAAGATTGCATCACAGGCTCCGCCAAATCGTATTGCGCCTGTTCGCCACCACACATAATCGACAAAACACCATTTTCAGCCCCAGCCTGACCACCGGAAATCGGCGCATCAACAAAGCCAATGTCCTGCGCCTGCGCCAGCACAGATAATTCGCGTGTTACCTTGGCAGAAACTGTCGTGTGATCCACAAAAATCGCACCTTGCTGCATGGCGGCAAAAGCCCCTTCGTCACCAACACAGATCTGACGCAAATCATCATCATTGCCCACACAGCTCATGACAAATTCTGCCCCCTGAACTGCCGCCGCAGGTGTGGCTGCAAATGCACCCCCATGTTGCTTGGCCCAAGCTTCGGCTTTGGCTGTGGTCCGATTGTAAACCGTCACCTCATGACCAGCCGCCAAAAGGTGCCCAGCCATCGGAAAACCCATAACCCCAAGTCCCAGAAATGCTATTTTCGCCATGTGCTTTTCCCTCGTTCATTTTCACAGTAATGTCTGCCCGGACACCTCACCCTTGCGCAAGTTTTAAAGGTCTTAAATGGCGATAATTTTCAAGTGGCTGCTGCGATTGACAAGCGGTCTGATCGTTCTGGGCGGCCTGGCCGTTGCACTGGTCTATTTCTTTGCATCAAGATCTTTGCCCGAATACGACAAAGATCTGCAGACCGGTTTTGTGAGCGCCCCGGTGGAAATTGTGCGAAATAACGCCAATGTGCCGCATATTTTTGGGGAAAAAGACCAAGATGTGTTTTTTGGGCTGGGTTACGCACATGCACAAGATCGTCTTTGGCAGATGGTCACGATGCGTCGCACTTCACAGGGACGCCTGTCCGAAGTTTTTGGCACCGCCACCGTGGACGTTGACCGGCTGATCCGACGTTTGGATGTATATGCGCTATCGGTCAGCTCTGTTGAGTCGTTATCCCCCCGCACGCAAGCGATGATGAGCGCCTATGCCAATGGGGTGAATGCACGGATCAACGAAGTGAACCGCAGCGCGCTTGGGCGTGGTGCCCCAGAGATGTTCGTGTTTTCCGCCCCGGTTGCGCCATGGCGCGTGGCTGATTCCCTGGCGATTCAACGCGTGATGGCCCTGCAATTGTCGGGTCACTTAAGTGAAGAAGTGCTGCGCGCTCGCCTGTCTTTGGTTGTGCCGGACACCACACGCCTATCAGATATTTTACCCGATTCACCGGGTGCAGGCATAGCCACCCTGCCCGAATATGCCGCCCTTGTGCCGGGCAACAAGCGGTTTGAGCAAACTGCGAAACTATCACCACACCCATTGTCACCTTTCCGTCCGCGTGGCCTTGCTGGCGCGTCCAATGCTTGGGCAGCAGCCCCCAATCGCTCGGCCTCGGGTGGCACTTTACTGGCCAACGACCCGCATCTTGGGCTGTCTGCACCGGGCATTTGGTATCTTGCCCGCATGAATCTGTCGTCAGGCGGTGTGATCGGCGGTACCATTCCAGGCATTCCAGCCATTTTGACTGGCCGCAATGAAAACCTCGGCTGGGGCATCACCTCTGCCTATGTGGATGATCAAGATGTTCTGGTCGAAGAGCTTAACCCCGCCAATCCAAACGAATACCGCACGCCCGATGGGTTCAAAAAATTCAGAACCCGCAGTTCGATTGTGCAAATTAAAGATGCGCCGCCCATCACCTTAACCCTGCGCTGGTCTGACAATGGGCCAATTTTACCTGGCAGCCAATTTGACCTGAAAACCGTCACTCCAAAGGGTCACGTCGCGGCAATCAGCTGGACAGCCCTAAGCCCCTCTGACACCTCGATGAATGCGGCCATTGACCTGATGTATGCCCGCGACGTGCAAGAGGCGATTGCCAAGGCCGAAGACTATATTTCACCAGCGCAAAATCTGACGCTGATTGATGCGCAGAACATCGCCCTAAAGACCGTTGGGGCTATTCCACGCCGCACCGCGCGCCATCAAAGCCAGGGGCGCATGCCAAGCCTGGGATGGCGGCCGGAAAACCGTTGGCAAGGCCGTTTGCCCTATTCCAGCAACCCGCAATTTGTCGCGCCTGTTGGCGGCATTCTGGGCAATACCAACAACAAAATTGTCGATCGCCCCTTCCCCTTGCATGTGTCCTTCACCTGGGGCGACAGTCAAAGGGTCCAACGCTGGCAACGGCTGATGCAAGGCCGGCAGGTGCACACACGCGACAGTTTTATCGAAGCCCAGCTGGACACGGTTAGCTTTTCTGCCCGCAGCCTATTGCCTTTGGTCGCCGCAGATCTGTGGTTCACTGGTGAAACCACCCCTGAAGGCACCCAAGAGCGCCAGCGTCAACGCGCGCTTGGCCTGTTGGCCGAATGGAACGGCGAGATGAACGAACATTTGCCGGAGCCTCTGATTTATTCGGCGTGGATGCGGGCCTTGCAAACCCGGCTTATCCAAGACGAGTTGGGACCGCTGGAACCCGAATTTGCCCATGTTGAGCCGCTGTTCATCGAACGGGTTTTCCGGGATGTGGACAATGCCTCGCTGTGGTGTGATGTGATCCAAAGCGCGCCCAAGGAAAGTTGCACAGATATTGCCCGCCTAGCGCTGGATGATGCGCTGATCTGGATCAGTGAACGCTATGGCCCTCAATTGGAATCATTGCGTTGGGGACAAGCGCATCAAGCCATCCATGATCATCAGGCGCTGGGAAAAGTGCCCCTGCTTAAGCATTTTGTGAATATCCGCCAGTCCACCAGCGGCGGTGACAACACGCTGCAACGCGGCCGCACCTCTGGAGAAGGTGAAAACCCGTTTCATAACGTACATGCGGCGGGCTATCGTGGGGTCTATGACTTTGCTGACCCGGACAGTTCGGTGTTTATCATTTCAACCGGGCAATCCGGTCATTTTCTAAGTCGCTACTATGACGACTTGGCCCAGCTTTGGCGTCGCGGCGAATATGTGCCGATGTCGCTTGATGAAGACCTGGCGCGCGCCGCGGCCGTTGGCGTGACCCGGCTGTTGCCATGAATGAAAAGGGGATGCCTTCGGCATCCCCTTTGTAAATGAGTATTTATGGAAAAGTGAAGTCAGAGGGCTTTGAATTGTGCCGCCTGGCGCGGTGTCCATTTCACGGTGATGGAAAAACCTGTGTCGGTTTGTTCTTCGTTTTCGATGATGTTTTCTGAAAACAGCCAAGCGCGCTCTTTGCCAGCGGCAAAGGGCAACTCCAGCGTGTCCACCATCAGATCACCCTGCAACCTTGTGGTGACTTCTGCCAGCAGATCTTTGATGCCGACACCGGTGATGGCAGAGATCGCAAAGATATCGTCTTCGCGTGCCGCCTTGGCTTGCATGGCTTCCGCCTCGTCAGCTGGCAGCAAATCGACCTTATTCCAGACCTCAAGCTGCGGCGTGTCGTCAGATACCCCAAGCGATGTCAAAATTTCGCTGACATCCTCGGCTTGAATATCAGACTCGTCATGCGAAATATCGCGCACATGCAATATGATGTCAGCGGCCAGAACCTCTTCGAGGGTCGCCCGGAAAGCCGCCACCAATTCTGTGGGCAAATCTGATATAAAGCCCACCGTGTCAGATAAGATGACTTCGGGGCCTTCTTCCAGCTCAAGCCGGCGCATGGTTGGATCAAGCGTGGCAAACAACATGTCTTTGGCCAAGACATCTGCCCCGGTCACCCGGTTGAACAATGTTGACTTGCCTGCGTTGGTATAGCCAACCAGGGCCACAATCGGAAAGGGCACCTTGGCGCGCGCATCCCGATGCAATTCGCGGGTTTTGACCACTTTTTCCAACTGCCGGCGCAGGCGCACCAAATGGTCATCAATCGCGCGTCTGTCAGCCTCAATCTGGGTTTCCCCAGGACCACCAACAAAGCCCAGACCGCCCCGCTGACGTTCCAGGTGGGTCCATGCCCGCACCAAACGCGTGCGCTGATACGACAATGCCGCCATCTCGACCTGCAAAACACCTTCGCGCGTGCGCGCACGATCAGAAAAAATTTCGAGGATCAGCGCTGTGCGATCCAGCAGTTTTAAGCCCCATTCTTTTTCAAGATTGCGCTGCTGCACCGGTGTGACAGATCCGTCTATCAACACCAATTCGATCTCTTCCGCCTTAAATCTGGCTTTTAGCTCTGCGATTTTGCCCTTGCCAAACAACATGCCCGGCAACAGCTTTTGCAGCTTAACAACGTCTGACCCAACGACGTCCATATTTGGCATCGCACGCGCCAAGGAAATGGCCTCTTCCAATGCGAAAGAGGCCTCACGTCTGGCGTTTGGGTTTTTCAGCTCTGGTCGCAGCACCCAGGCGCGGGTGACATGCTCTTCATGTTCCATCAAGAGGCGTCTTCACCCTCGTAAAGGCTGATTGGTTGCGCGGGCATTATGGTTGAAATCGCGTGTTTATAAACCAATTGGCTTTGCCCATCGCGACGCAACAGCACACAAAAATTGTCAAACCAGGTGATCACACCTTGCAGTTTCACACCATTGATGAGGAAAATTGTGACCGGAACCTTGGTCTTGCGTACATGGTTCAGGAAAGCATCCTGAAGGTTCTGTCGATCCGAAGCCATAGCTTGTTCACCTTTTTTCTTGTTTTTTGCCACGGGTGCAGTTTGTCTGGATCAGAGTATGGTATGCCCCGCACTATTATGCCAGCCCTAAAACAGACCAAAAACGGCTTTCCCAAAGCGATATTTTGCTACTTGCGCCAAAGATTGGGTGACATAAGCGCGATAATCGCCAATGTTTCCAAGCGCCCCAAGATCATCGCTGCACATAAAATCCACTTTACCCAGGGCCCCAATGCCAAAACCTCAATCGGCACTTCGGAGGCTGCTTGCACCAAAGGTCCGGTCGTAGACAGGGCTGAAATTGCCAAGATTAACGCCTGCTCTAGCCCGGTTCCAGCCGCAGCGAACGCTAGGGTGACCCCCGCCATAGACATCGCAAACAGCATGAAAAACACCCAGGCAATCAGCGCGCCCTGGCGGCGGATACGACGTTTGCGCCCCCCCGAACCACTTACAGAATTGGGATGCACCAGACGCTCCATCTCGCGCAGACCTTGCAAATACAGCGCGTAGACTCGCAGCAGCTTGACACCGCCCGCGGTGGTTGCCACCCCACCTCCAATCATCGACAGCCCCAACATGATCAAGCCGGGCGTACCTAGCCCAGACCAGTTTTGGGCGGTCTGCCAATCCATGCTTTCAAATCCCGTGGTCGTCAGAAATGACATCACCGTGAAAACAGCCCCCCAAGCGGCGCGGATTGCGGCTGTAAAGTTTTCTTCTTCATTCACATCAATCGCGCCAATCCAATGGCGCAGGAACAACAAGAGAGGCACTGAAATTACGATTAAAATACCAAACCTGAATTCTGGATCTTTCAACAGGCTTTCGCGTCGCGTTGCCCCCAAATCTGTCGAAAATGTTTCGCGCGACAGGGCAAAAAACAGAAACAAAAAAATCAAAATTTCGCCACCGATACCGGCCTGAGCATTCTCAACGCCTCCGACGGCCGATATCCCGCTGGTCGCCAAAACAGACATCGCATGGCTCATTGCGACCAAGGGATCTTCTCCGAGGATCATCAACAAGATCCAAAGCACAGCGGTTAAACCGCCATAGACCGGCACAAGATGCGTGGATGTGCGCCGCCAGCGTCGTCTGGCATCCAATCTGCCCAATCGACTGCCATGGTCGTTAAACGTGCCAAAATCGCTGCGCGCTGTGACTTCAAAGCCTCCAAGACTAAGTGGAGAAAACACCGCCACAGCCGCCACCCACATCATTATCCCCCCTAGCCAACCAACCAAAGCGCGCCACAAATGCAGCGCCGGTGACAGGCGTTCAGGGTCTTCAAACAAGATCAAACCGGTTGTGGTCAAACAACTGACCATATCCAGATAGGCGTTCAAATAGCTGGTGGTGCTCAGGACTTCATGAAAAGGAAATGCCAAAGCAACAGGAAGAATTATATAGGCCATCAACAACGACAGCAAATAATCCTGCAAGCTTTCTTCTTTGACTTTTTTGTTATTTTCTAAGGCAATGGCAACAAGTAAAACACCAAATAGCAGCAACATGCCGCCATAGAAAAACGACCGGGCCTCTAGGAAATCCTGCAAAGTCAGCGCATAGATGGCCGGAATGAACATCGCCATACCAGCTACACCGGCAAATTGCAGAAACAACGGCATGTGTTGAATGCGAAAGGCCATGGCTGCTAGAAATAATCAATCGAAACTTGCAACAGGCGCTCGACCTCGCCAATGTCTTTGGCCAGCGCAAACAAGGCAATAATATCCCCCTCGTTGATACGGGTCGCGCCCGCTGGCTTGATCACTTTATCGCCCTGCAAAAGTCCGCCAATCAGCACGCCTTCTGGAAAATCAATATCGCGCACCAGCTGACCAGCAATCGGAGACGTTGAAAGCACTTCTGCTTCTATGATTTCCGCCTCGGCGTCGCCCAGCGAATACACATCGCGCACCCGCCCGTGGCGAATATGACGCAGGATTGACGAAACCGTGGTGCTTCGTGGGTTGATATGCGCATCAATTCCCAAGGGCACCATCAAAGGCACCAATGTGGGGTCATTGATCAAGGCAATCGCCATCGGGCAGCCCTGAGACTTGGCACGCACCGCACTTAGGATATTGGTCTTGTCGTCATCTGTAACCGCCAAAACCGCATCCGCACGTTCGATGCCAGCTTCGCGCAGCAATGCGGCATCCAGACCGTCACCATGCAGAACAATCGTACGCTCCAATACTTCCGCAGCCTCTTCGGCGACCTTGCGATCTTTTTCGATCATTTTGGCGCGAATAGCGCGGCCAGGCAAAGCTTCTAGCTCTTCAGCCACCATGCTGCCAACATTGCCGCCGCCAATCAATATAACCCGTTCTTGCTTGGTCGATGTTTTGCCAAAAATCTCAAGCGTGCGTTTGGCGTCTTCAACTTTGGTCATGACATAGATTTCGTCATTCACAAACAATTGGTCGCCCGCATCTGGCGCAAACAGCGTACCATCACGGCGCACGCCTACAACCACCGCTTCCAGTGTTGTGAACAAGTCCGACAATTGCCGCAATGGCGTATTCACCACAGGGCATTCGTCATCCAAAGCAATCCCGAGCAACTGCATTTTGCTGTCCAGAAAAAATTCGGTGTCAAAAGCTGATGGGGCCGACAAGCGCTTCAGCGCCGCGGCGGCCACTTCGCGTTCTGGGCTGATCACCACTTCGATGGGCATATGATCGCGGCGATACAGATCTGAATAAATGGCATTCAAGTAAGATTGCGCCCGCAGGCGTGCAATCTTCCGCGGCACATCAAATACCGAATGAGCGACCTGACAGGTCACCATATTCACTTCGTCTGAATGGGTCGCTGCAATGATCATATCAGCGTCGCGCGCACCTGCTCGATCCAATACATCAGGGTAGCTGGCAAAACCTGCCACTCCCTGCACATCCAATGTATCGGTGGCGCGCCGCACAAGATCGGTGTTGTTATCAACGACCGTGACGTCATTGCGCTCGTTCGCCAAATGGCGCGCGATCTGCCAGCCAACCTGACCAGCTCCGCAAATGATGACCTTCATAGATGTCTCCGCATTATCACGCCCCTCGGTGTGTCAGACTTGATCGCGACGGTCAAATACTTCGCACAGCCCTTAGCCTGGTTCGTCCACACTCGCCACGCGGCTGCCAGCCTTATTAGAGGTCACCACGCCCAATGATTTCAGCTTTCTATGCAATGCAGAGCGCTCCATGCCGACAAAGGATGCCGTGCGGCTGATATTGCCGCCAAACCGATTAATTTGCGTTAGCAAATACTCGCGTTCAAAAGCTTCACGGGCTTCACGCAAGGGCAAGGTTGCCAAAGCCCCAGATAACACCACCCGTCCTTCTTCGCCCGAAGGGGCCTCATCTCCCGGCAATTCACGGGCCTCGATCGGTCCCGAACCATCCCCCAATATCAACACACGTTCGATCAGGTTCTTGAGCTGGCGCACATTGCCTGGCCAGCTCATGGTTTGCATCAATGCGATGGCCTCGTCGGTCAATGCACGCAGTGGCAAGCCCTGACTGTCATTAAACCCTTTGATAAATTCAGCAGCCAAATCCGGAATATCTTCGCGTCGATCCGCCAAAGACGGCACAGTGATCGGCACAACATTCAACCGATGATACAGCTCTTGGCGAAAGCGTTCTGCGGCAATTTCTGCCTCTAGATCTTTGCCGGTGGACGAAATCACCCGCAGATCAACGCGAATCTTATCATTGCCCCCCACACGATTAAAACTTTGGTCCACCAAAACCCGCAATATTTTAGACTGTGTGCCAATTGGCATATCCGCCACTTCATCAAAATAGACGACGCCACCGTTGGCCTGTTCCAGCAACCCTTGCTCGACACCGCGCTCGTCGCTTTCACGCCCAAACAGCACCTCTTCCATGCGGTCTGGCTCGACGCCCGCACAATTCACCGTCACAAATGGCCCACTGGCGCGATTTGAATGCGCATGAATATAGCGTGCAGCCACCTCTTTGCCAGATCCAGCTGGGCCGCGCAGCAGCACACGACCGTTGGACTTTGTCACCTTATCAAGTTGCGAAATCAGCGTGCGGAACGCGGTGCTTTCGCCGATCATATCAGTGGCTTTATTGTCCTGACGTTTCAATGCATGGTTTTCCTGCCGCAATCGGCTGGTTTCCATGGCGCGACGGATAACCACAAGCAACTGATCAATATTAAAGGGCTTTTCGATGAAATCGTAAGCCCCCTGTTTGATCGCGGCGACAGCGATTTCAATATTACCGTGGCCCGAAATAATCACCACCGGCACATCTGGGTAATCGCGTTTCACAGCCTTCAGAATATCAATGCCGTCCATCTGGCTGTCTTTCAGCCAAATATCCAAAATCATCAACGCAGGCTGTTCAGACGTTACTTGCTGCATGGCCTCATCACTGGTGCCCGCAATACGCGTCGTATAGCCTTCATCTTCCAGAATATCCGAAATCAGCTCTCGAATATCGCGTTCATCATCAACGATTAAAATATCGCCCATCTGCATCACCCCGCATCGTTTTCATCAACTGAACTGGCATCTGCCACACTCGTTACCGGCAGAGTGATCTCTGCCATCGCCCCAAAATGGGCATTTCCTTCGAAAACGGGCGCATCAAGCAATGCAAGACTACCCCCGTGTTCTTCGATAATCTTTTTCACAATCGGCAAGCCCAAACCGGTGCCCTTGTCACGTGTCGTCACATAGGGCTCAAACAACCGCGCACGATCTTCTGGCAAACCAATGCCATTGTCTGCGATCTGAATGACACATTGTGTATCGTCCCGTGTCAAAGAAATCTGAATTTCCGGAACCAGATCAGGACTACCGCCTTTTTTATCAAGACTTTCAATAGCTTCGCCCGCATTCTTTATTAGATTTGTCAACGCCTGAGACAACATAGTATTATCTGCATATGCCATCACAGGATCATCCCCTAACTCGCTGATAAACCTAACATTTGGCTGGCCAGATTCTTGCAAAAGCACCGCATCCGCCAAAAGCTGGCGAATATCGACATCCCTGCGCTCTGGCTCTGGCATACGTGCAAATTTGCTGAATTCGTCTACAATGCGGCGAAGATCGTTGGTCTGGCGCACTATGACATCTGTCATCTGTTCCAGCTTTTCACTGTCATCGCCGACGCGTGGCGAAAACTTACGCTTGATGCGCTCCGCCGAGAGTTGAATTGGGGTTAATGGATTTTTGATTTCATGCGCGATGCGCCGCGCAACATCTCCCCAAGCCGCCATGCGCTGTGCCGTGACCAGGTCGGTCACCTCATCAAAGGCCAGAACATAGCCTTCTAAGCCGCCATTTTCGGCGCGTCGCGTTGAAATTGTAACCAGCAGGCTTTCCAATTTGCCGTTGCGGACAACTTTGATTTCCTGTTGTGCAACTTCGTTACCGCTTGCAATCAACGTGTCAAACAAAGCCCCAAATTCCGGAACTGCAACCGCCAAGGGCACCAATCGGTGCCCGTCTGGCATATCTAACAGGCGCTCTGCAGCACGATTTAAGAATGAAATACGCCCATCACCGTCCAATCCCAAAACACCCGAAGTGACCGAACTGAGCACAGAATCAAACAACCGACGCCGCACTTCGATCTGGCGGGTGTTTTCCAAAAGCGTCTCGCGCTGCCCTTTCAGCTGACGGGTCATCTGGTTGAAATACCGCCCCAACATTGCAATCTCGTCATCACCATCTTCTTCGATGACCTGCATATCAAGATCGCCTGAACCAACCCTTTGCGCCGCGCCAGTCAATCGCCCAACAGGGCGTGACAGTCTTTCCGCAAACCACAGCCCCATCCAAATGGCCGCCAAGATCAAAATGACTGCAAAGCCGATGTAAACAAGGCCAAATTCAAACAATACGCGACCGCGCTCATTCTCTAGCTGGGCATAAAGCTGTGCGGTTTCTTGCGTTTCGTCCAATAGGCTAAATATCTGAGAATCGATATCGCGACTGACATAGACAAAGCGGTCAACAAACCCGTCCAAGCGCACCAAGGCCCGTAATTCGCCCTGATCAAGATCACGCGTTATCGCAAAGCCAGATTCAAACGCAGTGTTCAAATCCGCCTCGCTGGGCTGTTCAAAATCAAACAGATACGAGCGGTCGCCGCGGGCGCGCAGCTCTCCTGCGCCATCAACAATAAACGCCTCACGCAATCCGCGTTGGCTTTGCGCCTGTGCCTGGCTTAACAATTCGCGAAAATCGCCAGCGGCAAAAATGGTGCGTCTGGCAAATTTGCTGGCTTCAATAAAGTCGGCCACGGCTTTGGCATCCGCTTCCAAATCGCGCATATGCTCTTCTTCATAAGCATGTGCAGCCGAAACAGAGCTGCCCACCACCCGGCTCACGCGTTCAGAAAACCAGCCTTCTAGGCCAATATTGATGGTTAACCCAGCAAAAATGGCCACCGTGACCGCAGGCACCAATGCCATCAGGGCAAAAGCCCCGGTCAAACGCATGTGCAATCGCGATCCGGCGGATTTGGCCCGTCGCGAGGCGACCATACGGGCGACGCGTTGCAACACCAACGCGGCGACAAGCAAAACATAGACAAAATCGGCGAGCAAAATAGAGCGCAATGACACCGTCGTTGCGCCACGATCAAATGGCCCCATTATCAAAAATGTTGCGAGGGCCAAAATAGGCCCAAGCACAACCAACCCGAAGGTCGCAAAATTCTGCAAACGTCTTTGACGCTGCAACCGCCTAAGGCGGACCCAATGTGTTGTTTTTGCCCGGGTAGTCACCCGTAGCCCCCAATTGATTTTGTGCCGCAAACGCGACATACCGCCATATTTTGTGGTCTACCTGGAACATGCGTCCCATTCGCCACGCTATGTGGCAGTTTTACATCAACTTGCGGCGGCGTGTCACGTGAATATCCAGATCTGTGATCTTCTTACGCAAAGTATTTCGATTTATCCCTAAAAGATCCGCGCATTTCGCCTGATTTCCACCGGTGGCATCCAGTGCGATCTCGATCAGGGGGGCCTCGATCTCTCGTAAGATTCGCGCATAAAGCCCCGGGGGTGGCAGCATATTGCCATGCAAATCGAAATACCGGCGCAAATGCCGCTCAACAGAGCCGGAAAGCTTCTCGCTTTCGCTTCCCCCCAACAAAGGCACAGCCTCGGGTTGGCTGCCCAGCACAGATTCGGCTTCTGAGCGGGTGATTTCTTCGCTGCGTGACGTCAGAACCAGACGCTTTACTGCGTTCTCCAGTTGGCGCACATTGCCCGGCCAGCTGTAGGCGCGGAACAATTCGCGAGCCTCTGCAGAGAATAGCCGCACAGGGGCCCCATCGCGTTCGGAACGAGCTAAGAAATGATCCACCAAGAGCGGGATATCATCCACCCGCTCGCGCAAACTTGGCACATGCAATGCTGCCCCATTCAAGCGATAGAACAAATCTTGCCGTACGGTGCCCTTTTCCACGGCATCCATCAGATCACTTTGGCTGGTCGCCATAAATCGCGGCGCATTGTCACCCGGGTTGTCAATCATCCGCACAATACGTGCCTGAATTTCATCGCTCAGATCTGCGACTTCATCAAACAATATCGTACCGGCTTTGGCCCGTGCCAAAACCCGCGCGGGTCCTTCCAAATCAGCAATGTCACCCCCGGTAACCGTCACAAATGGCATGCTGCGGCGGTCTGAAAAGTCGTGAATTTCCTTGGCAATCAATGATTTACCTGTTCCAGATTCACCAGAAATCAAAACGGGCAAGTCGGTATTCATCACACGCGCCACAACGCGATACAGCGTTTGCATCACCGGCGTACGACCCACCAAAGGCAGTTCTTCGGGGCGCGCATCCTCTGCGCCCTGCGCGGGCGTTGTCGCGCGGCGCTTTTCGCTCAGCGCTTTAGACGTGCGTTTCATCAGATCCGGCAAATCAAACGGTTTAGGCAAATAGTCATACGCATCGGCTTCGGCCGCCTGAATGGCCGTCATGATTGTGTTTTGCGCCGAAATGACAATCACCGGTAAACCGGGGCGATCCTCAGAGATTTTTGGCAACATTTCCAAACCATTGCCATCGGGCATCATCACATCGGTAATCACCACATCACCTTTGCCCTCATCCACCCAGCGCATCAGCGTGGTCAAAGAGCTTGTGGCGTGAACTTTACAGCCTGCCCGCGTCAAGGCTTGGGTCAAAACCGTGCGAATTGTACGGTCGTCATCTGCAACAAGAACGGTGCCGTCCATTGATTAGGTCTCCTCTGAAGGAATGATATCTTTGGGCGCACGCGACAAAGAAATTCGAAATACGGTGCGGCCAGGCACGGAATCTACCGAAATCCAACCGCCATGATCTGAGATAATTTTACTGACCAGCGCCAGGCCAAGCCCGGTGCCATTTTCACGCCCCGACACAAAGGGATCAAAGATATCCCCTTTGATATCCTGCGGCAGCCCCGGCCCGTCGTCGATAATTTCGATTTGCAATGGCAGATCCAGCCCAGACCCATCATTGCGACGCAGCTTAAAACTATGTTCAAAATAGCTGTGAATGCGAATGGTGCCGCTTTTGCCAGCGGCCTCAGATGCGTTTTTCAGTAGGTTCAAAATCACCTGCAATAGCTGATCTGAATCCCCCAGCGCATAGGGCAACGAAGGGTCGTAATCTTCGATAATCTGCATATGCGCCCCAAATCCCAGCAAGGCAGATCGCCGCGCCCGGTCCAGAACATCATGAATATTCACAGCATTTCGCGCTGGCGGACGCAGGTTTCCAAACTGTTCAACCTGTTCGAGCAATTTCACGATACGCCGACTTTCCTCGACAATCAGGTCGGTGAGTTCCAAATCTTCTGTTGGTAAATTCATCGACAACAGCTGGGCTGCGCCCGTAATCCCGGCCAGTGGGTTCTTGATCTCATGCGCCAGCATTTCTGCCATGCCAATCGCAGATTTTGCAGCGCTTTTAACATTGTCGGTTTTTGTGGCCCGGCTGGCCAATTCGCGCGGCGAGATCAAAAAGATCATATCCCCTTCGGCCCCAACCACAGGTGCAATTTGAACATTGCATTGCATTGGTGGCGCGTTGCCCGTGCCCACATCAACATCATTCACAAACAAAGGTGTGCCATGGGTGCGGGCCCGTGCAAAGGCAACTTCCAGCGGCGCATCAACCGCCAAACGATCCCAAACCGGCTTGCCCCGCAAAGATCTTGCAGAGCCATTCAAAAAGATCTCTGCGACGCCATTCACGTCAACAATCTGATCCGCGCTGTTTACAAGAACAGCTGGCACCGGCAACGAGGCCCACAAAGATGAATCCGAAATCATGCGGCAGTCCTTTCCGCGGTTTGCCCAAGTGCAACCGGCAACAAGTTCAATACCTCTTCGGCAGTTTTTGCGGTTAAAACCTGATTGCGCAGCGGTTTGTCGGTGTTGGCGTGGTCCATGTACCACCCCAAATGTTTCCGCGCGACTTTCTGACCTAATGCGCGGCCATAAAAGCTTAGCATTGCCTCGTAATGCTTTGATACCATATGAACAAATTCCAATTCTTCAGGTATCACCGGAGCATCAAAACCATAAAGATCTGCGGCCACCAATGCCGGCATCCAAGGAAGTCCTTGCGCGCCGCGCCCAACCATCACCCCATCAGCGCCCGATTGACGTAATGCAGCCCTTGCGCTTGCGGTATCCACAATATCCCCATTTGCAATCACCGGAATGGATACAGCCTCTTTGACCGAGGCAATGGCTGACCAATTTGCAGCGCCCTTATAAAACTGGCACCGGGTGCGCCCATGTATGGTCACCATCTGAATGCCCGCTGCTTCGGCCCTTTTGGCAAGTTCCGGCGCGTTATGCAGTTGATCGTCCCACCCCAATCTGGTTTTCAATGTCACGGGCACTTTAACGGCCGCAACAACCGCCTCGATCAGCCCCAGGGCGTGATCGAGATCGCGCAACAATGCGGACCCCGAAGCTCCAGCCCCGCTGGCGCTTGTCACCTTTTTGGCCGGACATCCCATATTGATATCGATGATTTGCGCACCATTGCCTTCGGCCATTCGCCCGGCTTCTGCCATCCAATGGGCTTCACATCCGGCGATCTGCACCGCAGTGCCCGCGACGCCAAAGCCAAGCTCTGCCTTTTCGCGCACCCCCGGCTTTGCATGCACCAAATCTTGCGAGGCGATCATTTCTGACACCACCAACCCGGCCCCAAAGCTCGCGACCAACTCGCGAAACGGCAAGTCGGTGATTCCAGCCAGCGGGGCCAGAAAAACCGGGGGGGTCAGTTCAATATCTCCGAGTCGTATCGCCACAGTCAATTCCTTGGTCGTTGCACTCAAAATAGGCCCATAGACAGGGGGCAGCAATGATTTCGCGCAAAGTTATGTTCTAGAATTATGCATTTGCCTATTTTTTAATCACCCACAAGGGGTAGATTGCGTCTTTCCATGGCAGGTCTTAGACAGGCAGCATGACAACGACAGAGCAAAAAACCGCCGCGGTGATTGTTGCCGCAGGGCGTGGAACACGGGCCGGAAAAGGCCTGCCAAAACAATGGCGTCCATTGGCGGGGCACCGCGTGGCCGATTGGACCGTAGCCGCCTTTTGCAACCATCCGCAAATCACAAATATTGTGCTGGTGGTGCATCCGGATGATGCGGCCCACTACACCACAATTGATCACCCCAAAGTCAGCTGTGCTTTTGGTGGGGCCAGTCGTGATATTTCTGTGTGCAACGGACTTAACGCGCTGGAAAATCAGGGCATATCAAAAGTGTTGATACACGATGTGGCGCGCGCCACCATTACCCAAGATTGCATTTCTCAGGTCATAGAGGCGTTGGACCACCACGACGGGGCCGCACCCGCCCTGCCCGTGACCGACGCACTTTGGCACGGCACTGATGGCACCGTCAGCGGCACCCACCCGCGCGACGGCCTGTTTCGCGCACAAACCCCTCAGGGGTTCCATTTTAAAAAAATCTTGGCCGCACACGCAAATTTTCGCGGCAATGCTGCTGACGATGTCGAGGTTGCCCGTGCCGCGGGCATCCACGTAAAAATCACCCAAGGCAATGAAGCCAATCTAAAGATCACCACCCCGGCAGATTTCGAACGGGCGGAAAACATCCTGCGAGGACCAATGGACATTCGGCTAGGCAATGGCTTTGACGTACACGCTTTTGAACATGGCGACCACGTGACCCTCTGTGGTGTCAGCATCCCACATGATAAAGCGCTCAAAGGACACTCTGATGCCGACGTTGGCATGCATGCGGTCACCGACGCCATCTATGGTGCCCTGGCCGAGGGTGACATTGGCCGGCATTTCCCCCCAAGCGAGATGGAATGGAAGGATGCCGACAGCGCAATCTTTCTGAAACACGCGATCGATCTGGCATCCTCCAAAGGCTACGCCATCAGCAACATCGACTGCACATTAATTTGCGAACGCCCAAAAATCGGCCCGCATGCCACTGTCATGATGGCCCGCATGGCCGAAATCATGGGGCTGCGCGCTGACCAAATCTCTGTCAAAGCCACCACCAGCGAACGCTTAGGCTTTACAGGCCGCGAAGAAGGCATCGCCTCGATCGCCACAGCAACATTGGTGAAACCATGACCCGCACAATTCCAAACATGATCGCCACGGTTGGCGGCACAGGATATCTGAGACCAGCCCCGGGCACCTGGGGCTCTGCGGTGGCTGTGCTTATGGCGCTTGGCATTCATTATATCGGGGGTGCCGGCCTTTTGGCATTGGCAACGATTGTTGTCTTCTTTGTGGGCTGGTGGGCCACGGCCCAGGTCACGGCCGGTCAAGACGATCATGACCCAAGCGAAGTGGTGATTGACGAAGTGGCGGGTCAATGGATCGCCCTCTTGGTCACCAGCTATGGCGCAACCCGCATGGGCATCGACCCGCTCAAGCTTTACCCGGGTTGGATCGCAGGCTTTGCCTTGTTCCGCCTGTTTGACATCACCAAACCTAATTTGATTGGCTGGGCAGACCGCCGCGGCGACGCGCTGGGGGTCATGCTGGATGATGTGATTGCCGGGGTCTATGCCGCGATCGGCACTGCAATTCTGGCCTTTCTTTATCACGTGGTGATCCTATGAGCCTGGCCGCAGAGGTTCTAAACGCCGCAAAAGCCAAAGGACTGCGCATTGCCACCGCAGAAAGCTGCACAGGTGGTCTTGTGGCCGCCGCGCTCACCGACATCGCCGGATCTTCTGCGGTGTTTGAGCGTGGGTTTGTCACCTATACCAACGCGGCCAAACAACAGATGCTGGGGGTGGCGGCCCAAACCCTCGACAGTTTTGGCGCGGTCAGCGAAGAGGTCGCGCGCGAAATGGCCGTAGGTGCCGTAAACAACAGCGCCGCCGACCTCGCGGTTTCGATCACCGGCATTGCAGGTCCAGGTGGATCAGAGTTCAAACCCGAAGGGCGCGTCTGTTTTGGCGTCACTTTACAAACAACCACTGTTACAGAAACGATTGAATTTGGCGCATTGGGACGTGCAGAGGTACGCCAAGCGGCTAAGAATCATGCACTTTCACTACTTCTTAAACACCCATCTTAAAGTCGGTTACTTTTTAAGCAAATCACACAAATCACCGCCTAAACATTAATCAATTCACAATTTGCCAATAAAATAAGCGCAAACACAGCAAGCGCCTCTTTGTTTTGCGCCATACATAGGGTTTTTCGCCCCTCAACAGATAAATGAGGGAAAGGAAAAGACCATGAACGGAGCGGACACCGCCTGGATCATCGTCGCCACAGCACTCGTGCTATTTATGACATTGCCAGGTCTGGCATTGTTCTACGGCGGCCTCGTACGCGCACGTAACGTGCTCAGCGTCTTCATGCACTGCTATGCGATTGCCTGCTTGATGAGCGTGCTTTGGTTTGTGTTTGGCTATTCAATCGCCTTTGGTGAGGGTGGCAGCGGATATTGGGGTGGCACTGGCAAGTTCTTCTTGGCTGGCATCACTGCTGACAGCCTGTCAGGCACCCTGCCCGAGATCCTGTTCTTTGCCTTCCAGATGACTTTCGCGATCATCACACCTGCCCTGATCGTTGGTGCCTATGTTGAACGCATCGGCTTTGGCTTTGTGTTGCTCTTCTCATCCCTTTGGATGCTGCTGTGCTACGCGCCAGTTGTACACTGGATTTGGGGCGGTGGTATGCTGGCAGATGGCGGCATTTTCGGCGAAAACGGCGTCAAAGACTTTGCCGGCGGCATCGTTGTACACGAAACAGCTGGCCTTGCAGCCCTGTTGATCGCCGTGGTCCTTGGCCCTCGCAAAAACAAAACAACCCCACCACATGCGCCTTGGATGGTCATGATCGGTGCCGCGATGCTTTGGGTTGGCTGGTTTGGCTTTAACGGTGGTTCTCAACTGGCCGCCGATGGCGGCGCAGCCATGGCGCTGACAGTCACCCATATTTCTGCTGCAACCGCGTCATTGACTTGGGCCCTCTGGGAAAAAATCAAATACGGCAAAGCCTCTTTGGTGGGTCTGGTCACAGGCACAATCGCCGGTCTTGCCTCGATCACCCCAGCCTCTGGTTTTGTTGGTCCCGTCGAAGCGCTGATCATCGGTGCCGTCGCTGGTATTCTGTGTCAAGAAGCGGTCAACCTGATCCGCAACGGTCTGAAAATTGACGATACGCTCGATGTCTTCGCGGTGCACGGCGTTGGCGGTATCTTCGGCACCATCATGATCGCTGTCTTTGGCGCTGGTGCATGGGCCGCTCAATTGGGCAGCTTGGTGATTGTGGGTGTGTTTACTTTGGTGGTTACATTTGTGCTGATCAAAGTCTGCGCGCTGATCACGCCATTGCGGGTTGATGCAGAAACCGAAACCAACGGTCTGGATCTAAGTGTCCACGGCGAACGCGCTTACGACATTAGTTCGTAAGATTTATCAGATACAAAGTTATAAAAGGCGGCCTATGGGTCGCCTTTTTTGTTAGTGATTTGAATGTTTGGATTGAGCCCAGAGCTACATCTAGGAAGATGCGGTATCGAGTAGATTTTTGCTTCAAAGAGCTGCAAGATTGTCTCGATGCTGAGAGCCCTAGGAACCCAGATGAGCAAGCTAAGTGATCAAGAGAAGTTAGAAGAAATCTACCTCGTCCTTAGTGACCTGAGGTACCTATTGCACCGGGAAAGCAACACCTTGGCTGAGTTTCAGCGAATTTCCCAAGACTACTACAAACGGATAGCAAATGGAGCGAGCTTTGCTGCGGACATGCTTCCAGATGAGGTCGTTGCAAAACACGACGAGCCATAGAAAACGTGTAAACAGTCCGAAAGGCTGACGGCAACAAAGCCCCGCCTAGCCGACATTACCCCAAAACCTACGCTCCGCCATAAAGCTCCGCGGCCCGGTTCTCGAACGCTTTCACGATGCGGTGCATCGCCTCGTTGAACACGACGCCAATAATCCCCTGCAAAATCGAGCTTTTGAATTCGAAATCCACAAAAAACGAAACCTCACAGCCGCCGTCAACATCTTTGAAATCCCATGTGGATTTCAGAAACTTAAACGGCCCATCCAAATACTCAGTATCAATGCTCATGTTTTCAGGGTGCAACACAACACGTGAGCCAAAGCGTTCACGAAACACTTTGAACGAGATCACCAGATCCGCCAGCATCACTTCAGACGCCCCGTCCTGATCCCGCGACCGAATGCGCGCAGCCGCGCACCAGGGCAAAAACTTGGGATAAGCTGCCACATCGGCCACCAGATCATACATCTGTTGTGCACTGTATGGCAGAGGCCGGGTTTCCGAATGCGTCGGCATAATGCAGTTAACGTCCTATTGTCTGTTTTCGCGTTGGACAGTGGACGCCCATTTCGTATGGTATGAACGAAAAAGCAAGAGGGCAGCATGACACAGCCACCATATGTGATCGACAAAATGATCTCGGCAAAATCAATTGCCGCCCGCATCGAAGACCTATCTGCCGAAATACGCCAAGAATTCAGCGACACCGACAAACTGGTGGTGGTCGGTTTGTTGCGCGGGTCCTTTGTCTTTATCGCAGATCTGGTGCGAGAACTCGACCTCCCGGTCGAGGTCGATTTTCTGGAGGCCTCCTCCTACGGCAACAACACCGAAAGCAGCCGCGAGGTGCGTATACTCAAGGATCTGCGTGGTGAAATCCATGATCGTGATGTGCTGGTGGTCGAAGACATCGTCGACACCGGTCACACCCTTCACCACGTCAAACACCTGCTGGAATCACGCGCACCGCGAAAAATGAAAACCATTGCGCTGCTAGACAAACCTTCGCGCCGCGAAACCGATGTGCGCGCGGATTGGGTTGGCTTTGAAATCCCCGATGAATTTGTGGTGGGCTATGGCATCGACTATGCGCAACGCAATCGCAACCTGCCCTATATTGGCAAAGTTCGGTTTACAGAGTGAACCTGCGCCACCTTCAACGGCTGTATTTACTGGTGCGACGCCCGCCCTCTGCACAACGGCGCAAACTTGTGGCACTTGTCTTGCTGATTTGTTTGGCACTGTTTGCGATCGAGTATTTTATTGGATGGCCGGAAAGTCTCTCGCCAGATAGCGCCCGCCTCAAATTCTCACGCCCTTAAGCTTAGACAGGCAAAAACCCATCTGTTTTTGCCACATAAGCCTGCATTTCTTCGATCAGACGCTTGCGCAATGCCTGTACCCGCGGTGCATTCTGCAGATCGACATGGCAGGCCACCCACAATGGCAACGAACCAAGACCCCAGCCAACATCCACTTGCTCTAGGCCGGGCTCTGCGTCGCCCAAAAAACAAGGCAACGCGGCCCGTCCCAATCCCTGTGCGGCCAGCCGTGCCGCCACCAAAAAGGCATCCGCCTTGGCCGCCACCTTCTGACCGCCGGTATTTCGCGACAACATCTGCCCAACGGTGCCCTTCCCCACAGTGCCGGTCAATCCAATCCAGGCGTCATGGCAATCGGGCCGTGCAAAAACCCCAAACTGCAAATGGCCCACCAATTCTCCGACCAGCGATTCGTGCAAATTTTCTGTCGGACGCACAGCCAGATCAACCTGCGCATGGCCCAAATCCAAATGCGCATTGTCACTGACCACTGACAAACGCAGCTCTGGAAAGTCTGCCAACAAATGCGCAACGATCTCTGGCATGACTTTAGCACTCAAGGTATCGGTTGATGTCAGACGCAACGCGCCCTGAATCTGACTGTTTTGCCGGGCCAAAGTCGCCTGCATAAATTGCATAGAATCTTCGACACCGCGCAGCGCTTCGACCACGCGGGCGTGTTCTGGCATCACCGTATACCCCTGTGCAGATTTCGCAAAAATGCGTACATTATGCGTGCTTTCAAAGGCGGCAATACGGCGCAAAACGGTGGCATGGTTCACATTCAGCGTACGCGCAGCGCCGCTCACGGTGCCCGCCTCTATGACAGCCAATACAAATCGAATGTCGTCCCAACTCTTGTTGTGCATTTTTCGCAGATATTTCTTCGTTTTTGATAAATGTACATCTAATTTAGCACAGGCAATATTGTTCGCATAGCATGCAAGGAGCACAGCATGAATTTCAAACTTCTTACCGTTACAGCCCTCTCATTGGCCCTTGGTGCCAGCTTTTCGCTTGCAGATGGGCACGCAGATCCAGCCATTCAGGGTGCCATCAAAGCCCGCCAGGGCCAAATGCAAATTTATGGCCATAACTTGGGCATCATTGGCGCCATGGCCAAAGGTGAAATGGACTATGACGCTGCCATGGCTCAAACAGCCGCAGACAATCTGGTCGTCGCAGCCAGCCTGAATGCCATGACAATGTGGCCACAAGGCTCTGACAACGCAAGCGCACCCAACACCAACGCCAAACCGGAAATCTGGGCAAACTTCCCAGACGTCGGGGCAAAGGCTGCGGATCTTGATACCGCCCTTGCCGCCATGGCCGTTGCAGCTGGACAAGACTTGAACTCTCTCCGCGGTGCCATGGGAATGCTCGGAAAAGCCTGTGGTGCTTGCCACAAAGCTTACCGTAGCGAATAACTGAAGAGAGATTGGCATGGCCCGTTTTATACGCATTTTAATATTCTTAAGTGTAGCGGGCCTTGCCGCCTTTTACTTTGTCACCCGTCCGCAAAAGGTCGACCCTGACCTATTCGCAGCGCTCAGTGGTGACGTAGAGCGGGGAACAACACTGTTTCACGCTGCTGGTTGTGCGTCTTGCCACGCAGCCCCAAAAGCAGAATTTTCTGAGGCCCCGGTTTTGTCCGGTGGCCAAAAATTCCCCTCAGATTTCGGCACGTTTCACGCGCCCAATATCTCTTCAGACCCGCAGCACGGCATCGGCGGCTGGACATTGTTAGAGTTTGCGAACGCTGTTCAGGCTGGTGTTTCACCTGACGGGGCGCATTATTACCCGGCGTTTCCCTATACCGCCTATGCTAAAATGAAGCCGCAGGATGTCGCAGACCTAAAATCCTTTATGGATACGCTGCCCGCCTCAGACATTCCAAGCCTGGCGCATGACGTTGGGTTTCCATTCAATATCCGGCGTACTTTGGGCGGTTGGAAACTGTTGTTTGGCACGCAGGATTGGATCATCACAGAGCCTGCAACCGCAGAAATTGAACGCGGCCGCTATCTGGTCGAAGCGCTGGCCCACTGCGGTGAATGCCATACCCCGCGCAATGCGCTGGGCGGACTTGATCGCGCCAAGTGGCTACAGGGGGCTGCCATCCCTGGCGAAGGCAAGGTGCCGGCTATTTCTGCTGCGCATCTTGAATGGTCGCCATCTGACATCGCCTATTATCTTGAAACCGGCTTTACACCTGAATTTGATAGCGCCGGTGGTGCAATGACACATGTTGTTGAAAATATGGGACAGCTGTCGGCATCAGATCGCGAAAGCATCGCTGCCTATCTTAAACTGATACCATAAGCACCAGTGCCAAATATCTGAAATTTAAACTGAAAACACATCAGTTAATGCATCTGGATGCCCATGATTGCGCATCCAGATCGCGGTAATTTATTGCCCCAATTTCGCCATGCGCGCATCGCGCAGCTTTGCGAAATCATCGCCCGCATGATAAGAGCTGCGTGTCAAAGGCGTGGCAGAGACCATCAAAAAGCCTTTGTTATACGCGGTCTTCTCATAGGTCTTAAACTCTTCGGGGGTCACAAAACGATCCACTCTGTGGTGTTTCGGAGTCGGCTGCAAATATTGGCCAATGGTCAAAAAGTCGATATCCGCGGCGCGCATATCTTCCATCACCTGCACCACCGATTGACGGTCCTCGCCCAGTCCAACCATAATGCCAGACTTGGTGAACATAGTCGGATCCAGCTCTTTCACCCGTTGCAACAAACGCAGCGAATGGAAATAGCGCGCACCGGGGCGCACTTCTGGATAAAGCCCGGGCACGGTTTCCAGATTGTGGTTAAACACATCCGGTTTGGCGGCCACTACCACTTCCAGTGCAGAGGCATCACAACGGATGAAATCTGGTGTCAGAATTTCGATTGTGGTCTTTGGTGATTGCCTGCGCACTGCGCGAATGGTTTGGGCAAAATGCTCTGCGCCGCCATCTTCAACATCATCGCGATCCACCGAGGTGATCACAACATGATTCAGCCCCAGCTTTTTCACCGCATCCGCAACCCGTCCAGGTTCAAATACATCAAGATCTTCCGGCGGTTTGCCGGTCGCAATATTGCAGAATGTGCAGGCACGGGTACAAACCTCGCCCATGATCATCATTGTCGCGTGGCCCTGGCTCCAGCATTCGCCAGCGTTCGGGCAACCCGCTTCTTCACAAACCGTTACCAGTTTGTTTTCACGCATGATTTTCTTGGTGGCATTATACCCTTCGCCTGTCGGGGCTTTCACCCTGATCCAATTTGGCTTTTTGGGCTGCGCATTATCCGGGCGATTGGCTTTTTCCGGATGACGTTGCTCTGGGATTTTAAGGTCTCTCACGCAGCTTTCCTTACGACAAATTCAGTCCATTTCCACATAACATAACGATCAAATCAAGATAGGACCAGAGGCGCATTGCCGCTATGCATTTGTGGCAATTTAGCCAATTTTTCGTGCGCTTTACCAACTCTACAAATTTAATCAACAATACAGCGTTGCGTGAAACTTAGAATCATTTTAATTCGACGGGCGAGACGACATTCAAACCAGAGGTATAAGCATGTTTGCAGGACAAAAACTTCCAGCCGTGACCTTCCGCACCCGCGTTCGCGACGAAAGCATCGAAGGCCCTAACCCATTCCGGTGGCAGGATATGACAACCGAAGATTACTTCGCGGGCAAACGCGTTGTTTTGTTCTCGCTGCCAGGCGCATTTACCCCAACCTGCTCTACATACCAGTTGCCAGGCTTTGAAAACGGTTTTGCAGATTTCGCGGCCGAAGGCATCGACGAAATTTATTGCATGTCTGTCAACGACAGCTTTGTCATGAACAAATGGGCCGAAGCTCAGGGCATCAAAAACGTCAAAGTGATCCCAGACGGTTCTGGTGAATTCACACGTAAAGTTGGCATGTTGGTCGACAAAGACAATCTTGGCTTTGGCATGCGCTCTTGGCGCTATGCGGCCATCGTCAACAAAGGTGTGGTCGAAGCATGGTTTGAAGAGCCAGGCCGTGATGACAACCACCCCGAAGACCCATATGGCGAAAGCGCGCCAGAAAACGTGATGAAGCACCTGAAAGCCAAAGCGGAAGCCGTGGCCTAAGCCTTCACATTTGTGATCTAACATTTTGAAAAGGCACGCGTATTGGCGTGCCTTTTTCACCTTTCAGCCACGTCTTTTCCCAGCAATTCCTGCCCGACATCTGTCAAAAGCGTCGCTAGTTCTGCAAACCAACTGTCGTCATCGCTGCCTTCACGCCGCACCAAACCAATCTGACGCGAGGGTTGCGGCTCTGCAAATCGACGCAATGTTATGCCCGGGGTTGCCGCCTGCTCCACCTGGGCTGCTAGCTCTGGCATCAAGGTCAGACCAAATCCAGCTTCGACCAATCTAGACAGCGTTGACAGCGACGAAGCCCCCATATTGATCTGGCTATGGCCCCGCCCGCGTCCACAGACATCCAGCGCTTGGTCGGTCAGGCAATGGCCGTCTTCAAGCAGCATCAGTTGATGATTGTCCAAGGCGGTCGGCTGCAAGTTTTCCACCGCAGCCTCCAAGGCATCGACGCGCGCCGGCGTGCCCGCCAGCAAAAACCGATCCTCAAACAGCGGCACATCCGTTAACCCTTCGATCCCGGACGGCAAGGCCATAACCGCCGCATCCAAATGCCCCGCCAAGAGCAATCCAACCAAGCGATCAGTCTTGCCCTCCATCACCTGTACATCCAGCGAAATATCCCTGGCCCGCAGCGCTGACAACGCGCTTGGCAGCAAATATGGCGCAATAGTTGGGATCATCCCCAGCGCCAATTTCCCAGCCAAACCAGAGCGCCACCGCGCCGCCCGCTCCAGATCAGCAACATCAGCCAAAATCCGGTTGGCATAGTCCAATGTTTGCCGGCCAAACGGCGTTAACACCACATCTCTGGCATGCCGTTCAACCAAACGCCCGTTTAATGACCGCTCTAATTCACGAATTTGCACCGAAATCGCGGGCTGGCTGACAAAACATGCCTCAGCTGCACGCCCAAAATGTCGATGTATCGCCAGTGCTTTAAAGTAACTTAACTGTTTGAGCGTGACATTCATAATTCAAAGTTATCAATTTAATCAAAAACTACAATTGGATATTATCAATTTCCCTTGGCAAACTGACTTTAGCGCGCTTAGACAAAGGGATTATTATGACCGACAAGCAGTTGACCACCACCGCTGGGGCCCCAATTTCGGACAATCAGAACAGCCAGACCGCAGGGCCACGTGGCCCGGTCTTGATGCAAGATTATCAATTGATCGAAAAACTGGCGCATCAAAACCGCGAGCGCATTCCGGAACGTGTTGTGCATGCCAAAGGCTGGGGGGCGTTTGGCACCCTGAAAATAACCGAAGACATCAGCCAATACACCAAGGCCAGCGCCCTTCAAAAAGGCGCAACAACCCCGATGCTGGCGCGGTTTTCTACGGTAGCAGGAGAGTTAGGCGCCGCTGATAACGAACGCGATGTGCGGGGGTTTGCGCTCAAGTTTTACACCCAAGTCGGCAATTGGGATCTGGTGGGCAACAACACCCCGGTATTTTTCCTGCGCGACCCCTATAAGTTTCCAGATTTCATCCACACCCAAAAGCGCCACCCAAAAACCAACCTGCGCAGCGCCGAAGCCATGTGGGATTACTGGTCACTCAGCCCAGAAGCCCTGCATCAGGTCACCATTTTGATGTCAGATCGCGGCTGCCCCACCACGCCCATGCAGATGAACGGTTACGGCTCCCACACCTTCAGTTTGATCAATGATGCGGGTGAACGATTTTGGGTGAAGTTCCACTTCAAAACCCAACAGGGCCACGCACATCTGACCAATGCGCAATCAGCAGAAAAAATCGGCCAAACCCGCGAAGGCTATCAAGAGGCGCTATTTGGCACAATCGAGGCGGGCGATTTCCCAAAATGGACCATGCAAATTCAAGTTATGGCCGAAGCAGACGCAGAAAACGCCGCATTCAATCCCTTTGACTTAACTAAGGTCTGGCCCCATGCCGATTACCCCTGCCTGACGATTGGTGAATTTGAACTGAACCGAAACCCGGAAAACTATTTTGCCGAAATCGAGCAAGCGGCCTTTAGCCCTTCAAACGTCGTGCCCGGCATCGGGTTCAGCCCGGATAAAGTATTGCAATCACGCATATTTTCTTATGCAGACGCACACCGCTACCGCATTGGCACCCATTATGAATCGCTGCCAGTCAATGCCCCAAAATGCCCGGTGCATCACTACCACAAAGACGGCAATATGAACTTCATGGGCCAGCAAACTGGCAACCCAGATGCCTACTACGAACCAAACTCCATCGCCGGAGCGCCCCGCGAAGATGCCAAATTTGCGGAACCTCCGCTTAAGATATCCGGGGATGCAGACCGCTATAACCATCGCGATGGCAATGATGATTACAGCCAAGCACGCGCCCTGCATGACCTGTTTGACGACGGTCAGCGCGCAAGGCTTTACGCCAATACAGCCGAGGCCATGCAAGGGGCCAAAGAAGAAACCATCACGCGGGTGCTGGGGCATTATGACAAGATCAGCCCAGATTATGGCAATGGCATACGGGCAGCGCGCAAGGCGCTTGGCAGCTAACCCTTGGTGCGCCGTCCTGTCCGGGCGGCGCGCGTCTTATCCAATCATGTCGCTGGTTTCAGAGCGCGAGGCCTCATAATGTTCGCGCAACCGGATCAAGGCGATCCGCAACACAACCTTGCCACTGCGCGCGGGCCATCCCAGTCGTTTTTCGGCGGTCTCTAACCCCTCCATATAGCAGCAACAGCGCAACACCACATCAGACAGGCCTTCGCCCAAAGCCTCAATTGCCGCCCCAACCCGGCTGCGCGCCGCCATCGGCTCAAAGCCACCGGCGCTGTCAGCTGCGCCATGGTTGACCCCGGCGGTTAAAAACCGATCCCAGTTTTGTCCGATAGCACTTTCCATCTGCGACAGTTCGAAATCTTCGCGCATGCGCTCTCCGACAGCTACAAGCTCAGCGCTTAGGAAGGGCTGGCCATTCTTGTCTTTGCGACGCGCCAAAATGTTCATCGGGCTTTCGCCGGTGCTAAACCGCATGCGTTTGGGCCCTGCTGCCGTGGCGTTCTGTTCCGCCTGATCGCCAGCGTCAAAACCAGCCTGCATTTCATTGAACCCCGCGGTTGCCTCGGCCTGGCCAGCGGTCAGCCGCCCCAATTCCGTGCGCCCAGCCGCCGTGATGCGATAACGCGAAATCCGGCCGGGGGTCTTGCAGCTTATCCAGTCTTTCAAGGCCATGGCCTGAGCAATCGGCCGGTCAACAACGGCCATACGTTGCGGCACAGATCCCGGTGTATCGCGCACGACCACCGCCTTTTCCATATCCTTCGCAACGGCCAAAACCGCACCCGCCTCATTCAACCTTAAGAGGATTTCACCGGCCGCATTTATTAGGTCAATTTCACATGGGGGTGCCCCAGAATTTTGCGCATTCATCTCAAATGTCTCCATCAGTCGATCCGCGGCTGCACTCTGAGATACACAGGCCCCAAGGGCGGACAATGCCTCATCAATCAAGGGGTCGTCTCGACGCGATTCCACCCGGCGAATTTGCCGGAGCACGGTTGATGCATGGCATTTGGAATGCCGGGCCAAGGCGCGAATTGACACGCCTTTTTCCGTATGCGCCAAATAGTGAATTGCGTAATTTGGCACCCAGTTTGGAATGTTAGGAAGATCCTGATCTGTCCCCCAATGTTTCGTCATATATGCCCCCGGTGGGTATCTCGTGCTGCCAATTATACCCACAGATCTTGCCAGGATTTCTCATCAAGCTAGGTCGCATTGGTTACCCATGCGTTAACACCTGTAGGCACCCCCAAGATTGTGGCCAAAAGCTAAAGAGAAGTGAAACCCTCCGAACGCATCAAACTGACAAAACGCAACACCCCCTTAGGTTGTGTAACTCTTGCGATCCAATTCCAGAAGTAAGGATGGATAAATGCAAGATGTTATGACCACTTTGGCCCAACTCAATCGCCCGCGCATATTGGTGCGCACTGCAAAAGCCGCAGCACGCGATTACCGACGAGATCTGCATTTGCGCCACTACCTGAAAACCTCCCACCTGCCCCGCAACGCCGAAGCGCTCTTGACGTTGATCGAAATGGAACAAGACCTAAACGAGATGCGGCTCAACAAGGACAGTACATACGCTCTAATAGATCACGTTGGTGTGCTCAGCGCTTTGATTGCAGAGGCGCACTTGATGAACGCGGCGCGTCACAAATGGGCCTCCATAGCCCCCTAGATCGACAGATGTTCACTCCAGCGCGTCTGGCATAGAGGCTTTCTTGTTCCCGACAAACACCCGCAGTGCTGTTTCAATGTCTGGATCAAGCTCTGGTTGCTTATAGTGGGCCAACAAAGTTTCGACGCGCTGCGCCGCCAGGGTTTGCGTGTCGCGCGCGCCCTCATCTCGCCAGGTTTCAAAAGGCTTGTAGTCCAGCACGTCAGACCGCCAAAAAGCGTCTTGGTAATTGGCATGGGTGTGGGCACATCCCAGATAATGACCGCCCGGGCCAACTTCACGCATGGCATCCATCGCTTGACCGTTTTCGTCAATGGCCACGCCTTCTGCCAATTTATGCAACACGCCCAACTGGTCTGCATCCATCACAAATTTCTCAAAGCTCGCGACCAGCCCGCCCTCCAGCCAGCCGCAACTGTGCAACATAAAGTTCACGCCGCCCAACAACGCCGCATTTTGGGTGTGCGCGGTTTCATACCCCGCCTGCGCATCTGGCAACTTAGAGCCACACAGACCACCTCCCGAGCGAAAGGGCAGTCCCAAACGGCGCGCCAATTGCCCCGCCCCATAAAGAATTTGGCTGGCTTCGGGTGTGCCAAAAGTCGGGGCACCAGACCCCATATCAATAGAGGTGACAAAGGCCCCAAAAATCATCGGGGCACCAGGTCGCACCAGCTGGCTATATGCAATCCCAGCCATGACTTCGGCCAGGACCTGTGTCAGGGTTCCTGCCACCGAAACCGGGGCCATCGCGCCGCCAACAATGAAAGGTGAAATGATACAGGCCTGGTTGTTCTTGGCATAGATTTCCAGCGCCCCCATCATCACATCATCAAAGGTCATCGGTGAATTGATATTGATCAGCGAGGTCATCACCGTGTTGTTTTGTACAAACTCTTTGCCAAACAAGATCTCGCACATGTCCACGCTGTCTTGCGCACGGCTTGGCGCGGTCACCGAGCCCATAAACGGCTTGTCGCTGAGGGTCATATGCGCAAACAGCATGTCCAAATGGCGTTTGTTCACCGCAATATCTGTGGGCTCACAGACGGTGCCACCAGAATGGTGCAACCATTTGCTCATATAGCCAAGTTTTACAAAGGTCTCAAAGTCATGCATCGTGGCATAGCGGCGGCCACCATCTGCGTCGCGCACAAAGGGCGGGCCATAGACCGGCGCACAAACCATGGTTTTGCCGCCAATCAGCACTGATTTTTCAGGATTACGCGCATGCTGGGTAAAGGACGCCGGCGCAGTCTGACACAGCTTGCGCGCCAATCCCTTTGGCAGGCGCACCCGGTCGCCATCAATATCCGCCCCGGCCTCGCGCCAGAGTTCCAGCGCAGCTGGGTTGCCAGCAAACACCACGCCGATCTCTTCCAGCAAAATCTCTGCGTTGGCCTCGATCACGTCCAAAGCCGCGTCGCTGAGGATCTCATAAAGCGGAATATCGCGTTCGATGACCTTGGCGGTCTCGCTTTGAACCACACTGCGCGCCGCCCGACGCGCCGCGCCACCACCGCCACGGGCGGGTTTGCGCCCCACTCTGCGCCCATGTTTACGCGTCTCAGCTGGTGTCATAAAAACCTCGTCCACAACGTCCTGTCTCTCAAACTACCGGTTGAAACCGGTCCCGGAGGTGGGAATCCGGCCTTTGCGGGGAAAAAACGACATCAGAGCTAAAAATACGTCCAAGCCAACAAGGGGCGCTGCCCCTCGCGGCAAAAGCAAAGCTTTCACCGCTCACCCCGGGGTATTTTTTTCAAGAACAAATATGGGGCGGCAAATCACGCAAAGCTGCCACAAAGCGCCATAACGGCTCTTGCGTAAAAAGCCGCGCTCGCCTATGGCTCTGCCATGACAGAGACATCCCATGACCGCCTATTGATCATCGACTTTGGCAGCCAAGTGACGCAGCTGATTGCGCGTCGTCTTCGCGAGCTGAATGTCTATTGCGAAATCCACCCCTATCAAAAAGTCACAATGGATTTTGTGCGCAGCTTTGCGCCAAAAGCTGTGATTTTCTCAGGTGGCCCAGACAGTGTGACCCGCGAAGGATCCCCGCGCGCGCCGCAAGAGATTTTTGATCTGGGCGTGCCTATTTTGGGCATTTGCTATGGTCAACAGACCATGATGACCCAATTGGGCGGCAAAGTCGAAAGCGGTCACGGCACCGCCGAGTTTGGCCGTGCCTTTGTGACACCTGCCAATGAGCTGGCGATCCTGAACGGTTGGTTTGCTGAAGGCGACGAGCAGGTCTGGATGAGCCACGGCGATCATGTCAGTGAAATCGCACCGGGCTTTGAGGTCTACGGCACCTCGCCAAATGCGCCCTATGCCATTACCGCAGATGTCTCGCGTCACTTCTATGCGGTGCAGTTCCACCCCGAAGTGCACCACACGCCAAACGGCGCAAAACTGTATGAAAACTTTGTCAAACTGGCAGGGTTTTCTGGCGACTGGACCATGGGGGCCTATCGCGAGCAAATGATCGAAAAGATCCGCGCACAGGTTGGCGACAAACAAGTGATTTGTGGTCTGTCTGGTGGCGTTGACAGTTCGGTTGCTGCCATCCTGATTCACGAGGCCATTGGTGATCAACTGACCTGTGTGTTTGTCGACCACGGATTGTTGCGCAAGGATGAGGCGAAAGAAGTCGTCGCCATGTTCCGCGACAACTATAATATCAAGCTGATTGCAGCTGATGAGAGCGACTTGTTTTTAGGAGAGCTGGAAGGCCAGTCAGACCCGGAAACCAAGCGCAAGATCATCGGCAAGCTGTTCATTGATGTGTTCCAGAAATACGCCAATGACATCGAAGGCGCTGAATTCTTGGCGCAGGGCACCCTGTACCCGGATGTGATTGAATCGGTTTCTTTCTCTGGCGGCCCGTCGGTCACCATCAAAAGCCACCATAATGTGGGTGGCCTGCCCGAGAAGATGGGGCTGAAACTGGTGGAACCGCTGCGCGAGCTGTTCAAAGATGAAGTCCGTGCGCTGGGCCGTGAATTGGGTCTGCCGCAATCCTTCATTGGCCGTCATCCCTTCCCGGGGCCTGGTCTGGCCATTCGTTGCCCCGGTGAAATCACCCGCGAAAAGCTGGAAATCCTGCGCGAAGCCGATGCGGTCTATATCGACCAAATCCGCAAACACGGGCTGTATGATGAAATCTGGCAAGCCTTTGTGGCGATCCTGCCGGTGAAAACCGTGGGTGTGATGGGCGATGGCCGTACCTATGACTATGCCTGCGCCATGCGGGCGGTGAATTCCGTCGACGGTATGACCGCTGATTATTACCCGTTTACCCATGAATTTTTGGGCGAAACCGCCACCCGGATCATCAACGAAGTCAAGGGCATCAACCGTTGCACCTATGACATCACTTCCAAGCCTCCGGGCACCATCGAGTGGGAATGATCCGGCTGACCGGATATATCGACGTTCCAGCGGATCGCCTTGCGGCGGTCCGGTCTGCCTTGCCTGTTCATATTCAGCTGACCCAAGCGGAACCTGGCAACCTGACATTTGAAGTGACACAAGACCCAGAGGTCGCTGGCCGGTTTCAAGTTGCAGAAACCTTTCAGGACCGCGCGGCCTTTGATGCGCATCAGGCCCGTGCTGCCGCATCCCCTTGGGCAGAGGTGACACAGGGCCTTGCGCGCCATTATCAGATCGAAGACATTGACGACCAAGACCCTGCCGCATGCTGACCTACGCTGACTCGGCACACAGTTAATATCAGTAAGGCGGCCTATGACGCTCCAGACCCAACCGCATATTGTTGTTACCGGTGCCAGCGGTTTCATTGGCACCCATGTGATGCACGCGCTGGCCCAGACGGGCGAATATCCGGTAGGCCTGTGTCGCAAACCCACCAAAGGGCTGGTGCATGGCTTTGATCTGACAGATCTCGGCGACATGTCCCAAGTGCTGGCCGGGGCCAAAGCCGTGGTGCATTGTGCAGCCCGCGTGCACACCAAAGAAGACCCAAAGACTGCGTTGGCAGATCATCGCCGGGCCAACCGCGACGCCACGGCTGACCTACTCAGGCAGGCCGAAAAGGCCGGGGTCGCGCATTTTGTTTTCATGTCGACAGTGGCGGTCTATGGACTGCAAAAATCAAATGAAATCATCGCGCTAAATCACCCTACAGATCCCAACACGCCCTACGGTCAAGCCAAGTTAGAAGCCGAAGAAATCCTGCAGCAAAGCCCGTTGCGCACCACTATTTTGCGCGTACCCTTGGTCTATGGCCCGCAGGCCCCGGGCAATTGGCGCAAGCTGATGAAGCTGTGCGACAGCCGTTATCCGTTGCCCTTTGACTTTGCGGGCAATCGCCGCAGTATGATTGCAGTGCAAAATCTGGCAGATCTGATCCGCCACGCTGTGCAATCCGATGCCGGCCCAGATTTACTGTTGGCCACCGATCATGACGATCTGGGCACCACACGGATCGCCACCCAATTGCGCAAGGCATTGGGTCGGCCACGCAGGCTGTTTCCGGCGCCCAAACCCTTGTTTAAACTGGCCAGCCATCTGGTACGACGGCCCTACCTCTACGAACAGCTTTTTGACTCTTTGCAATTTGCGCCCACTGAATGCGGTTGGGTTCCGCCACTGACTGCTGATCAGGCGTTGCGCCTTTCTGTGCAAACTACCAACTAATACCGATTCCCCAACACGTTCAATTAGGCCAAAGTCGGTGCATCTTGCAGTGCAACAGGAACCGACATGAACCCAATTTCCCTTGCCGCCATTTGGATGAGCGGGGCCATAGTGTCTTTTTCGGCAATGGCAGTGTCAGGGCGTATCGTGGCCGCAGAACTCGATACCTTTGAGATCATGATGTATCGCAGCTTTGTCGGTGTGCTGATCGTGTCAATCGTGACCACAGCAACCCGCAACTGGTCTGCGGTCACCACAAAAGATCTGGGCACACATGCGCTGCGCAATATTCTTCATTTCACCGGTCAAAATCTGTGGTTTTTTGCCCTGGGCCTGATGCCACTTGCACAGTTGTTTGCTGTGGAATTCACCACCCCGATCTGGGTGCTGCTGTTGTCCCCACTGCTGCTGCGCACCCCCCTGCGTCCCTTTGCACTGATCGCGGCTTTGATTGCTTTTGTCGGCATTCTGATTGTCGCACAACCTGGCAAAGCACCGCTGGGACTGGGCTTTATCATCGCCGCAAGCTGCGCAGTTTTTTTCGCGCTAACCTTTATCATCACCAAACGCCTGACCACGCGCCACAGCACGGTCTGCATAATGTTCTATCTGACCTTGATGCAAGCGGGCTTTGGCGTGGTGGCAGCAGGCTATGATTTGCACATCAATGTGCCCAGCTTGTCGATGGCCCCCTATGTTATTTTGATTGGCCTGTCGGGGCTTTTGGCGCATTTTTGCATCACCAGCGCCTTGAAAATCGCTCCCGCTTCGGTTGTGGCTCCGTTTGATTTTGTGCGGCTTCCGGTCATTGCCGTGGTTGGCGTCATGTTCTTTAATGAACCAATGGATATATATGTTCTGTTTGGCGCGATTTTGATATTCTTAGGCAACTATTTGAATATATTGTCAGAAACCCGAAAATGACCTATTCTTACCAAACGTAAACTTGGTTTCTCTGACGTGTGGTCATCCGTTGACCCAAAGATTACATAATTTCTACGATGCACGTCATGAGAAAGTAACACGTAGGGGAGGACGTGAATGAAACAGGCAATCGGGGGTGCGGCGGCACTGGTGATGATGGCATCACTGGCGCAGGCTGGCGGTGTTGAAAGAACCAGACAATCGGTCGGAATTCTATTTGAAAAGGGCAATCTGGTAGAACTGAGTTTCGGAGCCGTCGGCGCATCGGTATCGGGCACGGGCGTGGCAGTCACGCCCGGGGCCGCATCGGGCGACATGACGGACACCTATTTTCAAACCGGCCTCGCCTATAAACGCGACTTGAACGACCGCCTGGCCTTTGCACTGATTTTCGATCAACCCTTTGGGGCCAATGTGACCTATCCAGCGGCCAGCGGATATTACGCCGGCGGCGCAACCGCAGAACTGCGCAGCAGCGCCGTCACTGCCGTGCTAAAATACACCACCGACACCAATTTCAGCCTCTATGGCGGCGCGCGCTATCAAACTTTGATGGCCCAAGCCTCTGTCCCCTTTGTCGCAAGCTATACCGGCACCAGCTCTACCGATGGCAGTTTTGGGTATGTTGTGGGGGCAGCCTATGAAAAACCCGAAATCGCGCTGCGTGTTGCGCTCACCTATAATTCCGCCATCGACCATGATTGGTCGGTTGTCGAAACCGGCCCGGTGCCGGGCACAACCCCACTGACCGTCTCGACTCCAGAATCGGTCAATCTGGATGTGCAGTCCGGCATTGCCAAAGACACCCTGCTGTTTGGCAGCGTGCGTTGGGTCAATTGGTCTGACTTTGCCATCTCGCCCACCGGCTATTTGGCCGCCACAGGGGTGTCGCTTGTGGCCTTTCGCGAAGACACCGTGACCTATACGCTGGGGATCGGGCGCAAATTCAATGAAAATTGGTCTGGGGCGGTCTCTTTGATGCATGAACCGCAAGTCGGCGGCCATGCCTCTAATCTGGGGCCAAAAGACGGGGCAACCGGTGTAACGCTGGGCCTGACCTATAAGAAAAACAACATGGAAATCACCGGCGGGCTTAGTTTCGTTGACATCGGCGACGCCACCACCACCCTTAGCACCATCGCCCCGGTGACCGCCGGCTCATTCACCAATAACACTGCAATCGCCGCCGGTCTGCGCCTTAGATATCGCTTTTGATATCAAACCATGATGCTTAGAAGCCCCGCCCACGGGCGGGGTTTAACCCTGATAGGGTCAGAACCGTGCTGGTGCTCATTGACCCTCTGCCCCCTGCCCGCTACCAACGGATAAGACCACCAGAGGCAGGCCCATGATCTATAAATCCGCAAGCGACTGGCGCGACGCGCCACAAAAGAAAGTGCTCCTTTTTGCCATGTCTGGCCTGGGCAAAACCCATGTGTCCAACATGCTGCGCGACTCGCGCCAATGGTTTCACTATTCGGTCGATTACCGCATTGGCACGCGTTACATGGGCGAACATATTGCCGACAATGCGAAGACCGAGGCCATGAAAGTGCCTTTCCTGCGTGAACTGCTGCTCACCGACAGCATTTACATCGGCTCAAACATCACTTTCAACAATCTGGCACCGCTTTCGACCTATCTGGGCAAACCCGGCAATCCGGAATTGGGCGGCTTGCCCTTTGCAGAATACATGCGTCGCCAAGAACAACACCAGCAGGCCGAAGTCTCTGCATTGCTTGACACCCAGCACTTCATTGAACGCGCGCAAAGCCTCTATGGCTATGACAACTTTGTCTGCGACACCGGTGGGTCGATTTGCGAAGTTGTGGATCCGTCAAACCCCAACGACCCCGTGTTGAAATCACTGGCAGAAAACACCTTGATGGTCTGGATCAAAGGCACCGACAGCCACACCGAAGAGCTGATCCGCCGCTTTGATAAAGCACCTAAACCCATGTATTATCAGCCAGAATTTTTACAATCACGCTGGGACTCATATCTTAGCGAAAACAGCGTCACCGAAAATGACGTCAATCCAAACGCCTTTGTGCGTTGGGCCTACACCCAAGCCATGGCCCATCGCCAACCGCGCTATCAAGCGATGTCAAACTGGGGCATCACGGTTGACGCCAAAGACATCGCCCAGGTCACAACCCCGTCAGAGTTCGAAGACGTGATCGCGGACGCCCTTGAGCACAGCTAACCCCTGCCCTACATAAACCCCTCATACAATCAGGACCACATATCATGCCGATCAAACTGCCTTCCGACCTGCCCGCCTTTGACGTGCTTTCGCGCGAAGGCGTCATGGTCATGTCGGAACAACAGGCATTGCGGCAAAACATTCGCCCCTTGCGCATCGGCCTTTTGAACCTGATGCCCAAGAAAATTCAGACCGAAAACCAGTTCGCCCGCCTGATTGGCGCAACCGCGTTGCAAATCGAATTTTCGCTGATCCGCATGAGCGAACATCAAACCAAAAACACCGCCGCCGAGCATATGGCGGAATTCTATCGCCCCTTTTCCGAGGTCAAAGCATCGGGCGAGAAATTTGACGGCCTGATCATCACCGGTGCCCCGATCGAACACATCCCCTTTAAGGACGTAACCTATTGGGACGAGCTTTGCGAAGTCTTTGACTGGACCCAAACCAATGTGCATTCCACCTTTGGCGTGTGCTGGGGCGGCATGGCAATGATCAACTATTTCCACGGCGTGCATAAGCATTTGCTCGATGCCAAACTCTTTGGCTGCTTCAAGCACCAGAACCTTGACGAATCCAGCCACTATCTGCGCGGGTTTTCCGACGAATGCGTAATCCCCGTCAGCCGCTGGACCGAAATGAAGCAATCTGAAATTGACGCCGCACCGGGGCTCAAGACTTTGCTTGCCAGCGAAACCGCCGGCCCTTGTTTGGTCGAAGATCCCCGCCGACGCGGTCTCTATATCTTTAACCACTTTGAATATGACAGCGACACGCTGAAACAAGAATATGACCGGGATATCGCCAATGGCACGCCAATCAATGTGCCGATGAATTATTACCCCAATGATGATCCATCCCAAAAGCCACAAAACCGCTGGCGCAGTCACGCCCATTTGCTGTACGGCAACTGGATCACCGAAGTCTATGAAACCACGCATTACGATCTGAATGACATTGGCCGCTAAGCTGTTCATTGTATTTGGGTTTTTATTGGTCGCCCTGGCCTTAACCACGATCTTGAAAGCGCGTACAAACGAAGCCCGCGCCCGTGCCAGCTATCCGCCCGAAGGTCAGATCATTGATGTGGACGGGCATAAAATGCATGTTGTTCAGCGCGGGAGCGGCCCAGACTTGGTGCTGATCCATGGATCCTCTGGCAGCACCCGTGATTTCTCATTTTCGCTGCTCGACAGGTTGGCCAAGGACTTTCGAGTGATCCTAATTGACCGTCCGGGGCTTGGCTATTCCGACCCAATCAACCGTGCCACGCTCCCCCGTCAGGCGGCACTCTTGCAAAAAACCGCCGCACAGCTGGGGGCCAGCAAACCCATTGTCATGGGGCAAAGCTATGGCGGATCGGTGGCGCTTGCCTGGGCGATCCATCATCCTGAAAACATGGCCGCGCTGGTGGCTGTTGCCACGCCCTCGCTGCCCTGGACCACCGGCCTCAGCACCTATTACAAACTGACATCCCACCCCATTCTTGGCCCGATTGTCATTCCGTTGCTCACCGCTTGGGTGCCCGAAAGCAAAGTGAACACCGAAGTGGAAAGCGTCTTTGCGCCGCAATCTGCACCGCAGGGCTATGCCCGGCATTTCGGCCCCGGCCTGACTCTGCGCCGCCGTTCTTTGCGCGCCAACGCTGTGCAACGCGCGGGCCTATTGGCAGACATCACCGCGCTTTGGCCACAGTATAGCAACCTGACTGTCCCTATCGAATTGGTGCATGGCGACGCCGACACCACGGTTGCGCTCGACATTCATTCACGCCCACTAGATCAACACCTGCCCAATGCACATCTGACGGTATTGCCTGGCATTGGCCATATGCCCCACCACAGTGCCCAAGACGCAATTGTTGCCGCAATTCATCGCGCAGCGGCCCGCCGTCAGTTGCACTAGGCGCAAGTCGTTGCCATATTAAGAAAAAATGGAGAGGTCACATGCAGCTGCCCTTTGACGGAGCGATCAGCACTTTCTACAAAACCACCGCCCCCGAGGCGATTCGTGCTGCCATCCAAGCTGCTGACAAAGATGACATCCTTGACCCCAGCTATCCGCATGCCAAGCGCCAGTCGCGCAAATCCTATGACCGTGACATGGCCCTGCTGCAAATCGAACTGGCCAAGTTGCAAACTGCGTTGCGCGACAGCGGCAAACGCGTTGCCATTGTGTTTGAAGGCCGTGATGCCGCAGGCAAAGGCGGCACCATCAAACGCTTTCGCGAAAATCTAAACCCGCGTGGGGCCCGGGTTGTTGCTCTGTCCAAACCCACAGAAACCGAGGCCACCCAATGGTATTTTCAGCGCTATATCCAGCATCTGCCCGCTGCCAGTGAAATCACCTTTTTTGACCGCAGTTGGTACAATCGCGGTGTGGTGGAAAAGGTGTTTGGATTTTGCACCGATGACCAGCGCACCCATTTTTTCAATCAAGTCTCTGACTTTGAACATATGTTGGCCGACGAAGGCATCATCTTGATCAAATTCTGGCTGAATGTCGGGCGCGCCGAACAGCTGCGCCGCTTTCTTTCGCGCGAAAGCGACCCGCTCAAGCAATGGAAGCTCAGTTGGATTGACGTGGAAGGCTTGCAAAGATGGGACGCCTATAGCAGGGCGATCAGCGAAACTTTCGAACACTCCAACACAGATCATGCCCCCTGGACAGTGATCCGCAGCGACGACAAACGCCGCGCCCGGCTAAATGCCATCCGTCACGTGTTAAATCATATTGACTATGCCCACAAAGATCCAAAGGCCATCGGCCCTTGTGATGCAACAATTTGCGGCGGCACGGACATCTGGCATGTCTAAACGCGGATACCATCATGGCAATTTACGTCAGGCTTTGGTCGAAGCCGCGCTGAAACTGATCGAGGCAAAGGGCCCAACCGGTTTCACCCTGTCAGAGGCCGCGAAAACCGCCGGCGTCACCCCGGCGGCGGTCTACCGACACTTTGATGGGCGTGAAGACCTGATCGCCGAGGCCGCGCGGCAAGGGTATGAAATCTTCGCGGATCTGATGCAGTTTGCCTATGACAAAGGCCAACCCTCGGCTTTGGCCAGCTTTGAGGCCACCGGGCGCGCCTATTTGGCTTTTGCCCGCAAGTACCCAGGCCATTACATCGCGATGTTTGAAAGTGGGGTTTCGGTCAATCGCACCCCGGAACTGGCGGCTGTCGCGTCGCGCGCGCGCAGTGTCATGGAACAAGCAGCCGCGGACCTTAGCCAGCATATCCCGCCGGAAAAACGCCCTCCCGCCAGCATGTTCTCGGCCCATATCTGGGCCATGAGCCATGGGGTTGTTGAACTTTTCGCCCGAAATTCACCCGGCACCCAAAGCCCGTTTCCACCCGAAGACTTACTGGAATCAGGGATTGGGGTCTACCTGCGTGGACTTGGGCTGATTAAACCAGACGCCTAGTTTAAGACGCTAAATAAGCATCCAGTTTGCCTTTGATGAAAATATTCATCACCGCGCTGATGGCCAGGGCAAATGGCAAACTTATCAACAGGTTACTTACCCATACGTCGCCGTATCCCGCCACAAATCCATGCAGGCGATAGGCCGTTGTTGCCGCCATGATGCTTTCCATGAAAGCGGCGATTGTCAGCCCCTGCAGAATGGCGCGCATAATATAGGGCAAGCCGGAAAACAGGCGATCAAAAACCCAACCAGAGGCCATAAACATGCCGACGCCAAAGGGTGCCATGATCACCGCAGTGAACAACCAGGTGGGAAGCCATGTCTGTAAAAAGCTCTCGCCAACTGGCAACTTATTATATGTCATGACTGATGTTAGAATGGCAGTGATCACCAAAACGAGGCTCACCATCACAGCAATTTTCTCAAAGTTCTTTATCATTTTACGATCGTCCGCTACACAGGAAAGGTTGATAAAGTCTACTTAAATAATTAAGTGGACTATGTCAACCATTGGGAGGCCCTTTTGCCAAAACGAACTGACATTATTTTTCACGCAGATCGATTCCTGCACCGCTTTCGCATGCAAATTCACGACTGGGTGCAAGACAATGGCTTTCCCATAAGCGCGGCGGATATCAAGATTCTGATCACCATTGGCCAAAACCCCGATATGGCCATATCAGATCTGGTGCACTTTCTCGGACGTGACAAAAGTCAGATCACCCGCAAAATCAAAGAGCTTGAAGCCAAGGATTTCTTGCAAAGATCGCCCAGCTCAAAGGATGGTCGCATATCATTGCTTGCGTTAACGCCACAGGGGCACACGCTGGTCGACCAGATAGAGGATCATGCCGAATTGGTCATGTCAGAAATCCTGTCGCCCCTAAATGCGGAACAGCAGGACCAATTGCGCAGCCTGCTCAACGCCGTTTCAGGCAGCGACTCCTAAGCCTCTAAATGCAAAAAGGGCCGCCCGCAGGCAGCCCTTTCCAAATTCGAAATCTGTAAAGCTTAACGCTTGGAGAACTGGAAAGAACGACGCGCTTTGCGGCGGCCAAATTTCTTACGTTCAACAACACGAGAGTCACGTGTCAGGAAGCCAGCAGCTTTCAACGCGCCACGCAAGGAGGGCTCATAAAGCTGCAACGCTTTAGAAATACCGTGCTTAACCGCGCCCGCTTGACCGGACAAACCGCCACCTTTCACAGTTGCGTATACGTCGAATTCACCTTCAACGCCTGCAATTGTGAATGGCTGTGCCAAGATCATTTGCAAAACCGGACGAGCGAAATACTCGTTCTGTGGTTTGCCGTTTACGACAACTTTACCAGAGCCTGGTTTGATCCAAACACGGGCAACAGCGTCTTTACGCTTACCAGTTGCATAAGAACGACCCAGCTCGTCACGAACAGGCTCTGCAGGTGCAGCGTCCACAACAAGTGTTTCGCCGTTTGCAACTGCGGACAGCTCTTCAAGAGAATTGATTTGATCAGCCATTGATTAGCTCCGCGTGTTCTTGGAGTTCATGGATTTCACATCCAACACTTCTGGCGCCTGCGCCTCGTGTGGGTGCTCGGCACCAGCGTAAACGCGCAGGTTCGTCATGATCTGACGGCTCAGGCGGTTGCCTGGCAACATGCGTTTTACAGCAGCAGTCACAACGCGCTCAGGGAATTTACCCTCAAGCACTTGCTCAGCTGTGCGGAATTTAATGCCGCCTGGGTGACCAGTGTGCCAGTAGTAACGCTTGTCTGTGCGCTTCTTACCAGTCATCTGGATTTTGTCGGCATTGATAACAATCACGTTGTCACCAGTGTCCATGTGCGGAGTGAAAGACGGCTTGTGCTTACCGCGCAAGCGGGTCGCGACGATCGAAGCCAAACGGCCCAGCACCACGCCTTCAGCGTCGATGATGATCCATTTCTTTTCGATGTCTGCCGGAGTAGCAGAAAAGGTTTTCATGTTGGTCTACCTAAGTTTGGTTGACAGATGCTCTACAAGTCGATGCATCAATATGCGATGGGCGGGTTATAAAGCGCGCGGCGACACAGTCAAGCGCAGCAAACCTAAAATTACAATGCAAAATCAATAGGTTATAAAATAGGTATTATTTTACCCCACAAAAATCACCCTTCTGGGCTGAAAAATGCGCCGCCCCCCAAGGCGCGCAGCGTGCGCAGGGTCAAAAGCACGACAATTACGCTTAAAACCCCGCCAAGCATTGCACCAATCCAGATATGCACCGATGACACCGTCAAAACACCAAACAACAAGGAGGCAACCGTTAACCCCGCCACAGGAAAGCTTAAGGCCCACCAGCTTAGGGAAAAGGGCAATTTGGCAAAATTGCGCGCCTGTATCAGCACCAAAAGCGCAAAGACATAGGCCGCATTCAGCAAGACGCGGGCAAAACTGTCGACCCCGCCCGCCAATTGCACATAGGCCAAGAAAGCCAGTGCCGGCGGCGCGATCAAAATCACCAGTGTTGGCAGCAGTTTTCCGGGCAGCGGGTCATGAAACATCAAACGGTTCATCACCAAAGTCAGCAGCACCAGCCAGAATATCAAACCGCCCGAGAAAAACAGCCATGACAATTCAATGTACCCCAGCTGCGCCCCAGCCACCGGCACAATCACATTCCCCACCGCGGGAATGAACCAGGCGGGGCTTAGGTGGCCCACCTGAAACGCACGGTGACTGATCCAGCTTGAAATCACCGCTAGGGTCAAAATACCCTGCAAGATCACCGCAACAATCCAGACGATACGCGCAAACTCTGGGGCAAATGGCAGATAGGCCGTGGCCATCAACAGAACAGAAATCGAAATCGCAGGAAAAAACGCCAACTTAGGCGGGGCTTTCCATTCGGCCACGCAGGCTTGTGGATACCGCAGCAGCTTTAGCCCATACAGCGCCACAACCACCAACAGCACCGCAGTTGCCACGCCGCGCAAAATCTCTGCAACTGGCAAAAAGACAGGGAATTGCCCGGCAATGGCCTGCATCGCCAGCACCCAGCCCCACATGCCCATTACCACGGCAAAGAAAGCGATTGGAAAATGTTGCAAGCTCCGCGCGCCGGCGATTTGCATGCTGTTATCTGCCTGCGTTGTCATTGAACTAGACCCTTCCTTGGCAAAGCGTTCGCGTCATGTCGAACATATATGAATATCGGAATGTGATAACAATAGCTTTTTATGTGGTGAAACTGCGCGGTGGATTGTCCAGCAGTTGGCGGACAATCGCCACACCTTCTTCGAACCTGCCTTGATCTATCTGACCATTCATCGCCAAGCGCACCGCATGCACCGCATGACCATCGCGCAGGGTGAATTCATCGGCTGACTTCAGTTCAATACCAGCCGCTTCGGCCGCCTGCGCAAAAGCAGATGCGCGCCAACCTGACGGCAGTTCCAGCCAAACCAGCGGCACATTGCTGCGCCACCTGATGGCATAGCCGCCAAGGTGATTGACCGCAATCCGCAGGTCCGAATTGATCCGCGCTTGCACCTGATCAATGACGGCGGGCAGTTTTGGATGGGTCATCACATGGGCAAAGGCCTCTGCCAATATACTTGATACCCCAAAGTGACTGAATTGCACGCTGCGCAACATTTGCCCCACCCAGGCTTTTGGCGGGATGGTGAATCCGATGCGCATTGCAGGTGACACCAGTTTGGAGGGAGAGCTGACATACCACCCATGTTCCGGCAGCAGCGCGCGAAAGCTGTCTGCCTGCCGATGTCCGGTGTGATAACAATCATCATCCAGCACATGCAGCCCATGCCGCAGCGCCACGCCCGCAACTTCGCGACGTCTGCGAAGTGAAATGGTTCTTGTGGTCGGATTGTTCACTTCAGAAGAGGTACAATAGAGCTGCGCCCCGGTGGATTGTACCAACCGTTCCAAAACATCCGGATCCGGCCCCTCGCCATCCCATGGCACGCCGACCACCCGCGCCCGACATAATTCAGCGGCCTTGCGAAACCCCGAGAAACTTACAGCATCGACCAAGACCACCGGATCAGACCCGCGCAACACCGATTGCATCACATGCAAAATGGCATTTTGTCCGCCGTGGGTCGTGACCAGATCATCGACTGTATAAGACCCCAATGGCGCATCTTTCATCCACTGCATAAAGGCCAAGCTTGCGGGCAGGTTCACTTCTTGTTTTGGGTAACGCATTAAGGCACTTACGGACAATTCACCCGATACTTTGCGCAGCGCTTCTCGGATCAAACCCTCTTGTCCCATGTTCGGAATACGCGGACTCAGCATATCAATGATATCGGGTTTTTCGCCGCTCAGATCCAAGCCCTTTTGTTTAGCAACAAAGGTGCCACGGCCCACCCCAGCAGTCAGTGCACCCTGCTCGACAAGAATGGAATATGCCCGTGCCACCGTGCCTGGCGTAATGCCCAAACGAAAGGCCAATTCACGCACCGGAGGTAGTTTTTGACCCGGCGTCAACTCGTCTTTTTTGATAGCCTGATGGATACAATCCACCAATGCGCGATACTTTGCCCCGCCCGTTTGCGCCAATAAGGGTTGCCAGTTTGTACCCATTACAATGTTTTCCTAGACCAGAATCCTCCCCCATTGTACCCAACAACCAAAGGTACATCCAGAACTTTGTATCGGTACAATTTTTAGAGATTCTCATGACGCTGACAGCGCCATGCAGCCTGCCTCTCGTGCCCGATCTGCCAGACCACCCTCTTCCGGTGTTCTCATATCAGGCGATGAAGTGAGCGGTGGTTGTCACGTTTTGGGCTAGGCACTTGTGGTCACGTCGAACCTTGTCTCGACCGAAACGCAATTGCTGCACTGACATCGGTTTCACTCCCGATGACTGGCTGCGCAAGCAGCCAACCCTTCTGGCGGACGTAAACCCCGTCCTCTGCCAGATCTACTAAGCCGGGGTTCGCCCCGGCTTTTTTTCCATCCCCGCATTAACGGCAATACGCATTTCATTGAGGTGGCCGACAGATTCCGCAGGGCCAAACCCAATTGTGGCAAACCCACCCCACATCCAGCTTCAGATATGCCTAAAAGCCCTAATAAAAGGTTTTAAAACTAAGCTCCGCCAACCCAATCAAGTCTTATTTTGATTGTTTCCTAATTCGCGCCTCATTTTTTCCCAATTTGCTCTAGTCGACGAAATAAAGTCCTGCCATAACAGCCATAGCAGGACATGGCCTTGGCCAATATGGCACTGCACATACGACCGATGAAACATTGGGTCGCTGCACGGTGGAAGGTCCCTCCAGGGACAGATCTCTCTCTGTCCTCGACGTTCCCGCCGCAGCGACCCAAATGTTCTCTTCCGCACCGCCACCTTCACAAACCCCTTTCCAAACGGGCTGGCGTGGCCTATCTCGCCCTTCATGACACAGACATTGCATATCATCGGCGGCGGAATGGCCGGATCCGAAGCCGCCTGGCAGGCCGCGAACATGGGCGTCAACGTGGTGATCCACGAAATGCGCCCCAAAGTCGAAACCTTTGCCCACCGCACCGGCAATTTGGCCGAAATGGTGTGTTCAAACTCGTTCCGTTCTGATGACAGCGAGCAAAACGCCGTGGGATTGCTGCATTGGGAAATGCGCGCGGCAGGTGGCATCATCATGCAAACCGCTGACAAACACCGCCTGCCCGCCGGCGGCGCCTTGGCGGTCGACCGCGATCCCTTTGCGCAATCCGTCACCGACACATTGATGGCGCATCCAAATATCACCGTCGAATATGGCGAAATCAACGCCTTGCCCACCGACGGCCATTGGATCATCGCCACCGGTCCGCTGACCTCTGCTGGTCTGGGGGCCGCGATCCAGCAAGAAACCGGCGCCGACGCGCTGGCGTTTTTTGATGCCATTGCGCCCATTGTCTATGCCGAGTCTATCAATATGGATATCGCGTGGCTGCAATCGCGCTATGACAAAGGCGACACCGAGGCAGAGCAAAAAGCCTATCTGAATTGCCCGATGACCAAAGACCAATACGAGGCCTTCATCGACGCCTTGCTTGCCGCTGACAAAACCGAATTCCACGAAGGCGAAACCGCGGGTTATTTTGACGGGTGCCTGCCCATCGAAGTCATGGCGGAACGGGGCCGAGAAACCCTGCGCTTTGGCCCGATGAAGCCGGTTGGCCTGACCAATGCCCACGACCCCGAAAACAAGCCCTATGCGGTGGTGCAATTGCGTCGTGACAATGCGCTTGGCACCCTGCTGAATATTGTCGGCTTTCAAACCAAAATGAAATACGGAGCCCAGACCGAGGTTCTGAAAATGATCCCCGGTCTCCAAGATGCCTCTTTCGCGCGTCTTGGCGGCATCCACCGCAATACCTTTATCAACTCCCCAACCCTGCTGGACGATCAGATGCGGTTGAAGTCCAAGCCGCACATCCGCTTTGCTGGGCAGATCACCGGGGTTGAAGGATACGTTGAAAGCGCTGCCATGGGACTGTTGGCAGGCCGTTTGGCAGCCGCAGAAATCCTGGGTGAACCGATCAAAACCGCCCCGCTGAACACCGCCATGGGCGCGTTGGTGCATCACATCACCGGCGGAGCCGAAGCCAAGACTTTCCAGCCTATGAATGTGAACTTTGGCCTCTTCCAACCGGTCGAGGGCCTAAAGCATGGTCGCCGTGGTCGCAAAGAACGCTACAAAGCCTATTCAGATCGCGCCAAAGCCGAATGGCAAAACTGGCTTGGCGACGCCAAAGCGTAACCTATTGGCCGGGCTTTGCCCCGGCTTACCCTGCGCAATTCCACTGCACATTTTTTGCGGTGCATTAACCCTCTGAATCGCCAATGTTTCGCGCGAAACAGAAAATACGCGCGAATCGTACGTTTCAGCGCCTCAAACGTACAATTTGTACAATTAATCAAAAATAATGGCTGCGCACCTTGTGCGCGATCGCAATAGCAACACTAAATCAAGTGGTTAAACAGCAAGCCTAAGGTGACAAATCACTTTAAGAATGCTGATTAACACAGCGTACGCCCGGCATAATTCTGATTTTCCGGTGCCTCAGCAGATTTAATTTGATTTATTTTGCATGCGCGTCTCAGCCAATGATAGATTAAAGCAAATAACTTGTAAGCCGTTGAAACCCTTGACCTTCCGAACCCGATTTGCGCCCTCGCCGACAGGCCCTTTGCACCTTGGCCACGCTTTCTCTGCCGTATTGGCTTATCGCCAGGCACAGATCGCTGGTGGCGCATTTCTGCTGCGCATTGAAGACATAGATCAATCTCGCAGCCGACCCCATTGGGAAACCCAAATTTATGATGATTTACAATGGCTTGGCTTGGAATGGCCACAGCCAGTCTTGCGCCAATCTAAGCGATCATCTGCCTATCGCGCCGCGTTAAGGCAGCTCGACCAAATGGGCGTGACCTATCCCTGTACCTGCCGACGCAGCGACATAGAGGCCGCCAGCGCTCCCCAAGAAGGGGTTCCGCAATTTGGCCCTGACGGCCGTATTTACCCGGGCACCTGTCGGGAAAAAACCAATGCAAATCAAGGTATTGAACCTGTCATCCGTCTGAATATGCAAAAGGCATTGCGGGGTATTTCAGATCTGACTTTCATCGAAAACGGCCCGCTACACAGCGGTATCCATCATCTTGATCCCGATCACTTGCTCAGTCATGTCGGTGACATCATATTGCTGCGTCGCGGCATGGCCAGCAGCTATCACCTATCGGTTGTGGTGGATGACGCACACCAGCAAATCAGCCAAGTGACGCGCGGCGCTGATCTGTGGGAAGCCACACAAATTCATGTTGTTTTACAAGCACTTCTTGGACTTCCCACGCCACGCTATTTCCATCATGATCTGATCCGAGACGCAGCAGGTAAGCGGCTTGCCAAACGCGACGACGCCCGCGCCATCGCCACCTACCGTGCCAATGGCGCGACGCCGCAAGATATTCTTAAGATGATTGGCTTATGACTGTTCCATAGGCGACATCAGCTCAACATTTTCGCCGTTCTGCACCGAGGTGTAAAAGCAAGAGCGACGGTTGGTGTGACACGCCGGCCCAACCTGATTGATCAGCACCAATATGCAATCGCGATCACAATCATACCGAAAATCCACCAATTCCTGCGTATGGCCGCTGGTTTCCCCTTTGATCCAAAACGCCTGACGTGAACGCGACCAATAGGTCACCTTTCCGGTTTTCAATGTCTTTTCAACAGCTTGCGCATTCATCCAAGCCATCATCAAAACATCTTTGGTTTCGGCATCCTGCGCTATGGCAGGAATCAGACCTGCGTCATTATACTTCAGGCTTTTTGCATCAAAAGACATATGGTTTCCCTTTGCATCTGCGCTTGGTCTCTCTATCTATGAATCTCGAATGAAAGGGAACCTCGATGTCCGGCGAAAATGATCTCATCAAACTTTACTCTGGCCAGATCTTGGCCCTGGCGTCGGATATGCCCCATGCCGCCCGTCTTGAGTCCCCTGACGCAACCAGCAAAAAGCGCGCGCCGCTCTGCGGGTCTACGATCACCGTCGATATCAGCGTAACTGACGGAAAAGTAACAGATTTTGGCCAGGATGTGAAAGCCTGTGCTTTGGGTCAGGCGGCCGCATCAGTGGTGGGTGCCAATATCATTGGCCGCAACCGCCAAGAGATCGAGACCGCACGCGACGATCTGAAAGCCATGCTGAAACAAGACGGCCCAACACCAACAGCCCCTTTTGATCGCCTAGAAGTGCTGCGCCCTGCACGCGAATATAAAAATCGCCATGCTTCCATTCTGCTGTCGCTGGAGGCCACACTGGATGCCTTTGATCAGGCCCAGCAAGCCGCCTGCGCCTAACACCCTGAAATAAAGTAAAAAAATCGCCGCACTTTCGGGGACGAAAGGCGGCGATCAGTGACGCGTTCTTGTGAGGGACAGGATGTGGCTGAATGGGATGAGTAGGCAGACCCTTCAGGACTATGGGACAGGCAGTGTCAATCGTCGGCGCGTATCAAAGTGGGGACAGGATACGCATACATCCAAAAAAGAACGCGAGGCAAAAAGTTAGGTTACTCCCGGAATATGCAGGGCCACCAACATCATCACAACCAACGCCGCCGCCCCAACGGCATCTTGCACCAAAGTGCTTTGAGAATTGCGAACAACGGCTTTGATCTGAGTATACATGAGGTGGCTCCTGCGGCTCAATTCGTTTTGTTGCCTCTTTGTTCTCATTTACGAAGATCAAAGTAAAGAACTTTTTAGGAACATTTGAGAACATTTTGCGAATAAAGCGCTAACCTACTGATATCAAACGAATTGCCTGATCCTGCTCCATCAGCCACAAAAGAACCCGCGCCGCCAGCCCACGTGGGCCAGAAAGCGATGGATCATCTGACAGCAGTTTGCGGGCATCTGATTGCGCAACAGCCATCAAATCTGCTTGCCCCTCAAGATCGGCGATGCGAAACTTGGGCACGCCAGATTGCGCTGTCCCAATCACGTCACCAGCACCACGCATTTCCAAATCAGTTTCCGCGATGCGAAACCCATCTTCGGTTTCGCGCATCACCGTCAAACGTTTCTGCCCTGTTTCAGACAGTGGCGATTGGTACATCAACAGGCAGGTCGAGGCTTGGGTGCCACGCCCAACCCGCCCACGTAGCTGGTGCAACTGTGCCAGGCCAAAAAACTCGGCGCGTTCAATCACCATGATGGTGGCGTTGGGCACATCAACACCCACTTCGATCACCGTCGTCGCCACAAGTACGCTGGTCTCTCCGGCCTGAAAGGCAGCCATGGCCGCATCTTTCTCTGCCGCTCGCATCTGACCATGTACAAGCCCGACAACGCCCTCGCCAAGTGCCGCGCGCAGGCTTTGAAAGCGCTGTTCAGCCGCGGTCAGATCCATCACTTCGCTTTCATCCACCAGGGGGCAAACCCAATAGGCCTGTTTGCCCTCAGCCACAGCCACTCGCAACCGCTCAACAACTTCGTCCAAGCGCGTATCAGATACCAAAACGGTTGAAATGGGCTGCCGTCCGGGGGGCTTTTCATCCAAAATCGACACATCCATGTCACCGTATTGCGCCAAGGACAAAGACCTTGGGATGGGCGTGGCAGTCATCACCAAAACGTCGACAGCAGCACCTTTTTTGCCGAGCTCCAATCGCTGTCGTACGCCAAACCGATGTTGCTCATCTATGACCGCAAGACGCAAATCGGAAAACTGCACATCGGCTTGAAACACCGCATGGGTGCCAACCAAAATGTGGATATCGCCGCGTGCCAATGCCTCTAATTTCGCCTTACGCTCTTTACCTTTGTCGCGTCCGGTTAAGATTTCGACAACCACGCCCGCCTGCTCTGCGAGGGGGCGTACGCCTTGTAAATGTTGCCGGGCTAGGATTTCTGTGGGGGCCATCAAAACACCCTGTCCACCAGCTTCGACGGCCACGAGCAGCGCCATAAAAGCCACCAAAGTCTTGCCGGACCCCACATCGCCTTGCAGCAACCGGTTCATTCGAATTGGCCGGGCCATATCCTCGGATATTTCAGATGCAGCGCGGTTTTGCGCCTGTGTCGGGCGGTAGGGCAAAGCCTTTAGGACACGCCCCTGTAGAGCGCCGGTAGCTCTGCTTATGCGCCCCTCAGCCCGCTGAAATTGTGATCGCGCAAGGGCCAAAGTCAGTTGATGCGCAAAGAATTCGTCATACGCCAATCGCTCGCGCGCCGGATGGGTCACCGACATGCTATCAACACCGGTTGGCGCATGGGAAGTGGCAATCGCTATATCCCAATCGGGCCAATTTGCCTTGGATTTCTGCCCCGGATCGATCCATTCACCCAGCTTGGGCACCAAACGCAAAGCTGATGCAGCAGCTTTCATCATGGTTTTTGAATTCACCCCTGAAGCCAGATGATACACCGGTTCAAACGTTGGAATGCTTGCGGCTTGGTCAATATTAACCACGTGATCGGGGTGCACCATTTGAGCGACCCCATCAAACAACTCAATCTTGCCAGACACCAAACGTGTTTCACCAACGGGCAATTGACGTTGCAGGAAATCAACCCGCGCGTGAAAAAACACCAATTGAAAACTGGTTTGGGCATCTTGCACCGTCACACGATACGCCCCGCCCTTTGTTCGCGAAGGTTTATGCGCCTGTATTGTCACCTCAACCGTCACAACACTGGGAAATTCCGCCCCTTGGATGCTGTCACGTCGACGACGATCCACCACAGAGTAAGGCAATGAAAACAACACATCGCGCGGTTTTTCAATGCCAAGGGCAGCCAAGTTCTGAGCCGTCTTGGGGCCGACCCCCTCTAGCTTGGTCAGATCCGCAAACAGCGGAAACAATATTTCTGGACGACCACTCACAGGCCTTCAATCAACGCAAGCCATGCATCTTCATCCAAGGTTTTCACCCCTAGATCTGCCGCTTTTTTCGCTTTGGACCCGGCCCCAGGGCCCGCCACGAGAATATCGGTTTTTCCCGAAACTGAACCTGAAACTTTGGCCCCCAAAGATTCCGCGCGCGTTTTGGCTTCGGCGCGGGTCATTTTTTCCAGCGTGCCGGTGAAAACCACGATTTTTCCAGCAACAGGACTGCCCGCGCTGCTGGGTCTAATGGCTTGCTGCACTTCAAGATGCGCAATCAGTTCATCAATAGACTCGCGCTCACCCGGTTGGGCAAACGCATTGACCAACGATCGCGCCATCACTTCGCCAATACCATCAATTGACAACAGCTCTTCCCAAGCGCTCCCCTGAAATTCACGTGCTTGATCAAGGGCGCTTTCCAGGGCGTCCCAGGTGCCGTAGTGATTGGCCAAAAGATTTGACGCCGCCTCACCCACATGGCGAATACCCAAAGAAAACAACACCCGCCCAAAACCAATTTTGCGTTTGTCCTCTACGGCTGCAAACAGGTTTCTGGCGCTTTGATCGCCCCACCCCTTGCGGTTTTTTAATTTGGTCAAGTTTTCTGTATCGCGGGCCTGCAAAGAAAAAATGTCAGCCGGTTGTCTGATCGTCAAATCCGGATCGTCAAAAAACATCTCGATTTGCTTGGCCCCAAGCCCTTCGATGTCAAAGGCCTTGCGCGCCACAAAATGTTTCAGCTTTTCCATCGCCTGTGCTGGGCAAATAATACCGCCAATGCAGCGACGTACAGCATCGCCTTCTTCCCGAACCGCTTTTGATTGGCATTCTGGGCACTTGTCTGGAAACACATAAGCCACCGCGTCAGCGGGTCGCTTGCTTAGATCAACATCAGCGATTTTAGGGATCACATCGCCCGCACGATAGACCTGTACCCAATCCCCTTCACGAATGTCTTTACCACCACGAATTTCACCGCCTTTGCTGTCAAATCCGCGAATATAGTCCTCGTTGTGCAAGGTTGCGTTGGACACCACCACCCCACCAACTGTGACAGGGCTCAGTCGTGCGACCGGAGACAAAGCGCCGGTACGCCCCACTTGAATGTCGATGGCTTCAAGCCGCGTCCAGGCCAGTTCAGCTGGAAATTTATGGGCAATCGCCCAACGGGGCGTGGTCGACCGAAAGCCCAACCGACCCTGCAATTCCAGAGAGTCCACTTTGTAGACCACCCCATCAATGTCATAGCCAAGGGTAGCGCGTTGCGCTTCGATGTCACGATAATGGGCGATCAGGGCCTCTGGACTTTCACAGCGCTTGGTTAATGGATTGGTAACAAAGCCAAAATCGGCCAAGCGTTCAATTGCCCCCATTTGAGTTTCATGCAATGGCGCGCTCAGCTCTCCCCAAGCGTATGCAAAAAACCTAAGCGGCCGGGATTGGGTGATTTTAGAATCCAATTGGCGCAATGAACCGGCTGCGGCATTGCGCGGGTTTGCAAAGATTTTATCGCCCTTTTCAACTTGACGATCATTGAGGGCCGCAAAGTCCGCGTGGCTCATATAAACCTCACCGCGCACCTCTAGAATGTGCGGCGCATTTTCAACAAATTGGGGAATGTCAAAAATTGTGAATGCGTTAGCCGTGACATTCTCGCCTGTTGCACCGTCACCGCGCGTCGCTGCTTGTTCCAATTTTCCGGCCACATAGCGTAGCGAGAGGCTAAGCCCATCAATCTTTGGCTCTGCGGTATATGATAGTTTATCCGCCGCGGATTTACCCAAAAAACTGCGAATACGCTCGTCAAACTGCGTGACATCAGCATCATCAAACGCATTGCCCAGCGAAAGCATCGCAACGGCATGGGAGACTTTAGAAAACCCGTCTGAAGGTGCTGCCCCCACTTGTTCGCTTGGGCTGTCATGGAGTTTAAGTTCTGGGAAACGGCCCTCTATCAACGCGTTTCTGCGTTTCAGCTGATCATAGTCAGCGTCTGAAATGTCGGGGGAGTCCTCAGAATGATAGGCCACATTGGCCTTGGCCAATAGCGCCGCGAGCCGAACCAGCTCTTTTTCAGCCTGTTTTGGCGTTAGGTTCAAAATCTCTTTGTCTTGTGTCACGCAGCATGCTCCCCGCTCTGCGCAAATAGATAATTCGCGACGCGGGTGGCGTCTAGGCTAGCGCGACACTAATAAATGAAATTAGACCAAGATTTGAGTTATGCCCTAAGCGCCATGTCATCAGAAGGTTCTACCTGCTGTGGCGCTGGATCTCGCAGAACATAGCCCCTACCCCAAACGGTCTCTATATAGTTTTCTCCGTCTGTGGCTTCGCTAAGTTTTTTGCGTAATTTACAAATGAACACGTCGATAATTTTCAATTCGGGCTCATCCATACCGCCATACAGATGGTTCAAGAACATTTCCTTGGTTAAGGTTGTGCCTTTGCGCAAGGAAAGCAACTCTAGCATCTGGTATTCCTTGCCCGTCAGATGCACCGCACTGCCTTCGACATCTGCGGTTTTGGCGTCCAGATTGACGGAAACCCGCCCTGTGTGAATAACCGACTGGGAATGCCCCTTGGAACGGCGAATGATGGCATGAATACGTGCAACCAATTCTTCCCGGTGAAACGGCTTGGTAAGATAATCATCTGCCCCAAAACCAAACCCCTTAAGTTTGCTTTCAGTGTCATCAGCACCGGACAGGATTAGAATCGGTGTTTCGACCCGCGATAAACGCAATTGGCGCAATACATCATGACCTGCCATATCGGGCAAACCCAGATCTAAAAGAATTAAATCGTAATCATATAATTTGGCGAGATCGATTCCTTCCTCTCCTAAATCGGTGGCATACACATTCAAATTTGCATGTGACAGCATCAATTCGATACTTTTTGCAGTGGCAGGATCATCTTCGATCAACAAAACACGCATTCGTAATCTCCAGTGGCGAGCAAGATTTAAACCTACGGTGGACGACAATTGGTTAAATTCAAATTAATTTCGAATTTCAATTTACCACTACACGTTAAGGCTGTCGATATTTTTGCACATTTGTTGCTTTGAGCGCATCTTCGCCATGTTCACTAACTGCAATTGTCCATTGAATAAATTCTTCTTTGGACAGTTTGTAACGACGCATCGCTTCTTCTTGAGTGAGCAAACCATAGGCCACGCCGCGCACCACTGCCGCTTTACGGGATGCAACCCATCGGCGTGTATTAACAGAAGGTAAATCTGCTTGTGAAAGCACCTTTCCATCCGGCAAAGTCACGGTTCGAACGCCATCTACTTTCTTTAAGAACATCGCCAAGCCTCATTGTGAATTCGACTGTGGCGCTTGCTCTGTTAACGGCCTATGAAACTGGGGCTTGAGAGTATGTAGGATTTTCCTATATTCCTTTCTTCTGCCCCTAAGGAGACCGGTCATGGCGCTGGATCAAGAACATCCGTTGAACTCACTTGGTTTTGCCAAGCCCCCGTCAGAAACACGGGTTGTTGTGGCTATGTCTGGGGGCGTTGACAGTTCTGTTGTCGCTGCACGGCTTGCAGACGAAGGTTATGATGTGGTTGGGGTCACGCTGCAGCTGTATGACCATGGGGCTGCGCTGGCCAAAAAGGGTGCTTGCTGTGCGGGCATTGATATTCATGACGCGCGCCGGGTGGCCGAAGAAAAAGGCTTTCCGCATTATGTGCTGGATTACGAAAACATCTTTCAAGATGCGGTTATTGATGAATTCGCAGACAGCTATCTGGCCGGGGCCACGCCTGTTCCCTGCATTCGCTGTAACGAGCGGGTGAAATTCAAAGATCTGCTGGAAACCGCCAAAGATCTTGACGCGGATTGCATGGCCACCGGCCACTATATCCAGCGGAAATTGGGCACAAATGGACCGGAATTGCACAGCGCAGAAGACGCGCGACGCGACCAGAGCTATTTTCTATTTTCAACGACACCTGAACAGCTGGACTATTTGCGGTTTCCTTTAGGGCATCTGCCAAACAAAGACGCCACACGGGCCTTAGCTGCCGAATATGGCTTGGCCGTGGCCGACAAACCCGACAGCCAAGACATCTGCTTTGTGCCAAATGGCAACTACGCTCAGGTGATCGAAAAATTGCGGCCCGGCGCCGCGGAACCTGGCGATATCGTTGACCAAAATGGCAAGGTATTGGGCAGCCACAACGGTGTGATTCACTACACAATTGGCCAGCGTCGTGGCCTGGGCATTGGTGGCCTGGAAGATCCGCTTTATGTTGTGAAACTGGACGTTGACGCCAAGCAAGTGGTGGTTGGCCCCAAAGAGATGCTTTCCACACGGATCATTCCTGTGCGTGAAATCAATTGGCTTGGGGATGACGCATTTGACGCGGAAAAAGAACGGCACCTTTGGGTGAAAGTGCGTTCGACCCGCCCCCCGCGCGAGGCGATCATTCGACCAACGGGCCCGACAACCGCTGAAGTCGAACTTCTAACCCCAGAAGAAGGTGTTTCACCGGGCCAAGCTTGTGTTTTTTATGCGTCCGAGGGCTCTCGGATCTTTGGTGGTGGCTGGATCTGGCGCGGCTAGGGGCTCACCCTATGTGGCGGGTCTAGCCTTTAAGCCCGTCCAAAACGGCGGCCGCTGCGCGTAGTCCCGGATCTTGATCATCCCGCCCCAAAAGCCGCATGGTATCTGATAGGATGCCCTTCTGGCTTTCAGGTGCTTCCAAAAGATCTAACAACGCTGGCGCAATTTTTTCAGCGATACAGTCTTTGCCCAGAAACTCTGGGATTTCACGTGTATCGGTCACAAGATTCGCCAAGGTCAAAGTATCGACCTTTAGCAAACGCTTCATGATTGTTCGGGTGATGATATTGACATCATAAGCAATGACCATCGGCGTGCCAGTTGCTGCCAACTCTAGCGAGACTGTACCTGAAACCGCGAGCGCCATATCAGCCATGGCAAAGGCTGCCCGCTTTCGGGTCTCTGCCTCACCTGCCGGCAGCTCTGACGCGTCCAAAATATGGGGCGGCATTGCCATTTCGGCTGTGAGTTCGCGAACCAAATCAGCAACCGGGCCCGCTGCGGGCAGTACAAAATTCAGATCCGGGCGCAGGGACTGCAGATTTTCCATAGTCTGCACAAATACTGGCAGCAATCGCGACACTTCGCTGCGACGGCTGCCGGGTAGGACCAAACAGGTCGGCCCGTCAAAACCCAGGTCGGTTTTGAGAGTCTTAACGGCCTTTGGGCTTGGTAGCGGCTCTGAAACGACAGGATGACCTACGAAATCGCAGCGCATGCCGTGGGCCGTCATATAGGGCGGTTCAAACGGCAACAGCGCCAAGACTTGGTCAATGAATGAGGCCATCTTGGCAGCTCTGCCCGAACGCCAGGCCCAAACCGACGGGGCCACATAATGCACTGTGCGTAAATTGCTTTTTTCACGCACTGCCTTGGCGACGCGCAGACAAAAATCAGGGCTGTCGATGGTGATAATAACGTCTGGCTGCCACTCTAAAATCGCATCGACACATTGCTGAATGCGGCGCTTAAGATCGAAATATTTGGGCAAGATTTCAACAAGCCCCATGACCGAAAGCTCGTTCATCGGAAACTGGCTTGTTAGCCCCTGTTGTGCCATCAGCGGGCCACCGATACCGCGAAATTCGATATCACTGTCATGTAACTGCAATAGCCCTGACATTAGGGCGGCCCCCAGTTTGTCGCCAGAAAGCTCACCGGCAATCACATAGACTTTCATCAAATGCCCTCTAGGCCATAGAGAAACAGCCCGGCTTTTTCTGCCGCAGCAATGGTTTGGACGCGTTCCAATAAAATGACACGTTCAGCCGCCACAGCAATCCCCGCAAGACCCGCAGCAGCTGCGGCCTCAATTGTATCCGGACCAATCGTTGGCATATCGACCCTTAGATCTTGCCCCACCTTAGGAGCTTTCACAAAAACGCCGGGCTGGCGCACAAGGTGCTTAGGCGTTTGGGCCACGAAATTTAGCAACGCATCCGTGCCTTGCAACGTCTCGATGCCCAGACAAAGCCCGGCAGCCACAACAACGCCCTGCCCCAAATCATGCGGTGCGAGCGCTTTGAGAAGTTCAGCTGCTTTTTCGATATCGCGCATCTGGTTGGCGTCAGGTTGCTTACCCACAACTGCACCCTGGCCGATGGTCAGATCAGGAAGTATTTCGTGCGCACCGCGCACTTTTATGCCTTGCTCTTCAAACATAGAGATAAACAGCCGCAAGAGCGTGTCGTCACCCATTTGGAATGCTGCCTGAAGACGGGCCGCGTTTGCCATCATAAAGCCGTCTAGTTGGGCAAGATCTATTTGGGGCCGCGGCATCGCACCAGCCATCACAACTTCGGTGACGCCCCGGTCATTCATATCCTCAAGCAGACCACCAAGCTTTTCAAACCGGTGTTCTAATGTGGGCCGGCCCAAATCATGCGGCATGCCGAAAAGCGAGAACATCAGCGCATCAGGTCGGGCCTCAGATAAGGCAACCGGTAATGCGCCTTTTCCGGCGAGGACTGCAAGTTTACCCATCACATCAACCCGGCGTTAGAAACGAACGATCGGTATCACCGAGCACAAAATCAACAATTTCCTGCACATAGGCGCTGTCTTGGGACTGGCCCAAACCCTTGGCGCGATCCGCGAAGGCCCCCTCGCCATTTGCAAGCGTTTGAAAGGCAGCCCGCAGGGCGGAAATCTCGCCGCGTGGCACACCACGCCGCTTAAGACCAACGAGATTTAGCCCATCAAGTTTGCCACGGGGTCCCTGCACAAGGCCAAAGGGGATCACATCGTTGGTAACCATGCAGACAGCCCCAATGATCGCGCCACGACCAATACGTACCCATTGATGAATGCCAGACAGCCCCCCAACGATAACGTCGTCTTCGATGATGCAATGGCCAGCAACAGCAACAGAATTGACCAAGATGACGTTATTGCCGATTTGCGCATCATGTGCGACGTGGCAGCCGGCCATAAACAATCCGTCGTCACCAATTTTGGTGACGCCGCCGCCGCCTTCGGTGCCAGCGTTCATCGTCACATGTTCCCGGATGCGATTGCGGGCGCCAATGACCAGTTTGCTAGCCTCGCCTTTAAACTTCAAATCCTGCGGAATTTCGCCAATGACCGAGAAGCTAAACACCGTTGTGTCTTCGCCCACCACTGTGTCACCTGTCACCACAACATGTGATTTAAGTTCAACACGGTCCTTCAAAACAACCTGAGGCCCTACAACGCAGAATGCGCCAACAGTGCAATCTGCACCGATCTGTGCACCATCTTCGATGACGGCTGACGCATGAACTTGCGCCTTGGGGGATACGGCCATGCGGCTTACTCCTTGGGCAGTTCCATCATTGCGGTGAACTCAGCCTCAGCCGCCATTTCACCTTCGACTGTCGCGACCCCAGAAAATTTCCAAACTTTTCCACCTGGCTTGCCGCGCACTGTGGTCAAATTCAGTTCTAATACATCGCCTGGCACAACCATGCGACGGAACTTACATTTGTCGATGGCCATAAAATAAACCTGCATATTTTTGTCAGCCATGCCGAGTTCGGTTCCAACCATAATGGCAGCGGTTTGCGCCATCGCTTCGACGATGGTCACGCCTGGCATGATTGGGTTTCCCGGAAAATGCCCCTGAAAATGTGGTTCGTTCATCGTGACATTTTTGATGCCTTTGGCCGTTTGATAGCCATCAATGTCCACCACTTTATCGACCAACAAAAACGGGTAACGGTGGGGAATTATCCGCTGGATCAGCGAAATATCTGCGGTTTTCAACGGCTCGCTCATAAAAGCTCCTGCTGCTATTCTGTTATTGTTTCTTAAAAGGTGACTAACAATCCGAGCCGCCCAGAGCAAGCACGCTAGTTCGCGGCTGGCTCATCCGTGTCGTCAATTGTATCAATAGAACCATCACCGAGAGTTTGATTGATGCGACTGAGAACCAAATCAGTGATCAGCAATGCTTGACTATGCGCAAAGGTAGAGCGCTTTTCCATAATTAATACCGCCCCCGATTCCCGCAAAACACTGTCCATCACCGGACCAAGAGACTGAAAAAAGCGGGAACGTTCGCTATCGACAGCCCTCGCGATTTCGATCTCTTTGCCATCTTGAATTTCACGTATCTCTTGAACCCGTTGATCAAAGGCGTCTGCAACCTTTCGAAAATCCGCTGGTAACATGGTCGCGCGCTTTTCGGTAAGTTGCTGCTCCTCTGCAGCCAGCTCTGCTTCTATTTTTCGATTTTCTGCACTTAAGATCGCGATACTGGCTTCTTGTTCCTGCTGCACTCGTTGCCCAAAGGTGGATTCAGCGTAGAGCCGCTGCGAGTCAATGATCAGAATAGGGCTGGCTGCGATACTGCGACTTTGCTGACCTACTGCAAAAGTGGTCGTCAGCCCAAGAAGGCTGACTCCAAGTAACAATGCAAAAATAGGTCTGAACACGCTAGAACTCTGTTCGAATGGTGAAATTGAAGCTTTGCTCACGATCAAAAGCTTCTTTTTGCAGCGCTTTTGAAAAATTGAACCTCAACGGTCCAATAGGAGTTGTCCAGAAGACCGAAACACCGACGACCTGACGAATTTTTGCATCGTCGTAAAGAATTGAACTACCCGCGACCGATGTTGAACCATCAACACCCCACAAAGACCCTATATCGTAAAAGACACCACCCGAGACACCATATTCTTCGGGCAATCCAAGTGGGAATTCGGCCTCGAGACGCGCCACGGCAAAGAACTTACCACCCAGCCCATCGTCCACCGTGGTTGCACCGGTGCCAACTTCGCGGGGACCAATGCCATAGGGTTCAAATCCGCGCATTTGCGAACTGCCAAGTGTAAAACGATGATGGGCACGCGTGTCATTGTTTTGTGCCAGCACCACACCACCTTCCAGCGTGGCGCGCAGGGTCACTTCCCCGTTGAAAACCTTTGTCTGCCCAACCGCTTTTGCCGTCGAGCGCACATAGCTGACATCTGAGCCTGCTGAGGCAAAATCCTGCGCGAACTCTAAAAGCACACCAGCATCTGGGTTTAACCCGCTTCGTCGGGTGTCATAACTGTATGAATACCCAACGGAGTTGCTCAACAACTGACCACGTCCCGCTTCAGCATCTAGGACTGAACCTGGTATCGCTGACGCTGTCGGAACCACCATATCGACAACGTTCAATGTATATCGAAGCTGCAATTGGCTATTTTCGCCCGTTGCGAAGGACACGAAGGGCTGAAATTCACCAACAGTGTTTTCAAATCGCGCCGTCCCCAAAGATTGGTCTTGGTAAGCCGCATTAAATCCAACAGCGACGTCACGCCCCAAAAATGCGGGCTCAACGAACCTAAGTTGATAGTCATTTACGTCGGGCGAGGTCGACAAGTTAAAGGAAAGCGATTGTCCGCGGCCCAAAAAGTTTCTTTCGGTTAACCCTGCCACAAGCCCAAAACCATTGTCTGTGGAATAAGTCCCGCCAAAATTCAGTGAGCCTGTTGGCTTTTCGGCGACATCGACATCAACAATCACGCGATCAGGTGTTGATCCCTGGCGCGCGTTGACTTCGGATGTACTAAAGAACCCAAGGGCACGAATACGTTCGGCCGCCTCTCGGATTTCACGTGGATTAAAGGGATCACCCTCTACAGTTTTGAACTGATGGCGCACCACGCGGTCAAGCGTGGTTGTATTGCCTTCAACGTCAATGCGCTCAACAAAAATTCGTGGTCCGCGCACAATCGCATATTCAACATCCAGCGTAAGGTCGCGATCATTTCGGGTGATACGCGGCTCAATACGGACAAAATCTAAGCCCTTGCGTATGGCCAGTGTTTCCAGCCGTGCAATGTCATTTTCAATCAGCGACGGAGAATATGTTATGCCAGACCGGATCTTCAGAGCATCCTCGAAATCCGCTGCATCAACATCATTCAATTCGCTTGTCGCGGAAATTTCGCCAAAGGTGAATTTTTGACCTTCTTCAACATTGAATGTCAGGAAATAACCATCCCGCTCCCGCGCCAGTTCAGCGTTAACACCGGTTACCCGAAAGTCTACAAAACCCCGTGCTTGATAAAAATCGGTCAATACCTGACGGTCAAACTGTATGCGATCTTCGACCAAAGTATCGCGTTTGACCAAAGCGCGCAGGACTCCGGCCTGTTTCGTCCCCAGCACCCGCCGCAAACGCCGATCAGAATACTCCCGGTTCCCAACAAAGCTTAGACGTTCAATCTCTGCCAAAGACCCCTCAAAGATTTCGAACACAAGATCCGCACGATTGTCTGAGCGCTTAATAATACGTGGTGTCACACGCGCGGCGATCCGTCCACTTTGAGCGTAAGCTTCTGCAATAACACCGGCATCTCGTTCGGCAACAGCAGGGTCCAAAACGCGTCGAGATTGCGATTCGATGATTGCGGAAAAAACATCATCTTTTAATCGCTTATTTCCTTCAAAACGCACTCTGTTGATTGTTGGGAACTCTACAACTTTGATCACCAAACGGTTTCCAACGGGTGTCACTTCGACAGATTCAAAAAAACCACTGGCTAAAATGCGCTGATAAGCTTGGTTCACTTGAGCGGCAGTTACGGTCTGCCCGCGAATGATTCCTGCGTATGACGCAATGGCAGCGTCTTCAATACGATTATTACCTTCAATGGTAACGGCATTAAATCGGTAGTTTTGCGCTTGAGCATAATCCGGGTTTGCAATCAAACCCATTGAAAAAACTACAGAAAAGACAAATGCACTACGACGCAACAGCCCCTTTTTACGGTTCCGTAACGAAGCCGTGCCCACAAAGTGCTCGTTCATAACCCCAAATCCTGTCAGACATCCTAATTGCTGACTTGAGTACCGGGAATATGTTGCCTTGTCAAAACAGCAATGAGCGCAACTCAGGGCGAAATGCGCTCGTTGAACAATCTAATGAAACAATTCAACCAGAACGGAAATTTCAGTTCCAGAAGAGGCCCATTGCCCCTAACTGAGCACCGATGGCCAACGACAGACAAATCGCAAAAGGGAACACAAGGCGCTCCCAATTTACGTGCCAAAGGACGCCCATGGCGCGGTATCCGTTTTCAATCGTTTGCATGGGTCACTCCCAACTCTTAATTAGCTTCCAAAGCAATTTAGCAAAGGAATGCGGCAAGAATTGGGCGGATCAAACAGATCGCACAGGCACCAGAATTATGGACAGAAAAGATCGTTGGTCAAACCAAACACCATCAAACTGAGAACCAGCACCAAACCGACGGTCATCATGATGCGCATTACAGATTCTTTTGGTGGCTTACCGCTTACCGCCTCATAGGCGTGGAAAACCAGATGCCCCCCATCCAAAACTGGAATGGGAAACAGATTCAACAAGCCTATGGCCGTCGACAAAACCGCAATGAACCAGATAAAATTCTGCGTACCCTGGCTGGCCATCGCCCCAGATGTCTGTGCAATTCCGATTGGGCCAGAAAGATTGCAACTGCTGATCGCCCCTGTCACCATATGGTAAAGCCCAGACAATGATCCTTTGATAATCCGGTAGGTCTGCGAAACCCCACCGGTCACGGCATCGCTGAAACCAACCGCCTCTCTGGCAGGATCAAACGCAGTGCCACCCGCAATCCCGATGCGCCACTGGGTTACAAAACCTCCACCGTCCTGAGGTTCGTCAACACGACGGGGGGTTAGGTCAAATTCAAGGAAATCCCCAGCGCGCCAAATCGTAAGGGCCAGCACCCGGCCATCAGAGCCTTCGACCGATTCTTTCAGATCACGAAATGCAAAGATACTCTCGCCGTCAATGGCGGTGATGACATCACCTTGCTTTAACCCAGTGCTATAGGCCGCGCTCTGCGGGGATAGCTGCAGGACAATTGGCGGGTATAAATATGGGCCGGAAACAATAGTCTCACTGCCCGCGCGCTCTACTTTATAGTCAAGTAATGCTTGCCGTGGCAGGTTTTCAACAAAGCTGTCACCATCAATTCCGTTTTCAGAATTTGGCAGTTCTGCCCCTGCGACGCTTAGAATTGTGTCCCCAGATTGCAGGGAAAACTCCGTCACCGGCAAAGGCCGCATCTCGCCAACAATCAGTTTCTCGCCAACGACGCCCTGACTGAGGATAACACCTGCAAAGATCAAAATGGACAGCACAAAATTGAAAACCGGGCCAGCAGCGACAGTGGCCGCACGTGCCCAAAGCGGTGCGCCATGCATGGTGCTGCGCAATTCCTCTTTCGAAAGCGCAGACATCGCCTCGGCGTCTTTGGCTGCTGATGCCGCGTCTGCATCGCCCTTAAAGCGCACATATCCCCCCATTGGGATGGCTGCGATTTGCCACTTTGTGCCGCGTTTATCAAAACGCGAATAGATTACAGGCCCAAATCCAAGCGAAAATACTTCGGCATGGATGCCTGACCAGCGCCCGACAATATAATGGCCATATTCATGGATGGCGACAATAACAGACAGGGCAATCACAAAGGCCAAAACGGTCATAGCACCACTTTGAAACTGGGGGATCAGTGACGAGAGTTCCAAATACCTATCCTTCGCGCTTTAAAATGACTTCGTCGGCGATGTGCCGCGCCATTTGATCAGTGTGTTTGACCGTATCCAATGTCATTTCGGCATGAATAAGGCCAGTGTCACCTGACAGTTTCGTGAGCGTGCTTTCTACAACAGCTGCCATTTCCAAAAAACCAATACGGCGGTCAATGAATGCGTCCAGCGCTTTTTCCTTTGCCGCATTGAATACGCAGCCCGCCATGCCGCCCATTTCCATCACCTCCCAAGCCAAGCGCAACGCAGGATAACGCGCCGGGTCGGGATCATGGAAATTGAGTTGGCCAACTTTTGCCAAATCAAGGCGCTCTACAGGCACATTACGACGTTGCGGATAATGCAATGCATAGCCAATCGCATGGCGCATATCTGCAGGGCCAATATGAGCCATCAGCGCGCCATCGTTAAACCCAACCAAAGCATGCACCAAGGATTCTGGATGCACCACCACTTCTATCTGGCCGGGTTTCACACCAAAGAATTCTTTGGTTTCAATAACTTCTAGTGCCTTATTGAACATAGACGCCGAATCAATCGTGATGCGCTGCCCCATATCCCAGTTGGGATGCGTTGCGGCCTGTTGCGGTGTGGCACGCGCCATATCCTGCAAGTTCCAATCGCGAAACGCCCCTCCACTGGCGGTGATTGTAATGCGTTCGACTGCAGAAATGTCTTCACCAACAAGTGCTTGAAAGACCGCTGAATGCTCGCTGTCGACAGGCAGCAAAGACGCTTGGTTGTCTTTGGCTGTTTGTAGGACCAACGCCCCTGCTGTCACCAAAGATTCCTTATTTGCCAGCGCCAATGTCGCGCCCTGCTTTAGCGCGACAAGACCAGGCTCCAACCCGGCTGCCCCAACAATCGCAGACATTGCCAAATCAACAGGACGTGCCGCAGATTCAGCAATCGCAGAGGCCCCTGCCGCAGCCAAAACACCAGAGCCTTGCAGCGCAGCTTGCAGGTCGCCAAGTCGCGATTCATAAGCGGTGACCGCAATTTCAGCGTTCAGCGCGATGGCATCTCTGGCCAGTTGCGCGATATTTGCGCCACCACTCAACGCCACAACCTTATAGTCACCAGGGGCGCGCTTGATCAGGTCAATCGTGTTTTGCCCAATAGAACCGGTTGCCCCGAAAATGGATACGCGTTTCATACCTACTCCGTCTAGATTGCAGCTACTTAGCCCGGATGGCTGGGCAAGCCAACTAGTGACGAAATAATCAGAACCAGCAAAGCAGCAGCCATCAAGCCATCAAATCGATCCAATAGACCGCCATGGCCAGGAATTAGCTGACTACTGTCTTTCACCCCTGCCCGCCGCTTGATCGCGCTTTCAGCAATGTCGCCCAGTTGGCTGGCCAAAGATATGACGACGCTGACAAGCGCCAGACCGGGACCCGCAAAGAAGAAACCAACAATGGCAGCCGCAACCCATCCCGCTGATGTGCCAGACCAGGTTTTCTTGGGGCTGATTTTTGGCCAAAACTTAGGGCCTCCAAACTTTTTCCCAGCAAAGTAGCCGGCTACGTCGGTGGCAATGACAACCATAATGACCCAAGCGACCCACTCTACACCGTGGATTTCGCGCAATAAGATTAAACCAAGCGACGCAAAAAGCAGGCCGACCGCATAGGCAACAAAGACTAGACGATCCTTACTGACATAAGACAGGCCTACAAGCGCGGTGGCCAACAATACCGGCAAGTGAAAGAAAGCTGGAATAAAGGCTATACTGAACACCGCAAAGCCAGCCAGCCCCCCCATTTGTAGCGGCGCAGCTGGCTTAGAAGGCGCTAACATGCGCGTCAGTTCCCAAATCATGCCACCGCAGACAATCGCGACCAAGGCATGAAATATGATCCCACCCTGCCAGAAAGCCATAAGTCCAACGACCAACATGACAATTGCGGATAAGATCCGCGGGCCCAAATCACCCCACTTGCCGTCAGCACTCATGCAAGCACCGCACCAAACCGTCGCTTGCGCATGCCAAAAGCACCCACAACCTTACGAAACTCTTCTTCTGAAAAGTCAGGCCACAGCGTGTCGATAAATTCGTATTCTGCATAGGCCGATTGCCACAACAAAAAGTTCGAAATGCGCGCCTCGCCACTTGTGCGGATAACCAAATCTGGATCGGGCAGAACATAGGTATCAAGATACTTTGGCAGCGTTTCCTCGTCGACATCTTGCGGCAACAACTTACCTGCTTGGATGTCATAGGCCAACCTGCGCGTTGCACGGGCAACTTCGTCTCGGCCGCCATAGTTCAGGGCAATGGTCAAATGAACTTCATCATTCTCGGCCGTCAGCAATTCCAGCTCATCCATCAGAGCCACAAGTTTTTCATCCAAACGGACACGGTCGCCAATAAAACGCACGCGCACGCCTTCTTTTTTAAGACTGCGTGTTTCTTTGCGAATGTATTGGCGAAACAGGCTCATCAGACCGGCCACTTCGGACTGTGTGCGCTTCCAGTTCTCGGTAGAGAACCCAAAAATCGTCAGATACTTGACTTCTAAAGGTTTGCAGGCACGCACAATCTCTTTGACGCGTTTTGCACCCGCATGATGGCCAAACAGGCGCGGACGCCCGCGGGACTGTGCCCAACGACCGTTGCCGTCCATAATAATCGCCACATGACGCGGCCCTTTTAGGGGTGTGCTATCTGCGTCCATGCTCAGACCTCTCTGCCTTAGACCTGCATGATCTCGGCTTGCTTTGTCTCAAGCGTTTCGTCCACCCTTTTGATATAGGCGTCCGTCAATTCCTGAACTTCAGATTCCCATAGCTTTTGGTCATCTTCTGACATGCCATCATTTTTGGCTTTTTTGATTTGATCCATACCGTCACGGCGCAGGTTGCGCACCGAAATGCGCGCGTTCTCTGCATATTGCCCAGCCACTTTAGTCAATTCTCGGCGGCGCTCTTCGTTCAACTCTGGAATTGGCAGCATGATGATTGTGCCGTTCAACTGAGGATTAATACCCAAACCAGATTCACGAATAGCTTTTTCAACTTTGCCTACCAAACCTTTGTCCCACACGTTGATTGTCACCATGCGTGGTTCCGGCACGTTCACAGTGCCAACTTGGTTGATCGGCGTCATGGACCCATAAGCATCGACTTGCACGGGTTCTAGCATGGATGCCGAAGCGCGTCCGGTGCGCAAAGAGGCAAACTCTGTTCTTAGGTTGGCCATCGCACCATCCATACGGCGGGTCAGGTCATCGGTATCAAGTTCAAATTCTTCAGACATGGCAATTTACTCTGCTTCTGTGGGGTGAACCCCCGGATTTAGTCTTAACCCTAAAAGGTTTATTGAACCTTTGTATAGGTCCCTTTGCCAGCAAGTATGCCGCGGAAGCCACCGGGTTCATCAAGTGAGAACACGATTATGGGCAAATTGTTATCACGTGCGAGTGCAATCGCAGAGGCGTCCATAACCCCCAGACGTTTTGCCAATACGTCATCGTAACTCACTGTGTCATAGCGCACAGCATCGTCAAACTTCACCGGATCTTTGTCATATACGCCATCAACCTTTGTGCCCTTGAAAATCGCTTCGCAGGCCATTTCATTGGCGCGCAGGGTCGCGGCTGTGTCGGTTGTGAAATACGGGTTGCCTGTGCCCGCGGCAAAGATACAAACCCGTTTCTTTTCTAAGTGGCGCACGGCACGGCGACGAATATAGGGCTCGCAGACCTGATCCATTGGAATCGCCGAGATCACACGCGTAAACACACCCAGCTCTTCCAGTGCTGACTGCATCGCCAGCGCATTCATAACGGTGGCCAGCATTCCCATGTAGTCGGCGGTTGTGCGTTCCATGCCCTGTGCTGATCCGGACAGGCCCCGAAAAATATTTCCGCCGCCAATTACCATACAAATTTCGACACCGAGGTCATGTACGGTTTTAACTTCTTCAGCAATCCGTTGGACCGTTGGCGGGTTCAAACCGAATCCTTGGTCACCCATCAACGCCTCCCCCGAAATCTTAAGCATCACACGTTTGAAAGTGGTCTCTTTTTCCGGGTTCGCTTCAGCCATGTTGCACTCCGTCTGCGCATAGATCTAAATTGCGCGCAAGATGTCGGAAAATAGCGTCAGGTTCAATGCGAGATGTGACTTCTTGCACCCCTTGGCCGAAAAAATATGGAATAGCTGCATGTTTGACTTCAATAAGCTGTCCTCAGAGCAACCAGTGCTAATCGCGGGGCCGACAGCAAGCGGAAAAAGCGCGCTGGCGTTGGAAATTGCCGCGCGCCAGGGGGGCCTGATTGTGAACGCAGATGCACTGCAGGTGTATGAGAACTGGCGGGTTCTCTCTGCGCGCCCTTCTAAAGAAGATGAAAACGCGGCAACTCATGTTCTCTATGGCCACGTTGGCAAGGCGCAAGAGTACTCCGTTGGTCATTGGTTAAAGGACGTCAAGCCTTTGATAAAAAAAGAGGAACGCCCAATTATCGTTGGTGGCACCGGTTTGTATTTTAAAGCACTAACAGAAGGTTTGGCAGAGATACCGGCAACTCCCCCAGCCTTGCGGTCAAAGGCAAATCGACGTGTCGCGGATCAAGGCATCCAATCTCTACGAGAGGAACTCGATTCTGAAACTTTGGCCCGCATCGATACACTCAATCCAATGCGCGTCCAGCGCGCATGGGAAGTTCAGACCGCCACCGGACGTCCACTGTGGCAATGGCAGGATGACACACCGCCCCCACTTTTGCCTTTAGGCGATTGTTTGCCCATTGTATTTGATGTCAACAAAGACTGGCTGAACGCACGCATTTCCCAGCGCTTTGACAATATGCTGCAACAAGGCGCGTTGGACGAAGCGCAAGATAACTTAGCAGATTGGGACCCAAGCTTGCCATCATCCAAGGCCATTGGGGCCCCAGAGTTGATCAGCTATTTGCAAGGCAACCTGACATTGGATCAAGCAAAAGAGCTCTCAACTATTGCGACCCGGCAATATGCCAAACGCCAACGCACCTGGTTTCGATCAAAAATGGCGACCTGGGACAAGTATTCGCCTGAATGAATAATGCCAACCTTGTCTGAACACATGAATTATGCCTAAATACTATAAGGATTTTGGGAATACCTTCTCTGATATAAACATTAATTGGCCCACAAATGCGGAGTTAGTCAATCTTGCCCCAAGACATTGCGTCACCAGACTTGGTAAGTGTACGCACTTTTGCGCAGCTCATGCAGGCCGAAAGTTGGACGCTAGAGCTCGTCCACAGGCAGCCGACAAACCTACTTTTATGGGCGACTCGCGGCCAAGGCGTGGTAAATTTACACGGCGTGCGTCGGGGCTTTAGCACACACAACGCCTTATTTGTTCCGGCAAATCAGCTGTGGGCGATTGAAATAGGTCGTCAGACTTTGGGTCAAGCCGTGTTCATTCCTTCAGCAGCATCTGGCGCGTTTCCCGAGCAATGCCACCTTTTGCGTGTGCAAGATGGGCTGGTCCAAAGCGAACTGACAGGGCTTATCGAGGACATGCGCCGCGAATTGACCCAAAACAGACCCTATGTCGAAGAGGCGACCGCTGCACACGCGCACCTGCTGGCGATTTGGCTCCGTCGGCAGATACAGAACACATTACCCCACAAAAAAGAAAAAGCCGGCGTGCGCTTGGTACGTCGATATTGCGATTTGCTTGCTCAAAACTTTGAAACGGGCCAGTCCATGGGTGATTATGCAAACGCGCTGGAAGTGACCCCCACACATTTAACACGAGTTTGCCGTCAAACAGCGGGCATGACAGCAGCAGAACTGGCGGTACAATGCACACTATATGCGGCGCGTAGTAAATTGATCAACGAGACAAGCTCTTTCAAGAAAATATCTGAGTCACTAGGGTTTGGAAGCGCGCCCTATTTTACACGATTTATTCTGCAACACTGCGGTGCAACACCCAGTGAATTGCGTAAAAAATCTAGAAAATCAGCCCTTTAGACAACAACTGAAATCTAGCTACCCCAAATGATCTTAACGTAATTTTGTGTTTCTTTATAAGGCGGCACATCACCATATTTCTGAACAGCTTCTGGCCCAGCGTTGTAGGCTGCCAAAGCCAACCGCCAGGATCGGAATCGGTTATATTGCTGCGACAAATACTTTGCGCCACCTTCTAAGTTTTCTTGCGGATCATGCGCATTGACGCCAAGCGAAGCGGCTGTTGCTGGCATAAGTTGCGCCAATCCAAGTGCGCCCTTGTGCGAGCGCGCGTTGGCTTTCCAGCCGCTTTCCTGCTGCACCAAACGCAAAAACAAATCCACCGGCACGTTGTACTTCAGAGCGGCGTTGCGCGCCAAATCCAAGTAAGGCCCGCGATATTTGCCATTAAACGGCTTTGCACCCCATTTAGTCGGCGTAACGACAGGCTGGGGCTTTAGACGTACGGCGTTGTTATATTGTTGCGAAGCGCGTGTATCCAATACATCCAACTGGCTTTTGAACAAAGAGACCCGCGATTTGCTACCAATTAAATCCTTGGCGAACAGCGGGTTAGCAAGCATCAATGCGCCAACCATGCTTATGGTAAAATGTTTCAACATCACCCCGGCCCCAAGTGTAATTGGCTCAATATAGCGCCTGTTAACAAATTTTGAAGACTTTGCCAAAATCCTATAGATCAAGCAGGCAAGTTTCTGCTGGCATTCCAGTGCCCGTGGTGGTGTAAGCTTGCCCAAAGCGAAAACAGATTCAGGGGGTTGGCGGTATGGCCGGATCACTTAACAAAGTAATGCTGATTGGCAATTTGGGCCGCGACCCGGAAGTTCGCAGTTTCCAAAACGGCGGCAAAGTATGCAATTTGCGTATTGCAACGTCCGAAACATGGAAAGATCGCAACACAGGCGAACGCCGTGAAAAGACCGAATGGCATTCTGTTGCCGTCTTCAGCGAAGGCTTGGTACGTGTGTGCGAACAATATCTGCGCAAGGGTTCTAAGGTCTATATCGAAGGCCAACTGCAAACCCGCAAATGGCAAGATCAATCTGGTCAGGACCGCTATTCAACCGAAGTTGTCTTGCAGGGTTTTGGCAGCACCTTGACCATGCTGGACGGTCGTGGCGAAGGTGGCGGCGGTGGTTCGCAAGGTGGCGGCTATGGCGGCGGCGGACAAGCCGGTGGTCAATCTGGCGGCTATGATAGCGGCCAACAAGGCGGCGGATTTGGGGGCGGTCAACAAAGCACCCCTTCACGCGACCTGGACGATGATATCCCTTTCTGATTGCCAATCGCCAAATTCTTGAAATTGAAGCCACCCAATTGCGGTGGCTTTTTTTATGGCCAACTCTGTTTGGATCAATGGGTCGAATCAAAACCGCTAAAAATCATCAATTTCAAGTTTCTTCCGCGTCAAATTGGACACATTTTTTGCACTGCGCACCGGAAAAGAAATGTATCGCCAGAACGCAGAACCAAGAGATTTCAGATAATACTGTGGAAAATCCGTAATTTAATCAGATGGTTGCCTGCCAATCAAGATCGTCTGCCACTGAAAACTATGTGCCCACAGAGCATACTGACCATTAACGAACTTAGGAAAATTGCCAAGCCCCCGGTTGATGACCTGTTGGACGGTGACCGCAGGTGATTTGAAACTCGGATCAAACTTTTTTGCAGATGACCTGATTTTTGTTTAAGAAACCATACGCAATAAGAAAAACCGGGTGCCATTTGGTTCCCGGTTTTTTTAGATCAGCACCTTTGTTTTAGGGCGTCGCTAAGCACATCATGCACAACGGATCTCGGCACATCAGACGTCACAAATGCAGACCCGATGCCTTTCGCCAGGATAAAGCGTAGCTGACCATCAACAACCTTTTTGTCCTGCGCCATCAACTCTAACAAACCATCCGCATCCGGCAATTCACCTTCGATATCCGCGAGGTCGGTTTTCATTTGCATGGCTTTAAGATGCGCGCGCACCCGACTTGGGTCTTCTTGCGCGCACAGTCCCAAGCGCGACGAGACCTCAAATGCCAGCGCACATCCAATCGCCACACCCTCGCCATGCAGCAGGCGGTCGCTATACCCCGTTGCCGCCTCCAGAGCATGGCAAAACGTATGCCCTAAATTCAACAAAGCACGATCCCCCTGCTCTGTTTCATCACGCATAACAATATCGGCCTTCATCTCACAAGACCGCTTAACCGCAGCAATCCGTGCAGCTTGATCACCCGCCGCCAAATTTGGCCCTTGTGTTTCTAGCCACTCAAAAAAATCTGCATCCCCGAGCATGCCGTATTTCACAACTTCGCCGTATCCGGACAGGAAATCACGCGGCGTCATCGTCCCCAACACATCAATGTCAGCAAGCACCAACGAGGGTTGATGAAACGCCCCAATCAGGTTCTTGCCCTGAGGCGCATTGATACCTGTCTTGCCGCCAACAGAGCTGTCGACCTGCGCCAACAACGATGTCGGAATTTGCACGAAACCTACGCCGCGCCGCAGTGAGGCCGCAGCAAATCCGGTCAAATCGCCGATAACGCCGCCGCCGAAGGCAATGACCAAATCCTTGCGTTCAACTTTCTGAGCCAATAGCCACTCAACGGTTTGCTCGAAATAAAGCCAACTCTTCGTGCTCTCACCCGGGGGTAAAATCAATGCTTCCGATTCAATCCCTGCCGCAGCTAGCCCCGCTTGCAAGGCCGCCAAATGCAGTTTCGCCACATTTTCCTCGGTGACGATCATCATGCGCTTTCGTTTGCTTATTTGCCCTATAAGCGCCCCGGATTGCGACAACAATCCTGGGCCGATGTGAATATTATAAGCGCGATCGCCCAAAGCAACGTGAACAGTTTCCATCTTAAGCCTCCAACACATCAGGGCGGGCTTCTAACGCTTCAAGAACGCGATCCGCCATTTTTTCGATTGAATACTCTGGAAGGGATTTTACCGACATATCAGCCTTGGCATAAATGGGCACACGTTGATCATAGATCTCGCGCAATGTGGCTTTGGGATTTGGCGTGCGCAACAATGGGCGCGTGTCTTTATGACGAACCCGTTGCCACAAAAGTTCAAGATCCGCATCCAACCACACGGAAACACCTTTTTCAGAGATCAACGCTCGATTTCCGTCTGCCAAGAACGCACCGCCCCCAGTGGATAGAATCCCACGCTCTTCCTCTAATAACCGGTCGATGACTTGGCTCTCTTTTTGCCGGAAGAAACTTTCACCGTCGCGCTCAAAGATTTCAGCGATCGACGCATTTGCCGCCGTCACTATCTCTGCGTCCGAATCCAAAAACGGTACATTCAATTTTGCGGCCAATGCACGCCCGACAGCCGTCTTGCCAGCCCCCATCATGCCAACCATCACAACTGTCTTTTTAAGTTTCATGCCCAACCGATGCCTCAACTTAGGGGTTTTTGAACACCATCCCGGCCAAAATCCGCCTTTTCGCATTGAATGACGTGATATTGTCGAAAAGGCCAGTTATAAGTTGGAAAAAAGAGCAGACAAAAGCTGGGGAAGCGCATGGGCAAGCTCATAAGAGCACTGTTTTTCCTAATAGTTCTCATGGCCATTGGGCTTGTGGGCTATGCATATTTAGGACCAATTTTTGGCGCAGATTTTTCTGCCCCTCAGCAAGAGATTCGCCTTTCGGTACCTCTGGATGCGAATTAAAGCACATAGATGGGCTGCGGTTTGCATCGCGGCCTCATTTGCGCAGGCCGCGCGCGCGCAAACCGTAGAGCCTTTGTCTGCGATTGAATGGCTGAATAAAGTACCCACAGTCACGATCGAGATAGAACCACCAGAAACGCCCGTGACCAGCGGTGGAAACACACCCAAAATCTCTGTTACAACTTTGCGAACAGAGGGGCGCGATGCTGTGGGCCTTTTGTCCAGTGCGGTCACCGGTTTACCCAGTTCGCTTTGGCAAGAAAGTCGCGGACAGGTGCTGGCAGATCTGATCGCTATTCAGCCTCAGCATGCGCTACCAGCCATGCAAGCTCTGCTCTACACACTGCTATTGGCCGAAGCCAACCCACCAATTGATTCAGATGGCAACGATACTCTGCTGCTTGCGCGTATCGACAAGTTATTCCAACTTGGCGCGCTGGAACAAACCAATGCGCTGCTGAACCGAAGCGGTACTGATACACCTGAACTGTTTAAGCGCTGGTTTGATGTCACATTGCTGATTGGGGAAGAACGCAATGCATGCGCAACATTGTCAAAAACGGCCCACCTAGCGCCAAGTTATGCCGCGCGGGTGTTCTGTGCGGCGCGCGCAGGGGACTGGAACAAAGCAGCCGTCACACTGAATTCAGCGAATTTTTTGGGTCTTTTGTCAGAAGAAGAAGATGCACTTTTGTTGCGTTTTCTTGACCCTGAATTATTCGCGGAAGAGCCCATTTTGGTCACGCCGTCGGCCCCTGACCCGCTAAAGTTCCGCTTGTACGAAGCCATCGGCGAACCGCAGCCGACAACGACGTTGCCTCTGCAATATGCTCATTCAGACCTACGGGACACCGTTGGTTGGAAAGCGCAACTTGAAGCCGCAGAGCGTTTGGCCCGCGTTGGCGCTTTGCCTGAAAACCGATTGTTGGGCATTTACGCAGCAAGCAAGCCAGCGGCAAGTGGGATGATCTGGGATCGTGTCGATGCACTGCAGAAATTTGACGCAGCTATTGCGTCGCAGGATGCCGAAAAAGTCTCTGCTCGTCTGCCTTCTGCTTGGGCAGCAATGCAAGCCTCGCGACTGGAAGTCCCATTTGCGCGACTTTATGCAGAACCGCTGATGAATATGTCCTTTTCGGGTGTTTCCCAAACATTAGCCCGAAAAATCATGCTTTTGTCACCTTCCTACGAATTGGCGGCAAAGCGCGGACCGCGCGATTATTTGGCGGGCCTTGCTTTGGGTCTGCCACCGCGTCGTGGCCCAGATCTTACCAGCCAGGCGATTTCTGACGCTTTTCACGGCGCAGGCGTACCGCAATCTCTCTCCAACAACCTTGCCCGCGGCCATTTAGGCGAGGTGATTTTACAAGCGATGACACTCTTTTCCCAAGGGGCTGCCGGGGATCTTCCAGCCTTAACAAGCGCGCTGGCCACCTTTCGAGCAGTTGGCCTTGAAGACACTGCGCGCCAAGCAGCGTTGCAAATTCTTTTACTCGAGCGAGGGTTTTGATGGGTGACGTGCGATGGATCTCTACGTTTTTGGATGCCCAATCCGCAGAATTGGGGACCGCGAAAAACACGCAATTGGCCTATGCCCGCGATTTGAAAGACTTCGCTGCCTGGGTTTCTCATAGGAACCTGGATTTTCAGCAGGTTGAACGCGAAACCATCGAAGACTACCTGATTTCCTGCGACGCTCAGGGCCTTGCAAAGTCAACACGTGCTCGGCGCCTATCTGCCATCAAGCAGCTTTATCGCTTTGCCTTTGACGAAGGTTGGCGCGACATCAATCCTGCCATCCAAATCAAAGGCCCCGGCCTAGAAAAGCGTCTTCCTAAGACTTTGGAAGTTCTGGAAGTCGACAAACTGTTGAACGCTGCACAAAAATCTGGGCGAAACAAGCTGGACCGCGCCCGCAACAACTGCTTGATGGAGCTGTTATACGCCACTGGTATGCGTGTCTCAGAACTTGTCTCGCTGCCCACAAGTTCGGCGCGCGGCAACCCCAATATGTTACTTGTGCTTGGCAAAGGTGGCAAAGAGCGCATGGTGCCCTTGTCGCCCGGCGCACGGGACGCCTTGGCATATTGGCTTGAACTGCGAGATGCCGCAGAAGAAAAAAACAGGGAAAACGGCAAACCAATTTCTGGCTTTCTGTTTCCCAGCCGCGGCAAATTGGGACACCTGACCCGCCACAGATTCTATGTCTTGATCAAAGAGTTTGCAGTGCTTGGGGGTGTTGATCCAAGCAAAGTCACGCCGCATACATTACGACATGCCTTTGCCACACATCTTTTGGCCAATGGTGCCGATTTGCGGGCCATTCAGACGCTGTTAGGCCACGCGGATATCGCCACCACCGAAATCTATACACATGTGTTAGATGAACGATTGAAAGAACTTGTGCTAGAGCACCATCCGCTTTCAAAAGGCTAATTCAAAGCCTCTTATCATCTCAACGAATTCACAAGTGTCGGCATAGGGGCCCGCAATATAGCCCGTGCAATTCAAATGGTCAGCTGCGTTTTTCAGCCGCGCCGCCTCTAAGATTGGCGCTGGGGTCGCCTGCAGATTGGGATTGGGCCCACCAAAAAGCAGAACATCTTTGGACAAGCATCCCAGGTCTTGCACGATCATGTGTTGTTTTCCTTGAATGAAAGTCCAGCGCAGCCCATAACGCCATCAGTAAAGAGGATTTTTCGAGCGATGGACGTCACATCTCCGACACTGGATGCTGCATTTTGGATCACCGCCGGTGCGATTGCCGTGCTTTTGATGCTGTCTGCTTTCTTTTCCGGCAGCGAAACAGCACTGACGGCGGCCTCGCGTGGCAAATTGCGCCGTCAAGCTGACAAGGGCAACAAAGGCGCCGAGCGCGCATTGAGCGTCACCGAAGACAACGAACGGCTGATTGGCTCTGTGTTGCTTGGCAACAACCTAGTGAACATTCTCGCCACCTCATTGGCCACTGCCATGTTCACCCAAGTCTTTGGCGAGTCTGGCGTCGCCTTGGCAACCTTGGTCATGACGCTTCTGGTTTTGATTTTTGCAGAGGTCTTGCCAAAAACCTATGCGATCACCGCACCAGAAACCGCAGCTGCGCGGGTCGCTGGGGTCATTCAGTTTATCGTCTTGATATTTGCACCGGTTGTGGCCGCAGTGCGTCTCTTGGTGCGCCTTGTTCTGATGGTTTTTGGCGTACGCACAGATCCGGACAGTCAAATTTTGGCGGTTCGCGAAGAGATTGCCGGCGCGATTCAGCTCGGCCATAGCGAAGGTATTGTCGAAAAAGAAGATCGTGACCGCATTCTTGGGGCACTTGACCTAAGTGACCGCACAGTCGAAGAAATCATGCTGCATCGTTCTGGTATTGAAATGATCAATGCTGACCAAGACCCGGCTGAGATTCTCGCACAATGCCTGGAAAGCAATTACACCCGCCTGCCCGTCTTCAAAGATGATCCGGAAAACATCATTGGCGTGGTCCATGCAAAAGATTTTCTGCGGGCCATCCATGCCAAATTGGCCGGAAACGAAGGTGACACCGCCGACCTCGAAAAATTTGATCTCTCTGAAGTGGCAAAAAAGCCCTATTTCATCCCTGAAACTACTGCGCTTGATGAACAGATGCGCCAATTTTTGCGACGCCGCAGCCACTTTGCGCTGGTTGTCGATGAATATGGTGCCCTACGCGGATTGATCACACTTGAAGACATTCTGGAAGAGATCGTTGGCGAGATTACAGATGAATTTGATCCTGCGGCTGACCATCCTATCCGCAAAAGCGAAGACGGGCAATTCTTAGTAGATGGCGCAATGACCATACGCGATCTTAACCGTGCGAGCGACTGGAGCCTGCCTGACGACGAAGCCAACACAGTTGCTGGATTGGTGATCCATGAAGCCCAAACCATTCCAGTTGTGGGGCAGGTTTTTGCATTTCATGGATTTCGATTTGAGGTCATGGCGCGCAAGGACAACCGCATCACAAAACTTAAACTGCGTCCGTTAGAGCCAATGCATTCTAAAAGCGGTTGACCCAGACAAAGAACCTAAGATCCACCTGATCACCCACCAGTTTTGAGAACCCGATAGCCCCAAAATCCGACCGCTTCACACTTCCCATAATTTCAAGAACCAATTCCGAATTATCTTTCGGAGCAGAGGGTTGCCGAAGGATACGCGCCTGAAGTGTTACGGGTTTCGTGACCCCACGCAGAGTTAAATATCCGGTGATTTCAACCCCGTGGCGCAAGCGACGCACTGAACTGCTTTGAAAAACCGCTGTCGGAAACTCTTGTGCGTTCAAAACTTCTCGGCTTTTCATACCTGACGTCGCAACCACATCCCCGGCGCGCGCATTCCTTACATCGAGCAAAACGCGTACAGATGACCTATGCACATTCTGCAAATCAAGCAAAACATCTGCATCAGTGATCGGGAAAAAGCCTTTGCCCGTTTGCTCACCAAACCAAAACGTGAACCCAACCCGCGACGAGTCTTTATCCAACTCATATCGTACGGCTGCGGCGTCAGCTGACGCCGCCAAAAACAAGGCAATGCATACCAGCACAATTCTAACCATAAGTGAGCATAACACAAATTGGCCAGTTTACGTAGTCAACATTTCAAATTTTAGTGAATTATGTGTGAACTAACATACATTTAGACGAACTTGACGTGCGAACCTGGCCGACAATAGCGGGCGCGCGGCAGGGTAACTCCGCGCAATCGGCAAGTCTTTCAACCTTGGAAAAATCCGAAAAAGATCTCCACTCTGCTCTTCACTCAGATAACTACGACAGGTGTGATCAGGCTGCAAACTTGCAAGCCAAGATTGGTTCACCCGCAATATTTCATGTTGATCAAAAACCAGCGCGACAAAGCCAGAATGATCTTCCATTTCCTGAAATCCATCAAGGTGCAGCAGATCACCTGCGCGCACCAACACTTCGCTTGCGCCAAAACTTTCAGATACCTGAGCGCCAGTGATCAGTAATCTCTGGTTCCCCGAAACAATAAAGTTCGAATCTGGTTTTCCCTCTGCAATAGCCCCGGCAGAGATCTCAATCAGACTTGGAAGCGCTGAACGATCGGTCAATTTGGCAATCCAGCGTACGGATTGAAACCCATTGTCGCGTGTTAGAATTTTGTCGCCGATTTCAATGTCTGCTACCCGTTGTGATCCAGCGGATGTAATCACTCTACTCGCAGCGCTGATGCAACCTACACCAATCGCGTGTCTAGAACTTGACTGTGTCACCCTTTCCAAAGCGTCGATCTCAAAGGCAGCTGGCCTGATAACCTTCGCTGCTGTCGCCCCCACTGACCAGGTTGCCACTGCACGCTGCGTGTTATCCAGACGAATTTCAGAAAAGATGTTGTCGCCCTGTTTTGGGCGGCCTTCAAGCGTCGCATTACGGCGCTGAACGATACGTACTCTCATCTACAAGCCTACTTCTGCTCGTTTTGCCTGCTTCTGCGGGCGTCTTTGCTCACAATCGGATCTAGATCGTGATGAGGGCTGGAATGGGGCAAAAGTACGAACAAATCGGGCAAGAAACCCAAAACTTAAAATGCGGCGTTTTCTGGCCGGATCGCAAAAATTTCGCCGCAATCGCTCCATAGAGCCAACGCATTCATTTCCCATAAGCAAGCTCAATAATTGACGAATTTACGTTTCGACGTGACAAAAAATGAATAGATCGGACAAGGCATGCCTTCAGAGCAAACACTGAATTGGGCAGACGCAGGCTCAAATGGCTCATACACCGTTGGAAGTGGCGCGACCTCAACAGGCGTCACTGTCGCGACAACAACAAACGCCGATGGACAAACCGCAAATGTTGCCACCGACGGTTCCCCCGCTGCACAGGCACTGTGGGTCGACGGATTAAATGATGCCGTCACAACTACGCTGACATTTGATACCCCGGTAGAAAACCTGTCATTTGAACTCTTTGACGTGGACCAAAATGGCATCCTGACGGACGAACGTGTGACGATCCTTGCCACGGATGCCGAGGGAAATATATATCCGGTTGCGTATGGTGATCTGGACGCCCTCCATTCGGTGGCGGATGGACAGCTTGACGCAGACGGCCAAAACAGCGCTGCAACCGATACGTCTGGTGCCGCTGACACAGTGTCTGTTTCGATCGCAGGTCCAATCACCACGCTTGAAATCATCTTTGATCATGGTGAAAGCGCCAGCCAAACTGGCAAACTTGGCCTAAGCGATATCGCTTTTAGCAATGCACCTGACGGGATTGTAGAGGGCGATGACACGGCAAATCTGATTGATCTGAACTACTTGGACGACCCTGAAGGCGATAAGGTGACCACAGGAGACGATAGTGTATTAGCTGGCGACGGCAATGACACGGTCTATGGCAACCTCGGAAATGACAGCATCGACGGCGGCCTTGGTGACGACTTTTTGATCGGCGATCAAGGCGATGACACACTCATTGGCGGTGCCGGCAACGATTCTATGATTGGTGGCGATGGAGATGACGTATTTTTAGGTGGAGACGGAAATGACACCGTTGAAACCAGTGCAGGCAACGACGTTTTTTATGGAGGTGCCGGAGACGATAGGGTCAACGGAGATCTCGGAAACGATGAACTGCATGGTGGCACCGGCAACGATTTTCTACGAGGCAGCTACGGCAATGACACCATCCACTCTGGCGGCGCGGGCGAAGGCGACGACTATCTGTGGGGCGGCTATGGCGACGACCTCTTTGTGATCGAAAACCAATTTGGCAATGACACCATCGCCGCAGAGAACATTGATGAAACCCTTGGTGACACCATGGATCTTTCTGCTGTGACCGATGCCATAAGCGTCGACCTTACTGACAGTGCAACCGGAGCTGGCACAGTCAGTGATGGCACAAGTACTTTAGAATTTGAAGCCGTCGAAAACATCAAACTGTCCTCGGGGCAAGACACCATCGTTTTGGCGGATGGATCCGGCAAAGATGCTGTCATGGATTTTCAGGCACCCATTGATAACGGCGACGGCACCTTCTCGGCACAGGATAAACTCGATGTGACGGGCATGACAAACGACGCCGGAGCCACACAGGTGACCACCAACGACGTCACGGTTTCGTCTGACACCGACGGAAATGCCGTTCTGGCATTCCCAGGTGGCGAGGCCATCACATTGATTGGCATATCACCTGACAGTTTTGACACGCCGGCAGCATTAGAGGCGATTGGCATTCCCCCGGCTCCCGACGGGTATTTCAGTGGCACTGACGGAAACGACGTTATTAACGTGGGTGACCTGGATGCAGACGGCGATCGAATAGACGGCAACGATGCCACCTCGCCCGGCATGTCTGGCGATGATGACCACATTTTGGCGGGTGCGGGTGACGATTTGGTTTTCTCTGGCGCAGGGAATGATTCATTTGAAGGCGGCGCTGGCAGCGACACAATTTACGCATCGGTCGGAGACGACACGCTCATCGGCTGCGCAGGATCAGACTCACTGATGGGTGAGGATGGCGATGATGTATTCGAATCTGGTGATGGCGCGGACTATATGGATGGCGGCGCTGGTAGCGATCTGTTTAGAAACGTCAGCGCTGGAGACACGGTTTTTGGAGGTGAATCTGGCGACGACGTCGATACCCTGGATCTCACGGGTCTAGGCCCGCTGCGCATTGTGCAAGATCCATTTGATAGCGAAGCGGGCGAAATTGAACTGCTGGATGACGCGGGCAACGTCACCGGAACGGTCACCTATGAAGGCATTGAAACCATTGTCCCATGCTTCACGCCGGGCAGCCAAATCGCTACGGATATGGGCTTGAAAAATGTTGAAGACATTGAAGTCGGCGACCGCGTCATCACCCGCGACCATGGTTCGCAAGTGGTCCGCTGGACCGGAAAACGTGACCTCACGGATCAAGACCTAAAGACATCGCCGTTCTTGCGCCCAATTTGCATAAGTGCCGGCGCGCTCGGCCCTGACCTGCCGCATAAAGATATGCTGGTAAGCCCAAACCACCGCATTCTTATTTCAGATCAGAAAGCGCAAATGTTGCTCGGAGCATCAGAGGTATTGGTCGCAGCAAAGCATCTGGTTGGCTCCGAAGGGGTCACCCGCGCCGATGTCACGGAAATCTGCTATGTTCACTTGCTGTGTGATCGCCACGAAATTCTGTGGTCAGATGGAATTTGGAGCGAGAGTTTTCAGCCTGGCGTGCAAGCAATGGCAGGGCTCAACGCGCCACAACGCTCAGAAATCTATACTTTGTTTCCTGATCTCAAAGACGCCCCCGCAACAATCTTTAAAACAGCGCGCACTGTAGTGCGTCGTCACGAAGCGACAATCTTTCACAAATAATTCTTATATTTCAATAAAAAAGGCGGCCCACTGGACCGCCTTTTTCAATGGTACCCAAGGCCGGACTCGAACCGGCACGTCCGCTAGGACGGGGGATTTTGAATCCCCTGCGTCTACCATTCCGCCACTTGGGCAACTGCGAGTGATCTAACCAAAGCGCCCAGAAACGTCCAGAGGCAAAACGCAAGAAATTCATAAAAAGTTAAAATATCCGTTCCCAAAAGCAAACATGGGCATTTGGCAAAGACCATTGATGATCTCTTGGTCAACAGCCGGCTTGAAAGCCGCAAAAATCAGCTAGGTTAAAAGTTTTCGTCTCTTCGTGAGTGGATCCAATCATATTACATTAAGTATAAGTTTAAATTGTTTTAAAACATCTAATTACAACTCACATCAACTTCATAACAATTATTCATCTATTACATTAACTTCTAAATCTATCTTGTTAATCTAAAAGATATAATCACTCTACTTAATCTCAAACCTAAACATTCGCTGATTGCGCAACATTTCGCACCTAAAACCCACAATTCATTCCAGACAACCGCGCCCCACACAAATTTGACTTGCACTCTTGTTGCAAACCCATCAGGCCTTGCAAAAAAGGTTCAGACACATGATCAAACGCTTATATGAATGGACAATGCGGCTGGCAGATCACCCCAAAGCCCTTTGGGCATTGGCGATCGTCAGCTTTGTGGAAAGTTCCGTTTTTCCAATCCCACCGGATATTCTGATGATCCCTCTGATCCTTGCAGCCCCCCATCGGGCGTGGTTGATTGCAGGGGTCGCCATGGTGTCTTCCGTTCTTGGCGGCGTATTGGGTTATGCCATTGGGTCTTTGGCGTTTGAACAAATTGGTCAACCCATCCTGGAAGCGCTGGGAAAAGGCGACGCCGTTGCCGAATTCAACACGCGCTTTAACGATTTTGGGTTCTGGGCCGTTCTGGGTGCAGGCATCACACCATTCCCCTATAAAGTGATCACCATCATGTCCGGTTGGACAGGCATGCCGATCGCAACCTTCATAGCCACATCTGTTCTAGCGCGCGGGCTTCGCTTTTTCATTGTTGCCGCGCTTCTGTGGAAATTCGGCGCGCCCATCCGCAGCTTTATCGAAAAGCGTCTTGGATTGGTTTTCACCGTCTTTCTCATCCTCCTGTTCGGAGGATTTCTGGTCGTAAGGTATCTTTAATATGTCCCGCCAAACCCAAACTTTGCTTCTGACGCTCGCCTCAACCGCGATGATACTGTCAGCTTGGGGGTTTCAATACCTTGGCTATGCGCCTTGTAAGATGTGCTATTGGCAACGCTACCCGCACATGGCTGCCATTGCCATTGGGGCACTGGCCTATGCGGTTAAACTGCGGGTATTTCACTGGCTTGGCGCAGCAGCCATGGTCACGACTGGCGGCATCGGCATCTTTCATTCCGGCGTGGAACGCGGGTTTTGGGAAGGGCCAACGACTTGCACATCGGGCGATATTTCACAGCTGAACGCCACCGAACTGTTTGATCAAATCATGAATGCGCCGCTGGTGCGTTGTGACGAAATCGCTTGGGAAATGTTTGGCCTGACCATGGCAAATCTGAACGCGGTTTTCTCGCTGATATTTGCGGTCTTTTGGCTGCGCCTCGCTTTGATACGCGACTAACTTTTCTTTCGCGTCGCCAAGAGTAAATTGGTTTCACTTGTGGCGACGCCTTCCAAGCGTCGGATCTGGGCCAAAACATGATCCAGCGCCTCTAGCGTTTCGGTTCCCAGTTCAACAATCAGATCCCAACGGCCATTTGTCGAATGCACCGTCCGCACCGCGGGTATTCCGTTTAGCTGACGCACAATGCGCTCGGCCCCTCGCCCTTCGATCCCGATCAACATCAAGCCGCGCACCGGATCACTTTGCACGTCTTCCTTCAAGACGACCGAAAAACCAACAATATCGCCCCGCTGCTTTAACCGTTCGATCCGGGCACGCACAGTCGCCCGCGAGACATTCAGCCCCAATGCCAGGTCAGACAAAGAGGCCCGCGCATCATGGCGCAATTCAGAAATAAGCCTGCGATCAATTTCATCCATAACGGCGGAATCCCCTTCCGTTTCGAAAAATGATAGCGCATTTTGATCAATTTGATGCCTAAACATCAACCCATAACGGCAACATACTGCGATAAATCTTAAATCAGGGCGACCAAAATGACACCAAAAACTTGTATATTGATTGGCGCACCGGTGGATTCCGGAAAAATGCGACGCGGCTGCCTGATGGGGCCGGATTCCTATCGAACCGCAGGCCTTGCACAAAGCCTTGGTAAACTCGGCCATACCGTAATCGACGAAGGAAATTTGATCGCAGCAAACGTCGGCGCAGTGGCCCCAGATGCAAATGTGCATAACTGGGCCGAAACCATTGGCTGGACGCATGCCATTTCTGACGCAGCGCAAAACGCGATGGCGCGCGGTTTCCCAATATTCCTTGGTGGCGATCACAGCCTCTCTGCAGGGTCTGTTTTGGGTGTAAGCCGATATGCGGCCACGCAAAACCGACCTCAATTTGTGCTCTGGTTAGATGCGCACAGCGATTACCACACGCCAGAAACAACAGACTCTGGCAACCTGCATGGCACCCCAGTTGCTTATTTCACGGGGCGCGACGGCTTTGATGGCTTTCCGAAACTCGACAATCCAGTACCGCAAGAAAACGTCTGCATCATTGGCCTGCGCTCTGTGGACTTAGCCGAACGCAACGCCCTGCAAGCCAGTTCTATTCACAGCCATGACATGCGTGAAATTGACGAAGCTGGCATTGCAAAACCACTGACCGCCTTCCTTGAAAGGGTCGCAGCAGCCAATGGGATGTTGCATGTGTCGCTTGACGTCGACTTCCTCGACCCCTCGTTTGCCCCAGCTGTTGGCACAACGGTACCCGGCGGCGCAACGGTTCGTGAAGCCCATCTGGTCATGGAGTTACTGCATGATTCAAACCTTATGACCTCCCTCGACCTGGTCGAACTGAATCCCTTCCTTGATGAACGCGGCCGCACCGCCAAGATGATGGTGGATCTCGCCGCATCTTCCTTGGGGCGTCGGATATTTGACAGACCAACCCGGAGCTACTGATGAAATCTATGCAAGCCCCTCAGGCGGTTGTGATGATCCGCCCGCACCATTTCTGTTCTAATCCAGAAACCCGCGACGACAACGCCTTTCAAACCCTTAGCAACCGCAGCGTTGACGCCACATCAGAGGCAGCGCTGGCTGAATTTGATGGTGCCGTCGCCAAGCTGCGCCAGGCTGGCGTACGCGTGCATGTGTTTGACGACCAAGGAACAAAAACGCCTGACAGCGTTTTTCCAAACAACTGGTTTTCCACACATACGGGCGGCCATGTTGCGATCTATCCAATGTTTGCAGAAAACCGCCGAAAAGAACGGCGGCAAGATGTCATAGAACTATTGAAGACCGAATATCGCGTGCAGGATGTGATCGACTATTCTGGCCTAGAACAAGACAACCTGGCCCTCGAAGGCACGGGTGCCATGGTACTCGACCACGTGGGGCGCATTGCTTATACCGTGCAATCCAACCGCGCTGATCCGGTGATCCTCGAACGCTTCTGCACGCATTTCAATTATGAACCCATTGCGTTTGAAGCCAAAGATGCCCAGGGCCGTGATGTCTACCACACCAATGTTCTGATGGGCATCGGCACCGACTATGCGCTGATTTGCCTGGATATGATTGTTGACCCCATACGTCGTCGTACTGTTGCGCATCGTCTCGAGGAATCTGGCCTTGAAGTGATCGACCTCAGCCATGCGCAGATTGGTGACTTTGCTGGCAACGCCATCGAACTCACCGGCCATCAACGCGTACTGGCGCTGTCTTCACGGGCTCTCAAATCACTGCGCCCTGATCAGCTTGCCATTATCAAGAAATCCGCCCAGCCCCTGCCGCTGGACGTGCCCACCATTGAAACTGCCGGTGGTTCCGTGCGCTGCATGATTGCTGGCGTTCACCTGACCCGCCGTACCACCCAAAGGAACTGAAATGTCCCAGCCTTCTGACAAAGCCCTCGTCCCATTTGTAAGCGTCAGCAACATGATGCGCCTAGTACATCACATCGGCGTCGAAACAATGCTGCAAGAACTGGCCCAATACGTCGAAGCAGATTTCCGCCGTTGGCCACTGTTTGACAAAACGCCGCGTGTGGCATCGCATTCCGATGTTGGCGTGATCGAATTGATGCCCACCAGCGACGGCGAGGCTTATGGCTTCAAATATGTAAACGGTCACCCCAAGAACACATCCGAGGGTTTGCAAACCGTCACAGCATTTGGCCTACTGGCGGACGTTTACACAGGTTACCCCGTTCTGCTGACCGAAATGACGTTGCTAACAGCCCTACGCACGGCGGCAACCTCCGCCATGGCAGCCAAATTCCTGGCACCAAAAAATTCCAAAACCATGGCGATGATCGGCAATGGCGCGCAGTCTGAATTCCAAACATTGGCCATGAAAGCCATCGTCGGCATTGAAAACGTGCGCCTATACGATGTTGATGCTGATGCGTCTAGGAAATGTGCTAACAATTTGAATGGATTGGGCGTCAACGTCACCATCTGCAAAACACCCGAAGAGGCCATGCAAGGCGCTCAAATCCTCACCACGTGTACGGCAGACAAGAAGAACGCGACCATCTTAAGCGACAACATGGTTGGCGCGGGTGTGCACATCAATGCCATTGGCGGTGACTGCCCGGGGAAAACCGAATTGGCCTCTGGCATTCTGGAACGGGCTGACGTTTTTGTGGAATTCCCGCCGCAAACCCGCATTGAAGGCGAAATTCAACAAATGCCCGAAGATTTCCCGGTCACCGAACTTTGGGAAGTGATCGAAGGGAAAAAAGCCGGGCGTCACAACGACAAACAAATCACTTTGTTTGACGGTGTGGGCTTTGCCATCGAAGATTTCTCTGCCCTGCGTTATGTGCGCGACCGCGTCAAAGACACCAATTTCTGCGACATGCTAGATATGCTGGCTGACCCCGATAACCCACGTGATCTGTTTGGAATGCTGCAGCGTTCTATAGCAAGTGCTTAGTTTCAGAAGGGGTCTCTTTTCAGAGGCCCCTTTTTCCTAAGCGTCCAATTCCGCATCCCAGTACAGAAAATCAACCCAGCTGTCGTGCAGATGATTTGGCGGGAATTTACGCCCGGTATTGCGCAGCTCTTCGGCATCTGGCTGGCGCGGTGGTTTGCGCAGTTGCATATGCGCCTGGCGCAGGCTTTTCGAGCCTTTGCGCAAATTGCATGGGCTACAGGCCGCAACCACATTATGCCAACTTGTAATCCCCCCCGCAGCGCGCGGAATGACATGGTCAAACGTCAAATCGCCACGTGAGCCACAGTACTGACAGCAAAATTCATCCCGTAGAAAAAGATTAAAGCGCGTGAAGGCCACGCGCTTTACTGGTTTGACATAATCTCTCAGGACAACAACCGAGGGTATTCGTATTTCGGTACTGGGGCTTCTTACGATCTGGTCATATTCCGCAACAATATCGACCCGATCCATATAGGCCGCTTTCACCGCATCTTGCCAAGGCCACAAAGACAAAGGGTAATAGGACAAAGGCCGATAATCGGCGTTTAATACCAACGCCGGATGTTGCTTTAAACCACCAGGTTCACGTACAAACTCTGACCTGAAATCGCCATCCATCTGGGACTCATCCTCCGCCCAACTGCCTGTTTTCTCAGCGTTCGGGCAGGACACCCTGCCCTCACTCTACCTCTACTATATATCGCGTCGACCTTATGACAACCCCCACGATATATGCATTCCATGGGAAAGCTATGCCGTGTTCGTAACGTCTGCGTGACAGTTATCCACAAGGTGCAAAATTCATGCCACATGCAAAAAGGGCCGACAGGTAATGTCGACCCTTTTCATAACACGAATTGTTAAACCAATCTTAAAGCCCCAGTTTGTCCCGCATAAAGGCCAGCGCAACGCTTAAACCGTCCGGAGCAATCCCATGGGCGGTGCCCTTCATGATATGGGCGAAAACATCCTGAAACCCAGCGGTTTGCAGGGCTTCTGCAGCCTCGGGCAAAGATTGTACCGGCACCACATCATCTTGGTCCCCGTGCACCAGCAATATCGCTGGCTTGCTGACGGTTTCATCCGCCAACAAATCAGGGTTCAGCAAACGACCGGAAAACGCCACGATCCCCGCCACTTCATCTTCCCGCCGCGGGGCCACGTGCAAGGCCATCATTGTACCTTGCGAAAATCCAAACAACACAACTTGTTCCGGCAACACGTCTTCATCAACCATAAGCGCATCTAGAAACGCGTTCAGATCTTCAACAGCAGCCTGCATGCCCAACATGCTTTCTTCTTCCGATGACCCATCAATCCAAGGGATCGGAAACCATTGCAGCCCCATCGGCATGCCCGGAATGGTTTCAGGCGCATCAGGCGCAACAAACAGCGTGTCTGGCAAATGCTCTGCCAAGGGGTCCGCCAGACCAATCAAATCCTGACCATTTGCCCCATATCCATGCAGAAAAACCACAACAGAGCGTGTTTCCCCCGAAAGTGGCTCTTTGCGCAGCGCGTTCAATACCCGAGTCATCTGATGCCTTCCCTATCCTTTGCCACATGGTAGTAGGCCCACAAGAGCCGCGCCGCAACCGCTCTCCAAGGGCTCCAGTCCTCTGACAACTGGCGCAATGCCTTTTCAGAAGGGCGTTCATTCAACTGAAACAACGTGCGCGCCGCTTCTTGCAGCGCCAAATCACCCGGTGCAAACACATCAGCACGCCCCAGACTGAACATCGCGTAAATCTCGGCGGTCCACACGCCAATGCCGTTGACCTGGGTCAACGTCTTGATCACATCGGCGGTCGGCGCGTCGCGTAACGCTTTGAAATCAATACGCGCTTCGGCCAATGCCCGTGCATATTTCACCTTTTGGCGGCTTAGCCCCGCTGCGCGCAAATCGTCGTCTGACGCCCAGAGGATCTTACGAGGCCCAGTTAACTTGGCTGTTTTCATACGCGCCCAAATGGCGTTTGCAGCGGCCACGCTGACCTGCTGACTGACAATCGCGCTTAACAGTGGCTCAAACCCATCTGGCTTGCGCCGTAAGGGCAATGGTCCTGTCAGCTGCAACGCCTTTGCAAATCGGACGTCGTAGGCCGAAAGCCATGCTGCGCCTTCTGACACGCAATCATCTGTCTTAATAATGCGTCCAACCAATCGTGTTCTCCTATCTAGCCCAATAGATGACGAATGCCGCCGGACAAAGTCAAACCGGATATTGCGCAATCTAAAATTGTGAACGACATAGTTCACTTTTTTGTACCAACCCCCTTTTCAATTACATTTTTCAAGTCTAGCCATTCCCCATGACAGACATGATTGATGACTCACGCGCCAAAAAGACCGTGTTAATTCTGGTTTTGGCCCAAGCGCTGATTGGCGCGCAAATGCCGATGATTTTCACGATCGGCGGCCTTGCTGGCCAGTCCCTGGCCAGTAACGCCTGTTTTGCCACTCTTCCAATCTCTCTCATTGTGCTGGGATCCATGTTATCTGCCACACCGATGTCCGCTCTGATGCAAAAATATGGACGACGCGCGGGTTTCATGGCGGGAGCATTAGCAGGTGCAATCGGCGCCGTCATAGGTGCCTATGGGCTTTACACCAGCAGCTTCGTAATCTTTTTGATCGGCAGCCTCGTCACCGGCATCTATATGAGCGCACACGGTTTTTACCGCTTTGCCGCCGCAGACTCGGCCTCTGACAGTTTTCGCCCCAAAGCGATCTCTTATGTGATGGCCGGCGGTTTGGCCGCTGCTCTTATAGGGCCACAAATTGTCAAACTCACTGCAGACGCCATGGTGATCCCATTCATGGGCACCTATGCCGCAGTAATTGGCGTCAATATTCTGGGCGCTATATTGTTTTTGTTCTTGAAAGTCCCCCTGCCCGCCGCCCCGAAAAAAGATGATGCCCCCAGCCGTACACGTTGGCAGTTGATCACCACCCCGCGCATTGCGGTGGCGGTGATATGCGCAACAGTGTCTTATGCGCTTATGAACCTTATGATGACTTCAACACCTTTGGCGGTTGTTGGATGCGGCTTCACCCAGAACAATGCCGCCGACATCGTTAGTGGCCACGTGTTGGCAATGTTTGCGCCGTCGTTTTTTACAGGTCACTTGATCGCGCGGTTTGGCGTTGAACGTATTGTTGCAATTGGCCTCGTGATACTCGCCGCAGCCGGGGCCGTAGCCTTGATGGGGGTAACCCTTACGAACTTTTTTGTTGCCCTTATCTTGCTCGGCATTGGTTGGAATTTTGGTTTTATTGGCGCGACAGCAATGCTTGCCGCCGCCCATGCCCCCCATGAACGGGGAAAGATGCAGGGTCTCAATGATCTGATTGTTTTTGGTGGTGTCACCATGGCGTCTCTGGCCTCAGGCGGGCTTATGAATTGTTCAGGTGGCACGCCGCAAGAAGGCTGGGCCGCCGTTAACTTGGCGATGGCCCCATTCTTGGTGCTGGCTGGAGGCGCATTAATCTGGCTTGCGTTGCGCCCATCCAAGAAATTTGCACATTAAAAAGTAAAGCGCACCGAACAGCTTCAGCGCGCTTCTTAAAGTGATACTTAAGATGAGTGTTCTACGTTAAGTAAACATCTTTGATTGACCGTCTCGCGCTGAATCCTGCGCCAACAAACCCATCTTCACGGCCTTCAAACCATCAAGCAAATCGACCTGCGGCGCGCCGACACCCCTGACCACATCCAAGAATTTTGCATGTTGATAAAACGTCGATCCATTGTGATCACCCGCGTCCAAAATCGTTGGATCAACCGGGATCTCAACCATCTGCGGTCCCTTCGGGCTACGCGGTGAAATCACCACTTGTGACACCGGCGGCTCGCCCAAATGTGTTGGCCAGAAACGTCCAGGGCCAGGCACAAAGGCCTCGATCTTCCCGGCCGGACCAACAGCACTGATTTCTTCCTGAAATTTGCTGCCCTCGGCATACATGCTCAGCTCGAGCAAGGCCCGCGCACCATTTTCAAAATCGACAATCACATAGGCGCTGTCCCAGATATCAGAGGCGGCACCATCATAGGTTTCATCCAAATGGTTCACCTCTTGGCCCGCCGAGGCCATAATACGCACGGGCTCAGATCCAATAATCAGACGCATCAAATCAAAGAAGTGGCAGCATTTCTCGACCAGTGTCCCGCCTGAGTTTTTGTTAAACCGGTTCCAATGCCCCACCTTTTCCAGAAATGGAAACCGGTGTTCGCGGATGGTCAACATTTTCACGCCACCCGTGGCTTTCTCGACCTCTTGCAGCAAGGTCTGAATAGGCGGCATAAAGCGGTATTCCATCGCCACCCAAATCGGGGCTGGATAACTTTCTTTAAACGCCTGTAATTTAGCCTCATCCGCCGGATCCGTAAACAGCGGCTTTTCCATCAACAAAGGCAGCGGGTTGCGCGCCGCAATAACCTCTAGTTGCGGCACATGCATGTGATTGGGGCTCACAACCAGCAAGCAATCCAGATCATCACGATCCAGCAAAGCTTCCAGCGAGTCACACAGCACTGCGTTTGGCGCGATGGCCTTGGCCGCATTGGCCATGATCTCATTTGGCTCATAAATTGCTGCTGCACGCGCGTTTTGCAACAACTCGATATTTCGTAAATGTTCCTGCCCCATCATGCCGCAGCCGATGATGCCATAGTTAATGTCACGCGTCATGACATGCTCCTTTATTTCAGTCGCTGCACATACAGCGCCTGATCTGTGTCAAACCAAGTTCTGGAATACTCAATCGGGGCCTCTTGGCTGGCCCAACTAAAGCGTTCCACAAATCCTACAAGCGTTCCGGGTTTTTTAGAAAAATTGCCTGGTGCCCAGTCTGACACCTCTGCAATGCTCACGCGGTCCTCGGCACGGGTGATCCAAAAGCCAAGGTGCTTCTGATAGTAATGATAAAGGGAATCTGACAGCGCTGTTTCGCTGACTTTACCGGCCGATTCGTCCAGCCAGATCTCTTCCACTGCGATGATTGTGTCATTCAAATACCGCAAACGGCGTATGCGTGCGCCGCTGTCTGCATAGCCAAAGTCTGGCAAATCTGCGGGCTTGGCCATTTGATCAACAGAGAGAATATCCGCCCGCGGCAAGCCGCCACCCTCATGTAATTCTAACCGAAAAAGCCCATAAACACTGTCGCGAACATTGCCCGATCGAATATAGTTCCCAGACCCCTGAACGCGTTCCAAAAGCCCTTTATTTGTAAGCTCGCCCAGTGCTTTGCGCAGGGTGCCAACAGAGGTGTTCATTTGCGCTGCCATATCACGTTCAGGCGGCAGGCGCTCACCGTCCAGCAACCGCCCGGCACTGATATCTCGAATAATCAATTCGGCAATTTGCACATAAACAGGCAGCGCATTTCGATTTCGATTTGTCACTTTAGTCCCCGTGTCAGGATGTCGCGGAAAAAATTGATACACTATTGATCCACATCAAGGCGGATGTTACCCAAGTAAGAAGCGAAGACAACCCATAGGATCAAAAATGACAGTCGTGCCCATTACATCACCTGATCTCGACGCGGCAGAAGTGTCATGGTTTTCAGCACTTTGCTCTGATGACTATCAGTTTTTGGGTGTGCCAGACGGCGACTTGCGCTCGTCATGGGACCATTGTTCCAACATTGTAAAGACCGCCGAAGAACAAGGTTTCAATAATATCCTATGCCCGTCTTCCTACCAAGTTGGCCAAGACACATTGTCATTTGTTGCGGGCTGCGCCCCGATCACCAGCAAAATAAATCTGCTTGCAGCGGTGCGTTGTGGCGAGGTGCAGCCCATCATGTTGGCGCGCACAATCGCAACTTTGGACCACATGCTGAAAGGCCGCTTGACTGTCAATATCATCAGTTCAGATTTTCCAGGTGAAAAAGAAGAAAGCGCCTTTCGCTATCAACGTTCGCGCGAAGTTGTGCAAATCCTCAAACAAGCCTGGACCCAGGACGAAATAAATCACGAAGGCAAGGTCTATAACTTTAAGGGTCTAACCACTGACCCGGTGCGCCCATACCAGCAAAACGGTGGCCCATTGCTGTATTTTGGCGGCTACTCTCCTTCCGCATTAGATCTGTGTGGCGAACATTGTGATGTCTATTTGATGTGGCCAGAAAAAATCGACGAACTGAAAGGCCGCATGAAGGCTGTGCATTCAGTTGCCGAAAAATACAACCGAACGCTAGATTATGGTTTGCGCGTCCACATGATTGTGCGCGACACCGAAAAAGAAGCACAGGAATACGCCGATTACATCGTGTCCAAATTGGATGATGAATACGGTCAGATGATCCGCGACCGCGCGCTCGACAGCACGTCGCTGGGCGTCAGCCACCAAGCCAAAAACCGAGAGCTGGCCGACAAATATGGTTATATCGAACCAAATCTTTGGACAGGCGTTGGCCGCGCCCGCTCTGGCTGCGGCGCTGCTTTGGTGGGCTCCACCGATCAAGTCATGTCCAAAATCGAAGAATACCAAAAGATGGGCATCCGCGCCTTCATCTTCTCTGGTTACCCCCACCTAGAGGAAGCCAAGCATTTTGGCGCGCGCGTGCTTCCCAATTTGAAAACCTGTTCGCTGCCGCATGAATACGGTCGCGTTCCCGCAACAACACCAGCAACGCCGCTAGGCAACGGAGTCCGCCGCTAATGGATCGCATCAAACTATCCCCGTCCCTCGAAATGAGCCGCATCGTCTATGGCATGTGGCGTCTGGGTGACGACAGCGACACCTCGCCGACACATGTCGAAGCAAAGATTCAGACTTGTCTGGAACAGGGTATCACAACCTTTGACCAAGCTGACATCTACGGCGAATATGTGGCCGAGGCGGTTTTGGGTGGCGCACTCAAGGCAAATCCATCCCTTCGGAATCAAATGCAGATCGTCACAAAATGTGACATTGTCGCGCCATGCGGGCGATATTCTGACGCCAAGGTTAAATACTACGACACGTCGCGGGCCCATATCGAAAAATCTGTCGATATTTCGCTGAAAGACATGGCGATTGACCATATTGATCTATTGCTGGTGCACCGCCCTGACCCTCTGATGGATCACCATGAAACGGGTGCCGCTCTGGACGATCTGGTGGCCTCGGGCAAAGTCGGCAACATAGGTGTCTCCAATTTCCGCCCCTGGGATTGGGACTTGTTGCAATCTGCCATGAAAAACAAACTGGTCACCAATCAAATTGAAATCAGCTTGGCAGAGATTGGTCCCTTCACCAACGGAGACCTATCCTTCCATCAACGCCAAGCCAATCCAGTTATGGCCTGGTCCCCGCTTGGCGGCGGAGATGTCATTCAGAATGATGGCAAACTTGGCACAGTTCTTGATGAAATTGCGACTGACCACGGTGTTGATCGCGGTGCCGTCGCGGTTGCTTTCCTGCTGGCGCACCCCGCACAAATCCTGCCTGTCATGGGCACCAACAACCTGGCGCGTATTGCAAACATCTCAGATGCGCTCAAAGTCAAGCTTGACCGCGAAAGCTGGTATCGCCTGTACGAAGCGGCCCTTGGAAAAGAGGTTCCTTAATGAATGCCCATGTCACAGACACGCCAATAGCTTTCCAGCCCGATGCCGAGAACACCCGCTTGTTACGCGACGCCTTTGGGCGTTTCGCAACAGGCGTCACCATTGTGACCACAAAGTCCGATGATGGCCCTGTTGGTATCACTGCCAACAGCTTTTCTTCGGTTTCGCTAGAACCTGCTATGGTGCTCTGGGCCCCGGCAAAAACGTCTCGCCGTTTTCAATATTTTGAAAAGGCACAGCATTACGCCATTCATGTGCTAGGCTCTGACCAGGGCGCGCTGTGCAACGGCTTTGCAAAAGATGCATTTGCCCTGCAACATATTGAACATCAAGAAAATCAATTTGGCGTTCCGATCATGCCAAACTGCCTTGCCCGATTTGAATGCAAACGTGTTGCCGGCTTTGATGGCGGTGATCATGTCATCGTTCTAGGTCAAGTTTTGAAAGCCGAGATGCGCGATGGCAACGCGCTCGGATTCTATGCCGGAAAGATTGGCCAATTCGCGCAACCATAAGCGCCGGACCTGCCTGAGGAGGACAGGTCCACCAACAAGGGGGAGGATCCGCATGGGCGGATTGGTGGCGTTAATCACGCCTTTGAGTTTTGTGAATGCCTCGGTGCTTAAATTGGGCCGCGGCATTGGTTGCGTTGCAGTTGCCTTTATGGTTGCTGCCATTTTGATCCAGGTCTTTTGTCGCTACGTGCTTAATAATGCTCTACCATGGCCCGACGAGGCTGCGCGTTTTGGCATGATGTGGATGACCGGCCTTATGGCCCCAACCGCATTCCGTCGCGGCGGTTTTGTGGCGATCGAAACAGTCCCAGACTTTCTGCCCAAGCGCATCGGCGACATCCTTAGCCTGATCCTTTTGACCCTTTCTCTTGTTGTTTTGATCATGGCCGTCACCATTGGATACAAAGAAGTCACCGGCTTTGGCGGACGCTTTGCAACCGCGTCGCTTTATCTACCAACCTCAATTGGCTTTGATGAATGGTACCGCATTCCGCGCAGCTGGATGATGATGTCACTTTTTGTCGGCGTCATCCTTTTGGTGTCCGTGAATATAGAGCTGATTTTGCGCAGCATCGCGGGCCTGTTTGGCGGCCGGAGCCGCCTGCCCAAAATTGACAATGCTGACATCGGAGGCGCTGAATAATGCTGATTTGGTTCCTACCCGTCTTTCTGATTTTCCTCATGGTTGGCCTGCCGGTGTTCTTTGGCTTGCTTGCAGCCCCCGGCATCTTGCTATGGCTCAACGGTCAAGAAAAAGACATCACCCTGCTCTACCGGAATGTTTATAACGGTATGGACAGTTTTCCATTGATGGCGATCCCCTTTTTCATGCTGGCCGGCGAGCTGATGAACAAAGGTGGCATCACCATTCGCTTGGTCGAGTTTTCCCAGGCACTTATGGGCCATCTCCGTGGTGGTTTGGCGCAGGTGAATATCCTGTCCTCGATCCTATTTGCGGGCCTGTCAGGCTCTGCCGTGGCCGATACTTCGGCGCTGGGTTCCATGCTGATCCCAGCCATGGAAAAGCAAGGTTACACACGCAAATTCGCAGCCGCAATCACCGCAGCAAGTTCTGTCATTGGCCCCATCATTCCACCCTCGGGCATCATGATCATCTATGCCTATGTCATGGGTGAAAGCGTTGCAGCGTTGTTCCTTGCGGGCATTGTGCCGGGCATTCTGGTGGGTGTTGGTCTGATGGTCATGGTGCGCGTGACTGCTGACCGCTACAACCTACCTCCAGCGCAGCGCGTGGTGCTATCTGGCATCAAACTTGGTGCGGTTGAATACTGGTTCTCTTTTGTGCTGGTGCGGTTGAACATCGGTCTGTTATTGGCGCAATTGGTGCCACTGGGCCCAGAGGCAACGGGCACTGCAAAATGGCTGGCCTTTGGTGGTGGTATCCTTGCAACCCACGGATTGATGTTGGGTCTGCGCCGCGTCGTCAGCCATGACTTCCGCATGGTCTGCAAGCGCGCGGTTGTGCCGTTGCAAACACCTGTTCTGATCCTTGGTGGCATTTTGGTCGGTGTCTTCACCCCAACCGAAGCTGCCGCCGTCGCCGTCGCCTATGCGCTGATCGTGGCCTTTGGCATTCTGCGCACTATGAAAGTCAGCGATCTGCCTGATGTTCTGATCCGCGCGGGCATCACATCATCAGTGGTGCTTTTGCTGGTTGGCGCCGCAATGGCCTTTAAAACCGTGGTCAGCCTCAGCCATGCCCCGGAAACCCTCGCCGCCTATATCCTTAGCCTCAGTGACAACCCGTTGATCCTACTCTTTCTGATCAACCTGTTGCTGTTCGTTGTGGGCATGTTCCTGGATGCCGGCCCTGCCATTATCATCCTTGGCCCAATCCTAGGACCGATCTTCATCGACCTTGGGGTTGATCCTATTCACTTCGCCATCATCATGAGCGTGAACCTGACCGTTGGTCTGGCCACGCCCCCGATGGGGCTTGTCTTATTTGTTGCCGCTGCGGTGTCGAAAGAAAAAGTCGAAACCATCGCAAAGGCCATTCTGCCGTTCCTGGCTGTGGAAATCGCTGTGATCTTCTTAATCACCTATGTCCCAGCCATTAGCATGACGATCCCGCGCTTAACGGGTTTCGCAAATTAATTTGAGTAAAAAGGGGAGGAATTACCATGCTCAAGAACACGATTAAATCACTCTCGGTTGCCGCGCTGCTTGCTGCATCCGCCGTGACAGCATCAGCTGCGGATTATACCATCCGTGCCACTGCGAACTCTAACGAAAATGACGAAGACTATGACGGTCTGGTTGTTTTCAAAAACTACGTCGAAGCAGCCTCTAACGGCGCGATCGAGGTTGAACTGTTCATTGGTACACAGCTTTGCTCAAATGGCGCAGAGTGTCTGCAAGGCGTGGCCGAAGGCCAAGTTGACGTATACATCTCTACTTCGGGCGGCGCGTCTGGCATTTTCCCATATGTGCAGGTGCTTGACCTGCCATATCTGATGGCTGACGACCGTATCGCAGAGCACGTTTTGTCTGGCGACTTCACGCGCACTATGCGTGACATGGCGCTGGAAGATTCTGGCAATGCAATCCGCCTGATGACGGTTGGTAACACCGGCGGCTGGCGCAACTTTGCGAACACCAAGCGTCGCGTTGCAAACCCATCTGACATGGATGGCCTGAAAATCCGTACGGTTGTAGCGGATCTTCCCCAAGAATTGGTGAAAGCCCTCGGTGCCTCTCCAACGCCAATCCCATGGCCAGAGCTGTTCACTTCTTTCCAAACGGGCGTTGTTGAAGGCTCCAAAAACGGCATCACCGACATCATGGGCATGAAATTCCCAGATGCAGGTCTGCAATATGTGACTTTGGACGGCCACGCCTATATGGGTGCCCTATGGTGGATGAACAACGAAAAGTTCATGTCCATGGACGAAGGCATGCGCCGCGTTGTCGTTGATGGTTTCTATGCGCTACAACAGGCAACTTTCGCATCGCCAAAGCGTAAGTCTATCAAAGCCTACGAAGATTTCGTAGCTGGCGGTGGTGATCTCTATGTTCCAACACCAGATCAAAAAGCCGCTTTCAAAACAGCAGCGACACCCGTTTATGACTGGTTCAAATCCAACGTGACACGTGGTGATGAAATCTTCACGGCCCTGACAGACGCTGTTGCCGCAGCCGAGGCCGATGTGAACGCATCTCGTGCAGCTGACCTGAACTAAGGTTAGCCCGACAAAACAAAGGCGGCCAAACTGGCCGCCTTTTCTATACGTCCCGGAACCGATGATCACCGAAACGGATACATCCAGACCTTATAATCCTCGACCAAAATATGCGCTTTTTCGATCTCTTCAGACGTCATCTTTTTGACAACCTCTTCCAGGCTGATCGCCGCATCAGGGTCACCGCCTATTGCCGACAACGTATACCACATATAGGCACGCACCAAATCCGGCGCAGGCATGCCACGCCCCACTTCGTAATACCAGCCAATGCCAGATTGCGCGCCCGGATGGCCTTTCAAAGAACTGCGCAGATACCATTCAAACGCCCGCTGATCATCTCGGTCCACACCCAGCCCCATGGCATACATCACACCGATCAGCTCTTCGGCGTCCGCATTGCCAGACCGGGCCGCTGGCCACAATTCTTCATAGGCTTGCTGAAACTTTCCCTCTTCCATAAGGTCACGAGCATGTTCAATTTCCGCCACAACAGGCGTCGCCAGCAGGGCCAATCCAAAGGCTATCGCGCGCATCTTTTTGGTCTTTCTTTTCTAATGGCCACACCAGCTTTGGCGGGCGAACTCCCTGCCCCTTTGACAGCGGCCGATTTCATCGCATTTGACATGAAACAGGCTACGCTGGGGCGTGACCTATTCTACGACAAAATCCTGTCAGGCAACAGAAATATTAGCTGCGCAACCTGCCATCATCCAGATTTTGGCACCGGCGATGGGCTGTCGCTTGGCATTGGTGAAGGCGGCGTTGGTCTGGGCACCAAACGCACCGCGGGATCAGGCGAAACCCGCATCAAAAAACGCATCCCACGCAATGCGCCCCCGCTTTGGAACCTTGGGGCCAAAGACCTGCACACATTGTTCCACGATGGCCGGCTCAGCATCTCTGACGCCTATGAAAACGGGTTCAATTCCCCTGCCGAAGAATGGTTGCCGACAGGTTTCAATTCACTGCTTGCCGCCCAGGCCGTCTTTCCATTGGTCGCGCAATTTGAAATGGCAGGCAATCCCGGTGAAAACCAAGTCGCAGGTGCAGCCCACGACCGGATTGATGCCCCCTGGCCGATCATCGCCAAAGCCGTGCGCACCAAAGGTGACTATGGTGCCCGATTTGTCGCGGCATTCGGCCACATAACCGATGCCGAGCAGGTCACGATCGTCGATATCGCCAACGCGCTCGCCGCGTTCCAGGCCATTGAATGGCGTAGCAATGACAGCCCGTTTGACCAATATCTTGCGGGCGATAAAACGGCACTGACACCCGTGCAAAAACGCGGGATGGAATTGTTTTTTGGGGCTGCCAAATGCAGCAGCTGTCATTCTGGCAAGCTATTGACTGATCAAAAGTTTCACGCCCTCGCCTTGCCTGCTTTTGGCCCTGGCCGCACCCGCCGTTTTGACCCTATGGTGCGTGATGTGGGGCGCATGGGCGAAAGCGATGACATCAAAGACGCCTACCGTTTCCGAACCCCCATGCTGCGCAATGTGGCCCTGACGGCCCCCTATGGGCATAACGGTGCCTATCCGACGCTCACCGCAATGGTACGGCACCACCTAAATCCGCAAGCCACACGATCAAATTGGCAGTGGTCAGAGGCAAACTTGCCAAAGGCCGAGTGGTTATCTGCCATAGATTTTATTGTGCAATCTGATCGCCTTGAAATGGCGCGTCAGCAGGCAAAAATAGACATCCATCCAATCGATCTAAGCGACTCAAATATTAACGATATAGTCCAGTTTCTGCACGGTTTGACGGGAACTGGCCTTAAAAATCCGATCTTTGGAGTCCCCCTGGGCTTTGAACCCTAGGCACAAGTGCCCCCTTCGTCAGCACGCTGCATTTATATTGCTTAATCAATCAGTTAGAAGCCAGCGGCAAATGTCATCCTGAGACTTTTCTTCCAAATTTTGGCTTCCGCCTTGCCTGTGTTGAAAATAATTCAGCGCATTTTTTGAACAAAACCGTTGCCGAAACCGGTTTCGGTGCTCAATCTCGAATCAAGCAGCCCGAATGAGGGCAGCGATTTCGGGGGGAAAAATGCAGCGAGTCACCAGACCAAAAACACGTGTAAAAATCAGCGATGTCGCTGATGCACTTGGTCTGTCCAAGGGGACTGTTTCGCGTGCAATGAATGCCTATCCAGACATCTCTGAAAGCACCCAACTGCGGGTCAAACGCATGGCTGAACGTATGGGCTATCGCCCGCTGTCCCATGCACAGGCAATCAAAACCGGTCGGGTGCGCGCCTTGGGGCTGGTCCTTGAAACAACCGAATATGATGGCCATGCGCCATTTCTAACGACCTTTCTGTCCGGCGTGTCAGAAGAAGCCAGTGACAATGGCTGGACGCTGACGGTGGCCACCGCCCAATCCGGCATCGATATGGAACGTACTTTGTTGCGCCTGATCCATGAACATAAAGCCGATGGTTTCATATTGCCACGGACTCGGGTGAATGATCCTCGGGTTAAAATCCTAAAGGATCAAAGCGTTCCCCATGTCCTGTTTGGTCGCACGGGCTATGGCACAAACAAAAACAACGGAAACCTGTCTTGGTTTGACATTGCTGGCGGTGACGCCATGCGACGCGCCGTGCGACACTTGGCGGGTTTGGGGCACAAACGCATCGGATTTCTGGGTGCGCTTAACGAATATAACTATACGCATCTGCGCCATGACGGGTATCTTAAGGGGATCGCAGAAAGCAACCTATCCTATGATCCGCAGATAGACGTCCAGGGTATTCAGCGCAGTGAAGAGGCCGACGCAGCGACCCGCAACCTGTTGCGTTTGCCCCAGCCGCCAACTGCAATCATCGGTGCCACGGATGCAATTGCTCTCGGTGTGTATGACGCAGCAGAGCATTTCGGCCTGTCCATCGGCTCGGATTTGTCAGTCATCGGATACGACGGCATTCCGCAAGGCAGCTACGCCAAGCCAAAACTCAGCAGTTTTCAAGTGGACTCATACCAAGCTGGCCGCCAGCTGGCGAGCCTGCTTATCCGGCAAATACGCGGAGAAGATCCGCAAGAACTTCGCGAAATCGCATCCGCGCATTTCGTAAGGGGGGGGTCAGAAAATGCACCCTCAATGAATTCGGCACAGCTCGCACAACGGCTGACCGAATAAATATCACCGTGAACCTTCGGGAGGAATCTATGTTCACATCATTCAAAACCAACACGCGTCATGTTCTGCTTTGCAGTTCAGCGGCGCTTGTTTTGGCCTCTTCAGCGGCTATGGCAGATAATATCCGCTTTTGGACAACTGAAGAACAGCCAGAGCGTCTTGCAAAACAACAAGAAATGGCAGAGCAGTTCAAAGCCCAAACCGGCACAACTGTTGAAGTCATTCCTGTGACTGAATCTGATCTTGGCACACGCGCCACCGCCGCTTTTGCGGCTGGCGATTTGCCTGACGTGATCTATCACACATTGCAATATGCTTTGCCTTGGGCCGAAGCCGGTATCCTGGATGTCGACGCTGCATCTGACGTGATCGAAGAACTGGGCGAAGACACTTTTGCCCCAGGTGCGATTGCTATGGCCGCCTTTGACGGCTTGACCGCAGCGGTTCCAGTTGACGGCTGGACACAGCTTGTTGTCTACCGCAAAGACTTGTTTGACGCAGCAGGTCTTGCAGCCCCAAGCTCTTATGCCAATGTTCAGGCGGCGCTTGAAAAACTGCACAATCCACCAAGCATGTATGGCTTTGTTGCACCAACCAAGGTCGACGAAAACTTCATGTCTCAGGTTCTAGAACATGTCTTCCTGGCAAATGGCGTATCGCCGGTGAACTCTGATGGCTTTGCCCCGCTTGATGTGGCCGCAACCACCGAAGTTCTCGACTTCTACAAATCCATTGCAAAAGCCTCCCCTCCGGGCGAGCTTTACTGGAAGCAATCCCGCGAACTGTATTTTGCAGGCAAAGCGGCGATGATTATCTGGTCTCCATTCATCCTGGATGAACTTGCAGGTCTGCGTGATTCAGCTCCGCCCACCATCAACAGCGACCCACAGTCACGTGAGCTGGCAGGTAAAACCGGCGTTGTCACCAACTTTGCAGGCCCTTCTAATCCAGATGGTGCAGCATACGCAGACGTACGTTACTTTGGTATTACCACGGACGCGGACACAGATGCGGCAATGGATTTTGTCAAATTCTCAATGGACCAAGGCTATACCCAAACCCTTTCCATTGCGCCCGAAGGCAAATTCCCAGTGCGCAAAGGCACTATGGATGATGCGGACAAATTCTCTATGGCATGGTCAAAACTGCCAGTGGGTGTAGACCGCAAAGCCCCTCTTGGAGAGCTTTACCCGCAAGAAATGATCGACGAAATTGTTGGTGGTCTTGACGTTGCACAACGTTGGGGCGTGACAGAGGGACAATTGTCTCTGGCGTCAAAAATCAACAACTCTCAAGCGATCAACCGTTTGGTGCGTGAATACATCGATGGGGCGCGCGATGCCGCTGCTACTGTCGAAGCGCTGAACGCCGAGCTTGCAAAAGTAAACTAATCCAACTCGGCCGGGCGGTTCTTTTTCCGCCCGGTCCCTAAAGGGAAAAAATCCATGTCTATGTCATCCCCGCCGACCGGCAGAGGGGCATTGGCAAAGGGTGAAGCGCGTTTGGCCTGGAGCCTGCTCGCGCCCACGATCGCTATCATCACCCTTGTCGTTGTTCTGCCTCTTCTTTCTATTTTCTGGATCAGTTTCAAACCCGTTAAACTGGCCGACCTGCGCCCCGCGCAAGTTGTCGTCAAAGAAAGCCTACGCACTCGCGGGGATATCCCCCAGCTGGAGTATCGCATTCGAAATTCCAGTCGTGACAATATCATTGCCAATTCTGGTTTCACCGATACCTTGCCAAACAGCATCACCCTGCTCGGTGATCTGCCACCGCAGTGTCTGCTAACAGGGCGCGATATCAACTGTGATTTCGGTGATCTAGAGGCCGGCTTCAGCGAGCGTTACCGTATCGACGTGGCCGTCCAAGGCGATATTGAAGCCGCCGAAGAAGCCGTCGAAGGCTCTGAGCCAAACGCCTTTGGCAAAGCCGACCATATTCTAACTAACTCTAAGTTTTCACTCGAAAACTTCGCCCGTGTGTTTGACGGAGACGAATTTTTAGAGGTTCTTTGGGTGACATTGTTTTATACGGTTGTCGGCACAATCGGTGCCTTGCTTGTGGGTTTGTTTGCAGCGCTTCTGCTCAACAAAAGCTTCAGAGGCCAAGGCCTTCTGCGCGGCCTTTATCTCTTTCCCTATGTTGCCCCCGTGATTGCCGTCGCCTTTACATGGGTCACCCTCTTTGATCCCTTTTCCGGGTCGGCGAACGCCTTGCTTGTACAGATGGGTGTGAGTGAAGGGGCCATCAACTTCTTTGGTGAACGTCCTCTGGCTCTGATCACCGTGACCGTGTTTGAGATCTGGCGCTACTTCCCGCTTTCCTTCCTGTTCATTCTGGCGCGTATGCAATCCATTGATACCGACATGTACGAAGCTGCGGATATGGACGGCGCAAGCCCTTTCCAAAAATTCTGGTACCTCAGCATGCCCCAGCTTTTGGGTATTCTGTCGGTGCTGTTCCTGCTGCGCTTTATCTGGACCTTCAACAAGTTTGACGACATCTTCTTGCTGACAGGTGGTAACGCCGGCACACGAACCCTTACCGTTAACGTCTATGAACAAGCCTTTGCGATCAGTAACATTGGTGCGGGCGCAGCCGTCGCTGTGGTCATCTTCTGTTGCTTGCTGACATTCAGCTTCTTCTTCTTCCGTTACATCAGCCAGGAGGAAGGTCTATGAGCATTCTTCGTATTGGACAGGTCACGGCCCCCATCATTGGCGCGCTTTGGTCCTTTGTTGTCGCCGTCACCGTTGCCATCGCTATGTCATTCTCGACAGGTGCAGAATTCGCCCCAAGCGGCCTTGGTGCCTTGGTTGTCGGTGCCATCCTTGGCATGGTGGTGATCTACCTCCCCAACCGCCATCTGGCCTCGGCTGTCACGCTCGCCTTGATGATCATTTGTGGATTGATCGGGTTTGGCCCGCTGCGCGTCGGGGAAAACGTCAGTACAATAGCCTATGTTGTTGGCGTACTGATCTTCACCGGTGGTTTTGCCCCGTCACTTGTGGCCATGTTGCCAGAGGTACATCAGGGTGAATTGACGCGGCACGAGTTTGAAGACGCCGTCATCAAATTCCTGACAGGCTTTGGCTATGTGTTCTTTACCGCCATCGTCGTGATCCCCTTCTATGTCATGGTCATGACCAGCTTGAAATCTCAGCAAGCTTTGTTGCAAAACCCGCTGGATTTCTCTCTTGATTGGGAAAAAGGTCTTGGGCTGTTCCGCAGCTATTCAGAGCTTTTTGCGGACTTTGGTTTTGGATCGTATCTCTGGACATCCTTCTATGTCTCGGTGCTGACAGTGTTTATCACCCTGGCGTTTTCCATCCCCGGTGCCTATGCGGTCGCCCGTCTGCGCTTTCAGGGCCAAAAGGCCTTCAGCCGGTCGATCCTGTTGATCTACATGGTGCCAATGATTGTTCTTGCCCTGCCAATCTATATCGCCTTTTCGATGATTGGTTTGCGCAACTCGATCTTGGGCATAGTGATGATCTATCCGGTCACGACAATCCCAGTGGCGCTCTACATGCTGCAAGGCTACTTCCGTGGCTTGCCAGCAGAAGTCGAAGAAGCAGGGTTGATGGATGGTCTAGGGCGCTTGGCTGTGATTTGGAAAATCACCCTGCCCCTCAGCCTTCCCGCTTTAGCCTCTGTCTCGCTCTATGTCTTCATGATCGCTTGGAACGAGTTCCTGCTGGCCTTTATGCTGCTGGATGATCCGTCGAAATTCACCCTGACGCGTGGTGTGACTATGCTTAATTCTTCAGAGATTCCGAGACAGCACCTGATGGCCGGTGCCGTCATCGCCACTGTGCCCGTTATGGCGCTGTTCCTCGGTTTAGAAAAGTTCATGACCAAGGGCCTTACAGCCGGATCGGTCAAAGGATAATAATATGAATGCACAAACCAATCATAACCGCGAAGCTCGCAATATCCTGATCCAAAACGATCGTGGTGGATATACGGTGCCAACCGCTGGTCTCTATCCCTATCAATGGAATTGGGACAGCGCTATCGCAGCCTTCGGTTTTGCCACCTTCGATATATCTCGTGCGTGGCAAGAGCTTGAAACCTTGTTCTCCGGTCAATGGGAGGATGGTATGGTACCCCATATCATTTTCCACAAACCTGATCCCAGTTACTTTCCGGGACCAGACGTTTGGCATTGCTCGGGTCCGATTGCATCCACCGGGATCACCCAACCGCCCGTCGCCGCAACCATGGCGCGGAAGGTCTATGAGCAAGACAAGGCAGCCGCTGCGCCAATCCTCAAAAAGCTGTTTCCAAAGATACTTGCCTGGCATCGGTGGTTCATCCAGTGGCGCAGCGACGACCAAAATGCGATCTGCATCACCCACCCTTGGGAATCCGGTCGCGACAACGCCCCAGAATGGGATGCGGCCCTAAAAAACATGACAGCCGAAGGTGTTGGCGAATATACCCGTCGCGACACCAGCCATGTAGACCCATCTATGCGGCCAACCAAGTTTGACTATGACCGTTATATTTGGCTGGTCCAACAAGGTGCATCATTGAACTGGGACCAGCAAAAACTGCTGGAACAAAACCCTTTTCGAATGGCAGATCCAACCACCACTTTCTTGCTTTTGCGCGCGCACAAAGACTTGCTGGCGCTGGGTACAGAATTGGGTCTGGATGTCAGCGGCATCCAAGACGACATTGCCCTTTTGACCAAAGGGGCGGAAAGTCTTTGGAACCCTGAAATCGGCTCTTATGATGCCCGCAATGCCCACACCGGGGCCTTTGCTGGCTGTCAATCAAGTGCCAGTTTTCTGTGCTGGTTTGCCGGGATCGAAAATGCCACTCAGCTTGAAAAACTGGATGAGGCCTTTGGCAATACAAACCACCCAATCGCCAGCCATCCCACCACGTCAGAGCATTACGACAGTCGCAGATACTGGCGCGGACCAACTTGGGCCTTCATGAATATGATGATCGGGATCGGACTTGCCGATCAGGGCCATAAAGAACAGGCAGAGCGGTTGCGTGCTGCCACAGCAGATCTAATCCGAAGCTTTGGGTTTGCCGAGTACTTTGACTCGACCACAGGCGAAGCCGCCGGTGGACAATCTTTCACCTGGACCGCAGCCGTATGGCTGGCTTGGATCAACCCGAATGAGCGGAGGGACTAATGGGCTCTATTCATCTTAAAAACGTCGAAAAATGGTTTGGCGAAGTCCAAGTTATCAAGGGCGTCGATCTCGAAATCAACGATGGCGAGTTTGTTGTGTTCGTTGGCCCATCAGGCTGTGGTAAATCAACATTACTGCGCATGATTGGTGGGCTCGAAGACACCTCACGCGGGGCCATTGAAATCAATGGCACTGACGTCACCGACCACCCGCCGTCAAAGCGCGGCCTCGCCATGGTGTTTCAGTCTTATGCGCTTTACCCGCATATGTCGGTGCGCGAAAACATGGGCTTTTCGCTAAAAACAGCCGGGGCTTCCAAGCAGGAACAAAAAGAAAAAGTCGATCACGCGGCGGCAGTTCTCAAGCTGGAATCCTACCTTGATCGTCGCCCCAAAGACCTCTCTGGCGGGCAACGGCAACGTGTGGCCATCGGGCGGTCGATTGTGCGCGACCCCACTGCTTTCCTGTTTGACGAACCTCTGTCCAACCTTGACGCCGCCTTGCGCGTTGAAATGCGTCACGAGATCGCCAAATTGCACCAAAGCCTAAAGGCCACAATGATCTATGTGACCCATGATCAGGTCGAAGCCATGACTTTGGCCGATAAGATTGTAGTTCTGGAATATGGTGTCATCGCACAGGTCGGCAGCCCACGTGAATTGTATGAAAACCCCGCAAATCTGTTTGTGGCGCAATTCATCGGCAGCCCAAAAATGAACATCATGCCCGCCAGCGCGCGTGCAGGTGGATATGACCTACCAAGTCACCGCGGGGACGACTTCGAGGTACATGATACAACCACGCATCTGGGCATCCGTCCCGAACACATCACAGTTGGCGAGGCAGGCACCGGCCAGTGTGACGTGAAGGTTGAAGTCACCGAATTCCTCGGGGCCGATACCTTCTTGCTTTGCGATGGCGGCGATCTGGGCCAAATCAACGTGCGTATTAATGGCGACGCACCACATCAAGTTGGTGAAACCATCAGCTTACATTTTGAACGTGATCGTGTGCGCACCTTCGACGGCAATGGCCTTGCGGTTTCAACCTAAATCCGCTTTCTTCCCAACCTTAGGCGCATTCGCAAGAGTGCGCCTATTTTTTTGCCGGAAACACAAAACATCTGTCGCGGCGCAGGGTCAGCCACAACCGTGTCCCCGGCTGCGGCATAAACACATTAGGTACAGTGGCCTTTAACGAACTCCCGTCGTGCTCCATACGGAACTCAACCAAGCTTTCATTGCCCATAAAGCGTGCCCGTTCAACAATTCCGGCTGCGGCCTGCCCATGCACAGGTGTCGGAGCTGGGCCTTTGCCACCGCGATCAAAGTCCAAATGCAAATGTTGCGGCCGAATGACAATATCCACGGGCGCACCTTCGCGGCACCCCGGCGTCAAAAACTGGCCAAATATTGTATCGGTCAAAGCGCCACTGCTGACCCCTTGAATCACATTGATATCGCTGAAAAACGCCATGGCATCACGATCAACCGGCGCATTATAAATATTGTAAGGCGACCCAAGCTGAACAATCTTGCCATCACGCATCAAGGCAACTTCATCGGCCATACGCAACGCTTCTTCCGGCTCATGCGTCACCAGCATCACAGCGGTGTCTTCTTCTTTCAAGATCGCCAGAGTTTCATCACGAATGCCATCCCGCAAACGATTGTCCAGCCCTGAAAACGGTTCATCCATCAACATGATCCGCGGTCGGGGGGCCAAAGCCCGCGCCAGGGCAACCCGCTGTTGCTCGCCGCCAGAAAGATGGTGCGGAAAGTCATCAATAGCCCAGGAAAGCCCCACTTTTTCAAGTAGTTCCTGCACGCGCTTGCGCTTATCTAGTTTTTGACCCTGCAAGCCAAACGCCACATTATGGGCCACAGACAAATGCGGGAATAATGCAAAGTCCTGAAACATCAGCCCAATTTGGCGACGTTCGGGCGGCACCCGAAAAACCGTATCGCAAATCAATTTTCCATCGGCATAAATCTCACCGCTGTCTTGCATGTCAACACCCGCGATCATGCGCAATGTGGTTGACTTGCCGCAGCCCGAAGGTCCCAACAAACAGGTCACCTGCCCGGGTTCAATCGCCAAGGACACGCCATCAACCACTGACCGATCGCCAAATCGACGAGTCAGATTGCGTACTTCCAAACGGGGTGGAGCTTTCGCTGTTTGATCCAGGCTCACGGTTGCCTCATGCAGTGCTGATGACGGCCATCAGATTTTCCATCGGTGTAACAGCCCGCTTTCTAGGCTTCAACCCTGGGCTTATGCTCAGAAGACCCGATTAGATCGCGCTATTGAACGTTGAGGTACCGCATGAAAAGCGCAAATATAACGGCTCGGTTAGCGTCGCCCTAAAGCGCTAAATGAAACTCTATGTCCCCCAAGATCCGCCCATTCACCTGCACAGCAACCCGATGCACCCCCTCATAAAGTGTAAAAGTCGTTGCATTGCCCTTCAGCACATGTCGTTTGGCCATTGTTAGGGGCTTACCCGGCTGTACAACGGCCTGTTTCAGCTTGAACACTTTAAAAGATTGACTTCCGTCCTTGCGCTGAAACCAAATCTGATAATCCACAACAACCGGGCATTTCTCATCCGCGGAAAGCGTCACATCAATCTCTAGCGCATCGCCCGCTTTGACTTGATCCTTGGCCAACGCCAAACGGTCTAAGCGTACAGGCGCGTCTGCGCGAAAACCCAACATCAGCATGGCATCGACATGGCCTTGCTTGATCAAGGTCCGCAGCGCGTGCCGCGTCATCCAGGCCAGTTCTTTCTGGTCTTGCCGCCCTTCTGCATGCCAGCGCTTCAAGGTCTCAATCACCAAATCCGGCTGTGTTTTGGCGATATCATTCAAATGATTTGCCACAGACCGTGTCACAAATCGCGTCTCATCCGCATGCAACTTGTCCAAATATGGAATGGGCACATCCACAGCGATGTTCAGTTTCTTTGCCCAAGGCAGCTTGGGGCGCAAACCTTCGCTGACCAAGCGCCGCACATGGTAATTCTCGTCCCCAGCCCACTGCAAGAGCCGCGGCAAAACCTCATCCGGCCAACGGTTGATAAAGGCGCGAATATAGAACTCCATCGAAAAGCGCTGCGTCGCCTGATACAACAGCGGCATGGCGCGATCCAAATGCGCCTCTAACCCATGGCGCAGGGCCAAAACGCCGGGAACTGCATGAATAAACCGGCCAAAGTCATCGTCTTTTTGGCTCGGATCCAATGGCGCAACCATCGCCGCTTCAAGCTGATCCGCCATTTCCGGAAAGTCCGCAGAAAGACGCGACTCAAGGCAATCTGCGATCCATTCGATCCGCTCCATGAACCCACGTCCGGATAATCCATCCATTACCTCGGCATAAAACCCATCCGGGTCAAAACCGTCAATGGCCGCGCCATATTCACGCGCCAAATCGGAAATCGACTCTGCGTTAAAGATCTGATCTGCCAAGGAAAAACCCTGCGCCATTGGGTCACTCCTTACAGGGTTGCATTGATCGCCCCGCCGTCCAACAGAATATTCTGCCCAACAATAAAACCAGCGTGCTGCGAGCATAAAAACGCACAGGCCGCGCCAAATTCCTGTGGTGTCCCATAGCGCCCTGCTGGAATGGTTTTGCAACGCTGCACCTTGGCTTCCTCGATGGAAATGCCCGCATCTTGGCTGGCACGCGTGTCCAATGCCATGGCGCGATCAGTGGCATGAATGCCCGGTTGCAAATTGTTAATTGTCACGCCCTGCCCGGCAACCTGACGCGCTGTGCCCGCCACATATCCTGTCAAACCAGAGCGCGCAGAATTTGAAAGCCCAAGCTGTGCAATCGGTGCTTTGACCGACCCTGACGTGATATTCACCACCCGGCCCCAGCCGCGCTCCATCATGCCCGGCAACAGGGCTTTCATCAGGGCAATCGGGGCCAGCATATTGGCATCAAGCGCTTTGATGAAATCGGCGCGATCCCAATCGCTCCACACACCCGGAGGCGGCCCACCTGCATTTGTCACCAGAATATCAACACCCTGCGCCACCGCCAATACAGCCGCCTGTCCAGCCTCTGTGCTGACATCTGCCGCCACAGTCTCGACCTGCACGCCAAACCGCGCCCGCAAGTCCGCCGCAGCCGCCTCTAACGCCTCTGCACCGCGCGCATTCATAATCAGATCAACACCCGCTTTCGCCAAGGCTTCGGCACACCCCAGGCCCAATCCTTTTGAACTTGCGCAAACCAGCGCTTTTTTCCCCGTGATTCCAAGATCCATAAAATGTCTCCTATATTTGTGGCCAACATCATCCGGTTTTCACCAATGTGCCAGCAAAATGCCGAGGCCCATCCCTCTTGTTGACATAATTGGTCAGCATGAATGCGATAACACAAGACAAAAGGATCTCATTGATGGGTGCCTCCCTTCAAAAACAAGACAACGCCGCGCGACAACTTCCGGTCTATGCTTGTGCTGATCTGGTTGTGACCAACGGGGCAAACCAAGGGGACCCGCTGTCTTTCGCTGCAGAACTGCTTTTGGATGACGTCTATGAACTTGCTGAACATACGGCCATCAAAGCGCTGAGTTTCACAGTTGCCGAAAACGGGCAGTTTCACATTTCTACGCAATCCGGCGTGGGCCATCCCGGTGCCACCCTGCATCTGGATTGCTGCATAACGCTCATGCCAGAACATGGCGAAACCGTCGAAGCATTGATCCTTGTTGAAGTCGACAGCCAAGGCGACGTTGCCGAAATCTATCTACATCCGCTGGCGCCGCTGCAGGGCAAAACCCAATACTCTCTGATTGGTATCAGCCGCGAAGACGCTGCGCGTCGCATGGCGCTTTTGGGCTGTGTGTCGTTTTCGCGTGGCACGCAGATCACCACAGCAACCGGCGCGCAAAAACCCATCGAAACCCTGACAATCGGCGACAGCATTCTTACCCGCGATGGGGGTGCCCAAGAAATCCGCTGGATCGGCCGATCCACAGTGCGCGCGAGCGGTGTATTTGCACCTGTGGTGATCACCGCCGGCACATTGCACAACCTGTCTGACCTGACCGTCAGCCCAGATCATCGTCTATTCATCTATCAACGCAGCGATCACATTGGTGCCGGTCGCACCGAATTACTGGTCCGTGCCCGCCATTTGGTCAATGGTGAAACCGTTTATAAACAATACGGTGGCTTTGTTGACTATTTCCAACTGCTCTTAGATGACCACCAAATTATCTTTGCCGAGGGTATTTCTGCCGAGACCATGATGGTCACCCAAGAAACCCGCCCCGCGCTGCCTAAAGCAATTTGCGACAAATTCAAACAAAGCCAACCTGGCCTGCCCGCCAGCGACGGCATCCCACGCGAAGTGGATGAATCTTTGCTCAATCGACGCGATGCCGCAGATCTTTTGCGTCGTGCCACTTCGGGCTAATCCGCGAATACGCCTTACAGACATTGCGCCATCCCCCTTAGCCAGCTATAGCCTCGCCCATGTTGGATAACGCTACAAACCGCCCAGAATTGCCGCCCGAAATCGCGCGGCGCCGCACCTTTGCGATCATTTCGCACCCGGATGCGGGCAAGACGACCTTGACCGAAAAATTCTTGCTTTATGGTGGTGCTATCCAAATGGCCGGCCAAGTCCGCGCCAAGGGCGAAGCCCGCCGCACCCGTTCAGACTTTATGCAGATGGAAAAAGACCGCGGTATTTCCGTTTCGGCCTCTGCAATGTCGTTTGATTTCAACAACTACCGCTTCAATCTGGTTGACACGCCGGGTCACAGCGACTTTTCCGAAGATACCTATCGCACGCTTACCGCGGTTGATGCGGCGGTTATGGTGATTGACGGTGCTAAAGGTGTTGAAAGCCAGACGCAAAAACTGTTCGAAGTTTGCCGCCTGCGTGACCTGCCCATCCTGACCTTTTGTAACAAGATGGACCGCGAAAGCCGCGACACCTTTGAAATCATCGACGAAATCCAAGAAAATCTGGCGATTGACGTGACCCCGGCCTCTTGGCCCATTGGTGTTGGCCGTGATTTCATGGGCTGTTATGACTTGCTGCGTGACCGTCTGGAATTGATGGATCGTGCCGATCGTAACAAAGTCGCTGAATCCATTGAAATCAAAGGCCTAGACGACCCCCAACTTGCTGAACACATTCCCGCAGACCTGTTGGAAAAGTTTCTGGAAGAGGTCGAAATGGCAAAGGAGCTTTTACCAAAGCTTGATCCGCAAGCGGTGCTCGAAGGCCATATGACGCCAATTTGGTTTGGCTCTGCAATCAACTCGTTTGGTGTGCAGGAACTGATGCATGGCATCAGTAATTTTGGCCCCGAACCGCAGATTCAATCTGCTCAACCGCGTAATGTGGCACCAGAAGAAAAGAAAGTCGCTGGCTTTGTGTTCAAGGTGCAGGCCAATATGGACCCAAAGCACCGCGACCGTGTTGCCTTTGTGCGTATGGCTTCTGGTCACTTTAAACGCGGCATGAAACTGACCCATGTGCGCACCAAAAAACCTATGGCCATCTCTAACCCCGTCCTCTTCCTCGCCTCTGACCGCGAACTCGCCGAAGAAGCCTGGGCAGGCGACATCATCGGCATTCCAAACCACGGCCAATTGCGCATCGGCGACACATTGACCGAAGGCGAAGCCCTGCGCGTGTCCGGCATCCCGTCCTTTGCACCTGAATTGTTGCAAACGGCCCGCGCGGGTGATCCGCTCAAAGCAAAACACCTTGAAAAGGCGTTGATGCAATTCGCCGAAGAAGGTGCCGCCAAGGTTTTCAAGCCGACCTTTGGCTCTGGTTTCATTGTTGGCGTTGTTGGGGCGCTGCAATTTGAAGTGCTCGCCAGCCGCATCGAAATGGAATATGGGCTGCCAGTGCGGTTCGAAGCCAGCCAATTCACCAGCGCCCGTTGGGTCAGTGGCGACAAACAAGCCGTTGATAAGTTTACAGAAAGCAACAAACAACACATAGCATTGGATAATGACGGTGACATCGTTTACTTAACGCGTCTGCAATGGGATATTGACCGCGTAGGCCGCGACTATCCTGACGTAAAGCTTACAGCGACAAAAGAGATGATGGTATAACGCCACCTCCTTTGCGGGGCTGGCAAACGGGCCCCGCAAGAGCAGTATGACACAAAAACAGACATATCCCGGCGGATACGAAGCGTTGCTAAGGCGCGCAAATATGCGGCGTACGCCTTTGACATTCGCCGAGGGTGAGACCCTGTCCGGCCTCGACACAAATCTGAAACAGCTGTGCACCTCGGTCACCATCGCGGAACCGCTTAAAAGCGACTCTGGCTACGCCAAAAAGCGCCGCGATCTGCAATTGGAATTCGAAGGCGAGCCAGAAATCTGCTTTCTGAATGGCCTGGTGATCGCAAATCTGCGCAAAAACGAATTTCCAGATCACGCCCCAGCGCTGTTTCAAAAGATCTGGACAGAACACGGTGATTTCCTGTTACGCCGCCTACCTCTGCGCTGGCTGGTGTCCACCATCACCACTTTTGGGGATCACGGCGTTACCGAAGCACAGCGCCATGTCGGCCGATCCATGACCATGCTGTTTGGCATGATCAAACTTTACGAATTTGAACGCCTGTACTCCGGCTATGCCCCTGCCACCGCCTATGATTCTGCCAGCAAAATCAACACGCGCTTACCGCTTGATATTCCGTCCTATTCCCTAAAGGGCGGTGGTTTGGATGTCGCATTGCTGACCCGCCTTTGGAAAGATGCCCAAGACGATCCAGTCGTCAAACCTTTGGCGTGCCACCTGCTGGATGCGATCAACGACGACCCAAGCACCCTGTTTCGCCGTCTGCGACATATGGCAGACGAACGGGTGCAGCACCTGCAAGAGAACAACAAAAACCCAATCCCAGTACCGCAACGCCATGTGAAGCGCGATCCCGAAGCAATTTCTTGGGGCATTGTCGCCACTTTAAACGAAGACCACGATCAAGCCGTGCGCTTTGTGGCGCATCACGTCACCTTAGGTGCCAATCAAATTGTGCTTTACGCCGATAACCCAAATGATGTCCCACACGAGCTGGGATTACATCCAAATGTCACCGTAATTGCTTGTGACGAAACGGTAATATCAAACGAACAACGTGCAAACCTACCGCGCCGAAATGCGCGCAAGGCCTTCTATTTCAATAAGGCCCGCCGCAAATTGCGTCTTGACTGGGTGGCCATGCTAGATGTTGATGAGTTCCTTTTGCCGAAAGCACCCATACGCGACATTCTGGCGAAAATCCCCGAAGATGCCGCCTTCCTTGCGTTGACTGTCTTTGAACAATTCGCAGATGCGCCCACTCTGTTTCGCTTGCCCGCAAGCGCCTATGACATTGACCTTGAACAACAAAACAAGCTGTTCCCAACCTTCGGCAGCTATGTGCCTGACCTTATCCTCGGCCCTTCTGATGGCCGCCTGATGGTGCGTGGCAAGCTTGGGAACATCCGCACAGGAAATTTTGTCGTCAAATTCGAGAAACAGGCCGCAACCAACAGTTTCACGCCAGCAGACCTGATTGTTGCCCATAGCCACAGCGAAGATTTCCAAAGTTTCCTCGCAGCGCTCCCGCGACGTATCGACGAAGGCTATACGCGCAGAAGGCCGGACGGTACAAACATTAAATCCGTCTTAGATGCAGTTGATTATACATCAAAAAACCAAGAACTTAATGCAATGTATCAAGAGATTTGTGCAGCCCGTCCAGAAGTGCTGGAAATGCTTCAATCCAAAGGTGCGCTGCTGGAACATGACCTTGAACTTGATCGCAAGGTTGATCAATTCATCGCCGAGGTCACCCCATGACAGACACTCAACTGAACAACGCTTGGGGAATAGTGGCAACAATCAAAGCCCCAGCAGCAGATATCCTATCCTTTGTCGCCTATCACCTCGATCTTGGGGCAGATCACATTTATATTTTTCTCGATGACGCCAATCCCGTCGCACAGCAAGAACTGCAAAGCCATCCAAAGGTCACTGTCACCCACACCGATGACGCCTATTGGCAATCCACCAATGGCCGCCGACCGCACAAACACCAGGTGCGCCAGGTCCACAACGCCTCTCGCGCGTACAGCCAGGCGACAACGCTTGATTGGCTTGCTCACATTGATGTCGACGAATTTCTCTGTGCATCAGACAACGTCGCATCGCTGCTTGCACACATACCCTCATCCATCTCTATCGCCCGAGTCGCGCCCTGCGAATCTCTTTGCCCAGAGGACCAACCCAATATCGACCGCGCCCTGACCTATTGCAAAGCCAAGCCACCAAACGGACCAAAAGGCCAAAAAATCGAACACGCTTTGTATCCGCAATTTGGCGGTTTTTTCAAAGCCGGATTTATCAGCCACACGGCTGGTAAAATTTTTGTCCGTCTGGGTCAGCCCAAATTGCGTTTTGCCATCCACCGCGCGTTTGCCAACAACGATCAGCCGCTGCCCGAAGCCAATATTCCGCAAATTGAGCTTTGCCACCGCCACGTGGAAAGCTGGGAAAAATGGTTAAAAATCATGACATTCCGGCTCTCCAAAGGATCATATCGCGCCGAGCTCGAGCAGTCTATAGATCCAGCGTCCGGCAGAATTTCACGTCACCAAATGTTTTCAACGCTCACGCAGGATGGCACCGACGCGCTGCGTGAATTCTTCAATGAAACCTGTCTGGCGACCCCAAAACTTCGGGTTGGCCTGGAGAAATTTGGTCTTTTACGATGCTACAAACTGGATCTTGCCGCTAAAACTGCGAAACACTTTTCAGGTTTTACCTGTTAATGTTGCGCAAAACGAAACAATATTTTCTGTCATTTTTGGCAATTTTTCCCTTTCGTTGACGCACCCACTACAATGCGCTATGCCCTCTGCGTGGGTCACGCATGTGGCAAACCACGGGGCTGTACGGGCCCGACCCACATCAGACGTACGGGCCATATATAGAGTCCGTAAATCACGGATACACATGACAAAGTTCTCTGATCTTGATCTGAACCCAAAGGTTCTGAAAGCTGTAAGCGAAGCAGGCTATGAAAGCCCCACCCCCATTCAGGCTGGCGCTATTCCTCCTGCCCTCGAGGGCAAGGATGTTCTCGGCATCGCACAAACCGGCACAGGCAAAACTGCAAGCTTTACCCTGCCGATGATTTCTCTTTTGGCCCGCGGCCGCGCCCGCGCCCGGATGCCGCGCAGCTTGGTGCTTTGCCCAACACGCGAATTGGCCGCCCAGGTGGCCGAAAACTTTGACACCTATACCAAACACCTGAAACTGACCAAAGCGCTGCTGATTGGCGGGGTCAGCTTTAAGGAACAAGAAAGCATTATCGACAAGGGCGTCGATGTGCTGATTGCCACCCCAGGTCGCCTGCTTGACCATTTTGAGCGCGGCAAATTGATTTTGTCTGACGTCAAGGTCATGGTTGTCGACGAAGCAGACCGCATGCTGGATATGGGCTTTATCCCCGATATCGAGCGGATTTTTGGTCTCACACCTTTCACCCGTCAAACCCTGTTCTTTTCTGCCACAATGGCCCCCGAGATCGAACGGATCACCAATACCTTCCTGTCCAATCCAACCCGTGTCGAAGTGGCCCGTCAGGCAACGGCCTCGGAAAACATCGAACAGGGCGTGGTGATGTTCAAAGCCAGCCGTCGCGACCGCGAAGGCAGCGAAAAACGCAAAGTTTTGCGCAAACTCATCGAGGCCGAAGGGGACACTTGCACAAACGCCATCATTTTCTGCAACCGTAAGACCGATGTAGATATTTGCGCCAAATCCATGAAAAAATATGGCCTCGACGCCGCGCCTATTCACGGCGATCTTGATCAGTCACAGCGCACCAAAACCCTCGAGGCCTTTCGCAACGGCGCATTGCGCTTTCTGGTGGCCTCTGACGTGGCGGCCCGCGGGTTGGATGTGCCTGACGTAACCCATGTGTTTAACTTTGACGTGCCCGGCCATGCCGAAGACTATGTGCACCGTATTGGCCGCACCGGCCGCGCCGGTCGCGATGGCAAAGCCATCATGATCTGTGTGCCACGCGACGAGAAAAACTTCGCGGACATCGAAGCGCTGATCCAAAAAGAAATCCCGCGTCTCGAAAACCCAGTCAAACCTGAAAAGCGCACACGCAAACCGCGCGCTGAAAAGGCTGACACAAAAACAACAGAGGCAACAAAACCGGCAGAGGTTACGCCCATTGTCGAGACGGCCAAGCCTGCCGCCAAAGTGGCAAAACCTGAAGGCAATAAAAACACAGCACGCGACAATCGCAGCCGGAACCGCAATGATCGCGGCGGTCGTGACAACAAAGTTGTCGGCATGGGGGATCACATGCCAAGCTTTATCGCCCTCAGCTTTGACGAACGCCGCGCCAGCTAAGCCTGAACAAGCGGCGCAGCGATGATGCGCCGCTGACCTCTTCATCTTTCCAAAAACACTCTGGGGTGAACGGGGAAACCAACGGTTTCACCGAGAGGGGCAAAGCCCCTAATTCCGCCTGCGGTCAGATTCCGAATGTCCCGAACACGAATCGTACATTTCAGCGCTTGAAACGTACAATTTGTACAATTTATCAAATACAAAGCCCGCGTGCGCCAAATGCGCAACGCGGGCCTCAATTATCCAACAATCTCTGCCCCGAATGGGCAAAGTTTTCATTAGCTCATACGGCTGATGATCACGCTCACCTCGGGCTTCTTGCCGATTTCTGTCTTGGCCGAATTGCGCGCAATGCGTCGCAAATTCTCTTCCAGCTTATCATCATCCGCCAGGGTCTTTGCGCCTGCCCGCCCCAGGAACTGAGTCAGATCCTCTTCCAACACATCCACAAGCGGCGCAAAGCTGCTGCCTTGCTCTGGCAGGCCCATGACTTCAACCCAGGCTTCGCCCAATGGTTCGTTGTCTTCATCCAAGATCACATTGATGATTACATGGCCATTCAACGCCATGCGGATCCGATCTCGCACAATGCCATCCATCGCACCAATCTTGATTGACCCGTCCAGATACGTCCGCCCGGTTTCAACAAACTCTGTGACCTTTGGCGCATTTCCCGACAGCTCTAGCATCGTGCCATTCACCGCCACAAAACTTGCACGGCCCTTGGCTTCGCTCAGCTTGGCATGCTCGCGCAAGTGACGATGCTCGCCATGCATCGGAATCACCATCTGCGGGTTCACGATATCCTGTATCCGCTCAAGATCCGGACGATTGGCATGGCCGGACACGTGATAATGCCCGGCGTTGTCGTCCACCACATCCACACCAATCTCTGAAAGCTGGTTCACAATCCGCGAAACCCCCTTTTCATTTCCCGGAATGGTTTTTGAACTGAAAAGGAAAAGATCCCCTTCTTTCAAGGTCATACCATTGTGTTTGCCACGGGCAAGCTGTGCCGTTGCCGCCCGACGTTCGCCTTGCGACCCTGTCACTAGCAACAATAGGTTTTCGCGCGGAATAGAACGCGCGTCCTCTGGGCTCACCACCTTTGGAAAGCGCGTCACGACACCGGTTTCCACCGCCGCCTCGACCATGCGCCGCATCGCGCGCCCCATCAGACAAATAGAACGCCCTGCACGTTCTGCAGCCTCTGCAATGGTTTTCACCCGCGCCACATTGCTGGCAAAAGTCGTTGCGGCCACCATCTGCGGGGCCGCCAATATCAACTTCTCAATCTCTGGGCCAACCGTGGCTTCAGACCGCCCTTCTGCGCGCGAAAAAACATTGGTAGAGTCACACACCAGCGCCTTAACACCGTCTTTGCTGACCTCTGCCCATAGCTCGGGGTCAAAAGCCTCGCCAACCAGCGGTGTCTCATCCAGCTTGAAGTCACCCGTATGGATGACCCGCCCGGCGGCACTATCAATCACCAGACCAGCGCTCTCTGGGATGGAATGGGATATCGGCAAGAATCCCACATTAAAGGGCCCGGCTTGAATCGTTTCTGGCCAAACGCTTACCGTCACAACTTCTTGCTCGGGCTGGCCCTGATCACGCATCTTATGCCGCGCTAGATTGGCGGTGAAGGCGCGCGCATATACCGGCACGCCCAGCTTGTCCCAAAAATGACCAACGGCCCCAATATGGTCCTCATGACCATGGGTGATAAAGATCGCCTCAAGGCGGTCTTTGTTGGCAATCAGCCAGGACATATCCGGAAAGATCAGATCAACCCCCGGAGAGGTCTCCATATCGGCGAAGGTCACGCCAATATCCACCAGGATCAAGCGCTCTTTGCCCTTTGGCCCATAGCCATAGACATAGGCGTTCATGCCAATTTCACCCGCCCCCCCAAGAGGAAGGTAAATCAAACGGTCACTGCTCATATAAGTCAGCTTTCTTTGTTATATTTGTGGATCACGGTCAGCCCGTGCATCGTTAAGTCTTCTTCGATCTTATCAAAAAGGTGATCACCCTTCTCAAACAGTGGGGCCAGACCGCCGGTTCCGATCACTTTCATCGGCGCGCCATATTCGGCCTTGATGCGGGAAATAATCCCCTCAATCAGGCCCGTGTATCCCCAAAATACACCAGATTGGATACAGCCCACTGTATTGGTCCCAATGACCTTGGTGGGCTGACTAATATCAACATGCGGCAAGGCCGCTGCGCCGGAACTCAACGCTTCCAGGCTTAAATTCACACCGGGGGAAATCACACCACCGACATAGGCCCCATCTTGGTTCACAACATCAAAGTTTGTCGCTGTGCCAAAATCGACCACAACCACATTGCCGCCGTGACGATCATAGGCCCCCGCCGCATTTGCCAAGCGGTCTGGCCCCGGCTGCACCCCATGATCCACACGCGGCGCAACGGGTAACTTGCAGCCAGGCTTGCCCACCACCACTGGGCGGCAATCAAAAAAACGATCAGCAAAAACACGCAGATTGAACACCACGCGTGGCACCGTCGATGAAATGATCACATCGGTGATATCCAGCGTTATCTTATAGTGATCAATCAGCGTCGAAAACCATGTGAAATAAGCGTCGGCGGTGCGGGCATGATGGGTCGACGTGCGTAACGTGCACAGAAATTTTTGCCCATCCCAAATAGAAAAGACAGTGTTGGTATTGCCGCAGTCGATCGCCAAAAGCATAGTTTGCCCTATCTTAGAAAAAGATGTCAGCTGCAGGGATCGCCACAGCGCCTTGGGCCGTCTTCAACACCAGATTGCCCCCATTGTCTACTGTTTCAAAGGTTCCGACATATTCATCCCGCATGGTGCGTGCTGTAATGACCTCACCTAATTTGGCCGCGCGCGCCAGCCAAGCGATGCGAATGGGCTCAAACCCATAGGTAACGAATTGCATTTCCCACTTGGCATAGGCCGGTGCAAGCACATCCAAAAAAGTCTCTGGATCCACCTGTGCGCCGGTCTCTGATAACACCGATACAGGCCGCGTTGCTGTTGCCTCTAGATCCTCGGTGCTGGGCGCGACCGCCAAGTTCACCCCGATACCAATCGCCAGGTGACGCACTTGCCCACCTGCAAAGCCCGCACTTTCCAACAATATCCCGGCGACTTTGCCGCCGTTCAACAACACATCGTTGGGCCACTTCAACGCAAACGCCCCGGCGCGCCCAGTGACCGCAACAAAAGCATCAAACAAAGCCAGACTGGCCACAAAGCTGCGCAGGGCCACTGTTTCCGGGGTCTCGGATGGGTGCAAAACCAAGGTGGCCGCAAAATTACCGGTTGGATCGGCCCAGGCACGGCCACGCCGGCCACGTCCGGCAGATTGATGCAAGGCCAAGATCCATTCCGGCCCTGCCAATGTTCCAGCAGCGCGCAAGGCTTCTGCATTTGTGCTGTCCACCTCTTTCAGCACACGGCGTCCGTAACCCTCTGGCCAATCTTGCATAAACACCTTTGTTCTTGATCCAAATACCCTCGCCGAAGGCCTTTAAACAAAAAAGACGCGCCCGTCAGGGCGCGCCATTTTAATTCAATGCCAAGACGGTTTAGTTCACCAGCGCGGCCGCGGCCACTTCTGCCATGGCTTCCACACCAAATAGGTTCACAATTCCCAGCGCCATGATCGCCGCAGAAGCCATCAGGAACCCATAAAGAATGGGGCTGCGGCTTTTGTCCAGGCTTTCACCCTCTTCACCAAAGTACATGTAAAACACGATGCGCAGATAGTAGAACGCGCCGATCACCGAAGCGATAACACCCGCAATGGCCAACCATGCCAGACCCGCATCATAGGCGGCACGCAGCACATAAAGTTTGCCGATAAAGCCCAAGAACGGTGGCACGCCAGCCAAAGAGAACAGCAAGATCAGCATCGCAATCGCTTTGCCGGGTTCGCGCTTGGAATACATGTTCAAGGCGTTGATGTCTGTGACCGGCTGACCATCCCGCTCCATCGACAGGATAAAGGCAAATGTTCCGACGTTCATTGTCACATAAATGGCCATATAGATCAGCATGGATTGCACGCCAAAGGCTGTGCCTGCGGCCAGGCCCATCAAAGCATAGCCCATATGCGCAATCGAAGAATAGGCCATCAGACGTTTGATGTCTTTTTGACCAATCGCCGCCACGGCCCCCAGGAACATGGACAGTAGCGACAGGAAGGCAACGATTTGCTGCCAGTCACCAACAACGCCACCAAAGGCGTCATGCACAACCCGTGCAAACAGCGCCATGGCAGCCATCTTTGGCGCCGTCGCAAAAAACGCGGTGATCGGAGTGGGCGCGCCTTCGTATACGTCTGGTGTCCACATGTGGAACGGCACAGCCGACACTTTGAACGCCAGGCCAGAGACCACAAAGGTCAGACCAAACAGAAGTCCCAATGTGGTGTGGCCTTCGCCAGCCGCTTGGATAATGCCTGCAAATTGCGTTGTTCCCGCAAAGCCATAGACCAAAGATGAACCATATAGCAGCAAGCCCGATGACAGCGCCCCAAGCACAAAGTACTTCATGCCAGCTTCGGTCGACTTGACACTGTCGCGACGCAAGGAGGCCACAACATAAAGCGACAAAGACTGCAATTCGAGCCCCATGTACAGCGCCATCAGATCGCCAGCACTCACCATCATCATCATGCCGACAACCGACAAAACGATCAGGATTGGGTATTCAAACCGCAGCAGATTACGACGCGCCAAATAGTCTTGGCCCATCACCAATACGGCCGCGGCAGACAATAGAATGGTCACTTTGGCAAAGCGCGCAAAACCATCGTCATGGAACATGCCGTTAAAGGCAATATTGCTGCCTTCGCCGTTCAGCCCAATCCAAGCCGCCAAGCCAACAAACAAGATCGCTGTCAGCCAGGTTAACGCGCCCGCGATTGCGTCTTTGCCGGTGTAAACCGCCCCAACAAGCGCGAGCATCGCGTAAATCGCCAGAATGATTTCTGGCAGGATGATATTCAGATCAGCAGTGATCATCGGTTACCGCCCCCTTAGTGCGATGCCGCGATTTGGTCAGCAGCCGGAGCATGCGCCAATGCGGTTTCATAGTTAATTAGCAGGGCCTCAACTGAAGGCCCGATAATGTCGGTGATCAGCGCTGGATAAACACCCAGCAACAAAGTCATTGCCACCAATGGTGCAAAGATCCATTTCTCGCGCGCGTTCATATCGCTGATTGTGCGCAGGCTTTCCTTGATCAGATCTCCCATGACAACGCGGCGATACAGCCACAGCGCATAGGCCGCAGACAGGATCACACCAGAGGTCGCAATCGCAGCCACCCAAGTGTTTTTCTGGAACGCGCCCATCAATGTCAGAAATTCACCAACGAAGCCCGATGTACCCGGCAGACCCACGTTCGCCATTGTGAAGAACATAAAGATCAGCGCATAGGCCGGCATCCGGTTCACCAGACCACCATAGGCGTCAATGTCACGCGTGTGCATCCGGTCATAGATCACGCCAACGCACAAGAACAACGCGCCAGAGATAAAGCCGTGGCTTAGCATCTGAAAGATCGCGCCATCAATGCCCTGCTGATTGCCCACAAAGATCCCCATGGTCACATAGCCCATGTGCGCAACTGATGAATAAGCAATCAGCTTTTTCATGTCTTGCTGCACAAGCGCCACCAAAGAGGTGTAAACAATCGCGATGGCAGACATCCACAGAATAAAGTCCGTCAGAACCTCGGCTCCAACAGGGAACATCGGCAGGCTAAAGCGCAAGAAGCCATAGCCACCCATCTTCAACAGGATCGCAGCCAGAACAACAGAACCCGCAGTCGGGGCCTGAACGTGCGCGTCAGGCAACCAAGTGTGGACTGGCCACATCGGCATCTTAACCGCAAAGCTGGCAAAGAAGGCCAGGAACAGCAGGGTTTGCAAACCACCCACCACGTGAATGCCCAGAACATCAAAGCTTTCAAAGGCAAAGGTGTGGTTCATCAAGGTCGGAATATCGGTGGTGCCAGCGTCAGCAAACATTGCCACCATTGCGACCAGCATCAGCACCGAACCCAGCAATGTATAGAGGAAGAACTTGAACGATGCATAAATGCGGTTCGCGCCCCCCCAAATCCCGATGATCAGGAACATTGGGATAAGGCCAGCTTCGAAGAACAGGTAGAACAGGATCAGATCCAGCGCCATGAACACACCAAGCATCAGCGTTTCCAGCAGCAAGAAAGCGATCATGTATTCTTTGACGCGTTTCTCTACACCCCAAGAAGCCGCGATGGTCAGCGGCATCATGAACGTGGTCAGCATGACAAACAGAACCGAAATCCCGTCCACACCCATTTTGTACTGTAGACCCAGCAACCATGAGCGTTCTTCGACAAATTGCATGCCGGTGTCTTGCGGATCAAATTCTGCAAGAATGAACAGTGAAACCAAAAAGGTGATGACCGTTGCGATCAAGGCCACCCATTTGGCATTGCGCTGATCCGCAGCGTCGTCGCCACGCAAGAACACCAACAGGATTACAGCTGCAATCGCCGGAATGAAGGTTACAATGGAAAGAAGGTTATCCATTAGTGCGCTCCTCCGCTGAGCGTCATCCAGGTGATGAACACGACAATGCCGATCACCATGGCAAAGGCATAGGTAAAGATATAGCCAGACTGTGCGCGACCCGCGAGCTTGGTGAAGAACGGCACAATGCCCATCGCCACACCATTCAAGAAGCCGTCAATCACATTGCCATCTCCGCGTTTCCACAGGAAACCACCGAGGGCCTTGGCCGGACGTACAAAGATAAAGTCAAAGATCTCGTCAAAGTACCATTTATTCAGCAGGAACAGGTACAGCGGACGCTGTGTTTCTGCCACTTTGCGCGGCATCGACGGATCCCAGATATAGAACCAGACAGCAGTGATAAAGCCAATCAGCATCGCGATGAACGGGCTGATTTTGACCCATGTTGGCGAATGATGCGCATCATCAATCACGTGGTTGTCTGCCGCCATGTGAATTGCGCCCTTTGGTGCCTCACCGTGACCGGCATCCGCCATGGCATGATCATCTGCATGATCGTCCTTGGCAACGGCGTGGCTGTCGTCCGCATGACTGTCACCGTGTTCACTGGCTTCTGCATGGGCTTCGATCCCAAAGAACGTGTTCACTTTGTGATGGTCGCCAAAGAAGCTGCCGTACCAGATCATACCGGCGAAAACCGCCCCCAACGCCAGCACGCCAAGCGGCACCAACATAACGGTTGGGCTTTCATGTGCATGATCATGGGTGTGTTTGTCACCACGCGCCTTGCCATAGAAGGTCAGGAACATCAGACGCCAGCTATAGAAACTTGTGAACAACGCAGCAATCACCAACATCCAGAAGGCATAGCCACCCGCGGTGCCAGCATAGGCACTTTCGATCACGGCATCTTTGGACAAGAAGCCCGCAAAACCGATATGTGTCAGTGGGATACCAACACCGGTGATCGCCAAAGTGCCAATCATCATCGCCCAGAATGTGTAAGGCAATTTCTTACGTAAACCACCGTAATTCCGCATATCTTGTTCGTGGTGCATTCCGTGGATCACAGAGCCCGCGCCCAAGAACAACATCGCTTTAAAGAACGCGTGTGTGAACAAGTGGAACATTGCAACCGAATAAACACCAACACCTGCTGCCACAAACATATACCCCAGCTGAGACATGGTTGAATAGGCAATCACCCGTTTGATGTCGTTTTGCACTAGGCCGATGGTCGCGGCCACAAAGGCTGTGGTTGCGCCAAGGAAGGTGATAAACGCAGTCGCCTCAGGTGCATATTCCATCAATGGAGACATGCGGCAAACCAAGAACACACCGGCTGTAACCATGGTCGCCGCGTGGATCAGCGCCGAAACAGGTGTCGGGCCCTCCATCGCGTCAGGCAACCAAGTGTGCAGGAACAGCTGCGCAGATTTACCCATCGCGCCCACAAACAGCAGGAATGCCAACAGGTTCGCTGCATTCCATTCTGTCCACAGGAAGGTGATCTCTTTGTTCACAAGGTTTGGCACCTCGGCAAAGATCACGTCAAAGTCGATGCTGCCGGTCAGCATAAACAGGCCAAAAATGCCCAATGCAAAACCAAAGTCACCCACACGGTTGACGATAAAGGCTTTCATCGCCGCCGCACCTGCGCTTGGTTTTTTCCAATAAAACCCAATCAACAGATAAGAGGCAACGCCCACGCCTTCCCAGCCAAAGAACATCTGAACAAGATTGTCAGAGGTCACCAGCATCAACATCGCAAAGGTAAAGAAGCTGAGGTAGGCAAAGAAACGCGCTTTATAGTTCTGGTCTTCGGCAAAGTTTTCGTCATGCGCCATATAGCCAAAGCTATAGAGGTGCACCAAAGCCGACACTGTGGTCACAACAATCAACATGATCGAGGTTAGACGGTCCAGGCGGATCGACCAGCTGGTGTCCAGCGTGCCCGACTGGATGAAATCCAGAATGTGGATGTGCTGGGTGTCTGGCCCGTGGCTTAAGAACACAATCCAAGACAGCAAGCAGGCTAGGAACAGCAGTCCAGTGGTCACATATTGTGCCGCTGTTTCGCCGATATAGCGCCAGCCAAACCCGCCAATGATCGCCCCAACAAGAGGCGCAAAGAGGATGATCGTTTCCATGCTCAATTAGCCTTTCATCACGTTGACATCTTCGACCGCGATGGTGCCGCGGTTACGGAAGAAGGAAACCAGAATTGCCAGACCAATCGCCGCTTCTGCAGCGGCAACGGTCAAGACAAACAGCGTGAAAACCTGCCCGACCAGATCACCCAGAAAGGACGAAAAGGCCACAAGGTTGATGTTCACCGCCAGCAGCATCAATTCAATCGACATCAGCAGGATGATGACGTTCTTCCGGTTCAGGAAGAGGCCAAAAATACCAATGACGAACAAAGTCGCCGCCACGGTGAGGTAATGTTCAAGTCCGATCATGTACTTGCCCCCAGAGAATTTGGATAGTGGAGTTTACAGCCGCATGAATACTGGCCATTGCCAACTGCAACTGCTCCAACACTGTTCTTTGTTAATTTCGCCCTATTCTGACGTGCCAACGTTCGAAGCCTAGACATGCTCACTTCACTCGTTCGCCACTCAGAAAGAATTTCTCCAACCGTGTCAGGATCATCACTACGAAGATTTTGGGCTTGCTTGCTAAGGCATGAATACACTTCAGCCCAGCTTAATACCGGCAATCCGTTAGCTTCTGCGGTCCTGTCAGCATCCTTCCGAAGCGAAATGGACAAAAGTCCCTTACCTTCATCAACTGGAGCCGGTACGCCAAAGTCTACTTGACTAATCGAGCAATCCTTTTGCAATCCAAACCCCTTGTATGGAGCCTGGTCACAAGCAGACAGAGCAAGAACTGGAAAAGTAAGTGCCATCACTTTCTTCAAAGCCCCTGCCCCGGTTTAATATCTTTGATTTCCATTGCGGTCGCTGGGTCACGCCACATCTGGGTCAGCACGTTCTGCCGTTTGATGTCGCGGCGGTGACGGATGGTCAGCACAATGGCACCAATCATCGCAACCAACAGGATCAGGCCCGCCAGTTGGAACAACAGGAAGTATTGGTCATAGATCAGCAGGCCCAAGGCCTCTGTGTTGTGAACACCTTCCGGCGCAACCGCAGCACGCAGCGCTTCCGCTTGCTCGGCTTCTTCCCAAGCACCAAAGGCCAGGCCGAATTGCATTAGCAAAACGACGCCAATCAATATGGCAATCGGCAGATACTGTGCCATGCCAGCCTTCAGCTCAGCAAAATCGACATCCAGCATCATCACCACAAACAGGAACAGCACCGCGACCGCCCCCACGTAGACGATGATCAGCAGCATCGCGACGAATTCAGCGCCCAACAGCACAAACAGACCAGCCGCGCTGATAAAGGATAAGATCAGCCACAAGACCGAATGCACCGGGTTCTTGCTGACCACGGTAAATAGACCGCCCGCGATCACACAGATCGCAAACAGATAGAATGCAAGCGCCGCAATGGTCATGTCTCACTTTCCTCATTATCGCCCATCACACCCTGTGCAAGTTCCATCACTCGGGTCATGGCGGGTAAGCCGGCAAACATTGACATCTGGCCAATGGTCTCGGCAATTTCTTGTTTCGTTGCGCCCGCTTCCAGCAAATGCCGGATGGTTAGGCGAATTTGTGCGTCAGCCTGTCCGCCCAGAACGGTCAAAGCTGCCAATGTCAAAAGAAGACGCGTTTTTGCGTCCAGACCGTCTTTGTTCAAGCCTTTGCCAAAGAACATTTCCATCATGTCTTTGGACATGGTTGGCCAAAGGTTCTCGAACCCTTTTGGAGAGAAGGATTCCAGCGCAGGATTCATGGATTTCGCCATCTCCTGATACTGAGCCATCATTGCTTCGAAAGGGTTTTTTGAATCGGTCATCGGTAAGGCGCATCCAGTTCTAGATTACGGGCAATCTCTGCTTCCCAACGTTCGCCGTTCGCCAGCAGTTTATCCTTGTCGTAAAACAGCTCTTCACGGGTTTCTGTTGCGAATTCGAAATTCGGCCCCTCAACAATCGCATCCACCGGGCAAGCCTCTTGGCAAAACCCGCAGTAAATGCATTTGGTCATGTCAATGTCATAGCGTGTGGTACGGCGGCTGCCATCTTCGCGGGGTTCCGCATCAATGGTGATCGCTTGCGCCGGGCAAACCGCTTCGCAGAGTTTACACGCAATGCAGCGCTCTTCGCCGTTTGGATAGCGGCGCAGCGCGTGTTCGCCCCGGAACCGAGGCGACAAAGGCCCCTTTTCGTGCGGGTAGTTCAGCGTTGCTTTAGGGGCAAAGAAGTACTTGAACCCAAGCTGAAACCCTTTGACGAAGTCAGCAAGCAGGAAATATTTGGCCGCGCGGGTATAATCTACGTTTGCCATATCAGCCTCCAATCGCCCAGCGGGCATATGCGCCGCCGAAGGCTTCGAATTTTGCAAGGAATGCCACCAGAACGACCCAAACCAATGACAACGGCAGGAAGACTTTCCAACCAATGCGCATCAGTTGGTCATAGCGGTAACGTGGGGTGATCGCCTTGACCATCGCAAAGATGAAGAAGAAGAACGCCATTTTACCAACCATCCACAGCGCGCCATCTGGCAGGCCTGGGATTGGCGACAACCAGCCACCAAAGAACAGCAGCGATGTCAGTGCGCACATCAAGAAGATGGCGATGTATTCGCCCGCCATAAACAGCAGGAACGGTGTCGATGAATATTCGACCTGATAACCTGCCACCAGTTCAGATTCCGCTTCGGGCAAATCAAACGGCGGGCGGTTGGTTTCTGCCAAAGCCGAAATGAAGAATAGAAAGACCATTGGGAAATGCGGCAACCAATACCAGCTAAAGAAACCGTAAGCCCCGTCTTGCGCTCGCACAATGTCACCAAAGTTCATCGACCCTGTTGAAATCACGATACCGATAATGATCAGGCCAATTGAAACTTCGTAAGAAATCATCTGCGCGGCAGAGCGCAAAGATCCCAGGAATGGGTATTTCGAGTTAGACGCCCAGCCCCCCATAATCACGCCATAGACTTCCAAGGAAGACACAGCAAACACATAAAGGATGGCGACGTTGATGTCAGACAACACCCAGCCGTCGCTAAACGGGATCACCGCCCAGGCAATCATCGCCAGTACAAAGGACGTCAAAGGTGCGAGCATGAACACGGTTTTGTCGGCCCCGGCCGGTACAACAACCTCTTTCACGACATATTTCAGCGCGTCAGCAACGGTTTGCAACAAACCCCAGGCGCCAACCACATTGGGACCGCGCCGCATCTGAACCGCAGCCCAAATTTTCCTGTCCCCATACACAAGGAACAGTAGCGAGATCATTACAAAGCCTAAAACGGCCAAAACCTGGGCGACGATTAAAACGCCTAATCCTAGGGGAGTGGTAAAGAAATCAGCCATATGTCCTCACACCGTGGGTATTCTGTTCTCAGCGCAGCTTGAAACCGTGACTTCCGCGTCAATCGTTTTCAGACCACGGGGCAGCGCCGATGAGATGGTGTAAACAGCATCCCCTCGCCAAATTCCACCCTGAAATTCAACACTTGTTCTAAGATGTCGCGCAAATCCGTATCCCCGGATCAACGCATATTGCGCCGCCGCACATTCGGCATAAGCCACAACATCTGTTTCATTGCGTGCACCGCGCATTTCGACATGAAAGTTGACCAAATCGCCATCCAACAAACGTGTGTCCACGCTGTCGTAGGATGGATCAAAAGCCACTGCGTCGCGCGATACCGCCGCGCCTTCTTGCACCGCACAAGCAGTCAGGCCGGCCGAAGCCGCCAAAACTGTCAAAATGCCGTGCCAAGAAAGCGTCATTTGCGTTTACTCCGCCGCGATCTTGGTTTCGCTGCGCGCTTTGGCCTGTGCCGAAAGCTCTGCCATCAACTGGCTTGCACGTGCGATTGGGTTGGTCAGATAGAAATCTGCCACACCGCTGCGGAAATCTGCCTTGCCCAGTGTGTCCACCGGCAAAGGCTGCCATTCGTTTTCGACGACTTGATCAACTTTGGCCAAATGCGGCACGTCAGCAATCATTGCTGTGCGCAGTTGCGCCAGGCTGTCAAATGGCAGTGCGTCACCCAGTTCAGCAGAAAGCGCGCGCAGGATGGCCCAGTTTTCCTTGGCCTCACCCGGCGCAAAGTTTGCCCGCATCGCCAATTGTGGACGACCTTCGGTGTTCACAAACAAGCCATTTTCTTCGGTATAGGCCGCAGCTGGCAAAATAACGTCCGCGCGGTGTGCGCCACGGTCGCCATGCGAACCCTGGTAGATCACAAACGCACCGGCATCGATATCGACTTCGTCAGCGCCCATGTTGTAAACAACTTCGGCCCCTTCAATCGCGGCTGACAGACCACCTTCGGTGACCGCGCCCACATCCATCGCGCCAACCCGGCTGGCAGCTTTGTGCAGAACCATCATCTTGCCATTTGTGCGTTGTGATGCATTCATCGCGTGACCCAAAACGGCCAAACCGTCAGCTTCGGTCAAGGCACCGGCCCCAACAATAATCACAGATGGTTTTTCAAGGATTTCCTTGAATTCGTGGTTTTCTAATCCGGCAAGCGCCTCTCGGCCCGTGCCCATCTCAAACACATCATAGGTCAGATCATGTGGCGCGCCGATGTTGGCAATCTTGGCACCCTTCAACCAGGCTTTGCGCAGACGCGCATTTAAAACCGGCGCTTCTGTGCGTGGGTTTGTGCCAATCAGCAGAATGAATTCCGCGTCATCAATATCTTCGATGCTGGCATTGCCTACATAACCAGAGCGGTTGTCCAAAGGCAAACGCGCATTGTCTGTGCGGCATTCGACGTTGCCACCCTGCCCGCCAACCAGCGCCTTCAAGGCATAGGCAGCTTCCGTCGAGGCCAATTCGCCCACAAGACCGGCAACTTTCTTGCCCTTCATGGCCTCGGCAGCTTTGCCCAAAGCCTCGCCCCAAGAGGCTGCGCGCAATTTGCCGTTTTCACGCACATAGGGGCGATCCAAACGCTGGCGACGCAGACCATCCCAAACAAAACGGGTTTTGTCAGAGATCCACTCTTCGTTCACGCCATCATGATTGCGCGGCAAAATCCGCATCACTTCGCGGCCTTTGGTATCCACACGAATGTTAGAACCCAAGGCATCCATTACGTCGATGGTTTCCGTCTTGGTCAATTCCCATGGACGCGCCGTAAAGGCATAGGGCTTGGATGTCAGCGCCCCAACCGGGCAAAGATCAATGATATTGCCCTGCAAGTTGCTATCCAAAGTTTCGTTCAAATAGCTGGTGATTTCAGAATCTTCGCCGCGACCGGTTTGGCCCATTTGGGTGATACCGGCGACCTCTGTGGTAAAGCGCACACAACGGGTGCAGGAAATACAACGGGTCATGGTCGTGGCAACCAATGGGCCAAGATCCAGATCTTCGACAGCGCGCTTGGATTCTTTGAACCGTGAGCCAGAAAGACCATAAGCGACGGCTTGGTCTTGCAAATCACATTCCCCACCCTGGTCACAAATAGGGCAATCCAGCGGGTGGTTGATCAGCAGAAACTCCATAACGCCTTCGCGGGCCTTTTTGACCATGGGCGAATTGGTTTTCACAACCGGGGCTTGCCCTTCCGGGCCGGGCCGCAGATCTTTCACCTGCATCGCACAAGAGGCCGCTGGCTTTGGCGGTCCACCGACCACCTCGACCAGACACATGCGGCAGTTGCCTGCGATGGATAGTCTTTCGTGATAACAGAACCGAGGCACTTCTACCCCAGCTTCTTCGCAGGCCTGGATCAGCGTCAACGCGCCATCCACTTCTACTTCGGTGTCATCAATAATGATCTTGCGTAGGTCAGACATAGTTATTTGGCCCTTAACAGCGCGCCGATCTGGCTGGATTTCTTGATTTCTGCCCGCCCAAGCGCACAGTATGTTTCCGGGTCATCGAAATTGACCCCATTGGCTTTTAGATAGGCTTCCCCACGACGGCGGAGCTCGGCCTTATTGGCATCGCTCTTTCGGAAAGCATCTATTTCGTCTTTGCTATAGCCCAAAGACTTTGCTTCTGAATGGATCGCATTGACATAGCGCAAGGCCCGGATCATCCGGGCAGAAATTGTGGGGCAAATGTTGCGGATTTCATCCGCGACCCCCACCCAAAGCAAGCCATCGGTTACGCTTTTCACATTTTCCAAAGGCTGCTTGGCATTTGCCGTACTTGCTGCCAATACCATCGCTAAAACCATCATACGCACCGCATCATTCCTTCCATGCCAAAAAGAGCTGCAAAACCGCGCCCTTCCTGGCTCAGATCAAAAGATCGGCGTTGTGTTATGCAATAACAGGCCTGCTTCACGCTGTCTTCAGCATGATTTTGCCGAGTATCGGCAAAGAATGGACCAATATGTGCAAAAACTTGTTTCACGGTCTGCACTGCCCCTGCACAACAAGCCTATCTCCGTCAAACCGAGGCTCATCTTCCGGCCCATGTGACCAGGAAATCAACGACGTGCCATATTGTTTGATGCAATATTGCGTGCCCCCATAGGCAGCCGCTTGGCGTGCACCGTCAAGCGTCGCAGAGGCCGGGCTCACAGCAACTGTAAAGATGCTGCGATCATCTTTGCTGACTTTCGCAGCTTTGATGCGGAAACGCTGTTCGTCAAAACGCAGGCCAGTATCTTTTTTGAAGCGGCCACACGCAGACATCGACAAGGTCGCGATCAAAAGGATCGCAACGCCACAGCGCCAAGGCTGAACGTTCAAAGACCATGAAGATGACTGCGGCGTTTGCATTACTTTCGACCTCGTAGATATTTACCGATCAAAGAGCCCTTTTGAATCTCAGAAAATCCAGGTGTGCAGAAAGAATTTCTGACCTTGGGATCAACCCCAGCTTCTACTAAAAATTCAACAATCTTCTTTTCATGTTCTTCTTCGTCAATCGCGTCAATTGCATCCAGAACGGCGCGCTGTCTACGACTTTCATTCACGAACTTCTCGAAAAGACTGTCAAAAAATTTCTGCTCTTGGTGGTCGCTGAACACGATTTTTCTACATTTTTTTGAAATCGTATAAGCAATATCCAGGGCAAGAACTTCGTCACGGATCTCTTTAGTAAGGAACTCACCTTTTGCTGGCGCAGCCAAAACTGGACCTGTGGCGAAGGAAAGCGCCAATACCGCCGAAATTGCGGAGCCTTTTAAGAATTTTGTTTTAATCATTGTCATTTCTAATTTACTCTGCCGCCATCGCGCCGATACGGCCCGATTTCTGCGTTTTAATACGGTCTTCGATTTCTTCGCGGAAATTGCGAATAAGACCCTGGATTGGCCAAGCTGCCGCATCTCCCAATGCACAAATAGTGTGGCCTTCGACCTGTTTGGTCACGTCCCAAAGCATGTCAATTTCTTCCGGATCCGCCTCGCCCTTCACCAGACGTTCCATCACCCGCATCATCCAACCGGTGCCTTCACGACACGGGGTACACTGGCCACAGCTTTCATGTTTGTAAAACTTCGCCAAACGCCAAATGGCTTTGATGATGTCTGTTTGTTTGTCGATGACAATAACAGCCGCCGTGCCCAAACCAGACCCAAGCTCGCCGCGCAGGTAATCAAAATCCATGATCGCGTCACGCATCTTTTCACCGCGCACGCAGGGCACAGAGGATCCACCCGGAATGACAGCTTGCAGATTGTCCCAGCCACCGCGAATGCCTCCGCAATGCTTTTCAATCAGTTCTTCGAACGAAATAGACATGGCTTCTTCGACAACGCAGGGGTTGTTGACGTGGCCAGATATCGCAAACAGCTTTGTACCGGCGTTATTGGCGCGACCAAAGCCGGCAAACCATTCGGCACCACGACGCAGAATTGTCGGCACAACCGCAATGGATTCAACATTGTTAACGGTGGTTGGGCAGCCGTACAGTCCTGCGCCAGCAGGAAACGGCGGCTTCATCCGCGGCATGCCTTTTTTGCCTTCAAGGCTTTCCAGCAAGGCGGTCTCTTCACCACAAATATAGGCCCCAGCCCCATGATGCAGGAACACATCGAAATCCCAGCCAGACCCAGCTGCGTTTTTGCCCAGCATGCCCTTGTCATAGCATTCATCAATCGCAGCCTGCAGCGCTTCGCGCTCGCGAATATATTCGCCACGCAGATAGATATAGCAGGTGTGGGCATTCATCGCGAAAGAAGCAATCAGCGCGCCTTCGATCAATGTATGCGGATCATGGCGCATGATTTCGCGGTCTTTACAGGTGCCCGGTTCGGACTCATCGGCGTTAATCACCAGATAAGATGGCCGCCCATCGCTTTCCTTTGGCATAAACGACCATTTCAAACCCGTCGGGAACCCCGCGCCGCCACGACCACGCAGGCCCGAGGCCTTCATCGTGTCGATGATCCAGCTGCGGCCCTTTTGAATGATGCCCGCTGTGCCATCCCAATGGCCACGCTGCTGCGCCCCCTTGAGCGTGCGTTCGTGCATACCATATAGGTTGGTAAAGATACGGTCCTGATCCTTGAGCATCCCGTTTTACCCTTCTGTTTTCTGACGCGCACGCCAGATCTGAAATACATTCACCAGCGCCCAAATCAGCGCTGCGATCGCTGCAAAATCAAACAACAAAGCAAAGCGCCCCGGAAGTCCAACCTGCTGACCAATCACCTGGATGAGCATCCAAAGCAGCAGCGTTCCTGCGATAACAAGACTGACCATGCGGCCTCGTTTTGCCAATTGCTGCTCTGTTTGCTCCTCCGTCATTCCTTAATCCTCGTAAACGCCGCCTTTTTTGACGCGTTTCGCGAATTCTGTCTCTTCACCCGCCGCAAGCTTTTTGGCCTGTTCAATCCAGCCATCGCGCTCGATGCGACCTTTGAAAGTCAAGCGGCTGTCAACCCAAGCGACCTCCGCAGGTCCCCAAGCAGCAACCTGATCAAAGTGGAAAAAGCCCAGCTCATTCAAAGTTGCTTCAAGCTTTGGACCAACGCCTTTAAGCTGCTTCAGATCATCCGCCCCACCTTCGCGCGCTGCGCTTAAGGTTTCAGGTGCGGCTTCAGCAACCTCTGCAGATGTTTCTGGTGCTTTTGCTGCGGCCTTTTTTGGCGCGGCTTTTGGCTTCGCGGCTTTCTTAGCCTCTTCAGCTTGCTTCACCGCAGGCTTTGGTGTGGCCGGAGCAGCTGGTGTCGGTTCAGCCGCAACACGGCCAGCCACTTCTCCATCTTTGCCAATCCAAGGCGTTGTCAAAGGCACTTCGGTTCCATCAATACGCTTGATGCTATCGCCAATGTCGGTCGCCAGTTGAACAGATGCATTGTATTGCGTTTTGCCAGAGTCATATTCAGTCAAAGAGGTCAGACCAGACAAAGGCTCTGCCGCATAGCGACCGTTCTGAGGACCGGCCATAGGCACATTGCCTGCCGCCATCTCATCAATCATCTTGGTCAGGCCATCGGTGGTCAGATCTTCAAAGTAGTCTTTGCCGATCTGCGCCATTGGCGCATTGGTGCACGCCCCCAGACATTCAACTTCTTCCCAGCTGAACTTGCCATCTGCAGACAATTCATGCGGGTTTGCAGCGATCTTCTCTTTGCAAACTGCAATCAGATCCTCGGCCCCACAAATCATGCAAGACGTAGTGCCGCAAATCTGAATATGTGCCACAGAACCAACAGGTTGCATCTGGAACATAAAATAGAACGAGGTGACCTCAAGCACGCGAATATAGGCCAGACCCAGCATATCAGCGATATATTCAATCGCCGGTTTGGTCACCCAGCCTTCTTGCTCCTGAGCGCGCCACAAAAGCGGGATCACAGCCGAGGCCTGACGGCCTTCAGGGAATTTGGTCAATTGCGCTTCCGCCCAAGCCTGATTGGCAGGCGTAAAGGCAAAGCTTTCGGGTTGATCATGATAAAGACGGCGAAGCATTAGCGGTCAATCTCCCCAAACACGATGTCCATCGTGCCAATAATCGCGGCGACATCAGCCAATTGGTGGCCCTTCGCCAAAGTATCCATAGCTTGCAAATGCGGGAAACCCGGTGCGCGAATTTTACTGCGGTATGGTTTGTTGGTGCCATCGGCAACCAAATACACACCAAATTCACCCTTAGGTGCTTCAACAGCGGCATAAACCTCGCCCGCAGGCACATGAAAGCCTTCGGTGTACAGTTTGAAGTGATGGATCAAGCTTTCCATCGAGGTTTTCATCTCAGCACGCTTCGGTGGCGTCACCTTGCCACGAGCAAGAACGTCGCCAGTGGCTTCGCGAAGCTTCACAATGGCCTGACGCACGATCGACACCGATTGGCGCATTTCTTCCATGCGCATCAGGTAGCGATCAAAACAGTCACCATTTTTGCCAACCGGCACTTGGAACTCAAACTCGTCATAGCATTCATAAGGCTGCGCACGGCGCAGATCCCATGCCAGACCAGCCGAACGCGCCATCACGCCGGAAAAGCCGTATTCCATCACCATGTCTTCATCCACAACGCCGATATCGACGTTACGCTGTTTGAAAACACGGTTTTCGGTCAACAGGCCATCAATGTCTTCCAAGACTTGCGGGAATGTCAGTGTCCAAGCTTCGATATCATCCAATAGCGCGTCAGGAATATCCTGATGTACGCCACCCGGACGGAAATACGCTGCGTGTAAACGCGCGCCACAGGCCCGTTCGTAGAAAATCATCAGCTTTTCGCGTTCTTCAAAGCCCCAAAGTGGTGGGGTCAAGGCACCCACGTCCATGGCCTGCGTGGTCACGTTCATCAGGTGGTTCAGCAATCGGCCGATCTCGCAGAACAAGACTCGGATCAATTGGCCGCGACGCGGCACAATCGTGCCGGTCAGCTTTTCAATCGCCAGACACCAAGCATGCTCTTGGTTCATTGGCGCAACATAATCCAACCTGTCAAAATACGGCAGGTTCTGCAAATAGGTCCGGCTTTCCATGAGCTTTTCAGTCCCACGGTGCAACAGACCAACATGCGGGTCGCAACGCTCTACAATCTCGCCGTCCAGTTCAAGAACCAAACGCAGAACCCCGTGCGCCGCAGGGTGCTGCGGGCCAAAGTTAAGATTGAAGTTACGGATTTTCTGTTCGCCGGATTGGGCGTCTTCGAAACCTTTGGAGCCGTCCATTATTTGGTCTCCTTACGCGAACGTGACACAACACGAACTTTTTTCGGCGTCGGGGCCGAAAGCAACGTCGCAGCAATCAATACGGCAGATATCAACATCGCTATCTCAGTCAGAAACGGCATTATTTCGCCCCCTCTTTTTCGTCACCCGGCAAGATGTAATTGGCACCTTCCCACGGGGACATAAAGTCAAACTGGCGGTATTCCTGCGTCAAGCTGACCGGTTCGTAAACCACACGTTTCAGCTCTTCGTCATAACGTACTTCGGTATAGCCCGTCGTCGGGAAATCTTTGCGCAGTGGATGGCCACGGAAGCCATAGTCGGTCAGCAAGCGGCGCAGATCGGGATGATCAGTAAAGATAATCCCGAACATATCGAACACTTCGCGCTCAAACCAATTGGCCCCGGCGTGCACTGATGTGATTGACGGCAGCATCTCATCTTCGCGGATAGACACGCGCAGGCGCACCCGATGGTTCTGATGCATCGACAGCAAATGATACACCACGTCAAAGCGCTTCACCCGCTCTGGGTAATCCACCGCTGTTTGGTCAATCAACTGAGTGAACTTGCAGGTTGGCTCTGATTTCAGGAACTCAACAAAGGCCACTAGGTTTGAAGGGGCAACATCAATATTCAGCTCGCCGTGGGACACATCCCAGCCCAGCACACAATCAGCGCGCTTTGCTTCTATCAGCGCGCCCAATTCCATCATTGCTTCACTCATCGTACAAGTGTCCCCGTGCGGCGAATTTTCCGTTGCAACTGCAAAACACCATAAAGCAGCGCTTCGGCGGTTGGCGGGCAACCCGGCACGTAAACGTCAACCGGCACAACCCGATCACAGCCACGCACAACAGAATAGGAATAGTGATAGTACCCACCGCCATTGGCGCAGGAGCCCATAGAAATAACATAGCGTGGCTCTGGCATCTGGTCATAAACCTTGCGCAGCGCCGGGGCCATTTTGTTGGTCAGCGTCCCAGCCACGATCATCAGATCAGACTGACGCGGAGAGGCCCGCGGTGCGGTGCCAAACCGTTCAAGGTCATAGCGCGGCATCGCCACCTGAATCATCTCGACAGCGCAGCACGCCAAGCCAAAGGTCATCCAGTGCAATGAACCGGTACGGGCCCAGTTGATGATGTCTTCGGTGGAAGTCAGCAGAAAGCCTTTGTCCTGCAACTCTGCATTCAACGCCTGCGTGGCAACTTCTTTGTCAGCGCCAGCGGTGTTTACACCTGTCATCACTCCCATTCCAGAGCCCCTTTCTTCCACTCGTAAGCAAAGCCGATGGTCAGAACGGCCAGAAAGACCATCATCGACCAAAACCCGACCATGCTGATGTCCTTAAAGGCCACAGCCCAAGGGAAAAGCATCGCGATTTCCAGGTCAAAAATGATGAATAGGATGGCGACAAGGTAAAATCGCACATCAAACTTCATCCGAGCATCGTCAAAGGCATTGAAACCACACTCATACGCACTCACCTTCTCAGGGTCAGGGTTACGCACGGCAACAATAACAGCAGCTAGGATAAGAACGAGTCCAAGAGCAATGGCGATGGCCAGAAAGACGAGAATGGGAAGGTATTCCCTCAGCATCTCTTCCACGGGGCGGCTCCTTTCATGCAGACAATTTTCTGCAGTCAGATGGCTTATTGATCAAATTGGGGTTTACCTCTGCCCCAAGGTGGGGTCAACCAAATCTGGCTATATTCCAGCTCTTTTGCTGGCGCTGTTAGCAATCCTTTAAGAAATACGACGATTGACTATATAAAATCGACGACGGCTTGCCGCTGTCGCTTCTGCCCTATGTGCCAAAACCAGCAAAAAGCCAGCCGCTATCCAGCACTGAACCTCCCTTTTGAGACTCAACGATTCCCTCTGGGGGGCAAACACCCAACAAAATCAGGGGAACACTCAATAATGTCCCCCAGGGTCTGTTTACAAATACAGGTGCCAGCCAAGGGCTGTCAGGTTAAGGCATCCAGTTGGCTTTTCGCTTGTCAAAGAACGCTGCAACACCCTCTTTGGCCTCGTCGCCTTCCCAACAGGCAACCAATTCAGCGATAGTGTGGTCGATTGCCGCATCATCAATTGGGGGGCCAAATCTTCGGGCCAGCGCCTTTGCCCGCGCAACAGCCTGAGGCGCACAATTCAGGTAAGGCACCACTTCAGCCTCTACCGCATTGTCCAAGTCTTCGGCGGCAACGACGCGCGCCAAAAGCCCCAGTGTTTTCGCCTCTTCTGCTTTGAATATCCGCGCAGACATGAACACCCGACGTGCCATCGCTTCGCCCATTCTGGCCAAGACATAAGGACCAATCGTGGCCGGGATCAGACCCAACCGCGTTTCGGTCAATCCCATGTTCAATGTCTCTACACCTATGGCCACATCGCAAACGGCCGCCAGACCCACGCCACCGCCAAACGCATTCCCCTGCAAACGCCCGATCAATGGCTTTGGCAATTCATTCAACGCGTTCAACATTTCAGCCAATTTACGCGCTTCGACAAAACGCGTTTTCGGATCTGCTGCCATTTGCTGCTTCATCCAAGCCAAATCACCACCAGCACAAAAACTCTTGCCAAGCGCAGCCAGCACCACAACACGCACAGCGGCATCTTGCCCCAGAACATTCGCCGCATCAGTCAATTCAGATATCATCAACGCAGACATCGCGTTGTGCTTTTCTGCGCGATCCAAGGTCAGCGTAGCAACGCCTCGTTCATCAACATCAATGCTAATTGTTTGATACATAGTCGCTTCCATCTTTCGTTTTTGCAGTGCGTTAGCGAAGCGCAAGCGCCATTTTGCCTGCTGTCGCCAATACAGCCGCGTCCAAACCGGTTTTAAACCCCAACGAACGCAGCCGAGATTGCACAGCTTCTGTTGCCACATTGCCCGCAGCCCCGGGCGCATAGGGGCATCCCCCCAAACCACCAACCGCCGCGTCAAACACCCGAATCCCCAATTCCAAAGAGGCCTCGATATTGTCTAGAGCCCGGCCAGCGGTATCGTGGTAATGCCCAGCCAACTGCTTGGCAGGTATTTCATTGATGACGGTTTCTAGCATCGCCGAAATCCGGTCCGGTGTCGCCTGCCCCAACGTGTCGCCCAAAGAAATTTCATAGCAGCCCAGATCGCTCAACGCCTTGGCAACGCGGGCAACCTGCGCCGGATCTGTTTCGCCATCATAGGGGCAATCGGTTACGCAGCTGACATAGCCCCGCACCGGAATATTATGGGCCTTCGCGGCTTGGGCAACCGGCGCAAACCGCTCAAGACTTTCGGCTATTGTGGCGTTGATATTGGCCTTAGAGAAACCTTCTGACGCAGAGGCAAAAATCGCCACTTCATCCGCCTTGGCGGCAATCGCGCGCTCCAACCCCTTCATATTGGGGGTCAAGGCCGCATAAGACACGCCCTCTGCCCTCTGAATGCCCGCCAGAACCTCCGCGGAATCCGCCATCTGAGGCACCCATTTTGGCGACACAAAGCTTGCGATTTCAATACGTTTGAACCCCGCCGAACTGAGACAATCCACCAAAGCAACCTTATCTTTGGTCGCAATCAGGTTCTTTTCATTCTGCAGACCGTCTCGCGGACCAACTTCGAATATTTCAACAAACTCAGCCATATTAATCCTCAGAGGGTATCGGGTAAAAGTCCTGCGCATACATCGACTGACCGCCGTCCTGTGCCAAGGCACGTTGATAGGCCGGGCGCGCCTCACAGCGCGCGATATAATTGCGCAGATTTGGAAATGGGCCCAAATCCACAAAATGCGTCACGGCACTAAAGTTGAACCCCAACATCGTATCCGCAGCTGAAAAGCCGCGTGCCAATATCCAATCCTGCTGCCCAAACAAGTCTTCAAGTGGCGGCAATGTGGCCCGCAAACGCGCCACCATCAACTTTAAAACCACCGCCGAAGGTTTTGCAGGTGGCCTTAAAAAGATCATCTGCAAATTCAACGCTTCGATGATGCTGGCTTGTGTCTCGGCATAACTCAGCCATTGCAAAAATGTAGCGCGATCATCTGCACCAACGCTTGGTGCCAATTCTGCATCTGGGTATTGCTCACACAGCATTTGCGTGATCGCAGCGCTTTCAAACACAACAGTGCCATCCATGTCCAACGCCGGCACGCGCCCCAGGGGTGACCGCTCTAAAAAATCCGCGGTTCGCATCGACCCATCACCGATTTGATAGGTGCTCACATCATAATCCAGCGACAGCTCTTCAAGCAGCCACAGAATGCGGCCTGATCGTGTACCTGCCACATGATGCAAATGCATCATTGCGCGCTCTCATCTTCTTCCAGACAAATCAGCGCCGCCCCTGCTTCCACCTGATCTCCGGCTTGGCTAAGGACCTCTGCAACAACACCGTCACGCGCCGCCAACAAAGCATGTTCCATCTTCATCGCCTCCAGAATGGCCAATCGGTCACCCTCTTTCACCTCTTGCCCCGCCTTAGCAAAGACAGCCTTAACCAATCCAGGCATCGGGGCTTCAATCACATTGCCAGTCCCCGCCCCAGAGGCAGCCTGATCCAACAGATCAACGATGTCAAAAGACACGCCATAATTGTCAAAAACGGTGACGCTGTCAGCATCCACAAACACCTCTGCGGCCGGCTGTCCGTCAACGCGCCATGCCCCACGCGTGTTTTCTAGAATCACGTTATCGTCACCGACCAAAGCCGCTATCAGACACGCCGATTTGGCCCGCAATTTCACCGCTTGCAGCTCTTCCCCAAGCCGCAAATGCACCGCGCGATCCAAAGGAGCCCATAGCGTAAACCCACTTTCATCACTTGCATTGTCCAACAGTCCAACTGCCGCGGCTGCCGCCAGGGCAACTGTTCCAGCTGAGACATCAGGAACCGCAACCAGTTCTTCAAGATCCCGCGCAATCAACCCGGTATCCACGTCCCCGGCTGCAAAACCCTGATGGCTGCAAAGCGCGCCTAAGAACCCAAGGTTTGTCACAGTTCCAGCCACCTGGCATCCCTGAAGCGCCTGCTTGAGCTTGGACAGGGCAATCGCCCGGGTTGCGCCATATGTGATAACCTTGGCAATCATCGGGTCATAAAACGGGCTGATCACATCGCCAGCGCGCACGCCACTATCTGCGCGACTGCCCTCTGGGAACTGCAAATGAGACAGGCTTCCTGTCGCAGGCAAAAATCCCTTTGGCACATCTTCCGCATAAAGCCGCGCTTCAAAGCTGTGCCCGGTGATCGACAGCGCCTCTTGCGCCACGGGAATGGGCTCGCCAGCCGCCACACGCAATTGCCACGCCACCAGATCTACGCCAGTGATGGCCTCTGTCACCGGATGCTCAACCTGCAAACGCGTGTTCATCTCCATGAACCAAAAACCATCCGCGCGCAGCCCATCCGAGCCATCCACAATAAATTCAACCGTGCCTGCGCCCTTATATCCAATGGTCTCGGCCGCCCGCACCGCGGCCTCTCCCATCACAGCCCGGATCTCTTCGGTCATGTCGGGTGCCGGGGCCTCTTCGATCACCTTTTGGTGCCGACGTTGCAACGAACAATCCCGCTCAAACAAATGCACGGCGGTTTCGCCATCGCCAAACACCTGCACCTCGATATGACGTGGCTGAAGAATATATTTCTCGATCAACACATCCGGATTGCCAAATGCCGTGGTCGCCTCATTCTGGGCACTTGCCAAAGCATCGGCAAATTCCGCGCCATCTTCAACCAAACGCATGCCCTTGCCGCCACCGCCAGCCACCGCCTTGATCAAAACCGGATATCCAATTTCATCGGCCTGCTGGCGCAAATAATCTGCGTCTTGATTGGCCCCATGGTATCCTGGCACAACCGGCACGCCTGCGTCATGCATCAAAGCCTTGGCCGCATCTTTCAAACCCATGGCGCGAATGGCCTTCGCTGACGGGCCAATAAACACCAGTCCAGCCGCTTCAACAGCATCCACAAACTCGGGATTTTCAGATAAAAACCCATATCCGGGATGAATGGCCTTGGCCCCGGTATCCAAAGCAGCCTGAATGATCACATCGCCCTTCAGATAGCTTTCAGCGGGTGCGGACCCACCAATATGAACCGCCTCGCTGGCCATAGCCACATGTTTGGCGCCAGCATCAGCATCCGAATAAACCGCGACGGTTTTGACACCCAGTTCATGGGCGGTTTCCATAACGCGACAGGCGATTTCGCCTCGGTTTGCGATCAAAATTTTGTCAAACATCGGTGGCCTCCTGGACCAGGATCTTCATTTTTCCAAAAATACTCCGGGGGAGAGGTCGAATATTCATTCGACCGAGGGGGCTGGCCCCCTCTCACTACATCCGGAACACACCAAATTTTGTTGGCTCGATAGGGGCACAAAGCGCGGCACTTAAGGACAGTGCCAGAACATCACGGGTCTTGCGCGGATCAATGATGCCGTCATCCCATAACCGCGCCGAGGCATAGAGCGGATGGCTTTGCGTCTCAAACATATCAATGGTGGGCTGCTTAAACGCCGCTTCTTCTTCAGACGACCAACTGCCTCCCTGGCGTTCGATCGCATCGCGTTTCACGGTTGCCAGAACCCCAGCCGCCTGCGGACCACCCATCACAGAGATCCGCGAATTGGGCCAACTCCACATAAAGCGCGGCTGATAAGCCCTGCCAGACATGCCATAATTTCCCGCACCAAACGAACCGCCGACAACCATAGTGATCTTGGGCACATTGGTGGTGGCCACCGCTGTCACCATTTTGGCCCCATGGCGCGCAATACCTTCGCTTTCGTATTTGCGCCCCACCATAAAGCCGGTGATGTTTTGCAAAAACACCAAAGGAATATTGCGCTGCGAACAAAGCTCGACAAAATGTGCGCCCTTTTGCGCCGCTTCTGAAAACAAAACCCCATTGTTGCCGATGATCCCAACCGGGCAACCTTTGACATGGGCAAATCCCGTGACCAAAGTCTCGCCAAACCGCGGCTTGAATTCATCAAATCGGCTGCCATCCACCACCCGCGCAATCACCTCACGGATATCATAGGGCGTGCGCAGATCGGTAGGCACCACCCCAAAGAGTTCCGCCGGATCATAGGCGGGTTCTTCCGAGGCCTGCCAGTTTACTGTCGCAGGCTTGCTGCGGTTCAAATGGCTGACAGCACGCCGCGCCAAAGCCAAGGCATGGGCATCATCTTCGGCCAAATAATCCGCCACGCCCGAAAGCCGTGTATGCACATCACCGCCCCCAAGGTCTTCTGCCGTCACCACCTCGCCTGTGGCCGCCTTCACCAAAGGTGGGCCTGCCAAAAAGATTGTGCCTTGTTCCTTCACAATGATGGTCACATCCGACATTGCCGGCACATAGGCCCCGCCAGCAGTACAAGAGCCCATCACCACCGCAATCTGCGGAATGCCCTTGGCACTCATCCGCGCCTGATTATAGAAAATTCGACCAAAGTGGTCGCGATCCGGAAACACCTCATCTTGATTGGGCAGGTTCGCACCGCCGCTGTCCACCAGATAGATACAGGGCAAATTGCATTCTTCGGCGATCTCTTGCGCCCGCAGGTGCTTTTTGACCGTCATCGGATAGTAGGTGCCGCCTTTGACCGTGGCGTCATTGCACACCACCATGACCTCTTGGCCATGTACGCGCCCAATACCTGCAACAGCCCCTGCCGCCGGTGCCGCACCACCATACATGCCATGCGCTGCGGTTGCGCCGACCTCTAGAAACGGTGATCCGGGATCTAATAAATTTGCCACCCGGTCGCGGGGCAGCATCTTGCCCCGATCCAAATGACGCTGTCGCGACCCTTCGCCGCCGCCCAGTGCCGCGGCCTGCGCCACCTCTTGCACAACAGACAGGGCTTCAAGATGACCCGCGACATTTGCCTTAAATGCCTCAGATGATGGCATCGCATTGGATGAAAGTTTCATCGCGCAACCTCCGGTATTAGGGTGTATATCAAGAGCGCATCTTGTTCATCATTTCGCGGCCAATCAGCATCCGGCGAATTTCGCTGGTACCTGCCCCGATCTCCATCAATTTCGCATCACGGAAGATCCGGCTGACCGGTGTTTCATTCATGAAACCCGCGCCGCCCATGGCTTGCACCGCCTGATGCGCCACAACCATGGCCTCTTCTGAGGCATAGAGCACACAAGCCGCCGCATCCTGACGGGTAACTTCACCGCGATCACAGGCCTTCGCCACCTCATAGACATAGGCCCGCGCCGAATTCATTTTGGTGTACATATCGGCGATCTTGCCCTGCATCAGCTGAAAGTCACCAATTGCGGTGCCGAACTGTTTGCGCTCTGCCAAATACGGCATCACCTCATCCAGACAAGCCGCCATGATCCCGGTACCAATGCCAGACAGCACCACGCGCTCAAAATCCAGCCCAGACATCAGAACGCGCACACCCTTGCCTTCTTCACCCAGAATGTTTTCAAACGGCACTTCGACATCTTCGAATATCAATTCGGCAGTATTTGACCCGCGCATTCCCAATTTGTCGAAATGCTTAGAGGTCGAGAACCCCTTCATGCCCTTTTCGACAATAAAGGCTGTGATGCCTTTGGAACCCGCATCAGGGTCAGTTTTCGCATAGACCACAAGCGTTTCAGCGTCTGGGCCATTGGTGATCCAGAATTTGTTGCCGTTCAGGACAAAATGATCATTCTTTTTGTCAGCGCGTAGCTTCATTGAAACAACGTCAGACCCGGCAGCCACCTCAGACATTGCCAAAGCCCCAACATGTTTGCCTGAAATCAGCCCCGGCAGATACTTGGCTTTCTGTTCCGCATTACCGTTCAATTTAATCTGGTTCACGCAAAGGTTTGAATGCGCACCGTAAGACAATGAAACAGAAGCCGAAGCCCGCGCCAGTTCCTCGGTGATTACTGTGTGGGCCAAATACCCCATACCTGCGCCGCCGAATTCTTCCGGGACAGTGACGCCCAGCAAACCCAGCTCACCCATCTCTTCCCAAAGCTCTTCTGGAAACTCGTTTTTTGCATCGACCTCCGCCGCCATTGGCTTGACCCGATCCTGAGCCCAGCGATGCACCATATCGCGCAATGCATTTACATCTTCACCTAAATCGAAATTCAAACTGTGCAGAAACATGAGCCACCCCGTTATTGAACATTTGTTCATTTAATAGGGGAAACACATTTTTCGATCAAGCCCGCCAGGACCTGTATTGCCGCAAAAGACGCAACGTCGCGGAGCAAAAAAACCGCATTTTAACTGAAAAAATGAATTCTGCGCCGGCCACACAGGCAGATATCGCGCACAAACCAACGAATGCGACACCCGCCGCAAAGCCAGTCGCAAACCCTATGCGGTGTCATTACCCTGACCAGACAGTCAGACCGGAACCCCCAGCAAAGACACCACAACCGAAGGCAAATCCTGATAATCAGACAGTAAGGCTTCAGGTTCCAGAGCGGCCATGTCTTCGCCACTTGGCCCAAAAGTCACCAGAATTGACGGAACCCCCGCCGCACGCGCGGTATTTCTATCTGTATCGCTATCACCCACCAAAACTGTTTGAGTAGGATCACCGCCTAACCGCAAGGCGGTTTCGATCAACGGGTCTGGATTGGGCTTGCTCACCGTCAATGTATCTGCGCCTATCAATGCGCCAAAAGCATCGCGCACCCCTAGTTCCAACAGCAACTTTTCGGCAAGTGCTTCGGGCTTGTTGGTGCATATGCCGACGCCATAGCCCAGCTCACACAGCGATGTAACGGCCTGCATCGCACCCGGATACAACTTTGTGTGTTGCGCAATTCTTCCGCTATAAGCCTCTAACAAGACAGGGTAATATTGCTCTACCACGCTGGCATCTAAACGCCCCAAACGCTGCAATCCAGTCCTCAGCATCATACGGCCACCGCGCAGCGCCACTCCGGCATCTGTTTCAGGCACCAAGACATCACCATAGCCCATCTGGCGAAAACACACATTGGCGGCCGCAAGCAGATCGCCACTGGTATCCGCCAAAGTGCCATCAAGATCAAATATCACCGTTTTCATCTGTCGATCCGCCCACCAAAAGGTTCAAAAGGGCGACATTCCGCCCAATCCTGTTACAGCCCGCAACCTTCTTTGAAGCCTCAGACCCTTGCGCCTTACCCATACTCGGATAAAACGGGCGCAAGCCAATTACAAAGAGAAAACAAAAATGAGCATCGCACTGGTCATCCTTGCCGCAGGCAAAGGCACACGGATGAATTCGGACCTGCCAAAGGTTTTGCACGAAATCGCAGGTGCACCGATGTTGGTTCACGCCATGCAAGCCGGTGCAACACTGTCGCCAGAACGCACCGTTGTGGTGGCCGGACATGGGTTTGAGGCGGTCCAAAAGGCCGCCAATGATTATGACCCAGAGGCCATCGTTGTGAACCAGGCCGAGCAAAATGGCACCGGCCATGCGGTTATGGTAACCCGCGAGGCGCTAGAGGGTTTTGACGGTGACGTGATTGTTCTGTACGGCGACACCCCGTTTATTCAACCGAAAACCCTGCAACGTATGATCGACGCGCGCGCGAAAAACGCCGTGGTGGTGCTGGGCTTCCAAGCCGATGCCACCGAAAAATATGGTCGCTTGATCATGCAAGAAGATCAGCTATCTGAAATCGTAGAATTCGCTGACGCAACAAGCGAACAACGAACCGTAACCTTTTGTAATAGCGGCGTTATGCTGGCAAAAAGCGAAACACTATTTAAGCTATTGGACGCCACAAGTAACGACAATTCCTCTGGCGAATATTACCTCACCGACGTGGTCAAAGTGGCGCAGGAATTGGGTCTGACTGCCACCGCCATCTCTTGCGATGCCTCAGAAACCATGGGCGTGAACTCTCGGGCGCATCTGGCAGAGGCCGAAGCCGCTTTTCAGGCCCGCGCACGTGCAACTCTGATGAATAATGGCGTCACGCTGGTCGATCCAAACTCCGTTTATCTAAGCCTTGATACCGTCATTGGCCGTGACAGCGTGATCGAGCCAAACGTCTATTTCGGCCCAGAAGTCACCATCGAAAGCGGCACCCGCATTCGTGCCTTTTCTCACCTGGAAGGCGCGCATGTGTCGCGTGGCGGCACCGTTGGCCCCTATGCGCGTCTGCGCCCTGGCGCGGAACTGGCCGAAGACGTGCATATCGGCAATTTTGTAGAAATTAAAAACGCCCTCATCGACCAAGGTGCAAAGGTAAACCACCTAAGCTATATCGGTGATGCTTCGGTTGGCGAAAAAACCAACATTGGCGCGGGCACAATCACCTGCAACTATGATGGCGTGATGAAACACAAAACCACCATCGGCAAGAATGCTTTTATTGGCTCTAACACCATGTTGGTGGCCCCTGTCGCCGTTGGAGATGATGCCATGACAGCCAGTGGTTCGGTTGTTACAAAAAATGTAGAGGCAGGCGCGCTTGCGATTGCGCGCGCACCGCAAGTCAGCAAGCCGGGCATGGCGCGTAAATTATTTGAAATGTTGCGGGCCAAAAAAGCCAAAATGGCAAAGGGATCAAAGTAATGTGTGGAATTGTTGGTGTATTAGGTAATCACGAAGCTGCCCCTTTGCTGGTCGAGGCGCTTAAGCGTCTAGAGTATCGCGGTTATGACAGTGCGGGCATCGCAACGGTTGATGATGGCGTGCTCAATCGCCGTCGCGCCGTTGGCAAGTTGGTGAACCTGTCAGACCTTTTGGTACACGAACCCCTGCGCGGCAAATCGGGCATCGGCCACACCCGATGGGCCACCCACGGCGCGCCCTCTATCGACAACGCCCACCCGCACCAGGCCGGCCCAGTGGCCGTTGTTCATAATGGGATCATCGAGAATTTTCGCGAGTTACGCCAAGAGCTTGCCGAAAGCGGTTTATCATTCCAAACCGAAACAGACACCGAAACCGTCGCGTTGCTAACACAGAAATACATCTCTGATGGTCTGTCACCGGTTGATGCAGCCCGCAAATCCCTGTCGCGCCTGAATGGGGCCTTTGCCCTGGCCTTCCTGTTTGAAGGCGAAGACGATTTGATCGTTGCGGCGCGCAAAGGATCGCCACTCGCCATCGGCCATGGCACGGGCGAAATGTTTGTCGGCTCTGACGCCATCGCCCTTGCCCCGCTGACCGACGAAATCACCTATCTCGAAGAGGGTGACAGCGCTGTTATCACCCGCACTTCGTTGGAAATTCGCAACGAGGCAGGTGACCTTGCCAATCGCGTCAAAAAGACAATCCAAATAGAGTCTGCCCGCGTGGACAAAGCCGGTCACAAGCATTTCATGTCCAAAGAAATTGCCGAACAGCCCACCGTGATCGGCGAGGCCGTGCGCCACTATTTGTCTGCCACCGGCACCGAGGTTGTCTTGCCCGGCGCAGATCTGGATTTTAGCAAGATCGAACGTCTGACCATGGTCGCATGCGGCACCGCGTCGTTTGCCTGCCTCACCGCGAAATATTGGTTTGAGCAATTGGCGGGCATTCCGGTAGAGGTCGATATTGCCTCGGAATTTCGCTATCGCGAACCGCCCATCAGCAAAGGCACCGTGGCGCTGTTTGTCAGCCAATCTGGCGAGACAGCCGACACGCTGGCCGCGCTACGCTATTGCCAGGGCAAGGCAGAGAAAATTGTATCTGTTGTGAACGTGGCGGAAAGCTCAATTGCCCGCGAAAGCGACATTGCACTGCCCATTCTTGCGGGCACCGAAATTGGCGTGGCCTCAACCAAAGCGTTCACCTGCCAGCTTACCGTGCTGTTAATGCTGGCGCTCAAGGCTGCCGCCGACCGCGGCACAATTGAACAACAGACCCTGACTGATCACCTGTCAGCGCTGCGCGCGCTGCCCAGCGTGATGAACACTGCACTGGAATGTGACAAAGAAATCAAGAGGGTCGCGCGCAAACTTGCAGAGGCACGTGATATTTTGTTCCTTGGACGCGGCCTTATGTACCCACTCGCACTTGAAGGCGCATTAAAACTTAAAGAAATCAGCTATATACACGCCGAAGCCTATGCATCAGGAGAGCTGAAACACGGCCCAATTGCCCTGATTGACAAAGCAGTTCCCGTTGTTGTTATGGCCCCACGCGATGCGCTGTTTGATAAATCAATCTCAAACATGCAAGAAGTGATGGCCCGCAATGGCAAGGTCTTGTTGATCACCGACAGCACCGGTGCCCTCGAAGCCTCTGAGGGCGCTTGGCAGGTCATTAAAATGCCGCCGATTTCACCGGTGCTCAGCCCCATCCTATACGCGTTGCCTGCCCAACTTCTGGCCTATCACACTGCGGTTGCCAAAGGCACCGATGTGGATCAGCCGCGCAATTTGGCAAAGTCGGTCACCGTAGAATGACCTTCGACGACGCCCTAGCGCAACTGATGACGCATGTGGAACCCGGGCAGTCTGAACAAAAGGCCGCTTACCACAAACAATCCCGTCAAGTGCTGGGCGTGCCTAACCCTGCCCTGAACGAACTTACCAAAACCTGGCGGCAAACACTTACCGTCCCTCAACGGGTCACATTGGCAGCAGCGCTTTGGGAAAGTGATATATTTGAAGCCCGCATTGCGGCCGCAAAGCTGCTTACTCAGGCCCGGCTTCGCCCTGACCAAAAGGCATGGGACTTGTTGCAAACCTGGGTGCCAGACTTTGACAGCTGGGCGATCGCCGATCACGCCTGCAGCGCCATTCAAAAGCGATTGATTGCAGACCCTTCACGGCTAGAGACCGTGGAAACCTGGACAACATCAGATCACATGTGGACCCGTCGAGCCGCCCTGGTTGCGACGTTACCTTGGACAAAGCAAAACTTCCCCAAACCGCTAGATCTGGAAATTCGCGACAGGGTACTTGGATGGGCCGCCACCTATGTGCCTGATCAAGAATGGTTCATCCAAAAAGCGATTGCCTGGTGGCTGCGCGATCTATCCAAACATGACCCAGACCGCACCCGCGCCTTTCTGGCCAAACATGGTAGCGCAATGAAACCCTTTGCCCAAAAAGAAGCGGCGCGCCACCTGCCCGCATCAGAAAGCCCGGACAGTTAACTCGGGCAACCCAGTCAAAGGCGCCCCAATCGCTTGCATGGCCTGCAAAGAAATCTGGCTCCCGGCAGTCAATGGGCCATCCAGTGGCAGCAACTGGACCTTGGCGCTTTTGCTCCCAAAGGAAATTTGGCCGGGTTGCGGCGCATCCACCATCGGCGTTTTCAGCCACATTCCGGCCTGTCGGGCGTCCCCAAGGCTGGCAATTGTCACACCCAGAACACCTGATTTCGTGCCTTCCTTGCTGGTCAGATCTAGCTGAACCGCATCAGACTTTGCCAAATCCCCGCTTAATTCGCCTCGGGCAACAGGGCGAATAAGCCCGAGTTCCGGATGAGCGACGGCCTCTCCTGCGCCATTGGGCGTTTTCTTGCCCAAGCCAACCAAGTTGAGCTGTGCGCACCCTGACAGGGCCACAAAAACAGCCGAAATCCAGAAAAACTTCATCATTTCAGAAACCTCAAAACCCCAATTTCCCTTGCCCCTACGGGCGCATACCCCTAAGTCTACCCTATGACAGCGCCATTGATAGACCCTTTCCAACGCCCAATTGATTACCTGCGGGTTTCCGTAACAGATCGCTGCGATTTTCGCTGTGTCTATTGCATGTCCGAGGATATGACCTTTCTGCCAAAGAAAGACCTGCTGACCTTGGAAGAGCTGGATCGCATGTGTTCGGCCTTTGTCAGGCTGGGTGTGCAAAAGCTGCGCATCACCGGAGGCGAACCGCTGGTGCGGCGCAATATCATGAGTTTTTTCCGCGCGATGTCACGCCATCTGGACTCCGGCGCTCTCAAAGAACTTACGCTCACCACCAACGGCAGCCAATTGCATCGTTTTGCAGATGAGCTTTATGACTGTGGCGTGCGGCGGGTGAATATTTCGCTTGATACCATCGACACAGAGAAATTCGCCAAGGTGACCCGTTGGGGCAAGCTCGACAATGTCATTCGTGGCATTGATGCCGCCCAAAAGGCGGGCCTGCGGGTCAAAATCAACGCCGTAGCGCTTAAGGGTGTGAATGATGATGAACTCTTGCCAATCACCCAATGGTGCGCCGACCGCGACATGGATCTGACCTGGATCGAAGTCATGCCCATGGGCGATATGGGTGAAGAGGATCGGCTTGATCAATATTGGTCGCTGAATGATCTGCAGGCAGAACTGGAAAAAAACTTTACTGTGACAGAGTTGTCTGAGCGCAGCGGTGGCCCTGCGCGTTATGTGCGTTTGGAAGAAACGGGGCAAAAGATCGGCTTCATCACGCCGTTGACCCATAATTTCTGCGAAAGCTGTAATCGCGTGCGCCTGACCTGTACAGGCGAGCTGTATATGTGTCTGGGTCAGGAAGATATGGCAGATCTGCGAGACCCGTTGCGCCAGCACCAAGATGATGATCAGCTGGAACGCGCGATCCGCGACGCGATCAAGCTGAAACCCAAGGGGCATGATTTTGACTATTCTCGCCAAACAGTCGCTGGACAGATGTCGCGCCATATGAGCCATACAGGCGGCTGATGTCAGCGCGACCCAGGGTGTCTTTACCCCCAATATATCGGCTCTATGCACTTGCCACGCGGCTATTCGCACGGACGATTTCCAATCATGCGCAAAAGAAACTGTTGGCCGCTGGTGTGCCACAGGCGCGCGCAGCCGAACGTCTTGGCAAAGCCACGCTAAAACGGCCCGAGGGCCGCCTGGTTTGGATACACGCGGTTTCTGTTGGCGAGTTTCAATCTATTCTTGGCCTCTTGCCGCTGTTGCAAAAGCAAGGTGGCGCAACCACATTCCTGATCACCACAACAACCGCAACCGCGGCGAAATTGGCCGAGACCCGGTTACCACCTGGCTGCCTGCACCAATATTCGCCACTGGATACCGCGGCGGCCACCCAAAGTTTCCTGACCCATTGGCAGCCAGAGCTTGCGGTGTTTGTCGAAAGCGAAGTCTGGCCGCGCCAAATTTTCTGCCTAAGTCAACAAGGCATCCCTTTGGCACTGATCAACGCGCGCCTATCGCAAAAGTCTCTTAAGACATGGCGACGGTTTCCGCGTTTAGCCCGTGCTTTACTGTCGCGATTTTCCTTGATCCTGTGCCAAACCCAAAACACCGCAACGGCCCTGACAGAATTGGGCGCGGATGCCGCAAAGGTACAAGTCACCGGGGATCTGAAAATTTCATCTGATCCGCTGCCTCTTGACCATGACCAACGTCACCAGCTCGCCGCGCAATTGGGCACACGTCCGTTTTGGCTGGCAAGCTCAACCCATCCCGGTGAAGAAGAGCTGGTTGCAACCGCCCACAAGCAATTTCAATCCGATGCCCCTGATGCGCTGCTGATCTTGCTGCCACGCCACCCGGAACGCGGCGACGCCATTGCGGCCATGCTGCGCGCGCGCGGTTGGGCTGTGGCCCAACGCAGCAAATCCGAAACGCCTGCTCCAACAACTGACATCTATTTGGCCGACACATTAGGCGAAACCGGGTTGTTTTACAGCCTTGCACCGCTCGCCTTCATCGGCGGGTCTTTTGTGCCAGTTGGCGGTCACAACCCCTTTGAGCCAGCACATTTTGACTGCGCAATATTACATGGCCCGCTGTATGCGAACTTTGCCAAAGCCTATGCAGATCTGGATGGGCTTTGGGCCGCGCGCCAAGTCGACACCGCTGACCAATTGGGGCAAGCTTTGGTCGAACTTCATAACAGCAATGACTTGAAAACAATGCAAAAATCTGCATCAGCATATGTCAATGATGGTGCTAGAATTCGCCAGCAAGTATCAGCTAAATTGCTAAATATTTTGCCGAACTCGAATGCTTAATGGGTCAGCGGCATTCGTTGTTCAGCAATACCTGCCCACCAACTGCATCCCGCAGGTATGACATCATCGTTAAAATTATAGTCTGGATGGTGCACCATTGCGCTGTCGCCATTGCCCACCAAAATATAGGCCCCTGGCCGTTCCTCCAGCAAATAAGCAAAATCCTCGCCACCCATAATCAACGGTGCCTCGTCGCATTGGCCTGACACACCGCGCGCGACATCCGCCGCAAAGTCAGTTTGCGCTGCATGGTTCACCATCACCGGATAGCCGCGCTGATAGTCCACTGCAGCCTGCCCGCCAAAGCTTTCACATTGCAGTTTGCACAAGGCCTTGATGCGCTCTTCTGCCAGTTTGCGCATACCCCTGCTCAGGGTGCGCACCGTGCCGCGCAATGTGACTGACTGGGGAATAACATTAAACGCCTTGGAACTGGTTTCAAAGGATGTCACCGACACCACCACCGGATCAACCGGGTCCGCATTGCGGCTTGATATTGTTTGCAACGCCATAACCAACTGGCTGGCCAGCACGGTGCTATCAACGGTTTCGTGTGGTTTGGCTGCATGCCCGCCTTTGCCCTCCACGGTGATTTCAAACAGATCCGTTGCAGCAAAGAACGGCCCAGGACGAATGGCAAAAGTGCCTAAAGGCAGCCCCGGCCAATTGTGCATGCCATAGACCTCTTGAATACCAAACCGGTCCATCAGCCCATCTTTGCACATTTCACGACCGCCACCGCCGCCTTCTTCAGCGGGCTGAAAGATCACCACAACCGTGCCATCAAAATTGCGGGTCTCTGCCAGATAATGCGCAGCCCCCAAAAGCATGGCAGTATGCCCGTCATGGCCACAGGCATGCATGGCCCCTTTGATAGTCGAGGCATAGTCTAGACCGGTTGTCTCATGAATGGGCAATGCATCCATATCCGCCCGCAGGCCAATCACCTTGCCAGAGGACACGGACTTGCCTTTGATGACGCCCACAACACCCGTACGCCCAAGCCCGGTCACAACCTCATCACAACCGATGCTCTGCAGCTTTTCTGCCACCAAAGCAGAGGTCCGATGGGTTTCAAACAAGATTTCTGGATGCGCATGCAGATCGCGACGCACGGCTGTTATCTCATCATGCAATTCAGTAAATCGGTTCTTCACGGCCATCTCTGCGCCAATCCTTCTTCATCATATCAGCCAGTTAAGCATAATTCTTCTAGCAAAGCATTCACAGGCATCTGACCTATCACACCTGCCAGACCTCAAGACATGCCTAGGCTTGATGTTTTGGCTCAGACTTCGCACCCGTAATTGACCAAGACAACAACAAAGCACTGAATTGGCACAACCAAAGTGAAAAACATCGCCTTCCCGGCTTGGTTTCCAACTGTTGAATCGGCCAACATCTAACTCGTCTCCGTATAGACGCCAAAGCCGCAATCAAGCAGCCGCTAATGCATCCGCGCCTTTATGCGTCGGATCATTGCCCATACAACCAGCAAAACGGGGATCACCAGCCCTGCCGTCAGCGTGCCCTTCGATATCCCCAAGGGTCCTGACAATGGATAAAACAGATAAGCCGCCAGCGAAACGGCATAATAGCCAATGGCCACCACAGACAATCCTTCAACTGTCTCTTGTAAGCGCAATGCCAGATCTGCCCGTCGGTCCATGCTGGCCAGCAAAGACTGGTTCTGCGCAGACCGCACAACATCCACTTTGGTTCGCAGCAAATCCCCAGCACGAATAGCCCGATCTGAAAGCGCCGCCAGCCGTTTTTCCGTAGATGCCACCGTCCGCATAGCGGGATCATACCGCCGCATCATGAATTCGCGGAACGTTTGCCGCCGCTCATAACGTGTTTCGCGCAACACATTGATGCGCTGATCCACAATCGCCTCATAGGCCCGGGTTGCTCCAAAGCGGAAAGACGCCCGCGCCACCAACGCTTCAATTTCTGACGAAATTGTCAGCAAGGCATCCAGCGTGTTTTCGGCTGGCACGTCGCCGCTCATATCCCCCATAACAGAGGTCAACTCGGCCTCTAGCGCCCCCATATGCGGGGCCATATCGCGGGCACGTGAAAACCCCAGCATCGACATCGACTTATAAGTCTCGATCTCACACAGCCGTTGTACAATCCGTCCAATGCGCTGTTCGCCGGTCCCCTCTGACGGGAAGACCGCAAACCTCAGATGGCCAGCAGGATCTATTCGAAAATCCCCGGCGATTACCGCAGAGGCGTCCAGCACTTCGCTGGAGGCCAAGCTTTCAGCGACAAACCAATCTTTCAGGTGTTTGCTCATCGTCTCTGCATCGGGCCGCGCCATAACCCGTATCAGGATAGACGAGATCCGCACGCCAGAGGTTTCTGCAAGCCAATCATCAGGAAAAACTTCAAAATCAGCGGGATCATAGGCGCGACTGGATACATCTTGGGAGAACACCAAATAGGTGACAAATTCAGTGTGCTGTTCCCACTTGATCTGATGCCGACCAATGGTACCAGAATAATGCGTGGCCCCGGGCTGCGGATGCGGTGCCCCATAGCGATCTAACAATCTGATCAGATATTGCAGATCCTCATCTTTGTTGCGCCCCGCCGCGCCCGTCTCTTTTTTGATCGCCAGAAAGCAGGCCGTAGCGGGCGCGCCGAAGGCCGGAAAAGGCCGCGCGTGCAGCTCATTGGCCAAGCGATAGCGCAACGGATGATCAGGAATGGGCGGCATTGTGGGCTCCTTTATGGTCTCACACCCTACTCAGGCCGATGCAATTGTAAAGAAAATTTATTTATTTCAGAGTGTTACATGGATACCTTAGTATACAAGAAAATCAAACCCGGCAGAATTACGCAGCAAATCGTCGTAAGTGTTTGAAAGCGACACTCAAATTTCGCAAATCGCTTAAGCGCCGTCTTTGGCAACCTCTGACGTCATGGGTTGCCACAATTCTATTGGGTTGCCTTCCGGGTCATGAATACGCGCAAAACGTCCGTAGGCCCCATCCCATTCGTCACGTGTTTCTACAGCGATTCCCCCACGCGTCAGTTGAGCGATCATCGCATCCATGTCTGACACCCGAAAATTGATCATCCATTGCTGGGTGTCACGGCCAAAATAATCGGTGTCTTTGGAAAAGGGCGCAAAGACCGTGTGGCCCGCATCTGTTGACCAAGGCACCTCGGCCACCGGGTCAATCCCCAGATGGGTTTGATACCATTCCGCTATTGCTTGCGGATCTTCGCAGCGAAAAAAGAACCCACCTATGCCGTTTACTTTCTGCATGCCGTGCCCCCTTAGATTGGCTTGATGTCTCAGACAGTCTACCGAAGTCAGCGCACAAAAAAAGGGCCCCTGAAAACAGAGGCCCTTACTAATTCTTATCTAAGCTTAGGAAATCATCGTCAGCAATGTATCCAGGCTTGCTTTCGCATCACCATAGAACATGCGGGTGTTTTCTTTGTAGAACAGTGGGTTTTCGATGCCGGAATAACCGGTACCCTGACCACGTTTGCTCACAAACACCTGCTTGGCTTTCCAGCATTCCAGAACCGGCATGCCCGCGATTGGGCTGTTTGGATCTTCCTGCGCCGCTGGGTTCACGATGTCATTAGATCCAATCACGATGGCCACATCCGTTTCCGGGAAGTCATCATTGATCTCGTCCATTTCCATCACGATGTCATAAGGCACCTTAGCTTCCGCCAACAAGACGTTCATGTGACCAGGCAGACGCCCCGCAACCGGGTGGATCGCAAAACGCACCTCTTTGCCCTTGGCACGCAAACGACGTGTCAGCTCGGCGACGTTCTGCTGCGCTTGCGCAACCGCCATGCCATAGCCTGGAATGATGATCACAGAGTCAGCTTCTTCCAAAGCCGTTGTCACACCATCAGCATCAATCGCAATCTGCTCGCCTTCAACTTCCATTGCTGGCCCAGATGTACCACCGAAACCACCAAGAATAACGCTGACAAACGACCGGTTCATCGCCTTACACATGATGTAGGACAGGATCGCACCAGAGGAACCAACCAGGGCACCAACCACGATCAACAGGTCGTTGCCAAGGCTGAAACCAATCGCTGCCGCGGCCCAACCCGAGTAAGAGTTCAGCATCGACACAACAACCGGCATATCCGCGCCGCCAATGCCCATGATCAGGTGATAGCCAATGAATAGCGCCGCCAATGTCATGACAAACAGCGGCAAGAAACCACCGGTGTTAAAGTACCAGATCAAGCAGATAACCGACAAAGCCGCCGCAGATGCATTCAGCATGTGACCGCCAGGCAGTTTCTTGGCGGTTGTATCCACCTTGCCCGCCAGTTTACCGTAAGCAATGATCGATCCGGTAAAGGTGACCGCACCAATAAAGACGCCCAAGAACAGCTCGACCCGCAGGATCGAAATCTCCACACCATCTTTATGGGCCAGCAGACCTGCAAACCCGTCCAGACCATGACGCGTTGCCTCGTCCATGCCCAATACACGGTTCAACTCGATATGGGCAATCAGACCGACGAATACCGCCGCCAGACCCACCAAAGAGTGCATCGCTGCAACCAGTTGCGGCATCTCAGTCATCTGCACACGCTGCGCAACAACATAACCGATTGTACCGCCACCTGCGATCAGCAGAATAGACAGCAACCACAGACCCGAACCCGGGCCAACCAATGTCGCCGCAACCGCAAGGCCCATGCCGACAATGCCATACCATACAGCGCGTTTCGCACTTTCTTGACCCGACAAACCGCCCAAAGACAGAATGAAAAGCACAGCCGCAACAACGTAAGCGGCAGTCGTGAAACCAAATTCCATAATCCCGGTCTCCTTAAGATTTCTGGAACATGGCAAGCATGCGCCGTGTCACGAGGAAGCCGCCGAAGATATTGATCCCGGCCATGAAAATCGACACAGAGGCCAGCAAGATCACCAGGAACGAGCCAGAGCCCACCTGCATCAAAGCGCCCAAAATGATGATCGATGAAATCGCGTTGGTCACCGCCATCAAGGGGGTGTGCAAGCTGTGTGCAACGCCCCAGATCACCTGGAACCCGACAAAACAGGCCAGCGCAAACACGATAAAGTGCTGCATGAACGATGCCGGGGCCACAAGACCAACCAACAACACCAATGCGCCACCGCCGCCAAGCAACATCACTTGGTTTTTGGTTTGCTGTTTAAACGCCGCAACTTCTGCTTCGCGCTTTTCTTCCGGAGTCAGCTCAGGAGCCACCTCTTTCGGTTTTTGCGCCGCAATCGCCTGCACCTTTGGGGGTGGTGGCGGGAAGGTGATATCACCTTCAAACGTCACGGTAGCACCGCGAATTACGTCATCTTCCATGTCGTGATTGATCTGACCATCTTTTTCAGGGGTCAAATCCGTCATCATATGTCGAATATTGGTGGCATATAGCGTCGAAGACTGCGCGGCCATACGCGATGGGAAGTCAGTGTAGCCAATAATGGTCACACCATTTTCGGTGACGACTTTCTCATCTGCCACAGTGCCTTCGGCGTTGCCGCCACGTTCTGCCGCAAGGTCAACAATCACCGACCCCGGCTTCATCGCCGCAATCATGTCCTCAAGCCATAACTTTGGCGCTGGACGGTTCGGGATCAGCGCCGTGGTGATAACAATATCAACCTCTGGGGCCAGTTCCCGGAACTTTGCCAATTGCGCTTCGCGGAATTCAGGGCTGGAAACAGCCGCATAACCGCCTGTCGCCGCACCATCTTGCTGTTCTTCTTCAAAATCCAAATAGACGAACTCTGCGCCCATGGATTCGACTTGCTCAGCAACTTCAGGACGCACATCAAACGCATAGGTGATCGCACCCAATGACGTTGCCGTCCCAATGGCGGCCAAACCAGCAACACCAGCCCCGACAACCAAAACCTTGGCAGGTGGCACTTTACCAGCCGCCGTAATCTGACCGGTAAAGAAACGGCCAAAATTGTTACCGGCTTCGATAACCGCACGATAACCAGCGATGTTGGCCATGGACGACAACGCATCCATTTTCTGCGCACGAGAAATACGTGGCACCATCTCCATGGCAATCACGTTGGCACCCGCAGACTTGGCAGACTCCATTCCCTCTTCATTCCCAGCCGGGTTGAAGAAAGAGATCAAAGTCTTGTCATTTGTCAGGCGCTTCAGCTCAACCGCTTCGGGTTGGCGCACCTTGGCAATAATATCTACGTCTTTCCAAAGCGCGGCTGCGGTCTTGATGACCTCGACACCTGCAGCTTCATAGGTGGCATCCGAAAAGCCGGCAGCGACACCTGCCCCCTTTTCGATCGCGCACTCATATCCAAGCTTTTGCAGTTGCTTGGCGGAGTCTGGGGTCATGGCGACGCGCGCCTCTCCCTCAAATATCTCCCTTGGCGTTCCGATTTTCACGTTTCCAGTCCCCCTATACAGAACTTTCCATTCCCCTAAACGGTCTTCGCCGCTCGGGAAGCTCTTTACTTTGATCGCACCCTATCCACAAGGCTAGGCGACAGCGAATGACGACTTTGCGACATTTAGCTCCTGTCGCTGTAGCCTGTTTGCAATGGCTTGGGTGCCAGCATGATGTTTACCAACAGAATTGCTGCAGTTCCCAGATGAAACTTGGGGAAATGGATCATCTCGCCAAAGCTGCAAATTTTCACCAAGCACAATACTGTCGCACCCCCTCATAAACGCGCAATTATATTTCGCAAGCAATTTCGCTCTGCACCGCAGCAAATTCGTATTGTAAAAGCCCGCTTGAATTGGCGCGGTTCCCGGCGCACCCTTGCGCAATACCACAAAGGTATTTTTATGACCCGCGATGAACTCAATAAATTCTGCAGAGAATTTCCAGCCACATCCCATGTTGTTCAATGGGGCGATGCAGATGTGTGGAAAGTGGGCGGCAAAGTTTTTGCAATCTGCGGTTGGCATGACGGCAACCCAGCCTTCACCTTCAAAGTGGCCCCCATTGCCTTTGAAGTCCTGCAAGACACACCAGGCATCAGACCCGCCCCCTATTTGGCCTCACGCGGCATGAAATGGCTGCAGCACTATGCCAGCCCGGGCCTTTCGGACACAGACCTGAAAGCCCATATCAAAATATCATATGAATTGGTAAGTGCCGGACTGTCTAAGAAAAAGCGCCTCGAACTGGGTATTCCTGAACCTGGCTAAGCAGTCAGGCCAAAGGTCCCATCCACAGCACACAGACCATAGAACGCGCAGACAGACCATTTTTCAACCACAGACCATCGGCGTTCAGTTTTTTGACCACGCGCGCAACGCTTTCCCAAAGCTTTCAAACAAAGGGCGACTGACGGGATCATTCTCGGCATTCCATTCCGGATGCCATTGCACCGACAAGGTAAAGCCCGGCGCGTCTTTGATATAGGTGGCTTCCGGCGTGCCATCGGGTGCCAGACCATCAATCACCACGCGCGCACCCGGTTTTTTGATACCCTGACCATGCAATGTATTGGTCAGAACCTCTGACGCCCCCATCAATTTATGAAACACGCCGCCTTGGGTGAACGAAACCGTGTGGCGCAGCTCAAACTTTTCTTCCAAAGTGCCATCTGGCGGCATCCGGTGATTTGTACGGCCCGGCAAGTCGCGTATTTCCGGGTAAAGCGATCCCCCCATGGCCACATTGACCTCTTGGAACCCGCGGCAAATGCCTAAAAACGGTTGCCCACGTTCGACGCAAGCGCGCACCAACGGCAAAACAATCGCATCTCTCGCACGGTCAAATTGCCCATGCGCCTCTGTGGCGTCTTCGCCATACTCATTTGGATGCACATTGGGGCGCCCACCTGTCAGCAAAAAGCCATCGCAGGTCTGCATCAACTCTTGCACCGAAACCAAACTTGGGTCCGCCGGGATCAACAAAGGCATGCAATCCGCGACACTTGAAACCGCTTCGGAATTCATTTTCCCCCCGGCGTGGGCGGGAAAGGAATCGTTAATCAAATATTGATTGCCAATAATGCCAACAATTGGGCGGCGCATATATATCCTTTCACCGAGGTCTCTGCCAATTTACAGAAATACGTTGGAACCACCAGAGGCCGCGGCGCGCAGCACCCTGTGCAGCCCTACACAATGCCGCCGGGTCCTCCAGCGCGCACGAACAGCTCTCTTAGGCTTCCCCCTCCAGACCAGAGGCTGAAATCCCCGTCAGGCCCGCCTCGGCGTCATTTTCAGAGCTATCCCCGGTCACACCAATGGCCCCTATCACCTCGCCTTTTTTGCCGCGCACCAGAATACCGCCCGGCACTGGCACAACCTGCCCGCCATAAACACCGTTTAGGGCAGCCATAAAATAGGCCTGCTGCTCTGCACGCGCCATTTGCGCGCGCCCCGCCATGCCCAGCATAATCGCCCCATAGGCTTTGCCATGGGCAATGGCAAAGCGCCCCGGTGCGGCGGTGTCTTCGCGTTCAAAGGCAATCACATGCCCGCCTGCATCCAGAACAACCACCGCCAATGGCTTCAGGTCCATCTCACGGCCTTTTTCCATCGTCTTACGAATGATTGTACGCGCTTTGCGCAATGAAATCTCTGCCATGACCTGCCTCTTCACTTTTCTATAACTACTCTCGGGGTGAGTGGGGAAACAGCGTTTCCCCACGAGGGGCAGAAAGCCCCTGCCCGCTGCCCGCCCAGCGCGTTATTGCGACTTTAACGCAAGCCTGCGTGCATGCAACACTGGCTCTGTATAACCTGACGGTTGAACCCGGCCTTTAAACACCAGATCACAAGCCGCCTGAAACGCGATCCCGTCAAATCTCGGTGCCATCGGCTTATACAATGGATCACCGGCATTCTGCCCATCCACCACAGCGGCCATTTTGCGCATCACGCGCATCACATCCTGCGCGTTCACCACATCATGATGCAGCCAATTCGCCAGATGCTGCGAGCTGATGCGACAGGTCGCCCGGTCTTCCATCAGCCCCACATCATTGATGTCTGGCACTTTCGAGCATCCAACACCTTGATCAATCCAACGCACCACATAGCCCAGAATACCCTGCGCATTGTTCTCAACCTCGCGCTGGATATCCTCAGAACTCCAGCCCGGGTTTACAGCCAATGGAATGTCCAGGATCGCATCAACCGTGGCCCGACGCCCGCCCGCCAGTAATTTCTTCTGCACCGCCATCACATCCACCTTGTGATAATGCAATGCATGCAGGGTGGCCGCCGTAGGGCTTGGCACCCAGGCGCAGGTTGCTCCCGCCTCTAGGTGACCAATTTTTTGCGCGATCATCGCCGCCATCAAATCGGGCATGGCCCACATGCCTTTGCCGATCTGGGCCTTGCCCTTCAGTCCACATTCCAGACCAATATCCACATTCAGCGCCTCATAGGCCGCAATCCAGCCTTCACCTTTGATCGCATCTTTGCGCAAAAACGGTCCGGCCTCCATCGAGGTATGAATTTCATCCCCTGTGCGGTCCAGAAACCCCGTATTGATAAAGGCCACCCGAGATTTCGCCGCGCCAATACAGGCTTTCAAATTCACCGAGGTCCGCCGCTCTTCATCCATAATGCCCATCTTGACCGTATATTTGGGCAGCCCTAGCACCTCTTCGACACACTCAAAGATCCGATCGGCAAATGCCACTTCCTCGGGTCCATGCATCTTTGGCTTTACGATATAGACAGAGCCTTTGACAGAGTTCCCCCCGTCGCGCTGTAAGTCATGCAGGGCGATCATCACCGTGGTCAATGCATCCAACAGACCTTCGTAAATCTCTTTGCCCTGACGGTCCAATACCGTGGGGTTGGTCATCAAATGCCCCACATTACGCACCCACAACAGTGCACGCCCCTTTAGCCGACGCTCAATGCCAGCCGCTGACTTATAATTAATATCCTCTGCCAGGGTCCGGGTGACAGGCTTTCCAGCCTTTTCAAAACGCACCGTCAAATCACCCTTCATCAGACCCAACCAATTGGCATAGGCCTGCACCTTTTCCTCCGCATCCACACAGGCCACTGAATCTTCGCAATCCATAATCGCAGACATCGCGCTTTCCAGGATCACATCGGCAATCCCCGCCGGGTCTGTCTGACCAATGGGATGGTTTGGGTTGATCACCACCCGAATATGCAAACCATTCTTCACAAAGATGATCTGCGACAGATCTTCGGTGATCCCGCGAAATTGCTGCGGCCGCGCAAGAGCCGACGCCCCCGCCTCCATCACAACAACAAACTGCCCCTCTCGAAAATCAAAGCCCTTGGCTTCCGCCCAATTGCCCCATTTCAATGGCACAGCGTCATCCAAATGCGCTTTGGCCGCGGCAACCACACGCGCCCCGCGCGCCGCATCATAGCCCCCACTGGCAGGCAAATCGCCCAGCGCATCCGTGCCATAAAACGCATCATACAGCGATCCCCAGCGCGCATTGGCCGCATTCAGCGCATAACGCGCATTGGTCACCGGAACGACCAATTGCGGCCCCGGCACCAAAGCAATCTCTGGATCGACGTTCTGGGTTTCAATCTGAAAATCTTCGCCTTCGGGCAACAAATAGCCGATCTCTTGCAAAAACGTTTTGTAAGCGACCGCATCATGCCCCTGCCCCACGCGCGCCATATGCCAGGCGTCTATCTTTTGTTGCAGATCCTCACGTTTGGCCAATAGCGCGGCATTTTCTGGGCCAAACTCATGCGTCAGTTTGCTCAGCCCGTCCCAAAAGACCTCTGCTGGAACCCCTGTCCCCGGCAATGCCTGGGCCTCGATAAAATCGACATATTCCGCAGCAACCTGCAGGCCAGATTTCTCAATACGCGCCATCCGGCTTCTCCCTCAGAACTTGAATTGCCCAAGAGTTAGGACATTCCCCGTCACACGGCAACAGAATTGGGTAAATTACATTACCAAATTGCACCGCTATGTCGCGTCAAAGGATTCTCGGTTTTGGCTTATCACGGGATGGGCCTCAGCCGCCCACACAACCAATGGCATTTGCAGTTTCAATAACTCTTTGCCCATTTCAGTCAGTTCATAATGAACTTCTACAGGTGGCCCAACTTCAACCCGACGCGACAAATATCCATCGCGTTCTAAGCTGCGCAGATTTTCGGTTAAGACGCGCTGCGTGATATCGCCGATTGCACGCTTTAACGCGCCAAATCGCAGCGCCCCATTCTCCAGCGCCAATACAATCAGCATTTGCCACTTGCCGCTGATTTTGGCCAAAACTTGCCGAATTGGGCAGTTTTCCGCGTCCTGTTTTGTCAAGGCAGTTACCTGAAGCATACTTAGTTCCCAAATAGTGCGTAATTGATACCTAGTTACAATATGGTACCACCCCAGCATCACGAGTGAAACTGATTCGAAGGAAATAACCATGACCCCTACAGAAATCGTCCTAAGCGCCGTAACTGCGCTATTTGTAAATTTTGATCAGCAAGCTGCAACAGAGCTGCTCGACCCGGGTTACATCCAGCACAACCCAGGCGTCCCAACTGGTGCCGCGCCACTGATCGGCTTTCTGCCGGCTCTGAAAGAAAGCGGTCTGGAAATCACAACCCACCGCGTCATCACCGAAGGCGACATGGTTGTGACCCACAACACCTATGAAAACGCGCAGGCTTTTGGCGGTGAAACCTTGGTTGCCTTTGATATCTTCCGGGTCGAAGATGGCAAAGTCATCGAACATTGGGACAACATTCAAGCACCGATCGCTGAAACCGCATCCGGTCGTACAATGACTGATGGTCCAACCGAAATCACCGATCTGGACAAAACCGCTGAAAACAAAGCATTGGTCTCTGGCTTTGTCACAGACGTTCTACAAGGCAAAGCCCCTGAAAAGATCACCGACTATGTTTCAACCGAAACATATTATCAGCACAACTCGCAAGTCGCTGACGGTCTGGATGGTCTGGGTGCATTCCTTGGCTACCTGGCAGAAAACAAAATCGCCTTTGCCTATACAGACACACCTATCATTGTGGCCGAAGGTAACTTTGTCTTCACCGCATCCGAAGGTGTCTTTGGCGACGCCCCAACCGCTTACTTTGATCTCTTCCGCGTAGAAGACGGCAAGATCGTAGAGCACTGGGACACTATCTCTGAAATCCCTTCAGAAATGGCGCATGAAAACGGCAAGTTTTAAACTGTCCCGCGTTTAGATGACCAATCACTAGGCAGCTATACGCATTACGAAAAAGCATTCGGCCCAGCGCACAACTCGCTGGGTCTTTTTGCTTTTAGGAAATTGGGTTTCCAAATTCCCTTTGATCCAATTCCGCTTGCAGCCCCCACACATCCCATTACATCTATCCGTAACATCTTATTTACGGAGCCCCCCATGCGCGACGCCGCCCCTCAGACGATCTACCTCAAAGATTACACGCCCTTTGGGTACCTGATTGATGGGGTTGAACTGACGTTCAAACTGCACCCCACAGAAACCCGCGTGTTGTCGCGCATTCAGTTCCGGCCCAACCCAGATGCCACAGACAAAACCTTCTTTTTGCACGGCGAACAGCTGAACCTGATCTCAGCCAAGATCGACGGCACCGACATTTCCCCCACCGTCACCGACCAAGGCCTGACAGCCGACGCCCCCGACGCGCCCTTTGTCTTTGAAGCCGAAGTCGAAATTTCACCTTCGACAAACTTCGCGCTCGAAGGGCTCTACATGTCCAACGGCATGTATTGCACCCAATGCGAGGCCGAAGGCTTTCGCAAAATCACCTATTACCCAGACCGCCCCGACGTGATGGCCACCTTTGATGTGCGTATTCAGGGCGATGAAAAGGTCCTGTTGTCCAACGGCAACCCCGGCAAATCAGGCACAGGCTTTGCCAATTGGTCCGACCCTTGGAAAAAACCCGCCTATCTCTTTGCTCTGGTGGCAGGCGACCTGATCAACCATCCAGACCGCTTCACCACCCAGTCCGGCAAAGAGGTCGAGCTGAACATCTATGTGCGCCCCGGCGACGAAGGCAAATGCGCCTTTGGCATGCAAGCTTTGAAAAAATCCATGAAATGGGATGAATATGTCTATGGCCGTGAATACGACCTCGACATATTTAACATTGTGGCCGTCGATGATTTCAACATGGGCGCGATGGAAAACAAAGGGTTGAACATCTTCAACTCTTCCGCCGTGTTGGCCTCGCCGGAAACCAGCACAGATGCCAATTTCGAACGCATCGAGGCAATCATTGCCCATGAATACTTCCACAACTGGACAGGCAACCGCATCACCTGCCGCGATTGGTTCCAGCTGTGCCTCAAAGAGGGTCTCACCGTCTACCGCGATCAACAGTTCACCGCTGACATGCGCTCTGCTCCGGTGGCGCGCATCGACAACGTGCTCGCCCTGCGCGCCCGCCAATTCCCCGAAGACCAAGGCCCGCTGTCACATCCGGTGCGCCCGGAACAATTCCAAGAGATCAACAATTTCTACACCGCCACGGTCTATGAAAAGGGTGCCGAAGTCATTGGCATGCTCAAAACCCTTGTGGGCGAAACAGAATACTACAAAGCGCTTGATCTCTATTTTGACCGCCACGATGGCGACGCCGCCACCATCGAAGACTGGATCAAAGTATTTGAGGAAAGCACAGGACGCGACCTGACCCAGTTCAAACTATGGTACAGCCAGTCAGGCACGCCAAAGCTTTCGATACGCGAAGACTGGGATGCCACTTCAGGCACATTCACCCTGCACGTCACACAATCCACCGCCCCGACACCGGGCCAGGCCGTCAAGGACGCCAAGTTGATCCCAATTGCGGTTGGCTTCTTGGCGGCAGATGGCAGCGAAACCCACGCAACCCGCATTCTGGAAATGGCCGATGCGGAACAAAGCTTTGCCTTTTCTGATCTGCCTGCGCGCCCGATCCCTTCAATCCTGCGCGGCTTCTCTGCGCCAGTGATGCTCGACCAAGACATCGACAACGCCCGCCGCGCCTTTTTGCTGGCGCATGACACCGACGCCTTCAACCGCTGGGAAGCAGGCCGCGATCTGGCCCGCGACACCTTGCTGAACATGATCCGCAACGATGCCGCGCCAAACCCAGACTACCTGTCTGGTCTGCATGCGGTGCTCGGTGACACGTCCCTAGACCCGGCCTATCGCGCCCTTATGGTTGGCCAACCCTCTGAAACCGAATTGGCAGGCGTATTGGCCGACTCTGGCGAGATCCCCGACCCCGCCAAGATCCACGCCGCCAGCGAAGCGCTGCGTGACGCCAAGGCCAAAGCACTGGCCGACATCCTTCCTCAGCTTTACACAGACAACCAAGTCACCGGCCCTTACGAACCCGACGCCACGGGCGCTGGCAAACGCGCGCTGGGCAATGCCGCCCTGTCGATGCTAACCCGCTTAGACGCGGGCGCGACGGCACAAAAGCAATATACCGCAGCCAACAATATGACATTGCAACTGGCCGCGCTTGCCAAATTGCTGGACGCTGGCAAAGGCGACGCCGCCTTGTCTGCTTTCTATGACCAATGGAAAACCGACCGTTTGGTGATCGACAAATGGTTCGCGCTGCAAATCATGCACGCAAAACCTGAACAGGTAGCCGCAGTGACAGCCAAGCTGACCCAACACCCAGACTTTGACATGAAGAACCCGAACCGCTTCCGCTCTGTCATCGGGCCTTTGGCTGGTCACCACGCAGGGTTTCACCACGAAAGCGGCGAGGCTTATGTGCTGCTCGCGAACTGGCTGATCAAACTTGATCCGCTTAACCCGCAAACCACCGCGCGCATGTGTTCCGCCTTCCAAACCTGGAAACGCTATGACAGCGCGCGCCAGGCGAAAATCAAAACCCAACTGGAACGCATCCTATCCACGCCTAACCTAAGCCGTGACACCACCGAAATGATCACGCGTATCTTGGGGTAAACCAAAATCCCTGCTCGGGGTAGAGCCTGCCAAGTTAGGTTAAAGAAACATTAATTGTGCGCTGTAAGGCAACAATCTTTGCCGGATTGGAGCTTTACAGCACGCAACCTATGCAATCGCCGCATTCGACCTCTCAAAGGTCTGCGAGTTTCCCTGCCGCCGCCGCTTTTCAGCCCAATTTCAACGCGACATTGCCCCTACCAGAACAGGAGCACGCGATGAAATTCACATTCCAGAAACCGGCGATCAAGTCGCCGCGTTTGCCAGAGCCGATTCTGGCCATCGCCCGCAAATTTTCTGCGCCTCGCGATGCTGCGCCGTTGGCATTTCTTCCTGAAACCAATTCCGCTCCTGTCGATTTGGCGGAACGCATCAAAATTCCGGTCAACAGCGCCACCCTGCGCCAAAAAGCAGACAACAGCATCCGCGAACGCGGCCAGTTTCTGGCGCGCCAAGATCGCTGGGACGATTTGGCGGATCAGATCCGCTATTCAGATCGCACCCGCGAAACCACCCCTGATGGTACCGCCGTGGCTGAACTTTTACTGTTTGGCGGCCGCGCAGACGTGGTGGCTGCCGCCGAACACGCCCTATTGCATGGCCGCCCTGCCAAAGACTCCAGCTTCTTTGCCGGCATTGAAGATCTGGAACTCGTTTTATGTGAATACCCTGACGATCACGCCATTGCCCTGATTGTGGCCCATATGCACATCGACATTGGTTGGGCGTGGCGCGGCACAGGCCCTGACGCCGCCCTCAAAGACACAAACCGCGAAGCGTTTCTGGCGCATTTTGCCCGCGCCGAGGAAATCCTGGACGGGTTCAGCCCGCATGAACTCAATTCCCCAGCCTTGTCCGCCGCCCGCTGCGCGCTGTTGCCCGGTATCGAGCACCCCGGCGACCGTGTTGCCGATGATTTTGAAGACCTGATTGACCTTGATCCGGAAAACCCCCGCCATATGCGTGCCTTGGGCACCTATATGCTACCGCAATGGTACGGCAGTCATCCAGCGCTGGAATTACAAGCCCGGCGCACCGCAGCCCGCACCTATGACCTGTGGGGGGCCGGAGGCTATACATGGGTGTGGTTTGACGCCTTGCTGACCGATCCCGCCGCGCTGCCATTGCTGGACACAAAGTATTTCGTGGATGGGGCCTTTGACATTCTGGACCGCAATCCAAGCCAAAAATCGGCCAACCTGGTCTCGGCACAGCTCTATTGCGCGTGGCAGGCCGCCCGCCAAGCCTATCGCGAAACCGGGTCTGGTGCGCAACAAGCTGCCGCCCTGCGCGCAGCCTTTGAATCCGTGATCCAGGATCACCTGCGCGAAGTGCACCCGTTGATCTGGGGCCACGCCGAACTGGGCTTTGACAATGGCGTGCGCAGCATGTCGATTGAACGACTGGCGCAAAAGGGTCGCAAACTGGCGATGACCGCCGTGGCCCAGCCCTTTATGAAAAACCTCGAAGCCGGCATCACCGTGCATTTCGGCCCCGACGGTATCACCGAAATTCAACCATAACCCAGATACCACATACCCAAGCCCGCAACCCCTCTTGCCCCTGTCCGCGCCCTGCCCTAGAACGCCAATGAGTGTTAAAAGAACCGGAGTGGCGGCACATGCTGGACCTGACCTACGAAACCCCTAAGCCCAAAATCATTGCGGGCGCCAAACATGACTGGGAATTGGTCATCGGCCTAGAGGTGCACGCGCAAGTCAGCTCCAATGCCAAGCTGTTTTCCCCAGCCTCTACAAAATTCGGTGCCGAGCCAAACGCCAATGTATCCTTTGTGGACGCAGCCATGCCTGGAATGCTGCCCACCATCAACGAATATTGCGTTGAACAGGCGGTGCGCACCGGTCTCGGCTTGAACGCCGAAATCAATCTAAAATCTGCCTTTGACCGCAAGAACTATTTCTATCCAGATCTGCCCCAAGGCTACCAGATCTCGCAGCTGTATCACCCCATCGTGGGCGAAGGCGAAATTCTGGTTGATATGGGCCCCGGTGTCGCGCGTTTGGTGCGCGTTGAACGCATCCACCTGGAACAAGACGCCGGAAAATCCGTGCACGACATGGACCCAAACATGTCGTTTGTCGACCTGAACCGCACCGGCGTTGCCCTGATGGAAATCGTCAGTCGCCCGGACATCCGCGGCCCCGAAGAAGCCGCCGCCTATGTCAACAAATTGCGTCAAATCCTGCGCTATCTGGGCACCTGTGACGGCAACATGCAAAACGGCAACCTGCGCGCCGACGTCAATGTTTCAATCTGCAAACCCGGCCAATACGAAAAATACCGTGAAACCGGTGATTTCGGCCACCTTGGCACCCGCTGCGAAATCAAGAACATGAACTCTATGCGGTTCATTCAGGCTGGCATCGAATTTGAAGCCCGCCGTCAAATCGCCATCGTCGAGGCCGGCGGCACAGTCGATCAGGAAACCCGCCTTTATGACGCGGACAAAAACGAAACCCGTTCAATGCGCTCCAAAGAAGAAGCGCATGACTATCGGTATTTCCCCGATCCAGACTTGCTGCCGTTGGAAATCGAACAAGACTGGGTAGACGACATCGCCAAAACCCTGCCAGAGCTGCCTGACGCCAAGAAAGCGCGCTTTGTGGGTGACTTTGGCCTGTCTGAATATGACGCATCCGTCCTGACCGCCGACGTTGAAAATGCCGCCTTCTTTGAAGAGGTCGCCAATGGGCGCAATGGCAAGCTGGCGGCTAACTGGGTGATCAATGAATTGTTTGGCCGTCTGAAAAAAGACGACAAGACCATCAAGGACAGCCCAATCTCTCCTGCCCAATTGGGTGGCGTGATTGATCTGATCGCCTCTGATGCGATTTCGGGCAAAATTGCCAAAGACCTGTTTGAGATCGTCTATACCGAAGGTGGCGATCCGGCAAAAATTGTCGAAGATCGCGGCATGAAGCAGGTAACCGACACCGGTGCGATCGAAGCTGCCCTTGACGAAATCATCGCAGCCAACCCGGCGCAGGTCGAAAAAGCCCAACAGAACCCAAAACTCGCAGGCTGGTTTGTCGGTCAGGTCATGAAGGCCACGGGTGGCAAAGCCAACCCAAAGGCCGTCAACCAATTGGTGGCACAAAAGCTCAAGGGTTAGTTCCCCAGCCTTAGATGGAACAGGCGGGGACTACCCCGCCTTTTTTAACGACAATCAATGTGAACGCTGTATTCGTTCTTCTTGCCGTTTGTATGCCGGCGCGTCCAAGCATTGCCTGATGTTTTGCACCCAGTAGCCTGAACCACCGCTGCGATAACGTCGCGCCAACGGTCACTGCGCTTGTCTCCACGACGATAATATCCCTTTTGGCGTAGCAACATAAAATCATACCCACGGCTGGTGGTGCGACGCATCAAGAATTCTTCTCCATCAATTGTGATTGCTGATTCTTCGCGCTGAAAATGCCCATGGTTAAGCGCCATTTTGCCAGCGCGTTTCAGCGCTTTCTCATCCGCGACTTTAACCAACTGCCCCACCCCGTTCTTCGGGTCTCCGACAATATTTCCCATACCTGGAATGCGGTTTTCAGGGGCGGCGTTTGCGCCGGAATACACAGGGGGCTGAACCGTTGTTGCGGTATAACCGCCAATCGGAGGAAATTCTAACTTAGTAGAAGGTCCCCCAACGCAGGCCGCAAGAAGTAGGGTGGATAGCAATATAGCAATGTTACGCATGACCAATTCTCTTTTTAACAATTTAGCTCCGATAAACCAAAACCATGGCCAAAATTTGGCTCATCTTTGCATTTATTCAAAGGTGACTGCAGGAACTGCGCATCGCAAAAGCCCGCTAAAAGCTATGGCAAGCGAATCGTACGTTTCAGCGCTTGAAACGTACAATTTGTACAACTCGCCCAAAAAATCACTTTTTATGTCGATGCGTCATGGTCACAGTCACGGCTTGGCCGCAACACTGCCCTGAAACAAACACAGACATGCGATTGATAGATTGTTAACATAAAGCGCAAAACAGGCAGAAAATTGCGATGACCAAATTTGAATATAAGGTGGTTCCGGCCCCCGCAAAGGGGCAAAAGGCGCGTGGCATCCGTAAACCAGAAGAGAAATTTGCCAATTCTATTCAAGAAGTTATGAACGAAATGGCGCAAGACGGTTGGGAATTCCTGCGCAGCGAAACTTTGCCCAGCGAAGAACGCTCCGGACTGACCTCAACAACCACAAATTACCGCAGCCTTTTGGTGTTTCGACGCGCCTTGGTTGAAAATACGGCAGCCGCATTGGCCCCAGAACCGGTGGCAGAACTAGTGCAAGACCCGGTTCCTGTGCCCTTGCCAGCGCCTGAAATCGTCACGCCCAAACCTGTGCAAGAGCCATCAGCCGAAGAAAATTTCTTTGATTCTCAAGAGCTTATCCCACCAGCCCAACAGCCACGAAACCTTCCGGCGGCGCTGCGTTTCCGCGCTCGGCAACTGGGTGCCGAACGCGATATGGCCGCGGAATAATCAGGTTCCAATGTCCAACGCTAGTGCGTGAATGCGCCCCACAAGCTCTTTGCCGATCGCTGTATGAACCGCACGATGACGTGCCAATCGTCCCATGCCCTCAAAGGCTTGGGCGCGTATCTTCACGTTAAAATGGCTCTCGCCTCCTTCTTTAAATCCAGCGTGTCCCCGATGGCTTTCGCTGTCATCGACAACTTCTAAAGTGCTTGGGTCGAATGCGGCGGACAACCGCTCGAAAATTTCATCTTTTACCTGCATTTTTTTTATCTGCCCCCTTCAATCTGGCGACAGTTAGATTACAATCTCTGCTCCGAGTCGAAAAGGTGAGCCATGTCAAAATCAGACCCATTCGGATTCGATATGTCCGTATCTTCTGCAAAGAAGAAGAATCCGCGCGGCCGCCGGGGCATGTCAGGTGAATCCACCACATCAACCCGCGTCTGCGAAATGGACGGATGTACCGAGTCTGGCAAGTTCCGTGCGCCTAAGGCCCCGGATGTATTGGATGAATTCCGTTGGTTCTGTAAAGACCACGTGCGCGAGTATAATGCTAAGTGGAGCTTTTTTGACGGCAAAACTGAAGCAGAAACCAATGCGCAAAAGTCCAAAGACAAAGTTTGGGAGCGTGAAACCAAGCGTATGGGCGACCCAGAAGCCCGCGCATGGGCGCGATTGGGAATCGAGGATCCGCATCAAGTTTTGGGTGGAAATGCCACGCAGAACCCTGGTCGCGGGTCTGTTGGACGCCGTTTGCCCCCAACCGAACGCCGCGCGATGGACATTTTGGAAGCCGATGACAACTGGTCAAAGGCGGAAATCCGCAAGGCTTATAAAAAGTTGATCAAAGTGTTGCATCCGGACATGAATGGCGGTGACCGCAGCCAAGAAGAACAGCTGCAAGAGGTTGTTTGGGCCTGGGAACAGATCAAAGACAGCGCCAGCTTTAAATAAGTTCAATACTTTCAAATAGATACACCCCGAACCTCGAAGCACACACTCGAAGTTCGGGGTGTTTTTTGTTTGGTTAGGCCGATTTGAAGACCAAAGACGCGCCATTCAGACAATGGCGCTTTCCGGTTGGTTTTGGGCCATCATCAAAGATGTGACCAAAGTGACTGCCACATCTTCTGCAATGCACCTCGGTGCGAACCCGCAGGAGAATGCGGTCTGGTTTGGTGTCAATTGCGTTCGGTAAGGCCTTGTAAAAGCTGGGCCATCCTGTGCCGCTGTCGTATTTGTGACGCGAGGAATAGACCTCTAGATCGCAACCGCGGCAATGATAGGTCCCGTCTTTCCAGTGCTTATCCAGCGGAGAGGTAAACGCCCGTTCGGTGCCCTCTTCGCGCATCACTTTGTATTGCAATTTGGTTAACATAGCGCGCCATTCAGCCTCTGTACGCGTCACCTCAAACGCTCCAGACGCCAACACCGGTGTCACGCCCACCCCATAAAACAAGGCGACCGACGTCGTGGCCAACAGAAATTCTCGTCTGTACATGTCACTTCCTTTGTGTTGCATTTTATTTAGTTTTGCCGCCTACCCTTGATAGATCAAACCAAGCCTTTTCACTATGCCGTGAACAATCAAACCTAATCGCGCGTTCGTCACTTCTAAGGCCACATGGCAACTGCGATGAGACCACCGGCGGAAATTGTAAAGAAATCGGGTTGTTTTCACATGCTGCGGCGCTTTTCCCCTTTTCCTCGGGGGCTTGGACGATATTGTGCAACGCGAAACACAGGACGCGGCCCTCACTGGTGGGGCCAATGAAAAGGATCCAGCACATGGCGGACGGCATGACCGATATCAACGCAAAACCCACCGAGGATATTTCGGTCCGCGACGTGTTCGGTATCGACACGGAAATGAAAGTTAAGGGTTTTGCAGAGCAAACTGACCGTGTCCCGGCCATAGATCCGACCTATAAATTTGATCCTGACACGACAATGGCGATCCTTGCTGGCTTTGGTCACAACCGCCGCGTTATGATCCAAGGATATCACGGCACAGGCAAATCCACCCACATTGAACAAGTCGCCGCGCGCTTGAACTGGCCATCTGTGCGGGTCAATCTTGATAGTCATATCAGTCGAATTGACTTGATTGGCAAAGATGCCATCAAGCTTAAGGATGGCAAGCAAATCACTGAATTTCATGAAGGAATTCTTCCGTGGGCCCTGCGAAATCCGGTGGCCATCGTTTTTGACGAATATGATGCAGGCCGTGCCGATGTGATGTTTGTGATTCAGCGTGTTCTAGAGCACGACGGCAAGCTGACATTGCTTGATCAAAATGAAATCATCACGCCCAACCCCTATTTCCGGTTGTTTGCGACGGCCAATACTGTCGGCCTTGGTGACACCACTGGGCTTTATCACGGTACGCAGCAAATCAACCAAGCCCAAATGGACCGGTGGTCGCTTGTTAGCACGCTGAACTACCTTAGCATTGATGCAGAAACCAATATTGTTCTGTCAAAGGCCCCACACTACAATACTGAAGGCGGGCGTAAGACGGTCAAACAAATGGTCACGGTTGCTGATCTGACCCGGACAGCGTTCATGAATGGGGACCTGTCCACGGTTATGTCGCCCCGTACGGTGATCAACTGGGCGCAGAATGCCGAAATTTTCCGTGATATCGGCTATGCCTTTAGGCTGAGTTTTTTGAACAAATGTGACGAACTAGAGCGCCAGACCGTTGCTGAGTTCTACCAGCGCCTGTTTGACGAAGAATTACCAGAAAGCGCCGCAAGCCTAAGCCTGGGATAAATTTGGAAACGGGCTGAAATTTGCCCGTGCCCAACCATAACCAGCTCAGCTATGCTTCTGATTTGCTTTGACGATCTGTTTGCGTCAAAATTAAAAAACGCCGACCTGGACCACTGTGGGATAAACTGAGATGAACAAACCGACTGACAATCCAGCCGACCCGTTCAAGAAGGCCCTCGCAGAGGCCACCAAAGTCATGGCCCATGATCCCGACTTGGCGGTGACCTATACGGTTGATCCCTCAGGAATTTCCGGCGATCAGATGCGACTACCGCCGGTCAGCCGACGCATGACGCGTGATGAGGTGATGCTGGCACGTGGCACGGCAGACTCTTTGGCATTGCATCGCCGTTATCACAACAACGGAACCTTCGCTAAATACGCCCCTCCTCAAGGCATCGCGCGGCAACTATTTGAATCTATGGAGGTCGCACGTTGCGAAGCCATGGGGGCCCGCGACATGCCGGGCACAGCGGTCAATATCGACGCCAAGATCGCCAATGAAGCCATAGGTCGCGGCTATGACAAGATTACCGCCGCCGCTGACGCACCTTTGGAAATGGCAGCAAACTATTTGATCCGTCACCTGGCGACAGGCCGCGATTTACCACCGGCGGCGTCAAACGTCATGAACCTTTGGCGCGGGTTTATTGAGCAGAATGCCGGGGATACCCTAGAAGATCTGCAAGAAATGTTGTCCAATCAATCCCAATTTGCGCGGTTTTCGCGCCAGATCATCGAAGATCTTGGATATGGGGATCAGCTTGGCGAAGATCCAGATTCTTTGGATGAAGACCAACAGGACGATGCCGAAGAACAGCCTGAAGAAGAACCCGATCCTGATTCAACCGGACAGGATGACAGCGAAGAAGACGAGTCCGAAGCCTCGCCTGAATCCTCTCAAGAAGAGCAGCAGGACAGTTCTGATGCCCAAGTTTCCATGGACGAGATGTCGGATGAGGAAACAGGAGAAGACGCTGAAATGCCTGCCGGTGAGGCCCCGCTAGAGCCGCCGGCACCGCAGCCGATTTCTGATGCAGATCCGGATTATCTGGTGTTCAACTCGGAATTTGACGAAGAGATCAGAGCCGAGGATCTTGCAGAACCCGCCGAACTCGAACGGCTGCGCGCCTATTTGGACCAGCAATTAGAACCCCTTAAGGGCGCGGTCAGCCGGTTGGCGAATAAACTGCAACGCCGCCTGCAAGCACAGCAAAATCGCAGTTGGGCATTTGACCTGGAAGAAGGTATTTTAGATGCTGGGCGACTTGCGCGCGTTGTGGCCAACCCGACCACGCCTTTGTCGTTCAAAGTCGAAAAAGATACGGAATTCCGCGACACGGTTGTGACCCTGTTGTTGGACAACTCAGGCTCGATGCGCGGACGCCCGATTTCAATTGCTGCGATTTGCGCTGATGTCTTGGCGCGCACCTTGGAACGCTGCAACGTCAAGGTAGAAATCCTTGGGTTTACCACACGCGCTTGGAAAGGCGGGCAATCCCGTGAGCAATGGCTAAACGATGGGCGACCGCAACAACCTGGTCGGCTGAACGATCTTCGCCACATTATCTATAAGTCAGCAGATGAACCTTGGCGGCGCACGCGCCCCAATCTTGGTCTGATGATGAAAGAAGGATTGCTGAAGGAAAACATCGACGGAGAAGCGCTGGAATGGGCGCACCGTCGTATGGTGGCACGGCAGGAAGTGCGCAAAATTCTGATGGTAATTTCAGATGGTGCACCGGTGGATGATTCAACCCTTTCAGTGAACCCGGCAAACTATTTGGAAAAGCATCTGCGCGATGTGATCGAAATGGTTGAAAAGCGGAGGCAAGTTGAACTGTTGGCGATCGGTATTGGCCACGATGTCACCCGTTACTATGAACGCGCCGTGACAATCACAGATGTAGAGCAACTTGCTGGCGCTATGACCGAACAGCTTGCTGTGTTGTTTGATAGTGATCCTCGTGCGCGGGCCCGAGTATTGGGCATGCGCAAAGTCTGAAAACCAAAGCACGTTAGATACTATGCAAGGTGCGGGCTCTCTCTGGGCATGTTTTTGCTAGACCAAATAACGGTGAATCCTTACCAAAGGGGCAAGCCCTCTAGTCCTTAAGTTTTCGCCACAAGGTCCCTTCATGTATCAAACATTTGACGCCACGAATTCGCCTGATCAAGGCCCTGATCGGCTTGCCGCTTTGCGCCAGGAAATGGTCAATTCAAATGTGGATGCGTTTTTGGTTCCACGCGCGGATGTGCACCAGGGCGAATATGTCGCGGCCCGCGATGACCGACTGGCATGGCTGACCGGATTTAGTGGTTCTGCTGGTTTTTGTTGTGTGCTGGCCAATGTGGCTGGTGTTTTTGTGGATGGGCGTTATCGCGTTCAGGTGAAACAACAAGTTGCAGATGTCTTTAGCCCGGTAAACTGGCCAGAAACCCAACTTTCTGATTGGCTTTCAAACAACTTATCAAAGGGTAAGGTTGCCTTTGACCCTTGGCTGCACACCGTACAACAGATCGAAGATTTGAGTGCGGGACTTTCAGGAACCGATCTGGTGCTCCAGCCCAGTAAAAACCTGATCGACACGATTTGGCACGATCAGCCAGAAGCCCCCATGGCAAGAGCTATCGCCTATCCCTTGGAGTTTGCTGGCGAATCCCACCATGACAAACGCCATCGTTTGGCAGCAGAATTAAGACGTGCTGGCCAAACTGCAGTCGTCATTACGTTGCCCGACAGTCTGTGCTGGATGTTGAATATTCGGGGCACCGATATTCCACGCAATCCCCTGGCGCATGGTTTTGCCATCTTGCACAGCAATGCACGTGTCGATCTTTTTATGGCAAAAGAAAAAATTTCTGCACTCGCAGAGCATCTGGGCAGTGACGTCACTCATTTTGACCCAGAAGGGTTTGTGGATCACCTTGGAAACCTAAGTGGTACCATTCGTTTGGATAAATCCAGCGCTCCGATGGCTGTGGCCTCCATTTTGACAGCAAATGATGTTGAAATTAGTTATGATGTCGACCCCTGTGCATTGCCCAAAGCCTGCAAAAATCAGGCGGAGCTTGCAGCCACAACCAAAGCCCATTTGCGCGACGGTGCCGCTGTCTGTGATTTTCTGGCTTGGTTTGATGAAAACGCAGAGACTGGAGTCACTGAAATTGATTTGGTGACAAATTTAGAAAATTGTCGTCGCGACACCAACTTGTTGCGCGATGTGAGTTTTGAAACCATTGCGGGCACTGGCTCGAACGGCGCGGTCATACATTATCGTGTCACCCACAAAACAAACCGTAGGCTTACAGATGGCGATATCGTGGTTGTGGACAGTGGCGGTCAGTATCTTGATGGCACAACCGACATCACCCGCACATTGCCAGTTGGCCACGTAGGGGACGACGAAAAACGTGCCTTTACCTTGGTGCTTCAGGGCATGATCGCTGTATCGCGTCTGAACTGGCCCGAGGGCCTTGCCGGAAGGGATATCGAAGCCTTTGGACGCGCACCGCTATGGCAGGCAGGCTTGGATTTTGATCATGGATTAGGGCACGGTGTCGGCACATATCTGTGTGTGCACGAAGGCCCTCAACGCTTAAGCAAAGCCAGCCATGTCGCCCTAAAAGAAGGCATGATCCTTTCCAACGAACCGGGATACTACCGTGAAGGTGCATTTGGGATTCGCATTGAAAACCTTGTTGTGGTAGAGCCTTGTCCACAGAAGGAAGGTGGTGACACCCACAGGCCCATGCTGCGGTTTCGCACATTGACCTATGCGCCAATTGATCGGCGTCTGATCGTCACTGAAATGCTAAGCCCAACAGAACGGGATTGGCTGAATACCTACCACCAGGAATGTTACGAACACCTCGCTCCACGGGTGAAAACGCAGACCAAACATTGGTTGGCTCAGGCGACCGCTGCGGTGTGACATATTCCTGTAACAACTTGTCTGTCTTTGGAGAGGCGAAGCCGTGAGGAAACGAGGAAAGAAATGAACAGCTATATTACGATCCGCAAAGCACCTGGAAAATGGACTGTCCGAGCAGGCGGTGCCGTTTTGGGTGAAACGGGCAACGCACTGGAACTGACGGAAGGCGACTATCCACCGGTTATCTATTTTCCGCGTGCCGACATTGCGACAGCTTTTCTGGACGAAAGCGATCACAGCTCTCATTGTCCGCACAAAGGTGATGCAACATATTTTTCGATTGTGACCAAAAGCAAAACAATCAAAAATTCTGTGTGGAGTTATGAAAACCCCAAAGAAGACGTCGCGCGTATCAAAGACTATTTGGCGTTTTACGTTAGCGACGAACTTGCGGTTGAACAGCTTTAGTCACCCCACGGTATCACTTGTGCGTATTAAGGGGCCACGCGGCCCCTTATTTGTTTTTAATTAGGTTTTCTTTGTGCGTTCCGAAAAATCAAAATCAAACATTTTGTTGATCTTGCTACTTTGGGCAGCGGGACTTGCTGCTGCAGGGCAATTTGCCAAAGTTTCTGTGACTTTTGAAAGCCTGCAAACGATCTATACCGATCACAAAACCTATCTTGGGTTTATTGTGTCGATCATTGGTTTGACCGGTGTGGTATTTGGCTTGACGGCCGCTCAACTTGTAAATGCATTCGGCTATCGTCGCCTTTTGGTGATTTCAATGATGGCCGGGGCTCTCATTTCTTTGTTTCAAGCCAGTTTGCCTGGGTTTGAATGGCTTCTGGTTAGTCGCATATTGGAAGGCTTTACCCACTTAGCGATTGTCATTGCCGCGCCAACTCTGATTTCCACACTCACAGCTCCAACGACCCGATCATTTTTCATGGCACTTTGGAGCACGTTCTTTGGCATTACCTATGCATTGATGGCCCTGATCGCCCCTCCCTTGATCGCAAGATTTGGGCCTGAATCAATCTTTATTGTTCACGCAATCTATATGGGTGGAGTTGGAGCACTGGTGATGTTTGCTCTGCCTGTCGGCCAAGTCAAACGCGCCAAATTTCCATCATTCAAACAAATGCTCTCAAGCCATCGTTCAGTCTATACGTCTGCCCACGAGTTCGCTCCTGGTTTGGGATGGTTGTTTTACACATTAACTTTTGTCTCAGTCTTAACCATCTTGCCCTCTTCATTGCCTCAGGCGACTGCTCTGATCCTGATTCCGTTGCTGCCGATTGCGGGTATCGTTTCTTCGCTCACACTGGGCGCGGTGTTGCTGCGCAATATGGCGGCAACGACGTTGGTGCAAATTGGCTTTTTACTGTCAGCAGTCTCCTGTCTTGCTCTGGTGCTTGGGGTCAGCGGAATATGGGGCTTTCTCTGCCTGTTTGCCGCGATGGGTCTCATTCAATCCGCGAGTTTCGCAGCCATCCCCGAACTCAATCCAACAGAACAATCTCAGGCCTTAGCCAATGGCGCAATGGCACAGATGGGCACACTGGGTAACACGTTGGGCACACCGCTATTGCTTTGGTTGGTCGCCTTCGCCGGCAGCACTGCGCTTCCCATCGCTTTGACCGCAATTTTTCTGCTGGGAGCACTTTCGCATTATGTGCTCGCAAAACGTCGTCAAAAAAAATGATTTAAGAGTGTTCTTCCGCAGCGGTCTCGGCCAATGCATTGTTATAGGCTTTGAGCGCGTCAACATGATGCACAACGCCCAATAAGACCGGTGCTTTATCAGAACTTGATAACGCCACCACCGGTATCGCCAAAATCGAAGACGTCTCAAATATCGGCATTGCGGTTTCCAACGTGGCGTTGCGGTCAACATACTGGCCCTGCTGAATCATTTCCCAACAACTGTCTTTAGAAAATTGCCCCACTTCGTCGATCGGGCGCATTATTTTTTCAACTGAGAACATCCCTAACAAATAGACCTGTGGCCCCGCTGCAATATGAATATTGCGCCGTTCAAGCTGCGTTAGAAAGAAAGACCTATCCACCAATCGCGATCCCAGAGCCGTAGAAATCGAAACTGTGACCATAACCGCCAACCCTGTTTGCCAATCCCCTGTCAACTCAAACACAATCAGCGTTGTCGAAATCGGCGCGCCAAGGACCGCAGCAGCGACGCCGCCCATACCAGCCAAGGCATATAAGGTGTGAGAACCGGAAATTTCCGGAAAAATTGGCGTTGCAATCAAACCAAATGCCAAACCTGTTAGCGCCCCGATCATCAAGGCTGGTGAAAACACGCCTCCACCCATTCGGCCAGCCATGGTTATCGATACAGCGATGATCTTTAACACCACAAAAACAATGGCTTCGTGTACGACTAGCTCGCCGGTTAGGGCGGCAGACGTGGTTTCGTAGCCCACACCAATGATGTGTGGGTAAAAGATTGCAATGCCACCCAACAAAGCCCCTGAAATCACCGGGCGCATCCACCGTTTCAAACGCATGTGGGTCATCACCTGCGTCCCAACATCTTCGACCCAAAATATTGTCCACATGAGCGCAACAGCGATAAATCCGCAGATGCCACCCAACATCAAGAACGCTGGCAATTCCTGGTAAAAGGCCAAAGCAGATTCCCCTGGAAGCACAAATTCGGTCACATTGCCAAATTCCAAGCGATTGATGACGGTGCCCGCAACCGACGCGATGACAATTGGGGCAAAGGCATGTACCGCAAAATGCCGGAGCACCACCTCGAGGGCAAAAAGCGCCCCTGCAATTGGCGCATTAAAAGACGCTGAAACCGCGGCAGCCACAGCGCAACCAAGCAAATCACGCCCAGTGACCCCATTCGCATGAATTTTTTCACTAACCCAACTAGAAAATGTCGCAGCAAGATGCACCACAGGGCCTTCGCGCCCAGTGGACCCACCAGAACTAAGGGTGATCAATGAAGCCAGTGCAGAGACAAAGCCCTCTTTGATGCCAACGCGGCCTTCTTGGAGTGCAGCCCCTTCGATGACATCAGCCGGGCCACGAGCCCGTGCATCTGAGGTGAATTTATCAAGCAATAGCCCAACAGCCAGTCCCCCCATGATGGGTACCAGAAGGATCCAGTACCAAGGAAGTGTTTCGGCGAAACTGTGTAGGCGGTTTATGTTTTCGGTACCATAGAGCGTTGATTGCAACACGCCGATGCCTTTGCGAAAAAGTAGCGCTGCAAAGCCAGAAGCGATACCAATCAGCAAAGCAATAACCCAGAACTGAAACTGGCTTGGCCCTTTTTCGCGCAGCACTCGCCAGCCCCAACGGCAACTCTTGGCCGCCTGTTGTACACTTTCGACGAAGAATTTTATCAAGGGATGCGACATAGTTCACAAAAACCTTTGCTTTACCCGTTTAACAGAGCTTCGGCAGCCCCCTTGGCTTGCTCGGTGATCGTGTCACCGGAAATCATACGGGCGATCTCGTCGACACGTGCTCGTGCATCTAAGGGCACTACGGTCGACAATGTTGCACCGTCTGAAACGCGCTTTTCAACCCGCCAATGATGTGCTCCCAAGGCCGCAACTTGCGGACTATGTGTGACAACCAGCACTTGTCCGCCGTCTGACAACACCGATAAACGGCGGCCAACTGCGTCAGCTGTTGCGCCTCCAACACCTCGGTCGATTTCATCAAAAATAACGGTTTTATCTTGTTCTTCTCGGCTCAAGCATACCTTTAGCGCCAACAAAAACCGGCTTAGTTCACCACCGGATGCGATCTTGGCAATTGGACCAGATGGCGCGCCAGGGTTGGTTGCCACTGTGAATGACACGGTGTCTTGGCCAGTTGGTCCAGGCGCATCGGCCTCCACTGACGTAGAGAAAACCGCGCGTTCCATTTTAAGCGGTGCCAATTCACGCATCACAGCGGCATCTAGCTTAACAGCAGATTTCTTACGCGCGGATGTGAGCTTTGTTGCTGCAATTTCGTAAAGCTTTTCAGCCTCTTTCAAGGTGAATTTCAATTCAGAAATTTCATCTTCCCCAGCATCAAGCGTCGCCATTTTTTGACGTAAACTTTCCGCAAAGTTCCCTAAATCGTCAGGCGCTACGTTATGTTTGCGCGCCAAACCGCGTATCGCAAAAAGCCGTTCTTCGGTTTGTTCCAACTCTAAGGGATTAAAATCAAGGGCCTCGACACATTGCTCAACACCCGTAACGGCATCGTCAAGCTCGGCCATGGCGCGCGCCAAAGCGGCTATTGGCGCATCTAAACGCTCCTCGACTTCTACAGACGCCCCTTCAAGCCATCGCAATGCGTCCCCCATTGCACCTTCGGCACCATTGAGCCCCAAAGCAGTATGCGCACGCGCAACATCATCTTTGACGCGCTCTGCGGACTGCATCATCCGCCGCTGGGTATCCAATGTGCCTTCTTCACCCGGCTTTGGGTCTAGTTGATCAAGTTCACCAACTGCATGTCTAAGAAACTCTTCTTCGGCTTGAATGGCCTGGAAAGCATATTCTGCCGATTGCAAAGCCTTGCGGGCCTTGCGAACATTTGCCCACTCCACCTGTGTGGCTTTTTTCAGCGCACCAAGTGCTCCGAATTGATCTAATAGGTCGAGGTGGCTTTTGGGGTTCAAAAGCCCCCGATCATCATGCTGGCCATGCAATTCTACCAAAGTGTCCGACAACGCTCGCAAGACCTCACCAGAACACCGACGATCATTTACCCAAGCAGTTTTACGCCCATCTTTGGAATTCACGCGACGTAAAAGCAAACTGTCTGAGACAGGCAAGCCTGCTTCTTCGAGAACAGCATTTGCTGGATGCGTTTCGGGTAATTCAAACTCGGCAATCACTTCGCCTTGGTCGGCCCCTGCCCGAACCAATTCTGCGCGGCCGCGCCAGCCAAGAACAAAGCCCAACGAATCCAACAAGATAGACTTGCCTGCGCCGGTCTCACCTGTCAGCACATTCAAACCGGGCTGAAAAACCAACTCCAGCCGATCAATGATAAGCATGTTCCGAATTTCAAGCGCACGCAGCATGTTCAATTGGTCCTGGTTCGGCGTTGATTACGCGCCCCTACAGCCATTTGCCTCGCACCGTCTGGCGGTAAACACTCGCCAACCAGCCATTGCCTTTGACCCGCAGTTCCAACCCGCGCCCCGTCAACAAACGATAACTTTCCTCATACCATTCCGTCGACTGAAAGTTATGACCCAAGATAGCTCCGGCCGTTTGCGCTTCATCTGTCAATCCCAACGACAAATACGCCTCGACCAACCGATGCAAAGCTTCAGGAGTGTGGGTCGTAGTTTGAAAATCTTCGACCACAACGCGGAAACGGTTAACAGATGCAGCAAAATGGTCGCGTTTTAGGTAATAGCGCCCAATTTCCATTTCCTTAGAGGCCAAATGATCGAACGCAAGATCAAATTTCAATACTGCTGAACGCGCATATTCGCTATCGGGATAGGTTTCGATGATCTTACGCAAAGATTGCAGCGCAAGAAAAGTCAATCCCTGATCACGGCCGACTTCGTCAATCTGATCGTAGTAACTCAACGCAAGCAGATATTGAGCATATGCTGCATCGTCATCCTGAGGGTAGAAATCAACGAACCGCTGGGCAGCAGAACGGCTATTTTCATAGTCTTTGTCACGATGAAATGCATAAGCCTGCATAATCAACGCCCGTTTGGCCCAATCCGAGTAAGGGTATAACCGCTCAACTTCTGAAAAATAGAATGCCGCGTCTTCGGCTTTGCTACGCTCTAGTTCAAACTCTCCACGGCCAAAAATCTGTTCCGCTGAAAAGTTTTCTAATGGAACTGAACCAAACAACGTTTGATCCGCAGCATTATTTCCGCACCCAGCCAAGACCATGGCTGACAACAGCATTGCACCTACAAACTTGCGAGGGTGACGACCTGTCATTCTGCTCTACCTTTTTGACCACTTTTCAGAGGCACGCCTCTTCCAAATGCTGTTATCACAGAAATTTACGAGGCAAAATGCCTTTGGTGTGAAATCGGATTAAAGCTCACGCAACAGCGGGCATTTCAGCGATATGTACACCTACTCCTGGCAGGTTTTCGGTCATTGCTTCGCTGCAATCGACAAACCGAAAGGCCGTTGGATCGGCAAATAAAGCACGTAAAAGCATATTTGTCATAGCATGCCCGGAACAATGCCCAACATATCGACCCAAAATTGGGGCACCGGCGGTGAAAAGATCACCAAGGGCGTCAAGCATCTTGTGTCGCACGGGTTCATCTGCACGGCGCAGCCCAGCACCACTTTCGACGGCATCACCATCAAAAACAATGGCGTTTTCGCCCGGCATACCACCAAGGGCCAAACCATTGGATTGCATGTATTCTACGTCTGCCCGCAAGCAAAAGGTGCGGCAGTCGCAGAGTTCGCGCACAAAACTGCCGTTTGCCATATTCAGCCTGCGGTTCTGAATACCAATCGCCGCCTCTTCAAAATCAATATGGAAGTCTATTTCCAATGTTTCGCTCGGGTGTATTTCAGCCCAAGCATCACCGCGCTCAACACGCACGGATTTTAAAATCTCTATCGCCCGAATTGGCGCATCTTGTTCGACCAGACCACGGGACAGTATCGCCTTGACAAATGCAGCGCTGCTGCCGTCCATAATCGGAACCTCTGGTCCATCGATTTCGATCAAAGCATTGTGAATACCACACCCGGACAAAGCCGCCATGATATGCTCGATGGTAGAAACGGCAACACCAGACTGATTGACAATACGCGTGCAAAGCTGTGTTTGTTCAACCGCGTCCCATCGCGCAGGAACCATTGTGTCCCCATCCAAAAGATCTGTGCGGCGAAACCAAACACCATAATCTGCCGACGCCGGTAAGATCGACATACGCACAGGCTTACCAGAGTGCAGCCCAACTCCAACAAATCGAATTTCTGATTTAACGGTATTTTGCAAAGTATGCCCCAAACTACACGGCCATGGTAAACCGCAGCTAAGGCCTAAAGATTTCAAAGGTTTAACTCAACTCAAAGATTGTAACGGACTGAAACATCCAATGTTCAGATCGGCAAATCCGTGCCTAAAGACAGCTAATCCCTTGTTACCAAAAGAAAAAGGCCGCCTGTAAGGGCGGCCAATCTTGTAACATGTAGCAAAAATTAGTTTGCTTGTCGGCGTAAAAATGCCGGAATTTCTATACGTTCCTGTTCAGCATCTTCTTCCGGTGCCGCTTGAACACTTGGCTGCTGGCGTGCCGGCTGCGTCTGTGCTTCCGCTGCGTGCCCCGTCATCCGGTTGATCAAAGAGTTAATGCCAAAGCGTGGGCGTTCTTCAGAAACCGCCTCAGCCCGTGCAACAATTTGTTCATGCGCCTGCGGTGCGGAAGGTACTTTACCTACGGCTGACCGCAACCGCGCCATCGCCTCAGGAGAAGGTGTGCCGGGTGCAGGTGCTTTTGGTGCCACAAAGCTGTCGGTTTCAGCCTCATCCTCGTAAAACTCTTGGCGAGGCTGAAATTGAGCAACGCGCGGCTGATAGGCAGGCGGCGGCAGATCGTCGACTTCAGACCCTGTTTCTGGCTCTTCAAAGACGTCATCCGTGCGTGCAAAAGAGTCGTCGCGTGGTTCCATATTTGCAAACAAGCTTGGCTCTGCTTCTGTGGTCTGCGCCGCAACCGGTTCGGATTGCGTATCAACGGCAGCAGGAGCAGGAGCAGCTTCTTCAACTGGAGCCGCTGGCTTCAAGGGCTCAGACATCTTACGACGTGGAACCGGCATTTCAGATGTTGTTTCCACCGCATCAATACCAGTCGCAACTACAGATACGCGCATGCCACCTTCGAGGTCAGTATCCAATGTAGAACCAACAATAATATTGGCTTCCGGATCAACTTCTTCGCGAATACGGTTTGCCGCTTCATCCAACTCGAACAATGTCAGGTCATGTCCGCCAGTGATGTTGATCAGAACGCCACGTGCACCGCGCAGGCTGATTTCATCCAGCAACGGATTTGCAATAGCTTTTTCTGCCGCCTGAACAGCACGGTCTTCACCAGTGGATTCCCCGGTGCCCATCATGGCTTTGCCCATTTCGTCCATAACGGCACGAACATCAGCGAAATCAAGGTTGATAAGACCTGGACGCACCATAAGATCCGTCACACCTTTGACGCCCTGGTAAAGAACATCATCTGCCAAAGCAAAGGCCTCGGTGAAGGTGGTTTTTTCATTCGCCAACCGGAACAGATTTTGGTTGGGGATAATGATCAAAGTATCGACCACTTTTTGCAAAGCTTCGACGCCAGCCTCAGCCTGCTTCATCCGCTTGGCACCTTCAAATTGGAAGGGCTTGGTCACAACACCAACTGTCAGAACGCCAAGTTCTCTGGCCGCTTGAGCAATAATTGGGGCTGCACCTGTCCCTGTGCCGCCACCCATACCAGCGGTGATAAAGCACATATGTGCACCCGCCAAATGGTCAACTATTTGCTCAATGCTTTCTTCCGCTGCGGCGGCACCAACGGCAGGGCGCGCACCAGCACCCAAACCTTCAGTCACTTTCACACCAAGCTGAACGCGCTGATCCGAGTTGTTTTGCTGTAATGCTTGCGCATCTGTATTTGCGACGACGAAATCCACGCCCTCGAGTTGCTTTGCGATCATATTATTGACCGCATTGCCACCTGCGCCCCCAACGCCAAATACCGTAATACGGGGTTTTAGGTCTTCCTGTTCAGGAAACATCAAATTCAATGCCATGAGAGAGTCCGCCTGTCGTTTTTTTGCCCGCTCAAGCGGGTATTTTCTCCTACTCGCCTTTATTATTAACGGCTAGAGCCTCACCCGTCACGTGTAAAAGCGCACAAAACCACAAAATGTGGACATATTTTTGCCAAAATCCGCGGCATTTCGCCGATTGAAGCAGATATTGCGGAAGAGCTCGTTGGGAGACACAACAAAAAGCACACGACGCGCAAAGCCACACGTCGCTCAAATCAATTTCATTTTGTTGGCAAAGCTGCTCGGCCCGCCCCTGCGAATTTTTTCGCTTACTCCTAAGTGTACTTTATTCCACATGTTCTGTCACGGATTATGCAAAGACATATTTGCGGTCCATTGAAACTCCCAGCTACCAATTAGCTTTAAACCATCTGACAGCTTTGCGGAAAGTCCGAGAGCCCTGCCGCTCTGCTGGCAAATCAAAATCCCAGCATTCGTCTTGCGGGCGGGTTGCAAACAAACACATGCCAACGGCGGCGCTGAAACCGGGGCCCGTTGTTGCTTGGGGCAAACCATGCACCCGCATCGGGCGTCCTAGTCTGACTTGTTGCCCTAGAATACGGCTTGCCAAAGTATCCAAACCTGGAATTTGGCTTGCTGCTCCGGTCAAAACAATCTTTTGACTTGGCAGGTGTTCAAATCCAGCAGCGTCCAAACGAGCTCTGGTCTCTTCCAAAATCTCCTCGACCCGCGGACGGATTATACCAATCAACTCGGCTCGACTGACGGCCCGACGATCATGTTCCCAATCACCGGTGTCTCCGCCAATCTCGATCATATCGCGATCGTCCAATCCGGTGGCATGAACCCCGCCATAAAAAGTCTTGATACGTTCTGCCGTGGCCGTGGGCACTTGAAGACCCATAGAGATATCACTGGTGACATGATCGCCACCCATCCTAACGGAATCTGCGTAAATCATATGTTTGCGCATAAAAATTGAAATACTCGTAGAGCCGCCACCCATGTCGATACAAGCTGCGCCCAACTCTTGTTCGTCTTCAACAAGCGCAGACAGGCCAGAAACATAGGCGGAATTCGCGATCCCGGCCAGCTCGAGATCACAGCGTTTGACGCAATGGGCCACATTAGCCACAACCGAAGCATCTACCGTCAACATATGCATATCGCAGGTCAGTTCTTGCCCCATTTGACCACGTGGATCCCCCAGACCCGACCGATGATCCAGTGAAAAATTCACCGGATGGGCATGCAGTACTTCGCGCCCTTCTCCATAATCGGGCACATCACAATGCGCCAAAACACGCGCCACATCCTGTTCGGACACCACATTGTCTTCCAGATCAACACGACCGTCCAAACCATAAGACCGCGGCTCGGCCCCTGCAAAACAGGCAATCACGTGATCCACACGAATTTGAGCCATTTTCTGTGCCGCTTGAATTGCCGTCCGAATGGCGCGTTCGGTTTCCTGCATCGCTGAGATTTCGCCAAACCGAACACCACGCGAGCGGGTTGAGGCTGCACCAATCACCCGGAAACTCGACTGCCCCGCAAGCGACCCAATGCCCTCTGCTTCGGACAGATGCTCACCTCCATCAAACCGCAAAACAAGACAGGCGATCTTCGAGGTACCAACGTCTAAAACCGCCACAACACCACGTTGCATAGCCGCTTTACGCATCGCACGCATGGCGCGCTGAGATTGATAGAGCTCAATCATTCTTCTTTTCCCACTCGGATTTCTCGGATTTGCCACCAGGACTGCACCGATCGTTCTGCTATTCTTATTGTTGGTCTGTCACCAATCCGCATGTCGATGACTTGCAAATCACGCGCCAGCATTTCTTGCACCTGGCTCAGTGCGACTACGCGTTCAAGCGCTGCAACCGACCCAATTTCTGGCAAAAGAATTCTCTGATCACGATCCAGCACGACATCCCACCTGCGATCTCCAACCCGGACCAGGCCACGCACTCGTTTTGCCAAAGGCCCTACGGCCTGGATAAGCGCCAATGCTTCGGTGGCCTGTTTCTCGGCCCCCTCGCCTGCAATAACGGGCAAGTTTTCGTATGTGTAGCGACCATTGGCTTCGGCAACAACAAAGCCCTCGGAATCCACAAGATGCAATCCATCTCGTAAGCGCCACAAAAGTACTGGGGTGCGCTCGACAACATTGACCTGCAAGACACCACCCGGACGCACCCTAAGCGATGCTGATTTCACCGGAGAGAGGCCCGAAATTGTGTCTTTCATGGCGCTCAGATCCAAATCAAAGCTGCTCATGGGAAAGTCTATCGGTAGAATTTCACGAATGTCTTCGCTAACACCCGCACTGGCCCCATCTATTGCCATGGCTTGAACCATAAATTCCGGACGCTCGACAATACTGGTGCGCACATCCCCAATGACCATATTAAGATGGTCACGACGATCTTGATCGGAAAACCAAACGCCTGCCACAATTGCGACAAATGAAAAGGGCACGACAAAGCGCAATCCAAACCGAAAAATCGGCGTCAACATCATACGTTGATACCGGTATGAAATACGCGATGGGGACGGATCTATACTAGAATTTACCGGTTGCATGACGCGTCCTCGACCAACCATTTACAAAGTTCTACGAAGGATATGCCACAAGCTTGCGCTTGTTCTGGGCTAAGAGAGGTCGGGGTCATCCCCGGTTGGGTATTGGTTTCCAACAATACCAAACCCGCAAGACCTTTGGTCTCGTCCCACCGAAAATCTGTACGGCTTAGGCCACGACAGCCCAACACGCGATGGGCCTTAAGCGCATAATCAAGGCAAGCCTCAAAGATTTCTTTGGGAATTTCTGCTGGCACCACATGACACGATCCGCCCGCCACATATTTCGCGTCGTAATCATACCAACCGTCAGTGACAATATCGGTGACGGTCAAGGCGCGGTCGCCCATCACAGTCGCGGTAAGTTCGCGGCCGGCAACATAGGATTCAACCATAAGATCATCTGGCAGGGCAGGATCTAGTTTGGGCGGACCATTGGCTGCTTCATGCACAATATAGACCCCAACAGACGAGCCTTCGTTGTTTGGCTTCACCACATAGGGAGGCGGCATCACATGCGCCGCTTGAATTTGCGATTTGTCCGCAATAACGCTACCCACAACCGGCAAACCTGCTGCGCGATACGCGGCTTTAGAGCGCTCTTTGTCCATCGCAAGCGAGGATGCCAAAACGCCAGAATGCGTATAGGGCAACCCATGCCACTCGAGCATACCCTGCACGCAGCCGTCTTCGCCCCAACGCCCATGCAATGCATTGAAAATCACATCAGGTTTAATTGCTTGCAGATCAAGCGCAAGCTGACGCCCGGCATCAACTTCTACAACTTCAAATCCACTTTTCCTAAGAGCAGCGGCGCATTCACGCCCTGACGACAATGAAACCTCGCGTTCAGCAGAGGGCCCACCCATCAGTACCGCCACTTTCGGAGTTGCCCTGCTCGACATACCCGCTCCAGTGTTCAATTCCTTGACCGTTTTCGATCTTTATTATTTGCCCTTAAAGGCGATTTTTACGAGGCTCAACTGGTTCTCCAGATCACTCGCATCGTTTTTTCTTTACATAACAAATCAGCGGCTGTTTTTCTTATGTTAGTCTTTAAATTCGCCGACCCGCTTGATTTCCCACTCTAGCGTTATTCCGCTATTTTCGAAAACCTTTTTTCTGACTTCTTCGCCAAGGTTTTCCAAATCTGCGGCAGTTGCGCCACCGGTGTTAATCAAAAAGTTAGAATGCATCTCGCTCATCTGGGCCCCGCCAAGCATTGCGCCGCGAAGACCCGCGTCATCAATCACTTTCCACGCCTTTAGATCATGCACATCACCGGATCGGCCAGTGCTAGAAAACCCTGCTGGGTTACGGAACGTGCTGCCTGCACTGCGCTGCTTCGTCGGTTGGGTTGCGTCGCGCTTGGCAATTTGGGCGACCATGCGCGCGGCCAGCTCAGCCGGATCTCCATCCGCTGCCTCAAACGTAGCCTCTACGAGCACCCACCCCTCCTTGAGTTGCGTCTGCCGGTATTCAAAATCCAATTCATCAGCTGTAATTGTAACCAACTCACCATTTGGTGTAACCGCTTTGGCACTGACAAATACATCAGCAATATAAGAGCCATAGCAGCCAGCGTTCATGCAAACAGCCCCGCCAATAGCACCGGGGATTGTGCGCAAGAATGTCAGATCGAGCCCCGCCTCTGCGGCTTTTCGCGCCACATGCGCGTCAAGCGCGGCAACGCCCGCGGTCACGTAGTTACCGTCAATCTCAATTGAATTAAAACCGCGCCCCATTCGGATAACTACGGCGCGCACCCCACCATCACGCACAATCAGGTTGCTGCCGACACCCATGGGGAACACCGCAATTCCTGCGGGCAATTCGGCAAGGAAATGCTGCAAATCAGCGAGATCGGCAGGTTGAAAGAGCCAATCCGCTGGCCCACCAACGCGCAGCCAGGTCAAATCCGCCAAAAGCCGATTTTGGGTAAGTTTACCGCGCACCTCCGGCAGTACAGTCATTTTTGCCTATCTCCGTGGGTTATTATGGGTGGCATCTATCTTGGATATCCTCCAATTCACCAGATACCCAAGCAAAGCTCCGATACCCAATCCAATCAAAGGCGGCAACAGGGCAGCGATCCAAAAGAGAAAGAGTTGAAAGCTGCTCCAGCCATCCAGAATTTCAGACCATACAAAGACGCCGACATTCATGCTGCCAAAAAGCGTGACCAAAAGAAAAATCGCGCGCCAAGCGTTGCGCTGCGTTAGAACAAAACTTGTGATGGCCAGCAACAAGGCCAAAGTCCCACCAATAATTAAAAGAATTTCAGCATTCATCGCCCAATCACTCTTCGCATCCAGCGCGCAAGGTAAATGACGGGCCAACGCATCACCCACATCGCTCCAAACAGCAAGATTGCCGCAACAAAAGGACCATTTTCAAAATAGACCCAAATCACAATCGGCGCACCTATGCCCATCATCACATATGCAAATCTCCAATGGTTATCGCGGCTAGGGAACATAGCCCTAATGTTTGCGACAACCATCCAAATCAAAGCTGCGATGATCGAATATGACATAGAACACAGTCTCTTTTGAAAAAATAAGGGCGGTTAAGCGTTTAGCCGTGCTGGCAAGCCATTTGCCCAAGTGCTGATCGTACCAGCCCCCAAACAGACAACAATATCACCGGGCGCCGTTTGCTCTCGCACCAAACGCTCTAGATCGTCTTCGTTTACAATTGCACGTGCATGGCGATGACCGTGTGCGATCAACCCAGCAACCAAATCATCCCGCTCTGCCCCTTTGATCGGGTCTTCACCCGCCCCAAAGACTTCAGCAATTGCGACGACATCTGCCTCATTAAAGCAGGTACAGAATTCTTCGAAAAGACTGCTAAGCCGGGAATACCGATGGGGCTGATGCACGGCAATCACCCGTCCCTCACTGGCTTGACGCGCAGCTTTTAGAACCGCAGCGATTTCGACCGGGTGGTGACCGTAGTCATCAATAATAGAAACACCATTGATTTCGCCAACTTTGGTAAATCGACGATTTACACCGCCGAACTTAGCCAGCGCATCACGAATATCTTCAACAGACATGCCAAGATGCCGGGCAATCGCAACGGCACTTAGCGCATTGGATACATTGTGGTCACCAGGCATCGGTAGGCTACACCCTTCGATGGTCAGCCCTTCAGCTTGTAAGACAATATCAAAATGCGCAACACCTGCCACATAGGTCAAATTGACCGCGCGCACGTCGGCCTGCGTGTTAAATCCAAAGGTCAGCACGCGCCGGTCAGTGATTTTGCCAACCAACGCCTGAACTTCTGGGTGATCGGTGCAGCAAACCGCCAGCCCATAAAAGGGAATATTAGAGACAAATTCATGAAACCCAGCGCGGAGCGCGTCAAAGTCACCCCAATGTTCCATATGCTCTGGGTCAATATTGGTGACGATCGCAATGGTTGCTGGCAAGCGATTAAATGTGCCATCGCTTTCATCCGCCTCAACCACCATCCACTCGCCATCGCCAACGCGCGCGTTAGAATCGTAAGCGTGAATAATACCACCGTTCACAACTGTTGGATCAAAATTGCCATGATCCAACAATGCCGCAACCATTGTTGTCGTTGTGGTTTTGCCATGAGTGCCAGCAACCGCGATATTGGATTTCAAGCGCATCAGCTCTGCCAACATTTCAGCTCGGCGCACCACTGGCAAACCGCGCAGACGGGCCTCGTCCAGCTCGGCATTGCCGGGTTTGATCGCAGATGAAATCACTACAACTTCGGCGTTTTCCAAATTTTCTGCGCTCTGGCCCAGAAAAACCGTTGCGCCCATCTTTTCTAAGCGGCTGGTGATCTTACTGGCCTTCAGATCAGAGCCTTGCACCACATAGCCGTGGTTCAACAACACCTCGGCAATACCAGACATACCGATGCCGCCAATACCGACAAAATGAATTGGGCCGACATCACCCGGAAGTTTGGTTGCAGCGTTCATAGAGATTTCCTTAATTCGCTAATTCTTCAACCAGCGCGACCAACTGTTCTGTAGCATCTGGTTTGGCCACTGACATCGCGCGGCGCGACATTTGCAAGCCACCTTCTGAATCGCCGAGCACAACGGCGATCTGCGCTGATAAGCTGTCCACTTCGAGCAATGTTTCGGGAATAACAATCGCAGCGCCGGCGTCGGCAAGACCTCGCGCATTGGCACTCTGGTGATCCCCGGTTGCAGCCGCAAAGGGCACGAGAATCGACGGTCTGCCAATGACCGAAATATCTGCTACAGAGGATGCGCCGGAGCGTGAAATTACCAGCTGAGCCTCTGTCATGCGTTCCGGAATATCGGTAAAAAAGCTCTGTACATCCGCATCAATTCCCTGATCCGCATAATACTGGCTGACCCGCTCGATATCTTCGGTGCGCGCTTGATGCGAGACTCTAATGTGACGGCGGATTTCAGACGGCAATGCATCAATGGCTGGAGGGACAACATCGCTTAGTATGCGCGCGCCCTGTGATCCACCAATCACCAAAATAGACATCGGGTAGGCACCCGGCGGGATGTATCCAGCGCCTGCGCGTTCAAGAACCGCAGCACGGACCGGATTGCCAACATGCACAGCATTGGTTCCCTCTGGAACTTCGGTCGGCGAAGTCCCGCAAGCCACATAGTTTACACGTTTTGCGAACAACGAATTTACACGGCCAAGTACGCCATTTTGTTCATGAATCATGCGAGGCAGGCGCAACAAAACTGCCGCACCCATTGCTGGAATTGTTGGGTATCCGCCAAATCCGACGACGACGCTTGGCCTTTTGCTGCGCATCTTCAGTGCGGTGCCTAGTATGCCAGATAGAACCCGAAACGGCACCATCGCTTTGTTCAGCAAGCCCCCCCGCGCAAATGTCGCAGATTGCACTTGTTGAATATCAACTTCGCTCGGAAATGCGCCCGTATATCGTGCCCCTCGGGAATCTGTGCTCAGTTGCACTCGCCATCCTTTAGCAAGCATCGCTTCTGCAAGGGCCTGAGCTGGGAACATATGCCCCCCCGTGCCTCCGGCTGCAATTACCAGCAATGGCTGATCTGTCATCTGTAGTGACCTCGAAGAATGTCGCTAATTTCACCCTGCGGGCGGCTGCGTGTAAATGCCAAAAGCATCCCTACGGCAATGCCACCTGCAATCAAAGAACTACCGCCATAACTGACAAAGGGCAATGTCATGCCCTTTGCGGGCAGCAAACGCACAGCAACACCCATGTTGATCATTGCTTGGACGCCAAACATCGCAGCAAGACCCGTGCCCGCCAGGCGAATAAACGGATCGCGCTCGCGCATCAGCCGCAGAAAGGATCTACCCACAATAAACGCATATAGCCCCAAGATGAGCAGCACTAACAAAAGGCCGTATTCTTCTGCAGCAACCGCGATGATGAAATCTGTATGGGCATCTGGCAGGCTCCATTTCACTTGCCCCTCGCCCACACCTACTCCAAAGAACCCACCTTCGCGAATGGCATTGGTTGCATAGCCGAGCTGCGTAGTCGGATCGACATCCGCACTCAGGAAGCCATCAATGCGCCGCGCAAAATGTTCAGAGCTATTATAAGCAAACATTCCACCAACGATCACAAGCAACATCATACCCACCAAAAGTGTCATCGGTGCACCAGCGATGAAATACATCACACCCCAGGCAAACAAAATTAGGCAGGCCTGACCAAAATCAGGCTGCATGACCAAAACCAAAGCAATAATAATCGTCAGACAGAATGACCAAAGCTTGCCAGGAGGGCCATTGATTTCCTGATTGGCCGCCATCAACCAGGCAGCCACAACTACAAAACCGGGCTTAAGAAATTCAGACGGCTGAACCGAAGCAAAGCCCAAGCTGTACCAACGCACAGCGCCTTTACCAAAATCAGTGCCAAAGAACGGCAACATCAACAAAGCGAAAAACGCAGCGACAAAGCCAACAACCGCCAGCCGACGCACCAATTTCGGGCTCATCATCGAGGTCACAACCATGGCCAACAAAGCCGCGGCACCAAACACCGATTGCCGCAAAACATAATGAAAATGTGGAAATCCGTTTTTCTCTGCCAATGGCGGGCTCGCAGCCAAGCCCAATAGCAAACCAACACCGAACAAGATCAAGATGCAGGACATGGTCCATTTATCTAGAGTGCGCCACCATTTTGGAAGAATCGGCTCTACATCCCGCAAAGGGAGCGCGCCATAAACCATTTCTGTCATCGTAAACCGCCGAAAATCTGCCTCAAATCGCCCGGTTTTCCGGGTCTAAGGCGATTCTAACAGCAGTTGATTCGTTTTGAAAGCTTTGTAACTGCAATATCGAGAATTGCTTGACCGTCTGCCCTTGGTAAGGCAGAGCGCACCTATGGATTACAACACAGTCATACTTGGAGCAGGTGCCGCTGGCATGATGTGCGCAGCGCATTGCGCTGGTAGCACATTGGTGTTGGATCATGCCAAAAACCCCGGCGAAAAAATTCGAATTTCAGGCGGCGGTCGGTGTAACTTTACAAATCTATACGCCAGCCACGAAAACTTTATTTCGCAAAACCCGCATTTTTGTAAAAGCGCGCTCAGCCAGTACACTCAGTGGGACTTTATTGACCTGATTGCGAAGTACGATATCTCCTATCACGAGAAGACTTTGGGGCAATTGTTCTGTGACAATTCCGCAAAGGATATCATTCAGATGCTTTTGGCCGAAATGCGCAATTCTGGCGCAGAACTGTGGATGAAAAGCCATATTCAGTCAGTCTCTTATTCAGATGGTCGATACAGCATCCAGATTGAGCGCGAGGGAAAGAGACAAGAGGTTCGCTGTGCCAACCTCGTTCTGGCGACCGGGGGAAAATCCATTCCAAAAATGGGGGCCACCGGGTTAGCCTATGACATTGCCCGTCAATTTGGTTTGACACTGACAGATATCCGCCCTGCCCTTGTGCCATTCACATTTCCTGAAGGGCGTTATACGCCATTAGCAGGTGTTGCGCACCCTGTGCGCATCACCTTTGGAGACACTCAATTTGACGAAGCAATGCTGTTCACCCATCGCGGTTTGTCAGGTCCGGCAATATTGCAAATCAGCAGTTATTGGACAGAAGGCAGACCAATCACGGTAAACCTGTTTCCAGACATAAATCTGTTTGAAACGCTAAAGCAAAAACGATCGACGGACGGCCGACGCAACCTAAGCACAATCTTGGCGCAACTTCTGCCAACGCGACTTGCAGAATATTTGGCAAAAGACCTTTCGTTAAAGGGCAATATTGCCGATCAAAGCGACACGGCACTGTCAAAGTTGACAGAACAGCTTACAGAGTGGCAAGTCACGCCATCTGGAACCGAAGGCTATCGTACCGCAGAGGTCACACTGGGCGGTATCAGCACTGACAATTTGTCGTCAAAAACCATGCAAGCCAAAATGCAGCCCGGCCTATACGTGATCGGCGAGGCGGTTGATGTGACGGGATGGCTTGGTGGTTTCAATTTCCAATGGGCCTGGTCTTCAGGCTTTGCAGCAGGTCGGGCTATTCGACAAAACTTGCGTGACCAATCCGAAACCTAACTTTAGTCTTTGTCGGAACTTTCTAGAGCTTCACGAACCAATTCGACAAAATGTGAGCCGCGTTTTTCAAAACTATCGTATTGATCAAAGCTTGCCGCGGCAGGAGCCAGCAAAACAGTTTCGCCGGGCTGCGCATCAGCAATCGCAGCAGATACGGCGGCATCCATGCTGGTACACACTTCGCAATCAACTTCAGACAATTGCAGCGAAAACGCAGCGGCTTCGCGGCCAATGACATAGGCTTTTACCACGTTGTCCATTGCCCCCTTCAGCCCTTCAAGCCCCCCATCCTTCTGTAGACCGCCACAAATCCAACGGATTTGACCAAAGGCAGACAGCGCTTTTTTGGCAGCATCAACATTGGTCGCCTTGCTGTCATTAACAAAGGTTACATCGGCGCTCTCTGCAACGATCTGACTGCGATGCGGCAAACCAGCAAAGCTTGCAAAGGCATTTTCAATCACGCGCGGAGCAAGGCCCAATGTCCTGCACACCGCATAGGCAGCACAGGCATTTTGATGATTGTGGGCACCGGGTAGCCCCTTAATTTTGCGCAGATCAATAGATCCGACCTGCCGGCCCTTACGATATTCTGACAAAAAGCCCTTTTTGGCGAATACATTCCATCCAGTACCTGTGAGTTTTTGCTCAACAGAGATTTGTATCACGCGATCATCAACAGGCCCTTCTGACATCTGCCCTGCAAGAAACAGCCCTTCAACTTCATCCACACCAATAACAGCACGATCTGGGCCCCCTTCGGCAAAGAGGCGTCGTTTGGCAGCGAAATAGCCCCCCATGCCCGCATGTCGATCTAGATGGTCAGGAGACAAATTGGTGAACACAGCAATGTCAGGCGTCAACGAGCGCGCCAATTCTGTTTGATAGCTGCTCAGCTCCAGCACAACGACTTCGCCGTCTTGCGCAGGGTCAATATCTAACACGCCACGCCCAATATTGCCCGCCAATTGTGTGCTGCGACCCACATGTTCAAGCACGTGATGAACAAGGGCTGACGTGGTTGACTTACCATTCGATCCCGTGATCGCGACGACCTTTGGCGTTACATCAAAATTGTCCCAATCCTGGGTTGCAAAGCTTTGAAAGAACAGACCAATGTCATTGTTAAGGGCAACACCAGCGCGCAAAGCTTTCTCGATGATCTTGTTTGGTGTTGGATAAAGATGCGGAATACCCGGCGAAACTATCAGAGACACGATGTTCTGAAACGCTCCGTCTCGAGAAAGATCCACGACCTGAAACCCTTCGTCCTCTGCGATCTGACGGGCCTGCGCATTGTCATCCCAACAGACCGCTGTGGCACCGCCTGCGTGCAGCGCGCGCGCGGTCGCCAAGCCAGATCGCCCCAATCCCAGTACACCAACATTAGAACCGGCATATCCCTGCACTGAAATCATTGGTACATCCTTATTCTGCAACGACATGATGTTTGCGTTTGGCAATACGACTGCCGGCGCATCTTGATTGGCACGCAGGCAAAGGGAAAGCGAAAAAACTAAAAGCGGCTTAACGCACTTTCAACGTCGCAAGACCGATCATCGCCAAGATCAAGGAAATGATCCAAAACCGAATGACAATCTGCGGCTCTGCCCAGCCCTTTTTTTCATAGTGATGGTGTATTGGGGCCATCAAGAAAACGCGCTTTCCAGTGCGTTTAAAATATAGCACCTGAATGATCACCGAAAGCGCCTCGACCACAAACAGACCGCCGACAATACCTAAGACCAATTCGTGCTTAGTGGCCACAGCAATTGCGCCAAGCGCGCCACCAAGGGCCAGTGACCCAGTATCGCCCATAAAAACCGCTGCTGGTGGTGCATTATACCAAAGGAAACCAAGCCCGCCGCCAATCAGGCCAGCGGTAAAAATCAAGATTTCGCCCGTGCCCGGCACATAATGCACATCCAAATATTCGGTAAAATCCACCCGCCCAACAGCGTAAGCGATAATTCCAAGGGTGCCCGCAGCAATCATCACAGGCATGATCGCCAACCCGTCAAGCCCATCGGTCAGGTTCACAGCGTTGGCAGCCCCGACCACAACAAACATCGAAAACGGAATAAACAGCAGACCAAAGTTAAGCAGCACATCTTTGAAAACCGGCAAGGCGACCCTGAATTGCAGCGCCTCTGGATGCAATTGCGTCGCCCAGAACCCGGCTATGCCAGCGATAAGAAACCCAAGTAAAAGCCGCACGCGCCCAGATACACCATTTGTGTTTTGCTTACTGACCTTTGCAAAATCATCCGCGAACCCAATCAACCCGTATGCCATGGTGACAAAGAGCACCAGCCAGACAAAACCATTGTCCAATCGCGCCCAAAGCAGCGTGGATGTCAGCAATGCGCCAACGATCAACAACCCCCCCATCGTGGGTGTACCTGCTTTACTAAAGTGACCTTCAGGTCCATCTTCGCGAATTGGCTGCCCTTTGCCTTGCTTACGGCGCAATACATTGATCAGCGGGCGCCCAAAAATAAACCCAAATAAAAGGGCTGTCATAAAAGCCCCACCAGCGCGGAAAGTGATATAGCGAAATAGATTGTAGACATCGCCGCCATCTGAAAGCGCTGTTAACCAATATAACATTAATAAGTCCCTTCGCGTTTGGTCGAGGCGGGATGACCCAATTTACGTATAGCGTCAACCACTCTCCCAACCCCCATGCTTAACGACCCCTTGGCCAAAACCACATCGCCAGCATTTAGGTCACGCGCGAGCCCATTTACCATCTCAGAAGAGGTCTCTGTCCAACGACCTCGTTTTTCTAAGGGTAAAGCCATATGCAGAGATTTCATAAGCGGGCCAATACAATGCACCTTAGTAACGGCTTGTATTGCGGGTAGTTCAGCAACAGCCGCATGTAATGCATCTTCGTTTTTTCCCAGCTCTTTCATGTCGCCAAGATAGGCAATACGCCGCCCAAACTTTATCAGCCCATCCCCAGATTGCGCCTGTGTGGCCGCCAAAACCTCAAGTGCGGCCGCAAGCGATGCCGGATTCGCATTATATGCGTCATCAATAAGTTCAATTGTCGAGCTCTCATCGGCACGGTCCAGGGCAATAACTTCGCGCTGTCCTCGCCCCGCCCCTGGCTGCCATTGTCCAAGGTCTGAAATTGCAATGGCCCGGTCCAAGCCTAACGCATCAGCGACAGCCAATACGCCTAATCCGTTGCTGGCGAAATGACGGCCGGGCACAGATACTTTGAACAATAGTTTCTCTGAACCTAATTGCGCGGTGGCCACCGTTGAAGTGTCCCCAATGCGCACATCAAGCAGATGATAGCGATTTGACGGGATTGCGCCAAAGCTTACTACGGTCGGTGCACGTTTCATTGCAGCATCACTCAACTGGTCCGAAACTGACAAATCACCGTTAAATATGGCTGCGCCGTCTTCTTCCAACCCTTCAAAGATCGCAGATTTCTCGTTGGCAATACGTTCAAGGCTTTCAAAGGCCGCCATATGCGCCAGGGCAACCGTTGTGATTAAGGCAACATGGGGCCGCGCCATCTTTGCCAAAGGCGCAATTTCACCCGGGTGATTCATGCCGATTTCTATGACTGCAAATTCCGTGTTTTGCGGCATGCGGGCCAATGTCAGCGGAACACCCCAATGGTTGTTATAACTGGCCTCGGCAACGTGGGTTTTGCCCTGCCCCCCCAACACCTTCCGCAGCATTTCTTTGCTGGAGGTTTTCCCAACTGAGCCGGTGACGCCAACAATCTTGGCCTTGGAACGTGCGCGGGCGGCGCAAGCCAAATCTTGCAGACCGGCCAATACATCATCCACGATCAACAAAGGGGCCGATTCATCCAAACCCTTAGGAACATGCGAAACCAATGCGGCTGCGGCCCCCATTTTCAATGCCTGAGCTACAAACTCGTGACCATCGCGCGCGGCCTTAAGTGCGACAAACAAGTCGCCCTTTTTCAATGTCCGCGTGTCTATCGACACCCCAGTACAGCACCAATCAACTGTTGATTGCCCATTCGTTGCCGCCACGGCGTCCTTTGATGACCACAACATCATGCGTGCCCTCCATCCAGCGCCAAGACAGCGACACTTGCTTGTTCGACATCGTCAAAGGGCAAGATATCGTCTCCAATAATTTGCCCGGATTCATGACCCTTACCAGCAATCAGCAGCGCATCTCCAGGCCCCAAAGCGTCCACTGCTCGCAAAATCGCCTCTGCGCGGTCCGCAACCTCATTTGCATCTGGCGCGCCTTCCAGTACCATTTCACGGATCGCCGCCGGGTCCTCTGACCGTGGATTATCATCGGTCACAAATACAACATCTGCATGTTTTACGGCAGCGGCCCCCATCAAGGGCCTTTTACTTGCATCTCGATCGCCACCGGCACCAACAATGGCGATTAGTCGCCCCATGACGTGCGGTCGCAAAGCTTTTAGCGCCGTGGCAACTGCATCAGGCGTATGTGCATAATCCACAAATACTGCAGCGCCATTCAAGCGTGTTGCAGCCAATTGCATACGTCCACGGACCGTTTTGAGTTCGCCAAGAACTTCAAAAACCCTTTCGGCTTCGGCACCGCAGCCAATTGCAAGCGCAGCTGCCAGCAAAACATTCTCGGCTTGAAACCCACCAATCAAACCCAGGCGCGTCTGGAATATTTTTCCGCAATATGAAAATCGAATATCCTGACCGGTGTTGTCAAACCGCTGCACCAGCAATTCCAAATCCGCACCATGCCGCCCAACCGTGATCACATTTTGACCACGACCCTTGGCGATCGCGGCGATATCAGTGCCGCGCATGTCATCTATATTGACCACAGCGACGCCGTCTTCAGGCAACACACGCGCAAACAGCCCCGACTTTGCGTCAAAGTAGTCATCAAAGTTGGCATGATAATCCAAATGATCCTGCGTAAAATTCGTAAAGCCAGCTGCTTTCAGCTGCACCCCATCCAATCGCCGCTGCTCTAACCCATGCGAGCTTGCTTCCATTGCGGCAAATTGCACGCCTGAATCGACCGCCTGTGCTAGAACATCATGCAGTGTGATAGGTTCAGGTGTTGTATGCTGCAAAGGGTGCTCAAAATCGCCTTCAACACCGGTTGTGCCCAAATTGATAGCCGTAAGCCCCATTTCCTGCCAGATCATGCGCAAGAATGTCGAAACAGAGGTCTTCCCATTAGTTCCCGTAACAGCCGCCACAACATTGGGCTGTCGGCCAAACCAAAGCGCCGATGTGTAAGCCAGCGTTTGACGTGGATCCTCACATATCACCAAAGCCGCATCAGCCTCGGAAATTTCAGTAGCCGCAATCCGTGCACCCTCAGGGTCTGTCACAATCACAGAAGCCCCCATGCGCAGGGCATATTGAATGAAAGTTGCACCATGAATGCGCGTACCGGCCAGTGCGGCAAACAAATAGCCATCTTTAACATCGCGGCTGTCTACAGCGATTCCAGTAACCAGTGGGTTTTTACCCGCCGCCGCCGTTAAGCCCAGTTCCGAAAGTTTCTTTGCTTGTGCAGCCATTTGTTGCCCTTTTTTGGCACTAATGTGATGCCAGCGTTATATCAGTCAAAACCGCAGGTTCAACTTGTGGACGCAGACCCAAAAGCGGCGCGACGCGTTCAATAATTTCAGCGGCAACAGGTACAGCCGTCCACCCTGCTGTCCGACGCGGTTCGGAACCAGATGTTTCAACCGGTTCATCCAACGTCACCACGAGTACATACTTTGGGTCGTTGGCCGGAAAAACCGAAGCGAAGGTATTGATAACCTTGTCTTCGTAGTAACCACCAGTTGGTTTTGGTTTATCAGCTGTGCCTGTTTTGCCCGCCACATAATACCCTGGCACTTCGCCAAAACTCGCCGTTCCCTTAGTGACAACTTTTCGCAGCATCTGGACGCTGGCAGCAGCCACATCCGAACGCATGACGCGAGGACCCAATTGGGCATGATCTTGCTTAAGAATCGTGGGCTTGATGAAATGCCCGCCATTGGCAATCGCGGCGTAAGCAGTCGCCAAATGCAGCGGGGTACTAGACAGACCATGGCCATAAGAAACAGTCACAGCCGACAAATCCGTCCAATTGGTAGGCAACAGGGGTTTGCCACCACTCGCCTCAGTAATCTCGATTGGCGTTGGCTCAAACAGCCCCAACGACTTCAAGAACGCCTTTTGCCGCTCTACGCCGATCTGCAATGCAATGCGCCCTGTCCCACGGTTCGAGCTTTTTACAATGATATCCGTGACAGAAAGTTTGCCATAGTTTTTGCGTTTGAATTCGCCAATGGAATGCCCACCAACCTTCATTGGCCCTTTTGTATCAATAACTGTTTCCGGGCTTACCAATCCTAACTCAAGGGCTTGTGCGGTTGCGAATATCTTGAAAGTTGATCCGAGTTCATAAACACCCTGTAAGGCCCTATTAAATAAAGGACTATCCGCCGCGTCACCCTTGACCAAAGGCCGGGGCCGTTCGTTGGGGTCAAAGTCCGGCAAGCTGACCAACGATAGGACTTCGCCGGTATGCACATCCATCAAAACCGCTGCAGCGCCTTTGGCATTCAGCAATTTCATACCGCCATATAGAACGCGTTCTGTCGCCGCTTGTACCGTCAAATCCAGCGAAAGAGTTAGTGCTTTACCGCCATTGGCAGGATCGCGCAGCGCATCATCAAAAGTGCGCTCAACGCCAGCAACGCCAATCAGTTCCGCCGCATTTACGCCTTCACGACCAAACCCAGCGCCGCCCAAAACATGCGCCGCCAGCTTTCCATTTGGATACAACCGCATATCCCGCGGGCCAAACAACAAGCCCGGGTCACCGATATCGTGCACCAATTGTTTTTGCTCTGGACTGATTTTCTTACGCACCCAAAGGAACTTGCGCTTACCAGTGAAATCTTTGCGCAACCTATTTTCATTCAGGTCAGGAAAGATTTTTATTAGCTCCGTCACCACATGTTCTTTGTCGATCATATGATTCGGCTGAGCATAGAGGCTGAATGTTTCGAGATTGGTCGCAAGAATGCGGCCCTTCCGATCAACAATGTCGGCACGCTGCGCAACAATAAAGTTATCACCTGAAATAGTGCGGGGCTCTGCAGCTTCGCTGCCCGCCAGAGCGCCCATACGAAAACCAATTGCCCCAAAAGCCGCTAAAAAGGCCACGCCCAAAACCAACAAACGCCCTTCGGCGCGCAGACGCGCTTTATCACGCATCACTTCATGACGTTGTTTGATATTTTGCTTCTCTATAACGTCAGGGTTTTCACCTTTGGCGCGTGCATTAATAATTGCGGCAAGCGGTCTAAGCGGTGTGCGTATCATTGTGCGATCTCTTGACTGGACACCTCAACGATCCCGTCAATGATGGCTGTATCCAAAGGAGGAAAAGCCACTTGCTCTATGCGCCCAAATTGATCAGGGCGCAGCGGTAAAAGCTGCAAGCTTTCATAGTTGATATCAGCAAGCTCGCGCAGCCGGTCAGGCCTATTCAAATAGGCCCACTCTGCACGCAACATGGCCAACCGATCCCTAGAGGCACCGATATCGGCCAGCAAAACCTCCGTGCGGCCAAGCGCTTCCTGTGTAGTATAGTTTTCACGATAAGCCCAAAATGCCAGACCAATGACCGAAACTGCGGTCAACACATAGAACAAACTGCGCATTACTTACGTCTCCCGGAAGCGCCAACAGTTAGTGTCGGCATCCCAATTTTTTTGCCATCCACGCCCCCTGCTGGCGCGTTTGTGCGCCGCGCGACCCGCAGTTTAGCAGATCTAGATCGCGGATTTTCCTCCAACTCCTGCTTATCCGGCCCAACGGCTTTTCGAGTAAGCAATTCAAAGGCCGGGGCTTCTTGCGCCAATTCAGGAGCATAGCGATTACCACCGCCCATACGCCCAGATCTAGCCTGCATGTACTTTTTAACCATACGATCTTCTATCGAATGAAAGGTCACCACTGCCAGCAAGCCGCCAGGCTTCAGTGCTCGTTCTGCGGCCATAAGCCCACGGAACAATTCGCCATATTCATCATTCACTGCAATACGCAGCCCTTGAAAACTGCGCGTTGCTGGATGACTCTGCCCTGGCTTCGGTCGAGGCAAGCATTTTTCAACAACTTCAGCGAGTTGCAGGGTGCTTTCAAAGTGTTCAACCGTACGTTCGCGTACAATTGCCCGGGCAATACGGCGACTTGCGCGCTCTTCGCCATAATGAAACAAAATATCCGCGATTTCTTCCTCGGACGCCATGTTCACAATATCCGCAGCCGACCGACCTTCTTGGCTCATGCGCATGTCCAACGGTCCATCACGCATAAAAGAGAACCCGCGCTCTGCCAGGTCAAGCTGCATTGAACTGACACCAAGATCCAAGACGACACCATCCAGATCTTGCGCAAATTCATCCATTTTAGAGAACACGCCCTCGATCAGCTCAATGCGCGTACCAAGTTTTTCAACCCAATCTGCAGCCATTTCAAATGCCAAGGGATCACGGTCAACGCCATAAACCTTGTCAGCACCGGCCGCCAAAAGACCTTTGCTGTATCCGCCAGCGCCAAATGTACCGTCCAGCCAGCGCCCAGTAACTGGCGCAACAGCGGCAAGCAAGGGGCGCAACAATACTGGAATATGCGGGGCTCCTGACGTCGATGTGTCCTTACCCGGCATGTCAGGTCTCCATTTGTTGGTCTAAAAAGACCAACGGGTCAAAATCATCAGGCAACTCATCCAGCCATTCTTCGGTCTTGGACAGCTCTTCCTGTTCGTAGGTTTCCGTTTTCCAAATCTGGAACGTGTCACCTGCAGCAATAAAGAAAGCCTCTTTATCAAGATCGATCTTTTTTCTCAGCTTCGCAGGAAGAACCAAACGGCCTGTTTCATCGACAGTCGTTGGAAACGACTGGCCATGAAACAGGCGCTGAAGCATTTTACGCTCCATGGAACCACGTGGCAGAGCATCGATTTTATCGTCGACCTCTTCGATGGCTTCCATTGTATAACATTCAAGGTAATTGCGACGATGATCGCCATAAACGATTACAAGCTCGGGGGTCTCGCCAGACTTCCAATTCGGATCAGCCGCCTCTAACACACGACGAAACGAGGCCGGGATAGACACCCTGCCCTTTGTATCCACCTTATGGTGGCTTTCGCCTCTGAACCTGCGTGCCACGGCCTGACCTGGTCCCTCTAATTACCCCACATAGTGTTTCAAGTCGCAAGAAACGAAACGGCGAACTGAGCTGCTGCCACTGCCCAATTCGCCGCCCTCGTCCCGCTTTGCGGGTATGTCCAGCTGCGCGCGCCACCTGGGGGGATGTCTGCTCGCCCGCGCGCCGGATCTCTCATTCGATGAAATCGGGGCCTGTATGAAACCTGACTTGGGATTTTTTTTGCGGGGTCGTTTAGCGCCCCTTATTTCCCGTCCTCATCGTATGTATAGGGATGACACGGGAATTCATGGAAATCAATGGTTTTTTTGAGCACATATAAAATATATCTCAACCAAAAAATTCAAATTGGCTGAAAAACTCAAACGATAACGCATCAAAACCACCAGATATAGTATTCTACCCCCTAGCCAATTCCACATTTAGTCAACATCCAAACGCGCACATTTATTCCCATATATTCCCAGAAAAACAAAAAAATCCAAATTCACTCGCAAATATCTTTGTAAATCGTCCAAAACTAAACCCGCAATTAACGCGCACTCGATGAAAACAACGCAAATATTGCTCAGAAAGTTTGTTTTCCCATGCATTCCCAGACCACGCAGAAACACACCGGCTAAACCCAAATCCCTCGCTGATTAAAGTTTGGTGCAATTTGGAACACTCAATTTGGCGGAAACACTTGGCCAAAAGGGATCGCCAACGTATGCTCTCTGCACAAAGAGCAGAATTCCGGACAAAAACCGTGACATCGCATATGGCCATTCAACTTCCCATTGCTATCCGCAAAGCGCGCAAGCGCGATGTTCGAACGCAATTCGCAGCGCTAACCTATCGCGTTCGCAACGGGAAACTACAATTTCTATTGATCACCAGCCGCCGTACAGGCCGTTGGATCATTCCCAAAGGTTGGCCAATGCTTGGAAAGCGCCCCGCAGAGGCTGCTGCGCAGGAGGCTTGGGAAGAAGCCGGAATTCGTGGCAAGGTCTTCCCTCAGTGCCTTGGCGTATTTTCGCATTATAAAACCACGACGCTGGAGCGCACGCTTCCCTGCCTGGTCATGGTTTACCCATTGCGTGTAAAATGCTTGGAAAAAGACTTTCCTGAAAAAGGTCAACGGAAACGCAAATGGTTCTCGCAAAAGAAAGCAGCCAAACTCATTAAAGAACCTGAGCTAGCTAAAATCGTCAAAACATTCGATCCGCACATGCTGAAATAGACTGTGCGGAAGTCTCCATTTTTCTTGATACTCTGACTTACTAATATTAGGTTTGCGCATGACGTTAGGCCAAATCAAATGATCCAATACTCTCTGAAATGTGCGCAAAATCACAGGTTTGACAGCTGGTTCCAATCTGCAAACGCGTTTGATAAACTCAAGTCTGCTGGCATGGTTTCTTGCCCAGTCTGCGCAGATACAAAAATCGAAAAAGCCATTATGGCACCGCGCGTTCGCCCAGCCCGCACCGCTTCGGTCGAGTGTGAACGAAGCGACGATGTCAAACAAACTAAGCCTTTGTCCAGTCCTGCGTCACCTCCAGAGCAGGCGCTCGCAGAATTCAAGAAACTGGTGGAATCCAACTCAGATTATGTAGGAGATAACTTCGCTGACGAAGCCCGTGCGATTCATACCGGCAATGCGCCGGATAGAGCCATATACGGTGAAGCCAACGCACAAGACGCCAAAAGCCTGATCGACGACGGCATTCCTGTTGCGCCGTTGCCCTTCCGCCCAAAGCGCAAATCGAACTAACAAGTGGGGTTCACGCCATAGGCCGGCATCCATTGGGAAGCAAAGGATAGATAGAGCTGATCTGCGCCATCATTTTGACCTAAGAACCTCGGTTCCACAGACGCGAATCTATTCCACCGACCATGCACAGCCGATACAGCCACCAAATTTAACTACCGCAATTTTCTGCTAAATTGGAGGTAGTTCCACTCAGTCAAGCAAAACCGCATTCTCTACCTAAGAAAAACTTAAAATTTTGTTCATACGCTTTAGTAGATAGGCTTGGGATGCTTGTTTCCGGTCCCGCCAGCGCGTAAACCGCCCCCCAGACCGGAAAAAAAAGGCAGGACCAACAAACCATGCCCACATTGGTAATGAAATTCGGCGGCACATCGGTCGCCAACTTGGATCGTATTCGCCGCGCCGCGAAGCGCGTTGGCGTCGAAGTGGCGAAGGGCTATGACGTCATCGTTATCGTTTCGGCTATGTCCGGAAAGACCAACGAAATGGTTGGATGGGTTAATGAAACCTCCCCTCTTTTTGACGCGCGAGAATATGACGCGGTTGTAAGTTCCGGTGAAAATGTGACGGCTGGGTTAATGGCGCTTACGTTGCAAGAGATGAACATCCCTGCCCGCAGCTGGCAAGGTTGGCAAGTACCATTGCAAACAACCTCGGCACATAGCCAAGCTCGCATTGAAGCCATCCCAACAGAAAATATTAATGCCAAATTTGGCGAAGGCATGCGGGTTGCTGTGGTCGCCGGCTTTCAAGGGATCAGCCCGGAAGGTCGCATAACAACTTTAGGACGCGGCGGGTCTGATACCACCGCCGTGGCTTTTGCTGCTTCATTCGGGGCTGAACGCTGCGACATCTACACAGATGTCGATGGTGTCTACACAACCGACCCCCGCATTTGCCAAAAAGCACGTAAACTGGAAAAAATTGCCTTTGAAGAGATGCTAGAACTGGCATCGCTTGGGGCCAAGGTTCTACAGACAAGATCTGTGGAACTCGCGATGCGCTACAAAGTGAAACTGCGCGTATTAAGCTCTTTTGAAGAACAATCTGACGCCGCGGGAACGCTCGTCTGCGATGAGGAAGAAATCATGGAATCCAATGTAGTATCCGGTGTTGCTTATTCTCGTGATGAAGCTCAAATGACCTTAAGATCGGTGGCCGACCGCCCGGGCATTGCCGCTGTGATTTTTGGTTCTCTGTCCGAAGGTGGCGTCAACGTTGATATGATCGTGCAAGATATCGCAGAAGATGGCCGCACCAATATGACGTTCAGCCTACCTACTGACCAAATCCAACGCGCGCAAACTGCAATGGATGCCATCAAAGGCAGCGAAATCAACTACACAAACCTTGAGATTGACGAAGACGTCGCAAAAGTTTCTGTTGTCGGTATCGGAATGCGCTCACAATCTGGTGTTGCAGCCAAGATGTTCAAAGTACTTTCTGATGAAGGCGTGAACATTAAGGTCATTACCACGTCTGAAATCAAAATTTCTGTGCTTGTAGACCGGAAATACATGGAACTTGCGGTCCAAGCCCTGCATGATGCATTCGAACTAGAGAACGCTGCCTAGCAACTTCGTGCACACCCCTTCGTGTGCCCGAAGATACGGGCATTCAGAATGGGTGGACAAACATGCCTGAAAGAACGGACAGCGAAAGCCGTAAATTGCTTGGGCGTTTGCGAGAAGCAATGGCCGAGGATAGTGCTGGTCAGGCGCGGCTTGATAAAATCACCAGGCTCATCGCTGTTTCAATGGGCACCGAAGTTTGTTCGATATATCTGTTTCGCGACAAAGATACGTTAGAGCTTTGCGCAACAGAAGGACTGCGTCCAGACGCCGTGCACAAAACGCGATTACGCATGGGCGAAGGCCTTGTTGGTTTCGTCGCAAAAAAGTCGCGCATTGTGAACACAGCTGACGCCCCTAACGAAGTTGGTTTTCGGTATATGCCAGAAACCGGAGAGGAAATTTACACGTCTTTCTGCGGCATTCCCATCCAAAGACTGGGCGAAAAACTCGGTGTTTTGGTTGTGCAGTCCAAAGTCGCACGCAATTTTTCTTCGGATGAAATCTATGCACTGGAAGTGGTCGCAATGGTTTTGGCTGAGATGACCGAACTTGGCGCATTTGTGGGCGATGGCGCTGCCTTGTCTCCTCTACATCAGCAATCAGTCTCGATCGAGGGGGGCACAGCACAAGAGGGTGCTGCAGAAGGGCGCGTTTGGTTACATGAACCGCGCGTGGTGGTTACAAATCCGATTGCAGATGACCCCGAAGCCGAGCATTCCAGACTTACAGAAGCGCTTGAAGAACTGCGTGTGGGTGTCGATCGTATGCTCTCTGGGGCCGCTGGTGGTGACAAAGAGCAACTTCAGGTGCTTGAAGCATACCGTATGTTTGCTAACTCCAAGGGTTGGCTACGGCGCATGGAGCAAGATATTGCAAAGGGCCTGTCTGCAGAAGCCGCCGTTGAAAAAGAACAATCAGCCGCACGCACCCGAATGTCACAGGCAACAGATGCCTATCTACGTGACCGGTTGCATGACTTAGATGATCTTTCCAATCGCCTATTGCGCATTTTAACCGGGCAAGGAAACGACACCGGCGCGGATATGCCCGACAATCCCATCCTCATTGCGCGAAACATCGGCCCCGGCGAACTGCTGGAATACGGTCGAAAACTGCGCGGCGTGGTGCTTGAAGAGGGCTCTGTTGGCTCCCATGCCGCAATCGTGGCCCGCGCATTGGCGATCCCGCTCATCGTACATGCCCATAATATCACCACCGAGGCGCTTAACGGAGATCATATTCTTTTAGATGGGGATCAAGGCGTTGTTCATCTTCGCCCTGATGACTCTATCATAACGGCATTCCGAGATAAGATTGCAATGCGCGCAAATGCGCAAGAACGCTATGCCTCAATCCGGGACAAATCCGCGACCTCTCTTGACGGCAAGACAATCGCGTTGAAGATGAACGCCGGTCTCATGGCAGATTTGCCCTCTCTTGCAAATTCTGGCGCTGAAGGCGTTGGCCTCTTTCGGACCGAGCTGCAATTTCTCATCAGAAATCAAATGCCCAAACGCACAGAGCTTGCAGAGCTTTATGCACATGTAATGGATTCAGCAGACGGTAAGACTGTGGTTTTTCGTACTCTGGATATCGGGTCCGACAAAGTCTTGCCTTACATGGCGCCACAAGACGAGCCCAATCCAGCGATGGGCTGGCGTGCCATTCGTGTTGGTCTCGATAAGCCCGGCGTCTTACGCATGCAGCTCCAAGCCCTGCTGCGCGCAGCTAAGGGCCGCCCCCTCACCGTAATGTTTCCTTTCATCGCCCAACATGGTGAATTCACCGCTGCCAAGGCCGAAATGGACAAAGCCGTGGAACGCGAAAAGATTTTGGGGCATGTTGTTCCCGAAGATCTTGAAGTTGGGGCCATGCTTGAAACGCCTTCGCTGGCTTTTGCCCCACAAAAGTTCTTTGAAGAGGTCGATTTCCTCTCGATTGGGGGCAATGATCTTAAGCAATTCTTCTTTGCTGCCGACCGCGAGAACGAGCGTGTGCGCCGCAGGTATGATACGCTGAACGTCAGTTTTCTGACCTTTATCGAAGGCATCGTTAAGCGCGCGGCAACCACTGGTACACCACTCAGTTTTTGCGGAGAAGATGCCGGCAGACCCGTGGAAGCCTTATGTTTCGCGGCAATGGGTTTGAACACTTTGTCAATGCGACCTGCTTCAATTGGCCCAGTCAAAAGCTTGATAAGGCGAACAAATTTGAAGGAATTGCGCGCTGTCATTGAAAAACAACGAGACTCAGGTGCCGATACAGTACGCCCTGCAGTTATGGAGTATTTGCGCAACGCTGCAAAGTCGCGCGCTTAGTTTTGCGTCAGTTCTGGCACAAGATTTTCCCGAAACGACTGTACCAGTTCTGCATGCGAGACGTCTGCATCTATGGCCAATTTCCTTAATCCGAAATGCACATGTGCGACTTCGCGATAATAGCTTGTATAAGCATAATTTGTTGCAGCACCTGTGGCAGCGCCAATAACTGGCACAGCTTGAGCCGCTAGTTTTTGCCCCATAACAGCCGCTAAACGCGGTGCAACCATGCTGGCCATACGTTGCACACCGCCGCTTGTAAGCGCCATACGCGCGCCCAGAAAGGCAAGGTCGGCCCCATCGTCGCTTGCCAAGGGGCCTGCCGCTCCGAATACTTGTACACAATCAAATTGCACGTTTTCGGACTCTGGATCAAAATCATATTCCACCGCGACGTCTTGAATACTACGCAATAGAATTGTTGTGGTAATTGGAAGCTCTGCCAATGCGGTTGGCGCGCCACCTGCCCCGCCTGCGGCCCCCAAAGCAGTTGCCAACGCTGTGTGCAGCCAACCCTTTTGCTCACCAATAACCCGCCGAGATCCATGTGCAGCGCGCATGGCTTGCCGCAAAGCTGCTTCTGTCGCGGACTCTAAACTGTTTTTGACAGCCGGAGGTAGCCGATCTACAAGCCCATCGGCCTGAGAACCCAATAGGTTCAGAACCTCTATGCCAACGCCACCGGCGCGCTGATAGCGCCGCACCAAGGTTTGCAACTCCAGCTCAACATCAATGGCAATTATTTCATTGTCCCGCATCAGTGTCCTCCTTGCTTCAAGCTGGGAAGTTGCATCAATGATTTCAAGGCTGACGGGCCCGAGACACTTTGCCTTCCACGCCCTCCCAGGCCTTTGCCGTCAAGGCAATACCTAACACCCTGTTGGGATTGGTTGGCGGCGGCATAATTACATTTTCAAGCTGCGTAAAACCAAATCGTTTGTAATAAGGTGCATCCCCCACCAAAATCACCCGCGACCAACCCAAAGGTGCCGCAATGAGCAAGCTTTCCCCAATCAGAAAGCCACCCAAACCTTCACCCTGACGCGTGGGATGCACCGCAACCGGTCCCAGCAGCAAAGCCGCATGTTCCCCAACGGTGACGGGCCAGTAGCGAATTGCACCGGCCAAAATTCCGTCGCTATCCCTAGCAACCAAGGAAAGTTCGGACACGGGCGAAACACCGTCGCGCAACCGATAAGATGACAACGCTTCTCGACCTGGTGCAAAGCAAAGATCGTATAGGGCCTCAACCTCCCACCAATCTGCTTTGGATTCTTGTGCAAGAGTTAACACGCTCTGCCCTTTTTCGTTTTAACCCAGAAATCCGGTGGCACTGCCACTAACATGCAGTTACCACTAGGGCAAATAGCAAGAGGTGACGATGTTTTACCGCCCCGAAAATGGCCACGGCCTTCCGCACAATCCGTTTAAAGCGATTGTGACCCCTCGCCCAATTGCTTGGATTTCTACACAAGATCAATTAGGTACCCGCAACCTTGCACCCTATTCCTTTTTCAACGCTGTGGCAGATGAACCACCACAAATCGTTTTCGGCTCTGTCGGTAAAAAAGAAGATCAAGAAACCAGCAAAGACACCTTGTCAAACATCAAAGAGACCGGTGTATTCTGCGTCAACATCGTTTCCGAAGCTTTAAAGGATGCGATGAACAAAACATCCATGCCTCATGCAAAAGATGTGGATGAATTCAAAGCAGCAGATCTGCATTTCGCCGAGTGCGAAACCATAGATTGCCCCCGAGTTTTAGAAGCCCCTGCAAGCCTTGAATGCACACTATCCCAAATCATTAAGTTAGAAGGCAAAGCCAATTTTCTGACGATTGCAACAGTGACTGGTGTGCATCTCAGCGACGACTTCATCACCGCGGGTATATTTGATTTGCGTTTATATAAACCGCTGACCCGATTGGGCTATCGGGACTATGCAGTGATTAAAAACCTTTTTTCTCTGCGTCGCCCAAAACTCTAAAACAACAAATGCGCAATTGCGATCCATACCGGCAATGTGATGGCACTCAGTAAGGTGGTTTGAGCAATCAATGTTGCTACGGCCTCGCGTTTGGCCCCAAACGCCGATGCCAAGACATGCGCTGCCGAAGCAGTTGGTAAGGCTGCAAAAACCACCAAGACTTGCACCAATGGGCCATCCGCGCCACTGATAAAAGCGACAAAACACACTGTTGTAGGTAGCAAGACCAGCTTTGTCGCATTGATCAATCCACTGAACAGAGTCAAACGTGCCAAAGCCGACCAATTCATGATCGCCCCAATAGAGATCAGCGCAACGGGAATGGCCGCTTTAGCCAGCATATCTAACGGCGCTAAAATGGGGGCAGGAATATGCAGATCCGACACCCCGACAAGCACTCCAGACACGCTTGCAAGCAAAAAGGGGTTCAACGCAATACGTTTCACTGTGTGCAAAAAACCCAGACCACCTCCACGCGACAAAGCTGACACGGCAAAGACATTCGCCACAGGCACAGCCATGCCAACAACCACTGCAAATAGCCCTGCATATGCGGTGTTCAACGCGCCCACCGCCACAAAACCCAATGCGGTGTTAAAGCGCCAAGCCGTTTGCCAGCACCCCGCAAAGTCAAGAAATCGTTCTGGTCCAAAACGCCGGGCGGAATATCCCAGTACAGCCCCCATGATCAAGATCCCCCAGACCAAAGGAGCAGTTGTGGCGATCTGGGCAAAAGTAATTGGACGGCTAGATGCAGCGACGAACAGCAAAGCTGGAAACAGAATTTCAAAATTCAATCGATCCAGACCTTGCCAAGCATTCTCGGACAATCGCCTGCGCAAAAGCCCCCCTAAGATCACCAGGAAAAAGGAAGGCATCAGCCCGATCAATATGGTTTGAAAAGCCAAATGCCTGCTCCGTTGATTGACCGCTTTAGCTGAGCTGACCCAACCGAAATCTACAAGAAAAAACCCGAGGGATGAACCTCGGGTTTTTGTTGATTTACTTTTAGATCTTAGTGCCCGCCCAGAATGCCTGTCCGCACACTATAGTCGACGGCGACGCCATATTCAGGATCATCGGAACTATCGACAACCAAGTGTCCAGCCCGTGTCAGTAACTGATGACAATCACGTGTCAAATGGCGCAACACAATCTGCTTACCTGCTGCTTCATATTTGGAAGCAACCGCCTCAATGGCTTGCAGCGCAGATTGATCAACAACACGGCTTTCCTTGAAGTCGATGATGACGCTATCCGGATCTCCAGAAAAATCAAACAGCTCCACAAAACCATCGCTTGAACCAAAGAAAAGCGGTCCGTGGACTTCATAGACCTTAGCGCCTTTGTCCGTCAGCGACTCTCGTGTTACCGCATGAATACGGCGCGCGTTGTTCCAGGCATAGGCCAATGCGCTGACGATCACACCCACGACAACCGCGATTGCAAGGTCAGTCAGCACCGTAACAACAGTCACCAAGACGATCACAAAGGCATCGGTCAACGGCACTTTTGTCATAATTTTCAATGAATTCCAGGCAAATGTTCCGATCACCACCATGAACATAACGCCGACCAACGCCGCCAATGGGATTTGTTCGATCAATGGGCTGGCAGCAACGATGAACAACAACAGGAACAAGGCTGCCGCTATGCCGGCAATCCGTGTTCGGCCACCTGATTTCACGTTAATCATCGACTGACCAATCATCGCGCAACCGCCCATGCCACCAAAGAACCCGGTGACAATATTAGATGCGCCCTGCGCCATACACTCTTGGGACGCGCCACCGCGTTTACCGGTGATTTCGCCCACCAGATTCAATGTCAGCAGGCTTTCAATCAAGCCAATTGCCGCAAGAATAACTGCATAGGGTAGAATGATTTCAAAGGTTTCAAAATTCAACGGCACCATGGGAATATGGAACAATGGCAACCCACCTTCGATGGACGCCATATCGCCAACGCGTGGCACATCGAGTCCTAAGACTATCACCAAAATTGCGACGATACCGATGCCCGCCAATGGTGCGGGAATGATGGTTGTGATCTTCGGCATCCCCCAGACGATCACCATCGTCAATGCAACCAACCCAAGCATCAACATCATCGAGCCACTGCTCAACCACTCTGCTCCACCTGATGCCGGATCTTTGAATTGCGTGAGCTGAGCCAGAAAAATCACAATGGCCAGACCGTTTACAAAGCCAAGCATAACCGGATGTGGCACCAGACGAATGAATTTACCCCACTGCATCACCCCGGCAATGATTTGCAGAATGCCCATCAAGACAACTGTGGCAAACAAATATTCAACACCGTGCTCGGCAACCAGCGCAACCATCACAACCGCAAGGGCACCCGTCGCACCAGAAATCATACCCGGACGCCCGCCAAACAGCGCGGTGATCAGCCCCACCATGAAGGCCGCATAAAGGCCTACCAAAGGATGCACACCGGCAACAAAAGCAAAGGCAACGGCTTCGGGAACCAAAGCCAAAGCCACAGTCAGTCCTGACAACAGCTCTGTGCGAACCCGTGCAACAGACCAGCCTTCATCCTGCATGATCGACAAATTAGGAGGGGAAATGTTCTTGGCAAAATTCGCCAATGCTGCGCGTTTCATGGGGTGGTCCTGTCAAATTCTGGGGTACTTGGTTGCGCCGCCCTACCTCAAAATCACTCAATTCACAATAGCAGCAAAGATTTCCTAAACCTTATTGACCGCCATTCGTTGGAGGTATCCTTCAGATCAGTCCAAGACCAAAGATGTGCAAAAGCAACTTTAAAAATTCGTCAAAGGCAGTATCAAAATCCACTTTCTGTAAAAAGCACGGTGTCGCGTCTCAAAACCGCAATTGTTGGTTGCATCTCATCGGCAGCCTGTCCAAAAATATTGCATATCTTAACGCAGGAGTTTCCAGTGACTAACGCCCTAAAAGACACCATGATCGCCGTTATTGGCGGGTCTGGTATCTATGACATCGACGGCCTAAAAAATGCCGCCTGGATCACTGTCGATACCCCCTGGGGCGCAGCCTCTGACCAAGTTTTAACCGGGTCATTGGATGGCGTGAAAATGGCTTTTTTACCCAGGCATGGGCGCGGCCATAAGCATTCTCCAACAACAGTGCCCTATCGCGCCAACATTGATGCATTAAAACGCATCGGCGTGACTGACGTGATCTCTGTTTCCGCCTGTGGATCATTTCGCGAACACATGGCCCCAGGGGATTTTGTTGTGGTAGATCAATTTATTGATCGCACATTTGCACGTGAAAAATCGTTTTTCGGCACCGGCTGTGTCGCCCATGTCAGCGTGGCGCATCCTACCTGTCCACGTCTGTCAGACGCCTGCGAAACCGCGGCGAAAACGGCTGGCATCAACGTACATCGGGGCGGCACCTATTTGGCGATGGAGGGTCCACAGTTTTCAACTCTGGCAGAATCCAAACTGTACCGCGAGCAATGGGGCTGTGACGTCATTGGCATGACCAATATGCCAGAGGCCAAATTGGCCCGCGAAGCAGAGCTGTGTTATGCCTCTGTCGCCATGATCACCGATTATGACAGCTGGCACCCCGACCATGGCGAGGTCGACGTCAGCGAGATCATCAAAACATTGATGGGCAACGCCAATAAAGCGCGCAATCTGGTCAAGCAACTTCCCGGCCTTTTGGGGGCGGAACGCAAGGATTGCCCACATGGCTGCGACAAAGCGCTAGAATTCGCCATTCTCACCGCACCCGAAGCCCGAGACCCAGCGCTTGTGGCCAAACTTGATGCAGTGGCTGGCCGCGTTCTTAGCTAACAATCAGGCAACAAAGATCCCGCATTCTTAAAATCAATTTCTGCGCCAAAGGGGGGCAAAATGCCCAAGACAAAACAAGTCAAAGACTACATTCGTACCATCGTCGATTTTCCGCACGAAGGGATCTTTTTTCGCGATGTGACGACACTGTTTTCTGATCCACGCGGGTTTCGCATGGCGATCGACCAAATGGTGCATCCCTATGCGGGCGAACGCATCGACAAAGTGATTGGTCTGGAAGCGCGTGGTTTCATTCTTGGCGGGGCCATCGCCCATCAGCTGAGTGTTGGATTTGTCCCTGTACGCAAGAAAGGCAAGCTGCCGGGCACCACCATTTCGCAGCACTATACGCTGGAATACGGCGAGGCCATTGTCGAAATCCACGATGACGCCATTAAGCCGGGCGAAAAAATCTTAATCGTGGATGATCTTTTGGCAACAGGCGGCACCGCAGAAGCGGGCATAAAACTCATCGAACGATTGGGGGGCGATATCGTTGGCTGCGCATTCATCGTTGACTTGCCAGCCCTAGGTGGACGTAAGAAACTAGAAGCCATGGGCATGGATGTGCATGCCTTGTGTGACTTTGAAGGCCTGTAACAACGCGCTTAGTTCAGTGGCGATATCAAATCTGAAATCATTGAACCTGGGTTCATGATCCCCTTGGGGTCAAATAACCTTTTGACCGCGCGCATCGTGTCAAGTTTCACTGGATCGCTATAGCGTTCAAGGTCATCTGTTTTCAGTCGCCCGACACCATGCTCAGCGCTGAACGCGCCACCATATTGATGTACCAAATCATGTACAGCGCGTTGAATGTCGGCTTGCAGCACCTTGTATTCGCTTTTATTTCTCCCAACGGGAGGAAACACATTAAAATGCAAATTGCCGTCACCAAGATGGCCAAAACAATTGACCCGAAACGGCCCAATTTTTGCGACAACATCCCGACCTTCGCTGATGAAATCTGCAATTCTCTCTATTGGCACAGACACATCATGACTGCTGATTGACCCGATAATACGGTTCGCCGCTGGAATGTTTTCGCGTACTGTCCAAAATTCGTCCCGCTGCTTTTCAGACCTGGCTAACATTCCGTCCTGCACAAGCCCGACTTGCAAAGCCTCTTGCAACATTTTCGCAAGGCACTCCTGCCCCTGCATTGATTTTGGCAATCCCAACTCGATCAGCACCGCCCATTCTGGAATTTCGGAAAACGGCAACCGAATGTGTGGCAGGCACTCTTGCAAGAACTCGAGGCTCTGTCGCGCGATCAATTCAAAGGCGTTAATGGTCTCGCCAAAATGGGCTTGGGCCAGTGACAAAAGTTCCAGTGCTGCTTCGACAGAGGGCACGGCCAACATCGCCGTCTCATGGTCTGCCGGTTGCGAAAACAAGCGCAAGGATGCTGCAGTGATCACACCCAAAGTCCCTTCGGCACCGATCAGCAAATTTTTGAGATCGTAACCCGTGTTGTTTTTCCTCAATGGCGACAAACCACGAAAGATTTCACCATTTGGCAAAACCGCCTCTAGCCCCAGGCAAAGGTCGCGGGCATTGCCATAGCGCAACACATTCAAACCACCCGCGTTCGTCGACAAATTGCCGCCAATCTGCGCGGTGCCCTGCGCCGCAAGAGACAAAGGAAACAATCGGCCAGCGTTCTCTGCGGCTGCTTGTACGTCAGCTAGGACACAACCCGCCTCAGCCACCAAAACATTAGATGCCGCCGAAACGGATCGGATCATATTCATCCGCTCCAATGACAGCACAACAGGCGTAGGACCATCTGCAAGAACCTGCCCTCCAACCAGGCCGGTTCCCCCACCATAGGGCACCAGGCCGACTTTCGCCGCCGCACAGGCCCTTACAATTGTCGCAACATGCTCTGTGCTACGTGGCAGAGCCAACAGCGCAGACTTACGCTGAAAGCGACCACGTGGTTCCTCAAGGTATTTAGCGTCGGCATCCCGCAGTGTGTCCTCCGGAAGCAAGACGCGCAGTTTGTCAGCAAAAGTGGTATCTGCAGCGTTCAAACTCATAAGGCCAGCCCTAATAGGTTATTGTATTGCGACTGACCGCGAGCGTGAACATTCAGCCAGCTAAGGTGCGACCACGGCGATCATTGCGCAACGAAGCATATAACACATGTGTGCGCCAACGGCCGTTAATTTGCAGATAGCTTTGCGCCACGCCTTCATATTTAAAGCCTGATTTCTCAAGCACACCACGGCTAGCGACATTCTCTGGCAAACACGCTGCCTCGATACGGCTCAGGTCAAGACGCTGAAACGCATAGTGCACAATCGCATCAATCGCTTCTTTCATATAGCCCTGACGGTTAAACTCCTGACCAATCCAATATCCTAATGTTCCCGCCTGGGCAGGTCCACGGCGAATATTGTCCAGCGTGATGGCCCCCATCAAACGATCATCTTCGCGGCGCACTAAAAACAAAGGGACCGCAGTGCCACTGTTTATGGATCTCTGTGCCCAGTAAACCCGATTGGTGAAGTTGCGGCGCACCAAATGGTCCGCCGCCCAAACTGGTTCCCAAGGCGTCAGGAAATCCGCACTGCTCTCTCGCAGCCAAGCCCAATTACGAAAATCCCCATGAATTGGGGGACGCAAAATCATGCGCTCGGTGTCGATGCGTATCTTTTTCCGTCCAAGCAGCATCACGCCGCGCGCCTCTCCTGTAAATTGATCAGATCAGGTGCCGCAGAAACAGGGCCGTAAAGGGCCAATGCTGCCCGCGCCTGCGCGGCCATATGCTCGGCAAAATCACGCACATCTTTGTCTGAAACCGCGTCAATCTTTTCAACAGTCTCTTCCAACCCAGGCACCCTGTTCCAAATCGACAACATGCGCGCTAGGCGTTCCGCACGACTTGAAGGGCTTTCCAGCCCCATCAACATGCCAGCTTTCATCTGAATACGTGCACGTTCAATCTCTTTAGAGTTCATGTCGTCTGCAGCGCGCTTTAGCTCATCAATTGTGATATTAGCCAAGTCAGCAATTTGATCGCCAGACGTGCCCGCGTAGATCGTGGTCATTCCACTGTCAGCATAAGCACCGGCTGACGCATAAATCGTGTAACACAAGCCGCGCTTTTCACGCACTTCTTGGAACAGTCTAGACGACATGCCACCGCCCAATGCGACGGAATAGACCTGTGCGGCATAAATATCTGGGCTGCAATAGTTTGGGCTTTCCAAACCAAGCGCGAAATGCGCTTGCTCCAGACCCTTTTCTTGCCGAAACTCGCCACCGGAAAACGTCGCTGGTAGAACATCCATTGATTTTCCGGGCACCATATCGCCAAACAAGTCTTCGGCAATTCTTACGATTTCATCGTGATCAATGCCGCCCGCTGCCGCCAAGATCATCCGCTCGGGACCGTAATGTTCGGTCACGAAACCAGACAAATCGCCCTTGCCAAAATTCTGTACCCGCTCTTCAGGCCCAAGGATCGTGCGCCCCAAAGGTTGATCCGGATAAGCGCGTTCCTGTAACCAGTCAAAGATCACGTCGTCGGGCGTATCGAGCGCCTGACCGATCTCTTGCAAGATCACGCCACGCTCAACTTCGATTTCGTTAGGATCAAAGATTGGGTTACGCAGAATATCCCCGATGACGTCCATCGCCAAAGGAACATCATTCTTTAAGACTCGCGCATAATAGGCCGTTACTTCGCGGCTTGTATATGCGTTGATATAGCCTCCAACGTCTTCAATCGCTTCAGCAATATCCAACGCGCTACGGCGTTTGGTGCCCTTAAAGGCCATGTGCTCTAGGAAATGGGCAATGCCGTTTTGTTTGGGGCGCTCATGCCGCCCCCCAGCCGTCACCCAGACGCCCACTGAGGCCGATTGCAAACCGGGCATATGCTCGGTTGCAATACGAAAGCCATTTGAAAGTGTGTGAATTCTTACGGTCAACGCGATGCGATCCGATCTTTGATAATGGTCTGCAACAAGGGCAATTGATTTGGCACTTTGCACATGCGTTCATCAAGCCCCATCATGTCCTGCATATGCGGAGGCAAAGCCGGGCGTGCACCCATTGCTTTTTCAACCGCATCAGGGAACTTCGCAGGATGCGCCGTTGCCAAAGTGATCATAGGCACTTCGGACTGGTTTTCCTGACCAACCTTCACCCCGACTGCCGAATGGGGGCAAAGCACTTCGCCGCTGGCTGCAAATTCAGATTTGATTGTATCTTCGGTCTCGGTTTCTGTGGCACGACCAGACCCAAATTGTTCACGCAACGCTTCCATCGCGCCCTGGCTGATTGTGAACGAACCCTCTTTGAGTTCCTCCATCAATTGCGCAACAGCGGCTCCGTCGCGACCATAGGCGTCAAACAATGCACGTTCAAAATTGGAAGAGACCTGAATGTCCATTGAAGGGCTCATTGAAGGCGTCACACCCTGCTTGGTGTAGGCTCCCGTTTCCATCGTACGATGCAAGATATCATTATGGTTGGTTGCGATCACCAATTTCTCAATGGGCAAGCCCATCTTCTTGGCAATATATCCCGCGAAAATGTCGCCAAAGTTGCCTGTTGGAACTGTAAAGCTGACCTTGCGATGCGGTGCGCCAAGCGAAACAGCAGATGAAAAGAAATATACCACCTGCGCCAAAACACGCGCCCAGTTGATCGAATTCACGCCCGCCAGCTTAACGCCATCGCGGAACTCAAAATCATTGAACATATCTTTTAGACGCGCCTGACAATCATCAAAGTCGCCATCCAAAGCCAAAGCATGCACATTGCTGTCATCCGGAGTGGTCATTTGTTTGCGCTGAATGTCTGACACACGACCATCAGGGAACAGAATAAACACATCCACATTTTCCAGACCGCGAAAGGCCTCGATTGCGGCACTGCCGGTATCGCCGGATGTCGCCCCAACAATCGTGACGCGTTCCTTACGACGTGACAATTCAAACTGGAACAATTGTCCGATCAACTGCATGGCGAAATCTTTAAAGGCCAATGTCGGGCCATGAAACAATTCAAGCAGATAGTGATTAGAGTCCAATTGAACCAATGGCGCACGCGCCGTATGGCGAAACCCCTCATAGGCGCGCGCAATAATGCCTTTGAATTCCTCATCGGTAAAACTGTCACCGATAAACGGCTTCATGACCCGAAAGGCTGTCTCCTCATAAGACAGGCCCGCCAGTGCAGCAATTTCATCCTGAGACATGGTTGGAATTTTCTTGGGCACATACAGCCCGCCATCCCGTGCAAGCCCTGTCAACATGGCTTCGGTGAAACTCAGTTCTGGTGCGTTACCGCGCGTAGAGATATATTTCACGTCTTTTAGACCTTTTGCTGTTTGCGCATACGGCGCAGATAATAAAGCGTCATCATGACCCAGACGGCCGCAAGGCCATACCAAGTCACAGCGTATTGCAGGTGATCGTTGGGAATACCAGCCGAAGCCACCGGCAAGGGCGTAACCAGAGTATCTTTTTCAGTGGTACTTCGCACCACAATCAAGACTTCTTCGGTATTTAGTTCTTTGGCCAGCGTCGGCACATCCCGCGCAAACCAAATATTAGCTTTCATATCGTTTTCAGGCGTATAACTATCGACTTCTTGCGGCCAATGTAAATTGCCCTGAACAATGGTTTTGACAGCCGGACGTTTGGTGTCTTTATCTGGGGGATAGACCCATCCACGGTCCAATAAGATCCGCCGCCCCTCTGTGGTTTCAAAGGCTGCAATCACCCGATAGATCGCCCCTGTATCGCGTGTAGACGCCAATACATGGATTTCATCTTCAGTGATTTGGCCTTCGGCTGTGACCGCCAAAAACTTATCAGCCTCTGAATCCAACTCCATTGGCAGCGCCACCGGCTCTGCCGCGATCTGTTGATCAATTTGGGCCAACAGATTTTCTTTTTCGGCCAATCGGCGCACTTGCCAACTGCCAAGCGAAAGCAAAATCGCCGTTCCCAAAATGCCAAAAGTCAAAGGTAAGATTAGTCGCCGCACAGAAGGCCCTTTAAAACCAAAGTCGCGACGGAAGACCCGTCGCGACTTGCTTAATCTCATCAACTCAAAAGGTCCAACCTTTTGCGAGCCCTTATTGGCCCCAGATGTAGACTGCGGCAAAAAGAAACAGCCACACAACATCAACAAAGTGCCAGTACCATGCCGCCGCTTCAAAACCGACATGCTGTTCTTTGGTAAAGTGGCCGCTCATCAATCGCAGCAAACACACCAGCAAGAATATGGTCCCAATCAGAACGTGAAAGCCGTGAAATCCGGTCGCCATAAAGAAGTTGGCCCCATAAATGTTGCCATCAAAAGAAAAGGCAGCGTGGCTGTATTCATAGACCTGGAACACAGTGAACAAGACACCCAGAGCCACGGCAATAATCAGGCCCCACTTCATGTCTGAACGATTGTCCTCATGTGCCAGTGCATGGTGCGCCCATGTTGCGGCACAACCAGAACACAGCAAAATCAATGTGTTGATCAGCGGCAGGTGAAACGGGTCAAATGTCTCAATGCCCGCAGGTGGGAACATGCCGTCGATCATTGGGCTGTCTGGACCCATCGGGTAAATCGCGTGCTTAAAGAAGCTCCAGAACCATGCCGAGAAGAACATAACTTCCGACATGATAAACAAGATAAAGCCATAGCGCAGACCAATTTGAACAACCGGTGTGTGATCGCCAACTTTGCTTTCAGCAACAACTTCTGCCCACCAGCCAAACATGACGTACAAAACGCCTGCCAGACCAATCAGGAACATCCACGGACCTTTGTCGTGGAACATAAGGACCGCGCCGAACAGCATAATAAAGCCGCCCAATGCGCCCAAGAACGGCCACCAAGAAGGGGGCAAAATGTGATAATCGTGGTTTTTAGCGTGCGCCATAGTGGAGTTATCCCTCGTTGGAGGTTCGGTTTATTGTAGTTTCTGCGGCATCAACTTCGGAAGCCAAAGCCGCGGTTTCTTCGGGGAGATCAATTTCATAGAACGTATAGCTCAAAGTGATCTCTTTAACATATTTAGCGTCACGGTCTGTGACGATTTCTGGATCGACAAAAAACGTAACAGGCATGTCAACGCGTTCGCCAGGCATCAACACTTGTTCGGTAAAACAGAAGCAGTCGATTTTTGAGAAAAATCCTCCGGCCTCATAGGGCGTAACATTATAGCTCGCCTGTCCAGCTATCGGGCGATTGGTTGGGTTATACGCTTCGTAGAAGGCCAAACCAGTTTCGCCGATCTTAATTTCAATCTCCAGCTGTTGTGGTTTGAAATCCCACAGCATACCGCGGTCTTTGCTCGCGTCAAATTTGACCTTGATCGTTTTGTCCAAAACCAAATCTGATCCGGCATCGGCAACGCTTGTGACGCCGCCAAAGCCAGTAACACGACAGAACCAATCGTAAAACGGCACAGACGCATAGGCCAATCCGGCCATCAAAACGACAACACCGCTAAGCTTAGCAACTGTTTTTGCGTTTTGATTCATTGGCATCAGTTTTGCACCTTCACACTTTGCGGTTCAAAATCACCACGCGTGACTTTGACCACAGTCAGGCCAAAGACGATGCCAACAAAGCCGACCAAAACAGCCGCCAGCCCAATGTTGCGACCCAAACGGCGCTTGTGCAATTCGTGATCTTCGCGAAAGCTCATGTCCAGCCACCCAATCCATAAGGCGCAAGTGCGGCCTCTGCCAAAATCGCACCGAAATGCAGGAATAGATACAAAAGCGACAAGCCAAAAAAGCTCTTTTCGCGTTTGTGGTTATCTGCCTCACATTGCGCATCGCTACGACGCCAAATCGCAATGGCACCGGCAACAAACAACACGTTCAACACAAGGGCAACTGTCAGATAAATTGGCCCGCCAATCGAGGTAAATCCAATACCAACAGCGATAACAGCCAGCAGTAGCGTATAAACCAGAATGTGATTGCGTGTCGACGCGCGGCCATTGGTGACATGCAGCATCGGCACGCCTGCGTCCTTGTAGTCAGACTTCATAAACAGGCACAGCGCCCAGAAGTGCGGCGGAGTCCACATAAAGATAAGCGTGAACATCAAAACGCTTTCAACAGACACACCACCGGTGACAACAGCCCAACCGATCATCGGAGGAAAGGCCCCCGCCGCCCCACCAATAACGATGTTCTGCGGCGTCCAGCGTTTCAGCCACATGGTATAGATCACCACGTAAAAGAAAATTGTAAAGGCCAGCAGGCCAGCCGCCACCATATTGGTCGCCAACCCCAGCATAACCACAGCAAACACCGACAAGGTCATGCCAAAGGCAAACGCCTCGTTGCGGGTTACTTTGCCTGCGGGAATGGGCCGAGACTTTGTGCGGCTCATGATCTGATCAATGTCAGAATCATACCACATGTTCAGCGCACCAGAGGCACCGCCACCGACAGCAATAAACAGGATCGCACAAAAGGCAACAAATGGATGTACGCCACCAGGTGCCGCCAAAAGGCCCACCATAGCAGTAAACACCACCAAAGACATCACGCGCGGCTTGAGCAAAGCAAAATAGTCCCCAAAAGAGGCTTCACTTTCCCGCACTGGCGAATGAATGCTGGCGTCGCTCATGATCTGTCCTGTTCAAAAAAGTGAGCCGCAGCTCACATGGAAAGTTCAGCAGAGCACGCACAACGCGCTCTGCATCTGTTTGGTTTTAGTTGGCAGAAGCCAATTCAAAAACAGTTGGCACGGTGCCAGTTTCCGCAAATTCTTCTTGCGCAACTTTCACCCAGTCAGCGAATTTCTCTTTGCTGACGACTTCAACTGTAATTGGCATATAGGTGTGATCTTTGCCGCAAAGCTCAGAGCACTGACCGAAATAAACGCCTTCTTTTTCTGCCTTGAACCACAACTGCGCCAGACGCCCTGGAACCGCATCTTGCTTCACGCCAAAGGCTGGAATTGTCCAAGAATGGATCACATCGTCAGCGGTCACACCCATCACAACAACGGTGTCGATAGGCACGACAACACGTGTGTCTGTTGCCAGCAGGAATTCATCATCTTCATAGCCATTTTCGACCAATTTGGTCTTCATCGCGTCAGACAATACATAGGGAATGATGTCCGCATCAGCAGGGCGTGACGACTCGTCAAGCGTTGCTGGCTGCCCGATCATATAGCTGTCAAACTCCAGCTCTTGTTCGGGGTATTCATAAGTCCAGTACCACTGGTGGCCTGTCACTTTGATATAAAGCTCAGATTCTGGAATTTCTTGGTTTTTGAACAAAACCGGAAGGCTGAAAGCCCCAATGAAAATCAAAACCAAGATAGGACCGATGGTCCAAACGATCTCAATCGGTGTGTGGTGTGTAAAGCTTGCAGGATTGGGATTGGCTTTGCGGTTAAAGCGCAAGATACAAATCAGCAGCAAGAGCGCTACAAAAACTGTAATCACGGCGATGATCACATTGATCATGCTGTCCAGCGATTGAATATCGCGGGAAAGTTCTGTCACCGCTGGCTGAAAGCCCAGCGCTTTATCAACTGGTTTGCCAATATGCTCTGCTTGCTGAGCGATGGCCGGAAGGGCGCTAAAAGCTGCCCAAAGTCCCAAGAGGGTCGAAAGAATTCGCATGTGTCACCCTGATCGGTTGCGTATTTCGTCGTTTTACGGGGGAATTTCATCCCTAAGGACGGAATCCCGTTGTTTTGTCGGTGCTATGAACCATATTCTAACGTGCAGATAAAGGAATATGCTTGCGTCAAACAGACGCTTTTTTGATTTAGATCAAAAATTTTTAGGCAGGAGCACATGACAGAAACACTTTTTGACCCCTTTAACACAAGTTTAGATGAGGGACGCGCCCTTGCTTTGCTGCGTGAAGCCACCGCGGGTGCCGAAGATGGCGAACTTTTCCTGGAACGCAGTCGCGCTGAATCGCTGTTGTTTGACGATGGCCGAATTAAGACCGCCAGCTACGACGCCTCCGAAGGATTCGGGCTGCGGGCGGTGAACGGCGAGGTCTCGGGCTATGCCCATTCAAGTGAAATCTCCGAATCTGCCCTCAAACGTGCCGTTGCTACAGCACGGCTCGCGGTGGGCGACGGCGGTGGCATTTATGCCGATGGGCCGCGTGCCACCAATCGCAAGCTCTATACCGACGACGATCCCATTGCTGGTGCCAGCTTTCCCGTGAAAATCGAAACCCTGCGTGACATTGATACATTCGCCCGTGATCTGGACCCAAGGGTTGTTCAGGTCAGCGCCTCGCTGGCGGCATCTTTACAGGAAGTTGTCATTCTGCGCCCGGATGGCACCCGCATTACAGACACCCGCCCGATGACACGAGTGAATGTCTCTGTCATTATTGAACAAGACGGCCGACGAGAAAGCGGCAGCGCTGGTGGCGGTGGTCGCATTGGCCTTGATGGCCTGATAGACCCTAAAGACTGGCAGAATAAAACCCGCGAGGCGCTGCGCATCGCCCTTGTGAATCTAGATGCGGCCCCTGCCCCGGCTGGCCAAATGGAGGTTGTGCTTGCCCCCGGCTGGCCCGGCATTCTGTTGCACGAAGCCGTTGGGCATGGCCTTGAAGGCGATTTCAATCGTAAAGGCAGTTCAAACTTTTCTGGCCGTGTGGGCGAACAAGTCGCTTCAAAAGGGGTCACCGTTATTGATGATGGCACAATTCCAAATCGTCGCGGCTCATTGACAGTCGATGACGAAGGCACACCATCAGGAAAAAACACCTTAATTCAAGACGGTATCTTGGTCGGCTACATGCAAGACCGCCAAAATGCCCGGTTAATGGGGGTTGAACCCACTGGCAATGGGCGGCGCCAAAGCTATGCGCACACGCCAATGCCACGCATGACCAATACCTATATGGCAGGCGGTGACAGCGATCCGAAAGATCTCATAGCCTCCCTCAAAGATGGCCTCTACGCTGTCGGTTTTGGTGGCGGACAAGTCGACATCACCAATGGGAAATTTGTCTTTTCCTGTACGGAAGCTTACCGCGTGCGCAATGGCGAAGTGCAAGAAGCGGTCAAAGGGGCCACACTGATTGGAGACGGCGCAACAGCCATGACCCAAATCCGTGGGCTCGGCAACGATATGGCGCTTGATCCCGGCATGGGCAATTGCGGCAAAGCTGGGCAGTGGGTGCCTGTTGGGGTGGGCCAACCAACGGTTTTGATGGGCGGTCTGACAGTCGGCGGCTCTGCCACCTGAAGAAACGGCCTAGTGTTAGGTTCGCAATAAAATGACCACCTAGAGGGGCCACGTGCCCCTCTTTTCATTTCCAAATTCACGGCTCGTTAACCAAGCGCGCCTACAAGTGATTCTGCAAGACGGCGGAGCCACGGATGACTGATAGTCAACATTCTTCCACTCACCCCCAACTCCCACCCACCACGGAGGAAGAAAAGTTCCTTTGGCTTCGCCTCTTGCGCTCTCGCCGGGTTGGTCCCACCACATTTCACCGGCTGATCTCTGAACACGGCAACGTCATAGACGCGCTGGCAGCACTGCCCGAAATCGCGCTGGCCGCAGGCGTAAAAAGTTATCAGATCTGCCCTGAGCAATACATATATGATGAACTGGCTGCGGCAACAAATGCGGGCGCGACCCTAATTTGCAGCAGAGACAATACTTATCCCAAAGCTCTATATGACTTGCCAGATGCGCCACCTTTATTGTGGGCCTTGGGCAACCTTGAATTGCTGAAGTCGCCAAAAATTGCCATCGTTGGCGCGCGCAATGCCTCATCGCTAGGCACGCGCATGGCCACATCCATCGCTGCTGAATTGGGGGCCAAAGCCCATGTTACAGTCAGCGGGCTGGCGCGGGGTGTCGATGCAGCGGCCCATAATGCCAGCATAAAATCAGGCACAATCGCTATTTTCGCTGGCGGCGTCGACGTCACCTACCCCTCCGAAAACACATCACTTGCCAGAGAGATTGCCCAGAATGGCCTGATACTGTCAGAACAGCCCATGGGGGTGCATCCCCAAGCGCGCCATTTCCCAAGCCGTAATCGGATCATCTCGGGCCTGTCAAAAGCCGTGGTTGTGATAGAGGCCGCAACGAAATCAGGCTCTTTGATCACTGCAAAAAACGCTTTGGACCAAGGGCGCGACGTGCTGGCGGTGCCCGGACATCCCCTGGACCCACGCGCATCAGGCTGCAACATCCTCATTCGGGACGGGGCAACGTTGGTGCGCGGTGCCGATGATATTCTGGCAGCTATTGCGCCTCTCGCACCACCGGCCGCAAAGCAAAAAGAAATGGATCTGTCCCAAGATACAACGCGCGAAGCAAATGTCACAATGCCAGGGCAAAAACGAAGCCTACAGCAAATTGCAAAATTACATCGGCAAATTCTCGATCGTTTGGGCCCCAGCCCCTTGGCTGAAGACCAACTTATTCGCGACCTTCCCAGCGCCACCCACGAAATCGCGCCAGCTCTGGTCGAACTTGAGCTCGAAGGGAAAATTCAGCGCCGCGCCGGCGGCCTGTTGACCCGCTCATAACTCTAAGCTGAATTCCGCGGCGTAAAAAAACCGCACTCACAGCATTTTGTGTCTGAGTTTTTCCAAATCATTGACTTCCCCCCTTTCCCCCCACATTTTTGCCCGCCATAAAGCCGACCTATTGAGTCGAGAGGAAATTGAATGCCAGTCGTTGTTGTTGAGTCCCCGGCGAAAGCTAAAACAATCAATAAATATCTGGGTTCAGATTATACTGTTCTTGCCTCATACGGGCACATTCGCGACCTGCCATCCAAAGATGGTTCTGTCGACACCGACAATGATTTTGCCATGACATGGGAGGTCGACACGAAGTCACGACCACATGTCAAAGCCATTGCCGACGCGCTGAAAGAAGACAACAACCTTATTCTCGCGACCGACCCCGATCGCGAAGGAGAAGCCATTTCCTGGCACCTCGAAGAAGCCCTGCGCAAACGCCGTGTGATCAAAAAAGACACGCCGGTTAGTCGCGTTGTCTTCAATGCGATTACAAAATCAGCGGTCACCGAGGCGATGAAAAATCCGCGTCAAGTTGATGAACCATTGGTCGAAGCCTACCTTGCCCGGCGGGCATTGGATTATTTGGTTGGCTTCAAACTCTCTCCGGTGTTGTGGCGCAAACTGCCGGGTGCGCGCTCTGCAGGACGCGTTCAGTCGGTTTGCCTACGGTTAATCGTCGAGCGCGAAACTGAAATCGAGGCGTTTAATCCTCAAGAATACTGGTCGGTCAAAGCCCTATTCACCACGCCGCGCGGTAAAGAGTTTGAAGCACGTTTGACGGTCTTGGGTGGTGAAAAACTCGACAAAATGTCGCTTAAAAACAGCACGGCTGCAGAACTTGCAGTTCAGGCTGTAACCTCCAGAAATTTAACCATTAAATCGGTTGAAGCTAAGCCCGCCAACCGCAACCCATCTGCGCCATTTATGACATCGACATTGCAGCAAGAAGCAAGCCGTAAATTTGGCATGGGCGCGCGCCAAACAATGAATGCCGCGCAGCGTTTGTACGAAGCTGGCCACATCACTTACATGCGTACCGACGGCATTGATATGGCCCCCGAAGCGGTCATCGCAGCACGCGATGCAATCAAAGATCGTTACGGCGCGGAATACGTGCCGCAGTCTCCACGCATCTACAAAAACAAGGCCAAGAACGCCCAAGAGGCGCACGAATGTATCCGTCCAACAGAGATGACACGTGATGCCAGCCAAATCAAAGTGTCCGAAGATGATCAGCGCAAGCTATATGACCTGATCTGGAAGCGCACCCTTGCCTGCCAAATGGAAGGCGCGCGGCTGGAGCGCACCACGGTGGATATCGCCTCTGATGACCAACAAGTCGAATTGCGGGCCACGGGTCAGGTTGTGAAATTTGACGGTTTCTTGCGGGTTTATGAAGAAGGCCGCGACGATGTCGGTCAAGATGACGACGACAAGCGGCTGCCACAAATCATGCAAGGCGAACCGGCGCTGTTTGGGCCAACCGGTCTGCACGCGCAATTTGCCAAAGCCGCAAACAAAGATGATGATGTTGTCGAAAATGACGGTGCCTCTGCTGGCCTGCAACGCGCCGACTCGGCAATCTTATCTGCAGAGTCTGGCGTGTTGTCCCTACAGCACCATACCCAGCCGCCGCCGCGCTATACCGAAGCAACCTTGGTAAAACGCATGGAAGAACTGGGTATTGGCCGCCCATCAACCTATGCGTCGGTCATCACCACAATCCAAGACCGCGAATATGTGCGCAAAGACAAAAATCGCCTTTTCCCAGAGGAAAAGGGCCGCATTGTCACAATCTTCCTGATGAATTTTTTCCGCAAATACGTCGGATATGAATTCACAGCAGAGCTTGAAACCAGCCTGGATGTCGTCTCGGCCGGTGAGTTGGATTACAAAGAAGTTCTCAATAACTTCTGGCAAGATTTTTCTGCCGCCATCGCTGAAACCAGCGATCTGCGGGTATCAGAGGTGCTAGATAAGCTTGACGCGGCACTTGCTCCACAGCTCTATCCCCCAAAAGAAGACGGAAGTGATCCGCGTATCTGCCCCAAGTGTGGCACTGGTAATTTGCACCTGAAAACCTCTCGCACCGGGGGGTTTGTTGGCTGTGGCAACTATCCAGAATGCCGCTACACTCGGCCATTGAATGGCGATGCAGATGACACTGGCGATGTGGTGTTAGGCGAAGACAACGGTGACGAGATCAGCCTGCGCAAAGGCCGGTTTGGCCCCTATGTTCAACGCGGTGAAGTCACCGAAGAAAATAAGAAACCCCCGCGTTCCAGCCTGCCGCGCGGATGGTCTGCCGACGAGATGACCCTTGAAAAAGCGTTGACGCTTTTGTCATTGCCGCGCGAAATTGGTCTGCACCCAGATGGCGGCACAATGACCACCAACTTTGGTCGCTTTGGCCCCTATATCATGCACCAATTGCCGGATGAGGCCAAACCTGTCTACGCCAATCTCAAAGACCCAAATGATGTCTTCGAAGTGGGTATGAACCGTGCTGTAGAGCTTTTGGCGGAAAAACGCGCCAACCCAGGGCGACGTGGCAGCAGTGCAGCAGCCAAACCATTGCGCGAGATGGGAGAGCACCCAGATGGTGGCCCGATGAACGTCATGGATGGACGCTATGGGGCGTATGTCAAATGGGAAAAGGTCAATGCCACCATCCCTAAAGGCGTTGAAGTGGCTGATCTGACTGTGGAAATGGCCATTGATTTGGTGAATGAAAAAGCTGCGAAAAAGGGCGGAGCCAAAAAGAAAAAAGCCCCCGCTAAAAAACCTGCAGCCAAAAAAGCCACTGCAAAAAAGACCACCACCAAAAAGGCGGCCCCAAAGAAGTCAACCAAAACCGCCGAAACACCAACTGAATGAACAACAGGCCAGAGATATCTCTGGCCTCATTTGCCTTTCCGACTGCGTTTTACCCACAAAATGGGTGCCCCCCGACACAGATCACCTGTTCAATTTGAGTTTGAGCATGCGATCTGGGCGGGGTTCCGGGGCCTTTAACTGGAAAGATTTTTTACGGATCGTCCCAAAGGCGACATTGGCAACGCCATGAGCTTGCCACGCGACCCCGTAGAAATACCGTAGTTTGCACCATTCGTTGACTTAGCAAGCGCTCTCGCCAATACATTGCAGCAATTCAGACATAGGGAGGTTTCCATGAAGAAAGTCTATTCCAGTGCAGAAAAGGCGCTCGAAGGCCTGTTGCACGACGGCATGTTTATTGCCGCAGGTGGCTTTGGCCTCTGCGGGATTCCAGAACTTACATTGCAAGCCATCAAAGAGGCTGGCACCAAGGACCTGACATTTGCGTCCAACAACGCCGGTGTTGACGACTTCGGGATCGGCATTCTGCTGCAAACCAAGCAAGTTAAGAAAATGATCAGCTCGTATGTTGGCGAAAACGCCGAATTTATGCGGCAGTACCTTTCTGGTGAGTTGGAACTCGAATTCAACCCACAGGGCACATTAGCCGAGCGCATGCGCGCAGGCGGCGCTGGCATTCCAGGTTTCTACACCAAAACCGGCGTAGGCACTGTGATTGCCGAGAACAAGGATCACCGTGATTTCAACGGCGAAACTTACATTATGGAAGAAGGCATTTTTGCCGACCTTTCAATTGTAAAAGCTTGGAAAGCCGATGAAACTGGCAACCTCGTGTTTCGCAAAACAGCACGCAATTTCAACCAACCTGCTGCGACTTGCGGCAAAATCTGCATCGCAGAAGTTGAAGAAATTGTGCCAACCGGCTCATTGGACCCAGATTCAATTCATCTGCCCGGCATCTATGTTCACCGCATTGTTCAGGGCGAACATGAAAAACGCATTGAACAGCGCACCACACGCAAGCGCGAGGAGGCATAATCATGGCTTGGGATCGTAACCAAATGGCTGCCCGTGCAGCACAAGAACTGCAAGACGGCTGGTATGTGAACCTCGGCATCGGTATTCCGACGCTGGTGTCCAACTATATTCCTGAGGGCATTGAAGTGACCCTTCAGTCTGAAAATGGCATGCTGGGCATGGGCCCTTTCCCCTACGAAGGTGAAGAAGACCCTGACCTGATCAACGCTGGTAAGCAAACCATCACCGAGCTGCCTCAGACTGCCTATTTTGACTCTGCTCAGTCCTTTGCGATGATTCGTGGTGGCAAAATTGCCATGGCGATTTTGGGCGCGATGGAAGTTGCCGAAAATGGCGATCTGGCAAACTGGATGATCCCTGGCAAGCTGGTCAAGGGCATGGGCGGCGCGATGGATCTTGTTGCCGGTGTAGGACGTGTTGTTGTGGTAATGGACCACGCCAACAAACACGGCCAATCCAAATTGCTCAAGGAATGCTCGCTGCCGCTGACAGGCCAAAAAGTTGTTGATCGCATTATCACCAACTATGGGGTGCTTGATGTGGTCGAAGGCGGCCTGAAAATCGTTGAGGTCGCCGATGGCGTCACCGAAGACGAATTGCGCGCGGCAACCGAAGCCACCATCGTCAACTAAATGACTTAAAAATATAAATAAAACCCGGAAACTTCGGGTTTTATTTACACTCAACCGGATAGGTCAACTTAAACTCTTCAGAGCTTAGACCAACCCATTCCGGGCCAAAACACGTTATTTTTCCGCGCCCTTTTGCCCAAAATCTATGTGGATCTGTTGCGCTGCCCAAAATGCTGGTGCCGCGATATAAAACTTCAAAATGCAAATGCGGAAATCCACTCGATAAAAAACCCGTTATGCCCAGATGGCCAATTTCCGCCCCGCGCTGAACCTGATCTCCTTCACGGACCAATCGTTTGTCCAAATGCACATAGCGCGTGCGAGAGGTCTTGCCACTGCTATCTGCGGGGTGCTCAATTTCAATTTGATTGCCATAGGCTGGTCCCCAATAAGACCGCAAAACAACACCGCCGGCCGCTGCCAGAACAGGCGTCCCAATCGGCGCATGAACATCAATGCCCAAATGCGGGCTGGAACCGCTGTCAAACCTGCGATTTTCAGGATTTCGATATTGCTGCGTTATGGACGGTGCGTTTCCCGGCATTTCGAGCGCTATTTTTTCCGGATAAGATCGCCCATATCCTGCGCTATACCCATATTTTTTTTCTTCGGACAGGCAAGCCGTCAGCAATACAGCAACACCTCCCAACGCAATAAGCCGAATTCCCACCAACCAGTCTCCCCAAAAATTTTCATGTAGAATACGTAGCCAAACGACAACTCAAAAGCGTTTTCTTCTTTAACTTCATCTTGCGTCATTTCCCAAGCCCCTTGGCACGCGCGCCCAAGCAAGGCATGGTCTGCGGATGAAAGTTTCAGATATCGCCTATCAGCAAGCCCCAATTGGTTTGTGTGTTTTGGAAAACCGCAGGATTCGCAGCCCTAATGATGCCTTTGCAAAGATGTTTGGTACCACTCTAGAGGCCTGCAACGGGACCTCAATCGCGGATTTCTATGCATCAAAGGAAGATTTTGAAGCCTTTGGCGCACGTGTCCGGGTCGCGCTTGAGGCGGACGGGCAACATCTCGATGAGCGTATCATGAAACGCGCAGACGGCACGCTTTTCTGGTGCCGTGTACGCGGCAAGTCTTTGTCGCCTGACAACCCATTCTATTGTGGTGTCTGGACCTTTGCAGATCTCTCTGACGAACGGCCTGTTGTCGCTCTCACACAGCGCGAGCGCGAAATCGCAATTTTGACGTGCCGGGGCAAAACTTCAAAGGAAATTGGTTTGGACCTAAACCTCAGCTACCGCACCATCGAAGAATACCGCGCAAGGTTGCTCAAGAAATTTGGTGCAAAAAAACTTGCAGAACTGGTGGCCAAACTCTCTGGAATGCCATTGTGAACTCAGCCCAGCCCGTAATTCCCAATAATTCCCCGCAAAATATTGTACTTTCGGGTTCAATCGGCTTTACGCCCCCGCTTTTCCTTGCCTAAAAATTGGCCTATAACTCCCCTCTAGGGGAAACAACTAAGACTCGCGCAGACCACAGCGCAGCAGAGGACAAACATGAGCAAAAAAACACACGACTCTGACGTCGCCTTTATTGGCGCTCTTGCAGAAATGCTGCGTGCCAATGATCTGACAGAAATCGAAGTGATGCGTGAATACAGCGACAACGACAGTCTGAATGTCCGTGTCAGCCGCCAAAACGAGGTGGTCACCCAGATTGCAGCTCCTGTTGCCGCAGCACCCGCTGCCCCAGCAGCAGTTGCACCGGCTGCGCCGGCAGCCGCTCCTGCGAGCGAAGACCCTGCCAACCATCCGGGTGCCGTGACCTCCCCAATGGTTGGTACCGTTTATTTGCAGGCAGAGCCTGGTTCACCTGCCTTTGTCAGCGTGGGTGCTCAGATCTCTGAGGGTGATACCCTGTTGATCGTTGAAGCCATGAAAACCATGAATCATATTCCTGCGCCACGCTCTGGCACTGTAAAGCGCATTCTGGTCGAAGACGGGGCGACAATCGAATACGGCGCTCCCCTGGTCATCATTGAATAAGGCGACAGAATGTTTGACAAAATCCTAATTGCCAACCGTGGCGAGATCGCACTGCGTGTGATCCGGGCCTGCCGCGAGATGGGCATCAAATCGGTTGCCGTGCACTCCACAGCTGACGCCGATGCGATGCACGTCCGCATGGCTGACGAAGCCATCTGTATTGGCCCCGCTTCAGGTACTGAAAGCTACTTGAATATCGCTTCGATTATTGCGGCCTGCGAAGTCACTGGCGCGCAAGCCATTCATCCTGGCTATGGCTTTTTGTCTGAAAACGCTAAATTTGTTCAGATTGTCGAAGACCACGACCTGACTTTTATTGGCCCCACTGCGGATCATATTCGCATCATGGGTGATAAAATCACGGCAAAAGACACCATCAGCGCCTTGGGTGTGCCTTGCGTACCCGGCTCTGCTGGAGGTGTGCCAAATCTGGAAGAAGCCAAACGCATTGGCGCTGAAATTGGCTATCCTGTGATCATCAAAGCCACAGCTGGTGGTGGTGGCAAAGGAATGAAGGTTGCCCAGACCGCTGCCGACATGGAATCTGCCTTTCAAACCGCGCGCGCCGAAGGCAAATCTAACTTTGGCAACGATGAAGTCTACATCGAGAAATACCTGACCACGCCGCGTCACATCGAGATTCAGGTCTTTGGTGATGGCAAAGGCAATGCAGTGCATCTGGGCGAACGCGATTGCTCTTTGCAGCGGCGTCACCAAAAGGTCTTCGAAGAAGCGCCTGGCCCCTGCATCACACCGGAAGAACGCGCCAAAATTGGCAAGATCTGTGCGGATGCGGTGGCCGACATCAACTATATCGGCGCGGGCACGATCGAATTTCTGTATGAAAACGGCGAGTTTTATTTCATCGAAATGAACACCCGTTTGCAGGTGGAACATCCGGTCACCGAATCCATTTTCGGAGTCGATCTGGTGCGCGAACAAATTCGCGTTGCCGAAGGGCTGCCGATGTCGTTCACGCAAGACGATCTCGAGATAAACGGCCATTCCATCGAAGTCCGCATCAACGCGGAACGCTTGCCGAATTTCGCCCCCTGTCCCGGAAAAATCACTCATTTCCACGCCCCAGGCGGTCTTGGGGTTCGGATGGATTCTGCGCTGTATGACGGGTATTCAATTCCGCCCTATTACGACAGTTTGATTGGCAAGTTGATTGTGCATGGGCGCGACCGTCAAGAGGCCCTGTCGCGGCTCAATCGGGCGCTCGGAGAGTTGATTGTGGATGGCATCGACACCACAATCCCGCTGTTCAGCCAGCTGCTGCAAGAAGACGATATTCACAGCGGTGATTATAATATTCATTGGCTGGAAAAATGGCTCGAAGCCACATACGGCGCTTAATGCCTTTGGGCGTGCAACCGCATGGGTGACCTTTCCCCAGAAATGCTGTTGCGCGCCTACTCCATGGGTATCTTCCCCATGTCTGAACATCGCGATGACCCTGAAATCTTTTGGGTTGATCCCAAGCGCCGCGGTGTCTTTCCTCTAGACCAATTCCACATCTCACGGTCCTTGGCCCGGCATATTCGGCGCAGCCCCTATCCGGTGACGCTGAATCGCGCCTTTACTGACGTGGTTGATGGATGCGCAGATCGCCCCGACACTTGGATAAACGCGGAAATTCGCGAACTCTATATCGCGCTGCACCAGTTGGGACGCGCGCATTCCATAGAGATTTGGCAGAATGACCAATTGGCTGGCGGCGTTTATGGTGTGACCTTGGGGGCGGCGTTCTTTGGCGAAAGCATGTTTTCGCGCGTGCCCAATGCCTCAAAAACCGCTCTGGCCTATCTGACAACCCATCTGTTGAATTGTGGCTTCAGCCTATTTGATACACAATTTCTGACACCGCATCTTCAATCGCTTGGCGCCATTGAAATACCAAGAGCAACCTATCAGAGTCAGCTGGAAAATGCCTTGGCGCGGTCCGCAGAAATAACTGACTATTCGCTGCCTTCAGCTTCAGATGTCACACAACGCAAAACCCAAACATCGTAACGCGCATGATCCATGGCGCTTAGCGCAGGGGACGACGCAATCATCCAACCCTGAAACAACGGGTCCGCCGCCACATCGCCATCGTATATCGACAAAAAGGCATAGGCCTCGCCGGTCGCATTGTCATCAGGATGGCGGCATTCTGCCAAATCAACGCGCAATTGGCCGAAAGAAACGCTAAACCCATTGGCAAGCTCGATATCGGCCACCTGCCCGTTCAGCTTATCCAGGCCACGCAAAACGGCACCGGTGCCAGACACCGCGCGCACTTCTTCGGTGATTTCTTCAAAAATCAGCGGCTGGCGCAGGCTTATGCCATCTTCAAGCCCGTCCAATTCCTCGATAATAATTTCTTGAGATTGAACAGCAACCGGGGCCGAGGCAAACATAACCGCACCACAAAGCGCGACAGCCGCCAGAGCGAACGGTTTCATGTATCGTCACCGCTGCCAGACACGAATTTGAGCAATAGCGAAATTAGGCTCACCGCCCCCTGCGTGTCCTCAATTTCGTCACCGGCTTCCAGATTAAATGGCGAGCCACCGGGCAAAACCTCAACGAAATTACCGCCCAACAGGCCTTCGGATGCAATCACGATGGCACTGTCGTCCGGCAGGATAATATCATCCTGCACGGTAATTGCCGCATCTGCACGAAATGTGTCGGGGTTTAGCGCAATATCTGTCACAGAACCAATCTTGACCCCTGCCAACCGCACATCGGTACCTACAGTGATGCCTTCAATCGACCGGAACGACGCCGTCAATTCATAGCCCGAAGATCGGGCAGCAAACCCGGTGGCCTGCCCCATATAAACGGCAAAACCCAGCGCTGCCGCCAAGACAATGCCGCCAACGGCGATTTCAGTTTTCTGAGTAGACATGCGTAAGACTGCCTTTATTCAGGCTGCCAAGCTTCATAGTCGGTCCGCTCAGCAGGCGTATTTACCCGAATGGACCCAGCTGGCGCGTAAGCCATTGCCGTTCCGGTCAGGTTTTCCTGATGCGGCTTTTCCCATGCTTTGTGCTTTAGCGGTTTGTCCGACGGCACTTCGTTAAAAGTCCGATGCAACCAACCATGCCAATCGGCACCGATCCGGCTGGCCTCTGCCTCGCCCTCATAGATCACCCAGCGACGGCTGTCGTCTTTGTTGCGAAAATAGCTATTGCCCTGATCATCTTCGCCGACTTTTTCGCCCTTGCGCCAAGTATAGATCTGCGTGTTTAGGGTTTGCCCGTTCCACCAAGTGACCGCGCGCAAAAGAGAGTTCAATATGCTCATGGATGCCTCCGCAAATTCTATTCCCGTATGACTCATCTGGGGCCAAAGGTCCAGAGTCAGAAAGCGCGGAATCGCAGGATCACAAAAGACCGCGCATTATTCTTGCCGAACAGCGTTAAACCACTCTTTCAAAAACCGTTTTCGCTTCAATTCATCAAGAAACACCAGCAAGCCAGGCCCCAACCGGATCGGCTTCATCGACGCCGCGACTTCCGATGTTTCCAAATGCCATTTGTGAAAGGGGTATTCGGCCACATCTTCCACCCCCCAGGCGCTTTGCAATAGATGATCTAAGAAGTCCCGTGCAAGCTCTTCGGCAACAACGGTTTCTAGCAAGATCCCCGTGCGCAGCATCATATTGGTAAAGTCAGCCGGATCAATCACTTGGATAGACCCTTCCAAATCTTTGCGCGCCCGCGCATAGCTGCCCAAAACATTGTAAGCCACTGCAATATCCCCACGGCTTACTGCTTCGATCATCACGGACGAACAGCAGAATAGCTGCGCGTCCAAACCACCCATAACTTCCATCAGTCGCCAAAAAGTTTCGGTGGTACGCGCATCCTGCGTCGCAAACAAATATCCCGTACCACTCAGTGTCAAATCATAGGTTGCGACCCTGCCGTCAAATCGCTCTGGGTACTTGCGCAATGTGGTCACCAGGCTCTGCCGATCTCTCGGCATTTCAATACCTTCAAATGCCTCTGGCGAGACTACAATCGACGCTTCTTCTTGAGAAAATGCAAAGACATGATCACGCCAATTACCCCAAGCAGGCACCAATTCGGTTGCATCCGAGCGATGCTCCCGGCTGAAACCATCGTTTGCCAGCTTGATCTGCAAATCCATCGCCGAAGACAATGCCACGTCAAACACCTGCTCTTCGCTCACAATCGCCTGCATCAGTGCGCCGCTGCTGACAGAGGTATAGTCAATAACCGTGTCCGGGTGCCGTCGCAGAAAAAGTTCCATCAACGGGATCAAGATTTCTACATCAGCAGTTGAAATAATTTTCAGCTCGTTTGCCGCGTCAGCTGGACCAAACCGTCGATGCTCTTCAATTTCAAACCCCGTGGCCACCCCGGCCCACAACACTGCGACTAAGGGAAAAACAATATTACGCATGCGCCACCTCCCTCTTCCAAGTTTTCAAGCTCCAGCCGGCCGCCATGGGCTTCAGTTACTTCTTTAGCAATTGTTAGCCCAAGCCCAGATCCAACAGTGCCAACGGCATTGCTGCCACGCGCAAATCGCCCAGTAAGTTCTTCCTGAGCAACATCAGGAAATCCCCCCGCCTGATCTGCGATTTGAATGAATGCTTCATTTTCAACGCGCCCAACGCGCACATTGATTTCGCGATCCACCGGAGAATATTTGATCGCGTTATCCAAAACATTCCTAACTGCATTCTGAATAAGGATTGCGTCACCAAAAAATTGAGACTTTTCAAGCACCTCAACGCGCAAGTGAATGTCTTTCAACTCTGCAACAGGCGTCAACCTAGCCACCAAATCAGTGGCAAGTTCCGCCAAATCAATCATCTCTCGCTCGAGGTGATCCGTGCGATAGGTGACCATCGCATGATCCAACAGTTGCCCTGCCGCCCGCGAGCTTTCGTCAATCGCACGGATCATTTCCCGCAGGCTGTTTCGATTTTCATCGCGATCAACCCGCCGCAGCACAACCTCGGCTTGGGTGCGCACAGTTGCCAATGGCGTGCGCACCCGATGCGCTGCTTCGGCAATAAAATCCTCAGATCGGGCAAGCGATATCTTTAAGCGCGACATTAAGCGATTCAGCGACGTCACCAGCGGCACCATTTCACTTGGCACCGGCCCGACAACCGCGCGCATATCTTTCGGCCCGCGGCGCGAAACAGAACCAGCCAAACGATTTAAAGGGCGAATGCTGGACTGCGCGGTGATCACCGCCAACACCGTCGCTACAAAAAAGAAACCCGCCCCCGAAGACAAAGCCACACGCCGCATTCGGGTCACAATTTCAGCTTGTCCGTTGCGAGTTTGCGCAACTGAAACCGTCACATTCACGCTGCCGGTACTCAAGGACAATCGACGCGACACTTCGATCACCCGAACATCCTCGCCTTTATAAGGTGCCGTAACATAGCTTGCGCCCTGATCACCATTACCATCAACAGCCGGCAAATCGGCATATCCGGTCAACACATGTGAACCCGTCGCAATCTTATAAAACACCCGGTCGTCACTGACATTCCCCAACATCGACAACGCCCCATAGGGAATATCAGCAACGATTTCATCATCTTGCACCGCCACCGATTCCAAAATCGCCGTGGCAGAGGCAAATAGTATATTGTCCTGTGATCGCTCGGCCAGATCTCGCGCCACATTCAAAACAACAAGATATAGCAAGATTGCCAGCACCAAGGCCCCGATCATCAGTTGCAACGTCAGGCGTCTGCGGATGGATCCGGTGGATTGCGGCGCGTCACTCATACAATATTCATCCGATACCCCACCCCCCGCACCGTCGCGATTTCAACCTGCGAGCCAGACAGATGTTTGCGCAGACGGCCGACATAGACTTCAATCGCATTTTCAGACCCATCTTCATCATAGGCAAACAACCGATCGACCAGCTTTGCCTTGGAAAATATCCTGTCCGGGGACGACATGAATATTTCCAACAAGCGCAATTCTCTGTTGCGCAAAGTTATGGTTTCACCAGACATAGTAATGGTCCCAGCAAGCGAATCAAACTCAAGTCCGCCGAATCGTTGAACATTAGACGCGTTGCCCCCACGTCGGCGTAAGACAGCGCGACAACGCGCTTCTAATTCGGAAAAATCAAAAGGTTTGGTCAAATAATCATCCGCACCCAGGTCAAGTACACCCACCCGATCTGACACTTCTGATCGTGCTGTCAGCACGATCACCGGAGTTTCATCCTTGCGCGCACGATGGGCCTTCAAAAAGTCCCGACCGTCCCCATCCGGAAGCATAATATCCAATAAAATCAAGTCGTAATCTGCCGTTGCTGAATAATCTTCTGCTAAAGAAATATCCGCAGCATGATCCACCACATGCCCGTCCAAACGCAAGCGATCTAAAACAGCTTTGGCCAGGCCTTCGTTATCTTCAACCAATAAAAATCGCATGCCGAGCTCCCAAACGGTGATGCCATGCCGTGACAGGTTTGTGTCAGCTTCGCATGTTCCCCTCAGTCATGGGCGGCTTCTCGGTCGCTTGTCAAATGGGGGGATGATTTGAAACTTTTGCACGAGTCCGCAGCAAATTGCGCTGGCCGGTCCTTTGGACCAGTGCCACTTTGCCGGGTTTCACCCCGTGCCAAGGTGCCGCGTTTTAACCAGTGCAGATCATTCTCTCAGGCAAAATCGGCAATATTTCACCTAATGAAACGCAGCAAAAACAAGGTTGCCACTTTCACTGCTAACCCCCTACAAATTAAGCGTGTCCAAAGAGTTTATCAACGGCCACGCCGAAAACCTATGCGTTTCACCAGAAGGAATACTTTGTCGATGACGCCCCGCTTTGCCACCGCAGATCTATGGGATGCCAACCCCGGAAAGCTCCGGCGTGTGACGTCTCCATTGATAGATTTTGGTGGGCAAAAGCAGTTTCACGGCCCTATTCGAACCGTCGTCACGATGGCAGACACCCGCCTTGCGCAAAGCCTATTTCGCACAGATGGCAATGGTGCTGTGATTGTTCTTGATGGTGGTGGCTCTGCAGATACCGCCCTTTTGGGTGATGTGAATGCAAAAATCCTGCAAGATAACAATTGGGCTGGCATCGTCATCAACGGCGCCGTGCGTGACATCTCTGTCATGGCCACGCTTCAAATTGGAATCAAAGCGCTTGGCACCAGCCCAGCGCGCAGCGGAAAAACCGGAATTGGCGCAATTGATGTCCCTGTTGCTTTTGGCAATGTTCTCTTTGAGACTGGGCAACACATCTATTGCGATCCAGACGGTGTACTTGTCAGCGATCAGGTCTTGCCTGTTCCGCCTGTCAGCACACCAAATACCTACGAACCAAAAATCTAAAGTTTGTCTATAGGGAGGATACCATGACAAAACTTAACCTCACACGTCGCGTAATGATGGCGGCAGCTGCTGCCACAATCGGCTTTGGCGCGCCAGCAATGGCCGGTGGTCATAAAGTCGTTGACAGCCTGCACTTCCTCATTCCAGGTGGTGCCGGTGGCGGCTGGGACGGCACAGCTCGTGGCACAGGCGAAGCCCTGACCAAAGCTGGCCTTGTAGGATCTGCTTCCTACGAGAACATGTCAGGTGGCGGCGGCGGTAAAGCCATCGGTTATCTGATTGAAAACGCTGCGAGCCAGCACGGCACATTGATGGTGAACTCAACACCAATCGTGATCCGGTCTTTGACAGGCGTTTTCCCTCAGTCTTTCCGTGACCTGACTTTGGTTGCCGGTACAATCGGTGACTATGCAGCACTCGTTGTTGCAGCAGACAGCGACATTCAAGACGTCAACGGTCTGATCGCAGCGTTTAATGCCAACCCAGCCAAAACAGCTGTAGGTGGCGGATCTGTTCCAGGCGGCATGGACCACTTGGTTGCTGCAATGGTTTTCCAAGCAGCCGGTGCTGACCCAGTTCAAATGAAATACGTTCCATACGATGGTGGCGGCGCAACAATGGCGGGCCTGCTGTCCGGCGAAGTTCAAGCTGTATCCACTGGTTTCTCTGAAGCGGTTGAACTGGCGAAAGCTGGCGAAGTGCGCATCATCGGCGTAACATCTGACGAACGTGTTGACGCATACGCAGACGCGCCAACCATGGTTGAGCAAGGCAATGACACAACCTTCGTCAACTGGCGTGGTTTCTTTGCGGCACCAGGTCTGCCAGCAGACAAATTGTCCATGTACCAAGAGGCAATCACCAAAGTGTACGACACTCCTGAATGGGAAGCTGTTCGCTCGCGTAACGGTTGGGTAAACATCCACAACAACGGCGACGACTTCCGCAGCTTCTTGGAAAACCAAGAGCAAGTCATCGGCGACCTGATGCGCAAACTCGGCTTCCTATAAACCGCGCTCTGCGCACTTATTTGATGCGCCCGGGTTGACCCTCGGGCGCATTTTTCACACTCAAAGGGGGGACATATCATGGCGCTCGATCGCTGGATTGCCTTTGTCATTCTCATAATTTGCATCGCTTACGGTTATGCCGCTTATTTCACGATGGACGGGTTGTTACCCCCCATCATGCAGCGCAGCCCGATTTGGCCATCAAGCTTTCCGAAAGTGCTTTGCATTGGCGGCATTCTGATGTCGCTGGCCATATTGTTTAACCTGGAGAAAGTACCTCCAAAAGAAGACGCCGCAGACATCAACGTCGCACGCCTTGGTGAATACAAGATCGGCCAAGCCGTCTTGCTATTGTCCCTAATGGTGGCCTACGCGATTCTGCTACGACCGCTTGGTTTTCTGGCATCAACCTTCCTGTTTCTGTCAGTGGGCAGCTACATTTTAGGTGAACGCCGCTTTGTGACCATGGCTGTTGTATCGGCCATCGCGGCTGGCAGCGTCTGGTATCTGGTAGATTCCGTTCTGGGCATCTTCCTGCGCCCCCTTCCCCAATTCCTGTTCGGAGGCTGATATGATCGAAGGACTCTTAATGGGCCTATCGACGGCCTTTACATTCACCAACATCCTGATGGTGATCGGCGGCTGTCTGATCGGTACCTTCATCGGCATGTTGCCTGGCCTTGGGCCAATGTCGATCATCGCCATCATGATCCCCATCGCGATCACCATCGGCGATCCGGCAACCGCGCTTATCCTACTCGCGGGCGTATATTATGGGGCGGTCTTTGGCGGCTCTACCTCATCAATCCTCATCAATGCGCCGGGGGTCGCCTCAACCGTGGCCACCAGCTTTGATGGCTACCCGATGGCCAGATCAGGTAAAGCAGGTAAAGCCCTGACAATCGCCGCAGTTTCTTCTTTTGCAGGCGGCACCATTGGCGCAATCTTGCTGGCGATCTTTGCCCCGGCACTTGCCTCCGTGGCCCTGCTCTTCCACAGCTCTGAATACTTTGCACTTATGGTGGTTGGCTTATCCGCAATCGCCGCCTTCGCGGGCACCGGCCAAATCGCCAAAGCCTTACTCATGACCTTCTTGGGTCTGATGATGGCGACAGTTGGCGAAGGCGTTCTGTTTAACATGCCACGCTTCACCATGGGCATTATGGATCTGCAATCAGGCTTTGGCTTTATCACCTTGGCAATGGCAATGTTTGCTCTGCCCGAGGCGATCTATCTGGTGCTGGATCCAACCCGGTCCAAAACCGGCGATGGCGACAGTGGCGAAATCAAGGATCTGCGCATCACCCGCGAGGAAGCCAAAAAGATTGCACCGGTCATTGGCCGTCAATCCCTGCAAGGCTTCTTTATCGGTGTTTTGCCCGGCGCTGGTGCCACAATTGCGTCTTTCCTTGGCTACGCGGTAGAACGCAACATCGCGCCAAAAGAAGAGCAAGATCAATTTGGGAAAGGTGCCATCAAGGGCATCGCGGCCCCAGAATCAGCCAACAACGCGGCCTGCACAGGGTCCTTTGTACCCTTGCTGACCTTGGGCATTCCCGGGTCTGGCACCACAGCCATCTTGCTTGGTGCTTTGATCGCTCTGAACGTCAGCCCTGGCCCACGCCTGATGATCGACGCACCAGAGATTTTCTGGGCCGTCATCATCTCGATGTATCTGGGTAACCTGGTGTTGTTGATCTTGAACCTGCCTCTGATCCCTTACATCGCCAAAGTGCTTGCAGTTCCTCGCAACTACCTGATTCCTTTCATCCTGTTCTTTACGTTGATGGGGGCCTATATCGGGCAGAACAATGCGACAGAATTGTTAATCCTTGTTGGTTTTGGTGTGGTGGCAACTGCCTTCAGATTTGCTGACTATCCATTGGCACCTCTGTTGATTGGCTTTATCCTTGGCCCATTGCTGGAAAACAACTTCTCCCGCGCAATGCAGCTTTATGATGGTATGGCCTTTATTTGGGAGCGCCCAATGACATTGGGTCTTCTGGCACTTGCTGTGCTTTTGGTTGTGCTGCCAAGCTACCGCCAACGTCGGGCACGCCTGCGTGCACGTGGTATCGCAGACGGAGATTAATACAAGCGCGGCGCTCTGCGCCGCGCCAACCTACTTAAGGTTTTTTATGAAACGGTATCTCACCGAAACGAAAACCGCCGCCGCTGCCGCCCTTGGCGCAGCGGCATTTCTTTGGTTAGGGCTACCTTTACCTTTCCTAATGGGGCCCATGGCCATTTGCTTAGTTCTGGCTTTGCTTGGACAAGACCTGAAAGGCATGGGTCTGATTGGCCTTACCTTTCGCACGATCCTAGGCGTCGCTATTGGTGCATCCATCACACCCCAAATTCTGACGGCCCTGCCTAGCATGGCCTACTCGTTGGCTCTGCTTCCAATCTTCTTGATCTGTGTTGGCCTTACCTCTTACCCGCTTTTGCGCCGAGTTTTTGGATTTGACAAAGTCACAAGCTATTACGCGTCGATGCCCGGCGGACTACAGGATCTTTTGATCTTTGGCGAAGAAGCCGGGGCCAATGTGCGCGCGCTTTCGCTGATCCACGCCACCCGTGTGTTGTGCATTATTGGAGCAGCCCCCCTTTTGCTAAGCTTTTTCTGGAATATCGACCTGATTGCCCCACCAGGAAAGCCAACAGCCGACACACCGCCCTTGCAAATTCTGCTGTTGATTAGCGCCGGTCTGATTGGCTGGCGCATCGCGGCACGCCTGAACATGTTTGGGGCCTCTTTGCTTGGCCCAATGATCTTAACGGCAATTCTGTCGGTCACGGGTGTCATAACCCAACGTCCCCCCGCAGAAATGATCTGGGCCAGCCAATTCTTTATCGGCATTGCTGTCGGCAGCCGCTATGTGGGATTGACGTTGAAGGAAATGAAAACCACCGTTCTGGCGGGCCTTTTGAACGGCCTTTTGCTTGCGATTATCAGCGGTATCTTCATCATCACCATCAGCAAGCTCGGCCTCACCTCATCAATGCTCAACACCTTTCTGGCCTTCTTACCTGGCGGCCAGAGTGAGATGGTCGTGCTGGCAATCATTGCAGGCGCTGATCTGACCTATGTGGTTTTACATCATCTTCTGCGCATCGCCCTGATCGTAACAATTGCGCCGCTATTGCTGAAAAAACTAGGAAAGAAATAGCAATTTCGCGCGCAAAATTGAATCAATTGGTCAAAACCTTTGACGCTAACATCTTGGATTTGGTCCCAAAACATAACCATTTCGGTTATTTTCCGCATAAGTTCCCCATTTTTTCTTGCATCTTCTGGCCTATATTGTGACAGCAGTATAAATGCGTCTTACCGTTGAACACAGGGAACAGTCTGTTGCTCGATCTAACCAATGTTCGCTCCACCCTTTCTGACCACTATGACCTTGCGCCGAACCCCGATCTCGCGGCTTCGATGAGTGACGTCTATGCCAAGATGGACCGGGTGGTTTCACCGGCTGATTGGGCGATTTATGCGCCCTATGTCAAAGCCATCACTGAAATGAAAGCCAAACGCAATGCGGTGATTTTGGGACATAACTATATGACCCCCGAAATCTTCCACGGCGTATCTGACTTCGTCGGCGACAGCTTGCAACTGGCCATCAAAGCCACGCAGGTCAAAGCAGATGTGATTGTCCAGGCTGGCGTGCACTTCATGGCAGAAACCAGCAAAATCCTGTCGCCGGAAAAAACAGTGCTGATGCCTGATATGGCCGCCGGATGTTCGTTGGCCGAAAGCATCACAGCCGAAGGCGTTGAAGAGATGCGCGCCAAATACCCGGGCGCGCCGGTGGTCAGCTATGTGAACACCACTGCCGAAGTCAAAGCCGCATCGGATATTTGCTGCACCAGCTCCAATGCTGTTCAGATTGTGGACGCCATGGAAAGCGACACGGTCATCATGACGCCAGATCAGTTCCTGGCCCAGAATGTCGCGAATCAATCCAAGAAAAAGGTGGTGTTCTGGGAAGGCTCTTGCATCGTGCACGAGCTTTACACCGCAGACGATCTGCGCGCCTATCGTGAGTATGACCCAGAGGTCAAAATCATCGCCCACCCGGAATGCACCCCCGCCGTTGTGGCTGAATCCGATTTCACCGGATCTACCAGCGGCATCATCAAATGGGTGCACGACAACAAACCCAGCAAAGCCATGCTGGTCACTGAATGCTCTATGGCATCCAATATCGCTGACGAGCTGCCTGAAGTAGAGTTTGCCAAGCCCTGCAACATGTGCCCATTCATGAAGAAAATTTCGCTCGAAAAAATCCTTTATGTGCTGCACACCATGGAAAATCAGGTCGAAGTCGAAGAAGAAATGGCCGCAAAAGCGCGCCTCTCTGTACAAGCGATGATCGACCTGTCGCTAAAACTGGGCCTGTAACGCCACATGCAAGAGATCAAGACCGATCGCATCGTCATTGTTGGCGCTGGCATGGGGGCGCTCTACGCAGCCATCAAGCTGGCACCGCGGCCGGTTGTCATGATCTCTCCAGAGCCTCTGGGTGAAGGCGCGAGTTCGGCCTGGGCCCAAGGCGGTGTCGCCGCAGCCATGGATGACAAGGACAGCCCGCAAAACCACGCCACAGATACGCTGAAAGCAGGTGCAGGCACGGTTGACGCCCAGGTGGCAGCCATGGTCACGCAAGAAGCCCGCGAACATATTATTGATCTCACCACCATGGGCACACCCTTTGATCGCACCGAAAATGGCGGCTATGTGCTCTCACGCGAGGCAGCCCATAGTTTCGCTCGTGTAGTGCGCGTGAAAGGCGACCAAGCGGGTGCGCAAATCATGGCGGCCCTGATCGAACAAGTGGCGCAGACCCCCAGCATTCAGGTGCTCGAAGGCACAATGGCGGTCGCGCTTGATACCCAAGATGGCGCAGTCACCGGCATTGCCATCCAGGAAAGTGACGACAACCGCTCTGCCCCTATCATGCTGCGTGGTACAGCCTTTCTTCTGGCCGGTGGTGGCTCTGGCGGGCTGTATGCCGTCACCACAAACCCACCGCGCATCCGGGGTCAGGTTATCGGCATGGCCGCCCGCGCCGGAGCGGTGATTGCGGACGCAGAATTTGTGCAATTCCATCCCACCGCAATGGATGTTGGTGAAGACCCTGCTCCCTTGGCCACCGAAGCCCTGCGCGGCGAAGGTGCGATCCTGATCAACAAAGATGGCGAGCGTTTTATGCAAGATGTGCATCCAGATGCAGAACTTGCCCCGCGCGACATCGTCGCCCGCGCCATCTATGCTCAGTCTCAGGCCGGATTGCGCCCCATGCTTGATACCCGCGCCGCCCTGGGTGAAAGCATCAAAACCCAGTTTATTTCGGTCGCCGAATATTGCGCCCGCAATGGCATTGATCCGGCCATCGAACCCATCCCGGTGGCCGCCGCTGCGCATTATCATATGGGGGGAATCAAGACAGACACCCAAGGCCACGCCAGCCTTGGCAACCTATGGGTCTGTGGCGAAGCCAGCAGCACCGGACTTCATGGGGCCAACCGCTTGGCCTCTAATGGCCTGCTCGAAGCGCTGGTTTATGCCCGCATCTGTGCAGACGGCATTGCCGAGGTTAGCTCTGCTTCAGAAACACCTGAAATCACGCCAAATTTCTCAGGCCGTGACACGCCACCAAACGCTGATGCTGTCACCAAGTTGCGCAACACCATGACCAACAATGTTGGTGTGGTTCGCACAAAGGGCGGGATGGTTTCCGCACTTCAAACCATTGCGGACCTAGAGACGCGTGACACATCTCTAAGTTTCCAAAACATGTGCGCCACAGCAACGCTGATCACCATCTGCGCCCTGCAACGCCAGGAAAGCCGGGGGGCACATGAACGCGCCGATTTCCCCGATACCCTGCCCGGCGATGGGAAACGCTCTATGATGACCTATGCAGAGGCCATTACTCTGCGCGACGATATCCTCAAGGAATTGACATGAGTTTTGCCACCGTCCCCGACCTGATCCTTGAACCCATGGTGCGCAACGCGCTGCTCGAAGATCTTGGCAGCTATGGCGACGTGACCACCCGTGCCGTCATTCCGGCCGACGTCACTTATGATGCCAAACTGAACGCCCGAGCAGATGCCATTGTATCTGGCATGCAGGTCGCAGCCCTGACGTTCCGCTTGGTCGACCCGACGCTTGAAATCACCACGCATATTGCAGACGGTCAGCCGTGTAAAAAAGGCGACGTCTTGATGAGCATCAAAGGCAAAGCCGCTTCGATCCTCTCTGGCGAACGCGTCGCCCTAAACTATGCAGGCCGCCTGACCGGCATTGCCACCAAGACTGCGGGTTTTGTGGAACAGGCCGAAGGCACCCAAGCCCGCGTGACATGCACGCGCAAAACCACGCCCAACATGCGGCTTGTTGAAAAGCTTGCCGTACTGCATGGCGGCGGCCACAATCACCGCTACTCGCTGTCTGACGCGATCATGATCAAAGACAACCACATCGCTGCTGCCGGGGGCATACGCCCAGTGCTGGAAGCCACCAAACAACACGCCAGCCATATGATGGCCGTGGAAATCGAAGTTGACCGCCTGGATCAACTACAAGAAGTTCTAGACGTCGGCGGAGCCTCTGTTGTGTTGCTGGACAACATGAACAACGACCTGCTGCGCCAGGCCGTGAAAATGGTGAATGGCCAAATGAAAACCGAAGCCAGCGGCAACGTCAAACTTGACCGCATCGCCTCTATTGCCGCCACCGGAGTGGATTACATTTCATCCGGAGCCCTGACCCACAGCGCCAAAACAGTCGATTTGGGTTTGGATTTTTAGAGATCGCTTCAAGGCCAACTTAAAGCCCAGACTAACGTATGCTGCTTGGGGCACGAAAGGCCGCTTTCAAACACCCGGCCACTTCACGACATACGAACCGGTCCTAAGGAACACCAATCCGACCGCAATCACGGCGATAACGGAGTATGGCAAGAGGCTGGAACTGAACCACGAATTCGGATCCCGGAACCCAACGAATATGGCTAGGTTTGCTGCTAAGTTTACGGTGAGATGGATCAGGATTGCGGGCAAAATGGAGCCACCTGACAAGGTGTAGGCCGCGCCAATGATGACAGCGTAGCACATCACGTGCCCAGCGTAGAGAGGTAAAGCAATCTGGGCGTGGGGAGACTCAATCATCCAGAGCGGCAAATGCCAAACAAACCAGATCACGCCAACCAATAGCGACGCAATCAGCCACCCGATATTCGGACTAAGGCGGTCCTGGAAGTATCCCCGCCAGCCAAGCTCTTCCCCGAGTGGTCCGAGGATCAGGTTGAATCCGATCATTACCACAAGAAGGCCAACGCTGAGATTTGTTGCCCCTTCAGGCGCGAATGGGCGCATCGCCAGCAAAAGGACCAGCGGCGCGAGAACTAGCGCCCATACAACTGCCGGGACGGTTGAGACTAAGACGACCCGTCCCAACAAGTCCATCAGCTGCCCGTCGCGCAGACTAAGCAAAATGGCCGTGAGCGAAGGGCCCCAGACCATGATTAACCAAAACGGAAGCCCGATTGCGCTTTCAGGTGAGCGGGCCGAGGGTATGAAATAAATACAGGCAAATCCCGCAAGAGAGATGGCAAAAGTAATTGCCAGAAATTGAACGAGGATCATGAGGATTACGCCTTCTGCTTGAGGCTCAAAAGGATCGGATTGAGTTCTTCGGGAGACTTCAGAAGTGGTGCCAAAGCCTTTAGCGCGGTGGCAGCAAAACCAGCAGCTTGAGCGCTTGACCAATCTCCCAGAATTTCGCGTCGGTTAATATGTGCGTTAACTGTTAGAAATAATTCGACCACGTGCTCGGCGTTGATGCCATCGCGGACAAAACCTCCCATGCGGGCAAATAATGTGTCTTTCAAGACTGCCGAGATTGCCTGCTCAAGTGCGGAAAGGTAATCCAGTTTGTCCTCCAGAGTCTGGAGGGCCGAGATAACGCCCGTATTACCGCCAAGGTGGCTCGATCCATTCAAAAGGAGAACTAGGATCGGAGACGTGTCTTTTTCGTTGAGCGCGTCGGCAAGGTCGCCAATTTCTTCTTCGACAAGGGCATAAAGCACCGCACGCTTGTTCGAGAAATGGTGATACAGCCCGCCGCGGGAGATCCCGCAGGCAAGACGTATGTCTTCCATCTCGGTCTTGGCCAGCCCCTGCTTAGCCAAGATCTGGCGTGCCTTCTTCAGGATTTGGTCTCGTCGCTCGGACTTTGATAGGCGTGCTCGCATGCAGAGCTCTTACCGACATATGTCGGTATAATCAATACTGAGATAAAAACAGGTCTCAGAAAATGAAGTGTCTTTTGGTGCCACCAGCCTAATTCGCGCAATGATCGCGGCCGTAAGTCAGAACCGTTTTGCTAGGTTTACACGCGAATGCAGTCATTGGCGCAGACGCAGCGAAAGTTAACTACGTCCGCAAAACGCCCACTCGCATACAAATCACGAACCACTCAAAACCAAAAAAGCCCCGCTTTTGCAGGGCTTTGGTTCAAAACGCTTCTGGCTTCGCTTCGCGGGCCATGTGATCCAGCACCCCGTTCACGAAATTGCTTTCTTTCCCATCCGGGAAAAAGGCCTGCGCCACTTGCAAGAACTCTACAATCACCACCTTGGGCGGTGTGTCCATTTGAGTCAGCTCGGCACCGGCGACACGGAACAACGCCCGAAGGGTTGTGTCGATACGGCCCAACGGCCATTTCGCCACAAGCGCGCGATCTGTCATCTGATCCACCAGCGCCTGATTGTTCACTGCCTCTTTCAGCAGATTTGAAAACAGCGACACATCGCCCTCAAGCATTTCGTAATCATCAAAGACTTCGCCAAACCGGTGGTCCAAAAACTCCACCCGCACCTGATCAAAGGTCTGACCGGATTGCTCCATCTGATACAAGGCCTGCACGGCAAACAGCCGAGATGCAGATTTCATCTTACGTTTCTGGTTGCCGGAAAGGCCGGACTTCGTCTCAGAGCTCATGCGGTCGGGACACCCTTGTTATCTCCCGCGATCTTGATCTCATCAGAAGACGGGAGAAATCCGACTCCCTTACGCGGGCCGCCCCATTTGCGCGAAAGCGCCAGCAGATGCAAGGCCGCAGCGGCCGCTCCGCCACCTTTATTTTGCGCAGCCGGGTCTGCCCGCACTTCTGCCTGAGGCCGATTTTCCACCGTTAGGATGCCATTGCCAATGCAAAGCCCCTGCAATCCAAGCAATTGAATGGCGCGGCTGCTGTCATTGCAGACGGTATCGTAATGCGTTGTCTCGCCGCGGATCACACAGCCCAAGGCCACATAGGCGTCAAAATTGCTCATGTTTTCGGCCATGGCAATTGCGGTTGGAATTTCCAACGCCCCCGGCACCTCGACCACATCATAGCTGCCGCCACAGGCTTCGATCTCGGCCACCGCGCCCGCCACCATATTATCAGCAAGGTCCTTGTAGTAAGGCGACACAACGATCAAAACCTTAACCGCTTTGTCAAATTCCGCGCGTGGCATGATATAGTGATTTTCTGCACCGGCCATTGGTTCTACTCCACTTCGATGGGACGTGTGTCGACGATTTCCAGATCATAAGCTTCCAGGCCCAGATACACCGCCTGCGGTGAATTGGTCAGCAAGATCAAACGGGTCAATCCAAGATTATTCAGAATCTGTGCGCCAATGCCAATCTGTTTGACCGTGCGTGGGCCTTCGTCATCATCTGCAAATAGCCGGTTTTTGGGCGAGCGAAACAGGCACACGACCCCGCGCCCAACACGGTCCACGGTTTCCATGGCCGCGCGCATCTCATCGGCGCGTTTTGCCCCCAGACCCAACATGTCCTTTTCGACTTTCAGGGCATGGGTGCGCACCAGAACCGGTTCATCTGTTGTGATGTCGCCCTTGATCAACGCCACATGCTCAACGCCATGGGTCTGATCGGTAAAAATCCGCATATCCCAGCTGCCACCAAACTCAGAATCCACAATCCGCTGATCGGTTTGCACCACCAGATTGTCATTTTTAGAACGATAGGTGATCAAATCGCTGATGGTGCCGATCTTCAGACCATGTTTCTTCGCAAACTCAACAAGATCCGGCAGACGGGCCATGCTGCCGTCTTCTTTCATGATCTCACAAATCACCGATGACGGGTAATGCCCCGCCAAACGGCTTACGTCGCAGCCAGCTTCGGTGTGGCCTGCCCGCACCAATACCCCACCGCGGCGCGCACGCAGGGGAAACACATGTCCAGGCGTTGCAATGTCAGCGGCTGTGTTCTCTGGATTGATCGCAATGGCGACCGTCAAGGCACGATCTGCGGCTGAAATTCCCGTTGTCACCCCTTCGCGGGCTTCGATCGACACGGTAAAGGCCGTCTCATGTCGTGACGAATTATGCATCGCCATCATGGGCAGCCCCAATTCGTCAATCCGTTCCGCGGGCAAAGTCAGGCAAATCAAGCCGCGCCCATGGGTTGCCATGAAATTCACAGCATCCGGCGTGGCAAATCCCGCCGGAATCACCAGATCGCCTTCGTTTTCACGATCTTCGTGATCCACAAGAATATACATCCGCCCCTGACGAGCATCTTCGATAATATCCTCAATCGGGCTGATCGCTGCTTTTAGCGCAGCCTCGACGGGTCCTGGGGTCGCAAAACTCATGTGCGGGCCTTTCTAAGAAATTGCCTCCTGCAGATACCTGAAACCCCAGTAAATGACCAGTAGAGCAATTTGCCTAAATCCACAGCAATTGGCACGCATCTTCCGTGTGGGTTCTTAACAAATACAATTGCTTTCAAGCGCTTCCGCTAAGCTTGGCACATTTCATTCAACCGCGCCACATAGCGCGCCAACGTGTCAATTTCCAAATTGACCTGATGACCAACCGCGACATCACCCCATGTGGTCATTTCCTTGGTATGCGGAATGAAATTGATGTCAAAATCGCAGCCATCGACGTCATTGACCGTCAATGAGGTGCCGTTCAACGTCACAGACCCCTTTTGCGCCACAAAACGCGCCAGCTCTTTGGGGGCGCGCAAAGTGACGCGCGTGCTGTCACCGTCATCCGACATTGCAACCACTTCGGCCACGCCATCCACATGCCCAGAAACGATATGCCCCCCCAATTCATCACCGACCTTTAAGGCCCGCTCTAAATTGACCCGCTTGCCAACGGTCCAACTGTTCAAATTGCTCTTTGAAACTGTCTCTGCCGAGATCTCGACATCATACCAATCATCGCCTAGTGCGATCACGGTCAAACACACGCCGTCACTGGCAATCGACGCACCCATATCAATAGAGGCCGTGTCATAAGACGTCCCAATGCGCGCACGCAGGTCACCGCGTTGCTCCAGCTCGCGCACTTCGCCAATATCAGTGATGATCCCAGTAAACATGTGAGGCTCCATTTAAATATGTGCCCCAGAGGTAACGCCCCTCTCTCTTTAAAACAAGATGCCTTACTTTTGCCCATCAAGTTAATTAACGATTGGAAAAAGACGACATGATAAGTTGTCAAAAACAGGCAGTAAAAATGAAGCAGGTCAGCGACACAGATCGCGTATTTCTATTCCTTCAGGGGCCACATGGGCCCTTTTTCCAAGGTCTTGCAGCCATGCTGCAAAATTCCGGGGCCAAAACTTGGCGCGTTGGTTTTAATGCAGGCGATATGTTTTTTTGGAAAAACAAGGCCAGCTTGATCCCATTTCGCGGCAAACGCACCGATTGGGCCGCCTTTTTTTCCCAGCTGCTCGCTGAAAAAGCGATCACCGATATTGTTCTCTATGGCGACACGCGTGACATACATGCGCAAGCCGTCGAAATCGCGCGCGCCAAGGGTCTGACAATCCATATCTTTGAGGAAGGTTACCTGCGCCCCTTCTGGGTCACCTATGAACGCAATGGCTCTAATGGCCATTCCCGCTTGATGGATATGAAGATCCCGGAAATGCAAAAGGCGCTCGAAGGTTCAGATATTGACCCGCCTATGCCACCCTCGCATTGGGGCGATATGCGCCAGCATGTGTTCTATGGCGCGCTTTACCATTGGTTTGTGATGTTCAGAAACCGCAAATTTGCAAATTTTCGCGCGCACCGTGCCCTGACCGTAACCCAGGAATTCCGGCTCTACTTGCGCAGATTTCTGCGCATGCCGTTTCACGCCATCGAACGGCGCATGGCAACCCGGCGGGTGCGCAATGGCGGTTTTCCTTATCATTTAGCGCTGTTACAGCTTGAACATGATGCAAGTTTCCAGATGCATTCCCCGTTTTCAACAATGACCGAATTCCTAGAACTGGTGATCGAAAGCTTTGCCAAATCTGCGCCAAAACACCATCATCTGGTGTTCAAAGCCCACCCACTCGAAGATGGGCGTGTGCCGGTGCGTCGCCAAATTCGCGCGCTTGCCAAGCAATACGGCATTCTCAAAAGGGTGCATTTTGTACGCGGCGGCAAGCTTGCCCAGCTGCTGAACGAAGCCCGCACCGCCGTCACCGTCAACAGCACCGCAGGCCAGCAAGTGCTTTGGCGCGGCATTCCGCTCAAGATCTTTGGCAAGGCGGTTTATGATCAGCCAGAATTCATCTGCAACCAATCCCTAAACAGCTTTTTCAAAGGGGCCATTCGCCCCGATATGATGGCCTATCGTGAATATCGCCGCTTCTTGCTGGAAACCAGCCAGGTCACCGGCGGATTTTATTCTCGCAGTGGCCGCCGTCAATTGCTGCGCCATGTGGTCGATATGATGCTATCGCCCGAAGACCCCTATGACGCCCTCGCCTCTGGCACAGCGGCTCCAAGGCAACAGTTGCGGTCAGTAAAATAACACATACAAGGTCTAGCGCTGGATTTTCATCCAGCATTCCGGTATCTTAGAAAAAAAATACTGAGGCAGAACAATAACAGGTCGAGGAGACCGAGCAGTGAAACCCCAAACTTCCCGTTGGGCGAAGGGTATCGCCCTGATCGCGGCTTTGGCCGTTGTGTCATCTTGTGGCCTGCCCCGTCCGGGCCCAAACAAACGCGAAATCTATGCAGGTTCCGTGCAGAAAAAAGGCGACGCCTTTATCGTCAGTGTCAACGATCGGGTGACGCGCGCAACCGCCGTTGCCCCGGCTCTTGGCTTTAGCAGCGCATTCAAAAACGCAGGTAAACTTGGATCAGACACCATTCGCCCCGGCGATATTCTGGCCCTGACCATCTGGGAAAACGTCGACAAGCCGCTCTTGGGCCCAGAGGGCCAAGTCGCCGCGGTGCTCGAAGAAGTGCAGGTTGATGGCGCAGGCTTTATCTTTGTGCCCTATGCTGGTCGCATTCGCGCCGCAGGCAACACACCCGAAGCCATTCGTCGTGTGATCCGCTCTAAACTCGAAGAGCAGACACCGGATCCACAGATCGAAGTCCGCCGCGCCGCAGGTGACGGGGCTACGGTTTCTGTCGCTGGTACCGTCACTGGTCAGGGCGTTTATCCCATCGAGCGCCCAACCCGCACCCTGGCCAATATGCTGGCCCGCGCAGGTGGCGTGACAATTTCCCCAGAAATCGCCCAGGTCACCGTGTTGCGCCATGGCCAAAAAGGCAAAATCTGGTTCCAAGACCTTTATGACAATCCGCATCTTGATATTGCTCTGCGTGGCGATGACCGGATTTTGGTCGAGGCTGACACCCGCGCCTTTACAGCGCTTGGGGCCACCGGCACCCAAAGCCGCGTGACCTTTGAAAGCCAAAACCTGTCTGCCATCGAAGCCATTGCGCAAGTCGGTGGTTTGAACTCAGCAGCCGCAGATCCAACCGGCGTCTTTGTGTTCCGCAACGAGCCTGATGTGATCGCCAATCAGGTCATGGGCCGTGACGATCTAATCGGCGCGCAGCGCTTGGTCTATGTGCTGGATCTGACAGCGCCGAACGGCATGTTCCAGGCCCGCGACTTTGTGATCCGCGATGGCGACACGCTTTATGTCACCGAAGCGCCGTTCACAACATGGGACAAAACCATCGCTTCGATCTCTGGCTCTGCCACATCCGTCAGCTCATTGACCTCTCTGGGCGGTGGCTGATGACCGCGGTCAAAACCGCAAATAACATGACCGCCGGGAAGTCCTCTTCCCGGCGGCTTTTTGTTTATAATGGCGGGTTTCTGACCCAAAAACGCATCCGCCGCATTCTAAAGCTCAGCGGCTATGATATCCGCCTTGGCCTGCCCGGCCCTCAGGATCTTATCGGTGTATGGGGTCAAAGCCCCACCGCACATCGTGGCGAAAAAATCGCCCAAAAACAGGGAAATGGCATTCTGCGCGTCGAAGATGCCTTTCTGCGCTCGCTGTTTCCCGGCCGATCTGGCGAAGCCCCGATTGGGCTGTTTCTCGATCACCAAACCGTCCATTTTGACCCCAGCAGACCCTCTGACCTCGAAGATATTCTCGCCACCCACCCGCTGGATAACACCGCCCTGCTGAACCGCGCCCGCGGTTGTATTGCGCGCCTGAAAGAGGCGCATCTCAGCAAATACTGCGCTTATCCACTGGACGTCACGCCCCCCAAGCCCGGTTACGTGCTGGTCATTGACCAAACCCGCGGCGATGCTTCGGTCACGGCCAGCGGTGCAGGCGATGCGCATTTTCAAGAAATGCTGGTATTGGCACAGGTCGAAAACCCCGGTGTGCCCATCCTGATCAAAACCCATCCAGAAACCACCGATGGCCATCGCGATGGCTATTTTTCAGCCAAAGACACCAACGAACGTGTTCAACTCTGGGACAGCCCCATCAGCCCTTGGGCATTGTTTGAAGGCGCAACCGCCGTCTATACGCTGTCTTCGCAAATGGGGTTCGAGGCCATCTTTGCTGGCCATAAACCCCGCGTGTTTGGTCAGCCCTTCTATGCCGGATGGGGCCTGACCCAAGATGAGCGCCCCGTGCCGCGCCGCCAGCGCCACCTTACCAAAGCCCAACTGTTTGCCGCCGCGATGATCCTTTATCCGCGCTGGTATGACCCCTGCCTAGATCGCCTGTGCCCCATCGAAGACGCCATTTCGCATCTAGAGGCGCAAACCCGCGCTTGGCGCGAAGACCGCAACGGTTGGAACGCCCATGGCATACGCCTGTGGAAGCGCCGGCATTTTCAGCGCTTCTTTGGCGCACATAAAGCACTGGTGTTTGACGGGCCCAACAGCCCCGCTCCAAACCTGACCTGGGGCAACCAATCCCATGCCACCACCACGCGCGTCGAAGACGGTTTTTTGCGGTCGCGCGGTCTGGGTGCCGAACTGGTGCCACCGCTCTCGCTGATTTGCGATGATCTGGGCATCTATTATGACCCGGCCAAACCCAGCCGCCTTGAAGCCCTGATCACCCAACGCGCTACCCTGCGCCCCGATCAAACCCTGCGGGCAGAATCCCTGATGCGCAGCCTCATCAAGCTGGGCCTCAGCAAATACAATCTGACGGAACAGCAGGTCCAATTGCCTGCGGGTTACAAAGTGCTGGTGCCCGGACAAGTCGAAGATGACCAATCCATTCTGTGCGGCACCGACAAGGTCGCCACCAATCGCGCCTTGTTAAATGCTGCCCGCGCCGCGCACCCCAATTCCATGGTGATCTATAAACCGCATCCTGATGTACTGGCAGGTCTGCGCAATGGGGCCATAGACGACGCGGGCACTCTGGCAGATCTGGTGTTGACCGGCGGCGACATGGCCAGCCTGCTTGACCAGATTGACGAGGTCTGGACAATGACCTCTCTGACAGGTTTTGAAGCGCTGATACGCGGCAAAAAGGTGACAACTCTGGGCGCGCCGTTTTATGCCGGATGGGGGCTGACCCAAGACCTTGGCAAAATCCCATTGCGCCGACAGGCCCGTCCAACGCATGCAGGTTTGGTGCATGCGGCGCTCATCGACGCCCCCAGGTATTATGACCCTGTCAGCCAGCAACCCTGTTGCGTAGAAATCGCCGTTCAGCGCCTTGCAACCGGCAAGATCCCACATCCAGGTCTTGCCAATCGGCTTTTGTCAAAGCTGCAAGGGTCGCTGGCCAGCCATCGCAGTCTTTGGCGGTAATTCTGTCAGCTTTGACTGCGTCGCCAAAGGCTAAGCATATCCTGCCCCACCCGGCTTTGTTGCTTTAGGGCAAAGCGCGGGGCCTGCGCCAAGCGCGCCAACCCCATGCCACCAATCGCTGGAAATCCCTCTGCGCCGATAGCAGCACCGGCAGTGAATACCGCCAATTCGTCCACCAAATCCGCCCGTAGCAAAGAGGCCGCCAAAGCCCCCCCGCCTTCGCAGAACACCCGCGTCAAACCCTGTGCGCCCAGGGCCTGCAGAACAGAGGCTGGCGACAAATGCATGCCTTCTTTGTCACAGGGCAACAATCTTGCCCCCAACCCTCGCCAGGTGCGTTGCAGCTCTGTATCGGCCTCATGGCCATGCGCCAACCAGACCGGCACATCATTGGCAGTGCGCGCCAGCTTGGACATCAAAGGCACATCCAACCGCCGCGAAACAACCACGCGCACCGGCTGATGAGATACCCCCATGTCGCGCACCGTGAGCGTGGGGTCATCTGTCCGCGCTGTGCCTGCGCCCACCATCACTGCATCATGCCGCGCCCGCATCGCATGCACCATGCGTCGCGATTGCGGCCCTGTGATCCATTGGCTTTCGCCAGATGACGTGGCAATGCGCCCATCCAAAGTGGTCGCCAATTTCAACGTCACAAAGGGCCTGCCCTGCTCTGTCTTTAGAAAGAACCCTTCGAGGTCATAAGCCGCCTCTTCGGCCAGAACACCAGTATCAACCACCACACCCGCATCGCGCAGCATTTGAAATCCTTGGCCTGCAACACGCCCGTCGCTGTCCTCTACCGCCGCAACCACACGGGCCACACCCGCATCAATCAAAGCCTGCGCACAGGGGGGCGTCTGACCGTGATGCGCGCAGGGTTCCAGCGTGACATAGGCCGTTGCCCCTTTGGCCAAAGCCCCGGCCTGCGCCAAAGCTTCAGTCTCTGCATGGGGTCGCCCACCGGGTTGGGTCCAGCCGCGACCAACAATGCGCCCGGCCTGCACAATCACACAGCCCACCGCCGGATTTGGCCAGCAGCGTCCCTGCCCGCGCCGCCCCAATGTCAGGGCCAGCGCCATATACCGATTGTCATTTTTGGTCACGCGCCCGAACTCACTCGTCTGGTTTTACGTCCGGTCGCAGCTCAGAAACAAACTTGTCAAAATCATCTGCCGCCTGGAAATTCTTATAAACACTGGCAAAACGCACATAGGCCACCGTGTCGATCCGCGCCAAGGACTCCATCACAATCTCCCCAATGGTCTTGGATTGAATGTCGGTCTCCCCCATGCTCTCAAGCCGGCGCACGATACCTGAAATCATCTGATCCATGCGCTCTGGTTCAACCGGGCGTTTTTGCAAGGCAATGCGAATAGAGCGTTCCAGCTTATCGCGGTCAAAATCTTCGCGGCGGCCCGATGATTTGACAACCACAAGGTCACGCAACTGCACACGCTCATATGTCGTGAAACGACCACCACACGCCGGACAAAACCGCCGACGCCGAATTGAAACGTGATCTTCGGCAGGCCGAGAATCCTTCACCTGCGTATCAATATTTCCACAAAACGGGCAGCGCATGAAAATCCCCCAGAAATTGACGTGCCAAGAATTTTGGGGCAACCCCCAAGTTATCCACAGCCACTATAGGTCAGCCGCTAGAGTTTGGGTAGAGCAGAAATGCACCCCCAAGATGATGAATTCTTAGGCGGAAATATGCGCCGCAATCTGTCGCTGATGCGGACGATCCCGATGCTCAAACAGATAGATGCCCTGCCAAGTGCCAAGCGCCAACTGCCCATTCATCACCGGAATACTGATCGAAACCGGCATCATGGCGGCCTTGATGTGCGCAGGCATATCATCCGGCCCCTCATAGGTGTGTGTCAGGTAAGACATCGACGGATCAGTGGTTGGCGGCACCAAACGGCCAAAGAACGCGCGCAAATCGGTTTGCACCTCTGGGTCGGCATTTTCCTGCACCAGCAGCGAACACGAGGTATGGCGCACAAACAGCGTCAGCAATCCTGCTTCAACCCTCTGTGTATCCACCCATCCACGCACCTGCCGCGTAAATTCATATAGCCCCTGACCAGAGGTGGCGACCTGAAATACCTTCTGCACGTTCTATCCTTTGACCCGGGCCTTAAGCTTGCATAAGCCCAATTCATAATTTGACCCAACAAACTCAGCTACTGCCACCCACCGGGCACAAACCTGCTTTCTTCGGTGGCATTTGGCAGCATACAAAACTCTTTCCGGCCAAAGACCTTATAGCGGTTTTTGGCAATCAAGTCATACAGCCAACGCTTCACCGGACCTGGCAACCAACGCAATATTGACAGCCCACGCCAGGGCCACCCCAGCTGTGCCATGATCACGCAAACGCCATCCAGCTTTTGAAATACCTCTTGCTTCTGCACGACTAAAAATGTCTCAAAATCATCTGTTGGTAGGCGCTGCTCTATGTACAATGCCTGCCCAAACGCACTCTGAGCGGTGGCAAAACAAAACCGCCCCTCTGGGTCTCGCGCAACAATGAACTTGAAAAACCGCGAACACAGAACACAAACGCCATCAAATACGATCACGGTTTGCGCGCTTGTCACCATGGGCGGATCGCTCACCAAACCGTCAAATCCAACTCAAGAAAAAATCCGGTCGCCTTGCTGATCAATCAGCGCTTTGGCTTTCAGCAAGGTCACCTCTTTTGCGGCCGCTTCGCTGGCAAAGGAATCCGCGCGGATCATGCTGTGCACTTTGACCTCGCCGTCGATTTCTTTTTCGATCCGCGCCGCCACTCGAAACACCGCCCCGTCTTTCTGAGGCTCGGCAAAAATCATAAATCCCGCATGCGTTTCCGGCTCAGGAATTTCGTCTGGTTTGGATTTGGACCCAAATAGTTTTGAGATTAAAGACATGGTTCGCCTCCAAAAAAAACAGCCCCGCCAAATCAATTTGGGCGGGGCTGAATAAAAGTCTTACTGATCCAGGAAACTGCGCAGCTTGCGGCTGCGACTTGGGTGTTTCAGTTTACGCAGCGCTTTCGCCTCGATCTGACGAATACGTTCGCGGGTAACGCTGAACTGCTGACCCACTTCCTCCAGGGTGTGGTCGGTGTTCATACCAATGCCAAACCGCATACGCAGAACACGTTCTTCGCGCGGTGTCAGCGATGCCAGAACCCGTGTAGTGGTTTCCTTCAGGTTTTCCTGAATGGCGGAATCCAGCGGCAGAACCGCGTTCTTGTCTTCGATGAAATCGCCCAGTTGCGAATCTTCTTCGTCGCCAATTGGCGTTTCCAAAGAAATCGGTTCTTTCGCGATCTTCATAACCTTGCGCACTTTTTCCAAAGGCATCTGCAGCTTGTCTGCCAATTCCTCTGGTGTGGGCTCGCGGCCAATCTCGTGCAGCATCTGGCGGCCCGTCCGCACCAGTTTGTTGATCGTTTCGATCATATGCACCGGAATACGGATTGTACGCGCCTGATCAGCAATCGACCGGGTGATTGCCTGACGGATCCACCAGGTCGCATAGGTCGAGAATTTATAGCCACGACGATATTCAAATTTATCGACGGCCTTCATCAGACCAATGTTACCTTCCTGAATAAGATCAAGGAATTGCAAGCCGCGGTTCGTGTACTTTTTGGCAATCGAAATTACCAGACGCAGGTTGGCTTCAACCATTTCCTTCTTGGCCTGACGGGCTTCTTTCTCGCCTTTCTGAACCTGCTGCACAATGCGGCGGAATTCAGGAATGTCCAAGCCAACATAGGTGCCGACCTGCGCCATTTCAGACCGCAATTCGGTGACTTTATCCACCGAGCGTTCCATGAACATCTGCCAGCCACGACCCGGCTTTTGCGCCATATCTTCTAACCATGTCGGATCCAATTCGCGACCCCGATAGGCCTCGATGAATTCGCGACGGTTGATACGGGCTTGGTCTGCCAATTTCACCATCGAACTGTCGATCGACATAATGCGACGGTTGATGCCGTACAGCTGGTCAATCAAGGCTTCGATACGATTGTTGTGCAGGTGCAGCTCATTCACCAGCTCAACGATCTCTGCACGCAGCTTTTGATACGTCTCTTCTTCGCGCGCCGAAAATGTATGGTCTTCGTTCAAAGTTGCCGAAATCCGGCTGTCCTGCATTTCAGACAATTGTGTGTAGTCTTCGGCAATGCGGTCCAGCATTTCCAAAACCCGAGGTTTCAGCGCCGCTTCCATTGCCGCAAGCGACATGTTGGCCTGTTCGTCCTCGTCGTCGTCATCATCGGCAGCAATTGGATTGCCATCCGCATCCAATTCCGGGCCGGCGTCTTTCTTGGGCTCACTGGTCACGTTTGCGGTGGCGACAACCGGCTCTTCTTCAGCCTCTTCATCCATCTGATCGCCAAAAGTGGTCTCAAGATCAATGACGTCACGCAGCAAAATATCTTCGGACAAAAGTTCGTCGCGCCAGATAGTAATCGCTTGGAAGGTCAGCGGGCTTTCACACAGCCCGGCGATCATTGTATTGCGACCCGCCTCGATGCGTTTCGCAATCGCGATCTCACCTTCACGGCTCAACAGCTCAACCGAGCCCATTTCGCGCAGATACATTCGCACAGGGTCATCCGTACGGTCCAGCTTTTCAGCCGTGCCCGAGCCCAGCGTGACTTCACGGTTCGCCGAGGATGTATCAACCAGCGCCGTGGTCTTCTGTTCTTCTTCGTCGACTTCTTCGTCTTCGATGATGTTGATGCCCATTTCGGACAGCATCGACATCACATCTTCGATCTGTTCAGAGCTCACCTGATCAGGTGGCAAAACCTGATTAAGTTGGTCATAGGTGATATAGCCCTTTTCCCGCGCCTCAGCGATCATCTTCTTGACCGCCGCCTGACTCATGTCGAGCGACATTTCGGCTTCCTGATCGTCAGATTTGCGGTCGTCGTTGTCTTTTGCGGCCATGCGCTGCTCCTGAAAAGAGGGCTGGGTGATTCGTTAAACCGAATCATTATCGTGATTCAGTGATTCGCACACCCATTTAACCCAATTTCTTTATGATATCTTCACCATACGACAGACTTTTCTATCTTTGCCGCTTGGTAAAACTGATTCCCTGCATAAGCGCATCCAATGCTGCGCGTTCATCTTTGTCGATCGGGGCCCCATTTTCGCCCGTCTCAAACTCTCCACCTTCTTCTTGCGTGCTTTGACGTGCCTTTTCACGCGCCGCCGCCGCCTGCCCCAATCGCCACGTCACCGCTTCGTCTTCCACATCGCCAATCACTTCGATGGCTTCGGCCACCTCGGCCCCATGCCCCAAGTCACTGGCCAATTTATTCAACTCTTCAGAAATCGTCTGGCGCGCACGGTCCAGATCGCCGGGAAAGCGTACAGGTGGGGCCAAACGCACATGAGGATGCCCCAGTAAAAAATCAAGGGCTTCCGGGCCCATAGCGTCCTCGACAACACCTTTCAGGTTCTCAACTCCACGATGGGCCTGACGCAGCAATAGATCCCGCAAAAACCCGTGATCATCGTCCTGACAACGCAGGCTTTCCAGCCCTTCTTCAAATTCATCCAGCACCGCTGGTGTTGACAGAATAGACGCCAGAATCACCGCCTCGCGCAAATGCCGTTGGCGCGCCTCATCTGCCGACACGAGCAACGAGGCTTTGGTGGTCGCTTGCGCCCCGATCTGTTGCCAAACGCTGCCTTTGGATTTGCCCGCGCGTCGCCCACCACTTTTTGCAGCAAAAGACCCGCTGCTTCGTTGCGGACGGAACAATTGCCAGCGCAATTCCTTGATCGCCTCACCATAATGCGCCCGGATTGACGGGTCTTTGATCAGCTTGATTTTCTCGCGCAGGGCCTTGTCCAGCGTCGCCTTGCGTTCCGGGCTGTCAAAATTCTTACCGTCGGTTTCCCGCTGCCACAACAGATCCACCATGGGGCGCGCCTGATCCAACACCTTTTGTACCGCTGCAGCGCCCTTGCTCTTGATCAAATCATCCGGGTCTTGCCCATCCGGCATGATCGCAAACCGCAGGCTTTGCCCGGCCTGCAGCAAAGGCAGCGCCAAATCAATCAACCGCATGGCCGCACGAATGCCGGCCTTATCCCCATCCAGTGCAATGATCGGCTCGGGTGAAATGCGCCACAACAGGGCCAGTTGGTTTTCGGTGATCGCCGTGCCCAAGGGGGCAACAGACGCACCAAAACCCGCCTCGACCAGCGCAATCACATCCATATAGCCTTCGGCAACAATCAAGGGCTGCCCCTTGCCCGCCGCCTCGCGTGCTGGGCCGTGATTATACAGATTGCGCCCCTTATCAAACAAAGGCGTCTCTGATGAATTCAGATATTTTGCATTGTCATTTGGGTCCATCGCACGGCCACCAAAGGCAATTGTGCGCCCCCGGGCATCGCGAATCGGAAACATGATGCGATTGCGAAAGGCATCATAGGGGGCTTTGCCCTTGTTTGACGGCTTCGCCAGCCCTGCTGTCAAAATCATCTCATCTGGCACACCTTTGTTTTTCAAGGCATCCCAGAGGTTTTGCCAGCCATCCGGCGCAAACCCAATGTCCCAACGCTCTAGCTGTGCGCCTTTCAAGCCGCGGCGTTCCAGATATGCCCGCGCCTCAGCCGCAGCCCCTGTACGCAGAGACATGCGAAAAAACTGCACGGCCAGTTCCATCACATCCACCAGAACCGTGCGCTGATCAGCCCGTTCTTGGGCACGCGGGTCGCGCTCTGGCATCTGCATACCCGCTTCTTCGGCCAGTATCTTTACCGCTTCGATAAAGCTGACATTCTCTGTCTGCTGCACGAAATTGATCGCATCGCCTTTTTCATGGCAGCCAAAGCAGTAATAAAACCCCTTTTGGTCATCCACATGAAAAGACGCGGTTTTTTCGTGATGAAAAGGGCATGGCGACCACATGTCCCCCTTGCCGGGGTTCGACTTGCGGCTTTCCCACATGACTTTGCGCCCCACCACCTGAACGATGCTGGTGCGGCTGCGAAGTTCATCCATAAATCCAGGAGGCAGGCTCATGTCATAATAATGGGTTGCGACACCGGTAATGTCCAGACAGGTCGGCCCAGATTACTGCCCCAAACAAGCTGTCAAATAAGCCGCGCCGGGTTCCAGCTTTAGGTCAGCCCTTGGCAGGGTATACACCCAGCCCACCAACAATGGCACAGCCGGTTGAAACTGTTCCACAATCGTCTCATCTTTGGCCAATGTGCGTTTGACCCGGTTCTCACGTTTGCCAGAACGGCGCATATCCACTGCTTTGGTGACAATATCCGACTGCGCCTGACACGACGTTTCCTTTGAAACATCACCCTCTTCTGCTTGAACAGACAAAGCACTCATCAAAACCGCGGCACATAGCAAAAGACGCATCGTTTCCCTCCAAATCAGCTGCACTTTAGATGTCAGGCTTCGCAAATGACTTCAACCCTTTCAGCAGGCAACAGCGCGCCTAGACGCGCCGACGAATACGGCGACGCAATGAGGAATGCGCCCAGCGCAAGATCACATAAAGTGTACTCAGCACCGCAACGGTTGTAAGAACAGATTTTGCAATTGTTGCACTGCTGCTCAGGTTGATCACGGTCTCGGACACTTCGGGCCAACGCAAAATCATCACCACAATTCCCAAGTTCTCAAGGTAATCGGCCAGCGCAGCAAGGGTTGCAACCAAACACGAAAACGCCAGAAACCTTCTCTGCTCCAAACGTGCGCCAAACCACATGTTCGCCAATACCAGGCTCAGCCCCATAAGCGCAGGATAGGCCAAATCCAAAGGTATTTGACGTGTCAAATAATAGTTCCGACCCGGCGCACCAAGTGCACCAAACAATGCCGAAACATCGTCCTGCCCATAGCCAAAGGGCCGCATATCAAGTGGTACAAGCCCTGAAACGGTTTGCAAATGCGCCAAGGTCACCTGCACCATCAGGCCATAGACACCGACAGCCCCAAGGCAACACAGCACCAACGCCAAGGCAAGATTCCGTCGCAGTAATCTGATATTCATTCTAAAATCTCCTATAGATTAGCGACATCTACGGCCCGCCGAAACATGCCGCATTATCGTTTGTTAAGGAAAAATACGAATGGACCTTCAAAGCTACCTGATGCAGTCAGAAAGCGCGTTAACCGGGACCGACGCAATTGATTTTGCAGCGCAATGGTCGCCAAAGCTCATTAAGAAAACCACTTCCTTTGCGCTTCAAAACCATCAAGACCTCAAGGAATACATCCTATTGCACGGTCGTGTCGTCAGCTTGATTGTCGGAACAGAGGGGCAAGCGGTTTGCGTTGGCATGTATACTGGCCCCTGCACCATCACGCCCAATCTTGCGCGCAGCGGCCAAAACGGCTCGCGCGTTTCGTTGGTGGCCACATCCGACAGTTTGATCACGCAGCTTAACGCTGCGCATTTGGTCGATCTGATGCTGACCTCCGCCAGCATTCGCGCCTGGGCCAATGCCGTGATGCACCAAGAACTAAACCTCAAAGCGGACAGGGAATGGTGTCTGGCCGCCCTAAAAGGGGCCGATCGACTGGCGTGGTTTCGCACAAAATTCCCAGAGCATGAAAACAACTTTTCCCACAGCCATATCGCGTCTTATCTAGGCATGACACCTGTCACCCTTAGCCGGTTGCGAAATCTGACCACCCCCTAAGATACCCAGCCGCTCCCAAAACCTTAGCGCCGCATTCGACGCAAAAAGCCCGCCGACGGCGGGCTTTCTAAATCTCTTGTCAAACCGGCTATGACCCTAACCGCTATGGCCCTACAGGCCCTTCGCGCGATAGCTGGCCGCGACTTTTTCAATTGAAACCAGATAGGCCGCGGTGCGCAGGTCCGCGACGTCATCACGTTCGTGCCAGACTTTGCGCATCGACTGATAGGCAATCCGCATGGTGTCATCCAGACCAGAGCGCACCAACTCAAGCTCGTCCGCACCGCGCAGATATTTCTGCTTAAAGTCCGGATCTGGCGACCAAGCCTTGCCCATGGCATCAGACAGGCTTTCCAGCTGATCCACCACCAATTCATGGCGCGCCTCTTCCTGACGGCGTTGCATACGACCAAATCGAATGTGGCTCAGGTTTTTCACCCATTCAAAATACGATACGGTCACACCGCCAGCATTGGCATACATATCCGGAATGATCACCGTGCCTTTGTCGCGCAGAATGTCATCGGCACCAGCCGTCACCGGACCATTCGCTGCCTCGATGATCAGGGGGGCCTTGACGCGCGCCGCATTGGACAGGTTGATCACCCCTTCCAGCGCCGCTGGGATCAAGATGTCACAATCCTCCTCCAGCACCTCAGCCCCGTTTTCCACATAAGTGGCCTCTGGATACCCTTTGACACCGCCGTGCTTTACGATCCAGGCGCGCAGCCCTTCAACATCCAACCCATTTTTGCTAACGACAGCCCCGTCGCGTTCGATCACCCCAACAATTTTAGATCCATCCTCTTCCGACAGAAATTTTGCTGCGTGATAGCCTACGTTCCCCAGGCCCTGAACGACAATGGTTTTGCCTTTCAATTTGCCCGTCATGCCTGCCTTGGCGACATCTTCCTCATAGCGAAAGAATTCACGCAGCGCATATTGCACGCCCCGGCCCGTGGCTTCGACCCGGCCAGAAATGCCGCCCGCATTCAGCGGTTTGCCGGTTACACAGGCCCGCGCGTTGATATCCGTGGTGTTCATGCGGGCGTATTGATCTGCAATCCAGGCCATTTCGCGTTCGCCCGTGCCCATATCCGGGGCCGGCACGTTTTGCGAAGGATGAATCAAATCGCGTTTTGCCAGCTCATAGGCAAATCGCCGTGTGATTTGCTCCAGCTCATGCTCGTCAAACTCACGCGGATCAATACACAAACCGCCCTTTGACCCGCCAAATGGTGCTTCAACCAAAGCACATTTATATGTCATCAACGCCGCCAGGGCCTCAACTTCATCTTGATTAACGCTTCCCGCAAACCGAATACCGCCCTTTACGGGTTCCATATGTTCGGAATGCACAGAGCGATACCCCGTGAAAGTTCGCATTTCCCCACGCAGACGCACACCAAAACGCACAGTATAAGTCGCGTTACAAACCCGTATTTTTTCTTCCAGTCCCGGCGGCAGATCCATCAGGGCCACAGCCCTGTTAAACATCAAATCTACACTCTCCCGAAAACTTGGTTCCTTCACTGCGCTCATAACTCACTCCCGACAAGCTCTTGCGACTCAACGTCACATTCAGTCCTCCCACCTAAACCTAGTTCAGAAAAAGAAGCGAGAACCATCTGCACAAATTTTCATCAGTTTTAAAACTTTCAATACCTCTCCTGCTTCCTATCTCAGTTTCCTTAATGTTTCCCAAACGCGAACAGTCAAGAAATTCGCGCCCTACCCTCCATCAAACCTGCCCAATTGCGACCTTTATCGGCAAAAACCAGTGAAAAGATCGTAAATTCGCCCCAATTCAGCCAAAATGCACTGTCATTCAGAGTCGCAAGTAAATGTAGCCGAAATCCTTTCTTTGGATTTCTCGGGGCGTAAATGAGGGACTTAGTATGGGACATCGGACTATACAGAACAAAGCCAAAGCAACGACGCAGTTTTTGCGATGCTTCCGCCGCGACGAAAACGGCGGCATGGTCTTTTTCGGGGTCATGGTTTTTCTGATGATCATGATGGTCGGCGGGGTTGGCGTAGATGTGATGCTCGCTGAAATGCGCCGCACCCAGCTCCAAGATACATTGGATCGCGCGGTTCTCGCCGCCTCCTCTCTAGAACAAGATCTTAACCCAGAGTCCGTGGTAGAAGATTATTTCGCGAAATCAGACCTTTCTGAGCATTTAGAAGACATTCAGGTCGAAGAAGGGCTGGGCTATCGCACAGTGTCTGCCACTGCAAATACCTCTGTGACGACCCAATTCATGCGCCTGACCGGTGTCAACACACTGAATATGAATGCCGCAAGCGCCGCTGAAGAACGTATCGGTGGTGTCGAAATTTCGATGGTGCTTGATGTTTCTGGCTCTATGAACAGCAACAACCGCCTGCCCAACCTTAAAATCGCGGCAAATGATTTTGTCGACACGCTGACCACAACCACCGAAGATGGCAAATTGTCTGTGTCGATCGTGCCCTACGCCACACAGGTGTCGGCACCGGAAATTCTGGCGGATCACCTAAATATGACGACAGAACACAGCTATTCAAACTGTGTGAACTTTGCTGCGAGTGACTTTGACGTCACCACAATTGACCCCACTGCAGAACTGCAACGCACAATGCATTTTGATCCCTGGTCAGATTCTGATGGGCGCGACAATGACCCAATGGTCACTGTCCCCTCAGCGGTCTGCGTTTCAGCCGCTGACAACACCCGTGAAATGGTTGTCTTGCAAAAAGACGCCACCACGCTCAAAAACTTCATCAACGCGATGTGGGGCGGCGGCAATACCTCGATTGACGTGGGCATGAAATGGGGCACAGCCCTGTTGGACAGCAGCCTGCAACCTGTTGTGACTTCAATGATTGACGAAGGTCATGTCAGCTCTGATTTCGCTGGACGTCCAAATGCCTATAACGATAGTCAAACCCTGAAAGTCATTGTTCTTATGACCGACGGTCAGAACACCTCGCAGTATTACATCAAAGACGATTACCGCGTTGGCGACTCTAACATCTGGTGGAACGACGAGCAGGAAATCTATTCTGTCTATATCGGCGAAGACACCGGTGACGAAGACAATGACGGCAACACTACTGAACCTATGTTCTATTGGCCGCATCTTGGTGCCTGGAGAGATCACGCCTATGGCGAAGGTGTCTATGAAGAGACCCAAACGTCTTATGAGTGCCGCAGCTATCGCCGCAACGGCTCATGTAAGCGCTACAAGAAAGTGCGTAAAACCGTCACCGTGGATGAACCCGGCAGCGCCGAAATCGTCACCTATGCCGACCTTTGGGCGCGCACCTCGATCAAATTCAATGTCGACGAGCACTACAAGCCTTGGATGAACGACAGCGAAGCCAATGATGATTGGTACTATGGCGTGCGCAGCTATGTGGGTGGCTCTACCAAAAACACCCGCACGCAGGCCATTTGTGACGCCGCCAAGGCCGAAGACATTGTGGTATTCACCATCGGTTTCGAAGCCCCCTCAGGTGGCCAAACCGTCCTACAAAACTGCGCAAGCTCGCCAAGCCACTACTTTGATGTGGACGGGCTAGAAATTGCGGATGCCTTTGCCGCGATCGCCGCATCCATCCGTCAGTTGAGGTTGATCCAATGAAGACTTTCATGCTCAAAAAACTCCGCCTCTTTCGGAAATCCGAAGACGGGAACGCCGCGGTCGAATTCGCCATCATGTTCCCAATCCTATTGGTCTTCTTGATGATGTCGGTCGAAGTCGGTCTGATGACCCTGCGCCACACCATGCTGGAACGCGCCATGGATGACACCGTGCGCTGGGTACGCCTGAATACCGGCGGCGCGCCCACCCATGAAGAGCTCAAGGACCGGATCTGCGAATATAACGTGGTACCAGATTGCGCCACCAACCTGCACCTGGAAATGGTGGTGCGTGATGTGCGCAATTGGACAGATCTGCCCAGCACATTTGCCTGCACCGATGCCTCTGAAACCATCGAACCCATGTCTGAATACAGCTTTGGCATGGACAATGAATTGGTGGTTCTACGCGCCTGTGCAAAATACACACCAATCTTCCCAAGCTCTAAATTTGCATCGGCCCTTGTCACCGATGGCGCTGGGGACACAAGCATCACCGCTATGACAGCATTTGTTCAGGAACCGAGGTAAGACCCATGTTTAATCCTCTGAAAAAACTCAAGTCTTTCAAAAAAGACGTCTCGGGATCGGTTGCGATCGAAACCGTGATCATCCTACCATTGTTGTTTTGGGCGATTGCGGCAGTTGCGATCTTCTTTGATGCCTACCGCACCAAATCAGCCGCCGAAAAAGCAGCCTTCACCATCAGTGATATGCTCTCGCGTGAGACTAATGCGATCACCCCCACCTATGTCACCAATACCCGCAGCTTGTTTGACGCTTTGGCCAAATCAGACACCGACTCGTCCATGCGCATTTCGGTGATCACCTGGAACCAAGACGAAGCCTCTTATGAAATGGAGTGGTCACAAACCCGGGGCGATACATTCACTGCCCTGAACGCTACAGATCTGATCGCCCTGGCGGCTAGCCTGCCCACCATGGCCGACCAGGACGCGGTGATCTTAGTAGAGACCCACACCACTTTTGAACCGACATTGGATGTCGGGTTGGGCGCGCGCAGCATCGAGACTTTTGTCTTCACCCGACCACGCTATGCGCCGCAACTGGTGTTCAGCACGTCCTAGGCGTTTTGCTCTTGCATCAGCGCTTCGATGATCTGCGCCATCGACTTGGTGTCCGCCCCAGAGGCGGCCCCACCAATCCCAACACGGCGGTGCCACCGCCACCAAAGCCCGGGCATCCATTGTCCGGGCGCTTTGTTTTTAAGATGCAAAGTGAACCCGCTTGACGGCTTCAAGGCAAAGGTCCCGCGTTCCACACGGCTGATCTCTGCCAGCGCCGCAATCGACAGGCCACGACTGTCCCGCAAACCCTCGCGGGTCAGTTCAATATGGCCCGAAGTGGCAAAATACGTGCGCTGCGCCAGCCAAAGCGCAGCCGCGCCCAAGACCAACAAAAACACCTGGCCCGGCAAAGCCGGCGGCGCGTCAAACGCCACAAAAATCACCAACGCCCCCAAAAGCGCCTGCATAAAGACTGCCATCCAGCGTCTGGGCGCTGAAATCCGAACAATCGCGACCACCTCTTGTGTCACTGCAATGTCTCCCTTTGGTGAACCTTGAACTTTGTAAATGCGCGCGCAAAATCTGCGCGACGCCACCCCTTAGTATGGCATTGGATTGGCTCGGTGCACCGCATCAATCGCTTGCATGACATCTTCAGACAACACCAAATCCCGGCCTTCCAAAATGCGCGCCAGTTGATCCACGGTTGTGGCTCCAAAAATGGTCGAGGCCATAAAGCGGCGCTGCATGCACCAGGCCAAGGCCATATGCACCGGATCCAGCCCCTGCTCTGCGGCCAAATCCAAATAGGCTTGGGTCACTCCCTGCACACGATCGGTGCGCCGCCCGCCCAACGACGGCCCAATCGACATGCGCGACCCGGCAGGCACAGCATCATTCTGGTATTTCCCCGTCAAATAGCCAGTTGCCAAAGGAGAATAGGCCAACAAGCCGATCTCTTCGTTGTGACACACCTCTGCGCAATCGGTGTCAAACAACCGGCACAGCAGCGAATATTCATTCTGAATGCTGGCCACGCGCGGCAATCCATGCGCCTCGGCCAATCCAGCCCATTGTGTCATGCCCCATGCACTCTCGTTTGACACTCCAAAGGCGCGAATGGTGCCACGATCGACCTCTGCTTGCAGCGCCTGCAAAGCCTCCAGCATATGATCCAGTGTTTGCTGCCGGTTCTGGCTGGTTGGATCAAAGCTCCAGTTCTGGCGGAACATATAGCTGCCGCGATTGGGCCAATGAAACTGGTACAGATCTATATAATCGGTTTTCAACCGCTTGAGCGAGCCTTCAATGGCTTCGGGAATTGTCTGCGCCGTGATATCTGCACCATCGCGCACATTTTTATAGCCGCTGCCGGAATGTTTGGTGGCCAAGATCACATCTTTGCGGCGACCGGTTTTCTCAAACCAATTGCCCAAAATGCGTTCAGAATCTCCTTGGGTTGGTTTAGTCAATGGGTTCACCGGATACATTTCTGCGGTGTCCCAGAAATTCACCCCTGCCAGCAAAGACATATCCATCTGCTGATGGGCATCTTCTTGCGAGGTTTGGGTGCCAAAAGTCATCGTGCCAAGACACAGGGCTGGCACCTGAATGCCGCTGCGGCCAAGAGGGTTGGTTTTCATCGCGCTGTCCTCAAATTGAAGCTTGTCAGCAACCTAAGCTGCTGTGGCCAAACTGCAAGACCAATGCAACGCTTGCGGCTTCTCTAGACCTTCAATATGCGAAATATTCTACCGGCCAACGGTCAACCTCGAAAACCGCATAATTCTCGGGCGAATCGTACGTTTGGAGCCTTGAAACGTACAAATTGTACAATGAGCCAAAAATAAACGCGGCGGGCGGGCCAACCGCAACCGTTTCGCCGCGAAACCTCTGCCATTGGCCACCGCAAGGCCCTGCCCTCTGGAACTGCCCAACGGATTGGTCTAGGGAAGGCATAACGACGGACAAAGGAATTCCCCATGGCGCGCCATCTGATCACTTCGGCCATCCCATATATCAACGGCATCAAGCACCTCGGCAACCTTGTGGGCAGCCAGCTCCCAGCGGATCTTTTTGCCCGCTACCAAAGGGCCCGTGGCAACGAAGTCATGTTTCTTTGCGCCACCGATGAACACGGCACCCCTGCCGAACTAGCGGCCGCCAAAGCCGGTAAACCGGTTGCCGAATATTGCGCTGAAATGCATGAAGTCCAAGCCAAAATCGCCGAAGGCTTCCGTCTGTCCTTTGATCACTTTGGCCGGTCATCTAGCGAACAAAATCATAAGCTTACACAGCACTTTGCAGGCCAATTGGCCAAAGCAGGCTTGATCCGCGAAGTCGAAGAAACCCAGATGTATTCCCATGCGGACGGGCGGTTTTTGCCGGACCGCTACATCGAGGGCACCTGCCCCAACTGCGGATTTGAAAGTGCGCGCGGCGATCAATGTGACAACTGCACCAAACAGCTGGACCCCACAGATCTGATCAACCCCTATTCAACAATTTCAGGTTCAACCGAACTGGAAGAACGCGCCACCAAACATCTGTATTTACGCCAATCTGAAATGCGCGAAAAACTCGCAGACTGGATTGACAGCAAACATGACTGGCCGATCCTGACCACTTCGATTGCCAAGAAATGGCTGACTGACGGCGACGGTCTGCAAGACCGCGGCATTACCCGAGATCTGGATTGGGGTGTCCCGGTCAAAAACGGCGACCAAAACTGGCCCGGTATGGAAGACAAAGTCTTTTATGTCTGGTTTGATGCCCCCATCGAATACATCGCCGCATCACAAGAATGGGTTGATGCCGGCAAAGGCACAGATTGGGAACGCTGGTGGCGCACCGACAAAGGCGCTGACGATGTGACCTATACGCAATTCATGGGCAAAGATAACGTGCCCTTCCACACCCTGTCGTTCCCGGTGACAATCTTTGGATCCCAAGAACCCTGGAAGCTGGTGGATTACATCAAGTCTTTCAACTACTTAAATTACGATGGCGGCCAGTTCAGCACCTCGCGCGGGCGCGGTGTGTTCATGGATCAGGCACTTGAAATACTGCCTGCCGATTACTGGCGCTGGTGGCTGCTCAGCCATGCACCAGAAAGCTCTGACGCTGAATTCACCTGGGAAAATTTCCAAGGATCGGTGAACAAAGATCTTGCAGACGTGCTGGGTAACTTCGTGTCGCGCGTGACAAAGTTCTGTCGCTCCAAATTTTCCGAAGCTGTGCCCGAAGGCGGCGACTATGGCCCACAAGAGCTGGCTTTGGTCGACGAGTTGACAACACGCGTGCGCGCCTATGAACAGCATATGCAAGACATGGAAGTACGGAAATCTGCGCAGGAATTGCGGGCAATCTGGGCCGCTGGCAATGAATATTTGCAAACCGTTGCCCCGTGGACAACCTTCAAAACAGACCCGGCACAGGCGGCCATTCAAATTCGTCTGGCATTGAATTTGATCCCATTCTACGCCGTGCTTTCCGCGCCGTTTATCCCGGACGCAAGTGCCTCGCTGCTTGCCTCAATGAACGTATCAAGTACCGATTGGCCAGATGATGTTGCGAAGACCTTAGAGCAATTGAAAATCGGTCACGCCTTTACGGTTCCCGAAGTCACTTTCCGCAAAATCACCGATGACGAGCGCGAAGATTGGCAAGCACGCTTTGCCGGCGCACGAAGCTAAACGAAAAACACGTTTAGTACATTTGAAACTGTCTCAGAAAAAAATATGGTTCATCCTTCTCTCTGATCTGAGAGAAGGATGATTTTGAAAACCCGGAAGTACCAACAAACAATAAACTGAACCACGCACGGATCTTCACTGCTCTTATCAAAGATGCTCGCCGATCAATGCCATATCAGCTTCGCTCAATCGGTCAGAGATCGTGTTTCTCTGATGCCAATATGGGTACAATAGCGCCGGTCGGCTGACTGAATCCAAGGCAGCTCTTTCATCCGCGCTCAGCTCAATATCTACGGCTTTCAGATTATTGACCAGCTGTGCTTCGGTCCGGGCACCTACCAGCACAGAACTCACCCCAGGACGGCCCAGTAGCCAAGCCAAAGCAATCTGCGCTGGTGTCGCGTCGCGGGCCTCTGCAATCTCGACGAGTTTATCAACGATATCATACAGTAGCGGCTCGTCCCTGACAGGCGGATCACGCCACCCGAGCAAGTGGCGGCTGCCCTCTGGGGCAGACTTGTCGCGACGGTATTTGCCAGACAAAAGCCCACCGGCCAGCGGGCTCCAGATCAACATGCCGACGCCCTGATCAATCGCAGCTGGTATCAATTCATATTCAGCTTCACGTGCCTGAAGCGTATAGTGAATTTGCTGGCTGATGAAACGATGCGCACTTAGACGCTCTGACGTTCCAAGCGCTTTCATCATGTGCCAAGCTGAGTAATTGGAACAGCCGATATAGCGCACTTTGCCCTGCCGAACGAGATCATCCAAAGCAAGGATGGTTTCCTCGACCGGCGTCTGGCCGTCCCATTGATGCAATTGATAAAGGTCGATCCAGTCCGTTTTTAGGCGTTTCAGGCTGGCTTCACATTCTGCAATGATGTGATGGCGTGACAAACCACCGTCGTTTGGCCCCGGCCCCATGGGAAATCTTACCTTGGTAGCAATCAGGTTGTCTTTGCGTTTGTCACCAATAGCCGCGCCTAAAATTTCCTCTGACATGCCATTGGAATAGATATCGGCGGTGTCAAAGAAATTGATGCCCGCCTCAATACTCAGATCAATCTGACGGCGGGCGTCGGCAATATCTGTGGCCCCAACACGTTGCCAGGTCCCCTCGCCGCCAAAGGACATGGTTCCCATGCCCAATTCCGAGACCTTAAGCCCCGATCTGCCCAAATAATTGTACTTCATTCCTTACTCCAGATTGTTTGTGCGCGTGTTACGCCCAAAAATTAGTTGACCGCACCAACCAGCGAAAGCTCGTGCGCGCGGTGGCAAGATACGTGATGTCCCGGTGTGATTTCCTGCCAGACGGGCGGCGACGCTTGGCAGACATCCTGCGCATGGGCGCAGCGATCTGCAAAGGGGCATCCTGTGCTGGTTTTGGTCGGGTCAGGTGGATCGCCTCGCAAGGAAATCCGCCGTGATTTGGCATCTGGGTCAGTGTTTGGAATCGCAGAAAGCAACGCCTCGGTATAAGGATGCTTGGGTGCCGAAAACAAATCGTCAGTCGTACCAAGCTCGACCAACTGCCCCAGATACATAACCGCAACACGATGAGAGATATGACGCACAACAGAAAGATCATGGGACACAAACAAATAGGCGATGCCATATTCTTTCTGCAGATCAGACAGCAGGTTTAGGATCTGCGCTTTGACCGAAACATCAAGCGCCGACACCGCTTCGTCGCAAACGATAAGACGGGGATTTGTTGCCAATGCCCGCGCAATACAGATCCTTTGTCGTTGTCCGCCGCTAAAGGCATGCGGGTATCGGTTCAGGTATCCGGTGTTCAGCCCAACAATGGTCATCAATTCCGCCACGCGCTTTTGCATCTCTGCACGGGTCATATTACCCGCCACGCGAAGAGGTTCTGACACCAAATCAAAAATGGTCATGCGAGGATCAAGAGACCCATAGGGGTCTTGAAAAACCATCTGTAATTCTGGGCGTATGGCTCGCATACTGCCCGCATCCAATGTGCGCAGGTCAACTTTGCCTTTGGAGCTAGCAAATTCAATGGTGCCGTTGCTGGGTTCGATCGCGCGCAACACACAGCGGCCCAGAGTCGTCTTTCCACAGCCGCTTTCGCCTACCAGGCCAAGCGTCTCACCAAATCCAAGCTCAAAGGAAATACCGCGCAACGCTTTGACAGGGTTCCCGGCGCGTTTCAGAAAACCGCCTTTCACGCCAAATGATTTCTCGAGATCGTGAACCTCTAGGACCGCGTCCTTGGGACTGGCGTCTTTCATGTTCGTCCTCCAGAAAAAATTGATCGTCGCGCGCGGCGTGCCTCGGTTGGTGGGAGCGTTGGCTCTTTGACATCGGAATTGTGAAAACACCGTACCATGTGGCCGTCTGCGACCGGGGTCATTGCTGGTACATTCGTGTCACATTTACCCTCTAAGGCCACCGAACACCGGCTACGGAAACCGCATTGCCACGGCAAACCGATTGGCACAGGTACGTTGCCAGGTATGGCCTGAAGCCGTTCTTGACGCGCCCCAGATAGTTTTGGAAAACTTTCGATCAGCCCTTTAGTATATGGGTGTTGTGGGTTCTTCAAAACCTGCGCAGTTGTGCCTGTTTCAACGATACGGCCCAGATACATCACAGCGATCCTTTGGGTGACCTCTGCCACAACCCCCAGATCGTGGGTAATATAGAGGATCGACATTCCCATTTCTTCACGCAAGCCTTCTAGAAGCTCCAGAATTTGCGACTGTACTGTCACATCAAGCGCAGTCGTTGGTTCGTCGGCGATCAATAGGTCCGGGTCACAAGCCAGCCCCATTGCAATCATCACCCTTTGCCGCATGCCGCCCGAAAGGTTGAACGGATATTCACGGAACCGTTGCTGAGGATTGGTGATTTGCATGCGTTCAAGGTAATGCATCGCGATATCGCGTGCTTCGGCCTTATCCTTGGTACGGTGCAACATGACCGCCTCGACGATCTGATCCCCAATCCGATGCACCGGCGAGAGGCTGGTCATTGGTTCCTGAAAGATCATGGCGATCCGGCCACCGCGTATCTTACGGATCAACTTTCCTCGGGTGTTGATCTGTGCCAGATCTACATCGTCACCGCCACCCTGCCCCGCATGCGCCGGATCTCGCAGCATAATCGAACCATCAACAATTTTACCTGGCTTCGGTACAATCCGCATTATCGCCTGCGCGGTAACACTTTTGCCCGATCCGCTTTCGCCAACGATGCCAAAGGATTCACCTGCCTTGATCGACAAGCTGACCCCGTTCACCGCATTCAGTGTTGCACGCCCCAGGTCAAACTCGACGCGTAGATCCTTGATATTTAGCAATTCCTGCATTGGTCTTTCCGTGTCTAATGTATCGGAATTCATAGCGATCACCGATATGGGTCGACGGCATCACGCAGCCCGTCGCCGATAAAGTTAAAGCAAATGACGGTCAGCACCACGAACCCGCCTGGGATCAACAACCATGGGCTTTGCGACAAGGCATTCGGGCTTTGTGCAGCCTGCAACAACACGCCCCAACTGACCGCAGGTGGCTTGATGCCAATCTGTAGAAAGCTCAATGCTGTCTCCGCGATGATCATTGCTGGCACGCCAAGAGTGATGCTGACGATCAGATAGCTGGCAAAGGACGGCAGAATATGCCGGCGAATGATTTGCATCGTCGGGACCCCCATAAGACGGGCGGCCATGACAAAGTCTGCCTCTCGAATTTCAAGCGTCTTGCCCCGTACCACACGGGCCAAGTTTGCCCAGCCAACCACAGATAAAACAATGGTAATTCCAAAAAACACCTTGGTGCTGGACCATTCCTGCGGCATTGCCGCCGCCAGTGCCATCCAAAGCGGGATGCTGGGAATACTCAGTACAAATTCAATCAACCTTTGAATGGCGATATCAATGCCACCGCCAAAATAGCCAGATATCCCTCCCATGACGCTGCCGATCACAAAACTGAGCATCACCCCAGCGATGCCGATGAACAGCGAAATTTGAGAGGCATTGATGGTGCGTGAGTATAAGCCACGACCAAATTCATCGGTGCCAAATGGATACCAAACACCAGGTTCAGCCACCCCAATAAATCCGCGATTCAAGGTCAGCAAACCCCAGAGGTTTTCGTTTTCACGCTTGGGGAACAAAACAAGGGGGTGACGCACCGCTTCATCCCGAACATAGGTTTTTTCCCATGTCACATCGTCGATTTCCTGCTTTAGCCCATAAACAAATGGCCGGAGCGAGAAGTTGCCTTCGGTATCCACAAAATGAATGCCCTGCGGCGGAACAAACACATAGTCCGTATTGGTGAAGCTATGATCGTTCACCGAGAAAAACCCGGGGAATAGCGCCAGCATATATAGGAAACTCAGGACAGCGAGAGCGCCAGTCGCAAGCCGGTGTTTTTTGAATTTATCCCAAATAAGACTCCACTGAGATGCGGCGAAATAATCATCTGCGGTCACCACGCCGGCATCATTTGAAGTGTCGGTCTTATCTGTTGTGTTGTCTTTTGATTGTACACTATCCACGGGTCTCTGCCTTTCCAAGTTTGATCCGCGGATCAACAATCACCAACAGAATATCTGCGATGGAACTTCCGATGACGACGATAAATGAGAGGAACATCAAGATTGTAGCGGACAGGAAGGTGTCCTGACTGATCAAAGCGCGAAGCAACATTGGCCCAGCGGTTGGCAGCCCCAAAACGACGGCCGTCACAGTTGCGGCTGAGATGGTCGATGGCAGCACCATTGCCAACTCGCTGACAATTGGGTTCAACGCCAAACGGACCGGGTATTTAATCAGCAATCGGCGTTCTGACACACCTTTTGATCGTGCTGTCACAACATATTGTTTGCGCAGCTCATCCAGCAGCGATGCGCGCATAACACGTACAATACCAGCCGCCATATAGGTACTTACAATAATGATCTGCGTGGGCAGATGCATCAACATGTCAAGAATCTTGCTGAAACTCCAAGGGGCTAGCAGAAACTCGTCGGAATAAAGCCCGGTGAGATCCCAACCCAACCAAGTCGTAGAGACATAGAGCGTCACCAGAGCCAGAAGGAAACTAGGTGTTGCAAGGCCCAGCAAGCTAAGAAAAGTCACCGCGTGATCACCGACGGAGTACTGATGGGTAGCAGAGTAAATTGCGATCGGAATAGCGATTGCATAGGTCACGAGCACAATCATCAGAGCAATCACCGCGTCAAGCAGCAAGGGCTCAAAAACCAAGTCTGCTACCGGACGGTTCCACTCGAAGGAAAATCCAAAATTCCCCACTAGGAACCCAGAAATCCATTTGAAATACCGCATGTACGTCGGCAAATCGAGACCGTATTGCTGACGTAAGGCTTCCAGTTGTTCTGCGGATACTGCACCGCCGGCTTGCTCCATGGCAGCCACAACTGATGTTAGATAGTCTCCAGGTGGCAGCTCGATCACCAAAAAGGAGACGATCGAAATGAGCCACAGTAAGATAATGGCATATATCAGCCGATTTATTATGTATTTGATCATGTTTTCCAGATGTCCGCCGATAAACCATACCAAGGAATTTGGTTAGAAGTTGGTCAGCCGCCCCATTGGGGCGACCGGCCTTTCTTTTGATAGCATAACGCGTTTTATTCAGTGTCGAACCAGAATTGCTCGGGGAGGAACTGAGTCCACTGATGGAAAACTGAATCCCATACGTCGCCATCTTTGGGTCCGTTGCGTGCTTCTTTCGAAATCAGCAGCGGTTGTGGAGGCAATCCAACAGTACCGATAGAGTACATGCCTTCCAACTGACCTGCGAACACAGCTTTCGCAGCTTCATCATACGCCGGATTATCAGGCGTAACCGACAGGAACCGTTTATATTCTTCAGCGGCTGCTTGAACAGCTTTTGGCGGCTCAACACCTCTTTCACCGTTGCTGTCCAGCCATGCTGCCCATTCCAGCGCACCATAACCGAAGTGTGGCGCAAATTGGCTCATATTGGCTGAAGCACCGGACCAGACGCCTGCAGAGTGCACGGCATAGCCCCATCCAGGAACATCCAAGCTACCAGCATCACGTTGCTGTCGCCACAAACCGGCTTCAATCAATTTCTGATTGGTTTTCACGCCAACTGCATTCCAGTCTTCGGTCACCAACTCGATGATTTTCGCCCAAGCCGGTTCAGGTGGGGCCTGCACCATCTGTACCGTAAATGGTTTGCCATCAGGACCAAGGCGGAAGCCATCGCTGTCGCGTTCAGACAGACCCATTTCATCCAACAATTGATTGGCGAGATCACGGTCAAACTGAGCGTAATGCTTGCCCATCCAATCTTCATAGAACGAATCCTGTGGAACAGGGCTGGCCTGACGTGGTGTTGCACGACCGAAGTAGACAAGTTTGTTGATGCGATCACGATCAATTGCAACAGACATTGCCTGACGGAACTTCAATTCACCAAACACTTCTCGTTTGATGGGATCTGCGTGGTTCACATTGAACGAAAAGGCAAATTCATTGCCACGATAATACGTGACGAGCCTTGTGTTAAAGCCGCCAGCTTCTTCGTTCTTTTTATATGTGGTGTAGTTCGCCAGAGATCCCCAACCATAATGCGTGTAACGACCGGCGATACCGCCAAGGTCTTGCGCTTCGAGGTTGGTCACCAAAAGGCGTCTTAGCTCATTGACATAGGGAAGCTGCTGACCATCGGCATCCACTTTGAAGAAATATGGATTGCGCGTGAAAGTCTTGTTACCCGCACTGTCAACAGATGCGAACACATGGGTGCCGATTGTGGGCTGACCTGGCGTGATGTCGCCATCCGAATACCAGTAGTTGCTGTAGACCAAGAATTGATTTTGGAACTGGGAAACCCAGCTGTCAAAGCCAGCTTCCTTGGCCAATGCTTCAGCGTTGGGGTTAATTGTCGGGTCAAACTGGCCCATGTGATGTTTTGGAACAAGCCCAGACAGGACCGCAGCGTTCGCAAGCTTCATCACGAATGAAGGATTGGGTGCCGCAAAAATCCACTGGAATGTATAGTCGTCGATACGCTTGAACTTGACCAACTCTCCGCCAGCATACCAGCGACGATCAGGTGATGGCGTGATATCCTTATTGGTCAGAATACGTTCATAGAAAAATTCGATATCGTCGGTCGTCAATGGCGCACCATCAGACCACTTCATACCTTCACGTAATGTGATGGTAAGAACCTTCGCGTCGTCACTAAGCTCAAAACCTTCGGCCACGTTGGGCTGAACTGTTTGCAAGTCTGTATCAAACTTGAACAGCGTCTCCAGGCGCATCAACAACGTATCCCAGCCGCGCGAGTTGGGCACTGTGGCAGGCGAAACCATCGCCCCACCGTATTTACCGATAGAATCGGCCGGTTCAATTACCGCCGGACGAACGGGCAACCGTTCTGCAAGCGGCGGAAGTTTACCCGCTTTAACCATAGCAGCCAAATCTGGCGATTCGCTGAAGCCAGAAACTGACTTGCCAGTTTCTGCTTGGAAAACGCTTGGTGTCGCATATTGCTCTGCCATCCCGCTTTCTGTTTGAGCCATTGCTGAACTTGACAACAAAATCGCCATCACAGCCCCAGCGGCCCGCGAACCGCAAGCCAATGTCTTTATATTCATCTTACTAACTCCTCTCCTGAATTCCGCGCCCTCATATTCCGAACTGGCATTACCAGAATCAAAAACCGACGAGATCAAGCTTTCCTCCCGGGCCACCCCAACGCCCTCATCAGACGCACAAGCACATGTTTCACCATCATGCCCACATAGTTCGTAACATAACTTTTCTACAATCGTCGACTATTTTCTTAGATAATCGACGATTATTATGCTAACGTCGGATAAATGAGATGGTTTATTGCCATTATTCTAAGACGATCAAGACAGGATAAGATTGTATATGACATTGATTTCCAGCGAAAAATCCACCCGAAGCGCTGTTACTTCGACTGCAAAACACAAAATTTGCTCGATCCAACCGCGCATTGCCCCCAGTGGTAGACGTCCGCAATTGCTTGTCCGTGTCGAAACCGAAGGCGGTCTGGTTGGCTGGGGAGAGTGCGGACTTGCGGGACGTGAAAAGGCCGTAATGGGGGTGCTAGAACACTTCGAGCCGCTTTTAATCGGTCGCAGCGCCATGGATATCGGTGCGATTTGGCAAAGACTGTATCGCAGCCAATACTATGAAGGCGGGCGCGTGCTGCAGGCGGCGATATCTGGACTAGACATCGCGTTGCACGACTTAAAAGGTAAGGCTCTAAACGTGCCCGTACATCAGCTTTTGGGCGGAAAACAACGTGACCGCATTCCCGTCTTTGCGTCGATTCCGTCAACGCAGTTTAAGACAGCGCGCGAAACGGCAAATGCATTTTACCGTGAGGGATGGCGTTGTATTCGATTGTTTCCCGACTTCAGCAACCTAGAATATTTCGAACCCCGCGAGGAAATCGCAAGAACCGCAGAACTCTGCCGGAATGTGCGTTCTGACCTCGGAGACGATGTTGTTTTAGGAATTGACTGGCATCACCGGCTGAGCGTGGCCGAAGCTGCTTCTTTCTGTCAAAAGCTCCCCACTGGCACGTTGGATTTCCTGGAAGAACCGATTCGCGACGAAACACCGGGCGCTTATGAAGCCCTGCGCACAATGACCGATATACCCTTTGCTATTGGAGAAGAGTTTTCCAGCAAATGGCAATTTCTGCCTTATATCGAACGCAACATTCATCAGTTTAATCGCATTGATGTATGCAATGTTGGTGGCTTAACCGAGGCCATGAAAGTAGCAGCCATGAGCGAAAGCCACTATGTTGATATGATGCCCCACAATCCTTTGGGGCCAATCTGTGCTGCGGCGACGATTCATTTCTGCGCTGCTATTCCCAATATGTCTTGGATGGAATACGCGCTGCTGCCCGATGGCTATAACCCGGACGAGAAGCCCCCCTCGCCTTACCTGCTTGAGCCAGAGCTGAATGGGACAAATTTTGAAGTACCCGATTGTTGCGGTTTGGGGATCGAGATTGACGAGAGCCTGCTGCTTGAGGAATTGCCCGAGCTTTGGCAGGGCCCCATGCTGCTCCGCGCCGATGGCAGCCTAACCAATTTTTAAGAACACTCACCGCCCGCCCATCGGCACCCATAATTTCAACCAGAAATTCGTCAACGAAGTCTGAAAATGGTGCGGGCGGTGGGACTCGAACCCACACGGGCACAAGGCCCAACAGATTTTAAGTCTGGTATGTCTACCATTCCATCACGCCCGCATCTGGCGCTTTTATCGCTTCTAAGGGGCAAGCCATTCCTAGCAAGAAAGCACCTCGAAACTGCTGGCAGACAATAGCGCTCTTGTTCAAGGTGTAAAGGGCCAAGACGCTATGCTATTTCAGAAAATCCACTTTCTTTGACAGACTGCATCGCCACATAAGTGGAGGTGCTGGCCACATAGGGCAAAGCCGATATTTTTTCTCCGAGAACCGCGCGGTAAGCCGCCATATTGGTCACTCGCACTTTGAGGAGATAGTCAAAATGACTTGCAATCATATGGGCCTGTTCGATCTCAGGTACTTCTAGTATTGCAGCGTTGAATGCCGCCAAAGCCGCCTCTCGGGTGTCAGTCAATTTCACTTCTACAAAAGCAACATGGTCAAGCCCGAGCCGAATTGGGTCCAGTTGCGCACAATACCCCGTAATAACCCCCTCGCTTTCGAGGCGGCGCAGACGGGATTGAGTTGGGCTTTTGGAAAGGCCAATCGCTTTGGCCAAATCTGTGATCGAAGTGCGCCCATTGCGCGCAAGCGCATCCAAAATCTTCCGATCAAAGCCGTCCAGCTCAATCTGTCCAGTTTGCATAGTGTTTCGCCAGAAATTAAGATCTTTTGGAAAGCCTATCAGAGAAATTAGGGACAATCGACTTTAAAATAGCGAATAAGCTTATCAAAAGACCTCACCCCTTTTCTCGGAGAATCAGATGACACCTCACCGCCGCCTGATCGATACATCCACTTATGCTGACGAAAATCTGCTTGTTGCGCAGTTGAAAGAACAGACTGGGCTCGCCGCAGAGGACCGACAACGTATCACGAAGTCGGCAGCGGCGCTGGTGAGCCAAATTCGAGGAAAAACCCAGCCAGGCTTAATGGAAGTCTTTTTGGCGGAATACGGCCTGTCCACAGACGAAGGCATTGCCTTGATGTGTTTGGCAGAAGCTTTGCTGCGTGTCCCCGATGCAGATACAATCGACGCGTTGATTGAAGATAAGATTGCCCCCTCTAACTGGGGCAAGCACTTGGGACACTCAACGTCGTCACTAGTCAACGCATCAACTTGGGCACTTATGCTGACGGGCAAAGTGTTGGATGATGAAAACAAAGGCATTATTGGCTCTTTGCGGGGGGCCGTGAAGCGCCTTGGCGAACCGGTTATTCGCACAGCCGTCGGCCGCGCCATGAAAGAAATGGGGCGCCAATTTGTGCTGGGCGAAACCATTGTTTCAGCCATGGATCGCGCCTCAAAAATGGAAGCGAAGGGTTATTCGTATTCCTATGATATGCTGGGCGAAGCGGCGAAAACAGATGCTGACGCAATGCATTATCATTTGGCCTATTCTCGGGCCATTACGGCCATTGCAGCGGCTTGCACAAATGACGACATTCGCGACAATCCAGGCATTTCTGTAAAGCTTTCTGCGCTGCACCCGCGTTACGAGGTCACTCAGCGAGAGCGCGTTATGAATGAATTGGTGCCGCGCCTCAGGTCTTTGGCTTTGTTGGCAAAATCTGCTGGAATGGGTCTAAATATTGATGCAGAAGAAGCGGATCGACTGTCTATTTCGATGGATGTCATCGAGGCCGTATTGTCCGAACCAGCCTTGGCAGGGTGGGATGGATTTGGCGTGGTTGTCCAAGCCTATGGCAAACGTGCTGGTGCGACCCTTGATTACCTCTATGCATTGTCCGAAAAACTAGATCGCAAAATCATGGTGCGGCTGGTCAAAGGGGCATATTGGGACACAGAGGTCAAACTGGCCCAAGTGCAAGGACTTGAAAGCTTTCCTGTCTTCACAAACAAAGCGGCCACCGACATCAGCTATATTGCCAATGCCCGTAAGCTGCTTGGCATGACGGATCGGATCTATCCACAATTTGCGACCCATAACGCCCACACCGTCGCCGCAATTTTGGATATGGCGAAAGACAAATCGTCATTTGAATTTCAACGGCTTCATGGCATGGGCGAGAGCCTGCACAGTATTGTTTTGGAAGAGAACAAAACACGGTGCCGCATCTATGCGCCAGTTGGTGCGCATCAAGATTTGCTGGCTTACCTTGTCCGCCGCTTGCTGGAAAATGGTGCCAACAGTTCGTTTGTAAACCAAATCGTTGACGAAGACGTTGCGCCAGAAATCGTTGCGCGTGATCCGTTTGACACTTTGAAGGACGAGCAGCGTCAGATTGAGACAGGCCCAAACCTGTTTGCGCCCGAACGCATAAACTCTCTGGGTTTCGACCTACGGGATGTGCCAACATTGGAGCGCCTCAAAGCGTCGCGGGCTCCGTTTTTGAAAACGCAATGGCACGCGGGTCCTTTGCTGGCTGCCAAGGCCGCCTCTGACACCACACTTGATGTCAAAAACCCGTATATGCCAGCTGACCTATTAGGCACCATCACCCACACAAGCGCTGAAGGCGTTGAGTCCGCTCTGGCCCATGCCAAGTCTTGGGATGCCAGCCCCGAAAAACGTGGCGCAATTCTCGCCAAAGCCGCCGACCTATATGAAGAGAATTTCGGCGAGTTTTTTGCGATTTTAGCTCGCGAAGCCGGCAAAACTCCGCTCGATCAGGTTGCTGAGCTGCGAGAAGCGGTCGATTTCCTGCGTTATTATGCGGCCAATGCGCCTACGCAACAGCCAGCTGGTGTGTTCAGTTGCATCAGCCCGTGGAATTTCCCCCTCGCCATTTTCACTGGCCAGGTTTCTGCCGCTCTCGCAGCAGGCAACGCCGTGCTCGCAAAACCAGCAGACCAAACGCCATTGATCGCTTTTAAAGCGGTCGAACTGCTGCACAAAGCCGGCGTGCCGCGCGACGTTCTTCAGTTCGTACCTGGTTCAGGTTCGAAGGTGGGCGCAGCCATCACGTCGGATGCCCGGGTCAATGGCGTATGCTTCACCGGGTCGACAGCCACCGCGCTGCGAATCCGCGCCGCGATGAGTACCAAACTTGCACCCGGCTCACCATTGATTGCGGAAACAGGTGGCTTAAACGCGATGATCGTTGATTCAACGGCCCTGCCCGAGCAAGCCGTAACCGCTATCGTTGAAAGCGCTTTCCAATCCGCAGGACAACGCTGTTCCGCCCTACGTTGTCTTTATGTGCAAGAAGACATCGCCGACAATTTGCTAGAGATGCTGCAAGGCGCAGTGAAAGAGCTAACGCTGGGTGACCCCTTGAATTTTGACACAGATTCAGGGCCCGTCATTGATGCCGCTGCGCAGCAAGATATTGCGGATCATATCGCGCAAGCGCAGGCAGAAGGTCGGGTAATATTCCAACTAACCACACCGCAGACCGGGCATTTTGTGGCGCCAACTATGATCAAAGTTGACAGCATCGCCGACCTAAAGAAAGAAATCTTTGGACCCGTTCTGCATGTGGCAACCTTTAAATCCAACGAGTTAGACAGCGTTATTGATGCAATCAATGCCACCGGCTATGGGCTCACTTTTGGGCTTCAGACGCGGATTGATGATCGCGTACAGCATGTTTCAGATCGCATTCATGCCGGCAATGTCTATGTCAACCGCAACCAAATTGGGGCCATCGTTGGAAGCCAACCCTTTGGTGGTGAAGGATTGTCAGGCACCGGCCCCAAAGCCGGTGGCCCCCTGTATCTATCGCGTTTTCTGAACGTCGAACCTGTTGCATCGGAGGATCTCTGGGCAACAACCATGTCCGCTGAGACATTGAAAAAAGCGGTCGACAATGCCAACGAAGGTGCCCCTGAAACCACGGTATCCTTGCCTGGTCCTACAGGGGAATCCAATCGGCTTTCCACGATGGCTCGTCCACCCCTGTTATGTTTGGGGCCTGGCACCGAAGCGGCGAACCAGCAAGCGGAGGCAATAAAATCGTTGGGCGGACGCGCAGCAATTGCTGACGGATCGGTACTTGCACAGGACCTGACCAAGCTTGACGGCATCGCCGGTGTTATCTGGTGGGGCGATCAGGCCGCTGCACGAGATTACGAAATGGCGCTGGCCACGCGCGACGGGGCGATTGTTCCGCTGATCACGGGCCTGCCTGACGCTGCCCGTGCCCGCGCAGAACGTCATGTTTGCGTGGATACAACAGCGGCTGGCGGCAATGCAGCCTTGCTTGGTGGGGGCGCTTGACGGCCCCGCGAATTCCGGCCAGCTTGGGCAGATGTTCCCGATCAGAGATCATAACCCATCTGGCCGCATACCCTATGTAACCTATGTATTGATCGCCATGAACGTGGCGATCTTTCTTTATTCTTGGCCGCTTGAAACACAGCCAGCTTTATTGGCCTCGTTCTATTCAGATTGGGCGCTGTTTCCCAATCGTGTTGCCAATGGGCATGATTTCCAAGGGCTTTTGACCTCGATGTTTTTGCACGGTGGCCTGATGCACCTTGCAGGTAACATGCTGTTTCTGTGGATCTTTGGCGATAACTTAGAAGATGAGATGGGGCATCTTGGATTTACGGCTTTTTATTGCCTTGCAGGCGTCGGAGCCGGGTTAGCACAGGTCATCGCCGCCCCGCAAAGTGGCATCCCCACTGTTGGAGCATCGGGCGCGATTTCTGCTGTGATGGGGGGGTATTTGCTCATGTACCCAAGGGCACGCGTCGACATCTTAGTGATCCTGATTGTATTTTTCAAAATCTTCACGGTTCCCACTTGGCTCATGCTTGGGCTTTGGTTCGGCCTGCAATTGTTCAGCGGTCTAACCACAGACATTACAATCAGTGGCGTGGCCTATTGGGCGCATGCGGGCGGGTTCGTCATAGGTTTGATCCTAACAGTCCCTCTGTGGCTGCGTCGCGGAGGAACCGAATTCTGGAGCTTTACCCTGGGCAAACCTCCGCACCCAGAAAAACGTTATCGTTTGACCCGAACGGGCATTCCAAAGGTCAAAAGAAGGAAATGAGTTTCGCCAAAGCGTGCGGGTGGCAGATGTCGCAAGCTTAGCGTTTGGGCAAGGCAGGAAAATGCGAAGACCCCAGATCAGCAGACAGCTGATATTGGATCTTCTAAACTGCCCTTGCGCAATGGCGAGAACGAAGCAATCTTGGCGACCCTGGGGCCGCTTCTTAGATGGGGAAAGCGCCAAAGGAGCGAAAAACCAGCCTTAGAAGCTAGTTTTTCACATTAAGATTGGCGAATAACCTTCGAGAACTGATCGAAAATTGGCTCGTTTGAACACAGAACCGTTCCGCTATCAATCACGCTGTCTTCTGGGTCAATTGCGTGCACAAATCCACCAGCTTCTTTCACGATGATGATACCTGCAGCGATATCCCAAACATTCAGTCCACGCTCCCAATAGCCGTCGTAACGGCCAGCGGCCACATAGGCCAAATCAAGCGAGGCAGCCCCCCAACGGCGCACACCGGCACAGGTCGGCATCAAACGCGCCAGGTCTTGCAAGGTCTCAGGCAAATCGCGCCGACCAGCAAATGGAACGCCGGTTGCAAATACAGACTCAATCATCCTGTTACGCGCTGAAACACGCAGGCGCTGCTTGTCATTCAACCAAGCGCCCTCGCCCTTTTCAGCATAGAACATTTCATCTTTTGCGGCATCAAACACCACGCCTGCAACGATTTCACCCTTGTGTTCTAGTGCAATGGAAACCGCCCAATGGGGCATGCCGTGCAAAAAGTTCGTGGTGCCATCCAGCGGGTCAACAATCCACCGGCGCGTAGGATCTTTGCCCTCTGTACCGCCGCCCTCTTCACCAAGCCAACCATATGTTGGGCGCGCACCCATCAGTTCTTCTTTGATGATTTCTTCAGCTGCAATGTCGGCGCGGCTGACAAAATCGCCTGCACCTTTCATTGAAACTTGAAGGTTCTCGACTTCGCGAAAATCCTTCACCAAAGAGCGTCCAGCTTTGCGAGCCGCCTTCATCATGACGTTTAGATTTGCACTGCCCACCATGGCTTGGCTCCTTTGATCTCAGAGCGCGCGTATACGCGGCAAAGACCCAATTGCCAAGGGCCAAACCCCATTCAGCAAGCTTTTGTCATGAGAAATCACAGCATCTAAATGCTTTGCAGCTTTTTCGCCTCTATCCCGGCAAGTTTGATCAATTCTTGCATGTATGGCTTATCCAAATCATCGCGCCGAGTAGCCGCAAAAAGCCCCCGGGTCAGCCCCTTTTCCGTCAACGGACGTGTCACATAGTCAGATGAATACTTCACCTCGCGCACCACCCAATCCGGGAGGACAGACACGCCACGATTTGAAGCAACCAATAAGAGAATAACAGCCGTAAGTTCAGCCTGGCGCACACTTTCGGGCTCGACCTTTGCTGGCGACAACAACTGACTGAAAATATCTAATCTTGATCGTTCGACCGGGTAGGTAATCAGAGTTTGGCCGCGGAAATCTTCGGCATCTATCCACTGTTTTTGCGCAAGTGGATTCTGGCTAGACGCAACAAAAACCGGTTTATAATCAAAAAGATGGCTAAACTCGATCCCCGAAAGATCTTCTGGATCAGAGGAGACCACAAGATCTACTTCTTCTTTTTGCAGCGCTGGCAAAGCATCAAACGCCAGACCTGGCCGGATATCAACATCAACGTCTGGCCATTTCTTTCTGAATTGTTCGAGCACCGGAAAAAGCCACTCAAAACACGCATGGCATTCTATCGCGATGTGCAATCGTCCAGAACTACCGTCTCGCAATCCACTGAACTCTTCTTCCAGCGCTCGCACCTCTGGTAAAATGCGCTCGGCCAGACGCAGCAAGCGCATCCCTGCGGCCGATAGTTTCATTGGTTTTGAGCGCCGCACAAACAATTCAACGCCAGCCTGGTCTTCAAGGCCTTTGATTTGGTGCGATAATGCTGATTGCGTGATATTCAACTGATCCGCTGCACGCGCCAAACCACCACACTCGTGAATGGCCTTAACGGTGCGCAAATGACGGAATTCGATGTGCATTTTCATGTGAGGCTCATATTGTTGTTGAATATTATGAAGTTTTCTCACATGTGGAATTCTGCAACAAGGGGTCAACGCCAAAAGGACCAGAAAAAATGACTGCGCCAAACATTTCGTTCGAATTCTTCCCGCCCAAGAACCTAGAGGGCTCTTTTCGTCTTTGGGATACCGTTCAAGTGCTTGCGCCAATGCAACCGCGTTTTGTTTCGGTGACCTACGGGGCCGGAGGAACCACCCGAGAACTGACCCGTGATGCGGTGGCAACCCTGCACAAATCCAGCGGTCTGAACGTCGCAGCGCACCTAACTTGTGTGGATGCCACCAAAGCCGAAACCCTAGAGATCGCAGATAGTTTTGCAGCGGCTGGCGTGACCGAATTGGTGGCGCTTCGCGGCGATCCGCCTAAAGGCAGCGACGCCTTCAATGCCCACCCAGAGGGTTTTGCAAACAGCGTTGAATTGATCGAAGCACTGGCGGATTCCGGAAAATTCACCATTCGTGTTGGCGCTTATCCAGAAAAGCACCCGGAAGCGAAAAACGCCAAGGCGGATATTGACTGGCTCAAGGCGAAAATCGACGCAGGTGCCAGCGAAGCGTTAACGCAGTTTTTCTTTGAACCTGAAGCGTTCTTGCGGTTCCGAGACGACTGTGTGAAAGCGGGTATAAACGCACCAATTGTTCCAGGTATTCTGCCCATTGAGAACTGGAAAGGTGTGCGTAGTTTCGCTAAGCGATGTGGCACAGTAATACCTGCTTGGCTAGACGACGCATTTGAAAAGGCTGTGCGCGACGATCGCGAAGATTTGCTTGCGACGTCCCTATGCAGCGAACTTTGCAGCAAATTACTGGATGAAGGTGTCCAAGATTTGCATTTTTATACGTTGAACAAGCCAGAACTTACACGCGATGTTTGCCACGCGCTGGGAATCACCCAAGCTACGACCCTTGAAAACGTCGCCTAAGTCCAATGAAGTTAGAGCGCATAGAGTCTCAATGAGTCTCAATGCGCTCTAAGCTTGCCTCTTGAACGGCCAAAAACGCCGCTCAGGTTCCTTTTCTGAAATCTGGGCGGAGTCGTGAATGCGTTCGGATCGGTCTTTGCCAATCACACGTTCACCCCTCAGCAAAAAGATCTTTCCCCAACCGCTCCACGTGCCCACGGATGGCGCAGTAACGTCTGTTACAAATCGGCTATTCCAATCTTGTGGCAACGGCAGCCCACATGCTTCTGCTCGTTCAAGCATCCAGACCAAAGGAATATTGGCCAAGGGTCGTGCCGCTTCAAATCCACTGATATGCCCACCAACATCGCCATGGGCCCCCTTGAACCAAACTTGCTCTGCGCGTCCTTCCCATTCATCCGGGCATTCCCAAAGTACAGGTTCATATGCAAGCCGCGTTTCATCCATTGCCAAGGCTTGAAATCCATTTTTGACCGATTTTCCAAGATGATGGTTATGAAATCCATGTTTGACTTCGGCCCATCGCCAAAAAATCGGCAAGCGCACGCCCAAAGCCTTCACGGTGTCCCAAACTCCAATCATCTCTATTTCGACATCAGGATAACAATACAACCGTTTAAAATCGGCAGCAGTGGCACTGTCAGGCCCCTTTTCGTAATGCCGATATGCTTGGCGAATATGGCGAACAGTTGCGTATTTTGGACTAAGAAGGCCAACGCGGTCGATCACCCCCGCTAATGATCGCGCCGCAAATGCGCCACGAGAATAGCCAAACAGAAAAATTCGATCCCCTGGGCGATATCGCGATGCCAGAAAACCATAAGCACGGCGAATCTGCTTGTTAATGCCTCGCCCCATCATAACGTCAGGCGCGTTCTTCCAATGGGTGAACTGCACCCCGGCCTCATAAAACAACGAAACATTTGGGGCCATTTCCGCAACCAAACGAAACGTATGACCCGCGTTGGTTTCCATGCCCTCAGTCAAAGATGACATTGTTCCGTCAAGGATAATGACATGCGTTTGGGGCCCGCGGCTGCGTTCAACATCACTGTGCTGCACCGCAGGACGCCGGCGCAAAATTCTTCGCACAAAAGATTTGACGTTTGGCAGTCTCATTGGTGCCCCGCCTCCTTATTCTGGGCTATTTTCAGTCTCACCCCCAACTTCGCCAGGACTTCACTTAAAATATGTTACCGCGGCGCGCGATGCACCAAAGTTCAGTGCAAAATCGCGTGACGATTGTTTCTTTGTAAAAAACCTACCCTGCAACAAAGGCACCATCACGGCATTTGGATGCCAAAAATTCAATCTTTTCTTGCGCAAGTCAAACGCAAACAAATTGTGAATTCATTATCTGACAATTGAAAAATGCCCTCTGTGCACTGTTTGGGCACAAAAAAACGGTGGCACCAGGGAGGAGGAGGGTGCCACCGTCATTTTTCGCGTCCGGCCAGGGAGGAGGAAGGCCATTCGCAATCTGTGGGCCGAAGCCCGTGGTCAGGTCCGACAGCGCAAGGAGGAGGAGAGCACTGCCGGTCTTACACAAAGGTCTCTAGGGAGGAGACGAAACCTTCGTATCTAAGTGGGCCTATTGGCCCGGAATTTCTGCGACGGCATCAGGGAGGAGGAAGATGCCGTCGCTGTAGTCGATTGACCAGGGAGGAGGAAGGTCAATCGAATTCGAATTAGTTGCCGTACACGGCTTGCAAAGCCGCTGCTTTGATGCCGGAGCGGGAAAGACCCAAGTCGGCCAGCTCGCGGGAAGAAAGCCCATTTAGATCTGAAACTGTTTTGTGGTACAGGCGGAACTTAGTGAAACGCGCGACCCAAGTTCCAAAAATGGAAGTCGAAGAAAGCTCGATATGAGCGGTCGATGCGATGTAGTCAGTTGCCATTGCCATTGTCTTAATCCTTTTCACGCTCTCGGCGCTGTTGTGACATTGATATAGGCAAATGCTGCACTTGCACAACAATCAGTTATGCATTGCTGCTATGCAGAAAATGAATAGCCCCAAATTTCCCAGAAGCGAAAAACGATGGGGTTGCTCTGGGGGTTGGGGGGGGGGTAGGTCGGGGGAAAGGAGAATTCTGATGTCGGTGACAGAAAAACAAGTGAAGAATGCATTGGCAACGCTGGGCTTGCCTGGCGGCGGCGATCTGGTGAGCAGTGATATGATCCGTGCCCTGCAAATTGAGGGCGACAAAGTGCGCTTTGTGATCGAAGCCCCCTCGCCTGACATCGCGCGTCGCATGGAAGGTTTGCGCCAGGCCGCCGAACAGGTTGTTGGGCAGGTTGCCGGCGTGTCATCTGTATCGGTAGCGCTGACAGCACATGGCCCGGCAGAGCAAAAAGCCCCGCCCAGTCTAAAGGTTGGCGGCCATCCAAAACCGCAAGACGGCCCCATGAAAGTCGCCGGTGTAAAACGCATTATTGCCGTCGGATCTGGCAAAGGCGGCGTTGGCAAATCGACGGTTTCAAGCAACCTGGCTGTGGCGCTTTCCAAGCAGGGTCGCAAGGTCGGACTGCTGGATGCAGATATATACGGGCCGTCTCAGCCGCGGATGATGGGCATTCAGAAACGCCCCTCCTCGCCTGATGGTAAAACCATTATTCCCCTTAAATCTCATGGCGTTACACTGATGTCGATCGGTTTTATGCTGGACCCGGACAAAGCGGTGGTTTGGCGTGGCCCCATGTTGATGGGCGCGCTGCAACAGATGTTGGGACAAGTTCAATGGGGCGAGCTGGATGTGCTGATTGTCGATCTGCCACCGGGCACGGGCGACGTGCAATTGACCCTGTGCCAAAAGACCGAGCTGAGCGGCGCGATCCTTGTCTCAACCCCGCAAGACGTTGCCCTGATTGATGCCCGCAAAGCCATTGATATGTTCAACGCGCTGAAAACCCCGGTGCTTGGCATGATTGAAAACATGTCGACTCATATCTGCAGCAACTGCGGTCACGAAGAACACATCTTTGGGCACGGCGGTGTTGCCGCAGAAGCAGAGAAGATCGGCGTGCCATTATTGGGCACCCTCCCCCTTGATTTAGACACCCGTTTGGCAGGAGATTCCGGCACGCCGATTGCCGCCGGTGACAGCCCAATGGCCGAGGCCTATGCCAAAATTGCAGAGGGATTGATCAAGGGCGGAATCGCCTAAGTTACACTTTGTTAATTGTACAATTTGTACGTTTCACGGCTTGAAACGTACGATTCGAGGCGGCGTGCGAAACATTTCCGCGCCGTTTTCGTCGCCATGCCAGCCGCAAAAAAACGTGCCAATCGTTAATTTTTAACCTGATTGCACGAGAAATAACCACCATATTTACGCTGCGCCGCAGCGAAATTGTTTCGAAATCGATTCTCATCTAGGTCAATGACCGGCGAAAACCGCTCGTTCTGCAGGGCATGCTGGGAATACGTCTGAGCACCAGTACAGTTTCGCCAATGGCCGCATATGGCCACCCTTGGCAGCACATCGCAGGCAATTACGCCAATTTCCTTGAAATAGATCAGCAAGAAAACGGCAAAGGGGTTTGGCAACCTCTCGGTTAGCCACAACAATGGCTGATCTGGCTCTTAATTCGACGCTCAATTGGCATTGTCTGCCAAGCGAACGGCAGATAATCTGACTTCCATGTTTTTGAGAACATTTTTACTTCTGCTTTTGGCGATTGCGGCCTCGGTCGGGGCGACGATCTATTTTGGGGAAAGCTTTATTGTGGCCTTTGGCCTGTTGCTGGTGAAGTTGAAACTGCTTTCCAAGAAGATTGCAGTCTTGGATTTGCCGGTGATTTTGGCGTGGCTTAAACTGCAAGCTGGTGCGTTCTTGCGCGTAGAACTGGCCAAGAAGTGGGTCATGACCACGCTGATCCCCCTGGTGGTGGGCAAGGTCACATTGCGTCGCATTGCCGAATTCATCAGCGGTTACACGCGGGCCCTGAGCGACCGGTATGACGCGCTGTTGCGCTGGTACGGTGACCTGGGTTGGGTTGAGAAATCGCTCGCTGCGGCCATTGTCATTTTAGCCACGCTTGCGCTTGGGGTGTCGACGGTTGGCCTGTGGCTGGTGCTGTTTTCCGTGAAAATTCCGCTTTGGCTGGTGGCTGTTGCTGCGACCACGGGGCGGATGATCTGGGCGAGTGTTCAAAAAACCGTGTTCAAGACCCTCGCCTTTCTGCAACTCCGTTGGCTCTGGTCTTTCCTAAGGCGTTTGCTGCCCGCTGGCTTGCTGCGGTGGAAGCGCAAGCTGGATTACCGCATTGCGCGCGCCGTGATCCGCCGTCGCCGCATGAGCCTGCGCCAGGTTGCTGAAAGAAAGGACAGCCTGCCCTTTCGCATGGGCCTGATGGCAGATTATCTGTTGGGGCGATCTGAAGAGTGATCACTGCAAATTCTGACAGGAGCCTGCCCTAACTGAGAAAGGGCAGTGCCGCTCTGCTTCATTGGGCATTAGATGAGCGGATCATAAGCCCACTGTAGCAAGGCCTGTCGTTGTCGCGGGCGGCAAAACACATCAGCGGGGTCACAATTCTGTCGCACCTGCGCAGCGTGACGCGCAAACGCCCGCCAGCGTTTGATTTGCCGATCGTCGATATCAGCCAGACGACGCCCCATGTAATAACGGCAATACCATTGAAACCATCCCCTTGGGTCGGGCCCAAAAATCCACCCTTTTTGCTGCCAAATCTGAAGCGGTTGGCGGCTTTTGACCCCAAAGAAATTCAAACGTGCATCCGCAACCGAGCCAAGCTTGGCATTTGAAAACCACACGGTTGGAAATTCTGCTTGGCAATCATTGAGGTACTTGCCCTCGAACACCCCCATGGCCAGCATTTCGGGTGGCGTAAGATGCGGTTGAAAGCGGGCGTCCTCTAGGTTTCCGAGGTCAGCTGTACAGATATAGGAATAATTGCGCTGCATTTTGTCGTTTACGAGAACCGAGCGGGGTTGCGGCATAGGTCTGACGTCCTTGATCAAATGCAATTCTATCTGACATTTGAATTAGCGTTTGTGGGTTTGATTACAATCCATTGATGCAAAATACTTGCCAAACGCCACTTTGCCCCCTAACTAAGATCTGCGACGTTACCACTATCGGCTATACTGCTCCATTCGGCTCAGTCTTTCGATCTTGCACTGGCTTTGCCGACCTGCCACATTCCGTGGGCAGTTTTTTATAAGGAGAGTGACGATGGCTACTGGCACCGTCAAATGGTTCAACACAACAAAAGGCTTCGGCTTTATCGCACCTGACAATGGCGGCAAGGACGTGTTTGTACACATTTCTGCTGTTGAGCGTGCGGGCCTGACTGGTCTTGCAGACAACCAAAAAGTAACTTTCGAAATCGAACCTGGCCGTGATGGCCGCGAAAGCGCGTCAGACATCGCTCTGGCGTAAGTTTCGCTTTAGCGAGATTTTGAAAAGAAGATTGGGGGCGTATCGGCAACGATGCGCCCTTTTGCGTGGTGTGGTGTGGTGTGGCGCGACCATATAGGCCGCACCGCAGGGGCAAAGACCCGCTATCCGCCCAATGTTTTGCACAGGCCGTCTGCGCAGGACGCGCTGGCCGCGTCAGCCAAGAGCTGGGCTTTCAGCCCGTCTTCGCCATCTGGCGTTGGGGGAATGCCTTGGCTTAGGCAGGCAATGAAATGCGCCAGTTCATGCGCATAGGCCGCCTCGTAGCGCTCCAAGAAAAAGTTCAGGGTGGGCGCGCGTTGATAACCGTTTTGCGTGGCGATTTCGACGGAGTTTTCCAGAAGATTATGGGCGCGGATCATGCCTTTTGATCCATGCACTTCGATGCGCTGATCATAGCCGTAAGACGCCCGCCGGGAATTGCTGATTTGGCAAATTTTGCCCGACGCAGTTTGCAGGGTGACGGCCGCCGTATCATAGTCGCCCGCCTTGCCGATTTCGGGATCGACCAAGCACGCGCCGCTGGCATGCAGGGACACAGGTTCTTCGCCCAAAAGGAACCGTGCCATATCCAGGTCATGGATCATCATATCGCGAAAAATACCGCCTGAGGATTTGATATATTCAATGGGTGGCGGGGATGGATCGCGCGACAGGATGGTGACCAGTTCCACATTGCCAATTTCACCCGCATCAATGCGAGATTTCAAATTGGTGAAATTGGGGTCAAACCGCCGGTTGAAGGCCACCATAAAGGGCACATTGTGCTGTTTTACGACTTTCAGGCATTCGCGAATGCGGTCGGCATTCAGATCTACTGGTTTTTCACAGAAAATCGCTTTTCCAGCTGCTGCCGCTTGATGGATCAGATCGTAATGTGTGGTGGTCGGCGTGCCGATAATCACCGCATCAATAGAGCTGTCTGCGAATATTTCATCGCTTGTCAGGGCCTTGGCATCGGCTTTTGCGGCCAAGGCCTGCGCCGCTTCGGGTACAAAATCGCTGACCGCGGCAACGCGGGCGTCGTCAGATGCCATGATCGCGCGGGCATGAACCTGCCCGATGCGACCGCAGCCAAGAATACCAATGTTTAGCATTTAGGCCCCTTTCATCGCAGCTAGAACATTGCGCGTGGCTTGCATGATAGGGTCTTCAACTTCTTTGAGGATCGTGACCCGATCAAAGCGCTCTGGATCTTTGGCGACAGCCGCTCGCAGGGCATTGCCAAATTCCATACGCAATTCTGTGCCGATGTTGAATTTGCAAATATTGGTTGTTTGCGCCAGTTTTGTGCGCTGCGCCACCGGCACACCGGACCCGCCATGAATAACCAATGGCACATCGGTCAAGGCTTGGATGCTGGCTATACGCGCCTCATCCAGACCGCCCTCTTTGTCTTGCTGCAAATGCACATTTCCCACCGAAATGGCCATCGCGTCCACACCGGTTTCAGCGGCAAATATTGCGGCTTCATGCGGGTCTGTGCCGGCCGAGGTTTCCCCATCGGCATAGCCGACAAAGCCAATTTCACCCTCGCAAGAGATGCCGGCACCATGCGCCATTTCGGCGATTTGACGGGTCTGCGCGATATTGTCTTTGAGAGGTTTGCGCGAGCCGTCAAACATCAAAGAAGTAAAGCCACAGTCCAATGCCTCGGAGCACTCATCATAGGTGTAACCATGATCAAGGTGCGCCACCACGGGCACGCTTGCCTGTTCAGCCAAATAGCGAAACATCTGACCCAATACCGGAAGCGGCGTATGGGCACGACATCCGGGGCCAGCTTGCAGAATAACCGGGCAGTTTTCGGCTTCGGCGGCTTGAACATAGGCCCGCATGTCTTCCCAGCCCAAGGTGACCAATCCTGCCACGGCGTATCCCCCTGCCCTTGCGGGCAAAAGGACCTCGGCCAAAGTTGCCAATGTCATTTGAACTTCGCAATCATGTCTTTGATACCGGGGATGGTTTCAACCTGATGCGCATGGCTTGGCTGGAAATACTGCACAAGGCTGCGCTGAGACAGGCCCCCCAGGATGGTGAAATAATACATTTGGTAACCGGGTAGAACAGCGCAGGGATGATAGCCACTGTCCAGACAAATGGTTGACCCATCGACAATGTGATATGCGTCGCCAGCCTTGCCGTCTTCGCGTTGCAGCATTTGCACGCCAGATCCATTGTTTGGCTTGAAACGGAAGTTATAGGTTTCGTCGTGGCGCGTTTCGAGCGGCAGGCGATCTGTGTCATGTTTATGCGATGGAAAACCCGACCAACCGCCTTCGCCAACGGTGAAAAGTTCAGAGACCAGCAAACGCCCGACCTTGTCGTGGTACTTGGTTCCAAGGATATGTTTGATCTTGCGATGGGTCTTGGTGTCGTCAGAGCCATATTGCACTTTGTCGAGTTCATCTGACCGCACCGTAAAGGCGTCGAGCACCTTGTCATAAAGTGCCCCGGCGACAAAAATTTCGGCTTCGTCGCTTGTACAAACGATTTCAGCCTTGGCAGCGGTGGGCACGTAAACGCCTTCTGGCTCGCCGTCCCAGACATCTTCGACGCGTTGGCCGATGCCGTCGGCCTTAAAGCCCTCGACATTGATGTCGATGTTGCCGGTCGCAGGCACAATGCAGGTTTCATAACGCGGCACAGCATATTCAAATGCTTGGCCTTTTTTAAGTTTGACGATGTTGAAATAATTCAGCGGAACCGTTGCATCATCAACGTCAACAATGGGTTTATTCTGGTTGTCAAAGGGGGCGATGTGCATAGCAGGTAACCTTTCAAGCGGATGTCGGACCGGGGTGAGCGGCCAGGAATTCTTGGAGTGTTTTTGTGTCTGGCATCGCAGGCGCGCAGCCCGGCTTTGACACTGTGACCGAAGCGCAGGCAGAGCCGCGTAGAATGGCAGCGTGCAGGTCCATGCCTGCGGCGATGCCGGTGATGAGGCCAGCCATAAAGCTGTCGCCTGCACCGGTGGGTTTCAGCGCCTCGACCGGGTAAATGCCGGTGCGAATTTCCTGATCACCAAAGAACGTCACAGCCCCTTTGGAACCCATTTTGTAAACCACAATTGTTGCGGTGGATTTGGCCAGACTGCGGGCCTTTTCCAAACCCTGATCATAGTCACCGGCCATAAAACCGAATTCTTCGTCATTGCCAACAATCACGTCTGACAGACTCGCAGCCCGACTAAGCACATCGGAGGCAACTTGTTTGCTGGGCCAAGAGTATGGGCGGTAATCCACATCGAAAATAATCGGCAAGCCAGCGGCCTTTGCCCGCTCAAAGGCATGAAAAGTTGCGTCTCTGGACGGATTTGCGGCGAAAACCGTGCCGGCTGTGATCAAGGCCCCATAAGCAGTATAGTCTACGGCATAGACATCCGCTTTTTCCAGTTGAAAATCGGCTGCGCCATTGCGGTAGATCACCGATTGGTGGTCTTCGATCCGGCTTTCGTAGACTGCCAAGGAATTGCGGTATTCGCCGCCGATTGGAGTTACATAGCGCGCATCAACACCGTAGTGACGCAGTTGATTTGTGGCATAACGCCCGATGCTGTCATCAGATACCCGTGTCACCAAGGCAGATTGACCGCCCAATTTACAGATACCCGCGGCGATATTGGCAGAGCTGCCGCCCAGGCTGGCGCGAAAGAGTTCACCATCTTCGGTTTTTGTGCCGGGGGGGTCTGGGAAAAAATCCATTCCGGCCCGGCCCACGATGACAAAATTGTTTTGTTTGATTCCAGAAATTACGTCGTTCATATGCGCCCAGCTGTGTTGTTAGCGGCCGCTTGATCAAGAATTTCCGGATAGGGATAATTCAAGCCAAGGAGCTGTTTGATTTCAGGGGATGCTGCTTTGATGAAGTCAGCCGATAAGGCGGCGGGCATATCTTCGAGCGGCTTCACCCACTTTGGAAGATAGTTGATCAAAATGGCTGTGCGGTCATGATCTGCCTTGTTGGGCATCGCACAGTGCCAAGCCACGCCATAGAACAATGCAACGTCGCCCGGTTGTCCCAACATGCGTTCACATTTGTCATAGAACCCATCGGATTCAACAGGATAGCGAAGTTCCGTCTGTGAGCCTGGCACATAGGCCGTTGCGCCGCTTTCTTCGGTGAACGGATCCAGCAAGATGGAAATCTGCGCGTTCATCGGAAAAGACCCATTGAGACCATGGGGATGGGTCTCGGGCTTGTGAAAATCCCAATAGGGGTAATCAACATGCGGCTCTTGCCCCGGCCCGCCCGGCAGAATTCGGTTGGCGGCGATCGAGCCCATGATGAATTCGCTGCCCAGAAACTTGCGCAGAATATCCATAAAGACCGGGTGTGACGCCATGTCGGAAAAGATCTGACCCTTGGCCAAGAGGTTCCAGACACGGCGTTGCAGATTGGCGGACCCCTCTGCAACGGCCTTGCCTTGAAAATGCGTGACTTTGTCGACTGCCGAGGACTCGCGCATCACAATATCGCGGGCCTCGGCGATTTGCTCCGGTGTGAACAAACCTGACAGGAGGACCGCGCCCTTGCCGTGCAAAAGTTCATGCACAATGTCGTCAGGCTTTGCGGTATCTGTGGTAAAGCGCTTCATCAGACCCCCTTGCGTTGTTTGGTACGCGCGGATTCAACGTCTTTATGGGCGTTGTTGATTTTGTCCTTGTCGGAAACATGCGGTGTGCCAACTTCCCACCAGGTGTGGCCTTCTTTGGTCCACCCTTCGTAGGCATCCACTTTCATGGTGATAATATAGGTGTGGTCTGCCGCCTTGGCGCGGGCAAATGCGGCGGCCAGATCTGCGGGGGTATCAACCGTTTCTGCGATTGCGCCCATCGACCGGGCGTGCGCTTCAAAATCAACAGTGACCTGATGGGTTGCTGTCGGTGTGTCGGCAATTAAATTGTTAAAACTTTCGCCGCCCATGTTGTTTTGCAACTTGTTGATCACCGCAAAACCACCGTTATCCAACACCATGACAATCAGTTTCTTTTGGGTCAGAACAGACGAATAGATGTCAGAATTCATCAGCATATAAGACCCATCGCCAACAAAGACGATTGTGTCTTGATCGGGTTCGGTTTCTGCCTGAGCGATGCGTGCGCCCCAACCACCGGCAATTTCATAGCCCATGCAGGAAAAACCAAATTCAACATCCACAGTGCCGATGTCTAAGGTGCGCCAGTTGGCAGTCACTTCGGCGGGCAAGCCACCCGCAGCAGCCACAACGCGGTCCCGCGGATCACATAGGGCGTTGACCGCACCAATGGCCTGAGCATAAGACGCAGCGCCATTGCCAATGCGGGTGTTTTCAGCAACGTAATCTGTCCATTTTGCACGCTCTGCCTGTGCATGACCAAGCCATTCGGACGGTGCCTGATAGCCATTCAACGCAGATTGCAGCGCATTTAGGGCCAATTTTGCATCGCCAACAACCGTTGCAGACATGTGTTTGGCGGCATCGTGACGTGCGGCATTCACCCCAATTATTTTGGCGTCATGGGCAAAAGCCGTCCAGCTGCCGGTGGTGAAATCTTGCAACCGGGTGCCAACGGCCAAAATCACATCGGCCTGTTCGGCAATTGTATTGGCAGAATTCGACCCTGTCACACCCAGAGGGCCAATGTTAAACGGGTGGCTATCGAGCAGGTTTGCGCGCCCGGCGATGGTTTCGACAACCGGAATACCGGCGGTTTCCGCGAAACTGGTCAATTCCTGCACCGCACCGGAATACTGCACGCCACCACCAGCAATAATCATCGGGCGTTTGGCGGTTGAAAGCAGCGCCATGGCCTCTGCTATTTCGTCAACGTCCGCTGCTTGGCGTCTGATGCGATGAATTTTTTCGTCAAAAAAGCTAAGCGGATAATCGTAGGTCCAGCCTTGAATATCTTGGGGCAACCCAATGAAGGCCGGGCCGCAATCAGCCGGATCCAACATGGTATTTAGCGCAGCTGGCAGGGATTGGATGATTTGCGCCGGGTGGCAAATACGATCCCAGAATCGCGAAACCGCTTTAAATGCGTCGTTTACGCCAAGGGTTGGATCGCCATAATGCTCTAGCTGTTGCAGAACAGGATCTGGCAAACGGGTGATAAAGGCGTCACCGCACAGCAACAACATTGGCAGGCGATTGGCATGCGCCAAAGCCGCAGCCGTCAATAGGTTCGCTGTGCCCGGCCCTGCTGAGGCGGTACAAAGCATGATCCGACGACGCAATTTGGCCTTGGCATAGGCCGCAGCTGCAAAACCCATGCCCTGTTCGTTTTGGCCGCGATACAGCGGTAATACGTCTTGATGGTCATACAAGGCTTCGCCCAAACAGGTGACATTGCCATGGCCGAAAATACCAAACCCGCCCCCAAAGAGACGGGTTTTTTCGCCGTCTATTTCGATGTATTGCGCTGCAAGATATCGCACAATTGCCTGTGCGGTGGTCAATGTTACTGTGTCGCTGGATTGTACCACAGCACGTCTCCTCAGATCGTCAAATTCGTTCCGTAGCGCGATTGCATATTGACCCGCTACCAGAATCCAAGATAACCATTTTGCAACCGGTTGCAAACGCTTTCTTGAAAGGAGTGCTCTCGTGACGGAAATTGGCATTGGTATCATTGGCGGGGGCTATATGGGAAAAGCCCATGCGGTCGCTTTTTCTTCGGTCGGCGCTATTTTCGGAACGGCGCTTAGGCCGCGTTTGGAAATGGTTTGCGCCTCCTCTAGTGAGTCGGCAGAGCGCTATCGCACCGCCTATGGGTTCGCCCGCGGCACTGAGGATTGGCGCGTGCTGGTAAACGACCCAAAGGTCGAAGCAATCATCATTGCATCGCCTCAAGAAACCCACCGCGAGATCGCCCTTGCCGCCTTTGCACTTGGCAAACATGTGATGTGTGAAAAGCCGCTTGGAGCCTCGCTGGATGACAGCCGCGCCATGCATTCTGCTGCGCAGGAATCAGGTGCTATCCATATGATTGGGTTCAATTATATTCGCACGCCTGCTTCGCAATATGCGCGGCAATTGATCCAAAGCGGCCGCCTGGGAGAGATCACCTATTTCCGTGGTGAACACACCGAAGATTTCTATGCAGACCCCGACGCGCCAGCCAGTTGGCGCACCCGCGGCATGGCCAATGGCACCATGGGCGATCTGGCCCCCCATATGATCAATGGCGCACGGCGTCTGATGGGCCCAATTGTGTCGTTGAACGCGGTTGTCCAAACGGTGCACAGCGACCGTGGTGGCGTGGCCGTCACCAATGATGACCAAGCGCATATGATGGTTGAATTTGAAAGCGGCGCGCAGGGCCACATCCATGTGAGCCGCATCGCAACGGGGCGCAAAATGGGCTATGCCTATGAGATTCACGGCACCAAAGGGGCGGTGCGTTTTGACGGCGAGGATCAGAATGCGCTGCATCTTTATTTGCGCGAAGGCCCTGAGGCGGAACAAGGTTTCCGCAAGGTGCTAACCGGCCCAGCCCATCCAGATTATTTACCCTTTTGCCAAGGCCCTGGGCATGGCACCGGGTATCAAGACCAAATCATCATCGAAGCGCATGACTTCTTGATGGCAATCGAAAATAACCAACTCGTATGGCCGACCTTTTCGGAAGGCTTAGAAGTAAATCGCGTCGTTGCTGCGGCAATTGATTCCAGTGCCAAACGGGCCTGGGTTTCCGTAGCAGATTATTAAAGAGAAGGCAGATGCAATGATCAAAATTGGCAATGCTCCCTGTAGCTGGGGCGTGGAATTTGCGGATGATCCGCGTAATCCAAGTTGGCGCAAAGTTCTGCAGGAAAATGCAGAAGCTGGGTTCAATGGGATTGAACTGGGCCCGATTGGTTTTATGCCGGAAGACCCCGCAATTCTGGGTGAAGCGCTGGCAGAATTTAACCAAGAGCTGGTGGGCGGTGTGGTCTTTCGCCCGTTTCACGATGTCTCTAAATGGGACGAAGTGCTGGACGCATCGCGTCGCACCTGCGAGGCCTTGAAGGCACATGGTGCGCAAAACCTTGTTTTAATCGATTCTATTTCGCCACGCCGAGCGCCAACCGCAGGTCGCGCCGATGAGGCCGAGCAAATGGACACGGCAGAATGGAACGCGTTTCGCGATCGAATCGCCACTGTCGCCAAAATGGGCACCGAAGATTATGGGTTGACCGTTGGCATCCACGCGCATGCCGGTGGCTTCATCGATTTTGAACCTGAATTAGAGCGGCTTTTGGGTGAAGTGGACGAAAGCATTCTTAAAATTTGCTTTGACACGGGGCACCATTCCTATGCGGGCTTTGATCCGGTGGCCTTTATGGATCGCCATATCAATCGTATCAGCTATATGCATTTCAAAGATATCGACCCGGCTGTGAAGGCGGATGTTGTGTCAAATCGTACCGACTTTTATGAGGCCTGCGCCCAGGGTATTTTCTGCAAACTTGGCGAAGGCGACGTTGATTTCCCGGCGGTACGCGCAAGGCTTGAAGCGGCTGGCTTTGAGGGCTGGTGTACCGTTGAGCAGGATTGTGACCCCGAAGGTGACACCAACCCGCTTGCAGACGCGAAACTGAATCGCAATTACCTGCAATCCATTGGCTTTGAAGGAGCGTAATTATGGCACGTTTAAATTGGGGCATGATTGGCGGCGGCAAAGGCAGCCAAATTGGGCCAGCGCACCGTTTGGGAGCCGGGCTTGATGGTGAATTTTCCTTGGTTGCAGGGGCTTTAGACCACAATCCAGAAGCGGGTCGCGCCTATGCTCAGGAACTTGGCGTTGCCGAGGATCGCGCCTATGGCGACTGGCGTGAAATGCTGGCCGGAGAGCGTGGCCGTGAGGATCGCGTTGATCTGGTGACTGTGGCAACCCCAAATGCCACGCATTTTGAGATCACCAAGAACTTCTTAGAAGCCGGGTTTCACGTGCTTTGTGAAAAGCCGATGACCATGACCGTCGAAGAAGGCGAAGAAATCGTGAAAATCAGCCGGAAGTCCGGCAAGATCTGCGCAGTGAACTATGGCTATTCAGGCTATTCTTTGGTGCGCCATATGCGGGCGATGATTGCCCGCGGCGATCTGGGCGCAGTGCGCGTGGTTGTCAGCGAGTTTTCACATGGTCACCATGCGGATGCGGCACAGGCGGACAATCCGCGCGTGCGCTGGCGCTATGATCCGGCACAAATGGGGGCCTCGGCGCAATTTGCCGATTGTGGCATCCATGCAATGCACCTGGCGAGCTTTGTCACCGGACAAGAAGTAGAAACGCTTTCAGCGGATTTTGCCTCGACGATATCCAGCCGTGAGTTGGAAGATGATGCGATGGTTAACTTTCGCATGAGTGGCGGCGCTGTGGGTCGGCTTTGGACCTCTGCTGTGGCGGTTGGCCGTATGCACGGGCTGACCCTTCAGGTGTTTGGTGAAAACGGCGGTTTGCGTTGGGCACAGGAGCAGCCAAATCAGCTGTATTTCACCCCAACAAACGGGCGTGTACAGGTGATCGAACGTGGCGAGGCTGATCTTTCGCCGGAAGCGGACCGCAGCACCCGTGTCACGATTGGCCACGCTGAAGGTATGCCGCTGGCATTCGCAAATATCTACACGGACCTTGCGACCACTATTCGGGCTGAGAAGTCAGGCGAAGTTGTCGACAAGGCTGCTGATCTGTTTCCACGTGCCGTTGATGGTCTGCGTTCAATGGCGGCGGTCCACGCTTGTGTTTCCTCTGCCAAAGCCGGCGGGACATGGGTTGATGCTGTGCCAGGTTTGCTAAAAGACTAAGGCAAAGGTCTGAGCGTGCCACGTTCAACAATGTGGCACGCAAAAAGCCGCGCTTCGGGATAGCGCGTATCATCTTTGAGCATCGATTCCACGAGTTCAATTGAAGAGGCAATAATTTGCCTGATTGGATTGTGAATGGTGGTGAGATTGATATTTTCCCAACGCGCCATTTCCATGTCATTTAGCCCCAACAGGCCAATGTCATCAGGAACGGAAAGTCCCGCAGACTGCGCCGCCGTCAATGCGCCAATCGACAAAATATCGTCGCCACAAAAGTAAGCTTGCGCGGGTTGGGCAGCCAATAAGCGTGACATTTCTGCACGTCCGGCGTCAAAGGTGTAATCGTCGGCAAAGCTGGCGCTCTGCTTTATCTGCGGATGCTGGGCGATCTCGTCAACGAATCCCTTGTAGCGATCTTGTGTTGAGGTGGCGGCCTCTGGCCCCCCCAAAAACGCCACGTGATCATAGCCCCGCGCCACCAGAGTTTGCGCCGCCATGCGCCCGGCTTCGATATTGTTGATCCCCAAGACATTCACTTTGGGACTGGCCACATGCCGGCCAAAGGAATGCACCACCGGCACCCCGGCATTGCGAAAGCCTTCTGCAAAGCTATCCGGTAAAGTTGAGGATGCAACAATCACCGCGTCAACCGAGTAAGCCCGCAGCATTCGCACCGAATTTTCTGGATTAACTTCGTTGGTTAAGTTCACCAAAAGTGGGCGTAAACCGCGATCTTGCAGACCTTTGGTAAAAAGATCAAAAACTTGCAAAAAAATCGGGTTGTGGAAGTTGTTGGAGACCAGGCCAATCAGCTTTGTACGCCCGGTGGTCAAAGAGGATGCCAGCGCATTGGGGCTGTATCCCAGCTCGTTTGCGGCTTTTTCAACCTTGCGGCGGGTGTGCTTTGAAACAGATGCACCTTCGGTATATGTGCGCGAAACAGCGGACCGGGAAACTCCCGCGCGCTCTGCCACATCCTTGAGTGTCACCGCCACAACAAACGATCCTTTTCTTACCTATATCAGGCGTCTTCATCCTCTTTTGCGACCGCCGCCCAATCCGTCGTCGCAAACTTGAAGGCCGCTATAGCGCCCATTGCAAAAAAAATCATCCCCCAAAACGTCTCACCCTTGGTCAGTTCAAACAAACCCCAGGCAAAGGCAATGGCGACGACTAGGTGTCGCCGCCATACCGGGAGGAAAAATGGAGATGCCAGATCAAACATCAGCGTGTTTACTCCGCGCCTTCAAACTCGGCACCGGTTTTTGCACCTGTGATATAGGCAACGATGTCTTGGCCATCGGTTTCCTCTTTGCGCAAGTTGGCAACGATCTGGCCGCGCCGGAACACGACGATACGATCAACAAGATCCATAACCTGACGCATATTGTGGCTGACAAGGATCAACGGCTCACCCGCCTCTTTCAAGGTGCGAATGATATTCTCGACCTGAGCCGTTTCTTGCACACCCAGTGCCGCCGTTGGCTCGTCCATGATGGTCAGCCGAGAGTGGAAAGTTGCGGTACGCGCAATCGCCACACATTGCCGTTGACCACCCGACATATTTTGGATGGTGTTGCGGATGTTCGGAATTTTCACACCGGTTTTCTCTAGACCCGCCATCGTTGCTTGGCGCATGGCTTTGTAGTCAAGCAGCCGGAACGGACCAAGCCAGTTGGCAAAGGTTTTTTCACGCCCCAGAAACAAGTTATCCGGCACGTCTAGATCATCTGCAAGGGCAAGCGTTTGAAACACGGTTTCGATGCCAGCTTCTCGCGCTTCCAAGGGGCCTGCAAAACTTACGGGTTCGCCGTAAAGCCAGACGTCACCTCTGGTGCGTTGTTCCACACCTGTGATCTGGCGTACAAAGGTGGATTTACCAGCCCCGTTGTCCCCCATGATGGCGACATGTTCGCCCTTTTTCATTTCAAAGTTCGCGCCCTTGAGCGCATGGACCCCACCGTAGTGCTTGGTTAGGTTTTCGGTTTTCAGAACAACGTCGTCGCTCATATCTTAATCTCCTAACTTAAGCTCGGTTTCGTTGGCGGTATTGGTCAAGAATAACAGCTGCGATGATGATGCCACCCATGGCCATCAGCTGATAAGAACCGTCTAGCTTGATGAAGGTAAAGCCAGAACGAATTACCCCCAGCACCATGGCACCAAGTACCGTCCCGATGATGGAACCACGTCCACCTGTCAGGCTGATGCCGCCGATAACTGCCATGGCGATGGCGAACAGTTCATAAAACTCGCCCATACCGGCCTGAGCTGTTGACGCCTTGGCGCTTAACACCACACCCGCAAATGCCGCTAGCATCGAGGCAATCATATAGACCATGACCTTGTGACGTTTGACGTTGATGCCAGACATGCGGGCGGCTTCTTCGTTGGAACCGATCGCATATGTGTGTTTGCCATAAACAGTGTAACGCAGGATCACATGGAAAATGGCCGCAAGTGACAAGAACCAGACGACGGGCATCATGCCAGACCCGAGAAACTTGTACCCTTCGGTTGGGAAGGAAACCGGGCGACCAGAAGACCACCAAAGCGCAATACCGCGGCAAATCAAGAACATGCCCAGGGTTGCGATGAACGGAGGAATACGGAAATAGGCGACAAATGTTCCATTGATGAAACCGATAAGGGCACCAAACAACAGACCCACAACAACCGGTACCAACACCGGCAAATCCATGGCCCAGGTTCCGAAAATTGCTTTAGGGTTTGGGTTGCCATTCACCAATTCGGTTTGTGCAAAACTCATAGCAATCATTGCTGTGGCCGCGACCAGAGGACCCGAGCTTAGATCAATACCGGCGGTAATGATAACCTGGGTCGCACCAAGGGCGATAATCCCAATAATTGCGACCTGAAGAATGATAATTTTTAAGCGCGCCTCATTGAAGACGGTGTCAAATCTGTCTTTTGTATCAAATAGAAAGCTTTGATCGTTCATGTAAGGCAGAACCTGCCCCAAAATCTCAAAAATTGCGATAATGATGAGTAGCGCAAAAAGCACATTCATCTCGTTGGGCCAAGATTTCTTACTCTTGTCAAAAGTCAGCCCACCAATGCCATGGCTGGTATCAGACATGTATTTTGTCTCCCGTTTAGCGCTTGCTAGAGATCGGGGCGGCACCTACGGCACCGCCCCGTCCATTTAGATTAACTTTTCAAATTAGTTCTTTGCGAGGAATTCATCCATGTTCGCAGGCGTTACCAGTTTGAACGGGATGTAAACTTTTTGATCAACAGATTCACCTGCTGCGAGCGCCAGCGCCGTGTTGACAGAACCTGCACCCTGACCAAATGCATCTTGGAATACGGTCACGTCATAGTCACCGGACTGCATGGACAACAGAGCGTCTTGGCTTGCGTCTACGCCACCAACTTGCACGTCAGCCATATCGATACCCGCGGCTTTCATTGCCTGAATCGCACCGATGGCCATTTCGTCGTTGTTCGCCAGAACAAAATCAAATGGCTCTCCGGATGCCATCCAGTTTGTCATGAGATCCTGCGCTTCGTCACGTGACCAATTCGCTGTTTGCTCGTCGATCAGAGTCATAAAGTTACACATGTCCATGCCGATCACGTCGTGCACGTCTTTTGAACGCTGCACAGCCGCCTGGTTGGAAAGCTGACCGTTCATCAGATAACCACGTGCGCCGCCAGCTTTGCCGTCTGCGCGCAGGTTGTTACAGATTTGGAACGCTGACAACGTGCCGGATTCAATTTCATTTGAAGCCACAAACGCCTGAGTTGCGGGCAATTCATTCACGTTGTCTGGCTCGCGGTTCACAAACACCAAAGGTGTGTCACCTGCTGCTGCGGTGATCGCGGCACCCGCGGAGGTGTCAACGATGTTAACGATGATCGCGTCGACGCCCGATGCAACAAAGTTGGTGACTTGGTCAATCTGTTTTGCCAGGTCGTCCGTCGCGTCTTCCATTTGAAGGCTAACACCATCCATGCCTGCGGCATGTTCGGTCATGCCGTTGCGCATCACTGTGAGCCAGTTGTCATCAAAACGAGAAATCGTTGCGCCAATTTCCTGAGCCATTGCGGACGTGCCCATGAGCGCGGTGAGACCTGCTGTAAGTAGAAGCTTTTTCATTTATTCCTCCCAAGAACCGTGCCCGGCCACGAAAATGGTTTATCCGGGACCCCAAATAAGGGGTGATATTCTTTGTAATCTGAGGACGCCAAAACGCCCTGATTGAGTGTTGGGGTAATAGATTTCCATTTAACACCGTCAAAGGCGACATTTCGAAAAGCCCCGCCTTATTCCATGTTAAAACGAACACTGCTCAATCTTTTGCTGAGACATGTTCGCTCCAAATCCCCAGTCTTCGGTACCATAACCTTAGCTTAGAAAAACATTTTTGCAACCGGTTGCATTAATTTTGCTCAAATTAGATCATATTTACTTTTTTTATCGTTTATTTACAATGGTATAATTTATGGGTACGCTGAGCGAAAACAACGTGCTTTACGGGCTTAGAGACAAAAAAATCAATCTGCCAAGATGATCGAGTCGCAGTTAGCTTTGGGTTCGTCGGGTTCATCAATCCAGTTGATTGAACTTTTTGACGGAGACATCGCGGAGCTCGCAGCCGATAACTTTTAGATTGAATTCTCGCCAATGCTGCGCAATCGGCATGTCGCTTTGGTGCCTGTGAACCCGGATTGACGTTTGCAATCATGATTGGCTTGCCGCCATCGTCATTCATAATTAATTTGCAGCAATAAATTGGACAATATCAGGCTAAATAGCGATACAGATTACCGCTAGGGTCCCAGAAGCGTCACCAGTCTGTTCCTAACATATTTGCCAGCCACAAAACCATTCCTATGGTTGTTTTTCACAATCCAGCACCGTGATTTGCCGCTCCAAGAACAACGGCTTGCGTGGCAGAAACTCTGCGTCAACAGCGCATCTAGAGACAAGGTCTTGATAGAACACCCGCAGCATCTCGCTTGGCGTCTCGTTTTGCAGATATGCCAAATTCGTCACAACAAAAAGAGTGATGTCATCTTTGATCCAATTGTCCAACGTCCAATCAATTTGTTGCGGTGGCCAGGCGTAGGCGCGGATTTTACCGTCGAGTTCTGCGTCTGTTGAATCCTCTAATCCAAACATCACAGCCGGAATTGGCACCACAAAATAGGCCTGCTCAAGGTCTACAGAGACACGACGTTCTGCGGCGCGCTCTGGCAAGGTAATGTCATATTTTTCTGCTGTGCGATCGACAATTTCAAATTCATAATCCTGGGCCGCCCGCGATTGCTGCAAGGGCAACGGCACGCCTGTGACGGCTTTTCGCCCGGCATGCTGCGTTTGCAAATAAACCGCGATATCGCTGGCGATTGGTCTGGCGAGCGTTTCGCGCCAAATGCCAATGCAACCGATCATGGCAAGACTGACCGCTGTTCCAATTGCAACCCAACCAAGAGGACGCAGCAGGCGGGCAAGTAGGACCAAAGAAAAAGCACCAAACAGCTGCATCACAACGAAAAAGCTAACCCAAAGATGTTCAGGCTGGCGCAGGCGCACCAGATAAGCCACCAAGACCATACCAGCCACAAGCGCCAACCAGATCATCAAAGTGACGGCAGCATTGTGGGTGCGGTGGGCGAAAAGTGGATAGGCAGCAAAGGCCAGTGGCATCAACAGTCCAAGTCCGCTTTGCCAGTGCAAGGCACGTTCGATCAACAAGACAAGTGCATCTATCAGGCCTGCGCCGTCGGTGATCGACATAACCGCTTGAATTTTCTGAAAGTTTAAAAAGTTTTCCAGATCCAAAAGAATGCCAATATTTAACAAAGGCCACAGCAGCAGACCTGTAGCAAGCACCCTAAGCAAAGATGCTGATAGACGCGCTGTACCGAGATGAGGCCAGAAAACCGCTATGTAGCCCACAAAAAGCGGGGCCATGAAAAAGATAAAAGAATGTTTAAAACTAAGCGCCAAGGTAAGCGCGAGGCCCAGATAAAAATCTTGTGCGCGGCTGTCTGGCGCATTCCACTTTTGAATCAGGCACAAAACCACAAAAACAGTGGCCGTCGCCTGGGGGACATCCCCTTTGTAAATATATGATAAGTAAACAGAGATTGGCGTGATCACCGCAAAAAGAGCAACGATCAATGCTTCCTTTTGTGACAGTTGTAACTGCCGCGCAATTCTAAAAAACAACGGTGCGCTTAACGCCCCTATCGCCGCGACCAGCGCGCGCGCTGAAACCAAAAACACCGTTGGGTCGGTAAAATACTGGGCCCGAAATGCCGCGGCGTCTGGCCAGGTTCCAAGCAGGCGCCCACCAGCGTAAACCACCCCATAAAGAACAGCCGTCAGATAATTCATCAGGGGCGGGTAAAAATGCTGATCAGGGACCAGCTGTCCTGTTAACACTTTGGCAGCTTCGTTGATCCGCTCGTCGCCCAGCACAACGCCGTGATCAATCCCAATAAGGCGCACCGCAAAAGCTGTAAAAAACAGCACACCTAAAATGCGCCATTCCATCTGTAAGCCGCTTTGGTTGTTCATGCTGCTGCCCCTAGCCTGTTGCTTTAAATTCGCGTTTGCACAGCGATTTTATTTGATTTCGCATTTAAACCGCAATTGGGTCAATATATTGAAGAGATTGAGGTAGACTAGGCTCTAAGCGGCCGGGATTCATCGGCCCGAAGTGTTGCAAACAGCATGGACAAGAATTTGACAGGCGAACAACTGCCCCTTTATGTCGATTTGGATGGCACATTGGTCAAAACCGATGTGGCTCAAGAATTGTTGCTGCAAGTCGCGGCGAAACCGCGACACATGCCAGCGCTTCTGACCGCATTGGCCAAAGGTGCATCACAAACAAAACATCTGTTATCGGCTCATGCGAGCTTTGACCCGGCAACACTGCCTTATAACGCTGAGGTACTCGCCTATTTGAAATCACAAAAGTCAGCGGGACGTCGTATTGTTTTGGCCAGCGCAACCGACATGGATGTGGCCAGGAAGGTGGCGCTACATCTTGGTTTGTTTGACAGTGTGATTGCGTCTACATCCGGAAATAACATGAAGGGCGCAGCAAAGCTTGCGGCCATTCAGGCGGATTGTGACGGCGACTTTGAATATATCGGCGATGCAAAAGCTGATGTCCCAATCTGGCAGGATGCCAAGGTGTGTGGCTTTGTGAACGCCCCTGTCTTAGCGCGCAAAGAGGCGGCTGCAAACAGTCGTGTTTCATTGGATATTCGGGCGGTGACAAACCGCTGGCAGACCTTGCTGAAAGCGATGCGCCCGCACCAGTGGGCAAAGAATGCCCTGATCTTATTGCCGCTGTTCTTTTCCCATAGCTACGACGCCATGGACCTAATGGCGCGCGCACTTCTGGCTGTTCTTATTTTTTCGATTTGTGCCTCGGCGATCTATATTTTCAATGACCTGATGGACATTGAATCTGATCGGCATCACGTGAAAAAGAAATTTCGCCCTTTTGCTGCTGGAGATTTGCCGCCGGTATTTGGTGTGGTTGCTGGCTTTGTAATGCTGATCGGCGGACTAGGTATAAGTCTTGTGTATTTTGGCTGGCCACTCACCACGTTGTTTGGTCTTTATGTTATAATAACAACGCTATATTCGACATGGTTAAAGCATAAACCAGTCATCGATGTTGTGGTTTTGACCTGTCTTTACACATTGCGGATTTTTGTGGGGGGCGTGGCTATTGGCGCCGCTTTGTCGCCGTGGCTTTTAAACTTTTCGCTGTTCTTTTTTGCGAGCCTGGCATTCATGAAACGATACACGGAAATGCGGCGCGTCGAAGCCGCCGGCAAACAAAAGGCGCGCGGCTATCTAGTTGACGATTTAGAAGCCATTCGACCAATGGGTATTTCTTGTGGCGGGCTGGCCGTGCTAACGCTTACGCTATATCTAAATAGTTCTTATGTTGCAGAGACTTATAACTCGCCGCAAATCCTGTGGCTGATTGCCCCGGTCACCATGTTTTGGATCTTTAGGGCATGGCTTCGTGCCCTAAGGGACGAGATAGATGACGACCCGGTGGTCTTTGCGCTTAAGGATCGCACGAGCAGGCTTGTTTTGATACTGGCGGTCGCCATTGTCGTGACCTCACGATTTTTGAGCACGCAGGGAGTAATCCTATGAATTTGCACAGTTTTATACTGGTGATAACCTCTGTTACCTTGTCTGCGTTTGGTCAGACAGCCTTTAAGATTGGTGTGGGCCGCGTGCAATTTGCACCAGAAGCGAGCATCGTTAACAAGGTCTTAGGCTTCATAGGTTCGCCGTTCATTTTGCTTGGACTGGCCTTGTACGCGGTTGGAACCCTGTTTTGGCTTTTCGCACTGCGCAACCTAGACCTTTCATTGGCCTACCCCTTTGTCGCGTTTAGCTTCATTGTGGTGTTTTTGATTGGGGTTTTCATGCTGGGTGAGCCGCTAAACACCACCCGCATTCTAGGGTTGCTGATCATCACACTTGGTTTGGTGATCATGGCGCGCGCTTAGTTTGAATTATTGTGAAAAGGCAAGAACTTTGCCTTTTTTGCGTATCTTGATTCAATAATTACTCGAATAGTCTAAGAAAATAAGCCTTCGGCCTTATTCAAAACCACGCCCAAAAGCTGCGCCCGGTCGCCCAGGGCCTGCTCTGCGCGCATGACTTCTTCTGGAAGCGATTGGCCGCCGCCAACCACCAGCAGAACCCCGTCAACATTTGGGAGGAACCCCAATACATCGTCGCTGTCCAGCACCGCAGGCAAATCAAAGATCACCATATCAGGGCAAAGCAGATCTTGCATTTCTGACAACACATCGGTGGTCATCATCTGCTGGATCAATTCAGATGAATTAGAAACTTTGGTGTCGTTTAATCCAAGAGCCAACCCATTGCTGGCGCGGATTAGGTACTCTTCAGGTGCAATATGCCCCATCAAATAATCGCTTAGCCGGCCGGGATTTTCGACCCCTAGCAACCCTGCCAGACTTGGCTGAGTGAAATGCATATCAAACAAGATGGTGCGCACGCTTTCCATGCGGGCAACTGATAGCGCCAAATTCGCGGCGACAAAGCTGGCACCACATCCCTCTGTTGGCGAGGTCACCGCGATGCGCGTCCAACCGTGTTCGCGCATGGCAAGCAACAAGCGGGTGCGCAGCATATCGAACTTCTTATGCACCGGATCTTTTTTGCTTGATGTCACGATGCGGTTGCGCATCAAATGGGCTTCGTCCAACTGAATTTGATGCATTTCGTCCCAAAGCACCTGCGCCTCGTCGCCAAGGGGCATATAGACATCGCCGCTGACAACGGTGTTTTTGGTGAGTTTACTCATGATCAAGTCCTGTATCAAAAGACGAATTTGGGTTTAACGTATCGCGAAATCTGGGGCGAATTATGGCAATTTCCTAAAATCCTAGCAAATTGGCCTCTTTTATGCCCCGTCGCATGAAGTCAGCTTTGCTGGTTTCTGGCTGCCAGTTCAAAACCTGCTTGCTATGGGCATTGTCAAACGGCGACAAATGCGCCCGTGACTTCCAATCGGCAAGAGACGGACGGATGGCCCCATGCCGCCGCAATGCGTAGCGTTTTAACAGGTATTTGACAGCATCCGCCATCCAAAACGCTGTGAGGTTTCCAGAGGCGACGTCGATCTTTGCGCCCAGCTGGGCGTGGATCGCAGCAAAGTAATCTCTGGCAGACATCATTGGATCTGCAACAAGATTGAAAGACTGCCCAACCGCATCTTGGTTTTCCATCATTAGAACAAGGGCTTCTGCCACATCATCAATTAAGACAAAGGGCAAAATATTTGTGCCTGCCCCCCAGATGCGCACCGCCCCGGCCCCATGCCATCGGCCAATGCCCCAATGCTGCAACGGACCACCCTGGCCCACCACAATACCCGGACGCGCGATCACCAAAGGCAAGCCCTGGGACTGATGCATCTCTTGCAATTTCTCTTCGCATTTTGCCTTGGACCGTGCATAGAGGTTGCGATCGGTCATATCGTCGGCAAATCCGGTAGTTTCCGAAATCGTTTTGCCTGGGTCGCTCATGTCATAGGATGCAATTGTGCCCGTATAAACAAAGCGTTCGACGCCCGCTTTCAGGGCCGCTTTGGCAACACCGACGGTCACGTCTACGTCGTTCTTCAGACAGTCTTCCCAAGTGGCATCTAGGGATTTCCCCAAATGATACACCGCTTTGATGCCCTGCATGGCGCGGGCCAAGGCATCTGGATCTGTCAAAGGTGCAGAAAACAGCTCTACGTGATCTGCGATATCCTCAAATGGGCCAGTTTTTCCGCGGCTGAGCACACGCACATCCAAGCCGCGTGCAACCAAGCGTCGTGTTAAGGCGCGACCAATAAATCCAGTGCCGCCGATGACCAAAACAGAGGGATCTGGTGCTTTGCTGGTCGCAGGCTTTGGTTTTTCGCCTTGTGACGGCAAAAGCGCCAAAGTGTCGTCGATGGCCTTCATGACCTGCAGCGCCGCTGGCCCTGAAAAACGCGCATCAAGATCGGTTTTTGCATTCAACGCCCCATAGAATGCGCGGAATGCCCCTTGAAAGCTGACACCATAGGCAGACTTTCGGTTGAGCGACGTGATTTGGCGGGCAGCGTTCACCATGCCCTCCCGCAGGTTTTGTGCCGCCAGCCCAAGCTGTTTGCGCAGGGGGTTTAAAACAATATCACTGGCGTTTTCAGCCTCGACCACCAAAGTATCATGGGCATAGTTCAACCGCGCTTGTCCGGTTGTACCGCGTACCGTCAGCGAGCGATCATCCATCGTTTCGACAAGTGATAGATTGAGGGTCACGTCAACCTCGCCTGCCCGCGCCAAGATACGCCAGCTTTGCGGCCGATCCGTATCTGCTGGCAGTTTGATCGGCTTGCCCAAACTTAGGTATTCAATGTCGAGCGGGCCAAACAGATCAACCGCAAAGGCAAACAGATGTGGCCCAAGTTCTAGCAATAGGTTTTTGGGATCGCGCAACAACCACAGACCAAAAGGCCCTGATCGCAATGGGCTGAGTGGAAAATGCCAATTGATTTCAGCTGAGGTGACGCGCCCGAGTTTGCCTTGTTCTTTAACGGCCTTAAGGCGTTCATAGCCTGGCAGCCCCATAAAGTTATGACCAGCGGCAAAGGTTTGCCCGCTGTCCTTGGCAACCTGCACGATGCGTTGTGTTTCCTGATGACTAAGGGCCACAGGCTTTTCAACAAGGCAATCCAGCCCGCCCTTCAGGCACTTTTCGGCAATAAACGCGTGAGAATCTGGTGGTGTTAGAATATGCACCGCGTCGCAGATACCTGCTGCGATCATCTCGTCCAGATCATGAAAAGCGATAATGCCATATGCATTGGCAAAGGCTTTGGCAGAGGACTGGGAAAGATCACAAACCGCGACCAAATCGACCCCCGGGGTGACTTTTAGCGCCTCGGCGTGCCAATCAGCGATGTAGCCAGCGCCAATGATGGCTGTGCGGATATTAGATTGCGTCATGTTATTTGTACTCGATAATTTGCATGCTGCGCCCCTTGAGACGCCGCCAATGGAAAAGCGCCATGCCAAGCATGTTCGGAATTTTGGAAAGTGTCAGATACACAGAGTGTTTTCGGGCTCTGATCGGGACCAAACCATCCTGAACCAAGCCCTTGTACGTGCGCAGATAGTTAAAGCCATAAAGCGCGGCCACGAGCCAAAGGCCCGGTGCCCAAAAGAGCAGAAACCCTAAAGCCAGCAATGGAAGGGCTGCGCCGTAAGCCAAAACGCGCTTTTGTTCGCGTTGAAAGTAAGGTGGATGCATATGCCCGACCTGCGCAAAACCATGCCCAGAGCGCACGGCGCGTTGCCACCATTGGCCAAAGCTTAGCATTGCAGCATCATGCCGGGTCATCTTTACCGGAATGCGTTTCATCTGCCAGCCTTGGGCCCGCAGACGCACACAAAACTCATCATCTTCGGCGGCAATGACATTTGCATCAAACCCACCAGCTTCCGAAAATGCCTTTGGGCGCAGCATCATATCGCCGCCACAGGTGACAATCGCCCCTGCTGGACGGTGCCATTCATGATCACAGAGATCATTGTAAATGCTTTTCTCGGGGTGGAATTCACTGCGCCACCCGGTCACGATTCCCAGCTCGGGGTGGTCAAGCAAGGCTTGCACCCCGGCTTGCAGCCAGCCATCGACCACAACGCAATCTGCATCTACGAATTGCACAAAATCGGGTGTGTCACCTGCTGCGAGCTGCGCAAACCCAGCATTGCGGGCGCGCGCGGCGGTAAAGGGCTTGTCGGCACTCAGTTCCACGACCTCGGCACCAGATGCGCGCGCAATAGCCACGCTGTTATCAACAGAGCCTGAATCCACATATATTAAACGATCCGCCTTACCCTGCAGGGAGGCAAGGCAGGCTTTGAGCCGCGCACCTTCGTTGCGACCTATCGCAATGACCGCGAGAGTAAACGTCATGGCTGCGCCTCATCATTTGGTCGCAAAGCAATGGAAGCATCGCCATTTGCATATTGGGTGAACAGCTTAGACAGCCAGGCAGTCTCTGTTGTCAGAGCAAATTCTTTTTGCACCTTTGCGCGACCTGCGGCCCCCATTTTCATTTGTTTTCCGCCATCTAAAGACAATTCTTCAAGTGCATCCGTGAGGGCCTGAATGTCGCCAGGTGGCACAAGCAAGCCGGAAACCCCATTTTCAACCAACTCGGGAATGCCTGCAATCTGAGTGGTGACCACCGGCATTGCCGCCGCCATTGCTTCCATCAGGACAACAGGCACACCTTCGGCAAAACTGGGTAAAACAAAGATGTCGTGTTGTCTTAAACTGTCTGCCACTTCAGACTGTGATTTATAGCCCAAAAAGGTAACGCGATTTGCCAGGCCTAAGTCTTGGGCCTGTTGTTCCAACGCGCTTCGATCCGGGCCGTCGCCGATAACCGTCAGCGCATATTTTGGCAATTTGACCAAGGCCTGCAACAGGATTGGCAAGCCTTTGACGGCTGCCAAGCGGCCTACAGACAGCAGCGTGTTTCCACCTGCGGTACGTTCAACCCCATAGCGGTTTGGATCAACGCCACAGTGCACAATATGCAGCTTTTTCCAATGCTCTGTCGCAGAAAATGACATGGCCTGCGAGCGGCAGAAATGGCTGATACAGGCAACAAACCGCGCTTTGGCAATTTTTCTATCCAAGGCCCAATGGTCCGGCGCAAAGAAAATGTCGGGGCCATGCAGGGTAAAACTAAAGGGAATGCCAGACATCTCGGACATTAACAGCGCCACAGTGCAGCTTGCCTTGGCGATATGATTGTGCAGATGCGTGACATTGTTCTGCCGCAGATGCTGGGCAAGTACGGCGGCCTCGGCGAAATAGAACAGTTGATAGGCCGTGTTGCGCATTCCGCCGGGGCTTGTCTGCAGGGCCAGTTTCAAGGCGCGGAAATAACGTCGCGGATTTTCACGCAAGAAACGCCAGTGGCATTTCAATAGGTGCTTTGGAGATTTGGCCGCGTTTAATACATAAAAGGTGCGCGCAGCTTCATCGCGTTGTTCTTGGCCAACCAAATGCTCGATACCGGTTTGCCGGATCGAGCACGTAGAAATGGTATGTCCCAAATCACGCAATGCCGCGACTTCGCGCTGAATAAACGTATCTGTGGCGCGGGGGTATTCCCCAGTAAGATAGGCGATATGGCTTAGCGTGCCCATGGCATAGGCTCCATAGGATCACAGGATGTTGTCATGATTTGCACCCCAGCATCATTGCCCGCATTCTGAATGGCCAAGGTGACTTCGTTTAAATGCAAAGCAAAATCACCTGACAATCTGCAGGGCCGATCCTGGGCAATCGCATCCAGCATTTCGACTGGTCCCAGCGCAAAATTCATCGACGCAGCCCCCCAGCGTCCAACCTTTGGGTGTGTGGCTTTGCCAAGTTTAATTTTGCGGCCAATAGGATGTTCCAGCAACCGACGACGAATTCGAAAGCGCCGATGGAATTTGACAGCTGCACCATTGTCCCATGCTTTTTTCACACTCAGGACTCCGTCATCCCCGACAACGCGAATTTGATGATCGTGGGGCGCAACAATTGAACAGGTCAGGCGCACAACCGGACCTTTCTCAAAAAACAGCGTTGCGGTCGAAAAATCGGGCGTGCCCTGCCCGCTTGGGCGCTTGTGTGGGATCACTTCGGCCGAGGCGGCAATTACACGCTCAACCCGACCAAACCAGCCAATCAACCAGCTAAGGTAATAGCCGGCGTGCTCTAACGTGCAGCCAACTTCGAATTCATCTTTTGCAGGCCATGGCGCGCCGCTTTCACTTAGCCAATCTTTGAAAGGTGCCTGCGGCACAAATCCGTCGTCCAATTCCGCGTAAATCAAACGAGGCGTGCCAGCCACATTATCACGTATGGCCTTGCCCAGCGTTTGGGCCGTTTCGCCAAGTGCGCTGCAGGGTGCCGAGGCGAGCATTAGCCCCATTGATTGCGCAAAGTCGTGTAATTCAATCGCCTGATCCATCCGGACGGCCAGCGGTTTTTCAGAATATACGTGATGCCCGGCGATCAAGCAGGCCTTGTTGATGTCATGATGACTGCTTGGATTGGTCAAGTTCACAACGACGCTTCCAGCGGGCAAATGCGCAAAAAACTCTTCAAGGCTGTGAACGCTGGGCACATTCCAATGCGCGCTGAATGCCGCCAATCGGTCTGCGTCGCGGTCATAGACCTGAGTCACGCTAATATCTGGAAAAGTTGTCAGCGACCTCATGTAGAGGTCTGCCACAAACCCACATCCTATGATGGACAATGACGTCATATGTTGGCCTGCTCGCCCAATTTGTTTGTTTGGTCTTTCAACCATTGTTGCGCCCGGATTAACCACGAAAATCGACAAGATTAAGTCGGTTGTCGGGCAATTGCCGCACTTTGAAAAAATCTTTGCACGGCTTGTGTGAAAACCGTATGGCCATGATAAACCAAGCAAAAGCATCGCGGGAGAAATTTGTGCGTTTTAAGACCGCAAAAGGTGAAATAGCCGTAAATGTGCCAGATCGCACATCACTAGAGGCCGTTGTCCGTGAAAAACTCCAACAAAAACAAGGGTTTTCACTTGCGACGCTCAACTTGGATCACCTTGTTAAAATGGCGAAAAGTGCCGCATATTATAAAGTCTACAAAGCGCAAGATTTTGTTGTAGCCGATGGCAATCCAATTGTTTGGATGTCGCGTATGGCGGCGATGCCCGTCAAGTTAATGCCCGGCTCAGAAATGGTGATACCGCTTGCCAGATGGGCCGCCGAGGAAGATCGCCGCGTGGCTTTATTTGGCAGCAGCGAAGATGCGCTTTCCGCTGCGGCTGACGATCTGAAAAAGCATGTGCCAAATTTGGAGGTAAGTTGCATTATCGCGCCTCCTTTTGGCTTTGACGTAAACAGCGACGCCGCTTCGCACTATTTGCAGCAGATTGAAGCCTCGGGGGCGGGGCTATGCTTTGTTGCGCTTGGGGCCCCCAAACAAGAAACCTTTGCGCTACATGGCCGCGAACACGCACCAAGCGTAGGATTTGCAAGCATTGGGGCTGGCCTTGATTTCTTAGCTGGCACCCAAGTGCGTGCGCCGGTGTGGGTGCAAAAAATCGCCTGTGAATGGTTGTGGCGTCTGATGGAAAGCCCCGCCCGGATGTGGCGCAGATATCTATCTTGTTTTGCGATTCTGCCCCAACATATTTTGCGCTCATTTGCGCTGCGATGGCGCGCGTAATCGAAGGAGCGGATGATGGATGAACCCATTGAAATATCGGCAATAAATCCAGACTGGAATCGCGAGACCGTGCGCTGTTTTTGGGACCCTGGCCCCAAGTTGATCCGCGCAATTCGCCGCTATCAAAGTGCGAAATCACGCGGTGGGTTCGCGGCTAAGATAACCAGCAAGTATTGGGTTCTTGTGCATCGGTTTTGGTCAGTGGTGACGCAGAGCGAAATTCATTTGCATATGGAAATTGGCGGTGGATTGATGTTGCCACACCCAACGGGGATCATTCTGCATCCCGATTGCAAACTCGGCGTTAACTGCCTTATATTTCAACAAGTTACCATATCAAACGCGGTCGATGTCGGCGGCCATGTCGATTTTGGGGCCGGTGCCAAAATACTGGGTCCTTTGACCATAGGAGACCAGGCGGCCATTGGCGCAAACGCGGTTGTCACCAAAAATATTAAAGCCGGGGAAACCTGGGCGGGAATACCCGCGCGTCCCCTCAGAGAGAAATCCAGCGGCTAAAGAATGGTGCGGGCCCGCTTTGGCTGGTCAGGCGGCAAATTTGAAGCCTGCGGCACTTCGGCGGATTGATCGCCTGCCAACCTGCGTGCTCTGATACTTTCGGCATAGCCAAGCAGCGCACCGGTCAACAGCCATGTTAGCGGCGACAAGGTCGCGTTGGGCAACAGGTCAACCATATTCAGCGCGAGCAAAAGGGCGATGGCACCGGCCAGCGGTGACGGTTGGTATTGCGTGGCTTGCGGTTCAGGATATCGACGAAGCGACGGCAAGGATGACGTTGTTCTTTTACCAAGATTGGGGCGCTCTCTTGCGCCCACCTCTCGCCATAACAGGAAAATTGGCAACGACAGTAAGCCAAATTCAGCGAGCAAGCCAACCCAACCAAACACGCCGATTGTGACCACCCATCGCCCATCCGACACTGACAGAATTTCCCCGGTAATTGGGTTATGAATATGATTGCGCCCCCAGGTTCCCCAGCCAAAAAGCGGTTTCTCATTCGCGCGATCAAGCAATATGCGTTCATTGTCTAAACGGAATTGCAGCGACCCTGCACGGTCATCGCTGGCCTGCGAAGCCAAGGCGACAACTTGTTTTTCAGGCACCAAATCAAGGCTTTTGGCAACAGGATAAGCAATCGTTAACGCCGCAAGTAAGACAGCAACGCGCAGCTGCATACGCCAGGCGGCCAGCCCAACAAACAAAAGCATCACTATCGCATATAGAAAAGGACCCAATGTCTTACTGAGTATCAAAACGCCAAACATGAACACGCCAGCGGCTAGGTACCATGCTTTGTTTTTGCTTTCACTTTGACGTGCCAGAATGATCGCAGATGAAAACGTCACCATTGCAAGCATCGCTGCCCAAATGCCATGGGACAGGAAGACAATGGACCGAAAGCCATCCCCGCGCACCATTTGTTCAAACATGTGCTGAAAATACCCGTAAATCCAAAGGTTTAACTGTGGGCTAAGCCGAATTTCCAACAGCATTGGAAAGGCATAGATCACGCCTGCTATCACAAAGGCGAATAAGATGTCGCGCAGATCCTCTTTGGTTCGCAGCAAAATACGTGCCAAATTGAAGCTGATCAAAACCATCGCCTGATTGATGATTAAGGCCACCATGTCCATCGCGTACAAGCCGCGCAGCCCGGTTGTCGCAAACAAAATCGGTTCTGGATTGGTGATCACGGTCAAGATTGGGCTGAACACAAAGGTCAGCATAAGTACCTTGCCCAATGGTGTTTGCGGTAGAAAAGTCACCTTCTTGCCAGCCATAAACGCCACCAAAAACAGGGCAACCACATTCGGCAGCGTGTCTTTGTTTAAAGCGGGCATAAGCGGCAGGTCGATCGCTGCCGGGAAAGGCGGCAACAGCAAATAGGCCCCGAGAAAGGACCAAATCAGCGCCCGCCCTAGTGGCAGAGAGCGAAACAAAAACAACATGACCAGCGGCCATGCGAATAAAGCGAAAAAGGCGATGCTATTTGGCATGCTGGGCTGGGGTCCTTGTCATCCACATTCATATGCACAAACGCGCCGATCTGGATTTTCAGAACAACGCCAAAAGCTTGTTATGAAGCAATTTGACAGAAAATCGCGCCATTTTCATGGCGCGATTTCGGATCAAAACAAAATTTTCGTTAGTGGCCAGTCGCTGAGAACACAACCGTTACAGTGCGCGCCATTATCGCCAAATCGCTGCCGAGGCTCAGTTCTGAATGATATTGGTTGTCATAAAACGCGCGTTGCGAAAAGCTGGCTTCGTTCCGCTCTGACACCTGCCAAAGACCGGTGATTCCGGGGCGCATGCTATAATAGGCTTGACCAGGGTAGATTTCTTTTTGGCAAGGCATCATCGGACGCGGGCCAACCATCGACATGTCACCTGTCAGAACATTCAACAATTGTGGCAGTTCATCCAATGAGGTCTTGCGGATCAACCGACCAATCGGAGTGATGCGTGGATCGTGCTTAAGCTTTTGCATCAGATCCCACTCACGCCGAGCTTCTGGGTTTTGCTCTAGATGTTGGGACAGCAACGCATCGGCATTTGGCACCATGCTGCGCAATTTAAGCATATGAAATTCACGGCCATTTTTACCAACGCGTTTTTGCATATAAAACGGAGATTTCCCGTCGCGCATAATAAGCAGCGAAAGCAGCCCCACGACAACCACAACAGGCAATGCAACTAATAATACAATCACCAGGTCAAAAACCCGCTTTAGACAGCCGCTATACAATCCGCCAAACGAATTGTCTGCAGATTTGGGCAACGCGACATCGCGCCGTTCGAAATATGCCATCCCATTTCCCTTCCCAGGAATGAGCTCACCTAAAGACCCTCTTGCCGCACAGAATATGCGACATGTCCGTCGAGGTTGCAGGAGGTTTGTCTCGCCCTATTTGTTGCCCCCAAATACCAATTTCTTGGTGGTGGGTGAGACAGATCCATTTAACTTTTGGTTTACTCGTAATTGGTCAACTTCTGAAATCACTCTAGCAAATGTGTCAAAATTCGTCCAGAAATTAGCGTTGCACGCATAGGTATAGTATGTTGTTTTTAAACGATTTTTCCAAATTGGCGCTGAAATTTCTGCGATTCAGGTCCCATTCTCGTCTAATTTCCGCCAAGTTCATTTAAAATCGCTGATAATAGGCAATTTTGCTGCCAATTGTTGCCAAATTGGAAATGAACATTGTTTCTACCCGGCTGCCAATGTGACTGGAATTCACACATTCACCATAAAATGCCGCATCGGCACACAATCATAGGCTGAAGTGTTAAGAATCGATTCGACGCTCTGTTAGAACAAGGCAGAAAAAAAGGCACCATTAAGGCACCTTATTTCAAGCCGAAATTAAGTTTGTTTTCAGCGTGCTGTCACAACTGCAAGCACCATCAGGCAAGCCAGAACAAAGATGATAATCCCGACAATCCAAAATGCACGTCGCCACGCGCGCTCTCGGGCAACTTGAACGTTAGGAATAACGGCAACCGCTCGTAGACCCAAATGACGTTCTAATTGATGTTCGGTTCGAATGATTGGATTTCGCAATTCCAAGAAGCCAACCAACATCAACCCAGCAATACCGCTTAGGATGCAGCCAAGAAAGGCGATGCGCTTACGATTGGGAGCGACCGGCTTTTCTGGCACGACGGCGCGTTCGAGTACCCGAAAACTTTCGCCTTGTTGACTGGCTTGCAGCATCAGGCTCATTTCCGCTTCGGCTTGGTTGCGGGTGATAATCTGGTATTGATCGGTGAGTTTTTGCAACTGCCGCTCAAGGCCGCTCAGCTCTCGTTCGACCTCGGGGGCCTGACGCACCAGGGCTTCGATTTCGTCAATCCGCCGATCCAGCAATTCTGTTTGTTGGTTTAACTGGACCACGCGGTTTTCAAATGCCGCGTTTCGTGTGCCGCGCAATCCGGTGTTTAGCTCGACAAACTCTCGCTCTAATTCGAGTTTTTCTTGCTGCAACAACAATAATTGTTCCCGTTGCCCATTCAGACCGGCGGTCAAGAACTCGGCATTGTCGCGTTTGAAATCAGCAACGGTTATTTCTAATGTTTCAATTGTTGCCCCAATACGGCTTTCTTCGCTCACAAAGAAATCAAGTGTTTCTTGCGCGCGTCCGGCACGTCGGCTCTTGTTTTGTTCGAGCACATTGTTGACCAATTCGTTGGCGACCAGAGCCGCCAAATCCGGGTCGCCCAGGCGCACAACAATGTTCAATGCCGTTGGAATAACATCGGGCCGCCAGGCGAGTGCCGGATCAGAGACGCGCGACACGCCGGCAGCTTTGCGCAAGGCAACAACCTTGTCGTTGTCACTCATATCCGGGAACGCACTAAACAGGCCAAGTTTGCCAATAATCACCAACAGATTGTCACGCGACATCACGCGTTGTTCGATAATCTGCAATTGCTGCAACGTCCGTGCGTTAACCGTGTCGCCAGCCCCCAAGGATTGCTGCACTTGTGGTTGCTCGATTTGAATAATCGCCGTTGTTTCAAAGGAGCGTGGCAGGCTTAGCGCATAGAAAAGCGAAGCGGCAACGCCAAGGGCGACAACCATTGCAAGCAAAACAATATGGCGCAAAATGGCGCTTAAGATTTCATCAACTGTGGCCAGGCGTTTCATGTTGCTGCTCTTGTCCTTTGCCCGTTCTGGGCGCGCGGTGCAGTGTTGCCCGCATCATTATTGATTTTGCGTTATCTTTGACAGCGCAATGTGTTTATCCCATGACCGAAGTTGGGAAACCCGCGTCCTCGCCGACACCTTCGGAAATATAACAGATGCTCACCAATTGCTCGCCAACAAGATTGGTCACCCCTTGAAACACCGTTCCCTTTGCAAAACCGGGAACTTCGCGCATCAAGCGGGCTTCAAAGCCACCCTGCTTGTCAAAGACAATGCTAAGTGACTGAAAATCAAACACTTCCTTGCTAATCGTATACTGGCATTTGTATATCGCTTCTTTTGCACAAAAGAAGCGTCGCGCCACGATGCCGCGTGATTGGAACGGCAATTGGCGCAACCATGCCAATTCTTCTGGACGACAAATCCGAGTGAAAAGTTCGGCTTCCAAAGGCAAGGCCGGTTCAATGTCAATGCCAAGCGCCTGATAGCGATCGCGTTCCGCCACAATTGCAATACAGGATTTGTCATCATGGGAAATGCTGCCCACAACGGCACGTGGCCAAACCGGTGCCCGGTCATTGCCCATAGGAACGGCGGATGGGGCCCGCCCCAAGGCTTGCAACGCTTTGCGTGCCGCCGACCGTCCATTGGCGAATTCATTGCGCCGCTTAGGCTGGGCGTTGGCAATCGCGTTTTCTTCTGCTGGCCAAAGGGGTTCTGGATCTGCCTTTGGCGACGTCACTGCCACAGCAACACCAACAGGAGCCATCACCCGTGCGGCCATTTCCAACATTGATAAGCGTCTCATTTGCATGCTCATGACAGTTTTTCCCTTCGACGTGCTCTCATTGCGCGGCGTTTTGACATGGCGTCCTGGCGCGACTGCGCCGGATCGGTTTCTGCCGTTGTTGCCGCATTATTGTTTTGGTTTGATGACATGGGCGCAGCCTGCGCACCCGTTATTTTTTCGACCCGTGCAGCCAAGGCTGACAGGGTTGGAAACCGGAAAATATCTGTGATCGACAATTGGTTCAGCCCCAATTCATCGCGCATTTCTCGATGGGCTTGCACCGCCAACAGACTATGCCCGCCCAGGTCAAAGAAATTGTCGGACTTAGAAATATTTTGCACGCCTAAGATCCGTGACCACACATCGGCAATGCCCTGCGCGACAGGAGATTGTGGCGCATCAATTGGCGCGACATCCAGCGACACAACGCGTTTTTTGGGCGCTGGCAAGGCTTTGCGATCAACCTTTTTGTTCGGCGTCAGTGGCAGTTTTTCTAGCAACTCAAAATGACTTGGAATCATATACTCTGGCAGATTTTCTGCCAGATGAGCGCGCATGGTTTCGTCATTCACGTCACCCAGAATATAGGCCACCAAACGTGGGTCTCCGGCTGTGTCTTCTCTTTGAATAACAACCGCTTGTGTAACGCCATTGACCTGCTCAAGCTGGCTCTCAATTTCCCCAAGCTCGATACGATAACCACGCAGCTTCACTTGATGATCGGCGCGCCCTAGGAAATCTAGACCACCATCCAAGCGAGCGCGCACCAAATCACCGGTGCGATACAGGCGCGTGCCATCGACAAAGGGGCTTGGCACAAAGCGTTCTGAGGTCAGAGCGTCTTGCTGCCAATATCCGCGCGTGACGCCCGCACCGCCGATGTAGAGTTCACCAGCGACACCCATTGCAACGGGGGCCATGTTTTCGTCCAGAATATAAAGCGTGGTATTGGCAATTGGACGTCCAATTGAAACACTTCCCGACCCTGCATTGGCCGCTGCCGTTGACGACCAGACAGTGGTCTCTGTTGGGCCGTACATATTGGTAATTTGCGCTGATGTGCAGGCATTAAGCTCTTGCACCAAACGTCCTGGCAGCGCCTCTCCACCGACAAAGAGATGCTTGATCTGACCAAGGGCCAGGGTCGCCTCTTCGTTCAAAGTCAGCATGCGTGCCATCGACGGCGTGCATTGCATATGGGTGACCTTGTGGCGCAAAATCTGTCCGGCAATCGAGACATCGCCCTCGGCAACACCACCTGTTTGATTTGCAGCTTTCACCACCTGAGCCAAAGGCTTTAGTCCGTCGAGTACATCGGCGTTTGCAATGCCGTAGTCGATCAAGCACGCAATCTCTGTGACACCGATTTTCTTAAGGTCTTCAGCGCGTTGCACACAATCATCAACAGTGCCAAACATGCCGGAATCTTCAAAATAGCGCAGGAAAGCAAATTCTAGAATGCTGTCCAATTCCTCTTCGCTCAAAACCCCCAAGTCGAGTTCAAACGGATTATTGACACCTTTGGGTTTTTTGAATGCAGGAAAGGCCCAGGCGTATTGCTTGATAAGCCCTGCAGCGGCGCGCAGGTAATCTTTCATCGGTCCTCGCGCCATTTCGCGCGCAACCTCACGATCGGCCGCCACAAATGTATGCAACATCAGCGTGACCTTAAACTCCGCTGGGTCATGCCCAGCGTCGCGCAGGGCCGCCCGATATAGCTTAATCTTGTCGCCAACTTCCTCGATGCTTTGCCCCAAAAGATGGGTCAAAACATGACACCCATTGCGCCCTGCTTCTTTCCAGGTGTCAGGGTTACCCGCCGTGGTGACCCAGACCGCTGGCTCTTTTGAGATCGGACGCGGCTGCGTTATCGCCGCGAACATCGAGCCATCCTGGCGCGGAAATTCGACCGGCTCGCCCTTCCAAAGCTTACGCAGGTCAGCGATTTGCTGGAACATGGCGGGCTTGTTGTTGGGGGGCGTGTTTTCTGGCCGAAGCACAAAATCATCTGGCTGCCAACCACTGGCAATCGCAAGCCCGGCTTGCCCATTGGTCAAATTATCAATGACAGCCCATTCTTCGGCAATCCGCGCCGTATGATGTAGTGGCGAGACACAACTGCCTGCGCGCACGCCAATATTTTTGGTCACAGCAGCAACCGCAGCGCCTGTTACTGATGGATTGGGGTAAGGCCCCCCAAAGGCATGAAAATGCCGTTCGGGCGTCCAGACTGCACAAAACCCATTTTCGTCGGCAAACTTGGCGCCTTCGAGCAGCAGATCATATTTATTTGCGCCAAATGTATCGTCATTGCCCCAGTAATATAGGCTGAAATCCATGCCCTGTTCGCTGGTGCCAACTGGACCATCTGATATCTGTGTTGCGCTTTCATCGCCGCTGAGCACCAGCCTGAAGCCGCGTGACAGCGTGTAAAACAATTCCAGCACTGAGATGTCAAAAGACAGGCTGGTCACCGCCATCCAGGTGGCATGTTCAGCTTGCGGAATAACGTCATCCATGGCGCCAAAGAAGTTAGCAACATTGCGGTGTTCAACCATCACACCTTTGGGACGCCCGGTCGAACCCGAGGTAAAGATAAGGTAGGCAAGGTCATTGCCGGTTGCCCCGCCATCGACATCACTATCAGCGGCTTGCGCGATACTTGGATCGGTGTCGATGAGCAATATTTGCGCGTCAGACGTTGGCAGTGTTTCAGAAATCGACGATTGCGAAACAATGAATTTTGCATCGCTGTCTTGCACGTAAATTGCCAGACGATCCGCAGGGAAGCCGGGATCAAGTGGCAAATAAGCCGCCCCAGACTTTAAGATCGCAAGACAGGCGATGATCAGGTCGAGAGAGCGTTTACAATGCACGCCAACGATGTCGCCTTTGGCCACACCCATTTTTTTTAACACCTGCGCCGTTTGGTTGGCGCGGGCCTCAAGTTCTGCATATGTCAATGCTTGGTGTTCAAACACCACAGCCGTTGCGTCCGGCGTTTTCTGCGCTTGCTGGGAAATTGCTGTGTGAATTGTCTGATCAAGGTTTAGGTCGCTGCGATCGTTGCACCACATAGACAGCAGGTCGCGGTGTTCGTCTTCGGGCAAGACCTGCAGATCGGCAATGGCACCATCTGCCTTGATGATTTGCTGCAAAATAAGTTCCAAGCGCGCCACCAACCGCGCGGCATGCGTTTCATCCAAACGGTTGCGATCATACCGCAGACGCAGCTTTCCGTCATTCAGCACAAAGTTCAGCGCGGCCTCTTCTATGGGCATCGCATCTTGGTCTGAAATGATTGCAATATCAGATGTTTCTAGACTTTGAAGGTTTGTGTCCCGTGCGAAAAGATCCAACGCAAAGCTGTCTTTTTGGCGCAGCAATGCACAGGTTTGATCGACCTGATCTATGAGGGCAGATACCTGCTTTTCAGCCGAAAGATCAAAGCCGACGGGAACCCAGGGGTTGATATAGCCAACGGCTTTGGATTGGCCAGTTTGGACCAGAGCCAGTTGTACCGAACCTTCTGCACCGCTTGATTGTGCCAAAAGGCCAATCGCAGCCAAGCACGCTTTGTCTGTCATGGCATCAGGTGTGCTGACCTGCAATGCGCTCCAATCAGCGTGTTCGATGTACGGCGTAACCAAAGGCAGTTTTGTCGGCACATAGTCTGCCAGCCATTTACGCCAAAAACCGTCGTGCTTGGCCACGGCCTGCATGGCAGAGGTCAAGCCTGCGGTATTTTCAAGCGAAGGCAACATCTGCCCTTCCGCGATCATCGCCGACAATTGAACCGCTTTGCCGTTCATGTCCGTAAAACCACCAAGGCGCACGGCATCGGTTTGTGCGGCGACGGTTAAATGATCTTCTTCAACAGATAAGATCTGACCAGGAACACCACTTCTATGTATTGTCTCGGCAAAACCGACGTTAAAAATTTGGCCCTGTACAGCGATTTTCGCGCAGCTAAGAGGATTGAAATACCCCCCATGGTCAAGTCCATGCACAAGGGCGACCAACTCCGGTGCCGGTTTGCGAAAATCTAGACGGGCAGCGGCTTGGACACGCGCGTCATGTCCAAAGTAGGCACGTTTGCTTAGGTCCTGAGGCACGCGCGGTAATGCGTCTGCCTCTAGGGCCGCAATCAATTCTGGGAAGCTGTCAATCGCGGCGGAAAAACACTTGGTATTCAATGTGAGCGCGGTATCGCGATCGGTGATTTCAAAGTTGCGTTGCACCAGAATGTCCCCGGTATCAACGTCACCCTCAATCATATGCCAAGTGATGCCGTGTTGCGTTTCCTGTGCGATGCGCGCCCAGACGGGCGCGTTCAGGCCCGCATATTTAGGCAGTGGACCGTCATGGAAATTCACAGCGCCTTTTTGCGCCAGATCCAACATTTCCTTTGGAATAATCTGCAAGTTCGCGATGCTTAGCAGCCAATCAAAGTCATTTGTGATCTCGACGTACTTAAGGGCACCCAGATGCAATGTTACAGGAATGCCCTGTGCATTTGCCCAATCAGAAATTTCAGAATTCCGCGTAACAATTTGGGCAATTTTATGTCCCGAGCTCATCCAGATCTCTGCGCACTGCACCAGCAACGACTCGCTGCCAATCATTACAGCGGTCTGAGACGCATTTGCGGATTTGCTCAATAAACTCATGCCTGCTCTCCATTCAAAGGGGGTAAGCCCTTGGGAAATGATATTTGCCTTGGGCGGTTAGAGGTGCCTTTCACCGCCGTTCTGATTGCATGGAATGCCAGATCATTAAGGAAATATTTGGGCTCGGATATGGAGTTACCTTGAAAAAGGCCGCGCAGACGCGGAATGCACCCCCCTAGCAAATGCGCCAATGTCGCGCAGATTTCATAGGCCCGACCGTGATTGCGTCGAAAATAATGTTGCCTGCTGTCGAGCCAGAACTGGGGTATGCGGTCCCAAGTTTTCATTCCGGTTGAAACCGATCCAATATGCATGACCGAACTGGTGTGCACATAGTCTGTAAGCCATCCCGCCAAGGCCGCACGGCGACACAGATCGGTTTCTTCAAAATACAAAAAGAACGCTTCATCAAACAGGCCGATTTCATCCAAAACCTCACCGCGGATCATCATCGAAGCGCCAGCCAACCAATCTACGGTGCAGCTCTGTTCTGGAATTGGCAGCGGTACGATTGAATTTTTCAACAGGCGGCTGATAGGCCCAAAGCGGGCAGCGCCTTCCAGTTCACCCAAAACGGAGGGGAATCGAAACGCGGTAAGATGTGGGTCCCCTTCGGGGCCATGAATGTAGCTGCCTGCGATCCCCGTTTTGGGGTTGCGTACCAGATGGTCGCGCAGAACTGAAATTGCGCCTGTTTCTGGAAAGGCGTCTGAATTCAATATATAAACAAAGTCGGGTGCTTTGCCGTTAATACCGTGAGAAAACCCATGTCGGATACCTACGTTGTTCCCAGCACCGAACCCCCCATTGTGCCCAGATTGCAAAACTTGCACACGAGGCGATGTCCAACCCTTTTCCTTGACGGCGGTTTGAATGGTTTCAAAAGACCCATCGCCGCTGTCATTATCGACGATCAGCAAGGCACCAGGCATATCGCGCATTTCACGTAACGCTGCTTCGGCTGCCTTAACGGTCATCGCGGCGGTGCGAAAATTCAAAATGACGGTCAAAACGGTTGGATCAGGCATCAACTTGACTCCCCGACTTTTCGAAATGGCACAACAACTTGTGCGGCACGCTCGGCCTGTTCGATATTTTTGCGAATATGTGCAGCCATCACCCGCACATTTGGCTCAAGCACCATGCTATCGTGATCGCCGGGAACCTCGGTTACGCTGAGATCGTCGATCCACTGTCCCCAATCATTATCCGCAAGCACGTAGGCACGCTGGCTATCCACCCAACGGTCCTCTCCAACCTGCCACTTACCGACAAGCGGAGGCCGGTAGAGGGCCACTCGCCCGTCCCAAGGCTTAACTTGGTATTTCTCTACAGCCGCGAGGAAAGAGGCCTCAATTTCTGCGTCATGAAATTGGGTATCATTGCTTTGTTCGGCGGTTGTCAGGCTTCGGCGTTTATTGATTTCCCAAAGCACTCGGTTTTTGAACCAGCGGAACACATAGCCAACCCCGGCTTCTTTGAATTCTAGCTGTTTGATCTTGAAACGGTCCGCGCGGCTCAGCGGTCGGCGCTGGGGCAGTGGTGTATCAAGCATCACCAAAAGCGACACCTCTTCGCCGGCCTCTTTAAGCTGACGTGCAATTTCATAGGCGGTGATCCCACCACCGGAAAACCCACCCAGCATATAGGGGCCAAAGGGTTGAACCTGACGCATTTCCGCAATGTAATCCCGCGCCGCATCGACCAGATCATCATGCGGGGCAGCATCGCCAAATAGGCCCCGCGCCTGCAATCCATAGAATGGGCGATCCGCGCCAATCAGATGCGCCAAATGCCTTAAATTCAGGACGTTACCAAACATACCTGCCACCAAGAAGAAGGGTGTTTTGGTCTCGGAACGAGACACATTTGCCAAAGTGTGCATGGGCACCAGATGGGTATAGCGACGTTCAGGCGCTATTGGCGTATCTGGTTTTGCTTCCGCTTCGCCGGTTTCATCCTGCGGACCGATTTTTTCCAAAATTAGGGCAGCACATTTTTCAATTGTTGGCGCTTCAAACAATACGGAAATTGGGAATTCTATACGATAGCTGCGTTTCACCATCGAGAAGAGGCGAACCGCAACAAGGGAGTGGCCGCCTAGATCAAAGAAACTGTCGCGAATGCCAACCTGTTCAATGCCCAAAAGCTCTTGCCAGAAACCCGCCAAAGTACGTTCGACATCATTGGTTGGTGCGATAAAATCGGTGTCCAATTCAGGACGCTCAAACCCCTGATTTTCGGATTGCTCCGCATCATCAACTCTGTCCAGTTGTGCGATTAAACCATGCATATCCAAAGACGAAACGATGATTTGTGACCGGCCCATGCCCAGCGCACGACGCAATGCTTCCGGCCCCATAGCCGCAGGAATGCCTTGTTGCAAATTATGCTGCAAACGCTGTTCGTTTGGCGACAAGGGCTGAACGACAGTCGTGTCCTGATCTAGTTCAATTTCATGCGAATTTGGCACCGGTAAGCCAGCCAAATCAAAACCGCTTTCTAGGCGTTTCAATGTCAAGTTATCGACTTCGACACATACATTTCCCTGATGATCAGCCAAGACGACATTAAAACTTGCGGTGCCTTCGGTTACAGATCCTCTTACGGACTGCACCCAACTGACAATCTGATCTGGCAGCGCCCCATAGTGTCGCAAAGCGCCATATCGTACAGGTACCCAAAGATGATCAGTGGCATAGCCGTCGATCAGTGACATGGCCCAACCAGTGCCAAGATCTAACAATCCCGGATGCAGGGAAATGGTGGGTAAAACATCGGTTAGAGCCTGCCCAAGCTGCAATTCTGCAAAGCCTTCTCCTGTTCCATAAGACTGGGACTTGAGCACATTCCAATGCGGTCCAAATTTCAAATGGGCTTCTTGCAGGCTTGTCAAATGCTGGTTGATGGGAGCCGTTATGGCTGGCGAACAGCGCTGACGCACAGCTTGCAAATCAAGCGATTTAGTCGCTGGAAGCGCCGCAAAAGACACGCGACCTTCGGCATGCACAATAAAGCCATCTTTATAGTTGCCCAAAATTTCAAGGTTATACCCTGCGTCGGTTGGCCTTAACCGCACTCGCAATGCCCGTGTTTCGCCCTCTGGCACGTGGAATGGACGCAGAAACATCAAGTCTCGGACTTCATAGGCCCGATCCTCGTCCAAGGCATGGATCGCCTCGGCGATCAGTTCCAGATAGCCGGTACCGGGTAAGATGGCTTCGTCTTTCAAAGTTCTGTGCTGATCAAGCATCCAACACCTTTGACTGTTCAATTGCGTAGAGAACACAATCGAACCATCCACTTGGACACGCACATCACTTAAAAACGCCGCCTCAACCGGCTTGATTTCGGCCTGAACCGCATCGCCAGTACGATCCGCCATGGCCTCTGCTGCCATGCCAACATCTGACCAAATACCCCAATTGACCGCAGCCACCTGTGTTTTGTCCAAACTGCGCGACTTTGCGTAGGCATTTAGGAATTCGTTTGCAGCAACATAATCGACCTGCCCCGCAGGCGTCGTCACCGTAGAGGTCGAGGCAAACAGAACAAGAAAGTCCAACTCGCCGTCTGCAAAAATCTTGTCCAGAACCATTGTCCCGTGCAGCTTGGGGGCCAAGACATCTTCGGCATCCGCCGAGGATTTTGCCAACATTGGCGCATCGTCTATGACACCCGCCGCATGAATAACCCCGTGAATTTTAACGAATTTTGCCTTGGCCTGGGCTACGGCATCTTGCATATCACCAATGTTACAAACATCACCTTGCACCACCAAAAGCTCACCCGTAAGCTGCTCTAAGGATTGCACAGTCAAGATCTGGCGCACCGCCTTATCGCTGGGCGCACCAAAATGGGTGATACGTTCCCAGTCCTTTCGGTCTGGCATGGCCTGACGAGTTTGCAAAACAACATTGGCCCCAATTTCCAGCATTTCGCGCGCGATCGCGACGCCAATACCGCCAAACCCACCAGAGATCAGATATGTCTCTCCTGACTGCCAGGCCTTAGGCATTGCAGGTAGGAAAGGCTCATTCTTGATAGTTTGCTCAAAGCGCTTATTTCCCCGATAGGCAACCTGCGCTGAAACCGGTTCTGCGATCAAATCCTCGAGCAAATGCTCTGAAACGTTTTGCACCTCCAGATCGACATCAATGCTTGCACATGTGACGCCGGGAATTTCGCGCGGCATCACGCCTAGGGGGCCGCGAATGGTCGATTTTTCAGGATATGGCAGCGGTTCTTTGCGCACTTGCGCCGCCCCATTGGTCACACAAGAGATGTGCAATGGGCGTGGCAGGTTTTCGTCGACAATCGCTTGCCCTAGGAACATCAAAGAATGGAAGCCCTGCTCTATATTGCGATGAAAAAAGCTGCTGCCGGGTCGAAATTTTTCGTCCTGCGTCAAAAGCCACAAATGCACTATTCGGTCCGGAGCCCGCCCATGTGCAATCAGATCGGCAAGCAGTTGGTCATAGCCTTCTCGCCCCCGTTCTGGCGCAAGAACATAGGTGTCTTCGTCTTTTTTGCCAAAGGCATCGCCGGGGACAACTGTGGTCACCAAATGCCCGGCGTTGCGCAAAGATTTTACCAAATTGGAGCCAACTTCAGACTGGTCGTCAAACACCAGCCACCCGTGTTTATCCGCAGAGCTTAGATCATGCGTCACATCAATTTCGCAGTCGGCCAACCGAGGTTGCCATGCCACGCGTGCACCCCAATCAGCCATATTTTCGCGGCGCATCAATTCGTCCGGGACGTCAAATTGCGCTTTGCCCGGTTCAATGAAATACGAGGCCCTTTGAAACGCATAGGTTGGCAAGACAACGCGATTGCGCCGTGCATCCCCCCAAATTTGTCTCCAATCAAAATGCACACCACAGGCCCAAAGACGCCCAAGTAAACCCATGAAATACAGGTCGTCTTCTATCTCTTCGTCTGGGTGCCGCAGACTGCTGAACGCTTTGTCATTTCCAACCCCATCGCTCATACGTGCAAGCGAACTTAGGGCTTTTCCTGGGCCGACTTCCAAGTATACGCGCCCAGACACTTTTGCCAATGTGTCGATGCATTTGGCAAAATGCACGGTGCCGCGAAGGTGTTGCACCCAGTAATCCGGGTCTGTGGCTTGTTCTGCGGTCAACACTTGTCCGGTTTGATTGGACATCACCGATATCTGTGGCGCGTTTAACTGTATGGTGCGCAGATAGTCGCCAAAACCCTTTAGAATAGGATCTAACATGCGAGAGTGTGCGGCAATATTGATTGGTATGGAATGCACATCAATGTCTTGTTCTGACAATCTTGCCTGCAACGCATCAAGTGCCGCTTGGGGACCTGAAACAACCGTCAGATCTTTGGCGTTTTCGCCCGCAATATCCAGATCCTGACCAAGATACGGCGTTATCTCTGCCCGCGACATTGGCACGCTAAGCATGCCGCCGGCTGGTACAGTGTCAAACAATTGACCACGCAGCAAAACAAGCCCGATGCAGTCTTCAAACGACAACACACCAGCCAAACAAGCCGCGGTGTTTTCTCCCATTGAGTGGCCCACCATTGCGGCGGGTTTCACACCCCAGCTCATCCACAATTGGGCCAAAGCATATTCGACAATCATGATCAAAGGCAGTTGCGCAGAGGGTTGTTTTAGCCGCTCATTGGCCTCGGAATCAGATTGGCTTTCCGCCATCCAAAGGCCACGCACATCATAGTCGACCTTAGACTGCAGAATATCAAATCCACGGTCCATCCATTCTTGAAACACCGGTTCCGTCTCATAGAGATCATGGCCCATGCGCAGATATTGGGCCCCCCCCCCAGGGAACATGAACACCACTTCTGGATCTTCGTGATCGGCAACATGGTTGAAGACCCGGCCTGTGTCTCCGCTTTCCAAAAGTGCCGCTGCTGCGTCATGGGTTTCTGCAACAACAACCCGGCGTTTTTCAAAGGCACGACGTCCATTTTTCAAAGTATAAGCGATGTCAGCCAAGGGTTGTTCTGGATGCTGACGCAGATGCGACGCCAAACGTGCCGCATTTTCATTCACCGCCTTATTGGTCCGGCCTGATATCGTAAGGATATGAAAGGGCCATTCTGAGAGTTCAGAGGTGGCAACCGCAGGGGCTTCCTCGATCACCGCATGGGCATTGGTCCCGCCAACGCCAAGCGAATTCACCCCAGCCCGGCGTGGCCCTTTGTGGCTGATCCAATCCATCAACTTATCGTTTACTTTGAAAGGACTATGCTCAAAGTCTATCGCGGGGTTTGGCTTTTCATATCCCAAACTTGGCGGCAATTGCTTGTGATGCAGCGACAAGGCTGTTTTGATCAAACTGGCCGCACCTGCTGCGGTGTCCAAATGTCCGATATTGGTTTTTACAGATCCAAGACGACAAAATCCCGTTTCTTCGGTGGTTTCCCGAAAGGCTTCGGTAAGTGCGGTAACTTCAATTGGGTCCCCCAAATAGGTACCGGTACCATGGCACTCGACATAGTCGATCGTATCAGCCTCGACCTCGGCCATGGCTTGCGCGTCAGCAATAGCCGCAGCCTGCCCATCAACCGAAGGGGCCAGATAGCCCGCTTTTGCTGACCCGTCGTTGTTAACCGCAGATCCGCGGATCACCCCCCATATGTGATCGCCATCGGCCAGCGCATCTGAAAGCCGGCGTAGAACAACTACCCCTGCCCCACTGCCAAAAACCGTGCCTTGCGCGCGATGGTCAAAGGCGTGGCAATGCCCATCCGGGGACAGAATTTCACCTTCTTCGAAAACATAGCCGCGCTTGTGCGGCAGTTCGATGGTCACGCCACCGGCAAGCGCCATGTCACATTCGCCGTTTAGCAAGGACTGGCAGGCATAGTGCGCCGCAACCAAAGAGGTTGAACAGGCCGTCTGTAGATTCAGGCTGGGCCCTTTGAGATCAAGAATATGACTTAGACGTGTTGACAGGAAATCTTTGTCGTTACCGGTGTGGCGCAGCAAAAACATGCCTGTGTTGTCGACCAGCTCGCGATTTGAGCAAATATTGAAATAAAAATAGCTGCCCATGCCACAACCAGCAAAAACCCCAATGGGGCCTGCAAAGTTTTCTGGCATATGCCCAGCCGTTTCCAGTGCTTCCCAACTGACCTCTAGAAATTGGCGATGCTGTGGATCCATGATCGCCGCTTCTTTGGGACTCAGCCCAAAGAACTCTGCGTCGAATTTTTCAAAACCTTCAAGAATGGCAGCGGAAGGAACATAGTTCTTGTGTTTGATTTTTGACAGCGGTTCACCCGCTGCCAGCAATTCTTCTTCGGTCAGTTGCGTGATCGATTCAACACCATCACGCAGGTTCGCCCAATAACCGTCCAATGTGTCAGACCCGGGCAGATGCGCTGCCATGCCAACAATTGCAATGTCGTTTTCTGTCCAGTGGTCTTCTGCAGTTTTCACGGCCATATTTTCGCTCGATTACATAGTCACAAACAAACGCGGCCTGACTGACCCGTCTTCTTACAAATAAAATATCAACCAAACTTAGCGGTAACTTGGTCAGATCAGGGCGAATTCAAGGCCATAAGAGCGGTTACAGCAGGCCAATTGAGATAAAGAGCCAAGCCCATCACCCCGCCGCCAACCAAGGCCATCACAGCGTCATGCAACGGATCCCATGTGCCTTGATGACGGGCCAGCCAGACCACAACCGGATAGACCAAAACCATAGCGATTCCCTGCCCCAACAAGGCACCAAGCAATCCAAAATAGGTCACCCCAAGCATAAGCCCAAATATCATCAAAACCGTGCGCGACAATGCGAGCACAAAAAAGCGTTTGGAATCTCCTGCCGCCAAGGCGGCTTGATCATAAGATAAAACAATCAATTGTGGCAACTGAGCGGTGGCGATCAATACCAATATACCACCTGCCAAAATATAGCGTGGATCATAAAGGGTTTCGATCAACCAGCTTGCTGAAATTGCAAGCACAGCCAAAGCAGACAATAAGGCCACCGACAACAAGAACCGCATTTTTTGCAGGTTTTTGAAATTTTGTCGCGAGGCGGTTGGTGGCTTTTCACGGTAAATTGGGATCAGGATTCGACGCGTCACCGTTCCGCCCAGAAGCAACGGAAAACTGGCCAGAAAAAAGCCGATATTATAGATTCCCAAAATTTCCAATGACAGAAATTTTCCTAGTATGATCTTGTCACCCTGGCTCAGGAAGAAACCAACCACGGTGCTGAGAAAAATCCACTTGCCAAAATTGATCAACTCACGCGCTGCGGGCTTCTCCCATTGAAAGCGATTACGTTCGCCCGGCAAATAAACTGTCAACAAAATCAACTGGATAAGCGCGGCAAGAACACCGCTTATAACCAGTGCCCATACTGTTCCTAAGATCCAAGCAGCCACCACAGCAATGATCAAGCTGATCACTTGAGAGCATAGATCAATGACGGTCAAGCGCCCAAATTTCAGATGTCGATTTGCGGTATCAAGACGGGTTGGATTGAAACCTGAAATAATCAATGTCAGACCGATGATCGGCATGATCTGCGCAAGTTCTGGAGCCTGAAAAAACTGCGCCGCCGGCCAGGCTATGATGCAACTTACAAGCCACAAAAGAAAACCGCGCGTGACCTGAATGGTCCACGCGGTATTCAGAAAGCTGGGGTCATCCCCCCGTTTGCTTTGCATGATCGCTGGGGTCACACCCACATCGGAGAAATTATTCAGACCCTGCATAAAAACATAGACCAAGGCCATCATGCCAAAAGCCTCTGGAAACAGCAGGCGGGTCAGGATCAGGTTTGAGGCAAGGCGCAAGACTTGCGAACCACCAAACCCCATAATCGTCAAAGCGGAACCACGCATTGCTTTTGCGGCCAGTCCTTGGCCATTCATCAAGCGGCGCAAGCGCCCTTCTCGACGCATGTCATCCCGGCTGATCATCGCCCGCGGCTCCAATCTGTATTTGCCTTCTCTTTTGTCAGTCGCACGCGCAACGCCACGCAGGAATAAACCAAGAATCCGATGGGGTCATTTAAGGCCAACAACAGTGTTTGGCCCTTAGTGACAACACCTTTATCTTCATTGCGCATTAACTGCGGATAAAGCTCGGCCAATTGAGCGACCCCTTTGTTTTGCCTGCGGCGAACCTTGATCAAATTTGCCCATCCTTCGGCGACCGGCCAGATATAGGTACCTGAAACAGCCAGTCTTTCGCGCGGGGAAAAATTCAGGCGGACAAACATGTCATCAGAAATAATTTCTGGAAAATCTCCCCAGCGCGCGCGCCCAAGACGGTTCACCGCAAACAAACCTGCACCCGGAACGCTCTTTGCCATAAAGGGCACTTTGCCCCAAAAACGCGCATAGGCTTTGCTGACGCGGCTTGCGGCGGCCATCTGCAATCTACCGCTGGCCCAGGCGGCAGACTCTCGATCCAGCACCCGCTCTATCTGGCCGAGAATACGCGCACTGACCCGAACATCTGCATCCAGATAGACCAAAATGTCGCCTTCTGCCGCACGGTCTCCGACATTCAATGCATGTAGTTTGTCGCCAATATCCAACTCGATCACGTCAAGTGACCAACCCTTTTCCTGCGCCAGCACACTATAGCGTCGTGCGACCTCTGCAGTTTTATCCTGACACCCATTGGCCACCACGATAATTTGCGCTGCTTCAAACCGTTCCGAGGCCAAAACGGCCTCTAGGCAATGGCTGATCCAAGCTGCTTCGTTGCTGGCCGGTATGATGATACTTGTTTTCACCATTTTTCTGCTCTGTTTTATTACTGCATCGTACTGGCTTGTTTATACTCGGAATATGCTGCCAAATGTGCTAGTCCGCTAACAATAACAAACCACAAAACACTTTTGCCAGCAGATCGAGCGCTTTCTTGTCTAATTCGCCAACCCTTGGATACCTGATACCGCAGTTCCCGGGCCAGACCCATATTTTCTTTTGGCGCGAAATTCTTGCGTTGGAGCGAATGGGCATCAATGTCGCCCTTTTTAGCACTCGTCCACCTCCACCGGGTTTGATCTCGCATGTCTGGGCAGACAAAGCCATGGCCCGCACAGAATATCTGGGCAATATGGACCCAAGAAAAGCCGCGAAAGCAACGCTGGGGGTGTCACCTGCACTTTGGGCCAAAGATGTCATGCGCGAAGGGCGGGCTTTGGCCAAAGACCTTGCGATTGCTTCTGCTGCGGCGCAAAAGTTGAAAGAAAGCTGCGCGGCACGTGGCATTACCCATGTGCATGCGCATTCTTGTGCAAGATCCGCTTTGGTTGCGCTATTGGCGCAGCAATTGGGAGGGCCTACCTATAGCCTAACATTGCACGGCCCTATGTCAGACTATGGGCCCGGTCAGCGTTTAAAATGGCGCCACGCTAAATTCGCGACAGTGATCACTGAAAAGCTGCTCAAGGAGTTGCCCGGCCAATTAGGCGACGACCGACCAAAAAAGATATTCGTCCAACCCATGGGGGTTGATGTGAACGTACTGAAACGCGACATCCCCTATCAGGCCTACCAAACTGATAAGCAGTTGCGCATTTTCACCTGCGGGCGTCTCAATATCGTCAAGGGCCACCAAGATTTGATGCAGGCGATCCGCTTGCTGCGCGACCAAGGCATCGACGTTAGATTGGATATTGCGGGCGAGGACGACGACGGCGGTAGCGGCTATCGCAAGGCGCTGGAGCAGCGCATAGATGAATTAGGGCTGCAAGACCATGTGTCCCTGCTGGGGGCCATCAGCGCCGAAGACGTGCGCAGATTTCTGTTGTCAGCCCATGTCTTTGCGCTTGCCAGTTGGCATGAACCGTTAGGCGTAGCCTATATGGAGGCCATGTCCTGCGAAGTTCCGACAATTGGAACGAAAGCTGGTGGTGTTCCAGAACTTATCCGCGATGGCCTTGATGGGTTGATGGTTGAACCGAAATCCCCAGACGCTCTGGCCAATGCTATTCTGTTATTGGCCCGCAACCCGCAAGACGCACTGCGGCTTGGTCAAGCCGGTCGCGCCCGCATTGTCGACCGTTTCAATTGTGAAAAAGGCGCAGAACTCATTGCCCGCGAAGCGCTTGATCTGCGGGTTTCAGAAGAAATCTGAAACCGCCAAGACAAAGTCTGGAACAGTTGAAAACGAAATGGTTTCAACGCCATACATCCGGATATTGCCGTGAATTGACTGCGCGCGCAGCCGCTTACCTTCACGAAAAAAAGAGTATTCCTCGATAAACCCTGGCAAAACCGCATGATCCAGACCGTCCCCGCCGTGCAAATAATCATCACCGCCAAGCGCCAATAATTCATCGTCCCCCTTATCGCCCAGCAATATATCGGCATAGACGGTGCCCAATAATTTATCTGCATGCGCAGAGCCTTGTGTCATCACCCCATGTGCAAAGTCAGACGATTTTCTTGTGTCATTCCACATCGCGCCCTGCGCGTTGTAAGCCATCAAAACGTCGTGACGCGGATTTTTGTCCTGCAGATGTCGCAACGCGCCCCAACTGCCCCATTGGCTTGGCTTGGCGACATCAACGAAAGCATTAAACGCTGTGCCGCCCAAATCAGTCCATGCGGTCAATAACTCTTGATACAGCTCTGCCATTTCAGGTGTGTAATTCAGGTGATTAAAAAATGCGGTCAGGTCTTCATTACTGGGCCAGTTTTCTACGCCAACAACATGGGTGCCGCCTTCGTACATCATTAGTTCCAGGCTATTTTTTCGCGCAACGTCCGCTTGATAGGGCCAGGCGTCGTTCAGCAATTCTTTCAAAGAGCCCCGCCGCAATTGCGCAATCGACTTTTGCACGGCCAGTTCATATCCTTGCCCGCGGTCTTTTCCCTTCTTGATCCAGTCCAGAATTTTCGGAGCAACGTCATCGGTGCCCATTTCATGGCCAAAATATCCGGTGACAGCGTAGGCATCAAATTGGGTCACAGGCTGGGCTTTCCCTTCGTTTACCGCCAAAGGTGCTTGTAAAAGCCCATATTCAAGGCCCGGCCAATCTGTGTGAGTGGCGACCACGCGCTTGAGACGCGTGCTGGCCTCTGGGCCAAAGACCGAATGCCAGATTTCCAACACCTCGGCAGCCCGCATGCCCGCAAACTGTATCCATGCCCCATCGTCCGCCGCGTTGCCCCAGCGTTCTTTGGCTTGTTGCACCGCCCAATGGGTTTGGGGAAACAAGAAGTTCCACATTTCATTTGAGTATTCCGCATGGGCAATCAACCCTGGTCGCAACCCATCCCGCACCTGCGTCGCAAAGGTCTGCACATAAGCATCATCTGCCAAATGCGGCATGTTAAACCACGGATCCGCACCAATTTGGTTGGCCAACAACAACATGTGTTCCAGTGGTGCACCGCGCCAGGCATAGCTATAGTCATTGACCTGCGGCCGCGCGTTCCAGGACTGAATAGGCGAGCCATTGGTGAACATCCAATCCATAAACCGGATGATGCGCACATCCTTTATCTGCGAGATCCATTCCGGGTTGAAAACAACACCAGCTTCAAACAATGGAATCTGATCCTCACGCACCACGGTGATATTGCGAATATGGTCACCGGTCCCTGCTGGGTCGCTGCTGTGCACCGCAATCGCGATTGACCCCTCTCCGGGCTGAAAGCGAAACCATATTTCCTTATCACCATATCCAATAGCTCGGGCACTGCCACTTAACTCGACCTGCCCTTCGCCTTGGTAAGTCAAGCGATACTTGGCATCCAAATGCGTCACTGCCTCGGGGAAATCGGTCAACAGAATAGCTTCGATTTTATCGAGTTCTTTCGGTATTGCCTTTGGCCAGCCATGCGCGTCTAAATAGCCGCCAGCTTGCAACTCTTGATGTCCCCATCCGCCCCACTGACCACGCAGATGCCCTGTCCACTGACGTGAAGACTTCATCAAATTCACAAATGGCAATTGCGTCGACCAATCGGAAATACCGTCCAACCCAATCGCCAGCGCAGGTGTCACCCCCGGTTCTAGAACCCTACCTTGAGCAGGCATCTGCTGTTTTTCTGACGCAGCAAGTTTTTTATCTGTTTTTTTTTCATTCTGGGCAGCATGAGACGCGCTAATTTTCAGTTCTTGCTGAAGAATATCAACAAATTCTGAAAAATGTTGAACCACGAGAGGATCAACGCCCTGCGGTGTGGCTCCTAAACGGGGCAATTCATCAAACAAACCGGCATATGTGATGGCCGCGGCAAGAAAATACAGGGTCGGCGTTCCGTGGGGCGCATCATCAACATAGAGATCGGTCACTGCAATATTGCGCAGCTCTGTTTCGGTAAACGCCCGTGCCAAAATCTTTGCGACGGGCAACAGCACGACGTCCGTTTCTTTTGACCGCTCAGATAATTTCGCAGCAAAATCAACGTACCATTCGTGGTAATCACCTTTGTTATAGGTGTGATAGGCCCGCAGATGCCGTGCACGCGGTGGAAACCGACTGGTGATCAGCGCCAGGTCCGACCAGCCCTCATAGACGACAAAGCGTTTTCCAATCGACACGGAATTCATAAGCTTTTCCGCAGCAGATACGGGCGACAGACCTGCAGGGTTATCACCATCGTAAACGTGGTCGGCTGGCTGATATTGTACAAAATTGGCTGGATTAAACATGATCGTGTCATAGCCAACTTCTTCAAACGTTCGGAATTTGCGGCTCCACGCTGACTTTACATCTTTGAACCCCCACTGGGGTTCCGGGGGCAATTCATTTGCGAAATTTTGCAAAAAGCCAAACTGCCCATCCAGTTCGAATTCTCGCCCCTGTGTTTTCGCAAAATAGGCCAGCCAATGCGGCACTGCAGTGGCTTCAGTATCAGAGACGTGATGAATTAAGCTGTTGCCAAAAACATAGACCTTTCGGACCTCTGCCATTGCTGCAGCTGAACCGCAAAGCCAAATAGCCACTACGCCAATCGCGCGCACCCATCGCAACATCAACCATTCCTTTTACAATCAAACGCGCCTTGAATGCCGGTTTCATGCGCTTTTAAAGCCTGCCTATCACGGACGCCAAATGCAAGTTAAGCAATTCAATTTCGGCGGTATATGGCCCCAATTTTTTTAATCCTCAAACCGTAAATCCTTTGTAGCAAAGAGGTGATTTTATTTCGGCCTTCTGTTAAGGTAATCATAAACCTGAAGGCATATAAGCCTTCGAAGAATGAGCGCCTAAAATCAGAAATGGCGACAACAGCAGAGGCAACGAGCATGCCAACTTATACAATGGAAGTGTTCCGCTGGAGTGGAACAGGCTATAACGCACAATATAACACGTCTTACACTGCAACATTTAACGACGATGACGATTCTGTCGGCGGTAGCAGTGATTCAGATGAAACAGTAAGCATCGACGGAGGCACCGCTGGATCGACCAATGGCAGCCCGTACAAAATTGCCATTAGTTTCACAGATACCGAAGGCAATTCCCATGTCGAGGATTTCAATTTCTTCCACACCTCTGACGGCGGATGGCATTTTGCTGCCGAACCTGACTCTGCGTTCACCACCGGGGCCACCTTGGGAAGCTATCAAAGCCATTCTGTAGGATGGGACTACGACGAAGTGGTTTGTTTTGCTGCTGGGACCAGAATTCAAACATCTTTTGGAGAAGTGCCGGTCGAAGACCTTGTTTCTGGCGATTTAATCAAAACCAGTGATGGGTCCTTTAAGCCCCTGGCCATGAACCTATGTCGCTCTGTTGACTTCAAGCTTTTGCAAAAAAACGAAAAACTTCTGCCTGTTCGCATCACAAGCGGCGCTTTGGGAAATGGTTTGCCTACCCGAGATTTATTGGTCTCGCGCCAGCATCGCTTGCTGATCAGCTCTAAAATTTCGGAACGCATGTTTGGCGAAAAAGAAACCTTAATTGCCGCCATTCGACTAACCGCATTGCCTGGCATATTCGTGGACACGGAAATCAAAGCCGTTAGCTATCACCATTTACTGTTTGACACGCACGAAGTGATCTTTGCTGAAGGTGCGCCATCAGAGAGTCTCTATTCTGGTGCAGAGGCGCTGCAAACTTTAGCACCCGAAGCGCGCGCTGAAATTTTACAGTTGTTTCCTGAATTCACTAAAATGCAGACCAAGGGTGCGCCCGCAAGATTGATTCCATCAGCAAAAGACCAAAAAAAACTTGTCGAAAGGCATGCTGCGAACGCCCAACCCCTGTGCTTGTGATCTAAATGACGGCGCGTTTTAGCGCCCAGCACATCACTAAGCTTGCCCTTGGTATTGCGATGGCGTTAAGCAACGCCAAAAACCAGCTTGCCGACGGAGAATTTCATGGCGCTTAGTGACAATGTGCAAACCTATTTTGAAGGTTCATGGCAGGATGGAAATGTCGCGGTCATCCGAGCAGCAGACCATGTTGCTTGGCTGGGGTCACAAGTTTTTGATGGTGCGCGAAAATTCCAGGGCGTGATGCCAGATCTCGAAAACCACTGTCATCGCCTGATTCGATCCGCAAATGCGCTTGGCATGACCGCCAAGATTGGTGGTGACGAAATTGTCGAGATCGTGAAAGAAGGGGTCACCCGGTTTTCCAGCGATACCGAGCTTTATATTCGCCCCATGATGTGGGCAACCGAAAGCTCTGCTGGCGCGATCGACCTAGACCCCGATTCTACCGCGTTTTCTGTCTGCATCGAAGAATTGGCGATGCCAAAGCCTCTAGGGTTTTCCCTGACTGTCGCCCCCTATTGTCGTCCGCGCCAGGATATGGCGTTGACCGAGGCCAAAGCGGGGTCGCTCTATCCCAACAATGGCCGCATTATGGCCTGGGCGCGGGCCCGTGGTTTCTCTAACGCGCTCTCGCTGGATATTGATGGATATGTGGCCGAAACCGCATCCACCAATGTCTTTCTGGTTAAAGACAACGCCGTTTTCACACCTGTGCCAAATGGTTGTTTCTTGAATGGCCTCACACGGCAACGCGTCATTGGTCTGTTGCGGGCTGATGGTATTGAGGTGCAGGAAACCCTGTTGAAAGTTGACGATTTTGAAACTGCAGAAGAGATTTTTTGCACCGGCAACATTGCCAAGGTCATGCCTGTAGAACGCTTTCAAGACCGCGATTTGCCGTTTGGTCCGGTGACCAGACGGGCCCGAGACCTCTATTGGGATTTTGCCTTAAGCGAAAAATAGTTAACGGTTCGCACGCGCCAAGAAGGCCACAGCCACCAGCCCAACTGCCACAATCAAAACCGCGCCTGGGCTGGCATCCCCTAGGTTTTCTAGGCTTGCTTGATCGTGCACGCGTGTCGCCAGCGTTTCATAGTTAAACGGCCGCAGCAACATCGTCGCGGGCAGTTCCTTTACACAATCCACAAACACCAAAAGCAGCGCTGATCCAATCGACCCTCGAATTAAAGGGAAATAGATTTCGCGCAGGGTTTGACCCCGTGTCCGCCCCAGAGATCGGGCGGCCATGTCTAAACTCGGGGATACCCGCCCCATGGCTGCATCAGCCGCCCCCTGCCCAATGGCAAAGAATCGCACACAATAGGCCAAGACCAAAGCAAAGGCAGACCCGGTTAACAGCAATCCAGCGCGCTCTCCGGTAAAGCTTTCGATGATCTCTGCAATCCGGTGATCCAACACCGCCAAAGGAATCAGAATACCAACCCCCAAAACAGCGCCGGGTGCCGCATAGCCAATTGTCGTGATCGGCAAAAGCAATCTGGGCAAACTGCGTCCTGACAATCGCACCCCGTAAACAAGAAACACCCCTGCTAAAACTGTTATAACAGCGGCCACACCACCCACAGTGATGGTGTTTGTCAGGGCCCTTGCAAGACCGGGGTCAACCCAACTTTCGGGGTTATCCAAGGCGTGGCTCATGATCACCGAAAACGGCAATACAAACCCCACCAACAGCGGTACCATACAGGCCAAAGTGGCCAACCAGCCATAGATGCCCGTTAGTTCCACCTTTTTGACCGGACGGTGTCGACTGGACAGGTTAAAGAACTTGATCTTACGGCGGCTCACCTTTTCCATTGTGACGAGAAAGATCACCAAGACCAAAACGACAGAGGAGATTTGAGCGGCCCCGCCTACATTATGACTTTCTAGCCAAACATTGAAAATTCCAGTGGTTAAGGTCTGCACTGCAAAATAGTCAACAGTTCCAAAATCATTGACCGTTTCCATCATCACAATAGCTGCACCTGCTGCAATTGCAGGCCGCGCCAATGGCAAGCCAATCCGCAAAAAGCGCCCAATAGCCCCGGCCCCCAACGATCTGGCAACTTCTTCGGCTTCGCCGGATTGTTCCTTAAACGCCGCTCGTGTCAAAATATAAACATAGGGAAACAGCGACGCCGCCAACACGACCACGGCAGCCCCTATCGACCGAATTTCTGGAAACCAATAGTCACGTGAGGTCTGCCAGCCAAACACATCTCGCATCGCGGTTTGAACAGGGCCAGCATATTCCAGAAAATCCACAAGCGCATAGGCCCCAACATAAGCCGGAATCGCCAGAGGCATCAGCAGCAGCCACTCTAAACCTTTTGCAAACGGAAACCGGTAGCGCGTGATCAACCAAGCGGCCCCTGTACCCACACTCGCCGCCAAAACACCCACGCTTATCATCAAGATCAATGTCGTTTTAAAATACCGCGGCAGTGTCGTTGCCAAAAGATGTGGCCAGATGTTTTCTGTCGGAAACAGAGCCAACACCCCAACGGCAACAATCGGCACCAGAACCAGTGCGCAGATCAAAAGCGCGGCAACCGACCAAGGATTCAGCGCAACACTTAAGATAGATCGAGGGTTCATGTTCAGCGAAAGTGATTTCATAGTGCTCTGTTGCCTGAATCTGGTTTCACTGTCCAGAAACGAAGCTATATTGTGAGGCAAAGTAGCAGAAAGATCTAAACGAATATGCAGGTCGCATTACATTTTGGCGCACCCTATACGGACGAAAACCGGCTTCAGCTTTGCCTAGGCAAAAACCGTGACCAATTGGCGGAACAGGGCATCGTCATTCCACGCCCTTCCAGCTACCGTAAAAACCTGCGCCCCGTTCTGAACCGATTTAAAGATGGCACCGGCGACGATGACCTGCGTCTGGAATTTTTGCAAAGCGTCGTGGGGGATCAGCAAGCCGAACGTATTGTCTTTTCAAATGACACGTTTTTGGGGGTTCCCAGAATGGCCGTCGCCGAAGATCTTTTTTTTCCGGGCCCTTTCAATCGTTTAGAAAGCTTCTTTAGACTATTCGACGGGGCGGACATTGAACTTTTTTATGCGTTACGCAATCCGGCAACTTTTCTACAGAGCCTCATTCGGGCCCATCCAGGTGAAGATCTGGATACGTTATTGGGACACAGCGACCCAATGAACCTACGCTGGTCGCAATTTTTTGAGCGTATTCATCAAGACTTTCCAAATGTGCGCGTTACAACTTGGTGCAACGAAGACACGCCGCTGATCTGGGGAGATATCTTGTGCAAAGTGGCCGGTGTCGAGGCCAGCCACCCATTTGTTGGCGCGTATGATCTGCTGCAAGAAATCATGTCCGAGAAAGGGATTTCTCGCTTTAAAGAATTTCTTAAGGCACGGCCAGGCATGACGCCCGAACAAACAAAACGTGTCGTTATGGCGTTTTTAGATAAATTTGCTGACGAAGATGCACTTGAAGAAGAAATTGATTTTCCGGGCTGGACAATCGAGCATGTTGATCATCTATCTGATCAATATGACGCCGATGTTCAATTGATCCAACAGATGCCGAACATCGAATTTATCATACCGTAAAACCCCGGAGAACCCGGGGTTTTAAAGCATTTTCACATTGCTTTAGGACATGCCCAGCGCTTCTTTGTACATTTCCAACACGGCCTCTTCTTCAGCAATGTCATTTTCATCGCGCTTACGCAAAGCAATGATTTTGCGCAGAACCTTAACATCATACCCGCGCCCTTTGGCTTCGGCCATCACCTCTTTTTGGTGCTCCATGATGTCTTTCTTTTCCTGCTCTAAACGCTCTATGCGTTCAACGAACTGGCGCAGCTCATCTGCTGTCACGCGATATGTTGCATCTGATCCTTGCTCGGACATTCTTGCCTCCAATTTTGATTTTGCGGCACCCTAGCGACCACACCTATTGCCTGCAAGATGCCAAACATGCTCTGGCTGGATTTCTATGCCGCAGGGCTTGCGAGCACCTCTATATTGTTTTAGCGAGACCACAGCATAACAAATCAAGGGTTTTGACATGCAGTGGTTGATTTGGATTGGCACAATTGTTTCGGTGACCGGCCTTGTCGGCTTGGTGCTTTCCGTTGTTAAAGTGAACAAAGCCCGCAAGGCAGGCTTAACAGATGACGAATTGCGCGCCGCGGTTCAACGCGCAATGCCATTGAACCTTGGGTCCTTGTTCTTATCTGTTATCGGTTTGATGACCGTCATGCTGGGTATCTTTTTCAGCTAACCCAGCCGATTAACTGCCCGATACAGCGTTCCACTGATTGAGGGCATCAAATCGCTGTCCATTTTTGATCAGTGTATCAAACAGCGCGCTGGGGGCCAAAAATCCAGATGGGTCTTTGGCGCTTGCAAGTGCATTTCGCAACTTCAGCACTCCAAATTGATCTGCCGCGAACATCGGCCCACCTTTGCTGCGCGGAAAACCAAGGCCCAAAATTGCAGCGGCATCGATGTCGGCAGGGCAGTCCACATTGCCATCATTGATCAAAACCGCCCCTGCATTGGCCATTGCGCCAACGCATCGCATTTGAATGGCTGACTTTGACAAACTCTCACCACGTCCATCACGCATTTCTTGTGCCAGCTTAATTGCTGCGGCATGCGGTAAATGCGCGGTTTCATCAGACTCATATTGATAAAACCCAACCCGATTTCGGTGCCCCTCAAATCCTTGGGCTGTCATCTTTTCCAAAATTTCGATGGGTTTTGGCACATCCGAGCGGGCCCCTAATACACGCTTACTTAAGGCTAGCGCATCAGAAATCCCGCCCAAGTCTAGCGCCTGAAACGGCCCCATCGCAAATCCAAAGTCGCGCATTGCGGCATCAATGCTGGCAAATGATGCACCATCCCGCAGCAATTGGTCAGCCGCTTGCCAATAGGCGGTCATCAATGCACCGCCAACCACACCGGGAACAAACTTGGTTTTGATCGCAACTTTGCCCAATTGCTGCACAAATCTCGCTCCGGCAGCTTCGGCAAATGGTGCAGAAGCCTCGGTGACAATCAGTTCCGCAATCGGTTTGGTCTGGGTGGGGAAGGGAAAAAGCAAACCGATGCATTGTTTGGGCCGCCCCGATGCCTCTGCACTGGCCGCCACATCCGCCATACCGCTTACGCTCGCCAAAACCACATGAGCAGGAATACGTTTCCCAACCGCCTCAAACAGCGCCAGACTGTGCACCCTATCCTGTAATTCAGTGACGAGAACCAAGTCTGCATCTGCACAAACCTGCGAATCCGCGGTAAAGTCTAATTTCTGTAACGCAGCACTGCGCACCTCATTCCCAAGGTTCCTTTGCGCAAGCTCTTGATCCAAAATCGAACTTACAGCTTTTTGAATTGGCTCAATCTGCGCGCGTTCTAATGCCACATATGACACTTTTATGCCTGTAAGCGCACTCGTGACCGCGAGGTTCACACCCTGTGCACCCGGTCCAACCACAGCTAATGTTTCGATTTGACGGCAGGGTTTTGCGAGACGATCAGTGACTTCCCCTGCCCGTGTTTCAACCATTTGCACATGTCTCAGAGAACGTGAAAGATCGCTTTTCGCACAATCCACATAGCTTTCTTCTTCTAGGTCCAGCCCTGCTGAAAACGGCAAAAGGGCCGCGGCCTCAACACATTGTAATATTGATGTCGCGACAAACCCACGATCTTCGGCTACCCGCCGCATATCAGCTATTTGCCTTTGAAATTCAAATGGGTCTGAAAAGCCATCCTGTCGATCGCATGTTGGGTTTGGTCCCGCCGCTTGTTCGGCCAAGGCACGCGCAAAGCGCACCGCCCCATCTGCAAATTCACCCTCGATGATCGCATCAAATACAGTGTTCAGATTCGCAGCACTGGTGGCTTGACCGCTTAACAGCAGACGCAAGGATAATTCTGCACCAATTAAACGCGGCAGCCGCTGGGTCGCGCCCCCCGCTGGAGATATCCCAATTTGAACATCCGGAAATCCAAACCGCACATCAGGTGCCGCAATCCGATAGTGGCACGCCAAAGCAATCTCGGCGCCAGCGCCAAATGCACTGCCCTGCAAAGCGGCCACAACCGGTTTTTCACAGGATTCTAAAGCACTGCAAAGCGCAGACAGCTCCTTCAGGGGCTCCTCAGAGCGCAACCAAACGACATCCAATCCATACGCAAAAAAAGGCCCCGACGGAGCCAATAATATCACGGAAACATCCGGGTCGCCCGCGGCAGTTTCAAGCGCATCCTTTAACTGAATGCAAAGTGACTTTGAAATTGTATTGACGTGACCATTGCTGAAAGCAATTTGTCCGACCGGCCCAAGGCTGTGAAATGCCACCATTTCGGTCAAAGTCCCCTCCGCAATAAACCATTGAACTTAGTCAACGATATCACGCATTTGAAGGGGACGACCAGTGCCAAGCGCACCTGCAGGTTATTCACACAGGCATGTTGTCAAAAGAGCTCTCTACGGCCTCGTCGATCAATTCCAGGTCAAGGCGCCGCAACCCAGCAGGAACTTTGCCGCCTTGTAGCTTGATCAACTCTAACGTGCGGTGCAACTGTTCATGCAGCTCCAATCGCGCATCGCCCTGCGACTCTGCCACACTTTCGGAAATTAATGTCGCTTTTTCAACAAGTTCCGAAACATTCATAGGGTTTCCTCCTCGAAATTCACTTCAATCATAGGGATATTAAAAATTCTAATATGTATTTTTAAAGTGTATCAGATTGCTGACACACGATCAATTTCCATTCTCAGAATTCAACCCTATTCCTACTGTCACGACCTGTCAGCGCCAATTCCTAGATGTCATCAAAACATCAAGACATTATGACTCCGAGAAATCAAACCGCATTATATGCAAAACGCGCTATGCTTCCTTGACACAAATCAAAACACCATTGATCACTTGAACATATTCAATTTTATAAATATGTTCAAAAAAAAGGAGACACTCATGCGCCCCAATGTGACCGCTTTCTTTGACGAAGCCACCAACACTGTTTCCTATGTTGTTTCAGACCCAAACGGCAGTGCCTGTGCCATTATCGACAGCGTTTTAGACTTTGACTATGCTGCAGGTGCCACCGACACCACCTCTGCTGACCGGGTAATTGCCTTTGTGAAAGAGAATAGCCTGAAGGTCGATTGGCTATTGGAAACCCATGTACACGCAGACCACCTCTCGGCGGCCCCCTATTTGCAGCAAGAGCTTGGTGGCAAAATCGGCATTGGGGACCGCATAACTGTGGTTCAGGATACCTTTGGAAAGGTGTTTAACGAAGGCACCGAATTTCAGCGAGACGGCAGCCAGTTTGACCAGCTATTTGTCGAAGGCGATAAAGTCATGGTTGGGCAGATGCGGGTTGATGTGATGCACACGCCCGGCCACACCCCCGCCTGTTTGACCTATGTGATTGGCGACGCTGCGTTTGTAGGGGATACGCTGTTTATGCCCGATTTTGGCACCGCCCGCTGTGACTTTCCCGGTGGGTCGTCAGAAACACTTTTTGCATCGATTCAGCGCATTTTGATGTTGCCAGATGACACCCGAATTTTTGTCGGCCACGACTATAAGGCCCCGGGGCGTGACAATTTTGCTTGGGAAACCACCGTTGCCGAAGAAAAGGCCACAAATGTCCATATCGGTGGAACGGCCTCAAAAGAGCGTTTTGTCCAGATGCGGGATGCGCGCGATGCAACACTTGCCAAGCCAAAACTGATCATCCCCTCTATTCAAGTGAATATGCGGGCAGGCCAAATGCCGGAACCTGATGCAAAAGGTGACGTCTTTCTCAAGGTGCCCGTAAACAAAATTTGACCGCAATATAACTTGCAGGAGTAATTTGATATGAACCCCGATTGGATAAACGGGCTTGTCGGTGGCTTGATGATTGGACTGGCAGGTGCAATTTTCCTGCTGGCCAATGGGCGCATAATGGGCGCTAGCGGCATTATTGGTGGGCTTATTGATCGCTCTGGCTGGTCAACGGGCCGCGAGCGCCTTGTTTTCCTTTTGGGCCTTTTTGCAGCACCAGCGCTGCTGCAATTGCTGATTGGCGCGCCCGACACACATGCAACATCCAATGTCGTTGTGTTACTGGCAGCCGGGCTGCTGGTTGGCGTCGGCACGCGCTTGGCAAATGGCTGTACCTCGGGGCACGGTGTCTGCGGCATCTCACGGTTTAACCTGCGCGGGATCGTCGCCACCGTTTTTTATATTCTGGCTGGTGGCTTAACAGTCGTCATTTTTCGTCATATCCTAGGAGCCATCTAAATGCTGCGTTTGATATTTGCCCTAGCCGCTGGTGGCCTTTTTGGGCTTGGTCTTTTCATTTCAGGCATGACCGACACAAGTAAAGTGCAAGGCTGGTTGGATGTGTTTGGATACTGGGATCCAACACTTGCCTTTGTGATGGGAGGCGCGATTGTGCCTATGGCCATCGCCTGGCGTTTCACCAAAGGTCGCCTGCCGTTGGTTGGTGGTTTCTTTCCGCCCAAGCCTGAACCAAAACTTGGTCGTAACCTGGTTCTGGGTTCTGTGATGTTTGGCATGGGCTGGGGGCTCGCTGGGCTTTGTCCCGGCCCTGCTGTCGCATCGCTCAGCTATGGCGGTTGGCCGCACCTCGTGTTCTTTGTGGCCATGGCTCTGGGCATGTTTGCTGCACCCAAGGTGCGGCGACGGCTAGACACCGTGGCACAGCCCGGTTAAGCACAGCCACCATGGATATTCGCCAGATCACGCCCCGCTACGCTGTATCTCCGCAGATTTCTGTTGAAGATATTCCCGCATTGGTTGACGCCGGTTTCACTTGCTTGCTGTGTAACCGTCCCGATATTGAAATCCCGCCTTCGCACCAGGCCTCTGCGATACAATCCGCCGCAGAAGCCGCAGGGTTGAATTTTGTTGTCAACCCTTTGACGCATGACACCATGACTCCTGAACGTCTTACCCTTCAGCGCGACACCCTAGAGACAGCTACCGGCAAAGTGTTGGCTTACTGTGCCTCGGGCACGCGTTCAACGGTGGCTTGGATGTTAGGCTATGCGACTGATGTTCCAGCCGATGATCTTTTGCGCGCAGCTGCCAAAGAAGGCTATCATCTAGAGGCGCTGCGCCCACAACTCGAATATCTGGCGAACCAAGCTCGCTAAATTTCGAATGACGGCCTAAGGCAGTTTTGTCAAAGCATCCAGGTCATCGACCTCGGTATCACGCGTATCATCAGGTTGTTCAACCAATGTCTCAAGCAGGGCGGTGTCACCGGTTTTCTGCCGTGGCAAGGCCAAGGGTTGAACACCGCCCAGCTCAGTTTCGTGTTGTCTACTTTCTGAATCTTCCATGCCTGCATTATCAGATTTAGCCAAGCGAACCCGTACCGCGCGCTGCCCATTGATCTGTCCCAAAACAGCGCAAGCGATCTCTTGACCGTCAGACAACTGCAAAATGGTATTTTGCAAAACGCTAGCTGGAAAAGTAAGCTGCTCATCTGACTGCAATTTCTGCAATCTTTCCAATGGAATGGTCACTTTTGTTAAGATCGCACGCATTTCAGCCGGTGCCAGCAAAATATTTTCATGAAATGCAGCAGTCTGCGCGTTATCGGTGTCGTTTTCATCGCCATTGGTTTTTTCGGCCAGCGCATTTGGCAGCAACACTTGCAGGTGCCCTTCTGCCAAGCCATCGGCAAATTTCAACGTTATTTCAAACAGCGAAAACCCTGAGCATGCCAAGGAGAGTACCAGCGTGCGGCAATCTTCTATCATGCTACCAAAACGATGTTGTGGTGCCCAATCTTCACGAGGGAACGCCTCAAACACACTGTCACACTCTGCCAATAACCCATCAAGCACAGGAGCCATCAGTGCAGCATCAACCGCTGTTGGGACTCGCGTTGATGCCGCTGTTTTCCCCAAGACGCGCCCCATTGTCAGATGCTCGATTAAGGCCCCCAAACAACCGCGATCCATAATCACGGCCCCAGTGGCCCCTGCCGGGCCTTCCAACAGCAAGTACATGCCATCTTTGGTCAGTTTTGACGTGATCGCATCTAGAGATATCAAGGACGTTTTCACGTTTTGAACTTGTAAAGGCAGACCCAACAAACGTTCTGCCGCCCGCGCAAAAGCCATCGGCAAACCACGCTCGACTGCAGAACGCTCAGCTCCGCCATCTGACTGTGCAACATCCGCATTGTTGCGCAACAATGTCTGTCTTAGCAATTTGCCCATGGTCCCCGCCACATTAAGTCAGGCGCAATGGGCAAGGTAACTGACAAAGAGTTACGATTATCTTTAGATAAGACAAATCTCTATTGCGTGGCAAAATTGACCCGCACAGGCAGCATTACACGAAATGCCCCCCCACCTTGCCCCGGTAGATAAGAAATTTCTCCGCCAAGACATTGCATAACTTCCCGAGAAATCGCCAATCCCAAACCCGCGCCACCTGCCTTTTGCGGGCTTACACGACTGAATTTTTCGAATATGAATTCTTGGGATTCACGCGCAATACCACTTCCATTGTCAATGAAGTCCACCAAAAGGTTGTCGCCAGACATCGTTGCAACGATGCGCAACTCTGGCTCCTTGGCATCACAATATTTCTGTGCGTTTTTAATTAAATTGATGAACACTTGCCGCAACCGGTCCAAATCTGTGTTGATCACTGTTTTTAGATCAGGGCCGTCCTTGAAAATTCGCATCTTGCTATCGCCGGTCGACACAGCAGAGTCGATCACCAGGTCCAGCAAGTTTTGCAAACTGTCAGTTTCATTGTTCAACCGAACCTGACCATTTTCTAATACGCTCAGATCCAACAGATCATCCAAAAGACGCGTCAATCTGATGGTCTCATCATGAATGATACCGCTATATTTACGCTTGTCCCGATTGCTTAGCCGCTCGCTATCACGCAAAATTTCTGAAAACGCCCGAATTGATGTCATCGGGGTACGCAGTTCGTGGCTGACTTGACTTAGAAACGCGTCTTTTTGCTCAGAAACCAACAGCAATTTTTCATTGGCCTGACGCAGTTGTAAAGCGGTACGCGCCAACTCGTCAGATTTGGCTTCAAGCTGGTTTGAATACTCCATAATCTGCGCGGTTTCGTTGGCAACTGCCATCAGATCTTGCACAGACACCGAGGCACCGCCCACGATCTGCCCGATCATAGCATGGGCCGTCGCGGCACCAACTGACCCTGCCAATTGACGCTCTAGCGCTTCCAAAAATTCTGCATTGGGCTCGGGCAAAAGGCCAGTAATACCTTGCCGCTTGGCCTCGCGCGCAAAAAGCTTCTGAGCCTCATGCGCGCCCAAAATACGCTGGGCCATCACCATCAGATCTTCAGATCTGGCGTTGCCCCCGGCCCAGCTAGGTGTCTGCGACGAGTGCTCAAAAATGTTCACGAACTGCGCGCCCTGCAACCGTTCCAAAGGAGATGGGAACCCCAACAAAGAAACAGCGACAAAGGCAAATGTGTTCAAGGAAATCGACCACAAAACCGCGTGGATCAGCGGATCCAAACCTTGAATGCCGAACAACGCCTGCGGTCGCAACCAAGCTATGCCAAAAAGACCCTCTTGCATTAGCGAAACCGGCAACAAAGTTCCTGCCCCAAAGCTGGGTAATAAAAGACAATAGGCCCAAAGCACAAAGCCAATGGTTAATCCGGCAAACGCTCCGGATCGTGTGGCCCCGCGCCAAAATATGCCGCCCATCAGAACCGGTAAAAACTGTGCCACGCCGGTGAAAGAAATCAACCCAATCGACGCCAAAGCGGTGCCACCACCGGACAAGCGATAGTACAAATAGCCCAGCACAAGAACCGCAATAATAGACAGGCGCCGAGATGCGATCACCAGATTGCGTACATCACCAGAGACCTGGGCTCCGTTGCCTGTCACCGATAGCCAAATTGGGATGACCACATGGTTAGACACCATGGTTGAAAGTGCGATTGCCGCCACAATGACCATCGAGGTAGCAGAGGAAAATCCACCTAAGAACGACAACATGGCCAGACTGTCCTGACCACTCGCCAGGGGCAAAGTCAAAACAAACAGGTCCGGGTTAGAGCCACTTGGCAGAATATCCAATCCAACAACAGCAATGGGCATGACAAACAGGCTCATCACCATAAGATAGGCTGGAAATGCCCAGCTTGCAGTGCGCAGGTGGTTCTCGTTGTCGTTCTCAACCACCATGACTTGAAACATGCGCGGCAGGCACAAAAACGCTGCAGCCGACAAAAAGATAAGCCCCGCCCAGCGCCCGCTTTGTACTTTCCACGTAGATATGTCTGACGCCTCAATTCTGGCCAGAATATCACTGGGGCCATTGGCTATGCCCCAGATCACAAATACACCTACTGCAAGCAAGGCGCAGAGTTTCACCACGGCCTCAACGGCAATCGCCATAACAACCCCGTAATGGCGCTCATTTGCATCCAGATTGCGCGTTCCAAACAAGATCGTAAAGATTGCCAAACCTGCCGCCACCCATAAAGCTGTGGCCGAAAGATCCGGTTGCGCTTCGGCAGATGCCCCAGCAAAAACAGCGAAACTTGTGGTCACAGACTGCAATTGCAGGGCAATATAGGGCGTGGTGCCAATCACGGCTAAAATGGTCACACCCACGGCAAGTAAATTAGACTTGCCGTAACGCGAAGATATCATGTCGGCAATTGATGTAATGCGTTGGCTACGTCCGATCCGCACCAATTTACGCAATCCCCACCACCACCCCACCAGCACCAACGATGGCCCCAGATAGATAGTTAGATATTCCAGTCCTGATCGCGCTGCGTACCCCACCGCGCCGTAAAAGGTCCAGGCGGTACAATAGATTGAAAGCGACAGCGTATAGACCAGCGGCAGCTTCAGCCAAGCGGCCTGCCCCCGCATCGCCGCGCGTTCCGCAGCAAAAGCGACACCAAACAGAAAAGCCACATAAACCAGACAAACCGCAACCAAGGCGTTCAGATTGCCCATCAGCTTTCCTCGGTCTGATCTACGTTTTCAGTTGTGCCCGCCGCGTCGCCGTCTGAATTCCGCGCCATCCTACGTAAGGCGTGGGCTGAAATTCCAGTTGCAATCACCAAAAGTAACCAGACGCCAAACAAATAGATCAACGCATTTGAAGTCGATACATTTGACTCGCCTTCTACCGGCCAAAATAATGGCACCAACCACAATCCCAAGCCCACTACAGGTAAGACCCGAATCCATTCGACAAGGCGGCGACGCCGATAGGTCTCCCGCTCTAGAAATACATTTGAGCGGCGCAGCGTCATGCAGAGATCAGTTGTTTAACTGCCTCTAGCACTTCGGCATTAGAAAACGGTTTTGTCATGAATTGACTGGCCCCCGCCTTCTGCGCCATCTCACGGTCTTTGACCTGACCACGCGCAGTCAGCATCAATACCGGAAGATCCAGCATGTCAGCATCCGAACGCATTTCAGTTAGAATATCATATCCACTCTTACCGGGGAGCATGACATCCAGTATCACAACATCCGGCGCACGGCGGCGCACAGCATCTATCGCATCATGCCCATTAGAATGGGTGAACACCTCCCAGCCATCGCGTGACAGGATAAAGCTAATCGCCTCAATAATATTCGGTTCATCTTCGATCAGAAGAACTCGCTTGCCCATGCATCTCTCCCCTTAAGCAAAAGCTCGCGTTGATACATTCTTATCCACGCATATGAAAAAACCAAGTAAAATCCGCCTCAAAGCCCCGTTGCCAAAATCGAAGGCTCGCGTCTTCCTTGACAGGCAAGGCGTGGACAGATGCGGCACGTCGGGCCTACAGGCCTGGCATTGGCTACGCGTGACGCGTCTGGACGGATCAACATATACCCATGATAAAGTGCATTATCTTTAAAGCTTTGTGCAGTCTGCGGTTCTGCAATTGCCATGCAGTCAAACTGCAAAGCATCTCGTCCCGCCATTTCAACTTGCACCTGGATGGGTTGCATTGGCCGTGTCAGAGCCTGAAACAAGGGCCACTTTGGACAGGCAGCACTAAACCGAGGCAGTGGAAAACCCTCTGGCTCTTTGCGAAACACCAATGTACCCGCGCCATCACACACCACAAGACCGATATTTTGTAGCCCGACCTCTTTGGGCAAAGCCACCAAGCGGCGCATGACGGCGGCCAGACCCACATTAAACTGCTGCGCAAGTGCTGCCGGATCCATGCCAAGTTCGGCGATGGCTGGCGCAAACACTTCTATCGGCATCAGCAAAGCATCTGATTGATAGGTCGCCAGATAGCTTTTTGCCATCTCATGCGCCGCCCGGCTGGACAGAACTTCAGTACGAGCCAAGACCGCGGAAATGTCTGAACCTGGCTGCTCCAGAGACGGAAAATGGTATTCTGCGGCCTGCAAAAAAGCGTCCAATTCATCCTGCGGCGACGTCAATTCTGCGGCAGCATCATCTTCCCCATCCAAATAGGACACAACGGCTTCAGCACTGTCTGCAAGTCTTTGGCTATCTTCGTTCAAATTGCGATGAAATCTCCCGCGCCACTCTGGCTCCAGCTCTTTATTCTCAAACAAGATGCCTGCGGTGGACCGGATTGCCGCTGCCATCGACAAAACCTCATGCATCGAGGTGGCCAAATGCGGATCATGCGCCAACCGGTCGGTCAAAGATTCGACAGTTCGTTCCAAATGTCGCAGCTGTTGATGCCCCTCGGCGATCAACTGAGCCCACCCAGGAAAGCGTCCGGCAAATTCGTCAATTCGGTCAAGCTCAGGCGTTGCCGTAGTCGCGTCTGACGCCGCTTCTCGCAGCTTTGCAATCAATGTGGCTTCGGCACCTTCGCTTAACGCAGAGGGCTCAACCTGTAAAACCTGCGCCAAATCCAGCAGTAATTTTCCGCCGATTCTGCGTTTATTGTGCTCGATCAGGTTTAAATAGGACGCAGAGATTCCCACAGCTTTGGCCAATTCAGCCTGCCGTATCCCTGCCATGATCCGTCGCTCGCGAATCCGACTTCCTGCCAAACTGTCTTGCACCATCTCATTTCCTCACGTTTTCAACGACTTTCTGCACTGCAAAAAAATTTCTTTACAAGCGACAAGGTCAATCGGTGATTAAGTTTACAAAAAAACTGTTTAATTAAAAGCAGTTATTGCGAAATTTGCCAACCCCTCTTGATAATGAACTTGCATGTAAATGCTTGTGCAAAGCGGAAGAGGAGCCTCTTTGCCACTGTCCATAACGGGAGGAAAAGAATGTCTAAGTCAACAATTTCACGTCGTGGAGTGCTGAAGTCAGGTGCCGCTGCTGGCGCTGGTCTCGCCCTACCAACGATCTTTACCGCCAGCTCTGCGGCGGCCTACACAAATGCACCAAGCGGGGCGAATGTCACGCTGGGTTTCAATGTCCCACAAACGGGCCCCTACGCTGACGAAGGTGCCGACGAACTGCGCGCCTATGAATTGGCTGTTGAACACCTGAATGGTGGCGGCGATGGCGGCATGATGAACACGTTCAGCTCAAACGCCCTTCAGGGCAACGGCATTCTGGGTCGTAAAGTTGATTTCGTCACTGGCGACACCCAAACAAAATCTGACGCGGCGCGTGCGTCTGCAAAGTCGATGATTGAAAAAGACGGTGCGGTGATGATCACCGGCGGCTCTTCTTCTGGTGTTGCGATTGCGGTTCAGGGCCTATGTCAAGAAGCCGGCGTGATCTTTATGGCGGGTTTGACCCACTCTAACGACACAACAGGTAAAGACAAAAAAGCCAACGGCTTCCGTCACTTCTTTAACGGCTACATGTCGGGCGCGGCGCTCGCACCTGTGCTTGAAAAGATGTACGGCAAAGACCGTACGGCCTATCACTTGACCGCCGATTATACTTGGGGCTGGACCCAAGAAGAATCCATCGCAGCCTCAACAGAAGCGCTGGGTTGGAACACGGTGAACAAAGTGCGCACGCCTTTGGCTGCAACCGACTTCTCCAGCTATATCGCGCCTGTTTTGAACTCTGGTGCAGACGTATTGGTTCTGAACCACTACGGCGGCAATATGGTGAATTCATTGACCAACGCCGTGCAATTTGGCCTGCGCGACAAACAGGTTAACGGCAAAAACTTTGAAATCGTCGTGCCGCTTTACTCTCGCCTGATGGCACGTGGTGCCGGTGAAAATGTTAAAGGTATCTTTGGCTCTACGAACTGGCACTGGTCTTTGACCGACGAAGGTTCTCGCGCCTTTGTAAAATCATTCGGTACAAAATACGGCTTCCCACCATCACAGGCGGCACACACCGTATATTGCCAGACTCTGCTTTATGCAGATGCCTGTCAGCGTGCGGGCTCTCATAACCCATGTGCTGTGGCAGAAGCCTTAGAAGGCTTTGAATTTGACGGTCTTGGCAACGGTAAAACACTGTACCGCGCCGAAGATCACCAGTGCTTCAAAGATGTGCTTGTTGTGAAGGGTAAAGAGAACCCAACCTCCGAGTTTGATTTGCTCGAAATCGTTGAAGTTACACCTGCTGCACAGGTGACCTATGCAGCAGATCATCCGATGTTTGCAGGCGGCCAACTCGGCTCTTGTAACCCGGGCGCGTAATGGGGTGGCAGGCCTTCACATCCCGACACGTAACGGCCTGCCAATCGCATAGACCACATTTCGCGAACGAACGGGCTTCCCAGGCAACACCTGCCCTGGGAAGCCTACCACTCCAAGACCTCGGTGGGGACCATGGACGCAATTATTCTTCAGATTCTTAACGGGCTCGATAAGGGCTCTGCCTATGCGCTGATCGCGCTTGGGTTAACGCTCATTTTTGGCACCCTTGGTGTGGTCAACTTTGCCCACGGTGCTCTGTTCATGATTGGGGCTTTCTGCGCCGTCACGCTCAGCAAAATTCTCAATCTCAGCTTTGAAACAATCGACCCGACAAGAAAAGACTTTCTGGGCAATCCGCTCAAGGTGAAAACCCCCTATGTCGAAAGCTGGTTCGGTCCAGAGGTCGGGGCTTCGATCATAGATTGGGCTGTCCCGCTCGCCATCCTGTTCTCAATCCCAATCATGATTGGCTTTGGCTACATCATGGAACGCGGATTGATCAAACACTTCTATAAGCGTCCCCATGCTGACCAAATCCTTGTGACCTTTGGTCTGGCCATCGTGATGCAGGAAATCGTTAAATATTTCTATGGGGCCAACCCTATCCCTACAGGCGCACCAGATGTCTTTAAGGGCAGCTTTGATTTTGGCGTTATGCTGGGCTTTGATCCTAACGCCATCATCTATCCGTATTGGCGCCTGGTTTACTTTGCCTTCTCGGCTTTGATCATCGGCGGCGTCTTTGCCTTCTTGCAATTCACCACCTTTGGCATGGTTGTACGAGCCGGCATGGCAGACCGCGAAACCGTAGGCCTCTTAGGCATCAACATCGACAAGCGCTTTACCATTATGTTTGGCATCGCAGCCGCTGTCGCAGGTCTTGCCGGCGTCATGTACGCCCCGATCAACTCACCCAACTACCACATGGGCATGGACTTCTTGGTTCTCAGCTTTGTGGTTGTGGTTGTCGGTGGCATGGGCTCCCTGCCCGGCGCTGTACTCGCAGGATTTTTACTCGGGGTATTGGAAAGCTTCGCCTCAATGAACGAAGTCAAATCCCTGATCCCCGGCATCGACCAAATCATCATCTATGTCGTTGCAATCATCATTCTGCTCACCCGCCCAAGGGGCCTGATGGGCCGCAAAGGCGTGATGGAGGACTAAGCCATGCTCAGATTAAACAAACACGACACCACTCTTATGATCATCGTGGCGATCCTCGTTCTCTTGGCGCCATTTATCCTCAACCCTTTCCCATCGGACAGCGCCCTAGCACAATTTAATGCGGGTTACCCTGACTTGATGCAGCGGTTTGTCATTTTCGGCATCTTTGCCATTGGATTTAACATTCTGTTTGGCCTGACGGGGTATCTGTCATTTGGCCACGCCGCCTTTCTGGGTGTGGGATCCTATTCCGCGGTTTGGATGTTCAAGCTGCTGTCGATGAATGTGATCCCGGCAATCTTGCTGTCGGTCATCATCTCAGGCCTCTTCGCCTTGCTCATCGGCTTTGTCAGCCTACGCCGAACCGGGATTTATTTCTCGATCCTTACGCTGGCCTTTGCCCAAATGAGCTTTAACCTCGCCTATTCCGTACTGACACCTATCACCAATGGGGAAACCGGGTTACAGCTCACCCTGAACGACCCGCGCATCCTGGGGTCTTCAGCCACCGCTGACGGCGGCATCCCAGTCACCAGCCTGTTTGGTCTGGAAATGCGCTCGACCTATGAAATGATTGTCGGCCCATGGGCGTTTCAATTCAACGCAGGGTACTATCTCTGTGGCCTGATCTTGCTTGGTACATTTTACCTCTCTATCCGCATCTTCCGCAGCCCCTTTGGCATGATGCTGCGCGCGGTAAAATCAAACCAAACCCGCCTAAACTATACCGGTCTGAACCCAAAGCCTTACACGCTTGCAGCCTTTGTGATCTCGGGCATGTACGCAGGTCTGGCTGGTGGCCTTATGGCGTCGATGGACCCATTGGCAGGTGCTGAGCGCATGCAATGGACAGCCTCTGGCGAAGTCGTCTTGATGACCATCCTTGGCGGAGCAGGCACTTTGATTGGCCCCGTTTTGGGCGCGGGATTCATCAAATACTTTGAAAACATCTTTTCCAAGATCAACGACAACATCCTGCACAGCTGGTTCAGCTTCCTGCCGGATGGGCTTGAAGACTCACTGGTCTTTCTCGTCCACCCCTTCATCGGCAAGGGCTGGCACCTGACACTGGGCATCCTCTTTATGCTTGTTGTGATCTTTCTTCCGGGCGGCCTTGTCGAAGGTGGACAGCGCATCAAAAATTGGGTGTCGCGTGGCAAAAAAGCCAAAGACACCGCCCCTAAAACCGAACCTGCAGAATAGGAGACAGACAGATGGGTATTCTTGAAGTCAAAGACGTAGGCAAACGGTTCGGCGGCCTTCAGGCGTTGGGGGATGTCAACCTCAACGTCGCCGAGAACTCGGTTCACGCGATCATCGGACCAAACGGCGCAGGCAAATCCACTTTGCTAAATTGCCTGGTCGGCAAGCTGATCCCTGATACTGGATCCGTCATGTTTGATGGCCAATCTGTGCTGGGGCGCACCCCCTACCAGATCAACCAAATGGGCATTTCGCGCGTCTTCCAAACCCCTGAAATCTTTGGAGACCTTTCGGTGATCGAAAACATGATGATCCCGATTTTTGCCAAACGCGATGGGGCTTTTCGCATGCACGCCATCGAAAACATGATGGCGGAACGCGACATCGTCGAAGGTGCCGAAAAGATGCTGAAAGACATGAATATGGCCGACAAGCGCCATATGCATGCGGCCTCTATGTCACGCGGTGACAAACGGCGGCTTGAAATTGGCATGTGCCTGGCGCAGGAACCAAGGCTTTTGTTGTTGGATGAACCCACAGCTGGCATGGCGCGGGCCGACACCAACAACACCATCGACCTGTTGAAGCAAATCAAAGAAGAACGCGACATCACAATCGCAATCATCGAACACGATATGCATGTGGTCTTTTCTTTGGCAGAACGCATCACCGTTCTGGCTCAGGGCACACCTTTGGTCGAAGACACGCCTGACAATATTAAAGGCCACCCCAAAGTGCGCGAAGCGTATCTTGGCGAAGCGGCATAAGGGAGATTTCAACTATGAATGCGAAACCCGACTTTTCAAACAGCCGCAACCGCGCTGAAACCGCCCCTGCCTTTCTGTCGATCTGGGACATGGAAAGCTATTATGGCGAAAGCTATATTGTGCAAAACATCAGCTTTAATGTGCACGAAGGTGAGATCCTCGCCCTACTCGGGCGTAACGGCGCGGGCAAAACCTCAACCCTGCGTTCGATTGCCCGCATGGACGACCCGCAAGTCACCCACGGTGAAATCTGGCTCGATCACAAACCGTTGCACAAAATGCGCAGCTATGAGGCCTCAGCCGAAGGCATCGCCTTGGTTCCCGAAGATCGCTCGATCATTCCCGGCCTGACGGTCGAAGAAAATCTGCAGTTGGCGCAGATTGCCCCGCCAATTGGCTGGTCAATCGACCGCCTCTATGACCTCTTCCCCCGGCTCGGGGAGCGCCGGAAGCAGGAAGGGGTCACGCTCTCGGGCGGTGAACAACAAATGCTTGCCATCGCCCGAGCGCTAGCGCGTGACATCAAGGTGCTGTTGCTAGATGAACCCTATGAGGGGCTCGCGCCGGTCATCGTCGATGAAATCGAGAAAACTTTGCGCATCATCAAAGCCCAAGGCATCACCACAATCATCGTCGAACAAAACGCAGTCCGCGCCTTAGAATTGGCAGATCGGGCGGTAATTCTGGACACCGGCGGCATCGTATTTGATGGCACAGCCCAAGAAGTGCTTGAAAACGAAGAGTTGCGCGCAGAGTATCTTGCTATCTGACTTGGAGGAGCGACCCTGCTGGAACGGCGGGGTCTGCAGATTGAATATAGGATCTAAAATGACCGCACAAACATTTCCCCCCGCGGCCGACTTGGCTGCGCGCGCCCATGTAGACGCCGCAAAATATGAAACCATGTATGCCGCTTCGCTGGCCGACCCCGAAGGATTTTGGCGCGAACACGGCCAGCGCATTGATTGGATCAAACCATTTACCAACGTCAAAGATGTGAACTACGCCTATGGCGAGGTCGATATCAATTGGTATGCTGATGGCTCCCTAAACGTCTCTGCCAATTGCATTGATCGCCATCTCGCCACGCGCGGCGATCAAACCGCCATAATCTGGGAACCCGACAGCCCTGACGAACCGGCCCAGCACATCACCTACAAAGATCTACACGCTGCCACTTGCCGCATGGCCAATGTTCTCAAAGACCTCGGCGTATCCAAAGGCGACAGGGTTGTGCTTTATCTGCCAATGATCCCTGAAGCCGCCTACGCCATGCTGGCCTGTGCCCGTATTGGTGCGATTCATTCAATCGTGTTCGCTGGCTTTTCACCAGATGCCCTTTCAGCGCGGATCAATGGATCTGAAGCCAAGGTTCTGATTACAGCCGATTACGCCCCCCGCGGCGGCAAAGCGACTCCATTGAAAACCAATGCGGATCAAGCGCTGCTCCATTGCAAAGATGATGTGAAATGCCTGGTGGTCAAACGCACGGGTGGACAAACCACTTGGGTTGATGGTCGCGACATAGATTATTACGCGAAATCCGCTGAAGCTTCGACCGAATGCGTTCCAGAAGAAATGAACGCCGAAGATCCGCTGTTCATTCTTTATACCTCGGGCTCCACAGGCATGCCCAAAGGCGTGGTGCACACCTCGGGCGGTTATCTGGTTTATGCCAGCCTGACCCACGAGGTGGTTTTTGACTATCACGAAGGCGATGTCTTTTGGTGCACCGCAGATGTGGGCTGGGTCACGGGCCACAGCTATATTGTCTATGGCCCACTCGCCAATGGGGCCACAACGGTGATGTTTGAAGGCACCCCCACCTATCCAGACGCCAGCCGCTTTTGGCAGGTTTGCGAAAAACACAAAGTCAATCAGTTCTATACAGCCCCCACAGCCATTCGCGCGCTGATGGGTCAGGGCAATGAATTTGTTGAAAAATGTGACCTGAGTTCATTGCGCATTTTGGGCACGGTGGGTGAACCGATCAATCCAGAGGCTTGGAACTGGTACAACGACGTGATTGGCGGCGGACGCTGCCCGATTGTCGACACATGGTGGCAAACCGAAACCGGAGGCCATTTGATGACACCCCTGCCCGGTGCCCACGCAATGAAACCGGGCTCTGCGATGAAACCTTTCTTTGGCATTCGTCCAGTTGTGCTGGAACCAACAAGCGGGGAAGAAATCGAAGGAAATGCCGTCGAAGGCGTGCTGTGCATCAAAGACAGCTGGCCCGGTCAAATGCGCACAATCTGGGGCGACCACGAGCGGTTTCAACAAACCTATTTCTCGGATTACAAAGGTTACTATTTCACCGGCGACGGCTGTCGTCGTGACGAAGATGGCGACTATTGGATCACAGGCCGTGTGGATGATGTGATCAACGTGTCTGGCCACCGGATGGGCACCGCCGAAGTGGAAAGCGCCCTTGTCGCACATCCAAAGGTCGCTGAATCCGCCGTGGTTGGCTATCCGCATAACATCAAGGGCCAGGGCATTTATTGCTATGTGACTTTGATGGCCGGCGAGGAACCAACCGAAGCGTTGCGCAAAGAATTGCGCAATTGGGTACGCACTGAAATCGGCCCAATCGCCTCACCCGACCTAATCCAATGGGCACCCGGCCTGCCAAAAACCCGTTCCGGAAAAATCATGCGTCGTATTTTACGAAAAATTGCCGAAAACGATTACGGCGCTTTGGGTGACACCTCCACTTTGGCAGAACCTGCCGTGGTTGATGACCTGATTGAAAACCGCATGAACCGTTAGGCCCAACAATTTTTCCCCCGGCACTTGTGTCTTCCAGGCCAAGTGCCACCCTGGTGGGGCCAGCCTAAACGCTGGCCTCACTTTTTTGATCCGTGTCAAAAACCGATCTCAATTTTATGTTAGGGTCACGTCAGGGTCTAACAAAAGCGGAGATCTCCCCATGCTTAAGATAACCCAGAAAGCGCCAGACCGCCTCGACATAGAGCTGTTTGGCACCCTGAACACAGACGACATGCGTCTCGGTTTGGACGAATTGATCGAAAAGTCCGCAGACATCACCAACGGTAAAATGCTTTATACGATCACCGATTTCACGATGCCGACGCTGGGCGCAATTGGCGTAGAATTCACCCGCCTGTCCAAATTGTTTGGTCTTTTGGGTAAGTTCGACAAATGTGCAGTGCTCAGCGATGCCAGCTGGATCCGCACGGCGGCTGAAATCGAAGGTGCCGTTTTCCCTGGAATTGAGATCAAAAGCTTTCATCTTAACGACACCGCTGCAGCCGAGTTGTGGCTCGCCACACCATGATACCGAACATCACTCCAAAACACGCCCCTGACGTAGGCCAACGCCAAGCGGCGCTATATGACCTGCGTCAGAAACACGCTTATGAATAAACCAACACCCTTCAATATCATGACCAAGCCAATTGGTCCGCGCTGTAATATCGCCTGCGAATACTGTTACTACCTCGAAAAAGAAGCGTTGTTCCCGCAAGAAAAAAAGTTCCGCATGTCGCAGGATGTGCTGGAATCCTATATTCGCCAGACCATCCAGGCGGGCCTGAAAGCGGGCATGCGCGAAATTCAGTTCGCCTGGCAAGGTGGTGAACCCACCATGCTGGGTCTCGACTATTTCCAAAAAATTGTGGCGCTGCAAAACAAACATTTGCCTGCAAATGTAACTGCCAGCAACGCGCTGCAAACCAACGGCACGTTACTGGATGATGATTGGGGGCACTTTTTCAAAGACAATGGGTTCTTGGTTGGCATCAGCATTGATGGCCCCAAAAACATCCACAACAGATACCGCGTTGACCGCGCCCAGCGCCCTACATTTGATGCGGTGATGCGCGGGCTAGAGGTGCTGCAAAAACACGAGGTCGAACACAACGCCCTGACCGTGGTGAACCGCGCCAACGGAGGGAAAGGCAAAGAGGTCTATAAGTTCCTAAAAGGGCTCGGCTTTGAATTCATTCAATTCATCCCAATAGCAGAGCGCGCCTTGGGCGACACTTTGGCCAAGGCACCGCAAGTTGACATGGATCCTGGAAATTCTGTCACCCCATGGAGCGTCAGCCCACGCGCCTATGGCAAGTTTCTTTGCGACGTCTTTGACACGTGGTTTCGCAATGACATTGGCGACATTTTTGTACAGTTTTTCGATGTCCAGCTCGGGCTTTGGATGGGGCGCGGTGCCTCGTTGTGTGTATTTGCAGAAACCTGTGGCAACGGCTTGGCGCTCGAACACGATGGCAGCCTCTATGCCTGTGATCACTATGTTTATCCAGAATACCGCCTTGGCAATATCTCAGAGACACCTTTGCAACACATGATCTGGTCAGACCGACAAATTGAATTCGGTCAAGACAAAGCCAGCAATCTTACCGAACAATGCAAATCCTGTCATTTTCGCTTTGCCTGCAATGGCGGCTGCCCCAAACAGCGCTTTGCAACCAGCCGCACCGGTGAAGCCGGGCACAATTACTTTTGTGAAAGTTACACCATGTTCTTCCGCCACACGCAGGAGCGATTGCAAAACATGTCACGCTTGGTCGCTGCGGGCATTCCCGCATCTGAAGCGGCGCGCAAAAAGGGCTCCAGCTAAAATCAAAGTCATCAAGGTCTCTTACAGCCCATATTCAAACAGGCTTGCCAAGCACCCATCACAAACATAGCGGCCCCACTAAGGGACGCCATGGTCAAGCTATTGGGTGCTGTACATAATCGTCAAAGAGCGGGCCAATCACCCGGCGTTGCACGCAAAGCCTGCGCCACATTCTCTAACTCAGCCCTAGGCAAAATCACCAATAATTTCGGCCCGGTGACAGAGATATCAACCGGCCCCAAGGCCTCGTTAGAGGTGCCAATGAACCCATCTGGTGTAAAATTCAAACCCGCGATCGGCCATTTCAACCCATCAGACACGCCTTCGACCAATCCCATTGGAAACAGCGAGACCCGCGTCCCCCCCTGCAAATCCAATTTCAGATTTGGTGGCGCAAGAAACACAATGTCGGTGTCGCTCAGCAAGATGCAGCGCTTTTGCGGCTGGCGCACCAACACGTTGAAGCACGCAAGCTGATGATCCATGCGCGCGCCACAAAACCCGACACCTAAAATCAGCGGTGCAGTTATGTTGCGCAACGCTTTGTCAAAATCAGTGGTGTCTTGCTCCAAAATCGGATGCAGACGTTCAGGCGCAATGCCTTGCGATGCAAGCGCATCCAAGCTGTCCATGTCCCCAATCACCGCATCCGGCATTTTACCGGCTGCCAGGCAGTGCGCTGCGCCCCCATCTGCTGCCACCAAAGCTGATCCCAAAGCCTGACAACGACTAATCTCTGCATTTGTTGCCAAACCCGCACCAACCAGCGTAACTGTATCCATACTGTGAACAATCACGCGAATCTCCCTTGTCGACTGATATGTGATAGCGACCTTGCCCCATTTTAGCCCTAAAATGATACGCTCAAAGGCACAGAATCGGTCACGTTTGGCCACCCTCGACATGGTAAACAGGCTCTGAGTAGTGCAAAGGACCCGAATCCAATGGTTGCCAATAACAAAGTTCTAACAGTTTCTTACGGGACATTCTCCTGTACCCTCGAAGGCTTTGACGAGTCCTTTGACACAATGAAGGCGATTGCCGAGTATTTTCGCGATCTGGCCGCAGATGATCGGTATTTTGGCGCGGAACCTCCGACACCAGACGCTGAAATGCTGACACGCATCGCAGAACGCGAGATTGAACGCCGTGTACAAGCCCGCCACGAGGGCGGTGCGATTGTGCTTAGCGCAGCAGAGCCGGAAACCACAGAGCCGGTCTCACAGCCAGTTGCCGAACCGGCTGTCCCAGTTGCAACAGACGCACCAACCGCTTTAGAAGTCCCCGCACAGGACTTCGAAACCGACGCGGTGACTCAGATCACAGATGAAGATCCAGAGCCCCAATCCGAAGCCGAGGAGGCTGCGCCAGAGCAAGTCACCTTTGATGAGCCTCTCATCGAAGACATCGTTGCAGCCGCGCAGGAAGAAATGGAAGTTGTCGAAACCGTGGATTTGGACGACACTTCCGATCTGCAAGATAGCTCAGATCTAAGTGACGACGCATTGGAAAACGACGTCGCAGAAGAGCAAGCACCGTCTGCAGTCACGGATGACATTCCAGAGGCCGAGCCAATGGAATTCACAGAAGAGACCGAAAACCTGTTTAACGAAGCTTTCGATATCATCGCAGCCAGCGAAGAAGATCAGCCTGACGACGCCAGCGACTTTGAAACACAAGTTGAAGACGTCGCGCCAGAAGCAGAAACACCGCAAGAAGACAGCATCGCTGCCAAACTGCGTCGCATTCGCGCCGTGGTATCTCGGGTCGAAACCGAAGCAGATGACGACGATGATTTCATCGAAGATCAACACGCAGATGAACCAGCACTAGACAGCGCCATTCCAGCCGAAGTCTTTGCCGCCGTGACATCTGATGACATAGAAGAAAGTGCTGATCTGCAGGACGAGGACGTCTCCGCAGAAGCCATTGAAGAAGCGCCAGAAGCGGTCAAACCCCGGGCTCGCGTCATTCGTATGAAACGCGCCGACTTTGACAAAGCGGTATCTGAATCCGCATCAGAAGAAGAGGCCACCGAAGACGACATGCCAGTCGCCTCTGACTTGTCCGATCAAGACGAAGCGGATTTGATGGCCGAACTGGCAGAAGTTGACGCAGAAATTGACCTGAGCGAAACACCGATCCCAGCTGGCGCAAAACCAGTACGCCCTGAACGCCGCAATCGCAAAGCTCGTGCGCAATTGGATCAAGCCGCACCCGAAGAAGGTGCCGTTGATCGCCTGATCGACGAGACCAACACCAAATTGGACGAACCCGAAGGCAACCGTCGTCGCAGCGCCATCGCGCATCTGCGCGCCGCTGTTGCCGCCACCAAAGCAGAAAAAGCTGCGGGCAAGTCGATGAAAAAACCAGACCATTCCGAAGTCTACCGGGATGATCTGGAAAGCGTTGTGCGACCACATGGCAAGTGGGAAGACGCCTCTGATGCCAAGCCTCGTAAATCTGCGACACCGCTAAAGCTGGTTCCGGCACAGCGGATAGATTCCAGTGAAGCACCTTCTGACAAACCAGAGGCCGATACCGCGTCGGGCGTACGTCCACGCCGCGTGTCCCCGGAAGATCTCGCCGCAATCGAAGCCAACGCCACAAGCAGTGATTTCGTCGAATTCGCCGAAAATATGGGCGCGACACAGCTTCCAGAGGTGCTCGAAGCCGCAGCCTCTTACCTGACCTTCGTCGAAGGCCGCAACCGCTTTTCGCGCCCCATGGTCATGCGCCTTGCCTACCAAGTTGGCGAAAAGCGCTTTGAACGCGAAGCCGGCCTGCGCAGCTTTGGCCAACTCTTGCGCGACAAGAAAATCGAAAAGATCGCAGGCGGGCGCTTTACGGTTTCCGAAAGTATCAACTTCAAACCCGATGACCGCGAGGCCAGCTAAGGGTTTCAAGAAAAACAAACAGCCGTCGCAAATTGCGGCGGCTTTTTTTGTTGAGTAGTTCTTAATGAAATAGGCAATTCTCCAAGAGAACACTTGACAAAATGAATGTGCTTTTTTTGTTGTGTCTGGATTGAGGCCACTTTGACCAATTTCTGCACCGCCGCAAATGTCCGCTTTTGGAAGCGGGAATTTTCATATTCAGCAAACAAGGCCTTAAGCAGCCACTCGTAGAAAACATTGCGAATGTTAGCCTCGGAGTAAGAATGCGAACCCGGCTCGGAGTTAGAGCGCCCGATATGGGCTTTATCCTAACATCTGTTTAGGTTTGAACGGTCCGCGTTTTAGTAATGCGCTTTCCGGCTTCACCCGATAAAGCGCGTGACCATTACACCCGCCCAAGCGGCGAACCCCGTCAAAATGCCGCCCCAAATCGTATCGACGGCAACCTGCTGGATCGACCAGTCACGAAGTGTCGCGTAGTTGGTGAATTCATAGGTACCATAGGCCAAAAGCCCTAACGCAATGCCACCGACAATGGCTGACGTCGGATCTTGATTGCGCAAAGCAGGAACGGACACGAACCACAGCACGCCGGCTATATAGCCCAGGTAGAACACAGCGGCTGGCACGACGCGAAACGGGTCAGCGAACAGGTGCGCGATATGGCGGTCAAACACCGGTTTGATGATCAGCCGCAGGCCAATGGCATCGGCGGCGAAAAAGATCACAGCAGTCGCGAAGTAGAGAATGACGATGTTCATGTGCTCGGGCCTTTCATGACTGAAAACAAGGTGCGAGATATCAAAGCAACGATACTAAATGCGGCCAGAATGATTACAGTCCAATTGCTGGTGGTAAGGTTTTGGACGATGACGCCGACAAGTGCCCAAACCACGGCAGCGGGATAGCCCCACTCGCGCGGGCGGGCTGATTGCACTGTTAGTGCAACGACTAGAACGCCAATCAAACAGAGGGTCGCCGCGCTTTGCGCCGAAAGAATTGCGTATCCACCGAGGAGGACGCCAATGCCCACGCCACTGGCGGCAGTCAGCCAACCTGCATAAAGAGCCACGGGGCGAACCTGAAACCACGGCTGGCGATGGCCCGCACGCAACACAGCGAGGATCGCCAAGACGGCCATCGCAATGATCATGACTGTCGCCAGAATGGGCGCAGTATTCGCAGCTGCGATCCAGAATGTTCCAATGATCAAGCTCGCCGCAAGTGGTAGCCGCATCGCCTGCCAGCCGGGATCATCCGAAGCACGCCAAAACCCATAGCCGGCCCCGACCATAAGCCAAGTAAAGATCAGGCCCCAAATCGAAAAGGCGTAGCCAGCTGGCTGAACGGGTGGATCGTTTTGAACAACTGGAAACTGATTCGGCGTAAAGCCGTTGAACACTGTGGATGCTAAAGGAGACAACACGAAAGTCAGAGTTGCGATAAGAACCACGAGCGGGAGGAACTTTTTCATTGTGTTAGCCTTTTCGTTAGCGGCAAAGCCGCCCAATAAGGCAAAGCGCTCAGAAGCTTCAGCCCCCATGTCAGACGGCGCGGAAAGTGTATTTCGAAGCGTCGTGTGTTCAATCCGTAGATGATCGCGTGCGCCGCCGCTTCAGGTGTCATCATTGCGGGCATTTCGAACGTATTGCGTTGCGTCAGACGCGTATCGACGAACCCCGGGTTGATGAGGCGGACATCGACGCTGCCGGAAAGCTCTGCCCGCAGAGATTCTGCCAGTTTGATTACGCCAGCTTTGGTTGCCGAATAGATCTGACCCTGAGGCAGCCCAATGTAACCTGCCACTGAGCCGCACAAAGCCAGTTGCCCACCAGCCCGCAGCAGTGACGGGGCCAATTGCGCGATATGAAAACTGCCGGTCAAGTTTGTGGTTACGATTTGCGCCGCTGTGTCGGAGGCGAGATCGGTTATTTTGCCGGGATCGTAGAGGGCGGCCAGATGGACAACACGATCAAGCGGTGAGATTTCGGAAATCTTGGCCGCCGCTGCATCGATACAATCACGATCCGAAACGTCGAGAGCAAGAGGGATGTGCTGGGGGCCAAGCTCGGCTGCCAGATATTCGAGCCGATCTTGGGATCGTGCCGACAGGATCAGACGCGCGCCACGGTGTGCCCATTCACGTGCCAGCGCGGTGCCGATGCCATCACTGGCACCAATTATCCAGATGGTCTCAGGCATGGGCCAGCTCAATTTGAACAACGTCTGTCTGTTCGACGGCAAACGATCCCGCGCAGATTCCGAGGTAGAACTGCCAGTTGCGCAAGAACCCATCGTCATAGCCAAGTTTTTTCACGTTTGCCGATTGCCTAGTTAGACGGCCGCTCCATTGGGCGCAGGTGCGGGCGTAATCCTGACCAAATCCATGGCTTCCCTTTACCACCAGCCCCGCTCGCATTGCTTGATCAGCGATCACGGCATTTGACAGTAACATGCCACCCGGGAAGGTGTATTGCCGGATGAAATCAGAGCTACGTCGGTAAGTGCTGAAATAGTCATCGGGTACAGTGATTGCTTGGATGACAGCCCGTCCGCCTTCGGCCAGTCGGTCTTTGAGTGTGGAGAAATAGGTCGGCCAATAGGTCTCTCCGACGGCTTCGATCATCTCAATGGAGACGATGCTGTCATATTTTCCGGTGCTATGGCGGTAGTCCTGAAGTCGGATGTCTGCGCGACCATCCAGCCGCGCATCAGCGTAGCCTTTCTGACTGGGAGAGATTGTCAGACCCGTCACATGGTGGCCGGTATCTGCAGCACGTTCAGCAAAACCGCCCCAACCACAACCGATCTCAAGCACATGTTCGCCGTCACCGATCTGGTTCAGGACACGGTCGTATTTACGGGATTGGGCACGACCAAGATCGGTGTCACCCGGTGCGAAAATCGCGGATGAATAGGTCATGCTGTCGTCCAGCCACAGCTGATAAAATTCGTTGCCGACGTCATAATGCGCGCGAAAATTGCGTGAGGCGCCCCTCAGTGAGTTGCTGCGCATCAGGCGGTTGATCATTCGGAATTTCAGGCTGGCCCAGAACCCCGCGTAGACGTAACCGCGAAACTCTTCGAGATTCTTTAGCGACAGGGCTGTCAGGTTTTCGATCGATGAGGTGTCCCAAAGCCCTGCGATATAGGTCTCGCCCAAGCCGATATCGCCGCGCGACGCAATGGCCGTGACCACCGACCAGTCGTGGATCTGGATATCTACCTCAGGGCTGCCTTGGCCAAAGTTGAATACCTCACCTTCGGGCGTGCGCAGGGTCAGGCTCCCCGATTTGATCTGTGCGCAGGTGTCCAGAAAATCGTGTTTCACGCGTTTTGTCAGGAATAGCATTAAGTAACCTCGGTCTTGGGGGGCGCTGGGCGGGTGCGATATCGCGCGCCCTTTAGTTTCAGGCGCAGTGCCTGCCAATGGATCAGCGCAAGAGTGCGAACCGCCGACAGCGGGCGGCGCAACACGGCTTTGATCACGCTGGTGTTTGTCAGGCGAGCGCGAGGCCCTGTCAGGGTCGCGACAACACCTTCGTCGCCGTTGCGATGCAGGATACGGATGGCGATTTTGTCAGGGCGAATATCAAACCTAAATTCATAGCTGCCTTTGACCTCTTGGAAAGGCGAAACATGCAGAGTCTTCGGCTTGGAAATGCGGCTTTCAGCAGAAATGGGGGCGTAATCCGGCAAGTGACACAGATAGGAATGACGGTCACCAAAGGGGGTCGATACTTCGGCAATAACAGCGATGAGTTGCGGACCCTTCTCAGCCAACCAAAAGCTGACCGGATTGAATCCAGATCCGAATAGGCGAGGCTGGGTAAGGAGACGCAGCTGGAGGTCGGGATCGGTGAGCCCGTGCGCTGACAACACGTCGCGCGCCCATTTGGCACCGCGCCCGTCCTTCAGCGGGCCCCCATGATCGAGATCATGAACAGACGCCAGATTAAACCTGTTTCGAGAAAACAAACGCGGGCCGCTGGCATCTGCCTCGGGGTCGATTAAAACAAAGTCGACGCCATAGCGGAAGCCATGCGAGGTCGTCCCGCGGCGGGCATGGACCGTTTCCCCTGCGATATGTTCGGGCGTGAATGTCATGCGAGTTGTCGGTCCATCATGCGAGCTATGCGGGCGGCGCTTGCGAAGCCGTCTTCGTGGAAGCCGTGCCGCGTGTAAGCCCCTGCAAACCACGTGTTGTTTTGCCCCTGAATGTCTTTCAACTGTTGCTGAGCCGTCAATGCAGGGCCGTCGAACACAGGGTGGCGGAACGTTTTTTGGTCGTAAATCAAATGATCGGGCACGAGTTCTGATGGGTTTAAAGACACGAAAAGCGGATCATTCTCAGGGATGTTTTGCAGTCGGTTCATCCAATAGGTCACACCGATGGCTGGCTCAGGGCGGGTTGTGTCCGCTTTGTAGACCCAGCTGGACCAGACTGAGCGCCGTTGCGGCATTTGGTTGATATCGCGGTGTAGGATCATCTGGTTGTCTTGAAATCTGATCGCCGAAAGCGCGGCCCGCTCTTGCGGGGTTGGCTGAGCCAATAGGCGTAACGCCTGATCCGAATGACAGGCGAAAATCACCTGATCGAACGGCGCGAGTGGTGCGCCGCCACAGTGGACGATGCTTTGGTCTGCGTTGCGGCTAACGCTGTCGACTTTGGCATTGGTGCGGATCGCAACGCCGCGCCCGCGAAGGCTGTGTTCCAGGCGACGCACATATTCGATGCTGCCGCCGTCCACCGTCCACCATTGATGCTGGCCGGAAGCGCTCAACAGGGCATGGTTGCGAAAAAACTGGACCAAGGCGTGAGCAGGAAACGCGCGGATTTCGTCGGGCGGCGTGGACCAGATCGCACCACAAAGCGGCATCAGATAATAACGCTGAAACCAGTCGCCCAACTGCAAATCGTTCATCAGCTCGCCGATTGTGGCGCTGTCGTCGGTTGCGAGAGCTTCGGCTTTAGCGTTGAACCGCAAGATGTCACGCACCATTCGGGCAAATCCGGGACGCACAAGGTTGCGTTTTTGGGCAGTGAGAGCCCTTAGATCGCGAAGCCCGTATTCGATTTCGCCACCATTGATCGATGCGCCAAAGCTCATGTCGCTTTTGATGACGGGCACGTCGAGGTCCTGAAACATTCGCGTCAGGTGCGGGTAGTTTGCATAGTTGAAGACAATGAAGCCTGTGTCGACAGGTTGATCACCATTTCGGCCAGCCATGACCGTACGCGCGTGCCCGCCCAGCCTTGGCGCGGCCTCAATAAGAGTGACCGCATATTGAGGCGAGAGCAGGTGGGCGGCTGCGAGGCCAGATATGCCGCCACCAATAATGGCGATGCGCTGTGGGCGGGTCACAATGGTGTCTAGCGACATGGAAGCTCCGGTTCTTTGTTTAGTAGATTACGCGCGTTGAAGAAATTTGGATCAAAAAATGATCCAGAAACGAAAGCCCCCCGTATTAGGGATATGTTGACAGATTGCATCAATCCCGATCAAGCTGAACGGCACCCTCTGTTGGCGCCGCGAAAGGACCGTGCAAGTTTGAAGCAACAGCCTACTCAGATATCTTCACTGACGACTTACATGTTGGCAGTCCGCAATGATCGGGATCGCACTGCGTTTGCGTTGTTGTTCGATCATTTTGCGCCCCGATTGAAGGGTTTCATCATGCGCTCTGGCACAGGGGCCGGACAGGCCGAAGAAATCGTGCAAGAGGTCATGCTGACGATATGGCGTAAAGCAGAACAGTTTGATCCCGAAAGGGCGCAGGTATCTGCTTGGGTCTATCAGATCGCACGCAACCGTCAGATCGATGTGATCCGCAAAGAAAATCGCCCACTGCCTGAGGAACTGGCCGAGGATCCAGGCGCAGAGCCCGACGCGAGCCAGATACTGGCCGTCGAACAAGAAGCCGGGCAATTGAAAGACGCGTTGTTGAAGCTGAAACCCGACCAGCGCGACATCATTGAGAAAGCCTATCTGGGTGAGCTTACCCACCAAGAGATCAGCAGCCAAACGGGATTGCCGCTTGGTACGATCAAATCTCGTATCCGTCTGGGTCTTGAAAAGCTGCGCTACGAGTTGAAGGAACTACGTTAAGATGACCGCCATTACTCACCACACCCCCAACGCCTTGTTGGCAGCCTATGCCGCGGGCAACCTACCGCAGCCCTTTGCGTTGGCGGTGGCTGCTCATATCTCGCTGTGTTTGGAATGCCGTGCAGCTTATGAAGCCCACTTGGTTTCAGGCGGTGCAGTCTTGGAGACCAGCGAAGTTGAAGCTGTGTCGGAGGGATTGAAATCCAATGTGCTTGACCTGTTGGATACGCCGGTTGACGAGAAAAAAGTTCACCAGCGTTCAGGTGTCTATCCTGGTCCAGTGATGGAAGCCTTGAAAGGGAAACAGCCGCGCTGGAAGTCTCTCGGGATGGGAGTACGCCAGAGTATTTTGTCGGACGGGCGCGAAGGGTCTGTGCGTCTACTCTATATTCCATCGGGACGGGCGGTGCCGGATCACAGCCATAACGGTCTGGAATTGACATTGGTTTTGCAGGGCAGTTTTAGCGATGAAACAGGACGTTTTGGCGTTGGCGATCTTGAGGTTGCGGACCAGAGCCTAGAGCATACGCCAATTGCTGATGAAGGCGCGCCATGCATTTGTCTGGCAGCTACGGACGCACCTTTGCGCTTCAATTCGTTTGTCCCGCGCTTGCTGCAACCTCTGTTTCGGATTTAGCACTACCATTGCACTGCTCGCCTGCTTAGAAGTCATCGGTTTTCCGGTGACTTTTTTATTTAATACAATGAGTTAAGTAAATTCACTCACGTTTCTGTGAACTTGTGAACCATGCTTCTTTCCCCTCCGTAACTTTAGCACGAAACACAAAACAAACCGGACATGATTGTCCATCAACTCGGAGAACCAAGATGAAAATGAACTTCAAAGTCACCGCCGCAGCCCTCGCACTTAGCCTATCTGCCGCCGCTGCGAGCGCGGAAAACATCGTTGAAATCGCAGCTAGCGATGAGCGCTTTTCAACCCTTGTGGCCGCAGTCTCAGCCGCTGGTCTCGTCGACACTTTGGTGGGCCCGGGTCCGTTTACTGTCTTCGCACCCGTGAATGACGCATTTGCCGCGCTGCCCGAAGGCACCGTTGAGACTCTGCTGCTGCCCGAAAACAAAGACCAGCTAACCAATGTTTTGCTTTACCATGTCGATGACCGGAATTTGTCCGCCAGCATGTTTCCAGCGGGCTCGAACTATTTCCGCCCAATCCTTGATAGTGAGCGCCTGTGCATCACGGCTGGCAGTGGCGGCGTGACAATTGCTGACGGAACAGGCGAAATGGCGAATGTCGTGATCGCTGACATTGTAGCCGACAATGGCGTCATTCACGTCATCGACAAAGTCCTGTTGCCTGGCACACGTCCGGCCTGCCACTAATGAATACGGGTGCCCTGCTAGACTGGTGGGGCACCAACGCAATCACGTCTGAAAGTACGAAGCAACCTTATGAACGATGCCACTGAAGCCTTGGTAAATGACCGGATGCAAACCGGATACCGATATCATCTGGGAGAGCCAGCCGGAAAGAATTTCGCCGAAGACTTTACACCGTATTACACTCCGCAGGAAATGCTTCAGATGGGGGTATTTGAGGGGCGGTACCTAAACGATTGCCGCGACGAGTTTCCGGGTGAGTGGTATGAAAATGCCAAGATCAGCGATCTGCCTGACCTGGCGTCGAACTACTTCGGGGTAAAGAGCCGTCAACCCCTTGGCGTCTGGCAAGAAAAAGGCTGGATATATGGCCCTGATCTGCGCGGCTGGTTTCAATGGTATTGCCGATACTGCCTAGGGCGACGATTGCCTGAAACAGATGTCATTCAGATAAAACGATGGAGAGGTTTTGCGCGGCACGCAGGCCAAGTCCGCGCCAACTGCCACCCGGGCGATGTGTTTTGCAGACCACGACAGCGGCAAGCGCTCCTTCAATGGTCACATGATCCACTTATTTAAGCGCAGTTGACGACATCGCAGCAATCGCGAAGGGCGTACTAGAGCTGTCGAGGTCAGTCGCAAGGTCCCACATCTCGAACAGATGCGCAAAACGTGGCGAGCGACCGCGTCCCCCATGTTAGGATGCGCCGCGTGAGCTGCATAAGAAAGCGGTCAATAGGTAGAAGCGTGCCGAGGTCGGGTTTGTCCGCATTGCTGCCATTAACCTTGGCTGATGAACATAAGAAAAAACCGCCACCCTTCGGTCGCGGTTTTTAACTTTTCAATTCTCATCCTCTGGCGCATCTGGGTCGGCCTGGCCAATCCCCAAGAAAATACCCTTGAACGGCAATATCCAAACGATGCCCAGCCCGATATAAATCGCCAACTGCAACAGAAATACCGGACGGCCAAACCATCCAACAACCGCCGTCGCCAATACCGATGCCAGCAGAATATAGATCGGCAGCCCCACGATCAGGATAAAGGCTGCCCATCTTTTCCGGGCTTTGTACGACAAAGCCATCAGATCAATCCGCGAAGGGGTCAGTGACCAAAATTGTGTCTTCGCGCTCAGGAGAGGTCGACAACAATGCCACTGGGCATTCGATCAACTCTTCAACACGTTTCACATATTTGATCGCATTGGCTGGCAGATCATTCCAGCTGCGCGCGCCTTCGGTGGTTTCAGACCAACCTGGCATTTCTTCATAGATCGGTGTGCAACGCGACTGTTGATCTGCAGCCGTTGGCAAATAATCCAGACGTGCACCGTCCAGCTCATAGCCCACACAGATCTTCAGCGTTGCAAAGCCGTCCAAAACATCAAGCTTTGTCAAAGAGATACCCGTGATACCTGATGTGGCGCATGTCTGACGTACAAGGCAGGCATCAAACCAGCCACAGCGGCGCTTGCGCCCGGTTGTTGTGCCAAACTCATGGCCACGTGTGCCCAAACGGTTGCCGTCGTCATCATCCAGCTCAGTTGGGAACGGGCCTTCGCCCACACGTGTTGTATAGGCTTTGACGATGCCCAAAACGTAATCAATGGACCCCGGACCAACGCCAACACCTGTCGCCGCCTGCCCTGCAATCACATTAGACGATGTCACAAACGGATATGTGCCAAAATCAATATCCAGCAAGGCCCCCTGCGCACCTTCAAACAAAATCCGCTTACCGGATTTACGTTTTTCAGCCAAAACTTTCCAAACCGGTGCCGCAAATGGCAGAATCTGTCCGGCAATTTCTTTCAACTGCGCAACCAACACGTCACGATCAACAGGCTCGATGCCCAGACCTTTGCGCAGCGGATCATGGTGCTGCAATGCACGATCAACCCGTGCTTCGAGCGTGGCACCATCTGCCAAATCTGCAACGCGGATTGCACGGCGACCAACCTTATCTTCGTACGCCGGACCAATGCCGCGCCCCGTGGTCCCGATCTTGGTGCCTTTGCTCGCCGCCTCTTCACGCGCGCGATCCAGCTCTCCGTGAATTGGCAAGATCAACGGTGTATTTTCCGCAATCATCAGCGTTTCAGGTGTGATTTCAACACCTTGTGCCTGAACGGTAGCGATCTCTTTCATCAGATGCCACGGGTCCAGAACCACCCCATTGCCAATGACCGAAAGCTTACCGCCACGCACAACGCCTGACGGCAGCGCATGTAGCTTGTACACCTTGCCGTCAATGACGAGCGTATGGCCAGCATTATGCCCACCTTGGAAACGAGCGATGACATCAGCGCGTTCGCTGAGCCAATCTACAATCTTACCTTTACCCTCATCGCCCCACTGGGCGCCTACGACGACAACATTGGCCATGTCCGGTCCTTAAATCAGATGTCAAACCCGCGCCCTTGTAACGACAGTGTGTCGCTTGGGAAACCGCTAATCGCGCATGACGCGCTGCAAATCTGCATTTTCCGTCCGAACTGGGCTGACACGGGTTGGCAAACTGCCCCTTTCGCGGTCAAAAATGCGTTGCGCTGACCCTGCAAGGGCTAGAGCAATGCCAATAACCTATTGGGTTGTTTTGTTTGACGACCAACATGACATGATCAGCTTTCGATGCGCGCAGCAAAATGCGCATCCCGTATTCTGCAACCAAACCAAAACCGAACTATGATCGCCAGCTATATACGTTCCATGTCAGGTGAGGCTTTTTCCGGCGGCGTGTTAATCGTGAAAAGCTGTAATCTTGAGGATGTCCTTCATTTTATCCAAAAAGATCCTCTGTATGATCCTCAATACCGGAGTTTCAGGATCTTTTCCCAGCGCACGCCAGGCGGCAAAGGCGTCACGCTCTGGCTGAAAAATCGCATCAGATCACCCCAAGCTCTGGACACGCCCCACAAATTTGCGCACATGCTAGGAAAAACATTGGGGGACCAGATGGGCTTTTTCCTGCGATGGATATGCGCCTTTCTTTTATTGGCAATGACTTTCAACCCATCGGACTATAACTTTGTCCGCTGGAGCATGATGAACTATGCCCAAGAGCTGCCCGTGACCGTCCTCATGGCTCTTTTGCTGACCATCGGCTATATCATCTACTTGCGCGCCACACTGCGTTCGATCGGTGGTTTTGGCATGTTTCTGATTCTCGCCGTCGTGGCCGCCTTGCTTTGGGTGCTTTATGACTGGGGCATCCTGACACTGGAAAACCGCGCGCTCAACACATGGCTCGGCATCTTTGCGCTCTCATGCGTCCTCGGCATCGGCCTCAGCTGGAGCCTCGTGCGCCGACAGCTTTCCGGACAAGCTGATATGGATGATGTGGATGAGTGACGAAGGCCTTAGTATAGGCGCTTTGAATTACGGCCAATCAAACGCGCCCATATTATACAACGACACCGTCAGCGAAAAACTCCAACACAGCGCATTTTCCACCGGAAATCTCATATCATTTACCCACCAGCATCAAATTAGATCACGCTGCTCTTTCTTTCACTTTTCCCAAAATACTCATCAGTGAAACGGGAATTGCTTGATTTAATCAACTGCGGTGTTCCCCGCGAGCAAATCACAAGAAAGCGCCTTGCCCTAGCCGACAAAACTGCATAGATACCCGCTGAAACTCCGAATACTCGCAAACACAAGGCCACCATGGAAAACGTTGTTCTTATTATACACCTGCTTCTCGCGCTGGCATTGATCGGGATCGTGCTGATGCAACGATCCGAAGGCGGAGGCCTCGGAATGGGCGGCGGTGGCGGCGGTGCCAACACCGGTCGCGCAGCGGCAACGGCTTTGGGCAAAGTCACTTGGCTATTGGCTGCAAGCTTCATCTGCACCTCGATCGCCTTGACTGTGATTGCAGCGAAAAACGCCTCTGGCAACTCGGTGATTGACGTTCTGGGCACCGAATTGACCGCACCAGACGCGGCACCCGCACCCGATGCAGATTCGCTTTTGCCACCGGCAGAAGGTGACGACGCCCCATTGGTGCCAAAAGCCAACTGACCAGCACATTCGGAATGTTCCAACAGTAGTTGCGGACAAACCACTATACCTTGAGATCTCTGGTTAGACCGCAACAGCATCTTGCGGTCCACTTGCCAAATCCAAGCGAATCCTTTATGTCTTAAGTCCCGTGATGCTATGGCATTTTGCGTGCCCTGGGCCTTACAATTTCGAAATTTTCGCGCCGAAACGGCGTGTCGGCAATCACGGGGGTCGCCAAACCAATGGCACGGTATATTTTCATCACAGGCGGTGTTGTGTCCTCACTGGGCAAGGGTCTTGCATCCGCAGCACTTGGCGCGCTTTTGCAAGCGCGTGGCTATACAGTGCGCCTGCGCAAGCTGGATCCCTATCTCAACGTCGATCCGGGCACGATGAGCCCCTTTGAACATGGCGAAGTCTTTGTCACCGATGATGGGGCCGAAACCGACCTCGATTTGGGCCACTACGAACGCTTCACCGGCGTGCCCGCGCGCATGACCGACTCGGTCTCTTCCGGCCGGGTCTATTCCAATGTTTTGGAACGCGAGCGGCGCGGTGATTATCTGGGCAAAACCATTCAAGTCGTGCCCCATGTCACCAATGAAATCAAAGACTTCTTGTCGATCGGTGGAGATGAAGTGGATTTCATGCTCTGCGAGATCGGCGGCACCGTCGGCGATATCGAAGGTCTGCCGTTCTTTGAAGCCATTCGCCAATACAGCCATGACAAACCCCGCGGCCAATGTCTGTTCATGCACCTGACCCTGTTGCCCTATCTTGCGGCTTCCGGTGAACTCAAAACCAAACCAACCCAGCACTCTGTCAAAGAGCTGCAATCTATTGGTATAGCGCCCGACATTTTAGTTTGCCGGTCTGAACAGCCTATCCCCACAAAGGAACGCGAAAAAATCGCACTGTTCTGCAACGTGCGCAAGGAACATGTTGTTGCGGCCTATGATCTGAAATCTATCTACGAAGCCCCCCTGGCCTATCACCACGAAGGTTTGGATCAAGCCGTGCTGGACGCCTTTGGCATTGCACCCGCACCCAAACCAAAATTGGAACGCTGGTACGATGTTCAGGACCGCATCCACAACACCGACGGCGAAGTGAACATTGCCATCGTGGGCAAATACATCCAGCTCGAAGATGCCTATAAATCTATCAAGGAAGCGCTGATCCACGGCGGCATGCACAATCGCGTAAAGGTCAACGTCAACTGGGTTGATGCCGAGGTCTTTGACAAAACCGATGCCGCCCCGCATTTGCAGGGCTATGACGCGATCTTGGTGCCAGGTGGATTTGGCGAACGCGGCACCGAAGGTAAAATCAAAGCCGCGCAATTCGCACGCGAACACAAAATTCCTTATCTCGGCATCTGCCTTGGAATGCAGATGGCTGTCATCGAAGCCGCGCGTAATGTGGCAGGAGTTGCTGATGCGGGTTCCGAAGAATTTGACCATGAAGCCGGCAAAAAACGGTTTGAACCCGTGGTATACCACCTCAAAGAATGGGTTCAGGGCAACGCCAAAGTCACACGCAAAGCCAATGACGACAAAGGCGGCACCATGCGGCTGGGTTCTTACAACGCAACTCTGACCGAAGGCTCCAACGTGGCCAAAGTCTATGGTGGCACACAAATCGAAGAACGCCATCGCCACCGTTATGAAGTCGACATCAAGTACCGTGAACAGCTCGAAGCGGCTGGCCTGACCTTCTCAGGTATGAGCCCAGATGGCCGCCTACCAGAAATTGTAGAATGGAAAGATCATCCTTGGTTTATCGGCGTTCAGTTCCACCCGGAATTGAAATCCAAACCCTTTGATCCTCATCCATTGTTCAAAGACTTTGTGCGTGCTGCCAAAGAAAACTCACGCCTCGTTTAAACCTAGAAAAAACCAAAACGCCGCGCCCTAATTCAGCGCGGCGTTTTTTTGACGATCCGTCAAACCAAAACTGATTTTTCGTTTTTCTGATGCCGCTGAACCAACTGTTTCTGCAGCTTTTCCGGAGGCGTAAAGCGCGCCATTTCAGACCTATCGCTTTTCTGCTTCAGCTCAGGGAACAAGGTTACCAGTTCCGCACGCGCCGCCTCACTCAAACTCGCCATGGCATTCAGGCCACAATAAAAACTTTCGGTGGGTGCCCCCTCTGCAAAGATCACCTCATGCGCCTCAAAAAGTAGATGATAATAGGTTAAGTCCGGAATTGAATGGTCGACATAAACCCCGGGTAATGCGGTAAGTTTTTTTGCAGAGACAAACACCTCATCCACATCAAACATGCGCGCGCAGACCGGCGAATTGGACAACATGCGATGCTGTGGCGAAACAACCAAATCACGCTTGGGTAACCCAACCCCCAATGCTCCGGCGGTAATGCGCACCGGCCGCAGCTTTGCATTGCCCTTCAGTTCGGCCTCCGAAACGGACCGCTTCATCGGCAAGCGCAAGGTCGCATATCCGCCGTCACGCAGGGCAATACGATCTCCCGCGCACAGGTCTTGGACGGGCACTTCTCCGGTATCTGTCGCAATGCGGGTGCCTTGCACAAAGCAAGCCACATAGTCTTCGTATCTGTTTTCTTTCAGATAAGACGTCTGACGATGATCAAAAAAATAAGATGTGCCCTCGCTCAACGGTTCCGAAGACACAAGACCATACACCTGACCCTGCTGATACCCATCCCCCCCCAAATGCAAAGAGGTTACCCGATGACCTGTCGAAGTATTTGTTAAATCATAGGCGGCTTGCACCGTGGTTCCAGCCGCATATTCCTTGCCGTCCAGGTCAATATCATGCGCCAGCACTTGAGAGCTATCCAGCTCGTGAAAAACCGCATCATCGTCGCTTATTTCAACCCGAGTTGGCTCTGCCCCTGGTTTCAGCCGCAGCTCGACAGTCCCCTTGCCTTTGGCTGTGCCCCAAGTTTCCTTGGGAAGTCCGCCACGGAAGTCCTTGCGGCTGTAAATATAAAAAACGGGCATTCTTGTCTGGCCTAAGGTTACGCGCGCCATTCTGGCGCATACAGCGTCATCGTATCTGCGCAACAAATGAGGCAGAAATGTGGCAATTCCCCCTAATGGTGGGATTGCATTGGCGACCATACTCTTCCACATTGACCAGACAGTTCGCGCCACACGCAAGAGAGGAATTAACATGTGGGATGGCTTGATTACCCGCCTTAAAGGAAGATCAAAAACCCAACACCCCTTGCCGGAACCAGACGAACAGCTTGCCCTGGGTGCGCTTTTGGTGCGTGTGGCAAAATCTGATCGTGAATATCACGTAACCGAAATTGGTGAAATCGACAAAATTCTATCAAATTCCTTTAATATCAATGCCGTAGAAGCGGCAAAGATGCGTGCAATCTGCGAAAAACTCGAAGCACAGGCCCCTGGAACACCCGATTTCGCCCTGTTGATCCGCGAACATGTCGACTATGCGCATAGGTTGGAAATGGTGAATGCCATGTGGACCGTCATCTTGGCCGATGGTCGTGACACCCCTGAAGAAGATGCCGCTCTACACGAAATAGAGGGCCATCTGGGCATTGATCCGAGCGACAGCCCTGCCCCTTAACCGCTCGAGTTTCCATCGGCTAAAATGTGGCGCCTTCAAGGCCCGCCTTGCAGTGAATTGCATAAAAGTGGTCTTGCAAAAGGCCCCACCTTCACAAAGAAATAAGTCAAAAAACACAATCTTTTGCTTGCGAAACTCATGTATTCGCAAAGAAATCTGCTGACACCCAGAACCAGCATGAACTGCCATGAATAAACCGGCCGCGGTTCGCCCCCCAAAACCGCTATCCAATTGCATGTCACGACTTGACCTTTCCAGCGACAAGCCCGATTTATCATCTATGTTTGCTGATTTTCTCAAGCGCCTCACTGCGCCCGCCCCCGCCCCGCTGAATGACACAGATGCGCGGCTTGCCTTGACCGCTCTTTTGGTGCGCATTGCCCGCGCTGACGGCGACTATGCCCCCGCCGAGATCGACCGGATTGATCGGATCACGATGCAGCGCTTTGGCCTGTCGCCGTTTGAGGCCACGTCCCTGCGCAATGAAGCCGAAACGCTTGAATCCGAGGCCCCCGACACAGTGCGATTCACCCGCGCGATCAAAGACGCCGTCGGCTATGACGACCGCATTGGTGTCATCGAGGCGCTTTGGCAGGTTGTATTGGCAGATGGCAGCCGAGAGGCCGAAGAAGACGCGGTTATTCGACTGGCAGCAAACCTGCTGGGCATCAGCGACCGTGACAGCGCCCTCGCACGCCAGCGTGTGTCTGTGCGTTAAGTCCCAATGAACCGCTGCAGGCAACGACCCACAGCGGCATTCATTCCCTTATGTGAGTGCCGACAAAACCGGTAACGCAGTCAATCCGACAAGCAGATTTTATTGTTGTCTAAATCTCGAATATAAGCAGAAAACTTAGGCCCCCGGGGGCCGGGCTTCCCCTCGCAACGCGCGCCCAATTCCAGTGCTTTGTCATAAAGCCGTTTGACCTCTTCCGCAGATCCTGTCGAAAATCCAACCATAGTGCCATTACCGTTGGTTGCAGGCTCGCCATCAAACGGCAAGGCGACGGCAAATGCAAAGTCGTCACACAGCCAATAAGTCATTCTTTCAGAGGCAATCACCCGTGCGAGACCCGATTGTTCCAACAGCGTATCGTAGAATGTGATCGCAGCGGCCATGTCATTTGTTCCAACGACAAAATAGTTCATTTTCATTTCGTTCATTATCCATGTGCTAAGGTTACCTGAGCTGCATTTTGATGCCCTCACCTACATCAAGGAACACAGCCTGTGGTCATGTCTTGGGTGTACCGCATGCTGCTGCCAAAAACTGTCAGTGATCATAGCTGCCACTTTGTGTCAGCATGGGGGGGGGCAAATCCGCTTTCCGCCCAGTGTCCCTACTGCGGAATGACGTCCGCCTTTTCTGGCTACATCGCGATCAAACCTTAATTCACAACTCATAATCTGCGACGGCAGCAAAGCAGCTTCATTTCCCATCTGGCAACCCGCAAGCGCCCATGGCAAACTCTCCTGACTCAAATCGACCCACTCAGAATAGGCGATAATTACCCATGAAAATCGGCATCCTTCAGGCAGGTTCTTTCGCGCAAGAAATGCACGAGATCACTGGCGACGTAGACAATATGTTTAAGCACATGTTGGCCGGTCAGGATTTCAGATTCGAGGTTTGGCGGGTGTTTGAAGCGCAGTTTCCAGACGACGTCACAACCTGCGATGGTTGGCTGATCACCGGATCCAAATTCAGCGCCTACGAAGACCATGCTTGGATCCCTCCGCTAGAGGAGTTTATTCGCCAAGCCGTCACCCAATCCAAACCCATTGTCGGCATTTGTTTTGGGCACCAATTAATCGCCCAGGCGCTTGGTGGAAAAGTGGAAAAATTCCAAGCTGGCTGGACGGTTGGACGCCAGTTCTATGATTTTGGCGGTGTTGAATTGCCCCTGAACGCCTGGCATCAGGACCAAGTGACAGAGCTGCCCATCGGGGCCCATGTGCTTGCCCAAAACCAAACCTGCCCCCATGCGGCAATCGTCTATGGCGACCGGGCTCTTAGCTTTCAAGCACATCCAGAATTTGGCCCGGATGCCATCGAAGGTTTGGTGCAATATGCAGGCCCGGGAAAGGTGCCACAGGCCCAGCTGGACGCAGTCATAGACAACCTCGCAGAACCCACAGCAAACGAAGTCATCGCCGATCAAATCGCCGATTTCTTCCGTCGACCACGCTCTATGTGATCAAACTGCCATAACCCATCATTTTATTGCCCCTAATCAAGGATGGACTCGCGTTCTCCCGCGTCTTATTTTACCTTTTTGAAAACATTACTTAACAAAAGCCAAATCTATGACCCTGCCAGACGTTTATTCAGCCGAACCCATTCCGCGCGCCGCCCAAATCGAAGTGGAACGCCTGCTCGCCTCGGGGGATCTGTTTCGCTATACCGCCCCAGACGACGCCCCGGTTGCTTTGCTCGAGGCTGAATTTGCACAACTTCTCGGCAGTAAATATGCGCTCGCTGTCTCGTCCTGCTCAGCGGCATTGTTCTTATCTCTCAAGTCCTTAGACTTGCCACGGGATGCTAGGGTTTTGATCCCAGGTTTCACCTTTGCGGCGGTGCCCTCTGCTGTGGTTCATGCTGATTGCATTCCGGTTCTCTGTGAGGTGGGCCAGAATTACCGCATCGACATTGCGGATTTTAAGGCCAAGCTAGACGATGTGCAGGCTGTGATTATCAGCCATATGCGCGGCCACACCTCTGATATGGATGCAATCATGGCGCTTTGTGACGCCAAGGACATCCCGGTGATCGAAGACGCCGCGCATTCGATTGGCACCACCTGGCACAAACGCCCAATTGGCACGATTGGCAAAATCGGATGTTTTTCGTTTCAATCCTATAAGTTACTCAATGCCGGCGAAGGCGGCATCTTGGTGACAGATGACGCTGACTTGGTGGCCCGATCGGTGATCATGTCAGGGGCCTATGAACATAACTGGCAAAAACACAAAGCCCGCGCTGGCGATAACACCACCGAGCTGACCGAGGCTTTTGCACGCTGGCAAAATAAACTGCCACTTTACAATCTGCGCCTTGGCAACCTATCTGCGGCCATAATTCGCCCGCAACTGGCAGAATTGCCCCGACGCGTGCGCGATGGACGCGCCAATCACGACTATGTGGCAGAACGGCTCAATCAAAACACCTGGATCCATGTTCCCGCCAAACTTGACCCGGAACAGCGCGCGCCTGACAGCATACAGTTCAATTTGCAGGGCATGAGCGAAGCTCAGATTGCCGCCTATCAACAGGCGGCCCAAGATCGCGGGATCAAAGTACAGGTATTTGGGGCCTCGCAAGACAACGCGCGCGCCTATTGGAATTGGCAATTCCTAGATCATACCCCGGATCTGCCGCAAACCCGCACTATGTTGATGCAGGCCTGCGATGTGCGTTTGCCTGCGCGCCTGACGCGATCAGAACTTGATGCCGTCACCGATACCCTGCTGGCCGCCATGCATGATGTCATGATGACCAAAGCCGCAGAATAAAACGCAAAAAGCGCGCCCATTGGGACGCGCCTTTGCGAAATCAAAACTCGGTCTTCTAGGAAAGCTTGGACAGTTTGGCCTGCAATTCAGCGAGCTGTTTTTTGATGTCATCCAGGTTTTCCGAGTTGTCTGCTGCGTCACTCTCGTCTTTTTCAGCGGGGCTAGTGCTGCCCGGCCAATTGCCGATTCCACCACCGGACATCGCTTTCAAAAACGCTTCTTGCTGCGCTTGCAAAGCCGTCATGGGATTGACAGGATTGATGGTGGTCATATTTTCCATCATCTTTGACTGGCCATCGCGCAGCATTTCAAAGCTTTGGGCCAAAAACTGCGGCACGATGCTGCTGGCTTGATTGGTATAAGAGCGCACAAGGTCATTTAACACATTGACGGGCAACATGTTTTCGCCACGGCTCTCGTGCTCTGCAATGATTTGCAGCAAATATTGACGTGTCAGGTCATCGCCGGTTTTCAGGTCAACAATCTGCACTTCGCGGCCATCACGGATAAAACTCGCGATGTCATCCAGCGTCACGTAATCGCTGGTCTCGGTATTATACAGCCGACGGCTTGCATAACGCTTAATCAAAAGCGGGTTTTCGCTATCTGCCACGTGCCATTCCTCATATAGTGCCGCATTGCAGAACAGCTTATGCGAGCGCAGAACAAAAAGAAAGGGCGCGCCAACGGCACGCCCAATACTTATTGCTTCAGGCCAGTTGACCTTAGCGCTGAAAACTTACTTGGATGCGGCTTTTTTAGCAGCTGCAGTCGCGTCAGCAGTCGCTTTTTTAACAGCAGCAGATGCTTCTTCAGTTGCTTCTTTAGAAGCAGACATCATCAGCTCAACAGTTTCTGCTTGTACTTTTTTTGCAACTTCAGCAAAGGCAGCCATGTTTTCGGCAGCAACTTCAGCTTGTGCAGATGCGAAGTCAGTGATCGCTTTTGCGTAGTCAGCTGGCTCTGCTTTGGCTTTAGACATGTCTGCCATTTTCGCCAGTGTGTCTTTTGTCCAGCTGCTGGAAATCTCAGAAGATTTTTCAGCTGCTTCCAATGCAACGCTTGCGAACTTTTCGTTCAGCGCTGCTGTGTTCTTATATGCGTCTTCCAGAGCGGAGGTGTCTACAGGGAAGGCACCCATCATGTCTTTAAGAACGGCATTCATGTCTTGTGTTTTAGCCATTTTACAATTCCTTTTCGATGGAGCGGGCCAATCCCGCGTTTTCTGCATCTGCAAACAATATGCTTTCTGCGACGCAGCATTGCAAGTATTTTTATGCTGCACCGCAGAAAAAGTTTGTTTTGCGTGTTAAATCAACGTGTTGCTGGTATCTTCACATAGGTTCCGGGCGCGTTTGCAAGCGCTGGATGCTCCGAATCACCCGGATCACGGGCCGGAACCATCTTGCCAGACTTAGCAGAAAGCCAGGTATCCCAACGCGGCCACCATGAGCCTTCGGTGAATTCTGCAGTCTCCATCCAATCGTCCGCGTTCAGCTTCAAATCCTTATTGGTGTAATGGCCATATTTCTTTTTGCTAGGCGGGTTCACGATGCCTGCAATATGGCCTGACTGCGAAACGATAAATGTTTTGGATCGGCTCGACGCTTGCTTAAACCCAGCATAGCAATCTTTCCAGCGCGCGATGTGGTCGGTTTCACAGGTGATGGAACAAATCGGCAGGCTGACATCTTTGATACGCAGCGTTTCCCCCAACAGCTTGAACCCGTCGTTCACAAATTCATTGCGCTGGCACAACCCGCGCAAATATTGCATGGCCATCAGCCCCGGCAAACCAGAACCGTCACCATTCCAATACAGCAGATCAAAGGCCGGTGGCGCTTCGCCCATCATATAACTCTTGATGGCTGGCCCATAGACCAGATCATTTGAACGCAAAAAGCTAAATGTGCGCTGCATAATAAACGAACGCAACAGCCCCACTTCCTGCACCTCATCATCAATCCCGTCGATAAAGTCATTCTGCAGAAACGGCGTGAATTCACCTTGATCACTGAAATCTGTGAGCGTGGTAAAGAAGGTCGCAGATTTTATAGAGGTGTCGCCACGCTTTTTCATCAAAGCCAATGTCAAATTCAGCGTTGTGCCGGCAATACAATAGCCAACCGCGTTCACCTGCTTTTGCTTGGTCAGTTTTTTCACTTCTGAAATCGCTGCCAAATATCCTTCTTCGATGTAGTCTTCCATGCCCAGGTTGGTATGGCTATAATCCGGGTTCACCCAACTGACGATGAATACAGTATAACCCTGATCAACCAGCCATTTGATCAGGCTGTTTTTCTCTTTCAGGTCCAGAATGTAATACTTGTTGATCCAGGGTGGGAATATCATCAAAGGAATTTCATGCACCTGTTCCGTCGTCGGCGTGTACTGAATCAATTCCATAATACGATTGCGAAACACCACTTTTCCCGGCGTTGTGGCAATATTCTTACCCAGTTCAAAGGCTTCTTCATCTGCAAGACGTACGATCAACTCACCATTATTGGCTTCCAAATCGCCAATCAGGTTCTGTAAACCCGCGATCAACGATTGACCCTCGGTCTCTACCGCACGCTCAAGCGCGTCAGGATTGGTGCCCAAAAAATTCGTTGGGGCCATCATATCGACAATCTGATCAGAAAAATACTTTAGCCGACGCTGTTCAGTCGGTGAAATATCCTCGATAGAATCCACAGCATTCCGGATGGTTTCTGCATTTAGCAAATATTGCTGCTTGATGAATTTAAAGTAGGGGTTGCTTTGCCAAAGCGGATTAGCGAACCGACGATCTGGCGGACTTTGGTCAACGGGTGTATCAGAACCACTTTGCGCGATCACCTGCTGCGCATCCACATAATGCTGCACAGATTTGCCCCAAAACGCCATCTGCTGCTCTAGCATCTTGGTTGGGTTTTGCACCATTTCCGACCAGTACGCCCCCGCAGCATTTGCAAAAACATCTTGATTCGGCGCACTCAATTCTCGCCTCAGAGGTTTTTTTGAAGCCATCAACTCAACCAAACGTTGAGTCAATTGTTCGACTTTTGTCAAATTTTCAGTTAATTTGTCAATATTTGCGACTGCGGCATCGTCGTCAGTTGTCATATTTAGTTCCACGCCCTATCTTCGCTGCTACGCAGCATAAAATTAAAGTCGAGCCCCGTAGCGACATTATGTACGAGCATAACGGGAAAAAACAGGAGAAGCCAATGCGCTACATGGCCACGTACGATTTGATGGAAACAGTCCGTAACACCAATCAGTGGCTTGGGGCCTCTGCTTTGGCGATGGCGTCTTATCCAATGTTTTCCATGGTCCCAAACCCAGCGCTCAATTGGATGGCCGCATGGGGCGAAGTCACAGAGCGCACCTTCGCGCGCATGGTGACCAAACCCGATTGGGGCATTCATTCCTTCACCTGCGAAGACGGCAAAGACCACGTTGTTCAAGTCGAAACTGTGGTTGAACGGGATTTTGGGGATTTGCTGCATTTCTCCGTCCTTGGTCGCAAACGTCGCCGCAGCCAGGTACTTCTGGTTGCTCCAATGTCAGGACATTACGCGACGCTTCTCCGATCCACTGTAATCTCGTTACTGCCAGATTGTGAAGTCTATGTAACCGATTGGCACAATGCACGCGACATCCCTGTCAGCAGCGGCAAGTTTGATGTCGAAGATTACACGCTCTACCTCGTCGATTTCATGCGCCACCTCGGCCCCGACACACATGTGATCGCCGTCTGCCAGCCGGCACCGCTGACTTTGGCGGCCACCGCCTATTTGGCAGAACAAGATCCAGCGGCTCAGCCCTGCACCCTAACCCTGATTGGCGGCCCAATTGATCCGGCGGCAAGCCCAACAGATGTCACCGATTTTGGCCACAGCGTCACCATGGGCCAACTGCAAGAAACCATGATTCAACGCGTCGGCTTCAAATACGCTGGCGTCGGCCGCAAAGTTTACCCGGGCCTTCTGCAATTGCAGTCTTTCATGTCAATGAATGCCGAACGCCATTCTCAGGCCTTCATGGATCAAATTAACCGCGTCGCCAAAGGCGAAGCCTCTGACCATGATGCCCACAATCGCTTCTATGACGAATATTTGGCTGTGATGGACATGCCCGCCGAATTCTACCTGTCCACAGTCGAACGCATTTTCAAAAATGGCGAGATCGCTAACAATGAATTTGTGGTGAACGGTCATCAGATTGATATTGGCAAGATCACCACCGTCGCGGTCAAAACCGTTGAAGGGGCCAAAGACGATATTTCAGCCCCAGGTCAATGTGTTGCGGCGCTTGATCTGCTGACAGGTCTGCCCGACGACAAAAAAGCCAGCCACCTCGAACCAGAAGCCGGTCATTACGGCATCTTTGCTGGCAAAAGCTGGCGCAATAACATTCGCCCTCTTGTGCTTGATTTCATCAAGTCCAACAGCACCCCCCAAGAACCCGCGGCCGGCGACCCGAAACAATCCACTCCCAAAAAACCAGCCAATAAAAACGCGGCGGCTTAATCAGCCCCCGCAAGATTTGTCAGGATTGGCGCAGCACCAGTGGCCGCGCCATCCATGATTCAATCGCCTGGGTGACCTCCGCAGGCGCTTCCAAGCTTGGAACCACGCTGGCATGGGCCAGGCCAGTCAATTGCGCATCTGGGATAAATGCGGCCAAAGTTTCATAGCGCTTGGGCATGATAAAGGGGTCATCCAAACCAAAAATGATCTGTGTCGGGCAATTGGATCTGCGCAAAACAGACTGCATGTCTTCTTGACGCTGCACCGCCCGCACCTGATTGACAAAGCCCGACACGCCAATGGCCATTGCCATGTCCTGCAACAGGGCCAATACATCCGCGTCCATCACCTGCGCTTTGTCCGGGTCATGTCCGGCCAATTGCACGACAACTTCCTCCATGCGCCCAGACCGGGCCGCAACCAACAAGGGCTCATAAGCCACCGGGTCCAATGGCACCTTCTGCAAAGGCGAGGTCGCGATCAGACACAGGCGTGTCACACGTTGCGGCGCAATCCGCAATATTTCCATCGCAACAACACCCCCCAGCCCGGCCCCCACCAATGCAAATTGGGTTGGCATCAGGGCCAATGCCCGTGTGGCCATGGCAGCAACAGTGTCGTCGACACACAGTGGCAGGCTCATCACTGCATATTGCGCCGATAATTCCGCAATCTGTGGCCCAAACACCCGTGCATCACTCAAAATACCCGGTAAAAATACAATCGCTTCTGCCATCCAAGGCCTCCGCTAAAAAATGCTCCGTCAGCGGCTTAAAACCTCTGCAACCGCCGCTTCAATCAATCCCAAACACAGCACATCAGAAAACCGGTGATCCGCCCCCTTCACAAGGGTCAAACGCATGTCCGCGCCCTGCGCATGTTCCAACAACTGCTGCGCCGTCGCGGTGCTCACCGCCGTATCCTCCGTGCCCTGTAAAAACCGCACAGGACAAGACAGCGCCAGCGGCTGCCGCAACACCAAATGGTTGCGCCCATCTTCAATCATCCGCTTGGTGATAATATAGGGCTCCATATAGTCACTTGGCAGCGCCACATGGCCCACGTTGTCCAGCTCGGCCTTTTGAGCCTCGGTAAAATTGGCCCAATACCCATCTTCAGTGAAATCCGGGGCTGCCGCAATCGTCACCAAACCCGCCAAACGATCTGGCTGGGCGCGCGCCAACAATAGCGCCTGCCACCCCCCCATGGACGAGCCCACCAATACATAAGGACCCTCCACCAAGCGGTTCACAGCAAAGACAGAATCCTCATGCCAATCGCCAATACACCCCTCTTCAAACCGCCCAGAACTCTCGCCATGCCCCGAATAGTCAAACCGCAAAAACCCGCGGCCCTGCGCCTGACACCAAGCCTCTAGATGCACGGCTTTGGTGCCTTGCATATCTGACTTCAGCCCCCCCAAAAACACCACACAGGGCCCAGCGCCCTCGGTCTTATGGTATGCAATGCGCCGCCCTTGCGGCGTTTTGATAAAATCAGTCACGATGCGCCCCTTCGTTTTCTCAACTTAAACCCGAGAAACCCAACACCGTCAAAGCCATAAGCACCGCCCTGCTTCACCTTTGTTGAAATACTCTGGGGTGAGCTGCGAAACCAAAGGTTTCGCCGCGAGGGGCAAAGCCCCTTTTTACCCCGCCCCACAGTTGACACGCCTCTCAACAAGCGCCACTAAAGCAGCGAACCATATACCCGCAACCGGGCGTTCCGTGGGCGCCAAACTGACGAGGAGCTTCTGGCAATGACCCAGATTTCCCTAACTTTTCCCGATGGCAATGCACGATCCTATGACGCAGGTGTCACCCCTGCCGAGGTCGCAGCGTCCATCGCAACCTCGCTTGCCAAAAAAGCCATCTCCGCCACCGTTGACGGGCAGCATTGGGATCTTGCCTGGCCCATAGAGGCTGACGCAAAAATCGCCATCAACACGCTCAAAGACAGCGACGCCGAAGCGCTGGAACTGATCCGCCATGACTGTGCCCATATCATGGCCCGCGCGGTGCAGGAAATCTGGCCAGACGTCAAAGTCACCATCGGCCCAGTGATCGACCACGGCTGGTATTATGACTTTGACCGCCCAGAGCCTTTCACCCCCGAAGATCTCGGCCTCATCGAGAAAAAGATGAAAGAGATCATCAACAAGCGCGATCCCGTGCGCACCGAGGTCTGGGACCGCGACGTGGCGATCAAATACTACGAAGACCGTGGTGAACCTTATAAAGTAGAGCTGATCGAGGCCATTCCCGGCGACGAACCGCTGCGCATGTATTGGCATGGCGACTGGCAAGATCTCTGCCGTGGTCCGCATCTACAACACACCGGCCAAGTGCCCGCGGATGGCTTCAAACTGATGAGCGTCGCCGGGGCGTACTGGCGCGGTGACAGCAATCGCGCCATGCTGCAACGCATCTACGGCGTCGGCTTCAAAAACAAAGAAGATCTCAAAAAGCACCTTAATATGCTGGAAGAGGCCGCCAAGCGCGACCACCGCAAACTGGGCGGCGAAATGGATCTTTTCCACATGCAGGCCGAAGCCCCGGGTCAGGTGTTCTGGCATCCCAACGGTTGGACTGTCTATACCGAATTGCAAGATTACATGCGTCGTCAGCAGCGCAAAGGCGGCTATGTCGAGGTCAACACCCCGCAGGTGGTGGATCGTAAGCTTTGGGAGAAATCCGGCCACTGGGACAAATACCAGGAAAACATGTTCATCGTTGAAGTGGATGAAGAACATGCCCGCGAAAAAGCGGTCAACGCGCTTAAACCAATGAACTGCCCTTGCCACGTACAGATTTTCAATCAGGGCCTGAAATCCTACCGTGATCTGCCCCTGCGCATGGCTGAATTTGGCTCCTGTTCGCGCTATGAACCGTCGGGCGCGCTGCACGGCATCATGCGCGTGCGCGGCTTTACCCAAGACGATGGCCATATTTTCTGCACAGATGATCAGATCACCTCAGAAACCAAGATCTTCATCGACTTCCTTTCTAAGATCTATAGCGACCTGGGCTTTAACGACTGGACCATTAAACTCTCCACGCGCCCGGAAAAACGCATTGGCTCTGACGAAACCTGGGATGAAATGGAAAAAGCCCTCGGCGACGCCTGCCAAGCGGCCGGTCATGAGTTTGAAATCCTCGAAGGCGAAGGCGCTTTCTATGGTCCAAAACTTGAATTCACCCTGACCGATGCCATTGGCCGAAACTGGCAATGTGGCACCTTGCAGGTTGATGCCAATCTGCCAGAACGCCTTGAAGCAAACTTCATTGGCGAAGATGGAGCCAAACATCGCCCCGTCATGCTGCACCGCGCCACCCTTGGGTCATTTGAGCGTTTCATCGGTATTTTGATCGAGGAACACGCGGGAAAATTCCCCTTCTGGCTCGCCCCTCGCCAAGTGGTCGTCGCCTCAATTGTCTCCGACGCCGATGACTATTGCCGCGAAGTTGTTGCAGCTTTGCGTGCTGTGGGCGTACGTGCCGAAGCAGATCTGCGCAACGAAAAGATCAACTACAAAGTTCGCGAACATTCGGTTGGCAAAGTGCCGGTAATCTTGGCCTGTGGCATGAAAGAAATCGACCAACGCACCGTTTCTGTGCGTCGCCTGGGGGAAAAACAAACCAAGGTGCAAGAGTTGCAAGAAATTGTTTCAATCCTTCAAACCGAAGCCACACCGCCTGACCAACTCTAGGTCAGATTGTAACAATTCACCTGTTTCATCTTACTTCAGCCGGGCCCTTGGGTCCGGCTTTTCATATTTTACAAGGGTTTGCACCTTGGCGATCCTGACATCTCATAACGCACGCGTGACCCACGAATGCGTTATTGGAGCGTGAGCACTCATTCCCGCTAAGTTGTCTTCATGCCGCATCGAGTGGCTGGAATTCAAACCTTTTTAGGGAAACATAAAATGTCTAAAACCGTAAAAACTCTGGCCGTCGCCGCTTCCGTTGCTGCTGCAGTAACCGCAGCAACCACACATTCTGCATCTGCCATGGGCAAAGAAAAATGCTTCGGCGTCTCTTTGGCTGGCGAAAACGACTGTGCAGCTGGCCCTGGCACAACGTGCTCTGGCACCTCCAAGGTTGACTACCAAGGCAACGCCTGGACACTGGTTGACGCCGGCACTTGTGCAAAAATGGAGTTGCCGGCAATGGCAGACGGTTCTGCACGCATGGGCTCTCTGGAAGCGCTTGATCGCGACCTGCCAGCATAAGTTTCACGATATATCTTTGGCCTTGCCCCCCGGCAGGGCCAATCTTTTTAATCCGCGTGACACCTCACAAAGGCCTGCCTTATGTTTGATGCCCCAGGCACATTTCCCTTGCTGCCAAACAGCCCAGGCGTTGGTTATAAACCGCAGCATTTCTCTGAAATTCTGGAAAACCCGGGCGCAGTCGGATGGCTCGAAATTCACGCTGAAAACTATATGGGATCAGGCGGTCGCCCACGTGCGCAACTGCGCCATCTCAGCGACAGATTCCCAATCTCTGTGCACGGCGTTGGCCTGTCGATCGGCGGTTCAGCTCCGCTTGATCCAGAGCACCTCGCCCGCCTCAAAGATCTTGTGACCTGGCTAAACCCCACCGTGTTTTCCGAGCATTTGGCCTGGTCTACCCACGATGGATCGTTTTTCAATGACCTGCTGCCGCTGCCCTATACCAATGCCACGCTGACACGCGTCGCTGATCACATTGATCAGCTGCAAAACACCATCGGCCGTCAGATGATGTTGGAAAACCCTTCCAGCTATCTGAAATTTGCAGAAAGCACTTGGTCAGAAACCGATTTTCTGCGCGAAGTCGCCCAGCGGTCTGGATGCAAGTTGCTGTTGGATGTGAACAACGTCTTTGTGTCGGCCACCAATCTCGATTACGATCCGCGCGCCTATATCGCGGACTACCCACTTGATAAGGTTTGTGAAATTCACCTTGGTGGCCATGACGAAGATCAGGATGACCACGGCAAACCCTTGCTAATCGACAGCCATGGGGCCGCAGTTGTTGATCCTGTATGGGCCTTACTGGACCACACGCTCGCCCTCTCCGGGCCCCGCCCCATTCTGATTGAATGGGACACAGATGTGCCGGAATGGCCTGTGCTTGCCGCAGAGGCTGATCGCGCCGCTTCAACGCTTTCCAAAGTGCCTGCGCAATGACGGTCTCAGAACGCGATTTTCGCACCGCCTTACTGGATAGCGCCGCTGCTATTCCCGCCGGGCTGTTGGATGGCCACGACAATCCAGCCGGAGCACGCTTTAATGTGTACCGCAACAACGTCGTTGTTTCATTAACCGAAGCCCTGGAAGCTGGTTTTCCAGTGATCGCCAAATTGCTGGGCGGCGCCAATTTCAAACCCATCGCCGGCATCTACCTGCGCCAGTCTCCGCCGCAATCACCGCTGATGATGCACTACGGGGCAAGCTTCCCAGACTTCCTGCGAAATTTTCAACCGATCAAACACCTGGGCTACCTTGGCGACGTTGCTGACGTCGAGTTGGCCCTGCGTCGATCCTACCATGCCGCTGACAACCAGCCCATTCCCGCAGACGCCTTGGCCCACGTCGCACCAGACCAGCTAGAAAACCTGACATTCGCGCTGGCCCCAACGCTGCAACTGCTGACATCCCCATGGCCGATCTATGACATCTGGGCCTTCAACACATTGAAGAACCAAGACAAACCTCAGGCCCATGCGCAAGACATCCTGATAACGCGCCCGGAATTTGACCCGATCCCCAATGTTCTGCCCGCGGGCGGCGCAGGCTTTATCCGCGCCCTCATGCAGGGCAATTCACTGGGCCAAGCAGCCCATCACGCCACCGAATTTGACCAAAACTTTGATCTTGGTCCCGTGCTCAGCCTGTTGCTCAGCAACGCCGCGATCACATCGCTTCACAACAAGGACCCGCAATGAACACGCTCATCTCGCTCCATTCATCCCTGTTTCACCGCCTTGAACGACAAGATTGGTTGCTGCCAACAGTGGCCCGATTAGTCTTTGCTGCCGTGTTGGCGGCCTATTTCTGGAACTCTGGATTGACCAAACTGGGCGACGGGCTGTTTGGCCTTTTTGCCCCCAGCGCCGGGGCCTACGTGCAAATCTGGCCAAAAGTATTCGAAGCCGTTGGCTATGACACCAGCCAACTGGGCTTGTTTCACTGGGTTGTGGTTTTTGGTGGCACCATTGCCGAATTCATTTTGCCAGCCGCCATCATTCTTGGTCTGTTCACCCGTCTTGCGTCTCTGGGCATGATCGGCTTTGTTGTGGTGCAATCGCTCACCGATATCTATGGGCACGGCGCTGACGCCGACACCATAGGCGCGTGGTTTGACCGGGTCTCTGACGCCCATATCATGGATCAGCGTGCCTTTTGGGTCTTTCTGTTGCTCGTTTTGATCGTCAAGGGCGGCGGCGCGTTGTCGATCGACCGCATCCTGGCCAAGCGACACGCCCCCCAAGACTGATCAAAAATGCGCCTTGGGCTCATCCGGTTTACCAGCGGCAAGTGCCAGCACCCCAGCCAATCCGGCAAACGCAATTGGGAACATGGTAAACACATTGAAACCAAAACCAATAAACATCCAGATCGCCGAAACCAATAACAGCGCGCCACCCCAAAGGGCGCGCGCTTTGGCCATCGCCCCCCCGGCAATTGCCAACAGCGGCGCAATCAAAGACGTGCTGCGCACCAAATCAATATTCTCAACCTGCTCAGCAATCCCTTCAAACTCGCCAAAGGCTTCGATTGCCGCAGTATAGCCCCACCCAAAAAAACCAACGATCATCCCGACAACCCCGGCGATAATCCCCAAAACAAGCGCTGCATTTCGCATCTATGTCTCCTTTGCCCTCTGACACATATGAGAGTAGAGCCCACTATCCAAGAGCCGCCTGCATCTTAGGGGTCCAACCCAGGAATAATTCCCCCTCATGTTCGATCAACGGGCGTTTCATCAAAGTTGGGTGTTGCGCCAACAATGTTAACGGGGATGCCTTCCGCTGTTCTTCATCCAAATTGCGCCAAGTTGTTGAGCGTCTGTTCAGCAAATTGTCGCCAAATGCATCAAAGGCCTTTGACATCACATCATTGGGAACACCCTCGGCCCGCACATCGACAAATTGCGCAGATGTAAGCGTTTTCAAAGCCTTACGGCATGTATCACAGTTTTTCAGCCCATAAAGACGCATATTTCTCTCCGGTAATTGTGTTGAATAATCCAACCTTTGAAATTTTCTGAGTTGTTTTGCTTGATTTTTACATCGTCCGTGCAATCATCCCTTTGTGGCGTTTTATTTCAAAGGCCGGTTCAGGATCAATGCCTGGAAATGCTCTGTAAGATGGCACAACCCGCACTGCGGGCTGACTGTTGGAAGTAGAAGGAGAGACGGTATGCCAACTGGCACCGTAAAGTGGTTTAATACAACCAAAGGCTACGGCTTTATTGCACCAGATGACGGCGGCAAAGATGTTTTTGTGCATATTTCTGCCGTTGAACGCTCAGGTCTCACGGGCCTGGCTGACAATCAAAAAGTTGAATTTGAACTGTCCGAGGGCCGAGATGGTCGTCAAATGGCCGGTGATCTAAAACTCACATAAAATCGCGCGGGGCGTGTAAACGCCCCTGACGCATCTCTAAAACGCAAGCAAACCATCAACCTTAATTGGTGGTATAGCATCCCTTTTCGCCAACTGGGCAAACCACCCGTGCGCGTTTCATCTTCTTTACAACTTTATGCAACGGCTGATGGCAAATCTCACCTTTCGCGGGCACGCCGCAACTGATCATGCCGCCAGATTGCACAGGCTGCAGGCCTGCAGGGCAGAAATTATCCCGTGATGCCGAGGCGCGATAGGCACAGCCAGCCGCCACCTGAGGGGGGACAATTGGAACAAATTCAACAATTGGATCTTCTTTGATCTTACAAGGAAAGATCACGCAGGTCGCGTGTGCAGGCGCGGCAACCGCAACCAAAAGCGCGGCAATCAGCGATTTCTTCAACATGAATGACACCTTTTCTATTTTTAACTGCTCGTCATTATTAGGTGGTATTTTAACGGGCAGCCTAACTGATTTTGCCCATCAGTCAATTTTTACTGCCAGCTTTCAATACTTTGAATAAAATGCGTGACATTTTCACGCGTATTTTCAAACCCTTTAGGCGCGACGCCGCAAATATTCATGCACCACACATCCAGGGTCTGCCGCCCGCAACGGGGTTTTCGCATTCAACTGCCAATCCTGCGGCCCAAATTCCGGAAAGAACGTATCCGCATCAGGAATGTCTAAATCCACTTCGGTCACCAAAAGCCGGTCTGCCATTTCCAGCATCTCTGTATAGATCCCGGCCCCGCCGATGCCATAAAGCCGCTGATAGCCCTCGGCCTGGGCAAAAGCCACCGCCTCTGAGATCGAGGCAAAACAGTGCTCTCCCAGACCACCCTGCGATGACACAACCAGGTTCAGCCTATTTTTCAATGGCTTAAACGGCAAACTCTCCCAGGTGTTGCGCCCCATGATGATGGCCCCACCTAGGGTTTCGCGTTTGAAAAACTGCAGATCCTCTGGCGCGTACCAAGGGATGTCATTGTCTTTGCCAATCGCCCCATTGCGCGCCCGCGCCACTATCAAACTGATCATCTAAACAGCCACCGCGCCTTTGATCACCGGATCCGGATCATAGTTCAAAAATTCAAAATCCTCGAATTTGAAGTCAAAAATCGAGGTCACCTGACGATTGATACGCAGCTGCGGCAAGGCTTTGGGGCTGCGCGCCAATTGGGTCTGCACCTGATCCATATGATTTGAATAAATATGGGCATCCCCCATGGTGTGCACAAAATCCCCGACCTCATAGCCGGTCACATGCGCCAACATCGCCTGCAACAACGCATAAGATGCAATGTTAAACGGCACGCCCAAAAACATGTCGGCTGACCGTTGATATAGCTGCAAATACAGCTTCCCACCCAAGACTTTAACTTGCCACAACGTATGGCAGGGCGGTAGCGCCATATTGGGCACATCGGCCGGGTTCCAGGCCGAAACAATCATCCGACGACTGTCTGGCGCGGTCTTGATCAATTCCACGAGATCCGCAATTTGGTCGACGGTTTTCTTACGATACAGCTGCTCTTCACCAACCGGTGCATCTACCGGTTCAAGCGCTGGAAAGCGCCGCCATTGATGGCCATAGACAGGGCCCAAGTCACCGTTTTCATCGGCCCATTCGTCCCAGATCCGCACGCCATTTTCCTGCAAATAACGGATATTGGTATCGCCGCTTAGAAACCAAAGCAATTCGTGGATGATGGACTTCAAATGCAGTTTTTTGGTGGTGACCAGCGGAAATCCATCCGCCAAAGGATAGCGCATTTGCATCCCAAAATAAGATGTCGTTCCGGTGCCCGTGCGATCCGAAGTGGTAACCCCCTGATCCAGAATGGTTTGCAACGCCTCGTGGTATTGTTTCACCGTCGTCTCCGCTTTTGGGTGCCAAGGCACAGTTTTCCAAGGTGACTCAGGTGATACAGGATCACATCCAAAATCGCTAGATCTAGCTGAATACAAATTCGCGGCCACCAGATGATCTGGTATTTTTCAATTCACCCCCTGCCCGTCCTGATCATCGCCAGGATCACAGCTCGACAAGTGTCCGCCAAGGCCTAAGATGACCGCAAGCAAGGAGCACAGCATGCAAATCAAATATCTCCACACGATGGTGCGGGTCAAAGACCTTGAAAAATCTATCGCGTTTTTTGAACTTTTGGGCCTGAAAGTCACGCGACGATCAGACAATGAAAACGGCCGGTTTTCATTGATATTCATGGCCGCCCCAGGCCAAGAAGAATGCCCGATCGAACTGACCCATAATTGGGATGGCGATGACGGGCTGCCCAGCGACAGCCGCCATTTTGGCCATCTGGCCTATGCCGTCGAAAACATCTACGATCTTTGTGCGCAATTGCAGGCCAAGGGTATCACAATCAACCGCCCACCGCGCGACGGTCGCATGGCCTTTGTGCGCTCGCCCGACAATATATCAATAGAGCTTTTGCAAATGGGCGACGCCCTTGCGCCCGCCGACCCTTGGCAGAGCATGGAAAACACCGGTCACTGGTAACGCATTCCCCACCAGATCCGTCAATAGATATAGCGGATCTGGTCGCTCCAATACCGCTCTACCCGTCGCAGCGATGCGGTGATATCGTCCAATCCATCCGGCCCCAAAACACCTTTGGACATCAGCCCTTCGGCATGGTTTTCAAACAGGGTCGAAATCACATCGCGTATGCCGCGCCCCTTGGGCGTCAGCCGCACCCGCACAGATCGACGATCTATTTCGCATCTTTCGTGATGCATATAACCCGTTTCAACCAGCTTTTTCAGATTATAGCTGACATTGCTGCCCTGATAGTATCCCCGCGACTTCAACTCGCCTGCGGTCACCTCATTGTCGCCAATGTTAAACAACAGCAGCGCCTGAACCGCGTTGATCTCTAGCACGCCCACGCGCTCGAACTCATCCTTGATGACGTCCAGCAGCAGCCGATGTAACCGCTCTACCAATGCCAGCGTATCAAGATAGCCTGACATAAAGCCCTGATCGGCCGTCATGTCCAAGGATGTATGTATGCTCATCACAATCTCCGTCTAAAACTCAGACAAAAACTGCAATAAAAACGCCAAAAATCCGTTAAGTCAGGCCAATTAGGTAAAATACCACCTATTTTGCGCCCGTTGCAGAGGCCGCAATATCAGAAATCAGCTCGGAAAATAACGCCGGGGCGGCGGCCTGACCGCTCACCCATTGATATAAATCCTGATCGTTTTCATTCAGCAGGGCATCATAGTGATCCAGCTCTGCTGAGTTCATGGCTGCCAGATTGTCCTGCGCATACCGATTCAGAATGATATCCATTTCTTTGATGCCGCGGCGCATCGAACGCATCTGCATGCGCTTCAGTCGATTTTCATAGGTCTCTTGCATGGTCAACTGTCCTCAAGTCGCAGTACTTTTTCAAGCCGGGCCAATTGATCTGACGCCGTCTTTAGCTGCATACGCCCATCGCGAATCTCGGCCAGGATTTCAAGCTTGGATTGCGCTTCGGGCTTCACATCCGGCGCACCCAGTTCGTGGCCTGCACCGGTCAACAGCCAGCGCATCGACACACCCAACAGCCCCGACAGCATTTGCAAACTATTGGCGCGCGGTTCGCTTTGGTCCTGCTCCCAGGCACAATAGGTGGCTTTCTTGACACCAAGGCGCTTTGCCAACAGGGCTTGGGTCATATTGACATGTTCACGCGCCGCCAGCAAACGATCACCAAAAGTCGCCACATCTTGCGAATACCAATCGGTTTCTGTGGCCTCGGTGCCATTTAATTCGTCACTCATAAACGCCTCTACGGTCTTGCCGCTTGATCCAAAGTCCCGCGCACCCTAAGACATGACAGTCATGAACACAAACGAGGCTCTCAATGTCTTTCCTTGCCAAAACACTTTCGCGCGTAAAACCCTCCCCGACCATCGCAATGACGGCCAAGGCTGCAGAACTCAGAGCCGCTGGCCGCGACGTTCTTGGTCTTTCAGCAGGCGAGCCTGACTTTGACACGCCCGAAAACATCCGCGACGCCGCAAAGGCAGCCATTGATGCAGGTAAAACCCGTTATACTGCGCCCGATGGCATTCCAGAGCTAAAGCAGGCGATCTGCGACAAGCTCAAGCGCGATAACGGCCTGGATTACACACCAAAACAAATCTCTGTTGGGGCCGGTGGCAAACAAACGCTTTATAACGCGCTGATGGCGACGTTGAACGAAGGCGACGAAGTTGTCATTCCCGCCCCCTATTGGGTCAGCTATCCCGATATGGTTCTGCTTGCGGGCGGCACCCCTGTCATCGCGGAAACAAGCCTTGAGACAAACTTTAAGCTGACCGCCGACCAACTCGAAGCGGCCATCACACCCAAGACAAAATGGTTTATCTTTAACAGCCCGTCCAACCCTTCCGGCGCGGGCTACAACCGCGCGGAACTAAAAGCGCTGACTGATGTTTTGCTGCGCCACCCGCATGTCTGGGTGATGTCTGACGACATGTACGAACATGTGGCCTATGACGATTTCGAATTCTGCACCCCGGCAGAGGTCGAACCGCAGCTTTATGATCGCACCCTCACATGCAACGGTGTTTCCAAGACCTATGCCATGACCGGATGGCGCATCGGTTATGCGGCGGGTTCAGAGCAGCTGATCGCCGCCATGCGCAAAATCCAAAGCCAATCCACATCAAACCCCTGCACCGTCAGCCAATGGGCCGCGATCGAGGCCCTGAATGGCACACAGGAATTCATCGCGCCGAACAATCAGAAATTTGTCCGCCGTCGTGATATGGCGCTTGAAATGCTCAACGCCATCGACGGCGTCACCTGCCCAAAACCCGAAGGTGCGTTTTACGTCTACCCGTCTATTGCGGGACTGATCGGCAAAACCACGCCAGCGGGCACCAAAATCGACAGCGACCAGACTTTTGCAACAGCCTTGCTCGAGGAAAAGGACGTTGCCGTGGTGTTTGGGGCAGCCTTTGGTCTTTCGCCAAATTTCCGCGTCAGCTACGCGACCTCTGACGAGATGCTCAAAGAGGCCTGCACCCGCATTCAGAATTTCTGTGCGTCGCTGACCTAACTGGCAACTCAAACGGCACTCAAGAGGCATAAATGAACAGCGATCTGCCCGAATATTTCTTTCGCGTCCGTGACACAGGGGCGTCGGTCTTTAAGGTCGACAGCTCTAATCGTCACCGGCGTTTGGAAATGGATCAGATCGCTGTGGTCATCATGCGCACCGGAGAAATCCGCCCGCAAGGTGACCGCAGCCTGACGCCCGAGGATCGTGCCGCGATCAAAACCTGGATTGCGGATCGCCAAGAAACCCTGGATTGGCGGCGCTTTGACGACATCGCCCGCGCCGTTGATCACATGAACCTGACAGCCCATTGGGCCCAGACCCAGGCCACCGAAGATCAACTCGAAGCCGTCACCGACGCGCTTTTGATGTCCATGCACGACCTGCGCAGCGTCCTTGTGCGCAAACGCGCGGAACGGTTGATGGCAGACGATTGATTTGGAAAGTTGGGGACAATCGCGCCCCTCTTTGCGCAACCGATAATCTGCCCATGGCGATTATTGCTTCACCCCGCAAAGCTTTGCTTCAGCTCCAGCAATTTCCCACGCCAGAATCTATTCAGCAACAGCACCGCCGCCACACATAGCCCGACAACCAGCCCAAGCCAGACGCCGACACCGCCCCAGCCCAGCACAAAGCCAAACACATAGCTGCAAGACATGCCCACCGCCCAATAGCTAAAGACAGCAATGATCATGGGTTTGCGGGTATCCATGACGCCCCGCAAAAGTCCCAATGCCATGGCCTGCGCCCCATCGACAAATTGAAACATCGCCGCCACCATCAATAAGGCCACACCCGTGGTTACGATCCGCTCAAAATCCGGGTCTGCGCTGTCAACAAAGGCACCGATTAAGACCTCGGGAATGCTGACAAAAACCAAAACAGCCCCCACCGCCATCACCAGACTGACAAAAATCGCCGTGGTGGCCCCGCGCGCCAAATGCTCGGCATCCTTGCGGCCCAAGGCATTGCCCGCCCGCACCGTGGCCGCGTTGCTCAGCCCCAGATGCAGCATAAAGGCCAAACCCGCCAGATTCAGCGCAATCCCATGCGCCGCAAGCGGAATTTTCCCCAGCCACCCCATCATGGTTGTGCTGGCCGCAAACAAGCCCACCTCGGCCAGGTTCGTCAAACCAATTGGCATGCCCACGTGGAAAACATCCTTAAGAATTTCACCATCTGGCCGCCAGATACGGGCAAAAAGCGCGTGTTCTGGCAGGGCGTGTCGGGCATAAATCACCACCCCAACGATAGAGACAACCTGCACCACCAAAGAGGCAATTGCCGCCCCCAGAATGCCCATTTCAGGGGCCCCAAAATGACCAAAAATCAGGATGTAATTCACCAAAGCGTTGACCGTGGCGGCCATCACCGTAATCCAAAACACAATGCGGGTATGTTCCAATGCTGCCAAATAGCTTTTCAGAACCATGACCAACAATGCCGGCAACAAACCAATGCCCATGACCCGCAAGTAAACCTGCGCTTCTGCCGCCAGCGCCGCCTCTTGCCCCAGCACCTCTAGAACCGGACCTGAAAACCAGAACAAGGGCAACAACGCGACAGCAAAGAACGCCGATAACCACAGCCCCATGCGGGCAATGCGCCGAATGGCCAGCTCATCGCCCTGTGCCTCAGCCTCTGCCACCATCGGCATCACCGCGATGCCAAACCCGGACCCCAAAATAAATGTCACAAAAAACAACGTGCTGCCCAAAACAACCGCCGCCAGCGCATCCACCGAATACCAGCCCAACATAATGGTGTCGGTCAGGCCAATTGCAAACTGCGCCACATGGCCACCAATCAGCGGCAGCCCAAGCGTCAGCAATGCGCGCGTGTGCCCGCCATAGGTCATCTGAGTTTTTATCATATGGTAAGAATTAGAAAGCTTGCTCCCCATTGGCAAGCTGCAAATGCCCAGATTTCAGGCAGCCTATAAACATCGCACCCTAGACGGCTTTACAACAAAAAGGCACTCTCTCTCTCAAAGCCCGGAGTGCCCAAATGTCAGATGCCTTTTCAAAATTGATCCCAGATACGCGCGCTTTCCTCAAAGCGCTGGAACAAAACAACAATCGTGAATGGTTTCTTCAACACAAAGCCCGCTATGAAAGCGAACTCAAGCGTCCGGCGGAATTGCTGCTGGACCAAGCCGCCTATGACCTTGGCAAACTCTGCGGCGATCCGGTGAAAACCAAGCTGTTTCGCCCGCACCGCGATGTGCGGTTTTCCAAGGATAAGACACCCTATCATTTGCATCTGCACATGCTTTGGACAACAGAAACCGGCGGGCGTCAGCCGCTGGGTTGGTTCTTTGGCATCGGGTTAGATTACATTTCGATTGGCGGCGGTCTGATGGGATTTGAAAAGCAAACTTTGCTAGATTGGCGCGCTGCGGTCGATGGCCCCAAGGGGCAGGCCTTTGCCGATTTGATGACAGATCTGCAAGCCCAGGGGTTTCGCATCGCAGAACCAGAGCTCAAACGTGTGCCCGCCCCCTTTGCCAAAGACCATCCCCATTCCGCATTACTGCGACGTAAAAGCCTCTCTGCCTGGCAGGATTTTGATGCCAAACAGCTTGGGGCACCAACCACAGAACTGGCCACGGTATTCCAGCGGTTGATGCCCCTGATGACCCAGCTAAAGACCCTGCTTTAACCGCCGTTTCCGCGCCGCGCATCCGGGTGCAAAGCTGTGCCCAGGATATGCTCGGATTGATGCACCACATGGTTGGCCGCTGACACGATCAAAGGGTCAGGTGCCTCTGCAATCGACGCATCTTTGCCCGGATAGTCCAGTGAATTCAAAAAATGCCGCATACAGTTCAGCCGCGCGCGTTTCTTGTCATTTGATTTGATCACCGTCCAGGGGGCATCCGCAGTATCTGTATAGAAAAACATCGCCTCTTTGGCTTCGGTATAATCAGCCCATTTGTCCAGCGACGCCTTATCAATTGGGCTAAGCTTCCACTGTTTCAAAGGGTCGGTCGCCCGGCTTGCAAAGCGGGCCTTTTGTTCATCTTGGGTCACCGAAAACCAGTATTTATACAGACGAATACCAGAGCGCACCAACATCCGCTCAAGCTCTGGCGTCTGGCGCATGAATTCCAAATATTCCGAGGCCTCACAAAAGCCCATCACCCGTTCAACACCCGCCCGATTGTACCAACTGCGGTCATAGAGCACCATTTCCCCAGAGGTGGGCAAATGATCAACATACCGCTGAAAATACCATTGGCCACGTTCTTCATCAGTCGGTTTGTTAAGCGCAACAACCCGTGCAGACCTTGGATTCAAATGCTCGGTGAACCGCTTGATTGTGCCGCCCTTACCGGCCGCATCGCGCCCTTCAAAAAGCATAACAAATTTCTGCCCAGTCTCCTGCGCCCAATGCTGCACTTTCAAAAGCTCGGCCTGCAATTTGGCTTTTTGCTTTTCATAGTCCTTGCGTGACAGCCGCTCGGCATAGGGATATTGCCCAGCTTCAAAGGCTTGACGTATCGAATTTACCGCACCATTTTCAACAGGTTGCCTCGGCGGAACTGGCTCCGAGGTCGCCTTCGCCGATGTTACATCTGTTGCGGTTTCAGTTGGGCTTTTGGGGGGCTGATTGGGCGTCGCGTCCGTCGCTGTCATAGGCATAATCCTCTGGTCTGTTTGAATGGCCCCATCCTAACATCCCCAGGCGCACCGGCTTTGATACACCTCAAAGGTTAAGCCCGATCTAAGCCCCAGACACCAATTCTGCGGCCCGCGCCTGAACCGCGGCCACAGCCTCGACAATATCGGCCTTGGTTGTCCGGTGGTTCACAATCGCCGCCCGCAGCATTTCTACCTCGCCCGCCATGGTTGTCGAAAACACCGCGGCACCACTTTCTTGCAAATCCAACGCAATTTGTGTGTTCAATTCTGACTGCGCTGCCGCGTCCAAATCCGCACGGGCGGTAAACACACAAACATTAGACACCGGCTCCATCGCCAACGCCATATGCTCTGCCGCAGAAACTTCATCCGCCATCACCCTGACCAAATCACAGTTCTGGGTGATCGCAGCCGCGAACGCCGCCTCGCCATGGGTTTCCAAAGCCAACCAGATCTTCAGCGCCCGATTGCCGCGCGACAGATCCACGCCATAGTCACAATACCAAGGTTCGCCACTGGCCACGCCCCGGGACTTGCCGCGCAAATACACCGGCCGCGCTGCAAAGGTGGCGCGATGTTCGGCTTCGTCACGGATCAAGGCCAAGCCACAATCATAACCGACATACATCCACTTGTGAAAATCCAGCGCAATGGAATCTGCGCGGCCAATTCCATCACTTAAACTGCGATATGGCGCGTCAGCCAAACGGGTCCAGGCCCCAAAAGCCCCGTCCACATGAAACCAAAGCCCCTCGCTTTCGCTGAAATCCGCAAGCGCATTCAAGTCGTCAAAAAGCCCAAAGTCCACAGATCCCGCAGTGCCGACCACCAGAAACGGCGTGGCCCCATCGGCCCGATCTTTGGCCACAAGCGCGCGCAATGCCGCAATATCCATCTGCCCATCAACCAAAGGCACCCGTCGAATGTTATCGGTGCCTATACCCAGCAATTCCACCGCCTTGCGCGTTGCATTGTGCACGCCCTGCCCGGCATAGCAGGTCAATTTAACAGCGCCCTGCCCGGTCTTGCGCACCTCTGCCCCAAGCGCCCGCAAGCGCGCCGCCGCAAAACACAAAACCGTCGCCTGCGAGGTGCCGGTCACCAACACACCCGAGGCCGTCTCGGGCAGATCCATTTTCGCGCGCGCCCAATCAATGACAGCACGTTCCATATAATTGGCCCCGTGGTTGCGCCCACTGCTGCTGGAATTCATCACCGCAGTCACCATGCCAGCGGTCACATCTGTGGCCAGACCAGATCCTTGCACCCAGCCCCAATACTTTGGGTGGGTGTTGCCCGCGTGATACGGCATAACGTCATCGCGCAGACGCGCCATCATGTCCCCGCCCTGCCCAATGCTATATTGCTCTTGCAAATCTTCCGGCATGGGGCGCCAAGGCCGCTCGTTCGCTTGCTTCATTTGCTCAATGCAATGATCTAACAGCGCCCGAGCCTCTGCACGAAATGCATCCCAATCTTGCGGATCCAGAGAGTTTTCAGACATGCGCGGCGCTCCCAAAACAGGTTTCTGCGCGCCATTTAGCGCACCCGCAGCCAAAGCGCACCAGAAAACCGCTGAAACGCCACAAAGCGCCACGTCAGATCAGGTGTAAAAATTGGTTCAGATCGCCATGCGCACCGGGATATCCACAAGCGGCACAATACGTGCAAACCCATGTGTTGGGTGAAATGCCTCTGCCACATTGAACAGTTTTAGCCCCGCCACGGGATCGGTGCGCCCCATATCCAGCATCATCATACGATCGCGATCAAATGCGACCGACAATACTGGCATTTCAATTTCAACGTCCGTACCTGCGTCCATAAATGGCGCGATACAGGTCACAACAATTTCATCCACTGGAATGGTCCGCAACAAATCAGATGCCACTTTCAAGGCAGCGCTGCCAACATAGGCCCGGTAGATTGCCATATGGCGTTCACGTGGCATCTTAACCTCTGTTAATTTCCCACTTGGGGTAAACTTAAACTGAAAATCCGGTACAATGCTTTGGTCATGCGCACTTAAAACCGCTTGTACCTGTCCCTCAAACACCGAAATCCCCAAACCGCGCGCCAACTTATGTTGCCGGGTTAAGGTCTGATGCCCCCTGATAACAGACAGAATAGCTGCATCATCCTTGTTATGAACCCCATGGACAGCAGCTTGCTCCAATTCCCATTGCTCAAAACTTTTTTGATACGGGGTAAGCGTTGCTAGTATTTCGCGATGCCCCAACTTGCCGGCAATCTGCAATGCGCGATCCAATGCGTCCCGAGTCTGCCGCCCGCGACCCAGCAACCATTGCACAAATCCAGGCTCATGATGGGCAAGTTGGGTGCGGATACGCTCTGATCGCGATAAATCGACCTCTGGCGCTTCCGGTGCAGGGCGACGGGCCACAGCCTCCCAATCAATGCCCGCAATTGTCTCATGATGCAGGCTTGTGATGTGATGTATATAACTATCCAATTCAGCGATATCCTGGGCGTTGGACCGCTCCATCGCCTTGCGCTGTCTATCTTTTTCTTTCCGCTCGGCTTCCCGAACGGCCGGCCCCTGTGCTTTGCCAAGGGACCCCATCGTATCAGTCCAAACCAAGACACCAGTCTCCCATAGGATGTAGTTCCAATCTAAAGTCAACCCTGCGTGCAAAAGTCTCATAATGCAACAAAAAAATTCATTACAAACAATAAGCTATACTTTAGGATGTATCTCAAAAAAGCCACATTTTACATTTCCTCACGGTAACCGTTGAATTCCTGGAATCGTCAGCCGCCTATTGCCCTACCTTCAAGGCAGTGAAATACTATGCGTCAAACACAGGATAATAGAGCAGCCATGAACGATCTCCTCGCGAGCACCGAAGACGATAAATCCTATGACGCTTCCTCTATTGAAGTGCTCGAAGGCCTCGAACCGGTGCGCAAGCGACCAGGCATGTATATCGGGGGCACCGATGAACGCGCATTGCATCATTTGGTCGCCGAAGTGCTTGATAACTCGATGGATGAAGCCGTTGCCGGTTTTGCCAATCGCATCGAGGTCGAGTTGCACGCCGATTACGCGGTCACTATCCGCGACAACGGCCGTGGCATCCCCATCGACCCGCACCCAAAATTCCCCGATAAATCTGCGCTCGAGGTGATCCTTTGCACCCTGCACGCTGGCGGCAAATTCTCCGGTAAAGCCTATCAAACATCCGGCGGTCTGCACGGAGTTGGGGCCTCTGTGGTCAACGCGCTTTCTGACAGCATGGTTGTGCAAGTTGCTCGAAACAAAGAAGTTTTTGAACAACGCTTTTCGCGCGGCATTCCACAAGGACCCGTCGAAAAAGTCGGCGCAGCCCCCAACCGGCGCGGCACCCAAGTCACCTTTCACGCTGACGAACAGATCTTTGGCAAGCACCGCTTCAAACCCGCGCGTCTGTTCAAATCTATCCGCTCCAAAGCCTACCTCTTCTCAGGCGTCGAGATCCGCTGGAAATCCGCCATCGACGACGGCGAAACCCCCACCGAAGCCACCTTCCACTTCCCCGGCGGTCTGGCCGACTATCTGAATGAATCCCTCAACGGTTCCACCACCTACGCCGAGCAACCCTTTGCCGGCACCGTCGACTTCAAAGAACGCTTCAATGTGCCCGGTAAAGTCGAATGGGCCATCAACTGGACCCCGGCCCGCGATGGCTTCATCCAGTCCTATTGTAACACCGTCCCCACCCCCGAAGGCGGCACCCATGTCTCTGGCTTTTGGGCCGCCGTCCTCAAAGGCATCAAAGCCTACGGAGAATTGGTCAACAATAAGAAGGCCGCCCAAATCACCCGTGACGATTTGGCAACAGGCGGCTGCGCCCTCGTTTCCTGCTTCATCAGCGAACCGGAATTCGTCGGCCAAACCAAAGACCGCCTTGCCACCGTCGAAGCCCAGCGTCTGGTCGAAAACGCCGTGCGCGATCACTTTGACAACTGGCTGGCCGCCAACAATAAATTTGCCGGGGCCATCCTTGATTTCCTTGTGCTGCGCGCCGAAGAACGCCTGCGCCGCCGCCAGGAAAAAGAGACCCAACGCAAAACCGCCACCAAAAAACTGCGCCTGCCGGGCAAGCTGGTGGATTGTTCGGCCACCAACCGCGAAGGCACCGAACTGTTCATCGTCGAAGGCGACTCCGCGGGCGGATCAGCCAAAATGGCCCGCAACCGCAAAAACCAAGCCCTCTTGCCCCTGCGCGGTAAAATCCTCAACGTGCTGGGCGCGGCCTCTAACAAACTGGGCACTAACGCTGAAATCAGCGACCTGACACAGGCACTTGGCGTCGGCCTGGGCACCCGCTTTAATCCTGATGATCTGCGCTATGACAAGATCATCATCATGACCGACGCCGACGTCGACGGGGCCCATATCGCCGCGCTCTTGATGACCTTCTTCTTCACCCAAATGCGCCCAATGATCGACCAAGGCCACCTCTACCTCGCCTGCCCGCCGCTCTTTCGCCTGACCCAAGGCGCGCGCCGCGTCTATTGCACGGACGAAGCTGAACGCGACGCATTGCTTGAAAAAGGCCTTGGCGGCAAAGGCAAAATCGACGTCTCGCGCTTTAAGGGTCTCGGCGAAATGGACGCAAAAGACCTCAAAGAAACCACGATGGACCCAGCCTCGCGAAAACTCATTCGCGTCACCATCGACGAAGACGAACCCGGCGAAACCGGTGACCTTGTCGAACGCCTGATGGGCAAAAAACCAGAAAAACGGTTTGAGTATATTCAGGAAAACGCCCGGTTTGTTGAGGAGTTGGATGTTTAGGATTATCTTATTGCTAAGAAAAATCGGACCATATTTCACTCCTAAATTTAAGAAAATTGTCATTCGATTAGCGCTAAGAAACCCCGCACCCGAGGGTTCCTTCACTTTGGACAATAAATTAAATTACCAAAGCGCCGGTTTTCTGCATGGTGAAGAGACACTCCCATTATTTAGAATACATGAAATAAAAAAAGACCATTTTGCAGGCGCGCAAATCGAAGGCGATGAGTGGCGGCACCCCGCTTGTGTTTCATTCAAAAGCCTTCGAAATGAAAGGTTCGTTGTCCGCCAGTGGTACTTTGGAAATTCAATTACCTACTCGGGTTATAGCGACTATTTTTGGCACTGGTTAACCGCATATCCCCTCAGAGTCCGGTTGAGCAATTTCGTAAAGCAACGCGTCTTCAATATTACGACGAAGTTTCAGCATGATCGTATCGAGGTTCTAAATAGACTTGTGCAACTTGATCTTGCACATGGCGAATACGGCAGACGCGAATTTTCTGAGATTTGGGACTTTGGAGAATTCTACGGTGAACGTGCCTATGGACACCCTGATTACGAAGTTGAAAGTCGACGATTTCAGTTGATCGTTTCTTCTCTCGTTGAAACCGGCGAGCTAGAACAAGCTGACGATCGCTTCAAAGTCACGGGGAAAGCTCTGACAACCATCGCGAAGCATGAAACCGAGGAGCGGCGGCATCGCGATCACAAGATCCACAATCTTTTTATTTTCTTGCTGACTTTGGTTCTCGCTGTGACCTCAGTGGTTTCAGTTACCGTGAAATGACTAAGCAAGATGCTAACCCAACTTTAGAGTTAACCAATCAGTAGTAGCATCGCCTGACCGCGGGCGGAAGCGAAGCTCCCGCCCATTGGGGCGGTCGGGCGCTGCCCGGCAGTGCCGGGCGTGTTTGGTGGGACGGTTCCGATAAATCCAAAATGTAGGCCGGGCTTCAGCCCGCCATCCATAATGCCAACATCCATCAGGGCCGACGCGTGGGCCTCACCCCCACCAATTACCTCTCAACCAAAACGCCGCCCCCACGCCTTCATCTTTCCAAAAATACTCAAAAAATCCCAAACCCCACCACGAATCGTACGTTTCGCGCCTTGAAACGTACAAATTGTACAAATAACCCAAAATAAACCCGGCGAACGCTCAGCGCGCACCATACCACGCCACGATGGCGGCGCGTTCCTTTGCCTCCATCCAGCTCACATTCGCCGGCGGCATCGCGTCGCTAAGCCCCGCATGCAGGTAAATCGCGTGGGCGTTCATCGCGATTTCTCCTTGTGTTTCCAGATAGATACTTTTGGGCGCACGGTGAATGCCCTCCCAAGATGGCGCGCGGGCATGACACATCGAACAGCGCCCCAGCACAATATCTCTAACCTCTTGAAAACCCTGGGCTTCCGCAAATCTTTGCGCCGCCACGGGCATCTCTGCTTCAGCCTCCTCCAACGGCTTCACGGCGGGCCCGCCAGACGATAACCACATGATAAGAATAAACAAAACCACGGTCACCAACCATGTCCACCACAACATGCCCTTGCGCGCGTGCATCGAATTGAAGAAATGCCGGATGGTCACACCCATCAAAAACACCAGCGCCGCGATCAGCCAATTGTATTGGGTCGCAAAAGAAAGCGGATAATGATTTGATAACATTAGGAAAATGACGGGAAGTGTTAGGTAATTATTGTGAGTCGACCGCAATTTCGCAATCTTCCCGTATTTCGCATCGGGCACACGCCCATTTTGCAGGTCAGCCACCACAACCCGTTGATTTGGCATGATAATAAAAAAAACATTGGCCGTCATGATTGTGGCGGTTAAGGCCCCTAGGTGCAGCATCATGGCGCGTCCGGTGAACACTTGATTCAGCCCGTAACCCATTGCCACTAAAAGACAAAACAGCAACAGCATCAAAATCGTGGGATGTTTCGCAAGTCGCGATTTACACAGCGCATCATAGCAAAGCCACCCAATTGTTAACACGGCAGCCGATAGTAATATTCCCTGCCAAAGCAACAGGTTAGACTTGTTGGCGTCGATCAAATACAGCTCGCCTCCGGCCCAATAAACCACCATCAACAGCGCAAACCCCGACAGCCAAGTCGCATAGCTCTCCCATTTGAACCATGTCAGGTGTTCGGGCATCGCGCCCGGTGCGGTTAAGTACTTGCGAACATGGTAAAACCCGCCGCCATGCACCTGCCACTCTTCGCCATCCGCCCCGCCAAGGTCGCCTTCTCGGTGCAAACCAAGGTCCAGCGCGATGAAATAGAACGAAGACCCAATCCAAGCGATTGCCGTGATCACATGCACCCAACGCAGCGCAAATCCAAACCACTCCCAAAGTATTGGAATCTCTAGCATATTTCCGGTCCTCTAGGTCAATGTCAGATGCGCGGCAGCCAATTCAAGAAATTTCACAAGACCCTCACATTCCGAATGCGATGCGTCAAAATGTGGACTGCTTGGCTGGTATATTCTTTCGAAACAAACACTTAACTCCCTCGGTAAGTGGAATAGCCATGCGGCGAAAGCAACAAAGGAACATGGTAGTGCACCGCCTCGTTCATGCCAAAGCGAATGGGAATATCTTCAAGAAACAACGGCAAACGCCCAGCTTGCCCACTGCCCTCAAAATACCCAGCACAGGCAAAAACCAACTCGTAAATACCTGTTTTAAAATCATTTTTTGACAAGATCGGATCATCGGTACGGCCATCAGCATTGGTGATTGCCTCGGCAACACGCCGTCTTGCCTCGCCTTCGATTTGATACAAAGAGACCCGGATCCCCTCTGCCTGACACCCGCGCGCCGTATCCAAAACATGTGTCGTAAGATAGCCTGACATGCCGCAACTCCCCAACCATCTGCCCCGAGTGAAATATTTTTCTCTACACCACAGTACAGCCCCCGAAAGCACTTTCAAATCAATCCTGTTTCCGCATAGACTTTTTGAAAGAATAATCTTCGCAACGCGAAGGGGGGACATGACGAGATATCAACGAAATATGTGCGGCTATGGCCAAGTACCCCCAAATGCAAATTGGCCAGGAAATGCACGTATCGCGGTGCAGTTTGTCTTGAATTACGAAGAAGGTGGAGAAAACTGTCTTCTGCATGGTGACCCAGCCAGTGAAGCTTTCTTATCAGACATCCCCGGGGCCAGCCCATGGCACGGACAGCGCCATTTGAATATGGAATCTGTCTATGAATATGGCGCGCGTGCGGGTTTTTGGCGTCTGCACCGGCTGTTCACTGGCGCGCAAATTCCTCTAACGGTTTTTGGCGTGGCATCCGCACTTGCCAGATCACCAGAGCAAGTCGCAGCCATGACAGACGCAAACTGGGAAATCGCCTGTCATGGGCTAAAGTGGGTGGATCACAAGGGCATGCCAGAACGTGCGGAACGCGCTGCTATCACCGAAGCCATTCGTTTGCACACCGAAGTCGTCGGGACACGACCAAGTGGCTGGTACACGGGTCGCTGCTCCGAGAACACCATGCGCCTGATCGCCGAGAATGGCGGCTTTGATTATGTCAGCGATGCCTATGATGACGACCTGCCCTATTGGCGCACCTATGGCGACCACGACCAACTGGTCATTCCCTATTCGCTCGAAACCAATGACATGCGGTTTGCGAGCGCTCCGGGCTGGGTGACCGGACAGGATTTCTATACCTACTTGAAAGACTCTTTTGACGAGCTCTACCAAGAGGGACGGGCAGGATTTGCAAAGATGATGACCGTCGGGTTGCATTGCCGCTTAGTTGGTCGCCCTGGAAAAATTGCGGGTTTGCGGCAGTTTCTAAATTATATTCAAGAGTTTGAAGGCGTTTGGACTCCGCGACGGATCGACATCGCAACCCATTGGGCCCAGATCCACACACCAAAACCAACCACGCGCCCCAGTCAAATGTCGCGCAGAGAATTTGTCGCGCAATTCGGAGGGGTTTTTGAACATTCAGAATGGATCGCGGATGCTGCCTTTGATCTGGAGCTCGGGCCTGCCCATGATACGGCCATCGGAATGCACAGCGCCCTGTCGCGCATTTTTCGCAGTGCGACGCAAGCGCGACGCCTGAGCGTTTTGAAAGCACACCCAGATTTGGCTGGGAAATTGGCGACCGCTAAGAAGCTGACAGCCGCGTCCACAGCAGAGCAGGCAAGTGCTGGTTTAGATCGATTAACAGATACAGAGCGGACGCAGCTTCAACGGCTCAATGTGCAATACGTCAAAACACACGGCTTTCCCTTCATCATTGCGGTACGCGACCACAACAAGGCTTCTATTATTCGGGCCATTGAACGGCGCATTGCGCAATCCAGCGAGGCAGAGTTTCACGAAGCCTGTCGACAGGTAGAGCGCATTGCTAAAATACGTCTGGAAGGCCTTCTGCATGACTAGGACCCTCCAGACTTCTGCCTTAAACCCGGCAAATTTCGCCCCGTTTGGCGATGTTATTGAGCTGCGCGATCAGCCAGATCAGATCATCAACCAGGGGCTTTGCGGACGGTATCACGATCTGGCGACACTTGACTTTGGCAGCGGCCGCGCCGGCATAAGCCTTTTTGATGCAAAATCTCGCAGCCTTCCCTATCAATTGACAATGTTGGAACGCCACCTACAGGGCAGTCAGGCCTTTATCCCAATGAGCCCAACGTCGTTTTTGATAATTGTGGCCCCAGATAATCGCGGAACCCCCGGCGAACCGAGCGCCTTTCTTTCGTCTGAAGGGCAAGCCATCAACATTCATAAGGGTGTGTGGCATGGCGTTTTGACACCGCTTTCAACACCCGGCCTGTTTGCAGTCGTGGATAGAGTGGGCCCAGAGCCGAATTTGGAAGAATTCTGGCTGCCAGACCCATACACAATAGTTTAACTATAAACCAAAGGAGAATACCCCTGTAATCGCGTGTGAAATCGCAACAGACCTTAGCATTCCATAGCATTCCATCAGGCGAAACCTTTTGACAAAAGAGGTGACCGCTCGGCGCATGGCTGCTATGAGGCAACCGATCTACCTAAATAGTTTAACATTGAACTATAAGTGGTGAAAGAGACATTTGGAGGAGGCAGCCAATATGGCGACGAATTTCGAAGACATTGATCCAGTGGAATCACGCGAATGGCAAGAAGCCGTTGAAGACGTGATTGCGCGTGATGGCGCAGACCGCGCGCACTTTTTGCTGGATAAAGCGGTACAACAGGCGCGTGCCGCCGGAGCAAACTTGCCGTTTTCCGCAACCACACCGTATCAAAACACCATTCCGGCTGACGACCAAGAGCCATTTCCTGGTGACATGGATATGGAATGGCGCATTCGGACAATCAATCGCTGGAATGCGATGGCAACGGTTGTGCGCCGTAACAAAGTTTCCAGTGAATATGGTGGCCACATCGCGTCGTTTGCGTCCTCGGCCGTCATGTATGACATCGGTCTAAACCACTTCTGGCGGTCCAAATCAGCCATTCACGGCGGCGATCTTGTGTTCTTTCAGGGCCATGTGATCCCGGGCATCTATGCCCGCAGCTTTATGGAAGGCCGCTTGACAGAAGAGCAACTTGAGAACTTCCGTTCGGAAGTGGGCGGCAATGGTCTGTCGTCTTATCCACACCCTTGGTTGATGCCGAATTACTGGCAATTCCCAACCGTTTCAATGGGCCTGGGCCCGCTGATGGCGATCTATCAAGCGCGTTTCATGAAATACATGCACAACCGTGGCCACATTGACATGGCTGACCGTAAGGTCTGGTGCTTCTTGGGTGACGGCGAAATGGACGAGCCGGAATCACGTGGTGCCATCGACCTCGCAGCCCGCGAAGGTTTGGACAACCTGATCTTTGTTGTGAACTGCAACTTGCAGCGTTTGGATGGCCCTGTGCGCGGCAACCACAAAATCGTGCAAGAACTTGAAGGCGACTTCCGCGGTGCCGGTTGGAATGTCATCAAACTGCTTTGGGGCAAAGGCTGGGATGCGCTGTTAGAAAAAGACACATCTGGCAAATTGCGTCAGTTGATGGATGAAACGCTGGACGGCGACTATCAAACATTCAAATCCAAAGACGGTGCTTATATCCGTGAGCATTTCTTTGGCAAATACCCAGAGACCGCTGCTTTGGTGGCCGATTGGTCAGACGACCAGATTTGGGCTTTGCGCCGTGGCGGACATGATCCACAGAAAGTTTATACCGCCTTCAAACGCGCCTCAGATACCAAAGGTCAACCAACTTGTTTGTTGGTCAAGACTGTCAAAGGTCACGGCATGGGCACTGCTGGCGAAGGCCAGAACACCACGCACCAACAAAAGAAGATGAACGAAGACCAGCTGCGCGCCTTCCGTGATCGCTTTAAGATCCCGGTTAGCGATGAAGACGTTGGCAACGCCCCCTTTGTCAAACTAAACAACGCGCAGAAAGCCTATCTGGAGGATCGCCGGCAAGCACTCGGTGGGGCCTTCCCGAAACGCGATTCAAAATCTGACAAGCTTGAAATCCCGGCGCTTGATAAATTTGCGGCGCAGCTGAAAGGCACCGGCGACCGCGAAATTTCCACCACGATGGCCTTTGTGCGCATTCTGACCACGCTGTTGCGCGATAAGAAGATTGGCAAGAACATCGTACCGATTGTACCCGATGAAAGCCGCACCTTTGGTATGGAAGGCCTGTTCCGTTCAGTGGGTATCTATAACCCGCTTGGACAGAAGTATACGCCACAAGATGCTGACCAAATGATGTTCTATAAAGAGAGCATTGACGGTCAGGTTCTGCAGGAAGGTATCAACGAAGCCGGCGCGATGGCCGATTGGATTGCGGCAGCAACTGCCTATTCCAACCATGGCGTGCCGATGATCCCCTTCTTCATCTACTATTCTATGTTTGGTTTCCAGCGTATTGGCGATCTGGCATGGGCCGCCGGCGACAGCCGTGCACGTGGCTTTATGTTGGGCGGCACCGCAGGGCGTACAACCTTGAACGGCGAAGGCCTGCAGCACGAAGATGGTCACAGTCACATTCTGGCAGGCACTATTCCGAACTGCGTCAGCTATGACCCAACCTTCCAGCACGAAGTTGCGGTGATTGTTCAGCATGGCATGAAGCGCATGTATGAAGATCAGGAAGATGTGTTTTACTACCTGACCTTGATGAATGAAAACTACAGCCACCCAGATATGCCAATGGGTGTTGAAGAGGACATCATCAAAGGGCTGTACCGCTTTAAGGACGTGGCCAAACCAGGCAAGAAACACGTTACTTTGTTGGGTTCAGGCACCATTCTGATCCAGGCGATCAAAGCGGCTGAAATGCTGGAAAACGACTTTGGTGTTACATCAGAAATTTGGTCTGCGCCAAGCTTCAATGAACTGGCACGCGATTGCCAAGATGCCGAACGTCACAACCGGCTTAACCCACTGGCAGAGCCAAAGGTTCCATTTGTCACTCAGCAGCTTGCAAAGGCATCAGGCCCGATTATTGCTGCCACCGACTATATGAAAAACTTTGCTGAACAGATCCGCGCTTCTGTGCCGGGCAACTATACCGTTCTTGGGACAGATGGGTTTGGACGCAGTGACAGCCGCGTGAACCTGCGCCGCTTCTTTGAGGTCGACGCAAACCACATCGCTGCGGCGGCAATGGTGGATCTATACCGCCAAGGAAACATCACCAAAACCGTGCTTGAGAAAGCATTGGCCAAATATGACATCGACGGAAACAAGCCGAACCCACGGCTGGTGTGATCGGACAGAGGAGAAAAGATCATGACAATTGAAGTCAAAGTACCAGATATTGGGGATTTCTCGGAAGTTCCTGTTGTTGCAGTCCTAGTAAGCGTCGGCGACGTCATCGCAGAAGAAGATCCAATCGTTGAATTGGAAAGCGACAAGGCTACGATGGAAGTGCCCTCACCTGCGGCGGGCAAAGTGGTAGAAATCAAAGTGGCGGAAGGCGACAATGTTGCCGAAGGCTCTTTGGTTTTGATCCTGGAAGCAGATGCAGCCGAGGCAGGCGCACCCGCCCCAGCTGCGGCCCCCGCGGCAGCTGCCTCAGCGGCACCCGCACCCGCAGCTGCGCCAGCTCCGGTAGCGGCAGTCACTGACAGCGGATTTGGCAAGGCACATGCATCGCCATCCGTACGTGCATTTGCGCGTCAGTTGGACATCGACATCGCCAAAGTGAATGGCTCTGGCCGCAAGGGCCGGATTTTGCGTGAAGACATTGCAGCGCACTTGAAATCGACCACTGCACCAGCCGCTGCCACACCTGCTGCATCTGGCGGCATGGGCATTCCACCCATCCCAGCCGTTGATTTCAGCAAATTCGGCAAGGTCGAAGACGTTGAAATGCCACGGATCAAAAAGATCTCTGGCCCAGCCCTGCATCGTTCCTGGTTGAACATCCCACATGTCACCCACAACGAAGAAGCAGACATCACGGATCTTGACGGCTATCGCCGCGAGTTGGACGGGATTGCGAAAACCGAAGGCTATCGCGTGACCCTGCTCAGCTTTGTGGTCAAAGCCTCTGTTTCAGCGCTGAAACAGCATTGGGAAGTGAATTCATCGATCCACCCTGATGGGGACAAGTTGATCAAGAAAGACTTCTACAACATTGGTTTTGCAGCAGATACGCCAAATGGCTTGATGGTTCCGGTGATCAAAGATGCAGACCGCAAGGGCATCGTTGAAATCTCTAAAGACCTGATGGAATTGTCTGGGAAAGCCCGTGACGGCAAGCTTAAAGGCGATGATATGTCCGGTGCGACATTCACCATCTCTTCGCTCGGCGGCATTGGTGGCACCTCATTCACTCCAATTGTGAATGCGCCAGAAGTTGCGATTTTGGGCCTTACACGCTCTAAAATGGCCCCGGTTTGGAACAAAGAATCCGGTGAATTTGAGCCGCGTTTGATGCAACCCCTGTCCATGTCTTACGATCACCGTGCGATTGACGGCGCGCTGGCCGCCCGTTTCTGCGCGACACTGAAACACCTGCTCGGCGATGTGCGCCGGTTGATGCTGTAAGGGAGATTGAACAATGGATATCAAAGTTCCTGATATTGGTGATTTTGACTCAGTTCCTGTGGTTTCGATCTTGGTTTCTGTTGGCGACACTGTCGCCGCAGAAGACCCGCTGATCGAATTGGAATCTGACAAAGCGACCATGGAAGTCCCCTCGCCTGCTGCAGGTGTGGTGAAAGAAATCAAAGTGGCCGAAGGCGACGAGATAAGCGAAGGCTCGTTGATCATGGTACTGGACTCGGCTGATGGCGCTGGCGCGGCAAAGGCAGAACCTGCTGCGGCGGCGGCACCTCAAGCACCGGCAGCTGTGGCAGCAACCGGCACGGCGTCTGGCGCTGGCGATGTTCATGGCGAAGTTGTGGTCTTGGGCTCTGGTCCAGGCGGCTATACAGCTGCGTTCCGCGCGGCTGATCTGGGCAAAAAAGTTGTCCTGATCGAGAAAGACAACAATCTGGGCGGCGTTTGTTTGAACGTGGGCTGTATCCCGTCAAAGGCCTTGCTGCATGGTGCTAAAGTCATCACTGAGGCCGAGGAAATGGGCGAATTTGGTATCAAATTCACCAAACCCAAGGTCGATCTAGATGCCCTGCGCGGATGGAAAGAAAGCGTTGTTAATCAACTGACTGGCGGACTCGGCGGGCTTGCAAAAGGCCGTAAAGTTCAGGTTGTGACAGGCTATGGTAAATTCACCGGGCCAAATATGATCGAAGTTGACAACAACGGTGAAAAATCCACCGTCAGCTTTGACCAATGCATCATCGCAGCTGGTTCTGTACCGGTCTCATTGCCCTTCATTCCACAAGACGACGAGCGGGTGATTGACTCGACCGGTGCGTTGGAACTGAAAGACGTGCCAAAACGTCTGATGGTTCTGGGCGGCGGCATCATTGGGCTGGAAATGGCCACCGTTTATGACGCCCTTGGCTCGAAGGTGACCATTGTTGAATTCATGGATCAATTGATCCCAGGGGCCGACAAAGACGTCGTCAAACCGCTGCACAAGCGCATCGAAGGTCGGTATGAGAACATCTTTACCAAGACCAAAGTCACCGCTGTAGAGGCCCAAAAAGGTGGCCTGAAAGTCACCATGGAAGGTCCCGATGGCGTAAAGACCGACACCTTTGACAAGGTGCTAGTCGCGGTTGGACGCAAGCCAAACGGTCACCTGATCGACGCTGAAAAAGCCGGTGTAGCGGTGGATGAGCGTGGATTTATTTCCGTTGATAATCAACAGCGTACCGGTCAACCGCACATCTTTGCGATTGGTGATGTTGTCGGTCAGCCTATGCTGGCACACAAAGCGGTTCACGAAGGCAAAGTGGCAGCCGAGGTTTGCGCTGGCCATAAGCGCTTCTTTGACGCCCGGGTTATCCCGTCGGTGGCCTATACCGACCCCGAAGTCGCTTGGGTAGGTCTGACAGAAACCCAAGCCAAGGCAGAAGGTATCAAAGTTGGCAAAGGGGTCTTCCCTTGGGCTGCCTCTGGTCGTTCGCTGAGCTTGGGTCGCTCTGAAGGCCTGACCAAAGTGCTGTTTGATGAAGACGGTGACCGCGTGATCGGCGCTGGAATTGTTGGGCCAAACGCTGGGGATTTGATCGCCGAAGTGGCTTTGGCCATCGAGATGGGCGCAGATGCCGTGGATCTGGGCCACACCATCCACCCACACCCAACGCTGTCAGAAACCGTAAACTTTGCTGCAGAGATGTTTGAGGGCACCATCACCGATTTGATGCCGCCCAAAAAACGTAAGTAACAACGGAAAAGCCCCGCCAAGTGCGGGGCTTTTTTTAAAAAAGAATTGTATGATAAGGCCTTAGCGCGAGGACATCAGCCTAGCCATATCAAGCATACGACACGAAAAACCCCATTCGTTGTCATACCAACCAAACACCCGCAAAAGCCCCCCGACCGATACCGAGGTTTCCCGCTCGCAGAACACCAGGGACTCTGGGCGCATGCGCAAGTCGGTGGATACCAGTGGTTTGGTGGTTGATCCCAAGATGCCTGTGCGGGCCGCTTCCGAGTTCAGCACGTTGTTCACTGTCTCTGCGGTAACTGGTTTAACCGTTTGAATTGTAAGATCAATTGCGCTGACGCTGGCGGTTGGAACACGAATTGCGCGCGCCTCTACCCGGCCTTTGAGATGCGGTAAAACCCGGTCTATCATCCGTTGGGCGCTGGTTGTCGTTGGGACCATCGACAAGGCGGCAGCGCGGCTGCGTTCCAGCGCGACACGTGGCTTGTCGACGGTGGGCTGAGAGCCCGTATAGCAATGCACAGTGGTCATATGGCCGGAAATCAATCCAAAGGCATCATCCAGGGTTTTCATCAGGGGGGCCAAGGCATTGGTGGTGCAAGAGGCATTGGACACAATGCGCTGATCTTGCAATGTTTCGTGGTTGGCCCCAATCACCAAAGTGATGTCAGCTTCGTCAGAAGGCCCTGATATCAATACGTTTTTTGCGCCTGCGGTCAGCCCTCGTTCAGCAACCGCGCGTTTGCCGGCCATGCCAGTGCATTCCAAAACCACGTCAACATCGCTAAGATCCAACGTCGCAATGTCGCGCATGTCGTGAAAGGGAAATCTGGTGCCATCGACCACAAGAGCAGCTTCATCGCATTCCACCGAACCTGCGTATGTTCCAAAAACTGAATCGTATTGGAAGAGATAAGCGCAGGTTTCCAACGGTTCGATGTCGTTGATCCCAACGATTTCGAAACCTCTATATGCATCACTTTGGGTTAAGATTCGCAAAACGGTTCGCCCGATACGGCCAAAGCCATTGATAAATATACGGATTTTCTGTTCAGCCATCATCGGCCCTTTACACTTGAGGCAAGACGCTTAGTTCACACCCATTGGCTAGAAATGACCAGATCCAGATTGTATTTGATACAATTCAATCACTTACCTAGTTTTGGATGCCGATTCACGTCTTTGTACAGAAGATAGCGAAATTTGCCCGGGCCAGCCGCATAACAGGCCTGCGGGCAAAAAGCGCGCAGCCATAAAAAATCGCCTGCCTCAACCTCTACCCAATCTGTATTCAACAAATAAACTGCTTTGCCTTCAAGCACATAGAGACCATGTTCCATGACATGGGTTTCAGGAAATGGAATGACGCCGCCGGGTTCAAACGTCACAATATTCACATGCATATCGTGGCGCATGTCTTGCGGATCAACGAATCTTGTGGTGGCCCAGCGACCGTCAGTGTCGGGCATTGATTCCGGTAGGATATCCTGCTCATTCACCACAAAAAATTCAGGCTTATCAACGCCTTGAACCTGTTCATAGCGTTTTCGCACCCAGTGGAATGTCACCGGTGTGTCGCCAATATTTTCGACCTGCCAGTCACATCCCGCCGGTAGGTAGGCATAGCCGCCCGGCTGCAAAATATTTTCGCTTTTATTTACAGACAATTTGAGTGACCCAGAGAGCACAAAAAGCACCGCTTGCGCCATCTCATCTGGCTCTGGCTGGGTGCTGCCACCGCCTGGCGCGACCTCGACAATATATTGCGCAAAGGTCTCGGCAAATCCACTGAGTGGGCGGGCAACTATCCAGGCGCGGGTATCTGTCCAATGCGGCAAGTTTGACGTTACGATATCGGTCATCACCCCCTTGGGAATGACCGCATAAGATGGGGTGAACACCGCCCGATTGGTGGTGATTTGACTTTGCGGAGGCAAGCCACCCGGAGGCGTTGCGTAGGGGGTATCAGACATGATGTCACCATTGTTGAGGTGCTGCTATCAGACGCTTTTTTCGTGGCAATTCCAAGTCTTATGGCCTGAAACCCTTTAGGAATTGGGCGGACCATCCTCAAATGGTTCTATGAGGTCAGGGCCAGAGGCTTTGTTGGAATTTACTTTGGGATCAACCGCATGAAAAGAAATGACGCCTTGCGGGGCCGGTGTCATCAGGGTGGCGGCCCCATGACCTTGTTCGCCAAGCCACAGCCCCCAATTTTCCTGAGAAATGATAACAGGCATGCGGTGATGTATCTTTGAAACCTGAGTGTTTGCACCTGTGGTGACCACGGCGCAGCTGCGCTGGGTTTCGCCATCAACGCTCCAATCTTGCCAGACACCCGCCAAGGCCATTTGACCCTCGGCGGAAAAATACCAAGGCCAGCGTTTTCCAGCCTGATCCTTTGTCCATTCATAATAGCCCGTCACAGGAATGAGACAGCGGCATTCGCGGCAAGCCATTCTAAAGGCGGGCTTTTCTGCCAGAGTTTCTGCACGAGCATTGATCAAAAGCGGCCCATCATTGGGGGCTTTGTACCAATGCGGGATAAACCCCCAGCGCATCTGCACCAGCTTGCGCGTGCCGTCTGAATTGCCTGGATCAGCGCCCATCACCACGTGAATGCCGGTGGTGGGGCAAATATTATAATTTGGCACATTGGGCAGCTTATTGGCCGGAACAGCACTGAACATCTGCGCCATGGCATCAGAGGGTAAGGTATTGGCAATACGTCCGCACATGTGCCCAGATTAACCTATTTTTCAGCGATGCCCAGAGGGGGAGCAAATGCAGCAGCGCACGCTGCGTTAAAGCGGGAATTGAGGGGGATTTTGTGTGTTTCGCACCACAATATCTTGGATTTCGGAATGGGGTTTAACACAAGGTTCGGTGCTTAAATTTTTGATTATTTGTACAATTTGTACGTTTCAAGCGCTGAGTTGTACGATTCGACAGTGAAAACTCTGCTGAACGAGAGGGCCGTTGAAATCATGGTTAACAAGCCGGCTTTCTGCGCTGGAACACGTAAACCTCAGTCCTTGGATTTTCTGCAAGCTTAGCGGTTGGCTTTTTTGGCGAGGTCTATTTTGGCCTCTAGCATCGACATTTCCTTGAGCAGCTTGTGCCGGTATGACCGATCACCAGTGGCGCGCAATTCGGCGCGCAGTTTTGCCAGTTCACGCGACAGCAGGACAAATTCTGGCACCCCGCCGCTTTCCTTGACCAGACGATTGATCAGCGCATTTTCGGGATCATCGGTTTTTGGCAAAGGTCTGCCAGCACCCTGCAGATTGTCAAACGCACCTTCGGCCTCTGCCTGAGCAATTTTCTGGTTGATAAGGTCGATAAGCGGATGATCCATATCAGGTGTTTTAACGCATGGGATTTCGGCTGTGAAGGGCCGCGCAGATGGCTGCTCAATGGGCGAAAGACAGATGGTCTATTTAGGGCCCGGCGCGAACAAACCGGTGCCAACAAAAAGACCCCGGCAACATTCGCTGCCGGGGTCTTGCGGGTTTTCTATTAAGACCGCTTATTTTTGGGTAATGCGTCCGTCTTTATACGGTGCATAGGGGGCGTTCTTGGCAATGAAGTCAGCTGTCACTTCGGCCAAATCAGGGCCAAAATCGTAAGCGTTCATCGCGTCTTTGAACATTTTATAGCCATCCCCACCGTTGCGCACGTAATTGTTGGACACAACATTATAGACTTTGTTTACGTCGATTGCTGCGCCGCCGACCATCACGTCAGAAACCCGCTCGCCGGCTGGTTTTGCCAGATCAAACGCGAAAGACATGCCTGCGACTTGTGGGAAGCGTCCGGCACCCTCTTCGACTTGCGACACGCCATTTTCCAACGCTGCCATCATTGTCGCCCCGGTGACTTGGAACGTGGACAATGTGTTTTGGAAGGGCAGCACGGTATAGACCTCGCCCATGGTGACTGCACCAGCATCAATGGATGCGCGAATGCCGCCGCCGTTCTGAATGGCGATCTGCACACCTTGATCTTTGACCCGATCCAACATCGCGTCGGCAATCAAATTGCCCATGGCACATTCAACGGCCCGGCATTCTTCACGCACACCGATGATTTCGCTGGCGGTCTCTGCCACAACTTTGTTGCGAATTTCATCCAAGGGTTTTGCGGCCTCGGCGATGCGCGCTTTCACGGTATCGTCTTCGGAAATGAAGCGATCCATGATCAGCGGTTCGCCCGTGGCTGATTTGACAACGCCATCGTCGTCAAACACCACGTTCAATTGGCCGAGAAACTTACCATAGGCATAGGCCGAGACAATCTGCGTGTCGCCCACAACTGTTGGATAGGGCCCTTCGGCGCGGCTGGACACATTAGACAGATAGGTGTTGGTATGACCCCCAACGATCACGTCGACGCCTGTTGTCATTTCTGCGACCTTAAGGTCCACGGAGTATCCAGAGTGCGACAGCACAATGATCTTATTCACACCTGCGGCGGTCAATCGATCGACTTCGGCCTGCACTGCACCCACCGCACCGGTGAAGGTGATGTTGTCGCCAGGTGAGGCAAGTTCATCGGTGTTTTCTGGCGTCAAACCGATCATGCCGATCTTTTCGCCGCCCTTTTCGATGATGGTGGATTTTTTGAGAACGCCGGCAAGATGCGGCTCTGCTGAAACATCGGCGTTGGACATCAGGACCGGAAAATTCACCGCATCCATAAAGCCGCGCAACACTTCGGGGCCGTCGTCAAATTCGTGATTGCCCACGGTCATACCGTCATAGCCAAGGGTATTCATCATCTCGGCCGTCAGTTTGCCCTTGTAATAGGTATAAAACAGCGTGCCCTGGAATTGGTCGCCGCCATCGACAAGCACCGAATTGGCATATTGGGCGCGGGCGGCGTCGACCGCTGATTTCAAGCGTGCAGAGCCGCCAAAGCATTTGCCTTCGGCATTGCTGTCAGCTGAACAGCCTGAATCAAACCGGCTGATGGGTTCAAAGCGGGCGTGGAAATCGTTGGTGTGTAAAATGGTCAGCGCATAATCGGCTGACGCCATTCCGGTGGTGACGGCTAAAGCCGCGGCGGTGGTTAAAAAACGCGAAAACATATTGCTCCCCTTTCGCTGATGACCTGTAGAGTTGGGCATATAATTGACCTTTGAGTCAAAATTTCTTTTTTGGACCGCCTTGAGTATAGAGAATTTGACGTAACGGCGTGATGACAGCCGGGAAAGCTTGACCTATGGGCATTTGGGCGGCATTTGAGCGGCATGCTGATTTTCAAGATATTCAAGGCCGAGGAATGGGCCGCGTTGCAGACCAAAGGCGAGACCTTGGGTGCACCGATTGATTTGGCCGATGGCTTTGTGCATTTTTCCACGGCAACGCAGGTGGCAGAGACCGCGGCCAAGCATTTTGCCGGGCAAGATGGGCTGTGGCTTTTGGTCTTAGAGGCCGATGACCTGGGCGATGCTTTGAAATGGGAAGTGTCACGCGGCGGAGACAAATTCCCACATCTGTATCGCGCGCTGACATTGGATGAGGTTCTCTGGGCCAAGCCCCTGCCGCTGGTGGATGGCACCCATGCGTTTCCAATGGAGATGACACCATGAACTTGATGGAAAAACTGGGCATGCCGTTGCTGCATAAGGTCGACCCGGAAACCGCACATGGATTGGCGATCAAAGCGCTGCAATTGGGCGCAGCGGCGTCGCCGGGATTGGTGACATCGCCCCGGTTGCGCACGTCTTTTGCTGGGCTGGATGTGCCAAACCCAGTGGGCTTGGCTGCCGGTTTTGATAAAAACGCGACGGCCTTGTTGGGCTTGTCACGCGCTGGTTTTGGCTTTTTTGAAGTTGGGGCAGCGACGCCACGCGCGCAACCAGGCAACCCAAAGCCACGCCTGTTTCGCCTGACCGAAGATCGCGCGGCCATCAACCGGTTTGGCTTTAACAATGACGGCATGGAGGCGATTGCCAGCCGTTTGGCCAAACGCCCGCGCGATGCAGTCATTGGCTTGAATCTTGGTGCCAATAAGGATTCAGAGGATCGAGCGGCGGATTTTGCCAAGGTGCTTGCGCATTGTGGGGCACATTTGGATTTTGCGACGGTGAATGTCAGCTCTCCGAACACCGAAAAACTGCGGGATCTGCAGGGCAAGGCAGCGCTGTCGGCACTGTTGGCCGGTGTGATGCAGGCCCGCGAAGGGCTGAGCAAAAAGATACCGGTATTTTTGAAGATTGCCCCGGATTTGAGCGAGGCGGAACTGGCCGAAATTGCTGAGGTTGCGTTGGAAAGTGGGCTGGATGCGATCATTGCCACCAACACGACGCTGGATCGGGATGGGTTGGAATCGCACCACAAAGGCGAGATGGGCGGATTGTCTGGCGCACCGCTGTTTGAAAAATCGACACGGGTTTTGGCGCAGCTGTCGGCATTGACCGAAGGCAAACTGCCCTTGGTGGGCGTCGGTGGTATTTCAAATGCACAGCAAGCCTATGCCAAGATTTGTGCAGGCGCATCGGTGGTGCAGCTGTATACGGCGCTGGTCTATGGTGGCTTGTCGATGGTGGCAGATATTGCGCGTGGGCTGGATGAGCTGCTGGCGCGGGATGGGTTTGAGAATGTTGCTGATGCTGTCGGCACCAAACGGAGTGAGTGGCTATGACCGAGATATGGCACAACCCGCGCTGTTCGAAATCGCGCGAGACCTTGGCATTGGTTGAGGCCAAGGGCCCGGTCACAATCCGAAAGTATCTGGAAGATGCGCCAAGCGAGGCGGAACTTCGGGAGGTTCTTGGTCTGTTGGGCATCAAGGCGATTGACCTGGTGCGCAAGGGTGAGGCGGCGTTTAAAGAACGCGGGCTGTCAAAGGACAGCACCGAAGATGCGCTGATCGCCGCGATGGTGGCGGTGCCCAAGCTGATCGAGCGGCCTGTTGTGATCGCAAATGGTCAGGCGCGGCTGGGGCGGCCCCCGGCGTCGGTGCTGGACATTCTTTAGGTCAGAGACCGTTCTGAAGATTTAGGTCAGAGACCGTTCTAAGGCTGGGTAGCGCGCACCAAGCGTGATGCCCCGTGCCACAAAAGAAATGGTCAGCGCGGCCCACAGCCCGTGATTGCCCATCAAGGGGATAAACGCGAGGACAGCGATCACGTAGATTGCGGCGCTGAGGATCATGCTGTCGCGCATGTCGCGTCCCTGCGTGGCCCCGATAAAGATCCCATCCAGCATCCAGGAGGCGCAGCCCAATATAGGGGTGGCGATCATCCAGGGCAGATAGTCTGCCGCCGTGCTGCGGACCTCTGGTGACTTGGCCATGACGGCAATCAGCCAGGGCCCGCCCAGCGCGAAAAACACCGACATCGACAGGCAGGTGACAGCGCCCCAAAAGCTGCACATCAGTGCGGATTTGCGCAGGCGCTGCGGGTTATTCTGGCCAATGGCGCGGGCAATCAGAGCCTCGGCGGCAAAGGCAAAGCCATCCATCGCATAGGCGGTGATATAGGTGAATTGGATCAAAACTTCGTTGGCGGCCAGAGTCACATCGCCAAAGCGCGCGCCCACGAACACAAAACTGGAAAAGATTGCCATCAACAAGGCCGACCGGATCAGGATGTCTACGTTCAGCAGCCCCATGCGGATCAGCTTGGCCCGGTCAAACACCCGCACCCAATTGCGCCATTCGAGGTTTTCAAAGGCGTCACGACACAGGTAAAGGCCCACGCCTGCCCCCAAAAGTTCGGCGATGACCGTGGCAATGGCGACGCCCTGCACCCCCCAACCGAGTTCGAGCACAAACCATAGATCCAGCAAGATATTGGCCCCGTTCATGATCAGCTGCACCCAGAAAACACCGGTCGTGCGCTCCATCGCGACAAGCCAGCCGGTGAGCGCATAGACCGCAATGGCCGCGGGGGCGGTCCAGATGCGGAAGAACAGGTATTCGCGCGCCAGGCTTTCGACCTCTGCGGAGGCGGGCGAGAGCCAAAAGGCCCCGGCAAATATCAGCGGCTGCAACACGATCATCGCCACGCCGCCCGCCGCAGCGATCAGCAAGGCGCGGGTGAGAAAGGCCGAGACCTCGGCAACGTCCCCTGCCCCTGCGGCCTGCCCCACCAGCCCGGCGGTGCCCATGCGCAAAAAACCAAAAACCCAATAGAGAGAACTTAGGATGATCGCCCCCATGGCAACCGCGCCAATCGGCACGGCTTGGCCCATCTGGCCCACCACACCAACATCAACGGCCCCTAAAATGGGCACAGTGGCGTTGGACAACACAACCGGCAGCGCAATTTTCAGAATGCGACGATGGGTCACCTGAGGCTGGTGCGACATGTTAAGGCCCGGTCATGGCTTGGATGGGGACATCATGAAATGCCCTGTGGCTTGGGCAAACAGCTTTTCACGACGGTCCTGCCAGGCTTCGACATGCACCGATGCATAGCGCCGCCCCGACCGATTGACCCGCGCCCGTGCATAGGCGTCACGTGGCAGGCCAGAGCGCAGGTAATCAATCGTAAAATCAATGGTTTTGGGCAAACGCGGCAGGTGACCTGCCTCTAGCTCTTCCAAAGACAAACGGCCATTCTCCATGTCTTCCCATAGGGTTGCCCAACTTAGACCAATCACCGAGGTGATTTCGAGAAAGGCCGCGGTGGCCCCTCCATGCAGCGCCGGCAAAAGCGGATTGCCGATGTTATTGGCGTCATAGGCCATTGTGGCGGTCAATTCATCCCCTCGCCGCTCAAAGTGAATGCCAAGGAATTGGCTATAGGGAATATTATCAACCAAGGCGCTGAGCACCGCGTCGCGACGTTGCTTGACCACTTGAACGGGTTCTGGGCGGGGGCGGCTCATTGTTTTTTCTCTGCGGTAAAGGTTCCGGTGGCGGTGGCGACGGGGTTTTCACTGTCGTGGTCAAAACTTTTGGCACGCACAAACGCGACATTGCGGGTCAGATGGTACACTTCGGCGCGGGCACAAATACGGTCACCCGGTGTGGCGGCGCGCATATAGTCAATGCGCAGATCAATTGTGGCCGTGGCCCCGGTCACCTCACCGTGGCTCATGACAGAGGCACCGCAACAAGTGTCCATCAATGCAGATATTGCACCGCCCGAGATCACGCCGGTTTCAGCATCGCCGACAAAACGCGGATCATAGTCCATTTCGATCTGGGCAAAGCCGTCGCCAATTTTCGTCACCTGCATGCCCAGGGCTTTGGCATGGGGAATTGACTCGATAAACTCTTGCGCTGTCTCTGTTTTCTCTATCGCCATGCCGCTCTCCTGCTGCATCAATTTTATGACAACATATCGCGCAACGCCTGTTGCTCTCAATGCGCGCTCGGCCTAAATTCGCTTTAGGGAGAATTAAGTCATGACGGTTGATCGCCTTACATTCAAGGAAATGTGTGCGAAATTTGAAGTAACGCCCCGCACATTGCGCTATTACGAGTATATCGAGTTGTTGCAGCCTGATCGCGAAGGCCGATCCAGATTTTACGGCCCCCGAGAAATCGCCCGTATGACTTTAATTATGCGCGGACGCACTTTTGGGATCAAACTGGAAGAATTGCGTCAATGGCTGATGATCTATGAAAAAGAAGGCAGCCAGGTCCAGATGGCGGCCTTTGTAGAGATGGCCGACCAGCAATTGATTGAGCTGCGCCGTCAACATACGCAGCTGGAAGATGCCATCGCCGAGCTTGAAACGCTGCGCAATGAGACCGCAAACAACCTGAAATAACGCACTGACTGCCCGCCGGCCGCCTGAAGGTGGCTGGTTTGTGCGCATGACAACCTGCTTTGAATGTCAGGAGGTCTGCCCTTTCCCTAGGGGGCGGCGCAAAGATATTGCGCGAAACACACCTTTACGTAAAAGGAAGTTACGTCAACTTGAAAAGTGACGTAGCGTATAGCTTACGTAAACGTAAACTGTTATAGTAACGATTCAGAAACATTCGCAATTTACCGGTAGTGACACGGAAAAGGTTTTTGGAATGACTGAAGACTATATGACCATTCGCCAAATGTGCGACGCCTTTAGCGTCACACCACGTACGCTTCGATTTTATGAGGCAAAGGAACTGCTGTTTCCGGTGCGCGAAGGGCAAAAACGCCTGTTCACCCGACGCGACCGCGCCCGCCTGAAGCTGATATTGCGCGGCAAACGCTTTGGGTTTTCGCTCGAAGAAATTCGCCAGTTGCTGGATCTCTATGACATGGGCGACCAACAGCAAACCCAGTTGATCCGCACTTATGAAATCGCCCAAGAGCGTTTGGCAGATCTAGAGCAACAACGTGAAGAGTTAGACGAAGCGATTGAAGATCTGAAAGAACAGTTGAAATGGGGGGAGAAAATGATCGCCGCCCAGGCTGCAACTGACAAAGCCGCAGAGTAACCCTAAGCAGAGTAACCCTAACAAGTTCAGAGGTATCTATGCCCATCTATGCCGCCCCAACCAAAGACATGCAATTTGTGCTGCATGATGTTTTGAACGTCAGCGACAGCGATATTCCCGGCTATAGTGATCTGGATCGCGGCTTTACCAGCGCCGTGCTGGAAGAAGCTGGCAAACTGAACGCAGAGGTTGTGGCACCGCTGAATGTGATTGGCGACACCGAAGGCTGTCGATTGGAAAATGGCGTGGTCTTTACGCCGACGGGTTTCAAAGCCGCCTTTGAACAGGTCAAAGACGGCGGTTGGACAGGGCTGGACATGCCCGAAGAATTTGGCGGTCAGGGCATGCCGTATATCTTGGGCACAGCTGTGGGCGAGATGTTTTCTGCGGCAAACCAAGCCTTTACCATGTATCAGGGCCTGACCCATGGGGCGGCGTCCGCGATTTTGGCACATGGCACCCCGGCGCAAAAAGCAACCTATTTGCCCCATATGGTCAGCTGCGAATGGACCGGCACCATGAACCTGACAGAGCCCCATTGCGGCACAGATCTGGGTCTCATGCGCACCAAAGCCGTCCCTCAGGAAGATGGGTCTTATAAGATTACCGGGCAAAAGATTTTCATATCAGCCGGTGACCATGACATGGCCGAGAATATCATCCATCTGGTGTTGGCCAAAATCCCCGGAGGTCCAGAGGGCATCAAAGGCGTTTCGCTGTTTATTGTGCCCAAGATCCTGGTCAAAGAAGATGGCGCGCTGGGAGACCGTAATGGCGTCACTGTCGGCAATATCGAAACGAAAATGGGCATTCACGGCAATGCGACCTGCGTGATGAATTATGACGCAGCAACAGGTTATTTGCTGGGCGAGGAACACAAAGGCATGCGCGCCATGTTCACCATGATGAACGAAGCGCGCATCGGTGTGGGCATGCAGGGGCTTGCTCAGGCTGAAGCGGCCTATCAGAACGCGGTTGCCTATGCCAAGGATCGCCTGCAAGGGCGGGACGTGACGGGGGCCAAGAACCCTGATGGCCCGGCCGACCCACTGATTGTGCACCCAGACATTCGTCGCTCCTTGATGGATCAGAAAAGCTTTGTCCAAGGCGGGCGGGCGTTTTTATTGTGGGGCGCGCAGATGATTGATGCCGCCCACCGCGCAGATGACACAGAGGCGGACGGGCTTGTGTCACTGCTGACCCCGGTGATCAAAGGCTTTCTGACCGACCAAGGGTATGACATGACCGTGCAAGCGCAGCAGATCTATGGCGGCCATGGCTATATCGAAGAACATGGTATGAGCCAGTTCACCCGCGATGCCCGCATTGCCATGATCTATGAGGGTGCGAACGGGGTTCAAGCGCTGGATCTGGTGGGGCGCAAGCTGGCACAAGATGGCGGCAAACATGTGATGGCGTTCTTTGAGCTGGTGAAAACCTTCTGCAAAGAAAACGGCGATGACGCCACCATGGCAGAGATTGTCGCCCCCTTGAAAGAGGCGTCAAAACATCTGCAAGCGGCGGGGCTGTATTTCATGCAAAATGGCATGAAAAACCCAAACCACGCGCTGGCTGGCTCTTATGACTTTATGCACCTGTTTGGACATGTTTGCCTGGGGCTGATGTGGGGACGCATGGCCAAAGCGTCGTTGACGGCATTGGCAAAGGGCAGCGAAGACGCAGCGTTCCATGCAACCAAGGTGACCACCGCGAAATACTATATGGCGCGGCGGCTGCCTGCCACCCAGATGCATCTGGCCCGCATTCAAAGTGGTGCTGATATGGTTATGGCTCTGGATGCCGCACAATTCTAAGGAGGCTACATGCCAAAACGTTTTCGCCTGACCCGCCGCCTGCCCATTGCCATGACAGAGGATGCCTATCGGCGTCTCAGACGGTTTTCAAACGAGGCCGGGTTGGATGAAGGGGAGGCCCTGTCGTTTTTGTTTGAGAATTTTGACGCGGTGACCCACCCAGACCAACTGGCGCAAAGACTGCGCCGGTTCAACTTGGAACTGGACGCGCGCAAACGCTGACCACATCGCAAGAAGAAAGGTTTGTTTTGAGTATTTTTGGAAAGATGAAGGCGCGGTCCACCTTACCCGCCAAGGCCACCCAAAGTGGCAAGCAGGTAAGGCTTCACCTTTCACGGTCATCGGCACTCCTGCCTGTTCCGCCTCTTCAAATAACGCCAAATATCTTAATTCAAGGTGAAGGGCCGTATTCATCTTTCTTAAAATACTCCACGGGGGTGCGGGGGTGTGAAACCCCCGTCTTGCCATGACAACTAGGAGAGACCTGTGACAATAAAACTCTATTGCTTTGGTGAAAGCGGCAACGCTTATAAAGCGGCGCTCGCACTGGAATTATCGGGCCTGGAATGGGAACCGGTCTATGTTGATTTCTTCAATGGCGAAGCCCGCAGCGCTGACTATCTAGAAAACATCAATGAAATGGGGGAAGTGCCCGTGTTGGTGGATGGCGCGTTTAAGACAAGCCAATCCGGGGCAATACAACAGTATATCTCGGAAAAAACCGGCAAGTTTGGCGGTGCGACAGATGCAGAGCGTTATGAGGTTTTGCGTTGGGTTCTTTGGGACAATCACAAGCTGTCCAGTCAAAACGGTATCACCCGATTTCTGATGAACTTTCTGGCCAAAGACAAGCGACCTGTTGAGGCCATTGGCTTTCTTCAGGGGCGATTGAAAGCGGCCTACACCACGCTGAACAAACACCTAGAAGGCCGCGCGTGGATTGTGGGGGAAAGCCTGACAAACGCCGACGTCTCGTGCTGTGGATATTTATTTTACCCGGAGCCTTTTGGATTTGATCGCGCCGATTGGCCCAATATCGACCGCTGGCTCAGCAATATTGAAAACACGCCGGGCTGGAAGCCCCCATACGACTTGATGCCCGGTCACCCCAGTGACCGCGGCTTGTGAAGGAGACGAGCATGACCGAAGCTTATATTTATGATGCCGTGCGTTCGGTGCGTGGCAAGGGGCGCAAAGATGGTGCTTTGCACGAGGTGACGGCTCCGAGGTTGAGCGCCGCCGTGTTGAATGCATTGAAGACGCGCAACAACTTGCAAGGTCATGCGGTTGAGGATGTGATTTGGGGCAATGTCACTCAGGTTGCCGAACAGGGGGCGTGTTTGGCGCGAACCGCCGTTTTGGTATCTGATCTGGATGAGAGCATTCCGGGCGTGTCGATCAACCGCTTTTGCGCCTCGGGGCTTGAGGCGGTGAACATGGCTGCCAACCAAGTGCGCGGCGGCGGCGGTGAGGCCTATATCGCCGGTGGAGTGGAGTGCATGAGCCGAGTGCCGATGGGCATGGATGGGGGCGCAATTGCGGTTGATCCGTCGATTGCAATTGAAAACTATTTTGTGCCGCAGGGGATTTCGGCTGACATCATTGCAACGGAATATGGATTTACCCGCGATCAGGCTGATGCCTTGGCGGTGGTAAGCCAAAAACGCGCCAAGGCGGCCTGGGATGCAGGCTATTTTGAAAAGTCGATCATTCCGATCTTTGACATCAACGGTTTGCCGATATTGGAAACCGACGAATACATGCGTCCGGGCACAGATATGCAATCGCTGGGCGGTTTGAAGCCCGCGTTTCAGCAGATGGGCGAAGTCATGCCCGGCTTTGATAAAATCGCGTTGATGAAATACCCGCATCTGGAACGGATCAATCACATCCATCATGCGGGCAATAGCTCTGGCATTGTGGATGGCGCAGCGGCGGTTTTGATTGGCACCAAAGACTATGGTCAACGTATGGGGCTGGTGCCGCGCGCCCGCATCAAAGCCACGGCCAAAATCGGCACCGATCCGACGATCATGCTGACCGGGCCAGTGCCGGTGACGCAAAAAATCCTGCGTGAAAGCGGCATGGAGATTGGGGATCTGGACTTGTTTGAAGTGAATGAGGCCTTTGCTTCGGTTGTCATGCGCTTCATGCAGGCGTTTGACGCAGATCCGGCAAAGGTGAATGTCAACGGCGGGTCGATTGCCATGGGGCACCCATTGGGGGCCACAGGCGCGATGATTTTGGGCACGCTGTTGGATGAGCTTGAACGCAGCGACAAAGAGACAGGTTTGGCAACGCTGTGCATTGGCTCTGGCATGGGTGCCGCAACCATTATTGAGAGGGTCTGATGCCAAAGATTGACCTGAATAAGATCGAAGCGCGGAGCGGGTCCGGCTACCCGGAGAAATATGCCGCGGAAATGAAAGGCCGCAGTAGCAAACGAGTTGGCGATGCTGGCGGCATCACGCAATTTGGGGCCAATATCACCCTTTTGCAGCCCGGCGCGAAATCTAGCCTGCGCCATTGGCACGCGGAACAAGATGAATTCATGATGGTCACCCAAGGCACCTGTACCCTGGTGGATGATCATGGCGAAACCGTTCTGAACGTTGGCGACTGTGCAGCCTTTCCGGCGGGGGACGCCAATGGGCATTGCGTGGTGAACAATTCTGACGCCGAGGCGCAGTTTCTAATCATTGGCACCCGCACCGCAACCGAAACCGCCTGGTACAGCGATATCGACATGAAAGTGACCGCAGACCACGGGGTGTTTTCATATACGCGTAAAGATGGCAGCCCATTTCCGGGAGAAGAAGAATGACTGATTTCACGATGGGGGTTGATGCCGAGGGCATCGCGACGCTGGTTTGGGACACGCAGGGCAAAAGCATGAATGTGCTGAATCTAGAGGCCTTGGAAGAGTTGGAATCCTGTATTGATGCGGCGCTTGGGGATGAGGCTGTGAAAGGCGTGATCTTGACCTCTGGCAAAGACGGCAGTTTTGCAGGCGGAATGGATTTGAACATCATCGCCAAGATGAGGGACATGGCCGGGGACAACCCAGCCAAAGGTCTGTTTGATGGCATTATGAATATGCATCGCATTCTGCGCAAAATCGAGCGCGCGGGCATGGACCCTAAGACCAACAAGGGCGGCAAGCCGATTGCCTGTGTGATGCCCGGCACCGGATTGGGCATTGGCTTGGAAATTCCACTGGCCACCCACCGGATATTTGCCGCTGACAACCCAAAGGCCAAGATCGGCCTGCCGGAAATTATGGTCGGGATTTTCCCCGGCGCGGGCGGCACAACGCGGTTGGTGCGCAAGATGGGCGCAATGATGGCCGCGCCGTTTTTGTTGGAGGGCAAGTTAAGTTCACCAGCCAAGGCCAAGCAAGCGGGCTTGATTGACGAGGTGTCAGAGGACCCTATGGCGGATGCGCGGACTTGGGTTTTGTCTGGGCCAAAGATCGTCAAACCCTGGGATGAAAAAGGATATAAAATGCCGGGTGGGGTGCCGTATCATCCGGCTGGTTTCATGACCTATATCGGGGCTTCTGCCATGGTGCATAGCAAGACATGGGGTGCGTTCCCGGCGGCCAAAGCCTTGTTGTCGGCGGTTTACGAAGGCGCTTTGGTGCCCTTTGACACTGCGCTTAAGATCGAGGCGCGCTGGTTCACCAATGTGCTGATGAACCCCAGTTCTGGCGCGATGATCCGCAGCCTGTTCATCAACAAAGAAGCGCTGGAAAAGGGTGCGAACCGTCCAGATGTTGCAGATGAGCGGGTCAAAAAACTGGGGGTCTTGGGCGCTGGCATGATGGGGGCTGGCATTGCGCTGGTCTCGGCCCAAGCCGGCATCGAGGTGGTTTTGATTGACCAGACCCAAGAGGCCGCAGATCGCGGCAAGGCCTATGCCGAAACCTATGCGGACAAGGGTATCAAACGCAAAAAGACCACCGAAGAACAAAAGGCGGCGATGCTGAGCAAGATCACCGCAACCACGGATTTGAAGGCACTCAAAGATGTCGATCTGATCATCGAGGCGGTGTTTGAGGACCCAAAGGTCAAAGCGGAAATGACCCAAAAGGTTGAAGCGGTGATGCCAAAGGGTGCAATCTTTGCGTCCAACACCTCGACTCTGCCGATCACGCAATTGGCCAAGGCATCAAGTCGTGCGGACCAGTTCATCGGCATCCATTTTTTCAGCCCGGTGGAAAAGATGCTGTTGGTGGAAATCATCAAAGGCAAGGCAACCGGGGATCGGGCGGTGGCCAAGGCGCTGGACTATGTGCGCCAGATTAAGAAAACGCCAATTGTAGTGAATGATGCGCGGTTCTTTTATGCCAACCGCTGCATCATCCCCTATATCAACGAAGGGCTGCGCATGGTCGGCGAGGGCGTGGCCCCTGCCCTGATTGACAATGCAGCCCAATTGCTGGGCTTTCCAGTGGGGCCGTTGCAACTGGTCGATGAAACCTCGATTGATCTGGGGGCCAAGATTGCCCGCGCGACCAAGGCGGCGATGGGAGAGGCATATCCTGACGGCGCTGTGGATGAGGTTGTGTTTTGGATGGAAGACCAAGGTCGTTTGGGCCGCAAGGCCAAGGCGGGGTTTTATGACTATGACGACAAGGGCAAACGCCAAGGATATTGGGACGGGCTGGCGGCACAATATCCGCGCGCCGCAGAGCAACCTGATGTGAGCGACGTGCAAAATCGCTTGATGTTTGCGCAGGTTCTAGAGGCTGTGCGGGCGCTGGAAGACGGCGTGTTGGAGGACATTCGCGAGGGTGATGTGGGGGCGATCTTGGGCTGGGGCTTTGCGCCTTGGTCGGGCGGGCCGTTCAGTTGGCTTGACATTGTTGGGGCACCTTGGGCGGCCGCGCAATGTGATCGTCTGGAGGCGGCGCATGGGGCTCGGTTTAGCTGCCCTGCCCTGCTGCGCGACATGGCGGACTCTGCCGAGGGGTTTTATGAACGCTTTGGGGCATCGCCTGGCAAAGCCGCATAGACGAATTAAAGGATCTTCAGAAACCCAGCCATTGTCGTGCTGGGTTTTTAATAGCTGAAGCCAAATCTTTTGATGTCGGCGGCACAGCATTCTGCCACAATCGCCGCGCTTTCATCGGAATAGTACTGGCGGTAATCTGCATCCCGCTCTGAGCTGTTCACCCGTTGCAATTCCAGTGTAAAGCCTAGGTGATCAAACAGGGGCTGGGCATCGGCTTTGAAATGTTCAAGGCGGATATAAAGATCGCATTTTTCAACGCCGGATCGCATGGTCAAATAGCGCGCATATGGGTTGGTCATAAAGCTGGATTTCGTCTGCGCATGCGCGATAAATTCATTGAATGTCAACACCTTGGACAGCGAGACTGCCGCATGTTCAAAGCTTTGATCACGCAGCCAATGATAGTAGCTGACAGCACGATCCCAGGGGTTGCGCACCAGGGTGAAGGTAAAGAGGCCTTGGATGTCCTGCGCGGTCACCAGCCCTTCGATGTCTGACAGGCCCGAGTGTTTCCAAAGCCGTCCCGAGGTTTGCACCTCTTTTAGCCGCCGCCGTCGCTTTAGCGCTTTGGGGGTGTCGCCTGTCATGATGTCATCCTTCATGGCGCGCGCTTCCAGCGCCAGTGCCAGCGCGGTGCCGCCGGTTTTGGGGATATGCACAAAAAGGAAGCGGCGACCGCGTGAGATGATCATGCTAAGAGCCTATCGACCCTAAGATGAGGTGGCCAGCGCTGATTGCGAAACAGGGCTTTTCGGTGTAGATTTTGGACAAAAGAAAAAAGAGCAGCAGCGTACTATGGTCGCCCTAAACAAATATCAACGGCTTGAAGCCTCGGGCCTGTGGCGTGAAACCGCAGAGGCGCAGCGCCGCGAGGTGATTGTGGCTGTTGGCGACGCCACCTTGGTGGTCACCGACATGCAAGAACGCCCCTTGGCGCATTGGTCATTGCCCGCTGTTTATCGCGCCAATCCTGGTGAGACGCCAGCCCTGTATCATCCGGTTGGCAGCCCCGATGAAACTTTGGAAATTGCCGGTGATGAAACCGAGATGATCGCGGCGATCGAAAAATTGCAGCGCGCCATCCACAAAACCGCGCCGCATCCCGGGCGGTTGCGCGGTGTGGTTTTGACCAGTTCGCTTGCAGCGGTTGCAGCATTGGGGGTTTTCTGGTTGCCAACGGCGTTGCGCAGCCATGTGACCAACGTCGTGCCGCAGATCAATCGGGTGGTGATTGGCCAAGATATTTTGGCCCAATTGGAAAGCGTGACCGGGGCACCCTGTCGTGAGCCAGCGGCGGATGCAGCGCTTAAGACCCTGGCCAAGCGGGTACAGGTGCGCGAAATTATCGTGGTGCCCGATGGCATTCGCCACACGGCGACCCTGCCGGGCGGGGCCATTGTTCTGTCGCGCACAATTTTGGAAGATCATGAAGATCCGGCTGTAGCCGCAGGGTATTTGGCCGCAGAGACCGTGCGTGCCAAAGCGCAGGATCCATTGGAAAGGCTGCTGCGTTCTGGAGGCATAACCGCCAGTTTTCGGCTTTTGACCACCGGGCAGCTGACCGATGACACCCTGCGCGGCTATGCCGAAGAATTGGTCTCTGAAGCCCCAGAACCCGTGGATCAGGCATCCATGTTACAGCATTTCGCGGATCTGCAGCTTGTGGCGGCCCCCTATGGCTATGCTCAGGATATTTCCGGTGAAACCACGCTTGAACTGATCGAAGCGGATGCGGTGTTGGGACAGGTCGCGCCGGTTCTTGGCGATTTGGACTGGGTGGCATTGCAGGAAATCTGCACCAGCTGACCCCTTTGACAGACATGAAAAAACCCGGGACAGCATAGGCTGTTCACCGGGTTTTGTTTGAATAATCTGTGACGTCTGTCAACGAATGCGCGCGTTTCCGTATCCTGCAGACTGCGTCCGGCTAAGCGCCGCATTCGCGCTGCCCGCGTCATGGAACGGACCAGCCAAAACCATGCGCAGCATTTGCCCGTTGCGATTGACCTTGCCGATACGTACCGGAAGCCCCAGAGCGCGCACACGACGCGCCACGACCTGAGCATCTTTTTGCGAGGCATAGGTGGCGACCTGTACAAAGGCATCATGGCCAAGGCGCATGGTTTTCTGTGCAGGCGCGTTCTTGGATGCTAGGACAATTTTGGTTTTCTTTGGCTCTGCGACCACAGGCTCTATGGCTTTGCCCCAACGTGGCCAGCGCGGTGTGCCATGCCACCAGATTTGTTCCATCTGGGCTTTGCCTGCAAAGGTGCCTTCGGCCCGACGTGGGTTCAGACGGTCGTCTTTCCAGACCGTTGTATAGCCAGCCGGTGGCTTTGAAACATCAAGCGTGTAATAGCGGCTTTCATAGACGTGGCGTGGCACCACGCGGGTGTGCGGGCTGACTTGGCCCTCGACAACAACCTGTCCGCGGCGTGGTTTGACCAGTGCGGTCTCATGCGTCTGATTGGCACTGGCATGGATCACGCGGCGTGGTTTTGCGCCAACGCGACGTTCCATTGCAGGTTTGCTGCCGATGGCAGAATTCGAGATTTGCTGTTGCGGCCCACACCGCACTTTGGCGGTGGCGTGGCTGAGGTATTTGGCACTTTGGGCGCTGACATTGCCGCAATTTGCCGTTTGCTGCGTTGTGGCGTTTGACGCGGTGACGGTGGGTTGTTGCGCGACTTTTGCAACTTGGGTCACCTTGCGAACAGGTCTGGTTGATGCCTGTACAGTGGCGGGCTTGGCCTGCGCCATCGCGGGCAAAGCGCGGGGTTTGGCTACCTTTGCAACGCGGACTGTCTCTGTGGTTTTGGGCTTGGCGATCTTAACGGGCTGGGCGGTTTTCACCGGGGCAGAGACCGGGGCCGCGTCGGGAACAATCTGCACCACAGCGGTGTTTGGCTGTGCTGTTTTACTCGGCGTCGACCCACCGGCAAATGTTGGCTGAAAACCGCATATCATTTTGCGATCACGTGCAACGCGTGGCACCCAGGTGACAGCCCCATCAATGCCAGCGCGAATAAACACGCAGCCACGGCTATCGACAAATTGCTTGCCGGTAAAAGACGCCGGTGGAAATTCTGACGGTGTGCCGTCTTTGCGCATGCTTTGGGCGTTTACCGCGCCAAAACTTGCAATACTGGCGATCAACGCGATCGCTATGGTCCTGGTTAACTGCATCGTGCCCCCACAAGATATGGGGACACACTAGCCGCAAAACCCTATATGAGTAAAGCAGGCATAGAGCTATTTTGTACCAAACATGCGATCACCGGCATCACCCAGGCCCGGAACGATATAGCCCTGCTCATTAAGGCGTTCGTCCAGCGATGCGGTGACGATCGGCACATCTGGATGCGCTTCTTTCATGCGCGCCACCCCTTCGGGGGCCGCCAAGAGGCACAAAAAGCGAATATCTTTGGCACCGCTTTGCTTTAGCAAATCAATGGCGGCAACCGAGGAATTGCCAGTGGCCAGCATTGGATCCACCGCAATCACCAGTCGTTTGTCCAACTGGGTTGGAACTTTGAAATAATACTGCACCGGCTGCAGCGTTTCTTCGTCGCGATAGAGGCCAACAAAGCCGACACGCGCTGAAGGGATCAATTCAAGCATGCCATCCAAAAGCCCGTTGCCGGCCCGTAAAATAGACACCAATGCCAATTTGCGCCCCGCCAAAACCGGTGCGTCCATGTCTTGCATTGGGGTGGTGATACGGGCGGTTGTCATTGGCAATGCGCGGGTCACCTCATAGGCCAATAGCTGGCTGATTTCGCGCAGCAATTGGCGGAACTCTGAGGTTGATGTCGATGTTTTGCGCATCAGCGTCAGTTTATGTTGCACCAAAGGGTGATTTACGACTGTAAGATGATCATTCATGCGGTTTCCAATGCTTTCAGAACCCGCGCGCGGGTGTCGTCATTACAGAAGGCGGCCTGAGCAGCCGTGGTGTTGAGCGCGTGAAAATCATCGGCCTCATATCCAAAGGCTTGGTTCAGCATCTGGTATTCACGGCGCATGGTTGTGGCAAAGAAAGGTGGATCGTCGGTGGACACGGTGACTTTGACCCCCGCTTTGCGCAGGCGGTCGATGGGATGCGACGCAAAATCCGGGAACAGCCCAAGCACGACATTAGAGCCGGGACAAACCTCGAGCGTAATGTCACGATCGATCAGTTCCTGCACCAGATCCGGATCTTCGATGGCGCGCACGCCATGGCCAATACGTTCGACTTTCAGATCCCGAATGGCGTCACGCACACTGTCTGGTCCGCCAAATTCGCCCGCATGGGTGGTCAGGCGCAGCCCTGCTTCGCGCGCCAGATCAAAACTATAGGCAAAATCGCCCTGGCGGCCCTGCCCTTCGTCGCCCCCCATGCCAAAACCAACAACCCAATCACCCACGGTTTCGGCAGCACAGAGCGCGCTGGCCTTGGCTTTTTCTGGGCCAAAATGGCGCACACAGGTCAACACACCCCGCAAAATAATGCCATGGGTCGCCTCGGCTTTGGCAGCCGCTTCTTGCATGGCATGCAAATACTCTTTCCAAGCGCCCACATCTCCGCCACCGCAAAAATCAGGCGAGATGAAGCTTTCGGTGTAAACCACGCCATTTGCAGCGCTTTCTTCTAGGATCGCTGTGGTCAACCGCCCATAGTCTTCGGGTGATTTCAGAACCGAGGTGGCCTCTTCGTAGACGGACAGGAAATGCACGAAATCCTGAAAGGCATAGCCCCCTTGGTCATTAAAAACCTTAGAAATATCCACGTTTTTTTCTTGCGCCAACCGGCGTACAAAAGCGGGCGGGGCCGCGCCTTCGTGGTGCAGGTGAAGTTCAACTTTGGGCAGGTCTGCGATGGTCATGTTAGAAAGCTCTTTCCGGGCCCCTGCGCGGGCACCCCTAGGTGATGCGCCACCGAAGTGGCCACATCTGAAAACTGAATTTGTCCGAGTTCGCCAGGGCCGACGCCATGACACAGAACCGGCACTTGTTCGCGGGTGTGATCGGTGCCGGGCCAACTGGGGTCATTGCCATGGTCAGCCGTGAGGATCAACATATCGTCCTTGCGCAATTTCGGCAGCAAGCGGCCAATTTCCGCGTCAAACCATTCAAGCGCGCGGGCATAGCCAGAGATGTCACGCCGGTGCCCATATAGACTGTCAAACTCGACAAAATTCGCAAATGTCAGACTGCCCTCGACGGCGGTTTCAGCCAGATGATGCAGCTGCTGCATCAAAGCCGCGTCACTGCCCTTGGTGATGTTATCAATGCCTTGCATCGAAAAGATGTCGCCAATTTTGCCCAGTCCATACACGTGGTGTCCGGCATCCTGCACCCAATTGGTCAGCACCGGACTTGGCGGTGTGATGGCGAAATCTTTGCGATTTGTCGTGCGCCTAAAGCCGTTTTCTGCATCTCCGACAAAGGGACGCGCGATTACCCGCCCGACTTTCATGTCATGCAGAATGGGGGCGATGGCCTGGCACATGGCAAGCAGGCGATCGAGCCCAAAGCTGTGTTCATGCGCGGCCACCTGCAGCACGCTGTCAACGGAGGTATAGCAAATCGGAAAGCCAATCTGCATATGCAGCGCGCCCAATTCGTCAATGATATCTGTGCCAGAGGCGTGGCAATTGCCCAAAATGCCGTCAATCCCAGCCTCGGTTGTGATTTTCTTGACCAGGTCTTCGGGAAACGCCGGGCGGCGATCTGGGAAATAGCTCCAATCCCAGGGCACTGGCAGACCCGCCAACTCCCAATGTCCCGAAGGCGTATCTTTGCCAATCGATTGTTCGATGGCAGAGCCCCAGCGCCCAGTTGGCGTTGCGCTGAGACCTGGCGTTGCGTCGCCAGAGGCTTGACGGGTTGCCGCCCCAAGGCCCAGTGCATCAAGGTGTGGCACATTTAGCGGGCCACTGCGGCCCTCTTGGGCCTGACCAGCCGCGCATGCCTGGGCAATATGCCCCAAAGTGTTGGCACCGGTATCAGGCAAATCGCCATTAAAGAAACGGTCTGCGTCCGGGGCCCCGCCGCAACCGACAGAATCCATCACAACAAGAAAGGCGCGGCTCATGGGTCTATCCGATCAAGGATCGGTGGCCCGGTCTTAGTGGCTTTGGCCCCAATGGTGATGGCAGACAATGCGGCCTGTTCGGCTTGGGTTGCGGCCTCTTCGCGTGCGGCATGCACCCGCAACAGCGGTTGGCCTTTGGTGACTTTCTGGCCAAGCGTCACAATATCAGAAAAGCCAACAGAGGGATCAACCAAGTCACTTTCAACCTGGCGTCCGCCGCCCAAAGCCACCACGGCCAGGCCAAGGGCTTCACCATCAATGGCGGTGACATAACCCGATTTTGGTGCGGTGACTTCGCGGATCACCGTCGCTTCGGGCAGGAAGCGCCGCCAATTGTCTGCAAACTCAACCGGGCCTCCTTGTGCGTAAATCATCTTGCCAAAGGCGTCGGCGGCACGGCCATCGGCGATCGCTGCTTGAAACAACCGCGCGCCGGATTCGGCGTCTGAGGCAAGGCCGGCATTGGCCAATAATGCTCCCCCCAAAGTGGCGCTAAGGTCGGCAAGCCGTCCGGTCGCGCCATTGCACAACACCTGCATCACCTCGCCAATTTCCAATGCATTGCCCAAGGCGGTGGCCAGCGGTTGGTTCATATCGGTCACAAGCGCCGATGTTTTGCAGCCTGCCAGATTTGCGGTGCGCACCAATGATTGCGCCAATGCGCGGGCGTCATCAGTGGATTTCATAAACGCGCCACTGCCTGCTTTCACATCCAACACCAGATGATCCAGACCCGCAGCCAGCTTTTTGGACAGGATTGATGCCGTGATCAGATCAAGGCTTTCGACGGTCGCGGTGACATCGCGTATGGCATAAAGGCGCTTATCGGCAGGCGCGATATTGGCGGATGCGCTGACAATGGCGCAGCCAGCCGCTGCGATGGTCGCGCGAAACCGGCGTTCGGACAGGTCAACGCGCATGCCCGGGATGCTTTCAAGTTTATCTAATGTGCCACCGGTGTGTCCCAGACCTCGGCCAGAAATCATCGGCACGAACGCTCCGCAGGCTGCCAAAGTAGGGGCCAAAATTAGCGAAACACAGTCACCAATGCCACCGGTGGAATGTTTATCAAGAACGGGGCCATCCAGATCCCATTGCAAGCGATCACCGCTGTCCCGCATCGCCAATGTCAGGTCAGCGCGGGATTGTTCGGTCAACCCACTTAGGCACACAGCCATCGCAAAAGCCCCGGCTTGAGCATCGCTGACCGATTGATCCGCCAATCCCTGCGCAAACCAAGCCAATTCAGTTGCTTCAGGCTCATAGCCCTGACGCAGCTTGGCAATAATCGCACGTGCGTCCATTCAGGTGTTCTCCAGATGCTGTTCGGTAAAGGCCCCCGGCATCAATTCGGCAAGTGTCATGCGTTTTTCGGCCCCTTCTAGTGTGGCCATGGTGACAGGCACATCGCCCGCGCCAAATTCGATCAACTTTTGCCGGCAGCCCCCACAAGGAGAGACTGGCACTGGAGCATCGGCAACCACAAAGACTTCGGTCAATCGGCTTTGCCCGGCGGCGACCATGGCGGCAATGGCCCCTGCTTCGGCACAGGTGCCTTCCGGATAGGCAACATTTTCGACATTGCACCCGACAAAGACCACGCCATTGACAGCGGTGATGGCCGCCCCGACTTTGAAATTTGAATAAGGCGCATAGGCGTTTTCACGCACAGCAAGCGCTTTGTCTCTCAAGGTCATCTTTGTTTTCCTTCCAACCTGACACACCCCAGTCAAATACAAACAAACCTACAGGCAGCATCAAAAGATTCGACGCTGAAAGCCGCTATTTTTAACCCACCGGTCAAAAAACACAACTCGTTGCCACTGCCCATTGCAGCACAATGAAGCCCTGTCAAAATATTGCAACGCTGTTGCGTGCAAGCTTGGTGTTTGTCCCTGATCAAAGAGCCCTTAGGGTAGCTGCGGCAAGAAACCCCAGCGACACAGAATCAGGCTATTCTCATTATTGGAGAAATAGTTTACCCCTAAACAATACACGGTAAGGGATTAGGTCATGGCAGACGACAAACAAGAAACACTTCGCAAAGCGGCCCTTGATTATCATGAGCACCCGAAACCCGGAAAATTGGAAGTTCGTGCCATCAAACCATTGGCCAATGGCCGGGATTTGTCGCTCGCTTATTCGCCTGGGGTGGCTGAGGCTTGTTTAGAAATCAAATCAGATGCCGAAAACGCTGCGCGCTATACGTCTCGTGGCAATTTGGTGGCTGTCGTTTCAAACGGATCTGCGGTTCTGGGCCTGGGTAATATTGGCGCGCTTGCATCAAAACCCGTGATGGAAGGCAAAGCTGTTCTGTTCAAGAAATTCGCCAATATTGATTGCTTTGATATCGAGGTGGATGAAACAGATCCTGAGAAGCTGGCTGACATTGTCTGCGCCTTGGGCCCGACCTTTGGAGCGATCAACCTGGAAGACATCAAAGCCCCCGATTGTTTTGTCGTCGAACAATTGTGCCGTGAGCGGATGAACATTCCGGTTTTTCACGACGATCAGCACGGAACTGCCATTGTGGTTGGTGCCGCAGCGACCAACGCGCTGCGCGTGGCCAATAAGGCTTTTGAAGATATCAAAATTGTGTCGACAGGCGGCGGGGCCGCTGGCATTGCCTGTTTGAACATGTTGGTCAAGCTGGGGGTCAAGCGCGAGAATATCTGGCTGTGTGACATACATGGCTTGGTCTATGAGGGCCGCACTGAGGACATGAACCCGCATAAAGCGGCCTATGCGCAGAACTCTGATTTGCGCACGCTTGATCAGGTGATCGACGGCGCAGATATGTTCCTGGGCCTGTCCGGCCCGAATATTCTGAAACCGGAAATGGTGGCGAAAATGACGCCGCAGCCGATCATTTTTGCATTGGCCAATCCGAATCCGGAAATCATGCCAGATCTCGCCCGTTCGGTTGCGCCGGATGCGATTATGGCAACCGGACGCAGCGACTTTCCAAACCAAGTGAATAACGTGCTGTGCTTTCCGTTCATTTTCCGCGGAGCGCTGGATGTCGGGGCCACCGAAATCAATGACCAGATGAAAATTGCCTGCGTTGAAGGCATCGCTGAATTGGCCCGCGTGACAACCTCGGCAGAGGCGGCTGCGGCATATAAGGGCGAGCAACTGACCTTTGGGGCCGACTATTTGATCCCAAAACCTTTTGATCCGCGATTGGTTGGGATTGTGTCAGCCGCCGTGGCCCAAGCCGCGATGGAAAGTGGTGTCGCCAAACGGCCCATTGCCGATATGGAAGCCTATAAGAAAACCCTTGAGCAATCGGTCTTTAAGTCTGCTTTGTTGATGCGCCCGGTATTTGAAGCCGCGCGTGCTGTCTCGCGGCGCATTGTCTTTAGTGAAGGCGAAGACGAGCGCGTGCTAAGGGCTGCGCAGGCCATCCTAGAAGAAACCACGGAAAAGCCGATTTTGATTGGCCGCCCGGATGTGGTGGAACAGCGCTGCGAACGCCTGGGGTTGACCGTCCGACCACAGCGCGACTTTGATCTTGTGAACCCGGAAAACGACCCGCGGTATCGCGATTATTGGGAGACCTATCACGGCCTGATGGCGCGCAAAGGCGCTACGCCTGATATTGCGCGCGCCATCATGCGCACCAACACCACAGCGATTGGCGCAACCATGGTGCATCGGGGCGAAGCCGACAGTCTGATTTGCGGCACATTCGGCGAATTCAGATGGCATTTGCAATATGTCACGCAGGTGTTGGGTAATGAAACCTATGCACCGCATGGGGCGTTGTCCTTGATGATTATGGAAGATGGGCCGCTGTTTATTGCCGACACCCATGTCTGGTCCCTGCCCTCACCCGCGCAATTGGCAACGGTCGCACAGGGGGCCGCCCGGCATGCCCGTCGATTTGGTGTCGAACCCAGGATTGCCTTTTGTTCACAGTCGCAATTTGGCAATCAAAGCGAAGGATCTGGCAAGCGCTTGCGCGATGCCATTGCGCTGTTGGACGCAACAGAGACCGACTTTGAATACGAAGGCGAAATGAACGTGGATGCAGCGCTTGACCCAGAACTTTGCGCACGTTTGCTGCCAGGCAGTCGGCTTAGCGGGCCTGCAAATGTCTTGATCTTTGGTCATGCGGATGCCGCGTCGGCGACCCGTAATATTCTGAAAATGAAAGCCGATGCCTTGGCGGTTGGTCCAATCTTGATGGGCATGGGCAACCGCGTCCATATTGTGACCCCCTCGATCACCGCGCGTGGCCTGTTGAACATGGCAGCGATCTCGGGAACCCCGGTCAGCCAATACGGCTGACCACAAGACAAGGCAACAGCGACATCAGCCGCCCGCATTGCGGGCGGCATTTACAAAATTTACATACTAGCCACCGGCGCAAGTCAAGATATTGTAAATTTTGCAAACATTGCAAATTATCGCAAAAAATCCTTTGATTTGCAGTGATTTGCAAAACTCTTTGTTACAGTTTTGCTTATTTTTACGGTGTTTTCCGCGCAGTTTCGCCGCTGCTCTTTACAGGTCTGTATTGCAACACTTAGACCTTAAGAAGTCAGAGGAGGAGCTGCCATGTCGTATCAAGAGGTCTATGCCAAATGGAAGCAGGACCCCGAGGGGTTTTGGATGCAGGCCGCCCAGTCGATTGATTGGGAAAAGGCCCCCAGCAAGGCGCTGTCGCAAGTTGGAGACGACCTGTATGAATGGTTTGCAGATGCCCAAGTGAACACCTGCTGGAACGCCGTGGACCGGCATGTTGCTGCAGGCAAAGGTGATGAGACAGCCATCATCTATGACAGCCCGATGACAGACAGTCAGCGCAAGATCAGTTTTTCGGAATTGCAAGACAATGTGGCGCGGCTGGCCGGGGGCTTAAAGGCACAGGGCGTGACCAAGGGCGATCGCGTTTTGATCTACATGCCGATGGTGCCTGAAGCGCTAGAGGCAATGCTGGCCTGCGCCCGCATCGGCGCCGTGCATTCCGTGGTCTTTGGTGGATTTGCCTCTAACGAATTGGCGGTGCGTATTGATGACGCGCAGCCCAAGGCCATGATTGCCGCCTCTTGCGGATTAGAACCAGGGCGCGTGATCGACTACAAGCCTCTGCTGGATGGTGCCATCGACATGGCAAATCATAAGCCCGACCTCTGCGTTATTCTGCAACGTCCGCAATCGGTTGCGACAATGAATGCCGGTCGCGATGTGGATTGGTCTGAAATGGTCGCAGATGCTGCGCCAGCGGATTGCGTGCCGGTTGCGGGCAACCATCCCGCCTATATCCTGTATACATCAGGGACCACCGGGCAGCCCAAGGGCGTCATTCGCCACACCGCCGGGCAGTTGGTGGCACTGAATTGGACCATGGAAGCGATTTACAACGTCAAACCCGGCGATGTGTTTTGGGCCGCCTCTGATGTGGGCTGGGTGGTTGGTCATTCCTATATTTGTTATGGGCCATTGGTGCATGGCAACACCACGGTGGTGTTCGAAGGCAAACCCATTGGCACCCCAGACGCCGGGACCTTTTGGCGGGTGATATCGGACCACAATGTCACCTCGTTCTTTACTGCCCCCACCGCCTTTCGGGCTGTCAAACGCGAAGATCCAGAGGGCCATTTGATCAAAGACTATGATCTCAGCTGCCTGAAACAGGTCTATTTGGCGGGCGAGCGCGCGGATCCTGACACCATCACCTGGGCGCAAGACCATCTCAACGTGCCGGTGATCGACCATTGGTGGCAAACAGAAACCGGCTGGGCCATTGCAGCCAACCCATTGGGAATCGAGGCGCTGCCGGTGAAACTTGGCTCTCCAGCGGTGCCAATGCCGGGCTATGAGGTCGATATTCTGGACGACGCAGGCCATCCGGTTGCCGCCGGAGAACTGGGGGCCATCGCCGTTAAATTACCCTTGCCGCCGGGCACTCTGCCCAACCTGTGGCACGCCGAAGATCGGTTTCGCAGCTCTTACTTGACCAACTTCCCGGGCTATTATGAAACCGGGGACGCCGGCATGAAGGATGAGGACGGCTATCTTTATATCATGGCGCGCACAGATGACGTGATCAATGTCGCTGGGCATCGCCTGTCAACCGGGGCCATGGAGGAAGTTTTGGCGGGGCATAAGGACGTCGCAGAATGTGCTGTCATTGGGGTATCTGATGCCTTAAAGGGGCAATCTCCGGTTGGTTTCCTGTGCCTAAACGCGGGGGTTAAGCGGGACGCAGCAGAGGTTGTGACCGAAGTTGTAAAACGGGTGCGGGATCAGATTGGTCCGGTTGCCGCCTTTAAACAAGCGGTGGTTGTAGAGCGGTTGCCCAAGACCCGATCGGGCAAGATTTTACGCGGTACAATGGTGGCAATTGCCGATGGAAAAGACTGGAAAATGCCAGCAACCATTGATGATCCGGCCATATTGGACGAAATTACCATCGCGCTGAAATCTATCGGCTATGGCGGCTCATAATCCTTTACAAAGCTTTTGACCCATGGCAAATGGGCGGCGCACGACGTGCCTTCTATCGTTTACCTGTCTCTGCCTATGGCGACCACGCATTCGATTCTGCACAGACGCCCTAGGACTTGCTGCATAGTGCGGCGAGCCACAAATTTGGAGATACGGACATGGCTTCAGGCACCGTAAAATGGTTTAATTCCGACAAAGGCTACGGCTTTATTGCACCAGAAGATGGCGGCAAAGATGTATTTGTACACATCCGCGCCGTACAAAACGCAGGTCTTGAAGGCCTGAACGACAACCAGAAAGTAACTTACGATCTGGAAGCTGGCCGCGACGGTCGCGAATCTGCAGGCAACATCGAGCTGGCGTAAGCCCTCTTTATTCCTTGCACAGAATTGGAAAACGGGCGCTCTTGGGTGCCCGTTTTTCGTTACACGAATTGTTCGCGGATCAACCGTTCTTCCAGCCCATGGCCAGGATCAAACAGAATGCGGTGCTGCACAGAAGATTCTGATCGAATTTCGACGCTGACCACATCGCGTACATTTCGACTGTCAGCATCGGCCATGACCGGACGCTTTTCAGGGTTCACAACCTCGACCCGCACCAGCGATTGCTTTTGCACCAAAGCACCACGCCAGCGCCGTGGTCGAAACGGCGCAATGGCAGTAAGCGCTAAGACATCAGAGCCGATCGGCAAAATGGGTCCGTGCGCAGAATAGTTATAGGCGGTCGAGCCGGCCGGGGTCGACACCAAGGCTCCATCGCACACCAACTCATCCATGCGCAATCGCCCATCAACCCAGATGCGCAATTTGGCGGCCTGCGGCCCCTGCCGCAGCATCGACACTTCGTTGATCGCCAGCTCTTTGTGGCTTTTTCCGTCGGCACAGGTGGCATTCATCGACAAAGGGTTGATCACCTCTTCTTCGGCATGCGCCAAGCGGTCAAGCAGGTCACTTTCATTGTATTCGTTCATCAAGAAACCAACCGTGCCACGGTTCATCCCATAAACCGGCAGGCCCAGCTCTTGGCTGCTGTGCAGAGTTTGCAGCATAAAGCCGTCACCACCCAACGCGACAATGACTTCGGCTTTTTCGGGGGCAATATCTCCGTAACGCCCGATCAGCGCCGCGCGGGCCGTTTGGGCATTTGGGGCATCAGACGCCAGAAAAGCGATTCTTTCCATCATGGGTTTTATCTGTTTCCTGTTTCCAAAGGCCGACATGTGGTTCCGAAAGAAACACAAGTTTATCTGACACGCCAGACTTCTGACTAAGTTTTGCCAAAGGAAGTCGTTTCTGACCTTCCATTTTCGCAATGTTTCCTTTAGGAAACGCGCAAATTCACTCACTTCTGGAGCACAGCCAATGAACGCCCCTACCCGCGACGCAGGTTTTTTTACCGAGTCACTTTCTTCTCGTGACCCCGAATTGTTTGGCTCGATAACCGACGAGCTGGGCCGCCAGCGTGATGAAATCGAACTGATCGCCTCTGAGAACATCGTTTCCGCCGCCGTCATGGAAGCGCAGGGCTCTGTTCTGACCAACAAATATGCCGAGGGCTATCCAGGCCGCCGCTATTATGGCGGGTGCCAATATGTGGATGTTGCCGAAAATCTGGCGATTGACCGCGCCAAGCAATTGTTTGGCTGCGACTTTGCCAATGTGCAGCCAAACTCTGGTTCGCAGGCCAACCAAGGGGCTTTTCAATCGCTGATCAAACCAGGTGACACCATCTTGGGCATGAACCTGGCATCCGGTGGTCACCTGACCCACGGGGCGGCACCAAACCAATCTGGCAAATGGTTCAACGCCATTCAGTATGGCGTGCGCCAGCAAGACAACCGCATTGACTATGATCAGGTTCAAGCGCTTGCGACTGAACATCAGCCAAAGCTGATCATCGCGGGCGGCTCGGCTATTCCACGCCAGATTGATTTCGCCAAGTTTCGTGAAATCGCTGACAGTGTTGGGGCCTATTTGATGGTCGACATGGCGCATTTTGCTGGCCTGGTCGCTGCGGGCGAGCACCCATCCCCCTTCCCCTATGCGGATATTGCGACCACCACGACCCATAAGACTTTGCGTGGCCCACGGGGCGGCATGATCCTGACCAACAATCCGGACATCGCCAAAAAGGTCAACTCTGCGATCTTCCCTGGCATTCAGGGCGGCCCGTTGATGCATGTGATTGCAGCCAAAGCTGTCGCTTTTGGCGAAGCGCTGCGCCCAGAGTTCAAAACCTATCAAAAACAAGTGCGTGCCAATGCCGTTGCTCTGGCAGATCAGTTGATGAAAGGTGGCCTGGACATCGTGACCGGCGGGACGGACACTCATGTGATGCTGGTTGACCTGCGCCCCAAAGGCGTCAAAGGCAACGCCACTGAAAAAGCTTTGGGGCGCGCCCATATCACCACCAACAAAAACGGCATTCCTTTTGACCCAGAAAAACCCATGGTCACTTCGGGCATTCGATTGGGCACGCCAGCTGGCACAACCCGTGGATTTGGCGAAGAAGAATTCCGCAAAATCGCCGATCTAATCATCGAAGTTGTCGAAGGTTTGGCGGCAAATGGTGAAGAAGGCAACGGCGAGATCGAAGCCAAGGTAAAGGCCGAAGTCGCCGAACTGTGCGCGCGATTCCCGCTCTATCCAAACTTGTAAAATCACCCGAACATATTATAGCGCCGCCTTTTACCGGCGGCGCTATTCATTTATAATATTCAATAACTTGCAGTGATCTTGTCAGCATTTTTTCGCCGAGCCACTGGACTTTTAGCGATTTAATCGACCAAGTAATTCCATGACCACAACCCAAGACCTTGAACGCCGCATTGGCGACTGGATGCGCGCCCACCTGCCCAACGCTGTGATGGAGTTCATGGTGTTCTGGATCAAACAGGCCTGGGCCAGCATCTATTCCATCATTCTGTTGTTTGGCATCTATTTCAGCAGCCAAATTTGGCAAGCAGACTGGGCCCTTACGCGCTATGACGCTTTGGTTATCTGGGCTGTGGGTTGGCAGATCATCATGTTGGTGTTCAAATTGGAAACCTTGCAAGAAGCCAAGGTGATTTTACTGTTCCACCTGATCGCCACAGTGATGGAAGTGTTCAAAGTCAACGCAGGCAGTTGGCATTACCCCGAAGAAGGATACCTTAAGCTGTTGAATGTACCGCTTTTTTCCGGCTTCATGTATGCGTCGGTCGGCAGCTATCTGGCGCGAGTGATCAGATTGTTCGATATGCGATTTAGCCAATATCCGCCGTTTTGGATGACGTTGCTTTTGGCCAGCGCGATCTATGTTAACTTTTTCACCCACCATTTTTTACCAGATTTGCGCTGGATTTTGTTTGCGGCAACGATTTTACTGTTCTTCCGCACCCGCATTTTATTTCGGATCGGTCAAAAATTTTATGGCTGGCCCCTGCCCGCCGCGGCCTTATTATCAAGCTTTTTCATGTGGTTGGCCGAGAATGTCGGCACGATTTCCGCCACTTGGTTGTATCGCGGTCAAACGCCCGACCAATGGGTCAGTCTCAGCAAACTGGGGTCATGGTATCTGTTGCTATATGTCAGTTTCGTATCGGTAACCCTTGTGACCCGCGAAGTCATGCAACGCCGCGCGCCAGAAACCTATAAGCCCCTCTAAAGATAGCCGCGCCAAATCAGCACCACCACCAAAATTCCAAAGACCAGCAATAGGTTAATGGCCACGCTGGCCAATGTGCTGAGGACCAAACCAAGGCGACGGTCCCTGGGATCATAATCCTGCAAAGTGGTTAACAGCGCTTCAACAGCGGTGAGCGTTTCAACCTGATTGACCTGCATAATCAGTTTGGGATGGGCGATTTTTTGCATCGAAGTGTGTACAATTTTAGCGTTTCGATGTGCCGACTTTGGCAATCGCCTGCCAATTTTGCGCATCGCCTTGGGCAGGTCATCAGAATCGATGCCAAATTTACGGTGAATCAACCGTTGAATTTTTTTCAGATCTGAATTTAATTCATTATGCGCAATCACTTAGACATACCCCCGCAACAGTTTATCATGATGCTGCGCTTGCTCAATAGTGCCTATGTGATATCACAGGATCATGTTGAAAATGATCACCCATGGCGCCCCGACTGACCGTTTACCTTTATTAATTGTGCATGGTCTGTATGGCTCTGCCCGAAACTGGGGCCTGGTGGCCAAGAAACTGTCCAAAGACCGCCAGGTTTTCGCGGTTGATAATCGCAATCACGGCGAAAGCCCGCGTGGGAATAGCCATACATATCATGACCTTGCCGGGGATCTGGCCCAGGTTTTGGACCACATTGGGCCTGCGGATGTGATGGGCCATTCGATGGGCGGCAAGGCCTCGATGGTACTGGCCACACAACGACCCGAACTGGTCAATCGCCTGATCGTGGCGGACATCGCGCCGGTGGCTTATTCGCACAGCCAATTGCCCTTTATCCACGCCATGCGGGCAGTGGATTTGGACCGGGTCGAGAAACGCTCTGAGGCCTTAGAAATGCTGGAAGCCGCCGGTGTAGACGACCCAACGCTGCGCAGCTTTTTCACGCAATCGCTTGATTTAAAATCAAAAACCTGGCGGTTGAATTTGGACGTTCTAGAGGCTGAAATGCCCAAAATTATGGGCTTCCCCGAGGATGTGACCGGCGTGTTTGATGCCGCCACACTGTTTTTATCTGGCGGAAACTCAGACTATGTGCTGCCCGCACACCGCCCCAAAATCCGCGAGATGTTCCCCAAAGCCGCCTTCGTTAAGATTTCGGGCACGGGCCACTGGTTACACGCCGAAAAACCCACAGAGTTTATCGCAACGGTCGATGCCTGGATGAAGCGTTAATTGTACAATTTGTACGATTCAGGGGGTGAATTGTACGATTCGGGGTCAGATTGCGTCAAATTCAAACGCAATTAGAGAGCTGTACTCTCTTCCATTAATACCTGCTTATGATTCGTCAGTATATAAGGTCCTTACGAGCGCATCCTAAGTCGTGAGGGGAATACTTCGATCAATCGTCCATTTTAAGCGCTGAGATAAACGCTTCTTGCGGGATGTCGACGCGGCCGAATTGGCGCATCTTTTTCTTACCGGCTTTTTGTTTTTCCAGCAGCTTTTTCTTACGGGTTGCGTCGCCACCATAACATTTGGCGGTCACGTCTTTGCGCAGGGCCGATAGGGTTTCACGGGCAATGACTTTGCCGCCGATGGCCGCCTGGATCGGGATTTTGAACATGTGGCGCGGGATCAGATCCTTGAGCTTTTCGCACATGGCGCGGCCCCGCTGTTCGGCGCGATCGCGGTGCACCATGGTGGACAGCGCATCAACCGGTTCGTCGTTCACCAGCACCGACATTTTCACCAGATTGTCTTCGCGATAGCCGGTCATTTGATAATCAAAGCTCGCGTAACCTTTTGTTACCGATTTCAGGCGATCATAGAAATCAAAGACGACTTCGTTCAACGGCAGGTCATAAACCACCATGGCGCGGGTGCCGGCATAGGTGAGGTCTTCTTGGATACCACGGCGGTCCTGGCACAGTTTCAAAACGTCGCCGAGGTATTCGTCGGGCACCAGAATGGTGGCTTTGATGCGCGGTTCTTCAAGGTGATCAACCTTGGACATGTCCGGCATGTCGGCGGGGTTGTGCAGCTCGATCTTTTCGGGCTCTTCGCCCTCTTTGGCCTTCATGTAGACGTGATAGATCACCGATGGGGCCGTGGTGATCAGCTCGATATTATATTCGCGTTCAATGCGGTCGCGGATGACTTCGAGGTGCAGAAGGCCCAGGAAACCACAGCGGAAGCCAAAGCCTAGCGCGGCGGAGGTTTCCATTTCGAAACTAAAGGAGGCATCATTCAGCGCCAGCTTGTCGATGGCGTCGCGCAGGTCTTCAAATTCAGAGGAGTCGACCGGGAACAGACCACAGAAGACCACCGGCTGAGCAGGCTTAAAGCCGGGCAGCGCCTGGGTTGTGCCGTTGCGGTCATTGGTGATGGTGTCACCCACACGGGTGTCGCGCACCTGTTTGATAGAGGCGGTCAAAAAACCGATTTCCCCTGGGCCGAGGCTGTCGACCATTTCCATTTCTGGGCGGAAAACGCCGACGCGATCCACGGAATGCAGGGTGTTGTTAGACATGAATTTGACGCGCTGGCCCTTTTTCAGGGTTCCGTCCATGATGCGCACCAAAACGATAACGCCAAGGTAGGCATCATACCAGCTGTCCACCAGCATGGCTTTGAGCGGGGCGTTGACGTCGCCTTGGGGCGCTGGCAGATCGTCGACGACGGATTGCAGCGTTTCGCGGATGCCCTGCCCGGTTTTGGCAGAGACCTGCAGCGCGCCTGTGGCGTCGATGCCAATGACGTCTTCGATCTGTTCAGCGACCCGATCACAATCAGAGGCTGGCAGGTCGATTTTGTTCAGAACCGGCACGATTTCGTGGTCGGCTTCGATGGCGTGGTAGACGTTGGCCAGGGTTTGCGCCTCTACACCTTGAGTGCTGTCGACCACCAATAGTGAACCTTCGACCGCGCGCATAGAGCGGGAGACTTCGTAGGCGAAATCGACGTGGCCAGGGGTGTCGATCAGGTTGAGCACATAGGTCTCACCATCTGCGGCTTTGAATTCGATCCGCACGGTGTTGGCCTTAATGGTGATGCCGCGCTCGCGTTCGATATCCATGCTGTCCAACAGCTGTTCTTTCATGTCGCGATCTTCCACCGTGCCCGTCTCTTGGATGAGACGGTCAGCAAGGGTGGATTTACCGTGATCGATGTGAGCAACGATGGAGAAATTGCGGATTTGCGAAAGCTTTGTCATAGAGGGGGATATGATTTGATTTCATGGGTTGGTCAAGGTGGATTGGCGGCCATAGGCTGTTCACGGGGCCACTTAATTCGTCACAAATCGTTTTCAGGAAACTAGAGTTGCGAAAGTTGTAGATGTCTTCCAAAACTTTGTACCGTTTCAGACCTCTCGGATCGTTCGGCGAAAAGGCCCATGACAGAGAAGTATTTCAACACAGATTAGATGAATGCAAAGAAGGACTAAGCGAACGAATATTCGTTTCCCCTCTTCTTGAACAGAATGATATTTTTGAATTTGCGCCATACATATCTAGTTCGAACGACGATGCTTTGCTTGCTTTGCGAGACAAAATTTGCGCGACCTCCAAGGAAGACGAAGTCATTCGATCACTCAAACAAGCTCCTTTAGCCGAAATCCGCGGTTTCATCAGAGAGGGCTTGGAAATAATGAAAGAGACGACCAAAATCGCATGCTTGAGCGAGGCGGAAAAAAACCCCCTTATGTGGGGGCATTATGCAGGTTCGCACAGTGGGATTTGCATGCAATACTCCCTTTCAGAATTCCTTCCCGATGAGACTCGTGTGGTTGCACTCCCAATGATGTACCAGCAGAAACGGCCCGGATTGAAGGAAATCAACGCATTAAGATTTATAACATTCGGCAGATGGCGCGAAGCGGCAATGCCGGAAGATGAAAATCTTGCGATGACGGCCTTTAGAAAAATCTCTCGGTTCAAATCGGCGGATTGGAAATACGAACGTGAGTGGCGCATCGCCAAACCTTTCGCCAGTAGTGACGAAAAATATGCTCTTGTTCCTGGACTTAAATTGGAAGCCATTATCTTCGGAACAAAGACTTTGGGGTCAGATAGAGAAGCGTTCATACAGAATGCCCCTAAGAGCTTGAAGTTTAAAGAAGCCGTTGCCCACGAAAGCAAATTTGAAATGCAGATTAGGAATATAAACTAAGCTCTCTTTCTGGGTGAACGCCGGGTTGAAGCCCGACCTACAGCGGGAAACCACAGATTCTCATTGGCATTTTAGGTCTATGTCTGTGTCGTTGCCGCTGTGGGCGCGATATTCTCGTATTGCGTGGCTAATGATTGCTTTATTCAGCTTCCAATTGATCCTGATCAAAGATTAAGATAAGTCTCATGATAAGACTCCGCCGATGATTTTATTATAATCCATTAGGGCACCGTCATGATTTTTCGATTGATTTATATGAGCACGTCAAACGGTGCGATATCAGAGCCTGACCTAGAGGCGTTGATGGCGACGGCCCGAAAGAATAATGCGCGGGAGAACATAACAGGTGTTGCCGCTTATCACGATCACACCTTTATTCAGGTGCTTGAAGGCGAGCGCGACAGAGTTGAGGCATGTTTTGAGAGAATTTGCCAAAACCCCATGCACCGAAATGTCATATTGGTGCTGTCTGAGGACGTCGAGAGCGCTATATTTGACCAATACTCTATGGCGTTTGTGCCTGCGCATGCTGACAACAAGCCAACACATGCGGCCTTTATTGATCTGCGGGAATTGTTCACGGGCCGCAGCGGCCATCAATTGAGCAAAGACGCAGTGACCGCTGGTTTTCTATCGACATTCAAAAAAGCCGTTCGCGTTCACTGAGCTGCTTTGGAGGAGAGTTGTCGTGCAGCCAGGGTGGACGCGGAGGCCATCAGGGCTGCGGTGGCCAGGCAAAGTGGCAGACCTCCGGCTTGATAGCTGAGGCCGGACAATAGCGTGCCCAACAGGCGGCCCGCGGCATTGGACATGTAGTAAAACCCAACGTCCATGGTGACACGGTCGTCGCTGGTGAAAGCCAGGATCAGGTAGCTGTGCACCGAGCTGTTGATCGCAAAGACAAAGCCAAAAACCAAGAGGCCTGTCACCAGAATGGGTGTGAGGTTTGGCAGATCCAGCGCGACCGCAACGGCCAGTGCTGCGGGGATCAGGGTGAGGATGGCCACCCAAAGCGTGGCGGATTTGCTGATCTCTGCGGTGGATTTATCTGTGGCACGCAGGATTTTGGGCGCGAGGCCTTGGACAAGACCGTACAGGATGATCCAGACCGCCATAAATGTGCCGATAGTAAAAAAGGCGGCGCGATTGCCTGCGTGGCTGCCATCTGAGAGCACCGCATAGAAATAAATCGGGATGCCAACCACAAACCAGACGTCACGCGCGCCAAACAGGAACATACGGGCCAGGCTGAGGCGGTTGATATTGCGATCTTTGGACCAGACCTGGCTGAACTTGGCAGATTTTTTGCCCTGTGGCAGACCACTGGGCATAAAGATCATGCTGCCGATCAGGATCACCGCAAGGACGGCGGCCATGGCCCAGATCGCGGTTTGAAAACCCGCTGTGGCCAGCAATACCGCACCCAGCAGGAAGCCGAAGCCTTTGACCGCGTTTTTGGAACCCGTCAGGATGGCGACCCAACGAAACAGGCCGCCGTTGCCTTTGGGGGCCAGCAGTTTGACCGCGGATTTGGCAGACATTTTAGATAGGTCTTTGGCAATGCCCGACAGGCCTTGCACACACATCACAAAGAGCACCGAGGCAGTGAGTGACCATGCGGGGTTCAACTGGGCCAGCGCCACAAGGGCGGCGATTTGAATGGCCAGCCCCGCATAGAGCGTTGAGGTCAGCCCGAAGCGCGCAGCGATCCAACCGGCAGACAAGTTGGTGACAACCCCCATGAGCTCGTAGAGCAGGAATAGATAGGCCAGTTGCACCGCCGAGAAACCCAGCGTGTGAAAGTGCAACAGCACCAACATGCGTAATGCGCCGTCTGTCAGCATAAAGGCCCAATAGGCCACTGTGACGGTGATATAGGCGGCAAGGCCGCTAGGTTTGTCGTGCGATGCGTCTGACATATCTAATGCTCTCAGCGGGTTAGATGGATTTTGCTACCATATTGGTGATGTCGGCCAAGCGGCTGACATAGCCCCATTCGTTGTCATACCAGGCATAGATTTTCACCTGACGTTTGTTCACAACCATGGTGGATGGGGCGTCAACGATGGTCGAACGATCGTCATTTGTGTAGTCGCAACTGACCAGCGGGCGGGTTTCAAAGCCGAGAATGTCTTTGAGGCTGGTCTCGCTGGCTTGTTGCAAAGCGGCGTTGACGTCTTCGGTGGTCACATCGCGCGACACGTCAAACACGATGTCTGTCAGCGAGGCGTTCAGCAAAGGCACGCGCACGGCGTGGCCGTTGATTTTACCTTCGAGCTCGGGGAAAATCTGGATAACGGCTTTGGCAGAACCCGTGGTGGTTGGGATCAGCGAATTCAGCGCTGAACGGGCACGGCGTGGGTCTTTATGGGCTTTATCAACGATGGTTTGGGTGTTGGTCACATCGTGGATGGTGGTGAAAGAGGCCTGATCAATGCCAAAGGTCTCGTGAAACACTTTCACAACCGGCGCGATGCAATTGGTGGTGCAGCTGGCGGCGGTGACGATGCGTTGATCAGTATAAATGTCGTGATTTACGCCATAAACAATATTGGCCGCCTCTTCGATTTTCACCGGAGCAGACACCACAACCTTTTGCACGCCCGCGTCAAAATAGGGTTGCAGAGTGGGCGTTGTTTTGAATTTGCCAGAGCATTCAATCACAAGGCCAATGTCATCAAGGGGCAGCTTAGCAGGGGCCAATTCTTGGGTGAACTTAATGGTGTGCCCGTCGATGGTGATGGAATTTTCGTCGTGGCTGACATCACTCTTCCAAGTGCCATGTACAGTGTCAAATTTGATCAGCAGCGCGTGGGTGGCGATGTCACCGAAAGGGTCGTTGATGAGAGCGACTTGATGGCCAAGGCCCATGTCAAACAGGCGACGCAGAACCAGCTTGCCCATGCGGCCAAGGCCATTGATTGCGAATTGTGTCATGTATTCAGTCCTTTAGAGGCGGATCAAGAGGGGAACCAGCCGCGGGTGCGGTTGGCAAAAGCAACAAGCGACAGCATCACAGGCACTTCGACCAGCACCCCAACCACTGTGGCAAGGGCCGCGCCGGACCCAAGGCCAAAGAGGCTGATGGCGACAGCCACGGCGAGCTCGAAGAAATTGGATGTGCCGATCAGCGCGCAGGGGGCGGCAACATTAAACGGCACGCCCCAAACGCGGGCGGCCCCATAGGCGACAAAGAAAATGCCGTAGCTTTGGATGAGCAATGGGATTGCGATCAACAAGATGACCAAGGGACGATCCAGAATGACCTGGCCCTGAAACCCAAACAGCAGCGCAACCGTCAGTAAAAGGCCAATGATAGACGCGGGTTTGACCCTGGCTTGGAACGCGTCAACACGGGCTTCACCCCCCTGTTTCATCAGCGTTTTCCGGGTGAACATACCCGCAATCAGCGGCAGGGCCACATAGAGCAAAACCGACAGAAGCAACGTGTCCCAAGGCACAGTGATATCGGTGACGCCCAAAAGGAAAGCCACAATCGGCGCAAAGGCAAAGACCATGATCACGTCATTCACCGAGACTTGCACCAGCGTATAGGTCGCGTCCCCCTTTGTCAGATTTGACCAGACAAACACCATGGCCGTGCAAGGGGCTGCGCCAAGTAGGATAACGCCAGCGATATAGGCCTGCGCATCCTCCGGCGGGATGAGCCCGGCAAAAACGGTGTTAAAGAAAAACACCCCCAGAGCGGCCATGGTGAAGGGTTTGATCAACCAATTTACCACCACGGTAATAACGATGCCCTTTGGCCGGTCGCCAATCTGTTTCAACGCGCCAAAATCGACGCCCACCATCATCGGGTAGACCATGGCCCAGATCAGAACCGCCACTGGCAAGTTCACCTTTGCGATTTCCAATGCGGCAAGGGCAGCGAATATGCCGGGAGAGAGATTGCCCAGCACCAATCCTGCCAGAATGGCAAGCGCCACCCAGAGGGACAGCAGGCGTTCAAAGGTGCCCAATCCGCTTTCAGACAAGGGCGGTTGGGCGTATTTTTCAGAAGTCATGCAGTCTCCACGGGCATATCCCCGATATTGTCCATTTGCTCTTTCAACGACAGTTGATCCAGCGTCTCGATGGGAAGGTTTGCGAAAATTGTGATCCGATTGCGGATTTGAGCATAGGTCTTAGCGAATATGACACCGGTTTGTGCCGCATTGCCCTCAAACTGGCTTGGGTCATGAATATCCCAATGGGCTATCAAGGGCTGACCAGGCCAGATTGGGCACTCTTCGCCCGCGGCTTGATGGCAAAGCGTTATGACAAAATCCATTTGCGGGGCATCTGTGGCTGCAAACTCGTCCCAGCTTTTGGAACGGAAATGGCTGATTTCAAAATTTTCACGCTTGAGCAAGGCCATTGCATTTGGATTAGGCGCCCCAGAGGGATGCGCGCCCGCGGAAAAAGCTTTGAACTTACCAAGCCCTTCTCGCTGCATAATAGCCTCTGCCATCAGAGAGCGCGCGGAATTGGCATTACATAGGAAGAGAATATTGTAAGTCTTTTGGTCCATCAACTTTTCCAATCAACATTTGCAGGTTATGTCCTCGATCAGCGGGCGGCACAGCTCTGGCCGTCCCCCGCAGCAATCTTCCAAGAGAAAACCCAACAAGCCTTGCAATCCGTCCATATTGGCAAAGTAACGGATCCCCCTGCCTTCACGCTCGTTTCGCAAAAGTCCGGCGCCGAGCAGAATGGCCAAGTTGGTAGACATGGTGTTTTGGCGCACGTTGAGGGCATCAGACACTTCACCGGCCAACATGCCGGATTGTCCCGCCTGAACCAACAAACGAAAGGCATCTAGGCGGGAGGCCTGGCCGAGGGCCGCAAGGGCATTTAGGGCACTTAACTTATCCATATATCTGGATTTATAGATGCAATAATTTTGGGTCAATCGATAATGCGCAGAGTTCCGTGAAGTTTTGGTGACATCCGGTTTGACCGCATGGCACATACCTTGGCGCGTTAGACCGGCAACCAAGCGGGCGCTAGCAAAAATGCCTTGCACCTAAGCAATAGAAAGGCCGGGCCCGTTTGGGTGAACCTATGTACCCCATGCCCGCAGCAACATTTTCGCAATTTTTGGCGTGTTTCTTGCGCTTATCGCGGAATTTGCGTCAGGCGCGGCATAGAACAACCTGTGGAAAACATCTGCGTGTTACTTTCGTAGGTTTATTTAACTTATTAATTATAAATAAATAAATTTAAATACCGCCTGTGAATAAAATCACTCTCTGAAGCCTCAATTAAATTGTCATTGATAAAAGATCAAAGCGCAGCAATATGCATTTCTAAGGCGATTGCGGCGCATTTTGGGGCCGCCAAATGCCAATCTGCACATTTCAACTTGGCATTCTAACTTCAACTTCATCCAACAAGCCCCTGTTTTAAAATAAAGAAATATCACCAATAAGCGTTCAAGCATAAATAAAGACCGCGTTCACGATCTGACAGGTTAAGAGGGGACTTTTGTTTAGCTTCTTTTGATCTAAAATGCGAAAATTGCAAAAATGAGTCATTAAGATAATTTTTCACTAACGAAAGTTGCAAATACCTCGTAAAATGCTCACTTAAGGTAAGCGTATTTCTTCGAAATTGTGCGAAATTCAGCCTAAGATTGCTCGGGTCGGCGTTGAAAGGCCCCAGTGCCACGCGCAATCAGGTCGCCACTTGCGTCAAAAATGGACCCCTCGGCAAAGAAAGTTCGTTTGCCGCCACCAGTCACAATTCCCTCTGCAATCAAATAACTGCCGGATGGGCGACTTAGGAAATTGACGTTTAAAGTCATCGTTAACGCAAAGGTCTTTTGCATTGGGTCTCCAGTATAACACCCGGAATAGCCCATGGCGGTATCAAGCAACGTCGCGTACAGCCCGCCATGCGGTATGCCTGCCCGGTTCAAAATCTGCGCACTCAAAGGCTGCTTAAAGCAAGCATGGTTTGTGCCCCAATGTGTCAATTGATAGCCCAAATGATCCTGCATCGCAGAATTGGATTCTTTTAACCGAGGATCCAAAATCGTTTTCTGCACAGTCGCTTTCTCCCTTCAACTCAACCCGCCCATTTGCACAGGTGACGTTCGCCATAGCACAGATGCGCCCCTTGGCATGGTTTTCCCCGCAGACTAGATTCTATGTGAAAGGAGCACCATATGTCTCTGCGTCCTATATTAGAAAACCGCCTGGCGCGCCCGACCCTTGAGGGAGCAGGCGTTCACTTGCATCGTGCCTTTGGATTTCAGGATCCAACCGAACTTGACCCTTTTTTGCTGTTTGACGATTTTCGCAACGACAGGCCGGAAGATTTCGAAAATGGCTTTCCCTGGCACCCGCATCGCGGCATCGAAACCATCACCTATGTCCTGAGCGGATCCGTTGAACACGGTGATAGTTTGGGCAACGACGGGCTATTGGGGGCAGGTGACGTGCAATGGATGACCGCCGGGTCAGGCATTTTACATCAGGAAATGCCCAAAGGGAACGCAGCGGGCCAAATGCACGGCTTTCAACTTTGGGCGAATTTGCCTGGATCTTTAAAGATGACCGACCCGCGCTATCAAGACGTCAAAGGCAGTGAGATTCCCGAAATTCTGGAAGACGACGGCACCAGGGTGAAGGTTATTATTGGTGATTTCTGGGGGCAAAGCGGGCCAGTGGACGGCATTGCCGCAGACCCGCAATACCTGGATATATTTGTGCCTGCGGGCGTAAAGAAAACATTCCCTGTGGACACATATCGCAAGGCCTTTGCCTATGTTTTTGAAGGCGCTGGGGCCTTTGCCGATGCCAGCCAACCCACGGGCGTATTGTTGGAAAAAGAGGTTTCAGGCCAAGAGGTTAACATTAGGGATCTGTCTGGCGATCGCACTTTGGTGCGGTTTGGGACAGGTGATGAGATTACGGTTCAGGCAGGACCAGAGGGCATTCGGTTTCTATTGATTTCGGGGGCTCCTATCCAGGAACCGGTGGCGTGGCATGGACCCATTGTCATGAACACCAAGGCCGAATTGCGACAGGCCATTTCAGACCTGAACAACGGAACCTTCATCAAGCCCGCGCATTAAATCTCTCATTAAATCTTTGCGGCAAATAACGGCGACATGGCCCCAAGGCTTTAGGGCCATGTCACGCCGCTGACGCTGAGAAGAGCTTTAGAGCTTGGACACCGCCTTGCGCGTCATGTCCCAATAAAGCGATTCAATTTCTGAGAGCGACAGACGCCCACCGTCGCGAAACCAAGTGTTCACCCCTGTCAGCATGGCAATCAACGCCATCGCAGTGATTTTCGTATCGGCGATTTGAAACGCGCCTTCTGCGACCCCTGCCCTAAGGATCTTTTCAACTTCTCCCTCATAATCGCCGCGCAGCGCCTCTATTGCCTTGAAGTTCTCTGGCGTCAGGTTGCGCAACTCCATGTAGGAAATAAAGACCGCATCCTGTCGGGCATGGTGAAAGCGAATATGAAACCGTGCGAATTGTTCAAGTTGCTCAAAAGGTTGAGATGGTTTCTCTAGGGCTTTCCACGCGCTGCTGAGGTCCTGCATGTGAGACTGCATCAGCCGGAAGAGCAAGCTTTGCTTATCGGGAATGTAATTATAGAGCGCCCCAGCTTGAACGCCCACTTGGCTTGCGATTTTGCGCATCGAGACCGCCGCATAGCCGTGCTGGGCAAATAGCGAAAGCGCTGCGCTAGCAACCCTTGGGCCGGTCTTGTCGGCATGTGATCCTGAAGTGCGCGCCAAAAGTGCCTCTGCATTCTATGGGCCAAAAGGCCAGAATTAAGTGAACGGTCGTTCTATTCTTTAGGATAAGCCAAGGCCAAGGTCAAAGCGGCAGACAAATTCCGCAAGAGTGACGTTTATGCAGAGCAAAATGGCCGCTTTAAAGGAACACGCGATTGCAGGGCCGTGCACAATTGGCTAAACGGCAAACCAGCCGTCAAGTTAAAGGAGATTATGATGACCACCCCTTTGCGCCTGGGTATTGCTGGGCTTGGCACCGTTGGTGTCGGCGTTGTCAAAATCATACGTCAAAAAGCCAACCTATTGGCGGCGCGCACCGGACGCCCTGTTGTGATCACAGCGATCTCTGCCCGTTCGCGCGACAAGGACCGCGGAGTCAGCCTGTCTGATTACGCTTGGGAAGACGATCCGGTCGCATTGGCGAAACGTGATGATGTCGATGTCTTTGTCGAATTGATGGGCGGGCACGAAGGCCCAGCCAAAGACGCCACCGAAGCAGCGATTGCTGCCGGCAAAGACGTGATCACCGCCAACAAAGCGCTGTTGGCCATACATGGCCAGGCCTTGGCCGAAGCCGCCGAAGCCAATGGCTGTGTGATCCGCTTTGAAGCTGCTGTTGCGGGCGGCATTCCAGTGGTCAAATCGCTGACAGAGGGTTTGGCAGGCAACGAGATCACCCGCGTGATGGGGGTGATGAACGGCACGTGCAATTACATTTTGACCCGTATGCAAGACGCTGGCTTGCCCTATGACGAAGTTTTTGCCGAGGCAGAAGCGTTGGGATACCTAGAAGCAGATCCAAATCTGGATGTTGGTGGTATTGATGCGGGGCACAAGCTGTCTTTGCTGTCATCCATCGCCTTTGGCACCAAAGTCGCCTTTGAGGGCGTGGATTTAGAGGGCATTCAACGGATCTCTATCGAAGATATCAATCAGGCGGCTGATCTGGGCTTTCGCATCAAGCTTTTGGGCGTGGCGCAATTGACTGGCCGTGGGCTGGAACAGCGCATGACCCCATGTTTGGTGCCCGCAGACAGCCCGCTTGGGCAGTTGACTGGTGGCACAAACATGGTGGTGCTAGAGGGCGATGCGGTTGAACAAATTGTGTTGCGCGGACCTGGTGCGGGCGAAGGCCCGACCGCCAGCGCGGTTCTGGGCGATATTTGTGACGTAGCCCGCGGAATACGCATTTCAACATTTGGCGTTCCCGCCAGTTCGCTGGAAAGCACGCAGCCTGCACAATCAAATTCACCGGCCCCGTTTTACGTGCGCATGGCATTGCTGGACCGCCCGGGTGCGCTGGCGAAAGTGGCCACCGTGCTGGGCGAAAATGGCATTAGCATTGATCGCATGCGCCAAGGTCAGCACGATGGGTCCGAAGCCCCGGTGTTGATTGTAACCCATAAAACGCAACGCAGCGCATTGAATGAAGCGATTGCCGCAATGGCCGCCACCGGTGTCTTGGCAAATGATCCCGTCGCCCTGCGCATCGAGACTCTTTAAGGGATCCGGGGTCTTTTTCGGCAGAGTGCTTGTTCCCAAGCGCCCTGCCCGCTAGACTTTTTGTGGAACGATTTGCAAGGACCACATTTATGACCACAACGCCAGAATTTCACGATCGTCTGCTGTCACTTGGGCTTGCCCGCGTCGCTGAACAAGCGGCATTGGCTTCGGCCACATTGGTGGGTCGCGGAGATGAAAAAGCCGCGGATCAAGCTGCGGTAAATGCCATGCGCGAACAGTTGAACTTGTTGGATATCGCGGGCGTCGTGGTGATCGGCGAAGGCGAACGTGATGAGGCCCCGATGCTGTTCATTGGCGAAGAGGTTGGCACCGGAAACGGCCCAGGCGTGGACATTGCTTTGGACCCGCTTGAAGGCACTACTTTGACTGCCAAAGATATGCCCAACGCTTTGACGGTCATTGCCATGGGACCGCGTGGATCCATGCTGCATGCGCCAGATGTCTACATGGAAAAATTGGCCATTGGGCCGGGTTTTCCCGAAGGAATCGTGACATTGGACATGCCCCCTGCGACGCGGGTTTCGGCTTTGGCGACAGAAAAGGGCTGTATGCCCGAAGACATCACGGTGTGTATTCTGGAACGTCCACGCCACGAAGAAATGATCGCCGAAGTGCGCAGCACCGGCGCGTCGATCCGATTGATCACCGATGGTGATGTGGCCGGTGTGATGCATTGTGCGGACAGCGAGACCACAGGCATCGACATGTATATGGGCTCTGGTGGTGCACCCGAAGGGGTACTGGCAGCTGCCGCCCTGAAGTGCATGGGCGGGCAAATCTATGGCCGGCTTTTGTTCCGCAACGAAGACGAACGTGGCCGGGCGCGCAAGGCAGGTATCACCGACTTTGATCGCATTTACAGCCGCGATGATATGGTCACCGCAGATGTGATTTTTGCGGCCACCGGTGTAACGGGCGGATCTTTGTTGCCTCGGATCAAACGGGTGCCAGGCTGGCTAGAGACCACCACTCTGTTGATGCGTTCAAAATCCGGGTCAGTGCGCCGTATGACCTACCGTACTCCCACTGACTCGCTGTAACTGAAAACGCGCGCGGCGCGCGCTTGAACGGGCGTCGCTATGCGTGATTTTCTGAATGTTTCCAATTCTTTGACGGGCCGACGTTGGGTTGGCCCATCGATTGATCTTGATCGCGCAGCAGAGCTGCTAGAGCAAGAAACCACCCTGCCCCGCCCCCTGTGTCAGGTCTTGGCGCGACGCGGTGTTTCGGCACAAGAAGCCGAGCGTTTTCTGGCCCCTGCGCTGCGGGATTTGTTGCCGGATCCGCGCAGTTTGAAAGACATGCAGACCGCCGCCGCGCGGTTTTTACGTGCGGTGAAATCGCGCGAACGGATTGCGGTCTTTGCGGATTATGACGTGGACGGGGGCACATCGGCAGCGCTGTTGATTGTATGGCTGCGCGAGCTTGGTTTGCAGGCCACATTGTATGTGCCGGATCGGATTGACGAAGGCTATGGCCCAAATGAGGCCGCGATGGCCGAATTGGCCGAAGCACATGATCTGATCATTTGTGTCGATTGCGGCACGCTTTCACACGGGCCTATCGCGGCGGCCAAAGCCGCCGATGTGATTGTGTTGGATCACCATTTGGGTGGGGAAAGCCTGCCCGATTGCTTGGCCGTTGTGAACCCAAACCGGCAGGACGAAACCGGCGAATTGGCACATCTTTGCGCCGCCGCCGTCGTGTTTTTGATGTTGGTCGAGGCCAACCGGCAGATGCGCGAAGAGGGGGCGCAGGGCCCGGATCTTATGAGCATGCTGGATCTGGTGGCGCTGGCCACAGTGGCCGATGTCGCCCCATTGATTGGCGTGAACCGTGCGCTGGTGCGACAGGGTTTGAAAGTGATGGCGCGACGCAATCGTGTTGGCGTGGTGGCATTGTCTGATGTCAGCCGCATGGACACCGCGCCAAATTCCTATCATCTGGGCTTTTTGCTGGGGCCGCGCGTCAATGCGGGTGGTCGTATTGGTCAGGCCGATCTGGGCGCGCGTCTGCTGGCCACAGCCGATCCAAACGAAGCACAAGCCCTGGCGGATCGACTGGACGAATTGAACACCGAACGGCGGGACATCGAGGCTGGTGTGCGCGCTGCGGCCTTGGATCAGGCCGAGGAACGCGGGCTTGAATTGCCTTTGGTATGGGCCTCTGGTGAAGGATGGCACCCCGGTGTGGTTGGCATTGTGGCCAGCCGCTTGAAAGAAGCGACCAACCGCCCCTCTATCGTGATCGGTTTTGATGGCGACGAAGGGAAGGGCTCAGGCCGGTCGGTGGCCGGGGTCGACCTGGGTGCAGCCATTCAGAGGCTGGCCGCTGAAGGTTTGTTGGTGAAAGGCGGCGGCCATAAAATGGCGGCGGGTCTAACGGTGTCACGCGATAAATTAGAACCTGCCATGGCCCGTTTGACGGAGCTTCTGGCCAAACAAGGGGCCGGAGAGATGGGCCCCGCAGACCTGAAATTGGACGGCATGCTGATGCCCGGAGCGGCGTCTATTGATCTGGTAAATCAGGTCGAGGCCGCGGGCCCCTTTGGCTCTGGCGCCCCTGCCCCAAGGTTCGCCTTTCCCGATGTTGAAATTCGTTTTGCCAAGCGCATCGGTGACAGCCACCTTAAAATCACCTTTGGCGATGGGCTGGCCGCGCGACTGGAAGCGATTTGCTTTGGGGCCTTTGATGGCGCGCTTGGACCCGCGTTGGAAAATCATCGTGGCAAGCGATTTCATCTGGCAGGGCGCCTAGATATCAACACCTGGGGTGGGCGACAAACCGTACAGCTGCGCCTGGAAGACGCGGCAGAGGCCTGAATTTAAAGTGAAATTTCAAACAACAGCAATCTTAATCGCCGCAAAATAGCAGATACGAACTTGCATCGTTTGACACCTGAAACCCTGGGTGAAAGAAAAATACGCGCCGCCCCAATTTTCTACTTGCGCCGCTTGCACGCATTGCCTAAATACCGGCTCACGCTTGATATGGCCCGTTCGTCTATCGGTTAGGACGCCAGGTTTTCAACCTGGAAAGAGGGGTTCGATTCCCCTACGGGCTGCCATTCAAGCTATGTTTTTGAAAAGAACATGGAAACGACACGTTTCTGGCCCGTTCGTCTATCGGTTAGGACGCCAGGTTTTCAACCTGGAAAGAGGGGTTCGATTCCCCTACGGGCTGCCACTTTCCCCCATTTTTCTGACATTTTGAAAAACTTGGCTGACTAGTCTGGCAAAGGGTCAAGCGCCGTGCCGATTTCTTCGCCCAGCATGTCTTCAAAGAAACTGCTGCAACCGCGCCCTCTGTTTTTACAGGCGTATAAGGCCACATCCGCATTTGCGACAACTTGATTCGGCGAAGGCGGTTCTGACGGGTGCCACAGCGAGATTCCAATGCTTGCGGAGATTTTGCAGGCCTCCCCCTCAAACATAATGGGTTCCTGAATACGCTCGATAATTCGGCTGGCCAAGCCTGACAGCCGTTTTCGAGATCGCGTTTCCTCAAAGACCAATACAAATTCGTCCCCGCCCACCCGCGCGACATGATCTTGCTCTCGGGTTTCCTCTACCAGAATGCGGGCCACTTGCTGCAAAACAAAGTCACCGGCAGCGTGGCCCTTGGTATCATTTACCTTTTTGAAGAAATCCAAATCCATTTGCATGACTGCAATGCCGATCTTATTTTCCATCAACCTAGGCAGAATGTGATCCACGGCACGACGGTTTTTCAAACCGGTCAGCGTATCGGTAAAGGCCTGTTCTTCGGCTGCGACCATCGCGGATTGAAGCCGATGATTGAGTTTTCGCGATGCTTCCATCGCAGCCGATTTTGCCTCGACCAAATACAGCATTTCAATTGCCATATCTGTGGGAGCAAAATCTGTGCTGGTCAAAGCATAATCCTGAACCGCATCCAACACGTTGATGCCAAAACTGAGATTGATCACCACGGCTTTGTCGCAGGGGGACTGAATAACAATTCCCTGAAAGCCGGTTTGTGGCGCATCGCCAAAACGCAAATGCAAGCGCGTGCCGGTCGCATCCAGCATGTCCGCTATGGTTTTGATGGCACGGGGTCTGTGCAGATCAAACACATCAAGGAAATTCATCCCACGTATGTCTTTACGGGGTCGTAATTTTTGCAGCGTTGGCCCAACATGTTGAATGATGCCCACATCAGACACAACCACATGCGTCGGGCACAGCACGTCAAGAAACGTGCAAAGCTGGCGCAAACTGCTGGTCATTGTCATCCAGGACGGCCCCCCAATTCGAACCGGCGCCCCTCACTAAATGCCGCATCAATCACCTTGATGTGGATGATTTCAGTCGATTTTTCATCAAATTCATATTTTAGCAGCACAAGCGCCCCATAGTCATCTGCCATGGTACGCAAAATTCCCAGCATGACATAGCCAAATCCGACATGCGGATGGGCACAATGCAAACTAAATTCATTGTTGCCATGCTCGAACAGATCAAAGGCCGGCAGTTCCAAATCTTCGACGGCAAGCCGCGCCCGCTCTGGCAAATCATCTATCGAATGCAAGAATTCGAGAAAGTTCACTCCGCTGAAGCGCAAAAGGCGGCGCAATGCTTCGACGTTGGGATGGGTGACCAAATAGGTGCCGATATCTTCCAGCACAGTACTGCGCGGCACGCCGATGGTCTTGGCGATCGCTTGAATCACCAGCTCTGTCAAAGCATCATCGTAGTGCAGCATTGCTTCAAATTCAGTGAATTCTAGGCCGGAATCGCGTGTGACACCAAGCCAGCGATCTTGGCCATAGGTATCACGAACGAAACATTGAACAGCCCTATTAATCAGCCCATGCATGCCATACGCCCCTTAATCCTGCACCCCAGTATGGTAGCGAGGTTTTAAAGTTTTCCCAATAGATCTAATTATTTGCAATAATTTCCATGCCGCCAAGCCACAAAGATTGCTTTGCAGACGGCGCAATTTCATAGTCGCCCGTCATAAGCAGATCAATTTGCGCAGTGGTGAGCTGAAGCTGGTTACCGTCAATATCTCTGAGATACCGATCATATGAGAGGTTTCCATCATTCCAGGCAAGCGAGACGCCCGAATAGGTTTCTTTAGAATTTGGCACAAACAATATGCCGGACAAGGCACCGAATTTTCCAAAGGGACCGACAAGCAACCAGCATTTTCTTGCATCATTTTGACCACAAGTTTGCGCCCAATTGCTTAAACTGTATTGTACAATTGACGCAAAATCAGGCGTGTTTTCTAGAGGTTTCTCGGACAGGACAACCACCGAGTTTTTTAGTTGCTGGGCAAGCTCTTGGATACTTTTCCCTTCCGTGCGCCGAGAGAATTGATAGCGGGTGGTGTCTTTTGCTGTCTTCAGGTCGGTCAAAACAGTTTGATGATCTGCCTTGGTGTCAGACGCCAGGCGCGCAATCACGTTTTGGCCAGCAACGCCCCAAACATTTTGCATTTCCCAGGCAGGAAACTGTAAAGGCGTTGCTTTGCCCTTAAGATAGCGGGCCAGCTGAGAGTTTGCGGCGATGCGCTCTGCATGCAGGATTGGTGTCATCCAAAGCGCAGCGAGGACGATGACAGAAAGTGCCATAACAATATTCGCGGATCTGATTTTCGCCATCCAGCGGTGCCGGTAAAAAAGCGCACCAATATAGAATAGGGCATAGGCACACAAAAGCCCGGCAGCCATAAATGCCGCCACCCGCTGCGGAGTCCAGCCAAAGCTCTCAACCCGCACGACAATCGACCAAAGCGCAAGCCCTGCGAGCAATGGAAGCGTCAAGATCAACGCTTTACTGGACCAAAATAGCACCCGGTTTGTGACCGCATTTGTCTGATCTCGATCCAGGGCCGATGTGATCATTGTGATGGCAATCAAGGTCACCGACATCAAAATCGCGGCAGCCGAAAAATCACCAAACAAGTTTGACAGGCCGCGGGTTGGCAGGACAGTCAGAAAAATCGCAACCACGCCCAACACAAGCGGAACAAGCAATCGGATCAAGCGCAGGATCAGAAAAGGAGAGATGAAATCGCTGAGCTCTTGCGCAACGGCCAACGCCAGGCCAAGTACCAGCCCAGATAGAACATAAGGCACGGGATCTATTTCAAGAAAATCTTCGATCAGGGATAAGCCAACCGTTTCAATCAGGGCTGACGACAGGAATATCAACGCCCAAAAGAGACCAAGAAAAAGAGCTCCGGCGCAATAGCGCACAAAGATGCCCCAAGCTGTGTCAAACAAATAGCTGTAATCCCACAGTTTCCGACGCAGCAAAGCCGCCCCAAAAGGTGCCCCCAACAGCATCAGCAAGCCCCAGGCCAATGGGGCGAACCCCGTTTCGAACAGATCATCAAACTCTAGATAACGCTGGCTGTTCCATTGCAGCAGGCCCGCGCAAAACAATGCCCAGACGCTGGCAACGCCCAGCGCGCCTTTGACAGGCAAAACGCCGCTTAAACCAAGGGTCAAAGCGAAAAACCCCATCGAAACGCTGCCAATCCACAGCAGCAGATACTGATTGGCCAATGCGTCCGGCAGGACATCGACCAACAGCCAAAGTGATAGGCCCGCCAAGGCCCCAATCATACTGAGATAGCTGCGGTGCACTGTGCTGGTGGGCATGTTTTCTTGCATTTGTTCAAATGTTCCGATTAATGATTGATGGTTTCAAGCCAAGCGGGCACGCCGCCAATATTTTTAAATACGATATCCGCATAAGGCGCGAGTTCTGCTGCCTCTGCAATGCCAGTCAGCACACCAATTGTACGCATCCCTGCGCGTTTTCCAGCCAGCAGATCATGGGTGCTGTCGCCGATCATGACCAAATGTGCTGGATCTATCGACATGATTTCTGCAATGGCTAGTAAAGGATCTGGATCGGGTTTGGCACCATAACCGCTATCTGCTCCGATGATGGTGTCAAAGTGGTCTGCAACACCTGCTTCCCTTAAATGCGCATGCGCGCCAAATTCGGTGTCATTGGTCATGACGGCCAATTTCTGACCCTGAGTTTTGAGCCCCTGCAAAAATGGAACGAGTGGAACGGCTGCCACAGCGGTGACCTGAGCTGCGCTTTGGCGCAAGTACCTCTCTATGGCTTGGACATCGCCGCCAGAAACGACAGAGGCCAAAAGCTCGGCGGTTTGACGGTTGGTCCCTGCGATCACCGGGCTGTCGGGATGATAGTTTCCAGAGGCCAAATCAAAGCCCAGCGCATTAGAAATTGCCGCCATTTTATCGGCACGCCCTTGGGCAAAATGCGCAATCACGCTTTGGGTATACCCACTCCAAGTGGCCCCAAAATCAAACAGGGTGCCATCTTTGTCAAAGATCAAACCGTCAACGCGCATAAATTTTCTTTCAAAAGAATAAGAATTTCAGTGCCCTGAATGCCAGGGCAAACCTAAGTATAGTTGAACTGCGCCCCGCCCGGCAGGGTTTGGCGTGCCATCATTGGGGCCGAGTAGTCCAGATTATGGGCGTCGCAAAAGGCGATCACCCAACTGTCGTCCATCGTGATAAAATCAAGCACTGACCCCAGAAACTCTGAATTTCCGGCTTGTTTCTTAACATCATCGACCGACGCCCCGGTGCTGCCCAAAAAGACTGGCATCAATTCATCATGCCCTGCGAGCCAACTAAGCGCTTGTAATGCAAGGGTTTCCGCAGTTTCTGGAGAAAAGGACATTTTTTACGACTTCCGAAAGGGTTTGTTAACCTAGCTCAATACTAATGGTAGGCAACTTTTGGCAAGGATAGGATCAATGCCCTGCAAATTGCTTATCATAGACAGCATTGCCACGAACCGAATTGTTTTGAAAGTTCGACTGTCGACCGCGATCTACGAAGTGTCTCAGGCAGCCACTTTAGAAGAAGCACATCAGAGCATTGCAAATGCAATGCCAGATATCATTTTGCTGAACGATAAAGTGCAAGGTCACGATGCCCTTGCCTTTTGCAAAGAGTTGCGACGCAATCCTGACACCGCACATTTGCCTTTGCTTCTGCTGACCACCAGTTGCAACCGCAAGAAAAAGCTAGCTGCCTTAAAGGCAGGTATCAATGACATATTGGTGCGACCGCTGGATGATCTGGTTTTGCTCGCCCGCCTGCGTAGCCTTTTGCGCACCGCTGAGAACGTCGCTGAAAATAATCTAGGCCCCCACACATCCGAGGTTCTGGGCCTTGCCGAAAGCCAGGCTCAGTTTGAAAAACCTGCCCGGATAACCATCGCTGGCACCGATTTAGCACTTGGGGTGCGGTGGCGCACGCTTTTGGGGCCTTTGGTACCTTACCGTGTCAATTCATTGCCACTGCACGAGACACTCAGCGGATTTGCCAACCAAACTGTGCCCGACGTCTTCGTCATTGCCATTGACGTCGACAAACCAGAGCTTTCGCTGCGGCTGGTGGCAGAAATTCGGGCGCGGGCGTCCACACGTAATTCTGGCATTTTAGGCATCTTATCAAGAAATAGCCGCAGCGTGTTTGTCGACGCGTTGGACCTTGGGGCGCATGATGTTGTGACCGATGGATTTGACCCAGAAGAAATTGCCCTGCGAACTTCGGCGCTTGTGCAGCGCAAGCGGTTCTCTGACCAAATACGGGCGCATGTGAATGATGGATGGCAAGCCGCACTGACCGACCCGCTTACCGGGCTGTTCAACCGGCGATATGCCTTGCCACATCTGACACGCCTGTCAAAACAGGCCTGTCACGCGGGGCGGCCCTTTGCCGTGATGATCGCCGATCTGGATCATTTCAAGAAAGTGAATGACTGCTATGGGCATGCGGCCGGAGATGCAGTGCTGGCTGAAACCGCCCGCCGCATGCGCGAGCATCTACGTGCGGTTGATATGGTTGCCCGCATTGGCGGAGAAGAGTTTTTGATCGCCTTACCAGACGTCAGTGCCTCTCAGGCAGATGTGTCGGCCGCACAGCTCTGCGCCGCCATTCGAGATGCCCCTATTTCAGTGAGGGCGCAAAATCTTGTGGTGCCCATCACGATGAGTATTGGCATCACCATGGGCGGAGATGGCGCGCCGATCGACCTGCTTTTGCAAGAAGCCGACAAAGCGCTTTATGATGCGAAATCTTTGGGGCGTGACCAGACTTGTTTTCATCCAGAACACGCCTGATCGCCCTTTAATTTCGCGGTTTTTGGGGACGTTTGGTCAGAGCGGCTTCAAATCTGTCAGCCACCAACAACCGTTCGGCATCAGACATCGCTGACAAGCGTTTCAGCAGTAAATCCTGTGCAAAGTCACGGCGTTCGAATGCAACTGACGACTGTTTACGCAGAATTACCCCGAGTTTGTCTGCGTCAAAAGGGTCTGCTCGCAACGCGCCTAAGGTTTCTCTAAGAGTGGTCTGAACCGCATTACGGGTAAAACCAGAAACACGATTATGATCGCGCAGCGCCTTACCCAAGCTGCGACGATCCTCTTGCGGCAAAGCCCGCGAATAGGCCCCGATCAAGTCGACATCGCGCGGCGGTCGATCACCGATACGCTTGTTGCCCAACATCGCCCCGGCCACCAGACCCACAATGATCAGATTGAGCGCCAACGATCCGATCAACAAAGCCCGGATACTACGACGCATTGGGGCCCGAGGTTCCGACTTGGGTGCCTCGGGGTTGGGCGGTTGGGTGTCTGACTTTTGCGCCGCCATTGTTTTATCCTTCTTCACTATCAAAGCTGAATTCGCCACCCAGATCAGAGAGGTAATACTCTGCATCTCCGGTTATAACAGCCTGAATTCCTTCGACCGACAGGCTGTCGGCCCCGCTAAATCCGATCCACACACTGGCCATCGTGGCCGCGACAAGGCCGGATGTCCCTTGCCATCCGCCCAACACTTCGTAAACAACCTGCAACAGGGACCGGCGTGGCAGGCTGTTCTGAGGAGCTTGCGCAGCGCGCGCGGCTTGCAACTGATCTGCCTCTGCCAGCACCCGCGCCATCAACCCAGAATCTGCAGTGGCTCTGGGATCGGTTTTGGCCTCTGCAAACAGATCACCAAGCATATCATCCATTGGGTGTTTATCAGCCATTTGAGTACCCCAGTTCATCCTTTCGGTCTGCCAAAACTTTGGCAAGCGCCCGTTTTCCTCTTGCGGTGAGGCTTTCAACAGCCTCGATCCCAATTTGCATGATCTCCGCGATCTCGGGATTCGCCATGCCTTCGATATGACGCAGTATAACCGCCTGTTTTTGCCGATCTGGCAACGTATTCAGTGCCTCTTGCAGCGCATCCACCCGCGCCTTGTGCTGCATCATCTCTGCTGCGCTGGCCGCATCATCCTCTGGCTCTGGAATGGCATCAAGCGCCACACCACGTTGTTTGCGCAGCCGGTCTGTGCACAGGTTGGCAACCACACGATAAAGCCAAGTTGTTACTTTTGCCTCACCCTGTCGCCAATCCGGCGCTAGCTTCCAAAGTCGCACCAATGCATCTTGCGTGACATCTTCGGCTTCGGCCCGGTCCCCCAACATGCGATAGGCATGTCCAAACACTTTTGGCGTTAACCGAAAGGTTAAAACGCGTGCAGCCGATGCATCACCGTTGGCATACAGAACCAACAGGGCATCGTCGCTTACATCGTCAAAGGTGTCTCGCGGCATTTCCATGGTCCTGTTGGACTAACCTGTTCTGTCATATGAGGCAATCTTTGCGGCTGTGCCCCACCCAATCGGGGATATGGTGGGGCACAGTTCAGACGTTAGCGCTTATTTCGATGATTTGTCACCGCCGCGCATGCCGCCTTTGCGTTTGCCTTTATGCTTGCCTTTTGTCTTGCTCAGCTCTTCTTCGGACAATGCGCCGTCACCATCTGCATCCAGCCGTTCAAACATCTTGGATGTACGGTCTTCTTTTGGCTGCATTTCTTCAAAGCTTAGCATGCCGTCATCATTGGTGTCGCGACTGTCAATCATGCGCTGTGTGCGGTCCTGCATGCGTTTCTCACGATCTTCACGCGCTTTTTCTGCGCCGGCCTGAAGTTCTTCAGCCGAGAGGTTTCCGTCACCATCCGTATCCACGTCTGCAAAACGAGACTGCGCATGGGCTGTCATTTCTTCGGGTGTGATCTTACCGTCGGCATTTGTGTCTACTTCTTCGAAATTGAAGCGAGGACCATAGTTGCGGTCTTTGCCGCCCATGCCCTTGGCCGAAACACTGGCTGCGCCAAAGGCCAAAGCAACAACTGTCACACTCGAAATCAATACTGCACGTTTCATGTTTTCTTCCTTTCAACTCAAACCGGCTTGTTGCCCGTTTTCAAAAGGTCAAACGCGGGACAGCGGGGTTTCCGTCGCAGAATCCAAAATTTTTTTCAGAAAACTAATTTACGCCGCGTTTTCAGGGGCGCGAAAAGCCTTTGATCCACATTCAGCTTGGCGGAGCTGCGCTGGCTCTGTAGGTTTTGGAGGCTGCTTGGCAGATTTCTGTGAAGCCACACAGGGATAAGAACCAGTTCAAAGGTGCCCATGACACAGGACAAAACAAAGATTCGCAACGCTGCCACGGTGATCGTGGTGCGGGACCGTTTGACCGCGCCTCGCATTTTGATGGGGCAGCGGGGGGCAAAAGCAGCGTTTATGCCAAACAAATTTGTTTTTCCGGGCGGGGCCGTGGACGCCGAAGACTTTGAAATCCCTTTGGCTGGGGCGCTCCCATCACCCTGCTTTGAACGCCTATCCGAAGACCTGCGCAGTACAACCGAAACCGGCATTGCCGATGCGCTGGCGGTGGCAGCGGTTCGCGAACTATGGGAAGAGACGGGATTGCGTCTTGGCGCTTTGGGAGATTGGCCACAAAATGTGCCATCCAATTGGGCGGATTTTGCAGACCGGGGGTATGTGCCAAGTGCATCAGCGCTGCAATTTATCTTTCGCGCCATAACGCCGCCGGGACGGCCCAGGCGGTTTGATGCGCGTTTTTTCCAAGTGGATGCGGAGCACATTCTGGACGATCTTGATGATTTTTCGCGTGCCAGCGACGAGCTTTCTCATTTGCAATGGGTATCGCTGCACGCTGCACGTGACTTTGACTTGCCTTTTATCACCGAGGTGGTTTTAGCGGAGATGCAAGCGCAATTGTCCACTGACACCGCCCCAGCCTCCGTGCCGTTTTTTAAGAATACCGACGAAGCCGGGCTGTTTGAGCGCATTTATGGCCGAGCCCCAACCGATCAAGACATCAAGCGCTAGGGATTTGCTGCTAAGTCGGCCTAAGACCAGATCACCAGCCCCAAAACACTGATAGAAATCAGCAGGATCCCAAAGAATTCTCGCATCGTTATCTTTTCTTTGAAAAACAGCATCGTAGCAATGATTCCAAAGATCAGTTCCACTTGCCCTACGGCGTTCACATAGGCCGCATTTTGCAAGGTATAGGCCGAAAACCAACAAAAGGACCCGGCAAGACTGGTCACGCCCACAAAACTGGCCGTGCGCCAAGCGCTGAGCACGCGCATGATTTCTTTGCGGTCACGCAGGTAAAGCCAAATCGCCATACTCAGCAGTTGAATAGCCGTGACGATGGCCAGTGTCACAATCGCGCGTTCAAATGGCAAAGCGCTTTGCACCGCCAAGGTTGCCCCGCGATAAGACACGCCCGAAACCGCAAACAAGGCCCCCCCGAGCAAGCCTAAGGCCGCAGAGGGGCTGACGATACGACGCCACCACACCGTTTCGACCGTTGACTTGTCTGACAGCACAAGCACGCCCGCAAAACCAATGCAAATAGCGCCAAGCCCCAAAACAGAAACGCGATCCCCCAGCAAGATCCAACCAAAGAGCGCAGCCAGTAACACCGCCACTTTGATAAGCGTCAGACCGACGGCAAAGTTTCTGCGGCCAAACAACATGACAGTGCAGACGGTGGCGGTGATCTGGGCCCCTCCGCCAATGACCGCATAGGCCCAAAACCCCGCAGAAAAGCTGGGAAAATCGTGGCCCGACTGCCAAAAATACACCAGTGCAATCGCTGAGGCCACAGGCGCAGAATACACAAAGCGCGCAAATGTTGCGCCGCTGGCGGTCAATTTCACCTGGCTCAATTGCTTTTGAAGCATAAATCGCACGGTTTGGAAGAGCGCAGCGCTAAACGAAAGAAATATCCATAATTCCATAGGGGTTTATTGCGCCGATGACTGGGAAATACCATCACAATCTAAGGGTCCAGAGACTAGATGTGATCCGTCTTTAGGCCGATTGCCTTGGCCATGCCAATGTCATTTTGCGCCACAGACACCGATTTGATCACCGCATAGATCGGCATGCCCTCGGCCAATTGTAACGCCGTGGCAGAACGCTGGGTGATGCGCGCCAAAATCACCTGAGATCCACATTGGATTTGCACCCAAACCCCTTTGTTTTGCCCCGGGGCCACAACAGAAATATGGCCATGAATGATATTTAGGGCAGACACGCCCTGCGGCTCTGTCAGGCTAAGCATGACATCTTGCGCCCGGACGCGCACACGTACAACACGACCTGGAGGGGCAGAAAATTGTGGAAGGAAAAGCGTTACCCCATCTGCAGATAACTCGGTCATTCCGTCGTTATGATGGGTCTTTACCTTTGCTTCCAGGATCGCGCCTGCCGCGCCTTCTCCGAGGGCGGGCACTGCTTCTGGATCTGCAAAAATCTGCGTCGCTGGTCCCGCCCTAAGCACTTTCCCCTGTTGGATGGCGACCACGGTTGTGGCCAGCCGCGCAACTTCGGACACCGAATGGCTGACATAGAGTATTGGCGTTTCAGTCAGATCTCTGAGCCGTTCCAGATAGGGGAGGATTTCTTGTTTGCGCGCATCATCCAAGGCCGCCAGAGGTTCGTCGAGCAACAAAAGTTGCGGCTGCGAAAGCAAGGCCCGGCCAATCGCCACCCGCTGCTTTTCCCCCCCCGAAAGGTCGGCAGGGGCGCGTCGCAAAAGATCTTGCAGCCCTAACAGGGTGACCACGCCATCAAAGGTATCTTGTGCTTTGGGTAAAGCCTGTGCGCGACGCCCAAAATCAAGATTGCGGGCCACATTCATATGCGGAAACAACCGCGCGTCTTGAAACACATACCCCACGCGTCGCTTGCGTACAGGCATGACAATACCTTGCGATGTATCAAGGAACACAGTGTCATTCAGGGTTATCCGGCCATGATCAGGTCGCAAAAGTCCTGCCAGGGCATTGACGACACTCGTTTTTCCAGAACCTGACGGCCCGAAAATTGCCGTAAGCCCCTTGGGGGCCTGAAATTCCGCGTCTAGTGCAAAGCCGCCAAAGTCATGCGATAATTTGACAGATAAGCTCATCTTTGACGGCCCAATCTGGTCACCCGCCGTGCCATGACTTCGGAGGCAATCAGCGCCGCCATCGCCAAAACAACCGACATGACCACAAGACGCAGGGCCTGTGCCTCGCCACCGGGCACCTGCAAGAATGTATAGATTGCGGAAGGTAGAGTTTGGGTTTGACCCGGAATATTTGACACAAATGTAATGGTCGCCCCAAATTCACCCAATGCTTTGGCAAACCCCAAAACCGCGCCCGCAATCACGCCCGGCAAGATCAAAGGGAATGTGATCACACAAAAGATATAGATGCGCCCGGCCCCCAATGTGGCGGCGGCGTCTTCGAGTTTGGGGTCAACGGATTCTATGGCCAATCTGATGGCCCGTACCATCAGTGGAAAGCCCATGATGGCTGCAGCCACCGCTGCCCCTGTCCAACGAAAGGCAAACACCAAACCAAAACTTTGCTCTAGCCATGCCCCAAGTGCCGCTTTGCGCCCCAGCGTCAAAAGCAGCAAATACCCCGTCACCACCGGAGGCAAAATCAGCGGCAGATGCACTAGCCCATTTAGGATTTGTTTTCCCCAAAACCTTTTGCGTGCCAATACATGTGCGATGCAAATAGCAAATGGCAAAGACAGAAGGGTCGCCCAAAACGACACTTTTAAGGATAAGGCAACCGCCTGCCAGCCTTCTGGTCCCAAAAAGGCTGTTACAGCATTCATTCGACTTTCCCGGTGATAAACCCGTGCTGCTCAAAGAGCCTTTGCGCGAATGGAGCTTGCAAAAAAGCCAAGTAATCCAATGCCTTGGGCGCATTGGTCAGCGCCGCTGCTGGATAGCTTATGCGGCCAGTATTTTCCTGATCAAAAACGTGCAGAACCTGGACATCAGGCACTGCCACTGCATCGCTGGCATACACAATGCCAAATCGGGCCTCTTGTAAGGCCACCAGTGCCAAGGCCGCACGCACATTGTCGGTCTGCACCACATGCGGCAGCACGTCCTGCCACAACCCAAGATTTTGTAAGGCCCGCTTGCCGTAAATCCCGGCAGGAACCGCCTTTACAAATCCCATTGCCAAATGATGGTCGTGCAAATACGCGGGCAAATCCGAGATCGGAAATGACGTGTTATGCACATGAGATACCAATGCCAACTTGTTGTTTAGTAACGTTATTTGGCTGTCTTGAATTATCAAATCGTCGTCCACCAGCACCTGCATCCAATCCTGATTTGCGGAAATGAAAATGTCGGCCGGTGCCCCTTGTTGGATTTGACGGGCCAAAGCCGCGCTGCTGGCATAAGAAACTGTCACATCTGCTGCGCCAAAGTCCGCGTTGATCTGCTCAAGCGCGCCACGCAGGCTTGCCGCAGCAAAAACGGTTATTTCCGCGCGTGCCATGGTTGCGGGTAGCCACAAAACCAGAGAAAATATGAGACACAAACGTGAGAGCATTGCGCGCAATCTGTTGAGGTCAGTCGCTGCACTATTTCCCATGCCAAAGCCGATGGCAAGGCCACAGCTGATACGCGCGGAGTTAGCGCCACTAAGCCGCTGTATTCAAAATGCTTTCGACATCCAAATGCGCCTCGATATGATCCGCCAGGGTCTCAAGTGTGGATTGCACCGTGGCCGCATAGGATTGGCCGCTTACCATAGCGCCCAGCCCTCGCAAGTAAGACGCGCGGAAGCCATCGTCACTGAACATGCCATGTAGGTAGCTGCCGCAGATTTGCCCGTTCTGGGTTGTGGCCCCTTCGCTACGCTGACCGACCTGCGCAAATGGCTGCTCTGTGTCATGCCCAGACGTGTGGCCGATGTGGATTTCGTATCCCTGAAACCTCTGGCCTGACGCGGTATGCGTGGCCCTTGTTTCGGTCAATCGTTTGTCTGCGGTCATCACCGTCTGCACCTGTAAAAGACCAAGTCCAGCGACCTCTCCTGGGGGGCCTTCGATGCCCTCTGGATCCAAAATTTTGGTGCCAAGCATTTGATATCCGCCACAAATTCCCAAAACCGACCCACCGCGTCGGACATGCGCTTGCAGGTCAGTATCCCAACCCTGTGCACGCAGAAACGCAAGATCACCTCGGGTGGATTTACTGCCGGGAATAATCACCAGATCCGCGTCACCCGGAATGGGTTGTCCAGCGCGCAGCATCGTGAGCGTCACCCCAGGTTCCTGGGCCAGTGGATCAAGATCGTCAAAGTTTGCGATCCGCGACAAGCCAAGACATACGATGTGAATTTCACCTTTATTTTCAGAGCCTTGCAAATCTAGCGCATCCTCGGCGGGTAGTTTCCAGGCATCTGCAAAAAATGGCAAGACACCAAAGCCCGGCCAACCGGTGCGCTGTTTGATCATCTCATAGCCGTCGTCAAACAAGGTCGGATCGCCGCGGAACTTGTTGATAATGAATCCTTTTACCAGCGCAGCATCCGCTTGATCGATCACCGCTTGCGTGCCCACAATCTGCGCTATCACCCCGCCGCGATCAATATCACCTGCCAGAATCACCGGCACTTGGGCGGCCTGAGCGAATCCCATGTTGGCAATATCGCCGTTGCGCAGGTTTATTTCAGCCGGGCTGCCCGCCCCTTCGACGACCACCAAATCATGATGTGATTTCAAATGGTTAAAGCTTTCCAATACGCGTGTCATCAGCTGCGGTTTCAGCGTTGCATATTCGCGTGCCTTAGCCGTTGCGAAACGTTTACCCTGTACCACGACCTGCGATCCAACATCTGATTCGGGCTTGAGCAAAACCGGATTCATATGCACCGTGAGGGGGATTTTACAGGCCAAGGCCTGCAAAGCTTGCGCCCGACCAATTTCGCCGCCATCCGCCGTAACCGCCGCATTATTCGACATATTTTGCGGTTTGAACGGCGCAACAGACAGGCCCCGCCGAAGCGCCGCACGGCACAAGCCAGCCACCAACATAGATTTCCCGACATTGCTGCCGGTGCCTTGGATCATGATGGCTTTGGTCATCTTTTGCGCTCCGTTGCGTCGCGGTGAGTCGTACGTTTTGTACGTTTGGAGCGCTGAAACGTACAATCAGAAAATTTTAGGTAATTTTTTTTGGAGACATGGGTAACTCAAAATCCGATCACCATGACCCCACCAAATTCCGACCAGTTTAACGCGATTTTAGGAGTTCAATTTTAGGATGGTTATGGAAGAGCGATGTTAACGGAGGCTTCTCGATTTCCAGCGTCTAAACACAAACAATCCTAAACCAGAAAGTGTAACCACAATTTCAACTTTAAAAGTCCAATGCCACAAGAACGATTTGATCCAATGATCGTGTGTTGCCTGCACGATGACCAAAGTGTTGGGCTCGGTCGCAAGTGGCCACCCCCAAACAATTGCACCAGCTAAGGTATCAAGCAACATATGGAGGATGCCGCCAAGCCCCAATCCTAAAAGGAACTTCCGTTGCAGGATGAAGCCAATCGTTAAAACTGCCAACCACACAATTGGACGGTGTGTAATGTATTCATGATGGTGAACAGCTCCATGATCAACAAAATGGAACCACAGCATGTCTATGTCAGGCAAGAATGCCCCGAGCACCATTCCAACAAAGAACGTGCGGCTGGAGGTGAATTTTTCACAGGTGCAAGCTGCAATGTAGCCTGAGGGCAGATGGCCAATCAGCATTAATACTCCACACCCTTCTGCGCCTTGATACCGTCGCGAAACGGATGTTTCACCAGCGTCATTTCTGTGACTAAATCCGCTGCCTCGATAAGTTCGGGTTTTGCATTTCGGCCGGTCAAGCACACGTGGGTCATGGCGGGTTTTTCTTCGAGCAGGAAGTCGACCACGTCATCAATGTTCAGATAATCATTGCGCAGGGCGATGTTGATTTCATCCAGCAGAACAAAGCGGTTGGTCTCATCGCGGATCAGCTCTTTGGCTTTTTCCCAACCTGCCTCTGCCTTAGCGATGTCGCGTTCGCGGTCTTGGGTCTCCCATGTGAAACCCTCGCCCGACACAAAGAATTTACATTCCTTTGGGAAATGCGTTTCCAGAAAGTCGCGTTCGCCAGTGGCCATCGCGCCTTTGATGAATTGCACCACAGCGCAGGGCATCCCATGAGAGATTGAGCGCATGATCATGCCGAATCCAGAAGAGCTTTTGCCTTTGCCCGGACCAGTGTGCACCATGATCAGACCTTTTTCTTCGGTCTTGGTGGCCATCAAACGGTCGCGCGCGGCTTTGATTTTCTGCATTTTCTCGGTGTGACGGGCGTTTTGCTCGGTGTTATCGCTCACGGTGCTATCCTCTGTCCTTGACACATTGCGCCCTATCGCGCATTTCCGACGGGTTGGTTCCTGTAGGTAATACAGGTGAAAAGGGAATGCGACAGGGTTTGACGAAAATCCCAAGCGCAGCCGCCCCCGCGACCGTGACCGGAGAGGTCATCTGATATGCCACTGGCCAGCGCCGGGAAGGTAGGATGACCAACAGAACTGGGTTCTGAGATCCGCAAGCCGGGAGACCTGCCAGCGAAGATGACATGAAACCGGACGGGGTGTTCCGGTGTCGGGAAAACGTATTAAGCGTCCCCGCCCTATCGCCCTTGTCCTCCTGACGCTTGGAGAGACAAATAGATGACCCTTGAAGTAGCCCCCGCATCGGGCGCGGATATACCCACCGATTTAGCCCCGGTAGAGCTGCTGGTCTGTGCGACCTGCCGCGCAGGGCAACCCACTGATGTCGAGGGCCCGCGTCCCGGCGCGCAATTGGCAGCGGCATTGACCGAACGCGATTGGCCCGCGCATGTCACCGTGAAATCGGTGGAATGCCTAAGCAATTGTGACAGCGGCTGTTCTGTGGCGGTGCGTGGTGGGGATGATCGTTGGACTTATGTTTATGGCAATTTCACCGGCGCAGAGGACGCCGAATTGGTGCATGATGGCATCGTGAAATACGCCAATACAACGGATGGGCTGGTGCCATGGCGCACGCGGTCTGTTCATTTCCGTAAAAACTGTATTGCGCGCATTCCGCCGCTTGTTCTGCCTGAGTGAGAGAGACCTATGAGCAACCTTGAGAAACTACCTGTCACCGTGATCACTGGCTTTTTGGGCGCGGGGAAAACCACTTTGGTGCGCAACCTGATGCAAAACCCGCAAGGCAAACGCTTGGCCGTTGTGGTGAATGAATTTGGTGATGTGGGTGTGGATGGCGAGATTTTGAAATCTTGCGCGATCCCGGATTGCCCGGAAGAAAACATTATGGAGCTGTCAAACGGCTGTATATGTTGCACCGTTGCCGATGATTTCATTCCGACGATTGAAGCGCTGATGGCGCTGGAACCTCGTCCAGAACATATCATCATTGAAACCTCTGGTTTGGCGCTGCCAAAGCCGTTGTTAAAGGCGTTTGATTGGCCTGATATTCGCAGCAAGATCACCGTGGATGGCGTGATTGCCTTGGCAGATGCCGAGGCGGTGGCCGCTGGCCGGTTTGCCACCGATGTGGCACGGGTGGACGCCCAGCGCGAGGCAGATGACAGCATTGATCACGAAACGCCTTTGTCAGAGGTGTTTGAGGATCAGATTTCATGTGCTGACATCATCTTGCTGACCAAGCCTGATTTGGCGGGTGCCGAAGGTGTGGCGAAAGCCAAAGAAGTGATTGCGAAAGAATCTCCGCGTCCGATATCGGTGGTCGAAGTGGCCGAGGGTGTTGTGGACCCGCGCATTATTCTGGGCCTGAATGCCGCTGCCGAAGATGACATGGATGCACGTCCGTCACATCACGATGGGCATCACGATCATGAGCATGACGATTTTGAAAGCGTTGTGATTGACCTGCCAGAACAGGTTGATGCGGTGTCTTTTGCAGAGCGGATTGAGCGTTTGGCGAAGGAACAAAACATTTTGCGCGTCAAAGGGTATGCGGCTGTTGAAGGCAAGCCGATGCGCCTGTTGGTTCAAGCAGTCGGTGCGCGGGTGCGGCATCAGTTTGATCGCCCTTGGAAAGCCGAAGAAGGCCGCAAAGGGCGCGTTGTTGTGATTGCTGAACATGACGACATAAACAAAGACGCGATCCGCGCGGCATTGGTTGACTGAACGCCATGCATGTCGTCTTTCGCGAAAGTCACGGATTGGAAGAAGCGGACACGCCGTTTGATGTGGGGCAAAGTCCCGCAGATTTGGTGGTGTTGTCGTTTTCTGACAGCGATCTAGGCGCTTTCGCGGCAGGATGGCATCGGGCAGATGGAGATTTGCCCTCGCTGCGTTTGGCCAATCTGACGGCACTCAAACATCCGCTGTCTGTCGACACTTACGTGGAACAAACGCTGGAAGGCGCAAAGGCGATTTTGATCCGGTTGATCGGCGGCATTGCCTATTGGTCTTATGGCATTCAACAGGTGCAGGCGCTGGCGCAGCGCAAAGGCATTGCCCTAGCTGTTCTGCCGGCGGACGGGCGACCTGACACTCGGTTGGACGATGTTTCCACCCTGCCGAAATCCACTTTGGATCGGTTGGCGCATCTGTGTGACACGGGTGGGGCTGTGGCGGCGCAGGCAGCCTTGGCGCAATTGGCGCTGGGGGCGGGGCTATATGCCAAGCCAGTTGTTGGCAGCAAATCCTTACCCATGTATGGCGCGTGGACGCCAGAGTTGGGCGTATGTGAACCGACGCTTGCCAGTGAAAAGCCGGTGATCGTGATTACGTTTTATCGTGCCTATGTCAGTTCGGCGGACACCGCACCTATTGAAGACATGTTTCAAGCCTTTCGCGCCAAGGGGTTTGAGGTATTGGGCTTGTTTGCCCCTAGCCTAAAACAGCCAGAGGCCGCAGGTTGGCTGCGTGACACGCTGACAAGATTACGCCCGGCGGCAATTGTAAACGCCACAGCCTTTTCCGGCAAAGGCGATGATGGCACTTCGCCGCTGGATGCCACGGGCGCACCGGTGTTTCAGGTGGCTTTGGCCACCAGCCGCAGAAAAGCCTGGGCCGAGGCAGAGCGCGGCCTTTCGCCTGCTGATTTGGCGATGCATGTGGTGCTGCCCGAAGTGGATGGGCGTTTGTTTGCCGGTGTGGCCAGTTTCAAAGAGCCCAGCAAGCGCGACCCTGATCTGGAATATGCCTGGTTTGGCCACCGTGCCCATCGTGAACGCATCACGGCGATTGCGGGTAAGATTGCGCGCTGGGTTGCGTTGCGTACGACTGCGCCCGCTGACAAACGCATCGCCTGCGTGTTGTCGACCTATCCCGGTCAAGGTTGGAATATGGCCCACGCGGTTGGGCTGGATGCCTTGGCCAGTGCCGAGGCCATTTTGGATGATTTGCGTGATCAGGGTGTTGCTGTTGAATGCGGCCCGCCAATGGCTGATGCTTTACAGGAACAGACCCTGCGCTGGCCTGTCGCTGACTATCTGGCAACGCTGGGCACCCTGCCCGCCGAATTGCGCGATGACCTGCAAGAGGTTTGGGGCGACCCGGTTACAGATGATCTGGTGATAGATGGTGGCTTTGAATTCAAACTGGTGCAGCGCGGCCATGTGATTGTGGCATTGCAGCCAGAACGAGGTGCCGAGGCTATGCGCGAGGATGAATATCATGACCTCGCCCGCACACCGCGCCATGCCTATGTGGCGTTTTATCTGTGGCTGCGCCATGCATTTGGCGCAGATGCTTTGGTGCATGTGGGCGCGCATGGCACGTTGGAATGGCTGCCCGGCAAATCTGTGGCGCTGTCGGCGAATTGCTGGCCAGAGGCTTTGATCGGCGATTTGCCGGTGATCTATCCGTTTATCGTGAACGACCCCGGTGAAGCGGCGCAAGCCAAGCGCCGAATTGGCGCTGTGACATTGGGCCATGTGCCCCCGCCCCTGAAAGCAAGCGACGCCCCGCAGCGGTTTGCCCATCTGGAAAGCCTGCTGGACGAGTTTTCAAATGCCGATGGTCTGGATCCAAAGCGCCGAGATCGATTGCAGGATGGCATCCGGTCAGAGGCCGAGGCCTTGGGACTAACTGAACAATTGGGCATGGATGCGGCGACGTCTTTGGCCGAGGCGATCACGCGCATTGATACCTTTGTCTGCGACATCAAGGAAAGCCAGTTTGGTGATGGTCTGCATATCTATGGTCGTGCACCTGTTGGCCAAGAGGCCTTTGATGCCGCCCCTTCTGCGATGTCTGAACGCGCTGGGTTGATGCGGGCTTTGGCAGGGCTCCGTATTAAGGCCGGGCCATCTGGGTCGCCCTATCGGGGCCGCACCGATGTTTTACCAACCGGGCGCAACCTGTTCACCACAGACCCACGGTCAGTGCCAACCCGGTCGGCCTATGCGCAGGGTGTGAAATTGGCCGAAGAGTTGGTGCGCAAGCATTTGCAGGACGAAGGCGATTACCCAAAAAACCTGATCGTGGATCTTTGGGGGTCAGCCACCATGCGCACAGCGGGCGAAGAATTTGCCATGGCCTTGCATTTGCTGGGGGCAAAGCCAGTTTGGGACGCAGGATCAGAGCGCGTTTCAGGGGTCGAGATTTTGCCGATAGCCATGCTGGACCGGCCTCGGCTTGATGTAACTTTGCGGGTGTCTGGATTGTTTCGCGATGTATTTCCGACATTGTCAGTCTTGTTTTCGCAAGCGGTGCGCGCCCTGGCGGACCGCGATGAAGCCCCGGATTGGAACCCCTTTGCCGGGCAAACACCCGCGCCACGCGTCTATGGACCAGCGCCGGGCAGCTATGGCTTGGGCATGGGGCATGTCACTGATTATGGCGATGCAGGACGCGACCGTGCCGGGAAGGCTTGGCTGAACGCTTCGAGCTGGGCGTTGGATGCTGATAAGCCGCGCCAAGACAGCGGCGGTATTGAGGATCGAGTGGCGCAGGCCGATAGTTTTGTGCACCTTCAGGACATGCCTGAAACCGATATTTTGTTGGCGGCGGATTATGCCAGCCATGAAGCTGGATTTGCCGCGGCGCAATCTGTGACTGGTGGCAAAGCCGCGCTGTATCACTTGGACAGCACGCAGCCAGATCGCCCCAGAGCGCGGGCGCTCGACGAAGAAGTTGCCCGGGTTGTACATGCGCGGGCCACCAATCCGGATTGGCTGGCAGGCATGATGCGCCATGGGTTTAGGGGCGGTGCTGAAATAACCGCCACATTGGAACATATGGCAGCGTTTGCGCATTTGGCGGATGCGGTGCACCCGTTGTTGTTTGACGCTTATCACGATGCCACTTTGGGCGATGATGCGGTTGTGGCCTTTTTACAGCGCGAAAACCCTCAGGCGCTGAATGCGCTGCGAGATCGCTTTGCGGCTTTGCATCAGGCAGGGTTATGGAAAACACGGCGCAATTCGATCTTGGCAGAGCTAGAGGCGCTGACATGAGCCCTAAAAGACCCAAGGCCAAGGGCTGGTGCCCCGGTGCCTATCAACCGATGATGAGTGGGGATGGGCTGGTGGTGCGTGTGCGCCCGGTGATGGCGCGGTTGACGCGCGATCAGGCGCTTGGCTTGTGTGAACTGGCATTGGAATTTGGCTCTGGTGTGATGGATCTGACCAGCCGGGCAAACTTGCAATTGCGCGGAGTGAGTCCTGAGGACCACGAAACGCTGTTGCAGCGATTGAACGGGCTGGATTTGCTGCCAGACGATCCAGAGCTGGAAAGCCGTCGCAATCTGCTGATCTCTCCGCAATGGACCGATGGAGATATCACGCATCAATTGGCCACCCAGCTGTATGATCGACTGGCTGAATTCCCAGACTTGCCTGCCAAAATGGGTTTTGCGCTGGACACAGGCGCTGTCTCTGTATTGCAAAGCCAATCGGCGGACTTTCGGTTTGAGCGCAATAATGACCAGTTGATCCTGCGGGCTGATGGCGCGTCACACGGGCGGGTTGTCACACCAGAAAACGCCATAACCGCTGCGATCGAAATGGCGCAATGGTTTGTAAATACCGGTGGAGCGCGTCGCAAACGCATGCGGCATCATTTGCACCAAGCTGCATTGCCAAATGCATGGCAGGCGTTGCCGGCCCCCCAACATCATGCACCGGATCAACCGGGGAAATCTGCACTGGGTTTTTACTACGGTGCGGCCTTTGGGCAGCTCGATGCAATCCAGTTGAGCGCGCTGATCACCGCCACCGATAGCCGCGCACTGCGCGTGACCCCATGGCGGCTGTTTCTGCTGGAAGACGCAGTGCCTGTGCCAACATCTTTTATTACAAAGCCAAGCGATCCTCTGCTGGCGATCAGCGCTTGCCCCGGCGCGCCAAAATGCGCCAGTGCCTCGGTGAGAACCCATGAGGTTGCCCGCGCTTTGGCGACCAAAATCCAAGGCCCCCTGCATGTCAGCGGCTGCGCCAAGGGCTGCGCCCATCCACGCCAATGCCAGACCACGCTGGTTGGACGCAATGGCGCATTTGACCTTGTCCGTAACGGGCTGCCATGGGATGAGCCCCTGCAAAGCGGCTTGGCCCCCAATGACCTAATTGACCGCATCGGAGAGTTGTGATGCCGTATACCTATGAACAAAATGGCCAGGCCATTTATGACGAGAGTTTTGCCACCATTCGCCGTGAGGCCAGCCTTGGTCGGTTTGACAAGGACGAAGAACAGGTTGCGGTGCGGATGATCCATGCCTGCGGCATGGTGGGGCTGGAAGAGCATGTTCATTTCACCCCCGGCATGGTGGCCACAGCCCGCAGCGCCATGGAAGGCGGCGCGCCGATCTTTTGTGATGCGCGCATGGTGTCCGAAGGTGTCACGCGCCCGCGCCTGCCAGCCGAGAATGAGGTGATTTGCACGCTGCACGCAGATGGCATTCATGCTTTGGCCAAAGACATGGGCAACACCCGTTCTGCCGCAGCCTTAGAACATTGGCGCGACCGATTGGGCGGCGCAATTGTGGCCATTGGCAATGCGCCAACGGCGTTGTTTCACTTGTTGAACATGCTGGAAGATCCCAACTGTCCGCGCCCCGCCGCCATTATTGGCTGCCCGGTCGGCTTTATTGGCGCCGCGGAATCCAAAGACGCGCTTTGGGCGGATCAACCGGTGCCCTGCATGATTGTCAAAGGCCGTCTGGGCGGATCGGCGATGACCGTTGCCGCGATCAACGCCATCGCGAGCCGGAAGGAATAATCATGGTAGGCACAATTTACGGCGTTGGCCTTGGGCCAGGTGATCAGGATTTGATGAGCGTCAAATCGGATCGGTTGCTGCGCAATGCAAAACACGTGGCGTTTTTCCGCAAGGCGGGCCGCAAAGGCCAGGCACGGGCGATTGTTGAGGGCATGTTGCCTGAGGGTGCAATAGAATTTGCGATGGAATACCCGGTGACAACCGAAATTCCGCTGGATGATCCGCGTTATAATCAGGTTCTGTCAGCGTTTTACGCCGAGGTCACTGGGCATCTGATCGCGCTGGCGCAATCTGGCGAAGATGTGGTTGTGCTGTGTGAGGGGGACCCATTTTTCTATGGCTCGTTCATGCATATCTATACCCGCGTCAAAGATAGTGTTCCGGTCGAGGTTGTGCCTGCAATCACCGGCATGTCCGGAGCCTGGACAGCAACCGGCGCGCCGATCACCTGGGGTGATGACGTGCTTACCGTGATAATGGGCACCCATTCCGAAGAAAAGCTTGTGCAGCATATTCGCGAGACCGATGCATTGGTGGTGATGAAGATCGGCACCAATTTTGAAAAAGTTGTGCGCGCCCTAAAAGAGGGTGGCAAATACGACCAAGCCTATTTGGTGCAATTTGCCACGATGGCCAAGCAAAGCGTTTGCAAACTGTCTGAGATGACTGACAAGGTAACGCCTTATTTCTCGATCATCATTGTGCATGGTCAGGGACGTCGCCCATGACCGCGCAAAATACAGGTTGGGTCACAATTGTCGGCATTGGCCCCGGCGATGATGCTTTGGTCACACCTGAGGTCACGCAAGCGATATCAGAAGCCACTGATATTGTGGGGTATATCCCCTATGTCGAGCGCATTGCCGCGCGCGATGGGCTGACCTTGCATCCATCAGACAATCGTGTGGAAATTGATCGTTCGCAGCATGCGCTGGATATGGCCAGCGACGGCAAGCGCGTTGTGGTGGTGTCTTCGGGTGATCCAGGTGTGTTTGCCATGGCGGCAGCTGTTTTAGAGGCGGTAGAGCACGGACAGCCGCATTGGCGCAGTCTGGATATCCGCGTTTTGCCGGGCATCACAGCGATGCTGGCAGCGGCGGCGGCTTGTGGTGCGCCTTTGGGGCATGATTTCTGCGCCATCAACCTGTCTGACAATATGAAGCCCTGGGAGCTGATCGAAAAACGGTTGCGTCTGGCGGCAGAGGCGGATTTTGCCATGGCGTTTTATAACCCGCGTTCAAAATCACGGCCGGAAGGCTTTGGCAAAGCGCTGAAGGCTTTGCAAGAGGCCTGTGGCGATGCCCGTCCGATGATCTTTGCCCGCAATGTGTCGCGCCCGGATCAGACCATCAAGATCGTGCCTTTGACAGAGGTGACCGAAGATATGGCCGATATGCGCACGGTGGTTTTGCTGGGGTCCTCGCAAACCCGGATTATTGAACGCGAGGGCGCGCCTTTGATCTATACACCGCGCTCGGTTGCCGGATGATGGGACAGCCAGTCGAAAATCTCTTCGGCTGTGGCGCGCGTGGCGCGTGGAGGCAATTCGGGTCGGTCGATCATAATAACCGGCAGGTTCAGGGCGCGTGCCGCATGAATTTTGGCCTCGGCCCCCTGCCCGCCGGCGTTTTTGCAAACCACCAGATCAATTTGGTGGTTTTGGAACAAAGCCATGTCACCGGCCGTTTCAAACGGGCCACGCGCCACGATAACCGAATGGTTTGGCAAGGCTGGAGGTGTGGTCGGGGCGTCAACCAAGCGCAGCACGTAGTGGTGCTGGGGCTGGGCGGCAAAGGCATTCATATGCAGACGACCCAGGGCCAGCATGATGCGTTGCGCGGGGCCATTCAGGGTTGTGACCGCGCTATCTATGTCTGGCACCAAGGTCCAATTGTCACCCGCTTGGGCTTGCCACGGCGGGCGCGTCAGGGCAACAAGGGGCGTTTTGGTTGCAGTACAGGCGCGAAAAGCATTCCAGCTCATCTGCGCGGCAAAGGGATGCGTCGCGTCAATTACATGGGTGATGTTGCTTTCGCGAATATATGCGGCCAAGCCGTCCGCTCCACCAAACCCACCCACACGATGGGCGATCGGTTGGCTGCGCGGCGTGGTCACACGCCCGGCATAGGAAAACATCGCTGGAATGTCGCGGTCTGCCACCGCTTGGGCCAGATTGCTGGCCTCGGTTGTGCCACCAAGAATAAGGAGATGCATCGTCATGTCTAACACCCCTTCTGCTCTTGGTGCGTCTTGCTGGCTAACCATCGTTGGTTTGGGCGAAGATGGCCCAGAAGGGCTGCCACCTGCAACCCTTGCTGCGTTGGAAACCGCGGAAATCGTGATGGGGGCCAAGCGGCACCTTGCGTTGCTTCCAGAATTGGCCGCTAAAACGATAGAATGGCCGGTGCCCTTTGCTGATGGGTTGCCTGTTTTGATGTCTTATCGCGGGCGGCGCGTTGTGGCGCTGGCCTCGGGGGATCCGTTTTGGCATGGGGCTGGAACGGCCTTGACCAAAGCGTTACCGCGCGAGCAGTGGCGCTGCTTGCCTGCCCCTTCAACCCTGTCGTTTGCGGCCGCCGCACTGGGGTGGCCGCTGGAAAAGATTGGCTGTTATGGCCTGCATGCGGCGCCGTTTGAAACCATTCGAAGCGAACTCTATCCGAATGCACGGTTGATTGTGACATTGCGCGATGGCGCTGCGGTTGTCGATTTCGCTGCTTGGTTAAAGGCGCAAGGCTTTGGCGCATCTACGTTGCATGTGATGGAGGCGCTTGGCGGACCCCGCGCGCGGGTGCGCCGCTGTTTGGCGGATAATTTGCCGGATGACATTGCCCATCCGGTTTGCGTTGGCCTGGAAGTCGCTGGGGGCGGCGAAGTGATCAGCCGTGCCTCTGGGCGCAAAGATGCGCTGTTTGATAACGATGGGCAAATCACCAAACGCCCTGTGCGTGCTTTGACGCTTTCGGCACTGTCTCCGCTTCCAAATGAGCATTTGTGGGACATCGGTGGTGGCTCTGGGTCGATTGGTATCGAATGGCTGATGGCGCATCCGACAACCCAAGCCACCACAATAGAGATTGATCCAGATCGCGCCACGCGTATTGTTGCCAATGCCGCGCAATTGGGCGTTTCGCGATTAACTGTTGTGACAGGGGCCGCGCCAGACGCTTTGCCCGGATTGGAAAAACCTGACGCTATTTTCATTGGTGGCGGGATCAGCCAAGAAATGTTGGCTTGGATTTGGGGCAACCTGCCGGGCGGCGTGCGGCTTGTGGCAAATGCGGTGACCCTAGAGGCCGAAGCGCTTTTGGCACATTGGCATGCGCAAAAGGATGGTGATTTGCTGCGGATCGAATTAAGCGAAAGCAAGCCCCTGGGGCGGAAACGCGGCTGGAAAGCCAGTTACCCAATTGTGCAATGGAGCGTCACATTATGATCATCGCCGGATTTGGATTTCGTGAAGACGCCAGCGCGGCAAGCCTTCGGGACGCCTATGACCGATTGGGCGGTGATGCGGATGCAATTGCCGTGCTGGATGACAAAGCCGGAGCGCTTTGCTTTAAGCAACTGGCTGAAAAACTAGGCTTGCCAGTTTTTGTTGTCACGATGGAAGAGATGCAAGCTGTTGAGACCGCAACGCAATCGGCCAAAGTGCAGGAAAAACGCGGGACCGGCAGCGTGGCTGAGGCCTGCGCTTTGGCGGCGGCGGGCAGCGATGGGCGCTTGATGGCAAAACGCCATATTTCAGAGGATCGGATGGCGACCTGCGCATTGGCTCAAAGGAGCGAGAAATGACCGTTCATTTCATTGGCGCCGGACCCGGAGCCGCAGATCTGATTACTTTGCGCGGTCGTGATTTGATCGCATCTTGCCCGGTATGCCTGTATGCTGGGTCACTGGTGCCACAAGAGATTTTGGCGCATTGCCCAAGTGACGCAAAAGTGGTGAACACCGCGCCGCTGGATCTGGACGCCATTGTTACGGAATGCAATGCGGCCGACGCAGCCGGCCACGATGTGGCACGGTTGCATTCTGGTGATTTGTCGGTTTGGTCCGCAATGGGCGAACAAATTCGCCGCCTGAGGGCCGAGGGCATTGCAGTATCCGTGACCCCTGGTGTGCCTAGTTTTGCAGCTGCGGCAGCGGCTTTGCAAACAGAACTCACCTTGCCGGGATTGGCACAATCGGTTGTACTGACCCGCACGCCGGGACGGGCATCTAAGATGCCAACTGGCGAAAGCCTGACGAACTTTGCGGCCACCGGCGCGACCTTGGCGATTCACCTGTCGATTGGCAATCTGGATGCGGTGATTGCGGATTTGACGCCAGCCTATGGGGCTGATTGCCCGGTGGCTGTGGTTTATCGCGCCAGCTGGCCTGATCAACAGATCATTCGCACCACGTTGCAAAGCCTTAAGGCAGACACGCCCGAACATGTCACACGCACAGCGCTGATCCTTGTTGGGCGGGCATTGGCGGGCGAAGGGTTTGACGAAAGCTGTTTATACGCCACAGAATATGACCGGCGCTATCGCCCGCAAACGGCGGAAAGCCCATGGTCAAGCTGGCGTCATGGAGATGACTAAAATGACAACCATGCCTCCGGGTTTGATGATTTCTGCCCCCTCGTCGGGCACCGGCAAAACCACGGTGATGTTGGGGCTGTTGCGCGCCCTGGCCGAGGACGGCTTGAAAGTGCAACCGTTTAAATCTGGGCCGGACTATATTGATCCAGCGTTTCACCGCGCGGCGGCTGGTCGGCCCTCGTTCAATTTTGACACCTGGGCGATGAACCCGACATTGATTGGCGGCGTGTCAGCGCAGGCCACGGGTGCTGATATTGTGGTCGCCGAAGGCTCGATGGGTCTGTTTGATGGGGTTGCGACACGTGGCGAGGCTGGATTTGGATCGTCTGCGGAAACAGCCCTGAAAATGGGCTGGCCGGTGGTTTTGGTGATTGATGTGGGTGGTCAGGCACAATCGGCTGCGGCCACTGCGCTTGGGTTTCGGTCTTATAATCCTGACCTACTCTTTGCCGGTGTGATCTTGAACCGTTGCGCCAGCCCCCGGCACGAGCGCTTGGCGCGTTTGGGCATGGATCATGCGGGAGTGAAGGTCTTGGGCGTTTTGCCCCGGCGTGGTGATTTGGCCCTGCCAGAGCGGCATTTGGGATTGATCCAAGCTTCAGAACATCCTGACCTAGAAGCCGCGATTGCCGGTTATGCCACGTTTTTGCGTGAGAATGTTGATTTAGAGGCGATCAAAGCCGCGGCAGCAGCCGGCCCGGCACAATCTGGTGCCCTGCCCAAGCCACCTGCACAGCGCATCGCCATGGCGCAGGACGCGGCATTTAGCTTTACCTACCCGCATTTGGTTGAAGGCTGGCGGGCCGCGGGCGCTGAGATCACGCCATTTTCTCCGCTGGCGGATGACGTGCCGCCGGCCGATGCTGATCTGATTTGGCTGCCTGGTGGCTACCCCGAATTGCACGCTGGGAAACTGGCGGCGGCCAACACCTTCCAAGCAGCGTTGCACAAACATGCGGACACCAAGCCGGTGCATGGCGAATGCGGGGGCTATATGGCCCTGGGCGAGGCTTTGATCGACAAAGACGGCACACGCCACCAAATGGCCGGGCTTTTGGGCTTGGTGACATCTTATGAAAAGCGCAAATTCCACCTTGGCTACCGCCAAGCGGTGTTGAATGCGCCGATGTTGGGATTCCAGGCTGGCGCAAAACTGCGCGGCCACGAATTTCACTATTCTACAATCTTGGAAGAACCAGATGCGCCCTTGGCGCAGGTGGGTGACGCCGATGGCAATCCGGTGCCTGAAACCGGGTCGGTCAAAGGCAATGTCACAGGCACCTTCTTTCACTTAATCGCAGAGGCCTCGTGATGAGCGGATTTGTTAGTTTTGTCAGTTCTGGCCCCGGTGATCCCGAGTTGCTAACGGTGAAAGCTGTGAATCGTTTGGGCAAAGCCGATGCGATCTTATTTGACGACCTGAGTTCTGGTCCCATTTTGGAACACGCTGCGACCGAGGCGGATCTGGTGGGGGTCGGTAAACGGGCGGGCCGTCCTTCGCCCAAGCAAGACCATGTGAGCCAGCTATTGGTCGATTATGCATCCGGTGGTGCCCATGTGGTGCGGTTGAAATCCGGTGACAGTGGCATCTTTGGCCGGTTGGAAGAAGAGATCACCGCGCTGAAAGCCGCTGGCATCAACTATGAAATAATTCCCGGCGTGACCTCTGCCTGCGCGGCGGCCGCAGCGGCGGGCATTCCCTTGACGCGTCGTCTGGTGGCGCGGCGGGTGCAGTTTGTGACAGGACATGACGTGGCCGGGGCCCTGCCCGGTGATTTGAACCTGCAAGCGCTGGCGGACCCTGGGGCCACCACAGTTTTGTTTATGCCAAAGCGCACCTTCCCGGAATTGGCTGAAAAGCTGTTTCAAACTGGCCTGCGCCGGGATTGCCCTGCCCTGTTGGCCGAAAACGTCAGCCATCCGAATCAGACCCTTGAGCGAACAACAATGGAAGCCTTGGCCACCCAATTGGGTGCCGAAGTATCTGCGGCTCCGGGCTTGATCCTGTTTGGCGAACTGGCCGAGGAATAGGGGTATGGTGCGTCTGTCTTTGGTTGGCATTGGCTCTGGCGATCCAGAGCATCTGACCTTGCAAGCCATCCGCAGGCTGGAAAGCGCGGATGTGATCTTGTTGCCCAGAAAAGGCGATGAAAAGACAGAACTGGCAGATCTGCGCCGGATGATTGTGCGCGATATTTTGCAGACGGACCCAAAGGTTGTCGAGTTTGACTACCCGCAACGTGATGAAAAGACACCGAAATATCTGGATGGCGTGAACATCTGGCATGATGGTTTGGCGAAAATCTGGGCGGGACTAATCACCACAGAAGCCAATCAGCAAGCGCAAAGCGATCTGCATGTTGCCTTGATGGTTTGGGGCGACCCGTCGCTTTATGATTCAACGCTTCGGATCGCTGAACGGCTTTTGGCGCAGGGCATGGATCTGACGGTTTCAGTTGTGCCAGGCGTCACCTCGCTGCAAATGCTGACAGCCGCACATGCCATTCCCTTGAACGATTTGGCGGCCCCGGTGATCATCACAACCGGGCGGCAACTGCGCGAAAACGGATGGCCAGCTGGGGCAGACACAGTTGCCGTGATGCTGGATGGGCAATGTTCGTTTCAACATGTGCCAGCCGAAGACGTGCAGATCTGGTGGGGGGCCTATGTGGGCATGCCGCAGCAAATTTTGTGCTCTGGGATGCTGTCGGACGTGGCCGATGACATTGTTAGGACCCGCGCCAAAGCCCGTTCCGACAATGGCTGGATCATGGATATCTATTTGCTGCGCCGGTAAGGCATCCCAGACGGCAATAATCGCGCATAATCCCATGCTAGATGTGTCTCATAAATCGCCCAAGACTGCTTAAATTTGAGAAAAACCGCCTTTTCTGGTATGTTTGTCAGGTTGAGGGAGATCTGATGGGGAAAGGTTTCGCAAAAAGACTGGCATCGGCGCTGCTTATTGCATGTGCCTCTGGCATGTCTGCTTTGGCGCAGGGTGCACCCCTTGGCCAAATGCAGTGCGAAGCTGAATTTTCGGGCATCCGGATTGCGGGACAGGTCTATGCGAGCCTTTGGAGCACTCCAAACTTTGGCAATCCCGGCCCCGCTGGCTATAAGCAGATCTATTATTATCTGATGACTGGACAGGGGCACCTTATCCCCGGAACCATCCAGCTTTTTGGTGATCTGCGGAACAGTCAGCAACAAATCATTAATTTTGAAGTGTTCTTAACCGGCGGCTCCCAAGGGACCGGCGCTTTCTGGATCAATGGGGCCTCGCACCGATCAACCTATATGCAGTTGATCATGCAAAATGGCGGTTTTGTGATCCGGACAGAAGACGGCGTTACCGCGCATTATCGCTGCCAATAGCTGCCCATCTTGCAATGCCCATGGGCACTTCGCGATGCGGTTTTAGAAAGATTTCGTAAGTTGGGGGGACGACACTATGACATCGCCAAAACACTGGTTCGCATTTCTTATTGCTGTTTTCATTGGATTTCTAAGCCCTGCGACGGCGCAGGTTGACCGACATCTTGGACCGCTGGCAGATACTGTACCCCTTGGTGTCAATGGCCCATGGGAGGCCAAGCTTCAGGATGGCTGGTTCAACTTTTACAATCAGACGGAACCAGGGGCGGTGCTGTATTATCACGTCACGCAGATCCCTGTTGAACAGGGGGAACGCGTTCTGAATGCCAATGTGATGCTTTTGTCTGAAAGTGATGCTTATGTGGGCCTTATCCTGAACAAGCAGGCCGATGATCGCTATACCGCCTTTACCATTAAAGAAGATGGGACGGTTGTTAAATTCACCCGCACCCCAAATGGGTTTCAACAAGAAGCCTCGGCAACGGCGCGGGCGCGCCTTGATGGGTCTGACATTCTGACCATGCGCCAAAGCCCGACATCCATTGATCTTTTGCTCAATGATGTTTCGGTGTTTCAAATGGCCAATCAGGCGGGATTTGAGCCCACCTTTGGCATCGTCGCGATCGGAGCTGGCCGGTTTGCTTATAATGGGCTGACGGTTGAACAGATCGCCACGGCCACGCCCTTCCCAAGCCCGGGGGGCAAGCAAAAACAACCGGAACCACAGTTTCCGGGGCCTGTTGCGGGCGGGTCAGGCAGCCCTGGCACTGCGCCGCAGCCGGAACAACCCGGCACCACAGGAGGCAACCCGTTTGAGGGGATGAGCCAAGAGGATATCTATGCCTCGCAAATTATGCTGGGCACCACTTTGGGCATCTTTTTTCATGAACTGGGCCATGCGGTGATTGGAGAGACAAACCTGCCTGCCACCGGACCAGAGGAAGACACCGCAGATGGGTTCTCGGCTTTTGTGCTGGCGTCTTTGGTGGAAGAAGGCGATTTTGACAGTCAGGAAGAAGAAATATTTGTTCAAAAGCTAGCTGAATTTGCGTCTCTGTATTGGTTTTACAGCGGCGTGCGGAATGAACAAGCGGGTCAAAAAATCCCTTGGCAGGATGAACATAGCCCCGACATCAAACGGTTTCGCAATTCGTTTTGCATTTTGTTTGGCTCCAATCCAAGCCGCTATGAAGCGATTGCAACCAAAGTCCAGTTGGATGCGCGCACCCGCGAACGCTGTAAGGGTGAATACGCAAAGCGGTTGCAAGCCTGGGAAACCATCCTGAAAACCGTGTCCCGCGACTTGGGACCTGACAGCCCAGGGGATCACCCGGCCAATACACCGGGCGGTAGAATTCATGTGGTTTTTCAACCCTCTCAAAGTCAGGTCGGTGGGTTCATATCGGGGGTTCTTGGCGACGGAACCCTAAAGGAAATCATGGTAGAACTTGAAAACGAGATTGTTTGGCCGCGCGATCTGCAGATCGAATTTCGGGACTGCCAGGAAATAAATGCCTGGTATGACCCGCAGGCCGGCAAGGTGACGATGTGCTATTCCATCGTGGAATTTGCCTCTAAAACGATCCTCGAAGCTGAAACCGGTTCAGGGCAAACAGGCCCAAATCAGGGAGGTGGATCAGACGCGGTTTCCTTTATGACCGGCATTTGGCAGGCGTCGTTTCCGTCGCAATACGGGATGATCCATATGAAGGTCGCCTATGACGGCAATGGCCAATATGAAAGCTACGCGGAAACCTCGGTGGGCCCTGTGCAGGTGGTTGGCACATGGCAAGCGCAGATCTCTGGGCAAAGTGGGATTGTTGTTGCCGTGAACCCGACACAATGGTCGCCTCAGATGTTGTGTGACCAAAGCAACAATTGCCAGCCGCACCAACAGTCTCCGATGCAGTTTAATGTACAGGTTGTGGACGAACGCACAGTCAATGTGGAAGGCATCAACTGGTCGCGCGTTCAATGATGCAAGCGTATATGGCGGTGACCGGCTCGTGGACGAAACCCCTTATAAATAAGCATCAGAGGGGATTAACGTAGGCGCAAAACTGCACTAATATGGGGATAAAATGGGATGGTGCCATCTGACACAGTTACGCGGCTGTGCGAGAAGGTGAAAACGCCGCAAGCTGTGGGCACAAATCAAGTCGAACATTTGGCTTGTATCTGGCGGTTTGCGGCCTATATCCGATAATAACACTCAGAATACTAGGATAGAACATCTATGAGCCTTACCGAAGGATTAACCAACATTGTCCGCAAAGCGTCGCGACGGCCCCTGCCCCGCGTTTTAACCGTTAAGTCAGCAGGTTACATTACGCCAAATATGATCCGTGTCACCTTTGCCGGGCCGGAATTAGAGGGAATCCCAGAAGGTTGCGAAGGTGGAAATTGTAAGCTTTTGTTGCCTGAGAACGGCGAAACACACGCTGCATTTGTTGGCCGGTTGGCTGATGGCCCGCCGCCAATCAAACGGACCTATACGGTGCGGCATTATCGCAAAGATGCGGGCGAAATGGACATTGATTTCGTTGCGCATGGCGACAACGGCCCTGCGTCTCGCTGGGCGATGCAGGCCAAACCTGGGTCCTTCCTGGGTTTTGCTGGCCCAAGCCAACCCAAAGTCGCCTCTTTTGACGCTGATTGGTATCTTGTTGCAGCCGATCCATCGGCCATTCCTGTTGCCGCCGCCGCACTAGAGGCCATGCCGCGAGACGCCAAGGGCATCGCTGTATTCGAGGTAACCGCGGCTGAAGATCGTCAAGAGATTGATGCGCCAACTGGCATCGAAATGCATTGGCTTGTGCAACCAGATCCCCAGGTAGCTTCGACGCAACAAGAGGAATTCATCCGTAATATTGATTGGCCCACCGGTCGGATTCAGACATGTATTGCAGGCGAATCCGGTGTCGTGCGCCAATTGCGTGTGTTTCTGCATCAGGAAAAGCAGTTGCCACGATCAGACACTTATCTCTCTGGCTACTGGAAAATCGGGCTTATTGAAGACGAGCACCAGAAGGCAAAGCGCGCCGAAGCCTAGATCGGTAAATATGCCAACAGCGGGTCAAATTGACCCGCTGTTGATTGTCTTTTAAAGCTGATGTGCGCTGACTTAAACCCGCACGACTTTGAGTTTGGTCTTCAAGTCTGTGCGGCAGAAAGCGTGCAAGAAGCAGGTTTGCTCTGAGATATCGAGCATTTCCTGCGCGACTTCATCACTTTCACTGGTTTCCAGATAGACATGGGTTTCAATCGGATCAGCACCGCCGACTTTGCCTGTGCCACCAGATGCACCGCCAAGAGTAAAATGCGTGTCTTGCACGATGCGGTAATCTGGCAAGTCCAGTTTCAGCATTGAAACAAACCGACCAAATTGCGTCATGAAACAGAACCCGATGCCCGCTGAAATCAGCGTGTTGGCATCGGGAGCCCGGCCATCCTCGGAACTCAGGAAGCGAAAGGATGTGCCGTAGGGAGAGTATTGCATCTGCTGGATTTCTTTGATGCCATCTTCGCGCAAAACGGCGACAGCACCAATGTTCAGGCGTCGATCTTGTTCGGCCGCCAAGCTGCCAGCGGCACCCGCAGTTCCCAAAACCACATCTTTTTTCGGTGTGGGTCCAACAGGTTCCATCAATGTAAGCTCTGTGTCGCTGTCTTTGGCCTTGGCAAAGTGATTGCCTGGATCGGGGAATAGGGCACCATCAAGCTCTGCGACTTTGTCGGTTGGCAGTTCGGTGCCATTCTTACCAAGTTTAAACAGGCTTTCGAGCTGACCGCGCATCAGGCCGTTCAAAGGCGACGCAAAGGTGGCATTGATCAAAAACTCGTTCAGAGCAGCATCTTCCAAGTCACAATCAATCTCGACTTGCAGATCGATATTTTCCGCACCACCGATCATCGTGCGTTTCGGCATTGATCCTTTCATGGTGTAGTAATTGTCTTGGATCAGCTTCAATTTACGGATCTCGACGCCCTGGATTTTGGCCAGCGCAAGGATTTCATTCATGAAGCTTGCGGCCATGCCGCAGGACAGGAATGCCAGAGGGCACGGCGCTGCGTCATGTCCGTTCAGATATGGCCCCTCGTCTGACACAAGACGCCAAGTTTCACCGGTCTTTGCAGACCGAACAAGTGCTTCTTTCTGAAAGCCAGACATAGAACGCACCCATGTGCGCAAGGCATCGCCTTTGCGATTTTCTGGCGCATCAATTGATACATCATCGGCATTGGCAACCTTGAAAAATGGCGCCTGTGCGCTGTTTCTGATGATATCTTCACCCAGTTTTGCCATTTAAACTCTCCGCATTCATAATTTCGTCAATTTCGTTTTGCTTGGACATCATGCCCATCAGTCAGATTCCGGCACCAAGAAACCAGCGGGTGAGGAAATCGAGTGTGGTTCCACAAAGGCCAACACACCGTCATAGCCAAGGTTTCTGCCGATCCCGCTTTGTTTAAACCCACCAAATGGTCCGCGACCATCCTGTGCCATTGGGCCGTGCCCGTTGATGTAGGTATAGCCAGCCTCGATGCGTCGCGCCATGCGCTGCGCACGATCTGCGTCCTCTGTCCAAACAGAAGAACACAAGCCAAAGATGCTGTCGTTTGCAGCCGCAATCGCTTCATCTTCGGTTTTGAACTTCATAATTGGCAAGCAGGGGCCAAACTGTTCATTGCGCACGATCGAAAGTTCTGGATCAGCGTTGTAAACCAGCGCCGGTTTTTGGAAGTATCCGCCACCGTTGTACAGCTCTTCGTCGGGCACTTGACCGCATTCTTTCACGTCCGCACCTTTGGCGCGCGCTTCTGCGATCATATCAGTCACAACTTTGAACTGGCGAGCATTGTTGACCGGACCCATAGTGGTTTCTGGCAACAGACCATCACCAACAACTGCGCGTTCGCAGGCCGCGGTGAAACCATCGACAACTTCATCATACCGGCTTTCGTGGACATACATGCGCTTGAGCGCCATGCAGATTTGCCCGGATGAGCCGAATGCGCCCCAGTACATCTTGTCAAACACAGCCTCGTTCAACTCGACATCATCAAGGATCAACGCGGCGTCGTTGCCACCCAATTCAAGTGTTACCGGTGTAAGGTTGTCAGCCGCTACTTTCATAACGTGTTTGCCAACGCCGACAGAGCCGGTGAAGTTGACCATACGCACCAGCGGATGGCCTGTCAGCGTGTCACCAATTTCTTTGGCATCGCCAGTGATGATGTTGATCACGCCTGGCGGCAGCATATCTGCAATGATCTGCAGGGTAAGAACTGGTGCCATAGCACTGTCTTCAGACGGTTTGACAACCACGGTGTTACCGGTCACCAGCGCCTGTGGTAGCTTTGCACCGAGAATGGACAATGGCCAATTCCACGGCACGATCAAAGCGGCAACGCCACGTGGCTGACGGGTGATTACCGTGTCAAAAGCTGGTCCCGTCGCGGCTGGGCCCATAACTTCGTCAATCGCCATACGCTCGCCGTAAGCCGCGGCTTGCATAAAGCGGTCGCCCAAGCGGGACATCTCTAGCAACGTTTCGCGGGCAATTTTACCGTGTTCACGGGTAAACAGACGCGAACGATATTTAACGTCGTCTTCGTCAGCTACAAGCGCCTTGGCGATGTCACGCAGAATTTTCGCACGCTCTGCAAAACCCAATGCCGCCCATGCTGGGAACGCGCCGTGGGCCGCTTCGACTGCTTCATTCATATCAGCCTTGGTCGCTGCCGCAGCATGCCCAACCAATTCTGAAGGACGTGCCGGGTTATACAAGTCATAGACTGCCCCGTTTGACGCCTTGCGTACCTCACCATTGATAACGATGTCCGTCGTAATGACCTGATCCATATTGCTCATGGCCGCATCCTCCCTGGACTAGAATTTACCTTGATTGTTCCATTCCTCTGGCGCGAGGATTTTTTCTTGAATATCCCAGTGTTCAACAATCTTGCCGTCTTTCAGACGGAAGATATCAAAAACACAGTAGTGTTCGTTGGCCATTTGCACATGGCTTAGGGTCACAACGAAATTGCCCTGACCGATCAGCTTGTGGACTTTCCAATAGCGCATTGATCGACCCGCTTGGGCGAGCTCTGCTGCAAAGACCCCGAAACCGGCAAGACCGTCGGCACAGCCTGGGTTGTGCTGGTCATATTGCTCGGTCGAAATGAAATCAGTCGCACGATCGTATTGTCCACCAATCAAAATCGCGTCGCAGAATTCCTGCACGAGCGCTTTGTTGGCTTTGGTCTGATCCAGATCTTCGATCTCTGTTGGGCCATCAACCATACTGCGACCCGATTTGGTCTCTGTCGCAAATTCCTGAATAACGTCCCAATGTTCGATAACCTTGTCGTTATCGTCGGTATCAAACAGATCGGCTGTTACCCATTGCGCTTCGCCATGGTTCAAGCTTTGGTAGACGTGCACGAATACATACTGGCCGTCTTCGATAACCCGTCTCACTTGGATATCTCGGATCGGGTTGTTTTCGAGGAATGGCGCAAAGAAATCGGCAAATCCCTGTTGGCCGTCACCTACACCAGTCGAGTGCTGCGTATAGCGATCCCCGGTATGCGCATTAAGCGCATCCCAGATTTTGCCATCGCGAATGCCATCCAGATAAAGCCCGGTGGCATGGTACGCTTTTTTGGTTCCTGTCAGAGAGCTCACCTGATCATTCCCTTCAAAACTGATGGATATTTGACAGGATATGGCTCGACATGCCGCCATCTACTGTCAGGTTCACACCCCGGAACCACTTTGCATCGCTGCTCAGTGCAAAGCAAACCACCGGTGCAACGTCTTGCGGCGTGCCTGGACGGTCCATCACTTTCATGTCCTCTGCCGCGCGGTCGCCGAGCGTTTGGATGAAGTCACCCAAAATAGGCGTCTCTACTGGGCCTGGGCTGACGCAGTTCATTGTGATGTTGCGCTCACGCCAAGTCCAACGGTTCTGCATGGTCCAGAGGATCAATGCTTCTTTGGACAAGAAGTAATTCCGTCCGCTCTCGTCGTCTGTCAGGCCCTGTGCATCACAAAAAGCGTCCACATCATCATCGAGGGTCAGTGCAAGCGCCGCTTTACATTGCTCAACCGCATTTGGCCAACCAAAGCCCGCTAGCGAACCGAGGTTTGCAATCGACGCCCCGTCTGCCAATTTTGGGATCAAACCCAAAGTAAGGCGCTGCAAGCCATAGAGATTGACCTTCATAACGATATTGGCGGGCGCGGTGGGTGGTAGACCGGCGATATTCGCCAGTCCGTTTGCGCCTTCTGGCAGGGCAGCAACAAGCGCGTCGACTGACGCCGGGTCGCTTAGGTCTGCCTGAAAGAACTGGTCAACACCAGCCGCTTCGTTGCGGTCGACACCAATAACTTTGGCACCTTGCGCTTTGAGAACCTTGGCAGTCTCGGCACCGATTCCGGATGCAGCGCCTGTTACGATATAGGTTTTACCTTCATGCATTTGTAAAATCTCCCAAGGTTAGCCGACCATAGTTTGCGGCAAGAAAATTGCGATTTGTGGAAACAGCATCAACAAGATCAGCATGAATGCCATGGCGAACCAGAACGGCCAGATCCCTTTGAAAATTTCGCCCATGGGTACGCCTGGTGAAATGGATTTCACAACGAAGACGTTGAGCCCGACAGGCGGTGATATCATCCCCATTTCCAACACGATCACAACGATGATACCAAACCAGATCATCTTCATATCTGCCATGGACGGGTCGAAACCGAATTCCAGCGAGGCGATAATTGGCAGCACAACCGGAATGGTCAGAACCAGCATCGCGATGCCTTCAAGGAACATGCCAAGGAACATGTAGATCAAGATGATCAGCAGCAGCACACCATAGTCGCCGATTGGCAGCGATGTCATCAATGTCACCAATTGGCTTGGCAATTCTGTCAACGACATGAATGGGATGAAGATGAAAGCCCCGATGATGATCATGAACACTGTGGCAGAGGCTTTGACGGTCTGAAGGATAACTTCACCAATGGCCTTCTTGTTGAGGGAACGACGCCAGATTGCCACAAGCAAGGTCAGGAATGCGCCAACAGAGGAAGCTTCGACCGGGGTGAAAAAGCCTGTGTACATGCCGCCAATAGTGATTGCGACCACAGAGATGAACGGCAGCGCTGCCAGCAAGGCGTCACGACGGTCTGGCCAAGAGGCCTTTTCACCGGGAGGGCCTGCTTCGGGCTTACGAAGAACCGTGAAATAGATCGCGCCGATGAACAACAGGGTCATCAAGATACCCGGGATGACACCCGCCATAAACAAACGGCCGATGGATTGCTCGGTCAGGACCGCATAGATGATCATCCCGCCAGATGGTGGAATAAGAAACCCAAGTGTACCGCCTGCAGCAACCGACCCGGTGGCCAGGCTGTCAGAATAGTTAAACTTTTTCATTTCCGGCAGAGCAACGCGCCCCATGGTGATGGCGGCAGCAAGGGATGACCCAGACAGCGCGGCAAAGCCAGCACATGCTGCGATCGTTGCCGATGCAAGACCACCCTTGAGATGACCCATCCAACGGTAGGCAGCACCAAACAAGTCCGCAGACATGCCTGAAACACCTGCCAGATTGCCCATCAGGACAAACATCGGGATCACCAAAAGGTTATAGTTCGAAGCAGCTTCAAATGTTTCGCCAGAAAGGTTGGACATGGCCGTCTTGATGCCACGGGCCCAAGCTTGGTCAGAGGACATTCCCAACAGCAGGAAACGGTTGGCTGTTGCCAGAATTGTCCCGCCCACACCAACAAGGATCATTGAGAGCGCAACAGGTACGCGCAATGCCAGCATAGCGAAGAGAGCTATCAGACCGAGAATTCCAAGTGCGGTCATGCTGATCATAACTCACCTCCAAGCGGGATTTGTGTAATTGACCCGGTGCGCGCCAGCTCAACTGCGTCGCGTGCACAGACAGCGGCAAATATGGCGACACAGACGGCCAGTAAATAATAGAAAGGTTCGTATGAGATCAGCAATTGCTGTGTGGTCTCACCGAATTTGGTTGCGTTCTGTCCTGCAGCGACAAGCTCATAGGCCATCAAAAGCATCATTGCACCGCAAATCACGCGCACAACAAACAGAGACCATTGTGCAAACGATTTGGACATTCGAGATTCAAGAATTTCGATCTCGATATGTGCGCCGACACGACCACCAAAGGGTATCGCGATACCGACGAGAACAACCAGTGACAAGATCATAAGATCCTCGGCACCCCGGACGGGTGCGTTAAGCATCTTGCGCATCACCAGAACGTTAATGGTTCCAAAGACCGTCATAAAAGCCAACATTGTGCCGCCGATGAGCACTGCAGCCCATATCAACAACCGATCCACGAAAGCAAAACCCGCCATGGCGCGCTCCTCAAATAGGGGGGAAAGCGGGCCCGTAACTGGGCCCGCAGTACAATTTATTGGTTAATTGCCGCGTAGACTTCGCGTGCGTTGGTGATGCCGCGGGCTTCATAATCCGCAAAGATCACTTCCAAGCCTTCAGCAACAGCCGCGTCCATTTCGGCACGTGCTTCTGCGCTGACTTCGATTTGCTCGACGTTAGCCATTTGAGCAGCCGTCTGAATGATCTCTAGCGACTTTGCATCTGCACCATCAAAGCTTGCTGCACCCTGCAGTGAGAATGTCTCTCCCGCAAGATCATCAATGATTGCGCGGTGCTCGTCAGTAAGACCTTCGTAACGCTCTTTGTTCATTGCAACGAAGAACACAGCGTGCTGCACAGGAACATTGCTAACCAGGTGGGAAGCGACGTCCCAGAAGTTCCATGGAGCAGTGATGTTGTTGTAGGTAGCTGTTGTTGCATCAATGGTACCAGTCGACAGACCAGTGTACATTTCAGTAACCGGCATTTGGACAGGAACCGCGCCCAGCGCTTCGACAATCGGTGTTGTCATTGCGGCATAAGGCACCATTTTTGCACCTTGCAAACCACCCAATGTCGAGACGTCAGATGTTGCAGCCCAAACATTGCCCGCTGTGGTGAAGATACCAAGCAATTTCACATCTTTGTATTCTTCAGCAAGATGCTCGTCATATACGGCCTGCAAGCGTTCGGTTGCTTCTTTGGCGGTACGTGCTTTTCCGGGTGGGATGATCAACATGGAACGTGGGAAAATTGCGGGTGTGTAAGCCTGCAAACCGAATGTGATGTCAGCGACACCTTCAACGGCACGTTTGTATTGTTGAACTGGGCCCGCACCAAGCTGACCAGCTGGATAAACACGGACTGTCATTGAGCCGCCAGAGCGCTCGGCGACTTCGTCGGCGAACCATTTGAACAGAACGGCATTGGTGTGATGCTGTGGCGGCACGAAGTTCGCAACCGAAAGTTCTTCAGCAATCGTGGCATGGGGTACACTGGCTGCAAATGCAATTGCAGCTGCACCCAAAATGGATGTCAGTTTCATAATTTCCTCCCTTAACTGTGAATCAACGATAGCGCAGCATTGACATTGAAGCTATCGATAGTTCTTAATAATCAGTATGAAAGATTTCGATTTCTATAAATTGGATGGACAACTTCTTCGCACCTTCTTGACAATACTAGAAGAATCCTCGGTTTCGCGCGCTGCTGAGCGCTTGGAAGTCACGCAATCAACCGTCAGCCACTCGCTTAATAAGCTTAGAAACCTTTTGGGAGACCCGCTGTTCATACGATCCGGACAGGGCTTGACCCCAACGGAATTGGCACTGTCGCTTAAGGCCCCTGTGCTGTTGGTCCTCGACAATATGCGGGCACTGACAAATTCGCGACCCTTTGACCCCAAATCCGAGAAGATGAGCTTTGTTGTTGCTGCAAATGATTTACAGCGCGATCTGATCTTTCCAGACCTTTTACGGCAGGCTTGGGCCAACGACGTAGATCTAACACTCGAGCTGGCGCCTTCTGGCGTGCCAAGCGTCGGCTTGCTGCGAGACGCGCGTTGTGACTTGATCTTGACGCCGCTTCCGCCCGACGCCGCCGATCTGATCCAGCAAAAACTCTTTTCCGGAAAAATGATGTTGTTCTACGATGCCCTGCATCGCAGCCCTCCAAAAAATATTGATGAGTATCTCGCCGCCAGGCATATGACCGTTCACTTTGCTTTGGGAGGCGCATCTGATGAAGTTGTTATTGCGCCCGAACTGACAATCCAGCCCAAGCCCGTGGTCACCGTGTCGAATTTCGCGGGAATCCCACCATTTCTTCTGGGAACAGATTTAGTGACCACGCAGGTGGAACATATGTCGAAACGTGCCCTTTCGCAGCTAAATATGGCAGAGTTGCCATTTGCCACCGAACCGGTGAGTTTTTACTTGGTGTGGCACCAAAGGTCGACCAATGATCCCGCACACCGCTGGCTACGCGAAAAGGTGCGCGCAGTCGTACAACGTAAAATGCTATAGCAGCGCTTCAGTTTGCTGCTTTGTTGAAGCTTGTCGCAAACATTTTGCAAAAACACTCCGCTCTACATCCAGAGGCGCGCGCTTAAGCTGGCTTATTCCAACCGGGCCGGAAAGCATCGGAGATTTAATCTCGACAGCTGCAAGCCTCCCGGTCTCTATCTCTTCGTCCACGACGCCGCGCGAAATGAACCACAGCGCATCTGAGGACTGAACAATTCGGCGACCAATTGGCAGGGCGACGGTCTCGATTTCTGGCCTGATGTCACCTAGTCCAAGGCTTGCGAGATAGCGGGTTACCGTTTCAAAAATAACGGCCCCCTTTGGCGGCATGATAAGTGTATATTTCCGCAGGGCGGTACTTAGATCTGGGTTTTGCAGCACGGGGTGCCCAGGACGGCTCACCAAACAAACTGTCTCAAGGTAGAGTTGTTCAAAGGTCAACCCAGAAAGATCATCGCCCTCGGGCATTCGGCCAACGACAAGATCCAATTGCCTTTCACGCAGTTGATTGAACAACAACCAATTCGGGCCGGTTAAGATGTGAAGCTGCACATGTTGGGCCTGCGCATGAAAGGCCAGAGCAGCATTCGGCACCAGATCTGTCGATGCGGTTGGAAGTACGCCGATAGACAATCGTGCAGACACTTTTTTGGTCGCCGAAACGCGATCTTGACCACGCAACAACTCTGTCAAAGAGGCCGCTGCATGTATTTGAAACACGCGCCCTGCCCCATTCAACTTGAGCCCGCGTCCAACGCGATCAAAAAGTGGCGTTCCCAGTGCCGCTTCCAGCTCTTTTATGCTGCGTGACACGGCTGGTTGCGTCAAATTCAATGCGTTTGCGGCGTGCGACACGCTTTCCAAACGGGCCACTTCCAGAAAGCTGCGCACATGGCGCAGGTTATAGTCTCGAATCTCATTCATATCATTATTGTTATGAAAATTACCCAAAATATCAATATTCAAAATTAATTCGTATTGATAATAGTTAGACAACAACTGGAGGATTAAAGCCAATGTCATCAAAATACGACATGGGAATGCAAACCCGCCGCAAGGTGTTGGGCGACGCCCATGTGGATGCAGCTGAAGCAAACAAATCAGAATTTGACCAGCCGTTTCAGCAACTCATCACTGAGGGTGCTTGGGGGACCGTTTGGACCGACCCGACCATCCCGCACCGCGAAAGGTCGATGCTGACACTAGCATTGCTTGCCGCAACTGGAAATTTTGAAGAAATACCAATGCATATCCGGGCAACGGCCAACACCGGTGCCAGCAAGGATGACGTGATACAGGCGTTTATGCACGTTGCGATCTATGCAGGTGTTCCAAAGGCAAATCACGCGATTAAACTGGCGAAAGCCACCTATGCAGAAATGGAGGGATCGTAATGTCCACCCCCGCCGAGTATTATCAACGGAACCGGAACGTCCACCCACAGGCATATACGCCCGGTTATAAAACATCAGTGGCACGTAGCCCACGTAACTCTCTGATTTCGCTAGAACAATCCTCATCCGAAATCACTGGTCCTGTCTTTGGTCACAATGATATCGCCGAAAAAGACAATGATCTGATCTATAATTACGCCACCGCAGGCGAGAGCGCGATTGGTGAGCGGATTATTCTGCATGGACGGGTTCTTGATGAGAACGCACGCCCAGTGCCAAATACTCTGGTCGAGGCTTGGCAGGCCAATGCCGGTGGACGCTATCGCCACAAAAAAGATACATATCTGGCACCGATTGATCCCAACTTTGGGGGCTGCGGACGCACCATCACGGATGACAACGGTTACTTCTATTTTAGAACCGTCAAGCCTGGCGCATACCCTTGGCGCAACCTCGTCAACAACTGGCGACCAGCACATATTCACGTTTCGGTCTTTGGCGCGTCGTTTTCACAGCGCTTGATCACCCAATGCTATTTTGAGGGTGACCCGCTGATACCACATTGCCCAATCGTGCAAACCATTCCTGATCAGGATGCCATCGATCAACTGACTGCCCGGCTTGACCTAAATGCAACCATCCCGCTGGACACAATCGCTTACAAATTCGACATTGTTCTGCGTGGCCGTCGGTCAACATTGTTTGAAAACCGGCTTGAGGGGAATTGAGATGACACAATCACTAGATTATCTGCGCGAATCCGCATCACAAACAGCAGGCCCATACGTTCATATCGGTCTTGCCCCAGCCGCCGCCGGCTTTGATATCTTTGAAAATGAACTTGGCAAAGACATCGCAGGTCCAAACGCCAAAGGCGAAAAAATCAAAGTCAAAGGCCTGGTGATTGACGGCACAGGCAGCCCAGTCAAGGATGTTTTGCTGGAAGTTTGGCAAGCCAATTCCGAAGGGAACTATGCCCACCCTGAAGGTGGTGAAGTTGAAGAAGGTTTCAGAGGCTGGGGCCGCGTCATCACCAACTTTGAGACCGGTGAATGGACGTTTGACACAGTAAAACCGGGGGCAACCGCCGGTCGCTACGGCAAAACGCAAGCACCACATCTGAACATCTGGATCGTGGCACGGGGCATCAATGTTGGCCTGAATACACGCATGTATTTTGAAGATGAAACAGAGGCGAATGCTGCTGATCCAGTGCTGAACATGATCGAGTGGGAAAACCGCCGCGCGACTTTGATCGCTAAGCGAGATCTCAGTGGTGAGGTGCCCGTTTATAGTTTTGAAATTCGCCTTCAAGGCGAAGCCGAAACCGTCTTCTTTGATATCTAGGGGCCTGACATGACATCACCTTGCATCATCTGTGTTGCCATCACCGGGTCATTGCCCACAAAGGCGAACAATCCGGCTGTGCCGATTTCGATTTCGGAACAAGTTGAGAGCACGCAGGAAGCGTTCGAAGCGGGCGCAACCATCGTTCATGCCCATGTGCGTAATGCCGACGAAACCCCGTCGTCAGACCCTGAGAAGTTTGCGCTTCTCAAAGAGGGGCTTGAAAAGCATTGCCCCGGCATGATCATCCAGTTTTCAACCGGTGGTCGTTCCGGCGCTGGTGAAGCCCGCGGAGCTATGTTGTCGCTTGCGCCTGACATGGCGTCTTTGTCGGTCGGCTCTAACAACTTTCCAACGCGTGTCTATGAAAACCCACCTAGTTTGGTGAATTGGCTTGCGTCCGAAATGAAGACCTATGGCGTCAAACCTGAAATTGAAGCCTTTGATCTGAGCCACATCATTCAAGCAGCAGAGATGCAAAAGCGCGGCGAGTTGGTAGGCACACCCTATGTGCAATTTGTGATGGGCGTGAAAAACGCGATGCCTGCGGATCGCGAGGTGTTTGATTATTATGTGAAGACCGTCCATCGGCTGTTTGGCGCAGATGCGCCTTGGTGTGCCGCCGGTATCGGCCCAAAGCAGAATGTTCTGAACGATTGGGCGATCAGCTCCGGCGGTCACGCACGCACCGGTCTGGAAGACAACGTCAGACTTGATCGCAACACGCTGGCGCCATCCAACGCGGCGCTTGTGCAAAAAACCGCAATGATTTGCGAAAAATACGAGCGCCCCGTGGCCACATGGCAGCAGGCCCGCACGTTGCTTGGTCTCAAACAACCTTCGATCACAGCATGAAGGTGATGCGCAGCTTTAAACAGTGCAATGGTAAGATTTTGCACTATTCGTTTCGCAAGGGCACATCGGCGATGCCGATTGTCTTTGCAAACTCGCTTGGGACGGACCTGCGCATCTGGGATGATGTGATTGCGGCCCTGCCCCAAGACATCACAGTGCTGGCTTATGACAAGAGCGGACATGGGCTTTCGGAAACCGGGTCTTCTAGCATCGCTGAACATGCCAACGATTTGGCTGCGTTGATGTCCGCTTTGGATATTTCGGATGCTTTGGTCTGTGGCGTATCTGTAGGTGGCATGATTGCCCAAAGCCTAGCTGCACATTATCCGACGCACGTGCGCGGTTTGGTGCTGAGCAATACAGCCTATCGCATTGGCGATGCAGAGACCTGGAATACCCGCATTGCCGGGCTGGAAGCCGATGGCCTTGAAGCGATGGCTGCGGCGGTTATGGAACGCTGGTTCTCTAAGGACTTCCTTGAAAGCCAGCCTGAGTTGGTGGCTGGCTATGAGATCATGTTGGCGCGCACCCCCCAAACGGGTTACCGCAAGGTCTGTGAAGCCATCCGGGACGCTGACCTTTTGACTGATGTTCAGAATATCAACTGCCCAGCACTTTGCATTGCAGGTGGTGCAGATCTTTCAACTGCACCGGCCTTGGTCAAGACATTGGCGGATGCTCTACCAAATGCGCGATATGAATGTCTTGAAACCGTCGGTCATCTACCCTGTATTGAAGACCCGGACAGTGTTGCGACAGCCATTCGGACTTTTCATGGTTCATTGCTATGATGTCAGTGTTTGAACATCCGATCACATCCGGACTTTTTGGTGACCTGGAAGCGCAAGCCCCCTGGTCAGCAGAACAACAGCTTTCGCATTACATCGCGTTTGAAACGGCCTTAGCCGAATCCCTTGAGCAACATGGATTTGTGGAGGCGGGCGAAGGATCGGCAGCGATAAAGACGCTGGCTGCGTTTCAGGTAGATATGGACGCTTTGGTTAACGACATGTCGCAAGATGGTGTCCCTATCCCGAATTTGGTCAAACAAATGCGCGCGGCCGCAGGTGGGGCGCACAAAGCAGTGCATACCGGAGCCACGTCACAGGACGTCATGGATACGGCGCTATCGCTGACGCTAAAATCGGTCACCGACATTGTTCTGAACCGTCTGCAGGATGTCACAGGATCGTTGTCGCAGATCATTGAAACATATGGTCAAAACCCCATGACGGGGCGGACGCGCATGCAGGCTGCATTGCCGATTACGGTTGCTGACCGGTTCGATGTCTACCTATCTGCCCTAACCGAAGACACATCTCGGCTGAGCAGCGACAGATCCAAGGTCGAGCGCCTACAATTGGGTGGCCCAGTTGGCACAAACAAAGCCTTTGGCGATGACGCCGAAAGCGTGTCGCAACACATGGCGTCCCATCTTGGGCTGACGGTTGCGCCAGGTGTTTGGCATGCGGATCGAACCCAAATTGTAAGCTTTGCAAACCAGCTGAGCCTGATCACTGGAACCCTTGGTAAACTTGGCCAGGATGTCGCACTGATGGCGCAGCAAGGCGTCGACGAAATTACACTTGCCAGTGGCGGAACGTCTTCGGCCATGCCGCATAAATCGAACCCCGTGGGGGCCGAGCTTTTGGTAACCCTCGCCCGGTATAATGCCGGACAGATCGGACTGCTTCACAACGCGATGATTCACGAACAAGAGCGTTCGGGTGCCGCTTGGATGCTTGAATGGATGGTCTTGCCGCAGATCTGCACCACCACATGCCTTGCGCTGAAAACTGCGACAACGCTGTGCACAAGCATCAAGAAATTGGGCAAACAATAAGATAAGTCCGGCTGATATTGGTCGGTTATCTGTCAAAATACAAAACCCGCCGACTTATGATGTCGGCGGGTTTTGTTTAACTTAATGTACGCTTTGGCGTATCAGACCAGAAGAATTTTGCGCTAGCTGCAAGCAAGTTAGCTTGCCATCGCATTTTCGGCTGAAGCATCGTTTTGGGCAACGTGATACGGCACCAATGCCGACAACAGGCCAGGCATGTCGATTGTGCCTGCCATCTGCCCATTTTTCATGACCCTAACAAAGGCATCATTTCGACCCTTTGCCATGCCAATGATGGTCTCTAGCGTGTCATTCGAATCCACCTCGCCAACGAAATGTCCTTCGGCGTCACCTGGTTTGGCAATGGTGCCAGCACGCAACACGCGGGCCCGATTGATGTCGCCCACAAATTCTTCGATGTAAGGATCTGCCGGGTTCATCACGATATCTTGCGGCCCCCCCTGCTGCACCACGGCACCGTCTTTGAGGATGACCAAGTGATCTGCAAGTTTCAGAGCTTCATCCAGATCATGAGTGATGAAGATAATGGTCTTATGCAGATCTTTCTGAAGCTGCAGCAAGAGATCCTGCATGTCGGTTCGGATCAATGGGTCAAGCGCTGAAAACGCTTCGTCCATCAACAGGATATCACTGTCGGCACTGAGTGCGCGCGCAATTCCAACCCGCTGCTGCATGCCACCTGACAATTGCGATGGATACCGGTCTTCAAAGCCAGAAAGCCCAACCGTATCCAACCAGCGACGCGCGTTCTTTTCCGCCTCTGCTTTGTCGACACCGCGGATAATTGGCGCAGTGGCCGCATTCTGCAGCACGGTACGGTGCGGCAAGAGTGCGAATTTTTGGAACACCATCGACATGGCTTGTTGGCGCAGCTTGCTGAGCTCTGCTGGATTTGCAGCCATCACATCTTGGCCATCCAACAGAATTTCACCAGCTGTGGGTTCGATCAGCCGGTTCAAATGGCGGATCAGAGTTGACTTGCCAGAGCCTGACAATCCCATGATCACCGTGATCTCGCCAGCCTGCATTTCAATGTTGATGTCTTGCAAACCCAGAACATGGCCGTGATGTTCCATTAACTCGGGCTTGCCAACCCCCTGATCCCGCACCAGCGGTAAAACCGACGCTGGCTTGGCACCAAAGATCTTGTACAGATTTTTAATTTGGATTTTTGCTGTGGTCATAGCTGGGCCCTAATGCTTTGTGTGGGTCGGATCGACCCGTTGCAATGCCGCCTTTGAGCAACGGTCAAGAACCACCGCAAGCAAGACGATTCCGAAACCGGCAACCAGGCCGACGCCCAATTCAAGGTTACGAATGCCACGTAGAACCAACACACCCAATCCAGGCGCGGACACCAGGGATGCAATGACCACCATAGCGAGGCTCATCATAATGGTCTGGTTTACCCCAGCCATGATGTTTGGCAAAGCCAGCGGGATCTGTACGCCAACCAGTTTCTGCTTGTCGGACATGCCAAAGGCTTCGGCCGCTTCCATCACATCTTTGTCGACCAAACGAATGCCCAAATCTGTCAATCGGATGATCGGCACAATGGCGTAGAGGATAATCGCAATGCCATAGAGTTTTGGCTCGGTCACCGAAAACAGGAAGATAAGCGGGATCAAATAGACAAAACTTGGCAAAGTTTGCAGCATATCAAGGATCGGCAGCATGGTTTTTTGTGCACGATCAGAGCGCGACATAAAGATGCCAATTGGAACACCCAGAAGCACACTCAAACTTGTACAAACCATAATAATCGCAAGTGTCTGAAGCGCGACTTCAAGGTGATCGATCGCACCAAAAAACAGAAAGACACTGGCAACGAAGACTGTGATGCCACGTTGTTTTGTGGCCAACCAAGTGCCCCAGATCAGCAGCGGAACGATAAGCCACCATGGAATGGTCGTAAACGCAAAAAGGGTCCCATCCAGCATCCAAGAAAGAGGCTGAGTGAGTGGATCCAGAACAAACTTCATGCTGTCTTTGATCGCAAGAAACCCTTGTTCAACACCGGCTGTTACATCTCGGGTTTGAGGAATGGAATCGCAGGACTCATGCAGGGCATCAAGAGACGGAAAAGGAAGCCCCTTGTTAGTATCTTCTGCCCCAGCTTGAGACAATAATTGGGCCATACTAATCGGTGCGTCGCTGTCATTGGCGCTGGCGTCACACCATTCTCGCAGCCCGACCGAGTCAAAAAGAGTATCATAGGCTGCCATTAGCAAACCTCCGGTTTTGAACTGGATTGGCCGCCCTGCAAAGAATGCAGGGCGGTTTCAAGGTTACTTCAACAGTGCTGAAAGTTTGGCGCGCGCATCGTCGCTCAGCCAATCAGCCCAGAGATCCTTGTTGTTGGACAGGAAGTAAACTGCGCCTTCTTCAGCAGACGCATTGTTGTCTTCCATCCAAGCCAGTACACCGTTCATTTGGTCGTTGGTGAAAGTCACCTTGGACATCAAAGCAGCAATTTCGGGCTCACGCTCTTGGAAAGAGGTTGTGGCCGCTGTTTTAACTGCTGCGGATGGGTAAGCGGAGATGCCAGGGTTAGCACAGTCTTTCGAGCTGTTGCAGCTGTGGGTTTCAGCATTGTAGCCGCCCATGTCCACGAGAACCATTGGGTATTTACCCAAGATTGCGGTTGGTGCCCAATAGAAGCCAAACCAAGGTTTCTCGTCCGCGTAGGCAGAAGCAATCGCTGTTGCCAGCGTTTCGCCTGAACCATGGTTGAACACTTCGATGCCCTTGCCGTCCATATCTGCGACACGGTTCATGTTGTCGTTAACTGTCCGGCAGCCCCAACCATCTGGGCAGTTGTCAAAGCGTCCGCCGACCAACGCAGGGTTGGCAAGAATGCCGTCCAAAGTCGCAGCCTCTGGGTGCGCATCAACCACATATTGCGGTACCCACCAGCCTTCGACACCGCCGTCAGACAGGACGTTAGACAGCTCGACCAATTTTCCTGCTTCCACAAGCTCGGCATAAGCCGGAGCCGTGTTGACCCAGAGTTCGGTCAAAATGTCAGGCGTTCCAGTTTCCGCAACCGAAGTCAGTGCAGTAGGTGTAGACGATGGCACGGTGGTCACGTCGCAGCCATAGCCTTGTTCCATCAGAAACTTTGAGACCGAGGTCACAACATTGGCTGAGGCCCAATCCATTTGTGTAATGGTCACTTCACCACAGCTGTCGGCCCATGCTGGTGCAGCAAATCCCAAAGCGCATACGGATGCCATTGCGAGTTGTTTCATATTTTCCCTCCAAGGATTTTCTTGGCGACATTTGAGTTGTCGCTCAATTTCATTAGCAGGAAAGGTTTCATGATTTTATTTGAGGGCAAAAAAATAACCGGTTAGTTTCACTTCTTTGCATTATTATTCTCATTTATTAAAAGGAATATGGTATAAGTTCTGATATCAGTTAAACACGCAGCATGACACGCCATTCCGCCCCCAAAGACCTCAGCCTCAAAGGGCTAGAACTGTTTCAAATCTGTGCACAGAAAGGGTCGCTGCAGGCAGCGTCCAAAGAAACAGGTCTGACAATCAGCACCGTTTCTCATCACCTGCGCAAGCTTGAAGACCATCTTGGGGTTGAACTATTCAACCATTCCCGCCGACCTATGGTGCTGACCCCCAAAGGCAGCGCATTTTTGCGCAATATCGACGATGCACTTCTTTCAATCAGGAAAGCCAAGGCAGAGGCTTCAGCGGGCAGCATTACAGAAGCCAGCTATTTGCGATTGGGTACAATCGAAGAATTTGAAAGCGACATTGTCCCCGACTTAGCTGTCTTTCTTTCCTCAAGCATGACGACATGTGATTTCATGTATGTTACTGATTCCAGCCACACAATCATCGAAATGTTGCGCAACCGTCAGCTTGATTTGGGTATCACAACGTCACCAAACGAACGTATGCGGGACCTTCAAGATCGCCCGATCTTGATTGACCCATTTGTTATGGTCCTGCCCATCGTGAATGAGCAATCCTTGTCAGATATCGTTGAAGGGCGTGCCAAATTGCCCTTTTTGCGTTTCTCCAGCAACCTGATCATTTCGCGCCAAATTGAATCTCAGCTGCGACGTATCGGCCTGTCATCGCCACATAAATTTGAATGTTCCAGCAACCAAACATTAATGGCTATGGTGGCCGCAGGTGCGGGTTGGACAATTACAACGCCTTTGCTATTTTCGCGTGCAAAACGATTTCAGTCACAACTTAAGATGCACCGTTTTCCGGGAAAAAGCTTTTCTCGGACATTGGCAGTTGTTGCCACCCCTGATTGCTCACGCTCTGTCATTGATCTTGTGGACAGAAAAATGCGCACACTGATCCAAGAACACGCGATCAGCTATTTTCACCAAACTGAGCCTTGGCTCAAAGAAAGTTTCAAACTTATCACTTAGTTAGGATCGCCCTCGTGATCAGCGACGGGGCGATCGGTGCATGACCTGCCAAGTTTACATCAGAGAATGTTGAACTGCGCGCGAATTTCTTGGTCTTGTTGTTCGGTAAGATATTCTGGGTGATGGTCGCGCAAGATTTCTTTGGCGCGATTTTGCGCCCTGCCCCAAGCGTCAGAAGCACCTTTTTCAGCCCACGTGCGCGGCTCATCCCGATCTGCCAGGGACGGATAAAAATAATCGCGTTCCATGGCTGAAATGGTGCTTTGACCACCCAGAAAATGACCATCGCCAAGTACGGCTTCGCAGATTGCATCAAAGGCCAGATTGTCTTCTGTCACCTCAACGCCGCGCAAAACACGGTATGTATTTGAATGCATTTCGTCATCCAGCACAAAGCCCTCAAAGCTTACACCCAGCAAGGATGCAGTCATCCCAGAGCTTTCGTAGATCAGGTTGCCGCCCGCCAGCGCAGCAGCAATAGAAGTCAGGCCTTTTTCCATGCCATATTGCGCGTCAATCGCTTTGGCGTCGCTCATCGAACTCGCCACGCCCGAGGGTAGACCAAGCCAGTTAGACAATTGAGCCGATGCGGCGTTCAGCAATGCGGTTTCGCCACTGCCTCCGCTAAATGCCCCTGTGCGCAGGTCGATCACCAAGGGCCAGTTGGAAAAGATCATTGGAAACCCTGGCTGAATGGCGTGCACCATAACCAGGCTTGCCAATGTCTCTGCCAAAGACTGTGCCAAAAACCCTGCCATAGTCGCAGGCGCTGTGGCACCAGCCTGTGCTGCGGTGATACAGGAAATCGGAATATTGTGCTTGATGCATTCATAAACGACATCAACGGCATCTTCGCCGTAGCGCATCGGAGAGATCACCGGGCTGATATGGGCCTTCATGAAGGGACGTTTAGAGAATTCTCCGGGACCACCTGCAGCGATATCAAGCATCTTGACAATCGGCGCGACATATTCGGCCAGAGTGAACGATGTTGCCGTGGGTTTGGTGGTGTTTTTCAACAACGCATAAACGGTGTTCACATCAAGATCATAGTTGTCTGGCACGTCGGTGGCGACACAACAGCGGGTATACCAGCTGACATTGGCCAAGGTATCCTGAAGTCGCGTGAATTCGTGTAAATCTTTTAGGGTGGACGGCCGATATTGGCTGCTGTCCAAATCCAAGGTCTGCACGGCAGCGCCACCGGTTCCAAAATAAACTTTGTTTCCGCCAACTTCGATCGAGCGCGCCTCGTCACGTCCGTGCAGGACAAAAGTCTTTGCTGATTGGTCAATCGCTTCTTCGACAAGGGATGGGGGGAACAGCAACCGACCCTGTCCGTTGTCGACCGCCCCGACCGCAACAAGATCTGCATGAAGCCGAGCTGGCACTTCCCCGATCCCTAGCTTTTCAAGCAGATCGAGTGCCGAGTCATAAATGCGATGCAGTTCCGCTTCTGTCAGTGGCTTATAGTTTCCGCCGGGTTGGCCAGGCGGGCACGGATCTAAAGCAGGCTTTGCTGCGCGCATTGCCAGCCGTTCACGTCGCCCACCTCGTTTTACCCGTTGCGCAGCCATAACGAACCCTCACTAAAAAACTTCCATCTGTTTCAATGTATTTACAAGGCGTTGTACAACGACCTTTTTTCAATTTCGATTTTTCCACGTCTAGAATTCGATATTATGATAGATAAGAAGTTCGCCATTGCTTAAGTAATTGTAGCACGCACAAATCGTGAAAAATTTTATGGAGACTCGCCTAAATGAAATCGCGTACCAAGGTTGTTGTCATCGGCGGCGGCATTGCCGGTTGTTCCACGCTTTACCACCTGACCCAAGAAGGTTGGACTGATGTCGTTTTAGTAGAACGCAATGAACTGACCAGCGGCACCACCTGGCATTCGGCTGCTCAGGTAACAAACTTTGGGGGCAACCAGACCATGGTGGGTCTGAAAACCCACTCTATCAAGCTTTACAAAGAGCTGTCTGAGAACCCAGAGTACCCGATCAACTATCACCACGCAGATGGTGGTATCCGCCTTGCCAATACCGAAGAGCAAATGCAGGGTTATCGCCACTTTGCATCTATGGCGCGCGGCATGGGTGTTGATCTAGAAATGATCGACGCAGAGGAATGCGCCCGTCGCCATCCTTTGATCTCTACCACAAACTTGTTGGGCGGCCTTTGGGACCCGCTGGACGGTGACATTGACCCGGCGCAGCTGTGTCAGGCTTTAGCCTTCCATGCCCGCAAAGCCGGTGCCGAAGTGTATCGCAATACACCAGTGACCGCGCTGACCCAGCACAAGGACGACACCTGGACCGTTCACACTGAAAACGGCGACATTGACTGTGACATCGTCGTCAATGCTTGCGGCTATCGTGTGAACGAAGTTGGTGCGATGATGGGTGTGCATCACCCGGTTGCTTCAATGGAGCACCAGTACTTCCTGACCGAAGACATTCCTGCAATTGCAGAAGCTGGGCACCGTATGCCGCTGCTGCGCTGCCCAATCAGCGACTATTATGCACGTCAGGAAAAAGGTGGCCTGCTGGTTGGTTTCTACGAGCAAGATTGTAAAACTTGGGGCATGGACGGGATCGACCCGAACTTTGTCAACGCTTTGTGCCCAGATGATCTGGACCGTGTTATGGATGTCTTGGCTGGCGCATTTGAGCGCATGCCTGCCCTGGAAGAAATTGGCATCCGTTCAATCGTTAACGGCCCAATCACCTATACCATTGACGGCGCGCCGCTGATCGGCCCGATCCCAGGCAAGCGCAATGCGTTCTGCGCCATTGGTCTGCGTGCTGGTCTGGGCGAAGGTGGCGGCCATGGCTGGTTGCTGGCACAGATGATCGTACATGGCGAAGCCGTTTACGACACTTGGTGCATCGACCCGCGCCGTTTCACCGGCCACACCAACGTGGAATTGACAGCGCTGAAGTCAATCGAAGACTACCAGAACGAATTCCGCTTCCACTTCCCACACGAGCACCGCCCAGCCGGTCGCCCAGCCAAGACAACACCTCTGACCCCTATTTTGGCCGCAGAAGGTGCAGAATTTGCTGTGGTCAACGGTTGGGAGCGCATGGAATATATCAAGCCAACGCCTGATTTCCACCCTTCGCTGTCTTTCAATTTTGACGAGGCCTTTGATCTTGTCGCCGCCGAAGTGAAAAACGTGCAGGAAAATGTCGGTCTTTGCGAGGTCAACGGCTTTAACCGGTTCGAGATCACTGGCTCTGACCGTCATAGCTTCTTGGACCGTATGTTCTGCGGCAATGTCACCAAACGTGATGGCCGGGTTGGTCTTGGCTATATGCTGAACCATCAAGGCATGGTCAAAGGCGAAGCAACAATCGCCAACTTGCCAGCCAGTGACCGTGGACCAGAGCGTGTTTGGTTTGGATCCGCAGCAGCGGCGGAATTCCATGACATGGACTGGCTGAAGCTTCATCTGCACGCAGATGAAGACGTTCAGATCCGCAGCTTGACGAATGACCAAACAATCTTGGTTCTTGCCGGGCCTAAAGCACGCGACGTGCTGTCCGCCTGTTCCCGCGGTGATTGGTCAAAAGCAGCATTCCCATGGCTCTCTGCGCGTGAGTGCTTCATCGGGTTCTCACCGGCCACAGTGCTGGGGGTAAGCTTCTCGGGTGAATTGGCCTATGAAATTCACGTTCCAAACTCCTCACTTTATGCGGTTTACCTGGCTCTGAGAAAAGCCGGTGAAGAGCATGGTTTGAAATTGTTCGGGGCCCGTGCCGTTGACTCGATGCGGATGGAAAAAGGCTTCATGCATTGGAAAGCTGACCTGATCACCGAATATGACCCGTTTGAAACGTCTCTGGACAGATTTGTTAAGATTGCCAAAGATAATTTCATCGGCAAGGCCGCTTTGGAAGCGCGTCAGGCTGAGGGACTGCGTAAAAAGCTGGTCACGCTGCAAATCGATGCCACGCATGCCCCTGCGCATGTTGGTGCATCGCTGATGCAAGGCGATACCGTTGTCGGCACAATTACATCCGGCGACTGGGGTCACCGTGTGGGCATGAACTTGGCCTTTGCTTTCGTCGATCCGGCTTTGTCAGACGAAGGCAGCACTATGGAACTGGATCTGTGCGGTGATCGCGTTGGCGCAACTGTTATAGCACCTTCGCCATACGATCCTAGCTACGCTTTGATGCGGGCTTAATCCATGACGCAAGAGGTTCGTGTCACAATCCTGGTCGCTGAAGGCTTTGTTCCAACCGAATTGGCACTTGTGCAGGACATCCTGCGCATTGCCAACCGTCTGGATCAAAACGTGCAGTTCGTTTCTCAGGTTTGCTCTATGCAGGGCGAAGATTTGGTTGAGGGTTTGGGGGAGCTACTGGTCCGCACCAGCCCCTTCACCATCGAAGAGAACTTCTTGCCAGACCACCTCATCGTATTGGGTGGTATGGGAGCGCGGCGCGGTTTTGCCCGTTTGCGTTCCCGCTTGCGCTGGTTTGAGCGTATGGGTCGCGATATCATCTTGCTTTCGGATGCAGCCTCTGAATGGCAGCGGCTGCACCCAGATACCGATTGTCTGACCACCCATTGGGAGCTTCAGCAACTCGACCGCGATGCGGAATTGGCACCTAAACATGAACTTCCGCTGTTTTCTCTGACCAGTCGGATCACCACGGCCGCAGGCATGTTATCAACAGCCGACGTTGTGTTGACACGCGTTGTTGCGCCGCGGTCACGTCGACTGTCGCAAGCTGTCGGTCAGGTTTTGCTGATCGAACGCATCAGAGATGGCGATGCAAGCCAGCCCAGAAGCGAAAATGATATCGCTTCGCTGAGGTTGGTTCAGCTAGAAGATGCAATCGCTGCCATGGAGCAGAACGTCGAAGTGCCGCTTTCGATGACAGAGATTGCAGCTATTGCGGGCTTTTCGCTTCGGCAGCTCGAACGCAAATTTAAATCTGCTGTAGGGCAAAGCCCTGCCGCGTTCTATCGGTCTCTGCGTTTACGGCGCGCACGTAACTTGATCGAACAAACGTCGTTATCGTTGTTTGAAATATCTGTAGCCTGTGGATTGGGCAGCCAGTCAAACTTTGCTAAGAACTACACACGCGAATTCGGCATTTCCCCTGCGCGCAGACGCACCGAATTATCGACTGTCGTGATGCACAACCAAATTTCTTTACAATCTCAAGGATCACTCCATGCACCTGTCCCGCTTTCCCCGCGTCCATCTCGCCCATCTCTCCACGCCACTGGAGCCAATGAAACGGCTGTCCGAGGCGCTTAACGCCGATATTTGGATCAAACGCGACGATTGCACCGGCATGTCCACCGGCGGTAACAAGACCCGCAAACTCGAATTTCTGATGGCCGAAGCTCTGGAACAGGGTGCCGATATGGTCATGACCCAAGGGGCAACTCAAACAAACCACGGTCGCCAGACCGCGGCGTTTGCAGCCAAGTTGGGCCTGAAGTGCCACATCTTGCTGGAAGATCGCACCAACTATGACGATGCGAACTACAATACCAATGGTAACGTCCTGCTTGACCACCTGCATGGTGCCACAACAGAAAAATTCCCTGGCGGCCACGACATGCCCGGCGAAATGGAACGTGCAGCGGAAAAAATGCGTGCCAAAGGCCACAAAGTTTATGTGATCCCAGGTGGTGGCTCCAACCCAACTGGTGCGCTTGGTTATGTGAACTGTGCATTTGAATTGGTGGCTCAAGCCAACGAAACAGGCATGAAAATTGACCGCGTTGTGCATGCAACTGGATCTTCGGGCACTCAGGCTGGTCTGGTCACCGGTTTCTGCGCCATGAATTCACACATCCCTGTATTGGGAATTGGCACACGCGCGCCACAGCCAAAGCAAGAACAGATGGTCTATGATCTGGCATGCAAAACAGCCGAAAAGCTTGGCTGCCCGGGCGTGGTAAAGCGTGAAGACGTTATGGCCAACACTGACTATGTCGGTGAAGGCTATGGTCTGCCAACAGACAGCGGCATCGAAGCGATCCGCATGTTTGCAGAACTCGAAGGCATCCTGTTGGACCCTTGCTATTCTGCCAAAGGCGCTGCGGGCCTAATCGACCTAGCCCGCAAGGGCGAGTTCAAGGGCGAACGTATCGTCTTCTTGCACACTGGCGGTGCCGCGGCTCTGGGCGGATATGACTTTGCCTTTGATCACGCCAACCGCTGGGTCAACCTGTAATCATGGAGGACACCGTGTCTCGTAAATTTACTGGCTCATTCACGCAGCAAGAAGCTCTGCCGGCTGAGGCTATCGAGGCTGCGGTGTCCGTTTTGCAAGGCGGCCGGCTGCATCGCTATAACCTAACCTCTGGAGAGGTTGGGGAAGTGGCGCAGCTTGAGGCCGAATACCGAGATTGGCAAGGCAGCACGTACTGCCTTGCCGTCACCTCTGGCGGACAAGCCTTGCAGATTGCAATGCGCGCCTGCGGCGTTTCTGCCGGTGATACCGTTTTGACCAATGCCTTTACCTTGGCTCCGGTTCCCGGTGCCATCGCTGCTGTCGGCGCGCTGACGCAATTGGTAGAGATCACCGAAGATCTGCGTCTTGATCTGGCCGACCTTGAAAACAAGATCGCCCAATCTGGTGCCCGCTTTTTGTTGTTGTCTCACATGCGTGGACATCTTTGTGACATGCAACGTTTGATGCAGATCTGCGATGCAGCTGGTGTCACTGTCATCGAAGATTGCGCCCACACCATGGGGGCGAGCTGGAACGGTACGCGGTCTGGAAATTTTGGCAAAGCCGCCTGTTTTTCCACGCAGACCTACAAACATATGAATTCTGGAGAAGGTGGTTTCCTAACCACAAATGATCCCGAAGTCGCCGCCCGGGCAACTATACTGTCTGGCAGCTATATGCTTTATGAGCGCCACGGTGCCGGCCCTACCCCGGAAGCCTTTGATGAGGCGCGTTATGAAATGCCAAACTGTTCTGCGCGTATGGATGCGCTGCGCGCCACCATTTTGCGCCCTCAGTTGGCGCAGCTTGAAAAAAGCATTGCAGCATGGAACGCGCGCTATGATGCTGCAAACCAGGGCCTGGCCGTTTGCCGCCGAATTGCAACCATTGCCCGGCCCGCCGCTGAAAGCTTTGTTGGTTCTTCCATCCAGTTTCGACTGCCCGGCTTCTCCAAAGATCAATGTCGCGCCGTTCTGTCCGCCGCCCTAGCGCGCGGAGTCGAGCTGAAATGGTTTGGCGGCGCAGAGCCCGTTGGATTTACGTCTTCGCACCACAGTTGGCGGTACATGGCAAATCAAGAAATGCCCCAGACCGACACGGTGATGGCAACATTGTTTGACATGCGCCTACCGCTGACCTTCAGTGAGGCAGATTGTACTTTCATCGCTGAGCTGATCTGCGAAGCTGTCGACGAGGTCGCAGCATGACGCGCCGCATTGCCGGCATTCTGGGAGGCATGGGACCTGAGGCCACAATCTTGTTGCAGCAGCGTTTGCTGCGCACCGTTGAGGCACGCGACGACGCCGACCATCTGCCACTGTTGATTGATATGAATCCTCAGGTGCCATCGCGTATTGCGCATCTGATCGAAGGCCACGGTGCCAATCCCGGCCCGGTTTTGGCCGAAATGGCGCGACGGTTGGCGGATGCCGGTGCCACAGCGCTGGCCATGCCGTGTAATACCGCACATCACTATGCGCCCTTTATCCAAGAAGCCTCTCCGGTGGCGCTTTTGAATATGGTGGAGCTTTCCGTAAAACGCGCTGCGTCGCTGCTTACACCGGGGGCTAAAACCGGCATCCTTGCTTCACCCGCAGTCAAGCTGGCTGGCGTTTTTGAAGGCCCCTTGCATCAGGCAGGGCTCTCATCGCTATGGCCGCAAAATACCGACCGGATGCTCGACGCAATCAAGCTGGTCAAAGCGCATGGCCCCGTGCCCGAAGCCAAAGACATCTTGTCACAAGCGGCCACTGAACTTGCCGACAACGGCGCGGAATTGCTGTTTGTAGCCTGCTCTGAATTTTCTCTTATGGCAGATGACGTGACCGCCCCTGTGCCAATTATCGACACAGTCGACGTGTTAGCTGCCGCAATACATGACCACATCAAGAACGAAGCGAGTTGACCCATGGCCATCACTTACCTAAAAAAATCCGACCCGCGCCCTACCTCAGAGAGCAGTGACATTAGCGACACCGTTGCGATTATGCTGGCCAATATCAAGCGCGAAGGCGAGGACGCAGTGCGCCGCTATGCCGAGAAACTCGACGGATATACTGGCGACATTGTCCTATCGGACGCCGCGCGCAAGGCCGCCTGTGATCGCGTGCCTGAAGATCTGAAGCAAGACATTCAGTTTGCCCACGCCAATATCAAACGCTTTGCCGAGGCCCAAAAGGCCACGATGGGCGAATGCGAAGTCGAAATCATCCCTGGGTTAATTGCTGGTCAAAAGCAGATTCCAGTCAGCAGTGCTGGCTGCTATGTGCCTGGCGGGCGTTACAGCCATATCGCCAGCGCGTTGATGACAATCACTACTGCCAAAGTAGCTGGCGTGCAGCACATTACTGCGGTCTCTCCGACGCGACCCGACGTGGGCATTCCTGATGCCATCGTCTATGCCATGGATCTTTGTGGAGCAGATCTGATCTTGAATTTGGGCGGTGTCCAAGGCATTGCAGCTATGGCACAGGGCCTGTTTGGTGCGAAACCTGCTGACATTTTGGTTGGCCCCGGCAATTCTTATGTGGCTGAAGCCAAACGTATGTTATTTGGCGACGTGGGCATTGATATGTTTGCTGGCCCAACAGATTCTTTGGTCATCGCGGATCACACTGCCTCGGTGGAAACCGTCGCTTGGGATCTGGTCAGTCAGGCGGAACATGGTGCGGATAGCCCTGTTTGGCTGATCTCGACCAGCAAAGAACTGGCCGAAGGTGTCATGGACCGAGTTCACGGTCAAATCGAGACCCTACCTGAACCCAACCAATCTGCCGCCCGTCAGGCTTGGGCCGATCGTGCCGAGGTGATCTTATGTGACACGCGCGAAGAGGCCGCCGAGGTTTCCGACCGCTACGCGCCTGAGCACCTGCAAGTTCAAGCCGAGGATCTGGACTGGTGGCTGAATCGCCTATCGGCCTATGGGTCGTTGTTTTTGGGCGAAGAGACCACGGTTTCGTTTGGCGACAAAACCTCGGGGCCCAATCACGTACTGCCCACCAGCGGAGCGGCGCGTTATACCGGCGGACTGTCGGTGCATAAATTCACCAAAACAGTCACTTGGCAACGCTGCAACAAATCCGCCTCTAATGAGTTGGCGCAGCGCACCGCGCGCATCAGCCGTATGGAGGGCATGGAAGGCCACGCCAGAGCAGCAGACCTGCGGCTAAACAACTCCTAATCACCATCTAATTCCAAACACTTGCTTTTGTCTCACCTGCTCGGTTTCCGGGCAGGTGCCGCATTTCTGCGGCCCAAAAGACTTGTACTGACACAAAGAGCCCCCCTACTATGATCTCGTTCTACAAAGCCAAGCTTGATCCATATTCCAAAGGCCTGTTTCTCGCGATAGTAATCGCTGCCGCTTCGACCTTTTTGTCCGAGCATTATGGCGCACCTGTCATGCTTTTTGCTCTGCTAATTGGCATGGCATTTCACTTTCTGCATGAAGATGGGCGCTGTGTCACCGGGATCGATTTTGCCTCTAAGACTTTGTTGCGATTTGGTGTAGGCCTTATGGGTCTGCGACTGACTGTGGCTGATGTTGTTGATCTTGGGGTTGCCCCAATTGGGGCGATTGTCGGATTTGTTTTGGCCACTCTGGGACTGGGAGTCGTCCTGTCGTTCCGCCTGGGGCGTCAGACAGCATTTGGCTTGCTTGCCGGCGGCTCAGTTGCCATCTGCGGAGCCTCGGCGGCCTTGGCTATCACATCTGTGTTGCCACAAAGCCGAGACCGCGAACAAGATACGCTGTTTGTGGTGATAGGCGTCACAGTTTTGTCGACCATTGCGATGATCTGCTACCCCCTCTTGTTTGGTGCCCTTGGATTGAACGCGCTGGAAAGCGGCTTTCTGGTCGGTGCCACCATCCACGATGTGGCACAGGTGGTTGGCGCAGGATATTCAATCAGCGAAGAGGCTGGCGTCATTGCAACCTATGTCAAAATGCTGCGGGTTGCCCTGTTGCCGGTGGTTTTACTGGTGATCATGATCGGCTTTCGCGAAGGCCAGACACAACGCTTGAGCATTCCGTGGTTTTTGGTGATGTTCATTGCGCTTGCCGTCCTCGCAAACCTCAACATCTTGCCAGCAGCATTGCTGCAAGCCCTGCAGAACCTATCCAGCTGGTGCCTGGTTGTCGCGATTTCAGCCCTGGGTGTCAAAACCAGCTTGGCGCATATCGTAAAAGTCGATCCGCGCTACAGCGCGATCCTAGTTATTGAGACACTGTTCTTATTGAGCATTGCTTTGGTTTACACGATCTGGATCGGCATATAATCAACATGGTGGCGCTGATCGGCAAGCGATTTGGCACTGCTCGATTTGCGATTTCTTGGCCAGTTACTGGCTGTAAAACCAACATCAGCCCAGCAAATATGCCGGGCTGATTGCAGACGACCTTCACGTTGAAGGTCCCAAATGTTTGTGAGTGTGTCGAACTTAGGGTGTGTGTTAGGCCTTGTCGATCCGGCAAACCTCATCGCCGACAGGCACCTCGTCGCCTTCTTCGGCAAGATGTTCCAGCATGACACCGTTGCAGGGTGCTTCGTACTCATTGGTGACTTTTTCAGTCTCTACATCGTAGAGAATATCCCCCTCTTTGAAGCTTTCCCCTGGCTGGACACGCCAACAAACCAGCGTGCCCTCTTCCATATTCATAGAGGCCCTTGGCATTTTCAAAGCGACTTTCATGTATTACACCTCCTCAACTGCAGATTTGCCTAGCAAAGCAAGAATTTCACTACGCACCGATGCTTCATTCGGAATAAGCGCTTTTTCAAGGGGCGGTGAATAAGGCAAGGATACATCCGGTACGGTCACACGTTTGACCGGCGCTTTCAGAGCACCAAAGCATTCATCCGCACAAAGCGCAGCGATGTGAGATGCTGCCGAACAAGTATCGCGGCTTTCATCCACAATGATCAAGCGGCCAGTCTTGCGCACAGAGCGAAAGATTGATGCGCTGTCCAGCGGCACCATGGTTCTTGGGTCAATGACTTCGGCGTGAATGCCCTCTTTAGCCAATTTTTGCGCGGCTCGGATTGCAGGGCGCACCATCGCACCAATCGCGACAACAGTGACATCGTCCCCTTCTTGCAGGGTCGCTGCTTTGCCAAGTTCCAGCAAATGATCACCCTCTGGGACTTCGCCCATTTCGCCACCGCGTCCTGCCGCCTGCAAAAAGACAACCGGATTGGGATCTCGGATGGAAGCCCGCAGCAATCCGGCTGCATCGCCAGAGGTCGCAGGTGTCACCACCTTCAATCCACCCAGATTCATAAACAGCGGATGCATTGAATCTGAATGCTGTGCGGCCGCTGAACGACCGCCCCCATAAACGCCCATGTAAACAATCGGAAGGCTGATTTGGCCAGCCGTCATATAGCGCAGCTTGGCGGCTTGGTTCGCTATTGAATCAAAGCCTGTGTACATAAAGTTGCCAAACATCATGTGGCAAATCACTTTGTACCCTGCCGCCGCCGCACCAACGGCCATGCCGCTCATCACGGTTTCGGAAATGGGCATGTTGCGCACACGTTCGCGGCCATGTTTTTCCAATAGACCACGCGTGTCGCCAAACAAACTTGCCTCAACATCTTCACCAAACAGAATTACGCTTGGGTCTTTCGCCATTTCGCTATCAAGTGTTTCATTGATCGCGTGTATCATGCGTCTCTTAGCCATTTGCGATCTCCTTAAGCAAACATGTAGCTGGTTGAATCCTCGACCTCTGGCCAAGGTGAATTTTCAGCAAAGTCGACGGCTGTGGCGACTTCAGCTTGAATTTCGGCCTCAATCTTGTCCAATTCCACCTGCGTCGCCAGCCCAGCATCCAACATACGATTGGCAAGCGCCGGAATTGGGTCACGCTCTGCCCACTTCGCGACTTCTTCTTCACTGCGGTAGGGTCCGCCTAAGAACGTCGTTTCGGCCTCGACGTGACCGCGCAGGCGGTAAGTCCGGGCTTCGATCAAAGTTGGCCCTTCGCCGCTGCGGGCGCGGTTGATTGCACGCGCCGCGCATTGATGCACTGCAACTAAATCGTTGCCGTCGATTTCTTCCTGGGCGACACCATAGGGCTTTGCCCGATCAAGTATTTTACCGGCTGTCACAGTGTCTGAAGGCGAAAACTCTGAGAAACCGTTGTTTTCACAGACAAAGATGACTGGCAAATCCCAGAGAGCAGCCACATTCATTGCCTCGCAGAGTACACCTTGGTTTGCCGCACCATCACCAAAGAAGGCAACCGCGACCGCGCCCTTTCCGTCTAGTTTGGCGGCCCATGCGGCCCCGGTTGTGATGGAGATCCCCGCCCCAACAATACCGTTTGCGCCAATGATCCCCTTAGAGAAATCCGCGACATGCATTGAGCCCCCGTGGCCCTTGCAAATACCGGTTGAGCGGCCATAGACCTCGGCCATCAGCAGATTTGTGTCGCCACCCTTTGCAAGATAATGGCCATGCCCCCGATGCGTCGATGCAATCCAATCGGTGTCCTTGAGCTGGGAACATATCCCGACGCCCACGGCTTCTTGACCGATATAAAGGTGGACAGGGCCTGGCAAAGTACCAGAGCGGCTGTCTTTGCCGAGCTGCTCTTCGACACGTCGAATCCGCAGCATTTCGCGATAGAAATGCTGCATTTCGTCGGATGAAAAATTTGTCTGTGAAGTGCTTTGTGGGTCCATGATAGCTACCGTTGGTTAAATGTCGATTTCAGGTCAGGTCGAACGGTGACACGTTCAGATCCTCACCTGGATCGCCCCGGATGGTGATGCCGCCATCCACAGCTAAAGTTGTGCCGGTGACGAAACCGGACTTAGGGCTTGCCAGGAAACTGACAGCATGCGCGATTTCTTCGGCCTGCCCCCATCGCCCAACCGGCGTGCGTTCCGCAAAGCTAGCTTCGTCCAACACGCCTGCGTCAGCCCGCGCCTTTAACGTATCGGTCAAGACATAGCCTGGGGCGACGGCGTTTACGGTTATGCCCGCACGACCGCAGTCAAGCGCAAGCGCCTGGGTCATCCCCAACAAGGCTTTCTTTGCGGTGACATATCCAAGACGATGCGGGACGGCCAATAGCGCATTTGCCGAGGCGATATTGATAATTCGACCGTATTGAGCCGTCCGCATGCCAGGGAGAACCAGTCGTGCCCAATTGACGGCGCCATTGACATGGATGGCCATCATTTGCTCAAAATGCTCTGGTGGAAGCTGTTCAATCCAGCCCTTTTTCTGCGGCATAATCCCTGCATTGTTCACAAGAACAGAAGCGTCGCCGATTGCGCTGCAAATCTTTGCGTGAGCAGCTTCGCAGCTGGCCCGATCTGAAACATCTGCGCTGGCTGAAATCACAGTTGCACCGGTTTCATCTGCCAATTTTTCCGCGCTCTGCTGGGCGATGCTTTCGTTGATGTCAACAAGCGCGACCTTGTAACCGTCGCGCGCAAATCCCCTGGCAATTGCGTATCCAATTCCTGCTGCCGATCCGGTCACAATAGCTGTACGCAAATTCGGCTGGCTCATTACAATCTCCGGAGAATAGGCAGAAAAGTAGTCTAACTTTGAGATACACCCCATAGGGCCATATGTCTAGATGTTTAATACTATTCATTGTGATTTTCCTAGTTAGATTGAAAGGAAAATCCTAAAAAATTAGGGCGATCGTTTTACCGACCGCCCTATACATTCAATCCTTGCTATTCTTTAGCGAAGCGCTTGCGCAGCCATAAGAATTTCAAGTGCCAAGGGCTGCATCGGTGCAAAATCGGGCACGTCATCACGCGCACCACCCGACACCAATACTTCTGCGGCACCAGTTAGGACATTTGTCGTATAGCCTGACTTTGTATCCGCGATCGCTTCGTCAAGAGACACCCAATCGCGCATCCGCATGGCATATTCCGCCTTCACTGCATCACCTTCAATGCCTGTAGCGTTGTAATAAGCCAGCACGTGCTCGACCACTTTGGCCGGATCAGTATTGCTGATGTATTCATTCGCACGGAACGCAGCCTCTACAAATGCGGCTGCAGATTTCGGATCGTCATTCCAGAACCGCTTGGTCACAATCCACGGTGCGATAATGTCTGCACCTGCCATTTTACCATCACACACCATTGTATAGGTGTCAGGATCATTGATCAGCACCAAATCGGCAGATGCGGCGGTTGTTCCTGCGCCAAGATCACCATTTTGTAGCGACTGGATGGTGACAGGGGGTGACAATGGTACCACGTCCAACGCCTGAGGGTCCGCAACACCTAGTTTCTCAGCGCAAGCATAAAGAACTTGGCTCCACGTGGAGTTAGGCACAGTACCGACTTTGGTTTTCGCCAGCGCTTCGCCCGGTGTCATGCCTTCCATCGCGTCATTTCGCATGACCAATTTCAGGTTCTGAGATTCCTTTTGCATCGCCGCAATTGAAATCAAGTCAAATTTTTCCCAACCAGAAACAGCAGGTGGACCACCTGTCCAGCCTGCTTGCCATTGACCAGTCGCGCCGGTCGCAAGTGCGGCACCACCATTTGGGAAGTACTCAATATCAACGGTGATACCGTTATCTTCGTAATAGCCAAGATGCTCTGCCAACCACATCGGGAAGCCAGCTTCATTTGGTTGGCTATTGAGATTAATCGTCTCTGCAGATGCAGCACCTGACATTGCAATCAGGGTCGAGCTAACAATTGCAGCTAATGTGTGCCTAGTTTTCATGTTCATCTCCTCCAGTTGAACGGTAGTTATTTTCCGATGATCTCCTCTCGGACGAGCGCCCAAATTTCTTTACGCGCTTCGATAAATTCTGGGTGCTCCGCAGCTTGTTCGATATCACCGGTTTTCCAAACAACATCGCGCGGCAGTGAAATTTCTTTTTTGATCGCGCCGGGGCGCTTTGTCATCACCACAACGCGATCCCCCAAATACACGGCCTCCTCGACCGAATGGGTGATAAACATCACGGTATAGTCATGCTCGCGATGAAGCCGCTGCACTTCTTCCTGCAAGATCGTACGCGTTTGGGCGTCAAGCGCCCCAAACGGTTCGTCCATCAACAGAATTTCTGGTTGTAGAGCCAAGGCGCGCGCAATGGCAACCCGCTGCTGCATACCGCCCGATAATTCACTGGGATAAGCATTTGCAAATTGCTCCAGGCCCATAATTTTAAGCTGTGCCGCAAGACGGCGTTCTTGTTCAGCCTTAGGTACCTTTGTCATCTGCATGCCAAATTTGATGTTGCTGGCAACGGTTTCGGATGGAAACAGCGCGAACTTTTGAAACACAACGCTGCGGCGCGGCCCAGGTGCACCAGCTGGCTTACCATCAAGCAGCACCTCGCCCTCTGTCGGATCAACAAGGCCGGCCCCCATAGTCATCAACGTAGACTTGCCACAGCCAGAGGGGCCAACAACGACGACAAATTCACCTTTTTGAACGCTTACCGAACAATCGGAAACCGCCTGAACCCCAGTCCCTTTAGGACCAAACCATTTTGATACATTCCGCAATTCCAGTTTTGGAATTTGCACATCATTGTTTTCAGGTGTCGCGTTTTTCATCTTGGTCTGTGCTTCACTCATTGTTAGAGCTCCCTTTGCTCTGCCAAGGCAGAAGGTATTTTTCTGATCGCTGAACCAATGTGTCGATTAAGACACCCAAGATCCCAATAGAGATCAGGCCAACGAAAATTGTTGAAACCGAAGCGTTTTCTTGCCCCTGAGAGATCATAAACCCAAGGCCGACTTTGCCGACAACCAGCTCTGCCCCGACCAGCGCCATCCAACCATTGCTGATTGCAATACGAAGGCCCATATAGATGCTTGGTGCCGCAGCGGGGATGACAACTCTGTACAGGGTTGTAAATTGACCCGCACCAAAGACCCGCGCCGCATTGAGATAGATACGATCGACCTGTGCGACGCCGAGCTGCGAATTGATTACAAAGGCTGGGAACGCGGCGACAAAAACCACCATCGCCTGGGTCGCTGTGGATGCACCGAACCAAAGAACAGCGATCGGAATATAGGCAAATGGCGGAATGTAGTGCAACAGTTCGAACACCGGGTTCACAAATGTACGGAACCAAGGAGCCCAAGCAAATAGCACCCCAACCGGTATACCAAATAGCATTCCAAAGAACACGCCCCAGAACCAACGCTCAAGCGATGCCAGGATGTGGCCACCAAGTGTCAGTCCGCTAAACGGAGCGGCAATAAACTCTGCGAATTTCGCTGCCACCTCTGGTGGAGAAGGCAAAACACGCGGCTCTAACCATTGAAAAACACTTGTCGCCAAGAACCATAAGATGAACAGCGCACTCAACGACAGTGCCCCATAGGCGAAGCTTCGTGCTTTGTTTGTCGTGATGCCGATTTTGTGCAAAGTATTGTCGAGCATATTAATCTCTCCGCTCCTCATGCACTGACCACGGGGCCAGAACGCGTTGCAACATCTCGATGATAAAGGTCAAGGCAATGCCAATGATGCCGATCATGATCATGGCAACCAAGAGCACATCCGTATCCAGCAATTGCGAAGCGTTTACAGCAACATAGCCAAGACCGGCCGAGGCCGCGAGAATTTCGGCAGCCACCAATGTTGACCATGCGCTGCCCAGCGCCATACGCGCGGCGGCAACCAATGTCGGCAAGGCCGTTCTGCAAACGATCCGGGTCAGGATTTGACGGTCACTTGCCCCCAAAGTTTTGCCCGCATCAATCAAATTCTGATCAATCGAATAGACAGCGTGCATTGAATTCATCAACCAAGGCACCAGAGCCGCGATGAACACAACCGAAACACGCGCCGCATCCCCGATCCCAAGCCAAAGAATGGTCAAAGGAATCCACGCCAACGGCGGAACGGGACGGATGAGTTGGAAAATTGGAAAGACAACCCACTTAAGTTTTTTCCACCACGCCAAGGCGATACCCAATGGAATTCCAACAATCGCTGCTGTGCTCCAGCCCAACATAACAATGTAAAGACTGCTCAAAATATGTTCGAGCAATGTGCTGCCGATGTACGGGCGGACCCACATGCGCACAAACTTTTCCCAGACCTCATCAGGGGCAGGAAAGTAAAGTGAAGGAACCGGACCACCTTCTCGTGTAAGCCAGGCCCAGACGGCGATCCAGACGGCGATCGCACCAAATCCAGCGGCAATTCGTAATGCTTGTGCAGGGTCCATATTGATCCTTTCGGCAACGTATTGCAGTTCAGTTAACATTCCAAACTGCTAGATGTCTAGCCTTTTGTTTTATCAAATGTCAATAACTTCATCATATGTTAACTTGCCGAAACAGCCAAACTATTCTGCACTCGCCAGCCAAATTAGTTAAATGAGATCAATAGAGACCCACCGCCAAACACTGAATTAAACTCAAACCGACTTAAATTTTGTCGGTAGAAAACGTGACATCAAACTCCAGGACATCCCCAGGATAAATCAAAACTGCCGAGTAAATCAGCTGATCATCACCGCCAAAAAACTCGCGAAAAACCTTAAATACTGGAGAGTTCACCTTAACATCCAGCGCCTCTGCGATATCAACATCGGCATAGGATATGGTCACGCGCTGACGCGCGGTGATAACCTCTACCCCAAGATCTCTAAGAACGCTTACAACGATTTCTGATGCAAACCTTTCCGGAGCCCGATCATAGTGGTCTTTGGCCAAACAGATATCAACGTGGCAGAAAGGTTTGTTGTCTTGCGTGTGAATCCGAGACATGCGGCGGTAGATTGCGCCTTCTTTGGTAACGTTACTGCCATGATTTTCATCGAGCACGACAGCGACCTCCAGCTGTTCGACCATAGAGTGGAGTTGCTCTAAACGCGCGTCCATTTTCAAAGAGCGACGTTTGGGAAGCTTTACCTCACGTACAAAAGTTCCGCGGCCAGAATGCCGCTCAATCAGCCCTTCATCCTCGAGCGCATCCATAGCCTGACGAATAGTCATGCGCGCGATACCAAGCTGCTTGGTCAACTCACTCAAAGGAGGCAATTGCGACCCTGCCGGCAAAACACCTGCATAAATTTGGTTCCTGAGAAGCGTAGCCACTTCCGCATGAAGTGGAACTGAATCGCGCTTTAACTTCTGCAATTTCATCTTGACACCACCTCGGGGCTCTCCTAAAGGTACATACGTCTAGCACTTACAATGCTTTTGTCAAAATTAGGAGCTTTTGGGCATTTTGGCAAGTTCTACTCGCCACATAAATGCGACCAAAAATTTGAAAGTGTCAGCATCTTAACTAATAGCATCGGGAAGTATTGGCTCCCGAAATGGAGGGCGCGGGAATTGACATTTCGTTACAACAGGAATGCGGCAAATAAGGCAGCCTATGAGACCCATAACCCCGCTCTTCCAACGCAAAAAATTGGCCGCTATGGGATAACCCCCACGGATGAGCTTGCGGCGATGATCACAAAAGCGAACAAGGCTCAGGCTGCTTGGGCGAAAGTTCCTGGCTTAGAGCGCGGGCAAAGACTGGATGCCTTTTTGGATGCTGTGGTCGCACGCGTCGAGGAAATCGCAGAAGCGATTACCTTTGAACAGGGCAAGATACTCGCAGAAGCTAAAGCAGAGACCTTAAAAGGTGCTGCTGAAGGCCGTTTTATGGTTGGCGAAGCAGCGCGTATGGGCGCATTGTCTGTTGGAACGGGACGGCCCGGTTTCTCCAATCAAATACTACGGCGTCCCCGTGGAGTCATTTTCTGTATTTCGCCATGGAATTTCCCCGCGATGACCCCATTGAGAAAGCTTTGCCCAGCGCTGGCCTTTGGCAATGCGGTCATTCTCAAACCCTCGCAATTCACCCCGGAAGCCAGCTTTATTCTTGAAGATATCGCAAAAGAATATTTCCCAAGCGGGTTGTTCCAAGTGGCCATGATTTCGGGACGTACAGCAAGCGATGTTATCGCAAGTTCCTCGATTCACGGCGTAAGCTTTACAGGATCGGTCGAAGTGGGTCGCATGGTTTATGGAGCTGCCGCACAAAACCTAATCCCGGTACAACTTGAGTTGGGCGGAAAAAATGCAGCAATTCTAAACGATACAGATGACTTGAAGGGAGCGGTCGATCAACTCTTTGGCGCGGCCTTTCAAACCTGCGGCCAGAGATGCACTTCTATTAGCAAAATATTGGTACAAAAGGACCTTGCGTCTGACGTTAAAGAATACCTGTCGGCAAAAGCCGGTGCCCTGACTGTTGGGGATGGGATGAACCCAGACAGCCAAATAGGACCATTGTGCAATCTGCCACATTGGCAATCAGTCTGTGACAACACAGCAATTGCATTGGCAGAAGGCGCAAAGGCGCTGGCCGGAGGTGGAGCTTGCGACGGAGCAGGACCAGAGGGGGGGTACTTCTTTAAACCAACGATTTTGGGCGATGTTTCCCCAGGCAGCCATTCCAGCCAAGTTGAAATTTTTGGCCCGGTTCTTTCGGTCCTCGAATACGAAACTTTCGACGAGGCTATGCAGATCCTGAATGGCACCGAATTTGGCTTAACTTCTGCATTGTTCTCTGACTCTAACCAATTGGTGCAGAGGTTTTTGCGCGAAAGCCAGCACGGCATGATGCACGTTAACCACGGTACAGTACCTGACAACAACATGCCATTTGGCGGCGTGAAAAACTCTGGTGTTGGGGCCTATTCGGTTGGCCCTACAGCCGTCAATTTCTTCACGTCTGAACACGCCGCTTATGTCACATGATAAAAAGGGAACAAAAAACATTTCAAGTGCACCGCTCAGTTTTAGCCGCTCCCTAACGATTGAAAAGATCGAGACCTTTCCCTTGTCAGCATCTGAAGGTGTAAGCCCGCACATGGTATTGGGTGATATGCCTGTCAGACCTGCGCTTTTATTGCGCATCACAGATCAAGATGGCTGTTGTGGATGGGGCGAAATTTGGGCCAATTTTCCCCCCAGAGCCAACCTCCACAAGGCCCATTTGGTTGCTGACGTCATTGCCCCAATTATTGAAGGCTTCACCTTTGTTGAGCCTCAGGAAATTGCGGAATTCTTACGAAAAAAATTATCCACCTATTTCCTGCATATCGGACAAAAGGAAGTCTTTGAACACATCCTTTCTGGGCTGGATATTGCAGGCTGGGATATTGCATTGCGCAGTGCTTCCCGATCTTTTTCACAGCATTTTGCTTTGACTGATGCCCATGCAAATGTCTATGCAAGCTCGATTAACCAAGCAGACTTATTTCCAAAGCTTGAACACCACAAATCCTTAGGGCAGCGATGTTTTAAGCTGAAGATTGGCTTTGATGCCGCTACAGATCAGGCGTTTGTCGCAAAAGCGGCGTCGCTCTGCCCACCCGGCTCTAAGATTGCCATCGACAGCAATCAGGCTTGGAATTTGGAAAGCGCTAAAGCGCATCATGCAAAGCTTGAACAATACAACATTCAATTTTCGGAAGAGCCAATCCCAGCTGATAGGCCCAAATCTGAGTGGGAAGAATTGGCTTCAGCAACGTCGATCCCCTTGGCGGCAGGAGAGAACATTTACGGGATTGATGAATTTCTCTCCATGGCAGATGCCGGGCTGCAAATTGCACAACCAGACATCGCAAAGTGGGGAGGCCTGAGCGGTAACCTTGAATTATTGGCCCACCTCCCTTCGGGGGTGAAACTTTGGCCACACTTCATGGGGTCCTCAATTGGCCAGACGGCTGCGCTTTGCATTGCGGCAACCAGTTCTGCCTCAACCTGTGAGATGGATGTAAATGCAAATGTGCTACGTACCGAATTAAGTGGTCCCATTTTTCAAATTCGCGAGGGCAAAGTCGCCCTGCCCACCTCGCCAGGTCTTGTTGTGCCGCCGTTACCCGAAGTGTTAGCGACTACATTTTCACAATAACCTAGCAAGCTGAAACATTCGGTTTTGCGTCCAAGCAATCCAAATTTCGAAGACCAAATCGACCTTTCAAGAACCTCGATTGTCAGTACCAGCGATAGCCTTTTACTTTGCACAACAGCACCAAGATCACCTCTAAACAGGTTATCAAGTCTGTTCTAGGCATTCCGAAAACATCTCATACTCCAATTCTCTGCTGATTTTGAGCTTTCGAAGCATTACTTATGGACCGGATATGAAATCTGATATATCAAATATCAAAATACTATTTACTTGCCTGACTGCGTATAGGAACCCTGATGAAACAAGCGAAATCAGACGCCTTGCTCAATAATACTCTGACCTTAGATGCAACGGCGCACTTAACGCTGACAGATCACATTCGTGCGCGACTTCGGCTTGCAATAATTTCCGGACAATTTGCATTTGGCGAAAAGCTGAATGAGAGGGCGCTGGCCGAACAACTTGGTGCCTCCACCACCCCCCTTAAAGAAGCGCTAAAACAGCTTCAGAGCGAGGGGCTGGTGAAAGTGATCCCTCGTCGAGGCGTACTTGTTCGCTTTAATCGCGCATTTGCAGAAGAAATGATTTTGGCGCGCCGGTACTTGGAAAGTGCTTTGGCAGAAATGGCAGCTAAACGTGCCGATAAAGCTTCTGTTGAAAAACTGGGATGCATCATCGATGAGATGGAGATGGCAACGAAGAACAACGATGTCAGCGCCCTACTAAATTGTAACGAGCAATTTCATACAGAAATTCATACTGCAGCTCGTAGTGTACACATCGCAAACTTAGTTGAGCAGCAGCAGTTTTACGATTCCAACGCACGACAAATCATCCATGAAAATTCAGGAGAACAGTTGCTTGCCTACAATGAGCACAGGGAAATTTATCTAGCAATTGCGGCTCATGACCCAGAAACAGCGGCCCGCCGTATGGCTGAACACATACTTCGCTCAGGACACCTGTATCTAGATGAAATATTTGATAAAAAAGGAAAACTAACGTGAACCTAGCCGCAACAAATCCCGATGTACGGGCAGCTCTGCGTCAGATATCTGGCGTGAGCGTCACCGCCTACTTAGCTAATGGCGAAGTCAATCCGCAAACAACCGCAAAAATCTCTCAGAGAATAGCGTCAGCGGGGGTCAAAAATGTCATTTCAGCCGGCAATACAGGGGAATTCTTTTCGCTTTCGATCGACGAAGTAAGAAAAGTCACAGAAATTATTACCGAGGCAATAGACCATAAAGCCATTGTAACCGCCTCTGTAGGTCGCAGCTTAAGAGAAGCGAAGGCGCTGTCAAATCATGCTAAATCAAGTGGTGCCGATTGCATCATGGTACATTACCCAACCGATCCTTTTGCCTCCCCTGCGCAGAAAGTAGACTATTTTTGCGCGATTGCAGAGCATGCTGACCTTCCAGTGGTCGCATACTTGCGGTCAGATGAAGCTTCGGTCGCAGAAATGACAAGGCTTGCCGAACATGAAAATATTGTGGCGATCAAATACGCAAACACCAATCTAATCAAATTCTCAGATGTCGTACGCGCTTCGGCGCACACCGACACAATTTGGATTTGCGGATTGGCTGAAGGTTGGGCTGCACCGTTCTATGCGTTAGGCGCAACAGGTTTTACATCTGGGCTGGTGAATGTGTTTCCAAAAATCTCGCTTGGCATTTATGAGGCGCTTGAGAATGGTGACTACTTTCAATCAAGAGAATTGGTTGGGGCAATCGCCGAATTTGAAGGTTTGCGAACGCTTTTGAACAATGGAACAAATGTCACTGTTGTCAAAGAAGCGCTAGAACTGACTTTTGAAAAAGTTGGCGACGTTAGACTGCCGGGCGTCAGCCGACTTTCAGATAAACACCATCAACAACTTGCAAAATTAGTGGTGAATCTCGAGCGGCTTGAACGCAGTCTATAGTAAATGCCTAAAGTCCCGGTGCAAACTATGACTTAACTGCTGCATTGCTGAAGCTAAGCTTCTGAATACACAAAGACCAAACTTGATGGCGGGAATTTGGGCGTTTTGCGCCTGACCGCCACGGGGAGCAACTTGCCGGGGCGCACCCATCGACGGGCAGAACACGCGCATAACCATGCCCGCAACAGCGATCAACTCTCCGAATTCACCATTTTCCTTGTAAACCGAAATCGCGAATTCAGCCCGACGGAGGCTACACATGTTTCCGCCAGGGCTGAATACCCGATCGGTTCAGAAACCACCCGAACAATTATGAAAGTATCATCTTTTGAAACGCTTTGCGGCTTTTCAGCTTAGTTCAGGTCGTTCGGGACCAGCGTTTGCGGCAAATTCTGATAGCATACTGGACGCAAAAAACGACGAATGGCCATTGTTCCAACGGACGTCGCACCGAAATTTGTTGACGCTGGATAAGGCCCGCCATGCACCATTGTATCACACACCTCAACACCTGTCGGAAACCCATTTGCCAAAACACGCCCCGCCTTACGTTCAAGAATGGGCAATAGCTTTTGTGCCTCTGGCAAATCGTCATCATCTATATGCAAAGTACATGTTAGCTGCCCGTGCAAGTCCTTGGCAATCGCCAGAACTTCATCAAAGTCACGAGCTATGACAATCACCCCCAGAGGTCCAAAAACCTCTTCACTTAAGTCATCATTTGCAAGCCACTCCTGCGCAGATGTCTGATAAAGGTTAGGCAATGCTTGCCGTCCATTACATGTCGTCGAATGTAGCGTTCTAACCGCATTTGTCGCTTCTATACGCTCTCTTCCTGAGTTGTACGCAAATGCAATTCCTTCGGTAAGCATGGTCTGGGCATCAATATCCCCCAAACTTCTGGCGGCGGCAGCAGCGAATTTATCAGCATCGCTCCCCTCGATCACCACAGCAACCCCGGGGTTGGTACAAAACTGCCCAGCACCCATTGTAAGCGAAGCAGCCCATCCTTGCGCGATTACCTCGCTTCGTGCCTGCATCGCATCAGGCAAGATGAACATGGGATTGATCGATCCAAGTTCACCGAAAAATGGAATCGGCTCTGGACGTGAGGCGCACAGATCAAACAATGCCCTTCCGCCTGCAACAGATCCGGTAAAACCAACAGCTTTGATCAGTGGGTGTTGCACGAGGGCTTGGCCTACAGTGCGATCCCCTCCCTGAATCTGACTGAAAACACCAGGATGAAGATCGCAAGCGACGCGCGCAGCATCAATTGCCTGCGCCACAAGTTCGCTAACCCCAGGATGTGCAGAGTGACCTTTTACAACAACAGGGCAGCCTGCGGCGAAAGCAGCAGCCGTATCTCCTCCTGCTGTGGAAAAAGCCAGTGGGAAGTTAGAAGCACCAAATACCGCAACAGGTCCTATCGGGCGTTGCATCATGTGCAACTCGGGACGCGGTAGAGGCGCTCGATCTTGCAAAGCAACATCGTGCCGTCGATCTAGATAGTCTCCAGTTTCAATGTGGCTTGCAAAAAGTTTCAATTGACTGGTCGTACGACCTCTTTCACCCTCTAAGCGTGCCTTTGGCAAACCGGTTTCTTTGATACCCATCGCTGTGATTTCCGTGCCGCGCACGTCAATTTCATCTGCAATTTTACGCAGAAACGCTGCGCGTACTGACCGCTCTGAATAACCGAAACTCCAAAACGCCTCTTCCGCGCCTTGTACAGCTTGATCGACATGCGCCGCTGTACCAACCGCAAATGCATCAGCTTGCCCATCTAATGGCTCATTTACAAAACTCTTCTCTCCACCAATCCACTGTCCTGCTACCAAATGCTTCCCAGTTAGCATGTTTTTTCCTTATCTTTTACAATGCTGCTCGGGAATTTCGGCAAACGCACGACCCGAGAATATGTTAATTCGGTATATGTGTAGCTGCGTCGTGACCTACTTGTGGGCGACACTGCTAAATCATTTCTAAAGCAGATACATCTTCTGCCCACCGTCAGAGTTTTGGACCCTGAGTAGCCCTAATCAGAGGTTTTCTGTGAAAAGGGCATAGATCTGTTGGAGTCTATGGAACGCAGCATAGTGCCGCCAATTGTTCCAATGTTCTTAGGCACGGCGATGCCTATAGGTAGATGTGGCATGTGATCATTCACTTATGCTCCCGCCCTATTTACGCGTAAGGGACTAGGTCGAAGGACTTCGCCGAAAAATAGCGCAAGCATCAAGACGAATACCACGACACTAGGCGCGAAAAGCTTCCGAGGTACGAACAATGATTTCTCCCACCGCACTTGCAACATCATACACCAGCCACTTGTCCCCCTTGAGTTGACTTATTGTCAATCATATTTTTAAATGCTGTCATACAACTTTTAGGATCACTACGTAAATGACTTTCAAGAATCTGCTCGAATTCAATGCACAGAATGCCCCAAAAGCAGAACGGCTTGAGACACGTGTTTACAAAACGCTCCTCGAGCGAATTCAGTTCGGAAAATATGCAATGGGCGATCGGCTTCCAAGTGAAGCCGACCTTTGTCAGCAATTTGGTGTCTCTCGTCCAGTTTTGCGCGCAGCGCTTTCAAAACTAAGGGATTCCGGGGTTATTGTGTCGCGACAGGGTGCCGGTTCGTTTGTAAATAGTGAGGCAGCTAAGCCGGAACATGGCTTCGCCCCCCTTTGCAGCATCGACGATATATCCGCTTACTTTCAGTTTCGAAAATCTGTTGAAGCGGAGGCCGCAAAGTCCGCCGCATTAAATGCACCAAAAGCTAGCGTTAGTATGCTCTATGCAATTGTTGAAGAAATCCATGAGCTGCTAACACGTGGAGAAGATTCAATCGGTGCTGATATCAAATTCCACACAAAAATCGCCAAGTTGTCAGGCAACCGATTCTTTGCTGAAACACTCTGCTTACTGCGTCCACATTGGATATTTGTCGAAAACTTCTTGTCCAGCCTCGAGACAAATGGAAATCGAACGATAATGCAAACCAAGCAAGAGCACCGCAAAATTGTCGACGCCATCGCAGCTGGTGATGCCGCGAAAGCACGAAAAGCCATGGAAGAGCATATCGACGGCTCTGAAAAGCGCATTTTTAAGGGCAATTAGATGGGTATTGAAATTTCATGCGTTGCGCCTGTGGCCGCAACTGTTGGCGAAGGTGCCGTATGGGATCATCGCGCCAACCTACTTTGGTGGGTCGATATCGTAAAGGGAGTTGTATTTAGCTATGACCCCAAATCACAACAGAACCGAAGCTATCATTTCGGCGAACCAGTTGGATGTTTGGCTGTACGTGAAGGTGGTGGGCTGATCCTAGCGGCAAAAACAGGGTTTTGGTCTTTTGATCCGCCGACAGGCACCCGCGAACACATTTGCGACCCAGAATCTCATCTGCCTTTCAATCAATTTAACGACGGTGCGACAGATACAAAGGGACGATTTTGGGCAGGCACAATGAAAGGCAACCTGCCAGCTGAGGCGATTGGAAATCTCTATCGTCTGGACAAAGATCTAAAAGTGACGCAATGGAAAGGTGAGTTTTTGACCATCAACGGTCTAGCCTTTTCGCCAGATGGCTTGAGAATGTATTTTTCAGACAGCCATCCTGATCGGAGAACGATATGGGCGTGCTCCTATGATGCTGACACCGGCACGCCCGGAGAACCAGAGGTGTTTTTTCGCACCCAATCGGTCAAAGGTCGCCCGGATGGCGGCACTGTAGATGCAGAAGGATGTTACTGGCAAGCCGGGGTCGGTGGTTGGCAAATCTATAGAATTTCGCCACAAGGACAGCTCCTTACAACCATAGATCTGCCGATCGAAAAGCCCACAAAACCGATGTTTGGCGGCCCAAATCTAGATACACTATTTGTCACCTCAATTGGCGGCTCGACGAGCAATGCAAAATCCCAACCTTTGGCCGGCGGGCTGTTTGCAATCACCGGATTGGGCGTTGCTGGAGTACCTCAACAAAGATTTTCGGGATGACAGCGATTACCACAATGATCTGCTTGGCCTCAACCAACAGGAAAAACGATGCTTGAGAAACTATTGATTACCGGGGCGAATGGGACACTCGGCTCTATACTCCGAGAACGTCTGATTCCTATTGCAAAAACAATGCGACTTGGCGCACGTCAGGGGCTTTGCAATGCGAAGGCGCATGAGGAACTCGTCCATTGCGGCCTGGATGACAAAAAGGGGCTTCAAGCGCTTGTCGACGGATGCGATGGTATCGTGCATATGGCGGGCGTTCCAATGGAAACCAACTGGGAAACAATCCGTGAGGCGAATATCGACGGTGTCCTCAACCTCTATGAGGCGGCGCGCAAGTCAAGATCAAAGCCTCGGATCGTGTTTGCCAGCTCTAACCATATTAGCGGGTTCTATAAGCAAAGTGTGAAAGTGAGCCCTCTCTCACCTCCTCGTCCGGATAGCCTCTATGGGGTTTCCAAGGTTTTTGGCGAAACCATAGCCAGGCTCTACTACGATAAATTTGGTATCGAGACCGCAAGCATTCGCATTGGCTCTTGTTTTCCAGAACCAAGCAATCACCGCATGTTGTCTTCATGGTTAAGCTATGACGATCTAGCGGGTCTGATCACTCATGTTTTTTCCCTGCCAAAATTAGGCTGCCCGGTCATCTATGGCGTCTCAAACAATAGTGCGTCTTGGTGGGATAGCCACCTGGGCGAAGAATTAGGTTGGCAACCAAAGGATAGCGCCGATAAATTTCGCGATCAGCTTGACAGTGCAGTCATTCATCCAGCTGCAGACCATGTAAACGCCATTTTCCAAGGCGGCGATTTTTGCGCAGAACCCATTTATGAAAAATAGCGGATGACTCTGCACCTTTTCAGAAACCAATTCGGTACGCTATCGCGATGAAACGGCGTAATCGCGAGACAATAAGAGATTTCACCCATAATTCAAATTGTACGAACAAAAATATCTGTGCAAAATAATTGGCGTAAAGGCAACGCAAACTGACAGAAGTGCAACAGGATCTAATCATGCACTGATTTGGATTGAGATCGCCCAAGAGTCATATTGTAGCGAAGCCGGTCCGCTGGATAAATAGCCTGTGACATTTCAAATACACTGCTGTCTGTATTCGAATACCAACGACGGATCACTAGGGCGGCACTGCCCTGTTCAGCCGAAAGTTGCGCTGCTTGTTCTTCTGTTAGCACTGTCGCAGAGATTTCTTGGCGAATTGACATAATACGAAGTCGAAAATGCTCTTCTATCAAAGCCGCAATCGGTTTGTCAGAGCTTTCAACGAAATCAAGAATTCCGCCGTATAGCGCATCGAAATAAATGTCTAAAAGACAAATCGGTGTCGCAGCACCTTGGCGAGATCGCAGGCCACTTACACGTATCAGATTGCGCCCAACAACAAAGCCGGTCAATTCACTTAAATCATCATCAACAATGCTTTTTTCAGTCTTACTTAGGTGAAGTTTTGCATCTTTGGCATATTGAAGAAGATCATCAAAAGAGCTCCAACCCGTACTGAACTCCTGCTTGGGAGCGTCTGAAATGACCCGAGAGCCAATTGCTGGACTTTTAGTAATTAGTCCATCGGATTGAATATTACCCAAAGCTGTCCGAACAGTTGCGCGACTTACGCCAAACTGCTTTCGCAGGTCCTCTTCCGTAGGTAAAATTGTGCCGATAGCAAACACACCAGACGATATTTGGTCGCGCAGATAGTCCTCTACAATACGATACTTTGGCTGGCGATTGGTGGGGCTCAATGGGTCCTACCTTTCATGTTGGAAAAGGTTTGTTGCTGCATTTCAACAATAAGCCGAACGCAAAGCAAGAGTGATTGCATATAATTCAGACAAATTAATTTGTCAGGTCACGTCTATCACAATTCACTAACATACGTACAAATAACTTTTTTCTATAAGGAATATCTCATCAAGCTTTATCTGTCCGCTTGCTAGCGGGCAAATGCGTTCAAAAGCAATGACGTGGTTGATCGTGCATAAACGCAAAGTGCAGATCTATGAAATGATTGCATCGCAGCTTGGGCGATCTTACTAAATTTATCAAAAAACGAAGCTATTTATTAGCCTCGCCCGATATTAAATAACGTCGGTCAAAAACTTACGTGGAGAGGAACTGGAAAGGTTAGTGAATATCCCATTTTAAAGCGAAAATTCATTCACTATGTCTGCAAAGTTTGCATTTAATACTGGGCCAAGCAATTCAACCGCCGCACGCGAACCGTCGATACGTAGCGGTGAACGCATCAAGCTGCCACCAAATTCTTCTGATGCTTTAACGTCCGAAATCATATCCAAAGCTTTGAACGTATCTGATTGCAGCATTTCCGACCAATCAAGGATTCGGGCGCACCAAATCCCCTTCGCACTCAGCGTTTGCTCCCACACACTGGCCTCCTTGGTTAGCAGACACTTAGATATTAGCGCTCTAATCTCTTCCCTATGCACAAATCCAGCCTCTGGAACGCTATCCCAAGCAATTAGCTCAGGCAGTGACAGCGCCTCTGCCAATTTCGCCAAGGGGACCATTGCAAGCGCCAATTGGCCTTTTTGCGTCTCATAGGTACCATATGGTGCCGCTAGATATGCGTGTGCAGAGCCTTTTTTCTCGCGTTGTGGCCGTTTGCGGCCATTGTTCAAATAAGTTGTAAGAAATTCAAACTGCGCGTCAGCCAGGCATTCTAGTAAACTGGTCTCTACTGTTGATCCCTCACCACATACAGCCTGACGATAAAGAGCGGCCAAAACACCTTGCGCCAAAGTTGCCCCTGCCAATAGATCCGCTAAAGGTAAGCCGACAGGCACCGGCCCTGCGTCTCGATTGCCACTCAGCCACATTACACCGGAACGGGCTTGAGCCAACAAATCCTGTCCGGGAAAATCACGCCATGCACCGGCTGGGCCATAGCCAGAAACCGACCCGTAAACGACGCGGGGATTATTGGCCTTAATCTTCTCATAATTTAATCCCAGGCGGTCGATCACCCCGGGCCGGAAGTTTTGCAAAACTATATTGGCCCGAGACGCCAGCTTTTGAGCTTGAGCGCGGCCAACCGATGTTTTCAGATCTAAGGCAATGCTCTCTTTGCCGCGATTTATCGAATGAAACAACGTCGAGTCTTCGCCCATCATGGTATCGGACAGATACAAATTGCGGCAAAGATCGCCGCCATTTGGGTTCTCAACCTTTATGACCCGTGCACCCAAATCCTGAAGGCGCAAAGACGCGTAAGGGCCAGCCAAAAATTGGCTAAAATCAACGACCAGAACACCTTCCAGCGGAAGCGCCACGCTCTATACCTCCGTGAGCGCGGCAGCCTTGGAAAATACGGCTTCCGTATCTTGCCCAAGCTTGGGACCAACTTCGGTCGAAATCGGCGAAGCCCCATCAATTCGAATGGGGCATTTAGTTGTCAAAGCTTGCTCACCCTCTGCGGTCGTCAAGGTTTGAACCAGATTAGCCGCTTTAAAACCCTCGGTTTCAACAAAATCCACCCAATTTAAGACTGGAGCACACCAAATACCTTCGGGCTCAAGAATATCCAGCCAATGCTGCGTCGGCTTGGATAGAAACTCTTTTGAGACAATCTTTTTGATCGCATTGAGTTCAGTAAATGCGTTCTCTTGACCAAAGGCTGCGATTTCAGGTTTACCAAGCAAATCCGCCACTTTCTGCAAAGGCGTCATGGCAAAGGCCAAAAAGCCATCTGCAGTCTTATAGATGCCATATGGTGCAGGCTGATACGGATTTGCATTACCAATTTCATGGCGTTGCGGCTGCCTATTGTTGTCGTTCAAAAAGCACGTAAATTGCTCAAATGTGAGATCTACGGCGCTTGTCAAAAGATCCACTTCAACCAAGCCACCCTGCCCCGTTCTGCCGCGACGCAAAAGACAAGCTAATATTCCCTGTACCAAATTGCCCGCCGTCGCCACATCAAGCATTGCAAAACCTGTCGGCACCGGGCCATCGCAGGCATTGCCATTCAACCACGCAATTCCAGACAAAGATTGCACCAACAGATCCTGACCGGGCTTTTTCGCCCACGGTCCTTCTGTGCCATAGCCAGACACTGCCCCATAAACCAGCTTTGGATTGATCGCCTGTACGGCCTCAAACCCTAAACCAATTCTCTCCATCACACCCGGACGAAAATTGTGAATTAGAACGTCCGCAGTCGCGACAAGCTCTTTTACGTTTTCAAGATCTCTTTCATTTTTGAGGTCTGCGGCTACGCTTTTCTTACCCCGATTAAAGGTGTGAAAAACCAAGCTTTCACCCTCGAGTGTTTGATCATTCACAATCATCGAACGACACAAGTCACCAACGCCCGGGCGTTCGATTTTGATCACTTCCGCCCCCAGGTCAGCCAGCCGCATTGCTGCAACAGGTCCGGCAAGAAACTGCGCAAAATCCAGCACACGCAACCCTGAAAGTGGCAGATTGTCTGTGTCGTTTGGCATCGTGATTTCCTTTTAGTTGGTTAATGCTGTTGCAAATGGACTTTCTTCAGAGCGAAATCCCAATGATTTTGAGAGCTCAATCGAAGATACACGTAAGGTTGAAAGGGTCTTCTCGGCAGACGCCGCTCCGGTCACTTGTCCTATAAATCCAGAGGTAATTGCCGCTACCACACCGCGCGCATCAAAAATGGGCACACAAAGATTGCGAACCCCCTGAATCATCGTGCTGGGCGTGTCTTCAAAACCGTTTTCCCGGATACGTTCTAATCGCGCTTTGACGCGGGCGCGATTGGTCGGTTTAAGACGGGCCAAAAACCGATCTTGGGCCGCCGCTGGCGAAAAGGCTAATATGACATGACCTGAACTTGTTTGCTCCACAGGAAACAAAGCACCAGTTCGAACCGAATAGCCTGCGGGCAATGGGCTATGAACCGATGACAACACCAATATATTAGTGCGATTCAGAACCCCAAGGTGACAAGATTGATTTGTATGGGCTGAAATCCGCTCCAGCACAGGCAATGACGCATGAATCAATCGCTCTGTTGGATCATGGCGATGCGACAATTCAAACATTCGCAAGGTAAGCGAATATCGCCCAGTCTTTTCGTTTTGCTCTAGGTAATCACGATCGGTCAGATAAACGACCACACGATAGATCTCACCCATCGTTCGCTCAAGAGCGTCGACGATTTCATTCATCGTCAATCCCTCTGGCGCTGTGGCCAGAAGCTCAAGTATGTCCAAAGCTTTTTCAACCGCTGGAACCGATGATTTAGATTTTTTTTCCGAAGCCTTACTGCTGTCGCGCTGTATCGCCATGTTGCCCGTTCCTCTTTCTAAGCTTTCAACTTAGCAAGTTCAGCCTTGGCAAAACAGAGCGACATTAACTCGTTTTCATTCCGCAACCCTTGTTCTGTGGTCAGATCCATAGCGCTGCGCACAGCAGTTTTGACAGCCTGTGTTGCAACAGTAGAGTGCTGAGCTATTGAGGTTGCCACTTCACGCGCCTTTTTTTCTTCTTCACCGTTTGGCACCAACCATTCGATCATCCCAGCCGTATCCGCGTCCTGAGCGGTGAACCTATCGCCGGTCAAAAGAAACTTCATGGCCTTACCGTAACCGCACATCTGTGTAAGATGCTGTGCCGCGCCGCCTGCCCCATTCCAGCCAAGCGCAACCTCTGGGGCCGAAAAAACGGCAGATTCTGCGACGACTCTCAGATCACAAGCCAACGCGATCTCAAGCCCCCCCCCTAGAGCCCATCCCTTAACGGCGGCGACCGAAGGTTTACGCAGGCCCAGTACCGGAGGAATATAATCGAAACGGTTTCGCCAAGCCCAAAAGTCTTCATATCCTTCCAGCGCCTTAATATCAGACCCCGCACAAAAGGCACGATCCCCCGCGCCGCGGAAAACAACGGCATGAACGTCTGAAGTTTCATTTGCTTCCGAACAGCAATCTGCAATCTGGCGATACATCAATGGCGTGAGCGCGTTGTGCTTCTGTGGTCGATCCAGAATGATGTCTGCTACGTTCCCATTAAGTTCAAAGCGAACAGCGCCATCTTGGTGGTCAGACATAGGGTACCTCAGTTAAATCTCATATTTGGAAGCCACAACGAAAGCTGAGGCACAAAAGTTAGAACAAAAAGCATGCCAAAAAGCAGGATATAAAAAGGGATGGCCGCTTTGATGAATTTGGCGATGGATACACCTGTGATCGAACAGGTTGTGAACATCAGCGTACCCAACGGTGGCGTGACACCAGCAACGGTCAAGTTGAAAACCATGACGATTCCAAAATGGACCGGGTCAATGCCCACTTTAGAAATAACCGGCACGAGAATGGGGGTCAGCAGGATCAATGCCGCAGAACCTTCGATAAACATGCCGACAACTACCAAGAGTAAGTTGATGAGGATCAGAAGAACATATGGGTTTTGGGTCAACGCCAGCATTGCGTTTGCCATTGCCGCGGGAATTTGCTCCCAGGTCATGTAAAATCCGAATGCGCTTGCCGCACAGATCACAAGCAAGATGACTGCAGTGGCCTGCATGGTCTGCTCAAGAATGGGCTGGATATGAGAGAATTTTAGCTCCCCATAGCAAATACCCACGATAGTGGCGAAGGCCACAGCCATGGCCCCTGCTTCAGTTGGCGTAAAAAAGCCCAATCGAATGCCAAGTACAATCCCGACAGGGACAAGCAATGCCAAGAATGCCGATGCAAACGCGCGTCCACGGTTTGCCCAGGTCATAGGTTCTTGAAAGGCAGGTTCCAGGTTCAGGCGACGGGCTTGAATGGCGACTGTGATCATCATCCCAGCGCAGATCACCATGCCCGGAACAATACCGGCCAAGAACAATTGCCCAATCGAAACGTCCCCCATAAAGCCATACAAGATCAGCCCAATGCCAGGCGGGATGATCACAGAGATGATCGAAGAGGAAGCCGTAACAGCGGTTGAAAAGGCTGGGTCATACCCCCGCCGCGACATTTCTGGCACCAAAATCTTGGACTGCATCGCCGCATCTGCATTTGCAGATCCAGAGACCCCACCCAATAGGGTCGACAACAAGACATTAACCTGCGCCAATCCACCTTTCCAATGCCCCGTCATTGCCTCGGCAAACGACATCATGCGCGCGGTAATGCCCGCGTAATTCATAACAACACCGGTCATCACAAATAGCGGCACGGCCAGCAGCGGAAATGAATGCGTAACAGCAACAATGCGTTGCACGAAAATTTCAGGTGGCATCGCACCAGAAATAAGAAAGAACGACAGGGCAGCAATGCCAATCGAAAAGGCAACTGGAATTCCGATGCCGATCCCCAAAAGTAAGACAAAGATTGGTGCGATTGTCACAGAATTTCCTCGGAATGAAGTGGCTGCGGTGCCTTGATGATATTGAAGAGACGCAACAACGATGTGATCGACATGCCGATAAAGCTGATTGTTGTTGCCAGGTAGACATAGCTAAACGGGATATCGAGTACAGGCGAAGGACGAGTTGCGCCTTTTTGCATCATCAGAATGCTAAGGTACGAGACATAAACCAAAAATAGCAGCACGATCGCATCGCCAAGTTTTATCACCGCAGCACGCAAATGAGGTGCTAGATTATCCACAAGAAGGGTCACACGAATATGCCGCCCATCGCGCAATGCCGTCATCGCACCAATAAACACAACCCATGTGAACAAGATGCCTGAAAGCTCGGTTGTCCAAACAGCTGGGCGCTCGGTTACATAGCGCGTCAGAACTCCCCACAGAACCGACAAAACCAAAACGGTGAGAGCTGAGAGCGACACCAAGTTTTCCAACCGCCTTATCAAATTTCCAATCACCTGCATCAAAGCACCTCAAATTTCGATTTCCCGGCCACATTGAAATATGGCCGGGACTATTGCGATCAGTTGTCTAGAATTGCACGCACATTAGCGTACAGACCGTCAGACCAATCTGGAAATTTGGTATACACATCGGCAGTGGCCGCTTGGAAGGCTGCAACATCAACATCACGATTGAATGTGACACCTTCTGCTTCCAATTTCGCGATCCACTCTTCCTGACTTCCCAACATCAGGTCGGTCATGAAGGTACCAGTGTTAACTGCTTCCTCGTTGATGATATCCTGAATATCTTGTGGCAGTGACGCAAAGACATCCGAATTAATCATCAGACCGGTGAACCCTTTAAAGTGTCCTGTCAGTGAAATGACCTTCTTCGTTTCGTGCAGTTTTGCGCCATAGATCGAAGGCAATGGTGCCTCTGCACCGTCAACAACACCTGCTGAAAGGGCCGAATACACTTCGCTCCATGCAACCTGCGTCGGGCGGGCCCCCATCGCATTAAAGGTTTCAACCCACATGATATTCGGCGGGGTTCTAAAGGTCATTGCCGCAGTATCTGCAGGCGAACTGATCGCTTTATCAGACAGCATGTGGCGTGACCCAAAGAGCCAGTTCAGCGCCAGTAGTTCAAGACCAGACTCGTCACGAAGCGTATCCTTCATATCAGCATACAGATCGGATTCGATGATCTTTTGGAAATCGCGCGGATCTTCCATCAAATATGGACCGCCCAGAACCCCAAAGTCAGCGACAAAGTCGCTAAGGTAGCCAGGATCAGAAATTGTGATAATTGGCGCACCGGCGCGAACCTGCTCAAACACTTCTGGGTTGGATCCCAGTTGAGCATTCGCAAAAATTTGAATATCGACACGACCCTGCGTGCGCTCTTCTACGTTGCTAACAAATTCTTCCATCGCTTGATGCAAAGGTTCCTTATCGGACGTCACATGCGCAAGACGAAATGTATAGTCTTGTGCAGAAGCTAAAAGCGGCACCAAGGCAACTGCCGTGGTCGCTGCGAAAAGGCGGCCAAAGCGGCCAAATTTAAAAGACATTGCGTTCCTCCGTCGTCGAACTTTCTGACCACACCTATAGCCGGCCCTGAAACGTTGTGTTTCGTTTATTCAACAAGCCCGAAATATCATCCACAATTTCATATGTCAAAGTAAATTTTATACTTGAAAGTGACAGGCGACTCATGCCAAAACTCTTTTCACTGGCGAAAGGGAGTTTTCCAGATGAAGCTAAAAGGGATGACATGGGATCACCCACGAGGGTTTGATCCTGTTGTTGCGGCCTCTTCAAAATATGAAGCTGAAACTGGCGTGTCGATTTCTTGGGAAAAGCGTTCACTTCAAGCTTTTGCCGATGCATCCATTCAGGATTTGGCAGCAGAATACGACTTTATTGTCCTTGATCACCCTCACGTCGGGCAAATCGCGGAAACTGGCGCGCTTTTAGCATTAGACAATGAACTCGACCCCGAAGCCTCTATTGGCGGGTCAGCGGAAAGCTATTTTTGGAACGGTCAATGCTGGGCCTATGCGATTGACGCAGCATGTCAGATGGCAGCTTACCGCCCTGACCTACTAGGGTCCCTCCCTAAAACCTGGGAGACATTCCTTCAGCCCGAAGCTGCGGAAATTCGTGCGCTCACCCCATTATTACCAGTCGACGCTTTTGATATGTTTCTTACTTTGGTGGCCGGGCGCGGTGAAGAGAACTTGCCACTGACACCCGACACTTTTGTTTCAAATACCAATGGTCTTTACGCTTTAGAAATCCTACGGGCACTTTATAAACTGGGTCCAGATCAACAAGTTGATATGAACCCGATTTCTGTGTTCGAGGTGCTGGCCAAAACAAATGACTTTGCCTGCTCACCCTGCTTGTTTGGCTATGTAAATTACGCAAGGCCCGGATTTCGCCAACACCAAGTTGCCTATTTTGATTTGCCGCTCTGCGAAGGTCATGCGAAACCGCGCGGCATTCTAGGTGGCGCAGGAATTGGGGTTTCGGCAAACACACAATTCCCCGACGCCGCAAAATCCTTTGCCAAATGGGTCAGCTCTGAGCCAGTGCAATCGAGCGTATATTTAGACAACAACGGTCAACCTGCAAATCGCCACACCTGGATTGCACAGAAAAACAATCCTGATGTCGCAGGGTTCTTTGAAGGTGGACTTCACACAATTGACAACGCTTGGACACGTCCGCGTGACGTTTGGTTCCTTGGATTTGTAGACGACGTTTGTGAAATCTTCCCATCATTTTTCCGCAAGAACATCCCGTGCGATGCATTTCTTGCACAAATCAACACGCTATTTTTACACCACGCGAAGGGGGCTTGATTTATGCCTATTGCCGTTATCACCGGAGGAAACAAAGGGCTGGGATTAAGTCAGTCTCAGCGTTTTCTAGATGCTGGCTATGAAGTCTGCGTCGTGGCGCGCAGCCTCGGCGACTTTGATCAGTTAAAAGGCGTTGCTCACTTTATTAAATGTAACATTGCGGCTGATCGAAATGCCGATTTTTTGACAGATATCTATAACGCGCATGGCCCGATTGCAGCGTTGATAAACAACGCCGGTGTTCACCTAAAAAAGCCCATCTGGGAAGTGTTACCAGAAGAATTGGACCATGTGCTTGATATCAACGTACGCGCGATGTTTGCGATATGTGGCCAGTACGTAAGACTACATAAAGAGACACCTGGTGCGATCGTAAACGTCGCGTCCATGGGCGGTATTATGGCACTGCCATCTGCAGCAGCCTATGTCACAGCCAAGACCGCGGTTGTCGGTTTGACACGCTCTGTCGCGGTGGATGCTGCTTCCTTTGGAATCCGCTGCAACGCGGTCAGCCCTGGTTTCATCGACACAGATATGACGCGCGCCGTTCTGGCCAAGGATCCGGCAAGACGCGAAAAAATTGAAGGTCGCATTCCTGGGCACTCATTTGGAACAGCAGAGGATGTTGCGAATGCAATTTTCTACCTTGCCTCTGACCAAGCGGCTTACGTCAACGGCGTCAATCTACCCGTTGATGGCGGCTATTCTGTAGGATTTTAAGGAAATATCGAATGTCACGCCTTCAAACAAAACTTACAGCAGCCAAAACAGTCACCGTGTTGGATCAAAACCCTTCCGAGAGTCCAAAAGCTGGGTATGCGCGCCTTTCACTCGCTGTCGGCAGCTTGTGCGGAACAGATCTGCATTACTTTTCACATTTTGCGAATGGCATTTTTGTCTTGCAAAACCCCGTGACACTTGGCCACGAGGCCTGCGCCTATGTGGTTGATCCAAACGGATCTGACCTGAAAGAAGGCCAGTTGGTCGCATTGAACCCCATAATGAACTGCCAAAAATGCGACCCTTGTAAAAATGGTGAAGAAAACCTGTGCACAGCAAAGAAATTTCCAGGGTCTGCAACAACGGTTCCGCACTTAGATGGTTTTTTCAGAGAGGTGATCGACCACCCGGTGCGGTGCTGCCGTCCTGTAAGTGATAAAATTGACCCACGTCACCTGACATTTGCCGAACCGATGGCATGCGCATTGCACGCATTGAACAAAGGGGGGGTTACGGCCGGCCAAAAGGTTCTGGTCACAGGTTGTGGCCCGATGGGCTTACTGACCATTGCTTGCGCTGCGGCGCGCGGTGCTGAAGTGACTGCATTAGATCTGCGGCCCAAGGCGGTTGATGTTGCAATGTCAGTGGGCGCTCAATCCGGCCTTATCGTCGGAGCATTTGACGACAAGGAAATCGATGGTCAATTTGATGTGATCATCGAAGCGAGTGGCGCAATCCCTGCTTTTAACACAGCTCTAAAAGCTGTGCGTAAAAAGGGAAATATTTCGATCCTGAGCAACATTCAAATGGGCGCCTCGGAAGTTCTTTTGAACCTAATAATGCTCAAAGAAATCAATGTTGTGGGGTCTTTTCAGTTTAACCGTGAGTTTGAAGAGGCGGTGCAGTTGATCGAAAAGAAAGCCATCGACTTTGAGGCGCTAACAGCAAAGAGTTTTCCGCTCTCTGAGACAAACAAAGCCCTGGAGTTCATGGCCTCGGGCCAAGCCTTTGGGAAAATACTGCTGTTGGGATAGCTCAGCGAATTGGGGGGGGAATTATGACAAAAACTTATGATCATATAGTGGTGGGTGGCGGATCTGCGGGTTGTGTCGCGGCATCACATTTGGTCGACCCCGGAGGCGCTGAGGTATTATTGCTTGAAGCAGGGCATCACCACCGGCACCCCCTTCTCGACATGCCACCAGGAGTTTTTAAGCTTCTTAAAAATGGTTCCAAGTTTTTCAAAACCCATACATCGGTGCCCCAATCACATCTCGGGGGAAGGCGTTCTGAAATCCCTCAGGGCAATGTTCTGGGCGGAGGATCCTCGGTCAATGGCCAGGCTTATGTGCGTGGCAGGCCAAGTGATTATGACGAATGGAATGACATTCTGCGGGTCAACAACGACGCGGTTAGTTGGGCCTGGAAAGACGTCCTTCCCCACTTCAAATCCCTCGAAGGCAACCGCAAATTCAATGACGACCTACATGGGTGTGAAGGCAAACTGACGGTCTCTGATCCAGGCCATATTGATGATATGGCCAGATGGTTTGTGCAGGCGCTTCAGGCCCAAGGCGAACCTTTCAATCCAGATTTCAATGGTAAAAATCAACGTGGTGTCGGGTACTTTCAATTCACCTACAACCAAGGTCAGCGCGTCTCTGCCGCCTATGCTTTTATCGAACCATTGATGAAAAACCCAAAGCTGACTTTGCGCCTAAACGCGCATGTACAAAAAATTATTATTGAGAATGGACGCGCGGTTGGCGTCGCTTACAAAGACAAATCAGGGACCTCGCATATTGCGCGCACCAAGGGTGAAATCATCTTAACTTCTGGGGCGTTTGTCACCCCTAAAATCTTGATGCTATCTGGTATTGGGCCTGCAGATCATCTTGCAGAGCACGGGATTGACGTGATTGCGGATCTACCTGGCGTCGGCCAGAATTTGCAAGACCATCCAGATGTCTCAATCGTTGCACGCGCCAATGGCCCTTATGGATATTGGAAACAAGATCGTGGCATAAATATGCTTCGCAATGGCCTTGAATTTAAACTGTTTAAACGCGGAAAGATTACGACCACCGGCTTAGAAGCCGCGGCATTTGTCAATCCAGTTGACCCCGAAGCGCCTGCTACTCACGAAGCATATTGCATTCCCATCATGTATTTGGATGACGCAAAGCTTAAGGAAATTGGCGACGACTATGGCGTGTCGATTCAGATAGTTTTGCTAAAGCCGTATTCAAGAGGCGAGGTGCGGCTTGCATCAGCTAACCCCGATGACATGCCACTGATATCCCCAAATTTCTTAAAAGATCCGCGCGATTTAGACGCCATGGTCACGGGGTTACGATATTTCCGCAAAACACTTGAAATCAATCCATTGGCAGACCGCGTGCAAGAAATCGTTTCGCCACAACCTGGTGATTTCTCCGACGCAGCTTTGCAAGAGCACTGCCGGCAAAATGTAAAGACCAACTACCACCCTGCCGGCACCGCAAAAATGGGGGCGGATGGCGATAAAATGGCTGTGCTAGACGCACGTATGCGTGTGCGTGGCGTCCAAGGACTTCGTGTTTGCGACATGTCCGCTGTGCCTGAAATTCCAGCTGGAAATACCAACGCGCCCGCCATGATGCTTGGCCACCGCTGCGCTGAAATGGTGATGGGAGAAATCTAAGATGACAAATACCGCTAAACTCTTTCGAGAGAACAACATTATCTTCGTAACCATCGCTTTATGCTTTGTGTTTTTTCTGATCAGCCCTCGGTTTATCAGCGTGGACAATATGTCAGCAATCTCACGACAAATAGTACCCATTGGTCTGATCGCCCTAGGCCAATTTTTCGTCGTTGTCTCTGGCAATATTGATCTTTCCATGGGCATGGGCTCTGTCCTTTTTGCCATTGTCCTGGGCGTCATTTTCGGCATCACAGGCGGCGTCGCTCTTGGCATTCTGGCGGTGATTTTCTTTTCGCTTTTGCTCGGCTTTTTTAACGGAGTTCTCGTAGCCAAGCTTAAATTACCCGCCTTTATCGTAACATTAGCCAGCTTGTTTATGGCGCAAGGATTGTCGGGGCTGATCATCCCCAGAGGACAACAAATCTTTCTAATGGGCGATTTTTTTCGCTTTGTCGGAGCTGAAAAGTTCCTGGGGTTTTATCTATCGTTTTTGTTTTTGGTGCTTTTGTTCGCAATTGCATATGTCGTCTATAACCACACCCGGTGGGGGGCCTATGTCGTTGCAATCGGCAATAGCGAAGAAAATGCCAAACTCGCGGGCATAGATGTCGACAAAGTAAAAATTGGCATCTTTATGTTTTCGTCTTTGTGCAGTGGTTTTGCCGGGATCATCCTCTCCTCACGTATGGGCTTTGTTCAACCAGGTTTAGATGGCAATGGGCTTTTGCTTGATGGCATCGCCGCAATCATCATCGGTGGCACCTTAATTCTTGGTGGGCGCGGCACAGTTAGTGGTGCGTTCTGGGGACTTCTGTTCATCGGAGTTGTAAATAACGCATTGAATTTATTGAACGTTGTCGATGTTTGGCACCAGGTTTTCAAAGGGTCCATCATATTGGCTGCGCTCGGCGTCAACTGGCTGCTTTGGCAGTCACGCCAGGCTGAATCACTCTAAGCAACGAGTAAGAAAGGCTAATCCAACGGCCTTACAAATTGAGTTCAACACGGAGGAAGACCAATGAAGACACTTACCAAACTTACCACAGGACTGGCACTTGCCAGCTCGATGATGGCCAGCACTGCCTTGGCAGATGATGGGACACTAAAAGTAGTATTTATCAACGACGGACACGTTGCGCCCTATCATGTCGCCTGGCTGTCCGGTTTTGAGGATGCACTAGAGGCCTATGATGATGCCTTTGATGACATCAAGATTTCAGGCAATTGGTTGTCAGCTGAAGGATCATTAGAAAAAATGATCCAGCAAACCGAAGTTACCATCAACGAAAAACCTGATGTTATGTTCGTGAATGCAATTAACGTCGATGCATTTGAACCATTGGTTGCAAAAGCTCAAGCAGCGGGCATCACATGGGTCGCGGTTCATTCACCTATGGAAAGCGCAGATTATAGCTTTACATTGGGGGATGTTGTAAACGGCCAAAACCAAGGTATGGCGATGTGCGCTTTGTCCGCAGGCGAGCCATTCCAGGTGGGTATTATGCTTGGTCAAGCCGGCAACCCATCAGGTGAAGCGCGTCGCGAGGGCATCCTTTCCGGGATCTCCACATGTGACAATATCGAAATCGTCGCAGAGCAGCCCGCAGATTGGGACACGGTCAAAGCTCAAGCCATCACCGAAAACTGGCTGACCCAATATCCAGATCTGGATGCCATTTCCGGTGTTACTGATGGATATATGTATCCAGCAATCGCCGTATCCGCAAATAGCGGCCGCAACGATATTCAATTCTATGGATATGATGGCGACATCCCTATTATCCAACAGATGGAAGGTGGCAACGTGATGGCCGACATCCTTTTGTCGGGTACACGCGAAGGTTGGAACTTTGTTCAAATGGCCTATCGGATCCACAAGGGCGAAAAGCTTGAAAAAGTTTATGATTTCTTCACACCGCTGGTTCTGAGCAAAGATAACCATGACATTGCACTAGCGAATGGTTTCCCGGCAGATGTCGAGGTTTACCACGTCGATCAGGCACTGGAAGTTGCTGCAAAGGGCTTCCTCGAGTTTGGTCCTGACTCGGTGAAATAGGTGACTAGAGCTCTGGCACCATAATGGTGCCAGAGCCAACTCAAAGGAATTCTCAAATGGCAGACATTTCAGCCACCCCGCGACGTACTTTGAAGTTTGATAGCCTAATGCTGCGTTATGCCGTTTTGGTGGGCCTTATTGTTGTCGCTTCGTTTGGTTTTGGCATCGCCAACGAAAACTTTTATTCGATGACCAACTTTGGCATCTTATTGCGGTCAATTTCAGTCTTGTTTTTGGTTTCAATGGGCATGACCTTTGTGATGCTTACGGGTGGAATCGATCTAAGTGTCGGCTCTAATGTCGCCTTTTCCGGAGGCGTCGGCGTTGTCGTATTAACGTCAACCGGTAGCGCGTCACTTGGGTTTATCGCAGCCCTATTGGCTGGAATGGCAATTGGCTGGTTAAACGGCTTTTTTATCGGGCGTCTGCGCCTGTCAGCCTTTATGGTTACACTGGCAACTTTTGCGCTGGCGCGAGGGCTGGCCCTGGTAATCTATGATGCAGACTCTATCAATGTGAGCAACGCAGCCTTTTTATGGCTAGGTGGAACCAGCTGGGGAAATATGCCAGTTGTGATCCCCTTTGTTGCCCTGATGTTTGTCGCACTTTCAGTCCTACTCTATAAAACGACATTTGGCCGCGATGTTTATGCCGTAGGCTCTAATTTTCTGACCGCTTTTGTACTTGGACGACGCCCAGAACGCACCGTGGTTTGGGTTTATGTCCTTGCAGGTTTTCTGGCCGGAGTATCCGCGATTATCACTGTTGGCCGTGTTTCATCCGGGCAGCCATGGACAGGGCTATATCTGGAATTTGACGCGATTACCGCTGTCATATTGGGCGGTGCTGCTTTGGCAGGTGGTCGCGGGAAGCTTTTGGGCACCATTCTTGGAGTTCTGCTTTATGGCATCATCATCAATGGGCTTGTTCTAACCGGAACCAATCCATATTTACAAAGCCTGATCAAAGGCTTGATCCTATTGGGTGTCGTACTTCTTGATACGTTTACACAGCGAGGAAAAGCATGATGGCCAATCGAATTGATATGAAGGGCATCGACAAAAGCTTCTTTGCAACGCGCGCTCTGGACAACGTGGATTTTTCTTGTGTTGCTGGCGAAGTGCACGCGCTTGTAGGTTTGAACGGTGCCGGTAAGTCGACTTTAATGAAGGTTCTTGGGGGCGTGATCCAACGCGACGAAGGTACCATCAAAATGAACGGCAAAGATGTTCAGATAAATGCCCCCGCAGATGCAGGCACTCTGGGGATCTCCATGATCCACCAAGAATATTCATTGATCAATGAATTGACTGTAGCTGGCAACATCTTTCTAGGTCGCGAGTTGCGCAAAGGCAGCTCGCCTTTTTTAGACAAACGCGAAATGGCGCATCAGGTAAAGCTTCAACTCGACCGGTTTGGTCTGGACCTTGATCCAAATAGACCAGTGCGCGAGCTGAACTCTGGCGAAAAGCAGATCGTTGAAATCATTCGGGCACTGATGTCAGACAGTTGGTTGATCGTGATGGACGAACCAACCTCTGCGCTTTCAGAGGAAGATAAAGAACGTCTGTTTGCCTTTATCCAGCGCATGAAAGCTGAAGGTATTTCCATCATCTATATTTCTCACCATATGCCCGAAATATTTGGCATTGCCGAGCAAGTAACTGTGATGCGTGATGGCCGAATTGTTTTGTCTGAACGCACAGATGAAACCACCGAAGATCATGTCATTAAGACAATGACGGGCAGCGAATTAGACAACTTTGTAAAACCGCATAAAGAGGCCCTGGGCGAGGTCATTGTGAATGTATCTGCCTTGTCAAAATCCGAGGCCTTTCAAGATATCTCTTTTGACGTGCATCGCGGCGAAATTCTTGTTCTGACCGGCTTGCGGGGCTGTGGTGGTCCAGAATTGGCAAAAGCGATATTTGGCTTAGACGACAACTATAAGGGCGAAATTAGGTATCGTGGGGCGGCTCTTGTCCCTGGGCGCGGGCCTGCTGTGGCTGTGCGCGACGGCATGGGCTTGGTCACAGAGAACCGTGACAGAGACGGCATCCTTCCTCAGCTTTCGGTGCGTGACAATATCGCTCTGCCCTTCCTTGAAAAATCAGTGCGCGCCGGGATTATTGATGGGCGCACAATTGAAACTGCCGTTTCAAAAGCCATCGCCGATACCTCAACAAAGACTTCTTCACCAAGCCAAGAAATCCGTTTCTTATCTGGCGGCAACAAACAAAAAATCTGTTTTTCGCGTTGGCTCGACCCCGACATAGAGTTCTTGATATTGCTAGAGCCGACCCGTGGCATTGATGTACACGCCAAGGCCGATATCTATCGCATCATTGAGCGGCTTGCTGAAAAAGGGGTCGGCATTTTGATCCTCTCGTATGAAATTGACGAGGTGATCATGTTAGCAGACCGGGTAATTACACTATATCAGGGGCAGTCAGTTTCAGAATTCGCCTATCCAAAATTCGATAAAGATCAAATGCTTGCAGATATCGCAGGCGTTGGTCAGACACATTAAGGGAGAACCGCTATGTTTTATAAATGCTTCATAGACAATGAGTGGATCGAAGCGTCAAATGGCGGGCGGATGCCTGTGGTCAACCCCGCAACTGGTGAACAGTGGGCCGAGGTCCCGGCCTGCACGGCAGAGGATGTTGCAGCTGCATTGCAAAGTTCACAAAAGGCACAAAAAAGCTGGGCACTCTTGCCGCCAATTGATCGTGCAAAGCATATTTATGCCATCGCCGAAGGCATCGAAAAAAAGCGAGACCTGCTCGAGGAGTTGCTGGTCAAAGAGCAAGGTAAATCGCGTGCCGAAGCGGCGGGGGAAGTCACCGATACCATTCGGTACATGACATATTCAGCGGAAGCTGCGCGCCGTTTGCGGGGTGATATTTTGCCTTCAGACAACCCGCGTGAGCAACTGTTCATCTATAAGGTGCCTTATGGTGTGACGCTGGGACTCTGTGCATATAATTATCCTTTGGCATTGATTGGCCGCAAAGTTGGGCCTGCACTTGTGACGGGCAATACCATGATCATAAAACCGCATGAGGCCACGCCCGTGACCGCATCGGTGTTCTGCCAGATTGTTAAAGACGCAGGTGTTCCTGCTGGCGTGATCAATATGCTCACCGGTACCGGCGCAGAGGTTGGCGCACCGCTGACCGAAAGTCCCATTGTGCGCATGATCACTTTGACTGGGTCCATTCGCGCAGGGCAGATGATCGCCGAAGCTTCAGCAAAGAACATCACAGCCCTTTCGCTAGAGCTGGGCGGAAGTGCCCCCTTCATCGTTTTGAAAGATGCAGATATTGATGCAGCCGTCGAAGCTGCCGTAATTGCACGTTTTGCCAATGCGGGTCAGGTTTGCATCTGTAACGAAACCGTTCTTGTTGAAGAGGCTGTCGCGGATGAATTCACAGAAAAGCTGCTAAAGCGTGCTGCAGAGGTACAAGTGGGCGACCCAGCGACAAATGGTGGAATGGGACCAATTACGACACCTGGAGCCCTAGAACGGGTGGAACAAATTGTGGCTAACTCTGTTGCATCTGGGGCGCAAGTGGTGCTTGGCGGCAAACGACCACAGGGCGCGGAGTTTAAGAGCGGCAACTGGTATGAGCCCACTGTTTTGGTGAACGCAACGCCAGATACTGCGGCAGTCAAAGAGGAAATATTTGGCCCAGTGCTTCCGATCGTTCGCGTCGCTGATTATGAGCAAGCACTCGAGATTGCAAATGCGCGACCAGATGGCTTGTCCGCCTATCTTTGGACCAGAGATCCAACGGTCTATATGGACGCAATTCAACGTCTAGAGACCGGAACGATCTTTTTGAACTCAGGGATCGTTGGCTATGTTCAGGGCTATCACAATGGCCACAAACTCAGCGGTGTTGGCGGTGAAGACGGCCTGCATGGCATCGAAGGATATCTACAGAAGCGCACGGTCTATCAAAAGTTTTAATGAACAAATTGATTGCCCCCAACGCACATAATTGAAAGCGTGGGGGCAATCACATTACGATGGGGCGATATCAACGCCGAACCATTCAAAATCACTCGCACTCTCGTTTATCCAACCGTGGCTCGACTCAGGGGCAAAAATAATGATGTCCCCTGCATTGAACGCCACGCGGCCAGTCTCTTTGCCATCGCCTTCGTCGTGCAAGGTCAATACACCGCTGCCTGCTATCACAAACATCGCATAGTCATTCGGGCTGGCGTGTGCAGGTACAATACCACCACTTGGAACGCAGCCTTTTGCAAAACTCACGCCCCTGCCAGCTATGTCACCGATGGTGGCATATTCCATAGACATATCTGGAATGGCGTCTCCCTTTGGGATCGCAGACGCATTGACCTGATTTGTGATACGCAAGACTTTTGTCATCATGATCTCCTGAATCTATTTGGCACTGATCTGGTCACCTCTGGAAAGGTCACCTTTTGACGCTGTCTCTAGAGGAGCCTGAGACCCCTCCAAGCCAATGCGTTTCGCGCGCGTAGCGTCCAAAGAAGCCTGCTGACGCACCACTGAATACCGATCAATAGCGACGGCTGCCAACAAGACGGAACCACGCACAATATCATAAATATAGGGTGAGGCATTCATCAGGTTCAAACCATTGTCGATTAAGACAAGGAAAACAGCACCAATGACGGAACCGACAACAGTGCCTGAGCCACCGCTCAGCTTGGTCCCACCTAAAATAACCGCAGCGATCACCGTAAACTCGATACCGATACCGATACCAGATTGCAGCCCCCCGACACGCGCCAATAGGATCAAGGCGGCGATGCCAGTTACCAGGCCACTAAACCCGTAAACAGCGATCAAAACACGATCCACTGGCAAATTGGTCTCTTTTGCGGAACGCTCAGAGTTACCTATTGCGCGCGTGTAAACGCCAAGCCGCGTGCGGTTCAGAAGATAGATCCCAATGATGGACACACATACCAAGATAAGAATGGGCACAGGAATGTTAAATATCCGCCCATTGCCCAAGAACCCCATCTCACGCGGCACAGGGATGTTCTGAGCGCCAGTCAGGTGGATCGCCGCACCTCGGTAAATAGAATAGGTCGCAAGCGTTGTAATCAAAGGTGAAATTCGAAATTTCACCACTAAAAATCCATTCAGTGCCCCTAATAGGGTTGCGCAAAAAATCGTCGTGCAAAAGGCTATAAGGTAGCTTTCGGTGTCCATATAGAGCTGTGCAAAAAGCGCCGAAGTGACGAATAAGATTGCCCCAACTGAAATATCAATCCCCGCGGTCAAAATGATAAACGTCATTCCAATGGCCATGATCGCTGTGACACTCGATTGCACAAGAATGGCTTGGAAGTTTGACAGCGTTAGAAATACCGGCGAAACAACAGAGAGCACACCGGCCAAAACAATTGTTGCTACGGCAATCGCGACCCATTTCTGGCGCGATATAAGGGATCTGAGACTTTGGGCCATCACTTTGCGCCTCCTGCTGTACTGGCTGCCAAGGAAATGATTTTAACCGCGTCATAGTCCGGTCTTTCGAATTCACCGACGATACGGCCCTTACGCATGACAAGCATTCGGTGCGTCGTATGCAAAAGCTCTGGTAGATCGGACGAGACAATAACAATCGTTTTGCCCAATCGCGCCAACTCTGCGATGGCAGCATGAATGTCAAATTTCGCGCCAATATCAACGCCCTTGGTCGGCTCATCGAAAATCAAAATATCTGGCTTCATAGCGAGCCATCGCCCCAGCAAAACCTTTTGCTGATTGCCGCCAGACAGATCACTTACATCATTTTCGATATGCGGCACCGAAACATTCATTTCGTCGACAACTGCGGACGCTTTTTTGCGCTCACCGCGAAACCCAAATCCAACGAACTTGCGCTTGGCAAACTCAGCAATCGCTGCCGCTGACAGGTTTTCGCGTACGGGCCGGTTCATAAACAGCCCGTTGCGACGTCGATCTTCTGTGATGTAACACAGCCCCTTGGCCTTCATCGCACGAACTGTGCGCGGATGCACCTTAGCGCCAGCAATTCGAACCTCGCCCGTCGCCTGGCGCAGCCCAAATATCGCCTCAGCAACTTCAGTGCGCCCTGCCCCCATCAAACCTGATATCCCCAGGATTTCTCCGCGATTTACATTGAAACTTACGTCTTGAAAATCAGAACCACAAAAGTTGCGAACTTCTAACCCAGCTTCCTTGGTCGGGTCCGAAAGTTCAACCTGCGCGTCCTTTAACGTGCGACCAACCATCAGTTCTTCAAGCGCACGCTGGGGCACCTCAGACAGCTTTCCCTGTCCAACTTGTTCACCGTCTCGTAACACTAGAAAACTGTCACAAACGCGATAAATTTCTTCCATGAAATGCGAGATAAAGATGATGCCTAGACCACGCTCTTTTAATTTATCAATGATGGCAAACAGCTTTTCGCGCTCTACCGCCGTTAGCGATGTCGTGGGTTCGTCTAAAATCAATACACGATCAGCGTGCAACAAGGCCTTTGCAATTTCCACAATCTGCTGCTTACCTGCACCAAGCGTTTCGATCAGTGCACGCGGGTCGATTTCGATTCCAAGAAAGTCGATTTGTTCCTGAGCAATTTTTTCTGCTTTTTCCCAATTAACACGCCCTGCGGGCCCCGGTAGGTCAGAAACACAAATATTTTCAGTCACTGTCAAAGAACCGAAAAGCGAAAGCTCCTGGTGAACCGCAGAGACCCCATGCTCGGCCACACTGATACGATCAACGGTCTTATCTGCCACAAATATTTCGCCGTCTGTCGGTTGCAGCAGGCCACACAACATGTTCTTTGTGGTGGACTTTCCCGCACCATTTTCGCCAACCAAGGCCAGCGCCTCGCCCGGGCGAAGATCAAAGCTGACTCCGTTTACAACGGTTTTCCCCGAAAACGATTTTTTCAACCCGCGCACAGAAATCGCAGGAATTTGTGAATTTTGATCCATCACGCCCTACTCCGTGACCCAAGGCGCATTGCCAAATATGTACCAAGGAAGATCAACACGCCTTGAATGATCAACTGATCATAAAATGGAATACCCAATAGGTTCAGACCGTTGGTCAAGATTGCAAGAATTGCGACCCCAAGTGGTTTGAGACATCGCGACAACTGAAACTATCACCAAGCTAAGCGCAACCACTGTCACCGCAGGAATGCCCAGCCAGGTCATGAAACCAAAATCCAACATCCAATATGGTGTTCCCTTGACCGCAATGCCCTGACTTAGAACAAAAGCGAACCCGCGCGCGATCAATTGCGTTGCCATGGTGGTGATAAATGGCGTTAGCCTAAAGTATCCAATCAACACGCCATTTAGCGCACCAAATCCTAAGCCCACAACAACCGCCGTAAACGCACCAGCAACGACACTGTCAGTTTGCGCCATCACAAGTCCAGCGATCACGGCACTCACGCTAATGACTGTAGATATAGACAGATCAATTCCGCCCGCCAAAAATACAATGGTCATGCCAATCGCTGCAATCAAGACGACAGCGTTGGCCCCTAACATGGCTTCAAAATTTCCAGACATCAGGAAATATGGCGATAATAATGAAAATCCAACCATGAGCACCGCAATAATCTGCAGTGCCGGGTAGGATTTTAGAAAGTCTAGTAATTGCTTCACACGGACGGACCTTTGATACCTATGCGATGCGCCAAAAATTGGCGCATCGCTTTACTGTTTAAGGACTACTTAGGTGCGCCCCAAATCTTAGCTTTGTTCGCCTCTGCATCAGCAGCAGTATATAGGTCACCGCCGACATAATTCAGACGATCAACAGACTCACCAGCCAGAATTTTTGAAACAAGATCAACCGCCTTACGGCCTGTTGCTTCGGTTCCCATCACAACAAAGGCATCTGCAGTACCAGATAGAACGGCTTGGTAACCATCATTTGACCCGTTGACTCCAGTGATCACAACATGATCTGCCGAACCCATTGGTGTCAATTTTCCCAGATCCGACAGAACCGTTTCCACCGCAGGAATATGCGTGTCTGTTGCGGCAAAGACTGCCGAAACATCCGGGTTTGCTTGGAACGCATTTTGCGTGCCTGACAAAGCGCGAGCGGAATCCCAATCTGTCGGCACTTCGATGAGCGACACGTTATCTAACTTGGCAATGCCTTCGCGAAACCCTTTGGAGCGATCAATGCCGTTTTGATCGTTCAAAGCGCCAATCAATTCAACAATCGTGATTGTCCCTTCTTTTCCAGCAAGAGCTTGCGCAGTATATTCCCCGGCCAGACGTCCATCAATCAATGAATCTGGACCAACGAACGATTGAACAACGCGGCTGTCTGGCAGATCTCGGTCATAGGCCACAACAGGAATATTAGCCCGTTTCGCTGCAAGTAACGCCCGCTCGATCGTATTTTGATCGACCGCACATACAAGAATGGCGTCAACGCCCTGGGTAATGAGCGACTGGATTTGAGCGTTTTGTTGTTGTGCGTCGCCATCGGCAACGACTTCTATGACATCATAACCGCGATCAGCAGATTCAGCTTTGATGCCGTTATTTACAGCGACGCGACTTTCAAACAGCTGATCAACCGATAGGCCAATAGTAATATCAGCGGCAAAAACCGTGTTTGCTGCAAGGACAGCGCCAGCTAGAGCGGCTCCAAAAATTCTTTTCATGATCTGATTTCCTCCAAAACTGATCAAAATAAGGGACTATTTCCATCCCTCACAACGCGGGCCAAACAAAGAGCATTCGGCTCACTTTCATTTAAGCAAGTAGCTTTTATATATGCAAGAGAAGTTACCCGGGCAAGCTTCCACTTTCTTCACCCTCCTCACATTTACCGTCGCACCCTCCATACACTTATTTGGTCATACCAAATTAACATCATTGCTAACGCATATTGTATTTCAGTCAATATAAACTTATAAAATGGGTAATTTGTTCATCCCAATTAACTTCGCGCATTATTTGGTATGATTAAAATTGCGCGCAATTCTTCACTTTAAAAGCCTTCAGGCTGAAAATTCGGATAAAACCCGCGAATCAAAACCGTTTGCGTACCAGCCGGGCAAATACTTGCCCCCCTGCGCTTTCTTACTGCTCTAGCGGTCTGCTCAGGTCACAAACGACCATCCTAGATCGCAGTCCCAGTCGTTTGACCTCAGACCACGATCTGCGTTTGGGCAACGCGTATAGCCAATAACTATTTCACTAATTCGAGACTGCTATTTGCCTTAACCGTGCCAGCATTGTCTGTTTCCCGAAGTTAAATCCAACAGGAGTCTGCGGTGAAACACCTTTCTAAAAAGTCTTTTCTCGGTTGTCGAAACCTATTGGCAAGCACTGTCCTTGCTGCCCTTGTTCCATTTGTCGCTGTGGCGGGTGATGTCAAAATTCGATTAGGCCACGTTCTGCCAGAAACACATAGCTGGCATCAGGCGGCGACTGGATTTGCTGCGGATGTCGCGGCACAAACAGAAGGTCGTGTAACGGTCGAAGTATTCCCATCAGGTCAGCTTGGCTCTGAAAGTGAAGTGATCGAAGGTCTGCAGTTTGGCTCTGTCCAAGCCGGCATCATCGGCAGTGGCTCTTTCCAGTCAATCGAACCCAAGATGGGCATCATCGAAATGCCATATGCATGGGCATCGCGTGAGCAAGCCTTTGCCGCGCTGGACGGTGACCTTGGAAATGCGCTAGAGGATTTGATCGCGCCCAAAGGTTTGGTCATCTTGGCCTGGTGGGAAACTGGGTTCCGCAACATTACCAACAATGTTCGGCCAATTGCATCACCCGCTGATCTGGATGGACTGAAAATCCGCGTAACACCCGACAAGGTGCGACTGGCGACATTTGAAGGCCTGGGAGCGGAGCCTGCGCCATTGTCCTTTGGAGAGCTATACTCCGCCCTACAACAGGGGGTTTTTGACGCGCAAGAAAACCCGCTGTCGATCATCTATTCTGCATCCTTCTTTGAAGTGCAAAAATACGTCTCTTTGACAGGCCATATTTGGGGCGCAGCAAGCCTGACTGTGTCACAATCGACTTGGGACAAACTGTCGACCGAAGATCAAGCAATCGTGCAGAAGGTCGCGCAAACTTGGGCCGAAAAGCAACGAGAAATGGTTGCGGCAGCAGATGCGGACCTAGTCGCACAATTGGAAGCCAGTGGTATGGAATTCAACGACGTCGATAAATCAGCGTTTATCGAAGCAGTTGCGCCGATCTGGGAAACCCAAGCTGACGTCTATGGCCCAAAACTCTTGTCCATCTTGGATACTTATCGAAAATGACCCCGAAAGACCCCGAAAAGGTCGAAGTTGCATCGGTATCGCCGATGCAACTTTACGACTTTGACCAGAAAGTGCTGTTTTCTCCCAAAGAACGCGGCGAAGGCTTTATCAAGTTGACCGTCACCACTGGAAAGCGCGGTGCAAAGAGCACTCCACATAGCCATCCACGTGATGAAGTAACACTGACGCTAAGTGGAGAGGCAGTGCTACGTGCAAACGGCAAGGAATACTTCATGACCCAGGGTACCGCTCTGCGCTTGCCGCCAGGATGTGTTCATTCTGTCGAAGTGCTTTCTGAAGAATGGACCGTTGTTGCCGCCTATTGTGACGAATGCACATTGTGCCGGCCAACAACGGATCTTGAACCATGAGGGGAGCAGGTTTGGCCCAGGTCATTGACCAAAGCGCGCGAATATTCGGCGCGCTTCTTATCACAGTTTTTGCAACACTCGTCGTATACGTTGTGGCCTCACGTCACTTGTTTTCATCAACACCACGCTGGTCCGAAGAATTGCCGCGATTGTTACTGGTTTGGGTGACGTTTATTGGTGCGGTTTCGGCATTTGCGCGCGGTACGCATTTCCGGGCGGGACTGCTGCAACTTATCGTCCCTCAAGGTCCACTGCGCAAGGCGGTTTTGATTTGCGCATCAACCTGTACAGCCATCTATGTTATTGTTTTGGGCTGGACCGGTCTTGGACTGACACAGCGCACATGGAGCCACAACACCACTGCTTTGGATCTACCTGTGGGAATATTCTATCTCGTTTTGCCTATCGCCTGCTGCTTTGCATTGCTCGCGCTAGCTGTTGATGGGTGGCGCAAATGAGTGTTGCGTTACTGTTACTCTTGGTCGTCTTTGTCTTGCTCGTTTTGATCGACGCACCGATTGCCGTCGCGCTTGGCCTGTCATCAATGTTTTATCTACTCATCACTGATCTGGCACCGATGATCGTCGTGGCCCAGCGCGCCGTTGCGGGCATCGACAGCTTTACGCTTCTGGCTATTCCACTGTTTTTGTTGGCAGGCTTGCTGATGGTGCATGGCGGCCTTGCCCCCCGTATAATTGTTTTGTGCGCCGCAATCGTCGGACGCGGCACAGGAGGTTTGGCAATTGTGATGATTGCAGCCTGCATGTTATTTGGCTCTTTGTCTGGCTCCGGAGTGGCGGATGTCGTGGCAATCGGTACAATGGTGATGCCATCAATGAAAGACCGCGGCTATGATCCGGGCTTTACAGCTGCTGGGCTGGGCTGTGCCGGATCTCTAGGCACTGTTATCCCACCGTCGATTGTGTTGATCGTTTATGGCACAGCCACGAACACCTCGATTGGAGCCTTATTTGTCAGCGCCATCATTCCCGGCATCATGCTGGGCCTGGGCCTGATGATCGTCGCGTGGTGGATTTCACGCAAAAATGGTTGGAAAGGCGGCGAGCCTTTCAGCTGGCCTGTATTGGGACTGGCGGCAAAGGATTCAGTTTTGGCGCTGATCGCCCCTGTGATCATCGTAGGGGGAATTCGGACAGGTATCTTCACTCCAACCGAAGCAGCAAGCATCGGCGTGGCTTATGCGATATTCGTGGGTGTATTCGTCTATAAGGCCCTGAGTTTTCAAACGATCAAAGAAATCCTGTTTGAAACAACTGAAATGACAGGTGCCATTCTGATCGTCATTGCGTCGGCTTCGATATTTGGCTGGATCCTAGCAGCAGAGCAGGTGCCGCAGATGGCTGTGAACGGCATTACCAGTGCCACAACCAATGCAACGATCGCGTTGATCTTTATGATGCTCGCAGTGCTGATTTTAGGTACATTTATGGAATCAATTGCGATTATCCTAATCTTAGCACCAGTGTTTATGCCAGTGTTGCGCGCCTATGAAATTGACCCGGTGTACTTTGGGATTTTGCTTGCAATCAATCTGGCAATTGGGGCCAACACGCCCCCATTGGGGATTGATCTTATGGCTGCTTGCCGAACTGGAAAGATCCCTATGTCTGCAAGTTTCCGCTATCTTCCTGCCTTTTTGGGCGTGATGGTGGCGGTGCTTATGCTATTCGTTTTGGTACCTTTTCTCATCACAGACCTGCCAGAAATCATTTTCTAGAAAATCGTTTTCAGTTTCGTGCTTCACGCTTGATGGCGGCTCAGAGAATATCCTGAGCCGCCATTGATGTTTATTGAAAAACATACATCAATTTTGGCCACAAATATTGCGAAATGCCTTATTTTTAAGGCATCAGAACATCCCAGAACTTGGTTTGTCTATTGCAATGATAGGCCGCAACTATTTGACGGTTGGGGCAACCCAGAGGCTTAATCCAATCTCAGTATCAGGTCTGTTTATCCGTTGTTTTGGCGTGATCGGCAGGTTTGTTAGTCACCATTTGTCGAACAGTGAGCCACTCTGTGGCCTTGCAAAAGAAGTCGAAACCGAAGCTAAAACCAATTGGGAACCAGAGATGAAACTACTGAAACATAAACACATGCTTGCAACAGCCGCTGGGGCCTTAATGCTTGCAGCTGGACTTGCTGTGCCTGCGCTAGCAGACAAAGCGAATGACACTCTAAATGTCGCCTTTGCCGCAGAACCGGAACCGCTAGACACCTACAAAATTGCTGGGCGCGAAGGTTTGATATTGGCGCGACACATCTATGACGGCCTGCTGTACAAGAATCTAGATACAGGCGAGATCGAGCCCGCATTGGCGGAAAGTTGGGAGTTCACAGGTCCGTTGACCTTGGAGTTCACATTGCGTCAGGGTGTTAAGTTCCACAATGGCGCCGATTTCAGCGCGGATGATGTGGTTGAAACTCTCAACACGGTGATCACCGATAGCTATGGCACTCGCTATTCGATTTCGGTTGATTGGATTGAAAGCGTCGAAAAACTGGATGATTACAAAGTCCAGATCAACATGAGCAAACCGTTTGCTGGTGCTATTGAAATGTTGGCGGATGCTTTGCCAATTTATCCAAATGAATTCTTTGCTGCGGAAGGCTCTGCTGGAATGTCGCGCACTCCGATTGGCACTGGACCTTATCGTTTGACCGCGCAAGAGCCTGGCGTGCGGTACGAATTGGAACGATTTGAAGATCACTATGCTGGCAGCCCAAAGGGGGATGCAACCATCGGCAACATCGTTGTGCGCTCAATCCCTGAAATGAATACTCAATACGCCGAACTAATGTCCGGTGACCTGGACTGGATCTGGCGTATTCCACCTGACCAAGCTTCGCGTCTTGAAGGTCGTGTTCAACTGATCTCTGCACCGATCATGCGGATTGGTTATGTTGGCTTTGCGCCAGTGGCATTGTCCGGAGACAGCCCGGTCGCAGATCGCCGTGTGCGTCAAGCAATGATCCATGCGGTCAACCGCCCAGCAATTACCGAAGCGTTCGCTGGGGGGGCTTCTGCTGTTTTAAATACGCCCTGTAACCCAGCCCAGTTTGGCTGCGCTCAAGATGTTGAAAGCTACCCCTATGATCCTTCGCGAGCCAAAGAACTGTTGGCCGAAGCAGGGTTCTCTGATGGCTTTGAATTAGAAATGGTCTTTGCCGCCATGCCCCGCCCAGTTGCCGAAGCGGTTGCCGCCGATCTGGCAAAGGTTGGTATTACGCTTATTTTGAACGAACAGCAATATTCGGCGGGTATCGGCAAATGGCGCGCAAAAGAACTGCCCGCGTTTTTCTCGAATTGGGGGAGCTATGGCATCGGCGATGTTGTTTTCATCCTTTCCAACTTTTTTGGTGGTGGAGCTGACGATTTGGTTCTGGACGAAGAGGTCGCGAAATGGCTGGAAATAGCTGATACCTCAACCGATCGCCTCATTCGTGAAGAGAACTACGCAATGGCTGTCCAGAAAATCGCAGAAGAAGCCTATTGGATGCCAATGTACAACTTCAATGTGAACTACGGCCTGTCCAAAGACCTGAAGTTTACGCCGCATCCGGATGAATTTGCACGCTGGTGGTCCGCTAGCTGGAAGTAATCGTCCCATGGGGCGTGGATCAATTCCTCGCCCCACCTCTAATTTTGGAATTTCTTATGCTGATGTTTTTGATCCGCCGCGGGGTCGTTGCGCTGTGCGTTTGCGTGGCGGTGTCTGCCTTAAGCTTTGGGCTAATGTTTATGGCCGGTGATCCGGCGATTGCCATCGCTGGTGCGGGCGGTCGTGCCCAGGACGCCGAAGCCATTCGTATCGCCTACGGCTTTGATCGCCCTTTTATTGTGCAATACTTGGACTGGATGACCAGCGCCCTACGAGGGGATTTCGGTCAAAGCATCTATTTTAACATTCCAGTTTCTGAAATCATCAGCAATCGCATTCCCGTGACCCTGAAACTTGGGTTTCTTTCTTTCGGGTTCGCATTGATCATCGCCATCCCGTTGGGCGTCGCGGCGGCAATGCGCCCAAATGGGATCACCGATCGCTTTGCGCTTCTGCTCGCTGTTACCGGGCAGGCGATCCCCAGTTTTTGGCTTGGTTTAATGGCCATTGTTGTATTTGGTGTTTGGTGGGGTTGGGTCCCAATTTCTGGTGCTAAAGAATGGCAAGGCTATATTTTACCTGTCATCGTTCTAAGCTATTACGCAATGCCTGCCATGATGAGGATCACACGATCAGGAATGATCGATGTGCTCGCAATGGACTATGTTCGCACAGCATACGCCAAAGGTTTGCCTGTACATACTGTGGTTGTCCGCCATGCTTTACGCAATTCGATCTTGCCACTGGTGTCACTTGCAGCGGTACAATTAGGTATTCTGCTGTCAGGCTCCATCGTGATTGAAAGCGTCTTTGCGTTGAATGGATTGGGGCGGCTCGCTTGGGAATCCCTTTTGCGCAGCGATCTGCCTGTCGTTCAGGCGATTATCCTGATCCTCTCATTGTTTTACGTGGTGCTGACGACGCTTTCAGACGTCATCAATGCCCTGCTTGACCCCCGCATTCGAAAGGCATCCTGATGAGTGAGATAACAACACCTTTGGTAGGCTTCTTGCACAAAGGCGCCCGCAATACAGGCGTAATGATTGGCGGTTCTATTCTTCTGGTGATGATATTAGTTGCCATTTTCGCACCGCTCCTCGCCCCACATGATCCCTTTGACCAAGACCTAGCACGCCGTTTCCTACCACCGTTTTGGCATGATCGGTCTGTGCCAGAGCATTTGCTCGGCACTGACCAGTTGGGCCGTGATTACTTGTCACGTCTGATCTACGGCACCCGTATTTCCCTCGGTGTTGGCGCAGGCGTTGTGCTGGTTTCCGGCATCATCGGCATCACACTAGGTCTGATAGCAGGCTATTTCGGTGGTTGGATCGACGTTGCGATTAGCTTTTTGATCACGACGCGATTGTCACTGCCCATTGTTCTTGTGGCCTTGGCTGCTGTCGCCCTAGGCGGAGCCTCGTTGAAAACACTAATAATTGTATTGGGGCTTCTGCTGTGGGACCGGTTTGCCGTTGTCACCCGTGCGGCAACCCAATCGTTGCGCAACAGGGAATTCATCAAAGGTTTGCAGGCAGTGGGTGCAAGTAAAACCCGCATTCTGTTCTGCGAAATCCTACCCAACATGCAAAGTGCAATCATCGTTGTGATCACCTTAGAAATCGCCAATGTTATCTTGCTAGAGGCCGCCTTATCCTTCCTGGGGCTTGGCGTACGGCCCCCGACACCTTCTTGGGGGCTTATGATTTCTGAAGGACGTGACAACATATTGTTTGATCCATGGCTGATTGCAATGCCAGGCGCCGCGTTGTGCCTGCTGGTGTTGGCTGTAAACCTATTGGGCGATGGCCTGCGCGACGTAACGGGGTCAGCAAAGAAATGACTAAATTGCAATTGGATATCCAAAACTTGCGCGTGTCGATACCGACAGAGCGCGGCCTGCTGAACGCGGTTCGAGGCCTAGACCTTTCGATTGAGGCTGGAAAATCTCTATGCCTCGTCGGTGAATCAGGCTGTGGTAAATCGTTAACCGCAATGGCGATTATGGGCCTGTTGCCCAAACATGCGCGGGTGACAGCCGATAAGATCAGCGTCACCAACAAGGATTTGACCAACAAGCCAGTGAAAGCATGGCAAGAGCTACGCGGCCGTGACATCGCAGTGATCTTCCAGGACCCGATGACCAGTTTGAACCCCACAATGACCGTCGGCATGCAGTTGATCGAAGGGGTACGCTATCGCGAAGGCCTAAGCAAATCCGATGCCACCAATCGCGCGGTGGATCTATTGGAACGTGTAGGTATCCCCCAGGCCAAAGCGCGCCTCGGGCAATATCCGCACGAATTTTCTGGCGGACAGCGTCAGCGTGTGATGATTGCCATGGCTTTGATGGGAAATCCCAAATTGTTGATCGCGGACGAACCGACAACGGCGCTTGACGTGACCATCCAGGCCCAAATTTTGTCGCTCCTGGGGGAATTGCAACGTGACCTTGGCTTAAGTCTTCTCTTAATCACCCATGACCTTGGTGTCGTCGCGGCAATCGCAGATGAGGTCGCAGTGATGTACGCTGGCCGAATTGTCGAGCGCGCGGAGGTTGACACCCTCTTTACCGATCCGCAACATCCATATTCGGTTGGTCTCCTGGCAGCGATTCCAATCCCGGGGAAAACCAAACGGGGCTCTGAATTGCAAGCGATACCGGGACGTGTCCCCGGATTGATTGGCGAAGTCAGAGGCTGTGCTTTTCGGGACCGTTGCCAGCATGCGACAGCAATTTGCGCCATCGGTCCCACAGCGCAACGCCGTGTTGGCACACATTTCACTGAATGTACTTTGACTGATGGAGCTACAACGTGACTGTCCCTTTGATCGAATTGCGTAACATCCGAAAGACCTTTCAAGTGCGCCGGGGCATGTTCAAACCATCCCAACAGCTTGTCGCGGTGAACAACCTATCCCTGTGTTTGGACAAAGGTCAAACTTTAGGTCTTGTCGGAGAATCAGGCTGTGGCAAAAGCACAGCGATAAACATGATGCTAGGCTTGATGGCCCCCGATAGTGGCGAGGTTCTGATCGACGGACGCAATATTTCGCAAATGCCAATGCAGGACCGGGTGCGCATGATCCAGCCAGTATTTCAGGACCCCTACTCATCATTAAATCCTGTGCGTAAGATCCGAGATCTGGTCAGCCAACCTTTACGTTTACATGGTGGCGAAAATATTGATGCCAAGACGACTGACATGCTGGATCGTGTAGGCTTTCCCAACCGTTTGGCCGATGCCTATCCCTCTGATTTATCAGGTGGGCAACGGCAGCGTGTCGCCATCGCACGCGCGTTGATATTAGAACCCAAAGTGCTAATCTGCGATGAGCCAACATCTGCCTTGGATGTGTCGGTTCAAGCACAGGTGATTAACCTGCTGCTGTCCTTGCGACGCGAATTAGATTTGACAATGGTATTTGTCAGCCACAATTTAGCAGTGGTCGAGCATGTCGCAGATCGGGTGATTGTGATGTACCTAGGCGAAGTCGTTGAAGAAGCTGGTGTTGACGCCCTATTTGACGCCCCCCAGCACCCATATAGCGCCGCCTTACTGGCCGCGACCCTGATCCCCGAACCTGGCCTTGGCTTGCCCGCACCAAAATTGGGATCTGCAGCTGCTGACCCTTTTGCATCGCCGACAGGATGCGCCTTTGCGCCACGCTGCGCAAACGCGGTCCCTGCCTGCGACAAAGCCAAACCCAAATTGCGTCGCAGGAATCAATCTGCGGTAATGTGTGACAGAGTTGGAGCGATTTAGGCTTGGTGCCCAGTCGTGGCAGGTCCAAAGCTCATAAATGCGAACATAGATGCAATTATAGGCTTCGAAGCCATCGCACGGGACGTGGCCTTAAATGGCAGTTAGCTATGAGCTTCCTGTCTGAAACAATTCAAGAACATGCGACGGCCCAATCGGGCGAATACCTTGTGGGTTCAAGTCCTTGATCGAATAATAACCGCGGTTGATATGGTCTATATTTACCGTTTCTATCACACCAGGTAGCCGCAAAATACGCTTCATATAGGCAGAAAGGCGCGGAAAATCTGCGATCTGATTTCGGTTGGTCTTAAATAGGCCGTGATAGGCGATATCAAACCGGATCAAAGTCACAAAGGCGCGAATGTCAGTCTCTGTAAGCCGGTCTCCGAATAGGTAGTCGCCGGTCAAGCGCGCTTCTAGAAAGTCGAGCATTGTGAAAATTCCATCTACGGCCTCTTCATAGGCTTCTTGTGTCGTAGCAAAGCCTGCACGGTAAACGCCATTATTGAATTTTTCATAGAGAGCTGCATTCAATGTGTCGATCTCCGTGACGAGATCTTTCGGGTAAAGCCGATATGTCGATGGGGCCACCCCCTCGAACGCAGTATCCAACATTCGCAAAATGTCAGCGCTTTCGTTATTAACCATGACACCCCTATGCATATCCCAAAGCACGGGAACTGTCGCACGACCTGTGTGCGTTGGGTCAGCACGGGTGTAGATTTCATGCATGTAGGTTGCGTCAAACAGCGGATCCTTGTCTGCCCCTGGATAGCCGCCAAAGCTCCAGCCCTGGTTTGTCAATTCCGGGTTCACTACGGTCACCGGAATAATGTCGTCGAGCCCCTTAAGCTTGCGCGCGATCAGTGTTCGAGACGCCCAGGGACAGATCAAAGCGACGTAAAGCCGGTAGCGGTCTGCTTCCGCTTTAAAACCACCTTCACCAGTTGGTCCGGGGCTGCCGTCGGGCGTGACCCAATTACGGAAGCCAGAAACTTGCCTAATAAAACGGCCTTGTTCGTCTTTGTTTTGAACCGGCTGCCAGTCCGTGGTCCATTTTCCGTTCACAAGCATCAAATTTCCTTTCACGCGTTATAGAGAACAAAAGATCGCATTGAGACCGAGCCCAGATCGAAACTGTCATTCATAAAGGTTAGTTGGTCGCTTTTATCGGAAGCCCCGACCACTGTGAGCGCCGGCAGATAATGATCAAGCGTGGGGTGGGCCATTTTCAGCAGCGACCCAAGCTTATGTCGGTCCGTTAGACTGGCAAAATCGCGGTCAACCAACCGATCTGCAAACAGTGCGTCGAACTCAACGGCCCAGTCATCGGGTTTGCCTCCGACCCGCAAAGTGCTTAGGTTGTGCACAACATTCCCAGATCCCAATATGAGCACCCCTCGATCGCGCAACTCGGACAAGGCACGCCCAATTTCTAAGTGCTCGGGCAGGTCACGAGTCATGTCAATTGATAGCTGAAACACCGGGACGTCGGCTTGTGGGTAGAGGAATTTCAAAACAGTCCACGCCCCATGATCGAGCCCCCAGCGATCATCCTCTTGCGCATGGTGACTGGCCAGCAGGCTGACGACTTCGCGGGCCAACTCCGGATTGCCGGGCACCGAATATTGCTGTCTATGCAGAGCCTGTGGAAACCCACCGAAATCATGAATTGTGCGCGGCATCGCCGACACATCCACTAGTGTCGTCCCGCGTGTCATCCAGTGGGCAGAAACCACAAGGATCGCCTGCGGGCGCGGAAGGGTGCGTCCCAGCTCGGTCCAGCTGCGGCTATACACCGTGTCATTTATGGCATTCATCGGATTGCCATGGCCCAGAAAGACAAGCGGCATCCTCTCAGCAGAATGCAAGCTGTCCTTCAGATTTCGAAGCGATTGCAGCACACTCATGAGCTGTTCCTTATTGTTAGGTGCGGACCACCTAAGCAGCCCGCATGATTTCAGGCAAACCTGCCCAGCGCCGTATCCACCGCTGACAGTTTTAAGGCATAGGCACCGCGGCCCAGAAGTATGATTGTGATCTGCACGGCTGCCCAAAATGCAGGGTATTCCCAGCCGCCGCCTTCGTTTGTAAACATCCAACCTGCGCCAAGATGAACCCAGAGGGCCCCTAATATTACGGGCAATTGCAGCAAGGCGACAAGCCGCACGGCCACGCCGAAGATTAGCGCTGTTCCCCCAATTAGTTCTGCGAGGATTGCGATATAGGCGAAGAAACCGGGAAAGCCGACACTTTCAAAGAACCCAATTGTTCCCGGGATAGTGAAGATGAAAATCTTTGTAAGAGCGTGAGCGATAAAGGCGATGCCAGCAGCGACGCGTAATACCAACGCGGCATATGGGGCGGTATTTTGGTCAATCATTGGTTTATTCCTAGCATTCATATTATGCGACCAGCCACTAAGACGCGTTCACAGGGTCCTTTCCCAAGAATTATCAACGCAGCTGAGGGCATTTGTTTCGATATGCAGCCAAATTAGGGCTTGCAAACAGCCAACAAAATGGCGAATTTATTGAATGACTATCCATGAATTGTTCCTAATATTGAGACCTATATGGATCTTATTGACGAACTGAAAGCCTTTGTAGCAACAGCGCAGACTGGGTCATTCACCGGTGCAGCGCAGCAATTGGGAATTTCCAACCGACTAACTTCAAAGTATGTCGGCGCTCTAGAGGCGCATCTTGGTGTGCGGCTTCTCCAGCGTACAACGCGCAAGGTCGGACTGACCGCAGCGGGCGAAGATCTAATGGGGCGGGTTCCAGCGGTACTTGACGAATTGGACGACATTCTCGCAGAGGTCACCGAGGACACGCTTGGCTTCACTGGCACCATCCGCATCTCGGCTCCGGTAACCTTTGGCGAAATCTATGTAAACGGTATGCTCGGGCGCTTTGCGGACCTGCATCCAAACCTAACTATAGACCTGCGCTTGACCGACAGCTTTTCTGATCTCGCCAGTGAAGGGATCGACCTTGCGTTCCGCGTCGGCACCACCAACACACTCTCGGTCAAGACGCGCAAATTGGGTGCGTTTCAAGTCTTTGCAGCGGCAAGCCCAGATTATATCGCGCGGCATGGTGCACCCAAACATCCACAAGACTTAATTCAACACAGCTGTATTCTTGACACGAACCGCCGAGCACCGGCGCGTTGGATCTTCCGCAATGATGCTGCAGAAGAAATCGTGACCGTCTCAGGGCGCTTTATGGTCAATTCAGCCCAAGCGGCATGTGAACTTGCCGCCATCGGTCAAGGCATCGTCTACGGCCCGAAATTTGCACTTAGGGCGGCAATCGCAGACGGGCGACTCGTCACCTTGTTGGAGGGCTACGCAGCCGAAGCGAGCCCTATTTCGGCGGTCTATCTTGAAGGCCGGACTTTGCCACGCAAGCTTCGGGCCCTAATTGACTTCGCCCAGCAAGACATCCGCCAGAGAAACATTCTTTGACAACGAATTTTATAGCAAGACGCTTCAAGTGCAGCAAATCCCGATCCACAATGTCATCAACCCCCGCTGCATTTCAAGCTACGTCCTAAAGTCGCTCTTAGCCTTTTCTAGAAACAGGTAACCCAATTTCGCTAACCGCAAGGGTTGCCCCATTATCGTTGCCGCCCGTTGGGCTACAATTTGAAAATCTCAACCAGATACCGCACGCACAAAAGCGTTAGATTTGGACGGCGAGATTTGTCATGCCAAACCTCAAAGCAGCCTAGCGGACGCAACCCCCAAATGGGCAATTGATGCAAGACTATCGGGTCACACGTCGCCATATGCAGAATGAACATCCACAATGTTTTCTGGCCAGTATGATAATGTTTCCGCCACCAATCTGCACCACAATGTCGATGATTGGATTTTAAATCATTTTAGGCCAGCAAATCGCGACGGAACTCAAAGCGAGGGCCGTATAACGGCCGATACATCCGCTAATAAGTAACGTGGGCTTCAAGCCCAACACACCAAAAAGATCTATGTCATGAAAAATATTAAGATTGCTCTTTGGGCAACGCCAGCAGTGCTCACTCTTCTCTGGCTCGCTGCAACGCTGCCATTTGCCGAAGAATTGGGTTTCTTCACTGTCCGCAACTATCTAGTGCAATATTCCGGCGTCATCGCAACAGGGGTCATGAGTTTAGGCATGATTTTAGCCATTCGTCTTGGTTGGATCGAGGGCTGGCTTAACGGTCTCGACAAATCTTACAGGCTGCATAAATGGCTCGGCATTATGGCCTTGGTGACTTCAATCATCCATTGGCTTGCCTCCGAATTTCCAAAATGGATGGTGGGTCTTGGGTGGTTACAACGGCCAAGACGCGGCCCCCGCCCCGGCGGAGCGACCGAGCTTTCTGAACTTCAACAGTTTTTCAATTCCCAGCGTGGCCTGGCCGAAGTAATTGGCGAATGGGCATTCTATGCCGCGGTCGTGCTCATTGCATTGGCCCTGATCAAGCGTTTTCCCTACAAGTATTTCGTATCGACGCATATGCTGATCAGCGTTGCCTATCTCGCAGTAGTGATCCATTCCGTGCCGCTTTTGACTTATGATGATTGGGCCACGCCAATTGGGGTACTTTCGGCCCTGCTGATGATCGGTGGGACCTATGCGGCCCTGCTTTCATTGACCAGACGGATCGGACGCCGCAATCAGATTAAAGGCACTATTGAACACATACGAAATTTCCCTGAATTGCGCGCGACCGAAATTGTGCTGGCGCTCGAGGATAAATGGCAGGGGCACCACGCGGGGCAATTTGCATTCGCAACCTTTGACAAGCGCGAGGGCAAACATCCCTTCACCATCGCCTCGGCCTGGGACAAAGAAACTAAAGCCATCACCTTCATCACCAAAGGGCTGGGCGATTATACCAATTTTCTGCCTGAGAAATTGAAAACAGGTAATGAGGTAATTGTCGAAGGCCCATATGGCCGTTTTACCTTTGACGATGACAAAGACCGGCAAATCTGGATCGGCGGCGGCATTGGTATCACGCCCTTCATCGCGCGCATGAAACAACTGGCGAAAACCAGTAACAGGAAAACTATCGACTTGATCCATAGCACAAAAGAGATGTCTCCAGAGGCGCTAGATCTACTGAAAGCAGACGCCGAAAATGCCGGTATCAATTTGCATGTCATGGTCGATGATCGTGACGGGTTCCTGACCGGAGATCTCTTGCGCAAGATGGTGCCCGAATGGCAATCGGCCAGCTTTTGGTTCTGTGGACCGGCAGGCTTTGGTCAAGCACTGCGCAACGATCTGCTTAAACAGGGGCTAGCCGCCGCAGAATTCAAGCAAGAATTGTTCAACATGCGCTGATCGCCGTTCAGCACCAGCCAAGAGCTATAATTCTACTGATTAGAGGCGCATCCAAAGGTGCGCCTCTGTTTTGCCCAAGATGCGTTCCCTATGCGGAATGCTTTTGCCACAAAATTCCAAAGGGATGATGCGTAGGTTGGTGGGCAAATCGGAATCCGTTTCAAGCAAGGCGAATACGCACAATCAAAAGCCAGCCCATCTATGCCTAGTGGCAAATATTATTGCTTACGCCCAACTGGATCCCTTTGATGCCCTTGACGTTGGTATCGACAACAGCGCGTGTGCTGCCCGCAGTCGCATCTGCAATCAAAACTTGACCGCTGGCACCAATGCTTACGGCAAGCGATCGCATATCAGCGCTGACAACACCGGCATCACCTGGCGCTGGCAGCGGGATACTGCCGGTGCGCTGCATGTCTTCAAGCGAAATGACCTCGATGGCGTTGGTTTCATCCGACATCACATATAACATTGTGTCAAACCAACCGGTGTTGATCTCGGCCGGAACGATATCAACAGCGATGGTCCGGATTGGCGTAAATCCGTTTGCGTTCAAAACCGTGACAGATTTTCCCAAACGATTTGGAACAAGCGTAAACCGGCCATCTGCCGTCGAAAGGACCCGTCCTGGCCCGCCCGACTGATGCAGTGTTCGAGCCAATTTCATTGCAGGTAGATCAACCACCAACAACCTGTCCTGATCCGTGACCGAAATGATCCCGGTCATACCATCCACAGAGCGCGTCACAGCGCTGATCGAGACGGATGGTACATCCAGTCCAAGCGGAACAATGTCGCTGATCCGCGCCTCTTCGAGGTTGACGTGAATCAGCTGGTTATGCGCGCCTTCCACAACATAGAGCCCCCGGCCGTTGGCGCTGAATGACACCTGTGCACCAGGCTGAAACCCCAAATTGCGATAGATCGGCCGGATATTTTTGAGATCCCAAACTACAAGCGCGCCGTCATCGCTCCAGAATGCGGCAAACTGGTCTTCAATCCCAAGTAGCGCGTGGTCTGGTTGTACTCCGACATCAAAGGACGGGCCAATTTCTTGTGTGGACAACATGACCGGGGTCAGCTGGCCTGCCGCTGGATTTGTGGCAAACAACATGCCCAGCATTTTTGATACGATAATGTCGCCAGGCACGTGCGGCAATTCAAGCGTGGCCACGTGCTTGGCCTTCACCAAGTCGATGGCGGCAATGCGCGGTTCGATAAAGCTGGGAACAAAGGCATAGCGTTCGGCGTCGCGCAGGTCGGGTTTGCGTGAAAACAATCCGGCGTAGGCGGGGGTTGCACTGATTGCGGCAATCCCCCCCAGCATTTGGCGTCTGTTCAGCATCATTCTCACCCAAGTCCTAGATACGGATAGATGGCATCGCTGAGCGTATGAAAGTTGTCGGTGATTAAAGCAACACCAAATAAGATCATGACCATAGAGCCAACAAACCCGATAGAGCGACTATGCCGCGCGACAGACATGAACATCGGCTGGGCCTTGGTAAAGAACACCGCCGCCAACATAAAGGGTACGGCAACACCTGCTGCAAACAATCCCATGACTGCGGCACCAGCAGTGGGACTTCCCAACGCGCCCACATAGATGAACAAAGTGCCGATGATCGCGCCGCCAAAGCAGCTCATACAGCCGAGGCTGAAAGCAATAGAGATCAACACTGCGCCCCAGGGGCCGCGCGATTTCATACGCTGGGCCATGCCCGCTCCGGGCAAACGGCACAGCATTGGGGCACGGGCACGGATACCCATCCAAATCCCAAAGGCGATGACAATCACGCCAGACCCAATGGCAATCGGACGCGCATAGTTGGCAAAAATCAACTGCGCCTGTTTCCCCATCAATCCGATCAAGGCCCCTGAGACGGTGAACAACAGAACGTAGCCGACGACAAAAGCGAAAGCAGCCGTCAAAATGCGCTTACGAGCATCTTTGGAGACCCCTGCCCCGGCAGTGACCTCTTGCGCTGTCATGCCCCCCAGGGTGACCAGGAAGATCACCGCCAATTGCAGCAAGCACGGCGTCAACACGGCGGCCAAAAGCCCGGCCGACAGGGAGAAGACCATTGCGGTGGTGAATGTGTCGCGTGAGAGCAGCTCTTCGGGTATTTCCAGTGGCAGTTGCCAGCTGACAGACCCGGTCAGGGGTTGCACCGAACCGCTTTCGGCCGTTTCGGCATCTTTGTTCCAGGCATGGCTGAGATACAGTTTCAATTCGTGCGGATCGCCATCTGAAAGAATCTGACCGTCGCGGCCATAGCGCGAGAAACGGATAACATTGGTGCGGTGGTGCTCGACATCTTCGGGGGCTTCTACGCTGACAGGCATGAGAATTTCGCCATCAACTTTTAGATAGGCGTCCAGCAAACCTGACGGTAAATCGCCGGTGTGAACATCTTCGTTGACGAAAAACACAAAATGCGTGTCGGGGCGATAGTCTGATACCACCTGCGCCCGGTCGGCATATTCAAAGTATTCTTCGGTGGCGTAGAGCGCGGTCAGCTCGACCCCGCTGGGCAATTTCACAAAGCGACCCAGATAGGTATTGAGTGAGGTATAGTTCTGAATGCGCTGGCCTTTCACCTCTTGTCCAGTGGTAAAGAGCATATCTTTGCCGTTCACCAGGTAGGGAAAGACCAACCACGAGAACGCAACCAAAAGCAGCGCGAAAAAGGACAGGACCAACTTGCCTGTCGCAGGGAAACGGGGGGATGTTTTTGCCTGATCCATGGAACTTGTCCTGATCTTGAGTGAATAAAAAAGGGGCGGGTTTGGGCCCGCCCCAGTCAAAGGGACCTATAAAGGCCTTAGTAATTCAGGCCAGTGCCTTTGGCTGGATGGATGCCATTGTGGAAACCACCCTGATCCCGCACGACCCGAGAGTCGCCGTTCTCATCATAGTTGACCCAGACCAAACCATGCGCATCACCATGGCCAGGCATGTCGATCACACGCAGCTCTTCTTTGGTTTCTGCGTCCCAGACATAGAGACGACCTTCACCGTTGGATGTGCCCCAAACTTCTTTGCCGTTTGGAGACAACAGAACGTGGTCAACCATATAGCCAGAGAAGACAGTTGCTTTGGGCCAGCCGGTTTCAGCATCCAAAACAGTCACGGTACGACCGAACATGCCGGTGGTTTCACCCTTGTTGGTTACCCAAACTTCGGTTTCATCAGCATTCAATGTTGCACCGTACGGACCGATGCCGACAGGCGATGCCCAAACGGTTTCACCGGTTTCCAGGTTAATTTTGGCCAGGTTCGAAGACCCGCCACCTGGAATGTACATGTGCTCGTTGTTTGCATCAAAGACGATCCAGTCACCCCGGAAGCCAGGATAGGTGTATTCACGCTCAACTTCCCAGGTTTCGGGGTTCAGCTTGGCAATCCAGAAGTTCCGCATGGTCATCAGCTGACCGGTTTTGGTGTTGGCCGCGCCCATATAACCCGAGTGGGTCATGGACATCGGGTCATAACCCGCAGGTTCCATCAGGACATAGATGCTTTCACCGTCAGAGAAGGAGGTATATGCCGCACCGCCAAGATCTTTGTTGGTGACACCACCCACAATGGTATCGGTTTCAGGATCATACAAGAACACGTCAAGTCCGCCTGCGGCAGTCGAGAATGTGTCGATCAACAAGTATTTGTCTTGAAAGATCTGACCGTGGTGGATACGTCCGCCAATGTCCATCTGTTTAACAGGGCGCAGGGTTTGCGCATCAACTTTGACAAGCGATGCCGGGGCCGCCATCAGTTCCAGCAACTGATCTTCACCAGTTGGTGATTTCTGATAAGCAGTACCTTCACCCGCTTTACCACCTGAAATGTAGATGTATTTACCATCTGGTGATGCAAAGGTGGTGTGCACTGTGCCTTTCAGCTCGATCGGGAATTCGTAGCTAGCCAATACCTCTTTGGTTTCCGCGTCACCCACTACGACTTGGCTGGACACTGCAGAGTATTCCACGCCGGACGCTGGGTGTTTGTCGGACCCTGTGTTTTCATAGAAATAGGTTTTGCCCGGCTCTGGAGTAAAGGCAGGTTCTGCAACCTCAGGCCATTCCGCCAAAACGCGCACTTCGTAGTCTTGCTTCAAAGATCCTGTTTTGGCTTTCTGCTCCCAGTTTTCGAACAGGTCGGCATAGTTTTCCAGTTCCAGAATGGCCTCTTCACGAGAGGTCAATTCGAAACCGTCCATCATCGAGTTTTCCAAAATCCGAGCAAGCGACTCGCGATAACCAGCCACTTCTTCTTCAGTCAGATCATTCTTAGCCATCGTGTGGCTAAGATACAGCGACAGTGCGAGATAGTCGCGTTTGGTTGGGCTCAATTCGTTTACAAATGGAGCCATGCGCGGCACCGATTTGAACGCAAAGTTCACGTCAAGCGGGCTGCGCTTCATGTTGTTGAGCGCAGGACCCAGATCGCCTTCGGCTGTTTCGCCGTGACAAGACACACAGGCCCCGTCTTCGAAATAGATCTGCTCACCGCGTTTGAGCAAGTCGTCGAATGAGTCGTTTACTCCGCCCATCGAGTCGGCCTCGGCAAACGCCGACGTCGCCAATAGCGTCGTTGCAAACAGGGTTGAAAGAATAGCTCGTTGTTTCACTGGCTTGTCCTCCTTAGGAACCTAGTCGAAAGTCCAAGAGGGTGCCTAAGGCGCTTGTTGCATGTGAGATTGTCTAAGACCGCCCCGCTTGCCCTCTATCACTTCCCGTAAACAATAAGATGAAAGGCAGTTTGACTGGTTGAGACAGGTCAACTTGTTTGAGGGCACACTTAACGCCAGCTACACAAAGCTTTGCAGATCCCTACCCTAGGAGGGATTCGTCATGGCGTTGGCGTGCGTCTCGTGGAGACATTCCAAATTCTATTTTGAATGCACGTGAAAAGGCGGAAGGCGATTTGAATCCAACTTGATACGAAATTTGCTGAACACTTGGGCGCGGCGCGGCAAAACTTTGCAACATGTTCATCGCCATGTTCAAACGTGCTTGGCGCAAACATTCCATGGGTGTTGGTCCCGCTTCTGCCATTATGCGGTGCAGATAGCTTTCAGAAATGTCGCAAAGCGCTGCAAGGCCTGCCGGGCTCAGATCTGGGTTTGCCAGATTCTCTGAAATGGCCTTGTGCACCCTTAGCCTATGGGCATAACGCACCGAACTTTCATCAGATACAGCGCGCATTTCTTCACCTTGAATAACAAACGCGAGGAATTCCATGATATTGCGAACCGCAAACTCTATTTCTTCGGGCTTCTCCTCACCCTGGCCAAACTGCTTGCGCATAGTCGAAATCAGCCCCAGTAGCATATCCAATCGAACTGACGGCTTGTCCCAAGACAGGTGATAAACTTCTTCGGGATTGGGAATGAACTGGGTCATCAATCTATGAGAAACCATCATCTGATCGGCGAGATAGGTGTTGTTGACACAAAATTCATTGGCGCGTGTGCTGGCCGATAAAACTGCATGGCCAGGACAAATCCGGGTCTCGCTCTGTTGGGTCCGCAACAGACCGCTGCCCGCGCGAGAAATATTCAGGACATAATAACGCCCATCCATGATCTGAGATTGATCACCAATCCGAATCATACTGTGTGCGGCGTGGTAGATTTTGTTGAATCGAAGCGCACCCAGTTCTTCGGTCTCTACCCAGGCATCGAAATGCTTGTCTGGTTCTGGCACCACAGCAATTTCACCCCAAAGCGGAATAAAATGATCTTGCCATTTGGCGATGCGATTTGCATTTTCGTGCTCTTGCAAATAGCGATTTTTGGAATTCTGTCGTGAATGCATCGGTTGTTTTCCCTGCAACCAAGATGGTGATTTTCCCAAATTGAACCCGGGAATATCTTTTTTCATGTTAGAATTTACCGGAATTCCCCCAAAACTCACGGGGTTGAATTTCTTCCGCATTTGCCCAATGTTCCGTGATCTTGCCATCAGCGACCCGATAGAGGTCGAACACCGCATGCTCTTTGCCTTGGGCAAACCGCTTACCATAGGTCATAACAAAATCACCTTGGCCAATAAGCTGAAACAGCATTTCATACCGCCCAGCTTCTTCTGATTTGAGCCAGGATTTGAGTCCGTCCAGCCCGGCTCCGATTGTTGGCGCGTGCTGAACGAGGTCTGAGGTTACGAAATCGCTAGCTTTCTCGGGATTGCCTTCCTGATATACCTGTTTGGTAAACTCCAACACCAACGCCTTGTTGGCCTTGGTATCCGCGGTCAAGTCAACCTCAGTTGCTCCACCCACCATATCCTGGCCCGACATGGTTTCGCGATAGGGGGCAATAGTATCCCAGTGTTCCAGTAAAAGCCCGTTTTCATCGGTATAAAACAGATCCATTGTGACCCATTTTGCTTCACCATCGTTCAGGCTTTGAAAAGCGCTGCAAAACACCCATTGCTCATCTTCAAAAATCCGAACGATCTGAATCTCGCGTTTGGGGTTCCGTTCAAGAAACGGTTCAAAAAAACTTAGAAAACCTTCAACGCCGTCACCAACGCCCGTGGAATGCTGCGTGTAGCGATGACCCGAATACTTCGTCACCGATTCCCGTGCATTGCCACCCGCAATGCCCTCTAGATAGGCAGCTTTAACGCTCTCAATACCTTTACCCATTTGGTTTCCCCTTAATTTTGTAGACCATAAATTCAAACGAGATAACTTTCCACCCAAACCATCGTAGATGCGCAAACTGTGCGTTTGCAGCGTTCGGTATGTCAAACTGTATGTTCAAATATGAAGTTGCCGGTTTTCAATCGATCCAAGTCCTGACGCCTGCCGTCGCCGGTGATCCGGTTTCCCATGCACCAAGCAGGCGCAGTCGTTCTTGTGGCACCGCCAAACTATGCAACGCATCAACGATAACCGCAGCCTCCAACCAGCACCTTGCACCCGTGCCAGCCCATGATTGTTACCAGATACAAGAAGCCGCATCGCATTGGCACATTGGTAATGTCATGGCACAAGATCTGATTGGGCTGATCAACGCACAATATGGGCGTAATTCCCCAGTCATTTTTCGTCTTGCATGACGAAACGGCCGACTTTTGCAAATTGAAAATCAGACAGAGGGTTGCTCTTTCTGGCTGTGCCATGGCACTTCTGATGCCAATCATGATTACCATGCTCAAGTCGGCGCGCTCATCGTGATCAATTCAAATAGAGCTTTCAAAGGGGCACGCCATGACACACCCGCTTGACGGAATACGGGTTCTTGACCTGACCAACGTATTGGCAGGACCATTTTGCTGCCATCACCTAGCGCATCTGGGTGCTGAGGTCATCAAAGTAGAGGCCACCGGCAGAGGCGACCTGGCGCGCCAACTGGGGGCCGACCCAGAGCTAAGCAAAGCCTATATGGGCGTGTCGTTTTTGGCCCAAAATGCCGGCAAGAAATCTGTCACGATCAACCTCAAAAAGCCTGAAGGCAAGGCGTTGTTTTTGAAACTGGTTCAGAGCGCTGATGTTCTGGTTGAAAACTTTCGGCCAGGTGTGATGAACCGGCTGGGTGTGGGGTACGAAATACTTAAGAAAGAAAACCCAGAGCTTATCTACTGTGCGATTTCAGGTTTTGGACAAGATGGGCCTTGGGTTCACCGCCCGGCCTATGACCAAATCATTCAAGGCGCTTCCGGGATCATGTCTATCACTGGAGATGCCGAAAGTGCGCCGCTGCGGGTGGGCTATCCGGTTGCAGACACCGTCGGCGGCATGACAGCGGCCTTTGCCATTAGCGCTGCGCTGAACGGCAGGCCCCGCGGAAGCTTTATTGACGTCTCCATGCTTGAATCTGTTCTGGCCACCATGGGTTGGGTCGTATCTAACTATTTGGTGGCCGGGGTAGAGCCGACCGCGAATGGCAACGAAAACTTTACCTCTGCACCGTCTGGCGCATTCAACGCCAAAGGCAGTCTGATCAACATTGCTGCCAACAAAGACGAACAATGGCTGTTGCTAACGCAGCATTTGGGACTGGAAGAGCTTCAGGATTTGCCCGAATTTGCCACGCGCGAGGCCCGGAAAAAGAACCGAATTGCTTTGAAGGCGAAGCTCGAGGCCAAGTTGCTGGCCCGCCCCGCCCGGGACTGGGCCAAGGAATTGAACAAAATTGGAGTGCCCGCCGGGGCGGTTCTGACAGTGCCTGAAATTCTAAGTATGCCACAGGTGGCAGACAGAGGCTTTTTGCATCGTTTTGAGGATGTCCCCGGTGTGGGGCGCGATATTGAACTGGCTACAACCGGCATCAAACTTGATGGCACAGCACCGACGGTAAGTTCGCCCCCGCCTGAACTTGGACAACATAACGATGAGATCTGGCGTGAATTGGGCGTGACAAATGAGACCCTTAGCAAATTGAGAGAGGACGGCGTGGTATGACCAAGCAACCAAGTGACGTTTCTGATTGGTGGACCACAGACATCATTGACATGTCACCCGGCCAAATCCGTATGCGCGGCAGACCCATCGAAGAGTTGATTGGCAGCGTATCCTTCCCACAAATGATCTGGTTGATGACACGCGGAGCCCTTCCCTCGGCTGAACAGTCTCAGTTGCTGGAATATGCATTGGTGGCGGCTGTAGATCATGGGCCACAGGCGCCTTCGATTGCCGCGGCACGCATGGCGGTCACCTGTGGACTTGGCTTAAATGGTGCAATGGCTTCGGCGGTGAATATGCTGGACGATGTCCATGGCGGAGCCGGAGAGCAGGCCGTCGAGTTATACACTTGGATTGATGCAGCTGTTCAAGACGGCGCAGAAATGACCACTGCAACGACGGACATGATTGACCGTTGGACCAAAGAGCGTTCGAAATTCATCCCTGGCTTTGGCCACCGCTTTCATAAACCAGAAGACCCGCGCGCGCCGCGGCTGTTGTCATTGGTGGCGCAAGCTGCGGCAGCGGGCACCGTCAGCGGCAGGTTTGGTCTGATTGGTCAATCAGTGCAACAGGTGTTAAATGCCCGCAAGGGCAAACCTGTTCCAATGAACATAGATGGGGCCACCGCCGTCATTTATGCAGAGCTTGGCTTTGAAGGGCCATTGGCACGCGGGTTGTTTTGTTTGTCCCGCTCTGTGGGGGTCATCTCACATGCCTGGGAGCAAATGCAGCAAGGTGGGCGCAACAAGGGCCCGACACCGCCCGCTTATAAGTGGACATACACCGGCCCAAATCCAATTGAATAAGCAACTGACCGTTGGGTTCGTTTTTGATTATGTGGTGGCTAGGCGGTCATCACATATCGACGTCCGTTCACAACGGCCACGTCGACCGGTGTATCGTAAAGGTCTGACAGACCCTCTTGAGACAAGACGTCAATTGGAGCGCCTTCGCTGTGTAGCCGGCCATTTTTGAGGGCAATCACATGATCACAATGTGCCCCGGCAATGGTAAGATCATGGATCACAACAGCGACGGTTCGGCCTTGCGCAACTTCCTCGCGCGCCACACGCATCACAGCGCGCGCGTGTGATATGTCAAGATTGTTCAGCGGCTCATCAAGCAGCATCACGTCCCCCGTTTGGGCCAGTGCCATCCCCAAAAGCGCGCGCTGACGCTGCCCCCCAGACAGTGCATCAAGATAGCGATCAGCAAAGTCGCTGAGGTCGAGGCGCGCGATGGCTTGCTCGACAATCAATTTGTCCGCACCGGTCATTTTGCCGCTTGCATGAGGATACCGCCCAAAAGAAATCAGGTCGCGCACACTGAGGCGTGGGGCGACAGGCGTGCTCTGACGAAAAATCGACAGACGTTTGGCCAGAGCTGATGTGGCAATGCTGCCAATGGGAAAGCTGTCAAAGAAAACATCCCCGCTGTGGATCGGCGTCAGCCGCCCCATCGCGGTGAGCAATGTGGACTTTCCTGCGCCATTTGGGCCAACAATCGCCGTCAATTTCCCTTTTGGCAAGGTAATCGACACATCATGCAGAATTTTCGTGCCCTCGATGGCAACGGTCAGGTTTCGGGTTTCAATCATCGAAGTTTCCGCGAAAAGAGAAGGACTAGGAACACAAGGCCACCAATGGCTTCAATGACAACCGAGACGGATGTTTGCAACGACAAAACCCGCTCAAACAAGGTTTGACTGGCAATCAAAAGCGCGGCCCCAAGCAGCGAGACCGCGGGCAAAAGATAGAGGTGCCGCCATGTGCCTATGAAGCGGTGGGTCAGCGCGGCCACCAGCAGACCATAAAAATACACCGGGCCGATGAGCGCGGTTGAGGTGGACACCAAAAGAGCAATCAACGCCAACAATCGTTTGGTTTCGCGCCCATAGTTTAGCCCCAGACCAATGGCGGTGTCGCGTCCCAACGCGATCACATCCAGCCGTTTGTGAAAGTACATGAACCACAGGAAACTTGCGGCTGTGATCCCAAAACAAATCCATGTCAGATCGGTATTCACAGAGTTGAATTGCGCAAAACTAGCTTGTTGCACAACTGAAAATTCGGATGGATCAATGAGGCGGTTGATCAAGGACGTCAACGAGCGGAAAAACACGCCCAGAATCAAACCTGTGAGCACCATTCGCCCCAAGTCGTGTGCGCCACGAAGAACCAGACCAAAGAGCAAGAGGGCTGCCCCCGTCATCACAAAAGTTTCGGCGAAAAACTTTGGCAAGGCTTCGATGCCAGCATAACCAACACCGCCAAGAAGAAAGACCAACACCGTTTGGATCATCACATAAAGCGCATCAAACCCCATAATTGACGGCGTTAAAATCCGGTTCGCCGTAAGGGTTTGAAACACCACTGTGGATATCGAGACGGACACAGCGAATGTGATCAAAGCGACCAGTTTGATGCCACGAAAGGGGATGACAAAATCCCAGTTTCCACGTGCGCCGAGAGTCATAAAGGCTGTCACCGCCAGCAGCAACACCCCCACCAAGAGCAAAAGTCTTGTTCTAACCATGACGGGTCCTCCCGTGTAAAATCCACAGGAATACGGCCGCGCCGAGCACACCTAGAATTGTGCCCACGGGGATCTCGAAGGGATAGCGAATGACCCGCCCCAGTATGTCGCACCCCAAAACCAGTCCGGCACCACTTGTTGCCACAATCGGTAAGGTGTGGCGTAAGTTTTCTCCATAAATTCGGGCAATCAGGTTTGGCACCACTAAGCCAACAAAGGGGATCATGCCAACAGTGACAGTGGTCACAGCAGAGATCACTGCAACGATGGCCAAACCAATCACCAAGACCTGTGTGTGGTTAAGCCCAAGCGCGAGGGCCGCGTCTTCTCCTAGCCCAACCAGAGTGAAACGGTCGGCATAGAAATATGCCAAGGCGGTAAGCACCCCGGCGATCCACAAGTATTCGTAGCGCCCCAGCATAACGCCGGAAAATTCGCCGCTGATCCAAATATCAAGATATTGCAACAGGTCGCGTTCATAGGCCAAAAAGGTTGTCGCTGCGCCTATTATACCTCCGTAAACAATGCCTGTCAGGGGCACCAGCATCGGTTCCTGCGGTGGCAGACGGCGTACAAGCGCAAGAAAGCCGGCCGTGCCAAACAAAGCCGCAATAGTTGCAGCCCCCATTTTTGCCCAAAGTGCAGCCCCCGGTGCAAGTATCGTCACCACGACCAGACCCATTGCTGCAGCCTGTGCCGTGCCAGCTGTCGATGGTTCGACAAATTTATTGCGCGACAACATTTGCATAATGACCCCCGCGACGGCCAATCCCGCCCCAGCCAAAAGCGCCGCCGCTGTGCGCGGAAGCCGACTGTAAAACAGCAGCCAAATCCCGTCGCCTGACAAAGAGGAGACCCCCGTGAGACTACTCACGAGGGTCAAGACAAACAATGTCATGAGAATGATAGGCGTGACGCGCACCTTAGCCACCGAATGCGGTTTTAATGATCGATAGTGTTTCTAGGGTGGATTGAATACCACCAGACGCAATATAAAATCCGCCGGAATTCAAATGCACAATTCGATCATTTTTTGCGGCATTGGTGTCGGCAATGATGGCATTATCAAGGGTGACCTCTGCGCCCTCGCCTTCGGCACCAATCGCGGCGGCGCGATCCAATACCAAGATCCAATCTGGGTTGGCCTCGCGTACAAACTCAAATGAAATAGATTCACCATGCGTGGTGTCTTTAAGGCCCTCGAGAACGATCGGCAGTTCAAGCTCTTGATGCACCCAACCAAAACGGCCACCTGCGCCGTATGCCGAAAGCTTTCCCCCGTTTGTGAGTAGAATCAAGGCGTTGCCTTTACCAGCAACCGCAGCTTTAGTGGCATCAATTTCAGCGTCAAGCTTGGCGATAAGCGCCTCAGCCTCTGCAGATTTGCCAAAAACCTTGCCATAGGAGGTCAGGCGTTCGCGTGCCTGCCCGATCAGATTGTCGCCGAACATTGTCATATCTACAGTCGGTGCAATTTTAGACAGCATTTCGACTTTGGTAGAGGAGCGACCACCGGCAACGATCAAATCCGGGGCCGCGGCATTCAAAGCCTCAAAATCGGGTTCAAACAATGTGCCGATTTCACTCGTATAGCTGGAGAGGTAAGGCAGATAGGTATTGGAGGTCGAGGTGAGGCCCTCAACCTTTAAAGCGTCGAGCATGTCGAGCGCAGCCATATCAAAAACAGCGACCGCGCTGGGTTGCGCTGGCACAGTGGCCTCAGTGGTATTTGTGGTTATTGTGACATCATTGGCAAAAACTGTGGTTGCACAAAAGGCGGCGGTAGCCGCTATGGCGAGGGTGCGAAGCATGGAGAATCCTTAACGGTGCTATAATTCTGACAATTTCAATAAGACATTGCAAATAACACATGCAACCCTTATTTCTGATAAAAATCATAGGATATGAAAAATGACAGAACAAACCGGCATTTTCAAAACCGCCCATGCATCAAAATACCTGCAACAAATGTGCAAACATTTTGCCCATAAAGTTGACGTCACCTTTGATGAAACCCACGGAGAAGCCCAGCTACCCTCTGGAACCGCATTATTTGACGCCAACAAAGACAGGCTGTCGGTGTCAATTACAGGTAAGACAGACGATGAGCGCGCGCAGGCCCGACATGTAATCGACGTGCACTTACAAAAATTCGCCTTTCGCGAGGCTTTTGAAGCAATGAATTGGGACGAGCCAGAGAGAGCTTGAGCGCACTTTGAATTGCATGCGCTTTGCAATTTGCAACGAGAAATCGTGCCGACTAGGCAAGGTGATCCTTTAAGAAGGCTGCGTAAGCGTTTGCAGCAACTGATATGTGGCTATCCATCAATGTCACCGCCAGCTCTGCATCTCTGTTGCGGTAGGCCTGTAAAATAGCCCGATGTTCATCTTGAGGGTCAATCGCTTCTTGATGCGCGCGCATATAAATGTGTGTGTACCGATGCGCAATCGTATGCGCCCTGCGGATCATCTTGTTCAGGTGCGCCATTTTGGCTGGTGCATAAAAGGCGAGGTGCAGTTTTAAATTCCAATGGCTCGAGACCATGACATCTGTGACCAATTCAAAATCATGGATGATTTGGTCAATTGCGTCGCAATCTGCATCCGTTGCCAGCGGTACGGATTCTCGAACAGCAAAAAGCTCTAACATCCGTCGCAGCTTGAACGCTTCGAGCATCTCTTCAACTGAGGTTAGAGAAACAACGAATCCTTTGTTTCGCTTGAAGTCCACAAGCCCCTGCCCTTCGAGTTCGCGCAGCGCTTCGCGCACAGGAATCTTGCTTGTGCCCAACTTTTCAGCAATTACATCTTGTTTGATCGAGGCCCCACTTGGCAATACGCCAGTCACGATTGCCTCTTGCAAGACCTTCACAGCCAACTGGGGGGCTGTCATTTCTCCCAGTTCCATCCCAGCGCATAAATCCTCCAGCATGGCTGTCCCCCCATCACCATAAGGTTTTGTAAGCGCTGATTTTTTACCATTTTTCAACTTAGTCACTGAATGGCTCCTGGTGCGTTACACTGTATCTTAAAACCAATGCGCGGGGTGAGGTGAAGGGTAAACCACCAGCGTAAATCAATCATATCGTATACCTATCGCTTAAATCAATCGGTTAAAAACCGCGAGTTGACAGGTGATCCGTGCTTCCTATGGTTAAATCGTATACGATAAATTGACTCGGAGGTCATCATGAAGAAACTTTCAATCACCCTTGGCGCATCTATTGCTGCCCTGACTGCAGCAGCAACCATGGCACAAGCTGATATGATCGAGACCATCAAAGACCGCGGAGAGTTAGTTTGCGGCGTGCATACCGGACTTGTGGGCTTTGGGGCCCCTGATGAAGCTGGTGAATGGCAGGGACTTGACCCCGACTATTGCCGCGCGGTCGCAACTGCAATTCTTGGCGAGCCGAATGTTAAGTGGGTCCCTCTTTCTGCTCAGGCGCGCTTTACATCGCTGCAAAACGGCGAAATCGACATGCTGGCACAGAACTCGACCATGACGCTTGCACGTGACGCGTCTCTGGGCCTGACCTTTCCCGCATTCAATTTCTATGACGGTCAGGGCCTGCTCATCAAATCCGACCTCGGCGTTTCCGAAAGCAGCGAGCTTGACGGTGCAACTGTATGCATTCAGCAAGGCACAACCAGTGAGTATGTAATTCGCAACCATTTCACTGATATGGGCATTTCGTTTACTCCTGTTGTCATTGAAAGCGGCACCGAATTTTTCTCTGCTTTCTTTAGCGATCGCTGCGACGTAATCACCAGTGACTTGTCCCAACTTGCGGTGGTGCGTCTAACCTCTGATAATCCAAGCGCATATACTGTTTTGCCAAATATCCTCGCAAAATCGCCGCTTGGCCCAGTTGTCCGCGCGGATGACAAAGGCTTTGAAAATGTCGTCAAGTGGACCTCTTATGCGTTGCTGACCGCCGAAGAACTTGGTGTGACTCAAGCAAACGTCGCTGAAATGAAAGCGGCCGATAGTGCCGAGTTGCAATCCTTTTTGGGTGCAAATCCTGGTGTGGGCGATCTGATCGGTCTAGAAGACAGCTGGGTGTATGATGTCATCTCAACTGTGGGCAACTACAGCGAAATCTTCGAGCGCAACGTGGGCAAAGGTTCACCTCTCGGTCTTGAACGCGGTCAAAACGCGCTTTGGTCCAATGGCGGCCTGATGTATTCACCGTTGTTCTAAAACGGTCACTTCTTGGCGGCGCTGGATCTAGGTCTGGCGCCGCCCCCCTATTTTGACGCCCCGAGGACAGCATGAACCCAAGTTTTCGCCGTGAACGATTGCGCCACACCGCCATTCAGGTATTCACCATTGGCGCAGTGGCTGCTGTACTTTGGATTGTCGCGACAATGGTCCGTCAACGGCTCGAGTTGATGGGGATTAACACCGGATTTGGTTTTCTTTCCAACCGTGCTGGATATGACATCGGTGAATCCCTGATCCCCTATGATGGGGATGCAAGCTATGGGCGTGCATTGCTCGCTGGGTTCAGCAACACGCTTAAAGTGGCAGTTGCTTCGATATTTGCCGCGCTAGCTTTGGGCTTGTTGGCAGCGGGTGCCATGCTGTCTGGCCATGTAACTGCCAATCGCATTGCCAAATTCTACATCAGGACGGTGCGCAATACGCCCTTGCTTTTACAACTGTTTTTTTGGTTTGGCATTTTTACCGTCAGCTTGCCTGCAATACGCGACCGGATCACCCTGTTACCCGGAGTTTATCTGAGCAATCGCGGTCTAAACTTTCCGACGCCGGATTTGGCTCTGAGTTTAATCGTTCTGCTTGCGTTTATTATCATTTTGTCGACCTTGATTTATGGCGCTCGCCTGCGCAGCCGAGGTGTCGATACTCTTGCATTTAGCCTTATTGGTTGGACGCTTGGGCTGGGTATCGCGCCTCTTGCTTTGGTCGTGGGTGTCGGGCACTTTCATATGCCCGAAATCACTCGTTTCGCCATCAAAGGTGGCGGCGTTTTAACCCCAGAATTCATGACTTTGTTTGTTGGCCTCTCGATCTATACAGGCACCTATATCGCCGAGACACTGCGCGGGGCAGTACAAGCTGTCGCAAGCGGACAAGGCGAAGCCGCATCAGCGCTTGGCCTAACACGTGGGCAATCGTTTCGCCTGGTGGTGCTGCCACAAGCAACGCGTGTTGCCCTGCCCTCGATTGTTTCAGAGCTTTTGAACCTTGTTAAAAACAGCTCTCTTGGGGTGGCGGTCGGTTACCCCGATCTTGTTTCGGTGGGCAACACCGCTATGAACCAAACCGGTCAGGTCATTGAAATGATAGCGATATACATGATCGCCTATGTCGCGATCAACATCATCATTACGAAGATATCTCAAGTATTGGAAGCCCGCTATGAGTGGTAACCCAACCCTATCTTGGCCCGTTAGGATCAGAACGGCGCTGTTCGGCGATAAAATTCGCGCGGTGATTACAATTCTTCTCGTACTCATCATCGCCTACGCTGGGCCAGGCTTACTCAATTGGCTTTTGCTAAACGCGACCTGGTCTGGCACCTCGGAAGATTGCCGCGCCAATGGTGGGGCATGCTGGGCGTTTTTGGCTGAGAAATTGAATTTGATCGTCTTCGGAGCCTATCCAACTTCTGAACTTTGGCGGCCTACGGTCTTTATGATCCTTCTCACGCTGATTGCCATCTATGCCTATCAAAGGCCGCGCAATATCAAACAGGTAATTGTGACGCTGGCAGTGGGTTTCGCGGTTGGGCTGATGCTGATGCGAGGCGGTTTTTTCGGATTGCAAGAAATTGACAATGCGCGCTGGGGAGGCTTGCCGATCACCTTGATAGTGACCCTCGCCGGTCTTGGGGCGTCATTTCCACTTGGTGTTCTGATCATGTTGGGGGCCGCCTCTGAAAATCCACTGCTGCGTATTCCAAGCCGGCTGTATATTGATGTCATCCGAGGCATTCCGGCGATCACTTTGGTCTTTATGACGTTTGCCATTGTGCCACTTCTCATGCCGCAAGGCATGATGATCGACAAACTTGTGCGCGCCGCTATGGGGCTCACCTTTTTAACGGCTGCCTATTTCGCAGAGGCTTTGCGCGGCGCACTTGAAGCGCTTCCCAAAGGGCAAAGCGAAGCCGCAGCAGCCCTTGGCATTGGCTATTGGAAGCGCCAACGGCTAATCATTCTGCCGCAAGTTATTGCAAACTCTATGCAGCCTTTGGCCAATATCGCCATTGCATTCGTCAAAAACACCTCTTTGCTGATCATCATTGGTCTATTCGACCTATTGGGCGCTGCCCGATCGAGCCTGTTTGATGGCGACTGGCAAGGGTATTATCGCGAGCTTTATCTGTTTGTAGGGCTCATTTATCTCGTCATCTGCCTATTTCTGGAAAGCTATGTCAGCAAACTAGAGAACGAGCGCAGTGGACGAATTTCTCGTTAAGAGGCATTATGAAAGAAATAGTAAACCTGCCAGATCTGAATGCTGCGCTGGCCGAATTGAACACCCCGACTTCGCTGCTCGTTCGCAGCAAAGATATGCTGTATAGCTGCGGTATCCCGCCCGTGGACATCGTCAAACAAGAGATTATCCAGGGGGATCTTCGAACCCAAACAACAGCGGTTATGAAGTTGATGAAAGCTGCACTGGAAGGCGCGGGCTCTAACCTTGATAAAGTCGTAAAAACAACAATTTACGTAACGGACACGGCACATTTTGCGCCGGTAAACGAGGTTTACAAAGAGTTCTTTCCAAAGAATTTTCCAGCCAGATCATTTGTTGCTGTTGCGCCCTGGCCTCTACCTTTTGACGTTGAAATAGACTGCGTCGCTGAGGTCTAGGAAATCTGCATATCGAAGGTCTTTAGATGCCATAAGCAACCGCTATTTGCGTTCCTATCTGATACATCAGAAGCTAGCGCATAATCTTTAAGCTACAAGAACCGCTAAGCATAACTTCGCGGCTTTTTGGCAAGACAAAGGACTGTCCATGCCCCTTACACCCGACTGCCGCGTCAATTTGGACCGCTTCTGGAATACAATCGAAACCTCTGGTGAAATCGGTAAAGGTCGCCCAGGAGGCCTGTCGCGTCTAACGCTATCTGATTCTGACAAGAACATGCGCGATCAATTTGTTGCTTGGTGCGAGGACGCTGGGTTGACGGTCGAAATCGACGAATGTGGCTCTATTTTTGGCCGACGAGAGGGGGTAGACAATTCTCTGCCTCCAATCCTAATCGGAAGCCACTTGGACACCCAAATCAACGGGGGACGATTTGATGGCATAGCAGGCGTTTTGGCTGGTCTAGAGGTCGTTCGCTCTTTGAATGATGTGGGCCATGTCACCAAACGCCCGATTGAAATCGTTGATTGGACCAATGAAGAAGGCGCACGCTTTTCCCCGCCAATGGTCGCATCGGGCTGCTTTATTGGCAAATATAAAGTGGATTGGGTGCATGACCTGATCGGGGATGACGGCACTCGCTTTGGGGACGAATTAGAGCGCATTGGATATAAAGGCACGCGTCCCTGTAAAGCAGGCGACATTGATGCCTATTTCGAACTGCACATCGAACAAGGTCCGATCCTTGACGCCGAAGGTCGAGATGTCGGCGTGGTCACAGGCGGTTATCCTGTCCGCGGCATGCGCGCCACATTTGAGGGGAAAACAGCGCACACAGGTCCTACCCCGATGGATTTGCGCAAGAACGCATTGGTTGCCGGAGCACGCTGGTTAACAGCGGTCGACAATATAGGTTGGGACTATGCGGTTTATGACGGCAAAGCGACGGCTGCGCGCCTCACCGCTTGGCCAAACAAACCAGGTATTTTGTCCGATACGGCTGATGCGGTATGCGACGTGCGCCACCCTGACCCGATCACCACACGTGTGATGGCTGAAAAGATGCGGCGTGCGGTGCACGAGTCTGCCGCAATGGCTGGCTGCACTGCAACCATCGAAGATGAATGGGAATGGGGTGGAGATATTTTTGATGCTGACTTGATTAACAGCATCCGCAATCACGCCATCCGCTTGGATGTAAACTGGCGCGATATTCAGTCTCAGGCTGGGCATGACGCTTATTTCATGGCCACCCACTGCCCCACCGCGATGATCTTTGCACCGTGCAAAAACGGCATTACCCATAATAACGAAGAAGATTGCGACCCAGAGCACTTTGACGCCGCACTGAACATCCTGCTGCATGCAGTTGTAGAAAGAGCAGACCGTGACTGAGGTATTCCTAGGAAAACATGAACTGGAAGCGGCCCTTGATTGGGCTACTTTGATTGCTGAATTACGGTCGTGGTTTTCACGCAATGCCGTTGAGGCACCACCGCGTCAGGTACTGCCAATCACCCAACCCGATGGCAGCGAAGCTTCTCTACTTATCATGCCCGCCTGGATCCCTGGTGAGTCCATAGGCTTGAAGGTTGTAACCTTTTTCCCTGAAAATCCTCAACGCGGGCTGGCGACAATAAACGCGGGCTACATGCTGTTTGACGGCGAAACAGGACAGCTGAAATCGGTCATGGATGGCGACGTACTGACAGCCCGCCGCACCGCTGCGGCATCGGCTTTGGCTGCAGATTATCTTGCGCGCAAAGACGGCAAAGAACTTTTGATCGTTGGAACGGGCCAATTGGCGCTCTCTATGGCAAAGGCGCACTCAACAGTGCGTCCCTATGAGCGCATTCGGATCTGGGGGCGCAATCGCGACACCTCGCAGCGCATCGCAAATAAATTGGTAGAAGAAGGATTCTCTGCGGAGCCTGTCGTTAATCTTGAAGCCGCTTGCAACACGGCTGATGTAATCAGCACAATCACCGCAGCGAAAAGCCCCTTTGTGCATGGGGCATGGTTGCGTCCAGGAACCCATCTGGATCTGGTTGGAGCTTTCCGAGAAGACATGCGAGAATCTGATGATCAGGCAATCACCCAGGCCTGCGTGTTTGTAGATGGTCAAGAAGGCGCTCTGCGATCCGGGGATCTCGCCCAACCAGTGCGGGCCGGGTTGTTTGACCCAATTCAGATCGAGGCCGATCTTGCAGAATTGGCTCAACGACGCCACCCCGGTCGCACTTCAGATCAAGCATTTACAGTATTCAAATCCGCGGGGCTCTCGATCGAAGATCTCGCCAGCGCGGAACTTTCCTACCGTCAGGTCAATTCTTGATTCATTGCGGCCAGTTCTTCGGCCGTGCGCACAAAGGCCATTTCTGCAGCTGTCAGGTTTTGTTTTGGCGCATGCACAAGATAAACGTCCGCCCCAATTGGGCGGTCAGTCACACGAATGGGCCAGAGAACCCCTTTTTCAATATCGGCTTGAACTGGGTCCGGCGGTAGAATTCCAATACCCAATCCCGCGATGATCATGCGTTTTACCTCTTGCAAATTAGAGCTCATGCCAGTCACACGATTGCCAATATTGGCGCTGGCTTGAAGCACGGCCATTGGTTCAAGCCCCATGCCTTCTGTCGCACAGGTGAAAGAAATAAATGGTTCCTGACGCAGCTCTCGCTCGCTTATGCTTTCACGCCCATACAAGGGGTGTTCAGCCCCACAGAACAGTTTAAATTCTTCACGGAACAAACGTACTGACTCGATATTCAAAACCGGTCGATTTAACAGGCAAAATCCTATGTTGATGTTGCCTTTGCCAAGGCTACGGACGATCTCGTGACTGTTTTTGGTTTCGACATGTAATTTCACTGAAGGTTGGCGCTGGTGATACAGGCGCAACAATTCATCAATCAACGGCGAAACCAAATTGGAAATAATTTGAAATCGGACCTCACCCCGTTCTTCATCAAGGGCATCCTGAGCCAATTGGCCAATTCGGTCAGCCCCATGGAACATATCCCGACATTCCTGATAGACTTTTTCCCCACGGAGGGTGAGTTCGAAATGGCGGCTATCGCGAAACACCAGTTGGCATCCCAATTGGGCCTCTAGTTTCTGGAGCGCGTTGCTTACAGAGGGTTGAGATATCCCCAAACGCCGAGACGCAGCTGTTATGCTTTGTTCCTGCGAAATTACATAGAAAGTGCGCAGCAAGTTCCAGTTCAAGTCATTTTGCGTCAAAGCTATGCATCCCCAATGCTTCCATGACAAAATAGCACAAAAATAGCAAAAATACAGGCACCTATCATAGCAATTTACTATGGCTGCCCCTCTATGCGTGACGGTGCAACCGATAGAGAACAACAGCCTGAAGCGCTATGACTGTCTCATATACAGACATGGAGATCACAATGGAAATCAAACGTATCGGTGCTGGCCCCCGCATGAGCCAAATCGTCATTCACGGCCAAACCGCGTATTTGGCTGGTCAAGTTGGCACCCCAGGTGCAAGCGTCGCAACACAGACCCAAGACTGCCTTGATGCGGTTGATAAGCTGCTGACAGAAGTAGGCTCGGACAAGTCTAAGCTTCTTCAAGTCATCATTTGGCTGGCAGACATGAACGACTTTGGTGAAATGAATGAAGTCTATGACGCCTGGATTGACCCGGCAGCCCCTGCCGCGCGCGCATGTGGAGAAGCCAAATTGGCAACACCAGAGTATCTGGTAGAATTCATCGTCACCGCTGCAGTTTAGCGGCGAAATCCTAAGACGCGGCAGAGCGTTCTGCCGCGTCTCTTTGGAAGATTCCTAACGGAAGGATTGTAGCGCAATTTGTGACGCTATGCGAACTGTCTTTGCTCTATAGGCTCGTGTTGAGCCCCGTTTCAGCTATAGACCCCAGTTAAACAACGATCAAAAAGGAAAGTGCTGATGCGGGTCTTCGATAGTGACCCAGCGGATTGAAGTGAAGGCGTCAATTCCTGCTTTGCCACCAAACCGGCCATAGCCTGAATCCTTTACACCGCCAAACGGCATCTGTGCTTCATCGCTCACGGTTGGCCCGTTTATATGGCAAATTCCGCTATCAATCCTGTCAGCAACCGACATGGCGCGCTGAATATTCGAGCTGTAAACAGCTGAAGACAAACCATATTCCGTGTCATTGGCGACCTGCAACGCTTCTTCGTCATCAGCAACTCGGATAATAGATTTGACTGGTCCAAAGCTTTCCTCGCCATAGATGCGCATTTCAGGGGTCACATGATCAATCAGCGTAGCATCAACAATAGACCCATCCCGATTGCCGCCAGAAACAACGATTCCGCCCTTGGACGTGGCATCTGCGATCAGTTCTTCCATCTTTTGCGCCGCTTGCGGAGTGACGAGCGAGCCAAGCACAACTTTGTTACGCGGATTGCCAGCAGGCAGTGCCCCAGCCTTAGCGGCAAGCGCTTTGACAAAGCGATCCGCGATGCCCTGGTGCACAACAATGCGCTCTGTTGACATGCAAATCTGCCCCTGATTCATAAATGCACCAAAGGCTGCGCCGTTCACTGCCGCCTCAAGATCAGCGTCGTCCAGAATGATCAACGGGGCTTTGCCGCCCAATTCCAGAAGCGCTGGCTTCAGATGTGTTGCAGCGGTTTGCGCGATGATGCGGCCCACGCCAGTTGATCCAGTAAAGTTGACATGCCGTACTTCGGGGGCCTCGATCAAAGCGGAAACCACCTCTGCGGCATCTTCAGGCGCATTTGTCACCACGTTCATGACACCGTCTGGAAACCCAGCACGATGAAACGCCTCGCCGATGGCGCGGTGCGTCGCTGGGCAGAGTTCGGAGGCCTTTAAGATCACAGTGTTGCCGCAGGCAACGGCCATTGCCACAGCGCGAACGCCCAGAATGATTGGCGCGTTCCACGGCGCAATCCCCAGGCACACACCTAGCGGCTTGCGCTGCGCCATTGCCAGGGTGCCAGGTTTGTCAGCTGGAATGACTTCACCGGTGATTTGCGTGGTCATCGCGGCTGCTTCGCGCAACATGCCTGCCCCTAGCATGCAGTTGAACCCAATCCAGATGCCCGTCGCACCAGTTTCGGCAGTTGCCATCTCTGAGATCTCTGGTGCCATTGCCTCGAGCTCGTCAGCTGCCTTGTTCAACAAAGCACGTCGCGCATTGGGGCCGGTTTTGGACCACCCGGGAAAGGCTTTCCCCGCGGCTTTTGCTGCCCTGCGTGCATCGTCGCCACAGGCCGCGGGTGCGATTGTTGCAACCTGGCCTGTGACAGGGTCGCAACGTTCAAAGGTACGATTGCCTGTAGCAGACGCTTCCGCGCCGCCAATCAACATTGAAAGGTTCATTTAAACTCTCCTTGAATCGTCGGCTCAACCAAGCCCGTTCGAAGTTGCTTCAATATGGGCCCGCATGCCGCCGTCGGTTGGGATGTTGACACCACGCAGCCAAACAGATCCTGGCCCCAGAAGGAACAACACCAATGGCGCGATATCTGTGGGTGCCCCTGGACGGTCCATGACCTTCATGTCCTCTTCGACACGTTCACCCAGCGTCTCAACGAAATCTTTCAGGATCGGGGTTTCGACCGGGCCAGGACTAACTGCATTCATGCGAATGCCACGATCGCGCCAAGTCCAACGATTTTCATGAGTCCAAGCGACAAGCGCCTGTTTGGTGAAAAAATAGCTGGTTTCCGTCGATACATCATTTTCAGTGCAGAACTTAGCCACGTCAGAATGGGTCAAGTCTTTGGCCGCTTGGATTTTTTCGACCTGCCCTTCCCATCCAATCCCCGCTAAAGACGCAAGATTCACGATTGATGCATCGTCGGCCAGACTGTCGACTATCCCCAAGGTCAGCCGTTTCAGCGCCACGAGATTTACCGTCACGACGACTTCTGGTGGCGCGGTTGGTGGCACACCTGCAATGTTGGCCAACCCATCTGCCTTAAGCGCGCTCAACGTCGCAATTAGGCCATCCAGAGCGGCCTCATCCATCAAGTCGACCTGATGGAACGCATCAATTTGCACCGTAGGGGCGTTGCGGTCGACACCAATAACAATGGCACCCGCTGCTTTCAATTGCTTTGCTGTTTCTGCACCGATCCCGGACGATACACCTGTTACGATGATCTTTTTTCCCTCAAGCATTAGGCATCCCCTTTCGATGTGCTTTCTGACTCTGCGGCCCCGCCCAAATAGGCAGCTTGAACCGCTGGATCGTTCAGCATTTTGTCCGCATCATTCTGACTGGTGATCTCGCCATTCTCGATGAGATATCCGCGATCTGCGATGGCGAGGCTTTGCTTGGCGTTTTGCTCGACCAACAACACACCCATTCCGGTTTCGCGAATGTGTGACAGGTTGCCGAATAGCTCTTTGCAAAGCAGTGGCGAAAGGCCAAGCGACGGCTCGTCTAGCATTAGGATTTCCGGATTGGCCATCATGGCGCGCCCGATGGCCACCATTTGCTGCTCGCCACCTGACATGGTGCGGGCAATCTGGGACTTGCGCTCTATCAACTTCGGAAAGAGCTCGAGCACCCATTTCAGGTTCTTTTCTTTGCCACGCCTACCGCGATGTGAATAGGCCCCCAACATAAGATTTTCCCAGACGGTCAGGTCGCCAAAGATCCCCCGCCCCTCTGGGACAAAGGCAATGCCAGCTTCAACAATCTCATCAGAGCTGCGACTCAGAATTTCCTTTCCGCTGAGATCAATGCGGCCTTCGACTTGCCCTTCGCAAATTCCGGCCACAGCGCGTAACAACGAGCTTTTGCCGGCCCCATTTGCACCCAGCATGACCACAATTTCACCAGGCGAGACCGTCAATGACACATCTGCCAACGCGCGATGAAGCCCATAGGATGCCGATAGATTAGAGATATTCAACATCATTCGTCTCCCAAATATGCGCGGATCACTTCGGCATCTGATAGAACGTCTGCAGGGGTGCCTTCGGCAATCTTCACGCCGGAATTCATGACAACACAGCGATCACACAGTGATCGGATCGCATCCATTACATGTTCCACAAGGATGATGGTGCGACCTTCCTCACGAAGGTTGGAAATCAACTCGATCCCAATCTGCAACTCGCTGGGGTTCAAGCCCGCAAGCCATTCATCCAAAAGCAAAACTTCCGGTTCTGAGGCAAGTGCACGCGCCAGTTCCAACCTCTTTTGGTCAATGTATGTGAGTGAATCGATACCAAGATTTTTTTTGTCGCCAAGATCCAGCCGATCAAGCAAATCAGCGGCAAAGCGTTCTGCTTCTGCCCCCCAACGTGGCTTGTGGGCAAAGGCGGCCCCTGCAACGACGTTTTCAAGCACCGTTAGCTTGGGTAAAATGCGCACAAGCTGAAAGGTGCGCGCAACACCAAAGCGGGCGATCTTATGAGGCGGCAGTGGCGTCAGGTCATGACCTTCCAACACGATCTTGCCAGAGGTCGCTTTCAAAGCCCCCGAAATCAAGTTCATGGTGGTCGATTTTCCCGAACCGTTGGGCCCAATAATGCCCATCACCTCGTGCTCACGCACGTCAAAGGACAGATCATTGACTGCAACAAGGCCGCCAAAGCGTTTGGTCAGGTTCCGCACCTGAAGGATTGTATCGCCAGGCGTCATTTGCGCATCCTCCCCGACAGGGTTTCAAATAGGCCGACAAATCCATTTGGAATGAAATAGACAATCAGCAGGAACGACAGGCCAAGCACTAGCGTGGTCGAGCTGGGGAAGGAAATCGTGATGGATTCCCAGAGCAACGTAAACGGGATCACGCCGACCAGCGGGCCCCACAAGCGATGCACCCCACCCAACAGCGCCATAATGACCACAAGGAAGCTGAGCTGCGGTGAAAACACCACATTGGGTTCAATGTAGGAATATCGGGGTGCAACAATGGCCCCGACCAAAGCCGCGAAAAATCCGGTGGTCATGAACAGAATGACCTTAGACCAAGCGGTATTGATACCAACATGACGCGCAACATCTTCGTCATTGCCGATAATGCGGAGGGCGAACCCCAGACGTGACCGATTGATCCACCATCCGGCGACAAACACCACAACCGCGACGGCCAAAAGCATCCAGTAGATGTGTTCTTCGGTGAAATCGGTCAATACATACAGGCCTCGCGAACCAAGGAAGTTGTTCTGAACCCAAGACACAAGGTTCCGGATCATTTCTGCGAGACCAAGGGTGAAGATCACAAAATAGACCCCGGACAGGCGCAGCGTGGCCAGTCCAATCAAAAGCGCGAGTACCAGTGCAACGAATGGTGAGATGATCGCCATCGTCCAGAAGCTAAGATCGTAATCGCTCATACCGGTTCCAACCAGATAGCCACCGATCCCGAAAAATGCACCGGTGGATAGGGCGATTAGATGCGTTGGACCAGAAAACAAGGCCCAGCTAGTGGACAGCGCAATATACATCATCGCGGTTGTGGCAATGGACAGCCAATATCCATCAGCAAAAAAGGGCACCACTGCGGCCACGACGGCCAGTACGACGCCAAGCGCCAATGCTTTTGTTTCTGCAGGCTTCATGTCGAGCGCCTCCCGAACAGGCCCTGCGGGCGAAAGAGAAGAACAGCCAGAAAAATCACGTATGCGGCCGTAAGCGTCAGGCCAGGATCAATGATCGTTGCGACCGCTGTTTCAACTAGGCCTAAGATTAACGCCGCAATGATTGCTCCGCGAATGTCGCCAACCCCACCCATAATGATGATGATCAAAGCCTTCATGGTGAAGAGAACGCCAATAGAGGCATCCAGCGTGATAAAGGTTGATATCAGAGTACCGCCAACAGCGGTCACCGCCCCACCGATGGCAAAGGCCAACGCTGAGATCTTGTCGACCTTGATGCCAACTAGCCCTGCAGCCTCTGTGCTGACCGACACGGCGCGTACGGCGGTGCCAGAATAAGTATGATTGAGCCAAAAATAGAGCGCGCCCCCAATGGCAACCGCTGCCAGAAAGGCAATAAAGCGGTTCAGCGCCACTGTGCTGCCCAGTATAGAAAAGGGTTCAGCCAAAAACGAATAAGTGAAATATTCACCGTGGATCAAAACCATGATCCCAACCAGCGCAAAGCTCATCCCGAAGGTCGCGAGAATACTGTCGACCTCTAGCTGTCCTTGAGATTTGGCCCGCCGTACGAGCGGCAGCAGCAATAAACGATAGATCAGCCAGTTTCCAACAAAAGCCAGCGGCGCAACAATGACAACGGTCAGCAGTGGGCTGAGGGAGGCAACGGTAAAGAGCCAAAAGGCCGCGAGGCCGCCAAGCACCAGCATCTCACCATTGGCTAAATTCATAATACGGGCGACGCCGTATTGCAGGTTCAGTCCCATGGCCATGAGCGCATAAGTGCCGCCCAGCAATAGCCCGGACACAAGGATATCCATGATCAAGTGATCCTTTGGTAAATGTAGCCGCTCGCCTTAAATCGACGAGCGGCCGCAAGATTGGTGATTAGTTCCAGCCGCCTTTGGCCACGGCAGAAATAGAGTCGCCCATGCCAGTGTCAGCGACCGCACGGAACACACCGTCGCGCCATTGCCCGACGGACCAGTAGCGTTCAGAGTTGTTGTTCTCGTCAAATGAGACTGGGCCAATGACCGTTTCAAAACTGTTGGTTTTGATGAAATCGACTGTCGCAGCACGATCAATTGTTCCAACGCCTTCAATGGCCTGCTCTAGAATTTGCAAGCTTGCATAATAGGTCGCTGAAGCCCAATAGTCGGCGTCTTTACCGGTCACGTCTTTATGAGCCTTACGATACGCCTGCATCGCGGGCGTGTCAGGATTCACGCCACCTGCGCCCAGGCTGCCTTCGATTTTTGAACCGAATTTTCCGGCATAGGCAGGAAAGCAAGTTGCTACAGCTGTGTAGAATGCTTTGACGTTAAAGTCTTCGATGATCGCCTGTTCGGTCAAGGCAAATGTGTCTGGAGGGTAGGACCAGGCCACAAATGCATCAGGTTGCGAGGCCTTGGCCCCCTTTACAACTGGTGAAATATCAGGTGTTCCAAGCGGGTACGACTTGTCATAGACAATCTCAAAACCGGCTTCTGTCAACATTGGGCGCGCCTTATCTGCTAGCTCGATACCAAAGGCATCCGCCACGTTCACCATGGCAACCTTATTACCAATTGTGCCCTCATCGCGCATCTTTTTCAGAGTATCGCGTACACCTTCGACAAACCCAGTTGTCGAGCCCAATGTGAAGAACATGTTTGGGAAGCGTTCAGCCAACTCTGGAATTTTGTCGGTGATCGCACTAACGGCGACCAGTGGATAGTTGTGCTTTGCATAGATTGGCGCAGCGGCAATGTTAAAGCCGGTGCCATAGGGGGACAGCATAAAGTCGACTTTGTCTTGGGTTGCAAGACGCTGCACAGCTTTGATGTGCTCGGCAGGGTCAGTTCTATCATCATAGGTGACGATTTCGATTGGACGCTGACCGCCATCGACACTCAGGCCACCGCGTTCATTCACTTGCTGCACCCAAAGCTCGATATTCGGGGTATGTGTCACGGTTTCCCCACCAGCCAGCGGGCCGGTTAGGTGGGACACCACACCGATCTTGATCGGGTCTGCGGCGACAGCAGCTGTCGCCATAAGGGTAGACAAGCCAAGCGCGGCACCTGTGCCAAGCACCAGTTTACGACGAAATCTATCAAAGGTCATTACGGTTTCCTCCCATTCCTTTGGTTTAGTCTTTCCAGTCTGCAGCAACGCTGGTCATCCAGCGCAGCTCGGTAAATTCATGTATTGCCCAGCGCCCGCCAAATCGACCGTAGCCACTGGATTTGACACCGCCAAAAGGTGCCAAAGGTGTATCGTCAACAGTGCATCGATTGATGTGGCAGATGCCGCTGTGCACCTTGCGAGCCACAGAAGTGGCACGTTTTAAATCCGTACCGAAGACAGCACAGGCCAGGCCATACTCACTGTCATTGGCCACGGTCACAGCCTCTAGATCGTTGGCGACCCGTGTGACGGAAAGCACGGGACCAAACACCTCTTCGCAATACAGGCGCATGTCTGGCTCGACACCATCGAGCAAAGCAGGCTCAAAATAGGCTTCGCGCACACGACCACCGCCAACAAGTTTAGCCCCCTTGGACAGCGCATCGCCAACAAGTAAGGACAGTCGTTCAGCGGCATCTACACTGATGACTGGGCCTACGTTTGTTGCAGGCTCGTTTGGATCGCCGTGCTTCAGGCCAGCACGACCGGCCTCTAGCCGCTGAACCAGAGCATCTGCAACTTTTTCGGAAACGATCAGCCGTTCGGTGGACATGCAGATTTGGCCTTGGTTCAAATAAGCACCTTTCAATGCCGCTGCAGCGGCGGCCTCAATGTCGGCGTCATCAAGCACAATCATGGTAGATTGTCCGCCAAGCTCAAGAAGTGGACGCTTAAGGTATTTTGCACAAAGCTCGGCCACCCGCCGGCCAACGCGGGTAGATCCAGTAAAGTTCACACGCCTCACCACCGGCGAGGCGACCAAAGCTTCAACAATTTCTTCGCTGTCCTCTGCCCGGCTTAAGATCACCTGAGCAACATCCTTGGGAAGACCTGATGCCTGCAATATTTCGTCAATCAAACGATAAGTGCGCGGCGCGAATTCACTCCCCTTCAGCAGAACCGTGTTCCCACAGAGCAAGGGTGCTGCCACAGCCCGCATCCCGAGAACCACGGGGGCGTTCCAAGGGGCGATGCCCAAACACACACCACAAGGCGAGCGTTCTGCCCGACTGGTAATGCCACGTGGGTCCGGAATATCTTCAACCCGGTTCACTTCATCTGCAAAGCTTGTGGTTTCCCTAAGAATAGCGGCCGCCATACGAATGTTTTCTCGACACCATCCATCTGGGGTTCCAAGCTCGTCGACCATCGCGGCCCTAAGGTCGTCCTGACGTTGCTCCAGAAGATTTGCAGCGCGACGCAAAAAATCTGCACGCTCGGCAACAGAGGTCGCCGACCACTTTGGAAAGGCCGCCGCCGCTCTTGTCGCGGCTTCAAGACTCGACCGAAGGTCCTGCGCTTTTTCGACGCTCACGCTGCGCCCATCCACCGGGCTAAGCCGCTCGATACACGGGTGATCCATCACAAGTCTTGGCTCTACGGATATCGTCATCAATTATACCCGGACATATCCGGGCCCCCCTTGTGAAACACTAGCTCAAGAATATAATGACATGAAATGCTCATTTCTGGGCATCTATTGTTAATTTCTGGAGATATCGCATGACTGAAGCCTATGCACACATCCAAGACGAGATGGAAGCGCTTCACGATCGCGTTGTGCGAATCCGGTTTCCCCAGTCATTTGCAACCCTACTTTTTATGGAGCAAGGCAGCCTGATGGATGGCGACGAAGACGGTCAGACCACCGCGCCCGCCTTATGCTTTTGGCCGCCCGGAGAGCGCCCTCCGATTTGCCTTGGTGCAGGTAGCCGCGCGACGCTCATTGGGTTAAGCGACACAATTGTACTCGACGCGATCGGAGCACGCGCGGAGTCAGTGCACCTGCGCATGTTAATCGAACAACCATTTATAGCCCCGCTCGAACAAGTCGCCGTTCTTGATCAAGTCCAGACTCTCAATCGATGGTTTTCAGACGAACTTGCGCATCCTGAGCGGCAATCTCCAATGTCACTGGCAGCCTATTTAAGACTGTTGTTCATCAGCGCGCTGCGCGTGTACCAACCGGAAACCAGCGAATCTGGCTCAGAGCAAAACAGCTTGCTGCGCCGTTTCCGCCACCTGGTTGAATTGCATTACCGTGATCATTGGCAAGTGGCGCGTTACGCTGACGAATTGGGCATTGACTATGACCGGCTGCATCGCATTTGCAAACGCGAAACCAAGCGTAGCCCCGCTGAACTTGTGCACGAACGCCTAACTGCAGAGGCAAAAGCGCGCCTGGAAAACTCTGGATCGCCTTTGAAAAAAATTGCCTCTGATCTCGGCTTTGCCGATGCCACGCGCTTTAGCCACTTTTTCAAACGTCGCACCGAGATGTCGCCGGGGGCATATCGGGCGATTGTTTCTCGCCCTGACAATGAAGATTTACTAGAACTGCGACAGGGCTTTTCTGATTGGCCCTAGCTCACAGATCAGTTCAATCAAAACACCCTCAACTTACCTGAATGAAAATCGCTTTAACGGTTAACTCTATGGCGAAAATTCCAAGGCTTAAACTGAACCACTCCTGGTTTGCCTGAGGCAGCTTTTCATAAGTAAGATCGAGTGTGAGAAACTGACATTAAACGAAAAACTGCAAAACCAAGGGAAGCCAATGCATACCTTCGAGCAAATATTCGAACACCAAAAACCACCTTAGCATTCAAGGTGTTAAAGTAGATTTCTTGCCAAAAGAATATAATGGCGGAGAAGGTGTCCGCCTGTACGTGTTCCTATGAATTCCAATAAACCCTAAAAACAACAATTTAGACAACAACTTATGCTTGATTAGTCCAGTACAGTCCCCCATATTCCTTCCAACAATGGGGGACGGAATGGCGGATATAATCGAGGAGACTACACCAAATTTGCCGAGCAAGCGCAAAGAGAAAGTTCTGTCCGCTGCTTTCGTTCGAACTGCTAAAAATCCGGGCAAATACTTTGATGGCCACGGTCTTTTCCTTAAGGTGGATAGGTCAGGCGCTAAACGCTGGGTTCAACGCATCGTTATTCGCGGCAAACGTACCGAAATTGGTTTAGGGCCAGCATCTCTTGTAAGCCTTGCAGAAGCGCGCGAAAGCGCCTTGAGCAACCGCAAGCTTGCTCGGTCTGGGGGCGACCCCCTGCAAGCTAAACGCACAGCCGAGGCTTTGCTAACGTTTGAGGAGGCTGCGCGAAAGGTTCACAAAATCCACGAACCGACTTGGCGAAACAAAAAACACGCAGCACAATTCATTTCCACTCTGGAAACTTACACCTTCCCCCGTATTGGAAAACTGAAGGTTTCCGAAGTCACCACTGCTGATGTACTGGCAGTCTTGCAACCTATTTGGCTGGAAAAACCTGAAACCGCGCGACGGGTTCGGCAGCGAATTGGTACAGTGATGAAATGGGCCATAGCCAATGGTTGGCGGCAGGATAATCCCGCCGATACAATTTCATCCGCCTTGCCTAAACAGGACAAAACCCAAGTTCACCGCAAAGCGTTACCTTATAACGGAGTTCCCGATTTTCTCGAATGCCTCAAGGCATCGAACGCTGGACAGGCCACCAAATTTGCTCTGGAGTTGCTTATTCTGACAGCCTCGCGGTCTGGCGAGGTGCGTTTGGCCGAATGGTCTGAGATTGACTTGAAAAACGCTGTCTGGACCCGCCCAGCGCTGCGCATGAAGGCCAAGAAAGAACATCGCGTCCCCTTAAGCCCTCGCGCCCTAGAAGTGCTGTCAGAGGCGCAGAAACTTAGCTCAGGCGAGGGTTTGGTTTTTCCCGGCACCAAGCAGGGCAAGCCGCTGTCTGACATGACCCTGTCAAAGCAGGTAAAGGCGCTGGGATATGATGTGGACGTGCACGGGTTTCGCACTTCGTTCAAGACTTGGGCACAAGAACGCACCAACACTCCGCGCGATGTATCTGAAGCCGCTTTGGCACACTCGGTCAAGGATAAGGCAGAGGCGGCCTATGCCCGGTCGGATTTTTTTGAAAAACGGAGACGCCTAATGGAAAGATGGGACGAACACCTCTCAACACAAGTAAAATCAGTGGTGAAAATTGGATGAGTTCGCATAAAAACAAGAAAGCAAACTCTGCAAATGCCAAAAAACAAAAAATTCTAGAGGCCTATATTGAAGAGAATCGCGAGAAAGACACTGCATCAATTGCAGCGCGAAAAGTAATTTATGCACATGCTAGCAAATGGCTAGGAACTTCATTGGAAATTGGTGACACAATTCCTACCCTCCAATTTAGTCCGTTAGGGCGAGCAATGCTGGGCGGGAAACAGGAATTTGATAAAATCATTTTCGCCTCGAAAGAACTCAAAACCACGGAAATTAAGGGGCATTTGAACGAACTTAAAAAGCTTATGAAAGATGCAGAGGCACTTAGAGACAAATTGGCGGAATTTGACCCCGGTTACCTATATGAGGCCGAACATGCTGTTCGCAATTTTCATTCTGGATTAGAGGGACGAATGCTAAATGCGCTTGGATTAGGACGAGCCGCATATATGGGCGTCGAAGGGCTTGCAATTGGCTTAATCGACCCAATTACCAAATTAGAGATTGAATTAATGAATAGAGGCCCAGCAAGACCGGGGCGTGCTAGAGACCAAGCAGCGCTGCGCGTCGCAGAAGAGGCAGGTATTTTTTTGGTAAGTGTTACCGGGGAGTTACCTACATTTGGCGACGGCAAAGACGGGCTAACTGGCAAATTCGCTCCGTTTCTTCGTGATCTATATGATGCATTTGGATGGCCTAAACGAGATTTGCGTGCGGGCACCGAGCTGGCCATTGCGAATGCAAAGGGGGCTCCCCAACCTGCTGTAAGAATGGGTTCATTAGATGTCATTCCTACAGGAAAATTAGGTAGATAACCTCTGCGGATTATGGAATTCCAAAGTCATACATTACCAACCAACAGGTACAATTATGACAGAACACCATTTGCGCCGACACGCCGTTGAGGCTGCTACAGGCCTTAGCCGCTCTAGTCTTTATGCAATGATGGATAAAGGCGAATTTCCCCGCCCTATCCGCATCGGTAAGCGTGCAGTTGCATGGCCCGAAAGCGCAGTGAAAGCATGGCTTGCCCAGCGCCCTATTGCCATCCCCGATGTTGGATAAAACAACACCCACGCAGTCGTAAAACTGGCGCGGGCGTTGGGTAGTCTAGACAACACTCACATACCGCGCTGACCTCCAAATTTAAAGGACTCAGTGATGAAAATTCACATAACGCTCTTTTTGAGCGAACAAACCCGCACGTTTGAATTCCAAGGTCGATTGGGCTGGGCAATGGCACAGCTTGCGATGGCGGGGGCTAAAGGGGTCGCCACGGTCGAACGCCCAGCCCCACGCTGGTCTGGTTACGTTCATGACCTACGCAAACGTGGCATCCAGATCGAAACAGAGATGGAAGAACACCAAGGCTCCTATCCCGGCAGGCATGCAAGATACCGCCTTTCTTGTGACACGCGATTAAGGGTTCTGTCTAAAGGCGGCAAGCAATGAAACGGAAACACGCTACGCCACCACCTCGCGCGGTTCGCCGGATCATGTATAAGCACGGGCTTTCTGAGCCTGCTGCACGCTCCTATGCGCTCCTAGCCTATGGGGAGGCCGTATTGAATAGCTAAGAAGACGAAAGCCACCGGTAAGCGGCTAGACGAAGGTCAGTATATTCCCATTCCATATGCTCAACTTAAATCTCCAGCATGGCGGTCCCTTTCTGGGGCCGCTGTCAAGGTCTGGTTTGAACTGCACACCCGATACAACGGCGGTAACAACGGAAATGTGCGCTTGTCTATGAATGAAGCGGTCAAAGCGCTGGGCATTGGCAAAGGAACCGCCCAGCGCGCATTTCAAGAGCTACAAGACAAAGGTTTCATTGCCTTAACCACCCCTGGAAATTGGTATCACAGACGTGCGCATGAATGGCGGCTTACAACAAAGCGTCTCGATACGCCTCAGGGGCAAAAGCCACCCACAAACGACTGGCGAAGCTGGAGCAAAAAAACAAAAGACGGCCCATCTCAGCACCCGTCGTCATGCGATTTGGGTCAGCCTCAGAACCCAAAGGCGAATTGTGGGTCGGTGTGAATACCCGTCAGAGCAATTTTTGGCACAGTCATGGGTATTGGAATGGAACACTAATACTAACCACTCATCTGAAAGAAACCCTCAATGCAGGAAATATGCATCTTCAATACTCAGCGAATTGTTCTAAAGCGGATTACCCTAAAGTTTCCTAATGATTTCGGAAAAAAATTGGAGGACATCTAATGGGCGGTTATGGCTCAGGGCGAACAAGTCACAAGCAAAAGGCTGAAGACTGTAGGTCGTTAGACGTGAACCGCTTTCACCGAGATGGCTGCTTACGCCCCGACAGAGCAGGCAATTGGGTCTGGTCCCGCGATGGCAAGGAAGTTGCGCGAATTGGATACAAGGCAAAAGATGGTGGGTTGGACTTAAACTACCGAGTGCGGATCTATGGTGGTGAATGGGAGCCAATAGAGCAGTCTATCCCTATCATTCATGTTGATTGCCACTTCGGCGGTCAGCGCCCCTATTTCAGTTGTCCCGGCATTGTGAACGGTCACCTTTGCGGGCGACGGGTCGGCAAGCTGTACTCAGGAGGCCGATACTTTCTTTGCCGTCACTGTTACGACATAGCCTATTCTTCTCAGTCCGAAGCTCGCTACAATCGAATGTTACGGCGCGCTAACAAACTTCGAATGGCGCTGGGCGGCGAACCGGGAACGGCCCAGTGGATTGCGCCCAAACCAAAGGGCATGTGGCAACGGACCTACCAACAGCAATGGTTTGAGATTGAGCGGTGCGAGGACCTAGCTAACCACCTGTTCATAGAAAAATTTGCGAGTCTCATTGGAAAAAACAGTCTGAAGTAACCGGTCCAAATGGAAGCTGAAGGACAGCTTCCCAAGCTCCCATTTCTAATGAACTTAAGCGTTAGCTAGTTAAGCTAATTGTTAAGCACATGCTTCACCGCACTAACGACCGCAATTTCATTTTTTGCGCTCCAAGTTTCATTCTCAAAATTAAGCGCGGAATTCTCGATTATTAAAACATTGTAAACTACATTTTGTCCCGCCCTGAATTTCGTCAACAAAATTTCTGACTCCACACCATCAGTCGAGCAGATTAAGCGAAGCTCTCGCCCACTGACGTTAGCACTCAATGCTATCGATCTAGCGCTTGTCGCATAGTCGCCTTCGCACTCTCTTGCTATGAATTGTGTATCGTCAGCATCCGTTGCCCTCAGAGGCGTCTGTGTATCAGTTGCCACAAACAATGAGATTCCTGTTGCGCCAACCCGTTCAGAATTCCACACAACGGCATTTCCCCAACCATTCTGCTTAAGTTCATTTTCAGTCAAAAATTGGAAGTCAGTAATTCCTAACGATGAGGTTACTGAAGCCGCTAGCTGAAAAAGAGCTGTCTTGTCTTTACGAGTCTCCTGACTTTTTTGTGTGGTAACTGCATAATCGTAGTTTTCAACCGCACAAACTGTTGCAGCATCGAGCGCACGAAAAGTGCCCTTCAGACTAAATGGAGTAGTCGTTCCTAAGGCTTCGATTACTAAAGTGTAACCCTTTTTAAAGGCATTCATAGTGCCTTCGAAATCCGATAAAGTGAGAACCGCAAAATTTGTTTCGAGCGCTTCCGCAGTTCCGTAAAAGGGCTTGCGCCGATCCACATAAAGCGAAACAGGAAATTGCTGCCCAACCTTCAACCCAAGTTCACCAACTACCCCTACTGTAACACTAGCATTCTTATTCACAGAAAAAAGCAATGTATTCCCGGAAACATAGTTCGCGCTGATTGAACAATGAGAAAACTGCCCAGTTGTATCGCTAGTATAGGCTTTGCCATGCCAGTTTCCTGAAGAAAAGCTAGACTCAGGTATTTCTTCAGAAATCAAAATAGTGGGAATCACAAAACAAAGAATGCTTAAGATAATTCGCATAATAATCTCCTCTTAAATCTACCTCATTATTAGCCTTACTCCTCCAACTGTCCAGAATTGTGTGAGCCAAGTCAGTCGTGAATGAATCGGGTCAAATTTTTTGGTCTTAAGAAGACAAAACACTAGAGAGGATCAATTCGCGATTGGGGGATGAATTGGGGGATCGAGAAAAATCGATTTGAGATAAATCCTCAAATCAAAAGGATATTCTTGCCATAAATGGCGGAGAAGGTGGGATTCGAACCCACGGAGGGCGTTAACCCTCGTCGGTTTTCAAGACCGGTGCATTCGACCACTCTGCCACTTCTCCGACGTGACACTGATTAGAGTGGTTGATTTGATTCTTAAAGCAGAAATTTGGGGAATTTTCGCCGATCTGAAAGCGCGCGCTTTTCACGGCGAGTTGCAACGGCTAGACTAGCGATAATTAATGCCAATGCCCCTCAGACTGATGGCAAAGGCACACAACCGAAAAATCGGTGCAGTTTCAGGCATAAGGGCACGTCATGATTACACTTGGTCCCAAACAAAGCGCTGTGGTTCAAATCAGCCGTGCCGCTTTGATGATATCCAGCCTCGCATTATTAAGCGCATGCGAACAAATGGGCGATTTCAATCTATTAAAACCAAAACCAGAAAGCGTAGACGCAGCGGCTGCGCAAACCAGCACCACATTTGTGGAGCGCGATGTGGAAGCCCCAGAGGTCTTCAGTGTGGCAGAAGCCGGCCTTTGGGACGGCCGGCCAAGTTTAGGCGGCGTATGGGTTGCGCATCCGGATGTTGCAGATCCAGAACGCGTCATCATTCGCAACAAAACAAATGGCAAATTCGTCATTGGGGCGCTTTTCCGCAGAGAACGCGCCATTCCCGGCCCGCGTTTACAGCTGTCTTCTGACGCGGCGGCGGCATTATCCATGCTTGCAGGCCAACCCAAAGAGCTAGAAGTCACCGCCCTGCGCCGCGAAGAAGCCCCCATAGAAGCACCGGTTGAGGAAATCGTTGAAGCAGCTGATCCAGTCGAAACCAGCGCGCTTGATCCAATTGCGGTAGCGGCCTCGGCCATTGACAAAGCAGACAAAAAGCCGGCCCCTGCCCCAGCTGCGACCGTTGAAGCCGCACAAAAACCAAAGCCCGCTGCAGCAAGCAAATTGGGCAAGCCCTTTGTTCAAATCGGCATCTTTAGTGTGGAAGCCAATGCAAAAGGGACAGCCGCCCAGATGCGCAGCGCAGGCATGGTGCCCATGGTGAAAAAGCAGACCAGCAAGGGTAAAACTTTTTGGCGCGTTTTGGTTGGACCTGCAAATTCCTCATCAGAGCGCGGCGCTTTGATCAAGAAAATCCACAACGCCGGTTTTACCGATGCCTATGCGGTCACCCATTAACAGATGCACAAAAGGAGTTTTCTGTAATGTTCCATGCTGGGAAACGACTGATCACAGCCCTTTTGGCCTCTGCGGTTCTGGCAGTGCCTGGCCATGCGTTTGAAACAAGGGCCAAGGCAGCCTTTGTATTGGACCAAACCACCGGCACAATTTTGATGTCCAAGAATGCCGATGAAGCATTGCCGCCCGCATCAATGTCCAAATTGATGACGCTTTATATGGCCTTCGAAGCTGTGCGCAAAGGCAGCCTGAAAATGGAAGAAAAGCTTCCAGTCTCACAACACGCCATGAGCTATGGCGGCTCGACCATGTTCCTGGATACCACAGACCGCATCAAAGTCGCAGATCTCTTGCGCGGGATCATCGTTTTGTCGGGCAATGATGCCTGTGCCGTCATTGCCGAAACCCTGAGTCCGGATGGCACAGAAGCAGGATTTGCACGGCAAATGACCCTGCGGGCGCGTGAAATGGGCATGACAAATTCTACCTTTGTCAACTCAAACGGATGGCCCGCGCCGGGCCACAGAATGTCAATGCGCGATCTTGCGTTGCTGGCCAATCGACTAATTACTGATTTCCCTGAATTCTATCCAATGTTCTCAGAGACCGAATTCAAATTTGATGGTCGTGCGCGACAAAACACCCTGAACCGGAATCCGCTGCTCAAACTGGACATCGGGGCAGATGGTTTAAAAACGGGCCACACAAATGAAGCAGGATATGGCTTGGTTGGCTCAGCCAAGCGTGATCAGCGACGTGTGATCTTTGCGGTATCCGGCATGGAAAGCGCCAAGGTGCGTGCCGAAGTTTCCGAACAAATTGTGAATTGGGCCTTTCGACAATTTAGCGAGCGCAAATTGCTGCCCGCCGGTAAGCGCATTGCCGAGGCCGAAGTTTGGCGGGGAGCTGTCCCACGGGTTGGCTTGGTAACGCAATCGGATGTCAATGTCTTGCTGCCCGTTATAGGCCAAACCAAAATAAATGCCGAAGTTGTCTATAACGGCCCCTTAAAAACGCCTATTCAAAAGGGTGACAAATTGGCTGAATTGGTCATTCGCCCCGTGGAACTCCCGGAAATTCGCGTTCCTTTGGTGGCAGAAACAGATGTATCGATGGGCGGGTTTACTGTAAAAATGCGCACGGCAATATCGGTGCTGATGACACAGTTCGGAATGAACACAGAGGGCGCGACTTGAAGAAGAACAAAGGCGTATTCATTACGTTTGAAGGCATAGACGGGTCTGGGAAATCAACCCAGACCCGCTTGCTTGCTGAGCACCTAAAAGAAGCTGGTTACGACGTTGTTTTGACCCGCGAACCCGGCGGATCAAAAGGGGCAGAAGAAATCCGCGCGCTTGTGTTAGAAGGCGACCCAGATCGCTGGTCTGCAGAAACAGAACTATTGCTGTTTACCGCAGCAAGACGGGATCATCTGGAACGCACCATCGAGCCTGCTTTGGCAAATGGGAAAATTGTCATTTGTGATCGGTTCGCAGACAGCACCCGCATGTATCAGGGGCTTTCCCGCGGGGACCTGCGCGCCAAAGTCGATGAGCTGCATGCGCTGATGATCGGCAAGGAACCAGACTTGACCATTCTGGTGGATATGGATCCTACATTGGGTCTTGCCCGCGCAAAAGGTCGGCAAACCAAAGAAGAACGGTTTGAGGATTTTGGCCAAGAGTTGCAGAACAAAATGCGCCAAGGGTTTCTCGATCTTGCACAGCAATATAGCGAACGGTTTCGATTGGTGAATGGCGACCGTGCGATAGAGGTTGTTGCCAAGGATATTGCCACAATTGTTTCGGACTTTCTGACATGAGCGCAGAAATCCCAGAGGCAGATCGTATTGAGGGTGCGCCACATCCCAAAGAAACCGCGACCCTTTTTGGGCAAGAGGTTGCGCAGCAGGGATTTCTGGAAGCTTTCAATGCAGATCGCCTACACCATGGCTGGTTGTTGACGGGCCCACGTGGGGTTGGCAAGGCGACCTTTGCTTGGCAGGTTGCACGCTTTTTGCTGACCACGCCTAAGGCGGATCAAGGCGGTATGTTTGCGGATGCACCTCAAATCGCGCACTCTCTAGAAGTGGATCCCAACCATCCGGTTTCACGACGCATTCTCGCAGGATCAGAGCCAGGACTATTTGCGGTGCGCAGACCCTATGACGAGAAAAGCAAAAAGCTAAAATCACAGATAACAGTTGATGAGATCCGCAAACTCAAGGCGTTTTTTACGCTTTCTGCGGCAGATGGCGGTCGGCGCGTGGTGATTGTCGACGCTGCGGACGAAATGAATGTGAGTGCCGCAAATGCCTTGCTAAAATTGCTTGAGGAGCCCCCTGCTGACACGACACTCCTGTTGATTTCGCATCAACCCTCGCGCCTGCTGCCAACCATTCGCTCTCGATGCCGAGAGCTTCGGTTCTCGCCGCTTACCTCAGACACCATGCGTCAGGCCCTGGCGCAGGCAAATGTGCACGCCGATGCAACAAACGAAATATCTGAACTTTCCGGCGGATCTGTTGGCGACGCCATATTGCTTTCTCAATCAGGGGGGCTTGCTGTCTATGCCGATCTGGTCTCTCTGTTTGCGAATTTGCCGCAACTTGATCGTCAACGTGCATTAAAATTAGCTGAAACAGCTGCACAGCGCGGAGCATCTGACAAGTTTGAGCAAATTCTAAATCTAATTGACCTTTTTCTTGTGCGTTTGGCGCGCTCCGGTGCCACCGGACAACCACCAAAAATCGAAGCTGCCCCGAATGAAGCCGACGTATTTGCCCGGCTGGCCCCCTCGATGCAAAAAGCGCGTGCCTGGGCGGATATTTCAGAACAGATCACATCACGAAGCCGCCACGGCAAGTCGGTAAACCTTGACCCTGCCGCCCTTGTGCTGGATACGGTTTGGAAGATCCAACAAACTGCCGCACAACAGATATGACCCAACCTCCATTTATCACCGACAGCCACTGCCACTTGGACTTCCCGGATTTTGACGGGGAACTTGACGTGATCATAGAGCGTGCTGCCGCAGCCGGTGTCACGCGCATGGTCACGATCTGCACACGGTTGAAAAACGAACCAGCGGTACGGAAAATTGCCGAAACCTATGCGCCTGTATTTTATGCAGCGGGCACCCATCCGATGAGTGCCGCAGAAGAGCCCCTCGCATCACTTGACGAGCTGGTCAAAATGTCAAAGCACCCAAAGTTTGTAGGCATTGGCGAGAGCGGTCTTGATTATCACTACACCGCTGAAAGCGCTGAAATTCAAAAAGCATCGCTTTTGGTTCATATTCAAGCCGCACGAGAAACAGGCTTGCCCCTGATTATCCACGCGCGTGCTGCTGACGACGATATGGCGCGCATTTTGTCCGACGAATACGCAAATGGTGCCTATAAATGCGTGATGCACTGTTATTGTTCAGGCCCAGAACTCGCCAAAACCTGTTTGGATTTGGGCTTTTATCTTTCGATGTCAGGCATCGCGACCTTTAAAAACAGCCAAGAAGTGCGCGATATATTTGCCGCGGCCCCTGTTGATCGCATTCTGGTGGAAACAGACGCGCCATATCTTGCCCCCATGCCCTACCGTGGTAAACGCAACGAGCCCGCCTATACGGCAAATACTGCCCAAGTTGGGGCCAAAGTCTTTGGCCTTGAGTATGCAGAGTTCGCTGCGCAGACACAGGCGAATTTTGAACGACTTTTTAGCAAAACTGTTCAACAGGGTGAGCCTGTATGACGGATACGTTCACATTTACCATACTGGGCTGTGGCTCTTCTGGCGGCGTGCCTAGGCTGGGTGGAATTTGGGGGGCCTGCGACCCAACCAACCCCAAGAATGCACGTACACGATGCTCTCTTTTGATCGAACGTGAAAATGAAAATGGCAAAACCACTGTCCTAATTGATACGTCACCTGATATGCGCCAGCAGCTGCTACGCGAGAATGTCGGTGCATTGGATGGTGTTGTCTATACTCATGCGCACGCAGATCACGTACACGGGATCGACGATCTTAGAATGATCGTTTTTAATATGCATGCGCGCGTTCCAGTTTGGGCTGATGGTGCAACTCAGGATGCATTGCTAAGCCGGTTTGCCTATGCGTTTGTACAACCAGAAGGATCGCCCTATCCACCGATTTTGGATTTGCGAACCATCCAAAGTGATATTTCGATTTCGGGTGCAGGTGGAGAGATTGTCTTAAAGCCCATCGAGGTCCGACACGGCTCCATAGACGCCTTAGGATTCCGCGTGAACGACATTATGTATTTACCTGATGTCTCAGAAATCCCAGATCACATTTGGCCCGAGCTAGCGGGTTTAAAATGCTGGATTTTGGATGCATTGCGCCGAACCCCGCACCCAACCCATGCCCATTTAGAACGGTCGCTTGAATGGATTATGAGGGCAGCACCTGAAAAGGCTGTACTGACCAATATGCATATTGATTTGGATTACCAAGAACTTGCCGATGAAACCCCAGAGCACATCCAACCAGCCTATGATGGGCTTCGCTTAAGCTTTAGTCTGTAGGCACTGACATGCAGGAAATCCTCGGTATTGTCCTGCCAGTTTTTGTTATCGTTGGCCTAGGTTATGTCGCCAATTGGCAACGCTGGCTTGGCGATTCCAACTTTGATGCACTGATGGAATTTGCAACTAATTTTGCAGTGCCGTGCCTATTATTCATCGCTATTTCTGGTTTAGATCTTTCAACCAGTCTCAACCCCGCCCTTCTCATAAGTTTTTATACGGGTGCATTCACTTGTTTCTTACTAGGGGTTTTTGGGGCACGTTGGCTGTTTGACCGCGCTTGGGAAGACAGTATTTCAATTGGGTTTTGCTGTCTTTTTTCCAATACCGTGATGCTTGGATTACCCATTGCGGAACGGGCCTTTGGTGCAGCAAGCCTTGCACCTAATTTCGCGATTGTTTCGGTGCATTCCTTGTTTTGCTACACCATCGGCATCAGTGCCATGGAAATTGCAAAAGCGCGTGGAAGCTCAATACTTGGCGCAGTTCGCACTGTGTCTATTGGCTTGTCTCGAAATATACTGGTGTTGTCCATTCTTGCGGCATTTGTCGTCAATCTTTCCGGTCTTGCCGTTCCATCTGCTATTATGGATAGCGCTTCGCTTATCGCAAAATCAGCCCTCCCGGTTGCGCTTTTTGCAATTGGCGGTGTTTTGTTTCGCTACAAGCCAGAGGGTGACACTAAGACGGTCTTATATATATGTATGGTGTCTTTGATTGTGCATCCTGCGATTTCTCTTTTGATTGGAACGTCTTTGAACCTATCCTCCGAGAATTTGAAAGCTGTAGTGATTATGTCAGCAATGGCCCCTGGTATTAACTCATACCTATTTGCCAACCTATATGGCCGTGCCATGCGCGTTGCGGCCAGTAGCGTTCTTTTTGCTACGGGTCTCACCATTCTAACCGCTTCACTCTGGCTCGCCATTTTGGGCTAAGTCTTTCAATGCAGCAAAAACTGCACCCACATTATTTTGATTTACCGAATGGACGCACAAGTATTCCCGCGTCAGACAACCGTTTTCGGAGGGTTTGTGCCATTTGAACCGCAGTGGGGCCATCACCATGCAGGCAAACTGTATCAATTTTGCTTTTAATATGCTTACCGCTTTGCGTGATAATAGCCTGGTGTTTGATCATTGCTTCAATACGTTTTGCAGCAAGATCAGAATCATGGATCACTGAACCTGGCAGCTTTCGATCAACCAAGATCGCGGCATCATTGTAAGCGCGGTCAGCAAAGATTTCTCCGACCCAGCGACATCCCAGGTTTTCAACTGCATTTTGCTGTTTTGATGCGGCAAGTACCATGATTGTCAGGTCAGGCTGAACCCGAAGAGCCGCAGAAAAACATGTTTCGGCCATCGCCTGGTCTTCACAAGTCATATTTGACAAAGCCCCATGCAATTTCATGTGGCGCAGCTGTCCACCCATTGCCTTTGCCATCGCCTGAGCGGCCCCCACTTGATAGGTTATCAGATGCGAAAGTTCATTCGGTGACAACTGTACCCGCCGTCGCCCAAACCCCTGCAAGTCAGCAAATCCAGGGTGCGCTCCAATATTCACGCCTTTTTCAACCGCAAGCGCCATAGTTTGCGCCATGACGTCTGGGTCCCCCGCGTGACCGCCACAGGCTATATTTGCCGAAGTTACCAGGTCTAAAAGCGCTGCGTCATTGCCCATTTTCCACGGGCCAAAGCTTTCACCCATATCTGCGTTCAAATCGACTTGCAGAACCATCACTATTGCCTTTCTAGATCGTCGCCTACCGTCATACCGCTAATCAACTGATAATCTAAGAGGTTTTGTATGCTCTTTGGATCCCGAATACATGGACTTACACGGGTACGCAGGGCAGCCAACGTGCGTTTCTCAGAATAACTATCAACTTGTTCGTCAATGCCCATAGGAAACTGCAATTGAATTCCCGCGCCTAGTGGTGCTTGCGCTAATTTAGGTAAATCTTCTGGCACGATTGTCCCAATACGCGGATAGCCCCCCATGGTTTGGCATTCTGCCATCAGGACATATAGAATGCCATCTCCGGTCACTTGAATATCGCCAGGAATCACGAAATCAGAGGCGAGCGCCTCAACCAAGTTCGATTGAAAGCGCGCGTCGGGATGATCAAGCCGGACACCTTGCCTATTGGCTTGTCTAGATCGTGCAAATTGCACCTGACAAAGCCTTTGACGAGTTTCAATTGAAAATAGGTCGGTCTGCGGCCCATGCATGACACGTAAAACGCCGCCATGAAATCGCATATCGGCCGGCAAAGTCATAAGTGTCGCGTTCAAGTCTTTGTCTGCGCAAAGAGGCAAGACATCGCCCGCTTCCAAAGCCTTTCCCAGTCCGACATTTAGGTGCACAGCTCGGCTGCCCAATACTTTTGGCGTTTCCACTTGACCAGCAAAGGTCAGATATCCATAGGTGCCCTGCTTTGCGCTTCCAATCCTCAGCTCTTGACCAGGACACAGTCGATGAGTGCCATTCCAACTGATTTCGGCATCATCAATATGGGCCTGCATTGGAGCCCCCGTCAGCGCAAACCGCGTGGCGCTTGAGACACTAAATTTACCACCAAAACTTGCCATTTCGATAGCCGCTTGCGGACTAGCAGCCGAAAGCAGTGCTGTGGCCTCAAGCAAGGCCAGCCTGTCCATCGCCCCGCCGCGTGACAACCCCTGGGACATACGGCCGGGCCGTCCCAGGTCTTGCACTGTCACAGCGGAGCCGACTTGCTTGACGAATAAATTCACGCTCATTCCAGTATCTCGCACCATGCCCCGCCAAGCCCCTGCGGGTTATTTACAAGCAGATCTTGCAATTCAGTTGGCGAGATTGCGTGAAAACGCACTGCGTCTCCGGCTTGCAGAACAATTGGGTCGAGACGGTCTGATTTGAAGGGACGAAATCCGGTCTGTCCGACGTGCCGCCACCCCGTTGCGCTGTCTGAATTGAATAAAACCAACTGCCGAACTGCGGCAACCAAAGAGCCCGCCGGAACCCGAGGATTGATCGAGCGGCGACGTGGCATATTCCAATGTTCGGGCAAGAGACCAAGATACGGCTGACCAGGTGCGAAGCCAATCGTCAATACTTCGATATCCGCGCCCGTTAATTCTGTAATGGCCTGGGTTTCACAAACATCTGCAAGCCCTGCGGCTTCTGCAAGTTCTGGACCAAAGCAACCGCCGAAAGAAACTGGAATATGCCAGCGTCGGGTCGCCTTTTTTCTCTTGGCCATCAACCAATTTTGTTGTGAAACAAAACCTTCAACAATGCTCTGGGCGCGCAAAGGCGTGATTTTCTCCGTATCAAATTCAATCATCACTGACGTCAATGAGGCGGCAGATTGTGTCACCCAGGGAAATTCGGCGGTTTCAATGGCGTATCCCAAAGCGCGTACTGCATCTACCGCCCCAGCAGACACTTGGATGCCAAACCGCACAATAATAGCGTTGCTCCCAAAGCGCATGATCTCTGGTGCACTATGAATTCCCAAATCAGTCATTACCCTTAATTCTTTGGTTTTTGCAAAGTTTGCAACAATCAGACCTTTTGCAAACGCACTTGTTAAAACTATGCGGCAATTTACGACGTTACTCAAATGATGGCATTGCACTAACCAAAAGTATTAATGCTGAGGATATCCATCGCGACATTGCCGTAAAACACTGAAAAAGCGTTCTATGTGGCTATTCTTCATGCGCCAGCAAATGTTCCGCCAAAGACTCGTCGACACATAAATGTGTCACCAGTTTACCGCGCAACGCGGCATGCACCGCATCTAAACGATTTTCGCCCGCTGCGACGAGAAACTTTTGCTTTGCCGCGCGCAGGTCCGCAACCTCGATTGCAACCAAACGATCCTCTGGTGGCAACCCAAGTGCGTGCCCTGATTTATCTATATAGCGCCCACACACAATTCCATTTGCACCAGCAGCAACGGCCACATCAAGCTCTTCACGACTCGCGATACCCGCCGCCACTAAATGGGTATCTTGGTTAATATTACCAACAGAGAACACCGCCACGTCCAAAGACTTAAGCCGCGAAAGTTGCGCCGCTATCGTAGGTTCAGCAGTTATTTGTTCAGCCAGTTTCGCCGAGGAAAGAACAGCGGGCGCGTGCAGAGTATAACACTCTGCGTTCAAATAGTTTGCGATACGAATTGCACAGTCTTCAGACGTCGGCACACGGTCAGACACCATCGAACCAATCATCTGGCAAACGGTTACGTCTTTCAATTCGTTGCGCGTCATCCTCATCGAAACAGATTTGATCGTTTCACCCCACGCGACGCCAACTATGTCGCCAGGGTTTACAATGTCCTTGATCGCCATTCCCGCAACGCGCGCGACTTGCGAAAGCACTTCTTTTCGTTCAACAGCTAATCTTTTCGACTGTTTAGCACGCGCAATATAGACGTCTTGCAAATCAAACTTTTTGCAGAGCGCCCGCGACAACGAAGAACTGGAAAGCACTTCGCTGTCGACCCGAATTTCGACAATACCGCGTTCGCGACTGTCCCTTAACATATTCACGACCGTTGGTCGCGAGACCCCCATACGTTTTGCGATCTCGCTTTGTGTCAGGCCTTCGCCGTAATACAAAATCGCAACATTTGCGAGTTGGGCATCTTTGTCTGTTAAACGATTGGTACTGTCTGAACGCATACTACTCGTTTACTTTTTTCTGCCCAGATTGACCATAGTTCTTGCGAAACCAATTAAAGCAGCGGTCTATTTCTTCCTGGGGCAATTCTTGAACCGCGCCACGGCACATGGCCAGATGTGTAGTCATGGCAGCCTCTTCAAGATACATCGCAATGGATGTCGCCTCTGTCGCTGACTTTCCCATCGTAAAAACACCATGAGCTTGTACAAGCGCCGCGTAACCACCATCGGCGGCCTCAACAACGGCCTGGCCGGTATCAATTTCACCCGGCGTGGCATAACGCGAACACGGAACATCCCGGCCCAGCATATGTGTGATGGGGGTCAACACCGCAGGTATCCGCTCTCCGCGCGCAGCAAATGATGTCGCATAAGGGGAATGCGTATGGGTGATGCCAAATACATCGAGGCGCTGTTTGTAGATATACAAATGAACGCCTGTATCAACCGAAGGCTTTTTGTCACCTTCAATAATGTTGCCCTCCATATCGACGACAACCATAGTGTCAGGCATAAGTTTCTTAAACTTCACTCCAGATGGTTTGATCACAACATACCCAGTTTCAGGATCTCGACCAGAAACATTCCCCCCGGAACCTACAACAAGTCCATTTGCCGGAAGCTCATGGTTTTGCTCACAAACTTCTTGTTTTAAAGCTTCAAGCATTTTTCTTATCCTCAGGTATTCCGTGTGGATAGACCACAATTTTCAACGATTTTTCAGCCAGGCGTAGCATTTCGAACGCCGTTGCACTGTCCTCGATTTCAAAACGATGAGAGATGGCCTCTTGCGCTTTGATCCGCCCGGATTCGAGTAACCGAATGTAGCTATAGGTGTCTGTGTGATCAGAGCTGTAGCGCGAGGTGATGGTGATCTGGTCAAAATAGGCTCGGCTACCCTCGCGCACCCAATCGGTGCCAGGGGCCAAGGGCGCGCCCAAATGCATTGTACCACCAACTTCTACCAGTTTTTCAGCGTCCGCCCATGCCTGCGGGAACGGGGCGATCACAATCACCGTATCTGCTAAACGTCCATTGTTGGCCGCCTTTAGCGCTTCCACGGCATCTTCAGTTTTGGGATTGATTGTGTGGGTTGCGCCAAATTCTTTGGCTTTTGCCAAGCGCCAGTCCGAGAAATCCAGCGCCACCACTTTTCCCGCCCCAAAGAGCGGTGCAAGATGTACAAAACCCTGCCCCATAAAGCCTGCGCCAACCACCGCGACAGTGTCACCCGGCTGAATGTTGCAAACTTTCAGACCGCTCAAAACACAGGACCAGGGCTCGATGGTCACGGCAGCTTCTGTCGAGACACTGTCGGGCAGTTTATGTGCATCCATGCGCAAATGCTGCGCCGTAACGCGATAGTATTCGCATACGCCGCCTGGATCGAGCTTCATTGAGGCGTAATAAGGATCGCGTGTGAAGTGCCCACGGCGCGACAGATGGCTGTCAACACGCCCCACATGGTGATTGATAAACAGCCGATCACCAACTTTATAATCGGTTACATTCGCGCCAACTTTGACGACTTCGCCAATGGGTTCGTGCCCCAATACCTTTGGTTCAGATTTCTTATACCACGCCATGGTCTCACCGCCGCAAAGGCCACAGGCGAGTGTCTTCAACAGTATTTCTTCAGCACCGATTTCAGGCACAGGGCGCTCTTCCAGTCGAATATCCTCTAGCGAGTGATAGACTGCGGCTTTCATCATTTGGGTCATGTTCGGTCCTTTTTCATTTCACCCAAAGTGCTTGGCACGCTTGGGATAAGGTCAGATATGTGTCAAATGCAGCGTCGTATTGCGCTGTATTTTCTGGTTTTGGTGAATAGGTGGTCCTAGGCTCCTGCCTGCGCGAAAGTGCACAAGCACTGCCTTGCGATTTGGCCGCCGCACCCAGACACGCCGCCCCCCAAAGACCATGATCAGAGGCAGCACTGACTTCGATGGGGGTTTGCATTATGTCCGCGATGATTTGACACCAAAGCGCGTTTTTTGAACCACCACCCGTCAACTGAATAGATGTCTTGGGCAAATGCCCGCGTTCTGCGACGTAACAGTGACGCAAACTAAACGCTGTGCCCTCCATTACAGCGCGCCCCATGTCAGCTTTGGTGTTTCCAGCGCGCAGACCAAAGAACGCTCCAGAAGCTTCAGGGGCTACAAAAGGGGCTCGTTCACCATTTAGATGTGGAAGAAAAGTAACGCCATTGGCCCCCGGGGGCACATCGCGTGCCAGGGCATTTAACTTGCCTGCAATTTCAGCGGTTGTTTCACCACCCAATGTTTGCGGATGTAAGGCACAAAACCAGTCAAAGGCTGCGGCCCCAGTGGTTGGAGCCAGCACCCGCGTCAGAATTTTGCCGTTAGCATGCAACACTGTTGCCCCAACCGGTTTATCAGCGGGCTCTACCGCATCTGTAAGAATATTCACAACGGCAGTTGTACCCAAGATCATCATGGTGTCACCGGGCTGGTCCATTCCCATACCAACAATCATGGCCGATAAATCCAATGTCCCCACGGACACAGCAGTTCCAGCACGTAACCCTGTGCGCCGTGCGGCCTCTTCGGTCACGGACCCTAATAGCGTTTCTGCAGATTGTGGCGGCAACAGCTTTGGCTTTAAATCTTCAGCGCCCAGCGCTTGTATCGCGGCATTTGAGTACGTTAGTTTTTTTATGTCCAGAAATGGAATCGACGCATCTGAATAGTCAACAGCAGCTGTGCCCGTCAGGTTAAATCCAATCCAGCCAGCACAATGCATCAGCTTCGCTACCTGCGGTACATCATTTGGTGAAAACTGTTTTAGCCAGTTGTAGATCGCACCAGAGGTTCCCGGCCAAATAGAAGTATGGCAAGCGCGCGCAATCGCTGCGCTTTCTTCAGCCGCAAGTTCAGACAACACATTGGAAGCCCGTGTATCATTCCAAAGAACCGCACGACCTATAGGCTTCCCTTTACCATCAATAGCCCAAAAGCCATCTCCCTGCGCTGCAATGCCCACGCTTTCAATTTGATCGGCGCTGACTTGTGAGACCACTTCGCGAATGGCCTCAAACACGCTATTACACACACCGTCCATATCCTGTTCAGAGTGCCCTTCATGGGTCGTCACGACCTGACTTGGCGCGTCGCTATAGGCTATGCAGTTGCCATCAGCGGAATATGCAGCGGCTTTGACAGCAGTCGTGCCAACGTCAATGCCCAGCCAAAGTTTTTGCCCTGAATTAGCTTCTGGCATCTAAACTCCTCTCTGTGTGAACGTAGGTGGATGAAACGCCTTAATCGGCGGCAACGGGGCAGTCCACTTTTCAACCCACACCAAAGCAGTATGACTGATATTGCCCTGCGTCAGGTCCGATGCTCCCTTGTCCAGTGTCAGCATGTTCGGATTACCGTGCACATCCAACTTTCCCTGTGCTGTGTCTTGAATATCCAGCCAAGCACCTGTCGGAAGTACAATGCAATCATCATGCATTTGCTCACAAGTTGAAACCGCTGCCAGACACGCACCTCGCGCATTGAAAATCTTAACAACATCACCGTCAGAAAGCCCAAGGTCCCGCACCCTTGTGGGGTGCATTGTACACACTTCGCGGCCTTTAACCTTGCTATCGCGACTTGTTTTGCCGTTGTCGAGTTGGCTGTGCAGTCGCGTGGCAGGTTGATTTGATATCAAATGAAGCGCGCCATCTTTTGCCTGTCCCAGCCATTCTGCAGGTTCAAACCAGCGCGGATGCCCCAAACAATCATCAAACTGCTGGTTTGCAATTTTTTCGCTGAATAGAATGATTTTCCCACTTTCAGTATTCAAAGGGTTTTGATCAGGGTCCTGAACAAATTTTTCTAGGAGAATGCGCGTCTGCTTACTTTGAGGCACTTGCACTCGGCCCGTCGCTAGAAATCCCTCATAATTAGGGAGCGAAAAGCCGTTTTCTTGTGCGACTTTGCGACAATTGTTCCAAATCTCTTCTTGCCATTGCGTATCATCTTTTCCCTCGGTGAAGGCCTCTTCAAATCCCAAATGTGCCGAAAGATCGCGAAAGATATCAAAATCATTTCGTGATTCACCGAGTGGCTCTAAGGCCTTGTGCATTGCAACAAGGTTGGGATCACGACGATTGATGAAAATGTCATTGCGTTCCAATGCCATTGTCGCCGGTAAAACGATGTCCGCGCGTTTTGCCGTGGCTGTCCAACTGTGATCATGCACGATGATCGTTTCTGGCCGCTTCCAAGCCTCGTTTAACCGATTTAGATCTTGATGGTGATGAAACGGATTGCCGCCACACCAATAAACCAACTTAATATCCGGATAGGTTCGGGTCTCGCAGTCATACGTGTACATCTCTCCAGGAGACAACAGCATGTCAGCCACGCGTGCGACCGGGATGAAGTCTTCGATATCGTTTTTGCCTTGCGGCACAGAAGGCCAGCTGACAAAGCGCTTAGGTCGACCGGGCGGCGCTGTAGATCCATACCCAAATCCAAATCCAACACCGGGCTGGCCGATCTGTCCCAGCAAACAGGCCAATGCAAGCGCCGCCCAAACAACTTGCTCGCCATGGTCTGCCCTTTGCAGCCCCCAAGCGACTGAAACCATAGAGCGTCGTTTTGACAATTTTTGCGCCAATTCGCGGATCGCACTGGCCGGAATATCACAAAGGCTCGCTGCCCATTCTGGTGTTTTCGGTTGGCCATCGGACTTGCCCAAAACATAGTCGCCAAAAGTGGCAAATCCCGTCGTATAGCGCCTTAGGAATTCCTGGTCGTGCCAGCCATTTTGGATTAACTCATAGGACAGCGCGAGGATTAACGCGACATCTGTATTTGGACGGACAGGCAACCAATCCACACCCGAATCCGTAGCAAAATCAGATTTCAGAGGAGAAACACACACGGTTTGCATGCCGTTCTCGACAGCTGTTTGTAACCAGTTTTCGACCTCGTGGTCCCAGGTACCACCAGATGCAATCTGCGCAGTTCGCCCAGACACACCGCCAAAAGCAAGGAACAGCTCACAGTGCTCTGCGATCAGTGGCCAGCTTGTTAGACCTTCTTCTATCTGCTTGTTGGTCATCCCCAGAATATAAGGAAAAATAACTTCGGCGGCGGCATGCGAATAGGTATCTCGTGCAGAGACATAACCACCGGCCAAATTTAGGAAACGCCGCAACTGAGATTGGCTGTGATGAAACCGTCCAGCGCTGGCCCACCCATATGATCCGCCATAAATAGACTTGTTTCCGTGCACATCAATTACACGGGCAATTTCGCCACCAGCAAACCGAATTGCCTCTGCCCAGCTGACTTCGACAAATGAATCGCCACACCGGTTTTTGCCACGATCACCGTCCAGCCAGCCCTTGCGAATTGCGGGTTTTTGAATACGCACGGCTGCATCCAGACAAGCACTCTTCCAGCCATTACCAACTTGCGACGGCGAACTGTCGTCTGGATTATCCAACAAATCAACACCAAGCGCACCAGCCACCACACGATAAGCGCCCCAATGGGCAACCGTCATCTTAGCTAATGTTGGTTTTTTTGCTGAAGTCATTCGCTTCTCGCTTTAACATTTGTAAAATATTGTGTCATATGATACGCAATTGAACAACAACAAAATCATCATTCCTAGAAGGAGGTCCGCGCAATGCGCAATGAAAAGACCACGGAAGAAGTTGCGTTGGGAATACGACGTCGCGTTTTTGAGCATTCGATGCGCAACAATGGTGGCTACTTGTCTCAAGCCTGCTCAGCCGGCGAACAGCTGGCATGGCTTTACAATGAAGAGCTTAAGCTCGGTGCCCCAACACTGCCCATGATTCCCAAACCCTTTGAAGGAGTACCTTCGCCCTCCAATCCAGACTACCACACTGGAGCGGGTTACAACGGCCCAGCGACGCCGGAATTTGACCGCTTGTTTATCGCACCTGCACATTATGCTTTGGTCGCTTATGCCACACTGATTGAAACCGGACGCATGGCCCCGGAAGGGCTTGAAATGTTTAACCAAGATGGGTCCAGCGTCGAGATGATCGGTGCAGAGCATTCGCCAGGTATGGAAGTGCACAATGGCACTTTGGGAATCGGCTTATCGACCGGCGCGGGCCTGGCTTATGGCCGCAATCTGCGCGGTGATCCGGGCCGAACTTGGGTCTTCATGTCAGACGGCGAAGTGCAGGAAGGTCAAACTTGGGAGGCGGTGCAGGCAGCGTCACACCATGGAATCGACAATCTTTATGCCATCATGGACGTCAACGATCAGCAATGTGACGGTGCCATGTCCAGCGTGATGGAAGTTGGTGACATCAGAACCAAATTCCTGAACTTCGGCGCGGCGTGTATCGAAATTGACGGCCACGACGTTAACGCGATGCGCGACGCCGTGCAGGAAAAGCATGATGGCAAACCATTGATCATTCTGGCCCGCACCAATCCCTTCCATTCGATGTCGATACTGGAAGAGAGATTCCCGCGCCTGCACTATGTGCGGTTTAAATCTGAAGACGAACGCGCGCGCATGAACATCTCGATTGCCAAAGATCTTGGCGTCGATCCAATCGACTATAAACACTAAGGAGGCCTCAATCATGGTAGAAATGGTATCCCGCCCCTACGCATCAGCTTTTGAAAAGTTCGCTGCTGGGAATTCTGATATCCTATGCTTGTCGGCCGACCTGACCTCGTCTTGCGAGATCGACGGCTTTCGTGACCGACACCCCGATCAATTCATGTCGCTGGGCATGGCTGAACAAAACATGCTGAGTTTTGCCGGCGGTTTGGGCTTGGCGGGCTTCCGCCCTTTTATACACACCTTTGGTGTCTTTATGTACCGCCGCCCCTACGATCAGCTGATGGCCTCTATCGCCTATCCGCGGCGCAAGGTCCGTTTGATGGGTTTTCTGCCAGGGGTAACCACCCCGGGGGGCATGACCCATCAGTCAATCGAAGACATCAGCGTCATGCGCTCAATTCCCAACATGACCATCCTCGAAACTGGTGATGCGACAGAGGTAGAGAGCATTTGTGAAGCTGCAGACAGCATCGACGGTCCGGTTTGGTGCCGTGTTCTGCGCGGATCAGTCCCGCGCTTGTTTGACACCCCGATCAAAGTCGGTGAGATGCGTGAACTGTCAGCCGGAGATGATATTCTAGTTGTGACATCAGGCATTTGCACCGAGGAAGCAATGCGCGCGCGCTCTGCTTTGGCAAAGGCTGGTTTGTCTATTCGTCATCTGCACCTGCACACAATTAAACCGTTTGATGCCAAAGCTTTGCTTGATCACATTGGCTCGGTCAAACATGGTGTTGTCACATTGGAAAACCATGTGACTGAAGGTGGTATTGGGTCTTTGGTGGCGGAAACGATGGCGGATGCGGGCGTCGGCAAACGCTTGGTGCGCCTCGGCCTGAAAGACACCTATGCACATGGTGGATCTCGGCCTTATCTGATGCGCTATTATGGTCTGGATGCACTGGCCATGGTGCGTGGCATCGAAGACTTGATGAGCCAAGAGTTTGGCATTTCAGAAGAAGACCTCGATTCCGCACGGGTCGAAGATGTGCACTCCCTGGTCAAAGCAGAAGCGCTTTAACCTCACATTTCGCCCCTGCAAAACCCAAAGCCGCGCTCAGTCAAAGAGCGCGGCTTTGGAATTTAAGGCAACTTCAATTGCTTAAAAAAATGGGGCCCTAGGGCCCCAATTCTTTAGGCTGCTTTCAGGTCGGCATCTGTCATGCCTAAACGATCCAACTGTTCAGGCGGGTACCCTTCAGCGTCCATCAACTTCCGCGCCAAACGAAGCATGCGATGTCTCTGCACGGGGTCACTTTCCCACAGATTGTTAACCTGTCCAGGATCTGTTTCCCGATCATACAGAAAACATTCATAGGTACGTGGATCAATTTTGATCGGTGTTTTCCAGAGCGGTAGATCCACCGAAGGGTCAAACATGCCCTGTTCAGCGGGTGTTTCAGGCGGTTTACCAACGCGGCCATCCACCGGATTATCAACAATCAGGGGCCGAAAGATTGCCGTTGAATATGTGAATAATGGTTTGCCTTCGACCGGCGCGCGAAACAACGTATACCGACCATCGGTTATGCATAGGCCCTGACCAAATGTCCCATATGTCAATGCTTCGTGCGGGCTGTCTGCTTCTTCAGTCACCATCGGCAAAAATGATTTTGCGTGGCGATTAGTCTCCGGGATTTCTCCGCCTGCCGCATCAATAAATGTCGCAAACAAATCAACAGTTTGAGTCAACCCAGAGACTCGCTTCCCGTGTCCCTGATGCTTTGGATGCCAGATGATCATAGGGATGTTGGCATGACTGTCGTAATGCGGGAACTGCTTTCCAAAAGCGCGCCGCTCTCCCAAATCGTGGCCATGGTCGGTGGTAAACACAACCATAGTGTCTTCCCAGAGATTCATCTCGTCCATTTTGGCCATGAACTTGCCCAGCCAGGTGTCCATCATGGTGACTTTGCCCATGTATTGTGACTTAAGGAAATCAAGCTCTTCGACAGAGGTTTCGTTCATGAAGCGCTCAAGATCTTCATAGACCTGATAAGGTGGCCAAATATTGAAATCGTTTTTGTCCCCGTCGGTGTACATAGAGGCATAGGGCTCGGGCACCTCAAAGGGTTCATGCACGTCGAAACATTCCACCTGCAAAAAGAACGGACCTTTTTGCGCGTTTTCATCCAGCCAATCCATGGCGCCTTGAAACACCTTGGGCGCGAAATAATCTTCCTCACCTTTGAAGTCTTTGACGTTGGCCGCATATTGGCGAATGTGCTCAGCCGCGCGGTATTTCATGACGTTTTTAACCCAAGGCGGATCTTCGGCATTGGCATCCGGGACTTTCCAGCCATCGACCTCGTGCCCACGGACCAATTGCAGGTTTTGAAAGCCCTGCATGTAGCCATTCGCTTCTTCTTCCCAATAATGATAGTGATCTGTCACCATAGCGGTATTCATGCCGGTTTTGGCGATCTCTTTGGGCATGCGAGGATCATAAATTTCCATCCCCCCCCAGGGCCGCCACAGAAACTCCTTGCGTCCCGACATGATTTCCCGTCGCGCAGGCATACAGGGCAGACTACCGACAAAATGGTCGTCAAACACATGACCTCGGTCAGCTAACTTCTGAACATTCGGCGCTTGGCAATTTGTTTTGGGGTTATAAGCGGTGAGGCAATCTTTGTTTAAACTATCAACAAGTACCATGATAATATTCATCACATTCCTCCGTGGGGTTTCGATAATGTGGATTTGCCGCATGTCTGGCTCAACCTAACAAACGTCAATATTTTTTACAATTGATATCGGAAGTTTACCTAACCCTAGTATTGTAGACACTTCCTCGCCAATTTTGAGGCAAAAAGTGGATCTGTATCGCCTATGTTCCGGCTCTCAACTCATTGAGGCATTTTTTCGCTGCGACGCATGACGCCGCCGCGTATTGTTGGACCTGCCCCGCTTTTGTGCCGCCCCAGTGGAAGGCTTTTACAGGGCAGTTTTCGCTTGTTGTTAGGCGTTGAGGAGAAATGCTCCGAAGAACGCCTTGTTGCGAAGGCGTAAAACCCAGTGCTGGCGCAATGAATACGGTGGTTCAAACGCGTGCAAAATCCAAGCATGCTTTCAAGGTGGCAACGTCGTCAATAGCCCACAGAGCGCAGGACGCTGTCGCCCTTTTCGTTGCGATTAACGGTGGCGGAACGCGCTCGATTGGAAGAACTCGCAGGTGACTTACCATTAGTCGCCGTTTCGCGGGATACAAAGCCAGTGGCTGGCGACATGATCAGCTTCCACACGCGCATCGATCGCGTAAAAAGCCTCAGAGGTAGCGCCTTCGGCAAAGTCAATGGTGGCGATTTCTACGACGGTGGTGTCTTGGGCGTTTGCCTTGGTGGCCCCAGCAATCAGGGTTACCACAGTCAAAAAGCGCGGATTATGACCATTGCGCCTTCTAGTGAGGGGAATCCGGCGATGACCTGCGCGTGGGCCACCGCCGGTAGGGGTTATTTAGTCCAGTATTCCGGGATCAGGCTAAGCAGGAATTCCCCACCGTAGCCTGGGAAAGCAGCCTTGATCATCGAGATAGCTTCATCCGGTGTCGCGGCTTTGTTTATAGCGTCATCCATGACCCTTAGGTAGGCGATGGCAGTATCCAAATCGCCCCGGCTTGTGGGTAGACCGTGGCCGACCAAAAGCGTTTCGAAGGCGGGATCATCACGCAACTCTTCAAGAATGGCTATCCAATTCGCGCGGTCCACACCGGGCGCAAAGAACACGCCGTTGTAGACTAGGTCCTGCACGATTGCGACCTTTTGGTCGGGCAAGACCACGACAACATGATGCGGTGCCTCGGCGTTTTCGTAGTGCCGGAATTCAACCGGTACACCCGACATTTTAATCATGCCGATGTCGAGGTCTGGACCATTGGCGATATTCTTAGGGGCCATGCCGTCGCCTGCGCTGGCCTCGGCGATCACGGCCTCACGAATAGCAGGCAGGGTGGCGAATTGAACGCCTTCATAAACGTCAGCAGCACTCCAGTGATCGGGGTGTTCGTGACTGAGGACGGCCATGCCAACCGGTTTGCCAATATTGGCAATTGCGCCTGCCACTTCATGTGCGGTCGGCGGAATGAACGTGGAATCCACCAGCAGCAGTTGGTCATCAAATTCGACGATATGTGCCGTAACGTGGACCGCCTGGGCAGGCGAAACGTAGGTGTGGAATGTCACACCGCCGGTGGTAAAGCTATGGATCGTGCCAGCGGGTAGATCACCACTTTGGGCACGAACGGGGCTAGGCCGAAATGTCTGCTGCAAAAGGGCGGCGGCACCCAGAGTAAGGGTAGCGCCTCGCAGCAGACCACGGCGAGAGATGGTATTTTGTGTCATAGGTTTTTCCTGTTGTTTAGGTTAGGCAGCGCGCTGCCATGTCAGTGTTGGTCTTTCGCGGAATGCAAAGCGAGCAAGGTGGTCGCCCACAAAATGTTCAAGGCGCACGATGTCGTGGGTTTCGCCCAAAACGGTGATCGACAATGCCGCGTCTGTTGCCGCCATTTCGCAGGTACCAAACGGAAGGATGACTTCACCTTCATTGGGCGTGAACGTCACTGGAACCTTATGTCCAAAGTGCTTCGCCAATTGCTGAAGATATCGGGATGCGTGTGTCGTACTGAAGTGTAGTTTGCTCTGTGTCATCTGTCGGTCCTTGCTATGGAACACAGATGTAAAGAACCGTCTGTCGTTTGATAATCCCAATTGTATTACCATCTCCTTTCGATAAAATAGAAAGATGGATGAATATCGTTCCCTTGCAGTCTTTGTCGCTGTTCATGACGCCGGAAGCTTCAGCGCAGCTGGGCGACGGCTCAAGTTATCAACCTCAGTCGTCAGCCATCATGTGTCAAAGCTTGAGGCCAAAGTCGGCGCGGCGCTCTTTTTTCGCTCAACCCGGTCTTTGTCGCTGACGCCGGAAGGCGAGGCCATCCTACCCGCCGCCCTCGCCATGGTGTCCGCTGCCAAAAACGCGCTGGATGTTTTGGCTGCGACAAACGATCAACTGGTCGGCGCGCTGCGTATCACTCTCCCCGCCTTCGGAGACCGAAGCCCTCTGAATCGTGCTATTCTGCGGTTCGCCAACGAACACCCAATGGTCGCGGTGTCGATACATAACAGCGATCACCAGGTGGATTTGGTAAAGGAAGGTTTCGACCTGGCAATTCGGCTAGGTGTGCTTCGTGATAGTGCCTTGAAAAGCAAGCGCATTGGCACCTTCGGCCGCAAAATTGTCGCAAGCCCCGACTATCTAGCGAAGCGGCCGCCTATCAAATCGCTCACCGACTTACAGAGCTGTGACTTTATAGCAATGGCAATGCTGCCTGATACGATTACGCTTGTATGCAAAGAGGAGCAGGTGAGTTTTCAGCCGGAAAATGTGCGCCTGGAAGTGCATTCAATGTCCGCAGTAAAGGCTGGCGTTCTGGAAGGTCTGGGCATTCAGCACCTCCCCGTCAACGAGGTCGACATCGAGATCGCAGAGGGCCACTTGGTGGAAGTCCTCCCCCAATGGTCCCCGCCTGACCTTGGCATTTACGCAGTCTGGCCAGATATCGGTCCGCAAAAGAAGCTGACGCGAAAACTAATCGAGTTCCTGAAGAGCGCGTAACTTCACCTTGGTTCCATTGCGTGACGTAGGTCTAGTCTTGCAGGTGTGTTTGAAGCACTTTGCGACATGCCGGAACTTGACCGGGAATATGCGAAATCTAACCCGGTCGTACGCATCCCCCCCTCTGGTCGGCATCTGATTAACTATTTGGTTGAGCCTGATAACCTGACTTTGGTGCGGATGCTGCATCCCCCCTCTTCGACGGTGTAGTCAGCTCAGCTAAAGCAGCAAAATTAGGCGCTGCACTGCCGCAAGGCGGCTCCGAGTCTATTTTGCAGATTTTCTGCAATGCAGCTAAAGTCGGCTAGAAAAGCTCCTGACACTACATCGCCTTTGGGAAAGTCATGCAAATCTGACAAGGCTCACGATTGGACGGTCAAATCCAGGGCCTCAATTCACGACCCGCTCTGCGACGCTCATCCCTTCGGAGAGCCCGGACGATGGATAGAGGATCACGCGGTCGCCGTCGGATAATCCGCTGGTGACCTGAACTTCAATGCCGTTGTTAGGACCGATCTCGATGGTGCGGAGTTGGGCCGATCCATCGACCACAACAAAGACGGCCCAAGCATCTCGGCTGCGAAACAGAGCACTGGCCGGGACGATGAGAGCATCTTCGCTCTGCCAGACAACTATCTGGGTTTCCACCCGGTACCCATGGCCAAGGCCTGCATAATCTTCTGAGGAACTTGTGAAGGCGATGACAGCGTTCACTCGCTGCTCTTCAACTCCAAGGGCTGAGAATTGGGTGATGCCGAACGGATCGACACGGATCACATTCCCGACCAGCTCTGTTGGGCCACCCCAATCCGCGATGATCACCGGATCGCCAACCGCGACTTGCACGGCATCCGTTGACAAAAGATCGACCACCACTTCAAGATCGTTTTCGATGTTGCCGATCTCCATGATGGGCGCGCCTGCGGGCAGCGAAATTTCGCTTTCCTGAATGACGCGAAGGATGCGGCCATCCGCCGGTGCGTAGAGCGGAATATCATCGTCCGCTGATCCAATTGCAGCTGCCAGCCGGGGGTCGTCAAAGCCGATCAGCTGGGCTTGCGCATTGGTAATCTCTGCTTCTCGCATGGAAATAGCAGCCTCCGCTGTGTCGACATTCGCCTGTGCCACACGGGCGGCCTGCCGGGTGTTGTCCAGAGCGGCGCGGCTTGAAATGCCGCGTTCCATCAGTTGTTCGGTTCTGGCCAGCTCGGTATCAGCGAGGTCACGATTGGCGAGCGCGGCATTCAGGTCGGCGCGGGCTACACGAAGAGCGGCTTGGGCGGCGGTCACAACGGCCTGCGCCTGTTCGCGGGTGCGCACATCAAGGGCGGCTGGATTTGTTGGGCGCATATGGGCCACGATGGTTTCCCCGCGCACAGTTGGATCCCCGGGCTGGACGCTGACGCGCTGCAACTGGCCCGCAACTGGCGTGGAGACGACGTAGGCGTCGCGCACCCGAGTGCGGCCTTCTTCATCAATCGTCAACTGCATAGTCCCGCGCGAGACCTCGCCCATATCCACCAGCGTTGGCTGGGGCCAGAACGCTGCTGTCAACGCCCCTCCGATCAGCAGGACAGTTACAGTGGTCAGGATCAAGCGGGATCGTTTTTTGGCTTTGGCCATGACGGCTACTCCCTCGTTTTCAGGGTAGAGACGAGTTCGGCCCTGTCGATATCTCGTATCACCAGCCAGCCGGAGGCGACAGCAGCTCCAAGGACGACCAATGCGGCAAAGCCGTAGCTGGCAGGGTCAAAGATGGCGGGTATCTGATAGAGTTCGCTGGAAAACCCGGCAGCAATGCCGAAAGACAGGTAATAGCCCAGCACACCACCAATCGGCAATGCCACCAGCGTGACGATGGCTAACTCGCCCAGCAGCACGAACGCGGTCTCACCCTTGGTAAAGCCAATGACGCGCAGGCTGGCCAGATCGCGCGAGCGTTCAGCATAGGCGATGCGGGCAGCATTGTAGACGATGCCGAAGGTGATAACGAAAGCGATGGCTCCCATGACGTAACGGATCGCGCCTGCTCCGGTGTTCATCAAAGTCTGGAATGCGGTTTCAGCTTGTGATTTGACGCTGACCCCTGCGACAGTTGGCATATCCTGTAGAGCGGCATAAATCTCGGTCGCGAAACCCTCATCTATCGACAAATAAGCGCCGGAAACACGGTTTGGCTCTCGCAGGGCGCGATTGAGCGTGGTGAGATCCATGTAGGACGGGGCACCCAACAGGCTTTCCGCCACTGCGGTGACAGGGATTTGCAAGACTGGCTGTCGGCCTTCGCGAACCTCAACAGTCAGGATATCGCCGGGCTGGATTTTCAGTTTCTTCGCCAATGCGGTAGACAGAACGATGCCGCCTGTGTCCAACGGAATGTCGGCGAGACTGCTATCCAATGCGCGGCTCAAGCGGGCGTCCGAGGGCATCCCGCTGACGACACCGCGATGCGTGGCAAGACCATGGCGCAGAACCGCAGGCACATGGCGTACCGGTTCAACATAGCTCACACCCTCCATTCGCCGCAGATTGAAGATCGTGGTCTCAGCGGCAGCATGGGTGAACGTCACAGTCACATCGCTGCGGTCGATGACGTTGAAGGTCAAGTCGATGGTTCTGTCAAATCCCGCATAGATCGTGATCATCGAGACGCTCAGTGCCATGCCGCAAGCGATCCCGATCATCGCGCCTGCCATGCGCGCGGGTTGCCGCGTGATCCGGCGAATTACCATGCGCGATGGTTGATCGAGAAAGCGATTGAGAGCGTGCCCGATGGTTCCAGTGCGGCTGTAGTCGGCGGGCGCGGGCGCGCGCATCGCGGCGGCAGGCGTCAGGGCAAAGACGCTGCGCAGGACCAGCAGGCCACCCGCCGACGCCGACAAGATACTGACGCCAACGCCGGTGACAAAGGATGCCGGGTCGAGCTGGAACACAAGAAACGGAAATTTGAAATACGTGACATAGACCTGAATTAAGGCACGCCCGCCGGCAACACCCATGAGGCAACCCGCCAACGCTCCACCGATGGCGATGGCCATCACCAATTTGAGGTAATGTGCGCCGACCTCGGTATTGGTGTAGCCAAAGGCTTTCATCAGCCCAATTTCTTCGCGCTCTGACTGCACCATGCGGTTGATGACGATGTAGAGAAGGAAGGCCGCCACGGCGAGGAAGATGGGTGGAACGCCCACGGCCGCAGCCTCCAGCCCGCCGATTTCATCGCTAACAAGCTGATTAGAGGCCTGATCGGCCAATGGGTAGGCCCCGGTTCCGCCATAGGGGGCAAGGATGCGGTCAACGGCAACCTGAACGGCGGCTTCATTTGCGCCCCGCGACAGGGACAACAGCGCCACGTTGAACGCACCATCCATGTCATATGCGGCGGCCAACGCTGATCGGCTCATCCAGATCACGCCGAAACGCGCATCATCAGGGATCAATTCACCGGGAGCAGTGGTGTAGAGAAACTCTGGTGCCTGCGTGAGGCCGACGATCTGAAAACTGCGCCGCGCGCCGTTCATAGTGGCGTCAATCCGGTCGCCGGGGCGAAGGTCGTGTGATTGAGCGAAGGTCTCTAGGAGAAGGATTTCGTCTGTGTGATCGCTGTTGATCATCCGCCCGTCGGTCAGGAATACATCGTTTAGTCGGGGACTGCGAAGATCAGGCAAGGAAACGGCCTGCGCCTGAACCGGCAGATCGAAATCCGCCACGTCGATTAGTGCAGCACCTACAACACGCGGCTCAACCGAACTGACACCATCTATCGCTGCCAACCGCGTCGCCATGCTGTCGGGCGCACGGGTTACAGGGGCAAAGACCTCCGCCAGCCGGTAGCGTTCGTAATACGTGGCGCGGGTTTCATTGAGTGACGTCACCAGCCCTGTCATCATCACCAGCATACCCACGCCAACGGCGATCACCATGCCGATGGCAAAGGCCTGCCCCTTCATGCGCCACAGATCGCGCAAGAGTTTATGGTCGAGCGGGCTCACCAGTCGATCTCCTCAGGCGTAAGCTTTTTGTCGTTCAACACAACCTCGCGAATGCCGCCGTCCGCGAAATGGATCACGCGGTCGGCCATCGCCGCCTGCGACGCAGCATGGGTCACGATCAAAACCGTGGCCCCCAGCTTCTCGTTCACGTCCTTGAGCACGTTCAGAACCGCCCGCCCGGTGGCGCTGTCCAAGGCACCCGTGGGCTCGTCACAGAACAGCACTGTCGGGTTCTTGGCCACCGCGCGCGCAATCGCCACGCGCTGCTGCTCGCCGCCCGAAAGCTGGGCCGGAAAATGATCGACCCTTTCGCGCAGGCCGACCATGGCCAGGGCCTCGTCCGGCTCCATCGGATCGCGCGCAATCTCGGTCACAAGCTCGACGTTCTCCCGCGCGGTCAAGCTTGGCATCAGGTTGTAGAACTGGAACACGAACCCTACGTGATCGCGGCGGTATCGGGTCAGTTGCTTGTCTGTCATCTCTGACAGGTTCTGTTCATGAAAGAAGGCATCACCTTCCGTCGCTCGGTCCAGCCCTCCGATGATGTTCAGCAAGGTGGACTTGCCACTGCCGGAGGGCCCAAGCAACACCACAATCTCACCTTCGGGGATGTCCAGATCGACACCGCGCAGCGCATGAACAGCCGACCGCCCCTCACCGTAAACCTTGGTGATGCCTTTGGTGGAAAAGGTATTCTGCGCCATTGCGACCCAATCGTTCAATGAAAACTGAACATACAGGGCAGATAAGATGTGCGGCGCGAGTTTGTCAACAACTCGCCACCCTTGGAGACGCGAGATAGACCTGTCGCGGTTTGATGCCGCTCCTTTGATAGCATTTACTGCACCAAAGGAGACTGACTATGAATAGCCCCTAGTATTTTAGACGCTTTCTTCCCTAATTTTGAGGCAAGGAGGCCGTTAAGGGGAAGCCAAAATTCAGTGACGATTTCAAGGGTGATGCGGTGCATCAGATTTCGGTGCGGGGATATCCCGTTCGAGAGGACTCGGAGCGCTTAGGCGTAAGCACACACTCGCTGTACAAATGGATGAAGATGTATGCGCAGGCCGCGTCACAAGCTGCATCTGTCGATCATGAAGCGGAGAACCGGCTCAAACGAGAGCTGGCGAGAATGACCGAGGAGCGCGACATATTAAAAAGGCCGCAGCGATCTTCGCGAAGGATGCAAAATGAAGTACGCGATCGTGGCAGAGCATCGCCCGCAGTTTTCGGTGCGTGCGAAGTGTCGGTGCCTCAGCATTCATCCCAGCGGGTTCTAAGTGCTATGATTGATAAAGTCGTCCTCACACCCAATGAAGCGGGTGACGCGCTGACCATCGATCTGATCGGTGACTTGGCAGGTACTGTCGGATGCTGCGTTTAGCATTAATGGACGCGAAGCCCGCAAAACTGCCATCACTGGCAACGAAAGCAGCTAAGAAATGCCCCGCCGATCGACCACTGCAAGACCACTTTCCCGCGGCCGTTCTTTGGCGTGAGCGAAATATCAAATTAGTTCATGCCGCGTAGAGCCACTGCTCGACACATCTACCCGCTGAAATATCCAGAAGGGTTCCTTCTAAAGCGTCCATTTTACCGGAAGTTATCTTGTATCTGTGTCAATCGTTTCGCCGAGGGCTATTAGTAATCCATTCAAGTTGTCGCGCTGCGCGATAGACAATCCCTTCAAAAGCCGGTGCTGCGTATCGACATGGTCGCTGACCGCATTCTCAATCGTTGAATATCCCTCTTTGGTCAGGCGGATCAGGAAGCCGCGTTTGTCATCTGGATTTGGCGCCCGCTCTACTAAGCCTAGCTTGACGAGTTGATCGATCCGATTGGTCATTGTCCCTGACGTCACCATCGTCAAGTCGAGCAATTCGCCGGGCGACAGACCTTGGGGCTTTCCGGATCTGCGCAGCGTTGCCAGGACATCAAAGCTGGCGGGATTGAGCCCGTAATTCTTCCAGGTTTTCTCCATCTCCACCCTAAGAATGGCCGTCAGACGCGAGAGACGCCCGATCGTTTCCATTGGCCCCACATCGAGGTCGGGGCGGGCCTTGTTCCATTGAGTAACGATGCGATCTACGTGGTCCATGGGGCAATATTGCGAGGATATATCTTGACGTCAAGAGATTCATTATTATCTTGACGTCAAGATATATGGAGATTCGCCATGAAACATCAATTTGACATCGCGCTTACGGCCGTTGCGCCACTGATCTGGGGCAGCACGTATTACGTGACAACCGAATTCCTTCCCGCTGGGCACCCAATAAACATGGCCGCGCTGCGCGCGCTGCCAGCGGGCCTACTGTTACTCATACTGGCGCGGCAATTGCCGCAAGGCATCTGGTGGATGAGAGCATTCATTCTGGGCGCACTCAATTTCACTCTATTCTGGGCACTTTTGTTTGTGGCAGCGTATCGATTGCCGGGCGGTGTAGCGGCAACAGTCGGGGCAGTTCAGCCGTTGATTGTCGTATTTCTAGCGGCCCTGCTCCTAGGTACCACCGTCAAAGCATCGGCGGTGATCGCCGCCCTGATCGGGATCGCGGGGGTCGGGCTTCTTGTGCTTGGCTCAGGGGTATCGCTGGATCCTATCGGGTTATTCGCCGGGATTGGCGGCGCAATCTCGATGGGCGCGGGCACGGTCCTTACCCGTTATTGGAAAGCCCCTGTGCCACTGCTGACCTTTGCCGCTTGGCAACTCACGGCCGGTGGGCTTTTGCTGGTGCCGCTTGCGCTGTTGTTTGAACCAGCGCTTCCCGCTTTGAATACGCAAAACATCGCCGGCATAGTCTATCTCACTCTGATTGGGGCCGCCCTGACTTACATCTTGTGGTTTCGAGGCATTTCTCGGATCGAGCCCAGCGCCGTCTCGGCCCTTGGATTTCTCAGCCCGCTTTCCGCAGTCCTGATTGGCTGGATTCTTCTGGGCCAGGCCCTGACGCCCACCCAAATTACAGGAGCTGGAATAGTGCTCACAGCAATCTGGCTCGGACAGCGTGCAGGGCGCGTCAGTCCTCCCGTCCTTCCCCCCCATTCACAACCCAGCCTAAAAGGAGAATTCCCATGAAACTCATCGTATTTGGTGCCACAGGCGACGTCGGCTCTCGTGTCGTGACCGAGGCGCTCTCGCGTGGCCATGATGTCACCGCAGCCGTCCGAAACGAAGCAGGACTCGATAAACTGCCCAAAGACGTGAAACCAGTTGTTGCAGATGTTGCGGATCCCGTAGCACTGGCCACCGCCATGACCGGGCAGGATCTGGCCATCAGTGCCGTGCGCACGCCAGCCGGGCGAGAGGGCGAAATCGTTGCTCTGACTCGGTCCATCCTTGATGCGGCATCGCTGACCGATCTTCGGGTAATTATCGTCGGAGGTGCCGCACGTTTGCATCTCCCCGATGGTAGCCCGCACACGGTCTTGTCAGATCCCGACTTTCTGCCCGAAAGCATCGTCCCAACCGCGCGTGCATCAATGGCTCAGTGGGAACTCTGTGCATCTGATCAATCGGCAAACTGGACCTATGCCAGCCCGTCCGCACTATTGCAGCCAGGCAAGCGCCAGGGTGCCTTTAGAACTGAAACGGACAACCTGATTGTTGATGAAGACGGTAACTCTGAAATCTCAATGGAAGATTTCGCGATGGCAATTGTAGATGAGGCTCAGTCGGCCAAATTTCCGCGCGCTGCCTTTACCGTAGGCTACTGATACGCGAATACTTAACCACTCTGAGAAAACACCCTGCCTGAAATTTGCAAGCAGGGTGTTTTTCTACACACCGTCGCGACGAACGGCGTGTCAAATTCTAAATCAAATGCGAAACACCGTCGGCGACAACGAAGAACCGATGGGTCAGGCGGCAGTAGCACCACGTCTTTCAGTCCTAGCCAACCAGCGATTAATCGCGGCAGGCTCGGCGTGGCTGGCGGCAGCAAAATGGGTGAACTTTGTTGGTTTAATTCCGAAAAACTCAAGAACCTGGCCCCTAAGCCTTGCGTTGATTGTTGCCTTTGCGATTGGCTACCGGATTGAGCACCACCTGCATCAGATCGCCATCCGCGCAGGCGAGGACTCAACTTTGCCACCCAGTTATTTTGCATCATTCAAATCCGCCGCGCCGATCGGCGGCGGTGCGCTCATAATGAGTGTTCTGGCTCTCGCACTCATGATTTTCAAACCCAACTGAGGCTTCACCAATGACAGTAAAAGCAGAGAACCCCGGCGGTGTTGACCGGTCTCACTCCCTTTCGCTAGGCCCAAAGCTCGCCTTTGCCGCAATGCACTTCGTCGTGGTGTTGATATGCCTGTGGCTGGCCTTTGGGGGAATGGGCTGGCCTGATCCCACGCGCGCGCAAGTTTTGGTCCTTTGCGCCCTGCTCTACTTTCTGCGCCATCTGGTCACCCTGTTTGTGTTGTTGCAGCGCAAGGTCGCCATGTCCGAAGTCTGGAGGCTTGTGGGGTTCATGGCGATCTTTGAAATCGGGTTTCTTTACTTGGGTGCAGGCGGCTTGTCCGGCGAGGCCACTCCCCTGCGCCCCGTGGATTGGCTCGGTGCCGCTTTGGTGCTGGCAGGATCATACCTGAATACTGGCTCCGAGCTACAAAGGCAGCGATGGAAACGGCACCCCTCCTCCAAGGGCCACTGTTATACTGGGGGTCTTTTTGCTTACGCCACCCATATCAACTATTTCGGTGATGCGGTTCTGTTCACGGGTTGGGCCATTCTGGCGGTGTCGTTTCTGGCTTTCTCAATTCCGCTGCTGATGAGCGTGATGTTCGTGTTCTTGCACATACCAGCGCTAGACGCACATTTGTCAAAGCGCTATGGGGCGGAATTCGACGGATATGCGAAACGCACCGCTTGGTTCATCCCGTTCCTTTATTGAGATCGGAACAGCCTAGCCAACCCGTCAATTTCACCTTGGCGTATTTCATGTCCCCCGCCGTGAACCTCAGCAGTCACCACAGCGCCGTTCCGCTCAAACCAATCGATCAGCTGCGCGCTGAGCGGCCAAGGACAGATCGGGTCGTGTCGGCCTGCAGAAATCAGCACTGGTTTTCCGCTCAATCCGGCAATGTCCGCCGGTTCCCAAGGGATCAACGGGTGCAACAGCCCAACACGATCAAACAGATCTGGACGCGACATCATGAGTGCCGCCAAAATATTGGCCCCGTTGGAATAGCCAAACCCAAAGACTGGGTTGTCTGGATACTCGGCCTTCCAAGCGACGACAAAATCGCCAAGCTGTTCCGCCCGCGCGGCGAGATCCACCATGTCATAGCGCCCTTCGCCGGTTCGGCGAAAAAACCGCTCCGCTCCGCCCTCACTGACATTGCCACGCGGCGACACGACGCCTGCATCCGGATGCAGGCTTTTCGCCAAATCAAAGAACTGGTGCTCGTCACCCCCGGTGCCATGAAAAGCAAAGATAAGCGGGGCCTTATCCAAAGGCGGAGTAGACTTGACGGTATATTTATTCATAGACATCAGTTTCACCTAATCCTCGATCTCGGGCAGCAAGGCCTCAATTTTATCCCGCAACGGCTCGTATTGGGTTGGCAGCTTCAAGGCACTGCCCAAATGCGCAACGTCTTCGTCCCGGTCGAATCCGGGCTCGTTGGTGGCAATCTCGAACAGGACTCCCCCTGGGCTGCGGAAATAGATCGCATAGAAGTAGTCGCGGTCGATCACCGGCGTGACCTGGTATCCCGTGTCCATCAGCGCCTTGCGAACAGTGTCTTGCGCCGCACGATCATCAACCGCGAAGGCAATGTGATGCACCGACCCGGCCCCTTGAACGGATGCCGATCCCGCCGAAAGCGCTTCCACGTCAATCACATTTGCGCCGTTGCCATCCTCGATCCGGTATCGGGTGATGCCGCCGGTCATTTCATCGCGCTGATAGCCCATGAAGTGCAGCAATTCGCCTATTGCGGCGCCGTCACGAACACGCAGTCGTGCACCGTGAAATCCGCGAATACCTACGTCGGAGCTGATGCTGCCACTGGTCCAAGGCGTGCGTGTGTCCGGCGCGGTTTCAACCAGCGCAAAACTGTCGCCATCGGGGCCCTCAAACGCGAGCCGCGAGGCACCAAGAAAGCTTTCGCGCTGAAGTCCCCGGACGTCAAACTGTGCGAGCCGACCTTCCCAGAAATCCAGCGCCCCTTTGGGCACGGCAAATTCGGTGACGCCGACTTCGCCAGTCCCACGCACGCCGTTTTGCATGTTACCAAAAGGGAAAAAGGTCATGACGCTGCCAGGCGTCCCAACCTCGTCGCCATAATAGAGGTGATAGACCTCCGGCGCGTCGAAATTTACGGTTTTCTTGATGCGCCGCTGCCCCAGAACCTGCGTGAAGAACCGGTTGTTCTGATTGGCATCCGACGCCAGAGATGTGACGTGATGAAGGCCCTTAATGCTGTCGATCATGGAATTTCCTTTGCTTCAAACGGTATGCCGTCGGAGTTAAGCAGCGGCCACATGAACTTTAATAGAAATTATATTGCATTAATTATTGTCAGTATCGTAATAATGAGAGCCATGCAGGATCTAAAACCCATCCGCGTTTTCCTCGAAGTTGCTGCCCAGAAAAGTTTTTCTGGGGCGGCGCAAAGCCTGCGCATGACCCCGGCCAGCATCACGCGTATCGTGGCCCGTCTCGAACAGGATCTGGGGCAACAGCTGCTGCTGCGCACAACGCGGCAGGTATCTCTGACTACTGCCGGAGCCATGGTCGCGGCGCGTTATCGTCCAGTTATCGAGGATTTCGACCGCGTGACACAGGAGCTGGAGCGCGTGACCCAACCTGACCGAGGTGTTTTGTCGATCAACGTGCCTATGTCATTTGGGCTGCGCCTAATGCCCAAACTGGTCGAAAGTTTTCAGCTAGCCTATCCGAATGTGGCCCTGAAACTCAAATTCACCGACTCCCTGATCGACATCCTATCCGAGCCTTGCGACCTTGCGATCCGTGTGTCGACCCCGCCAGTTGATAAATCTACGATCTGGCGAAAAGTCTGTGAAATACCACGCCTTCTGGTGGTGTCCCCCAGATTCCTAGATAACTATGATTTGCCATCAGATCCGCAGGATCTGCACCAACAGATCTGCCTGTCCTATTCCGATACAGGTGATCACGAAACCTGGCAGTTCCGCTGTGAGGGAAGCCAACGAAAGGTCAGTGCGGGCGCGCATATCGTGTCGAACAACGGCGATTTTCTGTTTTCCGCCGTTTGCAAGGGGTCCGGTCTGGCGGTGCTGCCGGAATTCATCGTGTCTGATGGCTTGCACACGGGTAAGGTTCAGCACGCGCTTGCGGATTGGATCTGCCCGCCGCTGACTTTGGGGCTCTATTACCCTCCCTACAGCACTCTGCCGCCACTGGTCGGCAGCTTCACTGATTTCTTCGAAGCTTTCCTACAAGACGAGGAAGGCTTCGATTTCTCCTAGTCTCAATTTCAACCCCCATTTCCATTCAAACCAAAGGACCTTTCATGAGCTGGAACCCCACCCTCGATCCACATTGCCCCAATGCCGGGAATATGGACTCAATCGAGACTGTAATCGTACCACGCAGCCGCGATCTGGGTGGATTTGAAGTGCGCCGCGCACTGCCCGCGCCAAAGCGTCAGATGGTTGGACCGTTCATATTCTTCGACCAAATGGGTCCAGCCGAATTCCTAACAGGGCAAGGGATCGATGTTCGCCCTCACCCTCATATCGGGCTGGCCACGATCACCTATCTTTATCAGGGCGAGTTTCAGCACCGTGACAGCCTTGGGACCAACCAGATGATCTATCCCGGCGAAGTCAACTGGATGATTGCCGGAAATGGTGTGACCCACTCCGAACGGACCAGCGCACAAACCCGTAAAGGCAAAAACGACCTCTTTGGAATTCAGACATGGGTTGCTTTGCCAGATGAACACGAAGAAACACCTGCGGGATTTGAGCACCACAGCCAAGCAGAGCTGCCGCTGCTGGAAGGAGAAGGAAAGAGCGTGCGCCTGATCATTGGCAATGCTTGGGGAGAGACCGCACCCGTTAAGACGTTCTCAGAAATGTTCTATGCGGACGTCGTGTTGGAGACAGGGGCAAAAATCCCCCTGCCCGACAATCACGAAGATCGGGGCGTCTATGTCACCGGCGGCAGTATTACCGTTGCTGGGCAGAATTTCATAGCTGGTCAAATGATGGTTTTTCGCCCCGGCGACGAAATCACGCTCATAGCAGGTGAGGCTGGCGCACGGCTGGTACTGCTGGGCGGCGAAACCCTAAATGGTTCCAGATATGTCTGGTGGAACTTCGTCGCCTCCAGTCAAGAGAAAATCGAGGCGGCAAAAGTGGCTTGGGCCGCCGGAGACTGGGCGCATGGTCGATTTCAGCTGCCTCCGGACGACCACGACGAGTTCATTCCTCTGCCGGAGAATTGATATGGCTATGATCCATGAACGCATGAACCGCGGTCGCACCCAAATGGGGTGGCTGGACAGCTTTCATACCTTTTCCTTTGGCGGGTTTATGGACCCAACCCGGATGGGGATCAGCAATTTACGTGTCTTGAATGAGGATCGTGTTGCGCCCGGGTCTGGCTTTGGTACGCATGATCACGCCCAGATGGACATCCTGACCTTGGTCTTGTCCGGGGCTCTGCTACACAAAGACTCTCTGGGCAATAGCGCAACGATAAGGCCAGGCGAAGTGCAGCTCATGTCTGCGGGCTCGGGTGTCACACACTCCGAAATGAACGCCTCGGACACAGATCCGGTGCATTTCCTTCAAATCTGGCTGATCCCTGATCAGCAAATCGACGCCCCAACCTATGAAAGCGTCACGATTGCCGATGATAATGTTGCGAATAGGTTTGGGCTGATTGCTGGTCCGAAAAGCGAGAAGGATAACGTGTCTCTGTTGTCCGAAACGCGGGTTTATTTGGCGCGACTTCAAGACGGTCATGTCCTGTCGCACAGCTTCAATCCCGATCATTCAGGGTTTTTGCACGTTGTTAGTGGGCTCATCGACATCGACGGTGAAAACCTTGCCACTGGCGATGCGTTGGAATTTGAAAACCGCACAGGCTGCACGATCACTTCCAACAGCGACGCCGAGCTGTTGTTGTTTGATTTGCCGTAGTCAAAGGAGCCGTTTGATGACAACATCAATCCTACCACCATTACCCTATGCCGACTGGGCCGACACACGCGACACATTGCATCTTTTTCTGCAAATCATCGGGAAAATCCGCCTAGAAGCCCACCCAAAACTGAACCATTGGTGGCACGTTACACTCTACCCAAGTGTGCGCGGTCTAACGACAGGTCGCATCCCCTATGGGGACGCCAGTTTTGAGATCGAATTCGATATGATTGGGCATAATATCGTCGTCAGTCGCAATGACGGCAGATCGACCAGTTTTGACGTGACGGGGAAAACTGTTGCCCTGTTTTATCAGTGCTTGATAACATGCCTAACAGATTTGGATATCGCGGTGTCTATCCACCCGGTTCCCTATGAAAACAAATCGAAGGAGCCCTTTCCAAAGGACGACGCGCCGCGCACATATGACAAGAATGCCGTGTCCGACTACTGGCGTGCGCTTTGTCGAATTGCCACGATTTTTGAGGTTTTCCGCAGTCGCTTCAACGGCAAACAAACGCCAGTGCAGCTCTATTGGCACTCATTTGATCTCGTGGTGACGCGTTTCTCCGGCAAGACCCATCCGCTCGAAGGCGGCACCAATTCTGACAAGGAAGCCTATTCCCACGAAGTAATTTCAATCGGCTTCTGGCCCGGGGACGATTCATTCCAGCAAGCTGCGTTTTATGGTTACGCCTATCCGGAACCCGCCGGGCTGTTCGATACGCCACTCAGGCCTGATGAGGCCAGCTGGGCACAAAAGAACGGCGGTGCATTGGCTGTTCTGACCTATGAGGCTTTTCGTGCAGCACCTGATCCTAAGAAAGCACTGCTGGCTTTCCTCGAAAGTGTCTACAAAAATGCCGGAGAGACCGCGCGATGGCCACTGGATGACTTCGCGCATGTCGCTGCGCGCAAAAATTAGGGACCAGATACTATGGCAATACCAGGCCTAAGAGGCACCGAACATATCGGGATCACTGTTCCTGACCTCGACGACGCTCTGGCGTTTTTCGAGAACGTATTGGACGCGAGAATCCTCTATGAAGTTGGGCCCTTTGAGGCCGAAGACAACTGGATGGCCGAGAACATGGGTGTTGACCCGCGCGCGCGCGTACCTCGGCTCTGTATGATCCGTGTCGGCGATGGCCCGGCAATCGAAGTGTTCGAATACGAGACAACAACCCAACAGCAAGAACCGCCCCGCAACAGCGATATTGGCGGACATCATTTAGCCTTTTATGTCGATGACATTCATCTGGCGGTTGCCGATCTTCGCAACAGGGGCGTGCCGGTATTGGGCGAGCCCAAAGAGATCTTGGATGGACCGTCCAAGGGCTTAAACTGGGTGTATTTTCTGGCCCCATGGGGGCTTCAGCTCGAATTGGTAAGCTACCCCAATGGCGTCGTCGCCTATAAAACTTAAGGACATTATCTGTGAAGCTTTATTACTTCCCCGGCTCGTGTGCCCTTGCACCCCACATCGTATTAGAATGGCTTGGAGCAGACTTTGAAGCCATCCGCATTGAAAAAGGTGACCCGGAATACCTAAAGATCAATCCACTGGGTGTTGTGCCTGCGCTTGACAATGGCAATAGGGTACTAACACAGGCGGACGCGATATTGCATTATCTCGCCGACACCCATCCGCAGGCAGAGCTGGCGGGGCATGGATCAGCTGACGCCGCCTATGACGTCAATTACTGGATGGCCTTCTTGACGGGTGATCTGCACCCCGCCTGGTTTCCATTCTTTAACCCACAGCGCTTCAACACGCTCGCGGATAAAGAGGCTTTGAACAACACAAAAGCTGCAAGTCAAATCCTCATTACAAAATTCTATTCGCATCTTGATCGGCACCTAGATGGCCGTATTTTTATTGCCGGAGGCAAAGCAACCATCGCCGATGCATACGCGATCCCCATGCTTCGGTGGGGGAGACTTCTTCATGGCGGGCTGGGACCTCACACAGCGTTAGAAGCCTATATCAAACACTGGGAGAGTGATGGCGGCGTGCAAAGAGCAATGATTGAGCAAAGCTTGATGAGTCCCAAAAAAATGCAACCAAAAGCACAATGATACCTTCTGTGGGAATTGCATCCAACTTGGCGAGGCGAAACTCAGCACCCAGGTAGTAAAGGATGTGAATGTCTACTTTTTTCCCTAAAGAAAAGCTTTCCTTGCCCCGCCTCTACGCCCTTCGCAGTTTGCGTTGCCATTGAATATCCGTCTATGAGCTGGCCGATTTAGGCTGGTATGGAAGAGTTCAAGTGCCGCACCGGGACCGCAGATTGCTCTCAGTAAATACGATCTACCCACGTATACTGCGCCGTCGTGCTGAGTTTGGAATGCCCCAGAAGCACCTGAATTACGCGAACATCCGTTCCGGTCTCGAGAAGATGCGTTGCAAAGCTGTTCCGCAGCATAGACATATACTGTAAACACTGTGCTTGGAAGTAGGGCCAAGTAGAACAACATTGCCTTTGGGTTGCCCGTGGTGATCAATAGGCCGGCAAGTATACACTTCAATGCACCCCGTTCTGTCGACTTTGTGGAGGCTCGTGTGGCTTCATTTGAAGTCTTCCACAATCGAAACGCCAAGTTTATCAGATAGGCCACACTCGCCCATTTAATGATCGAGAATACGACCGGAATCTGCTGTGCGATCAAGGCTAACCCGCTGAGTGACAAAGTGAGCCAGACCAAAACGCCCAAATAACACCGACGCAAAACCAAATAGACTTGCGCGTTCCATTTGCAAGCACAGCCGCTATCAATGCGGCAAGACCCGGGCCGGGCGAAAACGCGGCAACGCTAAGCGCGCCGACGAATACGACGAAATTCCAGTCAAAAATTTCAATCTTCCTCGGTCAGCAAGTGACTGTCTTCCGCCGCAAGGTCTAAGTCGTAAGCCGCCTTCATCTGAGAGATGAAATCGAGTGTCTCAGCGCCGAAGGGAGGTTTTCCTTCAAAGCTGTGTAGCACGATGCCTTCAATCAGGTCCCCGAGACCCATTTCGTTACGAGCCGCGACGGCCTTAAGGACTTTCAGTACGCGTTTTTCGATCCGAACCCCGGTCTGCGCACGCTCGATCTGCTTTGTGGTTTTGGTCATTTAGATGATTCCAGCAGCCAATGTTTACATCATTTTGGTAACTTGGTACCAAGGGCGGTTCAAGGGCCGAATTATGTCAAACAACACCAAGGGAATACTCTGGGCTCTGCTTGCGGCTGCCCTATTCTCAATTGTCATCGCTATGGCAAAAGTGGCCGTGGTTGACTACCATGTCCTGCAAATCCTCTTTTTCCGGCAAATTGTCGTCTTCCTGTCTTCTCTGCCTGACATTGCCAAATCATTCCCCGATAGCCTCAAAACAAAGCGACCGGGCATTCATGCCGGGCGTTTGACTGGTGCATTTACCGCGTTGTCCTGCGGTATCTGGGCTGTTTCGGTACTTCCGCTGACGACAGCGATAACACTTGGATTTGCTCAGGTCTTCTTTGCCGCGCTTTTAGCATTGGCCTTCTTGAATGAACCTGTCGGCGCGCACCGCATCGGAACCGCCATTGTCGGCTTCATCGGTGTGATTGTCGTGATGCGGCCCGGTTTAAACGGCCTATTTGACGTCCATGCTCTTATCCCGTTGCTGGGCGCGGCAGGAGCGGCAGTGGCGGTTACATCGGTCAGAAAGCTATCTCAAACCGAGTCCACGGCCACGCTATTGGTCTACCAATCGCTGTTTGTTGGTGCGTTGGCAGGCATCCCATTGATTTGGCTATGGGTGACGCCTGATCGATTTGGCTGGGGCCTCCTCTTTGCAATGGGAGTTTTAGCGACAGTGGGTCAGTTGGTCGGCATTCGCGCACTGCGGCTTGGAGAAGCGAGCGTGGTCGGTAATATGGAGTACAGCAAGTTGATCTTCGCGGCGGTCCTGGGCTTTGTCTTCTTCAATGAACTTCCCGACAGATACACTGTTCTGGGGGCTTGTGTCATTGTGGGGTCATCAATCTACATTTTCCGGCTTGAGCAATTGAAGCGTAAACTTTGAATTGGATCATACCGGACATTGGCGCAGCCGCAGCGAAAGCTAACAAGGTCCGCAGACTTCCAGTTCATCCAAGGTTCGATTTTTCTTCTGCAGCGAATGGCCGGAATGCGGGCTGCCACCGCAGCATCCTGAGCGGCGCCGAAGGTCGGCTCTGGGCCGATCGTTGCTATCTCATTTTTGCGCTTAGGGAACCGGTTTAGGGGGTCAAGAAGTCAACGGAGAGATCGTTACGCAGACCGGCGCATGATCAGTGGTCAGTAGTTTATCGAGGTCTTCAAAGTGATCTGAATAGACATCAACATCGCTAACCTCAGCGACTCGCCCGTGTTTTTTTGGATTCAGCCCATTTGAAACCAAGACAAAATGGACCTGTCGCGGTTTGGTGCCGCTCCTTTGATAGCAATTACTGCAACAAAGGAGACTGACTATGGGACTGAAACGGACAGACGAATTCCGCGCTGATGCGGTGCGTATCGCGCTCACCAGTGGACTGACGCGCAAACAGGTGGCTGACGATCTGTGCGTCGGCATGTCGACGCTGAACAAATGGGTCACTGCACATCGAGACACGGATGTGGTGTCAAAAAAGGATCTGAGCCTTGCCCAAGAGAATGACCGGTTGCGTCGTGAGAACCGCATTCTCAAGGAGGAGTATCCGTCTTGGTCAAGCTACTTTTTCCGTCCAGTTCCGACGATCGCTCAATAGAGCATTTGCGAGAACAAGCAGCTTTCGCATGACTGCCGTGATAGCGACTTTCTTCTCTTTTCCAGCGGCGACCAGTTGATCGTATTTGGCTTTCAGATCCGCATTATGCCGGATCGCGACCAATGCAGGCATGAAGATGGCGTGTCGAAGATTCGGCCGACCACCCTGTATACGTGCCTTTCCTTGCCACTTTCCTGAGCTTTGTGACATCGGGGCGAGCCCAGCAAGGCTTGCGACTTTTTTTATTATTCAACGTGCCGATCTCCGGCATATCCACGAGGATCATCAAAGCTGTGCTGATACCTATTCCTGGGATGCTGGATAGGATTTCCAATCGTTCGCTCATTTGCTGGTCTTTGTGAGCGAGGGCTAGCATCAGCGCATCAATTTTTGCGATGTCACATTCGATATGGCGTAACCGCTTTGCAAGTTGCTGCTTCAATAGCACATGCACCACCGTTGCTGAACGGGCTTTTGCAGCCGTGCGATCCTTGATGAGAGCCCGCCGTGCAGACAATAACTCTCTCAGGTCATACAGACTTTCTGCGGTGATAGGATTTGGAACCAACTGCAAGGCTGCACCCATTTTTGCTAACATCTCGCAATCAACACGATCTGTCTTTGCCAGTTTGCCGCTGGCTTGTGCAAATCTGCGCGCTTGTTTTGGATTCACTTTAACGAATGGGATAAATTGGATGCCGAGCACCCGCTCCAATTGTCGATGATACGCACCGGTCGCTTCAAAGATCACCAGCGGATCAGGCTGCATTCCAATCCACTTAAGAAGTTGTGTATGTCCAGCTTTTCCATTTAGAAACTGCTTGTGCTGACCGTCTGTCAAACGATGAACATCAAGGGTGTCTTTGGAAATATCGATGCCAATGGTATTGTTCATATGTCTTTTCCACCTTGTCTTGTCATACGGGCCCACCGCTAAAGCGGGGCCCAAGTATCTGTTCAGGTCATCAGAAAAGACGAGGGCGACCTTACTCCTCCACGGTCCATCACGACCGAGCGGGAAACGATTCGACCCTCGCCGTCGACCGGGATAAATGCCGTGCCGGACGACGGCTCCTGTATCGCACAAGAGCCACGTTCTGGATAAGACAAGCGGGAAGTGTTAAAAAAGGCCACGGTGTTCTTTGCGAGCCAAAAGCCGTGAGGTTTAAGTTCATTGAAGAACACCGAACAACATTTTCCATCAATCTGATGTGCCGGGTTATGGCAGTCAGCCCGCGTGGTTTGCGGGCGCGTCGCAGCCGTCCAGCCAGCCGCAGGCAGCGATCTGGTTTGGTCACGCTGGCCCATATCAAAGAACAATCCCGTCTCAGTTTGGGCAGTTATGGCAGGCCACGCATGACCGAAGAGCTGAAGGAGATTGGTCTGAATGTAGGGCACCGTCGCATATGCAGGCTGATGCGTCAGAACGGCATATCAGTCGTAAGAACTCGCAAATACAAGGCGACAACGGACAGCAATCATAAGTTCAATATCGCGCCAAACCTGCTGGATCGGGACTTCGCAGCGGAGAAACCAAACCAGAAATGGGCAGGCGATATCAGCTATATCTGGACGCGCGAGGGGTGGCTGTACTTGGCTGTGATCTTGGACTTGCATTCACGGCGTGTAATTGGCTGGGCGGTCTCGTACCGGATGAAACGCGACCTTGCGATCTGTGCATTGAACATGGCAATTGCATTCCGCGCTCCACCCAAGGGCTGCATTCATCATACGGATCGGGGTAGCCAATATTGTTCGCATGATGATCAGAAGATCCTCCGCCAGAACGGGTTCAAGGTATCGATGTCTGGCAAAGGTAATTGCTACGATAACGCGGCTGTTGAGACACTCTTCAAAACCATCAAGGTGGAACTGATCTGGCGGCACCTTTGGGAAACACGACGGAAGGCTGAGATAGCCATCTTCGAATACATCAATGGCTTCTACAATCCGCGTCGTCGCCACTCAGCATTGGGTTGGAAAAGCCCTGTCGATTTCGAACGGAAAGTGGCCTAAACGAGCACACGGGCGGAACAAAAACGCGACAGGTCCACAATGCCAATTGCCGAACGGTTAGAAAGGGCGAAAGCGAAATATCGCCTGACGTAATTAAGCCGGAGATCCAAAGGAACACAACGGACTAACTATTGATTAACACCTTAACTCTGCAAATATCTAGCTTCACTTTAGAACTAGTAATTCTCGCCAAGAGTTTCGGTTAAAGAAGAAAATCATCTATGGTAATACCTGAACCAAGCAGCAAAATTTGCCCGTCAGCTAAACCGTCGCCGTTCACATCCATTGAGGCGATAGTCACGTTAACCCCGCTTTTGACATAATTGTTTAAAATGATCTCTCCAGCTGATCCGCTAAAGGCAGTTCCCGCAAAACTAAACGCCTGATTGCCTGCAGTTGTCGTGTCGGCATCAACCAGCCACAGATTCATGATATCGCCTTCGGACCCACTGAAATCCATAATTTTGTCGCGTTTAAAGACGCCTACCCCAGTATCATCGATATGTGCCAGAACAAATGTGTCAGCGCCCAGGCCACCAGTCAAATAGTCGGTGCCCTGCCCCCCATTCATCCAGTCGTTACCTGACTGGCCAAGCAAACGATCAACACCATCTCCGCCATACAAACGATCATGATGATTCCCGCCAAGCAAAACATCATTACCATCAAGCCCATACATCGTATCGTTGCCGTTTGAGCCCTCTAGGCGGTTACCGTGAGTATCGCTGCCAATAATCAGGTCGGCATGTGCCGATCCAAAAACATTCTCGACGTTCAAGATCGTGTCTGTGCCACCACCCCCTGTTGCAGTTCCGGCCCTTAAGTTAACCACGACACCTGAACTCAACCCGGTGTACAAGACGCGATCAAATCCACTGCCACCATCCAAATAGTCGTCGCCTAACCCGCCAAACAGCTTGTCGCTGTGCGCGCCGCCCAACAAGGTATCATTGCCCGTGCCGCCAATTAGACGATCGAGCCCCGTCCCGCCCTCTAGCCGGTCATGGCCAGAAAGCCCGTTAATTGTGTCGTTGCCGCCGGAACCCCGAAGGATTTTACCAAACCCGTTAGTTCCGGTAATTATGTCTGCATGATTAGACCCAAATACATTTTCAATAGTCGAAAGGGCATCTGCTCCACCCCCGCCGGTCGCAATCCCAGTGTGTAAGTTTACAACAACGCCCGAAGCCAACCCCGAATAGATCACTTCATCTACACCTGCACCGCCGTCGATATCATCATTACCAAGTCCACCAATCAGTTTATCCCGCCCCGCCCCGCCAGAAATTGTATCGTTGCCGATACCTCCAAGCACTCGGTCATCTCCTAGCCCGCCCTCGATATAGTCAGCGCCCGCGCCACCATCCAAGGTGTCGTTTCCAGAGAAGCCATAAAGGCTGTCGTTGCCTCCACGCCCCTCGATCAGATCTCCAGAAGCAGTGCCGTAGGTAATATCGCCGGTCTCTCGCCCGAACATTTGCAAACCCGTGCTTGCAGTCCAAACCGTGCCATCGTCAAATACAACAGCTTCATAACGCGACCAAAAATCAAGAGACCCATCTTCCAAAGAATTCGTATCTAAGTAAACCGAACCGTATCCTCCGGACCCATCAGGTAACCCAAATTCCAACCCGTTGCCAAAATACATACGAAGCTCTTGCGGGGTAATGCCCACGATGCGGATTGTATCAGAGCCTTCATCAACTCGCTCAAAAATGCCGTTTTGCGGATCCGTTGTGCCGTCGCCAACACCCAGAATATAGGTGTCATCTCCTTGCCCGCCCTCGATATAGTCAGCGCCCGTACCACCATCCAAGGTGTCGTTTCCAGAGAAGCCATAAAGGCTGTCGTTGCCGTCGCCGCCTATAAGGTGATCATTATAGGATGTGCCTGTTTCATCGTTAACGTCAAAACCGTAAAGCAAATCATCTGATGCAGTGCCTTCGATCAAAACACCGTCGCCGCATGTTCACTGACGTTCCATCTGAATACAGCACATTTTCAAGAAAATAGGTGCCTACGATTGTTGGCAATCCTAGGGAATTTGTTTGCGTAGCTGCGTTGGCCGTAACCGTCAGCGAACCTTGCCCAATGCTCACGGTTGAAGTTGCACCATCAATTGAAATATCTGCATCAATTGTACTCCCGATCAGGGCAAACCCCGTTATCACGCGGCCGTCTTCAAAATCTGGAATCTCAAATTCATCGTCGCCTATTATAACGACCAAGTTACCATTGCCGTCATTATTGAAACGCACCTCATCAGAGGTCGCCTTTAAATTAAGTGTTCTGACATAGGTTTCAGCAACAATTGTTGTATGTGATACGCCGTCATCACCAAACGACTCGTAGGAGTAATATGTGACAATATAAGGGTGGACCGTTTCCGAACCCAATGCCTGCGGTGTCCAGAAATTTGTCGTTGTTGAAAATGCAGTCATGTCCAGTCCGCCCCTAAAATTCGAAACTACTATCGCAATTAACAATAAATCTACTTCAGCCAAAACTGACAAAAGGCTGAGAATCGCCAAAGACTTCAGCGCTATAAATATTAGACACGTTGGCAAATTATTGACAAGTTTGGTGAATGATAAGTTCGAAAAATACAATCAGGAGTCATAGTGGTGCCCTGACCACAATTCCGTAAATTGCATTCGCTGATTGCTAACATGCCTTGCATTTACCAAAGCTAACCAGGGCACGCCTTTGGTTTTCGTTTTAGAATGCAGACCCAGTTTAAAGCTTCATCTGTTGCTGTTTCACCACCGTGTGTGTTGGCGCTTCATTTGCTTCCGTAGCGCTTCCACTATGTTAGACGCCCAAACGCAAGCAGCGCCCCTTGGGGCGCTAAGTGATTGATAATTTGTGTATATTTTGGTTGCGGGAGTAGGAT
>JBOEGL010000004.1:0-188287 GCA_050633405.1 Cognatishimia sp. | reverse complement strand
TCAAATCCTACTCCCGCAACCATTTATTCCTACTACATCGGACACAACGAACTCTGACCGTAGCGGAATTGCATTCGGAAATGAGTTCAAAACATCTAAGTCGGCCCAAACAGCGCCTTCCAAAGGCTGTTCACCCACTGACATTGCTAAGATCCCAGCTAGATCGCCCTCCAAATTGACCATCAATCGATCTTTGTTCGGCGAGGGCGTCAGCACAATCTTGTCGATAAAACCACGGATCAATCCAGCCGCCTCTTCGCGGTGATCTGGTTCATTGAACGTTTTGATCAATCGCTGGACCTCGCGGGCATACATAAACTAAAGAAGGCTCAGCAGCCCAACCGTTGCAAAGAATTGAGCTGATAAGAACATACGCGAGCCGTGTGCTGAAGCACTTCAAGACGCCGCTACGGGCAGCACAGCTTGCAATACCCTACCTATAAGTCAGTAGGGCAAGATGTGTGTGGTAATACCACACGATCTTGACAAGGGGTAATATTTCATCCCCATTGTATCCCCCAACTGGCAATTATTTTGCAAGAACGGCCCTTTGCAGATCTCGGCGGAGTTGGTCGGATGCTGCAGCTGCGTTCCGGAAAGCCGACCTTAGTTCAAGTCGCAGAATTTTCGAGCCCAAAGTTGGAGGGATGCGCACAGAACCTGCCATTTTGATCCGATCGCCAAATTGCCAAAAAGCGTCAAGCTTAACTGGCCAACTACCAGCAAACCAGCACGTTTTGCGGCACCAAAACGCGACAGGTCCATTACAGTTGGATATACCTTGATCTCGAACCTACACTAAATCTCAATCGACTTTTTCATCTCGGGCAAGTGGTTTGAGCTTGGTCGCCATCCAAGTTAGCAATGTCCCCGCGATCGACAGAATGAAAATCACCCGAAACAGGTGGTGCGTCGCAATATAAGCCACGTCGGCCCCCATTGATAAAGCGACAAGACCCATTTCAGTCAGCCCTCCAGGGGCATAGGCGAGCAGGATTTGCTCGGGGTCTTGGCTGAATGGGATATGCAAAATCTGCGCTAAACCCACAGCAATGCCCAGCATCAAGATTGTCGCTACAAGGCTAATGCCAAAAGCATGCATCACCCGCTTTAGTGGCATGCCCGTAAAGCGGCTGCCAATGATTGTCCCCAATAAAATTTGCGCGCAAACCACCAGCCAAAGTGGTGGGCTTCCGGCAGTCCAGCCCATCATATGGGCCCCAGCGCTGAACAACATAGGCCCCAGGAAGGTTGGGGCCGGCAGTGAAAGTCGCAGGCCAAAAAGACTGCCCAACAGGCCACACAATGCCAGGATCAACAAGTCAACAAGATCGGTCTCGCCTTTGCCAATTGTGACAATACCACTTACTTCATGCCCCAGAACCACGCGAAACCAGATGGCGATCAATGTGATCACCATCAAAATGCGGGCGGCATGGGCAAGGATAATGGCGCGCTCATCACCGCCATAGCGTCGCCCAATTTCAATCATTTCGACAACGCCGCCGGGCATTGCAGCAAACAGGGCGGTGACCGGGCTCATGCGACCAAATCGGACAAAGAAAAGACCTACGAAAGCGGCTTGCAAAAAGATGCAGAGGATCAGGCCGAGCAAGGACAGCGACCATTGCCCCAACTGCCCAAATGTGTCGGTTGTGAAACCCGAGCCCAACATCACGCCAATGACAACAACAGTATAGGGGCGGATGCGATGGGGCGCTGCTATGGGCGCGCCTGATAGTGCGGCGATCAAGGTGATGGTCAACGCGCCGAGCATCCAGGGCAGTGGCAGGTTCAATGCAAAGAACAGGAGCCCACCCAGCGCTGCGGCCAAACACGTGAGGCCCTGCTGTCGAAACTTCCGATCAAAAATTTGAAAATTCATGAAAGCGCAATCTTTCGTGGCCGCAAGGGCTGGGCTCAAACCCCGCCGATTTGGAAAAACCAGAGGTTAAGATTGTTTAGCGGGTCAATAGAGACCTTAAACTGTGTGAATGGCGTTTCCAACCAAAGAACCCCATTTTAACAGATCGAGTGCGGCATCAACCCTGCCAAGCGCAATTTTTCGGAAATACGCAGCATCAGCAGAAATTGAGACAGCATGTCATTAACCTCTGCAAAGGCTGCAACGCTGATTGTAAGTGCGCATTTGAACAGTCCTTCGCCAAGACGGGCTGCGTGAACTGCCCTAAGGCCCCTAAGAAAAACCTTTCTTGTATAAGCGGCTCACTCACCGCTTGAATAAGACGGATTCAAAGCGCTAACATGAAGCTAACTTTTCAAAGGAAGAATTTTCGTGGCCTCAGACGACAACCGTTCGCTTACCCTGCGCGATGTTTCCGAAGCATCTGGCGTTTCTGAAATGACAGTCAGCCGTGTGCTACGCAACCGAGGGGATGTTTCCGAAACCACTCGCCAGAAGGTTTTAAAAGCTGCCAAAGAGCTTGGTTATGTACCCAACAAAATCGCCGGGGCATTGGCCAGCCAAAGGGTTAATCTGGTTGCGGTGATCATTCCGTCTTTGTCAAATATGGTATTCCCCGAGGTCCTAAGCGGCATCAGCGAAGTGCTTGAAAACACCGAGCTGCAACCGGTTGTTGGCGTGACCGATTACCTCCCTGAAAAAGAAGAAAAAGTTCTATACGAGATGCTGTCTTGGCGGCCTTCCGGTGTGATCATTGCTGGTCTGGAGCACACAGACGCAGCCAAAGCGATGATGCGGGCGGCAGGCATTCCGGTGGTCGAAATTATGGATGTCGATGGCAAGCCGGTTGATGCAGCCGTGGGGATTTCCCATCGGCGGGCAGGGCGCGAAATGGCCAAAGCGATCCTGAAGGCGGGCTATCAAAATATCGGCTTTCTGGGCACAAAAATGCCGCTGGATCACCGGGCGCGCAAGCGTTTCGAAGGCTTCACCGAGGCGCTCGCCAAAGGTGGCGTAGAAATTCAGGACCAAGAGTTTTACTCTGGGGGGTCCGCTCTGGCCAAAGGCCGCGAAATGACACAAACCATTTTAGATCGCTCACCCGATCTAGATTTTCTCTATTATTCCAATGATATGATTGGGGCCGGTGGTTTGTTGTATTTACTGGATCAAGGCATAGAGGTCCCGGGTCAGATAGGCCTCGCCGGCTTTAACGGTGTCGAATTGCTGCAAGGATTGCCACGCAAGCTTGCCAGCATGGATGCATGTCGTAAGGAATCTGGCCGCAAAGCTGCTGAAATCATTACGGCACGGGTGCGTAACGAGGACTGTGAATCCATAATAGAGCTCAGCCCAAAAATCGCTTATGGGGATACGCTAAAACGTCGTTAACGCCCCTTGCGGCCTGCCATTTTGGCATCTGCGGCATTCAACGCCTGTCGAAACTTAGGACCGCGCCGCCGCGCAAGTACAGCTTTGCAGAATATCGCGACGCGCTGGGGTTTTTCGGATTTTTCCAGAGTGTCCAAAAATTCGCGCAGATAGCGGGCTGTGTCGCGCCGTTTGCGCATCAGCGCATAGAATTTTGCGGGGCGCAAAGACCCATCTAAACAGCTGTCGATCACGTCTTTCAACACACCCATCTTTCCCCAAAGCGACGCCATGCGGTGGCCAAAGAACCGGCAGCGATAGCGGTGAATATTGTCGCCCTGAAACAGCGTGGCATGCATGGCATCCTGTGGCATGCGCGGATCGAAAAACAAAAACACCTTGTCAGCGGTCTTCACCATATCGGGTGCATAGCCATAACGGGTGTCAAAGCTGCGTCGCCAGGCCTTCAGATAGCGATGTTCCCAAGGGGCGATTTCACGATCCAATGTGGCTTGGGGTGAAATCAAAATCACCGTAGACCCGGGGGCCGCCGCGCTAAAGGCTGCCGCCGCATAACCGCCCATTGAGGCCCCGTAAAACACAATCTTTTTGAAGCGGTCAAAAAAGCCCTCATCGCGCAACCGATCAAAGAAATCAAACACCGCCTCGTCGCGATACCACGTCCAATCATGCGCCATCATGCCCAGCATGGACCAACCACGCCCCGTCACAAAACGATGCCCCCATGGCATACGATCTTCGGTAAAGTCATAGACATGATCTAGGTTTTCGAATGTGACAATCAGGGTGTCGCCCTTGTCGATAAACAGGGCGGAATGCTGATCGCCCAATTCCTCAAAAAAACCCTCGCGCGTGCCAAGGTCGGTCAAATGCGCGTTCCAGTCTGATTTGCTCAGTTCCGTCAGCGCTTTCTCTGCCTTTGGCTTTTGCACCAACACGCGCAGGCGGTTGCCCTGTTCGCTTAGAATTGTGATATCGCCCAATGTCTCCAGCAACTCAATTTGGGTGTTCTTTTTGGCCTTGCGAATGTCCAAAATGATGCGACCACCAGGGGCGACGTTTTCTTTGAAAAACGTCATATAGGTGTCGACTGGAAAGTGAAAACCACAGGCCAGAAAGCTGACTGCAAGATCGACTTGGGGCAGGGTGCTAACATCGGTCAATTCGGGGTTTGTAGCGGTGACACGTGATTTTTTTAGCCCGTTTTTGGTCAGAAATTTGACCGCCGTTTTTAGATCTGAATAGGCAGAGCCTGCCTCATTAAACCCAAAATGACGCAGATCGTTGTTTTCCAGATCAATCAGGTGCACGTCAGCATTAAATTGGCGTCCTGCGGCCAAATCAAAGAAGGCATATCCACAGCCAATATCGGCGATGCTTTTGGGCGGAGACTGGGCCAGATGTGCGGCCAATTCGTCAAATTCTTCGCAAATATCCACCATGGCCCGCTGTGCCAACTGCACATTCTGAGCCTCGGCGATTTCCTGTAATTCACGGTTTTCACCCGATGACCATTGGCTGATCAATTTGCCAGGATCTTTGACCCCTTTCAAAACGTCAGAGCGCTGCAAAATGATGTTCACGAAGTCAGGTGTGCTGAACATCGTATAGTCCAGTTTTCCTGGTTCAATGGGGTCTGCGGCGGGGCCGCGTTGCAGGTTGATTACTCTGTTCATTGAAATAACTTCGCGGCATTAGAAACCAGTTGCGAGCGCCATTCGCGAATATCCGCGGGGCTGACGCCATTGTTTTTCGCCAGCTGTGCCACAGGTTCGTCGTTCCGCAGGGCCTCAACCGCTAGCATCGCGCGAAACCTTGGGTCCTCAGCAGAGCCAAAGAATTTCATCTGTTTTGGCGGAATTGGCGCATCAGAGGGGCGAATGTCGTGTTTATCCAGCATTCGGTGCAAGAAGGATCCGCGTCTGGGTTTGTTGTTTTCGTCGTCCCGAAGTCGCGGTTTCAAACGGCGCGCCCACAAATGCACCCCACGCGTGGCTTCAGTGAAATACTCTTCGGGTTTATGCCGGCTTAGTATGAAATGGTTTCGGTCTTTAAAGCTCTTGGCATAAAAGGCTTCGACATCCTGCGCATGATCAATTTCGCCGCTTTTCTTCAAAAACCATGACACCGCTTTTGGACCGGTAAAACCCCAATCTTGCTGGGTCATATGCACCGGGTGGCCTTTATCTCGCTCCGCCTCAAGCTCTGCCCGCTGGTGGTCTTTCAGCCAGGGGCCAATCGCATAAGGATCTTCGAAAAACGCCATCATATTCGCCAAGGCTGGGCTGTCCTTGGGCAGACCCAAAACCGCATTGCACACCAGATTTTTCTTTTCCCAGCCAAACACATGCTCTTGGTCATAATCAAAGGCGCGATAGCAATATACATCTGCATCCACCCACAGCTTGTCTGTGGTTTGCAACAGCCGCATGCGCCAAAAATCCGCATGAATGGCGGGGCTGCCAGTCACCGCGTGTCGATACATTGGCTCTGCGGGAAAGATTGCTTCGGCGTCCCCTGCATGCACGCCCTCAGGCAGGTTGTCGATCGGCTCATAGCTGTACAACGTCACATGGTGACCTGCATCGGCAAAGGATTTCAGGCATAGCTGTTCCAGCCACGACAAATTGCCGCCGATCCAAAGGCTTGCGATCTCAGGTAATTCCGCCATGCTCTGCCTTTTGTTCCCGTTTTAGAAACAGTCTATAGGCACTGTTTCTGTTTGTCTTTGCACAATTGTGCCTAATGCGCGGTTTCATCCTGTCGCTCTACGGTAAAGAAATAGGTCTGCGGATGATCAGCCAGCGCCACCTCATCCGGCACCACATCCGGGCCAGCCAAAAACACATTGGCCCCAAAATGCGGCAACAGCTTTGACAGCCGCTGCATGCGCTTGCCAGTCAGATCTTGGTAAAACTTGGCATAGTTTTCTGTAATCTTCAGGGCGTCGATCTTGGCGCGATGCGCTGTCACGCAGCTTTCGTGCATTGCGGCAATCTCTGGGTCCGCCAGCAACTTATCCATTTCGGCACGCAAGGCTGGCAACATGCGCTGGATCGAATGATCTTCGGCCACATTATGGTTCATCCGAAACCAATAGGCCAAGCCCTGATCGCGATCGACATGGTTCACCCGGCCACGATCCCGCTTCACCAAAAAGCTCTCTGCAGATCGCACGGCATAGTGGTTCAAGGTTACCAAATCATAGCCCACTGTCTCTTGGGTAGAGCGCCAGGCGTTGCGGAAAAACTCTTTGGGCATCGGCTTGCCTGATCCGTTCACCCAGTTGATGTGTTCCCACAGTTGCGGGTTCAACCCCTTAGGGCGATGCACCCCCAGCTTTTTAAACAGACCTATATTGCGAAACAGGGTCTTAAATCCCCAGGCCTGGTGCGGTTTGCGCGTCATTTCATGGGCGCAGCGGGTATAGTCGCCAATGATCGGGGCGTCGTTAAAGGTGTGAATGTCTGAATTGCCAAACAGCCGCCAGGTCAACGAAATCATATTGGCATCGCCCACCGCGTCAAACAGCGCTTTCAAAGTGCCGTCGCCCGTTTTGATGTTGATGAATTCATCCACATCCATGCAGATCACCCAATCCGCATTCTTGATGATGTCTTCCTGTTCTCCGGCCTGCAACGCGGCATGCTGCGGTTTTAGCCCGGTGCCACGAAACGGATTATCGCGGTGCTGTACGATCCCCTTGGCCATCAACAGATCATGAAAATCATCTGTGCCGTCGGTGCAATCATTGGTGAACACCATAAAGTTATCAACGCCAATGGCGCGGTGATAGGCGATCCATTCCAGAATAAACGGCCCCTCGTTTTTCATCGTGGTGATAATCGTGACCGAATTCTTACTGCGGTCCACCTTGGGGGCCTTTAGCTGCGGCATGCGCACTGGCTTATGTTTGAAATGTTTGCGCGCCAGATCCAGCAGGGTCTGGTTTTCCACCAGCGAGGTTTTGGGCACAATTTTAGACACCGACTCGACCGGATGTCGCAAGCCCATAAAACGCATGAAGGCGGCTTGTGGCGCATCTGTGCCGCGCAGGCCGGTGATGCGCACAAAGCGCCATGTGCAGTTTGGCCCGGCCTTGTCAGGGGCCACACACCAGCGCAAGCGCGGGCTTTGTGCATCAAATTGACAGCAAATATGATCGGCAAAATGACAGGTATCATCGTCGCGCACTCGCCAGGGGTAACAATGGCTGCCCACCAAGGTCACAACCCCATTGCGGGCTTGGGTGGCCTGATCAAAGACAGACTGTTCGTGCAGCATCAAATCGCTGATATCCAGCTGGGCCACGGCGCGGGCACTTTGCAAAAACCGCGCGCGCAGCAGTTCAAACAGGTTCAATTGCCCCAACGGAGCAGCCCATGGCTCGGCAGGCGGTATCTCCATGCGGTCTTTACCCGGCGCGTCAGGGGCGCAATAAGGGTGAAGTTCCGACGGGCTGTCGGCTTGCCCAAGCGGTGTATCAAATTGCACCACAATCAGCACGCGCAGCCCGGCGATGGCCTGACAACCCTGTTCTAACGCTGCGATAAAGTCGCTGTTCTTGCCGGGTTTAGACCGATCCACAATCAAGGCCGCTGTCATACCCTGCTGAGCAACATGCCAGGACAGCCACGCCAAGGTGATATCGGCAGATTGGCCATTGCGGATCGCCAGCCCGACGTTCTGGCCCGCCAATAGATCAAGTTGTGCAGGTGCAAAGCTGACAGCATAGCCGCTGTCATCAAGGCGGATGCGCGCTGTTTGACACTTTGGCAATTGGATAATTGCCGCCTCGCCCACCGACTTGACGCTCTCAAACACCGCGCCCCGACCCGGCGCAATTTGGCGTTTGTCAGTGCCAGCTGCCACAAACAGATGCGCAGCATCGCTGTCTGACACCGCGTCCAAAACCACGGCCTCACCCATGCGCTGATGCGCAAGCGTAAAGTGATGAAAGGCGACCTGCATGTGCCTATGTACCTGTTGCGCCCTTTATAGGGCTTTAATTTTCACTGCTCGTATTGGCCTCGTGATACCACGTCAAAAGCCGTTTCTGCAAATCTTTGGGCACTACCTCGCTGCTGCCGGCAGTCACAATCTGGGTCATCAATTTCTGGTTGACCGGATCTGTGATCAATGCTGCAAATTGTGCCTGATGCCATGCCAGCGCGTCGTCATAAAGTTTGCGCAGTCCCGGCAACTCCAACATCTTATCAAACACCGCCTGCGTCGCTGGGCGCATTGCGGCAATTGAACGATCAGCCTCTGTGTTGAAATTACGCTCGACCCAGTAATTCAGCCCAATGTCCTTTTTGCGATTGGGCAGGCCCCGGGCCCGCTTGAGCATAAACGCCGTGGCCGACCGCACTGCATAGTGGTTTATTTCCACCAAATCCCGACCAGGCGGCAGCCCATACATCGAAATGCGTGCAGGCGTGGTTGCAAACACCTCTGGCAAAAACCGCCCGGATCCGTCCACCATGATGGGACGCCGCGCTTTGGCCAGATCTTTCTGTTTGGGGCGATGCACGCCAAACATATTAAACGGCCCCTTTGGCTTAAACAGGGTCTTACACAGACTCGCGGCAATCGGATACGTTTCAGCCGCGGGAATGGCCTGGGTGAATTGTTGCGTCACGGGCTTATCATCCAAATCAACCACACCAGAGCTGCCAAACAACCGCCATTGCATCACGATGGCATCGGCCTCTGGTGACACCGCCCCAATCAGATCGGCAAAGCCATGGTCGCCCACCTTGATATTCACGAATTCATCAACATCAGACACCAATATCCAATCGGCCTTTTGCCGCAATGGATGTTTCCAAGCGGCTTTCAAGGCCTGCCATTGGATCGACTGCCCCCCCACTTTCTCATGCGGAACATGACGTACGATGCCCGCCATTTGCAGGGTTTTCAGCATTTCATGCGTGCCGTCGTCACAATCGTTCGAGTATATCAGAAAATCGGTCACCCCCGCCGCGCGATGGTGCGCAATCCATTCCAGCAAATAGGGGCCTTCGTCCCGGACGGTGGTGACACAAAGAATTCGCACTGCAAGATCTGCCTGTTTGTTTTCCAACCCATAACACGCCAAAGGGCGCTGTGCAGCGCCCCTCAAAGATTTCTGTCATATGAGTCTGCCCTGCGACAGTGGGGAAACAGCGCGGGGTCGGCTGTGTGGGACGAAAGCTGCCATGCGGACTTGTTTTCCGAATGGCCGCATTGGCCGTCAAACGGCTTGCCAAAGCTGTATAACATTTCCCTCCGGATCAACGATATCTTGAACGAGATACTGTCGGAATCGCCACTGGCTTGAACCCGGGACAATCATACCTCCCAAGTCTGGCAGGTTTTGCAACACTTCTTCAATCGACGCCACGTTAACAATTGGCTTCACCGGCATTGCGGTCCGAATTTCAGGTGGGGTCTCGATGACGATCTGCGAAGCGATCCGCTCCGGAGTTTGGAGAATGATTAGCTCGGCATCTGATGTTGCGATTGCAGCAAATTCACCGTCGACACCTTCGATCAGCCTGCCCCCAAGCCCCAGGTAGAACCGCCTTAGATTTTCCAGTGTTTTTGCATACAGAACAGCTCCCTTAATCAACGAGGTCTCCTTTCTACGGACAGCTTAGCGCACATTCGCGTCGCTTGCAGCATTCTGCTCTCTGGCCTCAATGCCGACCTCGACTAACTCGGTGCTTGTGACAATATGAACCCATAAAAAGTGCCTATTTCAGACAATCTTTAAAAGATTGCGCCATCGCGTTCAGCAGATTTGGGTACAGGGTTGGTCCAGCGGCCAATGCCACACCCAGTGGATCAAGCAGGCCAATTTTCACATCGTCCGGCGCCACCGCATGGATAATAGAATCGTTGTATTGCGGCTCTGCAAAGACACATTGAATGCCGTGTTCATCAATCTCATGCTGGATCTCGCGCAACCGTGCCGCGCTTGGTTTGGACGCATCAGAAAATTGCAAAGCACCGCTGGCTTGCAGCCCGACGCTGGTTTCAAAATACTGATAGGCATCGTGAAAGACCACAAACGGCGTCGCGGCATAGGGGGCAAGGTCAGCGCGCATACGCTTGGTCAATCCGTCCAGTTCTGACACGGCAGCGGCGGCATTCACACTGTACATTTCCGCATTGTTAGGGTCGATATCTGACAGAGTTTCTGCGATCAGACCCAACCAAATCTTGGCATTCTCGGGGGCCAACCACACATGCGGGTCATCGCCGTCATGGTCGTGGTGATCGTGTTCGTCTTCATGAGCACCCTCTTCTGCATGGTCGGCGTGGTCGTCATGTTCATCGTGAGCATCATGCGCATCTTCGTCTTTGTGGTCGTCATGGTGTTCTTCATGTTCACCGTCGTGATGCGCGTCTTCACCATGGGCGTCGTCGGGATCGTTATCTGCTGCAAACACAGCGGTTTCGCGCATCGGCAACAATAGCCCACCTTCGGCATGTAACAATTCAACCGAAATGGCCCCTTTGGCCAGGGTATCCACGCTGCGCTCAAGCCAAGGGGTCAGGTCTTCGCCGACCCAAAACACCACATCCGCTTGCTGCAAGGCCCGTGCTTCGGAAGGGCGCATCGCATAATTATGCGGCGAAGCGCCTGCGGGCATAATCAAGGCCGGCTCGGCAATGCCCTGCATGACGCGCGCAACCAATGAATGGACAGGTGCGATATCGGCAACAACTTTTGGCGCATCGGCCTGCGCAGCGCCTGTCATCAATGCAAGGCTCGCAAGGGTCAATTTCAACATGTCGTATCCCATGTAATAGTATAACATTGGGCTTGCGTTTAGGGTATATGTTATACTATATCAACCCCTAACCTGAGAGGGGCCTATGACAACACACGGATTCCAGCCACATGACCACAAGTCTTGCGTCAGCGACGCAATTGCTGTGGCCGAGGCACATTGCAGAGCGCACAGCCTGCAATTTACACCCGTGCGCCGCCGCGCGCTGGAGATTTTGCTGGAAGAGCACAAAGCAATGGGGGCTTATGACATCCTGCCCACATTGGCCGCCGAAGGCTTGGGAAAACAGCCACCAGTGGTCTATCGCGCCCTCGACTTTCTGGTCAGCAATGGGTTTGTGCATAAGGTTGAAAAACTAAACGCCTATATCGCTTGTGCCCATCCCGGTGCCGAACATGCCCCCGCCTTTATGATCTGCCGTTCGTGTTCAAAAGTGGTTGAAACGCAAAGTCACCCGGCTGTCGGCCTTCGGCAAGCGGCTGGTGATCTTGGCTTTGCAATCGAGGCCACAGTGATCGAGGCAGAGGGTCTTTGTCCAAATTGTCAGATCCCCGCAAAATGAGCCTGATTTCAACCCAAGATCTTACTGTGCAAATGGGTGGCCACGTTGCCATTCGCAATGTCGACTTTTCCATCAGTTCAGGTGAAATCGTAACGATTGTCGGCCCCAATGGCTCTGGTAAATCGACCCTGTTGCAAGCCCTGATCGGGGCTTTGAAACCTTCTAGCGGATCAGTGACGCAAAAGCCGAAACTGCGTATCGGCTATGTGCCGCAAAAACTGCATATCGACCCCACATTGCCGATCACTGTCAAACGGTTCCTCAGCCTGCCAACCTGGCGTTCCAAATCAGCCATTGAACAGGCCTTGGCCCGCGTCGGTGCGGATGATCTGTATAGCAAGCAAATGTTTGCGCTGTCCGGCGGGCAATTCCAAAGGGTGCTGCTGGCCCGCGCCTTGTTGGAAGACCCAGAGCTGCTGATCCTGGATGAGCCGACGACCGGCCTTGATCAACCCGGCTCTGCCGCGCTCTATCGGTTGATCGAAGAAATTCGCAGCGATCTGGGCGCGGCTGTTTTGATGGTCAGCCATGAATTACACGTGGTCATGAGTGCCTCGGATCGTGTGGTTTGCCTGAATGGCCATGTCTGTTGCCACGGCACCCCCGATATCGTCGCTTCTGCGCCCGAATACCGCGCCCTTTTTGGCTCTGGTACACAGGGCGCATTGGCTCTGTACCGCCACGATCACGACCATTCCCATGATCACGGCCCCAACCACGATCATGATCATACCCGTGAACACGATGACCACGAAGGCTGCACCCATGCTTGATGATTTTCTCATCCGCGCCACTTTGGCTGGTATTGGCGTGGCTTTGGCCGCCGCCCCGCTTGGCTGTTTCGTGGTCTGGCGGCGCATGGCCTATTTCGGCGACGCCACCAGCCATGCCGCCATACTCGGTATTGCGCTGAGTTTGGCTCTGAATACCTCGGTTTTCACCGGCGCGCTGGCGGTGGCGCTGATCATGGCGCTGACGGTGACCTCGCTGTCGGGGCGTGGCTATGCGATGGACACCTTGCTGGGGGTCATGGCGCATTCGGCACTGGCCATTGGCCTTGTGGCCGTCAGTTTTTTGCAAGGCGTGCAACTCGATCTGATGGCCTATTTGTTTGGTGACATTCTGGCAGTCAGTAAATCTGACGTTGCCGTCATTTGGATAGGGGCCGCCCTGGTCATTGCGCTGATGACCTATCGCTGGTCTGCCCTTCTGACGGCCACCCTCAATCATGGGCTTGCCTATGCCAGTGGCATCGACCCGCGGCGCGAACAGCTGATCCTGACGATCTGCCTTGCGGTGGTGGTGGCGGTTGCCATCAAAGTTGTGGGCGTGCTGTTGATTGTGGCCATGCTGATCATCCCCGCCGCCGCTGCCCGCCCATTGGCCAAAACACCAGAAGCCATGGCGCTGATCGCAGCTGCATTGGGTGGCATTTCCGCTGTGTTGGGCCTGCGGCTTAGCTTTCTTTACGACACGCCTGCCGGGCCCAGCATTGTCTGCGTGGCGGCTGGCCTATTTGCCTCGGCAATGGTTCTGGGCCGATTCAGAGTCGCATAACGCCTATCCGGTAATCCATTTTTCCAGCGCCTCAGGAGAGGGCGGAACATATTGCGCCAACCCCTCGCAGAAGTCTTCGAGGGCAGCGCGATTCAGACTGTTCACGCCGCAGACGACCGGCACGCCAAGCGCCAGCGCTTGGCCAATGGTGTCGCGAAATCCGCGACCACCGGCTTCGTGTTTGCCAAATTTATTCAGCACCAACAGATCCAAATCCGCGTTCAACCGCGCGCCCACCTCGGCCACGGATTGCTCAAGCGCCTCGGGGTCCAAACGACAGCCCCGCGCGTCTTTGCCCAGATTTTGCGAAATGCGATAGGTTGGGCCATCTGGCAATACCTGCACATCCATGTCGCACAGCGGGCAATCGTCGCGATCTGTGTTCAGTTGTACAACACCACCAACCCGCAAACCCCGTTGGATTTGGGCTTGGGCAAACTGGTACAAAACGGCGTCTAAATCGCCTTTGCCCTCTGTCATGGTATAGGCCAGTTTCATATGCGGGTCCTTTGGTTCAGGCCTTTGATATAGACCCGTCTGCGCAAAATGCTATGCAACAATCGGTTTTGCAATTGCGTCCAGATAGCGCACAGCCAAATCCTGCATCGCCTGACGATAAGGCGCTGGGCCATAGCTGATGCGGGCGACGCCCAGATCGACCAATTCATCTAGGCCAACACTGTCTGGTCCCTTCATCACATTCACCGGCAAATCAAAGGCCTCAACAATTTGTTTGATCAGTGCCGGATCCACCAAACCCGGCACAAACAAGCCGCTTGCGCCTGCATTTGCATAGGCCTCTAAGCGTTCCAAGGCTTGTGGCATCAAGCCCGCGTGCCAGTCGCGGTTGGCTTCACGCAGGAACACATCGGTGCGGGCGTTGATAAACAGGGGCACGCCAAACTCTGTGGCGGCCGCGCGCGCACCCGTAAGGCGCCGCACTTGATCTGGCACCTTGTGCAGCCCCTTACCGCCAACAACCTGGTCCTCAAAATTGATGCCAACCACACCAAGTTTCAACGCGCGCGTGACATTGGTGCCAACGCCGGTTGGGCCGGTGGCATAGGCCCCTTCGAAATCCAAAGTCACCGGCACGTTAACCGTTTGGCAGATACGGCGTATGCCCATCAACGCCATTTCCAAGGGCAGCTGTTCACCGTCGTCAAACCCCTGGCTTGCGGCCACAGACCAACTGCCGGTGGCGACAGCTTTGGCGCCGGCTTCGACCACCACGCGTGCCGATCCTGCATCCCAAATATTATACAGCACCAAAGGGTCGCCCTTTTGGTGCAATGCAGCAAAGTCTGCTGCCAATTCCGCCTGCGTCATGCCGCTGATTTATCCTTATAGGCCCGCTCTAGTTCAATCAGCCGCTGTTTGCGCCATAGCCCGCCCCCGTATCCGGTTAACGACCCATCAGCGCCAATCACCCGATGGCAAGGAATGATCAGGGCAATCTGATTGGCCCCATTCGCCCGCGCCACCGCCCGCACCGAAGCAGGGCGACCAATTGCGCCAGCCATATCCGAATAAGACCGCGTTTCACCAGCCGGAATTTGTTGCAGCGCATGCCAAACATCCTTGGTGAAGTCTGTGCCATGATAGGCCAAGGGCAGGTCAAAACAGGCTCTATCCCCGCTGAAAAACGCTTTTAGCTGATCTTCAACCTGTGCAGTGATATCAAATCGTCCAAAGCCCAAGGACCCTTTGGCAAAGCTTTGCAGTTTTTTCAAAGAACCGGGCAGGGCCTTGCGATCCATGAATTCCAACAGATGCAGGGCATGTTGATCACAGACTGCCACCATGGCCCCCAAGGGCGTGTCGATGATGTCGGCACGTAGCAAAGCGTCATTGGCAAAACTGCCCGGGCTTTGACCCAGCAACTTGCCAAAAGCCGTGCGAAAAGCACTGGGACTGTCAAAACCTGCATCCAATTGCGCCGCAATCACCGGGCCGCCATTGGCCAGAGTGGTAAAGCCTTCGCGCAAGCGCCGTTGCCGTGCCATTTCCAGAAAAGTCATGCCAAAATGGCGCTTAAACGCCCGCCGCACGGTCGAGGCATCCAAGCCCATTCGGGCCATATCCGCTTCGCCCCAACGATAGGCCGGTCGGGCCTCTAATGCGTCCAGTAACTGCTTGATCACCGGGTCGGCCTGGGCCATCGGGGCCAAGGGATGACAGCGTTTGCACGCGCGAAACCCTGCCTCGATACAGGCCCCAACCGTGTCAAAGAATTGGCAGTTTTCCGGCTTGGGATTGCGCGCTGGGCAGGACAGGCGGCAGAAAATACCGGTCGAAGACACGCCGACCCAGGCGCGGCCCTCGTAGCTGTCGTCGCGGCTGCAAAGGGCGGCATAAAGCGTGGCGTGATCTGGCAAGTCAAACATCATGGCGACAGCCTAGACCGAGTCGCGGTGATCTGCCGCCTAAAATCGGGCGTGAATGTTAATTTGCCCGTCCGGAATTTGAGTATTTTGGGAAAGATGAAGCAGGGGCGTTACCCCATGTCCCAAAGCAGCTTTATAGCCAGGACCAGCGAGGTGATCACCAGCAACGGTTTGATCAGTTTTGCCCCGACCTTTTGGGCGAGCTTGGCCCCCAGTTGCGCGCCAAAGATCTGGGCAATGCCCATGGCAAGACCCGTCAGCCACCAGGGTGTTGCAACCACCGCAAAGGCCAGCAAAGCGCCTGCGTTAGACGCGAAATTCAGCAGTTTTGTATGGGCGGTGGCTTTTAGGATGCCGTAGCCCCCAAGCGATACAAAGGCGAGCATGAAAAAACTGCCAGTGCCCGGACCCAACAATCCATCATAGCCGGCAATCAGCGGCACCATGGTCAGCATAAATAGGGTCGGGGCCATGCGGCGGGTGCGATCTGTGTCATTCAGGCCCTTTTGGGTGGCAAAGAACACCGCAATGGCGACCATAAGAACCGGCAGGAGGATCTTGATCAAATGTATTGGCATCACCGAAACCAAGAGCGCCCCGCCGATAGAAGCAAAGAATGCAATGGTTGCGGGGATGATCTGGCGGCGCAGATCAACATGTCCACCCTTGGCATAAGACAGGGCTGCGGTGGCCGCGCCAAACACGCCCTGGACCTTGTTGGTGGCCAGGGCTGTCACTGGGTTTGCGCCGCTTAACATCAGCACGGGCACCGTGATCAGGCCGCCGCCGCCGGCAATCGCATCGACAAATCCAGCTGCAAAGCCTGCGGCCAGAAGCATCAGCAAGATGTCCAGCGAGACCTCAAACATGCCTTAGGTCGCAAATTGGTTTTTGGCGTAGCCTTGGATATAGAGCAGGGCCGTCAAATCACCGTGGTTGATGCGAATATCGCATTCTGCTGCCACCGAGGGTTTGGCGTGCAGCGCAACCCCGGCCCCTGCCAGACCCAACATGCCCAAATCATTGGCCCCGTCACCCACGGCCATGACGTCGTCATGCGCCAGGTCCAACCGAGCGGTGATCTCTTTTAGGGCTTGCACCTTGGCGGCGCGGCCCAAAATCGGGCGCCCCACGTCACCCGTCAATTTACCCTCTGCCACCAGCAGAATGTTGGCGCGGTTTTCGTCAAACCCAAGCGTTTCAGAGACATAGCCAGTAAAGGCCGTAAAGCCGCCGGACACCAGCGCCGCATAGGCCCCGTCGCGTTTCATTGTCGCCAACAGCGCCTTGCCACCAGGCATAAACGTAATCCGTTCCTTGATGACCCGTGCGATCACGCTTTCATCCAGGTCTTTCAGCAGGCCCACACGTTCGGTCAGGGCCCCATCAAAATCCAACTCGCCATTCATCGCCCGCGCGGTGATGTCTTTGACGCGTTCGCCGACACCGGCCACGTCTGCCAGTTCATCAATGCATTCCTGTTGGATCATGGTGCTGTCCATATCGGCCAGCAGCATCTTTTTCTTGCGGCCTTTGGCGGGCAAGATGATCAGATCCACACCCAATGTCTGCAGCTCTGCCCAGACATCCCATTGATTGTCAGGCAGGGTCGCCAGTGAAAATTCGGCCACTTCGCCGGTGGCCAGCCACTGGGCCTCGCCACCACCCCAGGCATTGCGCAGGTTTTCAACAATCGAGCGGTCCAAAGACGGTTTGGACGGAGAGGTCAGCAGCGTGGCGATATACATTGGGTGGATTCCCTTAGAGGCCGATATTTCATTGGCCCATTACCGCAGGCTGTTTGAAAATACCAGTCAGTTGCCCTGTTTCCGATCGTAAACTCGCGGCGCCGCTTTTTGGCAATAACCTGCCGCAGCTTGTCACTTTGACTGTTGCCCGAGTCACCCAAGCGCTCTATGTCCGGCGGCGGGACACCCTTCCCCAACGAAGGGCATTTATCTGTAAGGATACCAGAAATGGCTACTCAGCAACCGGCAGCGCGCCCGGCAAACCCGCGTTTTTCCTCTGGCCCATGTGCCAAACCCCCCACATTTGAATTGTCCAAACTGGCCGACGCCCCCTTGGGTCGCAGCCACCGCGCAGCTGTTGGCAAAGCCAAGCTCAAGGATGCCATCGAAGGCACCCGCGACGTTCTGGGCATCCCCGCTGACTATAAAATCGGTATCGTTCCTGCGTCTGACACCGGCGCGGTTGAAATGGCTCTGTGGTCGCTTTTGGGTGAACGCAAGGTCGAGATGCTGGCATGGGAGAGCTTTGGCGCAGGTTGGGTGACCGATGTTGTCAAACAGCTGAAGATCGACGCTGAAGCCAAGATTGCTGACTACGGTCAAATCGTTGACCTGGCCTCTGTTGATTTCAACAACGACGTTGTTTTCACCTGGAACGGCACAACATCCGGCGTGCGCGTGCCCAACGCTGACTGGATCGACGCCAACCGCACCGGTTTGACCATTTGCGACGCGACATCCGCAGCCTTCGCGATGGATCTGGACTGGGACAAGCTGGATGTGACCACATTCTCTTGGCAGAAAGTTCTCGGCGGCGAAGCGGCCCATGGTGTGATCGTTCTGTCCCCACGTGCGGTTGCGCGTCTGGAAAGCTACACACCGGCTTGGCCTCTGCCAAAGATCTTCCGCATGACCAAAGGCGGCAAGCTGATCGAGGGCATCTTTACCGGTGCCACCATCAACACGCCATCTATGTTGGCCGTCGAAGATTACCTGTTCGCGCTGGATTGGGCACGTTCCGAAGGTGGTCTGAAAGGTTTGATCGCCCGGGCTGATGCAAACGCGCAAGCTGTGTTTGATTTCTGCGACGCCAATGACTGGATCGCAAACCTGGCGGAAGACGATGCAAATCGGTCTAACACCTCTGTTTGCCTGAAGTTCACAGATGATCGCATCAAAGACGGTGCCGCCTTTGCCAAAGCCGTTGCAAAACGCTTGGAAGCGGAAAACATCGCGCTGGACATTGGTGCCTATCGTGACGCGCCAGCGGGTCTGCGCATCTGGTGTGGCGGTACAGTTGAAACCTCCGACATCCAAGCAATGCTGCCTTGGCTCGCATGGGCGTTTGACGCCGAAATTGCTGCGCAAGCGTAATCCTAAAACATCGTAGGGTGCGCATCCATGCGCACCTCTCCCGATCTTTCATACAAGGACCAAAACCATGGCCCCTAAAGTACTCGTATCTGATAAACTGTCTGAAACCGCCGTTCAGATCTTCCGCGATCGTGGCATCGACGTTGATTTCATGCCGGACCTTGGCAAAGACAAAGAGAAACTGGCTGAAGTCATCGGTCAATATGACGGCCTTGCGATCCGCTCTGCCACCAAAGTCACCCCAACCATTCTGGAATCCGCGACAAACCTAAAGGTTGTTGGCCGCGCGGGTATCGGCACAGACAACGTCGACAAAGAAGCGTCTTCCAAAAAAGGCGTGATTGTCATGAACACGCCCTTTGGCAACATGATCACGACCGCCGAACACGCGATTGCCATGATGTTTGCTGTGGCGCGTCAAATCCCCGAAGCCTCTGCATCCACCCATGCTGGCAAATGGGAAAAGTCCAAATTCATGGGCGTTGAACTGACCAACAAAACCCTTGGCGTCATCGGCGCTGGCAACATCGGTGGCATCGTTTGCGACCGTGCGCGCGGTCTGAAAATGAAAGTTGTGGCATTCGACCCCTTCTTGTCACAGGAAAAAGCCGACAAAATGGGCGTTGAAAAGGTCGAGCTGGAAGAGCTGCTGACCCGCGCTGATTTCATCACCCTGCACGTGCCCTTCACCGAAGGCACCAAAAACATCCTGTCTGCGGAAAACCTGGCGAAAACCAAAAAAGGCGTGCGCATCATCAACTGTGCCCGTGGTGGTCTGGTGGACGAAGAAGCGCTGGCAGAATTGCTGAAATCCGGCCACGTGGCTGGCGCAGCATTTGACGTTTTTGCAGAAGAACCTGCCAAAGAAAACGCTCTGTTCAACCTGCCAAACGTGGTCTGCACACCGCACCTGGGCGCAGCAACCACCGAAGCGCAAGAAAATGTGGCGCTGCAAGTGGCCGAGCAGATGTCAAACTACCTGCTGACCGGCGCCGTCGAAAACGCGCTGAACATGCCATCCGTGACCGCAGAAGAAGCGAAAATCATGGGCCCATGGATCAAACTGGCCGATCATCTGGGCGCCTTCGCGGGTCAAATGACTGACGAACCGATCAAAGCCATCAACATCCTTTACGATGGTGTTGTCTCTGAAATGAACCTTGACGCGCTGAACTGCTCTGTCATTGCGGGCATCATGAAAAAAGCCAACCCAGACGTGAACATGGTCTCTGCACCAGTGATCGCCAAGGAACGCGGCATTAAGATCTCGACCACCAATCAGGACAAAGCGGGCTCTTTTGATGGCTATGTCAAAGTGACTGTTGTGACTGACACAATGGAACGTTCTGTGGCCGGTACGGTCTTCTCTGACGGCAAGCCACGTTTCATTCAGATCAAAGGCATCAACATCGACGCCGAAGTTGGCGCACACATGCTGTACACCACCAATGATGACACCCCAGGTATCATCGGTACTTTGGGGCAAACCATGGGCGAGAACGGCGTGAACATCGCCAACTTTACCCTGGGTCGTTCTGAAATTGGCGGCGGTGCCATTGCACTGCTTTATGTGGACGCCGAAGTGCCAGCAGATGTTATCAGCCAACTCTGCGCCACAGACATGTTCAAACAGGTCAAAACTCTGCGTTTTGATGTCTAAGCAAGCTGCATAAAATAGACTGCAAGCGTCGCCCTCACCGGGGCGACGTTTTTGTTGGGGATCCCATGACCAATCCGATTTACGCCATTGGCGACATTCACGGCCATCTTGACCAGCTCGAAACAGCCTTGGCGCGCATCCATGCCGACGGCGGCCCAAATGCCCAAATCGTCTTTCTGGGCGATTATATTGACCGTGGTCCAGCCTCTGCCCAAATCATCGACGTCTTGATCCAAGCGCAGGCCGACAATCGGCCCTGGACCATGCTCAAGGGCAACCATGATACTTATCCTGCGATGTTCATCGAAACCGGGAAAACCAACGCCAGTAAGGGCCGCCCAGAGCTCAGCTGGTTTGACCCCGTCGGCGGGGGCGCGGCCTTTATGGCAAGCTATGGCATTCCGGTGGCTGACCGCCCTTTGGCTGACATACGTGCCCAGGCGCAGAAAACCGTGCCGCAGGCGCATCTGGATTTCCTAAAGACGCGCCCCTTGTCATATGAGACTGCAGATCACTTCTTTGCCCATGCTGGCATTTGTCCGGGCCGCGCCTTTGCTGATCAGCTCGAGGAAGATCTGATCTGGATTCGCGACGCCTTTCTGGACGACACCCGCGATCACGGCAAACTTGTCATCCACGGCCACTCCGCGCGCCCCTACCCCGAACACCGCGGCAACCGCGTAAATCTGGACGGCGGCGCAGGCTTTGGCCGCGAGCTGATCCCAGCTGTATTCCAAGGCCGCAAAGCCGCGCTTCTCACCGCCCAAGGCCGCGTGCCACTAGACCCTAATCTCGCCGAATGTGCCCAGTGATGGCCGCCGCACCCAAACCGGTTAAGATCCAGCCAAACAGCTTGGCCACCCAATTGAAAACCCAAAGCGACCAGCCCAACCAAGTCTGCGTCGTCGGCGCCCAAGCGGCCTCTTGTTCCAGCGGAACCAGCGGAATCACAACATCAGCCGCATAGGCGAGGGCGTTAAAGGTTTCATAGTGTCGCCCGGCTTCGGTCTTCAACCAATCAACCGTGGGCGCGCTTGGGTCTTCTTTCGGTTTGGCCTCTACAAGTGCCGTCCAAGCCTCAGACGTTAAAACAACGTCTGAATTCGGGGCCATGCCGCCGGTTTCCATCGCCAAATTACTTAGAATGCAAACCGCGACGATCAGGCCCGCCGCCCATGCCAGTACCCGCAATGGAGAATATCCATACCCGATGGTTAGGCTTAAAAATCCCCGCCAAAGTGTGTTTAAGTTGCGGGCCTTTCGCAATTGTAAGGTGCGGTTCTTTAACTGCCTTAGATAACGTCGTTCGTTTTCAAGGATCTCATGATCGCTTGATTGCAATGTAGGAAGCTTTGCAAGCCTTTTGGCTTCTATTATATCAGCTGTCGTTTCCGCCAATGCATCCTGAATGCGCGCGTTTTCTGCTGCTGTGGTCAGCTTTTCCTTCTCGAGCAACACCCGCCGCCGATCCGCATCATGCCCCATCTCGCCATAGACCTTGGCAAGCTGTTGATAGGGCTGCGGCTGAAAGGCACCAGCGGTCTCTTGGTCTTTTGCCAGCCATTCCAGACGCTCCTCGACGGTCCATGGGTTTTGAAGATGTTGATAAGAAAACCGATCTAAATCAACGGCACTGACCTTTGCCCAACTGGTCGTGTCGTCCACCAGATCACCCACCTGCGCCGAGGTTAAATCGACGCGACCATCGCAGACCACGACGCCCCTCCAAAATATTGCGCTTGCCCGCGCGGACTGAAGGAATAATGCCGCTCCTTTTTTTGCGCACAGGCTCGCGCCTTCGAAATCAAGATGTCCGCCGATTTCTGCGCTGGCCAGATTAACCGTCGCTTTTGCTTTGATCTCTGTTAAAAAAACATCAGCTTTGATCTTTGCGCCTTGCGCATTTAGGGCGTCAGCGTCTTCGCATAGCAGTTGCGCGCCTTCGCATGCGAGCTGCCCGCCGATCTCTGCGCTGTTCAGGTTAACCGTCGCCTTTGCTGTGATACCTCTCAAGAAAACGCTACTTGCGACCTTGACGGCCTGCGCCCTTATCCCGTTTGGAAAATGGCTGTCTTCTAAATCAAGCAGTTGAAACTCTGTACTTTCCGCATCCAGCCGCTCGGCGAAATAACAGCTGTCCAAACTGGTTTTCCCAACCGCGCGGCACATATCCAATCTCAGCGGATCACTGATATAAGCCCCTTGCAACTGCACACCCATTTCGTGCAGACCAGCCTTGTCGCAGCCGCCAGTGACCAAATACCGCAGCAAGTCCGCACCGATGTTGCGCGCTTTGCTGGGGGCCATAGGAACATCTTTGCCCAGATCGCAGCCAAGACCAGTCTGGCAACAGTCAATCAGCTTCTCTTCGGCCTCACTAATCGCGCCAGCCTTCCGCGCTTTTTTCACATCATCCCACGTCCGAATATTCCGCGCTGCCATCGTTTTAAATCCCATCAACCAATGCCACACAGCCTAACCCGCTGTCGGGCCATGTGAAAGCGGCGCATCAAAAAACCACAGATTTAAACCAGCGTTAACCAAACATCCCCTTTTGCGCCACAATCCGCGCCAGATTTTGCACTGGTTTCGCGCTCAACGTGTATTGGTGGGAGCGTATCAATAAAGGTGAATACATGCAGAAAGCACGTCAAGAACAGGCAGCAGAATTGGCTTCCGGAGCCTTCGCAAAATTTGTTGCGGCTCAGAAAGAGCAAACTCCAAGCACCGTCCGTCTTTTGAACGGATTTGGCGAGTCTACTTTGTTTAAGTCATTTAAATACTAGGATAAAAAGCGGGCCAGTAAAGTGGCCCGCTGGTTGGTTTACCAGTCTAAAACGACCTTACCCGATTGGCCCGACTTCATCGCGGCAAAGCCATCTTTGAAGTCATCGACCGCAAACCGATGGGTGATCACCCGGCTGACGTCCAGCCCGTTTTGCAGCATTGCAATCATTTTATACCAGGTTTCAAACATCTCACGGCCATAGACGCCCTTGATCGTAATCGCCTTAAAGACGATCCGCGACCAATCCACCGGTGACTTGCCCGGAGGAATGCCGAGCAGGGCAATTTTACCCCCCATCACCAGCGCTTCGACCATCTGGTCCAGCGCCTGCTGGCTGCCTGACATTTCCAGGCCCACGTCAAACCCCTGTTTCATGCCCAATTCGGCAATCACGTCATTCAGATCTTCTCTGGTGGGATTCAGCGGGCGTAGATTTGGCACCACATGCTGCGCCAGCTCGAGGCGGTCATCATTGATGTCGGTGATCACCACATTGCGCGCCCCCGCATGGCGCACAACCGCGGCGGCCATGATGCCAATGGGCCCAGCCCCGGTGATCAACACATCTTCGCCCAGCAGATCAAAACTCAGCGCTGTGTGCACCGCATTGCCCAATGGGTCCAAAATCGCGCCAATTTCGTCAGGCACATTGTCTGGCAAAGGCACCACATTAAAAGCTGGCAATCGCAGGTATTGCGCAAAGGCCCCCTGCACATTGACCCCAACCCCCATGGTGCCCGGATCAAGGTGGAATTTACCCGCCCGCGATTGGCGACTGTCATATTCGACCAAATGCCCTTCGCCCGAGCAGCGCTGACCAATCGATAGCCCCGTCACGTCTTTGCCGATCTCGACAATTTCACCGGCGAATTCATGGCCGGTGATCATTGGCGTCGGCACGGTTTGGCTGGCCCAGTCGTCCCAGTTCCAAATGTGAATATCCGTGCCGCAAATTCCGGTCTTGTTGACCTTGATCAGCACATCATCGGGCCCAATCTCGGGCACGGGGGCCTGCACCATCCACAGACCCTCTTCGGGTTTGGATTTTTCAAGGGCCTTCATGGCGTTTGGTTTATGGAATGTATGAGTCATGTTATGATCCCCAATTCCCGTCCGACTTTGCCAAAGGCCGCCAGGGCGCGCTCCAGCTCTTCGCGTGTCAGGGCAGCATTCATCTGGGTGCGAATCCGGGCCTGGCCGCGTGGCACCACCGGAAAGAAGAAACCAGAAACATAAACGCCTTCGTCAAACAGACGCGTCGCCATGTCCTGTGCCAATTGCGCCTCGCCCAGCATCACCGGTATGATCGCGTGCTCGCCTTCCAGCAGTTCAAACCCCAGTTTGGTCAGGCCGTCGCGCCAAAAACGCGCGTTTTCAAACAGTTTTGCACGCAGCTCCGCGCCTTCCTCGACCAATCGAATAGCTTCGATCCCGGCGGCCACAATGGATGGCGGCAAAGAGTTGCTAAACAGATAGGGGCGCGCGCGTTGACGCAGCAAGTCGATCACGGGCTGTGGCCCCGCGATATAGCCACCAATTGCGCCGCCCAAAGCTTTGCCCAATGTGCCGGTCACAATGTCGACATCCACGCCAAAGTGGTCAGGCGTGCCCGCGCCATTCGGGCCCATAAAGCCAGCGGCGTGGCAGTCATCCACCATGACCAAAGCGTCATACTCTTTGGCGATCCGTGTCACTTCGGGCAGGTTTGCCAGATAGCCATCCATCGAAAATACGCCGTCGGTGGCAATCATGATATGGCGTGCTCCGGCCGCACGGGCCTCTTTCAGCTTGGTCTCAAGGTCGGCCATGTCGTTGTTGGCATAACGATAGCGTTTCGCCTTGCACAGACGGATGCCATCAATGATCGACGCATGGTTCAGGCTGTCAGATACAATCGCATCCTCTGGTCCCAACAGCGGCTCAAACAAGCCACCATTTGCGTCAAAACAAGCCGCAAACAGGATGCTGTCGTCTTTGTTCAGGAACTTTGCAATCCGTTGTTCCAAGTCGCGATGAATATCCTGCGTGCCGCAGATAAACCGCACCGAAGCCATGCCAAATCCTTTTGGCTCCATCACATCCTTGGCCGCTTTGATCAGATCAGGGTGATCTGCCAATCCAAGATAATTATTGGCGCAGAGGTTAATGACCTGGCGATCCCCGACGGAAATCTCCCCTCCCTGTGGCGAAGTGATCATGCGCTCTCGCTTCATTAATCCTTCGGATTCGATCTGCGAAAGTGTGGCGTTGATATGCGCAATAAATTGATCAGACATCGGGGGATCCCTTTTTTCTGGACTGCTTTACTGGACTACGTTCTAGCATAACGGAATTATCTCCTAAATAGGGGAATTTCATAATGACGGAAAAAATCCGCAATCACGGATTTTGCGCATATTTCTTCATTATACTGATCAATTCTTCATCATATGGTTCAAATTCGTCATCCAAAGACCCTAAATGGCGCAGCATTGATGTATCAATTGTCAGAAATTTGGTGGGTTTTGCCCGGGTTTCCGGCAAGCTGGGCCAAGCCGGACGTGCGGTGCCACCTGTAACAAAGACAATCTGGTCGCAATTCCTGCGCGGTGAAATACATTTTTGGACCTCGCCTTCGAGATTTCCGCCGCGTGCGCTTTAAAGTCCGAAAAAGGCAAATCCCCATTGCGCGATGCAGCGGTTTTCGCATGGCCATTCGTAATGGGTCAAAGCTTGGGTCTTTCGTTACAGGACAAGTTCCACCTCCTGCATATTCAGATCAAGATATGCGCAGGGCAAAGGGGTTCGAATCGTACGTTTCAGCGCGCCAAACGTACAAATTGTACAAATAACCAAAGATGAATCCCGCGTGCGCTTAGTCGCATTGCACCACGAGAAAGGCGCGGGCGGTGCCGCTGATCGCCTCGATTTTATGATCCACATCTGCTTGATATCGCGCCGTGTCACCCGTGCGCACCGTTTCCTTTGCTGTTCCGGAAATAACCTCTAGGTGCCCCTCAAGGACGGTCAGATGTTCGCGCGTCCCACGTGAATGCGGTCCACTGTCCAGCACACCACCATGGGCAAATCGCAGTTCGTACAGCTCATGCCGGCCCGCATCTTCGGGCGGCGATAGAATGCGGATATTGCAGCCACTGCCGCGATTTTCGATCGAAGGCGTGTCTGCCGAGCGCAGAACTTCGACCCGATCTGCGGTGTTGCCATCTTCTAAAAGCCCTGCAAAATCAACCTGTAAAGCCCTCGTCAGGTTCCAAAGCGTTGCAATAGTGGGGCTGCTTTCGCCGCGTTCAATTTGGCTGACCATAGAGCGCGAGACGCCAGAAAGCTTTGCCACTGCGTCCAGCGATAGCCCCTGCGCCCGACGTGCCTCTTTTAGCCGTGCAGGTAGCAAATTTAGAATTTCATCATCTGTTGTCATGCGCCATGATTTGACGCGACTAGCGCGCTCTGTCAATCCGCACCATCGATGCGCCAGCTTTTGTGCGGCTTGGCAGATCTTAAGAAAATCTTCATTGCGTTGGTCCAACTTACCCTTTGATTGACCACAGGGAATGGGCGCATGTCGCTTGAACGGCAATTGGCCGCAGAACGCCGCACCCGCCTCGCAGCAGAGCGGTTATTGGCCCAGAAAGAAGCGGATCTTAACGCCGCCAACGCAAAACTGGCCGACCACGCGCTGTACCTAAGCAGCGAGATACAACAAACACGCGCACAGGTGGAAAATTTTCGCCATGAAAACACCCTGTGCCGCATGGATTTACAGAATGCCTCGCTCAAAGCTCGTTCTACGGAACAAAGGCTGTGGCATGCGATTGCCGCCCTTAAAGATGGGTTTGTGATTTATGATGCACAGGACAGATTGGTTATGGCCAATCGGATGTTTGCCAAAATGTTTGATGACATCGAAGATATCCAGCCGGGCATGACCCTGTCATCCTTGCTGATGGTTGCTGCGGACCAAGGCATCATAAAGTTAGGGGAGCAAAACGCCGAAGACTGGCTGGAAAAAATGCTGGCGTGCCATATGGATCCGTCTTTGCCCGCCCCGTTATGTCAGCTTTGGAACGGCACATTTGTGCGCATCATCAATCGCCGATCTCCTTCTGGTGATCTGGTCAGCCTGTATGCAGATGTCACCGAAAGTCAAAAATCAGAAGAGGATTTACGCGATGCGCGCAAACGAGCTGAAGCCGCAAGCCGCGCGAAATCGGCCTTTTTAGCCAATATGGGCCATGAATTGCGTACGCCCATGAACGGCGTCGTGGGCATGGCTGAACTGCTGCTAGAGACTTCATTGACTGAAGAGCAACGGGTGTATGTTGACACCATAAACGGGTCGGGCAACGCTTTGCTGACGATTATCAATGACGTTCTAGACTATTCAAAAATCGAAGCAGAAATGCTGGTACTGCGCAAAGACCCCTTTGATTTTGAAATCTGCATACACCAGGTCATGCGTCTGTTGCAGCCGCTGGCCAAAGAAAAGAATCTATCGCTTTTGGTGGATTATGATTTGTTCTTACCAACGCAGTTCTTGGGGGATTCAGGGCGTATTCGTCAAATTTTTACTAATTTGATTGGCAACGCGGTCAAATTTACCAATGCGGGGCATGTGTTGGTGCAAATTGTTGGCACCTTTGACGCCCCGTCCCAGACAGCGCAAATACATGCGCTTGTACAAGATACCGGCATCGGAATTCCCGCAGAACATATCTCTCAGATATTTGAACGGTTTCATCAAGTAGAGGCGCAACAAAGCCGTCAGTTTGAAGGCACCGGTTTGGGCTTGGCAATTTCCAAACGTCTGGTTGAAATGATGGCGGGCAAGATTTGGGTCGTCTCTGAAGAAGGGCAGGGGTCCAGTTTTGGAATGCAATTTCCACTGCCCATAGATCCGGTGGCAGATCAGAGCACGCCACAATTACCGGAAGAAATCGGCCATGTGGTGGTTGTGGACGATGAAATTGCAAATCGCAGCCTGTTAGAGAAGCGTATCAAGCAAATGGGGGCTCGGGCAACGGGGGTCAGCTGTACAAGCGACGCATTGGCAAGCGTTGCGGCGGCCGATCTCGTTCTTGCGCGGCATGATCTGCCCGGATGTGACTGCTTAAGTTTGGTAACTGCGATGCGCGATTCCGGTTTCCGTGTTCCAATTTTGGTATTTTCGTCGTCCAGTGGGCTGACCCATTTGGGCGGAAAAGAAACAGATATTCCCTTGGAAATTCGCGGCAGATTGGGCAATCCATTCACCAATCGCGAATTGCTGGCAAAACTCATTAATACCAAAGACGCAGATTCCAGAGCCAACATTGCAAAGGTGCACCGAAAACTAAGGGTTCTGGCCGCAGATGATAATAAGACCAACCGTCTTGTGTTGGAAAAGATGCTTAAGGCCTGCAATATAACCTTAAAACTGGTTTCAGATGGCCAAGCCGCCATCGAGGTTTTCAAAGACTTTCAACCTGATGTGATATTTATGGATATCTCGATGCCTAAATTGGATGGGCGCACTGCCGCAGCACATATTCGTAGACTGGAGAAAGGGCTGCGCCCGCCAGTGACGATCATCGCACTGACAGCGCATGTCTCTGATGAAGACCATCAATCAATATTGGCTGCGGGCATCAACCAGGTGATGACCAAGCCGTTGAACAAGCAGCAATTGGTTGCGACACTCGATATCGTCGATCGTGCTAGAAAAATAGCTGAGAATGCGCCAAAACAGGCACATCGCAGGGGCTAGGTTTCTGGATAATCGCGCAGGAATACCAGACGATTTTCTTCGCTCAAATCTGGGTCAAAAGCATATCCGCCAAGATCAAATTCTCTCAGTGCATCCGCCTTGGTCAACCGATGTTGGGTGATGAAACGCGCCATGCTGCCACGGGCTTTTTTGGCAAAGAAACTGACAATCTTGGGTTGGCCATTTTTCAGTTCCATGAACACCGGGGTGATCACCTTTAGCTTCAGCGCTTTTTGATCTACCGCACCAAAGTATTCTTGCGAGGCGCAGTTGACCAATGTGTCGGTGCCAATCTTTTGCGCCTGGGCGTTCAGGTTCTTGGACAGGGTGTCACGCCAAAATTCATACAGATTCTTTCCCCGCCGGGTTTTTAACCGACTGCCCATTTCCAACCGGTAAGGTTGGATCGCGTCTAGAGGGCGTAATATGCCGTAAAGCCCAGATAAGATACGCAAATGATCCTGCGCCCATTGCATCTCATCGGCATCCAATGATTTGGCTTCAAGCCCAAGATAGGTGTCACCCGCAAAAGCATAGGCGGCCGGGCGCGTGGCTTCGGGGGCGGGCTGTATGTCATAGGCTTTAAACCGATCACGGTTTAACCTGGCCAAATCAGGGCTCAGGGACATAAGTTTCTGCAAGTCACCCAGGGTCAGATTGCGCGCTGTTTTCACCAATTTGGCGGCCTCATCCAGCATTTCCGGCGTGGTTGGTACTCCCTGGACCGGGTCCCAATCCAGACGTTTGGCTGGCGAAATCACTGTTAACATGGCGCGTCCTTTGGGTGGTTTAGATAGATTTAAGTTGCTTCGCGCAAAACATCCAGAAAGGCGCTGGCAAATCGTTCGGCGCGTTTGTCGCCCAACAGTCGTTGCATGGCATTTTCATCACCGGGCCGGGCAGAGGCGACCTTGGCCAACAACGATGCCGAACAGGTCAGGGGTTTATCAATACCGTCTGGGCCGCGCGACAGATCGGTTTGCACTTCCAGCAGACGATCATAGATCGAGCCAGATTCGCGGCCAGCCAATTTGCGACGGCTGGGGTGTAGCGCCTCTGCTTCGCCGGTGATGACTTGTAGAAATTCGGCACCATAGCGTTCAAGTTTTTTGGCCCCAACGCCGCCGATATGCGCCATGTCATCCAAGGAATTGGGGCGCGTTTCGGCCATTTCAATCAGGGTTTTATCATTGAAAATAACATAAGCAGGCACCTTGGCGGCCTCTGCCAATGCTCGTCGTTTGGCCTTTAGCGCTGACAAAAGCGGCGCGTCTTCTTCGTTGATCAGGGCTTTTACCGCGGGTCGTCGTGGGGCCTTTGTGATTGAATCCCGACGTAACTCAATAGAGGCCTCGCCGCGCAAAATGGGCAGGGCATCATCTGTCATCCGCAAAGCGCCATGCCGTTCTGGATCTGGGCGGATCAGGTCATGCCCCATCATCTGCCGAAACACCGCTTGCCATTGCCGTTTGTCGTATTCAGTACCGACGCCAAAGGTTGGCAAGGCATCATGGCCTTTTTGGCGCATGCGGTCGGTGTCATTGCCCAATAAAATATCAATCAAATGGCCGGCACCAAACCATTCGTCGGTGCGCAGGATCGCCGACAGCGCCTTGCGCACGGCCACGGTGCCATCAAACACATCTGCAGGCGTGTCGCATAGATCACATTTGCCGCAGGTAACGTCGTCTTCGCCAAAGTACTTCAGCAACGTGGTGCGCCGGCATTTCAACGCCTCAGCGAGGCCTAGCAATGCATTCAACCGCGCATGATCTGCACGGCGCATTTCGGGTGGGGCCAGCCCTTCATCAATTTGCGAGCGCCGCAAGCGGATGTCTTCCGGGCCAAATAGTGTCAGGGTTTCAGCAGCGGCACCATCGCGTCCGGCCCGGCCAATTTCCTGATAATAGGATTCGATGGATTTTGGCAGATCCGCATGGGCGACCCAGCGGATATCAGGTTTGTCGATACCCATGCCAAAGGCCACCGTGGCGACAACGATCAACCCATCTTCGCGTTGAAACCGCACCTCGGTGTCGCGCCGTTCTTCGGCATCCATGCCCCCATGGTAATGCAGCGCCAGATGTCCCGCATCGCGCAGCGCCTTTGCAAGGGCTTCGGTTTTGGCGCGCGTGCCACAATAGACAATGCCCGATTGCCCTTTGCGCGCCGCTGCGAATTGCAAAATTTGAGTCCGGGGGCTGTTTTTTGTGGCAAAGGCCAGATGAATGTTGGGCCGGTCAAACCCGTGCAAAAACACCTCTGGCGTTTCGTCATCAAACAGCCGACGAATGATTTCTTCGCGGGTTTCCGCGTCGGCTGTGGCTGTAAAGGCGGCAATCGGCACATTCAACGCGCGGCGCAAGTCGCCGATGCGCAAATAGTCAGGCCGAAAATCATGCCCCCATTGGCTGACGCAATGGGCTTCGTCGACAGCAATCATACTGACGCCAATGCGCCGCAACATGCCCATGGCAGCACCAGAGGCCAGTCGTTCTGGCGCGATGTACAAAAGTTTCAAACGCCCGGCTTCTAAGGCTTGCCAGACTTCCTCGGTTTCTTCTTCTGTGTTGCCAGAGGTCAATGCCCCCGCAGCAACACCGGCTTCCTTTAATGCGCGCACCTGATCGCGCATCAACGCAATCAGCGGGGAAATCACAACCGTGACCCCTTCGCGCATCAGTGCAGGCAATTGAAAGCAAAGCGACTTGCCGCCACCCGTTGGCATGATCGCCAAGACATTGCGCCCATTAGACACAGCCGTCACGATGTCTTCCTGACCGGGACGAAAGGCATCAAAGCCAAAAATGTCGCGCAACAAAGTGGCGGCGGCCATGGGATTCCTGCCTGTGGTTAAAACTGCTTTGGCAGGAAGTGAATCATATCAGCAAGGCGCGCACAAGCGCCCATCGTTCACATTAAAATGGAATACGAGGCACGACATAGCCGCGCATCCAGATGACCAAAATGAAAACAACCAAAGGTGCCAGATCAAGCGGATGGGTGTTTGGCAAGACATTGCGAACTGGGCGATAGACTGGTTCGAGCATGCGGTTCAGGCCATACCAGACCTGTGCCACAAACTGTTGGCCAAGATTCAATACGTTAAAGTTGATCAACCAACTCATGATGATGTGAATAAGCATAACGAAATATGCCACACTAAGTATCAGATCAAGCAATCCAGCAATTGGGGCCACGGTCATCATCCTTTGTTACCTTGGGCCACTACCTAAGCATCGCAACGTCAAAGGGCAAGAGTGCCGCAAGGTCGGTCTTGACCTTACCTGATTTCAACGCAACAGCATGGTGCAAGGAGAATTTTATGTATCCAGTTTTGCGCATATTATGGGGTGGTTTCAAAGCCCGTCGTCAATCCTCCCTTGCCTTGTTTGATACGCATGTGTCCCAGCATATTTGCATGCCCTGGGACATTGACCTGTGGCGCGAGCTTAACAATGGGCGCACGCTTACACTCTATGATTTAGGACGCATTCCTTTGGCGATCCGCACTGGCATGATCCGCCATTTGGCGAAAAACAAATGGGGGCTGACGGTGGCGGCAGCAAATGTACGATACCGCAGGCGCATCGTGATGTTTGAAAAATTCGAAATGCGCAGCCGGGCGATTGGCTGGGATGACAAGTTTTTTTACATGGAGCAGTCGATTTGGAAGCAAGACGGCGAATGCGCCAATCACGCTGTCTATCGCACCGCGATTATCAGCAAAGCAGGAATGGTGCGCGCACCGGTTGTGATGCAAAGCTTTGCGCCTGATTTGGCCCCGCCGACCTTGCCAAACTGGGTCCAAGATTGGGTGGCTGCCGAAGAAAATCGCCCCTGGCCACCTATGCAAGAAAGTCTCAGGCCGCAATTGTCTGCGGTGAACTCTTAGGAAAACCTTGCGTTGACAACTTTACCTTGTGTAAGTCGCCCAAGACATTGGGGATTGTCATGACACATTCTATTGAACGCCGGCGTATCTGGGGCTGGTTCTTTTTCGATTGGGCCAGCCAGCCTTACCACACGCTTTTGCTGACGTTTGTTTTTGGGCCCTATATTGTTGGGGTCGCGGCCGATAGCTTTGTGGCCGAGGGGTTTGCGGATGCCGAGGCCAAAGCCAAAGCGCAAACGCTCTGGTCATATATGCTGACCATCGCAGGCCTGATTATTGGATTTTCAGCCCCCTTGCTGGGGGCACTGGCAGATTCGGCCGGGCGACGTTTGCCTTGGATCTTGGCGTTCTCGGCGCTGTATGCGATTGGCGCGGCCTCGCTATGGTTTGCCTTGCCCGACGGATCCAATCTCACCCAAGCGCTGGTGATGTTTGCAATTGGCTTTATTGGCGCGGAATTTGCACTGGTGTTTGTAAATGCGCAATTGCCTTCGCTGGGCAGCGATGAAGCGGTGGGTGAGATTTCTGGGTCTGGCTTTGCTTTTGGCTATTTGGGTGGCATTGTTGCGCTGGTGATCTTGTTGTTGCTGTTTGTCGAACAAGGCAATGGCAAGACCTTGATTGGCCTTGATCCTGCCTTTGGATTGGACGCGAGTCAAAAAGAAGGCACCCGCGCCGTGGGCCCGATTGTGGCGATTTGGTTTGTGATCTTCATGGTGCCATACTTCTTGTGGGTGAGCGAAGACACGACAAAAAAACGCCGCCCCAGCCTCAGCATCGCGCTTTCAACGCTGGGCGGAACGCTAAAAGGACTGCGTCACCGCGTGTCGCTTAGTTCGTACCTTGGGTCTTCGATGTTTTACCGCGATGCGCTGGGCGGGCTTTATGGATTTGGCGGCACCTATGCACGGCTTGTGCTGGATTGGACCATTGTTCAAATCGGCGTGTTTGGCATCATAAGTGCCATTGCAGCGGCAATATTCAGTTGGGTCGGCGGCAAGCTTGACCGTAAATTTGGCCCCAAACCCGTGATCAAATACGCCATCTGGGTGTTGATTGCGGTCTGTGTGGTGGTGGTCAATATGGACCGCACCCAGTTCTTTGGCATCGCTCTGGCCGAAACGTCAAAACTGCCCGATATGGTGTTTTATGGCTGTGGTATCCTGATTGGCGGCATCGGTGGCATTCTGCAATCTGCCAGCCGATCGTTGATGGTGCGCCACTGCGATCCAGCCAGTCCGACAGAGAGCTTTGGCTTGTTTGGCCTTTCGGGCCGCGCAACCTCGTTTCTGGCACCGGCCACAATTGGCGCAGTTACAGCAGCCACAGGCAGCGCCAGAATTGGCATTTCTCCGCTGATCGTTCTTTTCCTTTTAGGATTGTTCCTGCTACGCTGGGTGAAACCAGAAGGGGACCGGGCAGTATGGGACGCACCCTCGCACTCTTAGCAGCAATCGCCGTTTTAGCGGCGTGTAAAACACCGCCTGAATCCGCGCGCTTGTCGTCCAAACAGGCGATCCCAGCCGCTATGCAAAATATCGAGGCCAAACAGCTGTTTGGCGCGCATGGCCAAGGATCTGATCAAAACGCGACACCCTTTGGCGGCTATGCCAAAGGGTGTATCGCTGGCGCGGCCCAGTTGCCCGAAACTGGCCCAACATGGCAAGCCATGCGTCTTTCCCGCAATCGCAATTGGGGGCATCCGCAAACGGTCGACTATATTCGCACGCTTTCTGCCAAGGCGGCCAAGCAACCCGGATGGGAAGGTCTCTATATTGGTGACATAAGCCAGCCAAGGGGCGGGCCCATGCTGACCGGGCACCGCAGCCATCAGATTGGCATGGACATCGACATTTGGATGCTGCCGCCCAAACGTCTTGATCTGAGCCGTGCGGAACGCGAAAATCTCAGCTCAATTTCGATGCGTCGTGCCAATGGGGCCTATGTAAATGATAAATGGACGCGCCAGCACCACAATGTGATCAAAGCCGCCGCACAAGATCCGCGTACCGCACGTATCTTTGTCTTCCCGGGGGCAAAGGTGCAGATGTGCAAAGATGAAACCGGCGACCGCGCCTGGCTGAATAAAATTCGCCCTTGGTGGGGCCACCACTATCACTTTCATGTGCGGCTCAATTGCCCAGACGGTGCTGCAGGCTGCGTGAACCAAGCGCCGCCCCCTGCCGGGGATGGTTGCAAAGATGCCGAAGTCTGGGTGAATAATATTTTGAACCCTCCCCCTCCGGATCCAAATGCGCCAAAACCCAAACCACGTAGAGAACTCACAATCGCGGATCTGCCCAACCAATGTATAAACGTCTTGCAATCGCGCTAAGCGCGGCTTTGGTCATTGGTTTGCAGGTACGGGCGACCCCAACCGGGGTTGCGCAATTTGTGTCTGAAACCAAGTGGCAACAATCCCAAGATTGGTTTGGTGGGTTTTCTGCCATCGAAGTGCTGAACGGCGGGCGCAACTATATTGCACTGACCGATCATGGCCAATTGGTGCAAGGCAAGATGCTGCGTAAAAACCAAAACCTGCAGTCTCTTCAGGTGGCCTCTTCATTGGCTTTGCATGACAGCCGCGGATCAACTGCGAAAAATCAGCGTCAGGATACCGAAGGCCTTGCGATGCGTCGCGACGGTCAAATGTATATTTCGCTGGAACGCACCCATCAAGTGCGCGCCTATGCACGCCCGGGCGGCACCGCCATGACAATCCCACGCCATGCAGACTTCGTAAATTTGCAAGACAATGGCTCTCTGGAAGCTTTGGCGATTGATGACAAAAACCGGCTTTACACCCTGCCGGAAACGCCAAAACGAGACGCGCGCGGCATACCTCTGTACCGGCTGGAAAACGGGACCTGGAGTCTGCCGTTCTTTTTGTCACGTAGCCGGAGGTATCAACCGGTGGGCGCAGATTTTGGGCCAGATGGCAAATTCTATCTGCTAGAGCGTAAAATGACCCTGTTTGGATTTCGGTCACGCATTCGCAGTTTTGTCTTTGATGCGAATGCGGTGGTCTCGGAACAGACCATAGTAGAAACAGCAGCAGGGGAACATGACAACCTCGAAGGTCTGTCGGTTTGGAAGGATGATACTGGCGCGCTGCGTCTTACAATGGTCTCAGACGACAACTTTATGTTCTTTCAACGCACCGAGATCGTCGAATACCTGATTCCCGGAAATGCTTGAATTACGGGTGATGCCTCTGTAGAGACACCCTGTCTTGCCATGAAGGCAAGGCCGAGTCGCCGCCACCTTGTAAAACGGTTTACAAAATGAAAACGATCTATCTTCCTGGCATTCTTGCCATGGCCACCATTGTTGTGGCCTCCAATATCCTTGTGCAATTCTTATTTGGCAACTGGCTCACCTGGGGGGCCTTTACTTATCCGCTCGCCTTTCTGGTGACAGATGTGATGAACCGGGTCTATGGCGTCGCCGCAGCCCGACGTGTAGTGCTTGTAGGTTTTGTCGTGGGTCTGCTTTGCTCTTTTATTGGCACGCAAATCCAGGGTGATTTTGGCCCATTGGTCACACTACGCATTGCGCTGGGCTCTGGCCTGGCCTTCCTGACCGCACAAATGCTGGATGTCTCGCTGTTTGATCGCATGCGCGATGGCGCTTGGTGGCGGGCCCCCTTGGCCTCGACCTTGATTGGCTCTTCGGTCGATACCGCCCTGTTTTTCACCATCGCTTTTTCCGGCGCATTGACCTTTCTAGAGCCTGCAAATGACGTAAGCTGGGCGGGTGAACTGTTGCCGTTGCTGGGTGCAGGACCCGTGGTGCCACTTTGGGTCTCTCTTGCGGTTGCCGACTGGTTGGTGAAACTTTCGCTGGCATTATTAGCACTTGTGCCTTTCCGCATCATCGTGGGTAAACTATCTGCACAAACCACATGATTTTGTTTTGACTTCTAGAAAAATTGTGGCACGCTAACCTTACGCGAAACAGTTTGAAGGGAGGTGCCCATTGTCTAGAGAAGTCATGGAGAGCGGTGTCGGAACAGTTTTAGTAGAAGCAGCGCAGGCAGTCCTAAGCTGACAAGAAACTAAAATTGGTTGCTGCCTAACCGGTGCACCTCCCTACATCTCGAAGGGCTGTTCCCACGCGTGGAACGGCCCTTTTCGTATCTGAATTGAACGGACTGATGATTGTAATAAACGACCAGATCACCCTGCAGGATTGGGAATTGACTGAGCAATTTATGCGTGCATCGGGACCGGGGGGGCAAAACGTCAACAAAGTGTCCAGCGCTGTCGAGCTGCGCTTTGAAGCGGCCAGATCTCCGCATATTCCTGATGCCGTGAAAAACCGTCTAAAGCGCCTGGCCGGACGACGTTGGACCAAAGACGGCGCGATTGTCATCCAATGTGACGAAACCCGCAGCCAAGCGCGCAACCGCGATATCGCCCGCGACCGTTTGGCAGAACTTGTGCGCAAGGCCCTGGTCAAACCCAAACGCCGCATTGCCACAAAACCCACCTACGGCAGCAAACAGCGCCGCCTGAAGGCCAAGAAAGTGCGCGGAGAAGTCAAATCCCTGCGTGGGCGGGTCGACGACGATTGAGCGCGTGGATCTGGGTATTTGGATCAAGAACAAACCCAGGCTTGTGCTTGACATAAATACCCTGGGGTGAACGTCGAAACGCTGTTTCGACGAGAGGGGCAAAGCCCCTAAAGCACCCGGATGACGTCTTTGTCTATGCCCAGCATATAGCCGCGCCGCGCGATATTTTTCACCAGAAGTTCGCTGACCATTTGATTGCCCAGACTGTCGCGCAAGCGTTTGATGCGGGTGGCTCCCGCCGCTTCTTCGCAATCGGTCTGAGGTTTGCCCGATATCATGGCCTCGATTTCGATCCCGGATAGAACATCGTCATCCATGCGCGCTTCGGCCAGCACCGATAGGGTTTCCAGCGCAGCATCGGTGAGCTTAAAGCCCATATTGTTTAGGTATACTTTCTTTTCATCCCGGCTGATCAGCAGCGAATTGACTTGGATACCTGCGCGCTCGATTTGAGCCATGCGGCGGTTCATGGTGATCAACATCACCAGAAAGATCAGTGCTGCGATCATCATGCCGGTGGCAAAGATTAGCAGCACAAAAATTACCATGCGATAACTGGCCAAGGTTTCCGCAAAAGCAGTGCCTGATTGGGCCAGAATCTCCAAGAGCTTCAGATCTGCCTGCCGGGTCAGATCATCATTCTCAATAAACAACTGTTCGACACGCGCGTTAAAGGCATTGGCGTCTGGCAGGGTCAGCAACAGCAATGCACCTGCCCCCAGCAAAATGGCCACGATGGCGATGATGCCAAACGTGACCACGCGACCGCCAATTTGGCGTGCCTCAATAGCGGAGGTAGAATTGTCCTGCATCGGCTTTCTTTCCCTCAAGGCCAGATCCGTCAAACACTGACAGAACATTTAGCAAAACCCAACCGCCTGATTTTAAGCGCTGTTGTAAATCGGCCTGGGCAGCGGCTTTGGTACAAGCGGCATTTATCTGGGCCACGCCGTAATGCAGGCGCAGAGGATTGTTCTGTTTTGCTTTGTAATCGGCATAGCAATTCTCGGCTAAGGCCGGTGTGGCCAACAATAAGCAGAGGGCAACAAGGGATATGGGGGCTGATATACGCATGGGCTCACTTTGCGGTGATTTGTGCAGATATTCAATAACAACAGGCCCTTCCAGCAATGTTATTGGATAACAGCGGCACGTTATTGCCTGACTTTCGCAGCTTCGGTCAGTCTGGGCTAATCAGCTTTGCCATCGACGCAAACGCCAACACACGCAACCTTAGCTCGTAAGAAAGATCACGCCATGTCCCGCAAATTTATCTCTTCTATTCTGATCGCCGCCGTCGCTGTCACCGGCATCTCGCTTTCGGCCGCCCCGGCCAAAGCAGGCAATGATGATTTGGCGAAATTTCTGTTTGGGGCTACGGCATTGATCATTATCGGTAAGGCCGTCAGCAATAATAAAGCCCATGCAGCCCCACATCAGCAACCCCGTGTTGTGCAGCCAAAGCCCCGCCATCGCAAAGCGCTGCCTGCCGACTGTTTGCGCCTGCATCGCACATGGGATGGGCGCGTGCGCATGATGAGCCAACGGTGCCTAGAGCGGAATTACCGCCATGTGAATCGGATGCCCGCGACCTGTAAAACCCGCATTCGCACAAACGAAGGGTCGCGTCGTGGCTATAAAATGCGGTGTTTGCGTCAGCACGGTTATCACATCGCTCAGCAATAATAAGTCGAGCACAGGGGCATAAGTGCATCCCCAGCCGCCCCGGAGAGCTGGTGCCAGTCTAACTGGCACCAGTTTTTTTCGTCTGGCGCTTGAAGAAAGGCGCAAACTGCGCTTTTTGGCAGGCATGAAACAGCCAAATTATGAATTCGAAGAGGCGGCACTTGGCCGGGGGGCCCTGCGGGTTGCCGGCGTTGATGAGGTCGGGCGCGGTCCGCTTGCGGGCCCGGTGATGGCAGCGGCGGTGATTCTGGACCCAGCCAACATGCCGGCAGGCTTAAACGATTCTAAGAAATTGACCGCCAAACGGCGTGAAGCGATGTATGATCAGATTCTGGCAACCGCACAGGTTGGGTTTGGCGAAGCCAGCGTGCAAGAAATTGACGAGATCAATATTCTACAGGCCAGCCATCTAGCCATGGTTCGGGCGGTCAATGACCTGCCCCAGACCGCCGATTATGCGCTGATTGATGGCAACCTTATCCCCAAAGCGCTGCCGATTGCGGCGGAAAGCATCATCAAGGGGGATGCAAAAAGTGTTTCAATTTCAGCGGCTTCAATTGTGGCAAAAGTACGGCGCGATAGCCTTATGATGGCTTTGTCGCAACAGTACCCGGGCTATGGGTGGGAAAATAACCAAGGGTATCCGACGCAGCAGCACCGTGATTCTATCCACAGGCTGGGGATAACCCCACACCATAGACGTTCGTTTAAGCCGATACACAACATCTTGTATCAAGCAAAAAACCTAACATCCTGATTCAAAAAAGAAATTGACCTCGAATCCGCTTTGGTTGATCCTGTGGATAACCATAGAGCACACAAGTGCCGGTTATATAGAGCGCATAAGCGCCGCACATACTGAGGCAGTAAAATGACGAATAAATCAAAGAAAAAGGGCTCGGCAGAGCTCCCTTTAAACACGATCCTTGCCGGTGACTGCATCGAAATGATGAACAGTCTGCCAGCGGAATCCATTGACCTGATCTTTGCAGATCCACCCTATAACTTGCAGCTCAAGGGTGATCTTCACCGCCCTGACAATTCCAAAGTTGATGCGGTTGATGATGAATGGGATCAGTTTTCGTCCTTTGCCGCCTATGACAAATTCACCCGAGAATGGCTGAAAGCCGCCCGCCGTTTGCTAAAGCCAAATGGTGCGATCTGGATGATTGGCAGCTATCACAATGTGTTCCGTATGGGGGCAGAACTGCAAAACCAAGGGTTTTGGATCTTGAATGATGTGGTGTGGCGCAAGTCTAATCCCATGCCAAATTTCCGTGGTAAGCGGTTTACCAATGCGCATGAAACCATGATCTGGGCCTCAAAATCCGAAGGTGGCAAATACACCTTTAATTACGAAGCATTGAAAGCCCTGAACGAAGGCGTTCAAATGCGCAGCGATTGGGTCCTGCCAATCTGCACTGGTCACGAGCGTCTGAAAAACGACGAGGGCGTTAAAGCGCATCCAACGCAAAAACCAGAATCTTTGCTGCATCGCGTATTGGTAGGGTCAACCAACCCGGGCGACGTTGTGCTTGATCCGTTCTTTGGCACGGGTACCACAGGTGCTGTGGCCAAAATGCTGGGCCGTGAATTCATCGGTATTGAACGCGAAGAAGAATATCGCAAAGTCGCTGAAAAGCGCATTGCCTCTGTGCGTAAATACGATCGAGAAGCGCTGGAAGTCAGCACATCCAAAAGGGCGCAACCTCGTGTCCCTTTCGGGCAACTTGTCGAGCGCGGTATGCTGCGCCCTGGCGAAGAGCTTTGTTCGATGAATGGCCGCTATACCGCGAAAGTGCGCGCAGACGGCACTTTGGTTGGCAAAGACGTTAAAGGCTCTATCCATCAGGTTGGTGCCGCCTATGAAGGCGCCCCAAGCTGCAATGGCTGGACCTATTGGACCTTTAAGAAAGAAGGCAAGCAGGTGCCGATTGACCTGCTGCGCCAGGAAATTCGGGCCGAAATGGAAACAACCCGCCCGAACTAATCCTTCAGAACACAGAGATGACGGACCAGCGCACCGCTGGTCCAAAGCCGAGGTACCGCCGGTGCCTGTGGTCTGACTTTCACATGGCACCATAACTATCCCCCGCCTTTTGGCGGGGTTTTTTCGTTTTTAAACCAAGCCCAAGCGCAGGGCTTAAGCTTCGGGGATCTTTCCGCGCTTGATGATCTCTCGCGAGAAATCCGCATAGGCCTGTGTCCAGGCTTCGCGTGTTTCATCAGTGAATTCATTGCCAAGCGTATTTGCCAGCGTTTCTATCAGCGCAACGCCCATTGGGGCAAAGTCCTGCACTGTGACCCCCATCGCGCGGTGGCCAGCCCCCAAATACCGAAAGCGCTGTTCCATGGCCTCTGGCGTGTGCAGGTTGTCGACGATCGCGCCAAGTGTCGACATAAATCGCATACCTTGACCGGCCAAATCGTCGTCGCGAAACATCGGTTTTAAATGCGGAGCCAATTCAAACAGGGATTGATAGAAAGCAATTGATTTAGGCTGCAAATCACTGCGCAACTGCTCAAAGCTGTCACGGATCAAATCCATCTGGTCTGTGCTGAGTGGCATAGGCAGCTCTCCGGTTAAAAACCGTTCGCGCGCAGGGCATTATAGCATATTTTCAGATTTGTTCCAAAGGTGTCATCTCGGCGCAGGATTGCTGGCCTTGTTATAGGGCTGCCAATCCTCGATCTGCGGATAATAAGTCCTGCGCCACGCCCGCACGCGCGGGTTCATAAAGCGTCGCCATAGCGGTGGCACCATGGCCGCCATCGTCATGATCGGATAGCCATAAGGCAACTGCGGCGCTGCGTCGGCGTCATAGTTCTGCAACAGGGGAAACCGACGGTCTGGCTTGTAGTGGTGGTCGGAATGACGTTGCAGGTTGATCAACAGCCAGTTGCTGGCTTTATGCGCCGCATTCCAGCTGTGGTGCGGTTTGGTGTGTTCATATTTGCCATCGCCCAGATGTTCGCGAGTCAGCCCATAATGTTCAACATAATTGACCAGCTCTAGCTGCCAAACCGCGATCCAGGCTTGCCAGACAAATAGGCCAACACCCGCCCAACCGCCAATCACAAAGGCCAACATCACCATGCCGAGCTGCAAGGCCCAATAGCGAAAAAACGGGTTGCTGAGGTGGGTCCACGGCAGGTTCTTGCGCTCTAACATAGCCTTTTCGGCGCGAAAGGCGCTGATCCAGCATTGCTGTAAAACCCGCGGAAAAAATCGGTGAAAGCCTTCGTTATAGCGCGCCGTCACCGGGTCTTTTGGCGTTGCAACATAGCGATGGTGCACCAACAGATGTTCGCTGCGAAAATGGGAGTACAGTACCATAGACAACAACAGATCTCCCAAGGTACGTTCCCATTTGGGCTTCTGATGCATCAATTCATGGCTGAAATTTATGCCCACGGTGCCAGTGATCACGCCAACACCAAAAAACAGCAACACCCGTTCCCAGAACACCAGATGCGCGGCCCCCAAGGCATACCCCATAAGGCCAAACAGAGTGATGAATTGTAATAGGGGCCAGACCAAGGTGATCAAACGGTACCAAAACAGATCTTTTTCATCCGTTTGCGGATCGTTGTTGGCCAAATTCAACCCAAGCGCGGCATCCAGAATAGAGAACAAATACCAGGTGCACAGCGGCGCGCTTAGCAACCACCAACCGCCCTGAATGGCGCTGAACCAGATCAGCGGCACCAACAACAAGGGCAATGCAAACGGCAGTGCATTTCTAAAACCTGCAACGGGGCGAAGTGCCGACATTCTGCTCTCCAAAACCTTAAACTTTTTGCGGCGCGTTTCGCCAGCATCATGACGTGCAATATATTGCTGTGCAATGACCGCTTAGCTTAACGCCAAGTCAAATGCCTTGCGCATGGCCGTTGGCAAATCAGAACGATCAAATTCCGACACCGGCACAAAGGCCCCCTGCGAGGGCGCACGATCCATCGGCACCAGGGCGGTCTTGATGGTCAGTCGCAGATGAAAATGCGTGAACGTATGGCGTGCCTCGCCTGCCACCTCTTTCCATTCGGCGCGGATGGGCACGTCATGTCTGGCCATTTCGCCTTCGATCCAGTCAGACCCGGGCCAGCCCAACATCCCCCCCAGCAAACCCTTGTCCGGGCGGCGTTCCAGCAGATAGGCCCCATCAACCCGGCGCGCGATATAGACGGTGCCAAGACGGATGGGTTTGGGTTTCTTTGGGGTCTTTTTGGGCAAAAGCGCTGCGGTGCCTTGGTGGCGAGACTGACAGTTTTCGCGCCAGGGGCAGATGCCACAGGCCGGGTTTTTGGGCGTGCAGATCGTCGCTCCCAAATCCATCACCGCCTGCGCATAATCTCCGGGGCGCAGATCCGGCGTCAGGGCTGCAGCCTTTTCCGTCAATTCAGGTTTTGCAGCGGGCAGGGGCGTGTGAATGTCATAGATCCGTGCCATCACCCGTTCGACATTGCCATCCACCACGGTGGCCTTCTGGTCAAACGCAATCGACGACACAGCCGCAGCCGTGTATGGGCCGATGCCGGGCAGGCGCAGTAAACCTTCCAGCGTATTGGGAAACACGCCGCCGTGGTCTGTGGCCACCACGCGGGCGCATTTCAGCAAATTCCTGGCCCGCGCGTAATAGCCAAGCCCCGCCCAGGCCGCCATGACATCCTCATCCTTGGCCGCCGCCAGATCACCGACCGAGGGCCAAAGACCCGTGAATTTCAGAAAATACGCTTTGACCGCCGCCACCGTTGTCTGTTGCAGCATGATTTCTGACATCCAGATTCGATAAGGATCCGGCGTCACCCCAGCTGCGCGATCTGCCGGGCCAACACGCCACGGCATTTTACGCGCATGCCTATCGTACCAATCCAGTAATTCAGCGGCTTTCGGCTCTTCACACAAGTGTTATATCCTCGACAACATGTCACGCTGGTCACAGCGGCTTTTGGCACTAAGATAACGCCGAACACAAGGATGCAAGGCCCCATGCGCAGAAGGTCCTACAAAGGTTTCCAACGCACCTCATCATTGCTGCGCGAAAAGATTCGCAAAGCGGGCGAGACACGTGGCTTTGCGGTGACCCGTGTATTGACCCACTGGCCAGAAATTGTCGGCGCGGAAACCGCAGCGATCTGTAAACCTGTAGAGGTGAAATATGGCCGCAAAGGCTTTGGGGCCACCCTGTCGGTGCTAACCACCGGGGCCCATGCGCCGATGTTGGAAATGCAAAAGGAGCAGCTGCGCACCAAGGTGAACGCGGCTTACGGCTATAATGCAATTGAACGGTTGCGCATTACCCAAACCGCGCCAATCGGTTTCGCAGAGGGCCAAGCCCAATTCCAAGCCGCCCCCAAAGCCGCACCAAAACCCGTGAATCCCGCTGTGCAAAGAGAGGCCAATCAGATGGCCGCGCCTGTGAAAGACGAGGGTCTAAGGCAGGCGCTTGAACAGCTCGCAAATAACGTTCTATCAAAGACCAAAACCTAAGGACTCTATCCGCAATGAATCGACTTATCCCAATCGCCCTCGCGGCCGTGATCGCCATTGCTGGCGGTATCTATTACTTTACCCAAAGCGGACCAGGAGCACCGGTGCAAACCACCGTGGCAACGCCTCAGGCCAATGATGTGGATACAACGGGTATCCCTGACATGATTTTAGGCGAAGCCAATGCGCCAATCACCATGATTGAATACGCGTCTTTCACCTGCCCACATTGTGCAAGTTTCCACGCGGGTGCCTATCCGCAGCTCAAAGCAGATTTCATCGACACCGGAAAAGTGAAATTTGTCTTCCGCGAAGTCTATTTTGACCGCTTTGGTCTGTGGGCATCGATGATTGCGCGTTGCGGTGGCCAAGAGCGGTTCTTTGGCATCACGGAATTGCTGTTCAAAGATCAGGCCAATTGGTCCGGTGCCGGGGATCCCGTGGCGATTGCCGATTCCATTCGCAAAATTGGTCGGTTGGCTGGCTTGGGTGATGAGACATTGCAATCTTGCCTGAATGATCAGGAAAACGCCGAAGCATTGGTCGCATGGTATCAAAACAACGCCGCAGCGGATGAGGTCACCGGCACCCCGTCCTTTGTGATCAACGGCAACAAATACAGCAATATGAGCTATGGCGAGCTCAAAAGCCTTTTGAACGGCATGCTGTAAGCAAATCGCAATCAAGAAAACACAAAGGCTCGCTTGGTAAAGCGGGCCTTTTTAGTTGCCTGGAATCTGGTTCAGGTCGGCTTTTTGGGTAAGACGCGCGCGAAAGCGGCATCCAACGCAGACCAATCTGTAATGCTCAATCGCACAGGCAGTGTCAGCACAGATTGTCGATAGGCGGCGGGCAGACGCACCGCATCTTTTTCCGTCGTCACCAACTGCGCGCCTAACCGCTGGGCATCGGCTTCTAGCCGGGCCAACAGGCTTGGGGAAAGGGGTTGGTGGTCATCCAACGCATGGGTTTGCAGTAAATTTGCACCCAGCCCCCGCAGCGTATTAAAGAATTTCTCAGGGTACCCAATGCCGGCAAATGCCAGAAACGGCGTGCCGGTCCAGTCCATGCCGGTTTCCAACGGCGCAACCTCCCCGAGGACATGCGGTACCGAAATCTGATCGGACCAGTCCCCGGCAAATTGGCGCTGGGCCTTGTCAGCGCCGATGGATAGCAAGATATCAGCCCGCGCCAGCCCTTCTTTTACCGGCTCTCGCAGCGGACCAGCAGGAATGCAGCGCCCGTTGCCAAACCCACGTTGCGCATCGACCACAACAATCGACATATCCTTGTGTAAACTCGGGTTCTGAAACCCATCGTCCAGCAAGATCACCTCGGCCCCAGCTTCCTGTGCCGCGCGGGCCCCAGCGGCACGATCTTTGGCAACCCAGGTGGGGGCAAAGGCCGCCAGTAGCAGCGGCTCATCACCCACGTCATTGGCGCTGTGGCTGCGTTCCTGAACTTGCACCGGGCCTTCCAACCGCCCGCCATATCCGCGTGACACCACATGCGGCACATAGCCTTTGGCTTGCAAATGCATCAAGATCGCCATGGCGGTTGGGGTTTTGCCCGTGCCACCTGCGTTCAGATTGCCGATACAGATCACCGGAATATCCGCCGAAAAGGGTGTTGTGCGTGCCAAACGTCGCTGCGTTGCCCGCCCATATAGCTTGCCCAGCGGGGCCAATAGGCGCGCTTGCCACGCGGGCCTGTTGACAGGCGTGTTCCAAAACAGTGGCGCGCGCACTATTGCTCTCCCTTTTTGTCCAGAGCTTCACTGACCTGATCGACGATCCGGTCCACAACCAGGGCTCCTTCAGACACGGTCTCCCATCCAGCGTGAACCATTTGCGCGACTTTGTCAGGTGCCATCAATTGGGCCAATGCGGCAGATAGCGTGCTTGTGTCCTTTACGATCCGCGCGGCGCCGGATTTGGCCAGCCGCGTATAGGCATCCAGATGCTGTCGCACGCCTGGCCCATACAGAATGGCAGATCCCAATGCGGCGGGCTCTAACGGATTGCGCCCGCCTTGGCCTGCCACCAATGAACTGCCCAAAAAGGTGATGGGTGCGATGCGATAAAACAGCCCCAGTTCCTGCGGGTTTTCTGCCAGCAAAATCTGGGTTTTTTCCTCTGGCATCTCGCCGTCATCCCAACATCCCAAGCGCCAACCATCCTTTTCACATTTGTCACGCAATACAGACAGGTCGGATGGGTCATCCGGCACCAGAATCAACAACAGTCGTGGTGACAAACGGCTGGTGGCGCGATGGGCCTCTAGCAACAGTTCAACCTCGTCCGGATGCACCCGTGCTGCCAACCAAACCGGTCGGGTTTTCAGACATTCGCTTAGTTCATCCAGATCGTCTTCATTGCACCGCAAGGCAGGGCTGTCTTCCAGTAATGGGCCGCTGTCTTCAACAATGGTGGAACCGGCAATTGTTTTGCGCAGGCGGAAACCGCTGGCCGTACTGCGCGCAAAGATCTGGGTGAACAGTGGCAGTGTGGCGTTCAGGCTGTCGGGCAGCCAGCGCCAGCGCTTGTTTTCAAGGCCCAGTTCGTCCGCATCAACAAGAAACATCGGAACATTGCGCCGATGCGCCTCGACAATCAGGGCGGGGCGCACCCAGGGGCCAATCCAAAGGCCGACATCTGGCTGCCAATGATCCAAAAAAGATTGCACCTCTGCTGGGTTTTCCGAAGGGGCCTGCACCTGAATGACACCCTCGGGCAGCGGTCTGCTTTGAAAACGCCCTGGCGACAAGCTGAGCAAGACGTGATGGTCACTGCCGCGTTGCGCTGCCAGTCGCAGGCCAAGCTGCGCCATGGCCGTGGCGCGCTTTGGGTCGGCGCAATGCATCCAGATCACAGTCCCCACAGGTCTCGCCTCACGTGTTTCAGGCACACTCAAGGGTTCGCGACGGGCAAAGGCCATATAGGCTGTCAAGGATAGCGAAGAGGCCATTTTGTAAAATAGTTCAGTTGTTTAGGGCCCAAAACCGGCATTGTGCTCACTTTGGCATAGCAGCAAATTAAGCGTTTCGCCAAGGCTCTACAAGGGTGCGTCGCGACGTCGTGCACAGCAATAGTTGACCTAGGCGAATGTATAGGGCAACCAAAGGATTAATCTTGGTGGGAAAGAGTCCAATGAAGCCTTTTTTGATTTTGCAATTGCGCCCCGAACCCGAGGTGAGCGACAATGAATTTCAGGCGATTTTGGACAAGTCGGGCTTAACCGCACAGGACACGCACCGCCTTCAATTGAATGCGCAGGATCTGCCAGAAAATCTGGATCTAACGGAATATTCCGGCATAATCGTGGGCGGTGGTCCCGGTTGTGTCAGCGATGCCCCCGAAAGCAAATCCGCGATCGAAACCAAGATCGAAAATGCCATTCTTGCGCTGATGCCGCGCATCACCCAGCAGGATTTTCCATTCATGGGTTGTTGTTATGGCATCGGCGTGTTGGGGCACCATTTGGGCCGGGTGGTGAACAAAGACAACTATGCTGAAAGCGCAGGCACGGCTGATTGCCAGTTGACCGAAGCTGGCAAGGCCGATCCGGTTTTACAGGGCGTGCCAGATCAGTTTCAGGCATTTGTCGGCCATAAGGAAGCCATGCAACGGCTGCCCCAAGGCTGCACCCATCTGGTCAGCGCGCCGACATGTCCGTTTCAAATGGTCAAATTTGGCCAGAATGTCTATGCAACGCAATTTCACCCCGAAGCCGACGCCGCAGGATTTGAAGTGCGCATCAATGTGTATAAGCACAAAGGCTATTTTGCCCCCGAAGATGCAGAAGCCCTGATCGACATGTGTCGTGCCGCAGATGTGCATGCCCCAGAGCGCATCTTACGAAACTTTGTCGCGCTTTATCGCAGCGAGTTGCCACAAACTGGCGCTTAAATCAGCGCATCAACGATCTGGCCATGTAAGGCAACATTCGCCGCCACCATGCCGCGCAATCGCGGATCAGGATTGTTGAAAATCAGCGGCCTGCCAAATTTGTCCGAGGTGCTGGCCCCCGCTTCGCGCAAAATCAAATCCCCGGCGGCAATATCCCATTCCCAGGTTTTGCGCAGGGTCAGCATGGCGTCATAGCGCCCTTCTGCCACCAAAGATAATCGATAAGCCAATGACGGGCGATGATGTCTCGAAATCTCTGGAATAGCTTTCCAGTTCTTTGCCTCCATCGCGGGGCGCGCCGCCAAAACATCTGCACCCGTTAAGTCAGCACGCGATCCAACCGTCAACGTGTCTTCGTTTAGAAACGCGCCTTGCCCAGCTTCGGCCCAATATAGCTTGTCTCGCAAAGGCAAATAGACCACAGCAGCCGTCACTTTGCCCTGCTTGGCGATTGCCAAAGAATGCGCCCAGGTCGGTGCGCCAGAGATGAAACTGCGGGTGCCATCAATCGGATCAATGATAAAGACATGGTCTGCATCTTGGCGCGCATCGTTATGCGCGCTTTCCTCTGACAACCAACCATAGTCTGGCCGCGCCGCCAGCAATTCAGCCTCCAGCATCTCGTTCACGGCCAAATCAGCCTCGGTGACCGGGCCGGCCCCATCCGGTTTGTCCCAAACCTGGGCGGTTGGTCCGCTGAATTTGGTGGCGATGCGTCCGGCTTCTTTTGCAGCCTCAATCAGCAGCGTTACGTCAGCTCCCGGCAAGAATCATATCCTCAACCAACAATGACGGGATGACACGGCTTAGGTGTGCGCGCGCATCATTGGCCGGCACAATACGCCGCAACATATCACGCAGATTGCCCGCAATTGTGCATTCGTTCACCGCATGGGTGATCTCGCCATTCTCTACCCAAAGCCCAGAAGCCCCACGAGAATAATCGCCGGTATTTGGATTGATGGTGGACCCCATCATAGAGGTCACAATCAGGCCGGTGCCCATATCTTTGATCAACGCTTCCCGGCTTTGGTTGCCTTGGGTCAATGCAATGTTCCAGGTGCTTGGCGAAGGTGGGCCGCCCACACCCCGCGCGGCATTGGCGGTGCTGTTCATGCCCAATTTGCGCCCATTGGCCAGATCCAATGTCCAGCCTGTCAATACACCATCCTGAACGATTGCACGCTTTTGCGTGGCCAATCCTTCGGCGTCAAAGGGGCGTGATCCTGACACTCGCGCGCGATGCGGATCTTCGGTGATCGACAAATTTTTGGGCAAAACCTCTTGGCCCAATGCATCCAACAACCAGCTTGATCCACGCGCAACAGAGGCCCCGTTTGTCGCCCCCAAAAGATGCCCGATCAAGGTGCTGGAAATGCGTTCGTCAAACAACACCGGAAAGGTTCCGGTTGGCGGTTGCTTGGCATTTTGCCGTGCCAACGCCCTTTCAGCAGCGCTGCGGCCAATGTCATGGGCGGCACGCAGATCAGACTGAAAGATCCGGCCATCGCCATCATAATCGCGTTCCATATCTGCGCCCGTACCGGCAATTGCCACGCAAGAAGTGCCGCGATCGGTGCGCGCATAGCCACCGGAAAATCCGTTGCTGGCGGCCAAATGCACCTGTGTCGCCCCATAGCCTGCCGAGGCGGACTGCACCTGCGAAATGCCCGTAACGGCCAGCGCCGCTGCTTCGGCTTCGGCAGCATCGCGCTGCAAGTCTTCTGGATTGGGCTCGGGTGACGGATCACAAAGTTCAAGCGCATCAAGGTCCCAAGACTGCACAAGCTGCGCGGGATCGGCCAAGCCAATATGCGGGTCTTCGGGCGCTTCCTTGGCCATCGCAACAGCGCGCTCGGCCATGGTGGTCAGCGTTTCGTCTCTGGTATCTGAGGCGGACACATTGGCCTGTCTTTGGCCAACAAACACCCGCAGACCTATGTCTGTGCCCTCAGAGCGTTCAGCATTTTCTAGCTTGCCCGCGCGCACATCAATTGACACAGATGTGCCCTGTACGGCCATCGCGTCCGCCGCATCAGCACCAGCTTTTTGCGCCGCCTTCAAAAGGCGTTGTGTCAATTCGTCCAAAGTCTTGCTCATCCTGCCTCCGCGGAATTCTTGTTCTTCAGGTAGACCGTGGCACCCTCCAAAGCAAGGCCACGCAGGAAAAGGGCTGCCTCATCCTATGTGAGACAGCCCAATTTTCAGTGCCAAATTGGCCTATTTAATGCGCTGCCCATTGGCCAACACATGCCCTTGCTCATTCACTTCAATCCGTGAATTCAGCTCGTCTGCGCCCGGACCTGCCGTGGCAAACAAACCCATCATCATCCGAGCACCCATGGCATCTTGTTCTTGCACAAAGCCCATCTGGATCAACTTATCCAAAAGCCCGTTGCCGCCCATCAAGCGGAACGCCGCAGCCCCCAGCGGACGTGGCAAGCCGTCAAAGCTTTCCATGTCACTGTTGTCAAAAGTAAAGTCACCAGACCCAGTCAATTCAGCGCCTGCTACCGACAATTTCAGATCGCTGAGGGTCAAGGCATTCAATTCGCCCGGAAATTCGTCTGCTTGGTCAAGCTCAGGATCCATCAGATCACGCATCAAAGTGGTCTTGCCGGTCACATCAAATCGCAGCGTGGCTGGGGCGCGGGGCAGAACCGTGGCTGGGTCAAATAGGTTCCACAACACATCTGGAATAGACAGGCCGTCCAAAATGATACCAAGCCCAAAGTCCTGAGGGTCAGCCTTGGCCAAAAGTGGCATGGTCAACTTGTAGCCAGCCTCTTGCATTTCAAAAGTCAGCGGAAAGGGAATTTCCGCACCAGAGGCATTTACGGTCAAGCCTTTGGCATTGCCATTGTACCGCAGCGCGCCGCCATTCAGCCCAACCTCGACCTCTCCCGAGGTTGCCGTGACCAAAGCATTAAACGTATTGCCGTCTTCTGAGCCGCTTATTTCGGTTTGCGATGGTCCTTGTGTGAACTTACCCGAAAACAACGCACCACCTCTGAAAAAGGCGCTGGGATCCTCGGAGTCGACCACCAGAGGCAAAGTGCCCCCACCATCAAACACGATGTCTTCGCTGCTGCTGGTGATAACGGCGCTGCCATCTTCGTCTGGCACGGCAATGCGCAGATCATAGGTGAGTGTCTCAGCCCGGAAGGATTGGGACACATCACGCATGTCCCCTTTCTTCATCGCAGTCTTGCCACTGATTTCACCAAGATTGAGGTTAAAGCTGATGTCTTCCATCACCTCATCATCGATCACCAGCTTGGCCAAAGACACATCTGCTGATGCGGCCTGATAATCATAGGCCATATTATTGGGTTCACCTGACACAACATAGGTTGCAGTACTTAGGTCAATATCCAACTCGCCTTCTGCCGATTCAGCGTCTTTTGGGGTGACGTCAAACAGGATTTTGGTGGTTTCAGGCACTTGCACAAGCACGGTGCCATCGCCCTGGTTGGTCAATTGCAATGCAGGGATCTGCATGGTTATCTGGCCTTCGTCATCTGGGATGTCAAACAGCAGGCTTAAATCTGCAACCGTCAGCGTATCGCCAGATGTGGTTTCGGTAGAGCTAACGGTGTACCCATAGTCAGTAAAATAGCTGCGCCAGTCGCTCCAGACATCCTGCGCTGTGACATCAGCGCTTGCCGCCGAAGCCCAAAAAACGCAGCCCAATGCCGTGGTCCCTGCAAATTGAGTCCAACGTGTCATAACAAACCCTTCCAAATAAATTCTAATGTAATTTCGGTGCTGTGGTGCGGCGGGTCAAGGGTAGACCCAGGCTATTCCTGCCTTTACCAATGTCTTAAACACGGAATTTAGGGTGCCATATGACAAATATGCAGGGGAAAACTGTTTTAATCACCGGTGCAAGCCGTGGGATTGGCGCTGCTGCCGCGCGGGTTTTCGCCGATGCCGGGGCCAATGTGGCGCTGGTTGCACGCGATCACGAGGCCATTGCAGATCTGACAAGGGAACTGGGTCGCAACGCCATGGCGATTCCCTGTGATGTCAGCCGGTACTGGGAAATGGAAAAAGCACTAGACGCCTGTGTGCAGACCTTTGGTTCGCTGGATGTTTTGATCAATAACGCTGGTGTTTTAAAGCCCATCTCTCGGATGTCCAAAGTCGATCCCGACGAATGGGGGCATGTCATTGATGTCAATCTTAAGGGGGTGTTTAACGGCATGCGCGCCGCCCTGCCGGTGATGATCGAAAACGGCGGTGGTACGATTCTGACCATCGGATCTGGGGCCTCTGAAACACCCTATGAAGGCTGGAGCGCCTATTGCGCTTCAAAGGCGGGTGCATTGATGCTGACAAAATCGCTGGATGCCGAAGCACGCGCCGATGGCATTCGCGCCATCAGCCTGTCGCCCGGCACTGTGGCCACACAAATGCAGCGCGACATCAAGGTCAGCCAAATGAACCCCGTCAGCCAGTTAGAATGGGAAGATCACGTTCCTGCCGATTGGCCAGCAAAAGCGTTGTTGTGGCTGTGCAGCCCCGCGGCAGACCCCTATTTGGGGGGCCAAGTGTCGCTGCGCGATAAGGCCATTCTAAAAGGGGCGGGTATTTTGTGATTTCAGTAAGCAAACAGGACGATGGCATTTGGGTGGTGACGCTTAATCGCCCTGACAAAGCCAATGCCTTGACCGAAGACATGCTGAGCGAATTGACTGACATCGTCGAGGCTGCCACCGATGCGCGGGGGCTGATTCTCACCGGGGCGGGTAAGGTGTTTTCAGCGGGGGCAGATCTGGATGCGGCCCGCGCAGGGCTGGCCACCAGCCCGCTTTGGGAGCGCTTGTCCTCGGCCATCGCCCGCCATCCAGGCCTGACGATTTCCGCCCTGAATGGCACTGTGGCCGGCGGGGCCATGGGCATGGTGCTGGCCTGTGATCTGCGCATCGCGGTGCCAACCGCCAAAGTGTTTTACCCGGTTATGAAGCTGGGATTCTTACCGCAGCCGTCTGATCCCAAACGGCTGGTGGCCTTGGTTGGACCGGCGCGAACAAAGTTGATTTTGATGGCCGGGCAGAAAATTGCTGCCCCCGAGGCGCTGAATTTTGGCTTGCTTGATCGGGTTGTGCCCGCCGACGAACTGATGGCGACTGCACATGGGTTGGCGGCGGATGCGCTGGCGGCCACGCCCGACATTGCCGGCGCTATCAAAGCCATGTGCCAATAAGGGCGTTGTTGCTTGGGGGTTTCACCCCCAAACCCCCAGGGTATTTGGATCAAGAACAATGTGGACCTTTGGGCCTTTGGCGGGCATGAGAGAGGTTCGTTTGGTTGGTGTAAGAGGGCAGGCATGGAGCAGTCAGAATTAGTGCAGCAGGCGCTGGCTTACGGGCAGCAGGGCTGGGACATTGCCAAGGGCTGGCTGCTTAGCCCGGCAGCCTGGTCACAATTTGCGCTTTTGGTGGCGGCGTTTCTGGTGGCGCTTTGGATTACCCGCCGTTTGCGCCCAATATTGACCAAGCTGCTTACCCCTGGTGACGATCAACAGGGATTGCTTGCCAAGGCGCGGCGGTTTGTGTTGCAGTTTGTCCCATTGCTGTTGCCCTTGCTGGCTTATGGTTTGACCGGCGTCGGCGAAAATATCACCCGCAGCGTGTTTGGCTCTGGGGCGGTGATTGCATTTGGCAACCGTTTGATCTTGTTTTTGGCGGTGCGTATTCTGGTCAAGGATGTGGTTCAGGACAGCTTTTTGAGGGTTTTGGGCAAGTATCTTTTGGTGCCGGTGGCGTTGATCCATGCGCTGGGTTTGCTTGGCCCCACGATGGCCAAACTGGACGCCACAGTTGTTCCGCTTGGCAACCTTAGTTTCTCGCTGCTGTTTCTGGTGCGCTTTGCCATTGTTGGCGGGGCCATCTTTTGGCTGGGGCGCTGGTCTAATGCGCAATCCACCGCGCTGATCCAAAGCCAAAAAGAAATGCGCCCGGCGATGCGCGAATTGGCCGTCAAGGCGGCCGAGATTGTGATCTTTGGCATCGCCTTTTTGCTGTTGATGAACATCATGGGCATCTCGCTGACCTCGCTGGCTGTGCTGGGCGGCGCGATTGGTGTGGGCCTTGGGTTTGGCCTGCAAAAGATTGCCTCTAATTTTATCTCGGGTGTGATTCTGTTGCTGGAAGGCCAGGCCACCGTTGGTGATTATGTCGAACTGGATGGCGGTGAGGCTGGCACCATTGTGAAAATGACCGCCCGTGCCGCGATCTTGGAAACCTTTGATGGCCGCTGGATTGTGGTGCCCAACGAAGATTTCATCACCACCCGTGTGGTGAACTATTCTGACAGCGGCTCTGCCAACCGCTATGAAGCGCCGTTTTCGGTCAGCTATGACACCGATATTAATAGTGTACCGGGTATTATCGAGGCAGCCGTGTCCAAGCTTGATTTTGTGCTGCAGGATCCCGATGGCCCTGATTGCGAGCTGCGCGGCTTTGGCGATTCTGGCATCGACTTTGCGTTGGAATTTTGGGTAAACGGCATTGACGATGGCAAGAATAAATTCACGCCCAAGGTGCTGTTTGCCATTTGGAACGCTTTGAAGGAACACGATATTGAGATCCCCTATCCGCATCGCATGGTTGAACTGCGCGGCGAATTGACAACGCGGTCCGAATGAAGACCGCGCTGATCATTGGGGCCGGGCCCGCCGGGCTGATGGCCGCAGATGTGCTGTCGTCCAAAGGTCATCGCGTGATTGTCGCCGAGGCCAAGCCAAGCGTTGGGCGCAAGCTTTTGATGGCGGGCAAATCCGGTTTGAACCTGACCAAAGCCGAAGCGTTTGAGACTTTTCTGGCTGCCTATGCAGAGGCCACGCCCATCCTGCGCCCGATGCTTATGCAATTTGGCCCCCTACAGGTTCAGGATTGGGCGCAAAGCCTGGGGCAAGAGGTGTTCACAGGCTCGACCGGGCGGGTGTTTCCCAGGGTGATGAAAGCCTCGCCCCTGTTGCGCGCATGGTTGGCCCGGCTGGCAGATCAAAACGTCGAAATCCGCACGCGAATGCGGTGGGTTGGCGGCGCGGGTGGATTTCAGTTTGACAGCCCAGAGGGCAAGGTCACCCTGACCCCTGACGTCTGTGTGTTGGCCTGTGGCGGCGCAAGCTGGGCCAAGTTGGGCTCTGATGGGGCCTGGGCGCAAGCCATTGATGTTCCGATTGCCCCGTTTCAGCCCGCCAATATGGGGTTCTTGGTGGATTGGTCGCCGCATATGGCCAAGCATTTTGGCAGCCCGGTGAAGGGCGTGGCGTTAAGCGCCGGCGGGGTGCAAACCAGAGGTGAATTTGTGCTGTCGCGCACGGGATTGGAAGGCGGCGGCATTTATTTGGTGTCGCGCGCCCTGCGCGAGGGGTCAGCATTGGTGATTGACCTGTTGCCAGATGTGCCCCTGGCCGCGTTGCGCCGCCGCCTGTCAAGGCCGCGTGGCAAGGCAAGCCTGTCAAACTTCCTGCGTAAAACTGCGAAATTGGATCCGGTGAAGCAAGCCCTGCTGATGGAGTTTGGCCGCCCGCTGCCTGATGATTTAGCACCTTTGATCAAGGCCCTGCCCATCCAGCATATGGGGCCACAGCCAATGGATCTGGCGATATCAACTGCGGGTGGCCTGCCGTTTGAGGCGCTGGACCAAGCGCTGATGCTGCGGGATCATCCGGGGGTGTTTGCCGCCGGCGAAATGCTGGATTGGGAGGCCCCAACCGGCGGCTATCTGTTGACGGCTTGTCTGGCGACGGGGCTTTGGGCTGGGCAGGGGGCGACGGCCTATTTGGGGTCTGTTTAAAGCTGCCAATCCACCTTGGGTCCAGCGGGCACAATCCCCAGTGGGTTGCGCAACTCGGATTGGGAAAAATAGCCGCGTTTGATGATGTCAAAATCCACGGTATCGGCCACGCCCGGCAAGGCATAAAACCGCCGCGCATAAGACCATAGGTTTGGGTAATCCACCAGGCGGCGAATATTGCATTTGAACGCCCCAACATAGGCCACATCAAACCGCACCAGCGTTGGAAATAACCGCAGGTCGACCTCTGTCATTGTGTCGCCCGCAATCCAGGTGCGACCCGTCAAATGCGCCTCAAGCTGATCCAGTGTTTCAAACACTTCTGTGACACCCGCGTCATAGGCCTCTTGGCTGCGGGCAAAGCCAGCGCGATAGACGCCGTTGTTCAGGCGGCTGTAAATCAAATCATTCCAGTGGTTGATCTCTGCCTGATGCTGTGGCGGGTAAAGATTGGGGGCGTCGCGAAAGGCCCCCAGCATGCGTATAATATCCGCGCTTTCATTAGACACGATCTGCTTGCTGTGACTGTCCCACAACACTGGCACGGTCAGACGCCCGGTAAAGGCAGGTTTCTGGCGACTGTATAATTCATGTAAAGCGGCTATGCGATTTAGCGGGTCCGAAAAGCCCCCCTCCGGATCAAAGACCCAGCCCTGATCCGTCCGGCGTGGCGCGGCATAGCTGACACCGATGTCCTCTTGCAGCCCCAAAAGGGTCCGCGCCAATAAGGCACGATGCGCCCAAGGGCAATTCCAGGCGGTGTAAAGGTGATAGCGCCCGGCGTCGGGTGTGAAAGGACCATCAGCAGTGATCCAATCCCGGATGGTGGTTGTTTCACGTTGATAGGCACCGCCGAGCGACGATTCTCGTGCTGGATCTTTGCTGTGATATTGGCCCTGAACCATGACACCCATGATGCGCTCCTGTTTGTGATCGCGATAAACTATCCCGTTATGTCCCGGTTGTCTTGTGACCCTGCGAACAGCCTCTGCGCATCTGTGTTTCCGACAGCCTGTTGCTGCCAAAAATTGACACAGCTCTGGGGTATTGTGGCCCTATTGAAATCAAACCAAAGGAATTTGATATGTCTGTTACAGGTGGCTGCCTCTGTGGCGCGGTACGGTATACGCTACGCGAAAAACCAAAAGAAACAAACGCTTGCCATTGCGAGATGTGTCGCCGTTGGAGTGGTGGTGTGTTTATGTCAGTGCGGTCGAGGGCTGAAGATGTGACCCTTGAAGGACAGGATCATATGGGACGTTTCAAAAGCTCTGACTGGGCAGAGCGGTGTTTCTGTACCCAATGCGGCAGCGTATTATTTTATCACGTGACTGCAGAGGGTGGCTTTCATGATCATCATTATTTTGGTTTTGGCACCCTAGATGATCAAAGTGGCATCCCATTGACCAACGAGAGTTTCATCGACAAGAAATCAGATGGTTTTGCCTTTTCCGGCAAGCATTCCACGATGACAGAGGCTGAAATCATGGCAATGTTTGCTGACCTCGTCTGATGCCCTGCGCAGAATTTGCGGCGTCGCATTATTGAGTATTTATGGAAAAGTGAAGACGGGCCGTTGTGTGCCTTTAGCGACGGGCCAGCATGGCCAGTCTAAGAAAGGCGCGTTCGACCAAGGCCATCGTCGGGGCGGTTTGACCGGCGCTGCGCAGCTGCAAATCCGTGTCGGTCAGAATGGTCAGCGCCTGTTCCAGTTTTGGCGCGCCCCAGCCCTGGGCTTGCCGTAACATACGGTCGCGTCTGGGGCCAAATATCGGCGGGCGCATGCGCGAAATGCCCTGAGCTGCCCCGCCCGGATCAGAAGCCGCCGAATAAAGCGCGCGAAAATGGCGGGTGGCCCCAATGCACAATCCAACCGGTTGCGTGCCCTGCGCTTGCAGTTTGGCCATCACCGGGCCGATGTCTTGGGCATGGCCTTCGGCGACGATATTTAACACATCATCTAAGGCGGCTTCGGTGGATGTAGGGGCGCAGGCAATCACGTCCTCTGACGTGGCGGGGCTGTCATCTTTGTATTTATACAGCGACAGTTTTTCGATGGTCTGTCTGAAATCACCCGGGTCCAATTCGCGCGCCAGATTGGTCAGATCTGTCATCGCTTCGCGGTCGACATTGCGCAGCCCGGCCTTGGCCAGATCCGCCTCTATTTCGTCGCGACTGGGCGGGTCATTGTAGATGGCAGCCGCATAGGCATTGGAATGGCTCTCAAAAGCCTTACGAATTTTGGAACTGGCTTTCAGTTGCCCTGCTGTCACGATGATCTGCGCATCGTCCTGCCGCCAATCCTCTAGCGCTGCCAAGATTGCCGGGGCGGCGGTGTCATTGGCGTCTTCGACAAAGGCCACACGCTGGCCGGGAAAAAAGCTAACCGCTTTGATGGCGTCAATCAGCTGGGCTGGGTCTTTGCGCAGGGACGCCGCAGGTATGCGGGTCAGGCGCATTTCCTCTTCGCCTTGTGGGCCAATCAGCGCTGTGATCACCTCTTGGCGTTTAAGGGCCACGCGCATTGCATCCGGCCCATAGATCAGCAGCCCTGTGCGGCTGGGATCAGGCTTGCCAAAATATCGGTTGGCGTCACGCGTTGCCAGCTTCATGCGGGCAGGTCGCCCGCGCCTGCCAGAAGCCGATTGGTGATTTGATCTGCCAGGATCACCATCAATCGCTTGCGCGCATCACGTGCGGCGGCCAATTCAGAAACGGTAGAGCCGGTGGTGGAATAGCCGGTGAAACTGTCAACCTTGCCACTTAGCACCACAGCTTTGCTGTCCAGATCGCGCAGCGCATAGGTGGCATCGCCGATGACTTCGCGGCGGGTGGTGCGGTTGTCTGCAGTCAGCGCCACACCTTCCTCGGTGGTGGTTAATGCCACCGACAGCCCATAGCGCGCCACACCGGGTTGCCCCAAACGATGTTCAAGCTGGCGCACCAGCTCAAACCCATCGCCATCTTCGGGCGCATCCACCAAAATTTTGCCATGCAGGCGGTGGCCAGCGCCATTTGGCCCATAAACTGGCGTAAAACCGCAGCCCGCCAACATCAGCGGACCAGCGGCCATCTTCAACACACTTCGGCGATTATACGACGACATTCACAATCCGACCGGGGACAACGATCAATTTCTTGGGCTGGGCCCCATCCAGCACACGCTTGACAGCTTCGTTTGCCAGCGCCAGTTTTTCAACCTCTTCCTTGCTCATGTCTGCCGGAACGCTGATTTCCGCCCGGCGTTTGCCGTTGATCTGGATCGGCAAGGTGACGGATGCCTCAACCAACATGGCTTCATCGGCCAAGGGCCATGGCGCATCTACAATCAAGCCTTCGCCACCTTGGTGTGCCCAAATGTCTTCGGCCAAATGTGGTGTCATCGGCGACATCAGTTGCGCCAAGGTCATGATGGCTTGCTTTTGCGCCGCAGCACCGGCCTTGGATTTCGCCAAAACAGCGGTAAATCCATAAAGCTTGGCAATTGCCGCGTTAAAGCCAAAGCTTTCAACCCCGTTGGTCACATCCCGGATCGCCTTGTGCATTTCACGCAGCAGATCGTCGTCACCTTTGCCCAAGGCCGCTGGATCCATCGCGCCGATTTTATCACACAGGTTCCACACCCGGTTCAGGTGTTTATGCGCAGCCTCAGCACCGGAGGCTGTCCATTCCACATCGCGCTCCGGAGGGGAATCAGACAAAACAAACCAACGGGCAGTGTCCGCACCATAGGCTGAAATAATCGCCAGCGGATCCACCACGTTGTTTTTGGATTTCGACATCTTTGCTGATGGGATCACTTTGATCTTTTCACCGGTGTCTTTGACAACGGTTTCGCCATCACGCTCTTCGACTTCGTTTGGATAGTGATAAACCGCGCGGCCATTTTCATCGGTGCGCTCAGCGTTTTTATAAATCGCATGGGTCACCATGCCCTGTGTGAACAGCGCATCAAACGGCTCTTTGGATTTATCAGGCAAATGACCCGTGATGTTCATCGCCCGCGCAAAGAACCGCGAATACAGCAGGTGCAAAATCGCGTGTTCAATGCCGCCAATATACTGATCAACATTCATCCAATATTCGGCATCGGCCATATCGGTTGGCGTGTCGGCACGTGGGGCTGTGAAGCGCGCGAAGTACCAAGACGAATCCACAAATGTGTCCATCGTGTCGGTTTCACGCTGCGCAGGCTTGCCACAAGCGGGGCAGGCACAATCGCGCCAGGTTGGGTGGCGATCCAGCGGATTGCCCGGCACAGAGAAATCAATCGGCTTGCCGCCTTCGTCATAAGGCAGCTCGATCGGCAGGTTTTCTTTCTTTTCAGGCACCACGCCGCAGTCATCACAATGCACAACAGGAATGGGGCAACCCCAATAGCGCTGGCGGCTTAGACCCCAATCGCGCAAGCGATATTTGGTGACGCCTTCGCCCCAGCCAGCTTGTTCAGCCGCATCTACAGAGGCATTGACGGCCTCTTCGCCCGTGGTCTCGCCATCGACGCCAAAGCCTTTGACATAACGCACCTTGTCGGTCTTGCCCGGCACATAGGCACCTTTGGCGGGTTCACCATTCAAAGCCTCAAACACCGGTACAATCGGCAATTCGTATTTGCTGGCAAATTCGAAATCGCGTTCGTCATGCGCTGGGCAGGCAAACACTGCGCCGGTGCCGTAATCCATCAGAATAAAGTTGGCGATCCAGACCGGCAGTTCCCAATCTGGGTTCAGTGGGTGCTTGACCTTGATACCTGTGTCAAAGCCCAGCTTTGGCGCGGTTTCGATGGCTTCTTCGGTGGTGCCACCTTTGCGGCATTCCGCCACAAATGCAGCCACATCTGTGTTCTCTGCTTCCAATTTCTTAGCAATTGGGTGATCGGGCGAGATCCCTACAAAAGATGCACCATGCAGCGTATCAGGGCGGGTTGTGTAAACCTCAATTGCCGCTTCACCATCCACCCGTTCAAAACCAAACTGCAACCCGCGAGATTTGCCAATCCAGTTTTCCTGCATCAGGCGCACTTTGGCCGGCCAGTTTTCCAGATCATCCAGCGACGCCAACAGCTCTTCGGACATGTCCGAGATCTTAAAGAACCACTGCGTCAACTCGCGACGTTCCACCAGGGCACCCGAACGCCAGCCACGGCCCCCTTCGACCTGCTCGTTGGCCAGCACGGTCATATCAACTGGGTCCCAGTTCACGACGGCGTTTTTGCGGTAGACCAGTTCCTTGTCCAGCATGTCCAGAAACAGTGCCTGCTGCTGGCCATAATATTCCACATCACATGTGGCGAACATCCGCGACCAATCCAGCGACAGGCCCAGCGGTTTCATCTGCTCGACCATGGTGTCGATGTTGGAATAGGTCCAATCCTTGGGGTGACCGCCCGAGGCCATCGCCGCGTTTTCGGCAGGCATACCAAAGGCATCAAACCCCATCGGGTGCAAAACATTGTGGCCGGTGCTCATCTTATAGCGCGCGATCACATCGCCCATCGTATAGTTGCGCACATGGCCCATGTGCAGCTTACCTGACGGATAAGGGAACATTTCCAGCACGTAATACTTGGGCTTATTCGCATCGCGAACCGCCTTAAACGTATCAGCCTTATCCCAGGCCTCTTGCCACTTTGCTTCGATTTCCGCGGGGGTATAGCGCGTCATGCGGGAAAACCCTTTCAATTCCTAATTTCGCCCAAACAAGGCGACAGTCGCGAAAGGTGATAGGCCGCTGTGGCGCCATGGTCCAGTGCCATGACCGATACATCGATAAAAAATGCGGTTTCGACGGGCAAACAGACATGTCTATATAGGGAAAATTGCATTTCAGGACGCCCCAGCATGAAAATTCTCTTCATTCACCAAAACTTTCCGGGCCAATTCAAAAATCTTGCACCGGCTTTGGTCAAGCAGGGCCATGCCTGTGTGGCGCTGACGCTGCGGGTCAAAGAACCGACCAAGTGGAATGGCGTTCAGGTTCTTCCCTATGCTATCAAACGCAATCAGGGCAGTGGCACCCATCCTTGGTTGGTGGATCTTGATACCAAAGTCATCCGGGGCGAAGCCTGCATGCAAGCTGCGCTAGAACTCAAAGCCAAGGGGTTCACCCCTGACATCATCGTCGCCCATCCCGGTTGGGGCGAGTCGATGTTTCTGCGCGATGTCTGGCCCAATGCGCGGATTGGTCTGTTCTATGAGTTGTTTTATCAGTCCGAGGATGGCGACAACGGCTTTGATCCTGAATTTTCGTCAAAACCCAGCATCCAAGACCGGCTGCGTTTGCGCCTGAAAAACCTGAACAACGCACTCCACTTCCCGCTGGGTGACATGGGCCTTAGTCCAACAGAATACCAAGCCAGCACTTTCCCGCAAAAATACCGGGATCGCATCAGCGTGATTCATGATGGCATCGACACAAACAACGCTGTGCCCAAGCCCGATGTGCAATTCAAAGTCTCTGACAACCTCACGCTGACCCGCGACGACGAGGTGATCACCTTTGTAAATCGCAACCTCGAACCCCATCGCGGCTATCACGTCTTTATGCGCGCCTTGCCGAAGCTATTGAAAACCCGGCCAAACGCCCAAATCGTGATTGTTGGCGGCGATGGCCATTCTTACGGTGCCGCCGCCCCCAAGGGCAAAACGTGGAAGCAAATCTTTATCGACGAGGTGCGCGGCCAGATCCCGACCCCAAACTGGAACCGCGTGCATTTTGTTGGCAATTTGCCCTATGACAACTTCATACAAATGCTGCAGGTCTCGCGCCTGCATGTCTATCTGACATACCCTTTTGTGCTCAGTTGGTCCCTGCTTGAATCCATGAGCTGCGGAGCCTGCATTCTGGCGAGCGACACCGCCCCCCTGCGCGAAGTCATCGCCCAGAATGAAACCGGTCGCCTGGTGGATTTCTTTGATACATCAGGCCTCGTGGCGCAACTCGACGAGTTGCTGGATGATCCACAAACCCGGTCGCGTCTTGGCGCCAATGCGCGCAAGCTGGTGCAGGAACGCTATGATCTGGAAACTGTATGCCTGCCCAAACAGCTTGAATGGATCGACCGTCTTTATAACGCCAAGGCAGGCGGCACCGAACTATAGCTATGCAGTCAGCCGCAGATATTGGCCGGGGGTCACACCGTATTGGTCTTTGAAGCGGCGGATGAAATGCCCTTGGCTTGAAAAACCACAGGCAAGGGCAACTTGGGCCATAGGGGTGGTCGTTAGCATCTCTTTGGCCCGCATAACGCGGATCTGGGTGACCCATGCATGCGGAGTCATGCCGCAGCTTTGGCGAAACATCCGGTGAAAGTGGTATTCTGACAACCCGCTTAAACAAGCCAAATCGCTTAGTTTAATGTCCTCAGAGATATGAGCGTCGACCCAAGCACTAATCTCACGAACAACACGCCGCGTTAGCCCGCCCTTTAGCGACACAGGCCGGTCGCTCAACGCCGCAACCAAATCAGCAAAGCCGGTTTCGGCTGACATCAGATCCCCGGCCAGCGTGGCCTGTGCCATGGCGCGCAAGGGCCGCTCTAATACGCCGGGATCTGCGAATGTGCGTTCGTCGATATCCAGCTGACGTGCATCTTTGTCGTGAACCTGGCTAAAGGCCCCCCGCAGCACCTCATCGGCCACATACAGGTGAACAAACCGAAAGGTCTCGTTGATTTGCCACTCAGATGAATGCCCTTCGGGGAAGACACACATTGTCGCTGGCGCACCGGACTTTACTTTGCCGTCTACCCGGTGCGTGCCGCTGCCACCGTGCAAATACAGGCTGAACACATGACCACGCGTTGCGCTATATTCAATTTCGTCGTGGCTGTTCTGCCAAACGGCCAATTGCCGCCCGCGCCCCATTGGCAAGCTGCCCAACCGACGCGTCCGGTTAGACGCTGACAAAAACTCATCGACACGATGTTTCACAAAAATCTCCTTAGACACACCGTATCGCCAAACCGCCCGATGTCACGAGGGCTGCCAACCTTAACCGCAAGATTGTGCAATCGCCGAAGAATCTTTTGCTCTATGCACGGCATCGCAAAGGAATGTGTATGCAAAATTTTCTACTTTTTGTTGTGACGGTTCTGATCTGGGGCACAACCTGGATCGCCATCGCTTGGCAAATCGGTTCGGTAGATGTCGTGGTTTCGGTTTTCTACCGCTTCGCCTTGGCCTGTATCATCTTCTTATTTGGACTGGCCGCGCTGGGCCGCCTTCAATGGCCAGTAAGGTGGCGCTTCGTGGTTTTGCAGGCCCTTTGCCTCTTCTGTTTCAACTTTATCTGCTTTTACCAAGCCACGTCTTACATGCCGTCTGGCTTGGTTTCGGTGATCTTTTCGCTGGCGACCATCTTTAATGCCATCAATGCCCGTTTGTTTTTTGGCGAACACATTCGACCCAGAACCGTCATCGCAGGTGCAATCGGGGTTTTGGGACTGGCCCTATTGTTCTGGCGCGACCTGACAATCTCTTTTGACGTCAATGTTATCTTCGGAATGTCATGGGCCACGGCGGGCACTGTTTTCTTTTCTTTGGGCAATATGATGTCGCGCAAAAATTCCCAACATGGTGTCACACCGGTGATCGCAAATGCCTGGGGTATGGGCATCGGCGCATTGGTTTTGCTGGGTATCGTGTTTCTCCGCAAAGAATCACTCTCTCTGCCGCCATCGCAATCTTATGTTTGGGCTTTGGTCTATCTTGCCCTGATCGGGTCGGTTGTTGGCTTCAGTACCTACCTGATGTTGGTCGCGCGTTTGGGGTCTGACCGGGCTGCTTATGCAACGGTTCTGTTCCCAATTGTGGCGCTTTTGCTGTCCACCCAGTTCGAAGGATATATCTGGCACCCTATTGCAATCTGCGGAGTGGCCCTGACGATGGTGGGTAACCTTGTGATGTTCAGCAAATGGCAGAGCAAACGCCAGCCTCGTACTGTCTAAACGCTGCCTGCTTTCTCAATCACCAGAACCCGAGCAGCCCCAACAGGGTGCGCGACATGTTCGTCACCATCCCGCGCATGGAATATATCGCCCGCCTTTAAAGCCATGACCGTTTCCCTGCCCGCTTGGCGCAGATGCATATCCACCGCACCATCTAAGACGACAAACACCTCTGGCCCGTCGTTGATATGCCAAATGTAGGGCGCATCGGTCCAATGCAGACGCACGGTTGCACCTTCGATGGTTTCAATGTCCAATGCGTCCCAGGCCGTTTGGCCGGTAAAGTCTCTTGATTTGATGTGTCTCATGGGGGGCTCCAATGGTTTTCTGCTATCTCCACCAAAACGTCTGGCTTGCATACTTGCGATCCGACGTCATTGCCTTGCGAACCGTTTGAAATGGCCCTCGATTCAACTGACAAACGCATTCTTGCGCTTTTGCAGCAAAATGCCCGCATAGGGTTTGCAGCCATTGGCCGTGATATCGGTCTGTCTCGCACAGCGGTGCAAGAGCGTGTGGCCAAACTGGAAAATGCACAGGTGATTCAGGGCTACCACGCCCAAATTACCGCAGAATCGTCGGGCTTAGTCTCTGCGATGTTGTTCATTCAAATCGCCGATCGCCCCTGTGACCCCGCCCTCAATTGGCTATCGGGTCTCAAGGACGTGCAGAAAGTCACATCGCTTTCCGGGGAAATCGACGCCATCGCAGAATGCACCCTGCCAACTGCAGCTGACCTTTCAACTCTGATCGATACCATCGGTGGCAGTGACCTGATTGCGGATTGCCGTGCAAGTGTTGTCCTGAACCAGCGGCGTAAACTTTAGACAGCCCATACAAAAGGGCCCCGCAGGGCCCTCAAATCGCTCAAATATAGGATGGCTCTAGAAACGCCCGTCGCGAATACGCAATTGCCGCGCCCGCGCCAAAATAGCATCTTCAACCGCACGCACCGTGGCGGCATCTACAGCGCGGCCGCCTTTGGTCTGCATTGCCAGATGCAAAGAGCGCGCATCCAAGGCAGGGTCTTTGATCAAAACGGTTGCACGATAGCTGCGTCCACCATTTGGTGGCGTGCCATATCCGGTCACGATCACACCAGAAAACGGGTCAACCGACTCGATGGGCAGAAAATCCAATACTTCCAAGGACGCCGCCCAGATGTATTTGTTCACCTTAACGGTGATGTCATTGTTATCTTTCTTAAAGATATCCCAGATCGACGTTTCGCGTTCCGGAACGGGCACCGCTGCGTTGCTGGCGGTCGATGAACCGCTTTGCCCATAAGTGTCTGCATCAGACTTGCGTCCACCAAAGCTGCCGCAGGCCACAAGCGCCGTCAAAGTCACAATGCCAAGTGCGAATCGTACCGAAGATCTGATTGTCATAGTCTCGCCCAAACTGCCCAATTCCGTATCGTCCTATCCAAGCCGACCCGTCAGAGCAAGCTTTTTACCCATTATATATACACGTGTTGTGGCAGGCGTTTACCGCTTATTGCCCTGCCAAACGGCGCGCCACCAACCTGAGTGTGACAAACATGCATCAATTTACGGCATCAATATTGCCCCGTTGTTTGCAATGCTTGCAATGTACCCCCGAAAAAAGAGAAACACTCCTCATACCCTTTCTGGATTCTCCGGCTAGGGCTTGAAATTTAGAAATCCGAGGGAAAAGACGATGAAAAAAGTTCTCTTTGCATCCACCGCGCTGGTTATGGCCGCAGGTGTAGCAGCCGCAGAAGTTAAAGTTACTGGTGGCGCAAAAATGGGCCTTAAGTACAACGGCGCAACAACATCAACAACTGTACACAACGACATCGACTTCAACATTGTTGGTTCCGGCGAAACTGATGGCGGCATCGCTTTTGGTGCGTCTGTTGACCTGGACGCAGAGCACAACAACTCTGCAAATTCTACTACTTCAGTAACACCAGCAGGTACTATTTCTGGTAAAACCATTCTTGATCCTGAAGTTTTCGTTTCATACAATGGTTTGAAACTGACTATCGGTGACATCGGCGAAGCAACCGACGTTGGTTTGGATGACATTGGTGTATTCGGTATTGGTGTCGATGACGCTGCAGAAAAAGGCAACAACGCTGCGAGTGGTCTTGGTTCGCATGACGTTCGCGTAGACTATGCTTTTGCTGATTTCACTGTTGCTCTGACTGCTGACTCTTCGAACAACGATTTCGCAATCGGTTTCGGTGGATCTTTGGATGCATTCACTTTCAATATCGCCATGGGTGAAACCGGTGGTGCAAGCGTAGTGAACGCAAAAGCTGGTTACTCTGCAGGCGCAATTGGCGTTGACGTACTGTACCGTGACACAGGTACTGGCGAAAGCTATGGTGTTCGTGGCAACTACACAACTGGCGACCTAACTTTGATCGCACAGTACGGCAAAAACGACGTGAATGATGCATACGGTATCGGTGTTGCATATGACCTCGGCGGCGCAACGCTTGCTGGTGCTGTCGGCGAAGTTTCCGGCAACACAATGGCTGACCTGGGTATCTCCTTCAACTTCTAATTCTAGAAGTCGAAGTACCTAAGTTAAGGGTGGGTCCTCGGGCCCACCCTTTTCTTTTGCGCCCAAATGATGTTCTGTGCCCCAACAGCAGAATTCAGGGCCGCACTATGTCTCTTTCCGAAATCCAATCCCGCATTTCCAAAGCCGAAGCGAACGCAGGCCGCAAGGCAGGCAGCGCACAGTTGATCGCGGTTTCAAAAGTCCAACCCAACGAACGGGTCGAGGCGGTCTTACAACAGGGCCACCGGCTTTTTGGCGAAAACAAAGTGCAAGAGGCGGCAGGAAAATGGCCGACCTTCCAACAGGCCTATCCAGATGCGCAGGTACACCTGCTGGGGCCTTTGCAAACCAATAAAGCCCGCCAGGCGATGGCGCTGTTTCAGGCCATTCATTCGCTTGATCGCCCAAAGCTTGCCAAAACCATTGCGCGCCTGGCGCAAGAACTCGGCCATTGTCCGGATCTATTCATCCAGGTGAACACTGGTGAAGAAGCGCAAAAGTCAGGCGTCATGCCGGCAGATACCGATGCCTTTGTCGCGGAATGTCGTGCGCTTGAATTGCCGATCATCGGTCTGATGTGCATTCCGCCGGTTGATGAAGAGGCGAGCCTGCATTTTGCTCTGCTACGCAATCTTGCAAAACGCAATGACTTGATTGGATTGTCGATGGGCATGAGCAGCGATTTTGAAAAAGCTGTGGCGCAGGGGGCTACCCATGTGCGGGTTGGCTCTGCGATCTTTGGTGCGCGTGATTACGGCTAGTCGAATCGTACGTTTCAGGGCTTGAAACGTACAAATTGTACAATTTCCAAAGCCTTAAGGCTGCGTCCCAAGTGCCGGGGGCACAACAACTGGCGTGCCAATCTGAATACGCTTGGCCAGCCCATGCAGATGGTCACGTCGCAGTGCAATACAGCCCTCTGTTGGATAGCCCGCTCGGCGATACTGATGCAGGAAAATCGCGGATCCGCGACCAGGCTTTGCGTTGGGCCAGTTCCAATCTGTAATGAAAACAAGGTCATACAGTGGATCTGCCCGGCGCAGTCTTTCGTGACTGTGCGGGTAGGGGGCGGTAACCAACTGGTTGTAATCCGGTTCCCCTGTCGCGTCTGACCACAGATCCCCATTTCTGATCGGGCGGGCCCAAGGCTGTGGTGAATGCAGGCGGTCTGGCCGAAAAAGCATGCCAACAATTGTGTGGTTCCCAACCGGCGTTGCTTCGTCACCCTCTTGTTTTTTAAGGGAAATTCCACCTTTTCCGACGGTGCAGGGAAAGCGGGCCCCTGCAAATCGCAGTCCTGTTGGCGTTAATACAAGCGGCGTCACAACAGGTGGCCGGATTTCTTAGCTTTGGTGGCAAGATAGGCCGTATTGTGGGCGTTCTCACCCACTTTCAATGCCACACGTTCAGTAACGTCGATGCCGGTATCCTGCATCATCTTGATTTTTTTGGGGTTATTTGTCAGCAATCGAACAGAGGAAAAACCAAGTTCTTTCAATATATTAGCGCCAATTCGAAAATCGCGTTCATCGTCTTCGAACCCTAAGCGGTGATTGGCTTGAACCGTGTCAAACCCCTGATCCTGCAAGCTATAGGCGCGCATTTTATTGGCCAGACCGATCCCACGACCCTCTTGGTTCAGGTAAAGCAATACCCCAGCTCCTTCGGCCCCCATCTGCGCCAAAGCCCCGTTTAACTGCGGCCCGCAATCACATTTCAAAGACCCCAAAACATCGCCCGTGAAACAGGCAGAATGCAGCCGTGCCAACACCGGTGTCGATCTACAAGGTTTCCCGATTTCAATGGCATAGTGTTCTTCTTCGCCGTTTTCCGGCCTGAAGATATGCAACCTTCCAGCCTCTGCGGCCTGCATGGGTAAGCGTGCATGAATAACTTCGTTCATGGGGTTTGCAGCAGTAAGATAAGGCGCTGCCAAAGCTTCAGGGACCACTGTAAGCCCATGGTCTAATGCCAATTGTGCCGCATCTTCCGTTTCTTTGATCACCGCAGCTGGTAACAAGCGTGCGGATTTCATCAACTTCAAAGCCAGTCGATGTAATGAAACATCACCGCCACGTTGCGTATTGAACGGCCCTTTCATCGGTGTTTTTAGGTCATCGGCGGGATCCGAGACACATTTGACCCATGCTCTGGGCGCATGTGCAGGCATCACGATGCGTGCAAGGTCGGTGTCATATACGCATGCCTTAAGCGTTTCTGCACGGCGGGCGGTAATGACTAAAATCGTTTCGCCATCAAGCGCCTGAATGTCTGTAAGCCGTTGTTCTGCAACTGTTTCTGATGAGGCGGCCAGAATGGATCTTCCATGTCCGGTCACCACAATGGGCACGCCCATACGTAAATCAGCGCGCGCCCGGGCTAGTCTTTCTTGGATGTCAGGGGAAAAACTCATGCAGTCCTCTTACATAGTCATGCATCAGATGTAGCGACTTATGTCGCAATGTGAAACATTTAGACACGCATTTACACGACGCCGTGAAGTTATTGCAGCATACCTTGAGTTTGTGGCTTTGCACACGCAAGTCTTTTGAAACAGAAAACGGAGACCCAGATGGGACAGCTCAAGAAGATCTTATTGGTTGATGATGACGATGACCTGCGCGAAGCCCTGTCTGAGCAGTTGGTGATGACCGAGGACTTTGATGTCTACGAAGCTGGCAATGGTGCAGAGGCAATGTCGCGCGCTAAAGAGAGTCTTTATGACCTGGTGATCCTTGATGTGGGCCTGCCGGATACCGATGGTCGCGAACTTTGTCGTCTGATGCGCAAGCAAGGCGTCAAAAGTCCGATCCTGATGCTGACTGGTCACGACACAGATGCAGATACCATATTGGGTCTGGATGCCGGCGCAAATGACTATGTCTCTAAGCCCTTCAAATTCCCTGTTCTTTTGGCTCGCATTCGCGCTCAGCTCCGCCAGCACGAGCAAAGCGAAGATGCCGTCTTTACGCTTGGGCCCTATACGTTCAAGCCAGCGATGAAGCTGTTGTTGACCGATGATGATCGGAAAATTCGTTTAACCGAAAAAGAAACAAATATCCTGAAGTTTTTGTATCGCAGCACCGACGGCGTGGTTGCGCGGGATGTCCTGTTGCACGAGGTTTGGGGCTATAACGCGGGTGTGACGACGCACACGCTTGAAACCCATATCTATCGTTTGCGGCAGAAAATCGAGCCTGATCCCAGTAATGCCCGCCTTTTGGTCACAGAGTCTGGTGGCTATCGGCTGGTTGGCTGACAATCACAAGATGAGCTGTCCGGGCAACAGGCTGGCTTGAAAATATTTGATATTGTTGACCTGACACGCGTTGGCATGACAGTTTGAATTATCAGATTGAGAGTTCCCGCGCATATCCGGGTTACGATATGCACCTCCCTGTTGGACTGGTCCGGACATTGTCCGGACCTTTTTTTGTGCGCCGTGGTTTCTGGTGGCGCAGCTGGGTTTCCTTGGTTAGGTTGGCACAAACCATGAACCTTGGAGCGCGACATGTCATTTACGATTGCCACCTGGAACATCAACTCTGTCCGCTTGCGCGAGCCAATTGTGTTGAAATTGATGCAGGACGAAGCGCCTGATGTCTTGTGCCTGCAAGAATGCAAAAGCCCAGTCGATAAGATCCCCCTAGAGGGGTTCAAAGCGCTAGGCTATCAGCACATGGTGGCCCGTGGGCAAAAGGGCTATAATGGCGTCGCAATCTTTTCGAAAATTCCAATGGTTGAAGCTGCCAGCGAAGATTTTGCATCCCTTGGCCACGCGCGCCACATCGCCGGTAAGCTGGAAAATGGTGTCACGGTTCACAATTTCTATGTCCCTGCGGGTGGGGATGTGCCCGATCGTGAAAAGAATGAAAAATTTGGGCAGAAACTGGATTACCTGACTGAAATGCGGGACTATTTTCACGCTCAAAAACCTGAAAAATCTATTCTGGTTGGTGACCTGAACATTGCGCCGCGCGAAGACGATGTTTGGGATCACAAAAAACTTTTGAAAATTGTCAGCCACACCCCTGTCGAAGTTGAGCATCTTGCTGAGACCCAGAATTCGGGCCAGTGGGTTGATGTGACGCGTCAGGATATCCCTGAGGGCAAGCTGTACAGTTGGTGGAGCTATCGGGCTAAGGATTGGGACGCCGCCGACAAAGGCCGCCGTCTAGATCATGTTTGGGCAACCTCTGATATCTCAAACGCTGGGCACAGCAGCCGCGTGTTGCGTCATGTGCGTGGATGGGAAAAACCCAGCGACCATGCACCGATTTTTGCGCAATTCGATCTTTAGGTAATGTGGCTGAAGATCTGGCAATGTGTCACTGCGCATTGCTTGTCTTTAGTGCACCACAAAGACCCATTTGGTGACTGACCTTGGCATAGTAGGTCAGGCAGTCCATATAGGGTTCAAATCGTAATTTACGGGAAGCCAGACATGCTTGAATTGGGACAGGGCAACGCCGCCCCCGCCGCCGCAGACCTTATCAAGGACGTAACGGAAGCCACATTTATGCAAGATGTGGTCGAGGCCTCGATGAAGGCACCGGTAATTGTGGACTTCTGGGCGCCTTGGTGTGGGCCATGTAAAACCTTAGGGCCGGCGCTAGAGGCCGCTGTGGTAAAGGCCAAGGGGGCCGTCACCATGGCGAAAGTCAATGTTGACGAAAACCAGGCCATTGCGGGCCAGTTGCGCGTGCAATCCATTCCAACGGTCTATGCATTCTACCAAGGCCAACCGATTGATGGTTTTCAGGGCGCAGTGCCTGCAAGTGAAATTGATGCTTTTGTCGCCAAAGTGGTTGAGCAAGGTGGCGGTGAAGTGGATGGCGGTCTCAATGATGCTTTGGAAGCAGCGCAAGAGATGCTTGATAGCGGTGAAGCGGCTGATGCGGCGCAAACCTTTGCAGCCATTTTGGAAGAAGATCCAAACAGCGCTGTTGCCTTTGCTGGACTGGCCGCTGCGCATATCGCTTTGGGCGAGGTTGACGAAGCCGAAGCCGTGCTGAATGGCGTGCCCGCGGAAATTTCGGATGCCGTTGAACTGGAAGCGGTGCGGGCGCAAATCGAATTGGCGCGTCAGGCGGAAAATGCCGGACCGTTGACAGAATTACGCAATACAGTTGCAGAGAATGCAGATGATCATCAGGCGCGTTTTGACTATGCACAGGCCTTGCATGCGGCTGGTGATGCAGAGGCCGCGATTGATGAATTGTTGGAATTGTTCCGCCGCGATCGTGAGTGGAATGACGCGGCCGCCAAAGCGCAGTTGTTCACAATATTTGATGCACTTAAATCCGATGATCCTGTGGTTCTGAATGGGCGGCGTCGCCTGAGTTCTATGATATTTGCCTAATTCGAAATCCGCGCTAGACTTTTCAGCATGTTCAAAGCTGCTGACTTACCTGATGTTCTGCCTGTCTTTCCATTGCCAGGCGCGTTGCTTTTGCCGCGCGCCCGGTTGCCGCTTCATATTTTTGAGCCGCGATACCTTGCCATGCTGGACGATGTTCTAAAGGGTCCGAGCAGACAAATAGGCATGGTTCAACCGATCCCCAATCAAGACGATGACATCGTATTGCATAGCGTCGGTTGCGCCGGACGTGTGACGCATTTTTCCGAGACCGAAGATGGCCGCTATATGATCACCTTGACCGGGGTTTCGCGCTTTCAAGTGGTCGAAGAGATTTCAGGATTTCAACCCTATCGCCGATGCCGCGCAACATGGGATGATTTTTCGCGCGATTTGGGCCCCGCAGAACACGACCATAAGTTTCACAGGGAAGGCTTTATAACGCTTCTACAACGCTATTTTGAGGCGCAATCGCTGTCGACCGATTGGGATAACCTGCACGAAGCGGACGACGAATTGTTAATAAATTCGCTATCTATGTTGCTGGATTTGCAGCCGGAAGATAAACAAGCCTTGCTAGAGGCACCAACACTGCAAGAGCGTCGTGAAACCTTGGTGACTTTGATGGAATACAGCGTAAGAGGCGGAAACGTCGAGGACCGGATGCAATGACCGAGAAACCCAAATTTGACCGCCGTATGCTAGACACTTTGATTTGTCCGCAGTGTCAGGGCGTGCTGGAATATGATGCTAAGCAGCAAGAGCTTATTTCCAAAAGTGCGAATTTGGCCTATCCAATTCGCAATGGTATTCCGATCATGCTGATCGACGAAGCCCGCGAGCTTTCTTAGGGTTTCACTGCATCAATTTGGGCAGTTCACCGGTCAAGCCGGCGGCCTCTCTGATAAACCTGCGCCGCAGACCGGGCATGGCGTTGACCGCACCCATGCCAATATCACGCCCAAGTCGCAGCAATGGATTATCGTTGGAAAACAATTTGTTGGTGATGTCCGTCGCGGCCACCAGCGTGGCGGTATCAAACCTGCGCCATTGTTCATATCGCTCAAGGACCAGCGGGCTTGCGATGTCTTCGCCACGGGCTTTCGCTTCGCTGAGCACTTGCACCAAAGCGCCGACATCACGCAAACCTGCGTTCAGCCCCTGACCCGCAATTGGGTGCATACCATGTGCTGCGTCGCCAACCAAAGCCATGCGCTCGGCGATAAAATTATTGGCGACTGACAGCGTCAGCGGATAGGAAAACCGCGCTCCAGCCAGTGAAATCTCTCCAAGGAAATCGCCAAACCGTGGGCGCAGCACTTCCAGGTAATCTGCATCGCTGAGCGCATGAATGGCTTTGGCATTGTCGTTCGTTTCACTCCATACAATCGAGCTGCGATTGCCTGAAAGCGGCAGAATTGCCAGAGGTCCTGGCGGCATAAACAGTTGATGCGCAACGCCCCCATGCGGTTTTTCGTGATCAATGGCGCAGACCAGTGCAGTCTGCCCATAAGCCCAGCCCGTGCGTTTGACCCCAGCGCGTTTAGCAACTCCGCTTTGTCGACCATCACAGCCAACCAGCAGCTTGGCGTTCAGCGACTTGCCCGAGGCAAGGTTAACAGTGACACCCGCATCAGAGACTGCCTGCGAAATGACGCTATCTTCGGATATCACCGTGATCCGGTTTTCCTTTTGAACCGCAGTCACAAAGGCGCGATACAGGTAGCGATCTTCCAGCATATAGCCCATGGGGCCTTCTTCGAGTTCAGCATGATCGAAGTGCAAAAAGAACGGAGACGGTCCTTCGCCCGCCCGTCCATCGCTGACCTTGACGTGCAGCATGGGCTGCGCGTCAGCTTGAACGGCTGGCCACACACCAATGGCGTCTAAAAGGCGCTTAGAGGCCAGCGCCAGCGCGTAGCCCCGCCCATCAAAATTGCTGTCAGCCCGCGCGCGAATCGGACGCGCATCGACCATGGTGACCGAAAAGCCGGCTTGGGCCAGACCCAGCGCAAGCGCAGGGCCATTTAAGCCACCGCCCGCAATTAAGATATCGCTGTCATATTCCATAGCTCTTACTATGCTTTTGGCTTCGGGATTGTCCATGCGCTGCTTGGACGCTACCGTTCACTAAATGACGATTTCGAGGAGTGACCATGTTTGATTGGCTAATGATGAGTGCGGCAAAACTGGGCCGCGGCATTGGGGAGGGGGCGATTGATCCAGTGGCGCTTACGCAGGCCTTCCTTGGGGCCATCGACAGTCATGATAATGGGGCCAAAATCTATACCGAGGTGACCCGTGAACGGGCCTTATACGAAGCGGAGGCCGCCGCTGAACGCGCCCGAGCCGGGGCACGGCTTTCAAAGTTGGATGGGGTACCGATAAGCTGGAAAGATCTATTTGATTCTGCCGACACCGCGACAGAGGCCGGGTCTGCCTTGTTGAAAGGCCGCACGCCCCGGCAAGACGCCACTGTCCTAAGAACCGCAACGCAAATGGGGCTGGTCTGCTTAGGCAAAACCCATATGTCTGAATTGGCGTTTTCAGGACTTGGCTATAACCCGGTGACCGCCACACCGCCCTGCGTCAATGACGTGAACGCGGTTCCCGGCGGGTCCTCGTCAGGGGCCGCTGCGTCGGTTGCCTTTGGCTTGGCAGCCATTGGTATAGGGTCTGATACAGGGGGATCTGTGCGCATTCCAGCGGCTTGGAATGATCTTGTTGGCCTAAAGACCACCTGGGGGCTATTGCCAGACGACGGAGTTGTCCCGCTCTGTAAAAAGTTTGATACGGTTGGACCGATTTGTCGTTCAGTCGAAGATGCAGCTCTTTCGCTGGGGATCCTAGAGGGCAAAACCAGTGTTGATCTGGCAGGCTGCACCTTAAAAGGAAAACGCCTTGCGATATTGGAAACCTCTGCTTTTGATGATGTCCGTGAGGCGCCGCTTAGAGGGTTTGACAACGCAATTGAGCGGTTCAAAGATGCAGGTGCACAAATCGAGCGCATTCAATCCCCCGAGGTTGCGCGGGCGCTGTCGCTGAGTGGCCCGTTGTTCACGGCCGAGGCTTATGGTCTATGGCGGGATGTGATCGAAGCAAACCCTGATCTGATGTTTGGCGAAATTTTAGAGCGGTTCAGAGCTGGAACCCAGTTTTCTGGCCCCGATTATGTGGCAGCCTGGGCAGAATTGGAAAGCCTGCGCAAGAGCTGGCACGCGCAGGTGGCCGGATTTGATGCGGTGCTTTGCCCGACCGCACCGATTTTGCCCCCCAATTTGAAACGCCTAGAAACTGACCATGACTATTATCTGACGGAAAACCTGTTGGCGCTGCGCAATACGCGTATCGGCAATTTGTTTGGTCTTTGTGCTATCAGCTTGCCCACAGGTATACCAAGCTGTGGTGTTTTGATGATGGGGGCACCATTTGGCGAACATCGCCTGTTGCGATTGGCCCAAGCCGCAGAGCGCGCCTTGGTATAGTGCGCTTGGCGCAAAAGCCACAACCTTAGGGAATCTCCGGGTTTTTCTGGACGAAATCGCTTTGCTTGGGTAGGTTATCCACAAACGGGGCACAATGATCCCGACAACTGAGGCAGTACTATATGTTCCCCGAGCGGTTTTCGAACCTTCCGGCTTATGCGTTTCCGCGCTTGCGGAGCCTTCTGGACTCTCATGAGCCCGGCGGGGACGTCGTTCATATGACTATCGGAGAACCAAAACACGCCTTTCCCGATTGGGTTTCCCAAATCCTTTCCGACAATGTCGCTGGATTTAACCGCTATCCTCCGAATGATGGCGCGCCAGAGTTGCAGCAAGCCATCGCAGATTGGATAAAACGTCGGTTTGACGTTGAGGTAGATCCAACGACGCAGGTTATGGCGCTGAACGGAACGCGCGAAGGCCTGTATAACGCCGCAATGGCGTTGTGCCCTGAAACCAAGGGTGGCGAACAACCACTGATTTTGCTGCCCAACCCATTCTACCAAGTCTATATGGTGGCGTCGATTTCCGTTGGGGCCAAGCCGTATTTTTGTGCAGCGACGGCCGAAACTGGATTTTTGCCTGACTATGGCTCGCTTCCCAAGGACGTTCTGAAGCGCGTGGCGGTTGCCTATATTTGCTCGCCCTCTAACCCGCAGGGGGCTGTGGCCAGCAAAGACTATCTTAGCAAGTTGATCGCGTTGGCAGAACAATACGATTTCAAGATTTTCGCAGATGAGTGCTATTCCGAGATCTATCGCGGTAAAGCCCCCACAGGTGCGCTGGCTGTGGCCACAGAAATGGGCGCTGACCCGGAACGCGTGTTGATTTTCCATTCGCTTAGCAAACGCAGCAACTTGCCGGGACTGCGGTCTGGCTTTGTGGCCGGTGGGCCAGAGTGCCTAAAGCGCATCAGGCAATTACGGGCTTATTCTGGTGCGCCATTGCCGTTGCCGTTACAGCGCGTCGCAGAAAAAGTTTGGGAAGATGAGGTGCATGTCGAAGAAAACCGCAGGCTGTACGCGGAAAAGTTTGACATCGCGGACAAAATTTTTGCCGACGTCCCAGGTTATGTCAGCCCAGAGGCTGGCTTCTTCTTGTGGTTGCCTGTTGAGGACGGTGAGCGCGCAGCGCTGAAACTTTGGACAGAAACCGGCGTACGAGTGCTTCCGGGCGCGTACCTTAGCAAAGACAATAACGGGGATAACCCCGGAAAAGCATATATTCGGGTCGCTTTGGTGGCTCCAAAAAACAACGTTGAGGCGGCGCTGAAAACCATTCGCGCCTGCCTGTACGAATAAGTCGAGGTAAAAGATGGCATATCAGGCACGCGGTCGGGATCCGCTTCTGGACAGCAACATGCAGGCAGCGATAGAAAAACGCGGCAAAGAGCTTATTGGTATCGCCTTGCTTTTAGTGGGGTTGATGGCCACTGCGATGATTGCCTCTTATACGCCAGACGATCCTAATTGGTTGTCGGCAACCGACGCACCGGTTCAGAATTGGTTGGGCCGCATTGGGGCAACCATCTCTTCTGTGCTCTTCATGATTATGGGTTGGGGAAGCTGGGGCGTGGCCTTGATCGCCTTGGCATGGGGACTGCGTTTCGCGTTTCATCGTGGTGAAGAACGCGCCTTAGGGCGCGCGCTGTTTGCTCCAATCGTTTTGGCACTGGGGGCTGTCTATGCTGCAACATTAGTGCCAGGTGAAACCTGGACGAATAATTTTGGCTTGGGTGGTCATTTTGGCGACACAGCCCTTGGTTTTATTCTGAATATTCTACCGATTGGCGCGGTTTTGGGTCTAAAGGTCATCTCATTTCTGATGGGTCTTGGCGTTCTTGCGCTGATGTTGTTTGTCATGGGCTTTACGCGTCCAGAATTGAATTTTATTGGCCGTTTTCTCTTAGTTGGTGTCATTATGAGCTATGCTTCGTTGATGACCCTCCTTGGTCGTGGCGCAAATGGTGCAGTCAGCGCGGCGCAAACCATGCAAGCCCGACGGAATGAACGTCGTGTTTTGGCCCATGAGGCCGCCGCAGCTGAGGCAGCCCATGCAGAACCTAGGCCAAGCCCGAACCGCATTCGTCACGCGCAAGTCGAAGAGCAGTATTCAGACGCTTATGCAGAGCCTGATCCAGTGTTGGAAGAGGCCCCCAAACCAAGCCTTTTGGCCCGCGTTCCAAATCTGATCAAACGCCCAGAGCCAATGCCAGAACCGGAATTGATAGTTGAAGAAAGCGTTGCTGATGTAAGCGATATGCCTGGCGATGACCGCATCAAAGCAAAGATTGCGGATGTCATCAAAAGCCGGGTGCGCAGTAACAAGCCGGTCTACGCACCTGACATTGCGCCAGTCACCAAAGGCTTAGGGCGTGGCCCGCAGCCACTGGTTCTTCAAGCGCAGACAGAGACAGAGCTGCCAGCAGAGCCTCCATTGACAGCTTCCGCTACTGCACACATTCCAGCAGAGCCGCCGCTAACGACGCAGACACCGGCGTCTGATCAAATTGTCGAACCGGCACCCTATGTTGAAGCCGTTGAAGAGCCGGAAACCGCAACGGTTGTGCCATTGCAACGCGTGACTCCTGCGGCGACTCCGCCTGTTGCACCGAAAATTCCAGTGGCAGAGCCGCGCAAGGTAGTGCAGCATCAGCCGCGCAAACAGGTACAGCCTTCGGCGCGCGCCAAAGCTGAAGCCCAGCCACAATTGGCATTTGATGAAAAGGCGGCGGCCTTCGAATTGCCACCACTGAACCTGTTGGCCAGCGCTGATAGCATTGAAAGACGCCCCCTAAGCGATGACGCGTTGGAAGAAAACGCTCGGATGCTGGAAACAGTTCTTGACGACTATGGTGTCAAAGGTGAAATCGTTTCCGTGCGCCCAGGTCCGGTTGTCACAATGTATGAGCTTGAACCGGCTCCAGGTCTTAAGGCCAGCCGAGTAATCGGCCTTGCTGATGATATCGCGCGATCCATGTCCGCCTTGTCGGCACGGGTGTCTACGGTGCCAGGCCGTTCTGTGATTGGTATCGAACTGCCAAACGACCACCGCGAAATGGTGGCTTTCCGCGAAATTCTGTCTTCACGCGATTATGAAGCAGGCAATCGCAAATTGCCGCTCGCGCTGGGTAAAGACATTGGTGGCGATCCGATTGTCGCCAACTTAGCCAAGATGCCGCATCTTTTGATCGCCGGGACAACCGGTTCTGGTAAGTCGGTGGCCATCAACACGATGATCCTGTCATTGCTGTACAAGCTGACCCCCGAAGACTGCCGCATGATCATGATCGACCCAAAAATGTTGGAATTGTCAGTTTACGACGGTATCCCACACCTGTTGTCGCCGGTTGTGACCGACCCCAAGAAAGCGGTGGTCGCACTGAAATGGACAGTCGGTGAGATGGAAGACCGCTACCGCAAGATGTCCAAGATGGGTGTGCGCAACATTGACGGTTATAACAGCCGCGTCGAGGACGCCTTGAAAAAGGGCGAGACCTTTAGCCGTACCGTGCAAACCGGATTTGATGATGAGTCCGGTGAACCTGTCTTTGAAACTGAAGAGATTATTCCGGAGAAAATGCCATATATCGTTGTGATCGTCGACGAGATGGCTGACTTGATGATGGTTGCTGGCAAGGAAATCGAAGCCTGCATTCAGCGTTTGGCGCAGATGGCGCGTGCATCGGGCATTCACCTGATCATGGCCACCCAGCGTCCTTCGGTTGATGTTATCACCGGTACAATCAAAGCCAACTTCCCAACCCGGATTTCCTTCCAAGTGACCTCAAAAATCGACAGTCGCACGATCTTGGGTGAAATGGGTGCCGAGCAACTCTTGGGCATGGGCGATATGCTTTACATGGCAGGCGGTTCAAAAATCACCCGCTGCCATGGTCCGTTTGTCAGCGACGAAGAAGTCGAAGAGATCGTGAACCATCTGAAAAGCTTTGGTGAACCTGAATATGTCGGTGGCGTGGTGGATGGCCCCAAAGAGGACAAGGCAGACAATATTGATGCGGTGCTTGGCTTGGGTGGTAACACCAATGGCGAAGACGCTTTGTATGATCAGGCCGTTGGAATTGTGATCAAAGACCGTAAATGCTCGACCTCGTATATTCAGCGCAAGCTGGCGATTGGTTATAACAAGGCGGCCCGTTTGGTGGAACAGATGGAAGACGAAGGCCTGGTTTCGGCCGCCAACCACGTTGGTAAACGCGAGATCCTTGTACCAGAACAATGATTTGAGCAGATTAAAGCCGAAAATCGAATAAATAGCAGGGGGCGGGATGTAACCGCCCCTATACTTTCCTAGGTTAAGCTTATGAAACCGATAAAATTATTTTTGGCCCCGGTCTTTGTGGCTGTTATGGCAACCCCTTCTTTAGCTGAAAAGCTGTCACTGGACGCCATTTCAGCCTATTTGAACACGCTCAAATCTGCTGAGGCGAGCTTTACGCAGATCAATGATGACAATTCAATTTCTACGGGACGGCTGTTGTTAAAGCGGCCTGGGCGTGCGCGATTTGAATATGACCCACCCGAAGCAGCGCTTGTGATGGCGGGAAGCGGGCAGGTGGCGATTTTTGACAAGAAGTCCAATGAGCCGCCAGAGGCCTATCCGCTGCGCCAGACGCCGCTATGGGTTATTCTAGAGCCCAACGTAAACCTGAAACAGCGCGATATGGTTGTGGGGCATAGCTATGACGGCACCGCCACCACAATCACAGCGCAGGACCCCAAAAGACCTGAATATGGGTCGATAGACTTGGTTTTTACTGGGGCACCCGTGGAACTGCGACAATGGGTGATCAATGACGGACACGGCGGAGCCACCACTGTTATCCTGGGTGAGATGAACCAAAATGTGAATTTGGCAAATCGATTGTTCAATATCGAAAGGTTGAAAACCCTTCGTGCGCCAAATGATGACAATTAAGCAGATATAAAAAGAGCGCCAGTGGCGCTCTTTCTTTTGAGATCAGAAGCGGCGGCAATTAGCGAGTTGCCGCTTGTAGGTGGCTGATCGATTTGCCACTTCGCCGGACACGCGCACCAGCCAAGCTTTATTGCGATAGCTGCCGCGGGCAAAGCCCGTATGACCCTCATGATAAGCCAAATACTGGTTGCGGGCATCGGTTAGGGCAATGCCATTCTTTTCGCGTGTTTGGTTCATATACCAACCAATAAAGTCGGTTGCGTCGAAAATATCATCCCGATCAGCCCCTCTACGACCCGTGGCTCTTTTGTAGCCTTCCCAGGTTGCATCAAGCGCCTGAGAATAGCCGTAAGCGCTGCTTTGACGCCCCATAGGCAAGACCCCTAAGGCAAAGCGCAACGGGGTTCTGGCGTTCCCAACGAATTTGCTTTCTTGATAGATTGTCGCCATTTGCACATGCGCCGGCACATCCCAGCGTCGTTCTGCGGCCTTAAAGGCCCGCGCATATTTGGGGCGCTGGTTTACGATCGAACATGCATCATTCAAATTTCTGGGCGCCGAGAAATTACTTCCGCCACAGGCTGCGACAAGAAGGAAAAGCATTAGGGCGCGAAAGGGTCTGCTCATGGGGCTCTCGCATTTGTTGTTTTTCGCTATCATACGCGTAAAAAGCGATTTTTGAAATCACAATACGCCGCGGTTATACTGTGTCTCAGCAAGACTTTGCTTGCGGCTTTCAGCACGACTGTCATAAACGCGTCCACAGTTTGTTTCCGCAAAAATGGCGGCATTAAATGGACAAAACCCCCTTGAAAGCGCTAGATTTGGCGGGTAGGGGCTGCATCTTATGAATACATCACGCGCGAAATATCATCTTGGCCAGATTGTACGCCATAGAAAACACCCTTTTAGAGGGGTGGTTTTTGACGTGGACCCTGAATTTTCCAACACCGAAGAATGGTATGATGCGATTCCTGAAGAGAGTCGTCCGACTCGGGAACAGCCGTTTTATCATTTGTTGGCTGAAAATGATCAAAGTTACTATGTCGCTTATGTATCAGAACAAAATCTGATTGCCGATTATTCAGGTGAGCCGGTGGATCATCCGGATATAAGCGATTTGTTTGGCCCGTTCGAAGACGGTCAATATCCACTTCATTTTAACATGAATTGATGTGGGCATGGGGATTTGTTCCTAAGGTCAAGCAGCATTGACAAAATCGTGCATTGCGTTTGGTTGAAGCTGCCCAAATTGTGCGAAATGGCGTAACCCATTTGCTTGGAACCCGTGCGAAAATTTGCATCGGTTTTCGGGGCTTTCTGTCGATCAAGGTGTATAGCCGGGAACGTCATTGCATAGGTAACTTGACGTTCACTATGGAACTTGGATTCGTTAATCACACGACTTGGTAAGAATTATCGGCACGTTAAAAGTGACGTGATTGATTTGTTTTGTTCGAACATAGGTCAAGTTTTCTGCCAGAGTGTGGACAAGTGACCAGCCCCAACCCCCTTCGGGTAGTTTTTCTATTGTTCGGTTGATATTGGGTGGCCGCCCCTTCGGTAATGCGTTGTTTGGCATGGGGCAACCATTGTCACGCACCTGAAATAACATCGTTGTTTCTGTGGTTTTACACTCTACATAAAACCACCCTTCAGGCATTTGATAGATGGCATGTTCAACAATATTGTTTAGAATTTCGGCTAAGATTATTTCCACCGAGGAGATTGTGAAATGGTTGAAACCGGCCATTTGAAGCTCCCGCCCAACACGAGAAAGGGCCGAGCGTACATCAGCAAGCTGTGCATTGGCATTTGACCGATATTGAATGGTGAGACTTGGTGGCATTTGGGTCTTTTCTAAAAGCCAGTTTTGGATAGAGCGCTGCAGACTAGGTGCTCAGAGCGATATCCAGCGTCTCATAGATGTTAAAAACCGTGTCCATGCGCGTTAGGATAAACACCTTCTCAACTGCGTCTGACAAGCCAACCAATTCAAAGGCCCGATCCGGGCCGATTTGTTTCATCGCACCAACTATAGCCCCCAAACCGCTGGAATCCACAAATTCTACTTGAGATAAATCCAGGATCACCCGGTCTGACTGGGTGTCCGTCTCGCCCCGCATCGCCTCTTTGAATTGAAGTGCGACGGATGCGTCAATACGGTCTGCATGCACGGTGATAATTAGATTTGGGCCCTGCAGGTTGCTTGAAAAATTCATATTCACCCTCTTTTCTATGGCGGTGAAAGAAAAATACGCCGAAAATGTTACCATTCCGTGTGCGACGCCACGTCGTTTCGATGAGGCATTTCCAAGTGAAACCTAGGTGCTTATGAAATAGTATAATTACTAATGTAATGGGCATTGGCGACATTACTAATGCGGGTTTTGACAAAGAGGCATGACATGAAATCAGTTGTAATTGCAGGCGCGTCGCGGACACCGATGGGTGGCTTTCAGGGTGATTTTGATGGCGTAGAAGCCGCAACATTGGGCGGGGCTGCAATTGCTGCAGCGTTGAAAGACGCGGGAACAAGCATTGTCGACGAAGTTTTGATGGGCTGTGTTCTGCCTGCAGGCCAGGGCCAAGCACCTGCTCGTCAGGCAGGTTTCAAAGGCGGATTGGGCGAGGAAGTGCCTGCAACAACGCTGAACAAGATGTGCGGCTCTGGCATGAAAGCCGCGATGATGAGCTATGATCAGATCGCATTGGGGCATGCAGATGTCATGGTCGCCGGTGGTATGGAAAGCATGTCTAATGCGCCCTATGTTTTGCCAAAAATGCGGGGCGGCGCGCGATTGGGTCATCAACAGGTGCTTGACCACATGTTTTTGGATGGTCTGGAAGATGCCTATGACAAAGGGCGTCTGATGGGCACCTTCGCGGAAGATTGCGCTGAATCCTTTCAGTTTACGCGCGAAGCACAAGATGAATACGCGTTGAAGTCGTTGTCCAATGCGCTTGAAGCACAAAAATCAGGTGCCTTTGACAGTGAAATTACGCCGGTCAGCCTTAAGACCCGCAAAGGCGAAGTCGTGTTTGAGGAAGACGAACAACCGGCAAAGGCCCGCCCAGAGAAAATTCCTGCGTTGAAGCCTGCCTTTAGAAAAGAAGGCACGGTCACAGCGGCCAATTCGTCTTCCATTTCAGACGGTGCGGCAGCCTTGGTGATCGCTTCTGAAGATGCTGCAAAAGAACGTGGTTTGAATATCCGCGCGCGGATTGTGGGCCATGCGTCACACGCACAAGCCCCAAATTTGTTTACCACTGCGCCGGTACCAGCGGCCCAGAAGCTTTTGAATGCGATTGGTTGGGCAAAAGAAGATGTTGATCTTTGGGAAATCAACGAAGCCTTCGCGGTGGTTCCGATGGCCTTTATGCACGAAATGAACTTGTCGCGCGAAATTGTGAACGTAAACGGTGGCGCCTGTGCGCTGGGGCATCCGATTGGGGCTTCCGGGGCTCGGATCATGGTGACGCTTTTGAATGCTTTGGAAAAGCGTGGGTTAAAGCGTGGCGTCGCAGCTATCTGTATCGGTGGCGGCGAAGGTACAGCCATCGCAATTGAACGCGCTTGATTCCCAACAGATTTTGGTTGTTCGCGGTTGGCATTTGAAACGCATTCAAAGGTAAAATGCGACCGCCGAGCAGCCAAGTGTTTTGATCCAGTCGCGAAAGGCCAAGGCCTTTTGCGCGATTTTTGCCGCGATGATTCTTGCAGATGTTTTAACGGAACTTGTTTCTGGCTCATTCGGTTACGCTAATCTTTTGAAACCGTCAGGAAATCTGCGAAAAGCGCGGATTGTATCTGTGCGTGAAAATTTTGTTTGATTTTTCACGTAAATTGACCATCATGAAAAAGTAGGTAATTTTTTCATTGGGCGGTAAGCGATCATGCTGCATAGCGACTTGGCAAAGGCGAAATCTCTGGGTGTTGACCTTCGGGCGTTGCGAAAAGCGCGCGGCCTGACGTTAAGCGATCTTGCTCAACGGCTTGGCAGGTCCGTGGGTTGGGTCAGCCAAGTTGAACGTGATAAATCAGAACCGTCGATTTCTGATTTGCGGGCCATTGCGAAATGTCTGGAAGTGCCGGTTTCAATTTTGTTTGGTCAGCAAAGCGCCCCGGCGCAAGAGCAAGGCTACGTGGTACGCGCGCAAGCTCGGCGAACGATGGGCCCGGGCGAAGAGGGCCTGACAGAAGAATTGCTTTCTCCCGATCTTACCGATGACTTTGAAATGGTGCATTCAACCTTTCAGCCCCATTCTGTCATGCAGACACCGACGCAGCGCCCAACGCAAGAAGTTGGGTACATTGTATCAGGCAAACTTGATCTGATCATTGGCGAGCAAAAATTCACGGTCAAGCCGGGGGATAGCTTTCGCATTCGCGGGGAAACCTATCGTTGGATGAACCCCTATGATGAAGCGGTCGTTGCGATTTGGGTGATCGCACCGCCCGTGTACTGAACAAACTGAACAAATGGGCCAGCTTAAACTGGCCAAAGTATGAAATCCTGCTGCCTCTGGCGGCCCGTTTGGGTGATTGATTTTCACCTTTCTTGGAGGTCAAATGTCTAATTTTCCTGATACGGCTCGTGTGGTCATCATTGGCGGTGGTGCCATTGGCGTGTCAACTTTGTATCACCTGGCCAAAGCGGGTTGGACCGATTGCGTGCTTTTGGAAAAGAATGAGCTTACGGCTGGATCAACCTGGCACGCGGCTGGTAACTGTCCAAATTTTTCTGCGTCATGGGCTGTGATGAACATGCAGCGCTATTCGCTAGAGATGTATCGGACCTTGGCCGACGACGTGGATTATCCGATGAATTATCACGTGACAGGGGCTTTACGTCTGGGTCACACCAAGGAGCGAATGCAGGAATTTGAACGCGTCGCCTCTATGGCGCGATATCAGGGGTTGGAAATGGATATGATGACGCCAAAAGAGGCGTTGGACTATTATCCGTTTATGGAAACCCACGATCTGGCCGGAGTCTTGTGGGACCCCCTGGATGGTGACATTGACCCAGCGCAACTTACGCAGGCATTGGCGAAAGGGGCACGTGATTTAGGGGCAAACATTCAACGTTTCTGCCCCGCAACGGGTGTCAGTCGTGACGGTGATGAATGGGTTGTGCATACAGAAAAAGGCGATATCAAATGCGAGTTTGTGGTGAACTGTGCCGGCTATTACGCCAAACGTGTCGGCGAATGGTTTAAGCCTTTTGGTGGGCGTGATGTACCTTTGACAGTCATGTCTCATCAGTATTTTCTTACCGAGGAAATTCCTGAAATCGAAGCCTGGACAAAAGAAAACGGTCGCAAGCTTCCGATGGTGCGCGATGTCGATAGTTCGTATTATTTGCGTCAAGACAAACACGGTCTGAACCTGGGCCCCTATGAGCGAAACTGCAAAGCGCATTGGGTGACCAAACAAGATCCGATGCCGCATGATTTCAGCTTTCAGCTGTATCCCGACGATCTTGACCGTTTGGAATGGTATATCGAAGACGCGATGGCGCGGGTCCCGCTGCTTGGCACATCGGGTGTTGGTCGCGTGATCAACGGGCCAATACCATATGCGCCAGACGGTTTGCCGATGATGGGGCCAATGCCGGGTGTGAAGAATGCCTTTGAGGCACATTCTTTTACCTTTGGTATCGTTCAGGCAGGCGGCGCGGGCAAAACCATGGCTGAATGGATCACCAAAGGAGAGACCGAGTGGGATATGTGGGCCGTCGATAGCCGCCGCTTTACAGCACATGCTGATGCAGATTTCTGCTTGAAGAAAGCGCTAGAAACCTATGGCCACGAATATGCCATGCATTTCCCACATCACGAATGGCCCGCTGCGCGCAATAAAAAGCTGTCGACAAATCACGACCGTTTGGTCGCGGATGGCGGACAGATGGGGCCCTATAATGGTTGGGAACGGGCGAATTGGTTTGCCAAAGAGGGCGATGAAACCGGCGAGGCTGCGACTGAGACCTGGAAGCGCAATGGGCCATGGGCCGCGCGCGTCAAAGAAGAAGTTGAGGCCGTGCGGGACGGCGTTGGCATCATTGATATGTGTGGGTTCTCACGCTTTAGCCTAATGGGTGATGGTGCAGGCGAATGGCTGCGCACGCGGGTGGCTGGTGCTTTGCCAAAGGTTGGCCGGATGAACCTGATTTATTTTGCAGATACGCGCGGGCGCATCGTTACTGAAATGTCCTGTATCCGTCACGCGGAAGATCAGTTCACATTGATGACCGCAGCCGTTGCGCAATGGCACGATTTTGAATTGCTTTGGCGCAGCTTACCAGACGGATTGAAGTTGGTTGATTTGTCTGACAGCCACACAACGATGTTAGTGACAGGTCCGAAAGCACGGGACCTCTTTGCTGAAATTTCAGACGCAGATCTGTCTTTAGGGTGGCTTAGCCATCAGTCGGCGCAGGTTGCAGGGCAGGGATGTACCATAGCCCGCGTTTCCTTTGTCGGAGAGCTCGGCTGGGAAGTCCATTGTCATGTCGACAGTGCCGCGGCGATCTATGGGGCCGTGCGCAATGCGGGTGCCACGCCGTTTGGCATGTTTGCTCTAGACTCAATGCGCATTGAGAAAGGGTATCGCACCTGGAAAGGCGATCTTTCCAGCGACTACACGCTGATGCAAGCAGGGCTGGGCCGTTTTGTGCGGCTAGAAAAACCACAGGAGTTTCCGGGCAAAGCTGCATTGCAGGCCGAGGTCAAATCAGGCTCTAAAAAAGGGTTTGTGACCTTGTTGGTTGATGCTGTCAATGCGGATGCACCCTATATGTCGACGCTTTGGAAAGATGGCGAAATTGTCGGAGAAACGACTTCGGGCAATTTTGGGTATCGTGTGAATAAATCCATTGCGCTGGGTATGGTGCGCGTGGACTTGGCCGACCCAGACACAGAGCTAGAGGTCGAGATATTCGGAAAAAAATACCGCGCCATTGTTCAGGCAGACGCGCCGCTCTGGGATCCTGACAACAAGAGATTGCGCGCATGACCACTGCAGAAATCATCCCCCCTTGGCATGTCGATGTAATTGTGGCGGATGGCTTTGTATTGACCGAAATGGCGGCGGTTGTAGACATTTTGCGGATCGCCAACCGAGTCAGTGCATTGCCACCTTTTGGATGGACATACCGGTCAAAAAATGGCGGTGTCGTGACCGCAAGTTGTGACGCATTTGTGAACACAGAGAATTTTGTGAAACGGCCTGATGCGCACTATGCCTTTGTGGTTGGCAATTCTGATCCTGATAGCCCGGCCTTGTCGCTGGGTTCAATGATCTCGTCTTATACCAGTCGGCAAGGGCAGGTTTTTTTGCTGGCAGAAGCGGCAAGTCGCTACATCAAAGACAGTGGTACCGAAGCCTCGGCCTATACAACTCACTGGGAAAATGCAGAATTTCTAAAAGAACGATCGCGGCATCTGGAACCAAATACTGCGATTGCCTCAGAACATGGCGGGGTGATCACCTGTGCTGGAATGGAGACAACCGTTGATGTGACATTGGCGTTGATTGGCCGCCATGTTTCGTCTGCCACGAAGCTGACAGTCGCCAATATCCTGTTGCACGACAAGATACGCGATTTCTCTACGCAGCAACCTTTCTCTGGAACAAAGGGCACCAGCACCGGTGACAGCGAGTTGGACCAATGCATTGAAATTATGCAGGTCAATTTTGAAGACCCTTTGCCAATTGCCGAGCTTGTGGAGGTTATGGGCATGTCCAACCGCTCGCTTGAACGAAAGTTCAAGTCACATCTGGGAACCACGCCCAACACCTTTTACCGCGAACTTCGCCTCGCGAAGGCCAACAACCTGTTGGTGAATACTAATATGACGGTGCGCGAAGTGGGGTTGGCCTGTGGGTTTCTAAACGGGTTCTCAGGTCTCTACAAAAGCGTTTATGGCATGACGCCGCTGGCTTTGCGCAAACGGCGCAGAGCAGATTATATGGCGTGATTACCTAAACCAATGTGGTGCAAAATCCGACGTTCGTGTCGGAAATCAGACATTCAGACCAACTTGGGAATGTCAGTGTATTTGTGAATGGATTTGTTTGGAGTGAGCGTAATGAGCAACATACCGTCCAAAGCGCGCGTGGTCATCGTTGGTGGTGGCGTCATTGGGTGCTCTGTCGCCTATCACTTGGCCAAAAAGGGCTGGAAAGACGTTGTTTTGCTGGAACGCAAACAATTGACATCCGGCACAACGTGGCATGCCGCAGGCTTGATCGCACAGCTGCGGGCAACCAAAAACATGACCAAATTGGCAAAGTATAGCCAAGAGCTCTATGGTACGCTGGAAGCGGAAACTGGTGTTGCGACGGGTTTTAAACGTAATGGGTCTATCACCGTTGCACTGACTGAAGAGCGCAAGGAAGAGATCTATCGCCAGGCGGCCATGGCACGTGCCTTTGGCGTTGAGGTCAACGAAATTTCCAACACGCGTGTCAAAGACCTTTATCCACATATTAATCTGGAAGGTATCAAAGCGGCAGTGCATTTGCCGTTGGATGGACAAGGGGATCCAGCCAACATCGCCCTGGCCTTGGCCAAGGGGGCCAAACAACGGGGTGTGCTGATTAAAGAGCGCACAAAAGTGACTGGATTTATTAAAGATGGTCGCAGTGTATCGGGTGTTGAGTGGCAGTCAGATGACGAGGCTGAAAGCGGTACTATTGACTGCGATATGATCGTGAATTGCGGTGGTATGTGGGGGCGCGAAGTTGGCAAAATGGCAGGCGTGAGCGTGCCGCTTCAGGCCTGCGAGCATTTCTATATTGTTACCGAAAACATTGATGGCTTAAGCCAGTTACCTGTGCTGCGCGTGCCGGATGAATACGCCTATTACAAGGAAGATGCAGGGAAAATCTTGCTTGGAGCATTTGAACCCGACGCCAAGCCTTGGGCTGTAGAGGGTATCCCAGGCAATTTTGAATTTGATCAATTGCCAGAAGATTTCGACCACTTTGAGCCGATATTGGAAATGGCCGTAGATCGTGTTCCATTGCTCGCTGAAGCGGGCATTCACACGTTTTTCAATGGTCCAGAATCGTTCACGCCGGATGATGCCTACCATTTGGGGTTGGCCCCAGAAATGGACAATGTCTGGGTTGCAGCAGGCTTCAATTCGATTGGGATTCAATCAGCGGGAGGGGCGGGGATGGCCTTGGCGGAGTGGATGGATGCCGGTGAAAAACCCTTTGATCTCGGGGATGTTGACATCAGTCGCATGCAACCGTTTCAAAGCAATAGGCAATATTTAAGAGAACGCTCCAAGGAAACACTGGGTCTGCTGTTCAAAGATCACTTTCCGTTCAGGCAAAAGGAAACAGCGCGTGGCGTGCGGCGGTCGCCAGTGCATCTTCAGCTTGTTGAACGCGGTGCCGTGATGGGCGAATTTGCCGGCTGGGAACGCGCAAATTGGATCGCCGATAAAGGGCAAGTAGCCGAATATAAATACAGTTGGAAGCGGCAAAATTTCTTTGAAAATGTCGGACAAGAGCACCGCGCGATACGCGAAAATGTTGGCATGTACGACATGTCGTCTTTTGGCAAAATCCGCGTGGAAGGCGCTGATGCAAAGGCATTTATGAACTATATCGGTGGCGGCCAATACGACGTGCCAATTGGCAAAATTGTCTATACCCAGTTTCTAAATCGCACAGGTGGCATCGAAGCAGACGTGACCGTCACGCGCCTAAGCGAGACGGCGTATCTGGTTGTTACCCCCGCAGCGACCCGTCTTGCGGATCAAACTTGGATGCGGCGCAATCAAGGGAATTTCAATGTTGTCATCACGGATGTGACCGCCGGAGAGGCGGTCTTGGCGGTGATGGGGCCAAATTCCCGCAAATTGCTTGAAATGGTGTCGCCTAATGATTTCTCCAACGCGGTTAACCCATTTGGCACGGCCCAAGAAATTGAACTTGGTATGGGTTTGGCACGTGTGCATCGTGTCACCTATGTTGGTGAACTTGGCTGGGAAGTTTATGTGTCCTCTGACATGGCGGGGCATGCGTTTGAAGCGCTTTGGCAAGCCGGTGAAAACTTGGATCTAAAACTGTGTGGTATGCATATGATGGACACAGCGCGCATTGAAAAAGGCTATCGGCATTTCGGTCATGATATTACTTGCGAAGACCACGTGATCGATGCAGGGCTTGGATTTGCCGTCAAGACCGATAAGTCTGATTTCATTGGCAGATCCGCCGTTTTAAAACGCAAAGAAACCGGCCCGCAAAGTCGCTTGGTGCAGTTTAAACTGAGCGATCCGGAACCATTGCTGTATCACAATGAACCCATTCTGCGAGATGGCGAGGTGGTCGGTTATTTGACGTCCGGGGCCTATGGGTATCACCTTGGTGCAGCAATCGGACTGGGCTATGTTCCCTGCGCCGGCGAGAAACCAGCCGAGCTTTTGGCTTCGAAATTTGAAATTGATGTGATGGGCACCCGTGTTAAAGCTGAGGCATCGCTAAAGCCGATGTATGATCCGACATCCGCGCGCGTCAAATCCTGAATCTTTAGGAATGAATAGGTCCTTCAGGGCGGTATTTGTCCATAACACGGTCAAGCAATTCATTTGTGATGGCTGGGTTTTCGGACTGCAGACACGGCAACAAATGCGCCTTGTTCATGCGTTGTTTTTCGCCACTGGGCTGGTGGTTTCGCGCAGGACGCACATTTTCAAAGCAGCTCACAAAAGCCTGCTCTGACACTTCAAGGTCTGAGGCAATGGCACCTGTTGGTCGCTGGCCGCGCTCCAGAGTCGCAGAGGTTGCAACCGACGCCATGCTTAGGCCGCCCATAATCAACATTGCTGCGTAAGGTAATAAATTCATCGCGCGTCACCCTATTTGTTATGAGGGTTTAACGGGCCTAACAAATTTTTCCGTCGCCCATCACGAAATTTCATGACCGCGCAGTCTGTTCTTTGTTTCAGGGCCTGTCATACATGCGTTCATCTAGGAGTTATCCATGGTCAAAAAACCCACATCTGCTGTCAACCAGGATACGCCGCAGGGCTTGGTCCTTGCGATCATGGCCTATGGTTTGTGGGGGATGTTGCCACTTTACATGGATAAGCTGGCGCATGTCTCACCAGCTGAAATTGTGGCCCATCGTGCGATTTGGTCAATTCCAGTGGCCGCCACGGTTTTGATATTGCTTCGACGCACGGATACTTTGCGCACCGCCATCAAAAATCCGCGTATGTTGGCGATGGCCTGTTTGACGGCGGCACTTATTTCTATCAATTGGGGCGTCTATGTTTACGCCATTTCCGTGGGGCGGGTCGCGGACGCGGCCTTGGGGTATTATATTAACCCCTTGTTTTCGATGTTTCTTGCCGTGGTGCTTTTGGGGGAACAGCCAAACCGGGCACAATTGATCGCCATCGGTCTGGCAGCAATTGCGGTTGTGGTCCTGTTTGTATTGGCAGACCGCCCACCCTGGGTCCCGCTGGGGTTGTCGGTCACCTGGGGCTTTTATGCCTATTTTAAAAAATCTCTGCCCATAGGCCCCAACCAAGGTTTTTTGTTAGAGGTTTTGATTTTGTCGGTGCCGGCCGTGATTTATGTCGTATTCCTTTTGGGAACCGGCGGCGGTCATTTTGCCAAAGAGGCGACCGATACTGCTTTGCTTTTAGGCTGTGGCGTTGTCACCGCAGTGCCACTTTTACTTTATGCAAATGGGGCCAAGAAAATTCGGCTCTCAACGGCGGGGATCCTGCAATATCTTGCACCAAGCATGATTTTTTTGATCGCGATTTTTGTCTTTGGAGAAGAGATCGACACGGGCAGAAAAATAGCCTTTCCGCTGATCTGGTTGGCTCTGATCATCTATTCAGGCGCGATGCTACGTGACATGCGCAAGGCCTAATCTTGTTTGCCAGGGCGCAAAGAGCTATCAGCGCGCATGAGCCAAATAACCCCATATGATCCACCGATGGATCCGCTAGAGATACTGCACGAAGATCGCGACATCGTGGTGGTCAACAAGCCTGCCGGATTGCTATCGGTGCCCGGACGCGGCGCGCACCTTGCCGACTGTCTTTTGACGCGTCTTCAAGCGGCATTTCCAGATGCATTGCTGGTGCATCGGCTGGATCGTGATACCTCGGGCATTATTGTTTTTGCACTTACAGCGCATGCGCAACGCAACCTGTCGATGCAATTTGAAAAGCGCACGACAAAAAAGACCTATGTGGCGCGGGTCGAAGGATTGTTGCAGCCCAAGTCAGGCAGGGTTGATTTGCCGCTGATTGTGGATTGGCCCAACCGCCCGTTGCAAAAAGTCTGTCATGAAACTGGCAAAGCCGCGGTCACAGATTGGCGTGTTCTGCGGCAGGGCGAGGGGGAAACACGAGTGCGCTTGTCTCCCAAAACCGGCCGGAGCCATCAATTGCGTGTCCATATGTTGGCAATGGGCCATGTCATCCTTGGGGATCCGCTCTATGCTAAAGGGCCTGCCCTAGAATGGTCGCGGTTGATGCTGCATTCTGAAGAGTTGCGCATAAATCATCCGGAGAACGGAAAAGGCATGTCTTTTCGGGCTAAAGCGGAATTCTAACGCGATTGGTTTACAGGAAACCAGCCTTGACCTGAGCATAATTCGGTTCAATGTTGGGTACGCTAGATTATCGTCAATCCAAGCTTGGAGATTACCTATGGGACTTAGAATCAATGACGTTGTGCCGGATTTCACCGCGGAAACCGACCAGGGAAAAATCTCATTTCACGATTGGATTGGCGAGTCTTGGGCGATTCTGTTTTCGCATCCTAAGGACTTCACACCGGTTTGCACCACCGAGTTTTCTGCGGTGGCACAGCTGGCGGAAGAATGGGCCGCGCGGGATACCAAAGTTATCGGCATCTCTGTGGACGGTGTCCAAGAGCATAAAGGATGGAAGAAAGATATTGAATCCTACGGCAACGCACCAGCGGGCTTTCCCATCATCGCGGATGTTGGACTAAAGGTTTCAAAGCTATTTGATATGCTGCCTGCCGAGGCCTATTTACCTGATGGACGTACCCCTGCAGACAGTGCCACGGTGCGGTCAGTTTTTATCATTGGCCCTGACAAGCAATTAAAACTGTCGATGACTTACCCAATGACCGTAGGTCGTAATTTCGCAGAGATCTTGCGAGCACTTGATGGTTTGCAAATGTCAGGCAAAGGTGTTGCAACGCCAGCCAATTGGGTGCCTGGCGAAGATGTCATAATTCCACCGACCGTAAGCAATGAAGATGCAAAGGCGAAGTTCGGCGAATTTGAAACCATCTTCCCCTATCTGCGCAAAACCAAAGCGCCAGAGTAAGTGAAATTTGTTTGGGACGCGGTTACTGCGTCCCTAAAACTAATGAGTGGATCATACTTCAGTGTATGTAGAACGCGATCTGGTCGCATTAGAAGCTAACAAAATTGTAGTGCATTCTGCGCGTAAGCCGGGCTTGAAAAAGATTGCGCCAGGATTTGGGCGGGATTCCAAGATTGTGTGTTTTCAAGATGTCGGGCTAAGGTTTTTCGGCCCTCGTCCCAGCCAAGACGCTGTTTTCGAGGCGGCTAGTTCGGGTATTCAAAAGTCCCGGACAAACTTGGGAAAGCATTTTAAAAATTGGGTTTTGGTGTGTCAATATCGTTGGGCACGCCAATTTTTGCAAAGGCAAAAGCCTCAGTACTTGGTTGTCTGGAATGGAGTACGTGGCCATAGGGCCATGCTCTCGATGGCTGCACGTGAATTGGGAATTACGGTAATATATTTTGAGGACGCGCCGCTGCCTGGACGAATAGCTGTCGATACGCACGGTGTGAATTATGGTGCGCTGTTACCCAAGGACATTGAGTTCTACAAGAATTGGTGCACAACCAATAATGCAAATTTGGTTGATTGGAAGTCAATCGGTCAGACATTAAAAGCTCGCAAAGCGACCCATAATACGGCTGTGGAACAGCGTGAAACTAGCGATAATCTGGCATCCCAAAAGTTTCTGTTTTTTCCTCTGCAGGTCGAAGGTGACAGTCAGATAACAGCCTATGGAGATTGGATAAAATCGGTAAAGCAATCAATTTTTGAGGTGCACAAGGCGAGCCGAGAGTTGCCAGAAGGCTGGCACGTTCGAGTGAAAGATCATCCCTCAACTAAAACACCTTTTGTTGAACTGCTCTCACAGCTTGACGACGAGAAATTCAGGGTCGACAATACAACAGACACAATAGCGCAAGTGCGCGCAAGCAGCGGTGTGATAACGGTAAATTCATCTGTCGGATTGCAAACGTTTTTCTACGAAAAGCCAGTACTGACTCTTGGGCATTCAATTTATGCATTTTCAAGCTTAGCCATAAAATTAGATAGCCCAGAGGAACTCTCAAATTTGTTAGCAACTCCGGACAAATGGCAATTTGATTCGCAGGAAAGAAATGCGTTTATGACCTACCTGGAAAAGGCTCAATTCCTCTTGGAAGAGGATCTTTGCAACGGTAAAATTGGAATAGATGACATTGTCGCAAGGGATATGGAAAAACAGCAATTCCTAGCCCGATCTAGCTAATTGAGAGATCAATAATCCCCAAAAAAATAGCCCCTCGATTGAGGGGCTATTGTTGCTTGAAAAGGTTGGCTTAACTTTCCGCTTTTTTCTCGGCAACGATCTCTTCGCCGGTTTCCTGGTCGACGATTTTCATCGACAGACGAACCTTGCCACGATCGTCAAAGCCCAACAGCTTGACCTTCACTTCTTGACCTTCTTTCAGAACGTCAGATGGGTGGTTCAAGCGGCGGTTTTCGATTTGGGACACGTGTACAAGACCGTCGCGCTTGCCAAAGAAGTTCACGAAGGCACCAAAGTCGACGATTTTCACGACTTTACCTGTGTAAACTGCACCTTCTTCAGGCTCTGCAACGATAGAGTGGATCATGTCGTAGGCCTTCTTGATCGAGTCGCCATTTGGCGATGCGATTTTGATGACGCCTTCGTCGTTGATATCCACTTTCGCGCCAGACACTTCGACGATCTCACGAATAACCTTACCACCAGAACCGATCACTTCACGGATCTTGTCGGTTGGGATGTTCATGGTCTCGATGCGAGGGGCGTGCACAGAGAAGTCAGAGGTGCCAGACAGGGCTTTGTTCATCTCTTCCAAGATGTGCATGCGGCCGTCTTTTGCCTGTGCCAGCGCTTTTTCCATGATCTCAGGTGTGATGCCTGCAACCTTGATGTCCATCTGCAGCGAGGTGATGCCGTTTTCGGTACCTGCCACTTTGAAGTCCATGTCGCCGAGGTGATCTTCGTCACCCAAGATGTCCGTCAGGATCGCATAGTCGCCGTCATCTTCAAGGATCAGACCCATCGCAACGCCAGCTACCGCTGATTTCAAAGGAACGCCCGCATCCATCATGGATAGGGAGCCACCACAAACGGAAGCCATAGAGGATGAACCGTTGGATTCAGTGATCTCGGAAACAACACGCACGGTGTAAGGGAAGTCGGTTGCTGCTGGCAGAACCGCCTGCAACGCACGCCAAGCCAATTTACCGTGCCCGATTTCACGACGACCTGGGCCGCCCACACGACCAACTTCACCAACAGAGTAGGGAGGGAAGTTATAGTGCAGCATAAAGTTGCTGCGGAAGTTACCGTGCAACGCGTCGATGATTTGCTCGTCGTCGCCGGTACCCAGAGTGGTCACAACCAAGCCCTGTGTTTCGCCGCGTGTGAACAATGCAGAGCCGTGCGTACGTGGCAAGAAGCCAGTTTCTGCAACGATCGGACGTACAGTTGTGGTGTCACGGCCATCAATACGCTTGCCGCCTTTTACAACGTCACCGCGCAGGATGCCTGCTTCCAGCTTTTTCATCGCAGAACCAAGGTTCGCGTCGCCCAGCTGTTCTTCGGTCAGGGCTGCTTTGATCGTTTCACGAGCCGCTGCCACTGCCGTGGTGCGCTCTTGTTTGTCGGTCAGTGCAAATGCTGCGCGCATTTCAGTGTCGCCAGCCGCTTTCACCGCTTCGTACAGGTCCGCATAGTCAGGCGCTACAAAGCTAAATGGCTCTTTTGCTGTTTCTTCGGCCAGATCAATGATCAGGTCGATGACAGGCTGGATTGCTTCATGTGCAAATTTAACCGCTCCCAGCATCTCTGCTTCGGTCAGTTCGTAGGCTTCGGATTCAACCATCATGACGGCATCTTTGGTACCAGCCACAACCAGATCAAGACGCTGATCAGGGTTGTTGCGCAGGTCCTGCATGTCGTCGACTTGTGGGTTCAGAACGTATTCACCAGCTTCAAAGCCCACACGTGCGGCTGCGATTGGGCCCATGAATGGGGCACCAGAGATTGTCAGCGCCGCAGAGGCCGCGATCATCGCAACCATGTCTGGGTCATTTACCAGGTCGTGTGACAGAACAGTACACATGACCAGAACTTCGTTTTTGAAGCCATCCACAAACAGCGGGCGGATCGGACGGTCGATCAGACGGGCTGTCAGAGTTTCTTTTTCGGTTGGGCGCGCTTCGCGCTTAAAGAAACCGCCAGGAACTTTACCTGCGGCATAGTATTTTTCTTGGTAGTGCACGGTCAGTGGGAAAAAGTCCTGACCAGGCTTTTGTGCCTTGGCAAACGTCACGTTGGCCATAACACGTGTTTCGCCCAAAGTGGCGATTACTGTGCCGTCTGCTTGGCGGGCAACTTTACCCGTTTCCAATGTGAGGGTCTCTTCGCCCCACTGCATCGACTTCTTACATTCGTTGAACATCATCGTATCCTAATTGGGAGCACTCCCGGCCCTCCGGGTCTCCCGTTTGCATGGCGGCCCCATTGCCGCCGACCCCTTCTATCTTTCTTTGTTGTGCCGGGGTCCCAGCACAACGTCTCAGATCCTTCGCGCATACCGTATTTCATAGGGGTTGGGAAGGGCTGTGTGATCTGCCCGAGTCCCATCAGGCATTCATTGTCGACAAGGCCTGTGATGCCTGCTCCTCATTCACGATGCGTGGATTATGGCGTGTCCAGAAGCTCTGATAGAGTGACGAAGGTAAAGCCGGCTGCCCGCAGCTCAACAATGATGCTCGCCAATGCGTCGCGTGTGCGTTGACCCGTGGAAAACATTGGATGCAGCAAAATAATGTCGCCCGATGATGCATGGTCCAGCACATAGGCGGTCAACGCATCAGCCCCTTGATCAGAGGGTACATTTTCCTCGGGTGCCATGCTCCACATAATCGTGGGGCGGTTATGTCGGCTCAGATACATCGGAAGCACGAAAAGCTTTTTGCCATACGGCGGGCGGAAATGGATCGTTCCGGTGTATCCGATTTTGCGAATTTCTTTGTCGGTGTCTTCGATTTCGCGCCGCACACTCCAAGGTGGCATAAAGACCATCCTTCTATGTGTGTAGCTGTGATTTCCAAGCTCATGCCCGCTTTTTACCATGCGCCGCCCGATGTCAGGGTTTTCGGCCAATGGCTTACCATTCACAAAGAACGTGGCGCGCACATTGTGTTCTGCCAGCGTCTCAAGAATGTCAGGTGTAAACTTTCGCGTTGGGCCATCATCAAAGGTTAACGCGATGACAGGCTTGTCGGTCTCTACTTCTGAAATCAGGGTGCCGAAAAGCTGAAAGCTTTCGATACGGCTTACTTGCCAGAGGCACCACAGGGTCGAAACTAGAAAAAGAAAGATAATCAATAGCTTGCGAAACATTAACATACTCTACTCAGGTAAGTGGCTTCATATGGTGGCTGTCTTTGTGGGTGGTGCGCTTATGCCTTGGGCCCATAAAAAAAATGCCCGCGCAATCTCTTGCACGGGCGCTTTCCTACGATCAGATCGCGGATTAGCGACGCAGGCCTAGACGTTTGATCAGGTCCTGGTAACGCTGCTCTTCTTTGCCACGCAGGTAGTCCAGCAGTTTACGACGCTGAGCAACCATTTTCAAAAGGCCACGGCGACCGTGGTTGTCTTTTTTGTGGGTTTTGAAGTGTTCAGTCAAAGTAGCGATACGTGAGGAAAGGATAGCAACCTGAACTTCCGGTGAACCAGTGTCACCTTCTTTGGTTGCAAATTCTTTCATGACGCGTGCTTTATCTTCAGCAGTAATCGACATCGGGATCTCCTTATCAAAAGGGTGAAGGGCACAAGCCGGGATGTCGTCCAGCAAGGTCCGTAAAACAGCCGGGCTGCGAATCCGCAGTCCGATGCGCGCATATAGGCAAAATTGAGCTTAAAGGAAAGAGGAGTCTTATGTTGTCGAGATAAGTTCAATGTCACTTGCGGATAATTCACCACCGCCATGCACGCTGAGCACAGCCACGCCATTCACTGTGACAACGCCAGTCGACGGGTCCTTTGGATCTTGCTCTATCTCAACCAAAGCACTGTCAATATCCTCTGGGTCTAACATCAACACGATATTATCTTCCGTAGAATCAAAGTCTTGCCAATGCGCAACATCCCCTCCGTTCATCCAGTTGCCGACAATCGTTGTATCAGATCCGTTGCCGCCAATAACCAAATCGCCTTGTCCGGCGATCAAGGTATCATTGCCATCCCCGCCAGAAAGAGAATCTGCCTCGTCGATGTCCTGTCCATCAACCATAACGCGTCCGTCCAACACATCGTGGCCCTGAAACCCAGACAAAGTATCTGGACCTCGGCCACCGGTTAATTGATCTTGACCATGCCGCCCGGCAAGCCAGTCGCTGCCATCATCACCATTTATGGTGTCGTTTCCCGTGCCGCCAATCATGGAATCCGCCCCAGAGCCGCCCCGTAAATTGTCATCGCCGACAGCCCCGAAAATCAGGTCATCCCCTTGGTCACCAAAGATAAAATCATCATCATCGCCGCCGTTCAAACTGTCGTTGCCAGCACCGCCATGCAGTTCGTCATCGCCCGATCCGCCTAAGAGGCTATCATTTCCATCCTGACCCCGCAGTGTGTCATTCCCGGCGTAGCCATTGATTTGGTCATCGCCAGAATGCCCCTGCATCAAATCGTCGTCGTCGCCTCCGCTGTTGATTTGATCTGAGTCGTCTGTCTCGCCTTCGATGCCAACAAACGCGGCACCCAGCGCCACGATTCCAAACAGACTTGCAAGCATCAACATGACAGACTCCGAGCGAGGTTGATGCGATTGAACCACCCTAACACATTGCCTGTAAACGATAATTTTAGAAGTTGGTTAACAGATCATTGCGACAGATCAATCTGTTTTGCGATTTGCGCTGCCCAATCGCCGACAATTGGCAAAAATTCAAATTGACTGACCCACCAGGCCAAGAGGGACACCAGAATCGTTGCCCCCACAACCGAACCAAGGCCAAAAGCCAGGCCGCGCAGGAACTGAAACATCACCAATCGCCAATAGGAATTCTGGACCCGAATGAACCGATGATCGTTCAATCGTGCCACTTCGACTGTGAGTTTTTCAAGCGCGGCTTTGTCTGCGTTTGTCATAAGTCACCTATTTTCAAAAGGTTACATGTTCCAGAGTTCTGGGTTCTGCGCATAGCGAATATACAATGGGTGGCGGGGATGCCGGTCTTTGGTCAGGCCCAAATGATAGATGTCCTTGCCTGTTTCCGAGAGAAATTTGCGTGTCTCTTCACCCTGATTTAGATGGGCACCATGCACCCCCCAAGCCGCGATTACCTGCGTTGCCCAATCGCAAGTTTCCTGTAAAACACGTTTGTTTTCAGGGCCTTCTGGGGAATTGTGTTGACGCATGAGCTGCGGAGATGTCTCGCGCAGGGCAAAGATATTAACTGCTCGAAAGCCGCCAAAACCCAGAATACGGGCACGGCGTTCGCAGCGCTCTATCGTGGGGTCGTTCTGAATTTCTGTGGCTTTTGAAGGGTTTAGCATGATGAAAGCCACGCGTGTTTTTTTGCTATCCCAGGTTCGCGTCAAAGAATAGCGATAGTTTTCACACTCTGAATACCATGCCTCAGAGGCAGCATCGCCTTTTTGGAACTGACGCTTAATCATCTGTAAATGTTACAATTCGTACGTTTCAGAGCGTGAAACGTACGATTCGCACGCGCAAATGAACAGTCAAAAATTGCGCCCGATCGAAATTGGTCACTGGGGTTTTTTGGCCCGGTCCCGGCCCCGTCTGACATCTCTAGGGGGTGGGCTAGTCGCTGGATTGTACAAAAACCCGACTTGGGTGAAGTTCACCCGCCTTGAAAATACCAACCGCAATTGGTTCGCCATCAAAGCTGGCCCAACATTCGTCGCCATACTCGACATCATGGGCGATCACCATGCCCGCATTTCCGTTGCGCAGTTTTACGGTGCCTTCTGGGGTGCTGGTGACTTCGGGCAAATCTGTGAGCCCTTGTGATATCGGGCGCAGGAATTGGTCAATTTCAAGTGTTTTGGCCAGCTCATCTATTTGTGCGATTGTGACAGCGTCTTTGACGTCAAATGGACCAGACCAAACGCGGCGCAATTCGCGAACGTGCCCAAGGCAGCCAAGGGACTGGCCGAGATCGCGGGCAATAGAGCGTACATAGCCGCCTTTGCCGCAGGTCAGTTCGAGGGTCACGTGGTCGGCGTCTTCGCGATCCAACATGATCAGAGATTCAACCCAAAGAGGGCGGGCGGCGATTTCAAAATCTGCGTCGTCGCGTGCCAGTTTATAAGCGCGTTCACCGTCGATTTTGACCGCTGAAAATTTCGGGGGAATTTGCTGAACGTCGCCAACAAATTGACCCAAGGCCGCTTTGATCTCTTCATCGCTGGGGCGCAGATCTGATTCTGCGATAATCTCGCCTTCGGTGTCATCCGTGTTGGTCGCCTGGCCAAGGCGCACGGTGAATTCATAAGATTTCAGCGCGTCGGTGATATAGGGGACAGTCTTGGTGGCCTCGCCCAGAGCAACGGCCAAGACACCAGTGGCTTCAGGGTCAAGCGTGCCAGCGTGGCCAGCTTTTTTGGCGTTAAACGCCCAGCGCACCTTGTTGACCACAGCCGTTGAGGAAATGCCTGCTGGCTTATCGACGACCAACCAGCCAGAAATGTCACGTCCCTTGCGTTTGCGTCCCATTGTGTCCTCGGTCCTGAAAGCTGTTTGAAACGGGCGGGTATATAAACTCTGCCAAGTCGTCAATCGCCAGTTTGTGAAATCTGGGTGCGCGGGGCCTAAGGCCCAGCAGCGGGTGGACTGCCTCGATGGCAGGGCAAGCGCTTGGCTATTGGACAACACCCACAATCGGGCCCAGCCAGAAACCGGGGTCAGAGCGATTGAGCTGTGGTGCATGCAAACGGCTGACCTTGCCATCAAAGAATAGGGCCTGCGGGGTCTTCAGTTCGTCGCGAAACAGGCTGCCGAACGCGTGAAAGGTAACGGGGTTTTCCGATTTCACGAAATAAGTGGTTTTGCCGTCTGCGGTGGTGCCGACGCCGTTGCGAATGAACCGCGAGGTGCTTGCCTTTAGGAATCGCGGGTGGAGGGCACCGTCAATAACCAGCATGGGGCCAGATTGAGTGGCATAGGCGCACTCGGGCGCTTGGGCTTGGAACGCCAATGTTTCAAAGACGTCAGCACGGGCGTTGCGAATGCAAAAGACGCCGTTTGGCAAAAGGCCAAAGTTGCCAGGGCTGGCATTGGTAAACAGGCGCTGTTCCTGTTTGCCTTGGGCGACGTAGTAGCCCACCGGGCGTCTGTCAGGGTGATACATGCCTGCATTCATCGCAAAGGGCAGGGTTTTGCCTGCCGGCAAGGCCTGTTCAATTGCCGAGAAGTGGCCGAAAATCTGATTGTTGTCATCCCTCAGGAATAGCCGTAGATCTTCGGTGGCGGGGCTGACAGTACAGATTGTATATTGGTTCTTTTGGTAAGACAGATCACGGCATTCTACCGCTGCCGCGAAGGTCGGCCACAGCGCCAGAAAGGCGAGGAGGCCAAGCAGCTTGCTCACGCTTCGGCGTCACTTTCCGGAATATCGGGCTTGTCGACATCGCGGCGCACCGCGTCTTGGTTCAGGATCCGGCGGGTTTCGTCCATCTGATCAAAGGTGCGGTCCAGTTGAAAACGTAGATCTGGCGAATGTTTCAGGCCCAGCTTTTTGTTGATGGTGCGGCGCAGTTCATATTTGTTTTTAGCCAATAGCTTTAGAACTTCGTCTTTGCCCTTGCCGCCCAATGGCAACACATAAATCGTTGCAATATGCAGGTCAGGGGACATGCGCACCTCGCCGACAGTCACAGACAGGCGGTTTAGGTCAGGGTCATGGATGTCGCCACGGGTCAGCACTTCGGACAATGTCCGGCGGATCAATTCGCCAACGCGCAATTGACGGGTAGAGGGGCCGCGGCCTTCGGAGAAACTGTTCTTTGCCATATCGGTCACTTATGCGTTTTCTGCGCCTTTGCCAAGCGCGTCCATTTTAAGGCCAATCTCTTTGCAAGGAGCCGCCCAATGAGGTAAGGGCTGGGCCATACCGCAAAGGAGAGATTGATGGAAGACCTGCCGGGTATTGTGATCACTGGGGCCTCTGGCCGTATGGGGCAAATGCTGATCAAAACGGTTGTGGACAGCGACAAAGCCCGCCTTGTTGGCGCGGTGGAACGCGCAGGCCATGATTGGGTTGGCCAAGACGTGGGCGTTGCCATGGGCGGCGCTGCTTTGGGTGTGGTGGTGACCGATAAACCGCTGGAAGCCTTTGCCAAGGCGCAGGCCGTGATCGACTTTACCTCTCCGGCGGCGACGCTTGGGTTTTCCAAACTGGCAGCGCAGGCGCGGGCGGTGCATGTGATCGGCACCACAGGCATGACCGAAGAAGAGATCTCTATGTTAGAGCCTGCCTCGCATCATGCGGTGATTGTGCGCGCTGGTAATATGAGCTTGGGTGTGAACCTGCTGACACAGTTAACCAAAAAGGTTGCAGCGGCGTTGGATGAGGACTTTGATATTGAAGTGATCGAAAGCCATCATCATCACAAAGTTGACGCGCCAAGCGGCACTGCGTTGATGTTGGGTGAAGCCGCGGCTGAGGGTCGGGGCGTGAAATTGGCGGATGTGCGCGATAGCGGGCGTGATGGCATCACTGGTGCACGTAAAAAGGGTGACATTGGATTTACCGCCATTCGTGGCGGCGACATCGTTGGCGAACATGATGTGTTATTTGCCGCTGCCGGAGAACGGATCATTTTGCGGCATATGGCAACGGATCGTACGATCTTTGCCCGCGGTGCGCTTAAGGCGGCGCTGTGGGGGCAAAATCAAAAACCCGGCGCATATGATATGATGGATGTCTTGGGGCTGTAGTCCCGTCGTCCGTCTGATTTGAGAATGATAAAGGGCGCACAGCATATCGCGGTGCGCCCTATTCATTTCGATTGGCTGCGTGTGCTAGACCTTGAGGGCTTTTTCAAAGCCATTCATGCGCTGAGCCCATTGGTAAGCCACAATCATGCCCTTGATGCGTGGCAACATCAAAAGTGAGGTCGCGATGGCAATGGCAGAGACTGTCAGCGCCAGTGTCAGTGGCGACGGGCGCATCCATTCCCACATAAGCGTCAAGCACAATCCCATTATGTGGCCGACAACCAAAATGGTAATATAGGCAGGGCCGTCGTCAGCCCGATGATGATAAAGCTCTTCATTGCAACTTGGGCAATGGTCATGCACCTTCAGATAGCTGTGCAGGATTTTACCTTCGCTGCAATTTGGGCATTTGTTCTTTAACCCGTTTAGGACCGCAGGCTTCCACGGACGATCAGCGGTTGTTTCTGTCATGTTGCGCTCCAAGTGATGCTTTTTCGGACATATGCCTGTGTTGGATTCTAATCAATTCCGTCAGGCTGCGACCTAGCCGCACATGGTTTTGATAGCACATTGCCCAAAGTTTTGGGATGATCGTGTCAAAAAGAGACTTTTTGCTGCATCTTTTAAAATGCATAGCGACAACAAATCACCGATCAGCGTGCACTCTAAGCGATTGAATGCAAAAAACTTATACCTTGGCGCTGATCTGGACGCGCCAGAGGTTTAATCGGTCAGCGGATGCGCCTATGGTGCCCGTGTCTGATTTTTGTTGGCCTGAGGCATTCATCATGTTCTTATGTGACCAATCAAGAAATTAAATGGCCATTTAAAAATAGGTCAAAAACTGGGAGAATATCATGAAAGCAACTTTGAAAATGGGCCTGTCGGCCTTGGCATTGACTGCTGCGGGTGTTGCACATGCTGCTGATATGGGGGCTGTCGACGAGCCAATTAAATTGGCCGTGAATGAATGGACCGGCCAGCATGTGACAACCCATGTTGCGGGCGAGATGCTGAAAGCAGCGGGCTATAAAGTTGAATTTGTGACTGCTGGCATGATGAACCAATTCCAAGCGATTGCAGATGGCGACATTCACGCCACATTGGAGATTTGGTCCTCTAATGTCTCTGATGAATATGCCAAAAAAATTGCTGAAGGGACTGTCGTAGAGCTTGGGGATCTAGGTTTGGACGCCAAAGAAGGCATTGCCTATCCCGCGCATGTGGCTGATCTGTGCCCAGGCTTGCCAGCATGGGAAGCATTGCAGGCCTGCGCCATCACCTTTGCAACAGCTGAAACCATTCCAAACGGACGTCTGGTGGACTACCCAGCGGACTGGGGCACGCCAGGGGCCGATCGTATGACCGGACTGGCCCTGCCCTTCAAAGCGGTTCCAGCCGGATCCGAAGGCGCATTGATTGCGGAATTGCGCGCCTCGACCGAAAAGAAATCTCCTTTGTTGATCACGTTCTGGCAACCGCATTGGGCCATGTCGGCCTATGATGTGAAATTCGTCGAGCTGCCAGCTAGCGAAGACGCATGTTTCACCGATGCATCATGGGGACCAAACCCAAATGCCGTAAACGACTGTGATTTCGCCCCATCGCGTATTTTCAAAGCCGGTTGGAGCGGTTTGGCAGACAAATGGCCAGCAGCGGCAGAAATCCTAAGCAACTATCAATTGTCTGTCGCAGCACAGCAGCCCATGATGGGGGCCGTGGATGTTGATGGCCAAAAGGTCGAAGCGGTTGTTGCGGAATGGATGACGGCAAATGAAGCCAGCTGGATGTCTGTCGTCAAAGCAGCAACTAAATAAGCTGACTTGATGTCTGAAAGCAAAAGCGCCACACCGGCGATTTCCGTCGAGGGCCTGTGGCAGGTCTTCGGCGAAGGGGCGCGTGACACTCTGCAAAAGATTGGCACGCAAGATATGCGGGATACCGCAAAGAAGCTACAGGATCATGCGCTGATCCCCGCGGTTCGAGATGCAAATTTCGAAGTCAAATCCGGGGAACTTTTTGTCATAATGGGCCTTTCAGGTTCTGGCAAATCGACTCTGATCCGCTGTATTTCACGTTTGATCGAGCCCACAGCCGGTGCGGTGCGCATTGACGGAGAGGATATCCTGACCGCCAGCAAAAGCCGCTTGATTGAATTGCGTCGCAACAAGCTTGGCATGGTGTTCCAGCATTTTGGTTTGTTCCCGCATATGACGGTTGCTGAAAATGTCGCGTTCCCTCTGAAAATGCAGGGGGCAAGCAAGACGGAACGACGGGACCGTGCCCTAGAGGTTATCAAGTTGGTGGGGCTTGATGGGCGCGAAGAGTCCTTTCCACGGGAATTGTCTGGCGGGCAGCGACAGCGCGTCGGTATCGCGCGGTCTTTGGCTGTGAACCCGGATATCTGGTTTTTGGACGAGCCGTTTTCGGCACTTGATCCGTTGATTCGCCGCCAATTGCAGGATGAATTTCTGAACATTCAGGCGACGCTGAAAAAATCTATTGTGTTCATCACTCATGACATTGCCGAGGCGTTGAAGCTGGCAGATCGAATTGCGATTATGCGTGATGGCGAAGTGGTGCAAATTGGCACGCCAACTGAGATTGTGTTGAACCCGGTCGATGATTATGTGCGCGAATTTGCGCGCGACATTCCAAAGGGTCGACACATGACGCTGGGCGAAGTGATGGAACCGGTGGACGGTTCGACACTCGCCGGGGACTGGCCAGAGCTTAGCACGGCGATGTCGCTGGAAGACGCTTTGACGCAATGTGCCGCTTTGTTTGAGGCTGTGCCTGTCAAAGATGGAGACGGTAATATTGTGGGCCAGGTGCGCCCCGAGAGCTTTGTCAAAGCGCTGGGCGGCGAGGCAGCATGAGTATCTCAAAGGGTGCTTGGGCGGCGTTGTTGACTTTGGTCGTTGGGGTTCTGTGCCTGACGTTTGAAACCCAGCTGGGTTGGTTGATCAAATGGCCAGCGGCGCTGGCCTTTCCGGTGAATGATTGGATCAGCGGCGGATTAGGGGCGGTTTTGGGGTTTTTAAAACCCTTTGCCCGTGGCCTGTCCTGGTTGTTAAGCTTTCCGATGGACGGCATCGGCTGGGTGCTGGGCGAAACCCCATGGCCGATCATTATCGCAGCGGTAACAGCATTGGGCTGGCGGCTAGGGGGCTTGAAAATGGCCCTGCTGGGGGCGGTAGGCTTTGGCTTTGTGCTGGTGTCTGGCTATTGGGCTCAAAGCATGCGCACCCTGGCGCTGGTCTTTGTCTCGGTGCCATTGGCCCTGCTTATGGGCATGGCCATAGGCATTCTGGCCTTTGAATTCCCACGGATGAAATCGACGGTGAATGCCCTGTTGGACGTGATGCAGACCGTCCCTACCTTTGCCTATCTCACGCCCTTGTTGTTTCTGTTTGGCTTTGGGCCGGTGGTTGGCCTGGTGGCCTCTGCGATTTACGCCGCCCCGCCTATGGCGCGCAATGTGTTACTGGGGCTGGAACGGGTAGAGCATGACATCCGCGAAGCTGCGATCATGTCTGGCGGCACCCGGCGTCAGCAACTGTTTTTGGTGGAAATTCCCGCCGCAGCCAATCAAATCATGGTTGGGGTCAACCAAAGCCTGATGGCGGCGCTGTCGATGGTGATTATTGCCGCCGTCATTGGCGGATTTGACGACATTGGTTGGGAAGTGCTGCTGACCATGCGCAAAGCCTGGGTTGGACAGGCGTTTTTGGCAGGCTCGGTGATTGTGGTTTTTGCGATTGTGATTGACCGCATGTCGGGCACCTTGGTGACACAACGCAGGTTTTATGACGGAAAAGTCAGTCTTGGTATTTTGCTATTGGGCATTATGGCGGCATTTGTATTGCGCATTGACCCCGCAGATATCGCTTGGCTGGACGGTGCAGCTGAGGTTCTGGATGCCTCTGTTGGTTCTTTTACCTCTGCGAATGGTGCGGCACTGGATAGCGTGAAAAACAACGCCATGTTTTATGGGCTATTGCCGCTGCGTATCGGGTTGGATCAAGCGGTCTTGCCGTTCACTTGGGGTTTTATGTGGCAGCCGGCCTATTCGCTTTGGGTCTTTGCAGGCGCTGCCATTTTGGGTGCGATTATCGCATTGCGCGGCAATCTGGCAGCGGGCCTGATGATTGCGATTGCAGCCATTGTACTGGAAACCGGAATTGCGGATTTGCCATGGGCTTTTGTTTTGGTGGGTGTCGGCAGTTTGGGCTGGGTTTCTGGCGGGCCAAAACTGGCGCGATTGGTGGTGATCTTGCTGCTGCTGATCATGCTGTCGGGGTTGTGGGATCGGGCGCTCTTGTCGCTTTACCTGTCAGGTGCAGCGGTTTTTGCCTGTGCCATTGCTGGTGGTTTATTGGGGCTTTGGGCTTCGGTCAGCCGCACGGCTTGGGCTGTGTTGCGGCCAATGTGTGACCTCTTGCAAACCATCCCGCTGTTTGTCTTTTTGATTCCGGTTTTGATGTTCTTTCAAATCGGCGAATTCTCGGCATTCTTGGCAATCTGCATGTATGCGATTGTGCCTATGATCCGCTATACGCGTCATGGTTTGGTCAGCACACCACCAGATATGGTCGAGGCAGCGCAGGCGTCGGGTGCAAACCCCTGGCAAATGCTGCGCGAAGTGCGCGCACCCTATGCGACGCCGTCCATTCTTTTGGGACTCAACCAAACCATTCTTTATGCATTTGCAATGCTGGTCATTGCGGCGCTGATTGGCACAACCGGACTTGGGCAATCTATCTATTTGGCGATTGGAAGCGCAGATATCGGTCTGGGCATTTCAGCCGGCGCGGCAATGGCCATGCTGGCGCTGATTGCAGATCGGCTGGTGCAGGGCTTTGCTGAAGAACGCAGGCAAGCTCTGGGGCTCTGAACCCCTGCAGATTTGTTCTTGATCCAAATACCCAAATTGGGGGGGCGTCAGCCTCCCCTTTTTTTTGCATCAAAAATCGACGGCGATGCCCTTTTTCTCCCAATCGCCAAAGCGCACAGGTTCAGGGCCGTCCCGACCACCCAGCTCGGGAGCCAATTCAAGCGATTCAGCTTGCTTTCGGCGTTCTTCAGCTTCGGCGAGGGCGCGCTTTGCGGCCGCTGGCAGGTCTTTCTTTGATTCGCTCATGGTGCGGGGTTCCTTTCGCAACTGCCCCTTGATATACGCGCGCATCTTCAAAGAACAAGTGAGTCAGGAGTTCACTCATGTCCCAAACCGGCGTACAAGCGCGGCGCAGTGCTGTTTATCTGCTGGATCAGGTCCTGGGCGAAGGCCGACTGATGTCTGAATTGATTGGCGCAGGCGCGCTGGACAAGTTGCAGCCAGCGGATCGCGCCACTGCGCAGCGATTGGCCACAGAAACCCTGCGTGGCGTCGAACGCGCGGATCGCTTGCTGCAAAAGCACCTGCAAAAATATCCACCTTTGACGGTGCACAATGCTCTGCGCATCGCCACCGTGGAATTGTGCCAGGGCGGTGCCGCACATGGAATCGTGAACAGCGCTGTAGAAATTGTGGGAGCCAACAAGCGCACCGCATCCATGAAGGGTCTGGTGAACGCCGTTCTGCGTAAGATTGCGGCAACCGGTGTAGAGCTTTGGCCAACCCTGCGCACGCCACGCATGCCGAAATGGATTCGTGAACCTTTGGTGGCAGCGTACGGCGGTGACGTGGTTTCCAAAATGGAAGATGCGCATTTTGCCGGGGCCCCGTTGGATTTGATGGCCAAGGGTGATCATGGCGCATTGCAGCGATCATTGGGCGGTGAATTGTTGGAGAACAACACCGTGCGACTGAAAGATGCGGGTCAAGTCTCGATGTTGCCTGGCTTTAAGAGGGGCAGCTGGTGGGTTCAAGATGCTGCGGCCTCAATACCGGTTCAGGTTTTGGCCCCTCAAGAAGGCGAAAGCGTTCTGGAACTTTGTGCGGCCCCCGGTGGCAAGACGATGCAGATTGCGGCAACCGGAGCGACAGTGCGCGCGGTGGATAGCAATAAGAACCGAATGGTGCGCGTGCGCGAAAATTTGAAACGTACACGCCTGACGGCCGAAATGGTTGTCGGCGATGCACTTGAAGAAACCGGCGCTTGGGATGTGATCTTGCTGGATGCACCCTGTTCGGCCACGGGCACCATGCGCCGGCATCCGGATTTGCCCTTTGCAAAGGATGGCAGTGAATTCGGCGATTTGATCGACTTGCAGGCGCAGATGCTCGATCATGCTATCGGCCTGTTGAAACCCGGTGGGCGTTTGGTGTTTTGCACCTGTTCATTGTTGCCCGACGAAGGCGAGTGTCAGGTAGAGGATGCCTTGGCCCGCCACAGTGACATCACCACGGATGTTGGCGCACTGAAACTGCCTGGGATTGATCCGGCTTGGATCACCGAAGAAGGCGGTCTGCGTTTGCGGCCTGATTATTGGGCGGACAAGGGCGGTATGGATGGATTTTATATTGCCTGCCTGCGCAAAAGCTAAAGCAGCGCTGCTAAGCCGTGTTGTTCGGCGGTTTTTTGCAGGGATCCGATCGATTGATTGAATCGGTGACAATGTTTTGATTGCCGCGTACACTTTGCTGAAACGCCAGCAGAGCGTAGAGGCAGATTTAATGATTAACCCAAAGGGCCATTCCAGTCGATTAGGCGCGCGATATACGCGTTTTATGAATCGTGTGCATGCGCGCTTGAGCACTTTGGCGCAGCCTGCAACCCTGTTCACTTCGATGCCCGAGCCCCGTGCAATTGGCATATTTGCCAAAGGGCGTCAGTTGCTGGCGGGAAATTTTTTGTTTGCGGGCTATCTGATCGTGCGGCCAAATACCTCAATCTGGTACCTGCAAGAACCAGACGAAGAATTTGCACGAGAGATTCAAGGCTTTACTTGGCTTGACGATTTGGCGGCTGTTGGCGACAGTGCCGCAAGGGCCGAAGCGCAGGCCTGGATATGGGAATGGATCGACCTTTTTGGTGACGGTAAAGGCCCCGGTTGGACACCGGAACTGACGGGTCGGCGATTGATTCGCTGGATCAACCACGCCATATTTCTAATGCGCGGACTGGATAAAGAACGATCAGATGCCTTTTACCAGTCGCTGGGCCAGCAGACTATATTTTTGGCGCGTCGGTGGCAAAGTTCAGCGCATGGGCTGAGCCGATTTGAAGCGCTTGCGGGGCTGATCTATGCTGGCTTGGCATTAGAGGGCATGTCCAAACATGTCGGGCCTGCGCTGAAGGCGCTGTCGAAAGAATGCAAGGAACAAATCGATGCTGACGGGGGATTGCGGACCCGCAATCCGGAAGAACTGTTGGAGGTTTTCACTTTGCTGACCTGGGTCAGCGCGGCGTTGCAAGAAGCTGGCAGAAAGCCAAGCAAAATCCATCAAACAGCGATTGAGCACATAGCCCCGACATTGCGCACTTTGCGTCATTCCGACGGCGGATTGGCGCGGTTTCATGGTGGAGGACGTGGCCTAGAGGGCAGATTGGATGCGGCCCTGGCCGCAAGCGAAACCAAAGAGCGTAACGCAGACGGTTTGTCGATGGGATATGCGCGGCTGTCGTCTGGGCGCACCAGCGTTATTATTGATGCCAGCGCCCCGCCGGCAAATGATTTTTCGTTCAACGCGCACGCTTCGACTTTGGCCTTTGAGATGACCAGCGGGCGGCGCCCCGTGATTGTGAATTGCGGTTCTGGGGCAAGTTTTGGCGAAGATTGGCGGCGGGCTGGGCGCGCCACCCCGAGCCATTCGACCCTGTCTTTAGACGGTTTTTCCTCGGCACGACTGGGTGAATCAGGTCGGGGTAAAGGATGGCGCGACGAGCGGCTGGTGGATGTGCCTAAGGATGTGCCAATTCAGATGAGCCAAGCCAGCGATGGTTTGCGTTTTGAAGGTGGGCACGACGGATATTTGGCAACCCATGGGTTGACCCACGCGCGTACTCTAGAGCTGACGTTTGATGGGCGGGGCATGGTGGGGGAGGATCTGTTGCTGTCGATAAAAGACTCGGCAAAACGGCAATTTGATCGTGTTTTGGACGCCAAATCCTTGCAGGGAATCCCCTATCAATTGCGATTCCATTTGCATCCAGATGTAGACGCGACGCTTGATATGGGCGGAGCCGCCGTGTCGATCGCACTCAAGAGCAGCGAGATTTGGGTGTTTCGACACAATTCTGACGGGCATTTGCGACTTGAACCGTCTGTTTATTTGGAAAAAGGGCGATTAAAGCCCCGTGCGGCCAAACAGATTGTTCTATCTGGCGTCGCAATGGAGTATGCGACCCGCATCCGGTGGTCTTTGGCAAAAGCGCAAGATTCTGCAATTGCCATTCGAGATCTGAACCGGGAAGAGCTGGACCTGACACACTGACCTTGGAAAATCTGACCTGATGACCGACATGACACCCATCCGCCGCGCCTTGATATCTGTATCTGACAAAACCGGACTTATAGAGCTTGGCCAAGCTCTGAGTGCGCGCGGCGTTGAACTCTTGTCCACCGGTGGATCCGCCAAAGCGTTGCGTGACGCAGGTCTTGTTGTGAAAGATGTGGCGGATGTGACCGGCTTTCCAGAAATGATGGATGGGCGGGTGAAAACATTGCACCCAAAAGTGCACGGCGGATTGCTGGCGTTGCGGTCAAACGATGACCATGTGGCGGCGATGCAGGAGCATGACATTGCGCCAATCGATTTGCTGGTCGTGAACCTTTATCCGTTTGAGGCGACTGTTGCTGCAGGCGCAGACTATGACACCTGCATCGAAAACATCGACATTGGCGGTCCCGCAATGATTAGAGCCGCCGCCAAGAACCATGGCGATGTGACTGTGGTTGTTGATGTCGCTGACTATGACAAACTGCTGGGCGATATGGATCAGCACAATGGGGCGACATGCCCGAAATTCCGCAAAAAACTGGCACAGGTCGCTTATGCGCGCACTGGGGCTTATGATGCAGCTGTGTCGACCTGGATGGCGGGCGCGATTGGCGTTGAAGCGCCACGCCGTCGGGCTGTCGCTGGCACATTGGCTCAGACCCTGCGTTATGGTGAAAACCCGCATCAGAAAGCTGCGTTTTATGTCGACGGCTCTGGGCGTCCGGGCGTCGCGACAGCTCAGCAGCATCAAGGCAAAGAACTGTCTTACAACAACATCAACGACACGGATGCTGCCTTTGAATTGGTGTCTGAGTTTGACCCCGCCGAAAGCGCAGCATGTGCGATCATCAAACATGCCAACCCATCAGGTGTGGCCAAAGGCGCGACTTTGCTAGAGGCTTATAAGTCCGCGTTTGATTGTGACCGTACCTCGGCCTTTGGCGGTATTGTAGCGTTGAACCAGCCCCTGGATGCAGAAACGGCATCGGCCATCACCGAAATTTTCACCGAAGTGGTGATTGCCCCCGGAGCCAGCGACGAAGCAAAGGCGATTTTTGCGAAGAAAAAGAACCTGCGTTTGCTGACAACTGAAGGTCTGGCAAACCCGCTGGAAGCTGCCAATACCATTCGCCAAGTGTCTGGTGGTTACCTGATGCAGGACAAAGATAATGGTTTTGTGGGCTTGGATGATCTGAAAGTGGTCACCAAAGTGGCCCCAACCGACGCGCAACTGCGCGATCTGTTGTTTGCTTGGAAAGTGGCGAAACACGTGAAATCCAATGCCATTGTCTATGTGAAGGATGCGGCAACCGTTGGGGTTGGGGCAGGGCAGATGAGCCGTTTGGATTCTGCTTTGATTGCGGCGACCAAAGCAGAGCGCATGGCGCAGGCCATGGGCTTGGATGAATCGCTGGCCAAAGGGGCCGCAGTGGCGTCAGATGCGTTCTTCCCATTTGCAGATGGATTGCTGGAAGCGGCTGCCGCAGGGGCATCCTGTGTCATTCAGCCCGGTGGTTCAATGCGCGATGAAGAAGTGATTGCCGCCGCGGATGAAGCGGGATTGGCCATGGTGTTTACTGGAATGCGCCACTTCCGCCACTAAAGAATTGGCCTGCCAGCGTCGGGCTGGCAGGCAATAATTAGGCTCTCAGCAAGAGGTCTGTTAAAAGGCCCTGCCAAGAACTGTGGAGATAATCCACAAAACAACGCGCAACGCGCGAGGACAGAGGAACGAGCGATGCGACTCGTATTTTGGGCAGGTTTTTGGGCGTTTATCGTGGACCAAGCGAGCAAGTACCTTGTGGTGCATGCTTTGAATTTGCAGGATTTGCAGCGTATCGAAGTGCTGCCTCCGGTATTGAATTTTCATATGGCTTGGAACCGAGGCGTAAATTTTGGGCTTTTTGCGGATGACAGCACGTGGTCTCGTTGGATCTTGATCGCCATCGCATTTGCGATCAGTGCCTTTGTTTATTACTGGGTTCAAAAAGATCGCCCGGAGAAGCTGGGCATGATTGCAGCTGGTCTTTTGATTGGTGGGGCTTTGGGCAACGTTGTTGACAGGTTGCTGTACGGCGCGGTTGCAGATTTTTTGAATATGTCGTGCTGTGGTATTGATAATCCATATGCGTTTAATGTCGCCGACATATCGATTTTTGCCGGTGCGCTGGGACTTGCCTTTTGGGGCGGAGAAAAAAAGCAGGCGTGACGCGCGTGCAACGATGCGTTAAAGCTGACGGAAATGGCAGGAGTATGGCAATGCGTTTGACGCGGGCAGTTTTATTCGGAATGGTTTTATTGGTGTCGGCTTGTGCCAATGAAAGAGGCATCCGTGTGCTGTCGTCAGATGATAACGGCCCAGATGAATTTGCGATCATCCCAACAAAGCCACTGGCTGCACCAGAGAATTACACCACTTTGCCGGCCCCGACACCCGGTGGCCGTAACGTGACCGACCCGCAACCCTTGAACGATGTTGCTGCTGCGCTGGGTGGGCGGAAATCCACTGCGGTGAGCGGCCAGCCCTATCCAATAGCCGATGACTCATTGGTGAGCTATGCCGCGCGGCGCGGAGCCGGCGCTGAGGTGCGTGAGCAACTGGCACAAGACGATGAAATCATCCGCGGGCGTTTTGATCGATTTACCGGATGGCGTTTGTCCAACCCAGATCGCTATAACGAAGTGTATCGCCGTTATCATTTGAATGCCTATCGCGAATTGTCGATCTGGCGCGCGCGTGGTGTAAAAACTCCTGCGGCCCCTTCGGCGCCATAACAGCCAATTCCTCACAAACGCGTTGAAAGGGTTGAAGCCCTGCGCACAGAGCGTAACTATCCTTTATAAATAAAATGAGGAGAGTGTTTTGCGGCGCATGATAATGCTGGCGGGAATTACCGTTTTAGCGGCTTTGCCTTTACGAGCACAAGAGATGGTGACCGATTTCGTTTTGGACAACGGAATGCAAGTGGTTGTTGTCGAAGATCACCGCGCACCGGTGGTGATGCATATGGTCTGGTACAAAGCTGGATCTGCGGATGAAAAATCGGGTGTCTCTGGCGTAGCGCATTTTTTAGAACATTTGTTGTTCAAAGGCACTGAAAAGCTGGAACCTGGCGAGTTTTCAAAGGTGGTGTCAGCCAATGGCGGGCGCGACAATGCATTTACCAGCTATGACTATACCGCCTATTATCAACGTGTTGCTGCGGATCGTCTGGAATTGATGATGCGTATGGAAAGCGATCGCATGGTGAATATTCGCTTGTCAGAGGACGAAATTCTGACAGAGCGAGACGTGATCATTGAAGAGCGCAATCAGCGCACCGAAAACAATGCTGGGGCGTTGTTTTTAGAGCAACGTAACGCGGCACAATATCTAAACCATCGCTATGGAGTGCCGATCATTGGCTGGCGGCACGAAATGGAGCAGCTCTCTCTTGAGGACGCGCTGGCGTATTATCAAACCTATTATGCGCCAAATAACGCTGTGCTTATTGTTGCGGGAGATGTGTACCCGGACGAGGTGAAGGCCTTGGCTGAAACCTATTATGGCGCAATTCCTGCAAATCCTGATCTACCAGAGCGCGCGCGGCCACAGGACCCGCCGCAGACCTCGGCGCGCCGCATGAAATTCCATGATCCACGTGTGGCTCAGGAATATGTCACGCGTTCCTATTTGGCACCTGAGCGCGACTCTGGTGCGCAACAAGAGGCGGCGGCCTTGACGCTATTGGCGCAGGTTTTGGGGCAGGGGCCAAATTCTGTTTTGGCCAGAGAATTGCAGTTTGGCAGCAAACAGGCTGTTTATGTCTCCTCTTTCTACAGCGGTGTTTCCTTGGATGATACGACGTTTAACTTGGTGTTTGTCCCGGCACAGGGCGTGTCGTTAAAAGAGGCCGAAGATGCACTGGATGCAACGGTGCAAAAATTCATGACCGATGGCGTCGATTCTGCACAGCTTGATCGGATCAAGATGCAAATGCGCGCCAGTCAGATCTATGCCCGGGACGCGGCGGATTCGGTTGGAAATCGCTATGGGCGCGCTATGACCAGCGGATTGAATGTTCAGGATGTGCAGGATTGGCCTGAAATTTTGCAGAATGTGACAGAGGCCGACATTCTGGCAGCTGCGCAGCGTGTATTTGACATAGATCGCTCGGTCACCGGCTGGTTGATGCGGCCTGATGAGACAGTAGAGGTGCGCCCATGAGACAGTTTGTTTTCGCAGTCATTGCCTTAGTGGTTGCTTTGCCAGCGCGGGCGGAAATCGCCATTCAGGAAGTCGTTAGCCCAAGCGGGATAACCGCGTGGTTGGTCGAAGAACACTCGATCCCTTTTGTCGCGCTTGAGCTGCGCTTTAAGGGCGGGGCAACATTGGATTTGCCTGAAAAACGCGGTGCTACCAATATGATGGTGGGCTTGTTGGAAGAAGGCACAGGCGAGATGGACGCGCAGGATTATGCGCGGGCGGCGGAAGAACTGGCGGCTGAATTTGCCTATGATGCCTACGATGATGCGGTGATGATATCTGCCAAGTTTCTAACTGAAAACAGCGACGCAGCGGTGGATTTGCTGCGTCAATCAATTGTCATGCCGCGGTTTGATCAGGTGTCAATTGATCGGGTGCGCGAGCAGGTTGCCAGCATAATTCGTTCAGACGCAAAAAAACCAAATCGCATCGCGGGCAATGCCTTTGATGCGCTGGCATATGGGGATCACCCCTATGCGACCTCAGTGAATGGTACGCTGGACAGTCTGACCGCGCTCTCGCGCGAGGACATCGTTACAGCGCATCAAAATGCTATGGCATTGGACCGTGTTTACGTTTCTGCGGTTGGTGATATCACCGCTGACGAGTTGGGAGCCTTGATAGATCAATTATTGCAAGGCCTGCCAAAAGCCGGTGCCAAGATGCCGCCAAAGGCAACCTATCAACTGAGTGGTGGTGAAACTCTGGTGGAGTTTGAAACACCTCAGTCTGTTGCGATCTTTGGTCACGAAGGCATAAAGCGCGATGATCCGGATTTCTTTGCAGCCTATATTCTGAATGTGATTTTGGGGGGCGGAAGTTTTGACAGCCGCTTGATGACCGAAGTGCGTGAAAAACGCGGTCTGACCTATGGGGTGAACACCTTTTTGGTGGCCAAAGATTTGGGGCAGGTTTACCTGGGCAGCGTAGCCTCGGCCAATGATCGGATTATGCAAGCTGTTGATGTTATTCGTAGTGAATGGGCGCGGATGGCATCGTTTGGTCCGACAGCAGAAGAGTTGGAAAAAGCCAAAACCTTTTTGACGGGGGCTTATCCATTGCGATTTGACGGCAATGGGCCGATTGCTAATATTCTGGTTGGGATGCAGATGGATGATCTGCCGATAGACTATGCTGTGACCCGAAATGACCGGGTGAATGCGGTCTCGCTTTCGGAAATTCAGCGCGTCGCGAAACGCCTTTTGCGGCCCGAAGATTTGCATTTTGTGATTGTTGGAAAGCCGGTCAAACCAGCGCAATAGCCGATTGCATTGTCTATGGCCAAGCGGGCGCGGTTGGCGGATTGATTGCCTTGGGTTTGACCCCTGCTATCAGTATTCCTCGCCTTAGTGGCACGTCATAAACGGGCCATCACAACGCGGTACCAAGTCGCGCCGCGTTGTGCATTCAGCGCTGGCTATTCTCCGTAGGGGACCCAGATGTTTTTTACATCCGTTGCCGCGGCCAAGAAGGATTTGCCCTCGCCTTCGGGTTTGAACCAATCACGGGATTGCCCGTTATTCACCCAAGTGCGCTTTAGGTTGCCCGCGCTGCGTGCTTCGACTTCGGCTGAAATGTCAGAAGAACTGAAGCTCCAGACCGCATCAACATTCAGGTGATCCGCGAGAGTTGTTGCGAGTTCCGCGTGATTGCCGGAGACAATATTGACGACGCCAGCTGGTACGTCTGAGGTTTCTAAAACCTGATAGAAATCAAGCGCCGCCAAGGGGAAGGCTTCGGAGGCTGTTAGAATGATGCGATTGCCCATCGCGATGGCGGGGGCCATGAGCGAGATAAGCCCCAGCAGAGGTGCTTCATCCGGGCAGATTGCCCCGATAACCCCCACGGGTTCTTTCATTGCCAAAGCAACGCCCCGGATTGGAACACCATGCACCTGGCCATCGTATTTGTCGGCCCAGGCCGCATAGGTGAAAAGACGCGAAATGGCGGTTTGCACTTCGGTTTGGCCGCTGCGCTTTCCGGTCAATGTGTCGATGCGCTTTGCAAATTCATCGGCACGTGCAGACAGGTTTTCAGCGATGTAATATAGGATTTGCGCGCGCAGATGTCCTGTGGTCTTTGACCAGGCCTTTGCGCCTGCCGCCGCTTCGACGGCGTTGCGAATGTCTTTGCGGTTGGCGATCGGGGCCTGCCCCAAAAGCTTGCCCTTGGACGAAAAGATATTCTGGGAATAGCCGCCGTCAGGACGCGCTTGTTTTCCGCCAATATAAAGCTTGGCTGTGCGGTCCAACGGATCCGCTGGACCATCGTCGCCAGCAAAGGCTTCGATCTTGGACAATTTTTTGGTTTTGCCGCTGGGCTTTGTATAGGCTTGCAGGCCCTCCCAGCCGCCCTCGCGGCCAAAACCGCTTTCACGCAGGCCGCCGAAACCAGCGGCGGCATCAAAGAGGTTGGTGGCATTGACCCAAACAACGCCAGCCACCAGTTTTGGCGCAATATCCAAGGCTAAGTTGACGTTTTCAGTCCATAGTGTTGCGGCAAGCCCATAGCGCGTGTTGTTGGCGATTTCCACGGCTTCGGCAGGGGTACGGAAGGTCATAGAGCACAAAATCGGCCCAAAAATTTCTTCCTGCATCAGTGTTGATGACGTTGAAAGCCCGGTGATCAAAGTGGGCGCGTAATAGCAGCCTTCTGATGGTAAGGCGGCAGCGGATTTATAGATTTCGCCATCGGTGTTGTTGTCGACCAAATCGCGGATGGTTTCCAATTGAACCGGGTCAACGATGGCCCCAACATCAATACATTTGTCCAGTGGGTTACCGATGCGCAGCCCGTCCATGCGGGTGCGCAGTTTTTGATAAAACCTGTCAGCGATGCCTTCCTGCACCAAGAGGCGGGATCCGGCGCAGCAGACTTGGCCTTGATTGAACCAGATGGCGTCAACCAGCCCTTCTATTGCAGAATCGATGTCAGCGTCGTCAAAGACGATGTAGGGCGACTTACCGCCCAATTCGAGGGTGAGTGCTTTGCCGGAGCCAGCTGTGGCTTGGCGAATTTTGCGCCCCACTGAAGTTGAGCCGGTGAAGGCAATTTTGTTGATGTCAGGGTGATTGACGATCATCTCGCCAACGGCGCCATCGCCCGTCACGATATTGACGACGCCTTTGGGAAGACCTGCCTGATGGCAAATATCGGCGAATAAGAGTGCCGTCAAAGACGTGTATTCCGCAGGCTTTAGGACCACGGTATTGCCCATGGCAATCGCCGGGGCGACTTTCCAGGCCAGCATCAGCAGTGGGAAATTCCAAGGCACGATTTGACCACAAACACCCAGTGCTTCGCGGTCGGGAAGTTCGCTGTCCATCAGCTGGGCCATGCCCGCATGATAATAAAAATGGCGCTGCACCAGCGGTATGTCGATGTCACGGCTTTCACGAATTGGTTTGCCATTGTCCAGGCTTTCCAAAACAGCAAAGAGACGGCTGTGTTTTTGGAGCAAGCGGGCAATGGCATAAAGAAAGCGCGCACGTTTGTGGCCCGGCAGGCCCGCCCATTTGCCTTGGGCCGCGCGTGCAGCTTTTACAGCTGCGTCGACGTCTGTTTGACTGGCCTGTGACAGGGTTGCCAAGACTTCGCCGTTGGCGGGGTTTTTGCTTTCGAAACTGTCTGTGGCGGCGGTGAATGAGCCATTGATAAAGTGACCAAACGCAGCCCCTTGATCAACCAGCCACGCCAGCGCATCCGCAGCGGATTCAGGGGCAGGGCCATAGTCCATCGTGTCAAATATTTCTTTTACAGTCATTGTGCTTGTCCCTATCCGATGGCGTGGCGATAGCCAGCGGAATATGTGCCGGTCACGTGGTGTTCGAGTTGGCGTTCAATATCGCCCAAAAGCGACGACGCCCCAAAACGAAAGAGATCAGGTTGCAGCCAACGGTTGCCCAATTCATCTTTGATCAATGCCAGATAGACCAGAGCATCTTTGGCCTTTGAAATCCCACCGGCTGGCTTATAGCCAACGCGATACCCGGTACAGTCATAATAATCACGGATCGCGCGGATCATCACCAAAGATACGGGTAAGGTCGCATTCACGCTTTCTTTGCCGGTCGATGTTTTGATGAAATCGGCACCCGCCATCATGCAAATCAGCGAGGCACGGGCGACATTTCTGAGCGTGCCCAATTCACCCGTCGCCAGAATGGCTTTGACATGGGCGTCGCCACAGGCCTCGCGAAAGCTGCGCATCTCGTCATAGAGCGCTTGCCAATTGCCCTGCAGAACGTGCCGACGGGTGATGACGATGTCAATTTCCTTGGCCCCAGCGGCAACCGAGTGCCGAATTTCTTCGACACGCAGATGAAACGGGGACAAGCCAGCTGGAAAACCAGTGGAGACGGCGGCCACGGGAATACCCGTGCCCTCAAGCGCGGTAACTGCGGTGTCGATCATATCGTGATAGACGCAAATCGCGCCGGTCGTGAGATCTGGAACACCGAGGATCTCTAGCAATTCTTGGCGCACAGGTTGTTTGGCTTTGGCACAAAGGCGCTTTACGCGGCCTTCTGTATCGTCACCAGACAGCGTTGTCAGATCAATCAGCGAAATCGCTTTCAGTAACCAAGCGGCTTGGTGGTCTTTTTTGACAGACCGACGGCCAGAAATGGTCTTGGCCCGCCGTTCGATCGCCGAGGTGTTGGCTTGCAGCGATTGAACCCAGTCGAGGTCCAAGGCCATGCCCGGATTGCGCGGTTCAACGGCCTGCGGCAGTTGGTGCGTGTCGGTGTGTGGGGTGGTTTTTTGCATGTTCGCTCTTGATCTGGTCGCGCATACGCTGTCACGCATTCCCCTCATTTTCAAGCGGATCTGCGTATTATTACCCTTATATTTGTCCAAAAGGTCAACTTTACTTTGCGAATAATTCTCAATTGCGTTGACTTTGTTGCGAATAATTCTCATAAACAACTAAACAGACCAAGGACGTGCGAAATGCGATTCTCTAGACGACTCTTTGTGGTGGCCGCTGCGGCGTTGATGGCCGCGCCGGTCTATGCCGCGGAAAAGCTGTCGGTTGTGGCGACAACCGGGATGATTGCAGATGCCGCGCGTCAAATTGGCGGAGAGTTGGTAGACGTACGCGGCCTGATGGGGCCGGGCGTTGACCCGCATGCTTATCGCCAAACCCGCACCGATATTGTTGCCATGACCCGCGCTGATCTTGTCTTGTGGCATGGGTTGTTTCTGGAAGCGCAGATGGAAGATTTCTTCCATGAACTGGGTGAAAAACGCAACGTGGTGGCGGTGGCCGAAGGCTTGTCCAAAGACCTACTGCGTGGGCACGACGATTACGCAGACAAATATGACCCGCATGTTTGGATGGATCCGGCCTTGTGGGTGAATGTTGTCGCCGAAGTGCGGGATGCACTGATTGCCACACAGCCCGAAAATTCTGCAACCTTTGAAGCCAATGCTGTTGCTCATATGGCAGATCTGGAACGTTTGGTAAGTTATTCCGCAACTGCAATGGCCACCGTACCGTCAGAGGCGCGGGTTTTGCTGACTGCGCATGATGCATTTGGGTACTTTGGTGCGGCTTACGATTTTGAGGTGCTGGGTATTCAGGGAATTTCCACTCAGTCCGAAGCCGGATTGAACCGTATTGGCGCATTGGTCGATCTGTTGGTTGAACGTCAGATTAATGCGGTTTTTGTCGAAAGTTCTGTATCAGATCGCAGCATGCGTGCCTTGATCGAAGGGGCCGCAGCCAAGGGGCATAAGGTCTCGGTGGGTGGTGAACTTTTCAGTGACGCAATGGGCAATGATGGCACCTACGAAGGCACATATATTGGTATGCTTGACCACAATGTCACTGTGATTGCCGCGGCACTTGGCGGCGTTGTGCCCGAACGTGGCATGGACAACAAATTGAGCGCAGGATTCTAAGACATGAGCCCAACACTGACATTGGCCGCAAAACATGGTGTTTCCGCAGTGCCCAAGACGCTGGACACCAGCCCTTTGGCCGTGCGCGGTATGACAGTGTCTTATGGGCAGAAGCCAGCGGTCTTCTCTGTGGATATGACTGTTCAAGAGGGGGCGATGACGGCGATCATTGGCCCAAACGGGGCCGGTAAGTCGACATTGCTTAAGGCCGCGTTGGGGGTGATCAAACCTTTGGCGGGGCAGGCAACGGTCTTTGGGAAATCACTAAAGTCGCAGCGCGCCCGTATCGCTTATGTGCCGCAGCGCGCCAGTGTCGACTGGGATTTTCCAACCCGGGTGATCGATGTGGTCTTGATGGGGCTTTTCCGGGAGCTTGGTCTGCTGCGCCGTGTGCGTGCCAAGCATATTGCAAAGGCCACTGAGTGTCTGGATCGCGTGGGCATGACAGATTTCGCAGACCGGCAGATTGGCCAATTGTCTGGTGGACAGCAGCAACGGGTTTTCTTGGCCCGTGCATTGGCGCAAGACGCAGATTTGTATTTGCTGGATGAGCCATTTGCAGGTGTTGATGCCGCCACAGAAAAGGCCATTATTTCGGTTCTGAAATCTTTGAAGGACGAGGGCAAAACCGTGGTTGCCGTGCATCATGATTTGGCCACGGTTGCCGAGTATTTTGACCAAGTTTTCTTGATCAATACGCGTAAAATTGCCGAAGGTCCGGTGGCAACCACTTTCAACGCTGAAAACCTGAATGTCGCCTATGGCGGACGTTTGGCGACGGCGCAAATTGATCAACTCGAACTTTCGGCTGGCTGATATGTGGATCGACGCATTGACGTTACAGCTTGGCTATAATGCCACGTTGGTTGCGCTTGGTGCGATGTTTTTGGGTGTCGCTGCCGGCGTGACCGGAACCTTTTTGTTTTTGCGCAAACGCGCGCTTGTCAGCGACGCCATCAGCCACGCAACACTGCCTGGCGTGGGCCTTGCCTTCATGGTGATGGTGGCCTTCGGCGGCGACGGCCGCAGCCTGATGGGCTTGCTTTTTGGCTCGGCTTTGTCGGCAGGGTTTGGGTTGCTTTGCATCGGGTGGCTGACACAACGCACCCGTCTGGCCGAAGATGCCGCGATTGGGGCTGTGCTTTCTGTATTCTTTGGGTTTGGCATTGTCTTATTGACCATTATCCAAACCATGAGCGCGGGTCGGCAAGCTGGACTGGAGGGATTCCTGCTCGGGTCAACTGCGGGGATGTTGTGGAATGACGCCTTGATTATTGCTGCAGGCGGAGCGGTGACATTGGGTTTGGTTTTGGCGTTGCGCCGCCCCATGACTTTGGTGGCGTTTGATCCTGAATATGCGGGTGCAAGCGGCATGAATGTCGCGCGGATTGACCTGGCGATCATGGGGCTTGCGATGGCGGTGACCGTGGTGGGTCTAAAGATCGTTGGGCTTATCTTGATCGTGGCCATGTTGATCATTCCGCCGGTGACCGCACGTTTTTGGACAGACCGGGCTGATCGGGTCACCATTTTGGCTGGCTGCGTTGGCGGGGCCTCTGCCTATGTCGGTGCAGGACTATCAGCGATTGCCCCCGCCTTGCCAACAGGGCCAATCATCGTGCTTGTCAGTTTTGCATTTTTTCTAGTCTCGATCCTGTTTGCCCCATCGCGGGGCGTGCTGGCAGCGGTGTTGCGTCACCTCAGGTTTCAGCGCCGTGTGCATATGCGTCAGGGGTTGTTGGCCTTGGCGCAGGGGCAACCAATTTATGAAAGCTTTACGTTGCGGCTGTTGCGGCGTGCTGGGCTTGTGGGTGCGGATGGTGTCGCCACTGACCAAGGGCGCGCACGGGCTGCCAAGGCGCTGCTAGATGAAAAGCGTTGGGCCTTGGTGCGGGCAGATCACGCAATGGAGGGCGCAGCGGCGCTTTATGATGGATTGCGGGCGCTTGAAACCGTGCTGACAGCGGATCAGATATCCGAAATTGACCGCAAAATTGGCGGGCCACAGGGGGTCACTACATGAGCGGCGCAGAATTTGTACCCCTAAGTTTGACTCCCTTGTTGATCGGTATATTTGCAGCAATTGCCTGCGCCTTGCCGGGAAATTTTCTGTTGTTGCGCCGCCAAGCCTTGATTGGCGATGCCATAAGCCACGTGGTGTTGCCGGGCATTGTGGTCGCATTTCTGTTGACCGGAGTGGTTTCCGCCTGGCCCATGATGTTGGGGGCGGCAGGTGCATCGTTGCTGGCTGTGGGCATGATCGAAGCCATTCGGAGACTTGGTAAGATCGAGCCGGGGGCCGCAATGGGGGTGACTTTCACTTCTATGTTTGCGGGTGGTGTGCTGTTGCTTGAACAAACCGATACATCCTCGGTGCACCTTGATGTTGAGCACGCGCTTTACGGCAATCTTGAAAGCTTGATCTGGTTGGATGCCACCGGGTGGGGCAGCCTTGTAGACCCGGTCGCACTTGCAGGATTGCCAGAAGAGCTGATTCGCATTCTTGTAACGCTTGTCGCCGTCTTATTGTTTGTAACGTTAATGTGGCGGCCGCTGAAAATTTCGACGTTTGACCAGGGGTTCGCGCAGGCGGTTGGCGTGCCAACTGGTCTGGTTGGATTGGCGCTGGTGGTTGTCGCCGCTGTTGCCGCTGTTGCCGCGTTTGACGCCGTCGGATCTATCATCGTGATCGCCATGTTCATTTGCCCACCGGCGGCCGCTCGGCTGATGACAAATCGGCTTGAAATTCAAATCGCTTGGAGCGTCGTCTTTGCGACTTTTTCCGCAAGCCTTGGATATGTGCTGGCTGGATATGGTCCTATTTGGGTCGGGTCTGAACATGCGGTGAGCGCGGCAGGAATGATTGCAACAGTATCTGGACTGCTGTTGGCACTGTGCGCAATTGCTGGCCCTTGTCGTTCTCGAACCGGGGCACCAGCTGTCTAAGTGCTTGTGTTTGCAAGATTGTAGCCACGAAATTCTTTAGAAGTTCTCAGGCTGAGCATTGTTTTCATTTGTTGCACCGCAGGGATATCTGCCAGGCGATCGCGATAAAGGCTTTCATAGTCGCGCGCATTTTTTGCCGCGACGCGAATGAGAAAGTCAAACTCGCCTGAAATTAAGTGGCACTCTAACACATCATCCAATCTTAGAATGGCCTCTTCAAACGCTTCCAAGTCCGCGCGTTTATTGGACGTCAGTTTAACTTCGATAAAAACCTGAATTTCTAGGCCAACGGCTGCACGATTTATTTGCGCAGCATAATGGGAAATTCTCCCATCGGTTTCCATCAGTTTGACGCGTCTGTGACAGGCAGAAAGTGACAGTCCGACTTGGTCAGACAGCTTGGCCATCGAAATTTGGCTATTTTTTTGTAGAATGGAAAGAATTCGAGTGTCTATCCTGTCCATCATAAAATTTCCTAAATATTGTTTATATTTTGAGCGATTTTTCAATTTTTTCCGAAAAACTTGCGAAATTCAAGAACTAATGATTGCCTTGACAAGATAGGCTGTGGTCGCGTCAGCTTGACGCACAACAATAATAATCGGGAGTGACACTAATGTCCGAGAAATACGTCGTCGGGTTTGACGGCAGCGAAGCTGCTTCGCGCGCACTAGATTTTGCAGTTGCATGCGCAAAGTCCAATGGGGGGTCTGTTCTGGTTGCACATGTACTAGAATGGTCGCCTTATTCTTTCCTTACGCCAACTGAATTGGAAGAGCGCCACAAGCGTCGTACCCAAGAACTGGATCGTGCGGAAACTGCATTGATGAAGCCTGTCTTGGACGGGTTGGCCAATTCGGGTGTGACCGTTGAAAGTTCGATCAAATACGGAAATATCGCAGAACAGCTGGGAGAAATCGCCAAAGATGCGGGCGCCAGCCAAATTGTGATTGGTCGAAATGGCCACAGCGGCATCGGGAGCCGCGTGTTCGGTTCAGTTGCGGGCTCTTTGGTGCAAATCGCACCTGTTGCCACAACTGTCGTTCCATAAGATATCCAGACAGGGACAGAAAAATGAATTCCACATTTATGCGCGCAGCAATTGCTGCGACAGCGCTTTCGTTGGCAAGTTTGCCAGCCTATGCGCAATCTCTTGATGACAAAGTCAACGCCGTGTTTTCCAGTGCGACAGGCTGGTTTGTCACGCTCATCTTTAGCCCATTTCCGGGAACATCGTTTCCCTGGATCGTCGCCTGGCTGGTGATTGCGGCGACAATTTTCACCTTTTACTTCGCGTTCATTCAGCTGCGCGGTTTCAGCCATGCGATTTCGCTGGTCAAAGGTGACTATTCTGACCCGAATGACGCGGGTGAGGTTAGCCACTTCCAGGCGCTTGCCACAGCATTGTCGGGGACCGTTGGTCTGGGCAACATCGCGGGCGTTGCGGTTGCAGTCGGCATTGGTGGCCCGGGCGCGACATTCTGGATGATCCTAGCGGGTCTGATGGGCATGGCATCCAAATTCACCGAATGTACGCTGGGTGTTAAGTATCGTAACGAATACCCAGACGGCACCGTTTCTGGTGGCCCGATGTATTACATCACAAAAGGATTTGCGGAGCGCGGATTGCCGCTGGGTAAACCATTGGCCATTCTGTTTGCGATCTTCTGTATCCTCGGTGCTTTTGGTGGCGGGAATATGTTCCAGGCAAACCAAGCGCACGCTCAAATCACAAATGTCGTAGGTGACTTCCCAGGGGTGATCACCGGTGTGATCTTTGCGGCGATTGTATTTGCTGTGATAGTTGGTGGTCTGCAATCCATCGCGAAAGTGACGGAAAAAGTCGTTCCAATCATGGGCGTCATGTATGTTGTGACAGCGCTTGTTATTCTATTGATCAACTACGACCAAATTGGTTGGGCCTTTGGCCAAATCTTTGACGGAGCATTCACCGGTCTTGGTGTTGCTGGTGGTATGGTTGGGGCGTTGATCCAAGGTTTCAAACGGGCTGCATTCTCGAACGAAGCGGGCGTTGGTTCTGCGGCGATTGCCCACTCGGCGGTGAAAACCAGCGAGCCGATCACAGAGGGCTATGTGTCTTTGCTAGAGCCATTCATTGATACGGTTGTGATCTGTACAATGACTGCTCTGGTGATCATCATCACAGGTCAATTGATGGTCGATCCAGCAACTGGCAACTACCTGTTGAATGAAGCCGGGTCTGCGATTGCAACTGTTGACGGCAACTCGGGTGTTGCGCTGACATCTGCCGCGTTTTCCTCGGCCTTTGGTGGCTTCAAGTACATCCTGGCGCTGGCTGTGATCTTGTTTGCGTTCTCAACCATGATCTCTTGGTCTTACTATGGTCTGAAGGCTTGGACATTCCTGTTTGGCGAAGGCAGTGGCTCTCAGTTGTTCTTCAAAGTTCTGTTCTGCATCTTTGTTGTGATTGGTGCGTCTGCGTCCTTGGGCCCAGTCATCGATTTCTCTGATGCGGCGATCTTTGCGATGGCGGTTGTGAACATCACTGCGCTGTACTTCCTGATGCCGATTGTGAAGCGCGAGCTTGCAAGCTATCTGGGGCGTATCAAGTCCGGCGAAATCAAAAAATTCACAACACCTGCTGAGTAACTTTAGCAGAATTGAGTGACTGAAAAGGCCGGGTAGATCCCGGCCTTTTTTCTTGTTTTGTTCTTGTTTGATTGCTGTGGCAGAATCGGCGGGAATTGTGCTAGATTTGGCGGTATGCCAAGTCTCGACCCCAATATAAGCGAAAAACAACCTATAATTCGTCAATTAGACGAAGGTGCGATCAACCGGATTGCAGCGGGTGAAGTTGTAGAGCGACCGGCCAGCGCCGTTAAGGAGTTGGTAGAGAACGCAATTGATGCAGGTGCGACCCGTATCGAGGTTGCGATTGCGGATGGGGGCAAGACCCTGATCCGTGTGACCGATGATGGTTGTGGTATCTCGGAAAGCCAACTGCCACTTGCGTTGTCGCGCCATGCAACTTCGAAAATTGATGGGTCAGACCTGCTTGATATCCATACATTTGGGTTTCGTGGCGAGGCCTTGCCGTCACTTGGTGCGGTGGGGCGCTTGACGATTACCTCGCGTATTCAAGGTGGCGATGCCGCGATGATTTCAGTCGCGGGCGGTCGGGTTTCGCCGGTGAAACCCGCCGCATTGAGCGGCGGTACAATCGTTGAGTTGCGAGATTTGTTTTACGCGACTCCCGCGCGCCTTAAGTTCATGCGCAGTGATCGTGCAGAAGGCCAAGCCATCAATGACGTGGTGAAACGCCTGGCAATGGCGGAACCCTTTGTCGGGTTCACATTACGCGATGTGACCTCTGGGGGTGACGGCCGAGTGACCTTTCGCGCTGATGCTGAAAGCGGTGATCTGTTTGACGCATTGCATGGGCGTCTGGCGCGTATCCTAGGAGCGGAATTTGCAGAGAACGCCCTGCGCATAGATGCCGAACGTGAGGGGCTGCGGTTGATTGGCTATGCGGCGTTGCCGACCTATTCGCGGGGATCGTCCGTAGCGCAGTACTTGTTTGTGAACGGTCGGCCCGTCAAAGATAAATTATTGGTGGGTGCGTTGCGCGGTGCCTATTTTGATTTTCTATCGCGCGATCGGCATCCAGCGGCAGCGCTGTTCATAGATTGTGATCCGCAAATGGTGGACGTCAATGTGCACCCGGCCAAATCCGAAGTGCGCTTTCGTGACCCGGGAATGGCACGTGGGCTGATTGTATCGGCCCTGCGCCATTCTTTGGCAGAGGCTGGGCACCGCGCGTCAACAACAGTTGCAGGGGCGACGCTGGGGGCGATGCGCCCAGAGGCGGTTGGGCCGGCACGGGTCTATCAGATGGACCGACCCTCGATGGGCGCTCGGCATGCGGCCTATCAGTTTCAATCGCCGCAGACCGAGGCACCGGGTCTGGCCGAACAGCCTGTGGCCTGGGGCGGCGATCCCGGTGCAACGCTGATGGAGGCACCTGTGTCTGGCCGGGTGGATGAGGTCCCAGAGACCGAGATCACAGATCACCCACTTGGAGCAGCGCGCGGGCAGGTGCATGAAAACTATATCATCGCCCAAACCGCCAATGGCATGGTGATTGTGGACCAACATGCCGCGCATGAGCGGCTGGTTTACGAGCGTCTAAAGAAACAAATGGCGGAAAATGGTGTTGCGGCGCAGGCCCTGTTGATCCCCGAAATTGTCGAATTATCAGAGGGCGATTGTGGGCGGGTTTTGGCAGTGGCGAATGACCTGTCGAATTTGGGATTGACGATCGAAGCTTTTGGCGGCGGAGCCATTGCGGTGCGGGAAACCCCGGCGATCCTGGGTGAAGTGAATGCTAAAGCCATGATCCTAGATATTTTGGATGAGCTGGATGACCAGGGCGAAAGCATGTTGGTGCAGGCCAAGATCGAAGCCATCTTAAGCCGAGTCGCCTGTCATGGGTCTATCAGGTCAGGCCGCCGCATGCGGGCGGATGAAATGAATGCGCTGTTACGCGAGATGGAGGCGACACCCCATTCGGGGCAATGTAACCACGGTCGCCCGACTTATGTTGAACTCAAATTAGCCGATATTGAACGGCTGTTCGGACGGACGTGATGGATTTCTCAGATCCTCAAATACAAACCTATGGGTTGATTGGCGCGGTGGTCATCGTTTTGGTGATCCTGTGGATGCTGCGTGCGGTATTGAAGCAATCGGGGCAATCCGCTGTGCAGATGTCGGCTTTGGGGCAGCGGGTTGATCAGCTTTCCTCGGGTCAGGATCAATTGGGGGGCAGTCTGAACAATGTGGTTCAGAACCAAACCCACGCACAGCATCAAATCACAAATTTGATGGAGCAGCGGTTAGGTGAAGTGCAGCTGAACCTGCATGAAAACTTGGCAAAGGTGCAGCGCAGCACGGGCGAAAACCTTGCCAAAATGCAGCAGGGCATGTCCGATACGCTGTCGGCTCAACAGCTAAAATTGTCCGAAGTGTTGGGGCAATCTCAGGTGCGCATGCAAGAGAACCTGGCAGATCTGCAGACCAAAACCCATAGATCTTTGGCTGAATTGCACGAAAAGCTCAACACTAGCATGGCGGGGAACGCCAAGCAAACAGCGACCTCGTTGACCGCGTTGCAAGAACGTCTTGCGACCATTGATAAGGCACAGGAAAACATCACCAAATTGTCTGGTGATGTTCTGGGCCTACAAGACATTTTGTCTAACAAACAAACCCGCGGTGCCTTTGGTGAAATTCAGCTGAATGATATTGTTGGCAAGGCTTTGCCACGCGACAGTTATGCCCTGCAGCACACGCTATCAAACGGAAAGCGGGCGGATTGTCTGATCCATTTACCAAACCCACCGGGCCCTATTGTCATTGATAGTAAATTCCCACTGGAAGCCTATGAAGCGATGCTGCGATCAGAGAGCGACAGCGCGCTGAAGGCTGCGATTGCGCTTTTCAAAACCTCGGTTCTTAAACACATCAAAGATATTTCTGACAAGTATATCATCGAAGGGGAAACCGCAGATGGTGCGTTGATGTTTTTGCCATCAGAGGCGATTTATGCCGAATTGCATGCCAAGTTTCCCGAATTGGTCCACAAGGGGTTTGAGGCCCGGGTTTGGATTGTGTCGCCCACCACCTGTATGGCGACTTTGAACACGATGCGTGCGATCTTAAAAGATGCGCGGATGCGTGAACAAGCGGGCGAAATTCGTAAGGCGCTGAAGCATCTGCATCGTGACGTCGAGATTGTTGGCGAGCGCGCTGGCAAGCTGGAAACTCATTTGCGTCAAGCCAATGAAGATGTGTCTGGCATTTTGACCGCCGCATCGCGTGCCGGAAAACGGGCCCACAAATTGGATAATTTTGATTTTGAAGAGCTGGCACCCGATCAGCCCAATGTGGTGCCCTTGACCAAGCACCCTGGCGAATAGGGGCAGGTGGTCGCGCGGACTTGAGCAGGATCAAAGCGGCAATGTGCTATACTCTCCAAAGTGGCACAAAGAGAGGAGCCGCGAAATGTTGAATATTACACCTTGGAAAGTGGCGCAGGTCGTTCTGATGGGGCGCGAACTTAGCCGCGCTGAAGGCGAATTGCGCGGTTTTTTCGATCGCTTGAATGACGAAGAGATGATCAGCTTGGTGGCGGTCATGTGGATTGGTCGCGAAAGCTTTGAGCCAGAAGAACTGGCGGAAGCCATGCGGACCGCAAGGGACGAAGGCACTATTCCAACCGCAGACTACCTTCTTGGTTCTCCGCATCTTTCCGATCACTTAGAAAACGGCATGGATGCCCTGGGTATTTCGCTGATCGAAGCAGAAGATGACCTGATGAACCGAAGCTAGATCGGGGCAAGTCCAGTTCGCGTATTTACGGAGCGGTGGCGTGAGACTTCATTCGGTTCTAAGCGGTTACCGAACAGAGACAGGACTGCCCGTCGTCTTCCGTGGTAAAGAGTTTCCAGACGCAAACTAAACAGAGTTAGTGAAGTCGTGTCGCAAAACATAGAAGTTACATTAGTTGCTTATCTTGATCGGCAATGAGTAGATCCGTAAGCAGCTGAATATAAATTGTTTGCGAGGAACTGATGCCACTTCTGACGCGCAAAAGATATGCGCGCCACGCTATTTTATGGGCTCCCTACATCTTTCTAGAAGTCGAGGTTTTCGACGCTGAGAGCATTTTTCTGAATGAATTCGCGACGTGGTTCCACCACATCGCCCATAAGTTTGGTGAACAAATCGTCGGCACCCACCATGTCTTCGACCCTAACTTGCAGCAAAGTGCGTGCATCTGGATCAAGGGTTGTCTCCCACAGTTGGCCAGGGTTCATTTCGCCCAAGCCTTTGTAGCGTTGCAACGAAAGGCCGCGTTCACCCTCTGATAACACAGCATGCAAGAGGTCAAGCGGGCCGTGAATTAGCTGGGTGCGTTCTTTGCGGTTCAGCGTAGAGGTTTGACCGTAAATTTCCTGCAAGCTCTTGGTAAAGCTGCCAGTTTTGCGCGCTTCGCCTGAACGTAGCATTGGTCCATCCAAGGTGCGGACTTCTTCTACACCACGCAAGATACGTGCGAGTTTGATGCCGTGGTCTTGGGTGATGCGACCTTGCCATCCCTTTTCATATTCCAAGGCGATCTGATCAAGTCGTTTGGCAACCTTGTCTGCAACACCCTGTAGATCGGCCTCTATGGCACCTGGCGCAAAGGCCCCGGCGATGGCAGCTTGTTCCAGAATATGGCGCGGATAATGGGTTGGGAAGGCGTCAAGCACGCGTTTCAACTGGCGTGCTTCGTTCACCACGCGCGCCAGATCTGCGCCGATAAGTTCCTCACCTGATTCAAGTCGCAGAACCGCACCTTCAATGCCCTGTTCAACCAGATAATCATCCAGTGCGGCTTGGTCTTTCAGGTAGACTTCGGACTTGCCACGCGCCACTTTGTACAGCGGTGGCTGCGCAATATAGAGATGGCCGTGTTCAATCAATTCGGGCATCTGACGATAAAAGAAGGTCAGCAATAGCGTACGGATATGCGCGCCGTCCACGTCAGCATCGGTCATGATAACCACTTTGTGGTACCGCAGCTTACTGATATCAAACTCATCGCGGCCAATACCGGTGCCCAATGCCATCACCAGGTTGCCAATCTCTTGGCTAGACAGCATTCGGTCAAACCGGGCCCGCTCGACGTTCAGGATTTTACCGCGCAGCGGCAATACCGCTTGGGTTCCACGGTCACGCCCTGTTTGCGCCGAGCCGCCAGCGGAATCCCCTTCCACCAAAAAGACTTCAGTTTTGGATGGGTCTTTCTCAGAGCAATCTTTCAACTTGCCCGCCAGATAATTCACATCCATTGCGGTTTTGCGGCGGGTCAGTTCACGGGCTTTACGTGCGGCTTCCCGCGCCATCGCTGCCTCGTTGATCTTCCCGACAATCATCTTGGCTTCGTTGGGGTTCTCTTCAAACCACTCTGTCAGCTTTTCGCCCATCAGGCTTTCGACGGCTGGGCGCACTTCGGAGGACACCAGCTTGTCTTTGGTCTGCGATGAAAATTTTGGATCAGGAACTTTGATCGACAAAACGCAGGTCAGACCTTCGCGCGCATCATCGCCGGTAAAAGTGATCTTTTCGCGCTTTGCGATGCCGCTTTCTTGCGCGTATTTTGTCAGCGTACGTGTCAGCGCGCCGCGAAAGCCTGCCAAGTGGGTGCCGCCATCGCGCTGTGGAATATTGTTGGTAAAGGGCAGGACTGTTTCATGGTAGCTGTCGTTCCACCACATCGCCACTTCGACACCAATGTCGTCTTTTTCGCCAATCACATAGATTGGGTCAGACAGCATGGGGGATTTGTGACGATCAACATATTTGACGAACTCTTTTACGCCACCGTCGTAGTACAGTTCTGATTTCAGCGGTTCAGCCGGGCGTTCATCTTCGAGAATGATGCGCACGCCGGAATTCAGAAATGCCAACTCGCGCAAGCGCTTTTCCAGAGTATCAAAAGAGTACTCAAGGTTAGAGAATGTCTCGGTCGATGCCAGAAAGCGTACTTCCGTGCCGGTATGGTCGCCCGCATCGCCGGTGACCTTTAGATGCTCGGTGGTGAAGCCGCCCTCAAAGCGAGCGAAATGCTCTTTGCCATTGCGCCACACGCGCAATTCCAGCCAATCAGACAGGGCGTTGACCACTGAAACCCCGACGCCATGCAGGCCGCCGGATACTTTATAGGAATTGCTGTCAAATTTACCGCCAGCATGCAGCTGTGTCATGATGACTTCTGCGGCTGAAACGCCTTCTTCGGGGTGAATATCCACCGGAATACCCCGGCCATTATCCGCCACCGACACAGAACTGTCAGCGTGAATTTTCACGGTGACGTAATCGGCGTGTTTGGCCAAAGCTTCATCGATACCGTTGTCAACAACCTCATAGACCATGTGGTGCAGACCAGAGCCGTCATCGGTGTCACCAATATACATTCCTGGGCGTTTGCGAACGGCTTCTAAGCCTTTGAGAACTTTGATGGAATCCGCGCCATATTGCTCGGGTGTTTGCGCGCTATCGCTCATGTGTGGACGTCCTCTAATCTTTCAGGATTTTATACGCGTGTGGCGCGGGAATGTCACGTCAATGACGTGATTTAGTGGGCCGAAAGAGGTGGGAATTTGCCAGGTGCAAAAAGCGGGGGAAACGGGGAATTGAGTATTTATAGAAAAGTGAAGACTAGGGGGTTTCAAAGTGCGAAAAACCGGCGCTTTCGGCCACAAGACGATATTGGCCGCGCTTGCCCAAGCTTTCAAATAGGTTGAGCTCGGTGCCCGTCATCCAGGCCTGCGCTTTTAGAGCGCATATCTCATCATAGAGGGCGGTTCGGCGTTCAGAATCAAGGTGGGCTGCGACCTCGTCCAACAGCAGGATCGGGGGCGTGCCAAGCTGTTCAGCAAGCGCGCGGGTATTGGCCAGGATCAATGAGATCAATAACGCCTTTTGTTCCCCGGTCGAGCAGTCCGCAGCGGCAACGCCCTTGGCTTTGAAGGTCGCATAGATATCGGACCGATGGGTGCCAACAAGCGTCCGGCCAGCCGCAATATCGCGGCTGCGGCTTTCGGCAAAGGCTTCGCGAAAATCTTCCTCTGTGTCTGGCAGTGATCCTTCGGTCTGTTGCAGCTCTAGTTCTGCCACAGGAAAGCTGGTGGTGGCCTTTTGTTGTGCGCGATCAAGCTGGGAAAGCGTGGCCAAACGGTTGGCGTGAATGCGTGTGGCGGCTTTGGCCATTTGGTCTTCGAGCGCGCGGTACCAATGGGCATCTCGTATTTGTTCTTTGAGCAATCTGTTTCGCTCGCGCATGGATTTTTCGTAAATTAACGAGGCTTCGGCATGGTTGGGAAAGAAGGATAAGGTCGTGCGATCTAGGAAGCGCCGCCGCCCCTCGGCACCTTCGATCCACAGGCGATCCATAGCGGGGATGAGCCAAATCACGCGACATAACTCGCCAAGCCGCGTTTGGGGTTGGGTTTTGTCGTTGATCTTGACCTGACGCGCCGCGCCTTTGTCAGACCAGGTTGCGATCTCTTGCAGGCCATTGGGGGTGGTGAGCTGGCCGGTAAGTTTCCAACCCAGAGCTTCGGGTCGCCGGGTCATTTCTTGGGCGCTGGCGCGGCGAATACCTCGTCCCGGAGAGAAGAGAGAGATCGCCTCGAGGATGTTGGTTTTTCCCGCGCCATTTGCGCCGTATAGGGCGACAGGCCGCGCGTCACATTCGATTTCACTGTGTTTGTGACTGCGAAAATGGGAAAGCGTTAGTTTTGTGAGTGCAAGAGTCATAAGGCCCCCGGCAAATAAGCGGAGGCCTTAACATCAAGGGATATGTGGGCTGTTGCGATCACACCCGCATTGGCATGACAACATACACTGCGGTCGTGTCATTGCCTTCGCGCATCAGGGTGGGGTCGCCAGCTGAATTGAACATAAAGACGGCGTTTTCGCGATCAACCTGACTGGCTATTTCCAGCAGATACTTGGCATTGAACCCGATTTCGAGGCGTTCATCGCCATAAGCTACGGCCAGTTCTTCCTCGGCGGCGCCGGAGTCGGGGGCATTGACCGATAGGATCAGGCGATCTTCGTCCAAGGCCAGCTTCACGGCGCGTGACCGTTCGGAAGAAACGGTTGCGACTCGATCCACGGCCTGGGCAAATTCTGCGGCGTCCACTTCAAGCCGACGCGTGTTGCCTGTTGGAATGACGCGGGTGTAATCGGGGAAAGTGCCGTCGATGACCTTTGAGGTCAACGTGATATTGGGGGTGGCAAACCGCACTTTGGTTTCCGAAACCGAAACCGCGATATCCATTTCGTCGTCGTCCAATAATTTGCGCAATTCGCCAACCGTTTTGCGCGGCACGATGACGCCTGGCATGTCTGCTGCGCCCTCTGGCAAATCAGAATCGATGCGCGCCAAACGATGGCCATCTGTTGCCACACAGCGCAACACGCGACCACCCTCTGCATCTGAAATATGCATATAGACGCCATTCAGGTAATAGCGGGTTTCTTCGGTGGAAATCGCAAATTTCGATTTGTCAAAAAGCCGGCGCAGTTTGGCGGCATTTGCGGTAAAATTGCAGGCGTATTCCGAAGAGGCCATCACTGGAAAATCTTCTTTTGGCAAAGTGGCCAGCGAGAAGTTAGAGCGCCCAGCTTCGACCGTCAGGCGGCCGGCTGTGCCGTCGTCTGCCAAAGTGACCAAGGCCCCATCTGGCAATTTGCGCACAATTTCATGCAATGTGTTTGCGGCGACTGTTGTCGAGCCCGCGCGTTCCACCATCGCTTCCGCTTTATCGACCACTTCGATATCCAGATCAGTGGCGCGGAACTGAACCGTGCTGCCGTCTGCCTCGATCAAAACATTTGCGAGGATCGGAATAGTGTTGCGGCGTTCAACAACTGACTGCGCCTGTGACACTGCCTTAAGCAACGTGCCGCGTTCGATGCTGATTTTCATCCCTATATCCTCCGCATTGCCGGGGGGCTCACAGTAGCTGTTTCCCCCTCTGGCTCAAGACTTTTTTCGTTTGTCGGCTGTATTTAAAGGAGCGTCAACCGCCCAAAGAAAAAGCGGGCCGAATTGGGCCCGCAAATCTGCACTTTTTTGATCGTTTGTTACGCTTCCAGTGCCCGACGCAACATTTCGAGGTCTTCTGCGATTTGACCGTCGCTGCTGCGCAACTCTTCGATCCGCTTAACGCCGTGCATGACGGTGGTGTGGTCGCGACCGCCAAATCGGCGACCAATCTCTGGCAGGGACCGGCTGGTCAATTGCTTGCACAGGAACATGGCAACTTGGCGCGGGCGGGCAAAGTTGCGCACGCGCTTTGGGCCAATCATGTCAGACAGACGAATGTTGTAATGTTCCGCAACCCGTCGTTGGATTTCTTCAACGCTGATTTTACGCTCGCTGGCGCGCAGAACATCAGACAGGCAATCCTGCGTCAGATCCATTGTGATTTCGCGGCCAACCAAAGAGGCAAAGGCAAACAGACGTGTTAGTGCGCCTTCTAGAACACGCACATTGGTAGAGATGCGATGAGCCAAGAATTCCAGCACACCTTTTGCCAATTCAAGATCTGGGTATTGGGCGCGGTATTGGTCAACTTTGGACTGCAAAATGCCAAGACGCAATTCATAGTCAGTTGGGTGCAGATCGACCACCAAGCCACATTGCAGACGCGAGCGAATCCGATCTTCCAGATCTTTGATTTCTCCGGGCGCGCGGTCAGCCGAAATGATGATCTGCTTGTTCTGATCTACCAGAGCGTTGAACGTGTGAAAGAACTCTTCTTGGGTGGAATCTTTGCCAGCAATAAACTGCACATCATCGACCATAAGCACATCTACAGAGCGGAACAGTTCTTTGAAGTCCATCATTTTGCGGTCGCGTAAAGCTTGCACAAAGCGGTACATGAACTGTTCGGCAGAGAGATAGAGGACGTTCAGGTCTGGACGTTGGGTTTGCAATTCCCAGGCGATGGCATGCATCAGGTGGGTTTTGCCCAAGCCGACGCCGCCATAAAGAAACAGCGGATTAAAAGAAACCGGGCCACCTTCTGCGACGCGGCGCGCAGCGGCGTTGGCCAATTCATTTGGCTTACCCACAACAAAGCTGTCAAATGTAAAGCGGGCATCCAGCGGGGCACCTGGCAAAGTGTCTCGTGTTGTTTCTTGTACAGCGCTGACGGGTTGTTTGGCGACATGCGCCTGCGGCTTAGCTGACTGAATGGTTGACCCTGTGACGCTACCCGCAGCCACGTTTCTGTTGGCCACGCGAAAGTGGACACGCTGAACGGATTCGCCGACTTTCGTCAGTTGGTGAATGATCAGGTCACCGAAATTCTGTGAAACGTAGTTGCCAATAAAATTGGTTGGCACGGTAAATGTGGCCACCCCATTTTCTAGGTCTGCAAACTTCAGCGGTTCAATCCACGCCTTATAGTTATTTTGCCCAACTGAATTCAAAAGGTCTTTTTGAAGCGACCCCCACTGCTCCTGTGTCATCTGTCCCCGATTCCGCGTCTTGCCATAAGGGGCCCATGCCCCAAGTCGATTGCCTTACCCCGATTCTCAGCGTCTCTTTCTGGCCGGTATTGGAATTCGCTGTGCCAAACGGCACCCTGCAGACAAATTTTTCCTGTTTTGGTAAAGTCCCCACTTTACCAAGTATTTTGTCATTAGCGCACATGTGTGCGAGCAAATAGCCTTATGCGCAGTGCTTAGTTTCTTTGACGGTTAGGCCAAAGTGGTGGCCAATGCTCCCGTCGGTTGAATTATTAAGCAGCGTTTCAGTTTAAGCTGAATTGCGCAGGCCCCCCGAAAGTGACGATGTGAATCGCACTTACGAAACTAGCAATTTCGACTGCGGACGAGCAATAGATCTTCGATGTTGACTCTATAAAAGCTGAAAAAGAATCTCTCGGGAGCTTCGCAAAGCGTAATAAAAAAAGGCGCCCCCGCAAAGGAACGCCCTAAATCTTTAAGTCTCAGAGTGACTTAGCCGAGTGCTTTTACGCGCGCTGCCAAGCGAGAGATCTTACGAGATGCTGTGTTTTTGTGGAACACGCCTTTGGTAACGCCGCGCATTACTTCTGGTTGAGCAGCTTTCAAAGCCGCTGTTGCTGCTGCCTGATCGCCGGAAGCAATTGCTTCTTCAGTGATGCGCAGGAATGTGCGGATGCGAGAGCGACGTGCTTTGTTTACTGCAAAACGTGCTTCGTTCTGACGGGCGCGTTTTTTAGCTTGTGGTGAGTTTGCCATGAATCTCAGACCTTTATTTCAGTTTTTGTTGCTATGCGGTTGCGTGCATACCTCTAAAACGAGTCTGCCCGATTTCTCGGGACGATTCTTGCCTAGGCGGGCATCACGCGCATGTATGAGGGCGCTCTATAATAGGTTTCTTGGTTAAAGGGAATAAGAAAGTTTAGGATGTTCCGTGCCGTGTCGTTTGGATCAGTCGAAACGAATCGCGATACATTATTGCCACACCATCACAACGCAAAAGGCCGTCGAAAACCGACGGCCTCTGAATACTGCATGGTCTTTCTACTTGTCGCGGAATTGCGCTTCGCGTTTTTCCTGAAAGGCAGCCATGCCTTCTTTTTGGTCTTCGGTTGCAAACAGCGAGTGGAAAAGACGACGCTCAAACAAAATGCCCTCGCTCAGGGTGGTCTCATAGGCCCGGTTCACAGCCTCTTTGGCAGCAATGCTGGCGATGATAGACTTTTCGGCAATCTTTTGCGCGGCACCCATTGCCTCATCCATCAGCTTCTTGGCTGGGACAACGCGTGACACCAAGCCAGAGCGCTCCGCTTCGTTGGCATCCATAAAGCGACCTGTCAGATGCATATCCATGGATTTGGATTTGCCGACAAAGCGCGTCAGGCGCTGCGTGCCACCGATTCCAGCAATAACACCCAGATTGATTTCCGGTTGGCCGAACTTGGCAGTCTCTGAAGCAATGAGGAAATCACACATCATCGCCAGTTCGCAGCCGCCGCCCAGCGCATAGCCAGATACTGCCCCGATGATCGGCTTGCGGGTGTTGGCCACCGCATCACCCTCGCGCGCAAAGAAATTGGACAGATACATATCAACGAAAGTCTTTTCCGACATTTCCTTGATGTCCGCACCAGCGGCAAATGCCTTTTCTGATCCAGTCAGAACGATGCAGCGCACCTTGTCATTTAGGTCAGCCTCTTCCAAAGCTGTCGCCAGTTCTCCCAGCAACTGAGAGTTCAACGCATTCAATGCGTCAGGGCGGTTCAGCTTGATCAGTGCTACGTGATCTTCCACTTCGACGATGATCGTCTCAAAAGCCATGGACTTGCTTTCTGTTGTTCCGGTCAGATCGATTCCTTACCATTTGCACATGGTTGATCAAGTTATCTTTGGCATTGCGTACAATAGAAAGTGGATCGACCGGACTGCGTGATTCGCATAATTTGCCCATCGCAGTCAGGGGTTCGACAGGGTTCCCCTTCGCGTCCATACACATCAAAGGAATGCTGAAAATATCCAAGTTCTCCATCGGCTTGACGGAAATCTTTCAGCGAAGATCCACCCGCTGAAATGGCATCTTCTAGCACTTTTCTAATGATAGGAATCAGTGACGAAACCTCTGATTTTGAGAGTTTATTGACGTGGCGTTTGGGCGAAATTTTTGCGCGATAAAGCGCCTCGCATACATAGATGTTACCCAAACCAGCGATTATTTTTTGATCTAGTAGTGCTGATTTGACTGGCGTTTTGCGCCCATTTAGCCGGGCAATCAAATAGTCCTCGTGGAAATCATTGCCCAGAGGTTCTGGTCCGATGCTGGCCAAAAGTGGGTGTTCAGATGCCGTCGCCGTGTCGAGTAAATCCATAGCGCCAAAGCGACGAGGATCGTTAAATGTGATGCGCGCGCCATTGCTCATGTGCAAAACCACATGATCGTGTTTCTGCGGGGCTGGATGATTATGGGCGAATTGTCCCAGCGGGTCGCCGGAAATCAGCATGCGTCCCGACATGCCCAGGTGAATCAGTAGTGTCTCGTCGGTTGATAGATCTGCCAGAATGTATTTTGAACGCCGCCGCAACCCTTTGACGGTGGCTCCGGTCAAGCGCTGCGCCATATTTTTGGGGAAGGGCCAACGCAGGTCTGGCCGGTTGATATCCGCTTGCGTGATCACAACGCCTTCCATCGCGGGTGCTAGGCCACGGCAGACAGTTTCGACCTCTGGTAATTCTGGCATATACGGTCTCTCTTTCGGCAGTCTACGCTATGGGAATAACCTGATTTGTTCCACAAAGGTAGAGGGTCGCCCCTGTGGTCTATTCAGCGCATTGTGCGGCCTTAATTCGCTCTATATGTAGGGCGAGACATTACCAGCGGCAGTGATATGACCCAATCAGAGCAAACCACCACACATTTCGGATTTGAAACCGTTCCAGAGTCTGAAAAGGCCGGGCGCGTGCAGGGTGTTTTCAACTCTGTAGCCAGCAAATATGACATCATGAATGACGTCATGAGCATGGGTATACATCGTGTCTGGAAAGAAGCGATGATGGATTGGCTTGCCCCGCGTAAGGGGCAGAAACTGTTAGACGTAGCGGGTGGCACAGGCGATGTGTCGTTCAAATTTCTGGGTCGCGCCGGTGAAGGGCATGCCACCGTCTGCGATTTGACCGAACCCATGCTTGTCGCCGGGCGCAAACGGGCCCAGGCCGAGCAATTGGCTGAAAGCCTTGATTGGATTGTTGGCGATGCGATGGCCTTGCCGTTTGAAGACAATACCTTTGATGTCTACACCATCAGTTTTGGCATCCGGAACGTCACCCGTCCGCAAGAAGCGCTGAACGAAGCTTACAGGGTGTTGAAACCCGGCGGGCGCCTGATGGTGCTAGAGTTCTCGCAACTGCCAAACCCGGCCATGCAATGGGCCTATGATCGCTATTCCTTTAATGTGATCCCAGAAATGGGGAAACTGATTGCGGATGATCGGGACAGCTATCAGTATTTGGTCGAGTCGATCCGAAAATTTCCAGATCAGGATACCTTTTTGGACATGGTGAAGGCGGCGGGTTTTGAAAACGCCAAATACCGCAATTTAACCATGGGTATTGCTGCCTTACACTCAGGGTGGAAGATCTAAATGCGCGGACCTCATAATATTTGGCGATTGATCCGAACCGGTGCAACGCTTGAACGCACTGGCGCGATGGGGGTGGTTCTAGAAGCCTTTGAGGCCCCGAAAGCCTTGCGTCTCGCAGCGCGTGGGCTTGTCTTCCCGTTCCGATGGATTGGCATTAAGGGCGACATTAGCCAGCCCCCGGTTGTGCGTGCGCTGACAGCATTGGGGCCGGCGTACATTAAATTTGGCCAAGTGCTTTCGACCCGCCCTGATGTGGTCGGCGATGAGTTGGCAACCCAGTTGCGGGTTTTGCAGGACCGTCTGCCACCATTTAGCGTCGCCGAGGCAAAAACCGCGGTGGCCACAGAACTGGGATGTGACGCAGACAAGATTTTTTCAGAGTTTTCAGAACCGGTGGCCGCAGCTTCGATCGCGCAGGTCCACAAAGCACGTTTGGCCGACACCGGTGAAGTTGTGGCTGTTAAAGTGCTGCGCCCAGGTATCGAACGCGCCTTTCGCAAAGATGTGGATGCGTTCTATTTTGCCGCCGATGTTATCGAATTTGTCGCCCCGTTTTCGCGCCGATTGCGACCACGGGCTGTGATTGAACATTTTGACGGTGTGGTGACGGGCGAGTTGGATCTGCGTCTTGAAAGCAGCTCTGCCAGTGAATTTGCAGCAAACACCGCCGAAGATGCAGGGTTTCAAGTGCCCGCCGTCAATTGGGAGCATTCTGGCCGTCGCGTGATGACAATGGATTGGGCCGAAGGCATTTCATTGGGCGACAATGCGGCGCTGGATGCCCGCGGCCATGATCGCAACGCGCTTGGAAGTCGGGTGCTCGAGCTGTTTCTAAGCCACGCCTTGCGCGATGGTTTTTTTCACGCCGATATGCACCAAGGCAATCTAAAAGTTGCCGCAAACGGTGACATCATTGCCTATGATTTTGGGATTATGGGGCATATTGATGAATACACGCGTCGTGTTTATGCCGAAATCCTCTATGGGTTTATTCAGCGCGATTATCAACGGGTTGCAGAAGTGCATTTTGAAGCGGGCTATGTGCCCGCTGATCAGGATGTCGATGAATTTGCCCGCGCGTTGCGGGCTGTGGGCGAGCCGATTTTTGGCATGGATGCCACCAAGCTTTCGATGGGCCGCTTGCTGAATTACCTGTTTGAAGTCACCGAACGGTTTGGCATGCAGACCCGCACAGAACTGATTTTGCTGCAACGTACCATGGTGGTCGTCGAAGGCGTGGCGCGATCTTTGGATCATTCACTGAATATCTGGGACGTCGCCAAACCGGTTGTGGGTGGATATATCAAGGATTCCATTGGCCCTAAGGCGGCGGGTCGCGATCTGCTGAAAACAGTTCAGGTTTTGGCGCGCTTTGGGCCGCGCTTGCCCGGGCTTGTCGAAGCGGCATTGATCAAGCAGGTCACACCCCAAGACGCGCCCAAAACACGCGCTTGGCCGTTGGTTGCCGTGACTGGTTTGGGCGGTGTTTTGATTGGTGCGGCAGCAGTCTGCGCGGTGATTTGGTTCTTCTGATCAAGGCGGCGGGTCTGCGGTGGTGTGATTTGTGATGACATGTGCCCGCCGGTCGGCGGGCGGCTCGGTCGTTTGGACAGATAGATGCCTCCGGCGGGGGTATTTAGCTCAAGAACAAGTGGTTTTTCTCTGAGGCAGCTCATTTGACCCCTGATGGTTGAAGTTTGCGCAATGATCATGTGTGTATTGCAGAACAAAAAAGGCCCCGGCCTGGGTCAGGTCGGGGCCTTTGCTGAATTGAGTATCAGGTTTAGCTGATCAAACCTGCGTGGCGCATGGCTGCATCAAGTTGCGCTTTGGTTTCATCCAGCAACCCTGTCAGTGGCGAGCGCACTTCTTCAGAGCAAAGGCCCAATTTTGCCATAGCGTATTTCGCGCCAACGAGCCCTGGCTCGACAAAGATCGCTTCGTGCAGCGGGAACAGACGATCTTGCAGCTCAAGCGCTTTGGCGTAGTCGCCTGCCAGAGTGGCGGCTTGGAATTCAGCGCAAAGACGTGGTGCAACGTTTGCTGTGACCGAAATGCAGCCTTGGCCGCCATGGGCGTTAAACGCCAATGCGGTGCCGTCCTCACCAGAAAGCTGCACAAAATCGGTGCCGCAGGTCAGGCGTTGTTGGCTGACGCGGTTAATATCACCCGTCGCGTCTTTGACGCCGATGATACGTGGCAGTTTTGCCAGCTCACCCATGGTTTCCGGTGTCATATCAACAACAGAGCGGCCCGGGATATTGTAGATGATGATCGGCAGGTTGCAGCAATCATGCAGCGCCGTGAAATGCGCAATCAAACCGCGCTGTGTCGGTTTGTTGTAATAGGGCGTGACAACCAAACCGGCGGTTGCGCCTGCTTTTTCGGCAAATTGCATCAGGTGCATGGCTTCAAGCGTGTTGTTGCTGCCCGCACCCGCAATGACAGGCACGCGCCCGGCTGCTGCACGCACAACTTCCATAATCACTGTTTCATGCTCTTCATGGGTTAGTGTTGGGGATTCGCCAGTGGTGCCCACAGGGACAAAACCATTGCTGCCTTCACCGATATGCCATTCCACCAGCTTCTTGAGCGTTTCCAAATCCAGCTCGCCGTTCGTAAACGGCGTGACGAGTGCGGGAAAAGACCCTTTGAACATGACACGCTCCTTTGTTTTGCGTAGCTGGGCGAAACGCCCGTTGATAGATCGCGCGGACACTAGCGATATGTCGCCAGTTTGCCAAGTTTGTGATTGGCGCTTTCGGCCGCGCGCACTAATGTTTAGATCGTATCCAGTGTCACCTAGGAAAATGCAAGACATGTTAAGGCTAATTTGGGCGATGCTGTTGACGGTATTTTTGGCTGATGCCGCTGCGGCACAGGCAAGCAAGCGGTTGGCCACAGCAATGGATGCTGTTCGTCAAAAAGATTGGGTCAGTGCCGCGCAAGCTGTGCGACGTGAAAATGAAGTCGTGCGTGATGTTGTCCAATGGCATCGTCTGCGCGCTGGCGAGGGGACAGCGCGCGAAGCAGCGGCGTTTCTGAAGCGTCGTGGGGATTGGCCTGGTCTGCCTTATTTGCGCAAACAGTCAGAGTCAGCATTTGCAAATGCCAGTGCCGATCAAGTGATTGCCTTTTTTGACACCCAAGGCACGCAGACCGCAAAGGGCGCGTTGTCCTATGCGCGGGCATTGCGTGCAATGGGTCGCCGTGGCGATGCGGATGCAGAAATCGTCAAAGCCTGGTTAAGTTTCCCGATGGGATCTGAAATACATGACGCCTTTTTGGGCGCACATGGGCGTTTGCTAAAGAAACATCATGCCGCAAGATTGGATCATGCATTGTGGCAGGGGTGGGACAGCGATGCCAAGCGACTCTATCCTTTGGTGAACGACGGGTGGCGTAAATTGGCCGAGGCGCGATTGGCATTGCGGTTTGATCGTCAGGGCGTTGATAATCTGATCGCGGCGGTCCCCGGACGTTTTGCCAATGACCCCGGATTGGCCTTTGAGCGATTTCAGTGGCGGGCGCGCAAAGGGCGCAATGCCAGTGCGATTGAATTATTGGTCGCCCAAAGCGCGGCCAATCGCTTGGGGGATGCGTCCAAATGGGCTGGATGGCGGCGCGCCTTAGCCCGCAGCGAGATGCGCGCGGGGCGTCATGACATGGCCTATCGTGTGGCGACAGACCATGGATTGTCCGACGGCAGCAGCTATGCTGATTTGGAATGGTTGTCAGGTTACTTGGCCCTGCGATTTATGAACAAGCCCGGCGTGGCATTGCAGCATTTCGTGCGGTTTGAGCAAGCGGTCGCAACCCCGATTTCCTATGGGCGCGCTGGATATTGGATTGGGCGCGCCTATGAGGCAATGGGGGATCGTGACGCTGCCATGCGGGCCTATGCCGGTGGCGGCGCGCATCAAACCTCGTTCTACGGCTTGTTGGCTGCGGAAAAGGCTGGATTGGCAACTGATCCTGCACTGTCGGGCCAGGCAAACGTCCAGCATTGGCGCGGTGCGCCTTACACGCGCACCTCGGTTCACGAGGCGGCTGTTGTGTTGCTCAATGCTGGCGAGCTTTCGCTTGCTGAAAGGTTCTGGACACATCTGGCAGAAAGCCAGGACCCGGCCACTATGGCGCAGATGGGCCAAATGGCGATCGAAATCAACGAACCGCATATTGCTGTCATGCTTGGCAAACGGTTTGTGCAATATGACACCACCGTGGTTGCCCCGTATTATGCGTTGCATCCTTTGGCAAAACGCAGATTGCCAGTGCCGGCAGAAATGGCGCTGGCTATTGCCCGACGCGAAAGTGAGTTTGATCCTAAAGTTGTCTCTGGAGCAAACGCGCAGGGGCTGATGCAGATCTTGCCGGGCACCGCCAAGCAAGTTGCTGGCGCATTGGGGGTGCCCTATTCGAAATCGCGTTTGTTGACAGATCCAGAATACAATGTGACGCTTGGCACGGCCTATTTGGCAGGCTTGGCCGATGAATTTCAGGGCAATGTGATCATGATGGCGGCTGGCTATAACGCTGGCCCCAGCCGTCCGACACGTTGGATGAAAACCAATGGCGATCCGCGACGCCGGGGCGGCATGGATATCATCGACTGGATCGAACACATCCCGTTTAACGAAACCCGCAACTATGTGATGCGGGTGGCTGAAAGCCTGCCGGTTTATCGCGCAAGATTGGGCAAGGATCCCTTGCCGATCCCCTTTAGCCAAGAGTTGGTCGGGGCCACAGTGTTGCGGCGTTAAACGAGTGTTTGCACCAAAACAAAACAGCCTGAAGCCAGCAACAGAATCAAAATCCAATTGCGAAAGCTGTCTTCCGATATCCGGGTATAGGCTTTGACGCCAAACCAAGCGGCGGTGATGGTTATAGGAATGGCAACAGACGCAAGTTTCAGGACTTCGGCGGTGACCAGGCCAGCCAAAACCATTGAAAGTGCCGAAAGCAGTAAAATACATAGGTTAAACGGCTGGTAGCGCGCGCGTTGTTCGCTGGCTGGCAAGGCTTGTAATTGCAGCCAGACGATGGGGACGGGGCCTGCCAAGCCAGCGATACCTCCAAGAATACCGCCGACAAATCCAATCAGTCGATCAAGCGCCAAGGGTTGCGGCCCAATTGTGAAGCGGAATCTGTCACCAAGCATTTGCCACAGGGCATAGCTAACCAAGAACAGTCCAATGCCAAGCTTAAGGGCCCAGGGTGACAACACAAACAAAACCAATGTGCCAATTGGCACGCCGATGATCCCGCCAGAAATCAGCGGCAAGGCGCGTTTGAATGTCAGTTTATTCTTGAGTCGCGCAAGGCCAACGATTTGCCCTGCAACCGCAGCCAGAATAACCAAGGGCGGCACCAAATGTGCGGGCAAAACAGCAAACCAGAAGGCAGAGGCAAAGAGTGCCGTGCCAAATCCGGCAAAACCGCTGACAAATCCCGATACGAGTGCGCCGCTGCCCAGCATGATCAACGTGTAAAGATCCACGAAATGCGTCCTCGCTAGTGCTTTTTATGGTGCTCGCGCCAAAGCGTAAACACTCCGGCCGCCACCACGATGCTTGCCCCAATCACCAGGTTGATGCGCAATGTTTCCGCAAAGACAGCCATGCCCAAAATTGACGCAAATGGCAGCTGCAGAAAGGCAAAGGGTTGAACCACGCTGGCCTCGGCATATTCATATGTTTTGATCAGCAACCAATGCCCGAACAGCGCGCTGCAACAAAGAATAAGCATCCAGATAACATCGCTTCCCACGATGGGTTGCCAATAAAATACACCAATCCCCGTCATCACAACGCCGCCGCTGACGCCGGTATAAAAGAAACTGGTGGCCGGCGAGTCCTGCGCCGCAACATAACGCGTCATCAGGTGATAGGCCGCAAACATCGCAGCCCCCAAAAGCGGCACAGCTGCAGCGGGTGTAAATACCCCGCCGCTTGGACGCAGTATCACCAATACCCCTAAAGCCCCCAATCCAATGGCCAACCATCGGTGTATCCCAACGGTTTCACCCAAGACAGGTCCGGAAAAGGCGGCAATGATCAGCGGAAAACACGCGAAAATCGCATGGGTTTCGGTCAAGCCCAATAGGGTGAAGGCGGCGACAGTCACGCAGATCTCTAGCGCCAGAATGACCCCTCGGGTGATCTGTAGAATGGGATGTTTTGTATGTACAGCCTGCCTTAGCCCACCATTGCGCATGGCGATCAAAATAACAAAGGCCGCAAAAAACCAATAGCGTATCATCACCACAACAAAGACATTGTAGCTGTCAGCAAGGTGACGTGACAGCCCATCCTGCAATGCAAAGATCAAGGATGTCAGACACATCAGCAAGATGCCAAGCTGGTTGTCAGTGCGCCGCATCGTCAGATTTTTAGCGCTGTTGTCATATGACGTTTGCGGCCAAAACCAGACAGACGGGTCACTTCAAATCCAGCCGCCTGCAAGTTCCGGCGTACAAAACCAGCGGCGGTATAGGTGGCTGCTGTACCCCCCGACTTGGTGTGCCGCCCGACCTCTGCCAACAGGGCCTCATCCCAAAGTTCTGGGTTCTTTGCCGGGGAAAACCCATCCAGAAACCAAGCGTCCGCCTGCCAGGTTTCAGCGGGCAATGTTTCTCTGGCATCCCCTAGGATCACCTTGGCATTCACGCCCTGCAAAGTGGCAAGGGTTTTATCCACTGCCCATGCCGCACATAGGCGCTTTGCAAAGGCGCTCACCTCGGGAAAAGACGCCAAAGCCCGTTCCATTTCGTCCACACCCATCGGATAGGCTTCGAAACTGGTGAATTTCATTGGTGTGGTTTGCCCTGATGCCTCCCAGGCGCGCCACGCCGCCAAAAAGTTCAGCCCGGTGCCAAAACCCAGCTCGGCAATATGAAACTCAGGTGAAAAACGCGCGGGAAGACGGTTGCCTGATAGAAAAACATGTTGGGTTTCATTCAGGCCATGGTCCAAGCTGAAATAAGGATCGTCGAAATGGGTCGAGACAGGAATTTTGTCGTCGCGCCATTCCAGTTTTGCTGACTGGTCGCTCATGCGGGAATGCCTTAGAGAATATGGAACACGTAACTGTGGGCAATGACAGGTGATTTTGCAATGGTGGATGTAACGGTGATGGGGGCAGGGGCCTTTGGGCTTTCTGTGGCTTGGGCTTGCATTCAGCGCGGTGCCAAAGTGCAGGTGATTGACCCCAACGGCGTGGCCGCAGGCTCATCCGGTGGCATTGTTGGTGCATTGGCTCCACATACGCCCGAAAACTGGAACGAAAAAAAGGCCTTTCAGTTTGAAAGCTTAATCATGGCACGCCAGTTTTGGCCAAATGTTGAAAGCATCGGCGGCAAGATCTCGGGTTATGGCAGTGTGGGGCGGGTGCAGCCGGTCGCGGATGAACGGGCCATGGATTTGGCTCATAAGCGGGCCGAAAACGCCCAAACGCTTTGGCAGGGCAAGGCGAACTGGCAGGTGCTGCCTGCATCTGCGATGGATCCTTGGGCACCGCAATCAGCCACCGGCTATCTGATCCATGATACTTTAAGTGCACGTATCCATCCGCGCATGGCCTGCCAAGCATTGGCCGCCGCAATAGGGGCCATGGGTGGGCGAATTTGCACCGAGGCCTCATCGAAAGGGGCCATTGTCTGGGCCACCGGCTGGAAGGGCTTGCTAGAGCTTTCAGGTGAACTCGGTCGCCCGGTTGGTAACGGCGTCAAGGGGCAGGCCATTTTGCTCAAACATAGCCAACCGAACATGCCACAACTCTTTGCCGATGCGGTGCATATTGTGCCGCATGTAGATGGGACAGTGGCCATTGGCTCAACCAGCGAACGTGAATTTGAGCACCCCACACGCACTGATGCACAGATTGATCTCGTGCTTGCCCGCGCCATTGGCGCGGTGCCAGGTCTCGCGAATGCGCCTATCCTGCGCCGATGGGCCGGGGTCAGACCACGGGCCAAATCGCGTGCGCCAATGTTGGGGCAGCACCCAACACGACCGACCGAGTATATCGCCAATGGCGGCTTTAAGATCGGGTTTGGCATGGCCCCCAAAGCCGGCGAAGTCATGGCCGACTTGATTCTAGAAGGCAGGGATAGCATCCCCGAACCTTTCAAACCCGCTGCGTCGCTCTAAGGATAGGCCGCAGACTTAGGCCCCTCGGGTGATTTCGATCTTCAACGCGTCCATCAGACGTCGCACCGCATCTTGGTAACGCTCTGATTCCAAATGCCCTTCCGCGTCAAATGCGCTGCCACTGCCTGACACGGCCACCTCTGACGCCGGCACAATGCGGGCCTGAAAAGGCGTCATACAGGTGCGCAACATGGTTTGGGCGCGAATGCCACCCGCGCGCCCTGCTGCTGCACTCATCACCGCAACGGGTTTGCCATCCCATGGCTTGAGCTTGCTGCGGCTCACCCAATCCAGAGCGTTTTTCAGAACACCTGTGATGCCTGAATTATACTCTGGTGTAGAAATCAAAACCGCATCCGCATCGGCGATTTGCTGAACCAAGTTTTGCACGGTCTTTGGCAATCCGTTCTGCGCTTCATCATCGCCATCATACAGAGGGATGTTTAAATCGGCCTGCACATAGCGCACGTCGCCAAACAAGCGCGCGGCTTCGCGCAAAAGTTTGGTATTTGTCGCGTCCTTGCGCAGTGATCCTGAAATGCCAAGCAATTGCACAGTCATAATAAGCCCTTTTCCGGTTGAGGCAGATTCTATGCCAAATCTGGTTGTAGACAACGTAGATTTGCGCACAGAAGCTGTGCACGCTTGGGGGCGGTCAAAAATGTTCGTTAAAGAAATGCAAACACCCCGGCGCAATGGCACCGGGGTGAATATAGTTGTCGAAATGCATAGGCAATCAAACTAGGCGTTGGGCAAAATCACAATTTCAACCCGCCGGTTTTGAGCGCGCCCTTCGGGTGTTAAGTTAGAAGCGATGGGTTGGTCTTCGCCGCGTCCGCTGGTTTGCACACGCGAAAACGGCACTCCAGCTTCTAGCAAGACATCCGCCACTGCTTCAGCGCGGCGCTGGCTTAGTCCCTGATTGTAAGCTGCGTCCCCGACGTTGTCTGTGTGGCCCAAAATCTGAATGGTAGAGTTTGGATACGCGCTGAGATTGCCAGCGATGGTGCGCAGGTCCCGTTGCAGATCAGAGCGCACGGCGCTGCTGTCGGTGGCAAACAGAATGTCCTGCGGCAGGGTGACAATCAAACGGTCACCGGTGTTGGTGATCTGCACATTGTCATTGTTCAGATCGCGCCTCAGATCTGCTTCTTGTTTGTCCAATTCATTGCCAACTAAGGCACCAATACCTGCACCAATAGCCGCGCCACGCACCGCACCTTTGCCTTTGTTATCCGCAGTCAGCGCACCAAAGATGCCCCCCAAAGCAGCGCCTACCGCAGCACCGTTTTTGGTTTTCGTGCGGTCAATGCCCGCGTAATTCGGATCAGTACATGCGCTGAGCGCCAGCGTTGCACCAAGGGTCAGGCCAATGGCCAATTTTGCTCGGATCATATTTGCCTCTTTTATGCAGGTCCGTGTGCCGGACATGTAAGCTCTGAAGCAAACCTGCGCTCTAGATAAGTGTCTCACAAGGGGGAAATCGGCGAGGAATTGCCCATTTCTGTAGCTAAATGGTGGTTTCAGACCTCTGCGCGCGCTGTTTCATAGGCCAGCATCGCGCGTTTCACAGGCAAGCCCCAGTGATATCCACCCAAGGCACCAGATTTTCGCAAAGCGCGATGGCAAGGAATCAGCCAGCTGATTGGGTTGCGTCCCACTGCGGTGCCAACGGCGCGCACCGCCTTGGGCTTGCCAATTGCAGTGGCGATATCGGAATAGGTGGTCACCTGCCCGGATGGCACCGAAAGCAGGGCCTCCCAGACTTTGATTTGCATTGGGCTCCCTATCAGATGCAGCGATAATGCTTGATCTGTGTGCTTGTTCGCAAATGCTGCCTGTACCCAAGGTTTCAAAAAAGCGCCATCTTCCTTGAATTGCGCTTGCGGCCAGCGGGCCCGAAGATCTTCGAAAGTCTTCTCCGCCCCGGTCTCAGCCGCGAACCCAACGCCGCAAATACCTTTACCTGTTCCCATCACAATTGCAGGCCCAAACGGGGTTTCAAACCAGCCCCAGCAGATCACCAGGCCGTCGCCCTTTCGGGCATATTCACCCGGGCTCATGGCCTCCCACCGCAAGAACAAATCATGCAGGCGTCCGCTGCCAGAAAGCCCAAGTTCATAGGCCGTCTCCAACGTTGTGTGCTGTGAATGCAGCAATGCCTTGGCGTGCCCCAATGTCAGGTATTGTTGAAATCGTTTTGGCGACACTCCCGCCCATTTGGTGAACAACCGTTGAAAATGCGCCGGGCTCATACCCATGGCAGATGCCAATTCGTCAAGCGATGGGCTTTCACGGCTTTGGTCAATCAATTCGATGGCTCGGCGCATAACGCCATAGTGATAACTTTGATCCATATCGCTCATAGCACAGCCCCCTTGCCAATGATCTTAGGGGCCAAAATGCCCCAGCGCGACCCGAAACCTGCTGTTTTGCGGCCCAAAGATTGATCTTCGGCCACAACACACTTATGGCGGTTTCTGGTGTCACCTAGAGTCCGGAAGCGATATGGCCAAACAGCTCGATTATCATACGATCCGCGAAATATTCAGCCGCTTTCAAGTTGCAGAACCGGAACCCAAAGGCGAGTTGGACCACGTGAACGCGTTTACGCTTGTGGTGGCGGTGGCCCTATCTGCGCAGGCCACGGATGTTGGTGTCAATAAGGCCACAAAAGAGCTGTTCAAAATCGCGGATACGCCGCAAAAGATGTTGGATCTGGGCGAAGAGGCATTGATTTCTCATATCAAAACCATTGGCCTTTATCGCAACAAAGCCAAAAATGTCATGAAACTCTCCAAGATTTTGGTAGAGGACTACGGCAGCGTTGTGCCCAATTCGCGCGCCGCCTTGGAAAGCCTGCCCGGCGTGGGGCGCAAAACTGCCAATGTAGTTTTGAACATGTGGTGGCAAACCCCCGCGCAGGCAGTCGACACCCATATTTTTCGTTTTGGCAATCGCTCAGGGGTCTGCCCTGGCAAAGACGTGGTGGCCGTCGAACGGGCCATCGAAGACAATATTCCTGCGGATTTTCAACTGCATGCCCATCACTGGATGATTTTGCACGGGCGCTATCATTGCAAGGCGCGCAAGCCGCTGTGTGGCACCTGCCTGATCCGCGATCTCTGTATGTTTGAGGACAAAAACCTATGACCAAGTATCAAATTGTCGGCATTGGCAACGCCATCGTCGACGTTATCAGCCAGTCAGATGACAGCTTTCTGGACCTGATGGGCATCCAAAAAGGCATCATGCAGCTGATCGAAAAACAGCGCGGGGAACTGCTTTATGGCGCGATGACCAACCGCGTGCAGGCACCAGGTGGATCGGTGGCAAACACTTTGGCTGGTCTGGGCAATCTGGGGCTGAGTACCGCCTTTATTGGCCGGGTCAATGATGATGCGCTGGGCCGGTTTTATGCACAGGAAATGGCCGCTGGTGGTACCGATTTTCCGAATGCTCCGGTTAAGGGTGGCGAGTTGCCAACTTCTCGCTCGATGATTTTTGTGTCGCCAGATGGCGAGCGTTCGATGAATACCTATTTGGGCATTTCATCCGAAGTGGGGCCCGACGACGTGGCCGATGATGTTGCCGGGCAGGCGATGATCTTGTTTCTGGAAGGCTATCTTTACGACAAACCCAAAGGCAAGCAAGCCTTTGAACGCGCGGCGCAATTGACCAAAGCTGGCGGTGGTAAGGCCGGTATTTCCTTGTCAGATCCCTTTTGTGTCGACCGCCACCGCGTCGATTTTCAGCGTCTGGTTGCAGAGTTGGACTATGTGATCGGCAACGAGCATGAATGGATGTCACTCTATGAAACAGACGATCTGGAACTGGCATTAAGTCAGGCCGCAGAGGCCTCGGGACTGGTGGTGTGCACCCGCTCAGGTCAAGATGTTCTGCTGATCAAAGGCGTAGAGCGCGCTACAGTTCCAGTGACAAAAATTGTGCCCGTCGACGCCACCGGCGCAGGTGATCAGTTTGCGGCAGGATTTCTATATGGCTATGCAACAGGTCAGGATCTGGCCACATGCGGGCAGATGGGCTGCGTGGCTGCGGCCGAGGTGATCGGCCACTTTGGCGCACGTCCAGAGCATGACTTAAAGGTGCTGTTTCGCAAAAATGGGCTGATGTAACGGCCTTTGGTTGGTTAGGATTTGGGTATTTGGATCAAGAACAAAGCCAAGGCGCGCCCTGCCATTTACGCCGGTTGAAATTGCATCAATGCTTACGCAAAAGGGCAGGGCGACTTGTCCTTGAGCGGTCATCGGCTCCCCAGCCTGTACCGCAGAGCAAGCATGATCGCTTTGTGTTAAGAAAGTCTTGATCTTGTTCTTGAAATAAATACCCCGGGGGGAACGGTGCATTGTTTGCAATGCGTCATGAGGGTCAGCGGGGGGGCAGCGCCCCCTCTGCCTTGTATTTTGCGGGTCACCGAGTTGGGGCCAATGCTTGTGGCAGCGCTATCCAGAATAGCCTACCATCCTAATCCCCGAGCTTGGCGTGCACCTCATCCAGATCAATTTCGCCAACGGGCAATTTATTTGACGGATCCGCAGCATCGTATTTGAAAAGATCAAAATCGCGTTTGTACATTTCATAGACCAAATGCATCGACAGATCGTCAAAATACTCTGCAACCGGGTGCGCGCGTTTGGGCCCATGCCCCTCAGATTCGTTGAAACGCGGCACATCAGCCAGTGTAATCGGATGCGCGACTTCTATTTGATCTAGGACCGTCTGCATGCCTTCATTAAATTTCTCTGTCCAGATGATCTGATCATAGCGACCACCGTTTACCACAAAGGTAGACACATGCCCCGAGCTGGCGGACCAGTGAATGTCAGGATCCATCGGGCGTCGCCAGCGAATGGTATCACGGGCAAACAATAAAAATCGCCGGAAACTCTTGATTTGGTCATATTCGGCCTGCCCGTCGTCCCCGCCGACATCAATCCCATATTTCTGCACCAGCATTGGCACCAAGTTGCCGCGGTAGCGCCGGCCATTACGCTGGATGCCGCAGATCTTGTCAAAGTAAGAACTCAGAATGCGAGTGTAGGGGTTGCGCACGCAGGTGAACGCATAGCTGTTGTGGTTTTGCACAACATCGCGGATCGGCTCTTTACTCTCCTCATGCGCCCATTTGTGCAATCCAGTTTTCGCATCATGGATGTCGCCGTCAAAATACGCGCCATGATCTGTATAATACATGATCTGGCCAATCGTTGAACACGCGCATTTCGGAACGACGCGGTACACAACACTCTGACTTTCTGTCATCCAGGTGCCCGGGAATCCCATATTCAATGCCTCCGGTTATTGGCGGCTTAAATTCTTCAAGCCACACTTTTATATTGGAATGAAAAAACCAAATTTTCGCTGTTTATTCAATCTGTCTTCACCTTTATCAAGTAAACAATCGGGTTAACACAGGGTTACAGTTTCCAGTATGGCAAAAATCGCGTACATTCTTTTGTGCCACAAAGACCCGAAGGCGATTGTGCAGCAGGCAGAGCAATTGACAGCCAAAGGCGATTGCATGGCCATCCATTTTGACGCCAGTGCTGATCCGCAAGATTTTCACCATATTCAATCGGCATTGGCTGACAATCCGAACGTGACATTTGCAGATAAGCGCATCAAATGCGGCTGGGGTGAATGGTCACTGGTTCAGGCGACGCTGAACGCGATTACTGCGGCCCTGCGCGATTTTCCCAAAGCCACGCATTTTTACATGTTGTCGGGGGATTGCATGGCGATCAAAACCTCGGAATATGTGCATGATTTTGTCGATGACCACGACTGCGACTTCATTGAAAGCTTTGACTTTTTTGAAAGCAATTGGATCAAAACAGGGATGAAGAAAGAGCGGCTGATCTATCGGCATTTCTTTAACGAACGAGAGCAAAAACACCTATTCTATCACGCCTATAATATTCAAAGGCGCCTTGGTTTAACCCGCAAGATACCCAGTGATCTGCAGGTGCAGATTGGCAGCCAATGGTGGTGCTTGCGTCGTCCAACGGTTGAGGCGGTGATGGAATTCACGCAAAGGCGCAAGGATGTTATGCGCTTTTTCCGCACCACTTGGATTCCGGATGAAACCTTTTTCCAGACCTTGGTGCGGCATCTGATTCCCGCCGATGAAATCAATTCGCGCAGCCTGACGTTTTTGATGTTCACGGATTATGGCATGCCACTGGTGTTCTATAATGATCACTATGACCTGCTTTTGAACCAAGATTACCTTTTTGCCCGCAAGATCAGCCCCGAGGCAATCGAGCTCAAAGAGCGTTTGGGCAAGCTCTATGCAACGTCTGGCATAGAATTCAAAATCTCAGGTGAAGGGCCTAGCCTGTTCAAATTTGTCACCGAGCGTGGGCGGGTCGGACGTCGCTTTGCCAATCGCTTTTGGGAGACCGAAGCCACGTTGGGCCGCGAGCGTGAATTGATGATTCTTGTATGTAAAAAATGGCATGTGGCCAAACGGCTGTTGGGCAAGATCAAGCAAGAAACCAATATTCCGGCCATCGACTACCTGTTTCAGGAAGAAGACACCGATCTACCGGACCTGGGTGGCATTCAGGCCACTATTGAAAAGCGCACCCGTCACCGCCGGGCGCTGATCCGCATGTTATTTGATTATTATCAGACCAACCGCATGATCATTTGCATGGATCCAGGCTCGCTTGATTTGCTGCATGATTTTTACAGTGACCGCTCCACCACGCGCGCGATGGAAATCCAGTGCAGTTATTCTGATAGCTACCTAAAGGGCCATGCCAGCCGCATCGGCCTTGCCGGAGAGCAAACCCCACAAGAGACATTCAACCGGATTCTCCCCACTATTCTGCGCGATATTGACGATGAAAGTGATGCGATTCGGGATGCAAATTTCGAAAACTATGCCCGCATTCGCGAAGTCGACGAGATTGACGATTTCCTGCAGCCAATTGCCTCTTTCTTATCTGTCTCCGAAGACAAAGCGCTGGCGATTGCCACAACTCCGCATCTTTTTTCTGATTAAAGGCGGTTGGAAAAGCGCAGGTTTTCAGCCTGCAAATGCGGGACTTGCTACCATCTCTCAGATCGCCCATATTGCGCGTGCAATATTAATGCCAACCGACAGCCAGAAGGATTGTGTCTCATGACAATCGCCGCGCCAGAAACCAAAATCGTAGACAGTTTTCGCGTTGCCTGTGATGGTGGCGAAGGGGCGCTGGGGCATCCCCGGGTCTGGCTCAGCTTGCCGCATGACACGGGTGTGGTGGAATGTGGTTATTGTGATTGCAAATTCATTCACAAAGATTTTGCGGAAAAAGCCGCGTAAGCCACCGCGTAATCTATTGTTCTTGATTTAAATACCCAGGGGTGAGCGGTGAAACTAGTTTCAACGCGAGGGGCATCGCCCCTCAAAACACTGCCTAAATATCCTTTTATAAATGGGTCTGTGCATATTGCCGTTCCGAGGTTTCCAGATGCGGAATCGCGTTGAATTGGGTCAATAGCGGGCGGTCCAATACCCGGTGCCACCGATGCACAGAGGTGTTCATGATCGCCAGACACATGCCAGCCCAGCCCTGCACGTTTAGATCCAGACTGTGGCGCAGCACTGTGCTGATCAACCCACCAGACGTGACAACCAATGCTGGCCCTTGCCCGCTGGCAATGTCGTCAATCACAGACTGTACCCTTTGGCTAAAGTCTTGGTGGCTTTCGCCAACCCCCTCTAGCTCCCCAGCTTCCCAGGCCGCTAGGACCTTTGGAATGCTTTCTGCAAATCCTTCGCGGCTTGTCGGAATCGGGTGATCAAATTGCCGTTGCATCGCATTCGCCATCGCGAAATACGGAAATTCGTTCAGACGTGCGTCCAGTTGAACCTCGCCATAAGTCGCGACCCCCATGCTTTCGGCGGTGTCAACATGCCGCTGCATCGTGCCGCAATAGACCCGCTGAAAGTGTTCACCAGAGTGCCGCAGATGATCCCCCAGCCACCGCGCCTGCTGATGCCCAAGATCTGATAATTTGTCATAGCTGACATCATCCTGCGCTGCAGAATTCGCCTGTCCGTGGCGTATCAAGGTCATATTTGACATCTGGGGCCCTCTTGTTGGCTCCTGACTAAGTTGTCAGGCCTGATTTGGAAAGGGGCGGAAGCCATGCCATGCCCCCTGCCGTCAAAAGGAAATTTCTGCTCTCAGATGAGACGGATGGCGTAAATTTACGTTTGTGCGTCGCGAAAGCGGCCTTGGCGTCTTGGACTCATAAGGTAAGCTGGCCGCAACCAAGGAGATACCGCATGTCTGACCCCATCACATTTGTCCTGGACGGCAAGGAAGTTACCGCTGAACAAGGGCTGACCATTTGGGAAGTTGCACATGGCAGGGGTTTGGTGATTCCACATCTGTGCCACAAACCAGCCCCTGGCTATCGCCCCGACGGAAATTGCCGTGCCTGTATGGTCGAGATCGAAGGCGAACGCACCCTGGCGGCCTCTTGTATTCGCGAACCCCAGGACGGGATGGTGGTGCATACAAACACCGCCCGTGCGGAATCGGCGCGCAAGATGGTGGTCGAAATGCTTTTGGCAGATCAGCCAAACCGTGATGAAAGCCATGACAAATCCAGCCATCTTTGGGATATGGCGGATTTGAATGGTGTCAGCGAAAGCCGGTTCCCAAAACTCGAAGAGGGGCGCATTCCTCTGTTGGATGACACCCATGTGGCCATGAACGTCAATCTGGATGCCTGTATTTCCTGCGGCCTCTGCGTCCGTGCCTGCCGCGAAGTGCAGGTGAACGATGTGATTGGCATGGCCGGACGTGGCCACGACGCTTATCCAACCTTTGATATCGCCGACCCCATGGGCACCTCAAGCTGTGTGGCCTGTGGCGAATGTGTGCAGGCCTGCCCAACGGGCGCATTGCTCCCGGCGACGGTTGTGGACGAAAACCAAGTTGGCGACAGCGCGGATTTTGACAGTGAAACCGAAAGCGTTTGCCCCTTCTGCGGCGTCGGCTGCAAGGTCTCGCTGAAAGTCAAAGACGGCAAAGTCAAATACGTCGAAGGCATCAACGGTCCGGCCAACGAAGGTCGCCTTTGTGTCAAAGGCCGCTTTGGTTTTGACTATATCCATCACCCCCATCGCCTCAGCAAACCCCTCATCCGACGCGACGATGCACCTGCCAAGGGTCTGAACGTGGATCCTGGCAATCTATCCACGCATTTCCGCGAGGCCACTTGGGACGAGGCGCTGGATCTTGCGGCCAAAGGCCTGATGAAACTGCGCGACGAAGATCCCAAAAACGTCGCTGGGTTTGGGTCCGCCAAATGCACCAACGAAGAAGCCTATCTGTTCCAAAAGTTCATTCGCCAGGGCTTTAAACACAACAATGTGGATCACTGCACGCGGCTTTGTCACGCCTCATCCGTGACTGCGCTGATCGAAAACGTCGGCTCCGGGGCAGTCACAGCCACCTTCAACGAGATCGAAAATGCCGATGTCGCCATCGTGATTGGCGCAAATCCCATCGAAAACCACCCGGTGGCCGCGACCTATTTCAAGCAATTCACCAAACGCGGTGGCAAGCTGATTGTGATGGATCCGCGTGGCGTTGGTCTGCGCCGCTTTGCCGATGAAATGGTGCAATTTCGCCCCGGTGCAGACGTCTCGCTGTTAAATGCGATCATGAATGTGATCGTGCAAGAAGACCTTTATGACAGCGACTATATCGAGCGTTGGACCGAAAACTGGGAAGCTGAAAAAGCCCACCTTGCGGCCTTCACCCCTGAAGCCATGAGCGAGATTTGTGGTGTGTCGCCGGATCAAATCCGCCGCGTGGCGCGCACCTTTGCCAAGGCCAAAGCCGGGCTGATATTCTGGGGCATGGGCGTCAGCCAACATATTCACGGCACGGATAACTCCCGCTGCCTGATTTCACTGGCGCTGATGACAGGCAATGTCGGCAAGCCCGGCGCAGGCCTGCACCCGCTGCGCGGGCAAAACAATGTCCAGGGGGCTTCTGATGCGGGTCTCGTGCCCATGTTCCTGCCAGATTATCAAACCGTCACCAGCGATGATGTGCGTAAAAGCTTCACCGATGTTTGGGGGGGCGGCGACTTCAGCAATGAAAAAGGTCTGACAGTGACCGAAATCGTCGATCAGGTCTATGCTGGCAATATCAAAGGGATGTATATTCAGGGTGAAAACCCGGCGATGTCAGACCCCGATGTGGAACACGCACGAGACGCCTTTGCCAAGCTTGATCTGATGATCGTGCAAGATATCTTCCTGACCGAAACCGCCAATTACGCAGACATCATCCTGCCAGCCTCGGCGCTCTACGAAAAGAATGGCACCGTCAGCAACACCAACCGCCAAGTGCAGCGGGTGCGCCCAGCCGTGACCCCGCCCGGAGCGGCCCGCGAAGATTGGAAAATCACCGTCGAACTGGCGCAGCGCATTGGCTTGCCTTGGGACTATAAAGAGGTCTCCGAAGTCTTTGCCGAGATGAAGCTGAATATGAACAGCCTCAACAATATCACCTGGGACCGCTTGGAAACCGAAACCGTGACCTACCCGTCCTTGTCGCCGACAGATCCGGGCCAACCCATTGTATTTGGCGATGGCTTCCCCCGCTCCGAAGGCCGCGCGCGCTTTACGCCTGCCAGCGTCATTGCCCCAGACGAAGCCCCAGATACCGAATATCCGATGATCCTGACCACCGGGCGCCAGCTAGAACACTGGCACACCGGGTCCATGACCCGCCGGTCCTTGGTTTTGGATGCAGTTGAGCCCGAAGCCAATTGCTCTCTGCACCCTAAAACCCTGCGCCGTCTTGGTGTTCAGCCTGGTGAAATGCTGCGCCTGTCGACGCGGCGCGGTAGCATCGACATCATGGCTCGGGCCGATCGTGCGGTGGCCGAGGATATGGTCTTTGTGCCCTTTGCCTATGTCGAAGCCGCAGCCAATGTTCTGACCAACCCTGCCATCGACCCCTATGGTAAAATCCCAGAATTCAAGTTCGCAGCCGTGCGGGTTGAAAAACTTGAAACCCAGGCCGCAGACGCCTAACCCCCGGTTTCACCTTCTTAAAATACTCCCGCCGGAGGCTCCAACAGGGCCTCCGTGCGCTGGTTTCAGTGCTTAGACCACAGCGCTAGGTCAGTGCAAGCGCCCGATCCAGCCTTAAATAGCCACGTCGCTGCGCCCGTCTGCGCAACTTATCTGCGGCCACAGAGGCTTCGCGAAGATTGTTAAACGTGGTTTTTGCGCCCATGCCAGCGCCCCCTGCCACTCCCCATTCGCAAAACACCGAAATATGATCAAACAGATCATAGCAAATCTCGACCCGGTAATACCGAGGCCGCGCGGCGTTGCGTTGACGATACAAAAGACATACAGCCATAGGTAGAGCCTAGCGTTCCTTGTGGGAGGAGGCAACTACTCTGCACAGGGCTTGGGAGCAACCAAAATTTAAACCTACGTTAACCTATTAAAGAGGGCCTAAGAAATCGACAACGGTTTGCAAAAAAGTTGAACAACACCCGGCATTGCACCTACGGACTCACTTGGCCCAAAAGACGCGCAGATGCGAATTCGTCTTCCATGATCCGGCCCTGAATTGATGCCGATACCTTCGGGCAAGGTGCCGCGCTTTGCAACGGCTCAGCTGCAACACACAACTTCAAACACTATTAGGGTCTGATTATCCCTTGATGACCCCACTTAAGTGCATAGATAGCCTGTCAATCGCACGTCTTTGCCGTTGCGACATGCGAAAATGCAGGGGTGACAAATGTCAGCACATTGGGATGATCTAAAAACGGTGATGCACTTGGTGCGGGAAGGCTCGCTTGCCACCGCCGGTGACGCTCTGGGTGTCAGCTATACGACGGTTGCACGACGAATTAAGCGTGCCGAAGAAGACCTTGGGATGCAATTGTTTGAACGATTGGCAGATGGTTACCAACCCACGGAATCCGGCCAAGTCGTCGCGCGCAAAGCCGCGCTTATGGAAATCGAAGAGCATGACCTGATGCGCAATCTATTGGCCAATGACGCAAACCTATCGGGTGCTTTGACGATCACCGCACCGCAACTTTTGTGTGCAAGTTATCTGGCCCCGGTTTTTGCAGAGTTTACAGATCGTTATCCTGATGTAGAGCTGATTGTCCGGGCAGACAATGAATTGCTGGATTTGAACCGACGTGAAGCGGATCTTGCCATTCGTATCAGCCGCGCGCCGGGCGATACCCTGCGCGGGCGCCGCTTGTCAGAAATGCACAGCGCAACCTATGCATCCCCTGAATGGGTAGAACGCTTAAGGCAAGATCCCACAATTCCGGTTGATTGGATCGTTATGGATAAAATCCCCGAATTCCATCAGCAATCGCTTGCGGCATTCCCCAACGCGCGCATCCGGATGAAATCTGACGATATGCTATCTATGGTTGGGGCGGCGCGCGCGGGTATGGGGGTTGCGCAACTTCCAATGTTTTTGGGGCGATATTTTTCAGATTTAGAACGGGTTTCAGATGTCGCGTCGCAGCCCTTTTCGGAAATCTGGCTTGTGGCGCATCGTGATGTCTGGGCCTCGGCGCGCGTGGCGGCCTTTCGTGAAATCTTGGTGCCGCATTTCAAAGAGCACCAACATCTGTTTGTTGCCTAAAAGAAAACCCCCGCGGATAATGCGTCCTGCGGGGGAAGTGGGAGTGACTAAGCCCGGTACGTTCCTGAGGCAGACGGCCCGAGTTTCCATTCAAGGAAAAGAAAAACAGTCTAATGCTCCGATGGTGTCATCCTATGCCATATTGGCTGCCAACACCAGATATAGTGGTTGGTTATTTGCATCTGGCTGTATGTTGAGCAATTTATCGCCACCACTATTGCATGGCACCTCTTTCAATAAATGTTCTAACCCCAAAATGATTTTGAGCAATTTGGAACACAGCAACGCTCATGTGTTTTTGTCATGCGCTGGAAAATGTCTGGGTCAAAGCTGGTGACAAAATGTTAACCTATGAAAAATAGCGTAGAGATTCGCACATGCGGTTTCATCTCACAGATGTGAGTTTGAGGGAGGTGAGAATTTGGGATTGTCGTCACAGGCGACCGATGGGCTAGAGTCCATCCCGGCAATACTACAGCGAAATATCGAAGTTTTTGGCACCAAAGCCGCATATCGAGAAAAAGAGTTTGGCATTTGGCAAAGCTGGACTTGGGCGGAAATCGCACAAGAGATCGAGGCTTTTGCACTTGGATTGATAACCCTTGGCGTCAACGAAGGAGACTTCGTCGCTGTCATCGGGCGCAATCGACCCTATTTGTATTGGGCCGTGGTTGCGATCCAATCTGCTGGGGCGGTTCCGGTTCCAATTTTTCAAGACAGTGCCTCCGATGAACTGACCCATGTTCTAACCAATTGTGGCGCGCAATACGCTGTGGTTGAAGGTCAGGAACAAGTTGATAAAATCATCGACATTCTAGATCGGTTGTCAGAATTCAAGCAATTGATCTATGTGGATGCCCGTGGCTTGCGGCACTATGACCACGCAAACTTGCATGAATTTGCACAGGTGCAAAGGCAGGGGCGCGCCGCTCATGATAGATATATTGACGTGCTCAAACAGCGCAGCGCTAAGCTGACATACGATAGTCTTTGCGTCTTGCTTTATACATCTGGAACAACGGGCAAACCCAAAGGCGTGATGTTGTCTAATCGCAATATCATTGAAAGTGCGAAAAACGGTGCGGCGTTTGACAGGTTGCTCAAAAATGACGAGGTGTTCGCCTATCTGCCTATGGCCTGGGTTGCGGATTTTACCTTTTCGATTGGCCAGGCCTATTGGACAGGCCTTTGCGTGAGTTGCCCCGAATCTGAGAGCACCGTCAACTCTGATTTGCGTGAAATTGGGCCGACGTTTTTCTTTGCACCGCCTTCGGTGTTTGAAAAGTATCGCACCAATGTGATGATCCGTATGGCAGATGCAGGTTGGTTCAAAAAGTGGTTGTTTGATCACTTTATGGCGCATGCCCAAAAGGTTGGCCCAGCCATTTTAGATGGTAACCCTGTCGGGCATTGGGAACGGCTCAAATATCGGATGGGCGAATTTCTGGTCTATGGACCGCTGAAAAACACGCTTGGTATTTCTCGGGTCCGGGTCGCTTACACTGCGGGCGAGGCAATTAGCGTCGAGTTATTTGAATTCTACCGCGGCCTTGGCGTCAATCTCAAACAGTCTTACGGGCAAACGGAATCTTCGGTTTTCATAACCGCGCAACCTGACGGTCAGGCGCGCGCCGATACTGTTGGCACGCCTGGGCTGCAAACCGAGCTCAGGATTGGGGACACAGGTGAGATCTTCTTTCGCTCGCCCGGCGTATTTGTTGCCTATTACAACAACCCTGAAAGCACCGCATCAACCAAAGATTCCGAAGGCTGGGTGGCCACAGGTGATGCAGGCTTCATCGAACCGGATACAGGGCACCTACGGATCATCGACCGGGTCAAAGATGTTGGCAAATTGAGGGATGGTCGTGTGTTTGCCCCCAAATTTGTAGAAAGCAAAATGAAGTTCTTCCCAGAGGTGCTTGAAGCGGTGTTGTTTGGCAACGGCAGGCGCTGTTGTGTTGCATTTATCAACATTGACCTGACAGCCGTGGGCAACTGGGCAGAACGCAATAGCATAACCTTTGCCTCTTACCAGGAATTAGCTGGGCATCCCCGTGTTCTTGATATCATTCAGGACCATGTCGAAACTGTGAACCGGTCTGTTGCCATGGATCCAATTCTTTCGGGCTGTCAGATTCACCGCTTTGTTGTGTTGCACAAAGAACTTGATGCCGATGATGGTGAAATGACCCGCACGCGCAAGGTGCGCCGTAATTTTGTCGAGCATAAATTTGCAGATTTGGTCGCCGCACTTTATGCCGGACCGTCCGAGATTCACACCACCACCGAGGTGACCTACGAGGATGGCAGCACCGGCAGTATCAACGCTAGGCTAGAGTTGCGTGATGCCGCTGTTGCGCCGGTTGGCTTGCAAAAGATGGCCGCAGAATGAAGGATTTGACCCCAGACAAATATGTCACCAGTGATGGCCGCGGAACCGACGATGTTTTGATGGAATTGCAAAATATCAGCTTACATTTTGGCGGTGTGGTTGCGCTCCAAGACATCAGCTTTGATATCCGAAATGGCGAAATTCGCGCGATCATTGGCCCCAATGGGGCCGGTAAATCGTCGCTGTTGAATGTCATTTCCGGGTTTTACAAACCTCAAATGGGCAAAGTGTTTTTCAAAGGCGTACAACGCCCTCGGATGCGCCCCTATCAAGTGGCGCGTCAGGGCATCGCGCGCACTTTTCAAAACATCGCATTATTTGAAGGCATGTCCGTACTCGACAATGTCATGACGGGGCGCATCAATCACACCAAAACGGGCCTTTTTCGTCAGGCAATTTGGCAAGGCCGCGCGCAACATGAAGAAGTCGAAAATCGCAAAGCTGTCGAACACATTATCGATTTTCTTGAAATTCAACATATTCGTAAAACTCCCGTGGGACGCTTGCCATTTGGTTTAAAAAAACGGGTAGAACTGGCGCGGGCGCTGGCCGCAGAACCGTCAATCCTTTTGCTGGACGAGCCGATGGCGGGCATGAGCATCGAGGAAAAAGGCGATATGAGCCGCTTTATACTGGATGTGAACGATGAATTTGGCACCACTATTGTATTGATCGAACACGATATGGACGTTGTCATGGATTTGTCGGACAGAGTGGTGGTGATGGATTATGGCCAAAAGATCGGCGACGGCAGCCCACAAGAGGTGCGCAGTAATCAAGACGTCATCGACGCCTATCTGGGCGTGAACCATGGTTAAAGGAACACCCAAGATAAACAGAGGTCAAGGGCATGTCTGATCAAATGATTTTCGCCTCAGAAGTCTTTCTGAATGGCCTTATGGCAGGCGTGCTTTATGCCCTGGTCGCATTGGGCTTTGTCTTGATTTACAAGGCCTCTGGCATCTTTAACTATGCCCAGGGTGTGATGGCGTTGTTTTCAGCGCTCACATTGGTTGGAATCATGGAAGGGCAGGTGCCATTTGCCCCGGTGATCAACGCGATATTTGGCTTAGAACTCCAACATTTTGGCTGGCAAGTGCCTGCTATTTTGGCGATTGTGCTGACAATGGGTGTCATGGTCATTTTGGCGATATGCGTGCAGAAATACTTGTTCCGCCATCTTGTTGGGCAAGATCCTGTTATCTTATTTATGGCCACGATCGGCCTTGCCTATTTTTTAGAAGGTCTTGGCGACCTTATGTGGGGGTCAGAGACCAAGACGCTGGATGTCGGACTGCCACAGGGCATCAACCTGATGATTGATGAGGTCACCGCAGGGTGGTTTGGTTATGGCATTTTCATAGATAACCTGGATATCGCTGCGACTGTGATTGCTGCCCTTTTGGTGGCTGTTTTGGTTGTTTTTGCGCAATACACCAAGCAGGGCCGCGCCATGCGCGCCGTGGCCGATGATCATCAGGCGGCCTTGTCTGTTGGCATTTCTCTGCATTTTATCTGGGTGATGGCCTGGTCTGTGGCGGGTTTTGTCGCGCTGGTGGCGGGCATTATGTGGGGCACCAAATCCGGGGTGCAATTCTCGCTGTCTTTGATCGCCCTTAAGGCCCTGCCGGTGCTGATGCTCGGCGGCTTTACCTCGATCCCTGGTGCCATTGTCGGAGGCCTGATCATCGGAGTTGGCGAAAAAATGTTTGAATTTGCAATTGGTCCCTTTGTGGGCGGCGCAACCGAGAACTGGTTCGCTTACGTGCTTGCCTTGATCTTTCTGGTGTTCCGTCCACAAGGTCTATTTGGGGAGAAAATCATTGAACGCGTTTAGTCGTCTAGCCCCCATTCTCGCCCATAAATGTCCAGCACTTTGTCAGGAGTGTTGATGCATGCTGTATCGTGAAGCCGGCGATTTCAAAACGTCCTATGCCCAAGACAGCCAAACCTTTCCGATCAAGTTTGATCGTTATCGGTATTACGCCGTCATGGTAGTGGCTTTCGCAATCGTGCCTTTCCTGATCAACGACTATTGGGTGAACGCGATTTTCCTACCGTTTCTGATCTATTCCATCGCCGCCATCGGTCTGAATATCTTGGTTGGGTATTGCGGTCAGGTCAGCTTGGGAACCGGTGGTTTCATGGCGGTCGGGGCCTATGCCTGCTACAAGCTGATGACGGCTTTCCCAGACGTGAATATCTTGTTTCTTGTTATTCTTTCTGGCGGTGTGACGGCGTTGGTTTGCATATTGTTTGGCCTGCCCTCGCTGCGCATCAAAGGTTTTTACCTCGCGGTGGCCACCCTTGCAGCACAGTTCTTTCTGGTCTGGTTGTTCAACCGTGTGCCGTGGTCTTATAACCATTCAGCCTCGGGGCAAATCACTGCACCAGAGCGCTCAATTTTTGGCATTGCGGTCACCGGGCCGCAAACTTCGCCATGGGCAACCTATCTCTTTTGTTTGGTGATCCTGACCGCTTGCGCGATGATCGCCCGAAACCTGACGCGTGGTATGATTGGCCGGGAATGGATGGCCATTCGGGACATGGATATCGCCGCTGAAATCATCGGGGTGAACCCGTTGAAAGCCAAAATATCTGCCTTCGGGGTCTCGGGATTTTTTGTTGGCATTTCCGGGGCCTTGCTGTTCGCGGTCTACTTGGGAGCCGCCGAAGCCGGTGACAGCTTTGGCATCAACAAAAGCTTTCTTGTGCTCTTCATGATCATCATCGGCGGTCTTGGTTCTATCTTTGGCAGCTTCGCGGGGGCCGCCTTTCTGGTGCTATTGCCCGTATTATTGAAAAACATTCTGGTCGGCATTTTAGGCTGGCCAACCGATCTGGCGGCACATCTTGAATTTATCATTGTGGGCGGGTTGATTATTACATTCTTGATCCTTGAACCGCATGGTCTTGCCCAGCTTTGGCGCGTGGCAAAAGAAAAACTGCGTTTATGGCCTTTCCCTCACTAGCGCGGGGTCAAAGGCAACGAAAAATTAACCACTTGGGGTGATCAACATCCTATCGGTCTGACTACTTAAGAGAGGAAATACCTGTGAAACCGAATTCAGTGACCCTAGCATTATGCGCAACTATGATTGCGGCCCCTGCGATGGCTGACTTGGTATTTCCGTCTCTCAGCTATCGCACCGGCCCATTTGCCGCCGGAGGAATTCCATTTGCCGACGGCTATGCAGATTATTTTACCCTGCTGAATGAACGCGATGGCGGTATTGGTGGTGAATTGACGCAAGTGCCAGAATGCGAAACCGCTTTTAACACTGAAAAAGGCGTAGAATGCTATGAAGCCACAAAGGGCACGGGTGCCTTAATCTATCAACCGCAATCCACTGGAATCACGTACCAGCTTATTCCAAAAGCGACCGCAGATGGCATACCTATTCATACGATGGGCTATGGTCGCACCTCGGCGAAGAATGGCAAAGTCTTTAGTCATATTTTCAATTACCCGGTGAATTATTGGGACGGGGCCTCGATTGGCATCAAACATTTCCTCAAACAGTCCGGGGACTCTTTGCAGGGAAAAAAGATCACCTTATTGCACTTTAATGGCGCATATGGCCGTGAACCAATTCCAACACTAGAGGCATTGGCAGCCAAGCATGGCTTTGAGTTCAACGCCATTCCGATTGATTTTCCCGGCCAGGATCAAAAATCGCAATGGCTGCAAATTCGCCGCGAACGCCCAGATTTTGTATTGTTCTGGGGCTGGGGCGTGATGAATCAGGTGGCGATCAAGGAAGCATCCAACATCCGGTTTAATATGGAAAACTTCATGGGGGTTTGGTGGTCAGGTGCAGAAATTGATGTGCTCCCGGCGGGCCAAGGTGCGCATGGCTACAAGACCTTGCAATTCAATCGCATAAACACCGATTTTCCGGTTCTTGAAGATATCCAAAAATATGTTGTTGAAACCGGTAAAGCAGCCGGGTCTGGTGACCAAATAGGCACGGTTATCTATAATCGCGGGCTTTACGCGGCCTTTTTGGCGGCCGAAGCTGTCAAAGATGCGCAAGCTGCGAATGGGGTGAGTGATATCAATCCTGCAATGATGCGGGATGCGATGGAAAACCTGGAAATCACCTTCGAGGAAATGGAGGCCGCGGGCATGCCAAATATTGGCCCAGAATTTCAAGTGACATGTGAAAACCATGGCGGCGACGGCACAGCTGCCGTAGCGCAATGGGATGCCACTGCGAAAGCCTGGAATATTATCTCTGACTTTGAACATTCTGATGCCTCTGTGATAAATCCGCTCATAGCGGCAGATTCAGGCGCCTATGCTGCTGAAAACAACATAACCATGCGCTGTGGCTAGGCTTGGCTGATCAGGTTAGAATGGCCAGCTAGATGCTTCATGAACCTAGGACCCTGATTGATGCTTCACGCGCCCTCGACCCAAGACACCTTGCTAGAGGTTAACAATATCGAGGTGATTTATAACCATGTCATGTTGGTGCTGAAAGGCGTCAGCCTTGCGGTGCCAAGGGGCGGGATTATCGCCCTTTTGGGCGGCAACGGTGCAGGCAAAACTACCACGTTAAAAGCCATTTCCAACCTGTTGCAATCAGAGCGTGGCGCAGTCACCAAAGGGTCGATTTTATATCAAGGTGTAGATGTGAAAGGTCTGGATCCGGCGGCTCTGGTGAAACGAGGGGTCATACAGGTGATGGAAGGACGGCGTTGTTTTGAACATCTGACTGTTCAAGAAAACATTCTGACCGGTGCCTATACCCGGGCTGACAGCCGTGCAGATATTCGCCGCGATCTGGAAAAGATCTATGGCTATTTCCCACGTCTCAAATTGCGTCGTAATATCCAAGCCGGGTATATTTCTGGCGGGGAACAACAAATGCTGGCCCTTGGCCGCGCATTGATGAGTCGTCCGGAAACCATTCTGCTGGATGAACCATCAATGGGCTTAGCACCGCAGCTGGTTGCGCAGATCTTTGAAATCGTAAAATCGGTTAATGAAAATGAGGGCGTTAGTTTTTTGCTGGCGGAACAAAACACTAATGTTGCGCTGCGTTATGCGCATTATGGCTATATTCTGGAAGCGGGCCAGGTTGTGATGAAGGGGCCTGCCGCCGAATTGCGCGAAAACCCCGATGTAAAAGAGTTTTATCTTGGTGTTTCTGAAGCGGGACGGAAGTCTTTTCGCGACGTGCGGTCTTATCGCCGCCGCAAGCGCTGGCTGAATTGAAATATCCTAAAATTCATCCAACATGCTGGCCAGTTTTAACGTGGCATCATCGCGGCTGTCGCAAATTATGTTGCGCAGCCCGTCCTGAACCGTCATGCGATTCAAATCCTCGCGTTGCTCGCTTGTAAGCCCATAATGTACCGCCCCTAAAGCGGCTCCTTTGATTAATCTGCGCAGCCTGAACGCCCATCGCACCCAGGCGGGTTGGGCAACCTCGCATCCGGTGTTGCAGATCAAAAAGAACCACCGCCGATCGGTCGCTTTAATCTGTTGCTCAACATAGCCAAAATAAGCATCCACATCGGCCGCCTCTTGAAATTTGAGCTCCGAATGGTCCAGCTCTAATATCAGCTCTTCCGGTTTAAATTGCAGACGTCGTTCAAATAGAGCCACATCAACCGTCCGAACCACACTCGGGGCCACCGCCCGTCGGGACGAGGGCAGCTCTGCCACGCGTTTCAACGCAGCGTCCCGATCCGCAAGTAAATTCGCATCAAAATTTTCAGATTGGGCGCGGCTTTCAATTTCCAAACGCATTTCCGGGGTGGCGTCGAACCGGACAGTGCCCTGACTATGCGCCAAATTCAGCCTTTTGCCGCGCAATGCAAAGGCGGGCCAGGCCTTTGGCGTGATGTGGCACCGCGAATAGTTGATCAGAAAGAACCATTTATTATGCCCGGTCTTGGCAATATGGGCTTCGATATTGTCGTAAAACCGGTGCACGACCTCGGCGTTGTGAAAGTAGAACGATGAAATATCGGCTTCGATACACTCTAATTCTTCGTGGATCGTCAAACGAATATCAAACCCATGGGTAAACGGGCTCTCAACACTTTCAACATTCTTCACCGATTCAGATGGACCCGTCATCGTGTAGCTTTCTTATTTGGGCATCAGTCTAATCTTGTATTCAACTTGTAAACAAATCCTTCGCAAGATTGGCAATAACTCAAAAAACATAAGGACTTGGGCAATGTACCAGAATTTAGACGATATAGAAACATGGCCTTCCAGCGTAAGCGCACGCTGGTTCGGCAGTCTTGATGGTGGCATTGCGCCCCAAGAATGTGCGATCTGAGCGCCCTAGAATGGCACCAAACATGACAGTTTTGGGTGTTTTTCCACGTATTTTCCCCGCCAAACCGCCAAACCTTTGCTTTAGCATCGGGTCTAAAGCACACTGGCCAAAGGGGTGCTGACAGAAGAAAGGAGCCAATATGCGTATTCTGATAACCGCCGTGGCTGCAAGTTTCATCGCGATTAGCACAACCGCTGATGCCCGCGATCTGGCGTTGATTATCGATCAACAAGACTATCGCTATTTGCCTGATTTACGCGATGATCGGGCGCTTGAACAAATGTCGCAAGATCTTCAGCAAGCGGGTTTTGATGTCACCCATCTAAAAGATTCGCGCCTTGGCGCAATGCGCGCGGCACTGGTCTCAACGCAAACCATTGCCCAATCCGAACCAGGCCGGTTGCTGATACTGATGCGTGGTCATGTGCTTGGGGATGGTCGTGATAATTGGCTTGTGGCGCAGGACGCACGGCAACCAGATGGCTTTGATATTGGCAGCAAATCCATTGCGCTTGGGTCAACGCACACAGCCCTACAGGCTGCGGCAGGCCAAGCGATTTTGGCGGTGATCACCCAGCCTGCGCCATTGTCTGGATTGGCAGATCTGGCAACAACCCAGGACGCCCCTGCCGTGCCACAAGGGGTTACAACGGTGTTTGGTCCTCAGCTGGATGTGTTGCAGTCACTTTCCCGCTTTCTTGAGCCCGGCACCACATCGCAAGATGTGGCGCAATCAGCAGGCCGCGCCCAAGTCGCAGGCTTTCTATCGCGCAGCGTGGCCTTCACCGCCGAAAACAATCCGCAGCAACCACCGCCACCACAGCAGGATTTCGGGGAACTGGCCTATTGGAGTGCGGTGCGCGACATTGGCACCACAGAGGCGCTAGATGCCTATCTGAACCGCTATCCTCAGGGGCGTTTCGTGGCCGAAGCGCGCCAGATGATTGCGCAGCAACTTTCAGACCAGGAAACACAAATTCAGCAAGCGGAACAAGCTCTGGGGCTGAACAGATCCCAACGGCGCAACATTCAAAAAGACCTTAATACACTGGGCTATAACACCCGTGGTGTTGATGGTGTATTTGGGCCCGCAACCCGCCGCGCCTTGGCCGCTTGGCAGGCCGATAAAGGCTACGAGCCGCATGGCTACCTTACCTTGAAACAATTGCGCGATCTGCAAGAGTTTGCCCGCCTGCGTACCGCAGAACTGGCAGAAGAAGAGCGCCGTCGTCGTGCCATCCAAGACGCCAGAGATCGGGCCTATTGGCAAGACACGGGGGCGCGGAACACCGAAGCCGGCTATCGCAGCTATCTGCGTGAATTCCCTGATGGGGTTTATGCCAACTTGGCGCGCGATCGCATCCAAGACATCGAAGATGCACGTCGCCCCAGCCAGGATCAGCGCGAACGCGCGGCCTGGAATACTGCCAGCCAGCAAAATTCCCTACGGTCCTATCAAGGCTTTCTTGATGCATTTCCCGATGGGCTTTTTGCGACAGAGGCCCAAGCGCGTATTGCAACCCTTCGCAACCAAGCCAGCGATGATGAGGCCCGCAAACGCTATTTGCGTGGCGAGCAATCGGTCGCTGGCAATGCCGCCGCCCGACTGTTGATCGAAAACCGCCTGTCGCGCCTTGGGCTTGACCCAGGCCCGGTTGATGGCGATTTCACCGATCAAACCCGTGACGCTTTGCGCCGCTTGCAAGAATCCCGAAATATGCAGCCCACCGGCTATGTGGATCAGGCCACCATGTTGCAATTGCTGTTGGGGCGGTAATCGATCCGTGCTCATGATCAGGCCTTGGGCACAAGCACGCCCATAAATAGCCCCATTTGCTGTCTAACAATGCGGTTGCCCCCACCCCAATCTGGGCTGCGTATCGTTGTCGTGGCCCAGTAATTGCAAGCCCAGTAACTGCAAGCAAAGGACACGTTATGCCGGCGACCTATACTGACCAATTCTGGATCATTGACCCCTATGCCCCGCCTGCAGCGGGCACCACGTTGACCGTACAAAAATATGAAATGGTCGACCAAGACGATGATGGTGACATCGGTGGCGATAGCACCGGTTCGACGCCTGATACCATCAACGGGCTGGATGTCTCGCGTGCCTATCCGGGCGATACAATCACCGTTGATTTGGCGGGCGGCGGCACCACCACAATCACCGGTACAACCTTTTATCTGTCCGATGGCAGTCAGGTTTTCACCCCGACAGACGGCAGCGTCCTGGAAGAGTCTAATCTGGTGTCCACAACCTATGTGTCGTCAACCGGCGACCTAGACGTTTCAGACCTTGGCCCCCCCTGTTTGGTCAAGGGCACGCAGGTCGACACACCCATGGGATTGATCCCGGTCGAAAATCTCAAATCGGGCATGTCGGTGCTTGGTCAGGACGGTCAGCACCTGACTTTGTGCATGGTGCTTTCGACAGAAATTTCCGCCACAGGCTTGGCCCAAAACCCCAAGTTACAGCCTATCTGCATCGTTTCTGGCGCGCTGGGCAATGGCTTGCCAAAGCGCGACCTCAAAGTCTCGCGGCAACATCGGATGCTTGTGAACACATCAGTGGTCTCTCGCATGTTTGATCAACCCGAAGTGCTTGTGCCTGCGATCAGGCTCACCTCTTTACCTGGTATCTATGTCGATACATCAGAGACCCCAGTCACATATTACCATCTGGTGTTTAACCAGCATGAAATCATCTTTGCCGAAGGCGCAGCCACCGAAAGCCTCTATACCGGGCCTGAAGCTCTTAAATCGATTTCGCCAGAGGCCAGACGTGAGCTGTTTGCCCTGTTTCCAGATCTCAAGCGCCGTCCCAAAAATGACATCGCCGCAGCGCGTGTTATTCCCAGCGACAGCAGACAAAAGGCATTGGTGAAACGTCTGGCGAAAAACCAGCAACCGGTTCAGAAATAAGGTAAAGAGATGACCTTAAAGAAGAATTTTTTGGATGAATTCTCTTTTAGGTTGCTCTTCCCGTTTTCCTCTTTAGGTTGAAAATGGCACTATTTAGTGTTCCGATTATTCAAATTCTGGAGAGTTTTATGCCAACAATAATAGAAGGCACAAGTGGGGCAGATAATATAGGGCCGTATGGGAGCAACGCAAATTATATTATCTATGGCTATGGTGGAAATGACACCATTGAAGGCTATTACTACTCAGACAAAATTTATGGTGGTTCAGGCGACGATCTTATCGATGGAGATCTAGGGTCCGATACCCTATACGGAGATTCAGGTAATGACACCCTAAATGGAGGCTCTGGCTTAGATTCCCTTTATGGTGGCGCAGGCGATGATGTCTTGTTTACTGGCGGCTCTGAGCGTGACTATCTTTCGGGCGGCTCAGGCGATGATCGCTTATATAACGACGGAATGGATTCGGGCGTTGGCGGTTACCATGAATACCATGGAGGCTCAGACACGGACACTTTGGTTCTTGACCCGCAGTCAGCAGCCGGATTTATTACCCAAATTGGCGGGATCTCTTCTATCGAAAGGTTGGAGATATTAGGTTCGTCACTTGCTGTGACAATTAAGTTGAATGGAGATGCGGATTTTACTCAAATTTCTGAGATATTGTTAGGTTCAGGAATAAAAGTCATACAAGGACAAGATCAAGATAACGAAATTCATGGTTTCGATTTCGCAAAGGTGAACGGGTCAGCGACCACCTCGGCTATTGCTGATTCCATTGAAGGTGGCTCTGGCTGGGATACAATTTATGGGCATGCCGGCGACGATTCATTGTATGGTGAAAGCGGTAACGACTCCTTGCTTGGTGGCGATGGAAATGATTTTCTAGATGGCGGTTTGGGTTGGGATACCATTCATGGAGGTTCAGGAGCAGATACCGCTGACGGTGGCGAAGGCAACGACTCCATTGATGGTGGAAGCGGCAACGACACCATTGATGGTGGCGCTGATAACGACCTAATCTATGGCGGTGCAGACAACGACGACCTTGACGGCCAAAGCGGCAACGATATTTTGCACGGCGAGGATGGCGACGACGTAATCTATGGTGCGAATGGTCACGACTCTATCACCGGTGGCGACGGCGCAGATACTTTGAGCGGCGCGAATGGTAAAGACACTATTGATGGCGGTGACAGTGACGACATCATCGACGGTGGGAACGGTTCAGATGTCCTAAGTGGCGGCGCTGGAGACGACATTATCACGGGTGGCGGCGGCTTTGATCAGTTTACCGGCGGAACAGGCTCAGACACCTTTGTTTTTGCGGGCACCGTAAACATGAACGTTGTTAATGATTTCGAAGCTGATATCGACACCATCGATTTGTCAGGAATTTCTGAAATCACAGATTACGCTGATCTGACGGGAAATCACCTGTCTCAAGTCGGCAACGACGTCATTATCGAGATCGCTACAGGTCATGAAATCAAACTCAAAGACGTGCTATTGTCTGACTTGGATTCCGGCGACTTTATATTCTAATTGTAATCAAGAGCCACACAAATGTGTGGCTCTTTTCCAATCGCCAAACACAAAAAAGCCGCTCTGAAACCAGAGCGGCTTTTTTATCTCTGCCAAAACGGTGTCGGGGGATTAGCCCTGACGTGCTTTGAAACGCGGTTGCGTCTTGTTGATGACGTAAACGCGGCCCTTACGGCGCACAACACGGCAATCGCGGTGACGCTGCTTGAGCGAGCGGAGTGAGTTCTTGACCTTCATGGGTCTTCTCCTTAGTCGCGGCGCGGCGTGCGCCTGTTACGGGCGGCCCAAAGCGGGCCAGTGAATTCATGGTGGGCGATACAAGGATCGAACTTGTGACCCCTTCGATGTCAACGAAGTGCTCTACCGCTGAGCTAATCGCCCATGAAACCTTTGCGGCCCATCGCCCCTTAACAAAAAGGAGCGCGGAAACCCCGCGCTGGTGGAGGGGTCTATAAAAGGAGTCGCGGGGGGGATCAAGGGCTTTCGGCAATTATCTTTTTTAGGCTATGCTTTATTTTGAACAGGAGAGCAAATGCCCGCACGCGCCTTTATTTTAGATCGTCCAGCCAGCTGCACATCAGCGGTGGTATTTGCATCGCCGCACAGCGGCAATGACTATCCCGAATGGTTTCTAAAGCGCACTATTTTGACGGGCATGGCGATCCGCAGCTCTGAAGATGCCTTTGTAGACAGGCTTTTTGACCATGTTCCCCAAGTTGGCGCACCATTTCTAAAAGCCGCAGCGCCGCGCGCATTTATTGATTACAATCGCAGCGCAGAAGAGCTGGATCCCGCTTTGATTTTGGGCGTGCGTAAAATGGGGAACAACCCGCGTGTGGCTTCTGGTCTTGGGGTGATTCCCCGGGTGGTGTCCAATGGTCAGCCAATCTATAGCGGAAAACTGCGGCTGGAAGAGGCAGAGGAACGATTGAATGCCTATTGGCGCCCCTATCATCTGACGCTGCAGGGATTGCTGGATGATGCGCGGCGGCAATTTGGCCAAGCGATTCTGATTGATTGCCATTCAATGCCCCGCGAAGCATTGGACGCAGCGCGGGGCGGCCAATCCCGTCGTCCGCAAATTGTGCTCGGCGACCGATTTGGGGCCTCGTCGGATCCGCAGATTATGAATGGGGTTGAAGCCGCCTTTGTTGCGGCAGGGTTTGTGGTTGCGCGCAACACCCCCTTTGCCGGGGCCTATGTGACGCAGAACTATGGCCGTCCCTCACGCAATCAGCATGCCATTCAGGTGGAAATTGATCGCTCGCTTTATATGGATGAAGCGCGCATCGCGCCCAATGCCAATTTTGCGCGATTTCGTCAGGCCCTGCGCGGCGCGATTTCTGATATTGCCGCATTGGGCCGCCCTTTGCAAAAATTGGCGGCAGAGTAGCGGTAAAGAGTCAGAGGGGGCTTTGCCCCCATCGCTGAAACCCGTTTCAGCGATTCCCCCCAGAGTATTTTGGAAAGATGAAATGGCGGGCTTAGCGAATACCACGTCCCTTTTGGATGGCATCTGACCCAAACCGTGCCCGGATGGCATCTGTGGCGCGTTCGGCCTTGCGCCGCTGGGCGGCCTTTGGATCCAACAGATCGCCGCTTAGGTCGGCACTGCTTTCATCCACGATATCGGAAATGCCAACCCCAATCAGCCGGTAAGGGCCTTGATTGCCGACCTGATCAAATAAGCCACGTGCGGTTTGATAGATGGTATCGGCCATTTGCGTGGCGTCTCGCAGGCTGAGGCGACGTGAAATCAGTGAAAAATCCGCACGCTTTAGTTTCAGGGTTACCACACGGCCTGCTTTGCCTTTGGCCTTGGCCCTGTCGGCGACCTGTTCGCTGAGCCGCCAGAGATGGCCATCCAGCAAATCAAGACTGCTGGTGTCTTCAAAGAAGGTGGTTTCCTTGCTGATGCTTTTCACTGGAGTGCGGGCGGAGACTTTGCGTTTGTCTTGGCCACGCGCCAGATGCCACAGCCGAAACCCCATAGAGCCAAAGCGTTCGGTTAAGTCTCGTTGGTCCCAGCGCAATAAATCGGCAAATGTGCGAATGCCCGCCCGTTCCAAACTGTCTTGGCCAGCGGGACCGACACCCCAGATCATGCGCACGGACCTGTCGCGCAGGAAATCATCGGTTTCCGCCACCCCGATCACCGCAAACCCTTGGGGCTTGTCCAAATCACTCGCCACTTTGGCGAGGAATTTATTATGTGCAAGACCGATAGAACCGGTCACCCCCACCTCGTCTTTCATGCGTTTCACCAGACGGGCCAGCATCACCGCAGGCGGGCGGCCATGCAATCGCGCGGTGCCGCTTAAATCCATAAAGGCCTCGTCCAAAGACAGCGGTTCAACCGAGGGGGTCAACTCGTCCATCAGGGCACGGATCTGGCGGCTGGTCTCGGCATAGACCTGCATCCGGGGTTTCACCACCACCGCATCCGGGCAAAGCTTCAGCGCCTGAAACATTGGCATCGCCGACCGCACCCCGCGAATGCGCGCCACATAGCAAGCGGTAGAGACCACACCGCGCCTGCCGCCGCCAATGATCACCGGCTTGTCTGCCAGATCAGGATTGTCGCGTTTTTCGACGCTTGCGTAAAAGGCATCGCAATCCATATGTGCAATAGTCAGGTCAAACAATTCGTCATGCGCCACGATTCGCAGACTGCCACAGCGCGGGCAGCGGCGCGCCGGGGGCACCTCATTTAAACATTCGCGGCACAGGGCTGGCATCTGGATACTCTTATGAACGACCTGCCCAGCATAGCATTTGAACGCGGCGATCACATCCGCTTTCGCGGGGCCAAGCTGACAGTTTTTGTTGGCAGCCAGATCGTGACCCTGCTGCGCGACGACATTACAACCATTCCCATGCCCAACCATTGGGACCTGCCGGGGGGCGGGCGCGAAGGCGGGGAAAGCCCCTGGGAATGCGCCGCGCGTGAAACCTTGGAAGAAGTGAATTTGACGGTGCTTGCCCAAGATCTGATCTGGGCGCGGGCCTATCCAGATAAGGACACGGTGAACTGGTTTTTTGTGGCGCAGATCCCAGAGCATCGCGCCATTGATCTGGCGCTTGGCGATGAGGGGCAGGCCCTGCGCCTAATGGCCGTAGACGACTATTTGACTCATTCCAAAGCCATTCCAAGTTTTCAGAAACGCATGGCAGATTGGATCGCCGGATCATAAGGCAATATTTGCGTGCAGGGATGGCATTGTAAGCTTTTGTTTTTGCACTATTGCTGTCAGATTGCCGGCGAAACTGCACATGGTAACTAAGTGAAGGAGTATGAATATGGGTTTCGGGGATATGCTTGGCAAAGCCGTTGGGGCCATGGGGGGCGTTGATGAAATCATGTCCAAGATCAGCGACAGTGGCATCGATCTTTCCGCATTGGCCAATTTGGACGCAGAGGCGGTGACAAGCCTATTGGCTGAAAACGGCATCGACCTTTCCATGTTGGAAAGCCTTGGCCTGTCGGTCGAAGATGTGATCGAAAAGGTCAAAGAACACCTAGGGTGATCACGCATAAGTCAGCACAAAAGGGGCAGCATAAGCGGTGCCCCTTTTTTTGTTCAAACATTGTGTTTCGGCAGCCTAAACAGTTGCCAGCTCATCCACGATGGCTTGAGCGGCAGCTTTGGGGCTGGGCGCTTGCCAAATCGGGCGGCCCACAACGATGTGGTCTGCGCCATCCGCCACAGCGCTTGCCGGTGTTGCAACACGTTTCTGATCGCCGAGCGCTGCCCCCGCCGGGCGCACACCAGGTGTCACAATCAAGCGTCCCTTGGCTTCGGGCAATGCACGGATCAAGGCGGCTTCTTGCGGGCTGGCGATCACGCCATCTGCCCCAGCCTCCAGCGCGCGGCCCGCGCGTTCCTGCACCAGATCCTTGATATCGCCGTCTTTGATCAGCGCGCCATCCAGGTCTGCGCGATCCAGCGAGGTCAAAATCGTCACCGCCAAGATTTTCATGTCTTTGCCCGCCGCGCCTTCTTTGGCGGCTTTGACCACGTAAGGGTCCCCGTGCACGGTTAGGAAATCCAGATCAAACTGCGCCAACCCGCGCACGGCGTTTTCGACGGTTGCGCCAATATCAAACAGCTTCATATCCAGAAAGATACGCTTGCCGTGTTCGCTTTTGAGTTCGTTGGCCAGGGCCAGCCCGCCACCCGTCAACATGCCCAGCCCGATTTTGTAAAACGAGGCGGCATCGCCGATGGTTTCTGCAAGTTTCAAGCCTTGCAAGGCATTGGGGACATCAAGGGCAACAATGAGGCGATCATCAGACATGGCAAGCTCCGGCGCATAAAAATCGGCCTTGTCTATGCCGCATGCGCCTTGATCGCAAGCACCAGCGCATTTTAGCGCGCCGAAATTTGGACCACGCGTTTTTTGCGCCATTTGGGCATGGCAAATTCGGCCTCTTGCGGTGGGTTGCGCCGAAACTCGGGCAGGCGTCTTAGCTGACGCATGGCGTCTTGGGCCAGCGCGCTGTTGATCGCCGCCATGCCACCAATGCCAAAATAAGGAATGTCGCACTCGACCCGTATGCTTTCACCGCCATCTCCGTGCACACACATTTTTCCCCTGCATCGCCCAGTCGGCGTGATGCAGCGCTCTAGCAATTCTACATGCGTTACTTTCATTTGGACCCCTCCAGATCTGGGCAGCCTAGCGGTCAAAGTCTTAACAGAAGGCTAAGATAGAATTTTTTGGACTTGGTCGCGGCCAATTGCGAAAATCCCCCTTGAACCCACCATCAAGCTTGCCCAAATTAAACCTGAGGCCCAAAAATGAGGCGTGCCGCATAAGCGGGCGTTAAACGGAAACTGGGCGCTTATAGAAGGAGAGAACCCATGGACTTCAACAAGTTCACGGAACGGTCGCGCGGATTTGTCCAGGCGGCACAGACCATTGCAATGCGTGAAAATCACCAGCGTGTATTGCCCGAACACCTGCTCAAAGCCCTGTTAGATGATGACCAAGGATTGGCGTCCAACCTGATCACCCGGGCGGGTGGCGCGCCACAACGCGTGCTGCAGTCGGTCGAGGCAAGCTTGGGCAAAGTGGCCAAAGTCAGCGGTGACACCGGGCAGGCCTATATGGATAATGTCTTGGTCAAAGTGCTGACCGAAGCCGAGAAGGTTGCGAAAAAAGCCGGCGACAGCTTTGTGCCGGTTGAGCGCATCCTGATGGCCTTGGCTTTGGTGAAATCCAAAGCACGCGAGGCGCTGGAAGCCGGTGCCGTGAACGCGCAGGCTTTGAATACGGCCATCAACGATATTCGTAAGGGCCGCACAGCCGACACGGCTTCGGCCGAAGAAGGCTATGACGCGCTTAAGAAATATGCCCAAGACCTGACCGAACGCGCCCGTGAAGGTAAAATCGACCCCATCATTGGCCGAGACGACGAAATTCGCCGCGCCATGCAGGTTCTGTCGCGCCGCACCAAAAACAACCCGGTGATGATCGGTGAACCTGGTGTGGGGAAAACCGCGATTGCCGAAGGGCTCGCCCTGCGCATCGTCAACGGCGATGTGCCAGAATCCCTGCGTGATAAACAATTGCTGGCACTGGACATGGGCGCGTTGATCGCTGGTGCGAAATATCGCGGTGAATTCGAAGAACGCCTTAAGGCGGTTCTGACCGAGGTCACCGAGGCCGCGGGCGAAATCATCCTGTTCATCGACGAAATGCACACGTTGGTTGGCGCGGGTAAGGCCGACGGTGCCATGGATGCCGCCAACCTGATCAAACCCGCCCTTGCGCGCGGTGAATTGCATTGTGTCGGGGCCACCACTTTGGACGAATACCGCAAGCACGTCGAAAAAGACGCAGCACTTGCACGGCGCTTCCAGCCGATCTTGGTCGAAGAACCCACCGAAATAGACACGGTGTCTATTCTGCGCGGCATCAAAGAGAAATACGAATTGCACCACGGTGTCCGCATTTCCGACGCAGCGCTGGTTGCCGCCGCCAATCTGTCTCATCGCTATATCACAGACCGCTTTCTGCCCGACAAAGCCATCGACCTGATGGACGAGGCCGCCAGCCGTCTGCGCATGGAGGTCGACTCTAAACCAGAGGAACTGGATGCTCTAGACCGCCAAATCCTGCAATTGCAGATCGAAGGCGAGGCCCTGCGACTGGAAGATGACCAAGGCTCAAAAGACCGTTTGCAAAAGCTGGAAAAAGACCTGGCTGACCTGCAAGACCGCTCTGCTGAAATGACAGCGCAGTGGCAGGCGGGGCGTGACAAGCTGGCCTCTGCACGCGATTTGAAAGAGCAGATTGACCAGGCCCGCGCCGAGCTTGATATCGCCAAACGTGACGGCAATCTCGCCAAAGCGGGCGAGCTGTCTTATGGTGTGATCCCCGGTCTGGAAAAGCAGCTGACCGAGGCGGAAACCCAAGACAGCAACCTGACCGTCGAAGAGGCGGTGCGCCCGGCGCAAATCGCCGCCGTGGTCGAGCGTTGGACGGGTATCCCAACCTCCAAAATGCTCGAAGGCGAGCGCGAAAAACTCTTGCGGATGGAGGATGACTTGCACAAGCGCGTCATCGGCCAGAAACAGGCGGTGACGGCGGTTTCAAATGCCGTGCGTCGTGCCCGCGCTGGGCTGAACGATGAAAACCGCCCACTTGGGTCTTTCCTTTTCCTCGGGCCAACCGGCGTCGGCAAAACCGAATTGACCAAAGCGGTCGCTGATTTTCTGTTTGATGATGACAACGCCATGGTGCGCATCGACATGTCGGAATTCATGGAAAAACACGCGGTCGCACGTCTGATCGGCGCGCCTCCGGGCTATGTCGGCTATGACGAGGGCGGGGTTCTGACCGAGGCCGTGCGCCGTCGCCCCTATCAGGTTGTGCTGTTTGACGAGGTGGAAAAGGCCCATCCCGATGTCTTTAATGTGCTTCTTCAGGTTCTCGACGATGGCGTTCTGACAGACGGGCAGGGCCGTACGGTTGATTTCAAGCAAACGCTAATCATCCTTACGTCCAACCTTGGGTCGCAAGCCCTCAGCCAACTGCCCGAAGGCGCAGATGCTTCTGATGCCCGTCGTGATGTGATGGATGCGGTGCGCGCGCATTTCCGGCCAGAGTTCCTGAACCGTTTGGATGAAACCATCATCTTTGACCGTCTGGCCCGTGCCGATATGGACGGCATTGTCGACATCCAGCTTGCACGTCTGCTCAAACGGCTTGCGGCGCGCAAGATCAACATTGCCTTGGATGATACGGCCAAAACATGGCTTGCGGACGAAGGTTACGATCCGGTGTTTGGCGCGCGCCCCCTCAAGCGCGTGATCCAACGGGCCTTGCAAAACCCATTGGCTGAAATGTTGTTGGGCGGAGATATCGCAGACGGAGAGACCATCCCAGTCACAGCCACAGAAGAGGGGCTGAAAATAGGTGATCGTTTGGGCACTTCAAAACGCCCTCGACCCGACGATGCTGTGGTGCATTGATCCACTAAAGGCCGGGTTTCAGCCCGGCCCATTTCTTGCAGCCATCATCGCATTTTCAGCGGGGTAAAGGTTGGTTGCTCCAAAGCCCAACACCCCGCGCTTTTGCGGCGGCGGTGTCATCAGTCAGGGTTCGCAGATTGTCATTCGAATCGTACAATTCAGCGCCCCAAACGTACAAATTGTACAAATAATCAAAACTGAAGGCAGCGGGCGTTGCTTAGCTGTTTTACTGCTGTGGCAGGCCTAAATCACAGAGGATGTCAGCTTTGTGACTTGCAGGATGCGCCCGAAGAAATCAGGGTAATCACATCACAAATGGGATGGGCTCTGATGCAACACACTATGGAAATGACGGTCGACATACTGCAGATCCTCGCTTTGATCTTTGTGTTCCTGGTTGGCTTGCTGGTCTTGATTGCCATGGTGCTTTTTGTGATTGATCGCAGTCAAACCGGCGATGCAATTCGCCGTAACTATCCGGTGATTGGGCGGTTTCGTCATCTCTTTACTGAACTTGGCGAATTCTTTCGGCAGTACTTTTTTGCCATGGACCGCGAAGAGCTTCCCTTCAATCGTGCGCAACGCGACTGGGTCAAACGGGCCTCGCAAGACAAAAGCAATACTTTGTCCTTTGGCTCAACCCGCAATCTGAATGTGGTCGGCACACCGATTTTCGTAAATGCGGCCTATCCACCCTTGGACGATCAGTTTTCTGCCTGCATGCCACTGGTTATCGGCGCAGGTGCTAAAACCCCTTATTCGGCACCGTCTTTCTTTAATATTTCTGGTATGAGCTTTGGGGCGCTGTCAAAGCCTGCAATTCAGGCTCTTTCAAAAGGTGCTGCAAAATCAGGTGTTTGGATGAATACGGGCGAGGGCGGGCTGTCGCCGTTTCATCTTGAAGGGGGCTGCGACATAGTCTTTCAGATTGGCACCGCAAAATATGGCGTGCGCGATGCCGCAGGCAATTTGTCAGATGAAAAGCTGCGCGAGGTGGCGGCGCACAAGCAAGTGCGCATGTTCGAATTAAAACTGTCGCAAGGCGCAAAACCCGGCAAAGGTGGCATTCTGCCAGCTGGTAAAGTCACCAAAGAAATCGCCATGATCCGGGGCATTCCAGAGGGCCAGAGCTCTATCTCCCCGAACCGTCATCCCGAGATTGGCAATGATGATGAGCTGTTGGATATGATTGCCCGGATACGCGATGTGACCGGTAAACCCGTGGGGATCAAACTGGTGGTCGGTTCGCCTGACAGTGTAGAGGCGTTGTTTGAAACCATCACCAAGCGTGGTGCGGCCTCGGCCCCAGATTTTATCACCATTGATGGCGGCGAAGGTGGCACAGGCGCGGCCCCCATGCCCCTGATGGATCTGGTGGGCATGTCGATCCGCGAAGCCCTGCCACGGGTGGTCGATCTGCGGCGTCAATTTGGCCTAGAGGATCGCATCCGCATTATTGCCAGCGGCAAATTGATCAATCCCGGTGATGTTGCCTGGGCCCTGGCCACCGGTGCCGACGTCATCACCTCCGCCCGCGGCTTCATGTTTTCACTTGGGTGTATTCAGGCCTTGAAGTGCAGCAAAAACACTTGTCCCACAGGCATAACCACCCATGATCCACGGTTTCAAAAGGGGCTTGTGCCTGCGGTGAAATTTGAACGTGTCGCGGCCTATGCCAAGGGGATGATTAAAGAAGTCGAGGTTATTGCACATTCTGCGGGGGTCTCTGAACCACGGCAATTGCGCCGAAATCATGTACGACTGGTGCAAGACACTGGGTTTTCGGAACGCATGAGTGTGCTGTATCCAGAAGAGTAAAGCCAAGGTGGGCCGGGCTTTTGCCGCGCCTGCTCCCGCTTTTGGCGGCGTTCATAGGCCCAATTGTTACAGCCCACCCACTGCATCGTTATGCAACGTGGTTTGGAATGTTATCTCGTCTGGAATACATCAGCCTCAACCATAAAGGAGTGAATGATGGCCAAACGCTGGACAAATGATCTGACCTATAGTGACGTAACCCCGTTTGCGGATTTCTTGAATCGTCGCCAGATTATGGCTGGCATGGCGGGGGTTGGTCTTGCAGCGATGGCTGGGGGAAAGGCCAAGGCGGCGACATTAAAGCCCAACAGCTATGAAGACATCACCTCCTATAACAATTTTTATGAGTTCGGCACAGGTAAAAGCGATCCAGCCAAACACGCGCATCGCCTGACAACCACGGGCTGGTCCATAGAGATTGACGGTTTGGTTGATCGTCCCGGAAACTATGCCTTTGAAGACATCATGCAGCAAATGACCATCGAAGAGCGGATCTATCGTTTTCGCTGTGTCGAGGCTTGGTCGATGGTGGTGCCGTGGAATGGCTTTGAGTTGAAAGACCTACTTGATCTGGCAGGTGTGCAAAGCGGCGCAAAATATGTGGCCTTTGAGACCCTGTATCGCCCAAAGGAAATGATTGGCCAGAAATACGGTGTGTTAGAGTGGCCCTATGTAGAGGGTCTGCGCTTGGATGAAGCGCAGCACCCTTTGACACAGATGGCCACCGGCATTTACGGCAAAGATATTCCAAACCAAAACGGTGCACCTTTGCGATTGGTGGTGCCGTGGAAATATGGCTTTAAATCTATCAAATCGATTGTGAAAATCACTCTGACTGACAAAGAGCCGCCCACAAGTTGGAACAAATCTAACCGTCGCGAATATGGTTTTTATAGCAATGTGAATCCAAACGTGGATCATCCACGTTGGACGCAGGCCACAGAACGCCCGATTGGCGGCGGTCTATTTGCCAAACGCAAAGAGACATTGATGTTCAATGGCTACGAGGCTGATGTTGCGGGCCTGTATGAGGGCATGGATCTGAAACGGAACTTTTAAAGATGATTGACCAGATCAACAAAACGGTGCGCAAGCTGCCGAGTTGGCCATTGTATGTGCTGGCCACATTCTATCCTGTTTGGATGTTCTGGCTGGCGTTGAGCGGTGGACTGGGTGTCGATCCGGTCAAAGGGTTGGAACATGCTCTTGGCGAGAAAGCGTTGCAGCTATTGATCCTTGGTCTCGCGATCACCCCTCTGCGCAAACACCTTGGGCTGAACTTGCTCAAATTTCGCCGGGCCATTGGTATGATTGCCTTCTTTTATGTCTTTGCCCACCTCTTGGTATGGCTATTGCTTGATGTACAATTGATTGGCCAGATTTGGGCCGACATTGTGAAGCGTCCCTATGTGACGGTTGGTATGGTCGGGTTTGTTCTGATGCTACCGCTGGCCGCAACCAGCAACAATTATGCGGTGCGTCGTTTGGGGCCTCGGTGGCGCAGGCTTCACAAGCTGACCTATGCGATCTGTCTTTTGGGTGGGCTGCACTTTGTCATGTTGGTCAAAGGCTTTCAGTTAGAGCCCCTGATTTATTTGGCGGTCGTGCTTTTACTTTTGGGTCTGCGCATCAAGCGACCCAAGCTTGCGCGTGCAAGACGAAGCGCCTGAAATTCATTGGATCTGTTTGCGTCGGCTCATTCTGAGTCGGCGTTTTGCGTTTTATCCGGTCTTTTGATTCCGTGCCGATTCACCTGATTGGGAATCTGAAAAGCTTGATCTAGTGGCTTGGAAGGGGGCAATCACAGGATATAGCTTTTGCGGCCATGCCACTGTCGCAGATTTGGTTGCGAAGGAATCGGGAATTACTGGTCAATCGCGAAAAATTACGGGCCATCGATCAAATTGCTATCATCTATCCTATTGTTTTTGTTTGGAATTTCATATTTTTTGTAAATAT
>JBOEGL010000003.1:0-279269 GCA_050633405.1 Cognatishimia sp. | reverse complement strand
CAAATCCTACTCCCGCAACCAGCACCTCTTGTTTAAGAGGTTCGACACACAAAGCACCTTCGGGTGCTTTTGTCGTTTTTGGGCTATCCTGTTGCACTGGTTGAAGTTTAGAGAGCTCCGCTTCTAATCAGGGGTAGAAAATGACTGAGTTCCACGAGGTCGATTGGAAAGGCACAAGCCCGACGGACCGGCAAGCGCCGACCAAGCAGCTCTATGCCATAATGCGCGATCTCAGCGGCCCTGACAGTGACAAGCTTAAAAAATTGGTCATCGACATAACCGGTGAAACTGTCAGTGATCATCCAGAGTGGTACAAGAACTTCGCGCGGGGCAATTATGCGTGGCGTGGCCACGATCGGACATTGCACTGATAAAGGTGTGATGCACGAAGAATTCCTCTTACGGGACAGCCACACCTTCTACAAACAAATCGGTCTAATCGAAGAACCGGTGATCGGCATCCGCTGAAAGCAGGAGTTGTTCCTGGGTGGGGGCAGCTCTTTCTGAGTCTAACACTCGAAATTTTCGGCCAGGAACCGCACGAATAAGAGTGACAGGTTTTCCCGGCGGGATTTGTCGGGCCAGACTGCGTAAAACCCGAGTGGGCGCAGTTTCCAATCCGGTAGCAGATGAACAAACTCGCCAGTGCTTAGCCCGCGTTCGGCCAGGTGCCTTGGCAGAACAGCAGCGCCCAGATTCTGGCGCGTAAAGTGGAACATCGCATCAATATTGTCGACTTGAAGCTGCGCGTTGCCGACAACCTTCGCCTTGCCACCATCTTTCGACGCGAACTCTATGGTGTCGGCGCGGTGTTCGTAGCGGATCCAGTCCCAATCTTCGAGGTCTTCGGGACGCACAGGATCAGGCCTTGACGCGGCATAGTCAGAGCCCACAACCAATGCACGGTCCTGCTCTCCGAGTTTGCGCGACATCATCGAACTGTCGTCAAGCCAGCCGACACGAATGTTCAGATCATAACCATCTTGCAGCAGATCCACGGGATGATCCGAATAGGAGATTGAAAGCGCGACATGGGGATGAAGCCGGATAAACTCGCCCATAGTTGTGGACAGTCCCGAGGAAGACATGAAGGCCGGTATGGAAACCCTGAGAGCGCCGACAGGTTCAAGCGATAACGCGTTCAGTTCGTTCAACCCTGTTTCAGCGCTGCGCAGCATGTCGACCACGCGGGCATAAAATATGCGGCCCTCATTGGTCAACGCGATCTTGCGTGTCGTCCGATAAAGCAGCGTCACCCCAAGGTGGTCTTCCAGATCCGTAACGGTCTGGCTGATGCGCGAGGGTGCGAGGCCGATATCTTTCGCGGCGGCACGGAATGAGCCCTCATCCACCACGCGGGCGAAAATGGCCATGTGCCTAAGATGGTCGATCATTGTTCTGCCTCACGGAACTATCACTTCTGAAATCAACGAATACCCAAAGCAATGCGACGTCAATAGGTTCTTTGCAAGCAACAAGGAACGATCCCATGAACCTGCACACAAGCTTTGAGACGGAGCGCGGCAGCCGCTACCTGCAAACCCTTTGCAAACATTTTGGTCGCAAGATCCCGGTTCGTTTCGATGTCGAGGACGGCATTGTCGAACTGCCCTTTGGCCGGTGCGAACTCAAAGCCAGCTCAGCTCGTCTCGAACTGACAGTCTACGCGGACACCTTGGTTGATCTGAACCAAGCCAAGCAGATCATCACCAGCCATCTGGAACGGTATGCGTTTCGCGAAAACCCGGATCTTCAATGGCACCCATCAGAATCGCATGCCCTTCAAGCATGAGGCCGCTGGACCTTCGCATCACCAAATTCGAACGCCATCCGAACTAAGGAAACTTCAGATGAAACTCAAAAACACCATAGCATCGATCGCTGTTGCCGCGCTCTTGCCGGCTGCCGCTATTGCAGACTCGGCTGAAAGCAAGGCGCTGGTGCTTGAAGCCCTCGAAAACACGCTTCTTGTAGGTAATTCCGAGGCCGTCGATCAGTATTTTGCAACCGACTATATCCAGCACAACCCAACATTCGGGAACGGCATCGAAGCGCAGAAAGGAGTCATCGGGTTCCTGGCGGGTAATGAAGCGTTCAAAGCCGACTATGTCCGTGTCATTGCGGACGATGATATCGTCGCCATCCATGCCCGCTATGAGGGTTTTGGCCCGACTGCGATGATCGGCTTTGACCTGTTCCGCGTCGAAGACGGCAAGCTCGTTGAGCATTGGGACAATCTAACCCCGGAGGCTGCGCCAAATCCCTCGGGGCGCACCCAGATCGACGGTGCCACCGAAATTACCGATCTGGACCAGACCGAAGCGAACAAGGCACTGGTGCTGGAATTCCTGACCCGCGCGTTGGTCAATGGCGAAGAGCTGGATTTCACTCAATTCATCAACCCTACAACTTACCTCCAGCATAACAGCCATGTGGGTGATGGTCTCAAGACACTCGGCGCATTCCTGCATGAAATGGAAAAACAGGGAATCCACCTGAAATACGACCAAGTCCATAAGGTTATTGGCGAAGGCAATTTCGTTCTGGCCCTATCCGAAGGCACCCGGGGCGAGAAACACAACGCTTTCTACGACCTATTCCGTCTCGAAGGCGGGTTGATCGTCGAGCATTGGGACATCATCGCCCCTATGCCAGGCACCGACGCAGCACACAACGAAGCCGGCAAATTTTAAACCCTCAAGACCGGTGCGAACTTGCCCTGGTCACCACCAACTCAATCCTAGAAAGGAACTTAAAATGGAACGCAGAAATCTCCTTAAGGCCTCTGGTCTGGCCGCACTGGCACTGGTCGTGGGCAAACAAGCCACAGCCCAGAGCGCTGATGATCAAACTCAGGCCTCTTTTGACACTGTCATGGCCTTCATGGGCGCTATGGGTGCCGGAGATCAGGCGAAAGTCGCCGAGCTAATGGCCCATGATATGGTTTGGCAAAACGAGGGCGACACACGCCTGCCGTGGATTGGCACCTGGGAAGGCAAGGAGAAGATCTTTGAATTCATGGGGTACTTTGGCGAAAACTTCCAGACGACAGCGTGGGAGAACACCGATGCGTTTGCCTCTGGCGATACAGTCGCGGTATTCGGCAAAATGAACGGTATCACCACGAAATCGGGTAAGGAAACCGGCTCATTCACCTTTGCCCTGCGCGCCAAGGTGCGTGACAGCAAGGTCGTTTTGTGGAACTGGTTCGAAGACAGCTTTGCTCTCAGCCAAGCTTATCACGGTTAATCGACGCTTCTCGGGGGGCTGATGTCATGAAAATCGACGGGATATCCGGACGTTTTCTTCGGCACTCCTGAAGGCGACGATGTCGGCCTCGGCAGAGAGTTTGGACCTGCCGAGGCGCGAAACGCCGATCCCACGGACGACGAAAAGTGCTCCATGTCCAGATAGGCATAAAGCCGGTGCCGGATTATCGGCCGAGCTGCTGAAACGCGTTTCCGAAATTCCTGGGATCGCGTTCAGGCCAACAGTTGTTTCCCTGCCAGTGCCGATGGGTTTTGGATCGCTGCCGGTGCCCCTCTGGCGCGATCCGATTTCATCGAAGGCGGCCGTGAGTTTGCGCATCTTCCCCCTGATAGAAGCCTCCACACCAGCGTAGCGCCGGAACTCGCAATTCGCGCGATTGAGGCTGGCAGGGTAGTGAGCCACTGCTGAACAAGACCGCGATGCCATCAAGAGTTTGTGAACCGGTATTTGCAGGCTTTTCCTTGAGCGCAGTGCGCAATTGCTGGATGTTACAAACACTTACGGGCACGAAAGGAACGCACCATGGCAACACATAACAATTCACGCCGTAACCTGCTCATCGGAGTGGCCGGTCTGATGGGTGCAAACACATTGGCTGGAAAGGCTGCCGCCGCTTTTCTGACACCTAGTGCGCCGGAGGGGCCGTATTACCCAAAACCCGCCATGCGGACACCTGACACAGACAATGACCTGGTCAAGATTGCGGGATTGGTAGAAGAAGCAGGCGGCGAAGTATTCACATTGCGCGGGAAAATAACGAATAGCGATGGACATCCCCTTGCAGGACATCGGATCGAGATCTGGCAATGCGACATGGACGGCAACTACATGCACCCGCGCGACAGCCGGAGTGTGAACTTTGATCGGGCCTTCCAAGGCTTTGGCCACGACACAACCGATGAAGGCGGAAACTATGTGTTCCGCACGATCAAGCCGACAGTCTACCCCGGACGCACACCCCATATCCATGTGAAAGTGATTGACGGCAATCGTGAGATGTTGACCACGCAATTCTATATCAAGAACCATCCTGATAATAAGCGTGACGGGTCGTTCAACCGCATGTCCGATGCCGAAGCTAAAGCCGTGTCGATGGAGTTTGTGCCGGGGGAAACGGGTACTGAAGCGGACATCAACATCGTCGTTTAGACAGAGCGTTTTATAATCGCATCTGACCGGTTGGCAGGATCGACCAGACGGTGCAATCCATCTTCGTGTGACCGAGCAGCAGTTGGCCCGCTGGTATTATCGAAGCGATATTTGCTGCGCTCAATGGCCTAATGGCACAGTTGCGATTGATTTTGTTATGTTCGAGATGCCCAATTCTTCGCGCGGAAACCATCCACCTCGCAGGCCTTGCGCCTCAATGGAAACCATCCTTGCGTTCGCACCGGTAAGCAGGCAGAACTGATAGTGCTTGCTTTGATCGAATGGGCCTGCACGGCCTTTGTGGTGACGCATCATGTGCTACGCTTATTCGTGGTAATTCTCTGTGCGCCGCTTTTGGTATGATTGCTCGGTGTTAACACTAAGAAAGGTAATGAAGATGCAAGCGGAGTTGCAAACACTGGCTCGTGACGGAGTGTTGCGCGTGGCAATTAATACTGGCAATCGCGCGCTGGTCAAGCAGGATGGCAACAATTTGATGGGCGTAAGCCCTGCGCTTGCCAAAAGATTGGCCGAGGAGATCGGGGCTCGGATGGAGCCAGTCATCTACAGCGGTGCAGGCAAAGTCTTCGATGATGCCCGTCTCAACAAATGGGATGTTGGCTTTCTTGCTATTGATCCCATGCGGGCCGAAAAAATCGCCTTTACCCAGCCCTATTTTGTGATCGAGGCAACCTTTGCGGTGCGCCGTGATTCCACATTTAGGGACGTAGAAGATGTGGATGCTGCCGGCGTACAGGTTCTGACATCGACTGGTTCAGCCTATGACATGCATCTTACCAAAAGCCTGCAACGCGCTGCCTTAGAACGCTCGGGTACACCGCCCGAAAGCTTTGAGGAATTCCGCGCAGGCCGATGCGATGCCGTTGCCGGTGTTCGTGCCTCGCTTGAAGGGGCCTTTGCAGGAACGCCCGACATCCGCATCTTATCCGGTGTCCTGACCTCGGTGCGTCAAGCAATGGTGCTTCCTGACAACACCGATCCGCGCATCGCGGCGCTCGATGATTTTGTAGGACGTGCAATTGAGGATGGGTTTGTCAAGGCCGCGCAAAACGCTTAGGGAAATACCCTGGGGATGACCGAATAGATAAGGGCGCCAGTCGCCTAGATGTTGATTTTGTCAAATATATCAAGGTATTGCAGGCCAATCTCATCCTCGGCTATCGTAGATATGTTAAAGCTCTTCTACGAAAATTAATCCAGTCGACCGGCGATCCGCTTTAGGTCCAACACTGTATCCACATCACGCAATAGATCAGGATTGCAATCGATCTGTTGTAAGACTGAGAGGTCTCGCAACATGCTGCGCGCACCGGTATCACCGGTCAGGGCCAATATGTCTTTAAAGAAACCACTTGGGAAACAAACAGGTGGGGCGAGTTTCGCGCCGTCGAAGGCCGTTGCCGGACTATGATCCATTGTTTGGCTGATGACCGCGTTGATGAGCTCTGTCGTCACAAGCGGCATGTCTGCGAGAACAATCACAGCCCGTCTTGATTGCAATCGTATGGCAGCTTGCATGCCGTGCTTCATGCTCGACGATTGATCCGCGCCGGAATGAACCCAATGCCAATTTGGGTCGCAATGTTCTTGCCGACCAACGTGAATCAGGTGATCTACTTTCGCGTTCTGTAAGGCAGCCTTTGCATATGACATCAAAGGCCTCCCCCACAGCTGAGCGGTCAATTTATCCGCCTCACCAAATCGGCGCGATTGTCCCGCCGCCAGCAATATGCCGGTGATTGTCACGCCTCAACCTTGGCGCATTGCAAAGTTTCAGCAAGTACCGAAACGGAAAGTGTTCTGGCGTCTCTGGTCGAGGGGATCAGGCCGATGGGCCCTCTGATCCGAGAAATATCCTTTGCCGTTGCCCCAAGCGCCTCAAGTGCAACATCGCGCTGCGCTCTGACTCTCTGGCTGCCCTGTGCACCAATATAAAACGCATCGGTTTGCAGCGTATCCAGCAAAATCTCAGGCTCCCACGCATGATCATGAAAGAACAAAATGATTGCCGTGCGATCATCGATTTCAACATCTGCAGGTAATTTCGGTGCGCTCAAAGGGCGTGTCTCACAGTTCATGTGTGCGCAGGCCTCGCGTGTCAGCACATCGTGAGAATAGATGACCGCCTGGTAGCTGCAACTTGACACCAAGGCCGTAAAGGTCGTGACTTCTGGTCCCGCACCAAACACAACGAATTGAACCTCGGGCACCAATTCAATGCTGAATGAAGTAGGAGATTTTGACAAAGGTAGATTACATAACGAAAGCGTTCCCTCGACCAAATCGACTCCGAAATGTGCACGCCGCCTTGCGTCTCTTGCGTTCAAAATCCCCGCGATCACAGACTTGTCTGGGTTTGGGATTACGGCCACATCCAATCCACCCCCACAGGGCAACTTGATATCGCGATACGGTGACCCAACCCCATATCTTATGACTTTAAGCTCACCGCTTGCGATGGCCTCTTGCGAGTGAATTTGAATATCACTGTCAATGCAACCAGATGACAATGCTCCGATCCTATCGCCGTTGTCCAATACGGCCATAATCGCCCCCAAAGGCCTATATGTGGGACCTGTTGCTCCAACAATCACTGCCAAAACCGATCCACCAGTATGATCCAGCAATGCCTTGAGAGTTTCCTCAAACGTTTCGCAGAGGAAAATGGGTGCATTTGGGCGTGCATTTGACGTTGCAAATTTCATCATCAACTCCACAGGGCGTTTTGAGCCGAAACTTAGAATGCCGCGCGATCGGCTTTAAGTGCTGCGCTCAACAGACCTGCATCCACCGCAGAAGCTATGAAATTGACACCAAGCCCTTTGCATTCTTGGGCAAAGTCTGGATTGGTCGTCAAAATACCGCTCGGAACGTTTAATTCCTTGAGCCGGGTAATCAAAGACCGCACCAAATCAGCAACTTCGGGATGGTTTGGATTGCCCGCGTATCCCATGCTGGCGGCCAGGTCAGCCGGACCAATGAAAACTGCATCAACGCCTTTGGTCGTAGCAATCGCCTCAATGCGCGAGACGGCCTCTAGCGTTTCAACCTGCAAAATAACGCACAACTCTTCATTAACTTTTTGCGCGTAATTGGCGATGGCACCAAATCGGGTTGCACGGGTCAAACCGGAAACACCCCGCACGCCTTCGGGCGGATAGCGGGTCGCTGCAATCGCCGCTTTGGCTTCTGATTCATTTTGTACATAGGGGATCAACAGGGTTTGAATACCCAGATCCAGATGCCGTTTGATCAGAACCGTGTCATTCGCTGCTGGGCGCACGATTGGTGACGTTTCGGGATAGGCCGCAATTGTCTGAAGCACGGGCAGAACGCCTGTGACTTCGAGCGGCGAATGCTCGGTATCAACCAGGATCCAATCGTAACCCGCCACAGCCAGAATTTCCGGAACAATCGGCCCGCCAATCGCGTTCCAAACGCCCTGCATTTGGTCACCGTTTTTCAGGCGCCGTTTAAATTGGTTAATTGGCAACTCCATAGTCAACTCAATCAAACTTTACACTGATTTGGCCGAGTTCGCCAAAATCGGCGGTCGCCACATCCCCAGAGGAAATGTCGATTGGACGGGTGAAAGAGCCAGCTAAAACAATCTGCCCTTTTTCCAATTTACCGCCCACCGCATGCAGCTTGCGCACAAGCCAAGCCATACCAGCCGCTGGATGTCCCATGATACCGGCAGATACACCCGTTTCTTCGATAATCCCATTTTGGGTCAATGTTGCTGAGACCCAACGCAAATCGACGTCAAACGGGCGGATGATCCGACCACCCAAAACGATGGCACCAAAGGCAGCATTGTCGGCGATGGTATCGGTGATGTTGCGCGGAACTTCGGTGCGGTAGTCAATAATTTCCAATGCTGGCGTCACATACTCGGTGGCCCGCAGCACATCGTGGCTTTCACAATTCGGTCCTTCCAGATCTTCTCCCATAACAAAGGCCAACTCGACCTCCAGCCTAGGTTTCACGAAGCGATCTGCTGGAATGCGTGCGCCGTCGCGAAACAGCGCATCGTCCAACATTACGCCGTAATCAGGTTCGGTCATTTTAGAGGCTTTTTGCATGGCGCGACTGGTCAGGCCGATTTTATGCCCAATGACCTGCGCCCCGTCGGCAATGCGTTTGTCTGCCCATTTCGCCTGGATATCATAGGCATCGTCCAGCTCCATCTCTGGCCACTGAATACTAGGCTGCACAATGGTTTTTCGGTTCACGTCCGCATCATAAAGCGCATCTGCGACCTTTTGGCGAATTTCATTTGAAAGCATATTTTATCCTTTGAAAGCCAATTATTACGCGTGCTTCCCCGCCTGCCATGACGTGTCGGCGAGGTTGTTTTCGGCAAAACTCAGCGGTTCGTCTTCAAGCCCAGTGGCCATGCTGTCATTCCAGCGATTAAGGTAGCCAAACATCGCCACCACCGCCATCAACTCAACGATCTGAACCTCTGAATAATACTGTTTAAGGTCATCAATGATCTCATCGGTGACCCCATTTGGAACCGAACCTGCTCCTAAGGCAAACCTTAGGGCCGCGCGCTCTGACTTTTCAAATAGGGGGCTGGTCTCAAACTCCCACACGGCGGCAATTTTCTCGGCAGACAATCCGGCACGCGAGGCGTTTGAACTGGTGTGAGCTTGACAATAGAGGCAGCCTGCTGCTTGCGAGGCCACCATTGCGACCATGTTTCTCAACGGCAGCGGGGTTTCGCCTTCTGGATCGTAAACCGCGCGGGTCAACCCGATGAATGCCGTTAGAATTTTGGGTTTATAGGCCATGACGCGCTGTGAAGTTGGAATGAACCCCATCCGTTCTTTAACTGGCGCAAGCAGATCGTGCAATTCGGTCATATCTTCCCAATCCAATGGGTCTACGCGGTTCATGTTAGTCTCCCAATTTTGTCAGCCAAAGCGACAAGCCCGGCACGTATGTGATGATAAAAAGAACAAGGATTGAGATCGCGATATACGGCGCTATGCCACGATATATCGTTCTCAATTCGGCACCCAAAACGGCCTGTGCCACAAATATGTTCAAACCAAACGGTGGGGTGAACATGCCGATAGACAGGTTGACGGTCATGATAATCCCGAAATGTACCGGATCTATACCAAGCGCTTTTACAATCGGAACCAATAAAGGTGTCAGGAGTAGTATCGACGCTGCGGTATCCAAAACCGCCCCAACGAGTAAAAGGAAGATATTAATCAGCAACAAGGCCATGAAAGGTGACAGGTTCATGCTTTCAAACCAGTTAACAATAGCAGGCACCGCGCCAGACGTCGTCAGCAGCCAAGAAAAGACGCCGGAACAGGCCACGATAACCATGATCTGCGCAGTCCGGAATGCACTTTCGCCCGCAATCGAAACTAGTTTTGTCAAATCGACCTCGTGATACACGAACATCGTGACCAAAATCGCATAGACACAGGCAACGCCAGCGGCTTCGGTCGGGGAAAAGACACCCGAGTAGATGCCGCCAAGAATGATCACCGGCATGCCAAGTGCCAAGGTGGCGCGACGGGTTTCAATCAATAGCTTGGACCAACTGAAGGCATGCGCGCTGGACATTTTTTCTTTTACTGCACGCCAATAAATGTAGCCAATAAAGGCAAGGGAGAAGAGCAAGCCTGGCAGAATGCCAGCGGTGAAGAGTTTGACCACGGATTCCTGTGCAGATGCTCCATAAAGGATCATTGCGACAGACGGTGGGATGATATTGGCGATAACGCCCGAAGAGGTCAGAACTCCAGAGGAAAAAGTCTCTGAATAGCCCGCTTGACGCATCGGTTTATAGGTGATCCGACCAATCGCTGCGACTGTCGCTGGGCTGGAGCCCGAGATTGCACCAAACACAGTGCAAGCCGCTACTGAGGTAATCGGAAGACCACCTCGGATATTGGCAAAAAGCGCCTCGCACCACCCAACCAATCGGCGAGATACGCCGCCTGATCCCATGATTTCTCCAACAAAGATAAAGAATGGAACAGCCAAAAGTGCGAAACTGTCCAGCGTTCCAAAGATCACCTGATGCAAAATTGCAGGTGGGACGTTGAAAAAAACGAGGACACTGACAGAACTTGCCGTCAGCAAAACCAAAAAGACAGGGAAGCCGCAAATGAGCAAGACTAATGGCAATACAAAGAGTGTCCAGATCACTTGAGCGGCCTCCAGATCATTAGGAATGCCACAAGGGCGGACATCGAAAAGCCGAGCAGAACTGCACCATGCGGTAGCACCATCGGAATTTCTAGCGAGATTGATTTCATCTGGAATTTCCATAGTTTGGAGATTGAAGCCCAACTTTGCACGGCGACAAATCCCATGATCCCAGTGCCCAATACAAAACCTGCGCGTTCGATCCGCACACGACCACGATCTGACAAAAACTCAAGGAACAGATCCATTTTCAAATGCGCGCGTGAGGCGGTCACTGATATGAAGGCAGGAAAAATTGACCAGAGCACCAAAAAGATCATGGCTTCTTCGGCCCAGAAAATCGGAGCGCTAAATACATACCGCCCCACAACATTTGCAAAGTTGATGCCAACCCCTGCCAAAAGGCAGATGGCGGCGAGGTATTTGGGAAATCTAATTGCCAGAAATTCAAACATACTTAGTTTACCTTTGCCGCTTCAATCGCATCCCAAATTTTATTGGGAGTCATGGGCTTCGAAATGTCTGTCACGCCAAGCGGGGACAGCGCATCTAATACAGCGTGTTTCAAAGTGGAGATTGATCCAACCGTACCACCTTCACCTGCACCCTTGAAGCCTCCGGGGTTTGTTTTGCAGGGCACCGGTCTGAAACTGGCATCAATCATAGGCAGATCGGTGGCGCGCGGCATGGCATAGGTCGCAAAATTTCGCGAAAGCATGGCACCGGTTACCGGGTCTGAAACGATTTGTTCGCGAAAGCTTTCACCAAAGCCATTGGCAATCGCACCGTGAATTTGCCCCTCACAAATTGTTGGATTCAACATATTTCCAAGATCATCGACCACAGTATAACGATCAATTTTTGTCTCGCCGGTTTCCGGATCTATCACCAGTTCAACCACATGACAGCCATTGGGAAAACTTGGTGAAATCTGTTTAAACGCTCCGATAGCCGTCAGGCCAATTCGGTCTATGATCTCCACATAGGGTCGGAACGACAAATTGGCGACTTTTGCAATCGTCATCGACTTGTTGCTTTTTCTGTCAGAGAAGACGCCGGTTTCGGCGTCAAAATCCACATCCGCAGGCGCGACGCCAAAATCGCTAGAGGCAAAAAACTTGCCCTTTTCGATAATCTGATCACAAGCGATCTCGATCGCGCTGCCAACCATGGTCGTTGATCTCGAAGCGAAACTGCCCCGGCCGAAGCTAACCTTTTCTGTGTCACCCTGAATTACACGAATGTCCACGGCTTCGATGCCCAACCTTCGGGCAACTTGATTGGCAAATGTGGTTTTATGGCCTTGCCCAGTGTCTGTTGTACCGGACACAACAGTGACGGTTCCGCTTGGGTTGAAAGAGATTTCGGCTTGATCATTCATAGACCCGGTATCGTGGATATACAGCCCGAGCCCACGCCCTCGCAAAAGACCCCTCTCAGCATCAGCTGCCTTACGCGTTTCAAACCCTGCCCAATCAGATTTTTCGATACACGCATCCATAAGCGCCTCGAATTCACCGGTGTCATAGGTAAAATTCACCTGTGTCTTGTGCGGCATCTGATCTGGTTGGATGAAATTACGTCGTCTGATTTCAATCGGACACAGGCCAAGATCGCGTGCGGCCTGATCCAGAGCCTGTTCAATCCCATAGATCCCTTCGGGGCGACCAGCTCCGCGGAATGGCACTGTGGTTGGCAGGTTTGTAAAGATTGCCTTACCCTGCACATCCACGACCGGGACGTAATAAACGCCCGGCACCAAACGTGCAGTATGGATCAAGGGCATGGGGCCTGCACAGACCATATATGCCCCCACATCCTGTTGAAAATAAGACCGCATTCCAAGGATTTTAGCATCCTCATCCAGGGCGATGTCGACTTTGCCCTGGCTGCCACGCCCTTGATCATCAGTGCGTAATGCATCGCGACGGTTGCAGATCCATTTCACTGGGCGACCCAATTTTTTCGCGGCCCAAAGCAGCAGAGAATCCTCTGGGAAAGTCGAGGTTTTCATACCGAACCCGCCACCCACGTCATCAGTTAACACGCGCACCTGACTTTCGCTCACACCAAGCGCCATATGCGCCAGTTCGCTGCGCACGACATGGGGATTCTGCGTGGTTGTATGCAATGTATAAAAGTCTTCGCCTTCATCATAGATACCAATTCCACCACGCGTTTCCATCGAATTTGCCGTCATTCGGGGGTGTTCATATGAAACGCTGTGGGTTGAATGTGCTTTGGCGAATGCTGCATCCGTGGCCTCTGGATCGCCCATGGTCAGCTCATAAGCAAGGTTGTTCGGCCGCGCGTCATGCACAGGTGGCCCCTTGGCATCAATCGCTGTTTGCAAGGACACCGAAGCGTCAAGTTCCTCTAGATTGACTACGACCAGAGCAGCAGCGGCTTCGGCCTGGCTGCGTGTCTCGGCGATCACCATCGCGACACGGTCGCCAACATGACGCACTTTGTCTGTCACCAGCGCTGGTCGCTCTATGGGCAGCGCCTCACCAAAGCCGAACATTTGCGGCAGGTATCTTGGGCGAATGCCATTTAGGCCACCCTCTGCGCAATCTGCGCCGGTATAGATAGCGATCACACCAACGGCGTTTTGCGCCGCATCCGTATCCACGGAAATTAAACGTCCGTGTGCCACATCTGAATATACCATTGCTGCGTGAACCATACGCGGCAGTTCGATATCGTTGACATAACGACCACGACCAGTCAGCAGACGTTTATCCTCGCGACGAAGATGCAATTGGCTCTTTGCGTGGGCCATGAATAATCCTGATCTTAGATTTCCAGAAATGGGGAGACCCGCACCAATTTATGGCGCGGGTGCCTTGGGAGCTTGATCAGTACTTTTGACCAACACGCTGGAGCAGATCAAAGAAGGCTCCGGTGTTGCTGTCACCAGACGCCGCGTCCGCACCGACGGTGGACAGACGCGAAATCACTTCTGCTTGGTCTGCTGCGGGAAGCTCTACAAAGTTTCCACCGTTTGCAGTCCAAACGTCGCGCAGGCCTGCATGAAACTCAAAGCTTTGTGCTTGCCAACGTGCCTGAGTGGATTGACCTGCCGCCAGAACGTCTTGTTGCAAGTCTTCAGGCAGGCTGTCAAACCAGGATTGAGAAATTAGCGCTACTGACACCAGCATGGTGTCATTGATCACAGTGACGGTTTTTGCGTAGTCCCAGTATTTGAACGCGATAAAGATCGTTATTACTGAACGTGTGCCATCAATCACGCCCTGCTGCAGTGCTGGCATAACCTCGCCAAGCGGCATTGGGACGCCCGTTGCACCCAGGCGACGCATTGCATCGCGTTCCATTTCCGTTGCGTTCACACGGATCTTCTTGCCATCAAAAGAGTCGATCGAAGTGATGGGCTCTTTCGCGATATAGTCGTGATTGCCGTAGGCGAATTGACCAAGCAACAGCATGCCCTTGGCTTTTGCCATTTCATCCACGTTTGCCTGCACTTCAGAATCGGCCATCACACGTGCAGCGTGCGCCTTGTCCCGGAATATACCTGGCGCACTAAAAACACCGAAGCGCTTGTCGACGCCTGCATAGAAATCTACGGGGGAAATGAAGGCTTCTTGTGTGCCAAATTGCAAACCTTCAATCTGGCGTGGGATCGGTCCCAACTGACTTTGAGGATAGATTTCGACCTCGATTCTATCCGTTCGTTGCCTAAGCTCTTCCTGAAACATCTGGATAAACTTATGCTGATCGTCATTGAATGTAGCCGTGCCGAATTTCATTGTGAAATCAGCCGCATAACTCACTGAAGTCATCGCTAAAGTTGCTGCAAAACCAACTACTGCCGCTAGGCGAATGCCAAACACTTTCATTGTGATCCTCCCTGATCCGCGTTCGATGGTAGCAACAGCTAAGCTGCAATATTTGCTATTGTCAAACTTTTTCCGGAATATATAGTGTATATCAAATATTGATCAGAGCAAAAAATGCTTGATAGACTCTTTGTCAGTGGTGTTGGATAGAATGAGCCATTGAACATGAAAGGAGGCTAATTGTGGAGATTGGCACGACATTTAGACGATTGCGCAAAGAAGCTGGCATGACGATAGAAAAATTCGCACAAATGACAGGTTTGTCGCGCGCCTATATTTCTCAGGTCGAAACTTCCAAGGCGTCCCCCTCGCTTCAAACGGTGCGTAAAATGTGTGATGCTCTAAATGTGTCACCTGCAATTTTATTTGAAAACCCAGAGGCACAATGCATATTTATACCTGCGAACCGTCAAAAGATTTTACATTTTGAATCTGAGCGCGATAATCAAACTTTTTCTAAAGTTATCAATATATTATCTGATCAAAATCGTCGGCTAGAAGTGGTCACGATTGAACTATCGCCAGGGACAACCGCAGGTGATCACGCGCACCCAGGGGAAGAAGTGTTTTTCATATTGGAAGGTGAGACAACGGTTACCCACGGCAACCAAGAATTCCTAATGAAGGCCGGAGATTCCATTCATATAGAAAGCCAAAAACTCCACAAACTTTATAATCACACCGACAAGAACGTGCGCATTTTAAGTGCAAGAACGCCTCCCGGATTTATCGATCTGCGGCATGATGAAACGCTCAAATCATTGCGCAATTAATGAGAAGGATGCAGTAAAAATGCTCATTTGTACCGAGGCCGATGTTACACCGGCCGTGTTAAAAGTGATGGAACAAACCGAAGACCCCAGGCTTCGGGAGATAATGATTGCTCTGATCAAACATTTGCACGGTTTTGTGCGGGACGTGCGCTTAACGGAACCAGAATTCCAGCAAGCAACCAAATTGATCAATCAATTGGGCCAGTTCTCAAACGACAAGCATAATGACGCGGTATTGATGGCGGGCTCCCTCGGGGTTTCAACCCTCGTCTGTCTGCTAAACAATGGGGATAACGGCGCAACAGAAACAACTCAAAACCTGCTTGGCCCATTTTGGAGAATGAACTCACCTTCCACAAAGCTAGGTGGTAGCATTGTGCGATCTGAAACACCGGGTACACCCATGCGTGTCGAATTGACCTTTCTAGATAACTCTGGTGTCCCCGTTCCTGATCTTGAGGTGGATGTATGGCATTGCTCGTCAGAAGGGTTTTATGAAAACCAAGAAGAAAGTCAGGCAGATTACAACCTACGCGGAAAATTCCAGACCAATGAAGAAGGTAAAATTTGGTTTAATTCGGTAAAGCAGTCTGGCTACCCAATTCCAACCAATACGGGCGTTGGCCCATTGCTTGAAGCGCAAAACCGGCATCCGTTCCGTCCAGCGCATCTTCATGTGCTCGCGCACAAGAAGAACTACAAAACACTGATTTCTCAGATCTATTCAGACGATGACCCGCATTTGGACACTGACGTCCAATTTGGCGTTACTCAGGCTTTGATCGGCAAATATGTGCATCACACTGAACCACATCCTGAAGGTTTGATTGAGGGTTCTTGGTACAGCTTGAATCACACACTGATCATTGAGCCCGGCACTTCCGTGCTGCCAATACCGCCCATCAAGTGATGATATTCTACTCGGGAGGATAAGATGTCCAATATGATTACCGTGAACGGAAAGCAAAAAGAGGTTTCAACACCTAAAACAACTCTGTTGATTGAGTTCCTGCGAGACGAGTTGGGACTGACAGGTACACATGAGGGATGTGACAGCGGCCAATGCGGTGCTTGCACCGTTTTCATAGACGGTATCACAGCGAAAAGCTGCATGGTGACCACAGCATCGGTGGTTGGCGGCAATGTCACGACCATTGAAGGTGTAGGCGGGCCAAATGATCTGCATCCCATGCAGGAAGCATTCCATAATAACCATGGCTTGCAATGCGGTTTCTGCACTCCAGGCATGGTGATTACTGGCATCGACATCGCAAATCGCAGTCAAAAGGAAGGTCGCAAACTTGATGAACAAACCATTCGAAATCAGCTGGGCGGGAATATCTGCCGGTGTACCGGCTACCAGAACATTGTCACCTCGATCCAAGAAGGTGCCTCTAAGATGGCGGAGACGCGCTGATGCAAAACGTAGCCTATTACCGCCCAAAAACCGTCGCAGAAGCCGAGTCTTTGCTGTTGTCAATTCCCGGCAGCCATATTTTGGCAGGTGGGCAGACCTTGTTAAACCGGTTGAAAACATACGCCCTAAAGGCATCGGCACTGATTGACTTAGCTGGCATAGATCTGAACGACATTACTGTGACCGGACAATCACTTTCGATCGGATCGGGTGCGACCCATGATCAAATTGCCCAAAACACAGAAATTCAAATGCATTTGCCCGCTTTTGCAGCGCTCGTTGCAGAAATAGGCGATCAAGCGGTTCGAAACCGCGGCTCGATCGGGGGAGCGCTGGCAGTGAACGATCCATCAGGCGACTACCCCGCGGCCCTAATGGCGCTGGGAGCCACCGTTGTTACCCAGAAACGCCTGCTGCCAGCGATAGACTATTTTAAAGGGCACGCGCCAAACATGCTTGAATTAGGAGAAGTGATACTGAGGATCGACATTGATCTCCCTAAACGAGCGGCCTATGCCCGAATGAAACACCCAGCGACCGGAGGGGCATTAGTTAGCGTTTTCTCTGTCGAAAACGGTGCAAGTTTTACTTCTGTGGCCTCTGGAGTTGCTGCAACCGGGGTGGAGTTTATGGACGTGATCCAAGCTGCAACGCCGCCTAAGCTGCTCGACGATCAATTTGGCTCAGGTCGTTACCGACAGCAACTTGCAAGAGTGCTTGAGCGCAGAGCAAACGGAGAGCTTAACTCTGCATGACATCCAAGATGTTCGACCTATCCCGTCTTTGTACCGCACCAAGTGCTCGTTTACGGGCAGTTGGCCAGTTAAGCTTGACGCTTTTTGGCAATTTGGCGATCGGATCAAAATGGCAGGTTCTGTGCGTATCCCTTCCTTTTTGGGCTCGAAAATGCTGCGCTTTGAGCTAAGGTCGGCTTTCCGGAACGCAGCTGCAGCATCCGACCAACTCCGCCGAAGTCTGCAAAGGGCCGTTCACAACAGGCTGGATATTCTGCCCAGGCGAAATGCTGCGGGACGGCATTCGGTAAAGAGGGGCTCGAAGCAGACTTGCGGCGGTGCAGCGCGTGATTACTGCCGAGGTCGCACCGTCAGCAGTCTGATTTTTTGCTATGAATGACGGTCCCCAGCCCCATAGCAGACATTGCACTTCCGTGCGGCGTAGGACTGGAACGAGCCCAAAGTGCCGCAATTCTGCTTCGCCGCGAATGGCGGTTTGTCCACGATTTTCGTGGCACCAAGGTGGCAAATGGCAAACCAGTCTGTACGGCTACTAGCCAACCCGCTGCCGACAGCGCCGAAGTAGATTTCTATGAAGCTATGATTTCTATTCGCTGGTCAGTATGTCAGTTTTGACGTGCTCCGCCGTAGCGAAGCGGCTAAAAGACAGAATGTTAACAAATATCAACTTGGCTCAATCGACGGACAAACGTCCGCTTCTCCTGTTTTTTGCGTTGGTGACAGTTTTCGCGGCCATCGGCTATGGCGTTGCAATGTCCTTGGGCGACGACAATCGAGCCGGGGGTGTTTTCCTGGTTCAATTTGCACCGCTTGTGGCTGCGTTCATCACTAAGTTTGTATTTCAACGCAATCTGCGTGGGTTGGGCTGGGGTTGGGGGAAGACCCAATACCAACTAGCCGCCTACGGGTTGGCGTTTCTGTTGCCGCTGATCAGCTTCGGCCTGGTTTGGCTACTTGGATTTGGTGGGTTCTACGATGTGGCATTCATCGCCGAGGCTCAATCAGACATCGCAGAGTCGTTTGGTATAAACACCGGGTCTCCCTGGGTTACCATGCTTGCATTGGTCGCTTTGGGTGGAACCTTGGGATTGTTTTTTGCGTTCAGCGGCATCGGCGAAGAACTGGGCTGGCGCGGCTTCTTGGTACCCGAGCTATTCAAGCACTATGATTTCACCAAAACCGCGCTGATCAGCGGTGTGATCTGGGCGATCTATCACTGGCCGCTGATTTTTTTCTGTGGGCCCCACGTCTTGGGGTTTCGGCAGTGGCTTTGTTGGCTTTCAGCCTGGTCGCAGGCATCGGGCTTAGCACAACTCTGGCCTGGTTTCGCTTACAGTCCGGCAGTGTGTGGACCGCTGTGATCTTTCACATGGCACTTAATACACATACGCAGGGTTTTTTTCAGAACGTGACTGTCAAAACAACCTGGCTCACACACTATGTTTCTGGAGAGCATGGGTTGATGCTTGCGCTTGTGAGTGCGGTGACTGGTAGGTGGTTTTGGTCAACGCGCGCGCAGCCATCAAAAAATGGTGCGTAATGGCGTCGACCCCAAAAATCTGGCGTGAGTATTTTGCGCCACAATTTTAGCGAAAGGACAAGCGGGTGCCCAAAGTTAGAAAAATTGTAATATTGGCACTGGCCTTCTGTGCTGTTTGGGTTGCGTTTGTCATATTTTCAAGTTGGCCGATGGGGAAGGGCTATTATTTACGATCTCATGCGACATTGGGTCGGAACATAAACATTTCTGAGCCGCGATATATTATTCCACGAGAGTTTGTCTTTCCTTCGGTATTAGGTGAATCACTGGGTCTGCTTCCTTTCCGAGACCCTCACTATTATGGGCTGGACCCGATACAGTTTGAAGTGGATTACGACGGAACGAAAAAGCTAGTTATTGCCCAAGGTTTTGAGGTCAACCCAAGATTTTCAAAACCTCAAAACAAAAAAAGCTTACTGGCAATTTCGGTGGATGAAAATGTTTCAAAAATCGACCTTGGGGATGTGTGTTTCCATTGTTGGTTTAGCTCTGGTCAGTTGTTCGCGCTTGGGCAAACACCATCAAAATTGGTTTTTCTCGTTTTCAGACCTTACGAAGAAAGCAAGCAGCATGCATTCGTACCCATAGACTTGCCTTTTGGATCTAGCCCCATTGCAGAGGTTCATCTAACCGAGACCGAAGAAGCTGAAAAACTCTTGTCTGAAATTAAAGGCTTTTCTCAGGGTGATGGGTTTCTAATTGGAGTTTGCAGATCAAGATCTAAGGCACTTTGGGAGTTTTTGGAAATAAAGTTCAATTTTGATTGCAGTGTGCGAGTAGAATGGTAATCCCCTCCCAAAATTAGTTTAGTATGTCTCGGCAAGTTTGGTATTGCAGTTGGCCTAAGTATGCGTTCCAAAAAGCTTGGTTTCTGGCGGTTTAGATTTTCGAAAACCGAACTTTCTTGCAGCTGCAGCGAATGCACCAATTTGTCCGCGATCTGTGAGTTCGAGTTGGTCAAGACCCGGCACTGCGGCGAAAGTCGGCTCTGACGGGCCGCGCCGTAGCAACTTGACCAATCGACGGACGGCGGCTTTGGGTCGTTCGCTCGACTTTGCAAAGTTCGCTATCTGCGCAGAGCCGACCGTGGTGGCTGGTGCTGCATTGAAGGACTGGCCAATTGCGGTTGAATGGCCGCTTTTGCTCGTCTGGCACGGAACCTTCGCAGACACAGCTAAGGTCTGGTTTCCGCCCTTTTTAGGTGATTTCGAAATCGGGCCCTACATCTAACCGTTGCTTGTTGTGGGATCGTTCCGGTGCCGTTGCAGCATCGTTGAACCGCGCAATCTCCGGAATTTCGCCACGCCCCAACCGGATGTAATCGGCAATTTCCGACCGGATTCCCTGTAGCTGGAGTGAACGCTGTTCCCGATGTCGTTGGATGGTTGACTGGAGAAGCTGGCGATCCGATTGTTGTCTCGATATCAGCTTGTCCTTTTCCTTACGGTCCCGTGACAAGCAGTCCCAAGCGTCAAGTTCATTCTTGAGTTTCATTTGGTTGAATTTACCAGTGACGCGGCCCCACAGCGCTTTGAGGCCTTTGGGAAGTCGAGCGGCGCGTTGCGCTGTTTCGACGGCCCATCTTCGCGCGTGGTTTTTCTCCAGGTCCCGACGTTGTGCTCGGTGACGTTCGGCGGTCTGTTGACGCCTCAATTCTAAAGATGGAGGCAGGGTTTTGTAGCTGGTTTCAACCTCGTCCAGATATTTTATTAATTGCTCAGTCATGCGGTTGGCGATCTTGGATTTGCTGGTGGCGACGTTTGGCAAGTCCTGAGAGTTGCCCAGACGTTCCTTCAATTCCCTTGTTTTGACACCCATCGCGCGACTGAGCGAAAACACTTCGCCTCGAATGTCCACGGCGACAAAGCCACGCCGGTCGCCGCGTGCAAGAAAATACCCGCGCTCCTCCAAGGCGTTTTTCAGAGCCATAGCTGAATCTGACGTCTCCCAACACGCCCTGAACGCAGCTTTTATCAAGCGTGGGTTCTGCTTGGTGCGTTTGGCTTGCTCCCATTCTGCACGCGTCATGTTGAGCGGGTTTCGCAATTCGCGATCAATCATCCCGTTCGGCATGTCCCAGTTGTTTTCAAGATAGAGCTCGCGGGAGACGTCCATCAACCGGTTCTTGAAATAGGGAAGGGGTTTTGCCGTCATGGTGTCACCGTCGATGCGCGACCAGACAACATGCGCGTGCCGTCGCCCCTCTTTTTCATGGAAGACAATGGCGCGGGGTTGACCCGTCAATCCCAGTTTCTGTTCGATCATTTCGACTGATGCCTCAAAAATCTCGATGGGGACAATTTCTAACTCGGGAGGACTCATGCAGAGGGAAAACAGGAACTTTGTGCATCGGGTGCCTTTGGCAACCATCTCGGCTTCTTGCAGCGAGCCAGTCAAATCATCTGACATGAAACCGCGAATTTCATGTAATTCGATATGCTCATTGTCCCGGTCATTCAGCAGATGCCGGGCAAGCTGCGCAGCATTGCCGCGTTGGGAGCCTTTGAGGATCACAAGCAGGCTCCCAAGGCGCGCAGCAATTCCTCTCGCATTGATCGTATCTCGGAACATGCAGCTTTGAGTTCATTTTCCACGTCCGGTGTAACTGGAAGGCTCCCGGTGTTCGCGGCTTTCGCAAGCTGGTTGAGGTTGTTCGACAGGTGGGACGTCCCCAGCTGGCCAAGCACTCGAGCGAGGGCCTCGTGATCCTTTACCGGAAACTTGCCGCGCGTTTTGCGTGGTGCAGCATTTTCGCCTAAGATTTGTTGACGAATGTATGCGCCTAGCGACATGCCGGTAGCGGCTCTGTCCAACTGAGCCCGTTCTTCGAATGTCAGCCGCAGCGAGAATGGCGGCGGGTATTTTGATGTTGCCATGTCGGTTCTCCAAGGGAACCGGCAAGGCGGCGAAAACGACGCTTAGACTGATTTAGGTGAGATAGTCATCAGTTTGTGGCGTAACGCCATGCCGAAATATCTGGGGCAAAGGTAAGGTATTTCAGTTGGTTATGCTTGTTTTCGACCAACTTTTCTTGCCTTTGCAAGTTAAGTTTAGTTCGCCCTCCCGCAACCAACAATAGCACATACATAACAACGCACTACACCAACCGCCCAAAGGGCGGTTTTGTCGTTTCTACATCCGCAGGGGCAGTTTGGGAACATTCCCTCTCAACTGCCAACAATAGAATCCAACACTCCAGAACAATCTGTTCCTGAACAAAGTGGACGGTTCTATGCTGACGTTCATCGCAAATGCGCTCAACAACGTCAACTAAGCCCAACGCCACCAAATAGATTGGCCAGGAGAATACTACGCCACGATCCTGAAAACTTCCATTCGCCGCATCGGTTAGATTGGCGGTTGTTTGCAAATAAATCTACGTGCTTAAGCAGTTGTGCGTCCGAATTATGTAAGGAAAACTCCAAAAATCAACTTAGGCAGCAAACCAAATATTCTGCGAAGGCTTAAACACAGTCTGGGCCATCGAAAGGGTTCTCTTTCAATTCGTGCAATATGCTTTCATCCAATGGCGTCGCAAATGTGTTCAGGATGAATCCAAGCGTCGTATAAAACCCCACCGTTGCGATTAAGTCCAATATGCCTTGCTTACCAACTAATTGTCTCAATTCTGCAACCGTCGAGTCGGTCAAGTAACTATGGGAAAATAGCTCATCAACTGCTGTTGTCAGCACCAGGTCCTCTCCTTCGATTGTACCCAAGGGACCAGCAATCCGCGCAATTCGAGGGTCGTCCAATCCTGTTTTACGGGCTCGGACGATATGTTGGTGCCATTCATAAGACGAGCCAAGACGTTTTCCCGTGCGTAGGATCACAACCTCGCTTCGTTCAGCGCCAAGCGAGGTCTGATTGACGACGTGTTCGCGCAGGTCAGACCAAGCTTTTAGCAGAGCAGGATGATGCGCCATGGTGCGATAGACATTCAGGCCACCGGCAAAACCCGTGAGCATTTCAGCGATTTCAAGCGGCCAGTCCTGGTCGCTGATGGGCGTAAACTCCTGTTTCATGGTTCCACTTCGCCTGCTTATCGCACCACGTGAACCGAGCAGCTGGAGTGTCTGACAACACGCGCTGCATTTGGGCCGAGCAGGTAATCCGCAAAGTCAGGCTTATGGGCACCGATCACGATCAAACCGGCGTTGGTTTCTTCCGCCACCCGCAGAATTTCCTCATAAGCCGTGCCTGTGGACACAACGTGGCGGACCTGTGCATCAGCTTCAGCGCCAAGGCTCGTAATGATCTGACCTTTTAGCGCAGATTTCGCCTCGGCAATTGCCTTGTCATGGTGGCTTTCGTCAAAGAACCCAGCCACCAGACTTTTACCGAAATCGGGGATGACAGTGACCACATCAAGCTGGGCGTTATCAAGATCAGCGAGGCGCTTAGCTTCTTTCAAAACTGCGTCATCTTTTCCTTGGTTGGAAATGTCGATGGCACATAAGACGGAACGGCTCATGCTGGAACTCCTTGTTTTGATGCGCGCGCTTTCTGCAAGACGAATATCAGGGCCAGTAGGATGAGGCCCGGAATGAACAGCAGCTCTTTTGGCATCTGGTCAGACGGCGCTTTGACTTCTTTCACCGTGACAGACTCATCTGCGTAGAAATCATACCCCTGCAGGGTGTTTGCAAATGGGGTGCCAAACAGCGGTTCTTCAACCAGCAACTTGCCATCTTCTTCCATTGTGAGAAGACCCAGAGCATCCATGCGTGCGCCCACAGGCGTTTCATCGATTGCAAGCACAAGTGTGGTGTCTTTCAGCTCACCAGTGTCAAAGTCAGGCCCATTCACAACGATCCTGAGTTCGGACCCCGCAGCTGCGGAGTCGACCGCATCGACCAATGCTGTGGGCTGAATATCTTGGAACGGAGGCTGGATACGGTCCAGGAAGAAATCCGGACGGAAGAGAGAGAATGCGACCAGGATCAGAGCGGCGCTCTCATAGATGCGGCTCTTGGTGATGAAATACCCCATGGTGCCCGCGGTGAAGACAAGTATGGCAATACTCGATATGACAAAGACCAATATGCCCTGCATCAACGTCACATCAATCAACAAAAGGTCGGTGTTGAAGATGAAGACAAACGGCAGCGCGACCGTACGCAGGCTGTAGAAGAAGGCGATGAAACCAGTTCGGATGGCATCGCCGCCTGACACGGCTGCGGCAGCAAAGCTCGCAAGGCCCACAGGAGGCGTCACGTCTGCCATAATTCCGAAATAGAATACAAAGAGGTGCACAGCGATCAATGGAACGATCAGGCCCGATTGTGCGCCAAGTTCGACGACAACCCCCGCCATCAAGGACGATACAACGATGTAGTTTGCTGTGGTCGGCAGACCCATCCCGAGCACGAGGGAAAGCAAACCCACCATGACCAGCATCAGGATCAAGTTGCCGCCAGAGAGGAACTCAACAAGATCGGCCATGACCTGACCCACACCCGTAAGTGTGACCGTACCAACGATGACACCCGCCGTTGCTGTCGCAAGACCGATACCGATCATATTACGTGCGCCATCAATCAAACCTTGAAGCAAGTCGACAATGCCGTCTTTGAACCGCTCTACCGTGTCGCTTTCACCGCGAAAGATCGCTTTCAGAGGGCGCTGCGTAAGTAGGATAACAAATAGCAAAGAGGTCGCCCAAAAGGCCGACAGGCCAGGGGATTTCTGTTCGATCATCAGGAAGTAGACCAACACTATGATTGGCAGCAGGTAATAAAGTCCAGATTTGTAGATTTCACCGACAACTGGAAGCTGAACTTCTTTGGCATGGGGATCATCTGGCTCAAGGTCCGGCACCTGAGCAGCAAAATAAAGCAGAGCAACGTAGATCAGGAACACCAGTGCCGAGAGGATCAAGCCTGAAGCAGGCAGGACAGATGTGATTGCTTTGACCGGGTATTGGACGCCATAGCAAAGTGCAGCGAAGCCGACAAAGAAGGCCGCCATGCCGCCAATGGTTTTGCCCATTGAGACAACGCGATCGCCCAGAACAGGCATGTTCCGTTTCACGGCTTCCAGATGCACGATGTACACCAGCGCGATGTAGGAAATCGAGGCAGGCAGGAAGGCGTGGGTGATCACTTCGACGTATGAAATTCCGACGTATTCCACCATCAGGAAGGCTGCAGCGCCCATCACGGGCGGCATGATTTGCCCATTCACCGATGAGGCGACCTCAACAGCGCCGCCTTGCTCAGACGTAAAGCCAACGCGTTTCATCAATGGGATGGTAAATGTACCCGTGGTCACCACGTTTGCGATGGATGATCCCGAGATCAGACCAGTTGCGGCAGAACCCACAACTGCTGCTTTCGCCGGGCCGCCTTTGAGGTGTCCCAGGGCACCAAAGGCCATTTTGATGAAGTAGTTGCCAGCCCCTGCTTTATCGAGAAGTGCCCCGAACAAAACAAACAGAAAGACGAACTTTGTCGAAACTCCAAGCGCGATTCCGAAGACCCCTTCAGAGGTGATCCACATGTGGCTCATGGCTTTCTTAAGAGATGCACCGCCCCACCGGATCACGTCAGGAACAACGGTGGATGATCCAAAGAAAACATAAAGGAGGAAGATCGTCGCGATGATGGCCATCGCAGGGCCCAGCGCGCGGCGTGCCGCTTCGAACAGCAGAATCAGACCGACCAAGGCAAACCATTTGTCTGTATTATCGGCCAAACCACCAGAATTGACGATCTTTTGGTAGAAGAAATATCCGTACAAGGCAATGTAAGCGCCTACTCCGGCCATGATCCAATCTTGGATTGGGATATAATTTCGGGGGCTCGATTTCAGTGCTGGATAGGCCATGAAGGCCAGAAAAATCGCAAAAGCCAGATGGATCTGGCGTGAGTTGTTGATGATTGATCCGGGGAGAACGTAGTTCGCTAAAGGCGATGCCAAAACGACCTGAAACACTGACCAGACAATTGCGATGATCGCAATGAAAGTGCCTACATGGCCAACCGGATTGCGGGCTCCGGCGTCGGAAGACGAAACTAGATCCTGCAGCTCCTCTTCGCTAAGGGCGCGGCCTTCTGTCTTTTGATCCGTCATTTAAATTCCCCCTGAAAATCCCAAATTCTTTTGGTTTATTGGTAAAGAGGGCGCCATTGGCGCCCTCCTATTGTTTTGACCACTCTGGATTATTCAATCCAGCCTTGCTCGCGATAGTACTTCGCGGCACCTGGGTGCAGCGGAGCAGACAGACCCGCGGTAGCCATTTCTTCTGGCTTCAGGTTCGCAAATGCTGGGTGCAGTTTTTTGAAGTCATCGAAGTTTTCGAAGACTGCGGAGACCACGGTGTAAACCGCGTCCTCGGAAACCGCGTCAGAGGTCACAAAGGTTGCGCCAACGCCGAATGTGGAGGTGTCGCCGTCGTTACCGCGATACATGCCACCAGGGATGGTTGCAGAACGATAGAAGGAGTTGTCGGAAATCAGGCCGTCAACTGTGTCACCAGACACGTTCACCAGAACAGATTCACAAGCAGTGGTTGCTTCTTGGATGGAGCCAGATGGATGACCAACAGTGTAAACCATCGCGTCGATCTGGTTGTCACACAGTGCAGCAGACTGTTCTGCGGCTTTGAGCTCGGTTGCGAGAGCGAAATCGCCGGTTGTCCAGCCAAGCGCGCCCAGCAGAACTTCCATTGTGCCGCGCTGACCGGAACCTGGGTTACCGATGTTAACGCGTTTGCCTTTCAGGTCTGCAAACGAAGAAATGCCTGCATCTGCGCGTGCCACAACCGTGAATGGCTCTGGGTGTACAGAGAAGACAGCGCGCAGACCTTCAAAAGCGCCCGCATCTTCGAATTTGGATGTGCCATTGTACGCGTGATACTGCCAGTCAGACTGTGCAACACCAAACTCCAATTCCGCTTCGCGGATGGTGTTGATGTTATAAACAGAACCACCTGTGGATTCCACAGAGCAGCGGATGCCGTGTTCTTTACGGCCTTTGTTCACCAGACGGCAGATCGCGCCACCTGTTGGGTAATATACCCCTGTCACACCGCCAGTACCGATGGTGATAAATTCTTCGGCAAATGCCGCAGGGGCGGAAACAGCAAGCGCGAGGGCAGCAGCGGCCGCTGTATTGAATTTTTTATATGACATTTATGTCTCTCCCAGTTGTACGTTGCGTGCTGCCCCCACTCATTTGTACCAATTACTCAAACAGCAATTACACGGCATTTGATGTTCAAATGCAGGAGTTTCGCTACAGCACACGTTAATATGGTCGTCGAGACCGGCATTCATGTCTATGCGCGTCACTACCTATAGAATTTGCCTATCCAAAATGATTGCATATGCCAGAAAAAACATGGAATCGGACAGATGAGCCACGTTTTCCCTAGAAATTCCAACAAGTTACCGCCAATCGGCACGAAAGGCGACGGCGTTTACCTCTATGATGCTGAGGGGAAGACCTATTTCGACGGGTCCGGCGGTGCCGCTGTTTCCTGCCTCGGGCACGGTGATCAGGATATTATCGATGCCATCAAGGAACAGCTTGGTTCTATGGCATTTGCCCATACCGGGTTCCTCGGTTCCCAACCTGCCGAGGACCTCGCTGACCTCTTGGTCTCCCATGCACCGGAAGGACTAAAGCACGTCTATTTCGTGTCCGGAGGTTCAGAAGCTGTGGAAGCCGCACTAAAGCTTGCACGGCAATACTATGTCGAGATTGGTCAACCTCAGCGCTCTAAAATTATCGCCCGACGCCAAAGTTATCACGGCAATACGCTTGGGGCCTTGGCAGTCGGCGGCAACGAGTGGCGGCGCGCGCAGTTCGCCCCATTGCTGATCGATGTGAGTCATATCGGCCCCTGTTATGCGTATCGAGATCGGCGCGAAGAAGAGACCCGTTTTGAGTTTGGCCAAAGGGTCGCCAATGAGCTGGAAGAAGAAATACTACGCCTCGGGGCGGATCAGGTTATGGCCTTTGTCGCCGAACCAGTTGTCGGTGCCACCATGGGTGCTGTGCCTTCGGTGGACGGTTATTTTAAACGCATCCGCGAAATCTGCGACACTTATGGCGTGCTTTTGATTTTGGATGAAGTCATGTGCGGCATGGGCCGTACCGGCACCCTTTTTGCGGCGGAACAGGAAGGCATAAGCCCCGATATCTGTACCGTCGCCAAAGGTTTGGCTGCTGGATACCAGCCCATCGGCGCAATGCTGTGTTCGGCGCAGATATTTGACGCCATCAAAAACGGCAGCGGGTTTTTTCAACATGGTCACACCTATATCGGCCATCCTACGGCCTGCGCCGCCGGCCTTGCAGTGGTGCAAAAACTGACCCAAGGCGGCGTGGTTGATCAGGTCACCTCCAAAGGGCAGCAATTGCACGACTTGTTGCGTCAGGAATTCGGCCAACATCCCAATGTCGGTGATATACGAGGGCGCGGGCTTTTTGTCGGTATGGAGTTTGTTGCCGACCGCGACAGCAAAGCTGTGATAGACCCTAGTCACAGGTTCAACGCGCGCCTCAAAGCCGCGGCCTTTGACGCAGGTTTGATTTGCTATCCGATGGGCGGTACCATCGATGGCAAGCACGGGGACCACGTATTGCTTGCACCGCCATTCATTTCTGAAACGCACCACTTTGAAGAGGTAGTGAGCAAGCTTTCGACGGCGGTCAGAAAAGTTACCGCAGACTTAGGGATGTGATCAGAGCACTTGGCATATTGGTTTAGGCAAGATGGCATAAGGTTTTCGCTGGGATTCGTCCTAGCGATTTCCCTTGCAGGTTTGCAATTCATCGCCATCCTATTTGTGGTCACCACATCATACCTGTCGTCTGAACGTGCAATCCTTGATCATGCGCGCGGGCTGATGGAACGCGCAGGCGGAAATGCCGTTGGTCACACAAAGCGGTTCTTGGAACCAGCGGCGGAAATGGCAGAGCAAGCCCAGCGCGTTCTGAACTCAGGGCTGGTGAGCACCATGGATCGCGACACCATGGAGCGGTATTTCTTCGAACTACTCCAAACAGAATCCAAAGTTGCGGGCATCAACTATGGCGATGAACAGGGCAATTTCGTCTACGTGATGAAAAGCGATGGCCCAGGACCTTATCGCACGAAATTCATCACGATCGAGGATGGGGTTCGCAAAACCGACTTCATATGGCGCACCGAAGGCTATGAAATCGTCGCCCGGGACAATGACCCGTATGATCCTTATGACGCCCGCACACGCCCCTGGTACATCAAAGCAAGTGCTCTCGACACGCGTATCTGGACCAATCCCTATATCTTCTTCACGTCTCAACAGCCCGGCATCACCACAGCTACCCCTGTTGTTTTTGAAGACGATGGCCTGCAAGGGGTTGTCGGCGTGGATATCGAGATTTCTGATATCTCTGATTTTCTAAGCGATCTACAGATCAGCGAAAACGGTACTGCCGTAATCCTGCATGAAGACGGCAGCGTGCTAGCACACCCTGACCGCCATCAGATCAAAGTGCTGAATGACGATGGCACGCTGAGCTTTACCAATATCAACGAAATCGACGACCCGGTGTCGCGCGCAGCTTTTGCGAAATTGGAAGATGGTGCGGTCACAAATTTCGGCCTGCCGTCAAATTTCTCGTTCCGCCGAAACGACTATCTTGGTTTGTTTGAACCATTAGAGGGCGTGGACTTACCTTGGACGGTCGCTGTCTACGCCCCGGAAGATGACTTTATCGGCGAGATCAAAAAGAACCGTGCTCGCAATATCTGGATTGCGGCAGGAATCTCAATTCTGACGGCCCTCGCGGGCCTGACAATAGCCGAATTGATTCTGCGCCCCGTGCGGGCCTTTGCGGTGCGGACGGCGCTTGTGTCACAGGGTGAAGTCTCGGCCAAAGCGCCACTCCCAAAAACCTATCGAGAATTGAGCAAGGCAAACAAAACGCTGATCCACGAAATCGCACAGCGGCGAGATTCTGAAGCAAAGGTTCAGGAGCTAAGCCGCGACCTAGCACATTTCTCGCGCGTCAATGTCATGGGGCAAATGGCCAGCGGATTGGCGCATGAACTAAGCCAACCTCTGACCGCGATCACCCAAAACGTGGACGCCGCGATTTCGACGGCCAAGGAAAGCGGTGCGGCGAGCCAAGATCTGATGTCTATCTTAAAAGAGCTGGACGAGCAGGCTCATCAGGGTGGCAATGTAGTACGCGCGCTGCGCGGTTTTGTTCGTAAAGATCGCGGGCGCATGGCGGTTTTCAACTTCAATGAATTGCTGGATCAGGCCAAACGCCTGATGCGCCATGAGGCGGAAGACCATCACGTCACTCTGATCTATGAACCAGCAAAACAGCCGATGGTGAAAGGCAATCGCACCCAGATTGCGCAAGTTCTAATCAACCTTATCCGGAATGCCATTGAATCCATCGCAACTGCAGATAGCGCAATCCGTGAGGTGGCCGTGCATGCAGAAACCGTAGGCAATGTATTCTTCGTCAAAGTGCAGGACACTGGACCGGGTGTCCACGAAGGTGTGACACTGTTCAAACAGTTTCAAACTGGTAAAGAAGGTGGGATGGGCCTCGGGCTATCAATCAGTCGAAGCATTGTTGAAAACAACGGTGGTCGGTTGTGGCACGACAAAGAGGCTGTGGACCGCACTATTTTCTGTTTTACCATCCCACTGGAAGCGCAATAATGGATCAAGATGATTTCGGACGTGGGGTCCAAGTGTGACGAACTCAATAGTGTTTCTTGTCGATGACGAAGCTGAGGTGCGCGCAACGCTTTCGCGTGCTCTGCGAAAACGCGGCTTTTCGGTTGAATCATTTGACTCTTCAAAGAGCTTTCTGGACCAATATGACCCCGAGCAATTTGGCTGCCTGGTTCTTGATTACGGGATGCCAGAGATCAATGGGCTTGAGCTACAATCCTTGTTAAAGGAAGCGCAGATTTCTTTGCCGATTGTGTTTATCTCTGGCCACGGTGGAGTACCTGAATCCGTACAAGCCATGAAGGCCGGTGCTGTTGATTTCTTGGAAAAGCCTTTTCGCCAAAAAGATCTGGTCACCTGCATTCAAACGGCCTTCGAACGCGACATTCAGATGCGCCAGATGGCCTCTGAGCAAAGCGATGCCAGGGCGCGATTTAAACGTCTGACCACTCGAGAAAAAGAAGTGGCAGTGTTCATGGTGGAACACCCTTCCAACACCTCCAGCAAGGAGATCGGGCGCGCACTTAATATTTCACCGAGGACCGTCGATCATCACCGTGCACGCATCCTAGAAAAGCTGGAAATAGGCTCAATTATTGAACTTGTAGAGATGTCTCACAAAGTGATGCCGTAATGGTATGAACCCATGACGGCATATTGTGTAAGTGGGAATAATGTTAGCGGACGGAGTTTCTTTAACAAAAATATGTGTTTTTTTGATCGTTCGCCTGATTGGGATAAACTATGCAGAATAGATGATTTTTACCGTTACTTGATGAAATAAGACTGCCGCCAGTCCACCATTCGCATAGGTCAGCTTCGCACCATTATTTGCCGATCCTTCATGTTCGCTTCTGGTCCAAGACCCGTCAGGGGTCGTCGGTTGAAGTTTGCGCCTATGAGCGTCAAACTTCTCATCAATCTCTACATCTAGGACCCTAGCCCGGCGAATCGCTTCGGCTCGATCCTTAGTCCTTAAATAGGTTACCTCTTCGGTTTTCCCATATGTGTCTTTGATGTCTTTGGGAACGACTGCACGGTGGTAATAAACAGCTCCACGGCGCATGAGTCGGGTCTGATATGGCATGTCCTTTGGGTCACTAGCTGTAACACCTCAGCGTAACATCCAAAGAATTTCATCCTTTTTCAGTAACTTACTGATGATATTCAGGAAAGGAAAAATTGGTGGAGCCTAGGGGGATCGAACCCCTGACCTCTACAATGCCATTGTAGCGCTCTCCCAGCTGAGCTAAGGCCCCAAACCTGCGGACCATTTGGTCTGCGTGCGCTTAATTAGGCGCTTCGTTGGATGGGATCAAGTCAAAAAACCCCACCCAAATCGATTAATCATCATCGCTTTCGCTTGGCATATCCGCGATTTCTTCTAGCGAGACATTTTCGTCTTCTTCTTCGTCCAGAACATCGTCTTCGAGTTCCAGATCAACGGTGTCATCCGAATCCAATACGTCCGCGTCATCGCCGTCTGCAGCCTTGGCTTTCAAGGTCGCCGCATCTTCGCGGTCTGCAGAAATCATCCGGCTTTTGCCCGTTTCCATTTCAACCACATCGCCCGTGTAAGGGCTGACGATAGGGTTTTTGTTCAGATCGTAAAATCTCTTGCCCGTTGTCGGGCACAGGCGCTTAACGCCCCATTCTTCTTTGGGCATGGGAATCCCCTCTAAATCACATGAGTCTTGTCGACAGTCTGGGCCAACTGCCATATGTCATCAGGCAAGTCAAAGGGTATCGAACGATCTGCAGGAAGAGAGCGCTTATGGCACAACATTTTTTGCCTTCAGATCCCGAAATTTCTGTATCGCTGCGGCGATCAGAGCGCGCCAAACGGATTAGCTTGCGAGTGTCGCGATTGGATGGGTGTGTCACTCTGACTGTTCCAAAGCGAGTCAGCGTCGCTGATGCATTGGAATTTGCACAGTCCAAAGTCGTGTGGTTGCGGCGGCAGCTTGCGGATCGGCCTCAGCCTGTCTTTGTGACCATTGGGGCAGAAATTCCTTATCAAGGAACGCTGCTGACGATTGCGTCATCCACAGCGCCTAAAAAACGCAAGGTACATATGCAGGATGAAACGCTGTTGGTCCCTGGAGACCCGGCTGTGGCTTCAAGCAAGGTGCTTGGATTTTTAAAGCAGCAAGCGCGAACACGTTTGATCGCCGCTGCGGATCTGTATGCCACGGCTCTTGGAAAGCCTTACACCCGCTTCACCCTACGCGATACGCGTTCTCGCTGGGGATCGTGCTCTTCGGAAGGAGCGCTGATGTTTTCCTGGCGCTTAATTCTCGCCCCTACAGAGGTCTTGAACTATGTGGCGGCGCATGAAGTTGCGCATCTGGCACAAATGAACCATTCGCCTGCCTTTTGGGCAGTGGTCGAGCAGCTTTATGGACCCCACCAGGCAGAACGTAAATGGCTACGGACCCATGGGGAAAAACTTCATCAATTTAGGTTTCAGGCAACGTGATAATACCATTGACCTAGTTTGATTTTGTGATCACAAATAAACCTATGCACGCAGCCCATAAACAGCCTGACCTATCGACATCTGCACATGAACGCGTTTACCGCGGTTTGCGCAGCCGTATTATGCACGGGGAAATTCCTCCGGGCCAATCCTTGACTATACGCGGTATTGGCGCAGAATATAGCGTTTCGATGACCCCAGCACGTGAAGCCGTGCGGCGGCTTGTGGCCGAGGGCGCATTGACTTTGTCAGCTTCTGGGCGCGTGTCCACGCCAGAATTGACCAATGATCGTATCGAAGAGTTGGCAGCATTGCGGGCGCTGATCGAGGTAGAGCTTTCAACGCGCGCTTTGCCACGAGCATATATCGCCTTGATAGACAGGCTTCAGGTGATCAACAATGAGGTGATTGATGCGGGCATGCAACGGGACGCACAGCGATATATTCGCGCCAATCTAGATTTTCACAGAACGCTGTATTTGCGGGCGCAAGCTCCGGCGATGCTGGCAATGGCCGAAACGGTTTGGCTGCAGCTTGGCCCAACTATGGGGGCGCTGTACAGCCAAACACGCCGAGCAGACCCACCACAGTATCATCGATTGATTCTTGCTGCATTGAAGGCCGGGGATGAACCCGGCCTTAGGCTAGCTGTGCGCACGGATGTGACACAGGGCTTACATCACCTGACCGCGTAAGCCTATGAGCTTACGCAGCAAGGCCTTTGCTGCCCAGAGCTAGGAATTTGTCGCGCCGCGCTTTGGTCAGCGTCGCGCGATCCATGCCTTCCATCTCGGCCAACATATCCGCGATCGCTTTTCCAACTGACGCAATTGCGGCACCACGGTCACGATGCGCGCCACCCAGTGGTTCGGTCACGCTGCGATCCACAACACCCAATTGCAATAGGTCCTGAGCGGTCAGGCGCAAGGCCTCGGCGGCTTCGCGCATTTTGTCAGCGTTTTTCCAAAGAATAGAGGCGCAGCCTTCGGGAGTGATGACCGAATAGACGGAATGTTCGAGCATTGCCAACTTGTTAGCGGTGGCAAATGCAACGGCCCCGCCAGAGCCACCTTCGCCAATGATGACAGAAATCAGTGGAACGCCGACTTGAAGACATTTTTCTGTACTGCGGGCAATGGCCTCGGATTGGCCGCGCTCTTCGGCCCCCTTGCCGGGATAAGCACCGGGGGTATCAACAAGGGTGATGATCGGCAAATTAAACTTATCCGCCAATTCCATCAGGCGAATGGCTTTGCGGTAGCCTTCCGGACGGGCCATGCCAAAATTACGTTCGATCCGAGCTTTGGTGTCGCTGCCCTTTTCCTGGCCAATCACCATAACCGGCTGATCGTTAAATCGCGCCAGACCACCCATAACTGCCAAATCATCCGCGAAGTTTCTGTCCCCCGCCAATGGCGTATAATCGGTGAACAGGGCGTCGATATAATCGGCGCAATGTGGGCGTTCAGGATGCCTTGCAACCTGGCACTTCCGCCATGGTGTCAGGTTCCGATAAAGCTCGTCCAACAATTCGCCAGCTTTGCGGTCCAGGGCTGTGGCCTCGTCGGTCACATCCATTTCCTCGTTTTGCCGCGCCATCGCTCTAAGTTCTTCGGCTTTGCCTTCAATCTCGGCCAATGGTTTTTCAAAATCGAGGTAATTGGTCATGTCTCACTCCGCACAGTCTGCGCCTTGGTATATGACCGTGCGAAACAGAAAATGCAACTCTATGCGATGCTAGAAGCGCATGCCGCAGCTTAATTCATAAGGCTTGGCCAGAGCGAGGCCACCAACAAAAGGGCCATGGTCCAATTGAACAACTGCATTCGTTTTGGGCTGCTTAAAAAACGCTGCAATTGTTGGCCCAATACAGTCCAAATGCTGATGGATGGAAGATTTATAATCCCGAACATCAGGCCGACCATCAAAACAGAGGTAAGATTGCGATCAGGAACATAAAGCGTGATGGCCCCCAACGCCATAGTCCAAGCCTTGGGATTGACCCATTGAAACAAAGCGGCCTGCAGGAACGTCAGGGGATTTGCAGATCTATGTGCAGATTCTGGCTGACCGGAATGAGCGATTTTCCATGCCAGCCAAAGTAGGTAGGCAACGCTTACAAGTTTCAAAGCTGTATAGGTGATAGGTAGCCTATCAAATAGTTGCACAAGCCCAAGGCCAACGAGGATCACCATAAATGTGAAACCAAGCGCAATCCCCAGCATATGGGGAATTGTGCGAGCAAAGCCAAAATTGGCACCAGAGCTTAACAGCATCATGTTGTTCGGCCCGGGGGTGATGGATGCCACAAAGGCAAAAAGCGCCAGGGCTGTAAGCGTTTCATAAGTCATAGGTGCAATTTAGCAGCGAATGGGGCGTATTTGGTTGCATACTTGACCGGTTGGAACTATTTTTTGCAATTAATGGCGGTAAATGACCAAATAAATCAACGAATATTGCAGGAACTGTTGGCCGATGGCCGCATTAGCAATTTGGATTTGGCTGACAAAGTGGGGCTGTCCCCCTCTGCATGCTTGCGGCGCGTGCAAGAACTGGAACGCCGCGGCACAATCAAAGGCTATCGCGCTGTTCTTGACAAAGCCAACACGGGCATTGGCTTTGTCGCCTATGTCACAGTTGGTTTAAATCAGCACACCAAGGCCGCACAGCAATCGTTTGAGCGGGCCATTTCTCGCTCCCCGGAAGTTGTCGAATGCCATAATATCACCGGCGCAGTAGAGTACTTATTGCGGGTAGAGGCAGAAAGCCTCACGGCCTACAAAACCTTTCACACCGATGTTCTTGGGGTCTTGCCGCAGGTAAACGCCATCACATCATATGTGGTGATGGATTCACCCAAAGATGCGCGCGCCTAATATATGCAATGTTTATCATGGCAACCCGACCAAGAGAGTAAGATCGGTCGGATTGCCATCTAGCCCATAAAAAGGGGCCAGCGTTATTTGCTCGCGATCAATTCAGCTTGGGCCACGATGACCTCAGCCTGCTTGATGGATGCAATGTCGACCAAACGGCCTTTGAAGACTGTTGCACCTTCACCTTTGGCCTTTGCCTCTGCCATGGCCGCAAGAATTTCACGCGCTTCGGCAACGGCGGCTTCAGAAGGGGTAAACACATCATTGGCAAGGGCGATTTGCTTTGGATGGATGGCCCATTTGCCAACCATGCCCAGCGTAGCAGAGCGTTTCGCTTGGGCGATATAGCCTTCATCGTCAGAGAAATCGCCAAAGGGTCCATCAACAGGCAGCACGCCATGGGTGCGACAAGCGGCGACGATTTTGGCCTGTGCCCAATGCCATGGGTCTGACCAATGTTTGTCGTCACCACGTTGCATGTAATAGTTTTCCTGCGTGCCGCCGATGCCGGTGGTTTGCATCCCCATCGAGGCTGCGAAATCCGCGGCACCCAGGCTCATCGCTTGCATGCGTGGCGAAGAGGCTGCGATTTCTTCGGCATGGGCAATGCCCGCCGCAGATTCGATGATCACTTCAAACGAGATCGGTTTTGTCCGACCTTTCGCGGTCTCAATGGCAGTCACCAAGGCATCCACAGCATAGACATCTTCGGCGCATCCAACCTTTGGAATCATGATTTGGTCAATGCGGTCGCCGGTCTGTTCTAACAGGTCCACAACGTCGCGATACCAGTAAGGGGTGTCGAGACCATTGATGCGCACCGACATATATTTGTCGCCCCAATCCAAGGTGTTTAGGGCTTCGATTATGTTGGCGCGGGCGCTGTCTTTGTCAGACGGCGCAACAGAATCCTCAAGATCCAGATTGATAACATCGGCCGCTGACATCGCCATTTTTTCAAAGATTGCCGGGCGCGAACCAGGCCCAAACAGCTGGCAACGGTTTGGACGAGCCGGGGCTGCGGGTTGAATGCGGAAACTCATAGGATTCCTCCAGGTAAGGAAGTTTCGAAATTGATTGACTGTTTGTTATTAAATTGCGCAAAGCGCTGCAAGCCAATTTTGCAACTGCGGCAATTACTACGCTGCGTCGCGGCGTCTCTGCTTGAAAGATTCGACGTAGGAATGCAGAGATGTCGAATGTATCTTGCAATTTTTTACATAATTACGATGAAAACTTCGAAAATTTGGGTGTTACCCGCATGAATTAGGGCGATTCCTCCGCTCAAATTGAGGAATTCTGCCAAAAAGTGAACTCAAGCGGGACAAATGTCATGATCGAAACTCCATATCTGCTGTTCTTGGGCGATGCGCCTGACATGTTGGCTGCAAAGGTGGCCATAGGTATCCGTGACTGGCGGCCCGACAACGCGATTGGGCAAATCAGTCTGGAAGGCTGTGGTGCTGATCTTGGTTTGGCTGAAATGACCTTAGAGCAAGGGCTAGAAGCCGGGGCCAAGACACTGGTGATCGGCGTTGCCAATCGCGGTGGCTACATTTCGGCAGCATGGAAAAAGGTACTCGTGCGGGCGCTTGAGCTTGGTTACGATATTGCCTCGGGTTTGCATAACTTGTTGCGCGACGAAGGCGAGCTGGTGGCGGCGGCGCAAATGCATGGTCAAACACTGCACGATGTGCGCGTCCCAACCGTTGCTTACCCAATTGCAACCGGTGTGAAACGCAGCGGCAAACGCTGCTTGGCAGTTGGCACCGATTGCTCTGTCGGTAAAATGTATACCGCGCTGGCCATGGACACGGTAATGCAAGAGCGAGGCATGAAATCGACTTTCCGTGCCACTGGTCAAACCGGTATTTTAATTACGGGCCAAGGTGTGCCTTTGGATGCGGCCATTGCTGATTTCATGGCCGGGGCTGTCGAATATCTAACCCCAGATAATGACCCGGATCACTGGGATATGATCGAAGGGCAGGGATCGCTGTTTCATGTGTCCTACTCTGGTGTCACGATGGCGCTAGTACATGGCGGGCAACCCGACGCTTTGATCCTGTGCCACGAACCGACCCGTGAACACATGCGTGGGCTGCCCGGGTTTTCCTTGCCAAGTTTGGAAGCGTTGCGCGATACCGCGCTTACCCTTGCCAAAGTGTCTAACCCAGATGTGAAAGTGGTCGGGGTTTCGGTTAACACCCAGCACCTCAGCGAAGATGACGCGCGGTCTTATCTGGCAGAGGTCGAAGCTCAAATGGGTCTGCCCGCAGTTGACCCCTATCGACACGGCGCTGGCCGACTTGTAGACGCGTTAGACGCAATCTGATTGGGTAGGAAGGCGCTTTTCAAAAAGCGCCTTTTTCCGTCGAAAGGACTGAATATGAAAGTCACCGTGACGCCGGACACATTTCGGTTGGCGCAGGTTTTTACTATCTCGCGTGGGTCGCGCACCGAAGCGAAGGTGTTGACAGTTGAGATAGAGAAAGATGGCATTTTGGGGCGCGGAGAATGTGTACCCTATGCCCGCTATAATGAAACTTTGGAAAGCGTGACCAAAGAAATCGAATCTTTGCCAAAGGTGTTTAACCGCGAAAGTCTGCAAGATCTTTTGCCAGCGGGTGCGGCACGCAATGCGGTGGATTGCGCGCTTTGGGATCTCGAAGCGAAATCTGCTGGTAAGCCGGTTTGGGAACTCGCAGGGTTGGCAGAGCCAAAGCCTGAAATCACAGCTTATACCCTGTCGCTGGACACGCCTGAAAATATGCGCAGACAAGCCAGCGAGCACGCGGACCGCCCGCTATTGAAAATCAAATTGGGCACGGCAGACGATATGGCGCGGCTGGAAGCTGTGCGTGCTGGGGCTCCCAATGCCCGCATCATTGTTGATGCAAATGAAGGTTGGTCCGCCGAAGTTTATGCTAACCTGGCCCCGCATTTGATGCGTCTGGGGGTCGAACTGGTCGAACAGCCTTTGCCAGCTGGTGAGGACGACGCCTTGATTGGCATGGAACGGCCCGTACCCTTGTGTGCAGATGAGAGTTGTCACGACCGTAAAAGCTTGGCGAAACTGCAAGGCAAATACGATGTGATCAACATCAAATTGGACAAAACAGGGGGACTGACCGAGGCCTTAAAACTGCGCCAAGCAGCCCTTGAACAAGGGTTCAAAGTGATGGTTGGTTGTATGGTTGGCAGCTCTTTAGCCATGGCTCCGGCGGTGCTGGTGGCACAGGGGGTTGCGGTAACAGACCTTGACGGGCCGCTCTTGTTGGCCGAAGACCGCAAGGAACCTTTGATTTTTGACGCTGCCGGGGTACACCCGCCCAAACCGGCATTATGGGGCTGAGGAGAAGACTATGACCCGAACTGTTTATGTGAATGGCGAATACCTGCCGGAAACAGAGGCAAAGATTTCGATTTTTGACCGGGGTTTTCTGATGGCCGACGCGGTTTACGAAGTGACCAGCGTGCTGGGTGGCAAACTGGTAGATTTTGAAGGCCATGCGGTGCGTTTGGAACGCTCGATGAATGCATTGGACATGCAGGCTCCGTGTACCAAAGAAGAATTGCTGGAAATCCACCGTCAACTGGTGGAAAAAAACGATATCGACGAGGGGCTCATTTATTTGCAAGTCTCTCGCGGTTCCAGCGGGGACAGAGATTTTATCTTCCCTGATCCGGAAACAACAAAATCCAGCTTGGTTCTGTTCACTCAGAACAAACCGGGGCTTGCCAATAGCCCGGCGTCTAAAAAAGGGGCCAAAATAATTTCGATTGACGACATCCGTTGGGGTCGTCGCGATATCAAAACCGTTCAGTTGCTGTACCCATCTATGGGAAAAATGATGGCCAAAGCAGCCGGGGCCGATGACGCTTGGATGGTCGAAGATGGCTATGTCACCGAAGGCACAAGCAACAACGCCTATTTCGTAAAGAACGGCAAGATTGTAACCCGCCCACTTTCAAATGACATTCTGCATGGCATCACGCGCACCGCGGTTCTGCGCTTGGCAAAAGAATCCCAGATGGTCGTAGAAGAGCGCTTGTTCACAATTGAAGAAGCCAAAGAAGCAGACGAAGCCTTTACCACTTCTGCATCTGCTTTCGTGATGCCGGTTATCGAAATTGATGGCACCGCTCTGGGCGATGGTACGCCTGGTCCAATTGCAAAGCGGCTGCGCGAAATCTATCTGGATGAATCGCTGAAAAAAGCCATCTAACACAAATCTATCAATATGGCGGGGCATGCTCCCGCCATTTTATGTGAATTTGAACTGACTGTGATTTTCATAAGTTTCGCCGGGTCGCAAAATCGCATTCGGGAATTGCGCATGGCTTGGGGCGTCAGGCCAGTTTTGAGGTTCAATCGCGAGCCCTGCAAAGCCACCATAGCTGCGGCCATCTAGTCCGGAATTTTCCAAACAAAACTCTGGGGCGTTATAGATCTGTAGGCCTGGTTGGTCTGTTGCAACTGTCAAGTTTGGACCTGCGCCCGAAGTTGTCACAAAGGCAACTTCCGGCAACTCGGATTGATTGCTGTCTGGCAGGCAATAATTGGTGTCCAGTAAACTATCGACAAGATAGCGCGGTGTTTGCAAGTCACGCTCTGAACCGATGATATCTACAACATGGCCCGTAGGAATATGGTCGGCATCATATTCAAGCGCATAAGGGGTTAAGACCTGCACCTTGTGATCGTCAATCTGTGCTCTGCCATCCAGATTGAAATAACAATGGGAGGCCAGACCGCAGACTGTCGGTTGATCGGTTGTGGCGGTCAGCAAGATATCAAGCGAGGCATTGTCCAAAAGCGTATAGGTGCAATGGATCTCTAGGTTACCGGGAAAACCCATATGCCCATCGCGGAGCACGACCGTTAGCACAACCTGGTGCTCAGACACTTCTGTAACACGCCAGTTTTGATACTGCAGCCCATCGCTGCCGCCGTGCAATGTGTGACGACCAAGCCAATTGCGATCCAGTTGATAGGTCTGTCCGTCAACTTGAATTGCACCGCCACCAATCCGATTGGCAAACCGCCCGGCAATGGCCCCCATACAGGCCTTATTATCTTGATAGTCTAAGAAATTTTCATAGCCCAGCACCAAGGGGTGAGAATGCCCCTGCAAGCGTAGATCCTGAACAGCTGCGCCCGCTGTGACGATCTTCGCAGTCAGCCCGCCTCTGGATAAGGTGATCTGCTGAATGTCTTCCCCATGCGCAGTGATCGCTGTCTGGGTGATCGCCATCGCGTTAAGCCTTGTCTCCGACGTTTTCCTTAAAGGCCACTTCGAATGCCGCTTGCTCGGCTTCACTCGCATCGGTTTGGTAATTGGCCTTCCAGTCTTCCATGGACATGCCATAGAACAACTCGCGTGCCTCTGTCTTTGTCATTTCAATACCGCGTTCGTTTGCAGCTTCTTGGTACCAACGCGACAGGCAGTTGCGGCAAAATCCTGCCAAGTTCATCATGTCGATGTTTTGCACATCTGTGCGCTTTTCCATCAGATGCTTCTGCAGCGTGCGAAAAGCCGCTGCCTCAAGCTCAATACGGGTTTGATCGTCCATATTCATAGTCCTCTATAGCACGCGTCTTGCGTTGACTTGCGGGTCAATCTCGATGGGTAATACCGTTAAAGAGCCCACATCTGGCAGGTGTTCGGCAAGCACAGCAAGCAGATCTTCGGCAAGCTTTTTGCGCACTTCCAATGGGCGCCCAGCGAGCAGCCGCAACGTTAGGTGCGCGAAGGTCTGAGGTTCAGCACCCGAAAATACATTTTCACAGGCGACCGTGCGCGTTTTTATGTCTTTGCCAGTCCCAAATACGCCGCTGCTCAGCGCCGTTTCAAACAGCGCCTTTGACAAGGCGTTCAAGTCTTTTTGAGTGCTCAGTTCAGTCGAGTGCTCTAGAATTAAATGTGGCATATGATGTCTCCCTAAAATTCGCTTTGATTAAGCGCATCTTGCAACATGGGCGCAAGGCGCCTAGCCCAAGCATGTTGGTCGTTTTCGGTCGTTATCAAGTCCTGGCGTAATTCGATCAGAGTATTGAGTCGATTTTTTTGTAGGGCAAGCCGGTCAATGGTGTCGCCGGGTAAGTGGCCTGCATAGGGCTCGTTGTCCCCGACAGTTAGGTCTGGCTCTTGCTGCAGACGCGCGATGAAATGCTTGCCAAAATTACGCGTGTCTTGCACTGCGTGCAAAATACCAATTTCCCAAGGGCGCGGTTTGCGGCCATTTAGTTTTGGCGAAAAACTATGCATCGCCACAATGACTGGGTCTGTGCGCGTCGCCGTGATTTCGTCTAGCGCGGCGTGATAGGGCGCATAATAGGTCTCGATGCGGCGCGTTTCTTCTGCGTCGTCGATGTCCGCATTTGCGGGCACTATGGTGCCATCGTAAAGCCGCATCACCAATGTTGGATCGTTGCGCCCGCGGTTTGGATCAATGACGAGACGCGAAAAATTTGAGCAAACCACAGGTGCATTCAGCAATTCACCAAGTTTCAACGATACGCCCATCGCCCCAATATCGTATGCGATGTGCCGCTGCATGTCTTTGGGCGAAAGCCCCAGATCCCCGTTATTAATTTCAGGGGGAACCAAATTTGTCGCGTGATCAGCTGTGATCAGCCAACGGCCCGGGCGATCAGCCCCATAAATCGTAAATGCTTGGTGTGTCATATGCCTGTCGTTTCCTTCGGCTACCCAATAGGACAGACTCTGGGAAAAGGGAATTGCGCAATCCTGTGTGACGTTATAGTTAGCGGTAACATTTCCCCTCGCAAGGTGAGAGAGCAACCATGAGACGCCTAAGAAACGTAAAGATCGTAGCAACACTGGGACCAGCATCGGAAACGTATGAAACCATCCGTGCGCTACACGAAGCGGGCGCAGATGTATTTCGCCTCAATATGAGCCACGGTAGCCACGAAGAAATCGCTGAAAAGCACAAGATTATTCGGCAAATAGAAGCTGACCTGTCCAGTCCAATTGCTATCTTGGCTGATTTGCAGGGGCCGAAGCTACGGGTCGGTGTCTTTGCGAACGATGCCGAAGAGCTGATCGTTGGTGCAAAGTTTCGCCTAGATCTCGATAAGGCACCCGGGGACGTAAATCGGGTTTGCTTGCCGCACAAAGAAATTTTTGATGCTTTGGAAGTTGGGTCACACTTGTTGGTGAACGATGGCAAAATTCGGTTGCGCGTTGAAAAATGCGGATCAGACTTTGCCGATTGTGTTGTGGTTATTGGCGGCACAATTTCCAACCGCAAGGGCGTTAACGTACCAGATGTTCTTTTGCCACTGGCAGCGCTTTCTCCTAAAGATAAGAAAGATTTAGAGTTTGTTTGCGAGCTGGGCGTAGATTGGTTGGCCTTGTCGTTTGTGCAGCGTCCTGCGGATGTTTTGGAAGCGCGCGAAATGGTGCGTGGGCGGGCCGCTGTTTTGTCTAAGATCGAAAAGCCCACAGCAGTTGAAGGTTTTGATGAGATTTTAGAAGTCTCGGATGGCATCATGGTGGCGCGCGGCGATCTGGGCGTCGAGCTTCCGGTCCAAAATGTGCCGCCAATTCAAAAACGCCTGGTGCGCCGTTGCCGGCGCGCAGCCAAACCCGTGATCGTTGCGACCCAAATGTTGGAAAGCATGATCGAAAGCCCCATGCCAACCCGCGCAGAAGTGTCTGATGTTGCAACAGCGATCTATGAAGGGGCTGACGCGATTATGCTGAGCGCGGAATCTGCGGCCGGATCCTTCCCTGTCGAAGCTGTGACCACCATGAATAATGTGGCAAAAGAGGTCGAGGACGACCAAACATATCGCGATGTAATCGAGGCTTCTCGCACGACGAAAGGCGAATCAGTGGCGGATGCGATTGTTTCTGCGGCGCGGGAAATTGCTGAAAAGACCGACATTTCAGCGATTTGTTGTTTTAGCCAAAGTGGTACTACGGCGCTTAAAGTAGCGCGAGAGCGCCCCCGGGTGCCAATTGTTGCTATGACAAGTCGATTGGGCACGGCACGTCGTTTGGCGCTTACCTGGGGCGTGACCTGCGTCACAACCCCAGAGCTGGATCGCTTTAAATCCTGTGTGGTTGCTGCTGTTGGCGCGGCAAAACGCCTGGAAATGGCAACCGAGACAGATCAGGTTGTTGTGACCGCTGGCTTGCCGTTTAACATGCCTGGCACGACGAATATCGTTCGGGTCGCCCCCTGTGATGAGCGTTTGATTTTGGCCACCGAACCGGAATAAGCTAAGCGCGTCATTAACGTGGTGCGGAGGCAATTATGAACACCGATGTGATTTTGACAATCGGGCTTGTTCTGACCGTGTTTTCCGTACCCGCGTATCTCTCAGCGCTGGCTGATGGGCGCTCGCGTCGGGCATCCTCATTGTGCATGATTTTGGCGGGGGCCAGTGTTGCCTGGGCCCTGTCAACAAAGCCGGGTGGTTATACGCTCGATGAGATACCTGAAGTGGTGATCGAACAAATCGCGCATCTTATCCGCTGATCGCAATTACCCCTTGCAGAAAACCAGACTCAGGCGTATATCGCGCCATCTATCCGCGCGTCCGGCTGAGTGGCATGCCGAGTCGCGTTTGAACCGACGACTATGAAGGAGACGGAAATGCCTAAGATGAAGACCAAATCAAGCGCCAAGAAGCGCTTTAAAGTGACGGCGAGCGGCAAGGTAAGAGCTGCCCAGGCTGGCAAACAGCACGGTATGATCAAGCGTTCGAACAAGTTTCTGCGCAATGCACGCGGCACGACAACTTTGTCTGCCCCAGATGCGAAGATCGTTAAATCTTACATGCCATACGCTCGCTAAGGAGTACTGAACTATGTCTCGCGTTAAAGGTGGTACAGTTACCCACGCCCGTCACAAGAAAATCGTCAAACAAGCCAAAGGCTACTATGGCCGTCGCAAAAATACCTTCAAGGTAGCGTCGCAAGCAGTCGATAAAGCGAATCAATACGCGACACGCGACCGTAAGAATCGTAAGCGTAATTTCCGCGCATTGTGGATTCAGCGTATCAACGCTGCTGTTCGTGCACACGACGAATCTCTGACATATTCGAAATTCATCAACGGCTTGAACTTGGCTGGCATCGAAGTGGACCGTAAGGTCTTGGCAGATCTTGCCGTACACGAGCCAGCGGCGTTCACCGCGATCGTTGAGCAAGCACAAGGTGCATTGGCTGCTTAAGCCAAAGTGATCTTGTAACAAATTAGAACCCGCCCCTTGTGGCGGGTTTTTTTTGTCGTTGCTTCAATGCTCGATAATTTTGTTGCGCCCTGTTTCCTTGGCTTCATATAGCGCACGGTCAGCGCGCAGCATAACATCGTCGCGCCGTGAATCCTCTGGCAATGTTTGTGAAATTCCAATGCTGACAGTGATCTCAAGCGCTTTGCCGTCATGTAGCACAGGAATCGTACCAATCAGCTCGTGAATCTTTTTTGCGATCAACCAAGTGCTTTCACAACGATCACCGCGCAATAAGACGCAAAATTCCTCACCGCCTAGACGGGCAACCAAAAGATCGTCTCCACAGGCACCAGCAGCTGCGGCAATGCGATCTGCAATGGTGACAAGCACAACGTCCCCCGCATCATGCCCCAACGTGTCATTCACCCGCTTAAAGTGATCAACGTCGATAGAGATAACCGAGATTGGAATGCGATCTTCCACCCAGCTTTGCCAGCCAATTTCCTGGGCATTGCGAAATGACCGTCGGTTGCACAGGCCGGTTAAGCTGTCGGTTTCCGCGATCTTTTTTAGATTGTTCATTTGTTCTTGCACCAAAAGCTGGGTTCCGATGCATTGGCCAAGCGAGTTTTGTAAGGCAGCCAGTTCTTTTTGACGCTCTGGTGGTTTGAAAAACGCTGTGGCAAGCACACCAAAGCATTTGTTGGCAACACCGATTGGCACCAAAACTACTGATCGCAACCCCGCTTTAGCCAATTGCGGCAAGCCTAATTCCGATCGTGTCAAAATGTCGTTTGCAATAATTGTCCGGCGTTCAAGAAAACAACGCCCGATCAGGCTGCCCACGATTGGCAGTGTGGCACCAATCGGGATGGCAAGGTTGCCTTTAATTGCGGTCATCACCAATCCACCATTGCCGTCGTTCAGGGCGACGGTGCAGCGATCAGTCTGCAAGATTTCACCGGACCACGCTGAATAGCAATTTAGAATATCCGCGGTTGTTTCGGCTGCCGAAAGTTCGTTGAGAAGGCCGATGGGGACGGTCAGATCTTTCTCGATCCCGCGCTCTTGAGCAGTGAATTTCTGGGCTTCAAGCATTTCAGTATCCCACGGTTTTGGCTGGCGAGCTACAGAATCGCTGGCAAGCGTTAAGTTCCCGCTAAAGTGAAAATTGTCCGAAAATTGCAGCAAAGCAGAGGGTTGGCACTCTGGGAAAAAGCGCCGCAAATAGCACGCAAATCGGTGTCATTTTGTGAGACATGCAAGAACAGGGCGGGCCCGATCGCGCCAACATGCTTAAGATGCGTGCCACAGAGCACCCTTGGCCTTGCAATCGAGGGCGTCGGAAGCTAGCAGAGGCTAGAACGCTAAGGTGATGATGGGTTGTCTGATGGAACTACTGCGCAACAAGTATATGAATGCAATTGCTGCGGCGGCTGACGAAGCTGCACTCGAAGATTTGCGCATTCAGGCCGTAGGCAAAAAAGGCGAGGTCGCTTTGAAGATGCGGGAACTGGGTAAGATGTCCCCAGAAGAGCGTCAGGTCATGGGCCCAAAGTTGAATGCTTTGAAAAACGAGATCAACTCGGCCTTGGCCGGAAAGAAAGCCGCCCTTGCAGATGCCACGCTTGATGAGCGTCTGCGCACCGAATGGTTGGATGTGACCTTACCGGGGCGTGCGCGCCGTCAAGGCTCTATTCACCCAATTTCACAGGTCACCGAAGAAGTTTCTGCGATTTTTGCCGACATGGGATTTGCTGTGGCCGAAGGCCCGCAGATTGAAACGGATTGGTATAACTTTGATGCGCTGAATATTCCGGGCCACCACCCGGCGCGGGCCGAGATGGATACCTTTTATACTCATCGTGCCGAAGGCGATGATCGCCCGCCGCATGTCTTGCGTACCCACACCTCTCCGGTCCAGATCCGGACTATGGAAAAAAAGGGTGCCCCCATTCGCATCGTGTGCCCGGGCCGGGTGTATCGTGCGGATTATGATCAAACCCACACACCGATGTTTCATCAGATCGAGGGTCTTGCCATCGACAAAGATATCTCGATGGCCAATCTGAAATGGGTGCTTGAGGAATTCTTCACCGCCTTCTTCGGCACCGAGGTCAAAACCCGTTTCCGCTCGTCCCACTTCCCCTTCGTTGAACCGGGGGCCGAAGTCGACATTCAGTGCAAATGGGAAAACGGCTCTGTCAAAGTCGGCGAGGGCGACGATTGGCTCGAAGTGCTGGGCTCTGGCATGGTGCACCCAAAAGTGTTGCAAGCAGGTGGTATCGACCCGAATGAATACCAGGGCTTTGCCTTTGGCATCGGCATCGACCGATTGGCCATGCTGAAATATGGCATCCCAGACCTGCGCGCATTCTTTGACTCAGACCTGCGCTGGCTGCGCCATTATGGTTTTGCGTCCCTGGATCAGCCAACACTGCACGGTGGTTTGGTGCGGTAATTTGTTTTCATCACTCGATTTGTGGCTGGCGCGTTTGCGAATTCTCTTGTTTCGTAGGAAATACGCTGCCGTATTGAAGATGATTGGTGAAAATTTGAGTGCCTATGACTACTTTGATGCCATTTCAAAAAGCGATGAGTGCCAAGAGACTGACCGTTCCCTAACCTTAAGCCATTTAGGTGACATAGTTGAAAGTCGCAAAGCTGATTGGAAAGACTTGGTTGAAGAGAGCAAAGTAAACGAAGCGCTCAGACAGAAATACCACGCAGTTCACTCAGGAAATTTACGGCCGGGTGACGTCACGCGTTTTGATTTGCAAATGAGTAATGACATATCAGAGATTTCGGATTTTGCTGCATTGAGAGTTGCGCATAAAAACCTTCGGTAGCGTAAGCTTTGCTTCCACCCCACATTTCGGATGCAGGATTCCGGTCGGCGACAGGATGCAAGCGCGCTTTAGGCAGTTTACCAGTGGTGATTTTTAACGGAATCCGCGTGATGCCCTTTCCCCTGTGACGCTAATCCGGTATTGGCGTTTTGACCCGATATTGACCTGCGGAATGGACCGATGAAATTCACTCTCTCTTGGTTGAAAGACCACCTGGACACCGACGCGAGCCTTGACGACATCTTGTATGCCTTGACAGATCTGGGCCTAGAGGTCGAAGAAGTTCACAACCCTGCGGACCGGTTAAAAGAGTTTACCATCGCCAAAGTCCTGCATGCTGAAAAGCACCCGGATGCTGATAAGCTTAAAGTTTGCAATGTCTTAACCGATGAGGGTGAGAGCCAGATCGTATGCGGTGCCCCAAATGCGCGCGAAGGCATCACCGTGGTTTTGTGCAAACCCGGCAGCTATATTCCTGGCTTGGATATCACCATTAAGGTTGGCAACATCCGGGGTGTTGAAAGCCACGGTATGATGGCGTCTGAGCGTGAATTGGAATTGTCTGACGAACACAACGGCATTATCGAATTGCCCTCTGGTGAGGTTGGGCAAAAGTTCATTGATTGGCTGGCGGAAAATGACCCTGCCAAAGTTGATCCGGTGATCGAGATTGCGATCACGCCAAACCGTCCGGATGCGCTGGGCGTGCGCGGCATTGCACTGGACCTCGCTGCGCGTGGTCTTGGCACAATGAAGCCTGAAAAAACAACAGGTATTACAGGGACTTACCCTTCTCCGATCAATATTGAAATCGACGGTGATACCCGCGAAAACGGTTGCCATGTGTTTGCAGGGCGATTGATCAAGGGTGTAAAGAACGGACCGTCACCGCAGTGGTTGCAGGATCGGTTGACTGCAGTCGGTCTGCGCCCGATCTCTGCCTTGGTGGATATCACCAACTTTTTCACCTTTGACCGCAACCGGCCTTTGCACGTGTTTGACGCCGATAAAGTCACCGGAAACCTGCGCGTGCATCGCGCGCAGGGCGGTGAAACAATGGTTGGATTGGACGAGACAGAATACACGTTGGGCGCGGGCCAAGTTGTGATTTCTGATGATCAAGGCGTTGAAAGTATTGGTGGAATTATGGGAGGCTTGGCGACGGGCTGCACCGAAGAAACCACCAATGTTTTTGTCGAAGCCGCCTATTGGGATCACATCCAAATTGCCCTGACCGGCCGTGCTCTTAAAATCAACTCGGATGCGCGTTATCGCAATGAACGTGGGATTGATCCGGCGTTTAATATGCAGGCTTTGGACCTCGCGACGGCCATGATCATCGAGCTTTGCGGTGGCGAGCCGTCTGACGTGGTGACCGCAGGTGACGTGCCGGATGTCAGCCGCGCTTATAAGCTGGATACCGACCGTGTGCAGTCTTTGGTTGGCATGGAAATTCCAGCCGAAGAGCAGCGTAAGACATTGATTAACTTGGGCTTTACTCTAGAGGGTGACATGGCGCATGTGCCGTCTTGGCGGCCAGATGTGCAAGGTGAAGCCGACCTTGTGGAAGAGATTGCGCGGATCGCGTCTTTGACCAAATTGCAGGGCATTCCATTGCCGCGGGTCAATCCGGGCGTGCCAGAGCAAATCTTAACACCCATGCAGAAACGCGAACAAATTGGGCGCCGAACCACTGCATCGCTTGGGTATAATGAATGCGTAACCTACTCATTTATTGACCAAAAATCGGCAACACTGTTTGGTGGCGGATCTGACGAAACAAAATTAGAAAACCCAATTTCCAGCGAAATGAGCCATATGCGCCCGGATCTGCTGGCGGGCTTGTTGCAAGCCGCCTCGCGCAATCAGGCTCGTGGCTTCATGGATTTGGCCTTGTTTGAAGCAGGCGCAGCCTTCCACGGTGGCGAGCCCGGTGAACAACATGCCCAAATCACGGGTCTTTTGGTGGGGCGCAGCACCGCAAAAGACGTGCATGGTGAAAGCCGTGGCGTTGACGTGTTTGATGCCAAAGCAGATGCCGAAGCGGTTCTGAACGCCATTGGTGCCCCTGCAAAAGTGCAAATCCTGCGCGGCGCAGCAGAGTGGTGGCACCCCGGGCGTCATGGCCGTATTTGCTTGGGGCCAAAGAAAACCCTGTGTGTTTTCGGTGAGTTACACCCCAAAGTCTTGGCTGAAATGGATGTTAAAGGACCAGCAGTGGCCTTTACCATCTTCTCTGAAGAGATCCCGCTGCCGCGCAAAAAATCGGCAACGCGCGCCGCATTGCAGATGCGTGATCTGCAAGCTGTTGAACGGGATTTTGCCTTTGTAGTCGATCGCTCTGTCGAAGCCTTGACGTTGGTGAATGCGGCCAATGGGGCCGATAAGGACCTGATCGAAAGCGTGCGCATTTTTGATGAATTCAAAGGGGAAACCGCAGAAAAACAAATGGGTGAAGGTAAGAAATCCATCGCCATGACTGTGCGTTTGCAGCCCAAAGACAAGACTTTGAAGGAAAAAGACATCGAGGCTGTGGCGGCCAAGATCATCGACAAAGTTAACAAGGCGACCGGCGGCTCATTGCGCGGTTAATTGTACAATTTGTACGTTTCAAGCTCTGAAACGTACGATTCGTTTGCTGAAAGCCCCCGGTTTTGCCGGGGGTTTTGCTTTGGCGCTACTTTTTGCCAGAAAGATGCTCTGCGAGCAGGTCAAACACCAGACGGATGCGACGGCTGGTGTGCAATTCGCGGTGCGTCACCAGCCAGATCGGAAATATGATCGGTGGCAAGTCGGGCAGCAGGCGCACTATGCCGGGTGTCATTGCGGCGACCTCTTCGCTCATGACGCCTATGCCAAAACCGTCTTGGCATAGCTTCCAGGCCACAAGGCCGTTTTTGGACCCAATCGGAAAGTTCTTTGGGCCCACTGGAACACCGAGCGGTTCTAGAAACCCAATCATTTCTTTGATGTCACCAAAAGACACAAAATCATGCTGGCCAAGGTCGGTTACGGATGTGGGGATACCCTTGGCATCAAGGTAGTCTTGCGCGGCATAGAAATAGGCCTTGGGTTCAGCCACAAGCTTGGCAATCAGATCGGGTTGATCGGGGCGGACATGGCGCAGCGCGATGTCAGCTTCGCGACGCATCAAATTCTGAATCTCGTTGGCGGCCACCACGATGATATGCAGGTCGGGGGCTTTTACGCGTAGTGTCTTGAGGGCGGGGGGCAGCATGTAGGCCGAAAAGATGTCGGAGGCTGTGATGCGGACTTCGCCGTCGATGGCCTGGGATTGCCCCGTGGCCACCAACGAGACTTGATCTGCCGCTTCGCCCATGCGGCGTGTATGTTCGAGCATTTCGACGCCGGCTTGCGTCAGCTCTAAGGTGCGGCCAATGCGTTCAAACAGCATAATGCCCAGCTCTTCCTCGAGGGCGGCAACCTGCCGGCTGAGCGTGGGTTGCGTGAGGCCAAGGTGGCGGGCCGCGGCGGACAGAGATCCGGTTTCGGCGGTCGCCAGAAACGCGCGGATATGGTTCCAATCGGGGAGGGTGGGTGCTGAGGTCATACGAATATGTATAAGGAAGCTGCGGATTTGGGCAATTTTTTTGTAAGGGGGCTGCGGATAGTCTGCAGCCAAAGGAGCAAAAACATGCTGGTAGCAGAGAAGTTTTGGGACGGTGTCGCCGCCAAATACGCCAAAAGCCCGATCAAAGATCAAGCGGGCTATCAATTTACGCTGGATCGCACCCGCAGCTATTTGAAGGAAAGCGATACGGTTCTGGAGATTGGGGCTGGGACGGGCGGTACGGCATTGTTGTTGGCGGATGCGGTGTCAGAGATAATTGCCAGCGATATTTCCAACGCGATGTTGGATGTTGGGCGCGACAACGCCAAGGCGCAGGGTGTCAGCAACGTGCGGTTTATGCAAAGCGACGCGGCGCAATTGCCAGATGGCCCCTATGACGTGATCTTGGCGCATAACATTCTGCATTTGATCAAGGATCTGCCGCAGGTTCTGGAAGCGGTGCATGAGCAGCTGCGCCCGGGTGGTTTGTTTATTTCCAAGACCTTTTGCAAACCAAAGCGCGGTCTGCAATTGGAATACCGCATGATACGTCTGGTTTTACCTTTGATGCAGCGGCTGGGCAAAGCGCCTTTTGTGGCGCTGCGGTCGGTGGAAATTTTAGAAGAGATGATTTGGGCGGCGGGCTTTGAGCCGGTTGAAACGGCCAATTATCCCGAAACCAGCGGCAACCGCTATATCGTTGCGCGCAAGCGGTAGGCGGCGATTTCTTGCTACGTAAAAAGGCCCCAGAGCAATGTCTGGGGCCTTTTGCAGATTTGGCTTTAGCCTTCGCGCGGGGGGGTGTTCAGACCGACTTGAACGGCGGGACGTGCCAGGAAGCGGGCGATATAGGCTTGCAGGTTTGGCATTTTATCCAAACCAACCAATTCTTCGGCACCATAAAAGGATAGGCCACGCAGCCAAGGCACGATGGCGATGTCGGCGATGGAATAGAAACCGGTGATCCAGTCTTTGCCCTCTAGTTCTTTTTCAAGCACCGCCAACAGGCGCTTGGCCTCTGCAATATAGCGGTCGCGGGGGCGGGGGTCTTCGATGTCACTGCCGCCGAATTTCACGAAGAAGCCAAGCTGACCCAGCATCGGGCCAAGACCGCCCATCTGAAACATCAGCCATTGGATGGTTTTGGCTTTGTCAGTGGCGGTTTCCCCGATCAGCTTGCCGGTTTTTTCGGCCAGATAGATCAGGATCGCACCGCTTTCAAACAATCCGATGGGCGTGCCCTCTGGACCGTCTGGATCAATGATCGCTGGGATCTTGTTGTTGGGGTTCAGCGACAGGAATTCCGGGCTTTTCACATCTGCGTCTGACAGGGTCACACGATGGGCCTCATAGGGCAGGCCGATTTCTTCGAGTGCAATCGAGACCTTGACGCCGTTGGGCGTAGGAAAGGCATAGAGTTGCAGCACCGAGGGGTCAGCCGGGGGCCATTTTCCGGTAATCGGGAATTGTGAGAGGTTTTTTTCAGTTGTGGTCATTGCAGGCTCCGTTCCAGCTTAGGGGGAACATAGGCGATTTTTCCCTTGGTGCGAGGGGGTGCTTTGTGCGTAGTTTGGGGTGCGATGTGCGTTTATGCAAAATAGGCGCATTTAGGGGACATAAGAGGGGCTTACCATGTTGAGCGAATTTAAAGATTTTATTGCCAAGGGCAATGTGATGGATATGGCGGTGGGCATAATTGTCGGCGCTGCCTTTACGGCGATTGTAAAATCCATGGTCGGGGATCTGATCAATCCAATAATTGGTGTGTTCACCGGCGGTGTTGATTTCACCAACCTGTATATTGTTTTGTCTGGCGAAGTGCCTGCAGGGGCCAGCCTTGAGGCGGCGCGTGAAGCCGGGGCAGCCGTGTTTGCCCATGGGGCGTTTATCATGGCCGTGATAAACTTTTTGATGATCGCTTTCGTGGTTTTCATGCTTGTGCGCTATGTAAATAAAGTGAAAGAAGCTGCCGAGAAGAAGGAAGAAGAAGCCCCCGTCGAAGAGGCCCCAGCGGGCCCATCCGAGCTGGACGTGCTGTTGGAAATCCGTGATTCTTTGAAGAAATAACAAGTTTGGGCCATGCCCGAGTAGTAGACAAATAGGGCCGGGATTCCCGGCCCTTTCGAATGGAGAGTATGAATATGGATATGGTCCTAGAGTTTGCTCAGGCGCATGCAGGTGTGGTTATGAACGCCGCCAAAGCGCTGGCAGTTCTGATCATCGGGTGGATGGTGGCTGGATTGGTCAGCCGCATGATCCGTCGTCGCGTGTTTGCGAACGAAAAAATTGACGACACAATTGGCAACTTTGTGGCCTCTATTGTGCGCTGGGTGATTTTGCTGATTGTGGCGATTGCCGTGCTGGGCATTTTTGGTATTCAAGCCACCAGCCTGGTTGCCATTATGGGCGCAGCTACTCTGGCGATTGGCATGGCCTTGCAGGGCACGCTGAGCGATTTGGCGGCGGGGTTTATGCTGATCTTGTTCCGCCCTTATAAGCTGGGTCAGTTTGTCGAGGTTGCGGGCACCGCAGGCACTGTCAAAGACATCAACTTGTTTGTGACCGAACTTGCAACCCCGGACAACGTGCAGATCATTGTGCCAAATGGCCAGGCCTGGGGAAGTGTGATCACCAACTTTTCACATCACGCGACGCGTCGTGTGGATATGGTGTTTGGCATTGACTATGGCGATGACATTGAAAAAGCCAAAGCGATCATCGCGCGTCTTGCAGATACGGATGAGCGGGTCTTGTCTGACCCAGCGCCTTGGATTCGGGTGACAAATCTGGGCGACAGTTCTGTTGATATTACGACACGGGTTTGGTGTGCGGCAGCAGACTATTGGGAGCTGAAATTTGCCCTGACGCAGGCCGTCAAAGAAGCCTTTGATGCGGAAGGTGTGTCTATTCCGTATCCACATGTTGTAGAGCTTAAGCGCGAAGCTTAAGCCCTGCATTGGGCGGGCTGTTGAGGGGCAGCCCGCCCGACTGCTTAGGCGCGTGCCGTAGAACGCATGCGACGGCTGGTCCAGTAAATGGCGCGGTAGGTTTCCAGCAGGATCAGAGGGCCAAAATGTACCATCGCCGGGACAAAGCCACCCCAGTCGTGCAATGCCGCCCAATGCACCAGCGTTAGAACTGCGGCTGCATATGTGGTGCGTTGCAGGGTTTTCCAGTTGCGACCCAATTTACGTAGGAAATAGTCGTGGCTGGTGATCGCCAGCGGAATGAAAATGATAAAGGCCAGCCAGCCTGTCCAAATATAAAGACGCGGGATCTGTTCGATGGTGCGCGCCAGATCATTGAGATCTATCAGGTAAAAGATGGTGTGCATCAGCGCATAGCCAAAAGCCGCAACGCCAAAATAACGGCGGTTCTTGCGCAGCCAGCGCGGGCCGCGCCATCCTTTGAAAATCAAGGCAAGCGGGCTTGCCAGCATGGCAATAATCATGAAGCGCGCAGAGAATTCGCCGGTTGGATGCAGCAATTGATGAATGATTTTCGGGTCATCTGACGTGAAGGCACCGTTTAAGAGGCCAAGCGCTGGCAGGCTGAGCAGCAGCCAGAGCCAATAGGGGGAAAGTCGTGAAAACATGGGTCAGTTCCAGTGAAATAAGTAGGTCTGACCGTGATACGTTGGCGACGAAAATTTCCGTCGCCAAAAAGTGCAATTACATCAAAATAATTTTTGACTGGCCCGCGCTCTGCCGCAAAGCGTGTACTTTTGCCAGATCTGGATCATTGATCCATGCAAGGGCGTGGACCCGATCTGGAAATTCCAGAATGACGGAAACATCTGGCGCATTGCCGTCGCCTTCGATCACCTGTCCTTCTTTGGAAACCGCAAAAGATTTGGCTTTGTGTTTTGCCAAGGCGGCCCCGGCGTGTTCGCGATAGGCGGAAAATGTGTTGTGGTCTGTTACCGTGATGGTGACCATTGCGTAAGCAGTCATTGTGAGCGTCCCTTTGTTGCTGAGACCGACCATATGTGCGGGGATGATGATAAAAAATGATCATTGTTGCGCCATGCCTGTGCATTTATGATCGGGTCATGTTGGATTGGAATGATCTTCGTTTTGTGCTGGAAACTGCACGACATGGCGGCACCAGTGGTGCCGCGCGGGCGCTGGGGGTGAACCACGCAACGGTCGCGCGCCGGATTTCAGCGGCAGAAACCGCGCTGGGTGCGCGGTTGTTTGAACGCCTGCCCAGTGGCTACGTGCCCACCGAAGCCGGGTTGGATGCGGTGCGCACCGCAGAGAAAATGGCAGAATTCGAAGCGGATTTGGATCGGCGCATCGGCGCGCGTGATACAGAGTTGCGCGGGGTATTGCGGGTGACGGCATCAGAGCTGCTGTTCCAGCGTATTCTGGCTCCGATTGTTGCTGATTTCATTGTGGCGTACCCGGAAATTGATCTGCGTTTGGTCGCGACCAATGATCCGGTCAATATGGCGCAACGCGAAGCGGACGTGGCTTTGCGGTTTTCAAAGAACCCTCCAGAGACATTGGTGGGGCGGCGCGTGCTGACATCAAATGGCGCGGTTTATGCGACGCCTGCCTTGGTTGAGGCGGATATAGGCGGGGCGGCACCGCTCAAATGGATCCGGTTTGCGCATTGGCCAGGCCCGCCTGCAGAAATCAAGGCGGTGCGCCCCAATTTGCAGGTGCAACTGACCGTGGATGATATGATTGCTGCATTGGGGGCGGTGCGGTCTGGGATCGGCGCGACGCGCATGGCCTGTTTTCTGGGGGATACCGATGCGCAGTTGGTGCGGGTGCCTGACCTGCCACTGTTTGAGTTTCGGTCTTTGTGGATCTTAACCCATGCGGACCTAAAGCATGTGCCGCGCATTCGGGCGTTTATGCAGTTTGCCGCAACGCGTTTGACGGCGTTGCGACCATTGTTTGAGGGACAATTGCCTAGGACTTGAGCGCAAGCGTTGGAGAGAGCACATCCAAGCCCAAAGCCTTGCCGACGGCGTAATAGGTCAGTTGGCCGTTGTGCACATTCAAGCCGTTTAGCAAATGCGGATCGTCTTCACAGGCTTTGCGCCAGCCCTTGTCGGCCAGGGCCAGTAAGAAGGGCAATGTGGCATTGCCAAGCGCCTGGGTTGACGTGCGGGCCACGGCCCCTGGCATATTGGCGACGCAGTAATGCATGATGCCATCGACCTCATAGAAGGGGTCGGCATGGGTGGTGGCCTTGGAGGTTTCAAAGCACCCGCCTTGGTCAATCGCCACATCCACCAACACAGCCCCGGGTTTCATGTCAGACAGCTGGGCGCGTGAAATCAGTTTTGGCGCAGCTGCGCCCGGGATCAGAACGGCACCGATCACCATATCCGCGTCAGCAATCAGCTCTGCCGTGGCCCCGGCGGTGGAATATTGGTTCTTGAAGGTGCCACCAAACACGTCGTCCAGATATTTGAGGCGTGGCAAAGACCGATCCAGAACGGTGACGTCCGCCCCCATGCCTGCAGCGATTTTGGCCGCATGGGTGCCGACAACGCCGCCGCCGATCACCACAACTTTGGCAGGCGCGACGCCCGGAACACCGCCCATCAGCACGCCACGCCCGCCATTGGCTTTTTGCAGCGTATAGGCCCCCACTTGCGGGGCCAGACGCCCGGCGACTTCTGACATTGGGGACAACAGCGGCAATCCACCACGGTCATCCGTGACGGTTTCATAGGCGATGGCCGTGCAGCCGCTTTCCAGCAAATCGTGGGTTTGTTCGGGGTCTGGGGCCAGGTGCAGATAGGTGAACAAAAGCTGATCTTTGCGCAGCATTTTACGTTCAATCGCTTGCGGCTCTTTGACCTTAACGATCATGTCAGCTGTGGCGAAAATTTCTGCGGCGGTGTCCAAGAGTGTCGCCCCGGCGGCGACATAGTCTTGGTCGGGGAAGCCTGCGCCGAGGCCCGCACCAGCCTGAATAACAACGTCATGGCCGTGATTTACAGCTTCACGCGCGGCGTCTGGTGTCATGCCGACGCGAAATTCTTGGGGTTTGATCTCTGTTGGGCAACCGATTTTCATGTGACGAGCTCCTGTTTGCTTTTGTTTATGGTCGGCCACTCTGCGCAAAATGTGCTGCTATTCTGGGCGAAATTAAAACATGCAAATTGCAGAAATGTGCGCTATTATATTAAATTGTAGAAGGATCTTCGAAGATATGTCACTTGATCAAACGGATCGCCGAATTTTAGGGGTTTTGCAAAGGCAGGGACGCATGTCGAATGCAGATCTTTCTGAAACCGTAAACCTGTCTGCGTCGGCCTGTCATCGTCGGGTACAACGGTTAGAAACCGATGGCTATATTCGCGATTACGTGGCGCTGTTGGATGCTCGGAAAATGTCAGTGCCGACCACGGTGTTTGTCGAAATCACGCTGTCTGGCCAGGCGGATGAGGTACTTGAGGCGTTTGAAAAGGCTGTGGCGCGTATTCCGGATGTGCTGGAGTGCCATCTTATGGCTGGTACGGCGGACTATTTGTTGAAGGTGGTCGCGGAAAACACCGATGATTTTGCCCGCATCCACCGACAATATTTGGCGCGGTTGCCGGGGGTCGCACAAATGCAAAGCTCTTTTGCATTGCGTACGGTATTTAAGACCACCGCCTTGCCGCTTTAGTGCAGCGCATCACGCTGCTCTGGGCTGGCAATCCAGCCCAAAGCACGGTTGTTTAGATGTCGCTTGCTTGCAGCTTATCTTGCGTCTTGGTGTCAAAATCGCTGGCATCATGACGTTCGTGCAACTGCATTTCGGGAGCACCGGATCTGCGGTTGACCATGCGGCCACGTTTCACGGCAGGACGGGCATCAATTTCTTTGGCCCAACGCATCACATGGGTATAGCTTGCGACGTCCAAAAACTCTGCGGCCTCATAAAGCCGGCCAAGAACCAATTGCCCATACCACGCCCAAATCGCCATATCTGCGATGCTATAAGTGTCGCCTGCGATATAACTGGTGTTGGCCAATTGTTGGTTAAGAACATCAAGCTGGCGTTTGGTTTCCATGGTGAAGCGATCAATGGGGTATTGCCATTTTTCCGGCGCATAGGCGTAGAAATGTCCAAAGCCGCCGCCCAAATAGGGGGCGCTGCCCATTTGCCAGAACAACCAGTTCATCGTTTCGGTGCGTTCGGCTGGGGACTTGGGGATGAAGGCCCCAAATTTCTCGGCCAGGTGCAGCAAGATAGAGCCGCTTTCAAAAACCCGTGTCGGCGGTGTGGTGCTGTGGTCCATCAAGGCTGGGATTTTTGAATTTGGATTGGCTCCGACGAAGCCAGATCCAAATTGATCGCCATCCCCGATTCGGATCAGCCAGGCGTCGTATTCGGCTTGGCTATGCCCCGCGGCCAGCAATTCTTCGAGGAGGATCGTGACTTTCACGCCATTGGGCGTGGCCAAAGAGTAGAGCTGCAATGGGTGTTGGCCGACTGGCAACTCTTTGTCGTGGGTCGCACCAGAAACGGGACGGTTGATATTGGCGAATTCGCCGCCGTTGCCTTGCTCCCAAACCCATGTTGTTGGAGGAACGTAAGTGGTGTCTGACATATCTCTCGCTTTCAAAAGTCTTTGGGGACCTACCTTAGACAGCAGCAGAGAATGTACCATCCCGATCATCAAAATGTGATGATTAATACACCTTTAGGGAATGGCCAAAACGACAGACCCCCGGGGCCTGGGCCTCGGGGGTCGTCTATTCTTACAGTATCCAAAAGCTGGAAAAGGGCTGCTTAGAGCATACCTTCGCGCTGGAGCTTCTTACGTGCCAGTTTACGGGCACGGCGGATCGCTTCAGCTTTCTCGCGCGCTTTTTTCTCGGACGGCTTCTCGAAATGTTGCTTAAGCTTCATTTCACGAAAAACGCCTTCACGCTGCAGCTTTTTCTTCAGGGCACGAAGCGCCTGATCGACATTGTTGTCGCGAACACTAACCTGCATGTGGTTTTCACCACCTTTCTAAGTTGTAGTTGCAAGGATTTGCAGGAGTGGCCCCTATAGCAAAGCCTTGGGGATGTGTCTAGTATGGGGGTGAATTTGGGAGCCCCCTATGACTGACTTGAAAACACGCCTGATCCAAGCCGCTGAACCCCATGTTGCCTTTGACGGATGGGGGGATGTGACATTTGAGGCTGCCATTGCCGATAGTGGTGTGGATGCCACCGTGGCGCGGGCGATTTTTCCGCGGGGGGCGGTGGATTTGGCTGTGGCGTCGCATCGGCTGGGGGATGTGCGTATGGTGGCGGCAGTGCAAGACGCAGATCTGAGCGAAATGCGATTTCGGGACAAGGTGGCCTTGGCGGTAAAGCTGCGCTTACAGCAATGTGACGACAAAGAAGTTGTGCGTCGCGGCACCACGTTGTTTGCATTGCCCCAGCATGGGCTGACCGGCAGCAGATTAATATGGGGCACAGCCGATGCCATTTGGCAGGCGCTGGGCGACGGATCAAAAGACATCAATTGGTATACCAAGCGCACGACACTCAGCGCGGTTTACGCCAGCACTGTGTTGTTCTGGCTGGGCGACGACAGTTTGGATCACGCAGATACCTGGGCGTTTTTGGACCGGCGCATTGACAATGTGATGCAGTTTGAAAAGGCCAAGGCCGGTTTTAATAAATCAGCTTTGGGCAAGGCCCTGTCCGGACCTTTGAGTCTGCTGGATCGTGTGCGCGCGCCTAATTCTGTTGACGGGTTTCCCGGGCGGTGGGGCTAAGACGTAAATTTTCACGACAGACAGATACCAGCGGAGAGCTTGGCAATGAGCAATATGATGCGAGCGGTTGAAATCACCGAACCGGGCGGGCCGGAGGTTTTGCAAGTAAAGAGCTATCCTGTGCCGCAGCCCAGTGCGGGCGAAGTGTTGATCAAAGTGGCCTATGCCGGGGTCAATCGGCCCGATGCTTTGCAGCGCGCGGGCAAATATGCGCCGCCGCCCACGGCCAGCCCTTTGCCGGGGCTTGAAGCCTCGGGCGTGATCGCGGCGGTGGGGCCGGGCGTGACCAACTGGGCCGAAGGGGACGCGGTGTGTGCATTGTTACCCGGGGGCGGCTATGCGGAGTATGTATTGACCCCTGCGGCGCATTGTTTGCCGGTGCCCAAGGGCATGGGAATGCGGGAAACGGCCTGTCTGTCAGAGACCTATTTCACCGTGTGGAGCAATGTGTTTGAACGCGGCGCTTTGCAGGCTGGAGAGCGGTTTTTGGTGCATGGCGGCAGCTCGGGGATTGGCACAACTGCCATTCAGTTGGCGTCGGTTTTCGGCGCACGAGTGTTTGCCACAGCAGGCAGTGACGAAAAATGTCAGCTGTGTCGTGATCTGGGGGCCGAAGTGGCGGTGAACTATCGCGAGTCTGACTTTGTCGAGGTGCTGAAGACCGAGGGCGGGGCAAATTTGATTTTGGATATGGTTGGTGGGTCTTACCTGCCGCGCAATGTGCGGGCATTGGCCATGGATGGCCGTTTGGTGCAAATCGCCTTTTTGCAGGGTCCAAAGGTCGAGCTGAACTTTGCGCAAATCATGGTGCGCCGACTGACACTCACCGGGTCGACTTTGCGCCCGCAAAGCGATGTGGCCAAAGCACGTATTGCAGAGACGTTGCGGCAAAAGGTCTGGCCTTTGCTGGAGGCGGGACGGATTGCGCCGGTGATGGATCAGGAATTTGATCTGGCGGATGCGGCGGCGGCCCATGCGCGCATGGAAGGCGGCGCTCACATGGGTAAGATTGTGTTGCGCGTTGCAGGCTAAAGAGAAAGGGGCTTTGCCCCTCTCGGTGAAATCGGGGATTTCCCCGTTCACCCCAGAGTATTTTGGGAAAGATGAAGGCGCGGGTCCGCATGATGTGGCCCGCGGTGTCCTTTTGTGGCGGCGCTTAGCGCTCTATTTTTGATTTTAGGATGCGGAGAAATTCTGAAATTGCATCCTCGTTCTGGTCTTCTATGGGCAATGTCAGCCCGATAGGGACTTTTGCGTCAGGAAGATCGATGTTGATGGGCTGTAGATCACGACGCAGCTGTTTCAATTGACTTGGTCCATACATCAGCAGCCCGGCAGAATCGCTATAGGCGATCATCTGTTCTGAATGTGTGAATGAGACAATTTCGCAAGATTGCGCCGGGGGCGAGAGGCCAGCTGTTCGGAAGGCACGTTCAAAATAGGCGCGCACCGGAGATCCATGTGGACCGACAATCCAGTTCAATTTTGCCAGAGCCTCTAGGCTGGGTTTTTGGCGGTGGATGGGATGGTCAGATCGTGCCAGCATGGTGAAGTGTTCATCAAACAGGTGTTCTTCTTTGAAGCCTGCGGGCAAGTTATCCCCGCGCAGCGTGCCAATAATTAGGTCGATTTCGCGTCGGCGTAAGGCGGACAACAAAACCGAGTAGCTTCCGGGAAAGGCGCTTAGGCGAATTCTGGGATGTTTTTTTGTAAGTTGCCCAAAGGTCTCTAGTACATAGTTTTGGCTGGAAAAGGGCAGCATACCCACAGCAAGGCGACCTGTGCGTTCGGCTGAGGCGGACCGGATCCTGTCTGGCAAAAGGGTCAATTCGCGTTCGATCTGCCCCCAGGTTTCACAGAGCGCGTGGGCGATGTTGGTCGGCAGCAAGCCATGTGGCCGCCGCTTGAACAGCGGCGCATCAAACAGCAGGCTGATGTCGGCAAGCGTGCGGCTCACGGCAGGCTGGCTGATCCCCAAATGTTGGGCAGCTGATTTGGCGCTGCCCGTGGCGGCGGTGGCGTATACAGCTTTTAACTGCCGCCAATTCACCCGCGCCGGAAATCGCATTGCGCCTTTTTGCGGTTGGGCGAGATCACGTTCGAAACGACTTAGAATGTTGAGGACAGTTTCGCAGTGCGCGACAACGATCTCGCCCATTGCAGTGGTCTCTGCCCCGGACCAGCCACGCTGAAAAAGCGAGACCCCAAGCAAACCTTCGGCGCTGCTAAGTGCGCGCGACAGCGAGGGCGGACTCATATGCAGAGATTCGGCTGCCTGGGCAGAATTGGTTGTTTTGGCCAATGCTGCAATCACTCTGATTTGTTTCAAAGAGAGAAGTTGCGGGCGAAAATCAGTCATATTCCGATATAATCAAAATAAAACAGATTTTTCAATATGCGCAATAGAGGTCGCGAATACTTTGGTTAGTATTAGATTGACACCCTGGGATGGGCCGTTGCCCAATCTCTTGTACGACCATTTGTGAATCCGTCGCAGTTTAGGGAAGAGCTGCGTCTGGTCTGTCATTTCCGAGTCTCTCGCCGCATTGGCGGGCTTGGAAGATGGCTAATTAAATGAAACCTGGAGGAAAATATGCTCAAATCACTTAGAGCCATGGCGGTTGCCGCTGCGACACTTTCGGCGGGCGCTGCCGCTGCTGGAGAGCTCAAGCTCGCGCATTTCATGTCGACCAAACACCCTGACCACAATGGTGTGTTTTTGCCGATGGGCGAGAAGCTTGCGACAGCCACCAACGGCGACGTGACCCTGCGAGTCTATCCGGGTGGTGAACTTGGGGCTGGCCCGCGTGACCAATATGCCCGTGCGGTTGATGGCATTGCTGATCTTGCCTTTGCACTGCCCGGCTATACGGCCTCTACATTTCCGATGACTTTGTTGGTGGAATTGCCGGGTGCCGTAGCCGATGCAAATAAATCGACAGAGGCGCTTTGGGCCAATGTAGATCATTTGGCGAAAGAATTTCGCCGCGCCGAGTTGATCGGTCTGTGGACCAACCCACCTGCCGTGATCTATTCACGTGAGAAGCCAATTCGTACGCTCGCAGATTTGGCGGGTCTTAAGATCCGCGTGCCATCGCGCAACGCCGGTCTTGTGGTCGAAGCCTGGGGTGGAACCCCGGTGTCGATGCCGGCACCTGGCATGTATAACGCCTTGCAAACCGGTGTGATCGACGGCGCGTTGATTGACCAGGGCTCGGTTCTCAGCTTCAAACTGGGCGAAGTGACCAAATATATGACCGTGGGCATGCAAAGCCAGATCAGCCCGTTTATGGTTGTGATGAACCGTGACAGCTTTGATGGCCTGAGTGCGGATGAGCAGGCCAAGTTGAAAGAGATTGGTCGCGAAATGTCACTGGTGGCGCAGGCCAACCGTGTTGGTGCCGCCAAGAAAGGTGCCGATGTTTTTGCCGGTATGGAAGGGCACGAGTTGATCACCCTGTCTGATGAAGAAGCCGCGAAATTTGATGCGGCATCCGCTGCGCTGCTGGAAAACGTGGTGGCTGACCTTGAAGGTCAGGGTCTTAAGGCTGCTGATTTCGTCGCAGCGTTGCAGGCGGACTGATCATGCAAAACGGTCTGATCTGGCGGGCAGCCGCGTGGGTCGATCATTTGGGCAAAGGGCTGGGCTATGTCTCAGTCCTTTGTCTGCTCTTTATGATGGCATTGACGGTAGTGGGGGTCGTGATGCGTTACGTCTTTCACAGCCCCATTCTTGGTGTCAACGAGTTGATCGAACTGTCGTCCGTTGCCCTTGTTGTTCTGGCAATCCCCTATTGTGCATCAGAGCGTGAGCATATCTCGGTGGATATTCTGGATTCTCGTCTTGGCGCGACAGGGCGGTTTATCGGCGACATCATTGCCTATGTCACCGGCATCGTTGTGCTGTCCTTCTTAACCAATCGCAGTTGGCACAAGGCGCTGGAAGCGCTGGAATATGACGATGTAACCAATATGATCCAGGTTCCAATTTGGCCATTCTATGGCATCGTCACGCTTGGAGCCGCGCTCTACTTGTTGGTTTTGGTCATTCAATTTTTGCAGATGCTGGCACGGGGACGCTCTTATGAGTGAGACAACAATTGGCGTTTTGGGCATCTTTGGAATGTTCTTTCTGCTATTTATGCGCACACCCGTTGGGATTGCGCTGATGGCCACAGGGTTTATTGGGATCTGGGTCCTGAATGGACTTAAGGCGGCGACCTCTACCTTGGCCTCTGAAGTTTTTGGGGCTTCGTCGCACTATGCGCTGACCGTGATCCCAATGTTTGTGTTGATGGGGAATGCGGCCTCTGCTGCTGGGTTTAGCAAGCGTCTGTATGAGGCGGCTTTTGCTTGGTTGGGCACATTGCGGGGCGGGCTTGCCTCTGCCACCGTTCTGGGCTGCGCGGCTTTTGCGGCGGTGAGCGGTTCATCGGTTGCCACGGCTGTGACAATTGGGCGGGTGTCGCTGCCGGAAATGCGACGTGCCGGGTATTCCAATGAACTATCAACAGGGTCAATTGCTGCTGGTGGCACGCTGGGCATTTTGATCCCGCCGTCTGCGGGTTTCGTGATCTATGCGATTCTGACCGAGGAATCAGTGGGCCAGCTGTTTATGGCGGGCATTCTGCCGGGCATTCTTTTGACCTTTCTCTTTATAGTGGCGATCTGGATCATCAGCCGGTTGAACCCGGATGCGTGCCCCACGGATGCATCACCAACATCGATGCGCGAGAAATTCTCGGCACTGTTGCGCGCCGCACCGTTGCTTTCGGTGATTTTCCTTTCCATTGGCGGGATCTATGCCGGGGTCTTCACTCCAGTTGAGGCCGCCGGGATTGGCGCTGCGATTGTGATCTTCTTGGGCTTTGCGATGCGCAAGATTGACCTGGCATCGTTTCGCAAGCTGCTGCTTGCCTCGGTGCGTACAACGGCGATGCTGTATCTGATCATCATCGGGGCCCAAGTGTTTGGACCATTCTTGTCGCTGTCGCATATCCCAAGTGAGTTGGGGCTGGCCTTGGAAAACCTGAATCTTGGAGCCTATGGCACGCTGCTTGTGATTCTGCTGGCCTATGTGGTGATGGGCATGTTCCTAGACGGATTGGCAATGTTGGTGATTTCGCTGCCGATTGTCTTCCCGGTAATCCTGAGCCTGGGATTTGATCCGATTTGGTTTGGGGTTATTGCGGTGATTGTCATTGAGATGGGCATGATCACCCCGCCGGTGGGCATCAACGTCTTTGTGGTGAAAGGCGTTGCCAAAGATGTGCCGATGGGGGCGATTTTCCGCGGGGTCTTCCCGTTTTGGTTGGCGATGCTGGTCTGTCTGATCCTATTGATCCTTGTGCCGCAGATTGCCCTAATTGTGCCGCAGTCCATGTTCAATTGATTGGCACACAATACCAAGGGTCTGGGCTGGACACCGCCCAGACCTCGCCGCGCCAAGCAACAAGCGGATTTCCATGACGCGGACGTCTGGTTTGCGGTAGAGGTCGGGCCAGAGCTTGCTGACCGGCAACGTGGCCCTACAAACGGGCAAGAACATATAGAAAGTACATTTGCGCAATGGACCCTCAAAATTTGATCCTTGTCGCCATGGCCTTTGCGCTTGGGGGCATTTTGAAAGGCGCGACGGGCGCGGGGGCACCCTTGCTTGCGGTGCCAATGCTGGCCACATTGTTTGACGTCCAGTTTGCTGTTGCGGTGTTTGTTTTGCCAAACCTCGTGCCAAATCTCTGGCAGGCTTGGCACTATCGGCGCGTGGAAATTTCGCGAGTGTTTGTGATGAAGTTTGCGCTGGCAGGGGGGCTTGGTGCCGCAATTGGCACCTATGCGCTGGCCAAGACTTCCAGTCAGACCTTGATCGCCGGTGTTGCAGTGATTTTGCTGGTCTATATCACCTTTCGCCTGCTCAAGCCGGTGTGGCAGGTGCCCTTTTCCATCGCAGATCGGGTGAGTATTCCATTGGGTACGTTGGCTGGCATCTTGCAGGGGGCAACCGGGCTTTCAGCGCCGGTGTCGATCACATTTTTGAATGCGATAAATTTTGACCGCCCACAATTCATTCTGGCGATTTCGACGTTCTTTTTTACCTTGGGCCTTGTGCAACTGCCCTTACAAGTTGCTTTGGGGATAATGACCTGGGATCGACTTGGGTTAAGCGCATTGGCGCTGATCCCGCTGTTATGTGCGATGCCAATTGGTATGGCCATAGGGCGCCGTCTGTCACGGCGTGCGTTTGACACGTTGCTGCTTTGTCTTCTTGGGGCCCTGGCGTTGCGCATGCTAAGCAGCGTTTTTTTGGCGATCTAACACGTGTTGGGCTTGCCAACTGGCTGTCGCAACGATCTGTTTTCGCAATGTTAGTTTTGTACCCCTGGTCACACTGGGCTTGACGCAGGCAAAGTTGGTCTCCTAGGTTTTATCAGAGGCAATCATCGCCTCTTCGCCGCTGTGAAGTCACCTGTTGAAGGTGATTGGAGGTGTATGGCGGTCATTAGCGTATCTTAATTTTAGTGCTTGTTATTAACAAAAACAAATAGCGATGTCCGAATGCGAAGTTCCTTGTCTCTGGGCCGCATATTAAAGTCGGGCAATGACGTGTTTCAAAGGGAGGACACTATGAATCGATTTCTCAAAACCCCACTGGCCATCTTGGCGCTCATGGGTGCGACCACCGCTGCTCAGGCTCAGGATGTCACCATTCGCGTGCATCACTTCATGTCGCAAAAGGCACCGCTGCACGCGAAATTCTTGGTGCCGTTTTCCGAGCGCATCGCCGAAGCCAGCGATGGCCGCATCAAAGTTGAAGTGTTCAACAGCATGTCGCTGGGTGGCACGCCTGGTGATCTGTATGATCAAGCCGTCGATGGTGCGGTTGATGCGGTGCTGACGTTGCCTGGGTACACACCTGGCCGGTTTGAGCGCCTTGAAGTGTTTGAACTGCCCTTCATGATGCAGGATTCGGTGGCGACTTCAAAAGCGACCTATGATTTGGTCGAAAGCGAATTGCAGGACGCTGAATTTGAAGAAACCAAAGTTCTGGCGACTTGGGTGCATGGACCTGGCGTTGTGCACACAAAGGACCCTGTGACCAAGCTGGAAGATCTGGTTGGCAAAGAATTGCGTGGCCCGACGCGGCTTGTGACTGACCTTTTGGGTGAACTTGGTGCAACACCGGTTGGCATGCCGTTACCAAAAATTCCAGAGAATCTGTCTAAAGGCGTGATTTCCGGCGCGGTGATCCCTTGGGAAGTAGTGCCCTCAATCAAGCTGCAAGAGCTAGCCACAAATCACACAGAATTGCCTGGCGACCGTGCGCTTTATACCGCGACCTTCGTGCTGGCGATGAACTGGGACGCATATGAAGCGATGCCCGATGATTTGCGCGCTATTCTGGACGCTGAAACTGGCAAGGGCCTGTCACAATTTGCGGGCGAAGTATTGGCGTCAGCTGATGTGGGCGGACGCGGAACTGCGAAAAATAACAACATCATCCAACTTGGTGCTGACGAAGTGGCGCGTTGGATTGAAGCGTCGCAGCCGGTTTATGAGCGCTGGGTTGCCAGTGCCTCTGATGCGGGTTTTGACGGTCAAGCCGCCATTGATCAGGCGAAAGCGCTGATTGAAGCCAACAAATAAAACAAGATGGCCCGGCAGCGCTTATTCTGCCGGGTCTTTTTATGGAGGCCAAAGTACTTTGACACGCTTCGATTCAATTGAACGCGGGATGACCCGGTTTGCGGCCGCTTTGGCCATTCTTGGTGGGTTTGGATTGTTTTTTGCAACCGTCACCACCTGCATCAGCATTATTCTTAAACTGTTCCGAAGATTGCTCGACATGTTTTTCGGGTCGACTGCGGTGAGTGATGCCTTGCCCTGGCTGCACGCCATTCTGGGTGAAGAGGAACTGGTCACCTATGGCGTTGGACTTGCACTTTTTACGGCCTTGCCCTGGGTGATGATCAAAAAAGGCCACATCAAGATTGACCTGTTTCAGCCGGTGTTTGGCAGACGGTTCAATGCGTTTCTTGATTTGGTCGGCGACCTTGTGTTGGCCTCGCTCGCCTATTTGATCATGACCCGTCAGTGGTTTTTGATCTTTAAAAAGGCGCGGGGTTCAAAGGAACCCTTGGGCGAATTGATCCTGCAGGGCGATGTTGCCCAAATTTTGGATCGGGCGCGCACCAGTCAAGAATCTCAGATACTCGGGCTGCCACTTTGGCCGACTTATATCGTGGCCGAGATCTGTGTGATCGCCTTTTTCGTGGTTGCCTGTTTTTGCGTTTGGCGCAGTGCGCGCAACCTGTTCACTCCGCAGGGACACCACAGCTTCAATGGATCAAAGGGTTGAGCCATGTATGAATTTTTGACCAATGCGCTTACCCCGTTTCAAATGGGGCTGTTCAGCTTTCCCGTTTTGTTGGTGCTGATCGCGCTGCGTGTGCCTTTGGCCGCCGCGATGTTTGTTGTCGGCCTCGCGGGCACCTATCTTGTTGCTGGCAATATGCGCATGATGGACAGCCAGCTGAAAACATTCGCTTATGGCACGCTGACCAACTATTCGCTTTCGATTATTCCACTGTTTCTGCTGATGAGCGAGTTTGCCACCCGTGGTGGCATGTCATCAGCCCTGTTTCGCGCCGCCGAAGCCTGGCTAGGCCACCGCAAGGGCGGGCTGGCCATGGCGGCGATCGGTGCTTCGGCTGGTTTTGGGGCGGTGTGTGGCTCGTCATTGGCCACCGCATCCACCATGGGCCGCGTTGCCTTGCCCGAACTTGAAAAGGCCAAATATAGCGGTGCGCTGGCAACCGGCGCTTTGTCAGCTGGGGGCACCCTGGGCATTCTTATTCCGCCGTCGGTGGTGTTGGTTGTCTATGCCATTCTGGCTGAGGAGAATATCGAGAAGCTGTTCACAGCGGCGTTTATTCCCGGCATCGTTGCCATGTTGGGCTATATGCTGACCGTCGCCATCTATACTCGCGTTGTGCCCGGATCGGGCAACGCATTGCCGCGGCAATCCTATTCTGATCGGTTTCGGGCGTTGGTTGCTGTCTGGCCGGTGATCGTGATTTTTGGTCTGGTTATTGGCGGTATTTATCTGGGGGCGTTTTCGCCAACCGCCGCCGCAGCCGTCGGCGTGGCGGGAACCTTCATTGTGGCTTGGGCCAAAGGCGGCCTGACGTTTGAGGCGATCAAACAGGCGCTTTTGTCAACCGCACAGACCTCGGCGATGATCTTTTTCATCATTCTGGCGGCGGGCGTGTTCAATTCCTTTTTGTCCTCTGCACAGTTGCCGCAAACCTTGGCAGCCTTTTTCCTGGCCGCCAAAGTCAGCCCCTGGGTGATTTTGGTGGGCATCCTGCTGCTGTATTTGGTGCTGGGCACGGTGATGGATTCACTGGCGATGATCTTTCTGACGGTGCCGATCTTTATTCCGATCATCACCCAGCTGGATTTTGGAATTCCGCCCGCAGAAGTTGGCATTTGGTTTGGTATTCTGGTGCTTATGTCAGCCGAAATCGGACTGATCACCCCGCCCGTCGGTATGAACTTGTTTGTGATCAATGCGATGTCCAACGGGGTTGGTATAGGTCAGACCTATCGGGGTGCGATCCCCTTTGTGATCTCTGACATTGTGCGGATCGCAATTCTGGTCGCCTTCCCCTCGATCACAATGTATCTGGTCCGGCTCTTCTTTGGATAGATCTGTGCCAGCCCTTAATTCTGCCGAGGCATCCGCGCTTGGCACCTCAGGAGAGCAACGATGAGTATTAAGAATATCTTATGTGCTTACAGCGGCGAAGAGGCCCATGGCAGCGGTCTGGTCCACGCCTTTAAATTGGCGCGCCATCATGACGCTTGGCTGACGGGCATTCTGCGCCACAGCCCAAATTTCTTAGAACGTCGCTATGCGGCGCAAACTCCGGAAGCGCTGTTAGAACGGCTTCGCGAAGCGGATCAGGAGCGGATCAAAGAGATCAGAGAGCGCTTTGCGGCGACCGTAGAAAAAGCCGGATTGGACGATAAATGCGATTTTGTCGAACTTGACGAGGACTTTGAAGGGGGTATTTCTGAATATGCCCGCAGTTTTGATTTGGTTGTCACGGGGGTGCATTCTGCGGCCCTGAGCGATGAACATATGTCGGCCCACCCCGATCTGATTGCGCTAAGAAGCGGCCGGCCAGTTCTGATTGTGCCTAATGATTATGAAGCCGCAGGGTTGGCAGATCACGCCCTGGTTGCCTGGGATGGCAAAAGGTCGGCGGCGCGGGCGCTTGGTGATGCGATGCCAATTCTGGAAGAAAAGGCAAAAGTGACGATCCTAACCGTCGGAAATAAGCAAGACGAAGGCATGGATGTGATGCTGCGCAACCTGCAACGGCATGGCATCGAAACCCATCATATGGTTGTGCCGCGGAAGGGCTCGGTCGGGGCAACCATCTTGCGTGTGGCAAAAGAAGTCTCGGCCAAACTGTTGGTTATGGGGGCTTATGAGCACAGCAAGTTTTCTCATAAAATCATCGGTGGCGCGACCACCGATGTGCTTGCAGAAACGGATATCCCGGTTTTCATGTCGCATTAGGTCCCGTGGCCCAGCCAAGCGCGGATCGGGGCTGACCTCGTGCAACCTGCTACCAAATATGGCAGAAACGAATTTAGCGATTGGAACACTTAAGATAGGTGGCAAACAGATGAAGACCCGAACACTTGGACAAAACGGCCCCGCCGTCAGCGTCGTTGGCTATGGGGGGATGTCTTTTGGTGACTTCTATGGTCCGACAACCGACAAGGCGTCGTTGCAAATTCTAGACGCCTGTGTCGAGTTGGGTATCACCCATGTAGATACGTCGAACGTCTATGGTGGTGGGCGGTCCGAAGACGTGATTGGCCAATGGTTGAAAGCGCGGGGCGGGCAGGCACCTTTTACGATAGCCACCAAAGTGGGCATCACCAGTGACCCGGATCAGCGGATCAAAAATGATGCAGCCCATTTGCAAGAGGCTTTGGAGGCCAGCCTGAAAAGGTTGAACGTCGAAGCCATCGATCTGTACTATATTCACCGTCGCGATACCCGCTATGAAATCGAAGACGTGACCGAGATTATGGCTGGCTTTGTCAAAGCCGGAAAAGTGAAGGCCATAGGGTTTTCAGAAATTGCGCCGTCTTCGCTGCGCCGGGCACATGCGGTTCATCCGGTGGCTGCGGTGCAATCAGAATATTCTTTGGCGACCCGCGCACCGGAATTGGGGCTTGTGCAGGGCTGCGCCGAGATTGGCGCGTCGCTGGTTGCGTTTTCGCCGGTGGGCCGGGGACTGCTGACAGATCGTCCGCATCAGGCAGAGGCGATCCAACAGATGGCCTGGATGAAAACAAACCCGCGTTTTACCGGGCGCAACCTATTGGCAAACTTGGAATATAACAGCAAGTTCTGTGCCTTGGCGGCAGATATGGGCGTGGCGGCGGCGACCTTGGCGATTGCCTGGCTGGTCCATCAGGGCGACCATATTCTGCCAATTCCTGGCACCCGCAATGTGGAACATTTGAAAGAGGTTGCTGCCGGTGGCGCATTGGATCTTTCCGCGGAAGATCTGGCCCGGATCGATAAGGTCTTACCGGTTGGCTGGGCCCATGGCGACCGCTATTCGGTGAACCAATGGGCGGGCCCTGAGCGGTTTTCTTGAAGACAATAGCCAATTTTTCAGGGCAGCTGTGTTGCTGCCCTGAGGTTCGGATTAGAACGGCAAGCCAACGTAATTTTCGGCAAGCGATGTGAGCGCCGCTTCTGAGGACAGCAGGTACTCCAGATCTGTTTTTTGCAACTTCTGGTCATAGCTGATGCCATCGGGGAAGGTGTGTAGCAGGCTGGTCATCCACCAGCTGAACCTTTGGGCTTTCCAAATCCGTGCCAGCGCCGTTTCGCTGTATTTGTCCAGACCGGTATCATCGCCATTCTCATAGTGATTTAGCAATGCGTGATACAGATAATAGATGTCGCTGGCGGCTGAATTCAGCCCGCGGGCACCGGTTGGCGGCACGATATGGGCGGCATCCCCGGCCAGGAACAGGTTGCCATAGCGCATGGGTTCCGCCACGAAGCTGCGCAGTGGCGCGATGCTTTTCTCGATGGATGGCCCGGTTTCCAGCTGGTCTGCAACCTCGTCTGGAAGCCGCGCCTTAAGTTCATTCCAAAAGGCCTCGTCCGACCAGTCCTCGACCTTATCGGTCAGGGGAACTTGCAGGTAATAGCGGCTAAGCACCTGAGACCGCAGAGAACATAGGGCAAAACCCCGATCGCTTTTGGCATAAATCAACTCTGGTGAGACCGGTTTTGTGCGGCTCAGCAGCCCCAGCCAGCCAAAAGGGTAAACCTTTTCGTATTCTTTCAGCACGTCACTTGGAATGGATTTCCGGCTGACCCCGTGAAATCCGTCGGCTCCGATGACATATTCACAGTCGATGCGGATGATCTCGTCGCCATCGCGATAGGTGATATAGGGCGCGGCGGCCTTCAGGTCGTGCAGTTTCACGTCTTCGACATTGTGAATCACAGTGCCGCCCATTTTTTCGCGCGCATCATAGAGATCGCGGGTCAGCTCTGTCTGGCCATAGACCACAACCGAGTTGCCGTTGGTGTGTTTGGCAAGGTCGATGCGGTGCTTCTGGTTGTCCTCGGCGATGAAAAACCCCTCGTGGATTTCGCCTTCGGTATCCATACGTTCGCCACATTGTGCCTCGCGCATCAATTCGGCAAAGCCATGTTCCAAAACGCCGGCCCGGATGCGGCCCAGCACATATTCGCGGCTGTGCTTTTCCAGCACGATGTTGTCAATTCCCTTTAGATGAAGAAGTTGACTAAGCATCAATCCAGAGGGTCCGCCCCCAATGATTCCGACTTTGGTTTTCATATCCATGGTGCATCTCCTCGCTGCTTTGAGATATTTTTGCTGTTTCAAAGCGCGATTGGAATGGATGATATGCGCCAAAACTTGTACAATTCGGACATGTTGAATATCGAAAGCTACAACCTGTACGGCGAGCGGGATGATTTCCCGGACGTTTTGCACTGTGAAACCATCGAAACAAGGTCTCTGCATCACGATTGGGAGTTCAAGCCCCACCGCCACATGCACCTGCACCAATTTCTGTTGTTAAATAGCGGGGGTGCTGATGCGGTTGTGGAAGAAGAGAAATCTGTTTTGACGCCCGGCACGATGATGACCATTCCAGCGGGTGTGGTGCATGGGTTTTCATTTGAACCGCAGTCCAAGGGCTGGGTGGTCACCCTGACGGCTGAATTGCTGGAGCAGGGATTGCTGAACACCGAGGGGCTGCGCCCGCTTTTGCGGCGGCCAAATATCGTTTCTTATGGTGCCGATGTTGAACGGATTGTTTTGGCGATTTTTGCTGAATTTTCAGGGCGTTCCTTTGCGCGGGCCCATGTATTGCGCGCCTTGTCCGGGGTGTTGAGCGGCCTGGTGGCACGCGCGATTTCCGACCGCGCGCCTGCGATGGCGACCCGGCAACGCGCGCTGCAAATTCGGTTTGAAGCCCTGCTGGAAGAGCATTTCTTACAGCACTGGACGGTGTCGGATTACGCCAGCGCCCTGGGTGTGACATCGACGCATCTTAGCCGCGTTATGCGGCAAGCGGTGGGGCAGTCGGCCCAGGCGGCAATAGAGGGGAGAGTGATGTTAGAGGCGCGTCGAAAGTTGGCTTTTTCGAACCTTCGTGTTGCAGAGGTAGCTTATCAGTTGGGATTTGACGACCCGGCCTATTTTAGTCGGGTCGTCAAACGTGCGACGGGGCTATCGCCGCGCGATTTCAGGCAAAGCCTTGGGGCTTAGCTCATGGATCGTTCGATGCGATCCAGGGTTTCCATGGCTTCTACAACGTCGGTGACACAGCCATTGGGCGTGCGCCCTTCGGCGATTGCCGAAACGAATTCGCGGTCGATCAGCTCGATGCCGTTGTTAGAAACAGCCACGCCGCTGAGGTCGATCTTGTTTTCGTTGCCGTCATACAGATCGTCATAGCGCGCGATATAGGTGCCCTTGTCGCAGATATAGCGGAAGAAGGTGCCCAGGGGCCCGTCGTTGTTGAAGGACAATGACAGGGTACAGATCGCGCCATCGGCGGCTTTCAACCCAAGCGACATGTCCATGGCGATACCAAGATCAGGGTGGGCCGGGCCTTGTAGACCAAAGGCCTCAACCGCTTTGCCGCCTGTTTGATACTGGAACAAATCCACAGTGTGGCAAGCATGGTGCCACAGCAGGTGATCCGTCCATGTGCGTGCTTCGCCCTTGGCATTGGTGTTGGTGCGGCGGAAGAAATAAGTTTGCACGTCCATTTGCTGGATCTTCAACTCGCCCGCGTCGATCTTGTTTTTGATCCACTGGTGCGAAGGATTGAAGCGACGGACCTGACCGGCCATGCAGGTCAATCCGGTTTCTTTTTGCTTATCAACCACACGCTGGCTGTCTTCCAGGCTGTCGGCCATGGGAATTTCGATCAGAACATGTTTGCCTGCGTCCATACAGGCAATAGCCTGATCCGCGTGCATTTGGGTAGGCGTTGACAGAATGACCGCATCCACATCATCACGGGCAATACATTCTTCCAGAGTGGTGCCGGCGTGGCCGATCCCGCGTTCCGCTGCCAAAGCTTCGATCTTGGCCTTGGTTGGGCCCATCACCGATGTCACTTCCACACCATCAATTTGGGCCAGTGCATCCATATGCTTCAAGCCAAACGCGCCATAGGCGCCAGCGACGCAAATTCTCATGAGCTATTCCTCTGTTCTTGTTTCCCAGAATGATTTGGCTGAACCATAACATTATCGTGCGGCAAAGTGGATTTTGAATAGGGCTGAAGCTATTTGAAATTGTTAAGATCCAGAAAATCAGGCGCAGGAAAGGTTCTGGCGAATGATGTCAAGAAACCGCTTCTGTACAGGTGTCGGAGACCAGCCACTTCGGAATGTGAAACCAATAGCGCGGCCAGAGTCGGGCAGCTCGATAGGCAGTTCAACCAGGGTCCCCAATTGCTTTTCCACTGCGATTTGTTGTTTGGAGGCGATCGAAATGTAATTCCCGCGCGAGAGCAATCCGCGCAGCAGCACAAGCGAACTAGAGACAATGCGCACAGGTGTGTCGCTCATTTCTTGTATTTTGAGGCGCTCAAACAGATAGGTGCCAGAGGGCGTTTGCTTGGGTGCTCCGATCCAGGGGAACTCAAGCGTGTCCTGCAGGGTGATTGATTTTCTGCTTGCCAGCGGATGTGAGGGCGCCGCCACAATGGCAAGGTGATCAACAAACAGCTCTTCCTGTTCGACATCGTTAGCGGGCTTGGGAAAGCGCAACGCGCCCAGCAGAAAATCAAGCTCGCCAAATCGCAGGTCTTTTAACAAGGCTTGATAGCGTGCATCGACACAGTTGATCTGCACAGAGGGTCCAGCTTCTTCCATCATAGCGTCTATGGCGGCTGGCAGGATCGAGGTGCGCGAGAGCGGCATTGAACCCACGGCAATTTTGGTGACATCGCGGCCCATGAGTTCGTTAATCTCGAATACTGCTTGCTGAAATTCGCTGACTGCTAACCGGAGTTGGTGGGCAAAAATCTCTGCGGCGGCGGTTAAAATCACGCCGCCCCGGGTCTGATCAAACAGCGTTAGCCCGGACAACGTGGCCATTTCGCGCACGGCCCGGTGCACACCAGGTTGGCTGCTGCCCAGATCAAAAGCGGCCTGGCTGAAGCTGCCGGTTTTGGCCACGGCCAGCAGCGAGCGGATTTGCACCGGAGAACACAGTTTATGAAATGCCGTGCGGGGCTGCGAGCCGCCGCTTTTGGTCGCTTTTTTGCGGGCCAGACTTTCGCCTCGGCGCAGGTGCTCCAGAATCCGCGCAAGCCGTTTTTGGAATAACGCACCAATTTCAGTTGGAAACATTCCATTGGGACGGCGTTCAAATAATTGCGCACCTAAGAGACCCTCGACCTTGGCAAGAGATTGTGTAGCGGCGGGTTGCGACAGGTTAACAGCCTTGGATGCAAGGCTAATCCGGCCAAGGCGATAGATTTCGCTGACAACGAGCAGGTATCTAATATGGGGCAGTTCAAGCAAAGTAATAACCGCACTAGTTTTTTGCGAATATAACAAAATCAAATTCATAAGAACAGGATTCAAAGTGGTGTTTTAATACGGTCTTTGGATAGTGTTGGCTTAATCCACAAATTAAACGAGTGAGTGAACCGACCATGACTGAGAAAAAAACCGCCTTGGTAATTTCCGCGCATGCTGCCGATTTTGTGTGGCGCTGTGGGGGGGCAATCGCTCTGCATCAGGAACTGGGTTACAACGTAACTGTGGCCTGCCTTTCCTATGGTGAACGCGGCGAAAGCGCGCGTCTGTGGAAAGAAGGAAAGTCGCTGGAAGAGGTCAAGGCGAACCGCCGAGGCGAAGCTGAAAACGCCGCCGAAGCGCTTGGCGTTCACGATATCAAATTCCTTGATATGGGTGACTATCCGCTGCGGTTTACCGAAGAGGCGGAAAACCAGGTCGTGGACATTATCCGTGACGTGCAGCCGAATTTCATGTTCTCCCACTCGAAATGGGACCCTTATAACACCGACCACATGAAGACGACCGAATTTGCCCTGACCTGCCGGATGATCGCGCAGGCCTGGGGGCATAATCCCGGGCAAAAAGTTCTGGGTGCGCCGCAGCTGTATTTGTTTGAACCGCATCAGTCCGAGCAGATGCACTGGAAGCCGAATGTCTTCCTGGACATCACGCCGGTCTGGGAAAAGAAACGCGCCGCGATGGAATGCAACAACGGCCAGCTGCACCTTTGGGATTTCTACACTCGCTTGGCACAACAGCGCGCCAACCATTTCAAGCGCAACTCGGGTGGCATGGCCGGAGGCCGGGATTGCAAATATGCCGAAGGCTTCGAAAGCATCTTCCCCTCCTGCGTGGATGAACTGACATGAGTTATCCAGTCGGAACTCAGGGCGTTGTCGTCCAGAGCATAGAACGTGCCGATCAGGCAATCATTGATGGGCTGGCAGAATGCGGCGTGGCTACGGTGCACGAAGCACAGGGTCGCAAAGGCCTGTTGGCCGCCTATATGCGCCCAATTTATTCAGGGGCACGGGTCGCGGCGAGTGCGGTGACAATTTCCGCGCCGCCTTGCGACAACTGGATGATTCACGTTGCGATCGAGCAATTGCAAGCCGGTGACATTCTGGTGCTTGCGCCAACTTCGCCCAGCACCTCAGGCTATTTCGGCGACTTGCTGGCGACCTCTGCCAAAGTGCGCGGATGTCGCGGGCTGATCATTGACGCTGGTGTGCGTGACATTCGCGACCTGAAAGAAATGGAATTCCCGGTATGGTCCAAGGCGGTCTTTGCGCAGGGCACCATCAAAGAGACGCTTGGTTCGGTGAATGTGCCGGTGGTTTGCGCTGACGAGTTGGTCAATCCCGGTGATATTATTGTGGCCGATGACGACGGCGTCTGTGTTGTACGGCGCGAAGAGGCCGCAGAGGTCTTGGAAAAAGCCCGCGCCCGTGAAGCCAACGAAACCGCAAAACGCGCCCGGTTTGAAGCCGGAGAACTGGGGCTTGATATCTATGACATGCGCGGGCGGCTTGCTGAGAAGGGCCTGAAGTATGTCTGATGGAATCCGTGCCATGTGGATGCGGGGCGGCACGTCGAAAGGCGGGTATTTCCTCGCCTCCGACCTGCCTGCAGATCGCGATGCCGCTTTGGCGCGGGTGATGGGCAGTCCGGATATGCGCCAAATTGACGGCATGGGCGGGGCTGATCCGCTGACGTCCAAAGTGGCCGTGGTGCAAAAATCAGAGCGCCCGGGCGTCGATGTGGACTATTTGTTTTTGCAGGTCTTTGTTGATCAACCGATTGTCACCGATGCGCAGAATTGCGGCAATATCCTTGCCGGCGTTGGCCCTTTTGCCATCGAACGCGGGCTGGTTGCCGCCAAGGATGGCGAAACGCCGGTGACAATCTATATGGAAAATACCGGCCAAACCGCGGTTGCCATTGTGCAGACACCCGGCGGCAAGGTGACCTATAAGGGCGACGCGCAGATTGATGGCACGCCCGGCAGTTCGGCACCCATTCCGATAGAGTTCAAAGACACCGCAGGCAGTTCTTGTGGCGCGCTTTTGCCAACTGGCAATGTTGTTGATCAGATCAACGGCATCGACGTGACGATGATTGATAACGGCATGCCCTGCGTGGTGCTGCGCGCCTCGGATATGGGCATAACCGGCAGCGAAGCACCGGAAGACTTGGAAAACAACGCAGAATTGCGCCAAAATCTGGAAGCGCTGCGCCTGATTTGCGGCCCCTTGATGAACCTTGGGGATGTCACCGAAAAATCGGTGCCGAAAATGACAATGGTGTCTGCGCCCCGCGCAGGTGGCGCGATTGCGACCCGTACTTTCATCCCGCACCGCTGCCATAAAACCATTGGCGTTCTGGGCGCGGTCAGTGTGGCCACTGCTTGCTTGCTTAAGGGCGCACCCGCCCATGCGCTGGCCAATCGCGGCACAGGTCAGCTGCGCGACATGAAAATTGAACACCCAACCGGCGAAATGACGGTTGTGGCCACGCTTGACGGCGATCAGGTCGCCTCGGCTGCCATCCTGCGCACCGCGCGTAAACTGATGGACGGTTTCGTCTTTACAGGAGAAGAATAATGGACGCAGATTGGATCCCGTTTCACCCAAACCCTAAGACGCCTGACTTTGTGCTGCCCAAGGGGGCCGTTGATGCCCATTGCCACGTGTTTGGGCCCGCCGCAGAGTTTCCTTTTGCGCCAGAACGCAAATACACGCCCTGCGATGCCGGCAAAGACAAGCTTTATGAACTGCGTGATTTTCTGGGCTTTAAACGCAATGTGATTGTGCAGGCGACCTGCCATGGCAAAGACAACCGGGCCATGATGGATGCCTGTCGGTCTGCCGGGGATTTGGCACGCGGAATTGCGTCGGTTGGGGCAGATATCACCGAGGATGAAATCCGTGAGATGCATGACGCCGGTGTGCGCGGAGTGCGGTTTAACTTTGTCAAACGACTGGTAGATGCCACGCCGAAAGACGTCTTTCTGAGCATTGCGGAAAAAATCAAACCATTCGGCTGGCACATCGTTGTTTATTTCGAAGCCGCCGATCTGGAAGAGCTGGTGCCCTTTCTGGAAAGCCTTCCAACGGTGATTGTGGTTGATCACATGGGGCGCCCTGACGTGGCCAAAGGCGTGGATCATCCTGATTTTCAACGCTTTATCAAACTGATGGCGGACAATGAAAACATCTGGTCAAAGGTCACATGCCCAGAGCGGTTGAGCCTGCAAGGCCCCCCCTATGACGACGTAGTACCGTTTTGCGCCGAGATCGTTGAACGCTTTCCAGACCGTGTAATCTGGGGCACCGACTGGCCACATCCTAATATGAAATCCCATATGCCCGACGACGGCGCATTGGTTGATTATATCCCGAAATTCGCGCGAACGACCGAACAGCAACAGAAGCTTTTGGTTGACAACCCGATGCGCCTTTACTGGGCGTAAACCATACCACCGACCCTGTCGGTAGTCTCGATCCGGAGGAGAAATCATGCATTTGCGTGACTTGGACGAACATGACCATATCGAAGGTACAACGATCTTTGATGGCGCGCAGGCGATGAAAGGCTATGCACTTAATAAGATGTGCTATTCCTTCAACGATGCTGACGCACGCGCGGAATACTTGGAAGACCCAGAAGCCTATTTCACAAAATTCAATTTAAACGATGCGCAAAAGCAAGCGTGTCGCAACGCCAATGTGCTGGAGATGATCGCCGCAGGTGGCAACATCTATTACCTGGCCAAATTTGCTGGAATCTACAAGCTCGACGTTCAAGACGTCGGTGCCCAGCAGACCGGTATGACCAAAGAAGAATTTAAAGAAAAACTGCGCAAGGCTGGAGACTGAAACCATGGCAAAGATTATTGGCGGACTGACCACGTCGCATATTCCGGCTGTCGGCAATGCGATCCAGAACGAAATGTTTGAAGACCCATATTGGAAACCTTTCTTTGACGGCTATCCGCCGATCAGGGAATGGCTGGACGAGCACAAACCCGACGTGGCGATCAACATCTATAACGACCACGGGTTGGGTTTCTTTCTAGACCGGATGCCGACCTTTGCGATCGGCGCGGCGCATGAATATCACAACAAGGACGAAGGCTGGGGGCTGCCCTCATTGCCACCCTTCCCAGGAGATCCGAAACTCAGCTGGCACATCATCGAGAGCATGGTCGAGCAGGAGTTTGACATCACATCCTGTCAGGAGCTGGCGGTTGATCACGGCTTTGTTGTACCGATGCAGCTGTTCTGGCCAGGTGCACCGCACAATAACAGCATGCCGCGCACCGTGCCAATCAGCGCCAACACCGTGCAGCACCCGATCCCAACGCTGAAACGCGCGCTGGATTTCGGTAAAGCATTGCGCAAGGCGATTCTGAGCTTCCCAGATGACGTGAAGGTCGTTGTTTTGGGCACCGGTGGTCTAAGCCACCAGCTTGATGGCGAGCGCGCGGGCTTCATCAACAAAGAGTTCGATGAATACTGCATGGAGAAGATCGTCACTGACCCCGAAGCGCTGACCAAGATCAGCCGGATGGAATTGGTCGAAAAAGCCGGCGCACAGGGCACCGAATTCCTGATGTGGATGATGATGCGCGGCGCATTGGGTGACAATGTGAAACCTGTGCATTCTCACTATCACATCCCGATCTCCAATACCGGGGCCGGGACAATGATGTTGGAATGTGTCTGACCTAAGAAGTGCTGTTTTCAGTGCACCAAAATACCGCCGAACACAGGTTCGGCGGTATTCGTGTCTAGAGCGAGTGAAAACTATGCGCCAGTCTCTGTCAGCTTGTCAGCTTGTCAGCAACTAGGCGCGGTACTGCAAGTTAGCGCAGCGGCGCAAACTGGGCGTCCTTAAGACTGCAATCTTTGATCACGTCGCGGCCACAGGGCACGGGGACTAGATCTTTGGAAAGACAGATGCGGGCCTCTTGAATGTGGCCTTGCTTGCAGGTGATGGTCAGCCCATCAGCGGTGATATCTGGATTTTCCTGCAGAAACGCCTGCTCGACCAGCGTGGCAGGCAGGCTGATCTGGTTTTGCAGTTTGCGAAAAACCTCTGGGCGCTGAATTTGGCCGTATGCCCTGCGCGACAGGGCGTAATAGTCAGGGGCAGACAGGCCAGAACAGGTGCCATGTTTTTTCCATTGATGCCACGCCAACCCCGAGGTGCCCATGATATCTGCCATGGCGTTTGTCATGTGGCGCGACGGCGCGCGCTTGGTGGTGCGGCAATAGCTGGGCCAGCCCTGATGAAATTGCGGCCAAAGCCCATGCAAAATCCAGCCATGGTCGTGGCGCGGGTCGCATTGCGGTGAGTTTTTGGCATCCCCTTCCAAGGCACACCAATTGGGGGACCAGCTAAGGGCCAGCACATAATAGTCAAATTCTCCGGCGCGTTCGCCTTCGGCCCTTGCCCCAGAAGTCAGCAAAACCATGCTGAGGAAGATCATTACAAACCGCATTCACTCTTTCCTTTTTGCCTCAGGCGCACTATATCGGCTTCAAGTTCCCCATCAATGGAAACCCGCATCCCCCAAAGGATGCCGTCAGGCGCAAAGTCTGGCGACGGGAAAACTATGTTCTAGGAGGCCGTTATGGCAAAACCAATTATGGCGAAGGCCACCGCTGTGTGGCTTGTCGATAACACGACCATCAGCTTTAAACAGATCGCTGATTTTGTTGGCATGCACGAACTGGAAGTTCAGGGCATCGCAGATGGCGATGTGGCGACTGGCGTGAAGGGTTTTGACCCGATTGCCAACAACCAGCTGACCCAAGAAGAGATCGACAACGCGCAAGAGAACCCGCTGCACAAGCTGACGTTGAAATTCAACGCCGCAGCTGTGGGCGAAGAAAAGCGCCGTGGGCCACGTTACACCCCCTTGTCCAAACGGCAGGATCGCCCGGCGTCAATTTTGTGGCTGGTGAAATTCCACCCGGAATTGACCGACGGTCAGGTGTCCAAACTTGTTGGCACAACCAAGCCAACCATTCAGGCGATTCGCGAACGCACCCATTGGAACATTGCCAATATTCAGCCGATTGATCCGGTGGCTTTGGGCCTGTGTAAACAGTCCGAGTTGGACAAAGCTGTTCAGAAAGCCGCTGCCAAGCGCGCAGCCGAAGGCGGCGTGATGAGCGATGATGAGCGTCGTAAACTGGTCAGCACCGAGCAATCTCTGGAAATGGAAGCAGAACCACGCATTCCATCTGCCATCGAAGGCCTAGAGACCTTTACGCTGGGCGGCACAGATAGCGATGATGGGTCTGATCCACGTGGCAACGAAGATTATTCTGATGCGGATAGCTTCTTTGACTTGCCGGGTGGCGATGATGAAGAAGAGCAGCCGTAAGCTGTTTTTTAGCATTGAGACAAATGAGCCCGCACCGCAAGGTTGCGGGCTTTTTGTTGCGCGGGCAGAATAGCCGGATGACGTGTATCTTGCAGAAATGGCAACATAAGTTCGCCCAGGCTGAAACCTCTGTTATTCAGCCCGATGGCTGCCGGGATTTGATTCTGGTTGAACGGCCAAACCGCGCCCCAGTTTGGACCTTGTCGGCGCTTCAATTGGGGCCTGTCACTGCGCATGTGGCCAAAAATATACGCTTAACAGGGTTTCGCTTAAGTCCCGGTTCGCAGGTTCCCAAGGGACTGTTGCAAGAGCTGCCGCACGCCTTGCATCTTGCAGAAGCAGAGATCAGGCGTTCGGTTATCTGTAATGCCCGCAATGATGAAATGATTATGGCGATCAGCACTGCGCAGACGGTCGGCGCGGCCGCCAAGCACTGCGGGGTGTCGGCGCGTAGTTTACAGCGCGCAATGGTGCGCGAAACCGGCCGTGCACCGGCATTCTGGCAGAGGTTGGCGCGGGCGCGTCGTGCAGCGGTCAGGGTCGATCAGCCTTTGGCTGATGTCGCAGCGGATTGCGGCTTTTCTGATCAGGCGCATATGAGCCGCGAATTTCGCCATTGGTTTGGCGTCAGCCCACGCGCGCTGCGCCGGCTGACCCAGATGAAAGCCCAGTTTGCTCAGCCCGCGCTGGCCACGGGCGAACAGATTTCAACCAAGTAACCATTGGGATCGCTGACATAAGATGTGGTTTGGCCCCAGGGTTCTTTGCGTGCCTCTTGAACAAGCTGCGCCCCGGCTTTTAGGGCGGTGTCCAGCGCACTTTCTACATCCTCGCATTCAAACGCGATTTCAAAAACCGGATTTTGCGGATCGGCTTTGGCCGGTGATTTCCCAAGATCTTGCATAAGTTTTGTCGAGGAAAAGGCCAATTTGGTTTCGCCGGATTGCAACTCGCCATAGTCGCCGCCCTCATGCAGGAAGCCAAGCGACAGCCCAAAGGCCTTTTGGTAGAATTCCAATGTCGCCGGGACGTCATCGACATAGAGAATGGTGTATCGAAAAATCATGTGCGCCTCTTTTGATGTGATGTCTGAACCCTATCGGGGATGGTGTCAGGCGTCTTGAATATTTCGGACAGATTTCTGGGCATTGGGCCGCATGATGATCCATTCGCCAAACAGGATGCTGACGATCCACCCAACCCACATCATGGCATCTGCGAGCGTCGGATCAAAGGCACCCGTGAAGGCAAGCGCGCCGGCGATCAACAGGCTTTGCGCACCAGAGCTGGCAGACAAGGCGTAGGCCCGGATCATCCATGCGCGGTGGGATTTGAAGTTGCGGCTGCGTGCCTTTTGAATGCCAAGGATCAGAAATACAGCGATGGCAAAGCCAAACACGATGCGGCCCGCATCAATGCTGTTGTTCTGAAATTCGTGCGGCGCATAGGTTAAGACCATCCAGATGCCAGACAGCGCAAAGGTGAGGCCCGCAACAACCGCAACCCGACCGGATCTGCGGTGCCAATTGCGAAATTTCTGACGCAGGGCCGCGGGCATTTGAAAGGCACCAAGGATCAGAAATAGGCTGGCCAAAATCACATGCAGCAATATGGGAACCGGAAAGGCCAAAAATCTTGCGTCACTGGGGCTGATAGCAGCATCGGGGGAAATCGTGGCCATCCAGATCACCCGAAAAGCAGAGGCGGCGATAGGCAGGAGGCAGAGCAAGATAAGCACCAATGGGATGCGCCACTTGTGGTTTGGAAGAATAGACATTTGGCAACTCCGTCAGATTTGGAACAATCCTGTCACATACGAATTTGCCTGGGAATTCCCGAAATCGGCATTTTAGTTATGCATAATTTAAGAGTAGGCGTTGATTTTAGACAGGTTTTCGCGCTTTGAGCGCGGCAGAGATCGTGCCTTCGTCTAGATAATCCAACTCGCCCCCAATGGGCACCCCCTGGGCCAAAGAGGATAGGGTGACCTGATCTTCGAGCTGATCAGCGATGTAATGGGCGGTGGTTTGGCCATCGACCGTGGCGTTCAAAGCTAAAATAACTTCGGTGATCTGCTCGCTGGTCACCCGATCCACCAGCCGCGGGATCGACAGGTCTTCGGGGCCGATATTGTCCAGTGCCGAAAGCGTACCGCCCAGCACGTGGTACCGACCTTTGAACACGCTGGCACGCTCCATGGCCCAAAGATCCGCCACATCTTCGACCACACACAGCTCGCCGGTGGCGCGTTTGTCGTCAGAGCAGATGTCGCAGATGTCCGTGGTGCCGACATTGCCGCAATTCAGGCATTCGCGGGCCGTTGCGGCCACCTGCATCATGGCATCTGACAGCGGTGTCAACAAAAGCGCGCGTTTGCGAATAAGATGCAAGACCGCGCGACGCGCCGAGCGTGGACCAAGCCCGGGCAGGCGGGCCATCAGGTCTATCAATGTCTCTAGATCGCTGCTGCTCATGTGCGGTGTCGCTTGACCTTGGGGCGACGGTGCCTGTGGCCCTGTCGCAGTTTGGGTATTTATTTCAAGAACAAATCAGAACGTCGCGGGATATCAGAAAGGCATCTTGAAATCAGCGGGCAGGCCAAGGCCTTCGGTGATTTTGGACATTTCAGATTGGGCTTTGTCGCTGGCTTTGGACTGTGCGTCTTTGATGGCGGCCAGGATCAGGTCTTCGACCACTTCTTTTTCCGAGGCGACAAAGATTGAGGGATCGATATCCAAAGCCTTGAGGTCGCCTTTGGCAGTGGCGGTGGCTTTGACCAGACCTGCACCGCTTTCACCGATGACGGTCATGCTGTTCAAGTCGTCCTGCATGTCGGTCATTTTGGTTTGCATTTCTTGCGCTTGTTTCATCATCTTGGCCATATCGCCAAGCTGGCCTAGTCCTTTAAGCATGCGGGTTCTCCTGGGGTCGGGGGCGCGTTGCGCCGTAAATCATTAAGGCACATATCGCAATTGCAGGCGTGATGAACAAGTGGGGCAGCGGTGTGCTGCCGTCATTAATCGGATATTTATGCCCTGAATTCTGTGTCGCAGGTAAGCGCGACGCCTTTGGCCTTGCGTGGATGGTTTGCGCAGGTCTGGCCACCAGCTTAGTCCTCTTCGAAGGGATCCCATTCGTCCTCGACTTCGGGCAGGGCTTCGGCCTGGGCCTGGTTGGTGAGGGCTGCTTGGGTTTTTATGCCCGTGATCTTGGCCTTGGGGAAAGCGGTGATAATGGCCTGCACCAGAGGGTGGGCCATGGCGTCGGCCTTGATGGCATCCTGCGCTGCATTGCGCTTTTGCACGATGGTGTCCGCACCGCCCTCGCTGACCACCGTCACTGCCCAGCGATTGCCCGTCCAATGCTGCAGGCGCTGGCCAAGCCGTTGCGCCAGATCGCGTGGTGCGCTGTCGGTTGGTTCAAATTCAATACGCCCCGGGCGGTAGGACACAAGGCGCAGATCGGCCTCGACATCCATCAAGAGTTTGCCATCGCGTTGTTGGCGGATCAGCTCTATCACATGATCAAAGCTGGCATAGCGCGCCAGGGCCTGTTCGCTCTGGGGGGCAAGGGCGGTGACGGTGCCGCCGCCACCCGCTGCGCCTGCTATCTGCTTGCCAGCATAGGCCTGCGTGGTGCCGGTGGTGCCAGGTGCAGATGCGCCACCTCCGCCACCGCCACCTCCGCTGGGCGGGGAAGGAGGCACAGGCGTGTTTTGTAACTTGCGCATCAGATCTTCGGGGCTTGGCAAATCGGCCACATGGGTCAACCGGATGATGGCCATTTCAGCGGCCATCATCGCATTGGGGGCGGTTGCAACCTCGTCCAGGGCCTTTAGCAGCATTTGCCACATGCGGGTCATCACGCGCATGGGCAATTGCTCTGCCATGGCCTGGCCGCGGGCGCGTTCGTCCGGGCTGATGGTGGGATCATCGGCGGCCTCTGGTGTGATCTTGACCACGGAAATCCAATGGGTGATTTCCGCCAGATCGCGCAGCACTGCCATGGGGTCAGCCCCATCGGCATATTGCGACGAAAGTTCGTTGAGCGCAGCCCCCGCATCGCCGCGCATGATCATGTCATAGAGATCCAGCACCCGGCCGCGATCTGCAAGCCCCAGCATGGCGCGCACCTGAACAGCGGTGGTTTCACCAGCCCCGTGGGAAATCGCCTGATCCAGCAGAGAGGTCGCATCGCGGGCCGAGCCTTCGGCGGCGCGGGTGATCAACGCCAGCGCATCATCTGCAATCTGGGCACCTTCGGCATCGGCGATTTTGCGCAGCATGGCGATTTGGTCTTCGGGCTCAATGCGCCGCAAATCAAAGCGCTGACACCGCGACAGGACCGTGACAGGCACTTTGCGGATCTCGGTGGTGGCAAAGATGAATTTGACGTGGGCTGGGGGCTCTTCCAGGGTTTTGAGCAGCGCGTTGAAGGCGCTGGTCGAGAGCATGTGCACCTCATCGATGATATAGATTTTGTAGCGGGCGGAGGCGGCGCGGTAATGCACCGAGTCGATGATTTCGCGGATATCACCGACGCCAGTGCGCGAAGCCGCGTCCATTTCCATAACATCCACATGACGGCCTTCCATGATGGCGGTGCAATGTTCGCATTTGCCGCAGGGATCGGTGGTGGGCCCCCCGCTGCCATCAGGGCCAATACAGTTCATGCCCTTGGCGATGATCCGCGCGGTGGTGGTTTTGCCGGTGCCACGAATGCCGGTCATGACAAAGGCCTGGGCAATGCGGTCTGCGGCAAAGGCGTTTTTGAGCGTGCGCACCATGGCGTCTTGGCCCACCAGATCCACAAAGGTCTCGGGGCGGTATTTGCGGGCGAGAACCTGATAGCCAGACGGGGTGTCTTGGGTGTTTTGCGTATCGCTCATGCTGTGCCTTTTGAATCGCGTCTTGGCTAAGGTATGCGCTGGGGGGCGGCGCGTCCACCGGATTGAGCTGCGGCAAGGGTGGTTTGCGCGCCGGATCGCGACCCCTGTCAGGGGCTTTGCCCCTCTCGTCAAAACATAGTTTTGACGTTCACCCCAGAGTATTTGCGCAAAGGTGAAGATCTGGGGTTGCTGTTTGCGTGGTAGGCTGCTTAATTTGTATCTGGCCGATTGGGACGGCCACCAGGTTCGCGGAAAGCGATAGGCATCCCACAGATCTATGAAAACCGTGCTTTCGGATTTTCCTGCCCTTAGAGCGAACCACTGGGCTGTGCGGAGAAACCGATGACCCAATTTACCCCCCAATCCACACCCGCTTTGCAGCTTGATGCGCTGCGACGCCATGCCAAACAGCTTAAGCGTGATTTTGAGGCTGGCGTGCCCGCCGCACATATGCGCCTGAACGTGCATCCGCCGCGCAGCAAAGCGGCCGCTGGGGTGGCTTTGCAGCATGCAGATTTCTTGCATGTGATTGCCCGGGAACAGAATTTTGCCAGTTGGCCTGCCTTAAAACTTGCCGCGGATACCATCGGATTGGACCGTGCCGCGCGGGTGCAGCGTTTGAAAATTGCCGTGGCGCAGGGGCAGTTGCAAGTGATCGCACATTTGTTGGCAGAGACGCCGGATCTGGCGGCGGGCCTTCTGGGGCTGGAAATTGCGCTGTATGACAAAGCGGCGGTGCAGGCCGCGCTTTGGGAAGATCCGCAAGCGGCGGTGCGACAGCTTGGGCCAAAGTCGCCGATCTTGCATTTGTGTTATTCCCGTTGGATCCATGCGCGGCCCGATCTTGTGCAGGATATGCTGGACATTGCCGAGCTGCTGCGTGCGCAGGGCGCAGATGTGAATGACAGTATGCCGGTGAGCCCAGAATCCGATCATCAGCTTTCTGCGCTTTATGGCGCAATCGGTCATGCCGATAATATGCCACTTGCGGCTTGGTTGTTGCAGCATGGCGCTGATCCAAATGACGGTGAAAGCCTGTATCACGCAACAGAGCTGGGTCATCGGCGTGGTCTGAAACTGTTGTTGGATCATGGGGCAAAGCCCGCAGGGACAAATGCCTTGCTGCGGGCGCTGGATTTTGGTGATTTGGCGGCGGTTCAGATGCTGATTGCGGCGGGTGCAGATGTGAATGAATTTCATGCCGCGCCCGTGGGTGGGGAGCTGCCGATGGTCATTCCTGCACTACATCAGGCGGCGCGACGGATGTGTGATGCGCCAATTGTTGACGCGCTTTTGGCTGCGGGCGCAGACCCAAGCCTCAAGTATCAGGGGGTCACGGCCTATGCCTATGCGCGGGTGTTTGGCAACAATGCTTTGGTGCAGGCGATCGAGACGCGCAGGGCAGAGGGGGTGCTGGGTGATGCGGAGGGCAGCAAGCCGTTGACTGCGGAAGAGACGCTTTTGGCGCTGGCGGCGCAGGGAGACACGGCGGATGGGGCCTTTGTGAACCTGGATAAACTGCCTGACGCCTACCGCAATATCATCGGTGAAATCCTGCACTTGCCGGGCAAAACTGATCATGTTCGACGTTTGGCTGCGTTGGGCGTCGAGTATGACCGCCCCAATGGCGAAGGTTTGACACCGGTGCAATTGGCGGGTTGGGAAGGGCTGCCGGATATGTTGGCCCTGATTCTGCGGCTGGGGCCGGACTTGAGCCATGTGAATAATTATGGTGGCACCTTGCTGTCGACCATTATTCATGGGTCAGAAAATTGTCCGCAAAGGGCCGATCGGGATCATATCGCATGCCTGGAATTGGTCTTGCACCACGGGGTGGCCTTGCCGCAACGCGACATTGCCTCTGCGGGTGACACGGGTGTTGCGGCGTTTCTAAGCGACTGGGCCGCACGCTACCCGGGGCAGGTGGTCTAGGGCGCAGAGGTTAGATTTTACTTGGCAGATCGTGATTCTCTTGGAAAGATCCCCTTGGTGGGCGCGCAGGTTGTGCGGCATCAGCAAGGGGGCAAGATGGCAGACTTTTCGTTGCATGCCTTATCCGTTGGTGGAGGGGTCTTGGCGATTTCACCGATGCCGGGGCGCGGTGCGGCCTATATCGCTGATCTGGATCATATGGCGGAATGGAAGCCCTCGATTGTCATGTCGCTGACGACATTGGGCGAGATGGTGGACCATGGTGCAGAAACCCTGGGGGCCGATTTTCGCGCCCGTGCGGCGCGTTGGGTGCATTTGCCGGTGACCGATCTTGGCGTGCCTGACAAGGCCTTTGAAGCGGCTTGGCCCGCTGCCGCAGAGGCGTCTTTGCTGGCGCTTAAGGGCGGCGGACGCGTTTTGATTCACTGCTTTGGGGGCTGCGGTAGGTCTGGCATGGCGGCGCTGCGCTTGATGGTCGAGGCAGGCGAGCCGGTTGATCAAGCCCTGGGCCGTTTGCGCGCCGTACGTCCCTGTGCGGTTGAAACAGATGATCAATTTGAATGGGCCAAGGCGGGCCACCGCAGAAAACTGCCGCGGCCCGGTGGCATTGGTCGCTAGCTATTTGCGACCCTTGCGATGTTTGGCGGCGCGCTGGGCGGTGTTGACCATGCGCCCAAAGCTGCGATCGCGCGACCGGGTCTGGGCAACGCTTTCATTGTTATATTGGTTTTCCAACATCAGTTTGCGCCAGCGATTCAAGCGATCTGGGTCAATGTCGCCCGCCTCGACGCCGGCTTTGATGGCACAGCCGGGTTCGCTTTCATGGGCGCAATTGCTGAATTTGCACTGCTGGGCGACGGCGAACAAATCCTCAAACAGGGCTTCGATGCCGTCCTGTGCATCAAACAGCTGTAATTCGCGCATGCCCGGCGTATCAATCAGCCAGCCGCCATTGTTCATGCGCCGCAAGTGGCGCGATGTGGTGGTATGCCGCCCCTTTGCATCATCGTCGCGTATGGCACCCGTTGGGGCCTGTTCCAGTGTCATGCCATTGGCGAGGGTGGTTTTGCCAACGCCTGACGATCCCAAAATCGCAGCGGTTTGCCCAGAAGACACCCAGGCAAGGATGGCTTGAATATCTGCGGGGTCTTTGGCGTTCAGTATTTCAACCGGAGGGGCCATGGGGATTTGTCGAATTTGCTGGCGATAAAAATCCACGTCTTCACACAGGTCGGCTTTTGTCAGCACGATCACGGCAAAACAATCGGTGGATTGTGCCAAGGCCAAATAGCGTTCGAGTCTGGCAACATTGAAATCTGCGTTGCACGAGCTGACAATAAACAACGTGTCTACATTTGCGGCGATCAGCTGCGCCCGCGCTTCGCGCCCGGCGGCGCGTCGTTGCAGCAGCGATTTGCGGTCTAGTCTGGCGGTGATGCGCAGCTCATCATCGGTGAGAACCCAATCGCCCACAGCGATATGGCCCGTGTTGTGATTGGGTTCGATCAGGGTTTTTTCACCATCTGGTGAAAGCCCCATTACCCTGTCACGATGCACAGAGGTCACACGAAACACCTGCTCGGGGCCGGTGAGATCATGCAATTGCGCAAAGTGCTGTGACCATCCAAGGTCTTGAAAAGTGATTGTCATTGGTTTGCCTATGAAACGGTTTTAGGCGTTGCTGCAAGGTGCAACAAACGTAACGAGTTCAGGCGGTTTGAAAAGCCTTATTAGGCGATCGCCTGAAGAGGGGCGGCGACAATCATAAAACCCTCCGTTTCATTGGGCGGTTGCCTAGAGCAACAGGCCAGGGGCAATAGGTGAGAGGTTGAACATCGACCCAAGCGGGGCTCGTTGCGGCTGCTTCCTTCCGGATCTGACCGGGTTGGCGAGGCGCTTGCCCGCGCCAACCTCTCAAGATTGGATATATGCGGGGTGATCTGAGAATGCAAGCGGGCTGGTCTGGCTGAAATCATAGGTGAATTCAGCAAAGCCCCGAGAGACTGACGTGTTTGTGCTGACCGCCACATGAGGCCAATGCGGCAGATGGGTCTGAGCTGCGGCGCTGGTGGTAAATACCGCCTTAGTGTTTGAAATTGGGCTGAATTTCCAAGGCGCGTTGGGCAGGGGCACCGTGCGATTGTGGTCATGCAGGTACTCTTCTATCAGGGTGCGAATGCCGTGGCGCGGCATAGCCAAGGTCTTGGTTTGCACAGGAATGGGGAAATTTCCACCACCGCTGGCGCGATAGGTGTTGGTGACCAGCACAAAAGCTTGACCGTCACGCACAGGGCGACCCTCAAAGCACAGATTCGTAATGCGCCCTGTCCCTGCATTCGGGACCGGGTCGCCATAGCGGCTGAATTTTGCGGGCTGCGACAGATCTATTTCATAGGTGACGCCAAAGATCACATCAAAGCTATAGCAGGGAAAACCGGGATTAAGCAGGGCGGCCGTTGCACTTTGTGGCTGCAACTGGCGGAACCACCCGGCTGACATTTCCAACCAATTGCGGATGTCTTTGCCAGTGACGCGCAGGGCGCAAACTGTGTTTTGGAATGGCTGTAGATCGTGCAGATCTTTATTTTGAACATCTCCCACTGGCAGGTCTACAAAATGCTCTGGGCCATATTCCCCGCCGAATTTATAGGGGCAGGCTGCGGATAGAATCGGGACATCGTCACCAAGTTGTTTGGCCAAGGCGGCCCGGGCAAAGTGGCGCTGGGCAGTGGCCACCAAAGCCACAGAAGGGTCGCCAGGAAGACAGGCAAAATAGCTGTGAAGTGGCACGTCAGTGCGGGCGACGACCGTGTGCGAAACCTGTTCCATGGTTTTTCTAAGCGGGTACAAATCTTGTTCCAGCCGAGAATGCACCGCATCATCAAAGACCGGACTGTTTTTGTTTGTCTTGAGAAGTTGTACCTGAGAGCCCTCTACGCGCCACGCCAGACCCTCGCGTTTGAGATCCAAAGTGATGTCCCCAAGATGCGAGGCGTTAAAGCCAGGCATAATCGTCGGCACCCCATGTATATGCCCGGTTTGCGGATCAATGGCACTGCTGCGCTGCCATGTGTCGCTTGGAAAAATACTGTGGACGTGCCCAGTGATCATTGCGTCGATATCACACTGTTGGGCAATCAAAGCTGCCTGGTTTTCGCTGTTTTGGTTCGTCGAGTGCGTGCCAAGTCCACTGTGCACCAAAGCGATCACCAAATCTGCGCCCGCTGCGCGCAATCCCTGGGCGGTTTCGCGCGCGGAACATAGCATATTTTTGGCATGAACATGGTCTGTTAGGTGGGTTTTGTTCCACTTCATCACATGTTCTGGCATGACGCTGAGGATGCCAATTTTCACCTCATGTGCGCGGCCTTGCTGATCTTGCAACGTTTTTTGCAAGATCGTTGAAGGCAGCCAACTGGCATCAGACGACATCAGATTAGAACATATCACCGGGAATTGCGCCTGCGCCAAAACCCTTTGAAGATAGGGCAGGCCGTAATCAAATTCGTGATTGCCAAGCCCGACAGCATCATAGCCGATGATATTCATCGCTGAAATAATGGGGTGACCATTGGCAAGGTTCAGATTTCCACTTGCCAAAAAATCGCAAAAAGGAGTCCCCTGCAGGAAATCGCCATTGTCTAGCAGCAGGCAATTGGTGTGGGCCTGTCTTTGGGCAGATACCAAAGCCTCAATCGCACGCAGAAATCCGAACCCGATTTCATCCGAAGGGTCGCTCGCCTGCTCAAATAGCGCTCCGTGCACATCCGTAGTGGCCAGGATATGCAAAGAAATTTGTGCGGTATAAGCGGGGGCGATGGGCTGCAAAACTGGGCCTATGTGATAAATGGAATATTATTAGTTTAACTCTTCTTTAGGTTGTGTCAATGTATCCTAACGTATCTATTCATGCGCGGTTTGCCGTTAACACCAAGTTTATTCGGGACAATTCTTAATTGGCGGCGTAGGGCTATGTCTAAACCAACTGGCCGGAAAACGGCACTAAATTTCTAGGGTCGACCATGATCAATTTCGAAGCAGTTACTTTTGGCGGCGCGGGTTTGGATCGCGTGGGGCCGCTCAGATCTGATCCGGATAGCCTGCTGAAAGCCCTAAAACAGCCAGAGTCCCGGAGCATTGTTTTATGGCAGGGCAAGCCATTGGTGCGCGGCGAAACTGATAAAGTGTTGGTGCGCCTGCCGCTTGATCATCCGATATTTGAAATCTGCACAGAACAGCCAGTGTTTTTGGGCAAAGATGGCGACAGTCATGTGTTTGCTTCCGACGTTTCAAAATGGGATGCCTCAGCCCAGGAACAACCGGCAAGCGGCTTTCTGGACCAAACACAGCAACATCACCCCGCGGTGCCAGCCAGCGATTTGTTTGTTGAATTGCGCAGTATCATGGCGGACCTAAGTGCGGTTGACGCCGAATTGGCCGCCTCGGCCCGTTCGGTGATCGAGTGGCACCGATCGCATCGGTTCTGCGCAAATTGTGGCCAGAAGACAGACATCGCCTTGGCGGGTTGGCAGCGCCGTTGCGGTGCCTGCGGGCGACTGCATTTCCCCCGTATTGATCCGGTTGTCATCATGTTAATCACCGACGGAAACCGTGTTTTATTGGGGCGCGGCGTTGACTGGCCCGAAGGCATGTATTCGTTGCTGGCGGGCTTTGTGGAGCCCGGGGAAACGCCTCAGGGGGCCGTGCGGCGCGAAGTGTTTGAAGAGGCGGGCGTGCGCGTCGGAGATGTGCGTTACTTGGGGTCACAGCCCTGGCCCTTTCCATCGTCTTTGATGATGGGCTGTCACGGCATCGCTACGTCGACAGAGATCACAATTGACCCCGCCGAGATCGCAGATGCGGTCTGGTTGACGCGAGAAGAGATGATGATGTGCTTTGAAGGCACGCACCCAACGATCCGACCGGCAAGAAAAGGCTCAATCGCCCATTTTATTTTGCTGAACTGGCTTGCGGATAGGCTTGATTGACGCAAAACTTACCCAATATTAACCCAAACCCTAAATAAGAGCAGACAGATGCAATTTTCGACAAAAGAAGACCTCGACGTTCCTATCGACGATGCATTCAATTTGTTGTCGGAGTATGACGTATTTGAACGCATGGCGATGCGGCGCGGGATCGAAGTGGTCCGTACCACAGATGAGCCTGAAGTCGGTGTGGGTTCGTCCTGGAAAATTGATTTTGACTGGCGTGGCAAAGCCATCAAAATGCGCGCAGAGATTGTGACATTCGATCGACCGGAACACATCGTTCTTGATGTGAAAACCCAGGGTTTGGATATTAAAATTGATTTTGATTTGGTGGCGCTCTCTCGCAAACGCACACGGCTGCATCTTGTGGCTGACATCGATGCGCGCACGCTGCCCATGCGACTTTTGGTGCAATCCATGAAGTTGGCGCGCGGCAATATCGACAAGAAACTGCAAGAGCGGTTCAAGTCGCAATGTCGCAATCTAGAAGACCGCTATCAGATGGCCAGCTAACTTGGGGACAGCGCAAACGCGCTGATCCTAGTCTATGTGGCGCGATTTGGCGGCTGGATAGACCCCTAAAATGTCAATATGTGTGGTGAAATAGGCCAATTCTTCCAGGGCGAGCTCTAGGCCGCGATCCTCTGGATAGCCTTCCACTTCCGCATAAAACTGCGTTGCGGTAAAACGCCCATCCACCATATAGCTTTCCAGCTTGGTCATATTGACACCGTTGGTGGCGAAACCGCCCATGGCTTTGTAAAGCGCAGCCGGAATGTTGCGCACTTGAAAGACAAAGCTGGTGATCATGCCAAAGTCACCGTCGCGACGCTGAAGTTGGGCCTCGGGGGCCATCACCAAAAACCGTGTGGTATTGTTGTCGTGGTCTTCCACATGGCGTGCCAAAACATCCAGACCATAAATTTCGGCGGCCAGTTCACTTGCCAACGCGGCGGTGTGCACATCACCTTGTTCGGCAACTTCACGAGCGGCGCGGGCATTGTCGGGGCTGACGCGACCGCGTATGCCATATTCGTCAAGGAAGCCGGCGCATTGTGGCAATAAAACCAAATGCGAATAAGCGTCTTTGATATCCGAAATCTTGGCCCCGGGCACCGCCAGTAAGTTGATGTGCACCCGCACAAAGGCCTCGTCGATGATTTTCAAGCCACTATTTGGCAGCAGCCGGTGAATGTCGGCAACCCGGCCATAGGTCGAGTTTTCAACCGGCAACATGGCCAGCGCAGCCTGGCCGGAATTCACCGCATCAATGGTTTCTTCAAAGGTGGCACAGGCCAATGCCTCCATGTCGGGGCGGGCGTTGCGACAGGCCTCGTGCGAGTAAGCTCCGGGCTCTCCTTGAAATGCGATACGCTTGGTCATTCCGAATTTTCCCATTTTTTCCCGACAAGGGCGATTGGTCGCGGTAACTATACCTTGCGTTCAACGGAAGGAAGCGGATAGATACGCCGCAAACGCCACGAGATGGAAACGTAGCATGTTCGACACGATGACAATGACTAAAGTACTGGGCGCGTTCTGCGGTGCGCTCTTGGTTTACCTTTTGGGTGCATGGGTTGCAGAAACCCTTTACCACACCGGCGGTGGCCACGGCGATCACGCCAAAGCAGGCTATGCGATTGAAGTTGAAGTCGCTTCTGCCGATACCGCTGTGGAAGAAGGCCCTTCCTTGCAGGAACTACTGGCCTCTGCTGATCTTGCCAAAGGCGCGAAGGTATTTGGCAAGTGTAAAGCCTGCCACAAGCTGGAAGATGGCGCAAACGCAACCGGCCCACATTTGTTTGGCATTGTGGACCGTAATGTCTCTGCGGCGGATGGCTTTGGCTATTCCGGAGCGCTGATTGCCGTTGCTGATGTTTGGACCGCTGAAAACTTGGATGGTTTCTTGGCAAGCCCTAAAGGTTTCGCACCGGGGACCAAAATGGGTTTCTCTGGCCTGAAAAAGCCAAATGATCGTGCCAACCTGATCGCGTATCTTCAGAGCCTCGGTAGCTAAGCGCGCACTTCTGTTTATCTTTTAAGGGCCGTTGCACCGCGCAACGGCCTTTTTCTTTGCCTGTCGTGACCGTTACGCGCCGGGACAAGCGTCAAAAAAACGCTGCCTTCACTTCTTGTTTATTATTCTTGCCTTGAATGTAGCCATCCGGGCCATTTACGTTACCTTAAGATGAACAGGCAGGCGGGTGACTGAATGCGCCCGATCATGGTTAAGGAGGGGCAGCATGCTTCAGAATTCCAACAAACCGAATTTTTCCAATATATCCCGCCGCAATATGCTGACCTTGATGGGCAGCAGCGTGGCGGCCTTGGGTCTGGGCATGCCGGGTCGCCTGTATGCCGATGACGATGAAATTATCAAGTCACATGGATATTCGTTTTTTGGAGATCTGAAGTACCCCGCCGATTTCCCGCATTTTGACTATGTGAATCCCAATGCGCCCAAGGGCGGCGAAATTTCCGTGTCCACACGCGGCACCTTTGACGGCATGAACCGCTTTGCCAGCAAAGGTCGCTCGGGCCTGTATTCTGGTTTGACAGGGGAATCGTTGTTTGCAGATGGCCCCTTTGGCACGCCGATTCCTTCGGACAGCCTGACGGATTCTTATGGATTGCTGGCCCATACCGTGGAATATCCCAAGAACAAAAAGTGGTGTATTTTCCACATGCGCCCCGAGGCCCGTTTTTCGGACGGATCCCCCGTGACCGCCCATGATGTTTTATTCACGCATAATCTGTTTCTGGAACAGGGCATTCGCAGCTATGCCCGCGCGGTCAAGCAGCGCATCAGTGGTGCCGAAGTTCTGGATGATCACACCATTCGTTACAGCTTTGTAGACGGCATTTCGCGCCGGTCCTTGGTGTCGCAAGTCGGTGGCACCAATGTGTTTTCCAAAGCTTGGTATGAAAAAACGGGCGAACGCTTGGATGAACCCAGCTTGATGACGCAGATGGGCAGCGGCCCCTATGTGGTCGATGATTTCGAAATCAATCGCTATATCGTTTACAAACGCAACCCGGATTATTGGGGCTGGCATCTGCCCGTTAACCAAGGTCGCCACAATTATGATCGGGTGCGGGTAGAGTATTTTGCAGATGACGCTTCAGAGTTTGAGGCGTTTAAGGCCGGGGTTTACACTTTCCGTCCCGAGGGCAGCACCAAGCGCTGGGCAACAGGGTATGATTTCCCGGCAATCGACAAGGGCCACGTCAAACGCGAAACCTTGCAAAGCGGCACGCCGCCGTCACCGGTTGGCTTTATCTTCAACTTGCAGCGCGAGAAGCTGAAAGATGTGCGGGTGCGCGAGGCGATGTCACTGGCCTTCAACTTTGAATGGACCAGCGCGTCCTTGCAATTTGGCCTGACAGAACAGCGCCATTCCTTTGTCGAGGGCACTGAGATCGAAGCCAAAGGCGTGCCGGAAGGTCTGGAAAAAGCCTTTTTGGAATCGCTGGGTGATCTGGTGCCACCAGAATTGTTCACCCAAGACGCTGTGCGTGCCCACACGTCTGATCCAAAATCAACGGTGGACCGTCGCAACAAGCGTAAGAGTTTGAAATTGATGCAAGATGCAGGCTGGGCCCCGGGGTCCGACGGCATTTTGCGCGATGCAGATGGCGCGGCCTTCGAGTTTGAGTTTATGCTGTCCTCCGCCACGTCGGACACCGCAGAGGCGATCATCACAACCTATGTCGAAAACCTCAAATCCTTTGGGTTTGATGCCAAGATGGAAAAAGTGGATTCTGCCCAGATGCAGCAGCGCTTTATCGACAAGGATTTTGACATGATCTATTCACGTCATCATTCATTCCAGACCAGCGGCACCGGGCTGAACCAGCTTTATGGGTCAGAAACTGCTGTCGTGTCGTCTTGGAACTCAAGCTCGCTGCAAAGCGATCTTGTGGATGCCATCATCAAAGCCTCGCTTGATACAAAATCCCGCGAGGAAGAGAAGGCCTCTTTGATGGCGCTTGATCGAGCCTTGCGTTATCAGCGTATTCAGGTGCCGAGCGGCTATGTGGCTGACAATTGGATTGCGTCATATGACATGTTTGAACACCCAGAGGAATTGCCACCGCTTGCAGTGGGATACCTGGATTTCTGGTGGTTCAATCAGGAAAAATATGAAGCATTGAAAGCCGCTGGCGCGGTGAGGTAAGCGGACTTTGGGCGCATATATATTACGACGTTTGTTGCTCGTGATCCCGACATTGATTGGGATCATGATCATCAATTTCACTCTGGTGCAATTTGTGCCGGGCGGACCGATCGAGCAGATTCTGGCAGAAATGCGTGGCGAAGGCGATGTTTTTGCCGGTTTCGCAGGGGGCGCAGACGATATAGCGCTTGAAGAGACTTTTGGTTCAGACAGCGAATATCTGGGTGCGCGGGGTTTGCCCAAAGAGTTCATCGAAGAGCTGGAAAAGGAATTCGGCTTTGACAAGCCACCCGTGGAACGGTTCTTCAATATGATGTGGGGTTACCTACGTCTGGATTTCGGCGAAAGCTATTTTCGCAAAATTGATGTGGTCGATCTGGTGCTGGAAAAGATGCCTGTCAGTATCACCCTGGGGCTTTGGTCGACCCTTATCGCCTATGCGATTTCCATCCCCCTTGGCATTCGCAAGGCCGTCAAAGACGGCACACCGTTTGACACCTGGACCAGTGGGGCCATTATTGTCGGCTATGCGATTCCGGGATTTCTGTTCGCCATTCTGCTGGTGGTGGTGTTTGCCGGGGGCTCGTATTGGCGGATCTTTCCGCTGCGGGGCCTGACCAGCGACGGCTGGGAGGATTTGTCGCTGATCGGTCAGGTCCTTGATTATTTTTGGCACATCGCTCTGCCTGTCATCGCTTCGACTATATCGGCGTTTGCGACCCTGACTTTGCTGACAAAAAACTCTTTCTTGGACGAAATCAAAAAACACTATGTCATGACCGCGCGGGCCAAGGGGCTGCCTGAAAACCGTGTGCTTTACGGCCATGTGTTCCGCAATGCCATGTTGATTGTCATTGCCGGTTTCCCGGCGGTGTTCATTGGCGTGTTCTTTGGTGGATCTCTGATCATCGAAACCATCTTTTCATTGGATGGGCTGGGCCGATTGGGCTTTGAGGCCGCCGTCGCGCGCGATTATCCTGTGATCTTTGGCACCCTCTTCATCTTTGGTGTTATCGGCCTTGTGGTCGGCATCCTCAGTGATTTGATGTATGTGGTGGTCGACCCGCGCATTGATTTTGAGCGGAGGGAAGGCTGATGGCTTTGTCCCCCCTCAATCAACGTCGCTGGCGCAATTTCCGCCGCAACCGCCGCGCCTATTGGTCCCTGATCCTGTTCAGCGTCCTGTTTGGGCTCAGCCTGTTTGCCGAGTTCATCGCCAATGACAAACCGATTTTGGTGCAATATCGCGGTGAATATTTTACCCCGATTTTCAGCTTTTATCCGGAAACAGCCTTTGGCGGCGATTTTTTGACAGAGGCGGCCTATACCGATCCAGAGGTCAAATGCCTGATCCGGACCGGCGGGTTAGAAGCCTGTTTTGACGCACCTGACGCCTATATCGCCGATGCCGCCGACGGTGTTGTGGATGGCGTTGCAATCGAAAAAGGCTGGTCGCTTTGGCCACTGATTCCCTATTCGTTCACCACCGCAGTTGATCGCCCGGGCGCGGCCCCTTTGCCGCCCAACAGCCAGAACATTCTGGGCACCGATGACACCAAGCGTGATGTGCTGGCGCGGGTGATCTATGGCTTCCGCTTGTCGATCTTTTTCACCCTGATCGTCACAACTGCCGCCAGTTTGGTGGGCATTTTTGCCGGCGCGGTCCAGGGCTATTTCGGGGGCTGGGTTGATCTGATCTTTCAGCGGGTGATTGAAATCTGGGGGGCCACCCCAAGCCTCTATATCATCATCATCTTATTTGCGATCTTGGGCCGAAGTTTCTGGCTGTTGGTCTTATTGACTGTGCTCTTTGGCTGGACAGCGCTTGTGGGGGTTGTGCGGGCCGAATTCCTGCGCGCGCGTAATCTTGAATATGTACGCGCCGCCAAGGCGCTTGGCGTGTCAAACCGGGTGATCATGTTCCGCCATATGCTGCCCAATGCCATGGTGGCGACGGTCACCATGTTGCCCTTTATCGTCACCGGCACGATTTCCACTCTGGCTGGGCTGGATTTTCTGGGCTTTGGTCTGCCGTCGTCCTCGCCCTCGCTTGGCGAATTGACACTGCAAGCCAAACAGAACCTACAGGCCCCATGGCTTGCCTTCACCGCCTTTGCCACCTTTGCGATCATGCTGTCGCTGCTGGTCTTTGTTTTCGAAGGCGTGCGCGATGCATTTGACCCAAGAAAGACCTTTTCATGAGCCTTTTGAATGTGCGCAACCTCAGCGTTGCTTTCCAGCAAGATGGTCAGCTGATGACGGCGGTAAAGGGCGTTTCTTTCCAGGTGGATCGTGGTGAAACCGTCGCTTTGGTCGGCGAATCTGGCTCTGGTAAATCCGTCACTGCGCTGTCCACTGTTTCACTTTTGGGGGCCAGCGCCCGCGTGTCAGGCTCGGTCACCTATGACGGGCAGGAAATGGTGGGGGCAGATGATAAATTGTTGCGCAAGGTGCGCGGCAATGACATCAGCTTTATCTTCCAAGAGCCGATGACCTCCTTGAACCCTCTGCACACGCTAGAGCGTCAGTTGGGGGAATCACTGGCCCTGCACCAGGCCATTGTGGGCGCAAAGGCCCGCGAGCGCATTCTGGAACTGCTGCACAAGGTCGGAATCCGTGACCCGGAAAGCCGCCTTGGGGCCTATCCGCACCAGCTGAGTGGTGGGCAACGCCAAAGGGTGATGATCGCCATGGCACTGGCCAATAAGCCGGATATCCTGATTGCAGATGAACCGACAACGGCGCTGGATGTCACCATTCAGGCGCAAATCCTAGAGCTGTTGGCAGATCTGAAAAAGACCGAAGACATGGGCTTGTTGTTCATCACCCATGATCTGGGCATTGTGCGGCGCATCGCTGACAAGGTCTGTGTCATGAAAGATGGCGATATTGTCGAAGCCGGGCCGGTGTCTGAAATTTTTGCCAATCCGCAACATGCCTATACCCAGAAACTGTTGAATGCCCGTGCTGTTGGGGCCCCGGAACCGGTGGCTGAAAATGCGCCGGTGGTGGCCGAAACAGATGCATTGAAAATCTGGTTCCCGATTCAACGTGGGTTGCTGAAACGCACCGTCGGCCACGTAAAAGCCGTGAACGCGGCGACGCTCACCGTACGCGCAGGTGAAACCTTGGGTGTGGTCGGCGAAAGCGGCTCTGGCAAAACCACGCTGGGTCTGGCCATGATGCGTCTGATCGGATCCGAGGGCGGGCTGAAATTTCTGGGCCGTGATCTTCGCGGATTAAAAACCAGCGAGTTGCGCAGCCTGCGCAAAGACATGCAGATTGTCTTTCAGGATCCCTTTGGCAGCCTGTCACCGCGCATGACCTGCGAACAGATCATCGCCGAAGGGCTGGGGGTGCATGGCACACCGGAGGGGCGCGACAAAAGAACCTTGGTGGCTGAGGTCATGGAGGAAGTCGGGCTGGACCCAGAGCTGATGCACCGCTACCCACACGAGTTTTCCGGCGGTCAGCGCCAGCGCATTGCTATTGCGCGGGCTATGATATTGCGGCCAAAATTGGTGGTGCTGGATGAACCGACCTCTGCGCTGGACATGACGGTTCAGGTGCAGATCGTTGATCTGCTACGTGCATTACAAAAGAAATACGGGCTGGCCTATCTGTTCATCAGCCACGATTTATTGGTTGTGCGCGCGATGAGCCACAAAATCATGGTCATGAAACAAGGGGATATCATCGAGGCGGGTGAAGCCGCGGCGGTGTTTGATAATCCGCAAACCGCCTATACCCGCGAATTACTGGCGGCGGCCCCAACCTAGGCCGCCCCAATCTCAAACCGCAGAGCTGTGTTTGGCTTTGCCCGCGTCATAGGCATCAAAAGCCTGGGCAATCATGCGGGTCAGCGGGCGCGCCTCTTTCGGGATGAAAAGCCCATTGTCGTCGACTTTCAGCAAGCCTTCAAAGCGGGCATTAACGCGATCGAAATCTGATTTCAACGCATCCTGCGAAACGCCAAACACCTGGCTGATCTCATTGGAATCAACCGCAAAGTCGCACATCACGGCCTCGATCAACCGCGCATTCAGCGTGTCTTTGCCCTGGAACACATGGCCGCGAACCGTCGAGAATTGTCCATCACGAATGGCGCTGACATGGGCGGATGTGGCGGGGGCGTTTTGCGCGTATCCTTGTGGAAAGCGCGAAATGGACGAGGCCCCAACCCCAATCAGCACATCGGCTTGATCATCGGTATAGCCTTGGAAATTTCGCCTCATGGTGCCAGATTTCTGCGCCGCTGAAAGCCCATCTGTGGGCAGCGCAAAGTGATCAATGCCGATGCCATCATACCCATCGGCCAAAAATAGGTTCTCAGCAGTTTCAAACAATTCCAGTCGTTGGGTGGCCGAAGGCAGCGCCTCTGACGGAATAAGCTGCTGGCGCTTGGCCATCCAAGGCACATGCGCATAGCCATACAGCGCCACCCGATCCGGCGTCAGCGACAACAGTTTCTGCACGCTTTCTGCAATGCCGGCATTGGTCTGATGTGGCAGCCCGTACAGAATATCAGCATTCAAGCTTTTTACGCCCTGCGCACGGATCATATCCACCGCGTCGCGGGTGATTTCATAGCTCTGATCCCGCCCGATGGTCTTTTGAATTTTTGGGTTGAAATCCTGCACCCCAATCGAGGCGCGGTTCATACCATGTTTGGCCAGAACCTCTAAACGCTCTTCGTTGATTTCATTGGGGTCGATTTCAACAGAAAACTCGCCATCGTCCGCCATCGGCGCGACGTCAAAGATCGCGCTGCACAAATCGTCCATCATCGCCGGGTCAAGCAGGGTCGGCGTGCCACCGCCCCAATGCAGGCGAGACAGCGTAACACCCTCCGGCAAATTCGCCGCCAACAGCGCCAGTTCCTGTTTCAGGGTTTCCACATATGCGGCCACCGGTGACAGCGTTGTGGTGCCCTGGGTGCGACAGGCACAGAACCAGCACAAACGCCGGCAAAATGGCACATGCACATATAGGGAAATCTTTGAGTTTTCAGGAATTTGCGCTATCCAGCCCAAAAATTGGGAGGCACCAAGCGCGGCACTGAATTGAGGGGCTGTTGGATAGCTTGTGTACCGCGGCACTTTCGCGTCAAACAGTCCCAGTCTTTCGAATTGGGTTTTGTTGCTCATGGGCTAGCATTATGAGACCAAATGATTGCATACTTTGATTCAGATCAAGCGCGAGCGTATTATGACTTTAGAGACATCAAAGGGAAGCCCACATGATTGTGGGGACTGCCAGATTCGGCATCGGGCCGTATGTGCTCGCTGTGACGTAAGCGAGCTAAAGCAGCTTGAAGAAATCAAATATTATCGCAGCTTTGAGGCGGGTCAAACCGTGCTCTGGTCTGGCGATCAGATGGATTTCGTCGGGTCAGTTGTCACGGGCATTGCAACCCTGACACAGACCATGGAAGACGGCCGCACCCAAATGGTTGGCCTGCTTCTGCCTAGTGATTTCGTGGGCCGTCCAGGCCGGCGCGAAGCCCCCTATGATGTGGTCGCCACCACTGATTTGGTGATGTGCTGCTTCCGCAAAAAACCCTTTGAAGCCATGATGGTACGCACGCCGCACATTGCGCAACGCCTGCTTGAAATGACACTCGACGAGCTTGACGCAGCCCGCGAGTGGATGCTGGTCTTGGGCCGTAAAAAAGCGCGGGAACGCATTGCGTCATTGCTGGCGATCATTGCCCGTCGCGACGCGACGCTAAAGCTTGCACCGGCGCATGGCCCCATGGTGTTTGACCTGCCGCTAACACGTGAAGCAATGGCCGACTATCTGGGGCTGACGCTTGAAACCGTCAGTCGGCAGATCTCAGCCCTCAAACGCGACGGTGTCATTGTGTTGGAAGGCAAGCGCCATGTCACCGTGCCCGATCTGGAACGCCTGATGGAAGAGGCCGGTGATGATTCGGATGGCGGCATGCTGGTCTAGGGACCAACGCCTGCAAATTAGATTGTAAAAAAAAGCAACGACAGCATGGGGGAGTGCCATGCTGCCGTCAAAGTGTCCAAGATGCTTAGTGCGCCATCAGGACAGGAACGGTTGCCCGCTCTAACATATTGCGTGTGGCCCCGCCCAAAATAGATTCCCGAAAGCGCGAGTGGCCATAGGCCCCCATAACAATCATATCGCTGTTGGTGTCAGTTGCGTGGCGCAGCAAGACATCGGACACTCGCGGCAGGGTCTTTGAAATCACATCCACCTCGACGCGCACACCGTGGCGCGCAAGGAATTGCGACAACAAGCCACCGGGATCAGACCGGTTTGGGCCATGGGTCGGCGGATCAATCACAACCACGCGCACCAAATTGGCATCGCGTAACAAGGGCAGGGCGGCACGGGTCGCGCGCAGCGCCTCGTTGCTTTCGTTCCATGCGATTGTGATGGTGGTGGGCTTGTCGGGTATTTCGGGGTTTTTAGGCACCACCAAAACCGGGGTCTGCGCTTCAAACAAGGCCGCTTCAACTGTGGCGACCATCTCGACATCGCGGTCTTCGCCATAGGGTTTCAGCATCACCACCAGATCAGAAAACCGTGCGCGCGCCGCCACATGCCGTGTCAGATCGGCCATTTGGGTGACACCCGCTTCGACGCCCCAGCGTACTTCGGTTTTGTCCAGAAAGTCTTCGGCGGCCTTTTCCAGCGCCCTTGATTCCTCGCGTGCCAAATTCAGGGATTGCTCCATTACCAAAGCGGTCGCACCAGCGTAATAATACCCGGTTTGACTGCGATCCAAACCAAGGCATAGGGCATCCAAATGAGCATCTTGTGTCTGGGCGAATGCAGCCGCGTATTCCAAGATAGTTTTGGCAAATTTCTCGTCGGTCAAAACCGTAAAAATCGATTTGTAAGGCATGGCAATGCTCCTTCGTTGCAGCTCACCCTTGGGTGCAATGCTTTAACTTTAGTCTGCGGGCAATCCATCGGCAGTTTCCTTGACACAGATCAAGGCAACGCAACCAGCGTCGACGCAAAAAGCTTTAAGTCAAACATTTGCCCGCGGTGCATCATTTAGCGCCCGGCGAGACGAAGGGACGCAAAATGATCAACACTGTTAAGCTGATCGTGCTTGGGATCATCACGCTTTGCGCGATGATTGCAGCCAATTATGCGCGCGATCTGGCCTATCTGGTTCACGCGCTGATTATCACGCTGGTATCTGGGGGCCTGTTTCTATGGGTGCTGCGCGGGGTAGACGAAGAAAAAACCGTCGCACCTCAAAACGAATATATGGATGATGTGATACGCGCCGGCGTGATCGCCACCGCCTTTTGGGGCGTGGTTGGTTTTCTGGTCGGGGTTTTCATCGCCTTTCAGCTGGCCTTTCCGGCGCTGAATTTTGAATGGGCCGAAGGGCTTGCCAATTTTGGACGTTTGCGGCCACTGCACACAAGTGCGGTGATTTTTGCCTTTGGCGGCAACGCTTTAATCGCAACGTCGTTCTTTGTTGTGCAACGCACCTGTGCCGCGCGCCTATGGGGCGGCAATCTGGCGTGGTTTGTGTTCTGGGGCTATCAGCTGTTCATTGTCTTGGCGGCCACAGGCTATTTGTTTGGCGGCACACAGTCCAAAGAATACGCCGAGCCAGAATGGCATGTGGATATTTGGCTGACCATCGTTTGGGTCGCTTATCTGTTGGTCTTCCTTGGCACTTTGATCAAACGACGTGAAAAACACATCTATGTGGCCAACTGGTTCTTTTTGGGCTTTATCGTCACGGTTGCCATGCTGCATTTGGTCAACAACCTGACCATCCCGGTGTCGATTTTCGGCTCTAAATCGGTGATTGTCTGGTCGGGTGTACAAGATGCGATGGTGCAGTGGTGGTACGGCCACAACGCCGTGGGCTTCTTCCTGACCGCGGGCTTCTTGGGCATGATGTACTACTTTGTGCCAAAGCAGGCAGGCCGTCCGGTCTTTAGCTACAAACTGTCCATCATCCACTTTTGGGCGCTGATCTTCCTGTATATCTGGGCGGGTCCACACCATCTGCACTATACCGCATTGCCTGACTGGGCGACCACTCTGGGCATGGTGTTCTCGATTGTACTGTGGATGCCAAGCTGGGGCGGCATGATCAACGGTCTGATGACCCTGCAAGGGGCGTGGGACAAGCTGCGCACCGATCCGGTGATCCGGATGATGGTGACCTCGCTGGCGTTCTACGGCATGTCCACATTCGAAGGTCCGATGATGTCCATCCGCTCCGTCAACGCGCTCAGCCACTATACCGACTGGACCATTGGCCACGTGCATTCCGGCGCATTGGGCTGGAACGGCCTGATCACCTTTGGTGCGCTGTATTACCTGGTGCCCGTGCTGTGGAAACGCGAACGTCTGTACTCGCTCAGCCTGGTGTCCTGGCACTTCTGGCTCGCAACCATCGGCATCGTTTTATACGCGTCTTCCATGTGGGTGACCGGCATTATGGAAGGCCTGATGTGGCGTGAAGTGGATGCCAATGGCTTCTTGGTGAACAGCTTTGCTGACACGGTTGCTGCGAAATTCCCGATGTATGTGGTGCGTGGTTTGGGCGGGCTTATGTTCCTGGCTGGCGCAATCATCATGTGCGTCAACCTGTGGCTCACCGTGCGCAAAGCACCAGCACGCGAGGCCAGCCTTGGCGTCGCGGTGCCAGCAGAATAAGGAGGGTCTGAGAGATGGCTATTTTAGATAAACACAAGTTCATCGAAACCAATGCGACGCTTCTTTTGGTGCTCAGCTTGCTGGTGGTCAGCATTGGGGGGATCGTACAGATTGCCCCACTGTTCTGGCTGGAAAACACCATCGAGGATGTAGAGGGTATGCGCCCCTACACGCCGCTGGAATTGGCAGGGCGTGACATCTATATCCGCGAAGGCTGCTATGTCTGTCACAGTCAGATGATCCGACCAATGCGTGACGAAGTTGAACGGTACGGCCACTATTCCCTGGCGGCTGAATCCAAATACGACCACCCGTTCCAATGGGGGTCCAAACGCACGGGTCCAGATCTGGCCCGTGTGGGCGGTCGCTATTCGGATGACTGGCATGTGGATCACCTGATTGATCCTCAGTCGGTTGTACCGGAATCGGTGATGCCGAAATATGGCTTCCTCGAAGAGCGTCGGATCGACGGCAAATACATCGGTGATCTGTTGAAAGCCAATGCCTTTGTGGGTGTGCCTTACACCGATGAAATGATCGAAAATGCCCAGGCCGACTTTATGGCGCAAGCGGATCCTGACCGGGATTACGACGGCCTGCTGGAACGCTATGGCGAAAACGTCAGCGTGCGCAATTTTGATGGTCACGGCGAGACCACCGAAATGGATGCGCTGGTGGCTTATCTTCAAATGTTGGGCACGTTGGTTGATTTCTCGACCTTCACACCCGACGCAAACCGGTAGGGGGGCGCATTATGGAAACCTATTCGCTCTTACGAGAATTCGCTGACAGTTGGATGCTGTTGTTCCTGTTCGGGTTTTTCACATTGGTTGTTCTTTGGGTGTTTCGTCCAGGATCTCGCCAGGAATACCGCGACACAGCCAGCATTCCTTTTCGCAATGAAGACGCGCCGGCAGCGGCAACCGCCGCCATGGATAAGGAGACACGGGGATGAGCAAGAAACCCGTTGAAAAACAAGAACCGCCCACCACCGGCCATATCTGGGATGGCATTCGGGAATATGACAATCCAATGCCGCGCTGGTGGCTGTGGTGCTTCTATCTGACCATCATCTGGGGCATCGGCTATACAATTGCTTACCCGGCCTGGCCCGGCATTCAATCAGCCACATCCGGCCTGCTTGGGTTCTCCACCCGTGGCGAAGTGGCCGCCGACATTGCCGCGGTCAACGCCCGCAACGAAGCGATCAACACGCGTTTGGCCTCGGCTGACCTGACAACGATCCCTGGCGACGCCGAGCTGAATGGTTATGCGATTTCCGCGGGTTCTGCGGTGTTCAAAACTTGGTGCGCACAATGTCACGGGTCCGGCGCTGCCGGGGCCAAAGGCTATCCAAACTTGCTAGACAACGACTGGCTCTGGGGCGGCGACATCTCGTCGATCCACGAAACCATCCGCGTCGGCATCCGCAACGAAGACAATCTGGACGCGCGCTATTCTGAAATGCCAGCCTTTGGCAAAGATGAATTGCTGGAAGAGGTGCAGATTGATCAAGTCACCAACTATGTGATGTCGCTCAGCGGTTCGCCAATGGATGCGTCTTTGGTGGCTGACGGCGCAATGGTGTTTGAAGAAAACTGTGCCAGCTGTCATGGTGAAACCGGGCTGGGCGACCGAGACCAAGGCGCGCCAAATCTGGCCGACGCGATTTGGCTGTTTGGCGGCGACTATGACAGTATTCGTGAAACCGTCTATAGCAGCCGCTTTGGTGTCATGCCCAATTGGAACGAACGCCTGACCGAAGCCCAAATCAACGCTGTTGCAACCTATGTGCACCAGTTGGGTGGCGGTGAATAAATCGACCTAAATCAACAACAAAAGGCGCGGGTCTCTCGCGCCTTTTGTGTTTCGCACTAGTCTAAATGCGTTAGAATATTCAACACCTTACCCGTTGGATCGCTCAGGTAAAATCGGCGCACACCCCAGGGCTCGTCGGTCAATTCATAGATGATGTCCAATCCCAAAGACTTGGCACGTCGATAGACCGCGTCCACATCATCCACCTCAATCGACAGATCCGGCACTTCAGTCTCCGATCCGCCTTGGCTTGCAATGCTGATTTGCACAGGGGCTTCACTGGGGTTGGCCAAGGTCGTGATCCAACCAAAGTCCATCACCACATCCAGATCAAATAAATCTCGATAGAACGCCTGAACCACCGCGACATCCTGCGCTGCGATATTGGATACGATCCGCTTCACCACCATTGCTGGCTCTCCTGTTTTGCCGTGCCGGCATTTTTTTTACAGTTCTTTTGGTCAGTTTGATCTGCGTCAATGTTTTTGCCGGTGCAAGCTGCAATACATCCTCAGGAGACAGACACCTAATACAACTCGCTCGGTGTCTGGAGGGTTGCTTAGTGGTTCGCCGCTGGGCAAAGGTGCCAGCCTCCCGTCCTGTTCGCGCGTTTCCGAGGTGGCTGGCACCTTTATATCCTACCCGCCGATCCCCACCGACGTAAAGCCGTTGTTTTTATACAGTTGCTTTAAACATGTGTTTCAGACTCAGAATTTGATGCATATCAAAGTTTGCCCCCCTCAGGTTTGCGACAAGTCATTATAAATTCCAGCAAGGTGACCGAATCTGTGACTGCGTCTGACACACCCCCCAGCCTCTATGCGCCCCGCGAACCCATTTTCCCAAAGCGCGTTTCTGGGACCTTTCGCTCTTTAAAGTGGATCATCATGGCTGTGACCCTTGGCATTTACTATTTGGTGCCTTGGATCCGCTGGGATCGCGGCCCCAGCCTGCCGGATCAAGCGGTGTTGGTTGATATGGCCAACCGCCGCTTCTTTTTCTTCTGGATCGAGATCTGGCCACATGAATTTTACTTTGTCGCTGGCCTGCTGATCATGGCCGGACTGGGCTTGTTTCTGTTCACCTCTGCCCTTGGGCGTGTCTGGTGTGGCTATGCCTGCCCGCAAACCGTTTGGACCGACCTGTTTATTCTGGTGGAACGCTGGGTCGAAGGCGACCGAAACGCGCGCCTGCGCCTGCACCGTCAAAAGAAATGGAATTTCCGCAAGCTGCGTCTGCGCGTCACCAAAACCATTCTTTGGTTGCTGATCGGCTTGGCCACCGGCGGGGCTTGGGTGTTTTATTTTGCCGATGCCCCAACTTTGCTATCCGACCTGCTGACCGGTCAGGCCCATATGGTGGCCTATACCACCATGGCCCTTCTGACCTTCACCACCTTTTTCTTTGGCGGCTATGCCCGCGAACAAATCTGCATCTATGCCTGCCCATGGCCGCGCATTCAGGCCGCCATGATGGACGAAGACACGCTGACCGTCGCCTATCGCGATTGGCGCGGTGAACCGCGTGGCAAGTTGAAAAAACAACAGACCGAGGCCCCGGCTGGCGATTGTATTGACTGCATGGCCTGCGTGAATGTCTGCCCCATGGGCATCGACATCCGCGATGGGCAACAATTGGAATGCATCACCTGCGCCTTGTGTATCGACGCCTGCGACGAGGTCATGGACAAGATCGGCAAGCCGCGTGGTTTGATCGACTATATGGCGCTGAGCGACGAACCTGCCGAACGGGCAGGGCGCGCGCCCCGCTCTAACTGGAAGCATGTTCTGCGTCCGCGCACCCTGCTATACACCGGGCTTTGGGCGCTCGTGGGCGTTATGCTGGTGGTGGCATTGTTCCTGCGCAGCGAAATCGACGTCACCGTCGCGCCTGTGCGCAATCCAACCTTTGTCACCCTGTCTGATGGCTCTATTCGCAACACCTACGAAGTGCGCCTGCGCAACAAACACGGGGAAGCGCGCCTGTTTGAAGTCACAGTGAAAGCCGAAGGAGAGCTGGACGTGACGCTCGAAGGATTGCAATCTGCACAGGTCCAAGTGCCCGCCGACAGCATGATCTTGCAACGCGTCTATGTGGTGGCCCCCAAGGACACTGCGCTTGCAAACAACAATCTCAGCGACTTGCGGGTCTGGGTGAAAGACACCCAATCAGACGAGCGTGTACACAAAGACACTGTCTTTACAGGAAAGGGTCAGTGATGGCTGAAGAAAAGAAATTCACCGGCCGTCACATGGCGCTGATTTTTGGCGGTGCTTTTGCCATCATCATTTCGGTCAATCTGGTGCTGGCCTATTCGGCGGTCAAAACCTTTCCGGGCCTCGAAGTGAAAAACTCCTATGTGGCCAGTCAGGAATTTGACCTGCGCCGCAACGCCCAGCAAGCACTGGGCTGGCAGGTCTCTGCCAAGGCTTCAGACGGGCAGGTGGTGCTCAAGATCGTCGATGCCAACGGCACCGCCGTGCAAGTTCAGGATCTGCAAGCAATCCTTGGCCGCGCCACCCATGTCAAAGACGATATGACCCCGGAATTTGCCTTTGATGGCCAGGCCTATGTGGCGCAGGCCACTTTGGGCGAGGGCAATTGGAACATTCGCATGAACGCCATTGCCCAAGATGGCACACATTTTGTGCAGCGTGTTGTGCTGCGGGTCGAGGGCTGATCATGACGGCTGTGATGCGCCCCGGGATCTCGGCCTGCCCTGCCTGTGATGCGGGGCCCGCGGCGGCGGCGCTCGCCGCAGAGGCTGAAGCGCAAAAAGAGGCGCAGCTGGCCCTGAGCTTGCCCGGCATCCATTGTGCGCTTTGCATTTCTACCGTTGAACGCGCGCTAAATGCCCATAAGGGCGTGCGCTCTGCGCGGGTCAACCTGACCCTGAAACGCGTCACTATCGAGGCCGCGCCTGATGTCACGGCCACAAATCTGGTCCCTGTTCTGGCCGACATCGGTTATGAAGCCCACGAACTGGATCTAAGCAGCCTCAGCGCCACCGATACAGATCGTATCGGTCGCAACCTGTTGATGCGCCTTGCAGTCGCGGGCTTTGCCAGCATGAATGTCATGCTGCTGTCGGTCTCTGTCTGGGCCGGGGCCGAAGACGCAACCCGCGACCTGTTTCACTGGATTTCGGCCGCCATTGCCCTGCCCACCATCGCCTTTTCCGGTCAGCCGTTTTTCAGCAACGCCTGGCGCGCCCTAAAGCACCGTCAACTCAACATGGATGTGCCGATTGTTCTGGCAATCCTGCTGGCGGTTGCCACATCCCTGTGGGAAGTTTCGCTGTCTGGCGAACATGCCTATTTTGATGCGGCGCTTACACTGGTGTTTTTCCTTTTGGCCGGGCGTTACCTAGATCACCGCACCCGTGCCGTTGCGCGCTCTGCTGCCGAAGAACTGGCAGCGCTAGAAGTGCCCCGCGCCTTGCGTCTGTTGGACGACAGCGCAGACCCCGCCGAAGAAACCGTGGCCGTGCGCGACCTGTGCGTGGGCGATCTGCTGCGGGTCTTGCCCGGTGGCCGCATGCCGGTGGATGGCGAAATCATTCAGGGGCAGTCAGAACTCGACAGATCCCTTTTGACGGGTGAAACCGTGCCGGTGTTTGCCCAATCCGGCCAAATGGTCAGCGCGGGCGAAGTTAATCTGACCGGCCCATTGATCATCCGCGCCACCGCGGTTGGCCAAGACACCAGCCTGCATCAAATGGCAGATTTGGTGGCCATCGCGGAATCGGGTCGCTCGCGTTACACCTCTTTGGCCGATCAGGCCGCCAAGCTTTACGCGCCCGGTGTGCATATCCTGTCGGCCTTGGCCTTTCTTGGCTGGTATCTCGCCACCTATGACATGCGCACCGCCATCAATATTGCCGCCGCCGTTCTTATCATCACCTGTCCCTGCGCCTTGGGGTTGGCGGTGCCCGCTGTCACCACGGCGGCCTCAGGGCGGCTGTTTCGTATGGGTATGCTGGTGAAACACGCTACGGCCCTAGAACGTCTGGCCCAGGTCGACACTGTGGTGTTTGACAAAACCGGCACCCTGACCAAAGGCACGCCGCAGGTGTCCAATTTCGACGCCATCCCGCAAGAGACCGCTCGCGTGGCCATGGCTTTGGCGATGGGCTCGGCCCATCCTTTGGCCAAAGCGGTGTTGCAGGCGGCCAATGATCACCAAATCACCCCGGCCACAGTGTCTGACATTACCGAAGTGCCGGGCTATGGCGTTCAGGGGCTTTGGCAGGATCAACCGGTACGTTTGGGCCGCGCCAGCTGGCTTGGGGCGCAGGAACTGAGCCAAAGCGCGGTGTTTGTACAAATTGGTGATTTGCCCGCACAGGCCATACGATGCGTAGATCAACTGCGTGATGGGGCGGATCAGGCGGTGCGCGCCTTGCAGCAGGCTGGCAAAGCGGTGATCTTGCTGTCAGGCGACAGCGCCGGGGCGGTGCAACAAGTGGCCGACCGTCTGGGCATCACCCGCTGGCAAGCCGAAGTGCTGCCCGCCGACAAGGCCCAGTCCGTGCAACACCTTGCAGAGCAGGGACACAAGGTTTTGATGGTGGGCGACGGTCTCAACGACACCGCCGCGTTGACCTCGGCGCATGTGTCGATCTCTCCGGCCTCTGCGCTGGATGCAGCCCGCGTGGCCTCTGACATCGTACTGCTGGGCGGCGATCTTACACCGATTGCCCAAGCCGTTGGGGTTGCCGGTAAAGCCACCCGTCGCATCCGGCAAAACTTCCGCATTGCCACGCTTTACAACATCGTGGCCGTGCCCATGGCCATTGCCGGGCTGGCCACGCCATTGATTGCCGCCTTGGCCATGTCCAGCAGTTCGATTACCGTGTCGCTAAACGCGCTGCGCCTCGGGAGAATAAAGTGACCATTCTCAGCTATCTCATTCCGATATCGTTGATTCTTGGCGGGCTGGGCCTGCTGGGCTTCCTATATACGCTGCGCAGCCAGCAATATGACGACCCCGAAGGCGATGCGCAGCGGATTTTAAGCGGGGAATGGGATGATCACCCCAAACCCGCCGAGCCTTCAAAACCTAGCGAAAACTGACCACAGCGGGCGACAGGCCTTCGATTTCCACCGTGCATGTTTCACCCGGCCTTAGCGGTCCAACCCCGGCCGGGGTGCCTGTCATAACCAAATCACCAGGCCGCAATGTCACATATCGGCTCAGATAGGCCAGAACATCCGACACCGGCCAGATCATTTCTGACAGGTCACCATCTTGGCGCAGATCTCCCTCGACGCTGGCCTGGATAGACCCGCGTGTCATGTCACCCAGGCTTTCCTTGGCATGCAGCGCGCCAATGACCGCCGAATGATCAAACCCCTTGGCCATATCCCAGGGGCGTCCCGCTTTTTTGGCCTCGGCCTGCAAATCACGCCGGGTCAGATCATTGCCCGCGCCATAGCCCCAGATCAGGGCCTCGGCATCCGCGGCAAGAATGTCTTTACCAGAGCCTCCCAGCGCCACCACCAGCTCTGCTTCGTGGTGCAGGTTCTGGGTCATCGGCGGAAAGTTCACTACCGCGCCAGATTGGCAAATTGCAGACCCGGGTTTGGTGAAAAAGAACGGCGGTTCGCGCTCTGGGTCATGGCCCATCTCGCGGGCATGGTCGGCATAATTGCGGGCGACGCAATAAATCCGGCGCACGGGAAAAACCTGTGAGCTGCCAAAAATCGGCAATGTGGGGGGCGGGGCGGCTGCAAAAGGAAACTGGCTCATATCACATGTCTAAGCCGGTGAAGCCCGCGCGGCAACCAAAGCGCGCGGGTATTATTTAGCTTGGGCCGATCATAAAGCACGACACCTGACGCGATTGCAGGCGGCGGCAGGCCAAATCCGCCGTCTCGCGGGTCAGCCCCATAAAGTTGGCATCAAAACCACGTTTTGATTTCACCACTTTGCGCAGGCTGCCATCCAATGTGGTCATTTCCGCCAAAGCGGTCTTTAGCAGCATCTTTTCGGCACTATAGCGGTTGGGATAGCGCCCAACATTGATACCCCAATGACGTCCGCCCGAGGTGGACAAACGTGTGACAACCTGCGGCACCGGGTCTTCGATGATCACCTTTTTGGCAGGTGTTTTCGCCGAAGATGGAAACAGCGAGGCTGAATTAGACTGGGCCTGTCGCAGCGCCGACTCGATGTCTTTGTCGATCACATTGGCCCCTGCCAAGGCAACACCACCCGGTGAAGCCTTGAGTTTGGCGGGGTCTGGCGCGGCGGCCACTTGCAACGATCCAGGGCGATAATGCGGGTGCAGGCTTTTGCGGACCGCTGTGGCCACCCGTATGGTCTTGCCAACTGGTGCGCTGGCTTTGGAATTGGTGTTGCCTTGATAGGTTGGTACCGATGGCTTGCGCAAAGCAACGCGGGTCGGGGCGCGCCGGAAACCCAGATCCAACAGCTCTGCGACTTTGGCATTGCGTGAGGCTGTGGAACGCCCGCCAAACACCGTGGCAATAATGCGTTCGTTGCCGCGTTCCGCTGAAGCCACAAGGTTAAAGCCCGCAGCGCGGGTATAGCCGGTCTTGATGCCGTCAGCGCCGCGATAGTTGCCTAGAAAACGTCGGTTGGTATTGGCCACTTCGCGCACGCCGGCATTCGTCGATGTACGCGAGAACAGATTGTAATACTGCGGGTAATCATACAGCACATGTCGGCCCAGCGTTGTCATATCGCGGGCGGTCGACATATGGCCGTTTTCCGTCAGCCCATGGGCATTGCGAAAGGTGGTGTTGGACATGCCAAGCGCCTTGGCGGTGCGGGTCATGCGGCGGGCAAATGCGGCCTCAGACCCGGAAATCGCTTCGCCGATCGCCGTGGCAGCATCATTGGCTGATTTGACGGCTGCAGCGCGCACCAAATAGCGCAACGCAATGCGCTGTCCGGACTTAAGCCCCAGCTTTGAGGGCGGCTCTGAGGCGGCTTTGCTGGATATCCGTACCTTGGTATCCATCGTCAGTTCGCCATTTTTCACCGCCTCAAAGGCGATGTACAGGGTCATCATTTTTGTCAGGGATGCGGGATGCAGACGGGTATCTGCATTGCGCGAATGCAACACTTTGCCCGAGCGCGCGTCAACCACCATGGCTGCATAGGGGGCAGCCACCGCTGACATCGCACTTGCGAACATTAAAAAGAGTGTTGTTAGGATGTACAGCCCCATTAGGGCCGGCCTTTTTTGCCGATCCTTCACGATCTCTTGCCTCTAATTTGCCTCTGCCGCCAATTTTTGGCTGACTTTATTAAAATTAAGCTAGCACAATGGCTTTTTTGAATAAACCCTTTGAAACAATTAGTTTCGGGATTATTCGGATCACTTCATTCTATATTTAGCGGTCCTGGGTTAAGGCAGCGCTAAACCGGCAATTGTGGCAAAACTGGGGCAGGCTCAATCCATGATTGTTTGCACCAAATCCGGCAGCTTTTGCAGCGAGTCTAATTGGTGAAACCGGGGTGACTCGGTGGGGGCAGGGGCCTTCTCCAATTCCCACTCCAACCCATGTGGTACAAAGACACCCCAGCCGCCTGCCTGCACCATTGGCACCACATCAGAGCGCATGGAATTGCCAATCATCATGCCACAGGTGGTGCCGTCTCCATGTCGATCAAATATCTGATCATAGGCGGTGACGGTTTTGTCCGACACAATCTCTACCCCAGCAAACAGCTCACCCAAACCTGATTGCGCCAGTTTGCGTTCTTGATCCAAAAGATCCCCCTTGGTGATCAGCAGGACGCGATGGGTGCTTGCACAGCTTTCCACCGCCCTGCGCGCATGGGGCAACAGGTCGATCGGGTGCTCTAGCATCTCGCGCCCGGCCTGCATCAATTCGGCGATCACCGAGGCGGGTACTTTTTCCTCGGTGACCTCAATTGCGGTCTCGATCATCGACAGCACAAAGCCCTTCACACCAAAGCCGTAATGCCCCAGGTTACGCCGCTCAGCGGCAAGCAAACGCTGTTCTAAATGGGATTTTTCGGTAAAATCAGACAATAGATCCGCGAATCGCTGCTGGGTCATGCGAAAAAATCGTTCATTGTGCCAAAGCGTATCGTCGGCATCAAAGGCAATTGTTGTCAATTTTGTGCGCATCTTAGGGTCCGAAGTGAGGGCTGGGTCTTTTCTATATGACCAGAGTGGCTATATACAGCTCCAACCCCTGTGACCGGAATTGAATTTATACATGACGATGGTTCCATTGAATATGTCAGACAAGCAAAACGAAGACGGTGAAGTTGGCATCGCGGTGAAAACCCGCGAGCGTACGAAACGTCCGCCGCTTTACAAAGTGATGCTATTGAATGACGATTACACCCCAATGGAATTTGTGGTGCATATTCTTGAACGGTTCTTTGGCATGACCCATAGCCAGTCCTTCGAGATTATGCTGACGGTGCACAAAAAGGGCGTTGCGGTCGTTGGCGTCTTCAGCCATGAGATCGCCGAAACCAAGGTCACGCAGGTCATGGACTTTGCCCGCCGTCACCAACATCCGCTGCAATGCACGATGGAAAAGGAGTGATCCCGGCCTAGATGCCCGGATCAGAGGAACCACATGTCAAACCCCCGCTTGTCGCTGGCCGTTGATGACGGTCAGATCACCCTGCCGTCCGAAGGCCAGATTGCCGTCTTTGCGCCTACGCAGGGCGCAGATCTGTCCGCATTGCCCAAAGACCGTTGTGTGATTATTCAATCTTTCAAGCCCGATCACGATGCCTTTGCTCAGGCGGGGTATAACTGCGTGACCCAAGCCAGCGGTGCGTTTGCTGCCTCTGTGGTGTTTCTGACCCGCGCCAAAGCACAAGCGCGTGCCTTGATTGCCCAGGCCGCCAGTTTTGGGGGGCCGGTGATCGTGGATGGCCAGAAAACCGATGGGGCCGAATCTTTTCTGAAAGACTGCAAAAAACGCGCGACCATTCTGGGCAAAATCTCAAAAGCCCATGGCAAGTGTTTCTGGTTTGAAGGCGGCGATTTTGACGACTGGATCTCCGCTGACCAGCAAGACATCGGCCAAGGCTTTGTCACCGCACCGGGTGTCTTCTCGGCAGATGGCATCGACCCGGCCTCCGCAGCTCTGGCCGCCGCCTTGCCTGCCAAACTCGGCAACTATGTCGCTGATCTCGGGGCCGGTTGGGGCTATCTTTCGCAAGCAATCCTAAAGCGCGACGGTGTGGAAACCCTGCATCTGGTCGAGGCCGAAAAAGCTGCGTTGGACTGTGCCAAACAAAATATCCAGGATCCGCGCGCCGAATTTCACTGGGCTGACGCCACCCTATGGGCTCCGCGTGCCAAAATGAACACTGTGGTGATGAACCCACCGTTTCACACGGGACGCGCCGCAGAACCTGAATTGGGCCGTAAATTCATTGCCGCAGCTGCGGGCATGTTGGCCCCGGCAGGGCATCTGTGGCTGGTGGCCAACCGGCACTTGCCCTATGAAGCCACACTCGAAGGCCTATTTGCCAAAGTCACCGAAGTGGCCGGCGACAATCGGTTCAAAGTCTTGCGCGCAGAACGTCCATCTCGCCCACGGCGCTGAAACCGCGTAACCTGCCTTAGAATCATTGGAAAGCCACAGGATGTACGGGGAAGCCTATGTCATTTTCTATATCTGGTAAGACCGCCATCGTCACCGGGGCCGCCAATGGCATTGGCCTGGCGATTGCATTGGCTTTTGCCGATCAAGGGGCCAATGTCATGATGGTCGACATGGATGATAAACAGCTGCGCAAAGAGGCAGGCAATTTCCCCGAAGACGGCAATGTACGTGTGTTCTCGGGCGATCTGCGCGAACGCCTGACCATTGCCAACCTGCTGTCAGCCACCATAGATGCCTTTGATCGGGTGGATATTCTGGTGAATGCCAGCCGCCAAATGCTGCGCACCGATCCCTTGGACATCAAAGACGACAGCATCTCTACCATGTTGGATCAAAACCTGCTGACGCCCATGCGCCTGTCGCAAGCCGTGGCAAAACGCATGATCAAACAGGCCGAGGACGACGGCGAAGAGGGGTCTGCCGGGGCGATCGTGAACATGTCGTCAATTTCAGCCTGCCGCACAAATCCAGAGTTGATGGGCTATTCGATGGCCACAGCCGCCCTCGATCAAATGACACGTGGCCTGGCCACCGCCTTGGCCCCGCACCGCATTCGGGTCAATGCGGTTGCCTTTGGCTCGGTCATGAGCGCCAGCCTGAAAAACACACTCAAAGAATTCCCCAGCTATCGCGAAGATATCGAAACCCACACGCCGCTTGGACGCATCGCACCGCCACGCGAACTCGCAGACACGGTACGTTATCTCGCTTCTGATGCCTCCGGCTTTATGACCGGGCAGGTGGTGACCGTCGATGGCGGCCGCACTCTGATCGACCCTGTCGCCTCTCCTGCACACTAAAATAGGTACCATCATGACCAGCCAAATGGCGTCTGAAAAAACCCAGGCCAGCGCCTGGTTTCGCGACTTGCGCAACCAGATCGTGGCAGCTTTTGAAACTCTCGAAGACACCCATAGCACCGGGCCGTATTCCGACCAGCCAGCCGGGCGTTTTGAGATCACCGAAACAACACGAACCTCCGAAGATGGCTCGGATGCCGGTGGCGGCTTGATGTCTGTTATGCGCGGCGGTCGGGTGTTTGAAAAAGTCGGCGTCAATATCTCGACGGTTTACGGCACATTGGGCGAACGCGCTCAAAACGCCATGGCGGCCCGCAAAGGCCTGCCCGGCATGAAAGAAGATCCGCGCTTTTGGGCCTCGGGCATTTCTTTGGTCGCCCATATGCAAAACCCACATTGTCCGGCGGTCCATATGAACACCCGGATGTTCTGGACGCCACATGCCTGGTGGTTTGGCGGTGGGTCTGATCTGAACCCCTGTTTGGAATATGACGTGGACACCACGCATTTCCATGGTGTTCAGAAAACCCACTGTGACCGCCACGGCCCCGAGCATTACCCGCGTCTTAAAGAATGGGCTGACGAGTATTTCTATATCCCGCATCGCAACCGCGCCCGCGGCGTCGGTGGTATATTTCTAGACGATCACAATTCCGGCGATTGGCAGGCTGACTTTGCCTTTATCCAAGACATCGGCAAAGCCTTTTTACCGGCCTTTGTGCCTTTGATCGAAAAACGCCGGGTGGATGAATTTGGCGCAGCCGAAAGAGACGCCCAACTTGTGCACCGTGGTCTCTATGCCGAATATAATCTGGTCTATGATCGCGGCACCAAATTTGGCCTTGAAACTGGCCACGACGCAAATGCGGTTTTGATGAGCCTGCCACCCATGGCAAAATGGATCTAACATCAGGCAAGCTGGCCAAGACATGATCTTGGCCGCTTTGCTTTGCTAAATCGCGCAGAACGAATCGTACAATTCAGGCCCTGAAACGTACAATTTGTACAAATAAGCCAAGGTTAAACCTCCGTGCGATCACGCGGCAACCGTTTCGCTGCGAAACCTCTACCGGTGGTCAAAAAAGCCTTCGCCCGCCTCTTTCAACAGGGCTTCGCCTAGCTCTCGGCCCAGGGTTTCAGCCTGATCCAGCGGCGCAAGGCCTTCGGTTTGCAGGCGTTTTGAACCATCGGTTTTCAAAACCTCACCCCGCAAATGGATCTGGCTGCCCTTGATTTCCGACAGGGCGGCAATCGGGGTTTCGCAAGACCCATCCAAGGCCCGCAAAAACGCCCGCTCGCAAACCACCCGCGTACCAGAGTCCGCGTGGTGAATCGCTGCCAACATATGCAAAGCCTGCGCATCATCAGCGCGGCATTCGATGCCAATGGTGCCCTGGGCCACCGCAGGCAGCATTTCATCCGGTTCAATCGCCGAAGCGGCCTTATCTGCCATGCCCAACCGGGTCAGGCCCGCCATCGCCAAAAACGAACAATCTGCCACGCCATCTTCCAGTTTTTTCAAGCGTGTCTGCACGTTGCCGCGAAACTCCACAACCTTTAGATCCGGGCGTTTGGTCATCAATTGCGCTTTGCGCCGCAAGGACGAAGTGCCAACAGTCGCACCCTGTGGCAGATCCGCCAAGCTGTTGTATTTGGCAGAAATAAACGCGTCCCGCACGTCTTCGCGCGGCAGAAACGTGTCTAGGACCAAGCCGTCGGGTTGTTCTGTAGGCATGTCTTTGGTGGAATGCACCGCAATGTCGATATCGCCCCGCAACATCGCCTCTTCGATCTCTTTGGTGAACAGGCCTTTGTTGCCGATTTCCTTCAGCGGGCGATCGGCATTGATCATCTGCCGGTCATCCCCCGTTGTGTGAATCACCTCGATCACAAAGGCGGCTTCGGGCAGGGTGAATGCGGCCATCAAACGGTCGCGGGTTTCATAGGCCTGGGCCAATGCCAATGGCGAACCACGGGTGCCAATTTTCAGCGGCGAGTCGGGGGAGGGCAAAGTACGTGTCATACAAGGGGTCTAATCGCGCCAGATTGTCCTGACAAGCGCATTAGAACACTGATGGCCTTGACATCTTGACGCTGGCGCTAGACCTAGCTGAGGACTTATCTAATGAGGTGGACCATGGCACAGCAAAAAACCATCCTTCGGGCGCTCGCAGGCGAGACACTGCCAACGCCTCCCATTTGGATGATGCGGCAAGCAGGCCGTTATTTGCCAGAATACCGCGCCACCCGCGCCCAGGCCGGTGATTTTCTGAAGCTTTGCTATAACTCAGAACTGGCTGCCGAGGTCACCCTACAGCCTATCCGGCGCTATGGCTTTGATGCCTCTATTCTTTTTGCGGATATTTTGCTTTTGCCACAAGCGCTTGGCGCAGACCTATGGTTTGTTACCGGCGAGGGCCCGCGGCTGTCCACCATCCAGTCGCAAGCAGATTTTGAGGCGCTCAAACCGGCCTCTGCTGTACATGGCAAACTGGCACCGATCTATGAAACCGTGAAAATCTTACGGCGCGAGCTGCCCGCTGAAACCACCTTGATCGGTTTTGCTGGTGCCCCCTGGACGGTCGCCACCTATATGATTGCTGGACGTGGTACACCAGATCAAGGCCCGGCGCATAAACTCAAAGACGAAAACCCTGCATTGTTCCAGCAAGTCATTGATTTGTTGGTTGATGGCACGATCGAGTATCTGTCACAGCAAATCGAAGCCGGGGCAGAAGTTATCAAACTGTTTGACAGTTGGGCCGGCTCGCTCAAAGGGGCAGATTTTGACCGTTATGCGCTGGAACCCGCCAAACGCATCATTGCCGCGCTGAAAGCCCGTCATCCTGAAACGCCGATTATTGCATTCCCACGCGGCGCTGGTGAGCGCTATGTCGGCTTTGCCGAGGCCACAGGCGCTGATTGTGTGGCCTTTGATGACAGCGTCACCGCCGAATGGGCCGCCGCGAATGTCCAGGCCGACAGCTGCGTGCAAGGTAACCTAGCGTCTTCACATATGGTGACAGGGGGCGACGCTTTGGTGTCTGAAACCCAACGTATTGTGAAAGCTCTTAGCAAGGGGCCGCATATTTTCAATCTAGGGCATGGCATTACACCAGATGCAGACCCTGAGAATGTGCAACTGATGATTGATACCGTCCGGGCCTCAGCCTGAGGACTTGTTGTTGGTCCCGGCGCGTTCAACGAGCGCGCGTTTTAACTGCGGTGCGTGCGCACGGCTGACAGGCCAAATCGCCCCATTGGTGGCAATCACGCGCGGGTTGCCATTTTCATAGATCAGTCGATCCATTTCTGCCCAACTTAGCCAAAGCGAACGATGAACGCGCATGCCTTTGCTGGGATCCATGCGCTCTATCGCAGTGGACAAAGCAAGCGGCAGCGTGTGCGCCCCGAGCTTGGTTGAAATTTGGACATATTTGTCTTGTGCTTCGATGATCCGAATTTCCCCCCGGATGGCATGCGGCAATAGGGGCTGCAGTTGATCGAATTTTTCAGGTCTGAGTTTTGGAATGACGTTGAAATCATAGCCTGCGGCATTGATCACGGCTAAAAATTTTTCTTCAACGGTCGATAGATAAACATAGGCCGCTGCCCAAGACAGTATAGTCAATGTCGAAACCGCAGTCAGATAGGTTTTTAGAGCCCCGAATTCCGCAACAAAGGTTTGTGGGATCACCTGCAAAACGATCGCCGAAAATAGGACATTTCCTAAGAACAGGCCGATCATAGCGTCAAATAACAAAGCAACGCCGAAAGGTGCCAATTTTGCGCATATAAAGGTAGAGACATTGTTGCTGAAGACAATCATTGCAGCGGTGTAGGCCAGAGTACCAAAGAAACGTGCAGCGAATGGTACGCTCGCCAGTGCAAGCGGCTCCATAAGGGCGAGCAACAATGATGGGCACACGACGATAATTAATATATTGACCTGTCGCAGCGCCAGGAAAGCCTCGCGACGTAGAGCCTTGGTCAAAGCGATGTCTCTGGCAGAAATTCTGCATAGGTCAGAATTCAAAAGATGACGGAGTCGCTTCACCATCTTGGTTCGCCAGATCTGTGCTCTAAAACTCATGTTTTGGTTAGGGGCCTGTTTACCGTAATTGTGAACGCGGTTTCATGGTGTTGGGTCTGAGACCTTTTAGGGTTCAGCTTTACCTTAGGTCAAGCAACCACGAGGAGAGGTTTTCCAACAATTACACCTAGGTAAAGAAAAACTCCGGGCGTTAGTCACGCGAAAAATGATGTGTTTCGCGAAATTTCTATAACTTTACAAACACTTCCAGCGTAAAAAATATTTAGACGCTGTTGGTTGGTGGAGTGTTTGCCGTATCGGTTATTTGCGTAATCTGAAGGCGCGCTCATAGCGTATCGAGTTTTATTTTACAGTTGCCAGGGAAGCCAGACTTCGTCGTGAGAAGGTCATCGTAAGACATGACCTTCTCATTTTTTTTGCCCGCACATAGGTAGCAATCGTAGAGGCACTGTATGGCCCGGCAGGCCAGAGTAGTCATCTGAAGAAAGAAATGGTGGCGTGGGGGAGACTTGAACTCCCGACCTATCGATTATGAGTCGATCGCTCTAACCAACTGAGCTACCGCGCCACGGTGCGCCGGGGTTTAGTTTAGCCCAACAAAAGCGTCAAGCGGAAAGCGACGCATTTGTGTGCGAATTTTAGTTTTTTATGACCCTAGCGACGTTGCTGATGAATTTGCGCATGTGGTTTATGCGTTTACGCGCATTGGTTTGATGCAAAAGCTCGCGTAAAAGAGCCCCAAAGGGGATTTCGATGAGCGCGATTGTTAATATTCAGGATCTGAAAAAAATCTATGAGGGAGGGTTTGAAGCCCTCAAAGGCGTCACTCTGGAAATAAACGAGGGTGAGATTTTGGCGCTGCTAGGGCCAAATGGGGCAGGAAAAACAACTTTGATTTCAACTGTTTGTGGTATCTCCACGGCGAGCAGCGGTTCGATTCATGTTGGGGGTCATTGCGTCAATGATGATTTTCGCGCGGCGCGCAGTTTAATTGGTTTGGTTCCACAGGAAGTGAATTTAGAGCCATTTGAAACTGTAATGAACACGGTGCGTTTTTCGCGAGGACTGTTTGGAAAAAAGCGTGACGACGCGTTAATAGAAAGAATTTTGCGTCAACTGTCTTTGTGGGACAAGCGCAAGAACCGTATCATGGAATTGTCAGGTGGCATGAAGCGTCGGGTTTTGATCGCCAAGGCGCTTAGCCATGAACCGCGTGTCTTGTTTTTGGACGAACCGACAGCTGGTGTTGATGTCGAATTGCGCAAAGACATGTGGGAAATCGTGGCCGGCCTAAAAGAAGATGGGGTGACCATCATTTTGACCACGCATTATATCGAAGAAGCCGAAGCCATCGCCGATCGGGTTGGGGTGATCAACAAAGGGGAACTTTTGTTAATTGAGGAAAAATCCAGCTTGATGCAGCGACTTGGCCAAAAGCAATTGCGCGTAGAGCTGCAGGAAGCCGTGTCAGAGGTGCCAAAGGCGCTTGCCTCTCATGACCTTGCTTTGGCTGAAGATGGCACCTCGGTCATCTATACTTATGACACGCGGGCCGAGCGCACTGGCATAACCGCATTATTGGCAGATATGGCCAAAGCGGGGTTGCTGCTGCGTGATTTACAAACAGAACAAAGTAGCCTTGAAGACATATTTGTTGGATTGGTAAAGGAGGGGCAGTCATGAACTGGACCGCAATCAAAGCCATCTATGTCTTCGAAATGGCACGGTTTTTTCGCACCTTGGCGCAAAGTTTTATCTCTCCGGTGATTTCGACATCGCTGTATTTCGTGGTGTTTGGTGCGGCCATTGGCAGCCGTATTCAAGAAGTGGACGGGGTCAGCTATGGTGCTTTTATCGTGCCGGGCCTGATCATGCTGTCTATCATCACGCAAGCGATATCCAATGCCTCGTTTGGCATCTATTTTCCCAAGTTTATTGGCACATTCTATGAGCTGTTGTCGGCACCGGTGAACTTTCTTGAAATTGTTGTCGGCTATGCCGGTGCCGCAGCCACAAAGGCGCTTTTTATCGGTGTGGTCATATTGGCCACCGCTGGCTTGTTTGTTGATCTTACAATTCAGCATCCCTTTGCCATGCTGGCGTTCATGATGCTGACCTGTGTCAGCTTTTCTCTATTTGGGTTTATCATCGGCATCTGGGCCAAAAACTTTGAACAATTGCAACTGGTGCCTTTGTTGATCGTGACGCCTTTGGTGTTTTTGGGCGGTTCGTTCTATTCAATTTCAATGTTGCCACCGTTTTGGCAGACCGTCACCCTATTCAACCCTGTTGTTTATTTGATTTCGGGGTTTCGTTGGGCGTTTTTCGGTCTTGTAGATGTTCCAATTGGGCTGAGCATCTTTGCAACTGTAGGATTCTGCAGTTTGTGCCTTTTGGGCGTATGGTGGATTTTCAAGACAGGTTGGCGCATTCGCAGCTAACCAATTTGCTAGGGGGCAACGGGATTACCCTCCGCTTGTTCCCTGGCAAATTTCTTTTCTATTCAAATTGTTACCTCAAGCTGCTTTCCCAGTTTGAGCGGCCCCGTTCCTTAGCTGTGTATTGAGTGGCTCGGGCGCAATTACATCTGTGTCGAAATAGTGTGCTTAAGCTTCTTGTTTGCTGTGCCGGGCAGGTTATATGCCACTGATGAAACGTTGGATTCCTTTTACAAAAAAAGCAGCGACCGTGTCGGTCTTGCGCTTTTCGGGTGTCATCGCAAGTGGTGGGCGCGGTAGCCTTAATGATCAATCCTTGGCACCGTTGGTCGAAAAAGCCTTTCGAAAGGGCAAACCCGCAGCGGTGGCGCTTATCATCAATTCGCCGGGAGGATCGCCTGTCCAAAGTTCTTTGATTGGCGCACGTATTCGGCGTTTGGCCCGAGAAAAAGACATTCCGGTTCTGGCCTTTGTTGAAGATGTCGCGGCGTCAGGTGGGTATTGGCTGGCGGCAGCAGCAGATGAGATTTTTGTCGACGAGTCGTCGGTTGTTGGATCTATCGGTGTGATTTCGGCAGGTTTTGGTGCGCATGAATTCCTTGGGAAACACGGTATCGAACGACGTGTGCACACGGCAGGTAAATCCAAATCAATGATGGATCCGTTTCGCCCGGAAAAAGAAGAAGACGTGGCTCGTTTGTCCGGAATTTTGGGGCAAATCCATGAAAATTTCATCGAGCATGTCAAGCAAAGGCGCGCTGGTAAACTGTCAGAGGATCCTGACCTTTTCACCGGTGAGATCTGGATTGGTCAAAAGGCGGTTGCTCAGGGTTTGGTTGATCAAGTTGGCCATTTGGTCCCGGTTCTAAAAGAGCGTTTTGGTGACGACGTACGCTTTCGCGTCTATGGGGCGAAACGTTCGATCTTGCAGAGATTTGGCGCACAGCTTGCACAGGATGCCCTTTCCGGGATAGAGGAACGCGCAGAATATGCGCGGTTCGGGCTTTGATGTGATCACAAAGATTGTTCTTTTGTTTTTGGTAGGCATCGCGGTGCTGGCCATGTTCGGTAAGCTGACTTACCCGGGCAAAAAGCATTTGGACGCGCGTAGATGTCCTTCTTGTGGGCGGTTTAAGATCGGCAAAGGGCCTTGTACCTGCCGCAACAAAAAGGGCTAAACACAATGCTCGTATGGCTTACAGCTGGCTTGGGGTTGGTTATCCTGCTTCTCGCCGGAGATGCTTTGGTTCGAGGCGCAGTAAATATGAGTCTGCGCCTTGGTATTCCTGCTCTGATTGTCAGCCTTACAATTGTGGCTTTTGGCACGTCTGCCCCAGAGCTGTTGATTGCAATCAGTGCAATTGAAGACAATGCACCCGGCTTGGCTTTGGGCAATGTTGTTGGGTCAAATACAGCAAATATATTGCTGGTTCTTGGTGTGCCTGCAATCATGTCACGACTGCATACAAGCGTCTGCGACACCCGCAAAAACTATGTGTTTATGTTGGGCGCAACGGCGCTTTTCATAGCATTGGCGTTTTGTGGCATATTCAACTGGATCAGCGGATTGATCCTTCTGACCGCATTGGCCTTTGTTCTGGGCGACGCGTTTTTGATGGCACGTAATCATCGGCGCAATGGCAAGGCAGCCGCAGCGGCTGGCAATGTCGATGAATTGGATGATTTGGAAGGTGCCGACCCTGACATGCCTTGGTGGAAAATTGGCATGTTTTTGGTGTTGGGTCTGATTGGCTTGCCCTTAGGAGCAGACTTGCTGGTGGATAGCGCTGTGGATATTGCACGGCAGTTTCATGTGCGTGAAACGGTGATTGGCTTGACCCTGTTGGCTGTGGGGACCAGCCTGCCCGAATTGGCGACAACTGTCATGGCAGCGCTGCGGCGTCAGGCAGATGTGGCATTGGGCAATGTCATTGGCTCCAATATGTTTAATCTTCTGGCAATCGTCGGTATCGCAAGCCTTGTCGGACCTATTCCAGTCGATCCTTCGTTCCTGCGATTTGATCTGTGGGTCATGGCTGGTGCAAGTCTTTTGATATTGCCATTTGTCTGGTTTAGAGCCGATATTACCCGCCGTTGGGGCGTGCTTTTAACGGTGTTATATGGTGTTTATATAACCGTGATTTTGCTGTGAATAAGGCGCGTTTTCTGCACTTTGGGTAATGCATAGCGCGTCTATTTTTCTATCTGCTTTGCATTCTGGGCGTTTCGGAAGATCGGGCCGCAGCTGACCGTAAACCAATTTTACGACTTGATCTGAGACAAGTTGTGCACTGATGACGCAGATATTACAAAAGCGTTACAAAATCTCTAATGTTTTCAGTGTTTTGCTGGGAGGATAAAAAAATATCCCTTCAAAACAATGACTTACATTTTTGCCTAATTTTTAAGCACTGCGTCGAAACCGGTTAAAAATAAAGGAATTCCTGCGATCAAGCAAAGTTATCATCAGAGTTATCCACAGAATTCGTGGACATGTTTTCTCTTGAACAGAGGGCGTATAGGTTGCAGCTGACCTTAAAGAATCAGAGTTCGATCACGCATGACTGAAAATGAGACCGCACCTGAGCCTAGCGCCACGGGTTTCGCCTGTATTCAGGGGTATCTGAAGACTTTGGACCGGTCCCCCGGGGTTTATCGCATGCTCGATGCACAAGCCCGGGTGCTCTATGTGGGCAAAGCACGCAATCTACGAGATCGTGTTTCTAATTATGCGCGGCCAAGCGGACATACGGGGCGGATTGCCCGTATGATCAGCGAGACCAGTGCAATGATGTTTCTGACCACCAAAACAGAAACAGAAGCGCTGCTGCTTGAACAAAATCTGATCAAACAGCTGAAGCCCAAATACAATGTTCTTTTGCGGGACGACAAAAGCTTTCCAAATATCCTGGTCAGCACAGAGCATGCTTTTGCTCAGATCAAAAAGCATCGTGGCGCAAAGAAGGAAAAGGGCAATTACTATGGGCCATTTGCCAGCGCGGGTGCGGTCAATCGGACGCTTCAGCAATTACAGCGGGTCTTTCTGTTGCGCGATTGCTCGAACGCGATGTTTGAGAGCCGCACGCGACCCTGTCTGCAATATCAAATCAAACGCTGTACGGCCCCTTGTGTCGGCAAAATCAATGCGGAGGACTACGCGGCGTGTGTGGCTGACGCAGAGCGCTATCTGAGTGGCAAGTCGACGGACATCCAAGAAAAATTGGCCGAAGAAATGCAGTCTGCGAGCGAAGACATGCAATTTGAAAAGGCGGCAATGTTGCGAGATCGCATTCGCGCTTTGACCCAAATTCAAACAGCCCAAGGCGTCAATCCTAGGGGTGTATCCGAAGCGGATGTGATCGCGCTGCATTTGGACAAGGGCCAAGCCTGCGTGCAGGTTTTCTTTATTCGTGCCAACCAGAATTGGGGCAACCGGGATTTTTATCCCCGGGTTGGCAATGAGATTGAAGCCGCCGAAGTCCTAGAAGCCTTTATCGGCCAGTTTTATGATGGCAAAGAGCCGCCGCGACAGTTGATATTGTCGCATCCGATTGAAAACACGGAACTGATGGCGGATGCTTTGGCTGAAAAGGCAGGGCGTAAGGTCGAGATCTTTGTGCCAAAACGCGGAGAAAAAGCAGAGCTTATTTCGAACGCTGCGCGCAATGCACGCGAATCTTTGGCGCGTAAAATGAGTGAAAGTGCAACACAGGCTAAGTTGCTGAGAGGCGTCGCAGAGGCTTTCGGCATGGACAAGCCGCCGCAGCGTATCGAAGTCTATGACAACTCGCATATTCAGGGCACCAATGCGGTGGGGGGCATGATTGTCTCTGGCCCGGATGGCTTCATGAAAAATGCCTATCGCAAGTTTAACATCAAAGGCGACGACCTGACGCCGGGTGATGACTTTGGCATGATGAAAGAGGTACTGAACCGGCGTTTCAAACGGTTGATCAAAGAAGATCCCAAGCGTGAGAATGGTCAATGGCCAGATTTGCTGTTGATTGATGGCGGCGCGGGGCAGGTGTCAGCTGTGGCTGAAATCATGCGCGCCTGGGGTGTCACCGATATTCCGATGGTTGGGGTCGCCAAAGGGGTCGATCGGGACCACGGCAAAGAAGAATTCCACCGCGTAGGGCAGAATGTGTTTGCCTTGCAGCGCAACGACCCGGTTTTGTATTTTATCCAACGGCTGCGCGACGAGGCACATCGCTTTGCAATTGGCACCCACCGCGCCAAGCGGGCCAAGGCAGTGGGGGCAACGCCTTTGGACGATGTGCCCGGTGTTGGTGCAATGCGTAAGCGGGCCTTGCTGGCGCATTTTGGCAGCGCCAAAGCCGTGAGCCGCGCGAATCTTGCTGACCTAAAGGCGGTGGAGGGAGTCTCCGATACATTGGCGCAAACAATCTATGACTTTTTTCACGAAAACGGTTAGCGACGAAGCTTCCTATCCATTGGATTGGCCGCTGTCCCGATTTCAAGCAGCGTCGAAAGTGGCTTAAAGCTTGCGGCTGGGGTATCGTGCAACGATGATCAGGCCCATAAGTATCAGGATCACTCCGGCAGCACCGACCAGAGTGACCGGATCTTTGACGATCAAGGTTGCCAGCAGCCAGGCTGTGACAGGTTCAGCCAATGCAAGTGTGACGGCGCTTGAGGCTGCGACGCGCGTCAGGCCCCAAGTGTACATCGCATAGGCAAGACCTGTGGCGACAACGCCAAGAAAGCCCATCGCAATCCAGACGTCTGGCGTCATCGCCCAAGCGATGGGTACCAGGGCCAGCACGGGCAAGGTCATTAATGCAGCGCAGGTAAAGGTTCCAGCTGCGATCGCAGTTGAAGGGGCTTTCTGGCCCATTTGGCTGGTGATCAGCGAATAAGAGGCATAGCTTGCACCCGCGCCCAAAGCCAAGACCAACCCAAATGCGCCGCCCCCACTGTCGGCGACGGCAAACCCCATAAGCGCCACGCCAAATATCGAGATAATCTGCCCCAGCAACCGCTTGCGGGTTGGCACCGCGGTGCGGCTGAGCGCTTCGTAAACAGTGGCCCATAGCGGGGCACTGCCAATGGTCACAGCGGTGCCAATGCCGACCCCTGCCTCTGAGACCGCCCAGAAGAAGAGCAAATTATAAGAGGCGATGCTGCCCCCGGCAAAGAACACGCCGATCCAGGGAAGCTGCACCAATGCCCGCCGACTGGTTGCGTGGGCCATCGCCATCGCCAACAACGTGATCGCGCCAATGGCAAGCCGCAAGGCGCCTACAGCAAGGGGTTCGCGGCCCGCTGGCAGCAATGCCTGAACGGTTCCTGTTGTGCCCCACAGCATGGCCGCGACGATCACACTGCCAATGCCCAGCCACCTATAGAGGTTCATCGTGCCATTCCACTCTGCTTTTTATAGCGTTCAGGGTTACGGATAGACCGGTCAGAGCACAAGACTTGAAGGTTTTATGAAACTCTGCTTTTCCAGCGTGCTTATCCCGGGTAGGAATGGGCCATGACATGGACTCTCCCAAATATTTTGACCGCCCTGCGCCTTTTGGCTGCGCCCCTGATTGCAGTGATGTTTCTGTATTTTAGTCGCCCCTATGCGGACGCCATCGCGATGGCCTTGTTTATCATCGCATCAGTGACTGATTTCTTGGATGGCTATCTAGCCCGCGCCTGGGGACAGGTGACCAAGCTTGGCACAATGCTGGATCCAATTGCTGACAAGGCAATGGTGGTGATCGCTTTGATGGTGATTGTTGGCTATTCGTCGATGTCACCCTGGTTGGTGTTGCCAACCACCGTGATCCTGTTCCGCGAGGTCTTTGTCTCTGGATTGCGCGAATTCCTTGGGGACACCGCAGGAACGCTGAAAGTCACCAAGCTGGCGAAGTGGAAAACCGCAACCCAAATGGTTGCGATTGCGGTTTTGTTTTCCCAGGGTATCTTTGAACACTATCTGGGCATGTGGTCCTGGGGCATGGATGCGGAAATGGTTGGGCAAATACTGTCTGGCGATATCCCTGATGAATTGGGCCTGCGCTTTATGTTCAAGGGTATGGTCTGGTCTGGTAACTTGGGGCTGGCATTGTTGTGGATTGCTGCACTGCTGACATTTGTGACAGGTCTTGACTATTTTGCCAAAGCTGCCCCGCACTTGAAGGATTGAGCTGATGGATGTTGTATATTTCGCTTGGGTGCGAGAGCGGATCGGCCTGCCAAAAGAACGGGTCGAAACAGAAGCAACCACCGTTTCTGAATTGGTTGAAGAACTGCGCGCCCGCGAAGAGCGTTATGCCGTCGCGTTTTCAGACTTGTCGGCGCTGCGGGTTGCGGTTGATCAAGAGCTGACTGAATTTGACGCGTCGCTTGAGGGCGTGCGCGAAGTCGCGTTCTTCCCGCCTATGACGGGCGGCTAATATGCGGATTGTTGTCCAGGAAGAGCCCTTTGATCTTGGTGCGGAATCCGCACAATTTGCGGCAGGTCATTCGAATATGGGAGCCATTGTCACCTTTACGGGTGTTGTGCGTGACAATGACACGGGCACGTTGGAAAAAATGGTGATCGAACATTATCCGGGCATGACCGAGAAAGCCCTGACAAAGATCGCAGAAAACGCATGCACCCGCTGGGATCTTGGCGATGTTCTGGTGATACATCGATTTGGAGAACTGCGACCACAAGACATGATCATGATGGTCGCGACAGCCTCTAAACATCGCGTGCACGCGTTTGAAGCGGCCGAATTCCTGATGGATTACCTGAAATCGCGTGCCCCGTTTTGGAAACAGGAAATCACCACGGATGGTGCAGATTGGGTTGCCGCCAAAGAGGTGGACGAAGAAGCGTTAAAACGTTGGTAGCTGGCTATTGTTACGGCGTGCGTGACGCCTGTGACCGCAGCTCTTCAGCCTCATAGCGCGCATCTCGCAGACCTTCCATTGCAGCGGCCAGTTCAGCTTCGGTCTGGCTGAGTTGATTTGAGAGCTCAGCTTCGCGTTGCTGCAAATAAGTGATGGCTTGGTCGCGGGTTTCTTCGGCTTCGTGCAGCTCTTGGCCCATGCGCTCCAATTGATCGACATCAGCTTGTGCAACGCGGGTAAATCGGTGCACGAGCCAATTGGCAAACCAGCCCATGCAGAACGCGATGAACAGAATGATCGCTGTCGCGATAATGAATTCAATTCTGGACATGTTGCTTACTCCTGGACTGCAGATGGGGTCTCTGCGGCGTCTTCATTCACGTTATCCGCCTTGTTTTCAAGGCCTTCTTGGTCAGGAAGCTCGGAATCTTCAAGGTTTTCTGCCGCAGGTTGAATTAATACAAATTCAATCCGCCGATTGGCTTCGCGCCCAGCTTCTGTTTTGTTGTCGGCAATCGGATTCACCTCGCCATATCCATTAGCTGTGAAGGCGCTGGTTAGGATGCGGCGATCTCTTAGGGCGGCGAGGACGGATTGAGCCCGGTTTTGGCTAAGTGCCAAATTCATGGATTCGCGCCCCTGGCTGTCGGTATGGCCTTGAATCTCGAGGGGCAGCTCTCCGCAGTCCTCTAAGATTTCTGCAATCGCGTTCATAATAGGCTCGGCGGCTGCGTCCAAAGTACCAGAACCTGGCTCAAAGCTGATTTTCACGTCGCTTTGCGCCGCTTGGATACGCGCCACGCATTCCTCGGGCGTCGGTATATTGGCAAGGGGGTCCAGCCGTTCATCATAGGCGACCTCCAGCGAAAACTGCTGGGTTTCTCCCAGCCGTTTGCTGAGCAGTTGGCTGATTTTTGCGCCGACGTCCTGATGGCCTGATTTGCCAGAGACTTGGATCAGGTCGGCCGTAACAGTCACTGCGCCGTGATGCAGCGTCGAGAGCGCGTCAAGGCCGGTCATGACCCGGTTAGGCCAACCCTGCGGCATAGTTTCTGTGACACGAATAGCATCGTAAATGTTTTCGCTGCCAAAGCGGGCTTTGGCATAGCTTCCGATTGTCTCAGAGCTGAGGTCGCTGCCCAATTTACCGCGCATTTGCATCAGCCCTTCTGGGCTAAGTGTCGCAATGAATTCAGGTAAATCAACTTCACCGTCTGCTTGAACCACAGGAAGCACAGCATGCAATGCAAAGACTTCGGGCAAGGCTTTTTCGGTTTGGGCAACGACCTTGTCAAACAAAGTTGCTTCTGTGCCTTCGGCAGCCACCAGTGAAATATCCGCGTCAGAGATCGTGACCGTGCCACCGCCAAGATCTGACAGAGCGTTTAACGCAACAATCGAGGCATCTGCCCATTTGGGGGAGGGCACACCCAAGCCTATTGTGCAGATCTTGCGCGTAGTGAGCCCCGCTTTTTCGGCGGCTTGCAAAATGCGCACTTGGGCTTCTTCGGTGTCTGCCGAGCAGGCGTCAAACCTCAGGTCGCCCTCGTTTAATGTGGCGCGCAATGTAAACGGCGTGATAACTGGACGCGGTGCCAAAATATTAAGGGTGAGCGCGACGGAATCGGGTTTGTCGTCGCGCAATTGCTGTTCCAGATCGAAGCGCTCTCTGGGGCTGTCGGTCATGGCAGTGATAGAGATTTCACCGGCTGCAATTGAAATTTTCGACCGTGGAAGGTCTTCCAGTGCTGACAAGGCAAAATTCATGGCCTGTGGCCAGTTTTTGGGCATGTCGTAGGCTGCTGTTTCCATAAAGTCTGCCAATTGTTCTTGGCTACCCGCCATACGACGTAACTTTGTTAATATCGCCCGCCGGTCGCTCGCTTCTGGGATCAAGCCGATCAAGCTGATGCCAGATTCGTTGCGCAGGATCTCGATCGAGAACTTAGGCGGTGCTAAGTCGTCTGTTGCCATGACATCCATGTCGTCGATGACACGGGCCGCATCGACCACCCCAGCTGCGGTTGACATCGCAATAAACCGTTGTGCTTCTGAAGGCGCTGTGCCTGCGATAAAGACTTTCAGGCCCTCTGCATAAGTTTCAGACCAAGTTAGCCCCTGTTTGTCCAGCGCGGCTTGCACGGCCGTTTGAGAGCTGTCTTCGATAACCGTGGCTGTGAGGCTGGCAGCAGCAAGGCTGAGAATCGCGGCAAGTCCAAAAGTTGCAGATACAGTCAAGGTCAAAGGCATGCGCATTTTGTTCGTCTTCTTCGGTTCGATTAGGGAGTCTGATACGCAATGCCGGGGTTTGGATCAATCAAACGAACAGTGCACAGGCGAAAAACAGCAAAGGAATCAGGCCTGCATCGCGATTTGCACGGAAGAGTTGTAGCAAGACCTGCGGATCCTCGGTGTCGAGGCGGCGCAATTGCCAATGCAAGTGCCATCCCATCGCCCAAGGGCCACCAAGCGCGATCACCAAGGAGAGAGGACTTCGATCCATTGTCGCGCCGACAACTGCAATCCCCATCAAGGACACGGTCAATATCAGGAACCACATCAACCAACGATGCGTGTTTTCGGCAAACAGGCGCGCGGTGGATTTCACACCGATCAAGGCGTCGTCTTCGGTGTCTTGATGGGCATAAATCGTATCGTAAAAGAGTGTCCAGGTGATGCCTGACAAATAAAGTACAAAGGCAGGCCATTGCAGCTGATTACTGTGGGCCGTCCAGGCCAGAAGCGCACCCCAGTTAAAGGCGATTCCCAGAAAGACTTGCGGCCACCAGGTAAAGCGTTTTGCAAAGGGGTAAATTAGCACGGGTACCAAAGCCAGCGCCCCAAGAACAACGGCATTTGGATAAAAGCTTAGTAGAATGAGCAATGCCAAAAGTGTCTGGAGTATCATCCAGATTGCCGCGCTTTTCACGCTCACCTGACCCGAAGGTATGGGACGGGATTGTGTGCGCGCAACCTTGGCGTCGTAGTCTCGGTCTGTGATGTCATTCCACGTGCAACCGGCACCACGCATTAAAAACGCGCCTGCCGCGCAGCCAAACACGGTCCATGCATCGTGCCACGTGACGATATTGTCATTCAGCATCGACAACATAAGCCCCATCACACAAGGCAAAAAGAGCAACCAGGTGCCGATTGGCCGGTCTGCGCGGGACAGCCGCAAATAGGGGCGCGTAGGCGCGGGGGCCCATGTATCAACCCAATTGCCGCGAACCGCATCGGAAACCTGCCCTTGGGGCTCTGGCGTTGGAGGCGTGTCGGCCATATGTAGAACCTTATGAAAGAAGCAAAAGTTAGACTGTATGTAGAGCACCCATTGGGGGCAGGGCAATCCATTCCATTGGATCGTGATCAAGCACATTACCTATTTGGGGTGATGCGCCTGGCGCTTGGCGCACAGATCCTTGTTTTTAATGGCAAGGATGGCGAATGGCGTGCCGAAGTTATTAAGGCCGGTAAACGCGCCGGAGAGCTTGCTTGTGTTGTTCAAACCAAACCGCTGCAAATGCCACCGGATCTCTGGCTGATCTTTGCGCCAATCAAGAAAGCCCGCACAGATTTCATCGTGGAAAAGGCCGCTGAAATGGGCGCTGCACGCATCATGCCGGTGTCGACCAAGTTCACCAATTCTGAGCGTATCCGCCAGGATCGACTTCAGGCCCATGCGGTTGAAGCTGCCGAGCAATGTGGTGGGACATTTGTGCCAGAGGTGACAGGATTGCAAAAACTGAACCAGTTGCTTTCGAGTTGGCCAGAGGATCGCAACCTGATGTTTTGTGACGAAGCAGAAGTTGGCTCTGCCAAGCGATTGGGAGATGCCTCTGGCGATAAATGGGCGATTTTGATTGGACCAGAGGGCGGCTTTTCGCCATCCGAACGCAAACGACTGCATGCGCATGCGAAAACTCATGTGGTGGCATTGGGGCCGCGTATCTTGCGCGCAGATACGGCTGCTGTGGCCGCGATGACGCTTTGGCAGCAAGCTTTGGGGGATTGGGGATGATCCGGCAGGCGCGCAAAGACGACGAGGGCATCTTGGCCACCGTTCTGTTTGGGGCCAGTGAAATCGCTGCCTGGGCTTATGAAAATGGTTTCAAAAAGATCGGATACCATCAAATGGCGCTGTTGAAATATCGGCAAGTTTATGGGGGGACCGCATGAGCTTTATTCGTCCAGAGGCAAAAGCGGCGTTTCTAAAGTGGCGCGAAGCCTTGATTGGTTGCGCGGTGCTTTTGTTGGGTTTGTACTGGGCAACGGGCGCGGGTGTCCTGCAGTGGATTGGGGTGATCGTGGCCCTTGGTGGCGGGTTTCTGACCTATACAGGCTTGCAACGCGGTCGCTTTATGTCGGCGCGCGGTGGTCCGGGGATTGTGACAGTAGATGAAGGCGAAATCAGCTACTACGGGCCCATCTCGGGCGGCGTTGTGTCGATTGCGGATCTGGTGCTGTTAACCCTTGATCACGCGTCTGCGCCTCCCGTCTGGGTGTTGCATCAGGTTAGCCAAGCAGATGTTCATATCCCGGTAAATGCAGAAGGTGCCGAGGCTTTGTTTGATGCTTTTGCGACGTTGCCGGGGATACGCACTGAGCATCTTTTGACCAGCCTAAACAATGGTGGCACTCACCCTATTGTGATCTGGGCAAAACAGACGCTCACGTTGCATTGACACTGCCAGCGATTCACTTCACCAAAGCAATCCTAGCGACAGCCTTCAGGATCGGAGCAAAAAATGTCCATTCCACAGTCCGGCGGCGGACCGATCGAACGCCACGAACAACTTGCGGAATATCTGGCAGAGGGTTGCAAGCCTCGTACAGATTGGCGCATTGGCACCGAACATGAAAAATTTGGCTTTTGCCAAGATTCATTACAGCCGCTTCCCTACGAGGGTGAACGGTCGATTCTAGCCGTGTTGCAAGGGTTGCGCGATGGCCATGGCTGGGCCCCCGTTGAGGAAAACGGCAAACTGATTGGTCTGGAAAAAGACGGGGCCAATGTCTCGCTTGAACCCGGTGGCCAGTTGGAGCTTTCGGGTGCACCACTCGTGTCCATTCACGAGACTTGCGACGAGGTGAATGCCCACCTGAAAGACGTGAAAGATATTTCCGATAAAATCGGAGTTAAATTCATTGGATTGGGGGCCGCCCCGATCTGGAGTCATGCGGACATGCCTGTAATGCCTAAGGGGCGTTACAAATTAATGACTGATTACATGGATCGCGTTGGCTCGATGGGCAAGTCCATGATGTATCGCACCTGTACAGTTCAAGTGAACCTTGATTTCGGGTCCGAAGCAGACATGGTGCAGAAGTTGCGCGTTGCATTGGCCTTGCAACCTGTGGCGACTGCGCTGTTTGCGAATTCTCCATTCTTTGATGGCAAGCCCAACGGATATAAATCTTGGCGATCAAGAGTGTGGCGTGACCTTGACCCAGCGCGAACAGGCATGTTGCCCTTTGTGTTTGAAGAGGGATTTGGCTTTGAACGCTGGGCTGAATACGCCTTGGATGTGCCGATGTATTTTGTCTATCGCGATGGCAAGTATATCGACGCTTTGGGACAAAGCTTTAGGGCCTTTTTGAAAGGTGAGTTGCCAGCATTGCCCGGTGAAACACCTACACTCAGCGACTGGGCAGATCACCTGACCACGGCTTTCCCGGAAGCACGTATCAAGAAATTCATGGAAATGCGCGGCGCGGATGGCGGACCATGGCGTCGCCTATGCGCGCTTCCCGCATTTTGGGTTGGATTGATGTATGATCAATCGTCTTTGGATGCGGCCTGGGATTTGGTCAAGGGCTGGGACGCTGAAACGCGCGAAGCCTTGCGGGTTGCTGCGTCTGAAAAGGGATTGCAGGGGCAAGTTGGCAAGATCAACATGCATGAGCTTGCTGGACAAGTTGTAGAGATTTCAGAGGCCGGTTTGAAAAACCGTGCAATGCCGGGCGCGGGCGGTTTGGTGCCAGATGAAACTCATTTCTTGAATGCTTTGAAAGAAAGCATTGAAACGGGAAAAACACCTGCGGATGAGCTGCTTGAACACTATCACGGTGACTGGAATGGCGATTTGACGCGGATTTACGGCGAATACAGTTATTGATTTACTTTCAGAAAAGTTAGCCGCTGCATCATTCGTCTTTTGGGGCGCGACTTTTTGGTCTGCCCTTTGCATCTTTCGCTAAGGCTGGCGCGGGTCGTTGAATGCAAGCTATAGGGGCTATTTTTGCCCGATCTTTGGTTCGGTGCCTGTCCGCAATCGCGCTATATTCTCTTTATGACGCCAGAAAACTAAAAGCGTCACCGCGATACCGAGTAAAAAAACCTGACCAAACCCAAGGAGCACAATCCAAAACGTCGTAGACGCCGCCGAAACCAATGCTGACAGCGATGAAATTCGCCCTATCAAGGCGGTGATCAGCCAAGTCAGGCAGCAGGCAATACCGACTGGCCAAGCCAAGGCAAGCATCAGCCCCAGGAATGTCGCAACGCCTTTGCCGCCTTTGAACTTAAGCCAAATCGGAAAGCAGTGACCCAAAAACGCCAGCAAACCGGCCACCTGTGCAGCATCTTCACCAGCCAAAAACCGCGCAATCAGCACAGCAATCGCGCCTTTGCCACCGTCGAGTAACAACGTCGCCGCAGCTGCTGGTTTTGATCCGGTGCGCAGTACATTTGTGGTGCCAATGTTGCCAGAGCCAATTTCACGCAGATTGCCAAGCCCAAAAACCCGGGTGATGACAATGCCAAAAGGAATAGAGCCAAACAAATAGCCAACCAGGCCCCAAACAACGAGTGCAAACATCCCGGTTTCCAGTGCAGGCATCAGTCTCTCCGATAGACGGCCTGGCCGGCCACAAAAGTTGCCATTACCTTACCCTGCATCCGCTGGCCGTCAAACGGAGTATTCTTGGATTTTGACTGCAATTTAAAACGGTCCAGAACAAAAGGCGCGTCCGGGTCAAAGAGCACAAGATCTGCTGGCGCTCCTTCGCTAAGACGTCCGCCGGGCAAGCCAAGCCTGAGGGCTGGATTCAGCGCCATCGCACGGAAGAGTTCAGGCAGCGTCAACTGCTCTGCATGATACAGCCGCAGCGCTGCGGGCAGCAAAGTCTCAAGCGCAACCGCGCCAGATGCGGCTTCTTCAAAAGGCAGGCGTTTGCTTTCTTCGTCCTGCGGGGTGTGCATTGAACTGATGATGTCGATCAAGCCGGATTTCACCGCTTCGACCATCGCCAGACGATCTGTTTCGCTTCGCAGTGGCGGTTTTACCTTAAAGAATGTCCGGTAGTCTGCCACGTCCAATTCATTCAAAGTCAAATGATGGATCGAGGTGCCAGCGGTAACGTCAAACCCATTTGCCTTAGCGCGTTCGAGCGCAGGAAGTGCGCGGGAAGTGGTGATTTGGTCAGCGTGATATTTTACCCCGGTCATTTCGACCATGGCGATATCGCGATCAAGCCCCATGCGTTCTGCCATCGGTGACACCGCGGGCAGACCGCGCAGGCTGGCAAATTTTCCTGACGTTGTGGCCGCCCCTTTGCTCAGCACCGGTTCCTGAGGGTGGGCAATGACCAAAGCCCCAAGACTGCGCGCATAAGTCAGCGCCCGTGAATAGACCTTGGTGTCGGTCACCACATGATCGCAATCGGTAAAAGCAATGGCCCCTGCATCCAGCAAAAAGCCAAATTCCGTCATCTCGCGGCCAGCGCGCCCTTTTGTCAGGGCAGCCATTGGCACCACATTGACAGGGGCTGCCTCATTGGCACGCCGAGTGGCAAATTCCAGGGTTTCCGGACTGTCAATGGTTGGAGTGGTGTCGGGCCGTGTGACAATGGTTGTCACGCCGCCTGCAGCTGCTGCGCGCCCAGCGGATTTATAGCTTTCTTTGTGGCGTTCGCCCGGTTCGCAGACTTTCACACCCAGATCGACAATGCCCGGTGCTAGACATTTGCCCTGACAATCGATCACCTCATCTGCCATATGGCTTGTGATCGCTGTGCCATGCGCAACGATAACGCCGTTTTCGACGATCAGGCTGCCCAAAGTGTCAGTGTTGGTTTCCGGATCAATCAGGCGGGCATTGGTGAAAAGAAGACTCATAAAGCTGCGGGTCCTTTTTTAGCCATGGCCTGACATGCCATCATCCACCGGACATGCAATTTTGACGCCATAAGGTCAACCAATTCTATGCAGCGCATCATAAGAACAAAAGCCAACCCACCAGCGCCAGAACCACAAGAATAACCGGCAATAGCAGCACGGCCTTTAGCACTGTAAAATGTGCAGAGGCTGGGGGCGTGGACAAATTTGCAGGTTCCGATGCCGACTTATTGGGCAACGGCTGAAAGGTGACGTCATGAGATTCTTCAGAAAACATCTCTATGAGCTGCACCGCGGGATGCAAAGCCAGATGCGTTTCTTTTCCTTCAAATGCCCTGGAATAGAGGATCAACACGATGTCTTCGATTTGATCCAGCAACAGGCGATGATCTGATATCGCCGCCTCAGAAACCCCGGCACCCTGCACCAAATAATTGGCAAGCCCCAAACCGTCGAGGTCTGAAATGTTGAATATCTCGGCATAACCAGTGTCGATCCAGTCTAACCCAACCAAATTGGCTATGGCAGCCGGAGTTGGAGGCATGTCTCTTTGGGGGGATTGAATGCGTTCAAGATCCATTTCGGTGATCTCAACCTTGAAAAGCCGCACGCGCCCGCTTTCTGTTGCAGAGACATGAAAAGCATCATCCGACATTTGGGTCTCCTTTGGCATCGGCAATTGCCGATCTAAGTATGGTTTGTACGGCTTTCACGGGTCCGACATAACGCAAGACAGTCACACGTCTATCCAGTGTGGTCAGGCGCACAGCCCACCACATCCAGCGGCGACAGGTCTGAATATCTGACAGGTTTATCCAGGCCACCCCGTCGTCGTCCTCTGGGTTTTGAAAGCAAAGCCGCTGGTTCGTCAATATCCAGCGGTCACGCCTACGCTGCCGCCATTCTTCAAAATCCCCGAAAACAAAGGCATAAAACAGGGCGGATATCAGGCCACCAACCAAGGCGAATACAATCCCCAGACCAATTTTTGGAAAGCCCATGAGCAGGACGGCCGTCATCGATGCAACCAAAAGGGTTCGGTGCAGGAACAGACCGAGTTTTGGCTGGAAAATCGCAATCACGCGTTCATCAGGGGAAAGGTCAACTTCAGGCTGCTCTGTGATATCCGCTGACGCCCGCATGTCGAATTATCCGCCCACCCAGATCATCAGACCGACAATGGCAAACATCACCAAAAGGGCAATTGTTGCGACGCGACCACTCATTTTTGGGTCTTTTGGGTCTTCCATATCAAACCTCGACAGGGGTGTTTTTGCGCAATTCACGTTGATTGCGGGCTAAAAGATCCATCGCTGCCATACGCACCGCCACACCCATCTCGACCTGTTCCTGGATCACCGATCGGTTGATGTCATCCGCGATATCACCGTCAATTTCGACCCCGCGATTCATCGGGCCGGGGTGCATGACAATTGCATCGTCCTTGGCGTGGCTTAGCTTGGCGGCATCCAGACCATAACGATGATAGTACTCACGCTCGGATGGAATAAAGCCACCGTCCATACGTTCGCGTTGCAGACGCAGCATCATCACAACATCGACGTCTTTCAAGCCTTCCGCCATATCCTCATAGACTTCGACACCAAATTCGCTGATCTGGCTGGGCATCAGGGTTGGTGGCCCTACAAGGCGAACCCGGTTTTCCATTTTGCCCAAAAGGATCAGATTGGAGCGCGCCACACGGCTATGGGCGATGTCGCCACAAATCGCGATGTTCAGCCGGTGCAACCGACCTTTGGCTCGACGGATGGTCAGCCCATCCAGCAAGGCCTGCGTGGGGTGCTCGTGTTTGCCATCTCCGGCATTGAGCACCGCGCAATTGACTTTTTGGGCCAACAAATCCACCGCGCCGGAATGCGGGTGCCGCACCACCAAAAGGTCCGGGTGCATCGCATTTAGGGTCAATGCAGTGTCAATCAGGGTTTCGCCCTTTTTGATTGAACTGGCCTGCATCGCCATATTCATCACATCCGCCCCCAGACGCTTGCCAGCAATCTCAAAGCTTGCTTGGGTCCGGGTCGAGTTTTCAAAAAACATATTTATTTGGGTCAGGCCCAAAAGCGCCTCTGAATGCTTCATATCGCGCCGGTTCAGATCGACATATTGATCTGCCAGATCAAGGATTGATGTGATTTCTTCGGGTCGAAGATGCTCGATACCCAGAAGATGCTTTTGACGAAACGCCATTGCGAAGCTCCTTGTCTGATCTTTGATGCTTATAGAAAGCCACTGGGCTTGCTGCAAGCCGCCTCTGGCTTTGTTCTTGACGAAAATACCCCCGCCGGAGGCATCCTGACTTGCAAAGCTTATTCGGTGATTTGTTTGGTTTTCCTGACCGGGTGCACAAGGTAGGGTGCTGCTATGGAATCGGCACTCGACTATCATACGGCACGCGCCATGTTGGAATGGCAGATAGAGCTCGGCGCGACCGAGGCGATTTTGGATGCGCCGGTCAATCGCTATGAAGCGCAGGCAAAACAGGCACAAGTCAAACCTATCACACCAGCCCCTGCACAAAAAGTCGTGCAAAAACCAGAGATTGACCCTGTTGCTCTGGCCAAGCAAGCGGCCGCCGCTGCAGATGATCTGCCAAGTTTGAAAACAGCCACTGCCCATTTTGATCATTGCAGCCTCAAACGGGGGGCACGCTCGTTGGTGTTTGCTGACGGGGATGCGGCTGCAAGGGTGATGATCATTGGTGATGCACCAGACCGAGAGGAAGATCGTCATGGCAGACCATTTGTTGGCCCGGCTGGGCAATTGCTAGATCACATGCTTGCTGCCATTGGTCTTGATCGCAATTCGCAAGATCGCAAAACAGCCGTCTACCTGACCAATATCCTGCCCTGGCGCCCGCCGCAAAGTCGGGATGCTTCTGCCAATGAAATCGCCATGATGCGCCCATTTGTGCAGCGCCATGTTGCTTTGGCGGACCCTGATATTCTGGTTCTGATGGGTAATGGCGCGTGCCACAGTGTTCTTGGAAAGCGTGGCATAAATCGTTTGCGGGGGACGTGGGCCGAAGCATTTGGTAAACCGACTTTGCCCATGTTGCATCCAGAGGCTTTGTTGCGTTCTCCGATTGCGAAGCGCGACGCCTGGGCGGATTTGCTTAAGATCAAAGCGCGCCTCTTGGCTGACACCTAAGACAGGGCCATGGACATTTATGTGTTATCGGCAACATACCCGAACCTTGGCGCTGAATTTGACACCAACGGCCAAGGTTACTTGACCGCGGCCATTTTCACTGCCTTGGCTACGCGCTTAGCAATTTAGAAAGATGGTAAAATGGCGAAGATCGACAAAAACCGGCCCTTTATTGCGGTGAAAATCGCAATTCTGACCGTCAGCGATACACGGGGTCTGGACCAAGACAAAAGCGGCGACACTTTGGTGGCCCGGTTGGAAAATGCTGGGCATATTCTGGCGGCGCGCACCATCTTGCAGGACGAGCGAGACCAAATTTCGGCCCAATTGCGCACCTGGTGTGCCGACGAAAACATTGATGTCATTATTTCGACAGGCGGTACCGGTTTGACGGGGCGAGATGTGACCGTTGAAGCGCACAGAGATGTCTATGAAAAAGAAATCGAGGCCTTTGCAACGGCCTTTACTGTTATTTCAATGCAAAAAATTGGCACCTCTGCTGTCCAAAGCCGCGCCACAGGTGGAGTGGCTCAGGGCACCTATTTGTTTGCTTTGCCGGGGAGTACGGGGGCTTGCAAAGATGCCTGGGACGATATTTTGCAATTTCAGTTGGACTATCGTCATATGCCCTGTAATTTTGTGGAAATCATGCCGCGTCTTGACGAGCATCTAAAGCGCACAAAAACCTAAAAAGTTCACTTTTTTGCGACGGAAAAGCGAAAGCCGTGCGTTTAATGCTGTGCGCTCTTGGAAACTGAGCGCATTCGGCACAGATTGATACAAGGCTTCGTGGCTCGCAAAGGGAAGAATATGCGCTTTTTAAGACAAAGCTTGATTGGGCTGTTTTTGATTTCTGTCACCGCTGGTCTGCTGGTCATCGCCGTTGATCTGGTATCGGGCGCTGTGACTGAACGGGTTAACCAACAGCCCCGAATTCCCCAGCAACGTGAACGGATTTTCACAGTTAATGTGGTGACGGCGACGCCGACACAGATTGCCCCTGAAATTGCTGTCTTTGGCGAAGTGCAAAGCCAACGTACGCTGGATTTGCGCAGCTCTACTGGCGGTGTACTGCGCCAGATCAGCGAAAATTTTCGCGAAGGTGGGCAAGTTCAGGCGGGAGATCTTCTGGCGCAACTGGACACGTCTGATGCAGAAGATGCGCTTGCACGCGCGGACACTGAATTGAAAGCAGCTTTGGATGAAAAACGAGAAGCGCAACAAGCCCTAATTTTGGCGCAGGACGAAAAGGCCTCTGCCGAAGAGCAGGTTGCTTTAAGAGACCGCGCTCTTGTGCGTCAAAAAGATCTCGCCGAGCGGGGCGTAGGAACCACCGCTGCGGTAGAGACCGCAGAATTGAATTTTTCCACTGCGCAACAACAAGTTCTGGCGCGGCGGCAATCCCTTGCCCAGGCAGAAGCGAGTATAGGCCAAGCGAATACCCGCGTTGCACAAGCCAACATAGCTTTGACAGAAGCGCAGCGAGACCTAGATGACTTGAAAATCATTGCGGAATTTAATGGCACATTGGCGGAAGTTGCGGCCGTTCAGGGTGGTCTTATTTCTGCCAACGAACGTCTGGCGCAACTGATTGACCCTAGCGCACTCGAAGTGGCTTTTCGCGTGTCCACCGCGCAATATGCCAGGTTGCTGACAGATACAGGTGATTTGCGTCCTGCGGATGTGCAAGTCACGTTAAATGCGACTGGTGTGGCGCTGGTGGCCCAAGGAGCGATTAGTCGTGACAGCGCCGCTGTAGGTGAAGGTCAGACAGGCCGATTGATTTTTGCAACATTGCGGCAAGCGCGTGGTCTAAAGCCTGGTGATTTTGTCAGTGTCGCCGTGCGAGAAGCGCCTCTGGCAGGCGTAATTCAACTGCCATCGTCAGCTCTGGATGCCCAGGGGCAAGTCTTGGTGGTAGGTGAACAAGATCGGCTAGAGGCCATCCCAGTTGAACTGTTGCGCCGCCAAGGCGATCAAGTGTTGTTGCGCGCAGAGGCCTTGAATGGCCGCATGGCGGTAACACGCCTCACGCCTCTGTTGGGGGCTGGCATCCGTGTAAAACCTGTTCAGGAAGGTGCCGCTGATGCCAAGCTTGCGGGGAGTCCGCCGCCAGCTCCATCGCCTGAATTGTTAGAATTATCAGAAGAAAGGCGCGCCAAGCTTTTGGCCTTTGTCGAAAGCAACTCGCGCATGCCCGCCGATCGTAAAGCAACCATCTTAAACCAATTGGCGCAGCCCAAGGTTCCGGCACAAGTGGTGCAGCGACTTGAGCAACGGATGGGAGGGTAACCGGTATGGCACGACGTATGGGGGCCTCTACGCAGGGACTGTTGTCTTATTTTACCCGGCACGGCACAGCGGCAAATCTTTTGTTGGTCATACTCGTGGTTGCCGGTCTGGTCGCCGCACCGCAGATGCGGGCGCAATTCTTTCCAGATGTCGTGGTTGATAACGTCAGCGTTTCGGTCAACTGGGATGGGGCCGGGGCAGAGGACGTCGACGCTGCCATCGTCCAGGTGCTCGAACCGGTGTTATTGTCGGTCGAGGGTGTGGAAGCCACCGAATCTCGGTCCTCGGAAGGTTCGGGGCAGATCACCATGGACTTTGAGCCGGGTTGGGACATGGCGCGCGCGACCGATGAGGTGCAGACCGCCATTGATGCGGTCACCACGCTGCCTGAAGATGCCGATGATCCACGTGTACGGCGCGGGGCTTGGCGTGATCGCGTGACAGATGTGGTTCTGACAGGGCCTCTGGCCCCAGAGCAGCTTGGCAGATTCGCAGATGAGTTTGTGGTACGCTTGTTTGCAGAAGGCGTCACCCGTTCCACTTTACGGGGCGTTGCGTCTCCCAGCACTATTGTCGAAGTGCCATCAGTAAATTTGATCACCCATGATGTGACGATGTCCCAAATCGCTGCGGCTATAGGTGAAGAGGTGGCGGCAGATCCAGCGGGCGACGTGGCGGGCGCAAATACGCGCGTGCGAACCGGGGTGGCAAAGCGCAGCGCAGATCAAATCGCCGCGATCATTTTGCGGTCTAACCCAGACGGATCCTCATTGACCGTTGGTGATGTGGCCAACGTCGTTGTAGAAAGTGCCAATCGAAATCGCAGTTATTTTGTTGGTGAAAATGCGGCGATTTCGGTGCGAATAGATAGGTCGGCAAAGGGCGATGCCATAGGCATACAAAACACTGTCGAGCAAGTGGCCCAGGAGCTGCAAGCAACCCTACCAGAGGGGGTCAGAATTGATCTGATCCGTACCAGAGCCGAAGCGATCAGTGGCCGGCTTGATTTGTTGATAGACAATGGATTGATGGGGTTGAGCCTTGTTCTGGCCTTGCTCTTTTTGTTTTTAAACGCGCGCATAGCGTTCTGGGTGGCCGCCGGTATTCCGGTGGCAATGTGTGCGGCCATTGCTTTGATGTATGCCGCCGGGCTTACCCTGAACATGATCTCTCTATTCGGTCTGATTATCACACTCGGCATCGTGGTCGACGATGCGATTGTGGTGGGTGAACATGCGGATATGCGGGCTCGGCGCTTGGGTGAATCACCCGTTGTTGCCGCAGAAACCGCTGCAAAACGCATGGCGTTGCCGGTGTTCTCGGCGACGCTAACAACCGTTATCGCCTTTTTTGGCCTGACGGCAATCAGTGGCCGATTTCGCGATTTGATTATTGATATTCCCTTTACGGTCATCGTGGTGTTGATCGCGTCACTGGTCGAATGTTTCTTGATCTTACCCAATCACATGCGTCACGCTCTGGCGCATACTGCCAAAAACCACTGGTATGACTGGCCCAGTCGCGTTGTGAACCGCGGTTTCCGCTGGTTTAGAGATGTGATTTTTCGTCGGCTTATGGCGATGGTGATCTGGGCTCGGTATCCGGTTTTGGCGGGTACAGTTTTACTTTTGGCCTCACAGGCGAGCCTGTTTATCACGGGCGACGTCAAATGGCGCTTCTTTAACGCGCCAGAGCGCGGCTCGGTGACAGGTAACTTTATCATGTCCGCAGATGCAACGCGTGCAGACAGCATTGAGATGATGCGAGAACTACAACGCGCCACCGAAGCATTGGGTGCAGATTATGCCAAACGATATGACGGGGTGAACCCGTTGGCTTTTGTTATGGCAGAAGTTGGCGGTAACAGTGGTCGCGGTGTCGCTGGGGCCGACAGTCGAACGCCAGATCAACTGGGCGGTATTGCAATCGAGTTAATTGATGCAGATCTGAGGCCCTATTCAAGTTTTGCCTTTGTTGGAGAACTGCAAGATCTGGTGGTCAAACACCCCTTAGCAGAAACCGTCAGTTTTCGCGGTTGGCGGTCGGGACCTGGTGGCGACGCACTTGATGTTCAGTTTTTTGGATCGGATGCGCAAACTCTAAAAGACGCCTCAGAAGCGCTCAAGGATGCCCTGCTGCCCTATCCCGAAGTTTCGGCAGTAGAAGATAGCCTGCCATTTGACAAAGAAGAGGTTATTTTAGAACTCACTCCACAGGGCCAATCGCTGGGATTTTCGATAGATACGTTAGGTCGAGTGCTGCGCAATCGGCTGAATGGCGTCGAGGCAGCAACCTATCCATCCGGTCCGCGCACTGCCGTGATACGCGTGGAATTGCCGGAAGGAGAGCTGACCGCCGATTTTCTAGAACGCTCTATGATGCGCTCGCCTGATGGCATCTATGTGCCTTTGGCGGATTTGGTCAGCGTTGATCGGCGCAGTGGTTTTTCCACTGTGAGGCGTGAAAATGGCATTCGTGTTGTCTCTGTGACTGGCGACATTTCTGAAGACGACCCAGCCCGCGCCGCCGAGATAGAGCAACGGTTGCAAGAGGAAATTCTGCCCGAGATTGCAAGCGTGCATCAGATCGAGTGGCGATTGGCGGGCCTGTCCGAGCAAGAGGATAATTTCCTGAAAGACGCGCGCAATGGGCTTATTCTGTGCTTAGCGGGCATTTATCTTGTGCTTGCCTGGGTCTTTGCAAGCTGGACCAGACCCATGGTGGTGATGGCCATTATCCCCTTTGGATTGGTTGGTACAATTTATGGCCATAACTACCACGGCGTGCCGCTGTCGATGTTTACTGTGGTTGGCTTGCTAGGCATGACGGGAATTATCATCAACGATTCAATTGTTCTGGTGACCACGATTGATGAATATGCAGAAGAAAGAGGATTGCTGCCGTCAATCATTGAAGGCACTGCTGATCGGTTGCGACCGGTCATGTTGACAACATTGACCACCGTTTTGGGTCTGACGCCCTTGCTGTTTGAGCGCAGTCAGCAGGCACAATTTCTGAAACCGACGGTGATCACATTGGTATATGGCCTTGGATTTGGCATGTTGCTTGTTTTGTTGGTGGTCCCAGCCTTGCTGGCCACGCAGCAAGATATTTCACGCCAAATAACCGCCGCGCGTCGTGCGGGGCGGTCGAAGGCGCTTAAAGGTGTGATCTGGCCCGTCGCAGCTCTTTCAGCTGCTTGGCTGGCTGTGACGCTTGGCTGGCGGGCGGTCACCGGGACGGTTCACCCTATCGTGCAAAACTACCTGCCTGAGTCGTTCAATTTTGACAGCACACTTATGGTATTTGGCATGTTTGCTGTTGGCACCGCGGGTTTGGCTTTGTTGGGCTATGTGGGGACAGCGCTTTTGGTGCAGAAGCGAAGAAGGGCGTAACTACCCGGATTGGCAGCCAAGAATATCAACCGCATAATTTTGCCCCAAGATGGTAAAACGCAAAGCGTCGCGGTTGAGCAGAAAAGGCTGGTCTTCGACGTGATAAACTGCGCTAGAAACCGACAATGTCTTGCCACGTCGCTTGGTTGCGGCTTGCGCGATCCACAGTTCTGGATTGTCTGTTTCTATGACTGCAAATTCGCGCCCACCGGCGCTGGGCATTTGAATATCTGCTGAAACCAAAAGCCCCTCTGTATTAGCAGAAATTGTACATGCAACGTGCTGAACGCCTGCTTCCTGCGCAGTGTAGGGTTGCTCGGCCAGCGCCGCCGCAATCATTGGATCAATTTTGATGATTTCTTCAGGCAAACGCGCCTTGACGCGCAGGGTTTCTGGCACGCAAATGTCTTTGCAGACACCGATATCCAGACGTGCACTCAAATTGATGTCTTTGCCAGCACGCCGCGGGGAAACAATCAATGGAACGACAACTTCATGTTTGTACCCCAGCGATTGCAAACCATTTTGATCAAAGAGCGTGGGGGTCGGCCATATGATGTCAATTTGCCCCATATTGCGCGAACCAGACCAACGCATTTGGGGTGGAATGCCGCCATCACCAGGGGCCCGCCAATAGGTTTTCCAACCATCTTTCAGCACCATGCGCACAGCGGCGACATGACTTCCGTCAGCGCGTCGCCATCCAGGTAATAATTCGGCAGATATCGCGCCTTCATAATTTTGCGCCGCTGCTGATTGCGCAGTGCCAAAAATGAATGGGGCGGACAAGAGAGCCAGAATGGAAGCTTTGATCATGCCCCACAAATGCGCGATCAGTCGGTAAAAGCCAACTCACATTCCGGCGAGCGATTGTGACGAATGCTCGCAATCTTGGGATCAGGACTTGCGTTCGAGTGGCCGAAGCCTAACATTGGGTGGGTAAGTGGTTGCATATAAGGCAGGAATTCATTTGATAGATACAACCGACGGTTTGGATCTGACAGGCAAGTTGCTGATTGCAATGCCGGGTATGAGTGACCCACGGTTTGCCCATTCGATCGTATTGCTTTGTGCGCATAGTGCTGATGGTGCAATGGGATTGATTTTGAACAAACCGATGGGGGACATGAGTTTCTCAGATCTACTTGACCAACTCTCTATCGAGGAAACACCAGATAGCCGACAAATGGCCCTGCATTTCGGTGGCCCGGTCGAGGGGGGGCGGGGGTTTGTCCTACATTCCGCTGACTATGCCTCGCAAATTTCTTCTTTGGTGGTCGATGATAGTTTTGCCATGACCGCAACTATTGATGTGATCGAAGATCTTGCCGCTGGCGGCGGACCGGAAAAGGCACTTATGGCTTTGGGCTACAGTGGTTGGGGGCCCAATCAATTGGAAGAAGAACTTGCTGCAAACGGCTGGTTGATTTGTGACGCATCGCTAGAGGTGGTCTTTGATTTGCAGGATGAAGTGAAATGGGAAGCCGCGCTCAACACTTTGGGCATTGATCCATTGACACTTTCGGCAAGCGCCGGGCGCGCTTAGCCGCTAATCTCTCGGAGCCGCAGCGCGTTTCAGACGATCATTGATCGCAAGCCCCAGCCCCGTTTCAGGGATGGGGGACACAGCAATGCCTTCTGCTTGCATGGCGTCAAGCCTATGCAAATACTGAAATAGATTTGCGGCGGCTTCGCGCAGATCGCCTGCCTGAGACAGATTTAAATCGCATTCGACAGATCCAAATCCAAGAAAGACTTCGTGTTTCTGAGGCGTTATTACATTCAAACGAACACCCGTCGCCGGGGCGTAATGTGAGGTCATTTGCCCTGGGGCTGTCACCGGATCATCGTTGCCATGCTGGATTAGGGCATTGCCCAAAGCCGCTTCTAAGGCCTCAAGCGGCAGCCCCCCGGGACGCAACAATGTGGGCGTGTCTGTCAGACCTATGATCGTGCTTTCAAGCCCCACATCACAGGCGCCGCCATCCAATATGGCATCAATTTTTCCAAACAGGCCCGCTTTGACATGCGCTGCTTCTGTCGGGCTGATTTTCCCTGAAGGATTGGCCGAAGGAGCGGCAATGGGTCCATCAAATAGCGTCAAAAGGCTTTTGGCGACCGGATGCGCAGGAACGCGAATCGCAAGCGTTGTCAGACCAGCGGTGACAAGGTGGGAAAGACCGGCTTGCGGTTTGATTGGCAGCACCAAAGTCAGCGGTCCGGGCCAAAATGTGGCAGCAAGACGGTCTGCCTCTTCTGACCACTGCACATAACGCTGTGCAATTTGAGCGCTGGCCACATGCACGATCAGAGGATTGAAATGGGGTCGGCCTTTTGCTTCGAATATCTTGGCGACAGCCAGATCATTTCGGGCGTCGGCACCTAGCCCATAAACCGTTTCCGTTGGAAAGGCGACAAGGCCACCATCCCGCCAAAAGGCGGTGGCGTTTTGAAAACCTGCAGAATTGGCAGGTAGAATTTTGGTCATTAAGTCAGTCATGTCATGACGCCGCGTTATGATAGCGCGTTCTCGTCGCATATTTAAAGTAATGGATAAAGAGACATAATAGTCTAAGTGAGCTATGCAAACAGCCAAGGGTCGAATTTATGCCATATCAAGCACCGGTCGCTGACTATCAGTATATTTATGAAAGTGTTTTGAACCTGTCGCAAGTGACAGATACCAAAGCGTTTTCCGACATTGATTTTGAAACCGTCGGCGCCATTTTGACCGAAGCGGGCCGTTTGGCAGAGGATGTATTGCATCCGTCCAATCGAAACGGTGATTTGCATCCGGCTAAATTGGAAAATGGCAAACTGCGCAGTTCCCCGGGATTTGCCGAGGCATTTCGGGCCATTTCTGAAGGTGGTTGGGTGTCGACCTCGGCGGGTCAAAAACATGGCGGCATGGGGCTGCCGCTTTCTGTCACCACTGCAATCAACGAAATGATGGCGTCGGGCAATCTGGCGCTTCAGTTAAACCCTTTGCTGACCCAGGGGCAAATTGAAGCCCTAGAGATACATGCAACTGACGCGATCAAAGACATCTATCTGCCAAAGCTGATATCTGGTGCGTGGTCGGGCACGATGAACCTAACAGAGCCTCAGGCCGGCTCGGATGTTGGGGCACTGTCCACCAAAGCCGTCAGAAATGACGATGGCACTTACGCAATCACCGGGCAAAAAATCTTCATCACTTGGGGCGACACGGATTTCACCGACAACGTGTGCCATTTGGTTTTGGCGCGCTTGCCAGATGGGGGCAAGGGCACCAAAGGCATTAGCCTGTTTTTGGTGCCGCGCAATATTCCTGATGACAATGGAGAACCAGGTCACGCCAATAGGCTGAAGGTGGTGAGCCTTGAACATAAGTTGGGAATTCACGGCTCGCCCACAGCTGTGATGCAATATGATGGCGCAACTGGCTGGTTGGTCGGGCAAGAGCACGATGGCATGAAATGCATGTTCACCATGATGAACAATGCGCGTCTTGGCGTTGGCTGCCAAGGTGTGGGCGTGGCCGAAGCCGCCTATCAACACGCATTGTCCTATGCGATGGAACGCAAGCAGGGGCGCACTCCGGTGTCGGGCGACGGAAGCATTGTGGATCACGCGGATGTGCGTCGAATGCTGGCCACGATGAAAGCCGAGATCTTTGCTGCGCGCACCATTGCGCTGGATTGCGCGATCGCGCTGGATATGGGCAAAGCCACGGGCAGCCCTGATTGGAAATCACGTGCCGCCTTCCTGACACCAATTGCCAAAACATTTGGTACAGATATCGGCATCAAAGTGGCTGAACTGGGTGTGCAGGTGCATGGCGGAATGGGGTTCATCGAAGAAACGGGGGCCGCGCAGTATGCGCGAGATGTGCGTATTACCTCGATCTATGAGGGCACAAATGGCATTCAGGCCATGGATCTGGTGGCGCGCAAGATGCTGGATGAGGGCGATATGGCCTATGCCATTTTGGAAGAGATCGAGAGCTTTGCAGAAGCCGCTCGGGCAACGCGCCCTCGGATGGCCGAAGATGTCTGGAGCGCAACAGAGACCCTGCGCGAGGCGACTGAATGGATGGTGGGTCAAGCTGACTTAAATGAACGATTCGCGGGCTGCGTTCCGTATTTGAATGGGTTTGCCCGGATTTTGGGCGCGCATTATCACCTCAAAGCGGCTTGTGCAGAAGGATACGACGGTCCGCGCTCTCGGTTGGCACGTTTTTATATCAACCGGCTGCTGCCAGAACATTCAGGATTGCTTGCACATGCCACGCAGGGGGCTGCTGATCTTTATGCGATCTCAATCGAGGATTTGAGCAGCTGATGGGCGACACATCAATTCGATATCCTTGGCAAAATCCGCCAGCAGAAGGTGAGGCAATAAAGGTCGCTCCTGGGGTTTTATGGATGCGATTGCCGCTGCCGATGGCGCTGGATCATGTGAATGTCTATGCTCTGGATGAGGGCGATAGCTGGACGGTCGTTGACACCGGGTTTTCCTCACGCCGCACTCGCGCCATCTGGCAAAAATTGATGCAAGGGCCGTTGGCAGGTAAACCGATTGGACGCGTGATTGTTACGCACCATCACCCCGACCATGTTGGGCTTGCCGGTTGGTTTCAAACAGAGTTTGGCGCAACGCTTTGGACCACACGCACGGCTTGGCTGTTTGCGCGTATGTTGCAGCTTGATGAGCAGGCGGTGCCACGGCAGGAAACATTGGATTTCTACCTATCTGCAGGCATGGATGAAGAAATTTTCAAACAGCGAAAATCAGAGCGCCCTTTCAATTTTGCCGATGTCGTCTACCCCATGCCTCTGGGATTTAAACGGATCAAACAAGATGATGTGATTCGCGCTGGTGGTCGAAACTGGGATGTGCATATGGGGAATGGTCATGCCCCAGAGCATCTGACACTGTGGTCACGTGATGACAATCTCGTGATTTCCGGCGACCAAATTTTGCCCTCTATCAGCTCCAACATTGGGGTCTATGCCACGGAACCCGAAGCGGACCCAGTGGCCGATTGGATGGAAGCGTGCGCGCGACTTGAAACCTTTGCGCGCCCGGATCAGTTGGTGCTTGGGGGGCACAAATTACCCTTCACAGGCTTGCCCACGCGCATGCGGCAGCTGATCGACAATCATCATAGTGCCCTTGATCGTTTGGTGGCTCATCTTGACCATCCGCGCACGGCTGGCGAATGTTTCCCACCGTTGTTCAAGCGCAGCATTGGTGCGGGTGAATATGGGCTCGCTTTGGTCGAAGCGATTGCTCATCTTAATCATCTGTATCATCTTGGTGATATCAGCCGGACCCGCCGCAGCGATGGCGCGTGGCTTTGGCAAAGAAAAGGATGACCAATGGGCCACGAGATCAAAACATCTGCAGAAGCTGAAGAAGCAGCCGCACTGCCGCGTCGCTATGAAGTCGACACCACCTCTGAAGCTGCCGACAAAACGGGTTTGCCTGCCTGTGTAGATACAAAACCTGTGCAGCAGAAAAGTCCGGCAGAATGGGCCTATGAGCGACTCATTTTGTATATCCAAAATTTTGAACAACAGCTCGACAACACGCACGAAGTTGCAATGGGGTTTACTGGTGGTGATGCGGGTGTCTTGCGCATCGAAGGCATGGGCTTTTTTGATCCAGATATCGTTACATTTTACGGATCAGACATGGGCGGGGCCAAGACCCAGCTGGTTCAGCACGTCAGTCAACTGAATGTGATGCTGCGTGCCCTACCAAAACCCACCGAAGCCAAAGAGCCTGCACGCATTGGTTTTCGCTTGGCCAAAGATTTGGAAGATAAAGCAAAGTGACTTGCTGAGCGCCAGAGCATGCAATGGCGCTTTGATTCTCACCGCTACCTGTGTAAATTTGCAGCAGGTTAAGTCAGATTGGCGTCGTGACAGTGCAAACAAAATGCAGTATCCAGCAGCCAAACACGAACGAGAGGACTCTTGAAAATGGCCGAACATGAACATGGCACAATGAACACGGATGTTCAGGAAAAGGTATATGCGGGCTTTATCAAAGCTTCGACCTATGTCGCAGGGGCAGCCGTTTTGGTGCTGATCTTCTTAGCAATTGTAAACGTCTAAGACGATGGCAGGACGTGTGATCAAGCGATTGCTTCAAGCGGCAGCTTTGGCTGCGGCAACCAGCACGCTGGTTGCATGTACCGTGCCAAACAGAGGTGGCGCTTCTATCGAGGAAGTGTCTCGCGCTGTTTATCGTCATAATGGTCCGCCAAAGCTGACGCTATTTACTATGCTGTCTAACCGGACCGGATCTGGCGCACATACCTCATTGATGGTGAATGGCAGCCAACGGGTTGCGTTTGACCCTGCTGGCTCATTTCGCCACGAAGATATCGTGTCTAGAAACGACACAGTGTACGGAATGACGCCCTATATGGTAGATCGTTACACCCGCTATCACGCGCGTGAAACTTTCCATGTGGTTGTCCAAGAAATCGTCGTTTCACCGCAGGTGGCTGAACAGGCGCTGCAAATGATCCTTAACCATGATGCCGTGATGCAATCACAATGCGCGCTGTCGACAGCGACGCTTTTGTCGCAATTGCCCGGGTTTGAGGATGTGAAACGCTCGTACTATCCGACAAAGCTGATGGAAACTTTCGCCGCCAAGGGTGCAAGCTTTCGCCGTCTGTATGAATATGACGAAGACGACAAGTCACAGGCCTTGCGTGATTTTGTGCCAGAGTATTTGCAGGGCACCTAAGCTTTCGCTCCAACAGGCAGACCGTGTGACTAAGGTATAGATCCTGTCTGGGGCTAGTCCCGGCTAAGCGCTTGGCGTACACGGTTGCCATACGTCGCAAATACAAACCTATTCGGCGGATTAATGGTGGTGATCACCCCTTAGAATGCCTAATTTGCTTTATATCTTGGCCTGTTCCCAAAACCGAAGAGAAGCAATTGGCGACCTTGAATAAACTAAATTACCTGATCGCGCCTGACCCAGCTCGGGCGGGCCTGACGCGTCGTGTGTCCGGGGTGGATCATCAAGGCGATGAAACAAATATTTCGGTTGTCGAAGAACGTCCTCTGACGATTTTCCTTAACAGCCGGGAAATTGTCACAGCCATGACAATTGGCGATTATCCTCAATACTTGGCGCTCGGGTTTCTGTTGAACCAAGGCATGCTGCAGCCCGATGAAGTGGTGACTCAGGTCGATTTCGACGAAGAGTTGGAAACTGTTGTCGTGCGCACTGCACAGGAAACCAATCACGAAGAAAAGTTAAAGAAAAAGACCAGAACCAGTGGGTGCGCGGTTGGCACGGTCTTTGGCGATATGATGGAAGGCATCGAAGGCCTGTCCCTGCCGCACAGCAAAGTCAAAGCGTCCGAACTTTACGCCTTGTCTGCCAAAATCAATCAGACCCCGTCTTTGTATCTAGAAGCAGGGGCCATTCACGGGACAGTGCTTTGCAAAGGTGCTGACCCTCTTGTGTATATGGAGGACGTGGGACGCCATAATGCAGTTGATAAAATTGCAGGCTGGATGTTTGAAACCCAAACGCCGGCGCAAGACAAATTGCTTTATACCACCGGGCGTTTGACCTCAGAGATGGTGATCAAGACCGCTTTGATGGGGATTCCTGTTTTGGCAAGCCGATCTGGATTTACCGCGTGGGGTGTAGAAATCGCCCAGCAAGTGGGCCTGACCCTGATTGGACGATTGCGGGGTCAGCGCTATGTCTGCCTGTCAGGGCACGCGCGTTTAGAGCGGGATATTGACCCGGCAGGTATTTCGGATGAACCCAAAAAAAACCGACGCAAAGGAACTGGTGATTGATGCTGCGGGCAGACAAACCACTTGGGGTCATTCTGGCCGGTGGGCGCGCCACGCGTATGGGCGGAGGCGACAAAGGGCGGCTTGATCTTTGCGGGCAAAGTTTGCTGGCTCATGTGATTGATAGGTTTTCGCCGCAGGTTTCCAGTATTGCCTTGAATGCCAATGGCGATGCCGCTCGTTTTGCAGACACGGGCTTGCCGGTTTTGGCAGATACTGTTGGCGGATTTCCCGGCCCATTGGCAGGGGTGCTGGCAGGCTTGGATTGGGCCGCTGAACAAGGGCACGATTGCATTGTCACCGCCGCCGCCGACACCCCATTTTTTCCTCTGGATCTGGTTGAAAGATTGCAAACCGCCGCCGTCGACATGACAACACCCATGGCTTTGGCCTGCAGTCGCGGCCCGGATAATAAAATTTGGCGTCAGCCGACCTTTGGCCTCTGGCCGGTTGCGCTGCGCGATGATTTGCGCGCAGCGCTCGAAAACGGATTGCGCAAAGTTGTGCTGTGGACTGACCAACACGGTGCAAAAGAAGCGATCTTTGAGGCGTCTGACCAAGATCCGTTTTTTAATATTAACACGCCACAAGACTTAGAGGTCGCGCGCCAGCAACTTGAGGCAAAAAAATGAAGGTTTTTGGCGTCACCGGCCTAAAAAATGCCGGTAAAACGGGGCTAATGGAACGGTTGGTCACCGAAATTTCCCACCGGGGTTACGCGGTTTCAACCATTAAGCGCACGCATCACAATGTTGATCTGGATGTGCCGGGGACAGACAGTGTTCGCCATCGTGCCGCTGGCGCACAAGAGGTAATGCTTGCCTCGGACCAACGCTTTGCCCTGATGCGTGAACATCAAAACCCCACGCCGCCACGTCTTGCCGATTTGATCGCGCGACTGGCCCCGGTCGACTTGGTATTGGTCGAAGGGTTCAAATCTGAAACACATCCCAAGATCGAATGTTTTCGTGCATCCACCCAGCACCGGCTTTTATCCCCTGAAAACTCAAGCATCGTCGCCGTGGCAGCCGATGCTGCAGTTGTTTCTGATCTGCCGCAATTTGATTTGAACGACACCCAGGCTATTGCGACCTTTGTGATCGCACATTGCAAGCTTAAGGATTGCTGACATGCCCAAGTTTAACCAGCAGCCACCACCGCTAAAAAATGATTGTTTTGCCTTGCCACCAGGCGAACATTGGACGCCGGTTCATGAAGCTCAGGCGCTGCTTCAATCGCGTTTGTCGGTTATTACCAAAGCAGAAACCTTACCCATGGCCCAAGCGCTTGGCCGGGTGTTGGCCAAGCCCGTGCTTGCACGACGCAGCAACCCGCCCACGCCCAATGCCGCGGTGGATGGTTACGCCTTTGATGGGGCCGCCCAAGCAGACGGGCCGCGTGTGTTGCCGCTGGTGCAGGGGCGTTCGGCTGCGGGCCAGCCGTTTGACGGTGTTGTGCCCAAAGGCCATGCCGTTCGTGTTCTGACCGGGGCGTCGATGCCCAAGGGCACCGATACCGTTATTATGCAAGAAGACGTGCAATTGCGCGACGCCGAGATTGCCTTTCAGGGGCCTATTAAACAGGGGGCCAATGCCCGTGACGCCGGGGAAGATGCGCAAAAACACCAAGAGATATTACCGGCTGGACGTGTCATCACCCCGGCTGATCTTGCGTATATGGCGGCGACGGCCGTGCAGAGTGTTACGGTACGCCAACGCCTAAGGGTCGCGGTGATTTCCACTGGTGACGAATTGGTCGAAGCGGGCCAAGAGGCCACGGGTGACCAGATTTTTGACGCCAATCGCCCGATGCTTTTGGCGATGTTGGCGCAATTTGGCTATGAACCGATTGATATCGGGCGTGTGCCCGATGATCGCAAAGCCTTGCAGAATGCCTTTGATCGGGCTGCGCAGAAAGCTGATGTTATATTGACGTCCGGCGGGGCCTCTGCCGGTGATGAAGACCATGTTTCAGCGCTTTTGAACGACACCGGTTCAATGACTCTTTGGCGTATGGCTTTAAAGCCAGGTCGGCCTTTGGTGCTGGCCATGTGGCAGCAAACACCGGTTTTTGGGCTTCCAGGCAATCCGGTGGCGGCCATGGTCTGTGCCCTGATCTTTGCGCGCCCGGCAATGGGACTGCTGTCTGGAGAAGGGTGGTCTCTGCCCGAGGGGCTGATGGTGCCGGCGAATTTTTCCAAGGTTAAAAAAGCTGGACGGCGCGAGTACCAGCGCGCGCGTTTGCGCGACGGTCAGGTCGAAGTGTTTGAATCCGAAGGGTCTGGGCGGGTTTCAAGCCTCAGCTGGGCTGAGGGTCTTGTGGAGTTGCCTGACGAGGCTATGTGCGTGACGCCAGGCACAGTCGTCAGGTATCTGCCTTTCCAAGACTTCGGGCTTTAGAGGTAAGCTACATTCTTAGTCAAAGATACCTGCAACACGCCCCAACAGCATAAAAGCGCGCGCTGTGCGGGTTTCTGACATGGACGTTAATTCAGCATCCGAAGCGGTTTTTTCAAATTCCACGATGGTTTTGTCAAACCGACGTAGAAAGTGGTGCGCCGCATCTCTGAAAATCGGATCCTGCTTCATGCGGCCTGCTGCCAGTGCCAGCGAAGAGCGGTCGCGCACGCCGCCGAGAGCGGCGATTTCACGCCCTCGAATACCCTCAGCAAACAATCGCCAAATCTCAGGACGTGCCAAATCTGGGCGCAGATCGTCCATATAAATACCGTCTTGTGACAGCAGCGTCAGCACATCTTGCGCCGCCTGGATCAACTGACTGGCCTGACGATCACGCAACGCTTTGCGCAGGGCATTGAACCCGTCTTGGTCCTCAGCGGTTTCCGGGAAATGCATCGCCCGGATCAGATCTATGTGCGCCAGCGGCGGGGCAAGGTCTTCTGCAGAGGTGCCAAGCGCAAGCAAACCCTGATCTTCTTCGTCCACAACAGGAACGGCGGCAGCCTCGCTAGCAGGGGCGCGGGCTGCTTGGGTTTCACGGCTGGTGCTGAACATTGCAATGGCGGTTTCCGTCTTGCGTTGTGCGGCCGCGATTTCATCAAGCTTTTTGGAAATTGTCGGTTCCAGACCGACTCGGCTGCTGCCTTGGGCCTGTGCCATATAGCTTTGGCGCAAAGCCTCGACCGCGGCATTCAGGCGCTGCCCTTCTTCGCGCATCACCCGGCTAGATCGCGCGGCCATGGCGGCCACCCAAATCATGGCCACCGGCATAAAGATGGCCAGCATCGTCATAATGAATTGCAGCGAATTAATGCTTTCAGTGCGCGGCTCGAGCACCAGAAAGAAAACCACCGTCCCCAAAAGCCACAACAGGCTTAGGGCGACCGCAACAATCTCAATCCCGGTCACGTCGCGCGAGCGGGGGCGATCATACAATCCGATCGGGGTCGCATTGTTGTTACTCTCATCAACCATTTACAGCTCCGCCCCGCATACATGCGAGCGTCATACGTAAGAGATTTCTACAATCTCATAGCTCTTTACACCACCAGGGGTGCGCACTTCTACACTGTCGCCTTCTTCTTTGCCGATCAAGGCGCGCGCAATCGGTGATCGAATATTGAGCAAACCATTTTCAACATTCGCTTCGTATTCGCCAACAATTTGCCAGGTTTTTTCAGCATCAGTGTCTTCATCAGCAACTGTCACTGTGGCACCAAATTTAACCGATCCGCTCAGGCTGGCGGGGTCAATCACATCTGCGAGGGATAAAATACCCTCCAGCTCTTTGATGCGGCCCTCGATAAATCCCTGTTTTTCACGTGCAGAGTGGTACTCTGCGTTTTCCTTCAGGTCACCCAGCTCTCGCGCTTCGGCGATTGCGCGGATGATCGCTGGACGTTCCTCGACCTTTAGCGTCTTCAGTTCTGCCTCAAGCGCGACACAACCCGCGCGAGTCATCGGGATCTTTTCCATCTGTCATTCCCCAAAAGTTTTCTTTTTGCCGGGGCGCAGATGGCCACAAGCGTTGTTATTTGAATTACCTGACCTAAAGCCGAATGTGAATGCAAGTGAAAGCTGGAAATATGCAAACTTTAGTAATTTTTTGCTTGGTTAAGGTGATTTTTCCATGGGTGTCGACCCCCAGGGCCGATCAGCGATTTTGCCAATTTATTGAGCAAGAGACCATAATTTGGAGATGTTTTCCTGAGACAAATCAGCTTTGCGCAAACATACGTGACGTTTCCTTTCAATTTCGCGTCGCCTCTGCATTGACGCATCCTGCCATAAAGCGCTAGCAGTCGCGCAACAAAATTTCTTGCCAGCCACCCGGAGGAAGGAAGCCTGATGGCCGAAATCGAACGCGAAGCAATGGATTATGACGTCGTTATCGTTGGCGCAGGCCCCGCGGGTCTGTCCGCAGCGATCCGTCTTAAACAATTGGATGCCGATCTCAACGTAGTTGTGTTGGAAAAAGGCTCTGAGGTCGGGGCGCATATCCTTTCTGGTGCTGTGCTTGACCCGGCAGGTCTGACCCGCCTGATGCCAGATTGGAAAGAAAAGGGTGCGCCAGTCACCGTGCCCGTCAAAGAAGACAATTTCTATGTCTTAGGTGAAGCAGGCGGCATTCGTTTGCCTAATTTCATGATGCCTCCGCTGATGAACAATCATGGAAACTATATTGTTTCTATGGGCAATGTTTGCCGTTGGATGGCAGAGCAAGCCGAAGCACTGGGCGTTGAAATTTTCCCTGGCATGGCATGTTCCGAGCTGGTTTATGGCGAAAATGGCGATGTCAAAGGCGTGGTTGCGGGTGTCTTTGGCCTTGAAGCTGATGGCACAATGGGCCCCAACACCGAGCCGGGTATGGAATTAAACGGCAAATACGTATTCCTTTCAGAGGGTGTACGCGGATCGCTCTCAAAGGAAGTGATTGAAAAATACGGTTTGGCAGACGATTGCGATGTTCCAAAGTTCGGCATCGGCATGAAAGAGATCTGGGAAGTTGATCCCGCCAAGCACAACGAAGGCGAAGTGACACACACTTTGGGGTGGCCTTTGGGGTTCAAAAACTCTGGCGGTTCATTTGTTTATCATTTGGACAACAACCAGGTGTATGTCGGCTATATCATTGATCTGAACTATAAGAACCCACACCTCTTCCCTTACATGGAATTCCAAAAGCTCAAGCATCATCCAAAAATTGCAGAGCTTCTGAAAGGCGGCAAACGCGTCGCTTATGGCGCACGTGCGGTGACAAAGGGCGGATTTCAATCCATTCCACAGGTGGCCTTCCCTGGTGGGGCCTTGCTTGGCTGTTCAGCCGGTTTGGTGAATCTGCCGCGGATCAAGGGCAACCACAATGCGATGCATTCCGGCATTGATGCTGCCGAAGCGGCCTATGCAGCTATCAAAGACGGGCGTTCCGGTGATACGCTGCACGAATACAGCGACGCGCTGCGCAAAGGACCTGTTGGCAAAGATCTAAAACGCGTACGTAACGTGGCCCCTTTGAACAGCAAATTTGGCCCTCTTGGTGGCCTGTCCTTGGGCGGCTTTGATATGTGGTTTCAGACCATCTTTAAGTTTTCGCTCTTTGGTACTCTCAAGCATGGCAAAACCGATGCGGCGTCCACTGAACCAGCCGCTGCACATAAGCCGATCGACTATCCAAAACCCGATGGGAAATTGTCTTTTGATCGGTTGACTAACGTCAGCTTTGCGATGACCAACCATGAGGAAAGCCAGCCTTGCCATTTGCAGCTGAGCGATCCTTTGGTGCCAGTGACAGATAACCTGCCAATGTATGACGAGCCCGCGCAGCGGTATTGTCCTGCAGGTGTTTACGAAGTTGTTGAAAAGGATGGCAAGCCAGAATTTGTCGTGAATTTCCAAAACTGCGTGCATTGCAAAACCTGCGACATCAAAGACCCGGCACAAAACATCACATGGGTCACGCCACAAGGTGGCGATGGTCCCAACTACCCAAATATGTAAGTTGCTCAAATTGCGACTGTTAAAACGCCCGCCATTTGGTGGGCGTTTTGCGTTCTGAAACGTGAACTCAGCTTGGAATTTTTTGCGCAAAAACGTAACTTTCTGCAATTTCAAAGCATGTTTCTGAACAAACGGTTGCCAAAGTGGCATTGCCACCCAATTCGCAGGCGTTTAGGGTTTGCCCCACGCCCCCTGCAACAAGGAGCCGCTTGTGCCCAGAAAAACCCTGCGAATGTTGGCCACCACTGTTCTAATGGGCAGTGCTAGCCTCTCTGCAACATCGGTTATCGCCGACGGTTCTGCCGGGGCCTATTTGGCGGCGCGTTCCGCAAGTGCCAGCAGCGACTATGTCAGTGCAGCGCGCTATTATACACAGCTTTTGAGTCAATCACCAACGGATGCATTTTTATTGGAAAACCTGGTGCTGGCAAACCTAGCGCTGAGCAAAATGAAATCCACCATACCGGTCGCACGCATGTTGGACGCGCAAGGCGTGAACAGCCAGATCGGAAATATGGCCTTGTTTGTGGATGCAATTGACAAACAAGACTATGCCACAGTGTTGGCGCGGGTGTCGGACGAAAAGGGCATTGGCCCGTTGGTGGATGGGTTACTTAGCGCCTGGAGCCTGTTGGGCGCTGGTGATATGACAGCGGCTTTGGATGAATTTGACCGTGTGGCCAGCCAACAAGGCTTGGTTGGCTTCGCGCTCTATCACAAGGCCTTGGCCTTGGCGTCTGTCGGCGATTTTGAAGGGGCAGAAAGTATTTTTGGCGGCGACAGTGCAAGCGCTGTGCGTGTCACACGACGGGGGGCCATGTCGCACATCGAGGTTCTCAGCCAGTTGCAGCGCAATGAGGACGCTTTGGTGGTGTTGGACGCGTTGTTCGGCTTGGATCTTGATCCACAATTGCGCGCAATGCGTGAACAGCTTTCAGACGGAAAAACGCTGCCATTCTCACATGTGCGCAGCCCGCGCGACGGCATGGCCGAGGTCTTTTACAGCATTGCAAGTGCCCTGCAGGACGAAGCCGCCGCTGATTACACCTTGCTCTATACGCGCACAGCGGAATACCTAAGGCCAGATCACGTTGACGCCCTTTTGCTCTCTGCTGAACTCCTAGAGACCCTTCAGCAATATGACCTGGCCACCGAGGCCTATAAGAGCGTGCCAGCCGGACATATCGCCTTTCACGCTGCCGAACTTGGCCGCGCAGAGGCCCTGCGCCACAACAACAAAGTTGAAGCCGCTGTAGAAGTCTTGCAGCAATTGGCCCGCACCCATGGGGATCTGCCGATCGTGCACACCTCACTGGGCGATGTTCTACGCCAGCAACAAGATTTTGAAAATGCGGCCAAAGCCTATGACCGCGCCCTTGCCTTGTTTGATGGCCCAGACGAAAGCCAATGGTTTTCTTACTATGCCCGCGCGATTTCTTTTGAGCGTCTGGGCAAATGGGACCAAGCAGAAGCCGATTTTCGCATGGCGCTAGAGCTCAACCCGGGCCAACCGCAGGTGTTGAATTATCTCGGCTATTCTCTGGTTGAAAAGCAAATCAAACTCGACGAAGCGTTGGCAATGATCGAAAGCGCCGTCGCTGCTCGCCCTGACAGCGGTTATATCGTCGATAGCCTTGGCTGGGTACTTTTTCGGCTTGGCCGCTATAGCGAAGCCGTCGGTCATATGGAGCGCGCCACCGAGCTGATGCCTGTTGATCCGGTTGTGAACGACCACCTTGGCGATGTCTATTGGGCGGTCGGACGCAAAACAGAGGCCGAATTCCAATGGCGCAGAGCTCTGTCATTCATTGATGACACCTCCGCGATAGAGGCCAACCCAGACCGCATTCGTCGCAAATTGGCGGTTGGGCTTGACGTGGTTCTGGCCGAAGAAGGGCTTGACCCCATACAGGTGGCCAATGACGGCTAAGGTTACGGCCTTTGCCCCCGCCAAAATTAATCTGACGTTGCATGTGACCGACCGCCGCGCTGACGGCTATCACTTGCTTGATTCGCTGGTGATGTTTGCGGATATCGGCGATCAAATCACGGCCCATCCGGCCGTCGCGCTGTCCTTGCGGGTCAAGGGCCCCATGGCAGAGGGCGTGCCAACTGACAGCGGCAATTTGATGCTTCAGGCTGCGGCATTGCTTAAACAAAAGCAGGGCGCGGCATTAGAGCTGCACAAAGACTTGCCAGCCGCATCCGGTATCGGCGGCGGTTCGTCTGATGCGGCGGCCACCCTGCGGGCCCTGTCGCAATTGTGGCAAACCCGACTGCCAACAACGCAAGAGGCCTTGGCGCTGGGCGCTGATGTACCGGTTTGCCTCAGGCCAACGCCACAGCGCATGGCGGGCATCGGCGAAAACCTAAAGCCTCTGCAGGGCTTGCCCAATTGCCCGGTGCTTTTGGTCAACCCCGGCGTGTCAGTGCCCACACCCCAAGTATTCAAAGCTTTGAAAACAGCCGACAATCCACCAATGCAGGCGCGGCTTCCAAAATTTGCGACTCTGTCAGAATTCATTGTCTGGCTCAAAGAGCAACGCAATGATCTACAAGAGCCGGCCCTGCAAACCGCCCCGGTCATCGCGGATGTGCTGACCAGCTTGAGCAGCTTACCGGGCTGCGCGCTCGCGCGGATGTCCGGTTCTGGGGCAACTTGTTTTGCTCTGTTCACGGATCACAAGCGGATGCAGCAGGCGGCCCAGAAGCTCCAGCAAGCCCAGCCAGATTGGTGGTGCCGCACTGGGATGCTTCTCGGGGCGGCCTAAGCTTGTTCTTGACAAAAATACCCGGGGTGAGCGGCAAAACAGCGTTTTGCAGCGAGGGGCGAAGCCCCCCCTGAGCGGGCTTTTCAATGCTTAACTGACGCGCGCCACAACATAATCCGCCAGATCAATAAGCAAGGATTTGATCGCATGATCGGGCAAATCCGCCATCGCGGTCTTGGCTTTTTCGGCCCAACCCAAGGCGTCTTGACGGGTCATTTCCAGAGCGTTGTGCTTGTGTAATAGCGCCAAAGCCTGATCCAAATCGCCGTCCACCTGCTTGCCTTTTTCGATTGTGCGCTTCCAAAAGGCCCGTTCTGTTTCATCCGCCTTCGCGACAGCTTTGATCACTGGCAGCGTCAATTTGCGCTCGCGGAAATCGTCGCCAACATTCTTACCTGTGGCGCTGGCATCGCCCTGGTAATCCAGCAAATCATCGACAATTTGAAAGGCAACGCCCAAAGCATCGCCATAGTTAAACAGAGCTTTCACAAGCGCTTCATCGGCATTTGCAATAACACCGCCCACCTCAGTGGCTGCGGAAAATAGCGCCGCCGTCTTGCCACGCACCACCTGCAAATACACTGCTTCGTCAGTACGCAAATCCTGTGCGGCTGTCATCTGCAGCACTTCGCCTTCAGCAATGGTCGCCGAGGCATTTGCCAAAATATCCAGCACGCGCAGGCTGCCGGTTTCCACCATCAATTGGAAAGAGCGTGAAAACAAATAGTCGCCAACCAGCACCGAACTTTTGTTGTCCCACAACAAGTTCGCCGTTGGGCGGCCCCGACGTTGTCCGCTTTCGTCCACCACATCATCGTGCAGCAAGGTTGCGGTGTGAATAAATTCGACCGTGGCCGCCAGATGCAAATGATAAGGCCCTTGATAGCCGCACAGCTTGGCAGCCGCGAGCGTCAGCATTGGGCGCAGCCGCTTGCCACCAGCCCCCACCAGATGTGCCGTGACCTCCGGAATACGTGGCGCGTGTTCGCTCGCCATGCGCTCCGTAATCAAGTCGTTCACGGCCTGCATATCTTCAGCCAAAATGGCGCTCAGCGCCTCGTGCGGTTTGGTTACAGCGTGGTCCAGACCCATCACACTCCCGTCACAGGGGTCGACATTATGCGACCCTTGCCTTTACATCCCCAGATATGAAGGAACTTTTACGCACCACCGACCCAACGATTATCGCCTTTGCGATGGCTCTCCTTCAAGGGGAGGGTATAGACTGCTTTCAAATGGACGTAAATATGAGCGTGCTTGAAGGTGGCATAGGAATTTTCCCGCGCCGCATCATGGTGCGAGAAGATGCTCTGATCCGTGCTGAACGTGTGATGGCTGACAATGATATCCCATTGGGGCGCACGTGAACGAAAAAACTACGGAAAATGAGTACCTTAGCGGTCGTGTGATGATCCGTCAGCCCGTTCACGGATATCGGGCAGGGGTTGATCCTGTGTTGCTGGCGGCATCGGTTCCGGCCAAATCAGGGCAAACCGTGCTGGAGCTTGGCACCGGGGTTGGCACTGCGGCACTTTGCCTTGCGGCGCGCATTGCTGGCTTGCAGCTCACCGGGGTGGAATTACAGCCTGAATATGCCCATCTTGCCGCTGAAAATGGACAGCGCAATCGCGCGGAATTTCAGGTGGTCACCGCTGACCTCGCGGATCTGCCCAACCCAATCCGGCAATTGCGCTATGACCATGTCATTGCCAATCCGCCTTACTTTGATCGCACTGCGGGGTATTCGTCAAAACACACGGGCCGTGAATTGGCGATGGGCGAAGATACCCCGCTTGCAACCTGGATTTCTGTTGCAGCAAAACGTGTCAAACCTAAGGGGTTTGTGACCTTCATCCACCGGGCGGAACGCCTGGCCGATATTTTACAACATTTGCCCGGGGCAATGGGATCTGTGCAAGTCATGCCTTTGCAGCCGCGCATTGGTCGCGACGCTTCTTTGATCATCGTGCGCGCGCGCCATTCTGGTCGTGCTGCGTTGCGGTTGCACGCCCCCATTTTGATGCATCGAGGTTCTGAGCATCAATCAGACGCCGAAGACTACACCCCAGAGGTGCGCGCTATTTTACGTAATGGTGCGCCACTGCCTACTGAACTGCATGGGTGATTGGTCGAAACGAAGGGCCGAAATATAAGCGGATTAACTCTTTGTTGACTAATTTTTGCAACCGCAGCGTGACATGTGCACATTTTTGTGGTGCACTGACTCTGTTATTACAAACCGTCTTAAAGAGGAGGACTGCCATGAGCGTGAGCTCGCATTTGGAAGAACTGAAACGGAAACATGAAACCCTCTCTTTACAGGTCGAATCGGAACAAAGGGCACCTGGCTCAAGTGACATCGATATCGCCGAGATGAAGAAGCAAAAGCTTAAACTCAAAGAACAAATCGAGCGTCTAAACGCTTAACATGACTTTGTAACATTTGCTCTGTCTCCTTTGGAGGCAGGGTTTTTTTCTGACTTGGCCAACCTATTGTGGCAAGTCATTGCTAAATTATCCAGCAAAACTAAGTATTTAGCAAAAAAGGGCCGGTTGAAACACCGGCCCTTTTTGAAATTTTTTATGCTCAACTCAGACGAAGAATTGTGCACCATTCGCCGAGATGGTTGATCCGTTGATAAAGCCGGACTCATCAGATGCCAGAAACGCAACGCAACGTGCGATTTCCTCTGGCTCGCCCAAGCGGCCAGCTGGGATCTGAGGAATGATCTTTGAGTTCAACACTTCTTCGGGGATCGCGCGGACCATTTCTGTGCCGATATAGCCAGGGCAAACTGCGTTGGCAGTGATGCCTGCACGCGCGCCTTCCTGAGCCAATGATTTGATGATGCCCAGATCACCCGCTTTGGTGGCAGCATAGTTGACCTGACCAAATTGGCCTTTTTGACCATTGATCGAAGAAATTACAATGACACGCCCAAATTTACGTTCGCGCATGCCTGGCCAAACCGGATGCACTGTGTTGAACACACCGGTCAGATTGGTGTCGACAACTTCTTTCCATTGCTCTGGTGACATGCGGTGGAATGGGGCGTCACGCGTGATGCCGGCGTTTGCAACCACAACATCAATCGGGCCTAAATCAGCCTCGACCTTGGCAATACCCTCTTTGGAGGCGTCATAATCTGCGACGTTCCACTTGTAGGTATTGATGCCGGTTGCTTCGGTAAAAGCAGCGGCTTTTTCATCGTTGCCAGCATAGGTTGCCGCAACCTGATACCCTTCCGCTTTTAAGGCCTTGGATATGGCTTCGCCGATGCCGCGAGATCCCCCGGTCACAAGTGCTACTTTTGCCATGTTATTCCTCCGATTTGGCTAGATATTCAAGTAATTCTATTACGTCTCAAGCTTGGAATTTGCAATAAAATTTCTCCACTAAATCTTTGTGCATTCCAAATTTGATCCGACTATTGGCATTTTTGATGGTCACAAAAAAAGGGGTGCCTATAAAACAGGCACCCCTTTAAAAACCTAGGGTGCCTAGTGTTATGGACGCTCGACGCAAACAGCGACACCCATGCCGCCGCCGATGCAAAGAGTTGCAAGGCCCTTTTTGGCACCGCGACGCTGCATTTCAAACAACAGCGTGTTCAAGACGCGGCAGCCTGATGCGCCAATCGGGTGGCCAATTGCAATCGCGCCACCGTTGACGTTTACAATTGCAGGATCCCAGCCCATGTCTTTGTTCACGGCACAGGCCTGTGCTGCAAAGGCTTCGTTGGCTTCCACCAGATCAAGGTCATTCACCGACCAACCGGCTTTGTCCAATGCTTTGCGTGACGCATAAATTGGGCCAACACCCATGATGGATGGGTCCAATCCAGCTGTCGCATAAGAGGCAATGCGCGCCAGTGGTTCAATACCGCGTTTTTCAGCATCGTCTGCTGACATGAGCAATGTGGCCGCTGCCCCATCATTCAGGCCCGACGCATTTGCCGCTGTGACAGAGCCGCCTTCGCGCACAAACGCTGGGCGCAGTTTTTGCATGGCTGCGATGGTTGCGCCGTGGCGGATGTATTCGTCGCTGTCGACAATAATGTCGCCTTTGCGGGTCTTCACTGTGAAAGCCGCGATTTCGTCGGCGAACTTACCTGCCTTTTGCGCTGCTTCTGCTTTGTTTTGCGAAGCGACGGCAAACTCGTCCTGCATTTCACGGGAAATTTCCCATTTGTTTGCGACGTTTTCGGCGGTTTGACCCATGTGATAGTTGTTGAAAGCGTCCCACAGACCATCTTTGATCATAGAGTCGATATATTTCATATCACCCATTTTTTGACCCGCACGCAAATGAGCGACATGGGGGGACAGGGTCATGTTCTCTTGACCACCAGCCGCGACGATGGATGCATCACCCAGCATGATGTGCTGTGCACCCAATGCAACGGCGCGCAAGCCAGAACCGCACACTTGGTTTAGGCTCCATGCGGCACTTTCTTGGGGCAGGCCGGCTTTGATGTGGGCTTGGCGGGCTGGGTTTTGACCCTGACCTGCAGTCAGGACCTGGCCCAAAATGGTTTCAGAAACTTCTGATTTGTCGATGCCCGCACGTTCTACGACGGCTTCCAGAACTGTGGCACCCATGTCATGTGCAGGCGTATTTGCGAACGCGCCGCCAAAGCTGCCAACTGCGGTCCGTGCCGCTGAGGCAATCACTACGTTTGTCATATATTTGATCCTCTACAAACTGACGTGCAATCTCGATTTGATCCGCAAATGCGGCACCCAATCGGTTTATTCCGTCACGTCATTATCGGATCTGCCGCGGTGCGGCAACCTGCAGAGCGCAAATAGCGCAATATAGTTGCGATTTACGCCGCGGATTGTTTGCGTTTATTGCTTTGCCATGGGGGATTAACAGTGGGCGCGCCAAACAGAAACCCCTGCAGGCAATCGAACCCAAGATGGGCCAACACCTGGGCATCTTCCACCGTCTCGACGCGCGTGGCAACCGTGAAAATATCAAATTGCCGCGCAATAGAGGCCATGGCCCCCGCCAAAATCTGGTTCTCGGAGTCCGTATGTATATTGCGGGTAAATTGACCGTCTACTTTGAGGATATCAAAGAAGAACTCTTTGAAATACCTGAAAGAAGTCAGATCGGATGCATAATCGTCAAGCGCAAAGGCAATGCCCTTGGCTTGCAACTCATCCATGAAGTCCATCACCAGTTCTGGCACCTGCATCGCGGTTGGCTCAGAAATTTCCAGAATCAAACGCTCGGCAACAGAAGGTGTGCGTTTAAGCCCGTTCTCAAGCGTCCTCATCCAGCGGCGATACCCGATGGATCTGGCTGACATGTTGACAGATAGTCGCAGGGTCGGATTTGCCGCCAGGGCGCGCATGCTTAGTTCGATTGCAAGGCAATCTAACTGCCGTCCTGTTTCCGTATCAGCAACAGTTGCCATGAAATCTTTGGCGGGAATCACACGGCCGGTTTCATCCAGCACGCGTATCAAACCTTCGTAAAATGCCGGAGTGTCGGGGGCGTTTGCTTTGACGATCGGCTGAAAGGCTAACATCACCTCTTTGTGGATGATGGCATCTTTCACCATATCCACTGTTGCACGGTCCCGGGTGGCAACCGCGTATTCCAGCGGATTGCCGCGACGCGCGGCTTTTTGAACTTTCTCTTTGCGACCCATGCCAGGTTTCCCCTCACAAATAAGGGAAAGTAAACAATGGGAACCGTGTATAAGTGGTTAAAACGCCAATTTGACTAAGCCAACTGGCCAATCGGGCTATCCGTCAGCAGCAGGAGCCATCATAGCGCTTAGAACGGCTTTTGCGTTTTCGCTGGCCCAATCGGCATCTCCGATTAATCTGGCGATTTCTTGGCCGTCAGGGTTCAGAACAACCGTGACTGGCAAACCAAGAACTTTCATATCAGCAGCAATCTTTCCCGGCGATGGCGCGTAATGCAAAGGCAAGCCACTGATGCCTTCTTTTTCAAAAAACTTTTTCATGGCCGGCCGCGGGCTTCTTAAGGCGAGGGTAACAACTTCAAAGGAGTCACCACCCAATTTTGCCTGCAACTTCATAAGCGTTGGCATCTCTTCACGGCATGGGGCACACCACGTGCCCCAAAAATTCAACAAGATATATTTCCCGTGGTAATCTGCTAATGTTCCTTCCCCACCACCTTCGAGTTGAAAGCCGGCATCGCTGGCAGGTTTGGCCGTGATGTGAAACATCAGCTTTTTCATATCTCCCTCGCGCAGCGCCTTGGCAGATTGAATGTCAGCTGATGCAATATTTGCGCTTAGGGCCAAGGCCATATAAAGCACGCTAAACCGTAACAGACGCATAGTTCCTCCGAAGGGCACGACATGACAGATAATTCCTCAAACCAGATGTGGGGTGGCCGCTTCGCCGCCGGGCCAGACGCGATCATGGAAGCGATTAATGCTTCGATCGGGTTTGATCGACGGATGGCAGCACAGGATATTGCTGGCTCTCGGGCCCACGCGACCATGTTGGCCAAAGCGGGCATCATTACGGATAAGGATGCCGAGGCGATTAGGGAAGGGCTTCTCACGGTTTTGTCAGAAATTGAGGGTGGAACCTTCAATTATTCTGCGGCCTTGGAAGATATTCACATGAACGTCGAGGCGCGGCTTAAGGAAATCGTCGGTGAACCCGCCGGGCGGCTGCACACAGGTCGGTCACGCAACGACCAGGTGGCAACAGATTTTAAACTATGGGTCCGTGACCAAATGGACGCGGCCATTTCCGGCATCGAGGCCCTGATGAAAGCGCTTGTGGCCCAGGCCGAGGCTGGGGCGGATTGGGTCATGCCCGGATTTACCCATCTGCAAGTGGCGCAGCCGGTGACTTGGGGGCATCATATGATGGCCTATGTGGAAATGTTGGCGCGGGATCGGTCACGTTTTGTGGATGCGCGTAAACGGATGAACGAATCACCGCTGGGGGCAGCCGCACTCGCGGGCACCTCCTTTCCGATAGATCGCGAAATGACCGCGCAGGCGTTGGGTTTTGACCGCCCTTCAGCCAACTCGCTGGATGCGGTCTCTGATCGTGATTTTGCTTTGGATTTCCTTGGGGCAGCCTCGATCTGTGCCATTCATCTGTCGCGCCTGTCCGAAGAGCTGGTGATTTGGTCTTCGGCACAGTTCCGTTTTGTGACCCTGTCTGATCGGTTCTCGACCGGCAGCTCGATCATGCCGCAAAAGAAAAACCCCGATGCCGCAGAGCTGATCCGCGCAAAAATTGGCCGAATTTATGGGGCCAATACGGCGCTCACCATGGTGATGAAGGGCCTGCCTTTGGCCTATTCAAAAGACATGCAGGAAGACAAAGAACAGACTTTTGACGCAGCTGATAGCCTGATGCTGGCGCTGGCTGCTATGGAAGGAATGGTCAAGGACATGACCGGCAACCGCGCAAGCCTAGAGGCGGCCGCGGGCACGGGCTTTTCAACCGCGACAGATCTGGCAGACTGGTTGGTCCGGGCGCTGAATATGCCGTTCCGCGATGCGCATCATGTCACTGGCAGTTTGGTGGCCATGGCAGAATCTCGCGGCTGTGATTTGCCTGACCTGACGCTAGAGGATATGAAATCGGTACATGAACACATCACCGACGACGTCTTTGGCGTTTTGGGTGTGCATAATTCCGTGGCCTCTCGGGTGTCCTTTGGCGGTACCGCACCGTCGCAAGTACGCCAGCAGGTCGCCCGCTGGAAGGATCTTTTGGGGTGAAAGCCGTTATTTTGATTTTGTCTTTGGGTTTTGTGGCCGGATGTGGGGCTGATGGTGCCCCGATCCGCCCGACCGCCAATATTGGTGTCGGCATCGGTACCGGTGGCGTTTCAGCTGGCGCAAGGCTGGGCGCCTCAAAGGGCCCGGTCTCGATTGGGGTGAGCCTGTAGGGGCACCCTTATTGTGGTTTCACATAAGTGGTTTCTGGCTGAGGCGCTGGATTATTTGGGTATTTGGATCAAGAACAAGCCTAGATGATTGCGCAAAGTTGCGCGCGTGCCTAATAGAAACAAAATTGAGTTTGACCGGAGTGGCCTAAGATGGATCATTTTCTGTATCGCGATGGGGCATTACATGCCGAAGACGTGCCTGTGGCAGAGATTGCCGCGCAGGTCGGCACACCGTTTTATTGCTATTCGACGGCTACATTTGAGCGTCATTTTCGACTGTTTGACGAGGCCCTAGAGGGCACGGATCATCTGGTGTGCTACGCGATGAAAGCCGCCAGCAATCAGGCGATTCTGAAAACATTGGCGGCGTTGGGTGCTGGTATGGATGTGGTGTCTGGCGGCGAATACGCCCGGGCAAAGGCGGCGGGCGTGCCGGGCGACCGGATTGTGTTTTCGGGTGTTGGCAAAACCGCAGAAGAAATCCATCAGGCTTTGACCGGTGGCATTCGTCAATTCAACGTGGAATCCGAGCCCGAGATGCAGGTCATCAATGCTGTGGCCTTGGAGCTGGGCGTGAAAGCCCCGATCACCGTGCGGGTGAACCCGGATGTCGACGCCAAAACCCATGCGAAAATTGCCACAGGAAAATCTGAAAACAAATTTGGCATCCCAATCAGCCGCGCCCGCGACGTTTACGCCCATGCCGCAAGCCTTGAGGGTTTGGATGTTATTGGTATTGATGTGCACATTGGCAGCCAGCTTACGCAGTTAGAGCCGTTTAAATTGGCCTATGAAAAAGTGGCGGAATTGACCGAAGCGCTGCGCGCAGATGGCCACAACATTCGTCGTCTCGATTTGGGCGGCGGTCTTGGCATCCCCTATGAGCGGTCAAACGAAGCCCCACCTTTGCCCGTGGAATATGGTGCTATGGTCAAGGAAACGCTTGGGCATCTGGGCTGTGAGATCGAGATCGAACCTGGTCGCTTGATTGCGGGCAACGCCGGTATTCTGGTCAGCAAGGTCATCTATGTCAAAGAGGGCGAGGATCGCCAATTCATGATTATTGACGGGGCGATGAATGATCTGATCCGCCCCGCAATGTATGATGCGCACCATGATATTATTCCGGTCGCAGAGTCGGCCCCGGGCGAAGAGCCAGCGACTTATGATATTGTCGGCCCAGTTTGCGAATCTGGTGACACTTTTGCCAAAGGCCGCACCATGGCAAAAGTTGCCCCGGATGATCTTGTCGCCTTCCGATCTGCCGGTGCTTACGGTGCGGTTATGGCAAGCGAGTATAACACGCGTCCCTTGATCCCAGAGGTTTTGGTGCATGGGGATCAATTTGCGGTTATCCGCCGACGTCCGACCTTTGAAGAAATGATAAATCGCGATACCATCCCAGAGTGGCTCTAGGGCAATTCCGCCTCTTGCCATAGAAATGGGAGTTTGGTGGCGACACCTGACCGGTCAAAGAGTGCTCTGAACAAGCTGGGTTGGGTTCTGGCGCTGACGCGTTTGGGCCTGATTGCCGAACGCGCATTGCGCGCGTTTTGGCCACTGTTGTCTTTGCTGATCCTGATGATGAGCCTGCTGATGATGGGCGGACAAGACCACCTGCCTGTCGAAATGGTTTGGGGGCTTGGGCTTAGCGCCAGCGCAGCAGGACTGTGGCTGTTGCTGCGCGGCATCCGGCAAATGCGCTGGCCAAGCCGTCACGACGCCTTCCACCGACTTGACGAAACCTTGCCCGGACGTCCCTTGCAAAGCCTTGCAGATCAGCCGGCGATGGGGGGGCAAGACCCAACAACACAAGCGCTGTGGCACGCCCATCAAGCGCGCATGGCACAGAAAGCCAGCGCTGCCAAAGCACCGCAACCTGACCTGCGTTTGGCACGTTTTGATCCTTTTGGGTTGCGGCATCTGGCATTGATCACCCTGAGTGTTGCCCTGTTGTTTGGCAGTTTTGCGCGGGTGACCAGCCTGTCGGCCATGGCCCCCGGCGGCGCGCTGCCACCCATCGCGGGGGCCGCTTGGGAAGGCTGGATCGAACCGCCTGCCTACACGGGGCTGCCAACGCTTTACCTTAATGATCAAAGTGAAGCGGTGCTTGAATTGCCTGAAAACAGCCGCGTGATGTTGCGGCTGTATGGCGAGGTCGGCGCGCTGACGCTGCAAGAAACCGTGTCCGCGCGGGTTGGTGATGTGCCAAGTGCCGCTGCCCCAGAACAGGAATTCGTTTTGCGTCAATCTGGCGAATTGACCATTGCGGGCAAAGGGGGTCGCGGTTGGCAGGTCGATCTGTTGATGGATCATCCCCCGTTTCTTACTTCGATTGGCGAGGCGACAACAAGTGGTCGCGGCGAGATGAGCCTGCCCTATGAGGCGTCGGATGATTATGGGGTGGTTGCGGGCACCGCGACCATACGTTTGGATTTGCCTTTGATCGCGCGCCGCCATGGGTTGCGTGTGGCTCCTGAAAGCGTGGAGCCCGTTGAATTGCAATTGCCCATGCCTATTCGCGGATCAACAGCGGAATTTAGCGAAACGCTTATCGAAGATTTCTCTGATCATGTCTGGGCGCATTTGCCGGTGACCATAGATTTGACGGTGCAAGATGCGGCCATGCAGGTCAGCACCCCGCAAATGGTTTCGCTTGCCTTGCCCGCGCGCCGTTTCTTTGACCCATTGGCCAATGCGGTGGTCGAGCAACGCCGCGATCTCTTGTGGTCGCGTGAGAACGGCCCGCGTGTCGCCCAGTTGTTGCGCGCGATTTCGCATAATCCGCAGGCGGGACTGTTTCGCAAAGACACTGATTATTTGCGCCTACGTATGGTCCTGCGTCGGCTTGAAACCTATGTTGATGCGGGGCTGACCTTGGTTGATCGCGATGAAATCTCTCAGGATCTTTGGGAATTGGCCGTTGCGTTAGAAGAAGGCAATTTGGGCGACGCAATAGAACGGATGGCGCGGGCACAAGAGCGTCTGGCAGAGGCGATTAAAAACGGGGCCAGCGACGCAGAAATTGCGCGATTGATGCAAGAATTGCGCGAGGCAACGCAGGATTACATGCGGCAGTTGGCGCAGCGCAACAACCAAGATGGCAATGACACCGCGGGGCAGCAACCCTCTGAAAACGCAATGCAAATGACCCAGGATGATTTGCAACGCATGATGGACCGAATTCAAGAACTGATGGAACAAGGCCGCATGGCCGAAGCCCAGCAGGCGCTGGAAGAGTTTCAGGCGTTGATGGAAAACATGCAGGTGACCGAAGGCGGCGCAGGGTCGCCGTCGCCGGGGCAGCAAGCGCTTGATGAGTTGGGCGACACGCTGCGCCAGCAGCAGGGTCTTTCAGACCAGGCATTTCGGCAGCTGCAAGACCAATACAACCCCAATGCCGAGCCAGGGCAATCCCAAGGCAATGAAGGGCAGGGGCAAGGCGAAGGCCAAAGCACGGCCCCGGGGCAAGAAGAAGGGTCCGAGCGAGGACTGGAAGGTGCGCTGTCTGATCAGCAACAAAGCCTGCGCCAAGAGTTAGAGCGTCAAAGGCAAAATCTCCCAGGCGTTGGCTCGCCAGAAGGAGAGGCTGCTGCTGATGCGCTAGGTCGCGCAGCCGAAGCGATGGATGGTGCCGAACAAGCGCTGCGCGGAAACGATTTGGCCGAGGCCATTGACCAGCAGGCCGAAGCGATGGAGGCGCTGAGGGAAGGCATGCGAAATTTGGGGGACGCGCTTGCGCAAAATCAAGGATCTCCAGGCAGCCAAGGCCAAGCTGGCAATCAATCAGGTCAAAACAGCGATCCGCTGGGGCGCAATCAAGGCGACAGTGGACTGGTAGGTTCCAATCAGGGCCTGTTGCAAGGCGAAGACGTCTATAGACGCGCACGTGATTTACTGGATGAAATAAGACGTCGCGCCGGAGAGGACGATCGGACGGATCAAGAGCGCGGCTACCTCAAGCGCTTGCTGGACCGCTTTTAGAGCCACGCTTTCGGATTATTCTGTGCCGCCAGAACCAACGGTTGTGTCTGTTGAAGCATCAGGGTTATCTGATGACATCCCATCCAGCCAATGCATCAGCTTTGTCATCTGCTGATCCAGCGCCAATCGGCCATTGTCCACCGCGTTTACATAGCCGGTCACCATGGATTCGGCCTGTGGTATCGCCCCGGTGACGGTCTCTGGTTTGGTATAAACATAGGCGGCTGCGGCAACCAATAGTATCGCCAAAGCAAAGCCAATTCGGTTGCCGCCCGCCCGCCTTTGATTTGCTGTGCGGCGACCATCTGGGTTTTCGCTTGGGGTGCGATCTTCGGTCGACCGCAATGTTGAATTGATCTCTTCAATATCTGGCAAAAGGTCGCGGCGTGAATTTGCTGGCACAGGTTTTGCGGGCGTTTCGGCCTCTTCAACCGACATGCCTCTTAGCTTGGCCATGCGTTCTTTGGATTGTCGCACACGCCGCGCGCCATCGTCGACCGGTGCTGTCAAGCCAAGCTCTGTTTGGCTTTCAATTCCGCTTTCTTCGGCGCGTATCTCGGCCTCATGCGCCGCTTCTTCACGCAGAACATCTGCCACAGCAGGATCAAGCGACCGTCGTTTTCCCACGGGTGCCGGCGTGTCGGCATCTGTCTCATCCTGCTCGGCAACGGGGGGGTGTTCCGCAGTGGTCTCAGTGATCTCGGGCTCTGCAAACTCCAGAGATACCGCTGGCTCTGTGGTCAATTCTGCGGCTGTGTCCGCCAGTTCCTGTGCGTAGTCAGTGGGCTCCTCCACTGTCTCGGCACCGCCGCCGTCTAGCCATGCGTTCAGTTCATCTTCAAAATCAGGCTGGTTTTCAGCCTCAACAGAGTTGCCCTGATTATCATCATTCGCGCTAAATTGCTGCGGCACTGCACGGCGAACGGCTTCTTTGACTGCGGCTGCAAGGGCTTGATCTGTAGCATCCGCGGCCATTGACACAATGCCTTCAGACATTTCTGGGCCCGCGTCAGGTGATGTGGGTTCAGGATCGTCAGGCGCCGTAACATCGCTCTGGTCTGAAACATCTTCAATTTCAATCGCGACATCCACGTCGGGCACCCATTCGGGGTCTTCTTGCGGGGCACCGCCCGAAGTTTCGCCTTCGAGTTCACTATTTGGATGTGCTTGGAACCAGGTCACGTTGCAGTTAGAACACTCTACATCGCGCCCTTCCGCTGGAATCACATCTATTGGTACTTCGTATTGCGCACCACAATTCGGGCAAGTCAGCCGCATCTTTACCCAACCCTCAGCTCATAATAACCATTCCACACAACATATTGTGTATCACCTGCGCGGGAAAGTGCAAAGCTGGTTCGCAGCGCATTGCAACCCAAGCGATGCTGCGGCACAACAGGACAAACCAGAAAAGGGCGTCCTGTGATTGAGTTGGATAACATTGCCTACAGCTATGGCGGTGGAGAGTTGCTAAGTGAGATTTCCTTGTCGTTGCAACCGGGTGGATTTTATTTCCTGACCGGGCCATCTGGTGCGGGCAAAACCACATTCATGAAGCTTTGCTATGGTGAATTGACGCCGACCTCGGGCCAAACACGCTTGTTTGGCAAAGATGTGCGCGAAATGACCCGCGAAGATCATGCCATGTCGCGCCGGCGCATCGGCGTTGTGCATCAGGATTGCCAATTCCTTGACCATCTGCCCCTGACCGAAAATGTCGCTTTGCCATTAACGGTTTCAGGCCGTGACAATCTGGAACAAGTGGCCAATCTCAAGGAACTGCTGGCCTGGGTTGGTCTGAAAGAGCGCGCAAAGGCGCTGCCGCCGGAACTGTCGGGCGGGGAACGGCAACGGGCGGCTTTGGCGCGTGCTGTCGTGATGTCACCGGACGTTGTATTGGCGGATGAACCCACAGGCAATGTCGATTGGGAAATGTCGCAGCGTCTGCTGCAATTGCTTGTCGAGCTGAATAAAATGGGCAAAACAGTGATGATTGCCACCCATGATATGAACTTGATCCGGGCCGCAAAATCCAAAGTGGCCGCGCGCGTGCTGCGCATCGCCAACCGGCGGGTTCAGCTTGCAGGAGCAGACCTATGAAGGCGCTTTTTGTATCCGTCACCAGCGTTTTTGTTGGCGATGCTCAGGCTGACCGCATGGTGCCTCCCACAGGTTTCACCGCACGTCTCACCCTGTTTGCCTCAGGGGCCATGGCGTTTCTTGCGGTCTTTGCATTGGCCTTGTCGCTGGCCTCTGGCCGCCTGGCAAAACGCTGGGGTGATGAACTGGCCCAAAGCTCGACCCTGCGCATTTCGGCCCCTGTCGAACAACTTGCAGCGCAGACCGAAGCGGCCCTAAAGATATTGACCACCACGCCCGGCATTGCCGATGCGCGCGCCATGAGTGCCGAAGAACAGCGTGCCTTGCTCAGCCCTTGGTTTGGGCCGGATTTGCCGGTTGAAAATCTGCCAATCCCGCAACTTATTGAAATCAAAGAAGACAGCACCGGCTATGATGCTACGGGCCTGCGTCTGCGGCTTCAGGCCGAAGTGCCCGGCGCAGTGCTGGATGACCACACTCGCTGGCGGCGCCCTTTGCAGCAAGCCGCAGGCCGTTTGCGCCTGCTTGGGGTCTTGTCGATTGTGCTGATCGCCGCTGTAACCGGCGCGATGATCACACTGGCAGCCAATGCGGCTCTTGCCGCAAATGCCAAGGTGATCACCGTTTTGCGTCTTGTTGGGGCCAATGATGATTACATTGCCAAAGCCTTTGTGCGTCGCTTTACACTGCGGGCGCTGACCGGGGCCGCAGTTGGCACGACGCTTGGCCTTTTAGCGGTGTTTTTATTGCCGTCCGCCACAGATCAAGCTGGTTTTCTGACCGGACTTGGGTTTGCTGGGCTGTCCTTTCTGTGGCTTGTGCTATTGCCGCTTTTGGCCGCAGCCGTCGCTTTTCTTGCCACCGGTGCCGCCGCGCGCCGTACGTTATCAGAGTTACGCTAATGAAATATGCCCTGCAGTGGACCCGCTCGCTGATTTTCATCCTTCAGATGTATCTCATGATGTTTCTGATGGGCATCGCCTGCTTCATCCCGGCCTTGCTCAGTCGCAACGCAGCCATCGCCAGCATGCGTCTTTATTGCGCCTGGGTGCGTTGGACAGCAAGCTGGATCGTGGGTCTAAAGTCCGAAGTGCGCGGCCAAGTGCCCAGTGGGGCGGTCATTGTGGCGGCAAAACACCAGTCATTTCTGGATATCATCTTATTGATGGGCAGCTTGCCAGCCGGCAAATTCATCATGAAGCGCGAACTAATGTTCGCCCCTATTCTGGGGCAATATGCGCTGCGCATCGGTTGTGTGCCGGTCAATCGCGGCAAACGCGGCAAGGCGATCAAAAAGATGGCTGCTGATGTGAAAAGCGGTGCACAGCTGCCGGGCCAGTTGATCATCTATCCACAAGGCACCCGCATCGCCCCCGGCGTCAAAGCCCCGTTCAAAGTTGGCACCTATGTGCTGTATGAGCAATTGGGCCAAGCCTGCGTGCCGGTGGCCTGCAATGTCGGGCTGTTCTGGCCCAAACGTGGCATTTATCGCGAACCCGGATTGGCGGTTATTCAATACCTTGACCCCATTCAGGCGGGTTTGTCTCAAGCTGAATTTATGGGGCAATTGCAGGATGTGGTTGAAACAAAATCAAATGCGCTGATGCAAGAGGCGGGTTTTGACGCTGATGCCGTCCCAACACAGGCGTAAGGGCCCAGCCAGAGGCCATCAGTCACCCAAATGTGACCGCAACACAGGCGAAATGCCCCCCAACAATACCTAAATATATAGGGCGCACCCCGATTGCGCGTCCCCACGGGGACGGCTACCAAGCCAGGGCAGAGCGACAGATACACAACCCTCGTGTAAAACCCCCTGTCGTTCTGTCACTCAACACCATTCATTGAAACGTAAAAAGGCGACCCGTTTGGGCCGCCTTTGACTCTGTTACTATTCAGATTTAGGCGTGGATCGAACCGTCGCCACAGGCCAGTGCCGCTTCGCGCATGGCTTCGGAATAGGTCGGATGCGCGTGGCATGTCAGCGCCACATCCTGGGCAGATGCGCCAAATTCCATAGCCACACAGATTTCGTGGATCATGTCGCCAGCCGCTGGGCCAATAATGGCCGCCCCAAGCACGCGATCTGTTTCCGCATCCGCGATCAGCTTCACAAAGCCGCCTGCCTGACCAATGGCCTTGGCGCGCGCATTGCCCATGAACGAGAATTTGCCAACCTTGACCTTGCGACCTTCGGCTTTCAACGCGTCCTCGGTTTGACCAACGGTCGCGACTTCTGGCGTGGTGTACACAACGCCGGGAATGACAGCATAGTTCACGTGGCCATGTTTGCCCGCCAGAACCTCTGCCACGGCCATGCCTTCGTCTTCGGCTTTATGCGCCAACATCGGGCCTTCGATCACGTCACCAATGGCATAGATGCCCGGTACATTTGTCGCCCAATGACCATCCACAGCAATCTGACCACGCTCGGTCATTTTCACGCCAAGCGCATCCAGACCCAGACCTTCGGAATAGGGCCGACGACCAGTGGCAACCAAGACAACATCCGCGTCCAGAACCTCTTCGGCATCCGGGGCTTTTTTCAAGGCATATTTGACCTTGGCTTTGGTCTTGGTCGCTTCCACGCCAGACACAGCCGCGCCCATCACAAATTTCAGGCCCTGTTCTTCCAGAATACGTTTGAACGTGCGTTGAACGTCTTTGTCCATGCCCGGGCAAACCGCATCCAAATATTCAACAACTGTCACCTCAGAGCCAAGCCGTTGGTAGACAGACCCAAGTTCTAGACCAATCACGCCTGCGCCGATAACGACCATTTTCTTCGGCACTTTGTTCAGTTTCAAAGCACCGGTCGAGGTCACCACGACCTTTTCGTCGACCTCAACACCGGGCAAAGATGATGGCACAGAGCCAGAAGCAATCACGATGTTCTTGGTCTCATATGTGGTGTCGCCCACAGTGACCTTGCCCGCAGCCGGAATAGAGCCATAGCCCTTGAGCCAATCAATCTTGTTCTTTTTCATCAAGAACTCGACACCCATGGTGTTCTGGCCCACGACGTCATCTTTGTAAGATTTCATCTGGTTCCAATCGACCGATTGGGTTTTGCCCTTCAGGCCCATATTGGCAAAGTTGTGCTCTGCCTCGTGCAGCATGTGTGTGGCATGCAGCAGCGCCTTTGAGGGGATACAGCCGACGTTCAGACAGGTGCCGCCGAGGGTCTCGCGACCTTCCACGATGGCGGTTTTCAGGCCCAACTGGGCGCAGCGAATAGCCGATACATAGCCGCCAGGGCCTGCACCGATGATGATGACGTCATATTGGGACATGTTTTTCTCCTTGGCCTAGGGTTAGGCTAGTCAAGATATTTTGTTGATTGTTATGCATTGAGGTCAAAGCGTCGCGCACGTAAGCCCATCCATAAAAGCAGCAGAGGTAATCCAAACGAGATGGCAAATCTCAATTCGTTGCTCCAAGCGGAAAGAAAATTTCCAATTAGCTCGTTACCCTCCTTTATTCCAAAAAAGCTATGTAAGATCTTACTCACAAGTAAGAAGCCAAGCATTGCCCAGAACCCAACTTTCATTGCAGTAGGCACTTTGATCGGATCAGTATTCGCCTCCCCGACACACACAAACCCAACGATGATTGGAAGCAGCCAAAGCGCAAAAACGCCAAACAGCGCAAAGCTGTCAGTTGGCTGAGCAAGATAGAAAAAACCCACAGAAACAAACGAAACAGTCGCTGATCCAAAAATCCAAAACGACATATTGTCATTTGAGATTGGAGAATTTGGGTTGCTGTTTTCTGTCATTTCTGTGGGCCTCGGTCTCTTACAGATCCATCAGCAGGCGGCGTGGGTCTTCCAGCGCTTCTTTCACGCGCACAAGGAAGGTCACCGCACCTTTGCCATCCACAATCCGGTGGTCATAAGACAGCGCCAGATACATCATCGGGCGGATCACCACTTGGCCGTTGATCGCCATGGGGCGGTCCTGGATTTTATGCATGCCCAAGATACCAGACTGCGGTGGGTTCAGGATCGGCGAGGACATCAAAGAGCCATAGACCCCACCGTTAGAGATGGTGAAAGACCCGCCTTGCATTTCCGCCATAGACAGCTTGCCATCACGTGCGCGTGCGCCTTTTTCACCAATGGCTTTTTCGATGTCTGCAAAGCCCATTTTATCGGCGTCACGGATCACCGGAACAACCAGGCCAGTTGGCGTGCCTGCCGCGATTCCCATGTGCACAAAGTTTTTGTACACGATGTCAGTGCCGTCGATTTCAGCGTTCACTTCGGGCACTTCTTTCAGCGCATGCACGCAGGCCTTGGTGAAGAAAGACATAAAGCCAAGCTTGACGCCATGCTTCTTCAGGAACAGGTCTTTGTACTCGTTGCGCAGCGCCATAACTTCGGTCATGTCGACCTCGTTATAGGTGGTCAGCATCGCCGCTGTGTTCTGAGAATCTTTCAGACGTTTCGCGATGGTCTGGCGCAGACGCGTCATTTTCACACGTTCTTCGCGAGAAGCATCTTCGGCTGAAACCGGCGCGCGAGGCGCTACAGCAACCGCAGGCGCAGGGGCCGCAGCAGGGGCTAACGCTGCTTTCAGCACGTCTTCTTTCATGATGCGACCATCGCGACCAGAGCCAGAAACCTGCGCGGCTGTCAGGCCTTTTTCTGCCATCAGTTTGTTGGCAGATGGCGCGTTTTCCACATCTTTGCCTGTTGCGGTTGCCGCTGGCGCTGCCGCAGCAGGGGCCGCAGCAACTGCACCGCCACCAGAGGATAGAACCGCCAGTTTGGCTGAAGCATCAACGGTTGCGCCTTCGGGGGCAATGATTTCTGCCAAAACGCCTGCCGCTGGGGCCGGCACTTCGACAGACACTTTGTCTGTTTCCAGCTCGCACAGCATTTCGTCAGCAGCGACGTTGTCGCCGACCTGCTTGAACCATGTAGACACCGTGGCCTCAGATACAGATTCACCAAGCGATGGCACCATAACGTCAACCGAGCCACCTGCCGCCGCAGGGGCCGCAGCAACTGCACCGCCACCAGAGGACAGAACCGCCAGTTTGGCTGATGCATCAACGGTTGCCCCTTCGGGCGCGATGATTTCTGTCAAAACGCCTGCCGCCGTGGCTGGCACTTCGACAGACACTTTGTCTGTTTCCAGCTCGCACAGCATTTCGTCAACCGCGACGCTGTCACCAACCTTTTTGAACCATGTTGACACCGTGGCCTCAGAGACAGACTCACCAAGCGATGGTACCATAATGTCAACCGAACCACCTGCCGCAGGGGCCGGTTCTGCTGCTGCCGCAGGCGCGGCGGCTGGTGCAGGTGCTGCGCCCTCGCCTGCCAAAATGGTGGCCAAAAGGGCATCAACCCCAACGGTGTCGCCTTCTGCCGCTACGATTTCGCCCATTGTGCCTGCTGCGGGCGCTGGCACTTCGACAGTCACCTTGTCTGTTTCCAGCTCGCAGAGCATTTCGTCAGTGGCAACGGCGTCGCCAGGTTTCTTAAACCAAGTTGCCACGGTGGCCTCGGTTACACTTTCGCCCAGAGTAGGGACACGTACTTCAGTCGTCATTGTTTTCATTACCCTTCAATGGTCAGCGCGTCATTCACCAGCGCTGTTTGTTGTGCTTTGTGTTGGCTTGCAAGTCCGGTCGCCGGTGAGGCAGAGGCCTGGCGGCCCACATAGATCGGACGGGTGTTTTTCGCTTTGATACGTTCCAGAACCCATTCAATGTTTGGTTCAATAAAAGTCCAAGCCCCCTGGTTTTTGGGTTCTTCCTGACACCAAACAATCTCGGCACCTTTAAAGCGTTCCAGCTCTTTCACCAGCGAGATTGCCGGGAATGGATAGAACTGTTCGACACGCATCAGATAGACGTCGTCAATGCCACGCGCGTCACGCTCTTCCAGCAGGTCATAATAAACCTTCCCAGAACACATCACGACGCGTTTGATTTTTTCATCTTTGACAAGCTGCGTGTCGCTATTGCCGTATTGTGCATCATCCCAAAGCACCCGGTGGAAACTTGATCCATCGGTGAATTCTTCAGTCTTGGAAACCGCCAATTTGTGACGCAACAAGGATTTTGGCGTCATCATGATCAACGGTTTACGGAAGCTGCGGTGCAGCTGACGACGCAGAATATGGAAGTAGTTTGCAGGCGTTGTACAGTTGGCGACAATCCAGTTGTCACCGCCACACATCTGCAAGAACCGCTCTAGCCGCGCAGAGCTGTGCTCTGGGCCCTGACCCTCAAAGCCATGTGGCAACAGAACTGTCAAACCGGACATCCGCAGCCATTTGCTTTCACCAGAACTGATGAATTGGTCAAACATGATCTGGGCACCATTGGCAAAGTCGCCAAACTGCGCTTCCCATAGGGTCAGCGCATTTGGTTCCGCCAGTGAATAGCCATATTCAAAACCCAGAACCGCATATTCTGACAGGGCTGAATCGATCACCTCGTATTGCGCCTGACCCGATCGAATGTTGTTCAGCGGATAATAGCGCTTTTCAGTATCTTGGTTCACAATGCCAGAGTGGCGCTGCGAGAATGTCCCACGCGTTGCATCCTGACCGGCCAGACGTACCGGATAGCCTTCGGTCAGCAAAGAGCCAAAGGCCAAAGCTTCGCCGGTTGCCCAATCAATGCCTTCGCCGTTTTCAAACATCTTGCCACGGTTTTCCAGCAAACGCCCCACAGTTTTATGGGTCGGATAGCCTTCTGGCACCGCAGACAAAGATCTGCCGATTTCATCAAACGTGTCACGTTTGATGGCAGTTTCGCCACGCTGATAGTCTTCGTCTTTGCGATCCAGATGCGACCACTTTCCATCCAGCCAATCGGCCTTGTTGGGCTTATAGTCTTTGCCCGCTTCAAACTCTTCGTTCAAATGCGCCTGGAACGCGGCCTTCATATCTTCGATCTCACCCTCGGGGATCAGGCCATCTTTGACCAGACGTTCCGTATACAGGCTCAGGGTTGTTTTGTGCCCTTTGATCTTTTTGTACATCATCGGGTTGGTGAACATGGGCTCGTCGCCCTCGTTATGTCCAAACCGACGATAACAGAAGATATCCAGCACAACGTCCTTGTGGAATTTCTGGCGGAATTCTGTGGCCACTTTTGCCGCATGCACAACCGCTTCCGGGTCGTCGCCATTCACATGGAAAATCGGAGCTTCCACAACCAAGGCGTTGTCGGTTGGGTAAGGGGACGAGCGCGAGAAATGCGGTGCGGTTGTGAAACCAATCTGGTTGTTCACAACAATATGCATGGTGCCGCCGGTTTTGTGCCCGCGCAGACCAGACAGCGCAAAACATTCAGCCACGACACCCTGACCTGCAAAGGCCGCATCACCGTGCAACAAAATTGGCAAAACTGCAGTCCGCTCATTGTCGTTCAACTGGTCTTGTTTTGCGCGCACCTTGCCCAGCACAACCGGGTTCACCGCTTCCAAATGGCTAGGGTTGGCTGTCAGCGACAAATGCACCGAGTTGCCGTCAAATTCACGATCCGACGAAGCCCCCAGATGATATTTCACATCGCCAGAACCGTCGACGTCTTCGGGTTTGAAAGATCCACCCTGAAATTCGTTAAAGATCGCTTTGTAAGGCTTGCGCATCACATTGGCCAAAACCGACAAACGTCCACGGTGGGGCATGCCAATCACGATGTCCTGAACACCCAACGCGCCGCCGCGTTTGATGATCTGTTCCATCGCTGGGATCAGACTTTCGCCGCCATCCAGACCAAAACGCTTGGTGCCCATGTATTTCACATGCAGGAACTTCTCAAAGCCCTCGGCCTCAACCATTTTGTTCAAGATCGCCTTACGCCCTTCGCGGGTAAAGGTGATCTCTTTGTCGTACCCTTCGATGCGCTCTTTCAACCAGCTCGCTTCTTTTGGGTTGGAAATATGCATGTATTGCATCGCGAATGTACCGCAATAGGTACGGCGCACGATGTCCAGGATCTGGCGCATGGTTGCGATCTGCAAACCCAATACATTGTCAATAAAGATCGGACGGTCCATGTCCGCCGATGCAAACCCATAAGAGGCTGGGTCGAGCTCTGGATGCGGCGTCTGGTCTCGCATGCCCAATGGGTCAAGATCAGCAACCAGATGGCCCCGAATACGATAAGCCCGGATCAACATCAGCGCCCGGATCGAATCCAGCACAGCGCGTTTGATAGAGTCGTCGGAAACCTCGACACCTTTTTCGGCCGCTTTGGCTTTGATCTTCTCACCCGCTCCCTTGACCTCAGCCGGGGCAGGGTATTCGCCTGTCAACGCACCGGTCAGCTCATCATTGGGGGCAGGGGGCCAGTCACCACGCGCCCAACTTGGACCCGTCGCTTCGGCCTTCACATCAAGCTCTGCATCACCCAATTGTTTGAAAAAGTCTTGCCAGACCTCATCAACCGCATTCGGGTCAGACGCATAACGCGCGTAAAGCTGTTCAAGATATTCAGCATTATGCCCCTGCATAAAGCTGGAGGCATGAAAAACGTCGTTGGACGATTGGTCGGTCATGGAGGACTCCCGAGCCGCAAGTTTCAATTTTATCTCCAGCCTAATAGCTGGACTTGGTCAGAGGGGCCATTTTGCGGCCCCTCCAAGTCTCAAGATTAGCCGATCGCCTTCAGAACAGCTTCACCCAAACCGGCCGGGCTGTCAGCCACAACGATACCCGCAGATTTCATCGCTTCGATCTTGTCTTCGGCGCCACCTTTACCGCCAGCAACAATCGCGCCAGCGTGACCCATGCGGCGTCCCGGAGGGGCCGTACGGCCAGCAATGAAGCCAGCAGTTGGTTTCCAACGGCCTTTCTTCTTTTGCTCTGCCAGGAATTCCGCCGCTTCTTCTTCTGCGGAACCGCCGATTTCACCGATCATGATGATGGATTGGGTTTCATCATCGTCCAGGAACATGTCCAAAACGTCGATGTGCTCTGTGCCCTTGATCGGGTCGCCGCCGATGCCCACAGCTGTGGACTGGCCCAGACCGATATCAGCCGTTTGCTTAACCGCTTCATATGTCAATGTACCGGAACGCGACACAACACCCACGGACCCACGCTTGTGGATGTGGCCCGGCATGATGCCGATTTTGCAGGCGTCAGGCGTGATAACACCTGGGCAGTTAGGCCCGATCAAGCGGCTGGACGAATTCTCTAGCGCGCGTTTCACGGCCATCATGTCCAGCACAGGAATGCCCTCGGTGATACAAATGATCAGTTCCATTTCCGCATCAATGGCTTCCAGAATGGAATCCGCTGCGAAAGGCGGCGGCACATAGATCACCGAAGCGTTGGCTTCGGTCACATGCTTTGCTTCGTGCACAGAGTTGAACACCGGCAAGCCCAGATGCTCGATGCCACCTTTGCCCGGTGTCACACCACCAACCATTTTAGTGCCATAAGCAATCGCTTGCTCAGAGTGGAATGTGCCCTGCGAGCCAGTCAGGCCCTGACAGATTACCTTTGTATTTTCGTCTACGAGAATGGCCATCTTATTATCCTTTCACCGCTTTAACGATCTTTTCGGCACCATCAGACAGGTTGTCTGCTGCGATGACGTCCAGACCAGAGGTGTTGATGATCTCTTTGCCGGCTTCCACGTTGGTGCCCTCAAGGCGCACAACCAGTGGAACCTGCAGACCAACTTCTTTCACTGCGGCCACAACGCCTTCTGCGATCACATCACAGCGCATGATGCCACCAAAAATGTTCACCAAGATGCCTTTGACGTTTGGATCAGAGGTGATGATCTTAAACGCTTCGGTAACCTTTTCTTTGGTCGCGCCGCCGCCAACATCCAAGAAGTTCGCAGGTTCTGCACCGTACAGTTTGATGATGTCCATTGTGGCCATCGCCAGACCCGCGCCGTTCACCATGCAACCGATCTCGCCGTCCAGCGCGATATAGTTCAGGTCGTATTTAGACGCTTCCAGCTCTTTGCTGTCTTCTTCGCTCTCGTCGCGCAAATCCGCAACGTCGGCATGGCGATAGATTGCGTTGCCGTCAAAGCCAACTTTCGCATCCAGAACCTTCAGATCACCCGAGTCAGACACGATCAGCGGGTTGATCTCCAGCATTTCCATGTCTTTGTCGGTAAAGGCTTTGTACAGCTGACCCATCAGTTTCACACATTGCTTCACCTGAGCGCCTTTGAGGCCCAAAGAGAATGCAACGCGGCGGCCGTGGAACGGCTGATAACCCGTCGCAGGATCAACAGAGAAAGACAGGATTTTTTCAGGAGTGGACGCAGCCACTTCTTCGATGTCCATGCCGCCTTCGGTCGAGCAAACAAATGACACGCGCGAAGTCACGCGATCCACCAGCAGAGCCAGATACAATTCTGTCTCGATGCCAGAGCCTGCTTCGATGTAAATGCGGTTGACTTGCTTGCCCACCGGGCCAGTTTGATGTGTGACCAATGTGCGGCCCAGCATCTTTTTGGCCTCTTCTGCGGCTTCTTCCACAGATTTGGTCAGGCGCACGCCGCCCTTTTCGCCAGCGTCAGCTTCTTTGAAAGATCCTTTGCCGCGACCACCCGCGTGGATCTGCGCTTTCACAACCCAAAGCGGGCCGTCCAGCTCACCAGCTGCGGTTTTGGCGTCTTCGGCCTTCAGAACGACACGTCCTTCAGAAACCGGGGCGCCATAAGAGCGAAGCAAAGCCTTCGCTTGGTATTCATGGATGTTCATGAAACTGTCCCATATTGCTACGATTGGTATTGGTATAGACTGATAGCAATCAATAAACTAAGCCCTTTTTTACGTTAAACAGCAAAATTGCTCAAATTACTAATATTTGTGATCACACGAAAAAATTCTGTGATCACAAATTGCGCATTTGCCTTGGGTGGCCGCATGATTCGGCCCGAGTTTCCGTAGAATTTTGACGTCAATTCAGCAGCGAATTGCACCAAATTAAACGATTTCAGCATATAATTGGTGATTTTGACAGTGAATGTTCAAAGATGTTTGAGCCTGTCAAAAATTGCGGTTTGCCCAAACGTATACCGCCAAACGCGCAGATCCTGTCAGCAACGAAAATGGGCGCAAAGATTGCTCTTTGCGCCCTCGATCAAAAACCTCAAAGGTTTACTTCAACGAACCGTCGATCTCTTGGCAGGCTTCAACCAGGCCTTGAACCGCGGCAACAGACTTGTCAAAGCCCGCTTGCTCTTCGGCGTTCAGTTTGATGTCGATCACACGCTCAACGCCACCGGCACCGATCACGGTCGGAACACCGACATACATGCCGTCCAGACCCAATGCGCCGTCAACATAGGCCGCACATGGCAGCACGCGTTTTTGGTCTTTCAGGAAGGCTTCGGCCATTTCGATGGCAGATGTCGCAGGCGCATAGAACGCAGAGCCTGTTTTCAGCAGGCCAACGATTTCTGCACCACCGTCACGGGTCCGCTGAACGATAGTGTCCAATTTCTCCTGCGTGGTCCAACCCATCTCAACCATATCTGGCAGAGGAATACCGCCAACTGTCGAGTAGCGCACCGATGGCACCATTGTGTCGCCGTGGCCGCCCAGAACAAACGCGGTTACGTCCCGCATGGAAACTTTGAATTCTTCTGCCAGGAAGTGGCGGAAGCGTGCAGAATCCAGAACGCCCGCCATGCCGCAAACCATGTTGTGTGGCAGGCCAGAGAATTCGCGCAGCGCCCAAACCATCGCGTCCAGCGGGTTGGTGATGCAGATTACAAAAGCGTTTGGCGCGTGGGCTGCAATGCCTTCGCCAACCGATTTCATAACTTTCAGGTTGATGCCCAACAGGTCATCACGGCTCATGCCGGGTTTACGTGCAACGCCTGCGGTCACAATGCAAACGTCTGCGCCTGCGATGTCAGCATAGTCGCTTGTGCCAGACATGGCCGCGTCAAAACCTTCAGACGGGCCAGATTCTGCGATGTCGAGTGCCTTGCCCTGAGGCAGGCCATCGGCGATATCAAAAAGTACGACGTCACCTAGTTCTTTGACAGCTGCGAGGTGTGCGAGCGTGCCGCCGATGTTCCCTGCGCCGATAAGGGCGATTTTAGGTCTGGCCATAGAAAGTGTCTCCGGTCCGATTGAAATTTGGGGTTTGGGTACGCTTATCTGCGTCGTCACGCAAGCATTTTGCGCCGCACCGCGGCGCAATACCCCCAATGTTATTTACTTGAAGTGCCCTGTATACTTGCGCATACAAAGCACTTTAGCGCTAACCTAGTGGGCCATATGGAAACTGAAATATTCATCGTTGCAGCGGTTGCCGTGTTGTTTGCCGGCATTTCAAAGGGCGGATTCGGCGGCAGTGTGGCCTTTGTCAGCTCTGCGATTCTGGCGTTGGTGATGAAGCCTTCTGACGCTGTTGGCCTGATGTTGCCGCTTTTGATGCTGATGGATGTTGGAACCTTGCGGCCATTCTGGAAGCAATGGGACAGCGCCCATGCCAAGGTCTTGATCCTTGGTGCGGTGCCGGGTCTTTTGGTCGGGGCGGCGCTGTTTACCGTCATTGATGATGACATGCTGCGCCTTTTGCTGGGGGTGATTTCGCTTGCCTTTGTGTTGTGGCGCGTTTGGCCCCGCAAAACCGTCGCTGTTGCTCGGTTTTCGCGGCAAACCGGTTTTCTGGCGGGGGCGGTTTCTGGCTTCACAAGTTTTGTCAGCCATGCGGGCGGACCACCTGCCGCCATGTATCTTTTGCCACAGGGGCTGGGCAAAACCCGCTACCATGCGACGGTGACATTGGTGTTTTGGGTGATCAACGCGCTTAAATTCATCCCCTATGCGGTGCTTGGTATTTTTACCTATCAAACTCTGCTTGCAGATCTCTATCTTGCGCCCATCGCTCTGATCGGCGTTTGGATAGGCGTCAAAGCCCACAATATTATTCCCGAGCAAGTGTTTTTCCGGGTGACATATTTTTGTTTGGCCTGCACAGGTGCCAAGCTGATTTGGGATGCATTAACCTAGCCGCGTAATGCGGGCGCAGTTCGGCGCGCAAATCTGCCTAAGCATCTTTTTCCTGCAGTGGTAAAGTCTCGGCCAGGGCTTCATATGATTGTCCGGTGGCCACCAGGCAGGTCACGCCATTGGGCATGGTCACCGTGATGGTCCAACTGCCACTTTCGTCGCTGGCAAAGACTTCTACCATGGCGTTGTTATTGCCCAACCCAATCGAGCGACGGGTTTCGCCATATCCGGTCGCCAGACGTTGCACCACAGACTCGCGTGGGGCGCAGGCGCGTTGGTTTTGGGCATTAACCTGGGTGCCAGCGACCGCCAGCAAAAACAACATTGTTGTGAGGGTTGTGAATTTCTCCATTTTTGGTCCTTTCTGGCAAAGCCCAAGGGGTGGCTTGCGGTGTCACGCAAATCCCCAAATTGCCTTGCATTCTGCGAAAGCGAGCTCATGTTTGCCCGTGCCGTTTGGGCTGAACTCTGTATCTTGATGCAAAAATCATGCCGGAAACTAGAAAATTTAGCGTTAATGCAGCGCCCGCGGCTCAGGTTCTTTGTCCTGACGCCCCGTATTTCTGCGGTGCGGCGCGATTTCACTTGAATTTTTTTCGTAAAAAATGTCACTACTACGCGCAACATTATTACGGGAGAAAACCCTTGTCGCAACGCACACGTCCATACCGCTCTGTCCTTTACATCCCCGGTTCAAAAGAACGGGCATTGGAAAAGGCCAAAACGCTACCGGTTGATGCCATTATCTTCGATCTTGAAGACGCCGTCGCGCCATCCGAAAAAGAGAACGCGCGCACAACCCTCGCAAATGCGTTGGCAACCAGCGATTATGGCCCGCGTATGCGAATCGTACGCATCAACGATCTGTCTACGCAATGGGGGGCCGCAGATGCAGCCGCCGTCAAAGATATGAACGCCGATGCTGTATTGTTGCCAAAGGTAAACAGCGCAGCGGACGTGCAGGCCCTGGCGGATATCGTCGGTGATATGCCAATCTGGGCGATGATGGAAACCGCGCGCGGCATGTTGAAAGCGCTCGAAATTGCCGAACACCCAAGCTTGCAAGGCTTTGTTATGGGCACCAACGATCTGGCAAAAGAGCTGCAATCTAGGTTCCGGGCAGATCGTCTGCCGATGCAAGCAGGTCTTGGCCTATGCCTCTTGGCTGCCAAAGCCGAAGGTGTGATCATCGTGGATGGCGTTTATAACGCCTTCAAAGACGACGAAGGCCTGCAAGCCGAATGTGAGCAGGGCCGCGACATGGGCATGGATGGCAAAACCATCATTCACCCGGCGCAAATCGCCGTCACCAATTTGGCCTTTGCCCCATCCAATGCTGAAATTGACCTGTCGCGCCGCCAAATCGAAGCATTCGAACAAGCAGAAAAAGCAGGCACTGGTGTTGCTGTGGTCGATGGAAAAATCGTTGAGAACCTGCATGTGGTGACTGCCCGCGAAATTCTTGCGAAAGCGGATGCAATTGCCGAAATATCCGGCTAGTGTTAACTCGATTAACATTTAACGGAGAGCGCAAATGACCCTTCTACTCCTTGGCCTTTTGCTTTGGTACGCAGCACATTTCTTTAAACGGCTCGCGCCAAACCGGCGCGCGGCCATGGGGGACAAGGGCCGTGGCCCTGTCGCCCTGACAATTCTGGCCGGTGTGGTCCTGATGGTCATCGGCTATCGCATGAGCGAATACACCCATCTTTGGGACCGCGCGGGGTGGGCCACCCCGGTCAATAATACTTTGATGATCTTCGCGCTTTATTTCACCTCTCCTGGTCCCTCAAAAGGCGCGTTGTTTTACAAAATGCGCCATCCGATGCTGACAGGCTTTATGCTGTGGGTCATTTCTCACCTCTTGGTGAATGGCGACCTGACATCGCTTGTGCTTTTTGGCGGACTTGGTCTGTGGGCTTTGCTTGAAATCATCGTGATCAACCGCGCTGAACCCAGTTTTTCGCCCAACCCCAAGGGCAGCATCGCCAAAGACGGTATGTTCTTTGCGATTTCGATCCTGCTTGTTGGTGTGATTGGGTATATCCACACCTTCTTTGGTCTCACCCCATTCGGAGGGTAATGCTTTGAAATTATACCGTTTTCTTTCCGAAGATGACACATCTGCCTTCTGCCACAAAGTCACCGAAGCCCTGAACAATGGCTGGTATTTGCACGGCGACCCAACGCAGACCTTTGACCCCGTCAAAGGCATCATGCGCTGTGGTCAAGCCGTGGTGAAAGAGGCCGAAGGCACATACACCCCTGACACAAAACTAGGAGCACACTGATGGCCAAGACCAACCCGGGCCGGTTCTTCGAAGATTATACCGTGGGCGACGTGATCAAACACGCCGTGCCACGCACCATTTCCGGTGGCGAGCGTGCGCTGTATCACGCGCTCTATCCTGCGCGTCATGCGCTTTATTCTTCGGATGACTTCGCGCGGGCCTCTGGTCTTGCCAAGTCGCCGATGGATGATCTGGCGGCCTTTCACGTTGTGTTTGGCAAATCCGTGCCCGATGTGTCGCTCAACGCCGTTGCCAACCTTGGCTATGCCGAGGGCCGCTGGCTATTGCCGGTCTATGAGGGCGACACCCTGCGTTCTGAATCTCAGGTCATTGGGGTCAAGCAAAACTCCAATGGCAAGTCCGGTGTGGTCTATGTGCGCACCCGTGGCTTGAACCAAAACAACGATGTGGTCATGGAATATGTCCGCTGGGTCATGGTGCGCAAAGGCAACCTGGATGCCCCAGCCCCTGAAACTGTGATCCCGGATCTGAACAAAGTCATTCCCGCCGACCAACTGGCCATTCCTGCCGGCCTTGATTTCACCAACTATGATTTTGACCTTGCGGGTGAACCACATCGTTGGGGCGATTACGCCATCGGCGAGACCATCGACCATGTCGATGGCGTCACAATTGAAGAAGCCGAGCATATGATCGCCACGCGGCTTTGGCAGAACACGGCCAAGGTGCACTTTGACAACACCGCCCGCCCAGATGGCAGCCGCCTGATCTATGGTGGCCATGTGATTTCGATGGCGCGTGCTCTGTCGTTCAACGGGCTGGCCAATGCGCAGATGATCGTCGGTTTGAATGGTGGCGCCCATGCCAACCCTTGCGTGTCTGGCACCACCATCCGCGCCTGGAGTGAAGTTCTGGACAAAGCCGAAACCAGCACCCCCGGCGTCGGTGCCATCCGCCTGCGCTTGGTCGCTACCAAAGGCGGCGCTCCGTTTAAGTTGAAAGGCGACGATGGCAAATATCTGCCCGACGTTCTGCTGGATCTTGATTACTGGGCCCTAATGCCGCTTTGATGTGGCATGATCAAAGCCATTCTGACCGCAACAACAATTGCTCTGGCCTGTCCCGCACAGGCCGAGCTGTCTTTTGACACCACTTCAGAAGACATACAGGCCTATGTGGAAAGCAATCTGCTGGCCATCTTCTATCATGAATTTGGCCATGCGTTGATCGACCTGCTAGAGCTGCCAATCTTTGGTCAGGAAGAAGATGCCGCCGATGTGCTCTCGGTCTTCATTCTGTCCGAGTTCTACGAAGAAGAGGCCGCTGTGCAACTGGCCTATGACACGGCCTTTGGATTTCTGGGCGAGGCCGAGCAAACCCTGGCCGCTGACATTCCCTTTTGGGATGTGCACGGCCCCGACATCCAGCGCTATTACAATCTTGTGTGTCTGTTCTATGGGGCAAACCCGGACGAACGCGAGGATGTGGCCCAGGATCTGGGTCTGCCAGAAGAGCGCGCGGCCTATTGCCCGGATGAATTTGATCAAGCTGCCCACAGTTGGGGCGGGGCGCTTGATGACATCTCAAACCCGTCCGGCGGTCAAACCCTGCACTTGCGTGAGGACGATCACGCAAGCGACGGGGCCGCCCTGACATCCTCTTTGATCGCAGATGAAATCGACGCCCTGAACGCGGAATTTCAATTGCCGCAAACCCTGGGCATTCGTGTCACCCCCTGTGGTGAGGCCAACGCCTTTTACGACCCACAAGTGCAAGAAATCATTATGTGCAGCGAATTTGCCGATGCCTTGGTGGAACTGGCCCCACAAGATTAATGCCTCGGCAGATACTTTGTGATCACAAAATTATTGCATCTCAATAAGGTTTTTTATCAAATTTTCGACCCTGTTTGAATCAACGAATTGAAATGCGACAGATTTGGGAAAGAACCTCCATGCGACTCGCGGTTGGCGCTAACATGTGATCACATGAATAATTTCTGTGATCACAAATATAACCCGGGACCAAAAAAACGCCAAAAATCATGCGATTTATTGAAAAAATACTGTATTTTTCCCGATCCGAGCGGTGACAGAAAGGAAATATTTGTTACTAAAGACAGCAAGGGAACCTGAAAGGATTCAGAATGGCCGATGTGAACCGGGGCAATCGCCCGCTTTCGCCGCACCTGACGGTCTATAGACCGCAGCTCACTTCTATGACGTCGATCCTGACGCGGATCACTGGCAATGCCATGTTGATCACCGCGCTGTTGATCGTGTGGTGGTTCCTCGCCGCCGCTGCATCGGAATCAGCCTTTGCTGTGGCCAATGGTTTCTTGACCAGCTGGTTTGGCGATCTGGTGATGGGGCTGTCGGTTTTGGGCATGTGGTATCACACCCTGGCAGGCGTGCGTCACCTGATCTGGGACAATGCCAAGATGCTAGAGATGGAACAGGCCGAAAAACTCGGCTGGGCCTGCCTTATTGGTGCCCCCATCCTCACCCTGCTGACATTCATCTTCGTCTGAGTTTAGGAGCAAGCCATGCGTTACCTCACCGACCGCAAGCGCGCCACGGGCCTCGGCTCTGCCAAATCGGGCGTACACCATTTCTGGGCCATGAAAGTTTCTGCTGTTGCCCTGCTGATCTTGATCCCGCTTTTCATGCTGACCTTCGGGTCTGCGCTGGGCGATGATTATGCCACGGTTACCGAATACTATGCCCGCCCATTCCCAGCCCTCATTGCGCTGCTGACCTTTATCGTTGGCTTTAAGCATTTCAATGATGGTGCCCAGGTTCTGATCGAAGACTATGTTCACGGTCTCGCCCAGAAAATCACTTTGATCTTGGTCAGCTGCCTTAGCTACGCCCTTATGGCGGCGGGTGTTTTTGCTGTCCTGAAAATCGCCCTTTAAGACCCGGAGCTCATGATGGCTGCTTACGAATACGAAACGCACGAATATGACGTTGTTGTGGTTGGTGCTGGCGGCGCAGGTTTGCGCGCCACACTGGGCATGGCAGAACAAGGCCTGCGCACCGCTTGCGTGACCAAGGTTTTCCCAACCCGCTCGCACACGGTTGCGGCACAGGGCGGCATCGCTGCATCCCTGTCCAACATGGGCCCAGACAATTGGCAGTGGCACATGTATGACACTGTCAAAGGCTCTGACTGGCTGGGCGACACCGACGCGATGGAATATCTCGCGCGCGAAGCCCCCAAAGCGGTCTACGAGCTGGAACACTACGGTGTGCCGTTCTCGCGCACCGAAGAAGGCAAGATCTACCAGCGTCCATTCGGTGGTCACACCACGGAATTCGGCGAAGGCCCCGCGGTTCAGCGGACATGTGCCGCAGCCGACCGGACAGGTCACGCGATCTTGCACACGCTTTATGGCCAGTCTCTGAAAAACAACGCGGAATTCTACATCGAATACTTCGCGATTGACCTGATCATGAGCGAAGAAGGCGAATGCCAAGGCGTTGTCTGCTGGAAGCTTGACGATGGCACCATGCATGTCTTCAACGCCAAAACCGTTGTTCTGGCAACCGGTGGCTATGGCCGCGCTTATTTCTCTGCAACCTCTGCCCACACCTGTACCGGTGACGGCGGCGGCATGGTGGCCCGTGCAGGTCTGGCTTTGCAAGATATGGAATTCGTTCAGTTCCACCCAACCGGCATCTACGGCTCTGGCTGCTTGATCACCGAGGGTGCACGCGGCGAAGGCGGCTATCTGACCAACTCTGAAGGCGAGCGTTTCATGGAACGCTATGCGCCTCAGTACAAAGACCTTGCCCCACGCGATTACGTGTCACGTTCAATGACAATGGAAATCCGCGAAGGCCGTGGTGTGGGGGCCGAAGGCGACCATATCTTCCTGAACCTCAACCACCTGCCTGCCGAAGCGCTGGCTGAACGTCTGCCGGGCATTTCGGAATCTGCAAAGATCTTTGCCGGCGTTGACGTGACCAAAGAGCCGATCCCGGTTCTGCCAACGGTGCACTACAACATGGGCGGTATCCCAACCAACTATTGGGGTGAGGTTCTGAACCCAACCAAAGACGACCCAACCGCAACTGTTCCCGGCCTGATGGCAGTGGGCGAAGCGGGCTGTGCGTCGGTTCACGGTGCCAACCGCCTGGGCTCTAATTCGTTGATCGACCTTGTGGTCTTTGGCCGTGCCGCTGCGATCCGTGCGGGTAAAACCGTTGATGCAGACGCTGCTAACCCAGTGCTGAACCAAGCCTCGGTTGATGCCGCCTTTGATCGTTTCGACGGCCTGCGCAACGCAACCGGTGCCGTGCCAACTGCTGACCTGCGTCTGGAGATGCAGAAAACCATGCAAGCAGACGCCGCTGTGTTCCGGACTGACAAAACCTTGAAAGAGGGCGTCGCCAAGATGACAGAGATCGCCGCGAAAATGGATGACCTAAAGGTCACCGATCGCAGCCTGGTCTGGAACTCTGACCTGATGGAAACGCTGGAACTTGCCAACCTTATGCCAAACGCTTTGGCCACTATCCATGGTGCCGAAGCGCGTAAAGAATCTCGTGGGGCCCATGCCCACGAAGATTACGCCACGCGGGATGACAAAAACTGGCGTGTGCACACCGTATCGCGTGTCGAGGGCAACAAAGTTGATCTGACATACCGCCCGGTTGTCAAAGATCCGCTGACCACAGAGGCCGAAGGCGGCATCAACCTTAAGAAAATCGCGCCAAAAGCGCGGACGTTCTAAGGGCGAAGCGCCGCTTTCGGGCGGCGCAACCGGCCTTGAGGTCTGAAGGGACAGCGACGCAATTATGACAGACACCGCGCACACCACACTTGCACAGAACCTCGGCTTTCAGCCGGGTGACGTTCTGCGCGTGTTTGGCATGCGGCGCTCTGGCAATCATGCCATCATCAACTGGCTGCTGCGCAACGCCAATGGCAACAGCACCTTTCTGAACAACTGCGCGACGGGGCAACCTGCCTGTGACAGTTGGCGCGCGGTCGAGGTCAATGCCAAACGCATGCCCATCAAACGCGGCACGCAGATTGCCGATGTGACCGCGGGTGTTGGCGATGACGCGCTTTTGGTGCTGTCTTACGAAGACTTTCCACCGGATCCGGATGAAGGTGGCACAGGTCTGACAAGTGATGTGCCGATGGATCTGATCAAACGTGACATTGTGCTCTATCGCAATTTCATGAACTGGTCCGCGTCACTGTTGCGCAAAATCCAGGCCAATGACGAGCTGGACACGCTGGTGTGTCTGCGGGTCATGATGGTGGCGCTGGACAAATATCGAGAATTTCTAGAGCTGGCGGCCAATAGCGGGTCAAATGACTTTTTGCCGATCAACTATGATCGCTGGGTTGCGCGTCCGCGCTATCGCGCGCGCATTCTTCAGGATCTTGGCCTACCACACAAAGACAATTCTCTTGGCAAAGTGCAGCCCTATGGCGGTGGCTCTTCGTTTCAAAAAGATGTCAAAAAGGCGGATAATCTGGCCACAGATGAACGCTGGCGCGCGATGGTCAATGACCCAACGTATCAGCTTGTTTTGCTGGCCGCCTCCCAAGACACCGAATTGGTTGAATTGATGCAAAAGCTGATGCCGGCCGACGCCGATATGTTGGTCGCCTATTTGGATCAGGCCCAATTCCCTTATCACGTAGAGGTGGCAGAGTGATGTTTTGCCCCGCTGCACCTCTCATCACCGCCTCTTGCGGTGTTCTCTTCACCCCACGCGCGTGCTGCGCGTCAGGCAACTAAGGAGACGACGGAATGGTCGAATTTGCGCTCCCCAAGAATTCCAAGATCACCACTGGTAAATCCTGGCCCAAGCCAGCTGGCGCAAAGAACTTGCGCAAGTTCAAGATTTATCGCTGGAACCCCGACGATGGGAAAACCCCTTCGGTGGACACCTATTTTGTCGATATGGACAATTGCGGCCCCATGATTCTGGACGCGCTGATCAAGATCAAAAATGAGATTGATCCGACGCTGACCTTCCGCCGCTCTTGCCGCGAAGGCATTTGTGGCTCCTGCGCAATGAACATCGACGGCATCAACACTTTGGCCTGTATCTATGGCATCGACGAAGTCAAAGATGTGGTCAAAATCTATCCGTTGCCGCATATGCCGGTGGTCAAAGACCTTATCCCGGACCTGACGCATTTCTATGCGCAGCATGCCTCGATTATGCCCTGGCTGGAAACCAAAACCAACCGCCCTGCCAAGGAATGGAAGCAGTCGATTGCCGACCGTAAAAAGCTGGATGGTCTGTATGAATGTGTGATGTGCGCATCTTGCTCGACCTCTTGCCCAAGCTACTGGTGGAATGGCGACAAATATCTTGGGCCAGCCGCCCTGTTGCACGCCTATCGTTGGATCATTGATTCACGCGATGAGGCCACAGGCGAGCGTTTGGATGAATTGGAAGATCCGTTTAAACTGTATCGCTGCCACACCATCATGAACTGCGCAAAAACCTGCCCGAAGGGTTTGAACCCGGCCAAGGCGATCGCCGAGATCAAATTGATGATTGCAGAGCGCGCCATCTAGGGCGCGCGGGGCAAGAGAGGGGGCCAGCCCCCTCGGTCGATACCGACCTCACCCCGGAGTATTTTAAGAAAAGTGAAGGGGCAGGCCAGTGGCTTGCCCTTTGTCATTTGTTGACATTGCCAATGCCATAGGGCACATCGCGCTTATGCATATTTTGATTGGTTTGATCCTGGCGTTTGTTTTGGTGGCGGTTTTTTCCAACCGCAAGACACGCTATTGCCGCTGGCGGATGGACAAGCGCCGTGATCAGGACGGGCAACGGTTCTATTTGTGCACGTATTGCGGCCAAAGTGGGTTCACTGAAAATGGCAAGCCACCCAAGTTGTGTTTGCGCAAATCTGCGGACCATTAACCATTTTTTGCTGGTAGTTTGGCGAATCGTACGTTTCACGGCCCGAAACGTACAATTTGTACAAGTCGGCAAAAGTTACCGCAGCGCGCCTTGGGGAAAACTGGGCTGTGCAACACCAGATCTAGGCTCTATTTGTGACAATAGTGGTGATTGGGCCGCCTTGCAGCCGCCCAAATCTGGGATTAACGCAGCGTGCGCTTAGGCAAAGGCAGCTTGCAGCGCAATTTCGACCATATCGGCAAAAGATTTTTCACGTTGGTCACTGGGCAGGGCTTCGCCCGTCAAAAGATGGTCCGACACCGTCAAAACCGCCAGGGCCCGGCAATTGTGCCGCGCTGCAAGGTTGTAAAGTTCTGCGGCTTCCATCTCGACACCCAGAATGCCGTGGCGCACCATTTGTTCATTCAGATCAGGGCGTTCGTCATAAAACACATCGCTGGAATAGATGCCGCCCACATGGGTGGCGGTGCCTTTGGCCTCTGCGGCGTCAGCGGCGGCGCGCAGCAACCCATAGTCGGCGCAGGGGGCAAAATTCATTTCCTTGAATATACCACGAGAGGGTGTGGAGAGCGTGGTTGCAGTCATGGCCAGAATCACGTCGCGGAGGGCGATTTTTTTCTGCATGCCACCGCAAGACCCTATGCGGATCAAAGTCTTAGCGCCGTAGTCTTTGATCAGCTCATTGACATAGATTGACAGGCTTGGCATGCCCATGCCCGAGCCTTGTATGGTGACAGGATTGCCTTTCCAGGTGCCGGTAAAGCCCAACATGCCGCGCACTTCGTTGATGCATTTTACATCGTCTAAAAATGTTTCTGCCGCCCATTTGGCGCGGTAGGGATCGCCGGGCAAAAGCACGGTTTCGGCGATGTCACCGGGCTGGGCACCGATATGAATGGTCATTTGTTGATCCTTGAACAATCGTTGTTGCAAAGATCAAACGCTTGTTGGCCCTTGGGTGCAAGCAGAATTCGGCTAATGCAGGATTTCGAAGGATTTGCAGTGGCCTGTCAGCGCGGTATTTGTGGATTGCACATCGCGCACCGATGCGGCGGCTGGCCCAGACCACATATCGGTAATCATTTGATCTATATCGGATTTTTCACCTTCAAGATGGGCTGTTACCGCGCCTGATATGTCGTTTTTCACCCAGCCGGTCAGATGCAAAGCTCGGGCTCTGGCGCTGGTCCAATGGCGATAGGCCACGCCTTGCACGCGGCCGGTGACGCGGATGTCTTTTGCGATCTGTGGCATAATTCTCTTTCGCGCCCAGTCTGACCTGTGGGCGCGGGCAAGGCAAGTTGCTATGCCTTTGTTGCGCTTGGATCCGCCAGAACCACAATGTCTTGCATGATGGTGTTCAGCTCAAAATCCTTGGGCGTATAGACTCTGGAAACACCCATTTTGCGCAGACGCTTTGCATCTTCGTCAGGTATGATTCCGCCAACAATAACAGGGGTTTCGCCCAGACCTTCGCGCTTCATACGCGCCATCAGGTCCTCGACCAAAGGCACGTGGGAGCCAGACAGAATAGACAGGCCAACCACATGTGCGCCTTGGTCTTTTGCGGTCGCGACGATTTCTTCTGGTGTCAGGCGAATGCCGTCATAGGTGATGTCCATGCCGCAGTCGCGCGCACGGAACGCAATTTGTTCGGCCCCATTGGAATGGCCGTCGAGCCCGGGTTTGCCGACCACGAATTTCAGGCGACGGCCCAGTTTGTCGCTGACCATGTTCACCGCGTCGCGTAGATCATCCAGACCTTCGGTTTGGTTGGACGGATTGGCGGAAACCCCTGTCGGGCCACGATATTCCCCGTGCACGCTGCGCATTTGTGCGGCCCATTCTCCGGTTGTGACACCAGCCTTTGCGGCTTTGATCGAAGCGGGCATGACGTTCTCGCCCGCGGCCGCGGCCGCGCGTAATTCTGCCAGAGCTGACTCGACCTCTGCCGCATTTCTTGCACTGCGCCATGCATTCAAGCGGTTGATCTGTTCTTGTTCCATAGCCGGGTCAACAACCATGATGCCGCCATCACCGGTCATCAAGGGCGAGGCTTCGCCTTGTTGGTATTTGTTCACACCCACAACCACGGTTTCACCCGCTTCGATCCGATTGAGGCGCGCAGCGTTTGAATCCACCAGTCGGGATTTCATATAGTCGATGGCCCCAATGGCACCGCCCATGCTATCCAGATTTGCCAATTCGTGGCGCGCGCCGTCTTTAAGGTCTGCGACCTTGCGATCGACAGCCGGGTTGCCGTCAAACAGATCGTCATATTCCAAAAGGTCGGTTTCGAACGCCATGATTTGCTGCATGCGCATCGACCACTGCTGATCCCATGGGCGCGGCAGGCCAAGCGCTTCGTTCCAAGCGGGCAATTGAACAGCGCGTGCTCGTGCCTTTTTGGACAGAGTGACAGCCAGCATTTCGATCAGAATACGATAGACGTTGTTTTCGGGTTGTTGCTCGGTTAAGCCCAGTGAATTCACCTGAACGCCATAGCGAAAGCGCCGGTGCTTGGCTTCGGTAACCCCGTATCTTTCTTGGCAAATTTCGTCCCACAGTTCGACAAAGGCACGCATTTTGCACATTTCGGTGACAAAGCGGATGCCCGCGTTCACAAAGAATGAAATCCGGGCAACCATTGGTCCGAAATCTTCGGCGGGCACGCGGGGCTTTAGGGTGTCCAGAACGGCCTGAGCTGTGGCCAAGGCAAAGGCCAGTTCCTGTTCGGGTGTCGCGCCAGCTTCTTGCAGGTGATAGGAACAGACATTCATCGGGTTCCATTTGGGCACGTTTGAATAGCAGTATTCCGCCACATCGGCGATCATTTTCAAAGAAGGCTTTGGCGGGCAGATATAAGTGCCGCGCGACAGATATTCTTTGATCAGGTCATTTTGCACAGTGCCTTGCAGCTTGCTGACATCCGCACCCTGTTCTTCGGCTGCGGCAATATACAAAGACAGCAACCAAGGCGCGGTGGCGTTGATCGTCATCGAAGTGTTCATTTGCTCTAGCGGGATATCCTTGAACAACGCACGCATATCGCCAAGGTGACACACGGGCACGCCAACTTTGCCGACCTCGCCATTCGCCAGAACATGATCGCTGTCGTATCCTGTCTGTGTCGGCAAATCAAAGGCCACAGAAAGCCCTGTTTGTCCTTTTGCCAGATTGGCGCGGTACAACGCATTTGACGCTTGTGCGGTGGAATGTCCTGCGTAGGTGCGGATCAACCAGGGGCGGTCTTTTTGCGGCGTTGTCATCATCGGGCCTCATAGAATGGCGTGAAATATTATTGCGCTTTGGTGTTGATACTTGGAATTTTACGTTCTTGTCAATTCGCTGCGACGCGGCGTTTTGGCGGAAAATTCGCGAAAATACGCTAAATTTGTTCGTTTTAGGCACGGACAAAGATGAAACAGTTGGGATGGTTTTCCTGGTGCGGCGACATGATTTTTGCGTGTTTCGTTTATTATTGTTAAATTACAATAGATTACGCAGAATTTGGTTGATTTTACGGGGGAGCGCTCGACGTTTCTGCATTTGCGAGGTTATAAAATTACCCAAATACGGCAAAATGTGTTTGCATTATTGCGTGGCTGAATTTATCAGTGCCAAAGAACGCGATTCTGCATTGCGGCGTAATTTGATTTCAGGAGGCGAAAATGGCGCTTGATACCGAAAACAGCTTGGCCACCTACGAGGCCCCTCAAAAAGACCTTTATGAACTGGGTGAAATGCCTCCGATGGGGCATGTTCCAAAGCAAATGTATGCTTGGGCCATTCGTCGTGAGCGTCACGGAGAGCCTGACAAGTCCTTTAAAGTAGAAGTTGTCGATACACCGACGCTGGACGCGCATGAAGTGCTTGTGCTGGTGATGGCGGCTGGCGTGAATTATAATGGCGTCTGGGCTGGCCTTGGTGTCCCGATCAGCCCGTTTGATGGCCATAACGCGGATTATCACATTGCTGGATCTGACGCCTCTGGCATCGTCTGGGCAATTGGTGACAAGGTTAAGAACTGGAAAGTGGGCGACGAAGTTGTCATTCACTGCAACCAAGATGATGGCGACGATGAAGAATGCAATGGTGGCGATCCAATGTATTCTCCAAGCCAGCGTATCTGGGGCTATGAAACCCCCGATGGTTCCTTTGCTCAGTTCACAAATGTGCAGGCGCAGCAGCTCTTGCGCCGCCCCAAGCACCAAACTTGGGAAGAAAGCGCCTGTTATACGCTGACATTGGCAACCGCGTACCGGATGCTGTTTGGCCATGCGCCACACGAGCTGAAGCCCGGCATGAACGTGTTGGTCTGGGGCGCGTCTGGCGGTTTGGGCACCTATGCGATCCAATTGATCAAGGCAGCTGGTGCGAATGCGATTGGCGTTATTTCCGATGAAAGCAAACGTGACTTTGTCATGGGGCTTGGCGCAAAGGGCGTTATCAACCGCAAGGATTTTGATTGCTGGGGCCAGTTGCCAACGGTGAATACACCAGAATACAACGAATGGTTCAAAGCCGCGCGTAAGTTTGGCAAGGCCATTTGGGACATCACTGGCAAAGGCAATAACGTCGATATTGTCTTTGAACACCCGGGTGAGTCTACATTCCCAGTTTCCAGCTTTGTTTGTAAAAAAGGCGGGATGATCGTCATTTGCGCCGGCACAACCGGCTACAATCTGACCTTTGACGTGCGTTATATCTGGATGCACCAAAAACGCATCCAAGGCAGCCACTTTGCGCACCTGAAGCAGGCCGCAGCGGCCAATCAGATGATGATTGAGCGTCGCATCGAGCCTTTCTTGTCCGAAACCTTTGAATGGGATCAGATTCCAGAGGCGCATATGAAAATGCTGCGCAACGAGCATCTGCCGGGCAATATGGCGGCTTTGGTTCAGTCACCAAAAAAGGGTCTGCGCACCTTGGAAGAAGTGGTTAAAGGCTAACCACTTTCTATTCCGCACAACTATGCTGATCGCCTGCGTGTTCTGCCCGCAGGCGATTTACGTTTGAGAAACCAGTTCCCGATATTGAAAGTCAATGAAGGACCATTTTCTGTGCAGAAAGCATGGTGTTGGCCCGGAAACAGCAGCTTTGATTGCTGAAAGCATGAGATGACTCGCACACCAATTTTCGAGGGCAAACATGAAATATGACTGGATCTTAGACATCTTGGGCGATTTGAAATCATTTTCGTCTGCGAACGGACTGCATGCGCTGGCCGACGAACTGGAAGATGTGCAGCTGCTTGCGGTGGCCGAAATTGCAAGTGCCTTGGCGCGTGAAAGAGAGCAGGGTGACACGCAAAACCAAGGGCGAAGGCTACAGTAGGCAATTCACCTAATCGGAGGCTGGCACTTTCATTTTGGCGGATGTAGGGTCCGGCCATGACATCGACCGCATTGACCCTTTCGCATGATCAAGCAGATGCCTTTGATCAGATTGCCACCATTCTAAGGGGTGCAGGTATTGATCTGGGCGACAGCCTGCTGATGCCCCCGCAATCGGGCAAAACTTCGGTTTTTGCAGTTATGGGCAAGGCTGGGTCGGGTAAGACCTTGCTGCTTGCGGAATTGGTGAAAGCGTTGGAAGAGGCCGGGCTGGCGATCGTCTCGGGCGACTACGAAGGTAAGAAAACCAAAGATCGGCGCACATTGGCGGTGTTGGCCCCAACCAACAAGGCGGCCAGTGTTTTGCGCACGCGTGGGGTGCCTGCCACAACCATTCACCGGATCTTATACAGCCCAGTCTATGATCCGGAGTATGAGAAAATTGCAGAATGGTTGGCGGAAAAAGGCGAGAAGCCAGACATCGAAGGATTGACCGAAGAGGCGCTTGCGCGTGCGTATGCCTTTTATCAGCTGCACAAATCTATCCCCGGGGCTTTGGCTGCCGCGGGATTGCGGGGTTCTGATTTTATCACCGGATGGAAACGCCGCGACGAGCCATTGGATGTCGGCTTTGTTGATGAGGCGTCGATGTTGGATGACAAGCAATTTGAAGATCTAAAAGAGATCTTTCCTACTCTGGTTGTGTTTGGTGATCCGGCCCAATTGGCCCCGGTCAACCAATCGGGCTCTATGGCTTTTGATAAGCTGCCCGAAAAAGCCAAGTTTAAGCTTAGCCGTATTCACCGGCAAGACGCTGATAACCCGATCCTTGATCTGGCACACGCTTTGGCTGATCCGCAGTTGGGTTTTGAGGACTTTGAGCGGCTTGTTGAACAAAAGGCCCGCGAAGATGATCGCGTGGTTTGGGCGCAGCGTGTCGAAGTGGATCTGATGGCGCGCTCACCGGTTTTGGTTTGGCGCAACGCCACTCGTATTCGATTGATCAACGCCTTTCGCCGGGTGCATGGCGCGCCAGAAGACGCCTTGTTAGCGGGCGAGCCTTTGATTTGCGATGGCATTGAGCTGCCCTTGAAACATCGGAAAAAACGTCTGGATCTAGAAGCGCGTGGCCTGATCAAGGGCGCTCAGGTGGTGTATCTGGGACCAGGACGGAAACCCGGGTTTTCAAGGCTGCATGTGATTGGTGCAGAAGATCCGCAGGTGTCGGCCGCCTCAATTGTTAAGATTGAGTTGCCGGACGAAGAAGAGCCGTTTATTCCGTTTGCAGCCCGCATGGGCGCCGCATTTCTGCACGGGTCCGCTGTGACCATCCACAAGGCGCAGGGCTCGCAGTGGGAGAATGTTCAGGTCTTTGCCCCAGATCTATATGCAGCGGCGCGTATGGGCCGCGTTGAAGCGGGCCAACCCCTGTGGAAACGTCTGGCCTATGTGGCTATAACGCGGGCGCAAGAGCGCCTGCTATGGGTTGTACGCAATCGGTTATCCAAGCCGACAAGCCCGTTGCGCGTGGATGATCTAAAGGTGCCTGCTGCGCCGTTGACTCTAGAGGAACAGACATGAAAAGCATCATAATCACTGGCGCAAGTTCTGGAATTGGTCGTGCCACCGCAGAGGTGTTCCTTGAGCAAGGATGGACTGTTGGCTTGATTGCACGCCGCGGTGATCGTTTGTTGGAAATGGCTCATCGTAACAAAAATGCGATGCCTTTGCCTGTGGATGTGACCGATGCGAATGCGATGAAGGCAGCATTTGATCGCTTTGTCGCTCGGACCGGCCGATTGGATGCGCTGTTTAACAATGCCGGCGTATTTGGCCCTTTAGGTTTGATCGACGAAATTGACGTTGACGACTTTGATCACGTGTTGAATGTCAACGTGCGCGGCATGTTCCTTGCGGCGCAATTGGCCTTTGCCCAAATGCGCACTCAAAAACCTCGCGGTGGGCGGATTATAAACAATGGTTCTTTGTCGTCCCATAGCCCGCGCGCAAATTCAATTTGTTATACAACCAGCAAACATGCCGTTACCGGGCTGACCCGCAGCTTGTCATTGGATGGCCGTGCTTTTGATATCGCCTGTGGGCAAATCGACATTGGAAATGCTGGTACGGAATTGGTCGAAGACCTTAATGCACGTGCATTGGCCGAAAATCCCGAAGCGGAATTGTTGCCGATGATGGATGTACAAGATGCGGCGCGATTGGTGCTGCACATGGCTGAACTGCCTGCCGAGGCCAATGTGCAATTCATGACGGTCATGGCCAGCAAGATGCCTTACATTGGCCGCGGCTAATGTAAGGCAATAGTTAGGGTGCGTCTTACGCGCCTTGACGTACCAACCTAAAGAATGCCGAAGCGCCCCAACCGGCTGCGATGGCAATGAAGAGGGATAGTAGGCCATAGACAAGCGGCCTCTGGCGCGACAAGTTGAACAACCAGCGCTCTAAGCCAACTTTACTGACATCAATTGCGGTTTCGTATTGGGCAATGACTTCGCCGTTACGCGTCAGAAAAATTCGTGTCGAAAAGTCGCCTTCAGTCAAATTCGCGGGCATCGCAATAGAGGTTCGGAACAAAGTCTGAGCCTCAACATCCACTGTATTTTCCAACACAGAATAAAGGCCTGATTTTGCGCGAATACGCTGTACGGCCTCTGCAAAAGCTGCAGGATCGTCAACATGTGCATCCGTTCCTGCGGAATGGATTGCGTTGAAAATCGAAATTTCGTGTTTGGCGTCCTGTGCCGGTGTGATGATCTTGTCAAACGGGGCGCTGGTGGCAACCGCATAAAAACTGGGTGCAGCATCAATGGTGACGCTGTCGGTATTTACCCAGATCAGGCCGAGTTTCTTTTCCTTGCGGCGTACCGTAATGGGCTCTTTGGGCCCAGAGATCGCGACAATCACACCAAGTGGGTCCCCACTTGGGATCGCTTCTTCGCGTTTGACCGCGCCAAACACCAGGATTTCTGAGCCGTCAAAATTGGCCGTGATCGCCACGCGGTTTTGGCTTAGGCCCAGTACAACTTCTTCTTCTGCGTGGACAGGAAGGGCGACGCAGATCAGCAGCAGGATATAACGCAGCATCTAGTGACCTCCTGCCGGGCCAAGCGAGTAAAGCTCGCCCGGCATAATCAACAGTTCCAAAGCAATTTTGATACAGACACCCAACACCATGATTGCCAGCAAAATGCGCAGTTGTTCGGCTTTTAGTTTGGCTCCGATCACCGCGCCAAACTGTGCACCAATGACGCCGCCAACCAACAAGAGCACCGCCAAAGCCATATCGACGGTAAAGTTGGTGGTCGCGTGTAGCAGTGTAGTGAAACCCGTTACAAAAATGATTTGAAACAGGGATGTGCCCACAACAACTTTGGTTGGCATGCCAAGCAGATAGATCATGGCTGGCACCATGATAAAGCCGCCGCCAACACCCATGATCGCCGAAAGTATACCCACAACCAATCCAACGATAATTGGTGGGATGACCGAGATATAGAGACCGGATACCCGAAACCGCATTTTGAATGGCAGGCCGTGGATCCAGGTGTGATGTTTGCGCTTTATTGGGCCGGTTGCCTTTTTTGAACGCCGGATCGCATTCAGGCTTTCGATGAACATCAAGCCACCGATGATCCCGAGGAAGATCACATAAGACAGTTTGACCAAAAGATCGACTTGTCCCAGAGACTTCAGATAATTAAAGACCACCACGCCTATCGCTGCGCCTATCAAGCCGCCGACTAAAAGCACACCGCCCATCTTAAGATCGACGGTTCGTCGCTTAAAGTGAGCTAACACTCCTGAAAAGGAAGAGGCGACAATTTGGTTTGCTTCTGTTGCAACGGCAACCGCCGGTGGAATGCCGATAAAGAACAAAAGCGGTGTCATCAAAAAACCGCCGCCAACCCCGAACATGCCGGAAAGAACGCCAACAAGGCCGCCCAATCCTAATAGGAGAAATGCGTTAACGGAAACTTCGGCAATGGGGAGGTATATCTGCATGCGTTCAATTAGCGGAACTCATGGTCTCATTGCAACCTGCCTGCGTCAATATGGCGGGCAGGTTGCGCTCTTTTTTGGGCGTTAGCTCTATCTTTCTTTGACGTAGGGCTCGCCACCGGCACGTGGAGGGATTGCGCGCCCCACAAAACCGGCCAGAATGATCACTGTCAGGATATATGGAAGCGCTTCCATCAATTGGCCAGGAATGGTGATTCCCCCGAATTCGATGCTTTGGAATCGTACCGACAAAGCTTGCAGCAAGCCAAACAGAAGACAGGCCCACAGGGATTGCCACGGGCGCCATTTGGCAAAGATAAGTGCAGCAAGCGCGACAAATCCGCGACCTGCAGTCATATCTTTGATAAATCCAGCTTGCAGGCCGGTGGCGAGATAGGCCCCGGCGACGCCGCAAAGAATGCCACAGATTGCGACAGCGGCAAATCTTAGGCGTATGACAGACACGCCGGCTGTATCAACGGAGGCGGGGTTTTCACCCACCGCTCGCAGGCGTAAGCCGAACCGGGTTTGATACAAGAGCCACCAGCTAAGGGGCACTAGCACGATTGCGACATAGACCAAGAGATTGTGCCCCGAGATCAGCTCTTTGTAGGCTGGTCCAAAAAGCGGAATATTTTCAAACATTTCAGCAAACGGCAGGTTCACTGGATTTAGGCGTTCTGCACCCGCCAGGGAAGGCGTGCGCCCACCCTGAGCAAACCAGGCCTGCGCGATCAGCACCGTCACGCCAGCCGCCAGCATGTTGATGGCGACGCCTGAAATCAGTTGATTGCCGCGGAATGTAATCGAGGCAACGCCGTGGATGGCAGATAAGATCAGCGAAGCGCCAATGCCTGCCAGCAGACCAACCCAAACAGAGCCGCTGACCGCCGCAAAGGCCGCTGCTGCAAAGGCTGCTGCAAGCATTTTACCCTCTAGGCCAATGTCAAAAATACCGGCGCGTTCTGAGAAGAGCCCAGCAAGGCAGGCAAGCAGTAGGGGGATCGCCAAGCGAACGGAGCTATCGAGAACCTGAAGTAGCGTTAAAAAATCCATCAGGCTTTCCTCTTCTTCCCAAAGGACAAAAATAGACGTTCCAATGGCATTCGCACTAAGTTGTCCAGCGCACCGGTGAATAAAATGACCAGTGCCTGAATGACAACGATCAACTCACGCGGGATGCTTGTCCAAAGTGCCAGCTCTGCGCCGCCTTGATTCAAAAATCCAAACAATAAGGCCGCGAGCAAAATGCCAATTGGGTGATTTCGCCCCATAAGTGCCACAGCAATACCAACAAAGCCGGCACCTTCGGTCGAGTTCAAAATCAGGCGTTCGCTTTCTCCCAATGTGGTATTCACCGACATCATGCCGGCCAGCGCACCCGACAAGAGCATTGCAATGACTGTGATACGCAGGGGCGAGATTCCAGCGTATTTTGCGGCTGTTTCTGATTTGCCAAAACTTCGGATGTCAAAGCCCAATTTGGTGCGCCATATCAAAAGCCAGACCACCACACAGGCCGCTAGGGCCAGAAAGAAGGTCACATTTGCGGGGGCTCCACGGAACATCCGAGAGCCTTCGGGGGCGAACATGTCATGGAAATTTGGCAGATGGGTTGCCTCGGGAAAGGATGCAGAGGCCGGATCCATCGCGCCGGCCGGGCGCAAGACTTCGACCAGCAGGTACCCTAAAAGCGAAAACGCGATATAGTTGAACATGATTGTGGTGATAACAATGTGGCTGCCTCGCTTTGCCTGCAAATAGGCAGGAATGACTGCCCAGGCCGCCCCAAAAATCGCTGCGCCAAACGAAGCACCTATGATCGCCAGTGACCAATGCGGCCATGGGATATAAAGGCAGATCAGCGCGACACCGACGCCACCAAGCATGGCCTGGCCTTCACCACCGATATTGAACAACCGGGCGTGAAACGCCACAGCAACAGCGAGGCCTGTAAAGATATAATTGGTGGTGTAATACAACGTATAACCCCAACCAGCACTGCGTTTCAGCGCACCATCGACCATAAGTTGGAAAGCTTCGATTGGATTTTCACCAATCCCTAAGATGACCAGCGCCGAGAAAAAAGCCGCCAGTAAAAGACTGCACATTGGTACAAGGATTGCGTCGGCCCATAATGGCATCCGGTTCATTGGGCAGTCTCCTCGGTCACACCCGCCATAAGCAAGCCAAGTTCTTTTTCATCTGTGTCCGCCGCGATCCGCTCGCCCATAATGTGACCGTCAAACATCACAGCAACACGGTCAGAAAGCGACAGGATTTCATCTAGCTCGACACTGACCAGCAATATAGCCTTACCCTGATCGCGAAGGCTGATGATCTGCTGGTGTATGAATTCGATAGCTCCAATATCCACGCCACGCGTGGGTTGTCCGACCAACAAAAGATCTGGGTTGCGTTCGATTTCGCGGGCCAGCACAATTTTCTGCTGATTGCCGCCAGAAAAATTCTTGGCCGCAAGATGCGGATCAGGTGGCCTTACGTCAAAGCGTTGCATCTGGGCATCTGCTTTGGCGAGGATACCTTTGTTGTCCATAAAGAGACCGGATTGATATTCGGCGTCATGGTGATAGCCAAACACCGAATTTTCCCAGGCGCTGAAATCCATGATCAGGCCTTCACGCTGGCGATCTTCGGGAACATGGGCAATGCCCGCATGGCGGCGCGCCTGCCCATCAGCGCCATGTCCGCGTAACGGCAATTCTTGGCCCTTGATCTTTACGGTGCCTGTGGCGTTCGCAAAGCCACCTAGAACTTCCAGCAATTCAGATTGCCCATTACCAGCGACGCCGGCAATACCAAGAATTTCACCGGCACGTACATTCAGGTTAATGCCTTTGACCCGCTCAACACCCTGTTCGTCCACCACGCGAAGATCTTTGACTTCAAGCACGGTGTCGGTGGGGCTAGCGGGTTTTTTCTCGACCTGCAGCAAAACTTTGCGGCCAACCATAAGTTCGGCCAAATGCGCAGGGTTTGTTTCATTGGTTTTGACCGTTGCAGTCATTTCGCCGCGACGCATCACACTTACCGTGTCAGTGTATTCCATGATTTCACGCAGTTTGTGTGTGATCAGGATAATGGTTTTACCTTCGGCGCGCAGGCGGTCCAGAATACGGAACAATTGGTCAGCCTCTGCGGGAGTTAAAACACCCGTGGGCTCGTCCAAAATCAATATATCAGCACCACGATACAGCGCTTTTAAGATCTCGACACGTTGCTGATGGCCAACGCTTAAGTTTTCGATGACCTCGTCTGGATCAACATTCAATTCGTAATCAGCGGCAAGCAAAGTTAACTGTTTGCGTGCTTTGGCCAACGACGGGCGCAGCATTGCGCCATCTTCGGCCCCAAGGATGATGTTTTCTAAAACAGTAAAATTTTCGACCAGTTTAAAGTGCTGAAACACCATGCCAATGCCTGCAGCAATCGCGGCTTGACTGTCTGGAATATTCATTCGTTGGCCGGATATGAATATTTCGCCCGCGTCGGCTTTGTAAAAGCCATAAAGGATCGACATCAATGTCGATTTTCCGGCACCGTTTTCACCGATAATGCCGTGAATGGTGCCTGGTTGCACCGAAATCGAAATATCTTTGTTGGCTTGAACCGGACCAAAGGCTTTGGAAATTCCCTTCAGCTCTAAGGCCGGGGGGGTGTCGGCGGGTAGGGCGGCCATATCTGGCCGCCCCGTATTGGTTGGAGTGCTCATTTAAAGATCAGAAGTCCAGAACCGAGCAAGACTCTGCAGCAGAGTAGTCTTCGACGCTGACTTCTCCAGAGACAATCTTGGCTGTTGCCATTTCAACGGATGAGGTCATCGCGTCTGTCACAAGAGAAGCGTTGTTGTCGTCAAATGCGACGCCCACGCCTTCGGCAGCCAGATCTAGGTTCAAAAATCCGGTTTCAGTATCTGCACCAGATTTCAGAACATTATAAACCGCAACATCCACGCGCTTAAGCATAGACGTCAGGACTTTTCCTGGATGCAAATGGTTTTGGTTGCTATCAACACCGATGGACAGAATGCCCTCGTCTGCTGCGACCTGCAAAACGCCAACGCCAGTACCGCCAGCCGCTGCGAAAATAACATCGGCACCGTCAGAGATTTGCGCCTTGGTAAGTTCACCACCCTTTACCGGGTCATTCCATGCAGCAGGTGTTGTCCCTGTCATGTTTGCGATAATCTTGGCGTCTGGATTCACAGATTTAACACCCTGTGCATAGCCGCAGGCGAATTTCCGGATCAGGGGGATATCCATACCGCCGATAAAGCCAACGGTGCCTGATTCAGAAGCTTCGGCCGCCATCACGCCCGCCAGATAAGAGCCTTCGTGCTCTGCAAAGCTGATGGTTAAAACATTTGGTAGGTTGGCCCAGCCGTCGATGTTCACGAACTTTGTCTCTGGATAGTCCGGCGCAACCTCTTCGATTGGCGTAGTCATGGCAAAACCCATGGTTACAATTGGATTTGCACCAGCTTCAGCAAAACGGCGCAGCGCTTGTTCGCGCTGGGCTTCAGATTGCAGTTCGATTTCTAGGTATTTGCCACCTGTTTCATCAGCCCAGCGTTTGGCACCGTTGTAGCCCGCTTCGTTAAAAGATTTGTCAAATTTGCCGCAAGGTCAAAGATTAGGGCTGGGTCAGCGATTGCCGATCCTGCAGAGATGGCAGCAGCTGCAGCAGCACCCAAGAATTTGTGCATCAGGGTCATTATGTCTCTCCCGAGTTTTGTTTGGTCCAGTCTATCCCTCGCGCTGAACCTTAAAAAGCTAGATCATTCAGATCAGTGTACAAAATAGGCCGGAGACAAGGGGGAGGGTCAACCAATTTTTTGACCAATTGGGAGAGTTTAGCAATCTAAAGAGCGATTTTTCATAGTGGGCGGCTGAGGATGAGCGCATCTACTTTGCGCCCGTCGCTTAATAAGTAGTATGCAGTTCGTGTGCCGACTTGGATGTAATTATTTGAAATATATAAATTAATGGCCCGAGTATTGGTTTTGGCCACCTCTAAGAAGGCGGTTTTTGCGCCTCGATGCAAAGCTTTGCTATGAAATTTGCCTAATATTTGGCGTCCGACACCACGAGACTGATACTTTGGCGAAACAGCTAAGGTGAGAAGCTCGACCTCGTCAGAAATAACACGACCAAGCGCAAACCCCTGTGAGTCGCCAGTTAAAAAGCACAGATCTGAAGTCAGAAGCGCCTCAAATTCCTGCTCTGTCCATGCACGAGAATCAGTAAAGGCCTCGCTATGGATCTGCGCCAACAACGCCGCATTCATAGGATTTTCGGAGGTGCGTCGCGCGGGGGGGCTGCGTCCGCGGCCCGAATATAAAGTGGGGCAGGGCGCTGCAGCGGAAATTGCAGACGCGTTTTTGCGACATGTGCAATATTTTCAACAAGTTGCGCTGCCGGAAGCGCCGTTTTGATCGGCAGATCGGTGGCATAGGGCGCACTGGTCAAAATTGGGTTTGGGCCGCGCGTTGGGTCCGAGATATAGATTTGATCCCGGGGTGCAGGAACGGCGGTTACAACGGTGCCTTCGAGGCCAAACCCTGTCGCTTCAAATGTCGAAACGCCAATCGCCGGGACATTGAGGGCCAGTGCCAGGCCTCGGGCAGCAGAGACAGAAATTCGGATCCCCGTGAAGTTTCCAGGGCCTGTGCCGACGCCGATGGCGCTAAGATCCGTCCATGCCAGGTTTTGCTGTTTTAGCAGGTCTTCAAGCATTGGCATCAGGGCCTCTGCTTGACCGCGTCCCATTTCCAGCACCTGACTTTGCAATATTTCGTCGCCACACAGCAAAGCGGCCGCGCAATAGGCGGCCGATGTGTCAAAGCTCAGAATAATAGGCTCAGAGATCAACAGGGCGCACCTCTGTGACCTCTGGAATATAGTGGCGGAGTAAGTTCTCGATGCCCATCTTAAGTGTCACTGTGGATGACGGGCAGCCAGCGCAGGCCCCTTGCATGTGCAAATAGACAACGCCACGATCAAATCCGTGAAACGTTATATCGCCGCCATCTTGTGCAACAGCCGGGCGTACGCGCGTGTCGAGCAATTCTTTGATTTGCTCAACAATTTCACCGTCTTCGCCTTCGTGCACAGCGTGCCCGGACGGCGCTGTACCTTCTTTGGCCAAAACGGGTTGGCCAGATTGAAAGTGCTCCATGATCGCGCCAAGGATTGCGGGTTTGATGTGATCCCACTCAACCGCTTCTGCTTTGGTCACGGTCACAAAGTCATGGCCCAGAAAAACACCAGCCACACCATTCACAGCAAATGCGCGCTGTGCCAGCGGGGATGCCGTTGCACTATCTGAATTTGGGAAATCCGCTGTGCCAACCTCTAGGACTGTCTGGCCAGGGAGGAATTTCAATGTTGCTGGGTTCGGAGTTGATTCAGTTTGAATGAACATCGGCGCGCCTTTCGTGTGTGCCATTGATATGCGTGGCGTGGCAGGCAGTGTCAAGGTTTGGAACCGTTCTAAACTGATCTAACAACTTGGTTTGCTGCTTTGGCTCTGCAGAGAAGCGAGAGGCCCATTTAGGCATCTCGCGAATATTTTTAACTAGGTGATGGCTTCCAAGCGTTCTTTGGACAGATCCCCAGGTACAATTGTCATAGGCACGGGCAATGAGCCAGAGTTCTTTGACAGCTGTGTCACCAACGGGCCGGGCCCGCCTTTACCGACGCCTGCACCCAAAACCAAAACACCCACTTCAGGGTCATCCTGAACTTGGGCCAGAATTTCAATAACAGGCTCACCTTCGCGGATAACCAGTTCAGGGTCGACATTTTGTTTGTCGCGCATCCATTTGGCAAAGACTTCAAAATGCACTTCAATGCGTTCGCGCGCCTCTTGACGCATGATGTCGCCAACGCCAATCCAGTGGTTGAACTCGTCCGGGGGGATGACCGAAAGAATTTCGACGCCACCATTTGTATTCGCGGCGCGCATTGCGGCAAAGCGCATGGCATTCAAACATTCGCGGCTGTCATCTAGCACAACAAGAAATTTACGCATGAATTGCCCTCCATTTTTTTGCATCATGGCCTAAGCAAGAATAGAGAGCAATGGCTGATGCCCCATAGGCCTAAGTTGCGACAACTTGTTCGAATACAGCGCATAATCGAATGCGATCTTTAGGAAAATAGCAACGCTTCATCCTAGTCAGCGCCCGTCTAACGGGCTTCGGCAGGATTTCCGTACTGAGGTATTGTCTTTGTCCCAGGTCATGAAAAAGAGCGCTGCAAAAGTCAGCGCTCTTTAGTCGTATTCTTAGCCAGGGTTGGAATTATCCAACCATGCCAACGATGCGATAGGTTTCTTGCAGAATTGGTGTGGCAATTTCGCGTGCACGCATTGCGCCACCCGCCAGAATTTTGTCAATTTCGCTTGGGTCCTGCATAAGGCGTGCCATTTCACCGGATATAGGAGACAGTTTTTCCACCGCCAATTCAGCCAACATCGGCTTGAATTCAGAAAACTGTTTACCGCCAACATCTGCCAACACCTGATCAATGCTTTGATCGTTGAGCGCTGCAAAGATATTCACCAGATTGCGGGCTTCGGGGCGATCTTCAAGACCTTTGCTTTCAGACGGCAAGGCGTCTGCGTCGGTCTTTGCTTTGCGGATTTTCTTGGCGATTGTGTCTGCATCATCCGTCATATTGATGCGCGAGGCATCTGATGGATCAGATTTTGACATCTTTTTTGACCCGTCGCGCAATGACATGACCCGTGTTGCGGCACCCTCGATCACTGGCTCTGAGATCGGGAAGAAATCGACTCCATAGTCGTGGTTGAATTTTGTGGCAATGTCGCGTGTCAGTTCGACGTGCTGTTTCTGGTCTTCACCCACAGGCACATGCGTCGCGTGATATAATAAGATATCTGCGGCCATTAGGGCAGGGTAAGCCAGCAGCCCCAAAGAGGCATTCTGTGTGTTCTTGCCGGCCTTGTCTTTCCACTGGGTCATGCGCTGCATCCAGCCCATGCGGGCGACGCAGTTAAAGATCCAGCCCAGTTGCGTATGTTCTGGAACTTGTGATTGGTTGAAAAGGATAGATTTTTTGGGGTCCAGCCCAGAGGCAATATATCCTGCACAAAGTTCACGCGTAGCATTCCGCAGCTTTTGGGGGTCTTGCCAGACGGTGATCGCATGCAGATCAACCATGCAATAGATCGACTGCACACCCGTGTCTTGGGTTTGAACAAACCGCTTCATCGCGCCGAGATAATTTCCCAGTGTCAGGCCGCCAGAAGGCTGGATGCCGGAAAAAACACGTGGGGTGAAGTCAGAGGACGTTTGGACCGCCTCGTTCATATCGGATACTCCGTCTGGAATTAATTGTTCGATTGGCTTACCCATGGCGACAAACGCCGTCAAGGAGCGCCTAGATGAACCAAAACAATAACAACAGCCCTTTTAACGCGATCCCTCCGGTTGTCGCGGCCGTGGCCTTGCTGATTATCGGGGTAGAGATCGTGTTTTATGCCGGGGCGTCTGGATTTGTTGGGGATCGCACCGCTGTTGGCTGGCGGCTTGAAGGATTTCAGCAATACAGTTTTTCTCCAGATATTCTGAAATGGATGTGGCGAACGGGCCAATGGCCGGCAGAGCATGTGATGCGTTTTGTCAGCTACCTATTTCTGCACGGTGGCTTTACCCATGCCTTGTTTGCCTCGGCAATTGTGCTGGCGCTGGGGAAAATGGTGGGTGAAGTATTTCATCCCATTGCCACTTTGATCGTTTTCTTGGGGTCGGGGACGATCGGTGCACTGGCCTTTGCGCTGGCTTGGCCTGACCCAGGCGCGCTGATTGGGGCTTTTCCAGGTGCTTATGGGCTGATCGGGGCGTTTACATTTTTGATGTGGGTGAAATTGCGCGCAGTGGGAGAGAACCAAACTCGGGCATTTTCACTGATTGGCTTGTTGTTAGGGATCCAACTCGTGTTTGGGGCCTTATTTGGCGGCAATGGTGACTGGGTTGCAGACCTAGCCGGGTTTGTGACCGGGTTTTTGTTGTCATTTGTCTTTGTGCCTGGCGGATGGGCTCGGATCCGTGAAATGATCCGGCATGATTGATTGGGGGAAATAAGCAGGCGCAAAAGCGCGGTCAGCCGTTAACTGCGACCGCGCTTAAGGTCTTTTAGATTGAAGGCACCCAATAGCTGACCAGACATGAAATAGGTGCAGCTGCCGATTGCGATTAGGGCGGTTAGGGCAAGATAACGCCAGCTCGCTGTGCTCAATGCTGTTTCCATCAAATTCGCGACTATAACTAGCACACCGCCCATGACCAGACTGGCCAGGCAAATGCGCCAAAACCTGGATCGAAAGCGGGCGTCAAATTGGGCAACGGTTCCGAATTTCCGCGCTCCAACTGCCAATAGTACCACCATTGCCCAACCTGCAACGCTTGTGGCGATTGCGGGCGCAAGCCACCCAAAGGTCGGATAAAGACCAAAGGCCAGCACCGCATTGACCAGCATAGCCACCAAGGCATAGCGAAACGGGCTTTTTGTGTCCTCGCGCGCAAAGAACAATGGTTGTATCAGTTTTTGCAAAATAAAGGCCGGCAGACCCAACCCATAAATTGCTACGGCCGTGGCGATTGCCATCGAGTCCGATGCGGTTGTTGCCCCGCGTTCATACATGACTGAAACCAGTGGCAATGGGATCACCACAAATGCGATTGCACAGGGAATCGTTAGGGCCAAAGCAAATTCCCCTGCACGGGAAAACGCTTCGCGTGCGCCCAAATCATCGCCGCTTTTTAGGCGTCGCGACAGGTCGGGCAGCAGCACAATGCCAACAGCAATGCCAACAACACCCAGCGGCAATTGGTACAATCTGTCCGCCGCAAATAACCAACTGATCGCCCCTTCTGATCGAGACGCAACCAATTGGCCGACCACCAAATTGATTTGCATAACGCCCGAGGCCAAAGCTGCGGGCACCGCGACTCTGACCATGCGCGACATGTCCGGTGACCATTTTGGGCGTCCTGGAAGGATAGATATTCCAGCTTGATGTGCGGCAACCCAAACCAACGTCAACTGTGCGATGCCAGCAGCAGGAATAACCCACAGCAACCAAAGAATGACCTCTTGGCCCAAAACGGTACCAAGCACCATTGCAGTGACTGCAAAGACATTCAGCAATACCGGGGCAGCTGCAGCGGCGGCAAACCGGCCTGTGGCATTTAAGATCCCCGAAAACAGCGCGGCCAAGGACATAAATAAAATGTAAGGAAAAACGATGCGACCATAGCCAACTGTCAGGTCAAATCGGGCATCGCCCCAAAACCCTTCGGCTGTGACGTACACCAATGCCGGCATAAAGATCATAGCCAGCGCGGTCAGTGCCAAAACGACAGTAGCGAGTCCATTGAAAGCATCGCGGGCAAATTGCTGCGCCCCTTCATCGGCTTCCAGTTTTTTTGAAAACATCGGTACAAAGGCCGCATTAAACGCGCCCTCCGCAAAAAACCGACGAAACATGTTGGGCAGGCGAAAGGCGGCCACAAACGCATCAAGACCAGCCCCGGGGCCAATCAAACTAAGGATCAAGATTTCGCGGGCAAAGCCTAGAATGCGACTGAGTAAGGTCCAGAACCCAACCGTCATAAACCCTTTTAGAAGCCGGATCGGCTTCATGTAACAGCCCTTTTGTGACCTGTGCTAATCGCTTCGATCAAACGCTTTTCCAAGGTCTTTTGCTTTGCTTCTGAGTGAAATTTCAGGCCAAACATGTCTTTGACATAGAAAGTGTCGACAACCTGCTCGCCGTAGGTCGCGATCATCGCCGAAGCGATATAGATGTTGCTTGCGGCCATTGTTTTGGCCAGGTCAAACAGCAATCCCGGACGGTCGCGTGTGTCCACTTCGATGATGGTATAAATTTCAGATCCATCGTTATCAAAAGTGATTGTGGTTGGGACTTTAAACGCTCTTTCCCTCTTTTTGATCACGTCGCGTGATTTGATGGCTTCAGAGGCAACAACTTCGCCACGCAACGTTTTGTGAATCATCTGAGACAGACGGTTCAGCCGGCGCTTTTCATATGGGCTGCCTTCTGCGTCCTGGATCCAGAACACGGCAGTTGCATAGCCATCTTTCGAAGTAAAAGTCCGCGCGTCAACGATATTGGCCCCAACCAAGGCCAGCGCCCCGGTTAGACGAGAGAAAATGCCTGGATGATCTTCGATAGCAAAGCAGGCTCGCGTCGCGTCGCGATCATTGTCGGGTTGCAAATCAATGCGAATTTCGTCGTGGCTTAGGTCTTTGAGCATCCCGGCAAACACGACATGTGTCTCCGTAGATAGACCTTGCCAATACGGATCATAATGTCGCGTGATTTCAGTCTTAAGTCGTTTGGCGTCCCAGTCTGATAACGCCGCCTTAAGCAATTTGCGTGCTTCTGTGCTGCGCGTACGCCGCGTGGGCTTTTCCATACCATTTTTAAGTTCGGCCCGTGTCAGCTCATAAAGATTACGCAGCAGGGTTGCTTTCCAATTGTTCCAAACATCAGGCCCCACACCGCGTATGTCGCAGACCGTCAGGACCGTCAGAAGCTTCAATCGATCGACGTTTCTAACGGCCTTCGCGAAATTACGAATGGTGCGCAGATCGGAAAGATCCCTTTTCTGAGCGACGTCAGACATGAGCAGATGATATCTGACCAGCCATTCAACAGTTTCACATTCACTTTTGTTCAGCCCCAGACGCGGCGCTATTTTCTTGGCCAATTGCGCCCCAAGAATCGAATGATCGATGTGGCGGCCCTTGCCAATATCATGCAGCAGCAACGCGACCATCAGGACCTTACGGTTGATGCCCGATCTTAAGATGTCAGAAGACAAAGGCAGTTCTTCGATCAATTCCTCTCGTTCGATCTGCGCGAAGGTGGAAATCACCTGAATTGTATGTTCGTCAACCGTATAGGAATGATACATATTGAATTGCATCATCGCGACAATGGTTTCAAATTCCGGGATGAATGCCGCCAAGGCCCCCAATTCATTCATGCGTCGCAGCGCGCGCTCAGGGTTGCCGTGTTTCAGCAATGTATCCAGGAAAATCCGCTGCGCTTCCTTGTTTGTGCGCATTTGATCGTCAATCAGATGAAGATTGGCCGTCACCAGACGCATGGCATCGGGGTGAATAAGCAATCCTGTACGCAAAGCTTCTTCAAACAGGCGTAGCAGATTGAGTTTGTCGGTTAAAAAGTCGTCAGCGTTTTTGATGGCTATACGATTGTGAATAACTTCATAGGCAGGTTTTAGGCGCGGTCTGCGACGGAAGATGCGCTCTAGCAGCGGAGCGTCCTTAGTATGGGTGCTTTCGAGCTTCGTCAGCAAAATGCGTGTCAAATCTCCGACTGCAGTGGCATGCCGAAAATAGTCTTGCATAAAGTGCTCAACGGCCCTGCGCCCACCCTTGTCTTTGTATTGCATACGCTCGGCAACCATGACCTGCATATCAAAGGTCAGCTGCTCCATCGGGCGTTTATTGATCAAATGCAGATGCGCCCTTGTTGCCCAAAGGAAATTCTCTGCGTGTTCAAATAGTTTGAACTCTTCTTCTTCGAAAAGTCCAAGGTCCACCAATTCAAAGACGTCGTTTACGTGGTAAACGTATTTCGCAATCCAAAACAGCGACTGCAAATCGCGCAATCCGCCCTTGCCCTCTTTGACATTGGGTTCAACCACATATCGCTGGCCTTGCTTTTTGTGGCGTTCATCGCGTTCTGCAAGTTTTGCTTCGATGAACTGTCGTTCCGTCCCCTTGAACAAATCAGCTTCAAGTCGTTGGGTTAGTTCCTCAGCCAAAGGTGCATAACCGGTTAAGAACCTTTGTTCCAAAAGCGCAGTGCGGATAGTGAAATCTTCGCCACCCAGTCGAATGCAATCTTTTATAGTACGGGAGCTATGACCAACTTTTAGGCGTAAGTCCCACAGCATATACAGCATCGACTCGATCACGCTTTCGGCCCAGGCCGTGACTTTGTATGGCGTGAGAAAGAGCAAATCTACGTCAGATTGCGGGGCCATTTCACCACGCCCATAGCCACCCACTGCCAACAGTGAGACTTTTTCGCCCTCTGTGGGATTGGAGAGCGGATGCAGGATTTGCGTGGCTACAAAATGTGTAGTGGTGACCAGACAATCGGTTAGCCAAGTATAGGCGCGGGTCATTGGACGTGTATTGAACGGCTTTTTCTCGAAATGGGTTTCTATGGCCTCATTCCCTGACTTCCGAGCCTGCTGCAACAGTTCGACGACTGCGGCGCGAATGTCCTTGGGGTCGGTCATTGCGCCACAGGCTTGCAGCACCGCCGCGCCCAATTGGGCGCGGTCGATGATCAAATCTGGATCACATATCAGGTTTTCCGGAGGGGCCGGGAGAATAGTCGCAGGATCAGAAGCCTGCGCCGCCAAAACTTCTTGGAGCTGGGTCAATGATAACCACCTGTTTTTCGCGAATCGTGGCTACTGCCAGACCGCGTTGATTAGTGCCGTCCACCCGCAGGCGGAAAATGCCGTTTACACCTTGAAAGCCTGCACCCTGAGTGAGCGCCGCGGCGGTCAAAGCATCGCTTTTGCCTTGTTTAACCAAAGCGCCGATAGCTGCAATACCATCATACGCCAAACCACCAATTGGGTGCGGTGTTGTGCCATAAGCGGCAGAATAGCGATCTCTGAACTGTCCGGTCAGAGCAGGATTTGGCATTGCGAACCATCCATTTTGAACACCCGGCAGGGCCAATGTCTGGGCTGGGATGTCCCAGCGCTGCAATCCGATATATTGAACCGAGTCACCTGACAGGCCGGCTTCAGGCAGCAATTGCGAGAATAAGGGGAGGGCATCAGACGTGCCAGAGGTTAAAAAGATCGCATCAGCACCACTTTGACGCACGGTGTCTCGCACTTCGGTCACCGCCGAAATGACGCCTTGTTGGGAAAACTCATAGGGCACGCTGCCCGCATTTGATGCACCAGATTGCCCAATCGCTTGGTTAATGGCGTCGCGCCCGGCATCTCCGGCGACATTCTGCGCATGCACCGTTACAAAGCTGTTTTTGCCATTGCGCTTGGCAAATGAAATCAGACGATCAGCTGTGTTTTGAAAAGTTGGCCCAAGCACAAAAACATTGCCGCCGGCAATCGAGGCATTGTTCGAAAAGGACAAAACATTCACGCCTTTGCCTGACAACGCGACGCCAACGGCATTGGTTGTGCCGCTGCGGACGGGACCAAGGATAATTTTGGCGCCGTCACCAACCGCATTTAGGGCCGCTGCTTGTGCAGTCGCTGCATCCCCCGCTGTATCATAAACTCGCAGATCGATTTCGACGCCGTCCAGGTCACTCATCGCCAAGCGCGCAGCGTTTTCAAGGGCTTGTGCCAAAACAGCATCGCCCGAAGTTTCAGAACCTCGTGGAACCAAAAGGGCGACAGGTACTGGTTTTGACGTATTGATCGAGGGGCCAGTTGATAGCCCCACCGGATCGCAAGCGGCAACGAATGTAGCAAATGCCAGGGCAAGTGCCCCTTTCAGAAAAGGGCGGCGCGGTCTAAAAGCGGCAAACATAATCAATCCTCACTCAGGGGCCAACTTGGGTCAAATGACTTTGGCGGAACACAGCCCCATTTCGTGCGGATAATAAACACCAAGACCGGAGGGTCCAGCTTTGAATTATCAAATCCAGCCTTTGAAGCCAGGCCTATACTTTGTCGCAACACCCATTGGCACCGCACGAGATATCACATTGCGTGCATTGGACATCTTGGCAAGCGCGGACATTGTCGCTGCGGAAGACACCCGCACCCTACGCAGGCTGATGGAAATTCACGGTATTCCACTGGGGCAGCGCCCGTTGATTGCCTATCATGATCATTCTGGGGCAGGGGCCCGTGCAAAACTGTTTGGCTATTTGGCAGAGGGGAAGTCTGTGGCCTATGCCAGCGAAGCAGGGACGCCTCTGATTGCGGACCCTGGATATCATCTTTCTAAAGGGGCCAGCGAAGACGGTCATTTGGTGACATCAGCACCTGGGCCCTCTGCCATTATTACGGCCCTCAGTCTGGCTGGGTTGCCAACGGATGCATTTTTCTTTGCAGGATTTTTGCCAAATGCCAGAAATGCCCGTCGCAATGGGCTAGAAGCCGTTAGCGCAGTGCCAGGCACATTGGTGTTTTATGAAAGCCCAAAACGCTTGGTAGAGATGCTGAAAGATGCCGCTAAGGTGCTTGGAGAAACACGCCAAGCCGTGGTGTGCCGTGAATTGACAAAAAAATTTGAAGAGGTGCAGCGTGGCAGCCTTACGGAACTGGCAACCTTGTTTTCAGAACGCACAGTTAAGGGCGAAATTGTTGTGCTGATTGATCGTGCTGGGGCCGAGGATGTCGGGGATGCCGATATTGAACAGGCCCTGCAAAAAGCGCTTGAAACCATGACGGTTCGCGATGCCTCTGAGGTGATCGCCCAAGCATATGGCGTGAATAAACGGAAAATTTATTCTTTGGCGCTTAGCATGAAAAACACCTGAGGTTTATTGGCACAAAAGGGGTGTGTGACTATGGGCGCTACTGCGGAAAGCGCAAAGCAAAGGCGCGGCAAAGCTGCATATTTGGCCGGTGAATCCGCGGAAATACAGGTTCAGAAATTATATGAGCAGAGCGGGCATGTTCTTGCGGCGCGTCGGTGGCGTGGTGGCGGGGCAGAAATTGATTTGATTTTTCGGGATGGCGATATTTGCGTTTTTGTCGAAGTTAAATAAAGCAAGAATTGGCTGCGGGCAGGCCAAAGTCTCAGCCACGCACAGATGCAGCGGATTATGTCTGCGGCGACGGTTTTTGTGTCAAATGAACCCTTGGGGCAATTGACTGATATGCGCTTTGACGTGGCGCTGGTTGACAGCCAGGGACAAACACAAATTCTTGAGAACGCGTTAATCTTCGGGTGATGCGCCATTGCAAGGCGGCGGGTGCTGCGCCATGTAGTGGGCAGACACTAAGAGGGACGCTCATGAAAATCGCCTTTCAGATGGATCCGATTGAATCGGTCGATATCAATGCTGACAGCTCATTCCGCCTTGCCGAAGAGGCGCAGGCGCGTGGACACGAGTTGTTTTATTACTCACCTGACCAATTGGCCTATGAAGAAGGCGTTATCACTGCGCGCGGGCACGCCATGCAGGTGCGCCGCGAACAGGGAAATCACGTTGACCTGGGGCCGCTGGAAAAGGTGAACCTTGCAGATTTTGATGTGATTTGGCTGCGGCAAGATCCGCCATTTGACATGCATTACATCACGGCCACCCATTTGCTTGATCGCTTAAAAGGGCAGGCCTTGGTTGTGAATGACCCGTTCTGGGTACGAAATTATCCTGAAAAACTTTTGGTTTTGGATTTCCCGGATCTAACGCCGCCTACAACCATCGCACGCGATTTGGATACGATCAAAGCTTTTAAAGCCAAACATCAGGATGTGATTCTGAAACCGCTTTATGGTAACGGTGGCGCGGGTGTTTTCCGACTTGATGCGCAAGACCGAAACCTGTCTTCGTTGCACGAGCTTTTTACTGGCTTTAGCCGTGAGCCGTTGATTGTTCAGAAGTTTTTGCCAGATGTCAGCAATGGCGATAAGCGGGTAATCTTGGTTGATGGAGAACCTGTGGGAGCAATCAACCGCGTGCCGGCCGCAGGCGAGACCCGCAGCAATATGCATGTGGGCGGACGCCCCGAGAAAATCGGCCTGACAGAACGTGACCTAGAGATTTGCGCTGCGATCGGCCCGTTGCTGAAAGAAAAAGGCCAAGTGTTTGTAGGCATTGACGTGATCGGCGATTATCTGACCGAGATCAATGTGACATCCCCCACAGGTATCCAGGAACTCGAACGATTTGACGAGGTCAATATCGCTGCCAAAGTCTGGGACGCAATCGAAGCAAGGTGCCGCTGATCAACTGACCCCGCCCGATTGGCGATAACTGATAGCTTCGGCGATATGATGGCGGCGCAGACCTGCGCTGCCTTCAAGATCTGCAATGGTTCGGGCAACGCGTAAGACCCGGTGATAGCCGCGCGCGGTTAAACTATGCTTTTCAGCCACTTTGTTTAACAATTTGCGACCGTCCTCATCTGGTTGGGCAATTTCCTCCAGAACTTGACCTTGGGCATCTGCATTTACTCTGGCCGTCGGATGGCTTGCAAACCGTTTGCTCTGTACTTCGCGGGCCATGGCAACACGATTGGCGATGGTTGCGCTTGTCTCACCATTTGCGGGCAAATCCAGATCGTGAAACCCAACTGGTGGCACTTCGATACGCAAATCCATCCGGTCCATAAGCGGGCCGGATATGCGATCTAAATAGTCTTCGCCACATTGCGGCACACGTGCGCAAGCCTTGCCGGGGTCGTACATATAACCGCATTTACAAGGGTTTGCCGCCGCAACCAGCATGAAACGGCAGGGGTAAGACACATGCGCATTGGCGCGGGCAATCATAACTTCGCCGGTTTCCATGGGCTGGCGTAATGTTTCCAGAACGGTTCGGGTAAACTCGGGAAATTCATCCATGAACAAAACGCCATTATGAGCAAGGCTGATCTCTCCAGGGGAGGCGCGCCTTCCGCCGCCAACGATGGCCGCCATTGACGCGGTGTGATGGGGTTCGCGAAACGGCCTTTGCCGGGATATTCCACCCTCTTTTAGCAGGCCTGCGATCGAGTGAATTGTGCTGGTTTCAAGCGCCTCAACGGCAGTGAGGTCAGGTAAAATTGTCGGCAGGCGCGCAGCCAACATAGATTTGCCTGACCCAGGTGTACCCAACATCATCAAGTGGTGACGCCCGGCCGCTGCAATTTCCAGGGCGCGTTTTGCCCGTTCCTGTCCCTTCACATCCCGTAAATCCTTGTCGCTTGCCGCGCCAAAAATTTCACCTGGTTGGCAGGGAGACAGCGGATTTTGCCCAGTGAAATGTCGAATGACGTCTGCCAGTGACCGGGCTCCGATCACCTGTGCGGCCCCAACCCATGCGGCCTCTGGCCCTGATTCCTGGGGACACAGCAGGCTGCGATCTTCGCGCGCGGCGCTCATCGCGGCGGGCAAAGCACCGGTCACAGGCACCAAAGAGCCATCCAAAGACAATTCGCCTAAAGACACGACAGTTTCAGCAGCATCTTTGGGAATGATGTCCAGCGCAGTCAGCAATGCAAACGCAATGGGAAGGTCAAAATGGCTGCCCTCTTTGGGCAAATCTGCGGGCGACAAATTGATGGTGATGCGTTTGGACGGCAGGGCAATTGCAAGCGAAGTCAAAGCAGAGCGCACCCTATCCCGCGCTTCTGAAACCGCTTTGTCGGGCAGGCCAACGATGGAAAACGCGGGCAATCCTGGGGCAACGGCGCATTGCACTTCAACTTGATGCGCCTCGACCCCGTGAAACGCCACTGTGTACGCGCGTGCAACCATGACGCCCCCCTAAAGTCTTAAGATTAAGGTCGTCATGGTTACTTGAGGGTTAATATGGTGTCGTCAAACTTAATCTATGAGCGCCATAAAGGCAGGCCAAGCCTCTGGGTCAACCTGTGTTTTATCGCGACAAAAGGCGTTGCAGAACCCAAAAACGCGACCCTCTAATTCCAACATATGTGTGCTGGGTTTGCCGCTATAAGGGCAAATTGGGTTTTCGGGCTTTGCATTGGATACCTTTGCAGACAACGGGGCCGGACCAGGCCATGCCCGCGTGTCAAAGGGTTTGTCGTATCGGTGCAGATGTGCCCCATGCACTAGTCCCATCGCACGCCAGCGACGAAAGGCCGGGTCTGAAAGATGGGTCATGACATAGTGCCGCGCAGCCGGACCTAAGGGTAAGTCATATCCCGCCAAACGTGCCGCGACCGGTGCAAAAAAGGCGTCAGCCGCTGAATAGCTGCCACAAATCCAGGGTCCGGGTTCGTTTGATTCAGTCTTTGCCCAGGTCCAAATGGTTTCAAGCCGCGCAATGTCGGACAAAACCGCATCATTTGGATTTGTATCTTTATAGGCCAGCCGCAAATTCATCGGGCATTCGCTGCGCAAAGCCATAAATCCAGCATGCATTTCGCTTGCTAAACTGCGGGCAATTGCACGGGCCCTTGGCACGTCAGGCCAAATGCCCGCATCTGGATGCCGGCTCGCAAGTTCCTCTGCCATTGCAAGGCTTTCGCCAATGACCACACCATCGGGCGTCCGCATGGTTGGTACGGTTTTGGCCGGCGCGAATTCTGGCATTTGCTCAGCAACGGACATTTTACTTTTGAAGTCCAAAAGCTGCTTTTTTGCGGAAATTCCAAACTTTTCAAATAACAGCCACCCACGCAGTGACCACGAAGAATAGGCATAGTCGCCCAGAATAAGATCATATGTCATGGCCCAAGGCTAATGCAGTTGCAGCAGGTCAAGAAAGCCAAAGATTGTGCGCGTCTATATCACGGATTGTGATTGATGGCCTCGACGCCCCAAATTGCATTGCGATATGTCAGCGTGGTCAGCGATAGATTATTGATACGATTTGAAAACGTATCAAATGCAGAAAGCCCTGTTGCGCGCTGAATTTGTGTTAAAATCATGCCGAAGTGGGCGACGATAATTAGATTTTCTTTCGGGTAAGTCGCAAGCAGCCGATCAACAGTGGTATCCACACGCGAACAAACCTGGTTCCAACTTTCGCCATTTGGCGGGCGGATGTCGCCGGGTTGATCCCAATAGGCTCGAATAAGCTCCTGATCTTCGACTTCATCGAATTTCAGCAGCTCCCAATCGCCAAAATGGATTTCGCGCAGACCGGGTTCATGTTGAAGACGTTGCCTGTGGCCCTGGATCGCAGAGGCCGTTTGTTTGGCGCGTGTGAGGTCAGACGACACCATCAACGCGTTTTTTGGCAAATGTGCCTCAAGCCGGGCAAGGGCCGCTCGGTCATTCAGATCGGCTGGTAAGTCACTCCATCCGACCATGCCTTTTGCATGGGTTGGGCCATGGCGCACCAAAAATAATTGCGTCATGGCAAAGTGCCTTTCAGGACTTGTGGTAAGCCCGCGGTGACAAAAACCACCAGGTCAGCAGATTTTGCAAGTTTTTGGTTTAGCCTGCCTTGGGCGTCGCGAAATTGCCGAGCCAATGCGTTGTCAGGCACTATTCCCATGCCGACCTCATTTGAAACAATGACGACACGTGCTTTGCATCTATTCAAACTTGCCAAAAGCTTGGAAACTTCGTTCTCTATATCATTTTCGGCCAATAGGTGATTGGTCAACCACATCGTCGCGCAATCCAACAAGACAACCTGATCCTGTGACAAGCGTTCCAGCGTGTGGCAAAGCGCAAGGGGCTCCTCGATTGTGGTCCAATTTGCGCCCCGCATCGCGACGTGGGCTTTAATTTTGTATTGCATTTCTTGGTCAAAGGCCTGCGCCGTTGCCAAATAGATTTTGGGCGCACCTGTTTCAGTCACCAATTGCTCGGCAAACGCAGATTTCCCCGAAGCTGCGCCACCCAGAATAAGAGAGATTTTTGCCAGCATCTGGTCCTCTATTTGATCCACTTGACAGGGGCCTGCGTAGTGAATTGTACCAGCGCAGGCAAGGCGGGGCATGTTGCATCCGAGATATTCCAATGGGTTGTTAACACGTTTCGCCGCAAGAACTGAAATGCAAGATGTTGAAACCGTTCAAGCTTTGGCAACTGAATGGCAAGGCAACAAGACTGGGTTCTTTGCCCTTCGCCGTCGGATCAACTGGATCACCAATGGTTGAACGCGCCTGGGGCGGATATACAGCAAGCCATCGTCTGAGCCTATCTTGTGTCTGGCAGCGCAAGTGCCTACTGTCAGGCTAAAAACGGCTTCGGAGAGACCAAATGCTGGAAGATAAACGCATTCTTCTGATTATCAGCGGCGGTATTGCGGCGTATAAATCGTTGGAATTGATCCGGCAATTGCGCAAACGCGGTGCTTGGGTGACGCCAGTGTTAACAAAGTCGGCAGAGGAATTTGTCACTCCCTTGTCGGTGTCGGCATTGGCCGAAGAACGTGTTTTTCAAGATCTGTTTGATCTGACGGATGAAGCTGAGATGGGGCATATTCAACTGTCGAGATCCGCAGATCTGATTGTGGTTGCGCCTGCAACTGGCAACCTGATGGCCAAAATGGTGCAGGGCATGGCAAATGATTTGGCATCTACTTTGTTGTTGGCCACCGATACGCAGGTGCTTGTTGCGCCCGCGATGAATGTGCGCATGTGGGAAAATCCGGCCACGCAGCGCAACATCGCAGCGTTGAAAGCGGATGGTGTGGCTTTTGTCGGTCCAAACGAAGGCGATATGGCCTGCGGTGAGTTTGGATTTGGCCGGATGTCAGAGCCTGCCGAAATTGTAACCGCCATCGAAGCACAGCTTGCGGAAGGGCCGCTGATTGGGCGACGTGTCATTGTGACCTCTGGCCCAACCCACGAACCAATTGACCCGGTGCGCTATATTGCAAACCGTTCTTCCGGGGCGCAGGGCACAGCGATCGCGCGGGCATTATCACAGCTTGGGGCGGATGTGGTTTTCATTACCGGGCCAGCAGACGAGCCGCGCCCAGAGGGGGTGCATATCGTCGAAGTGCAGACCGCGCAGCAAATGATGGATACGGTTGAAAAAGCGCTTCCGGCGGATGCTGCGGTGTTTGCGGCCGCAGTTGCTGATTGGCGTGTTGAGGGCGCAAGTGACAGTAAGATTAAGAAAAAATCCGGTGCATTGCCTAGTTTGAGTTTTGCTGAGAACCCGGACATCCTGGCTTTTGTGTCTCAGTTGGAGAGCGGTCGACCCAATTTGGTGGTGGGCTTTGCGGCAGAGACCGATGATGTGATCGACAACGCCACGGCCAAACGGCTGCGCAAGCAATGTGATTGGATTGTTGCCAATGACGTCAGTCCGGAAACCGGCATTATGGGCGGCGCCGAAAACGCTGTTGTGCTGATTTCTGACGAGGGTGCAGAGCATTGGCCGCGAATGAGCAAAGGTGATGTGGCGCGGCAATTGGCAGACCGGATCGCATCGGTGATTGGGTAGACCGCCTTCGGCGAGAGTATTTTTGGAAAAGTGAAGAGGTTGGCGTGGTTGCGATTAAGCTGAGCTGGTTGGAAGAGGCAGATTGTGAAATTGCATTGCCCACCTATGAAACCACTGGTGCCGCCGGGGCAGACATTAGGGCGAATTTTCCTTTAAATCAAAGGGATGGGATTGTTTTGGCCGCAGGTGAGCGGGCCTTGATTCCCACAGGGTTGCGGGTTGAAATCCCGCCAGGATATGAGGTGCAATTGCGTCCTCGGTCTGGCTTGGCCTTAAAGCACGGCATCACTTTGCCAAATAGTCCGGGCACAATTGACAGTGACTATCGTGGGCCTTTGGGGGTGATTGTTTTGAATGCTGGGACAGAGCCGTTTCGGGTGGAACATGGGATGCGGATCGCGCAGATGGTTGTGGCACCGGTGGTGCAGGCGACGTTTGTGATGACAGAGACGCTGAGCGAAACCACACGCGGTGGCGGCGGCTTTGGCTCTACCGGGGTTGCATAATGCTGGCTGTTTTTCTGGCTGCGGCGGTTATTTGGGGTTTGGGTGCTGTGATGAAAACCCCCAAGATGCAGCGGTATGTTATGCTGTTTATTCTATATATAGCGGTTTTGGGGGTGCAATTTGCCTTTCCTGATGGGCATGAATTGCGCCGCTTGCTGGGGGGCAGCCTGCGGGGATGGCTGATCTTTGGTGGGATTGTGGCGCTTGTGCTGGGCTATATGCAAATCCTGCGCCGCATGAAAAATCGCGTGAAAGCACCTGTGGAAAACCAGCAAGTCGGGCCGTTTTCTGACACCGAATTAAACCGCTATGCGCGGCATATTGTTTTGCGCGAGGTTGGCGGCGTTGGTCAGAAAAAATTGAAAGATTCCAAAGTGTTGGTTGTGGGTGCCGGGGGGCTTGGATCCCCGGCTTTGCTGTATTTGGCGGCGGCGGGTGTGGGCACCATTGGTGTTGTTGACGATGATCAGGTTGAAAACTCGAATTTGCAACGCCAGGTGATTCATCAGGATGGGGCAATTGGCACGTCAAAAGTGCAATCAGCTGCGGCTGCGATGCAGGCGCAGAACCCGTTTGTGGTGGTACGACCCTATGAACGCCGACTGACCGAAGCAGAGGCGGACGCGTTGATTGCGGGTTATGATATTGTGTTGGATGGCACCGATAATTTTGAAACCAGATATCTGGTCAACCAAAGCTGTGTTCGTATGAAAAAACCTTTGATTTCAGGGGCTTTGACCCAATGGGAAGGCCAGCTGAGTGTGTTTGATCCGGCGCAAAATGCCCCGTGTTATCAATGTGTTTTCCCAGAAGCGCCTGCGGCAGAGTTGGCCCCAAACTGTGCTATGGCTGGGGTGATCGGACCTTTGCCTGGGGTGGTTGGGTCTATGATGGCGGTCGAAGCGATTAAGGTTTTGACCGGGGCGGGCGAAACCCTGCGCGGGCAGATGTTGATCTATGACGCGCTGTATGGTGAAAGCCGGAAAATTGCACTGAAACGGCGAGAGGGTTGCCCGATTTGTGGCAGTTGAGCGCGCCAGGTTTATTTTTGATTATTTGTACAATTTGTACGTTTCAGGCGCTGAATTGTACGATTCGACGCGCTAAAATGTTTCGCAACTGCGCCGATAATCTTGCGTTGCGGTTTTGTTGCGAAAGCCTAGGGTCATCGCAAAGGAGAATCCGATGAGCAACCCGCTTTTGTCTGCATGGACAACCCCGTTTGAATTGGCCCCGTTTGATGTGGTGTCTGATGATGATTTTGAGCCGGCCTTTGCCGCGGCTTTGGCGACGCATAAATCCGAGATTGCTGCGATTGCGGAAAACACAGATGCGCCGAACTTTGCCAATACGGTGGAAGCGCTGGAAGCCGCGGGTGCCGCTTTGGATAAGGTGTTGTCGGTGTTCTATACGGTGGCCGGGGCTGACAGCACTCCGGCGCGGGATGCCTTGATGCGGGACTTTTCGCCGGCGCTGGCGGCGCATGGGGCTGAAATTTCATCCAACAAGGCGCTGTTTGGGCGGATTGCGGCGGTTTGGGATGCGCGCGATTCGCTTGCGCTGACCGAAGAACAGCAGAGGGTGTTGATGTTGACCCATCGCGGGTTTGTGCGCGGGGGTGCGGCGCTGGAGGGCGTCGCGGATGCGAGGATGAAAGAGATCAAATCGCGTTTGGCGGTTTTGGGCACAGATTTCACCCAGAACCTGCTGGCGGATGAACGCGATTGGTTTATGGCGCTGACCGAGGATGATTTGGAGGGGCTGCCGGAATTTGTGGTTGCTGCGGCCCGAGCTGCGAGTGCGGAAAAAGGAGCGGATGGGCCGGTTGTGACCCTTTCGCGGTCTTTGATCACGCCGTTTTTGCAATTTTCACCGCGACGCGATCTGCGGGCCAAGGCCTTTGCCGCTTGGGCGGCGCGGGGGGCCAATTGCGGCGAGACCGATAACCGGAGTATTGCAGCCGAGATATTGGCGTTGCGGCAAGAGCGGGCGCAGCTTTTGGGCTATGCTAACTTTGCGGTCTATAAGTTGGAAACCGAGATGGCCAAAACGCCAGAGGCGGTGCGCGATCTGCTGATGTCGGTTTGGGACCCCGCCAAGGCGCAGGCCAATGCCGATGCCGAGGTGCTGACCCAGATGATGCACGACGATGGGGTGAACGGCGATCTGGAAGCTTGGGATTGGCGGTATTACGCAGAGAAGCGGCGCAAGGCCGAACATGATTTGGATGAGGCGGTGCTGAAGCCTTATTTGCAGTTGGACCGGATGATCGAGGCGTCGTTTGACTGTGCGAACCGGTTGTTTGGGCTGGAGTTCAAACCGCTGGATGTGCCGCTGTATCATGAGGATTGCCGGGCTTGGGAAGTCACGCGGGGCGGCGCACATGTGGCTGTGTTTATCGGTGACTATTTTGCGCGCGGCTCAAAACGGTCGGGGGCCTGGTGCTCGGCAATGCGGGCGCAGGCGAAGTTCCCAAAAGTGCAGGCCCCGGTGGTGATCAACGTGTGTAACTTTGCGAAGTCTGATCCGGCGTTGTTGTCTTATGACGACGCACGCACGCTGTTTCATGAATTTGGCCATGCCTTGCACCAGATGTTAAGCAATGTGACCTATGAAAGCATTTCGGGCACATCTGTGGCGCGTGATTTTGTGGAACTGCCAAGCCAGTTGTATGAACATTGGTTGGACGTGCCAGAGGTGTTGCAGAAATTTGCGACCCATGCTGAGACGGGCGCGCCGATGCCGCAGGACATGTTGGATCGGGTGCTAAAGGCGGCGAATTTCGATATGGGATTTGCCACAGTGGAATATGTCGCCTCGGCCTTGGTGGATTTGGCGTTTCATGAGGGCGATGCGCCGGCTGATCCGATGGCGCGCCAAACAGAAGTGTTGGATGCGCTGGGCATGCCCAAAGCGATCACCATGCGCCATGCGACGCCGCATTTTGCACATGTGTTTGCGGGGGACGGATATTCCAGCGGGTATTACAGCTATATGTGGTCAGAGGTGATGGATGCGGATGCTTTTGCCGCCTTTGAAGAGGCGGGCGGGGCCTTTGATGCGCAACGGGCCAAGGCGCTGGAAGACCATATTCTGTCAACTGGCGGTTCGGTTGAAGCAGATCAGCTGTACAAACGGTTCCGCGGGCGCTTGCCAGGTGTTGAGGCCCTTTTGAAGGGGCGCGGTTTGGCCGCATAGCGGCTGGCTATCTGAGCGGAACAAAGATGAAAGGGCACCATCGCTGGTGCCCTTTGGTGATTTACACGGTCGCTTCGCCATAAAGCTTTGGCTTTAGCGTTTTCCATGTATGTCCGGCGGTTACAAAATGTTCGTCGGCGGTTTCTTCGACAAAGACCCAGACATGTGACGGATCGTAGTTCAGGTTTTCAGCCACGATCTGATTGACCTGTTTCATGGTCTTTTCAATCGCTTCTGGTGACTTACCTTGCATGGTTTTGATGGTGACGAGTGGCATTTCTTTCTCCTTCTGGGTTCGAATCACGAACTTAGGTTAGCGCCCTTGAGTTTGAAATGCAAACTCTGCTAAATGGGGCTATGGCAGAAATTGTACCCACACAGAAAAAAGCCGCTGTTCCATTGGATGAATGTGGCCTTGCTGCGGTTGCCGAAATCATCGGAGATCGCTGGAAGTTATTGATTATTCGCGAAGTTTTTTACGGCGTACGGCGTTTTGACGATATTAGGAGCGACATCGGTATCCCGAGATCCGTGCTGAGCCAACGCTTGGCGGCATTGGTGACAGATGGGTTGTTGGACCGGAAAACCTATCAAGAGGCGGGGCAGCGGGCGCGGGCTGAGTATCATTTTTCGGCCAGTGGGCGTGATTTGTTGCTGCCGTTGGCGGCGCTGTGGCAGTGGTCATATCGGCATACGGACAGACAATCGACAGGATTGGCGCTGCAGCAGAAATCAACCGGTGCAAAACTGATGGTGGGATTGGTGCCGGTGGATGGGCGCATTCCGCCGGATGATATTGCCGTCGAGATTACGCGCGCGCGTTCAGCAGATTAGAAGGGGTGTCGACAAGGGCAAGGGGCGCTTGATGCGCCCCTTTTAGGTCCTGGTGATGACGAGTCGGAGGGTTAGCCGCCCATCAACCAGAGACTTGTTCGCGTAAGATTGAGGCCGTGAGCGAGATCATCAGGTAGATGCCTGAAAAGATCAGCAGGGCCAGAACGGTGTTTTCAAAACTGCGCGGATAGCTGGGGTCTTGCGACACGACCGGGGCCACGGATGTGGTGAGGTAGCGCACCTGACGGCTGGCTTCGAGTTCTGTTTGTTTCAGGGTTTGCAGGGCCGATTGCATGATCAAATCCGCAGTGGCCAGATCGGCCTGCGCGATTTGGATGGCAGAGGTTTGGCTGGCCAGCGAGTTTTCGCCCTCGCGGGCGGCGCCCATGCGTTCGCGCAGGGCTGTCAGCACATCTTGCAGACGGCGGATATCGCCCTTGGCCCCATCAACACGCGCCTGATTGGGGCGTGGGTTGTCCAGTAGGGCAGTCAGGAACAATTGCTTTTCTTGCAGCTCAATCTCATAGGTGCTGATTTGCTGGCGCAGGCTGGCGATCAGTCCTTCGGGGTCAAGCACCGAGTTTTCCTGCAACTTTACCAGCGCCAGTTGTGCTTCGCGCCGGTCGGCCTTGGCCTCGTCCAGGCTGCGGCGGGAATCCTTGACCTGGTCTTCGCGTTTGCGCTGAGATTGGCCATCGACGGTTTCTTCTGCATAGGCGATCAAAGCCCGCGAAAATTGGGCAGAGATTTCCGGATCAGGGGCCGATACCTCCATTCGGATGACACCTTCGGTGGGGTCATAGCCAATTTTGACGTATTTCTGGTAGATTTTATAGGCTTCTTCGTTGGTTGGGTTTTCTTCCAGCCGTTGCAGCGGGTCAATCGAAGGATCAGCGAACACCGCTTTAAAGCCCACGTCGTCTTCGAGGCGCAGCATGGCGGTTTTTGACTGTAAATACGATTGGGTAGAGATCGAGTCTTTGTTGCCTTCCAAGGGGGTGCCTGAGAACAGGCCGGCCCCAACGCCGGTGGCTTCAGATTGGATGATCAGGAATTCAGATTTGGTGGCGTACATCGGCGTGGCGATATTGTAATAATACCAACCGGCCAAAATGGTGGGCAACATGACGAAGGCCGCCAAACGCGAGATCATCAATAGGCTTTTGCGGCGACGACGGCGGGCGATGTCTTTTTGGATATCGCCGATTTCGCGCACGCGGCGTTCGGTGGGCGAGGCGGTTTCCATAGACGGCAGGTTTTGGGTGCCCGCGGGTTGGGTTTGGGGCAATTGCACCTTGCCGGTGGTCGCGGCGACAGGGGCATCCGGTGCGGCCATGTCCAGCATGTTAGAGCGACGGAAGGGATCTAGGCCCTGTGATCGCAAGAGGCGCACGGCGTCATAATCAGAGGTGGCGGCCATGCCGTGTTTTTGGGCGAGGCGGCGGGCCATGCGCAATTGTCGGCCTGTCAGACCTTCTTGGCGAATCTGTGCAATTTCCTGTTCGGGGGGCAACGCGGCTGCGGCGGGCGGCGGGATCGAAGAGGGCGGCGCCGTGGTGGAACGGGGCTTGGCTGCGGCTTGGGGCGCAGCCGGTGTTTCACCGGGGGTTTCCATCGCTGCGGCCAGGCCGCCCATGTCTTCCTCTGTCGAGGTGGGCATAGGGTCGTTGTCGGGCGTGTCGCTGACTGACGTCAATTTGGCCCGGCGTTCCGCCGAACGATTGAGGCGGGCCTGACGACGTGCGGCGCGGTCGGAATCTGCCGGGGCCGGTTTGGTTTCAGAGACGGCTGCCACCTGTGGCATTTCGGGCTCTGGCGGGGCTTCTGGCGCGTCCGGTTGCGCCTCTTCAGCCGGGGTAAACTGCGCATTGACCTCGGGGCTGAGATCTTCGGCCAAGTTGGAAGCGGGCGCAGGGGCAGTGGGCGCGGGGGCACCCTCTGTGGCCGCGGGTTGCGCGCTGCGTTTTATGCGAAACTTTTTAGCCTTGGGTTTGGTAGTCATAGAGCTGCTTTGCCTCTTCCAAGGTGTCGAACATGTGAAGTTGCCCATTCAGCAAAACTGCGGCAGAACGGGCAAATTTTTCCAGCGTTTTGGGTTGGTGTGACACGATAATCATTGTTGTGGTGCGCAGGCGTTCGCGCAGGACTTCGCCAGCCTTACGGTTGAATTCAACATCTGTCGAGGAGGGCATGCCTTCGTCTACTAGGTAGATGTCAAAATCCAGTGCCAACATGAGCGAGAAGGTGAAACGTGCGCGCATGCCAGAGGAATAGGTGCCAAGAGGTTGGTCAAAGTATTCATCAAGGCCACAAAGCCAGCGGCAGAAAGCCTCTACGTAATCAGGATCAAGCCCGTAGAGACGGGCAATATAGCGGCTGTTTTCCACCGCGGTGTGTTTGTTGACCACCCCGCCCATGAAGCCCAAGGGGAATGAAACGCGGCATTCGCGGCGAATTTCGCCCTCGTCCGGTTTTTCAAGCCCGGCCATCATATTCACAAGTGTGGTTTTGCCGCTGCCATTGGGGGCAAGGATGCCCAGAGAATTGCCAACATCCACGCGAAAAGACACACGATCAAGGATGACCTTGCGCTGCGTGCCCGTCCAGAAGGACTTGCTGACATTTTCAAATTCGAGCATTCATCTGCTCCGGCGCTGCTCTGCCATTGTCTTCTCTGTTAGCAGAGAATGATTAATGTCCCGTCATGGGATCTTGTTTGCATTATGTCGGTATTGCCCCCGTTCTGACAATATATGTTGGGGGAATGAGGCAAAATAAAGGCAAGAAACCGGCGCGAGGGCACCGGTTTCCTAAGTTTTTGTGTGTGGGCTTACTCGGCAGGTGCCAGTTCTGCCTTTTGCACACGGGTCAGTTTACCAGCAACAATCGAGATGATGGCGGCTGCGAAGCTAAAGAGCGCCCCCATTTTCGCGGCGTCTTGGACCTCGCCAGCAGGGAAGGCGACAGAGGCGACAAACAGCGAAACGGTGAAACCAATGGCGGCAACAAAGCCGATCACCACCAGATCAACGATGCGCATACCCTGTGGAATACCAAGCTTTAGCACCACAGCACCGAACCAGCCAAAGAGCAGGATGCCAATAGGTTTACCGATGATCAGACCGGCCAAAACGAGCCAGGTTGCATCGCCAATTGCACTGAATTCAACGCCCGCGTTCAGCAGGCCAAAGAAGAACAGGATCACTTCCACTGGGTGTTTTAATGCATGTTCAATGACGTTCAGCAAATCATGCAGATGTGTCTCTGCCTCGGAGAAGAAGCCAAAGGCACGGTCGGCATGTGGGATGGTAGGCACAATTGGCAGCAGACCCAAGGCCGGGTGCAAACCAGAGCGCATAAAGCCGTACCAGCTGATGCAGGCGGCAACCGCATAGGGAACGAAATGCAGGTTCTTGCGCACCCAGGTTGAATTTGGGCGGTCTTCTTTGCCTTTGTCCATTTTGCGTGGCAGCCAGTTAAAGAAGACAAACACGCCGACGGCTGCGGCCAAGGAAGCCAAGAGCCAGACAGGGGCCAATTCGCCGGATGGATAGAAGATCGCTAGAATGATCAGACCTGCGGCGTCATCGGCGATGGCCAGCAACAGCAAAAAGCGCACAGCCGGATGGCCGGCACCAAAGACAATACGGCCTACCAGATAGCTGAAGGCGATGTCAGTGGCTGTTGGGATCGCCCAGCCATTGGCAACGGCGTTATAGGTGTCAGACCCCAAGAAAAAGGCCAGACCAAGATAGACCGCAATCGGACCAAACATGCCGCCAGCTGTGGCAAAAAGAGGGGTGGCGGCTTTTTTACCGCGCAGCGAGCCTTCTTTTAGGACCACGGCTTCCCAAACTTCTTTGGCGGCCATGGCAAAGAACAGCGCCATCAGCAGATCATTCACCAAATAATGTAATGTGAGCGTGCGGTGCCCATGATGCATATGACCAATTGGTGCATCTTCCCAGATCACGAATTCGACAAAATGATGATAGGTTTCTGCGTTGGTATTGGCCCAAAACAATGCAGTTATTGCGCCGATAATCAGCAGCAATGAATAGTTGGTTAAGAAATTCCAGACGCGGTACATTGTTTCTCCCCAAGTTTTTGTTTGGACCGGAATATCTTAAGTTTTGCAGCTGAGCAACGGAATCCGGCCCGATATGGGGCAATTTGTACCGCCAGAATGGCTGGTTTTGAGACTTGACCAAGGCGGTGGCAATAAATCTTGTCGCGGCGTGTCTCTTACCAGTGGAATTCTTGATCAAATCAGTCAATTCAGAGAATCGGTGGGCTAAGCGATGGCTTGCCAGATCAGGCCAGCCACAAAGCTACCAACCAGGGCAAAGCCAAGATAGGCTGCAAAAATGCGGGGTTTTACCAGTGCCCAAACCGCGATGGCGGCTGGGACACAGCTGACACCGCCGGCGAGCATAAAGCTCATAGCGGCCCCATTTGCCATACCTTGCTGCAACAGGGCATCCACCAGCGGCACCGCGGCATAGCCATTCAGATAGGCGGGCGCGCCGATCAAAGCCCCAAGGAGGATAGGTTGCATGCCGTCACCGCCCAGAAAGTTTGCGATCCAGTCGGCTGGAACGTAGTGGATCATCAGGGCTTCGATCACATAGGCCAACGCAAGCCACTTGAAGAGGAATACGGCATTTTCAAGAGTGGTTTCTTTGAAGACCTGACGGCGGGTGCTGTCTTGCCAAAATTGCCAATCAGGTTTGGCCGAAAACGGAGCTTGGGTGCCGCAGCAGCCGCCAATCTGGGGTTTTTCCCGTAGGGGTGTCGCGAACATGGCGGTTTTCGCCATGGTCATGGTGGCAAAGCCGCCAAACAGGCCTAGGCCCACAGCCGCCAAGGTTTTGGCAATGGCAAAGTCAAACCCAAGCTGACTTGCGGTGATCGAAAACATCGCCGGATCCATGAGCGGCGAGGCCAACCAAAAGGCCATAACAGCCGATAGAGGCGTTCCAGCCGCCAGAAGTGCGGCAATGAAGGGAATGACTTCGCAAGAACAAAAAGGGGCCAGCCCGCCGAGCAGCGCCGCAAATATGATCATGCGGCTTTCGCGCCCCACAAAGGCCTGGGCAACGACATTTTCGGCCCCAGTGGCTTTGAGATAGCCAATCGCCAGAACCGCAAACAGGATAAAGGGGGCGGTGTCGCCCAAAGCGGCGACCGCGAAACGCAGCGTGGGCCAAAATTGAGTAGGATCCAGCATGGCCAAGGCCAAGAGAATGAGGACCAGCGCCAACCAAGCATTGTCGATGCGTTTTAACAGCGGTTTGCGGTGGGAGTGGGTGGTGTCAGCCATGATCATGCCTTTGGTTGGGGGCATCTGCGCAGCATTCTTGCAGCAGAAATTCAGACAGCGCGCGCACTTCGTCAAAGGCAACAGCAGCGCAGATGATGCTGCGGCCTTGTTTGGCCTGTGTCACCAACCCGGCCTGCGCCAGAATTTTCATGTGATGGGTCAGGGTGGAACCGGTGACCTTGGCGCGTTTGCCCAGCGCGCCAATTGACAGCCCTTCGGCCCCGGCGCGCACCAGAACCCGCAGCACAGCCAGACGTTGCTCGGACCCAAGGGCGGCAAAAGTCGAGGCGGCAACTTCGAGGGGGAGATCATGGGGGGTGGTATGTTTCATATTTCTAGAATTATCGAAATAATTGAGTCGCACAAGGGTTATTTCGATGTTTTTAGAAATATGGTTGGGAGGCGACACTTGTTCTTTCGCTTTGAATTGGTGAAATTGCCCCATGACTTTGCATCAGGACATCCAATCCTGCCGCCTTTGTGCGGATCGCTTTGCGGCGACCCATACCGGGCATGGGCCACGGCCTGTGGTTTGGTTTCAGCCCGGCGCGCAGATTTTGATTGCGGGGCAGGCACCGGGGCTGCGGGTGCATGAGAGCGGCCAACCCTTCACGGATCCGTCGGGCGATCGGCTGCGCGATTGGATGGGGATCAACCCAGATGTGTTTTATGACAGATCCCGCGTGGCGATCCTGCCGATGGCGTTTTGCTTTCCGGGCTATGACGCCAAAGGATCCGATTTGCCGCCACCGCGGATCTGTGCGCGCACCTGGCAGGCGCAGGCCTTGGCGCAGCTACGCGATATCAAGTTGACGCTTTTGGTGGGGGGCTATGCCCAGAAATGGCATTTGAAATCGGGTCCGGTGACGGAAACGGTTTTGACGTGGCGCGACCATGCGCCTGCGGTCTTTCCCTTGCCTCATCCTTCGTGGCGCAATACTGGGTGGATCAAGAAAAACCCTTGGTTTGAAGAGAAGCTTGTCCCCGCGCTGCGGCGGGCCGTCACGGAGGCATTGAAATGACAGATGCACAAGAGAACACCCCGATTGATTTGGCCCATGCCGCGATGCAGGCGACCCCAGACGACGATGCCGCGCGCCTGAAGTTTTATGAGCGTCTGGCGGATTCAGAGCTGTTTTTGTTGCTGGAGAAGGAACCTGAGGGCGAAAAGATTTCTCCCGAGGTTTTTGAGGTGCAGGATCAGTCGTTTGTTCTGGTGTTTGATACTGATGATCGTTTGGCCCGATTTGTCGGCAAGCCCGCGCCCTATGCGGCGATGTCGGGGCGGATGATTGCCCAGATGCTGGCCCCGTCGGGCATCGGGCTGGGGGTGAACCTAGAGGTGGCTTCCTCGTCTATTCTGATTCCGGCGACGGCGATGAATTGGTTGGTTGAGACCTTGGACAATGCACCGGATGAAGTGGAAGCCCGGGTTGAAAGCTTTTCCGCCCCGCGCGGCTTGCCGGAAAGTCTGGTGACCGCGCTGGATACCAAATTGGCCAGTGCCGTGGGGCTGGCGCGCTGGGCTTATCTGGTGGGCTGCACCTATGATACGGGGACGCAGTCGCATATGTTGGGTTTTGTTGGGGCGGTGCCCGAGGCGCAGGGGGCTTTGGCCAAAGCTGTATCAGAAGCGTTGAGCTTTTCTGGTATTGATGCCGGGGCTTTGGATGTGGGGTTTTTTGAAAGCTCTGATCCGGTGGCGGCGCAACTGGCCCGGGTGGGCTTGCGATTTGATTTGCCGGAACCTGCGGCACAAGCGGCCTATGCGCCGGTTGCGCCGGGCAGCGACCCGGAAAAACCGCCGAAGTTGCGTTAGGCGACAGGTCTGGATGCCTCCGGCGGGAGTATTTTGGGAAAAGTGAAGGCGTGGGGGCCTTGGTGCGGGCTGGGGTTAATAGCCCGCGCTGCGGTTGACGCAATGCAGCAGAGGTTGCCGGTTTTCGCTGCGCTGAATGTTTTCGGCAATCACCTTGACCGCGGTGCTGGGGCGGGTGTCGGCGGCAATATGCGGCGTGACGGTGACCTTTGGGTGCGCCCAATAGGGATCTTGCGCGGCCAGCGGCTCTTGGCGGAAAACATCCAGCGTGGCATGGGCGATGTGACCGCTGTCGAGCGCTGCGATCAGAGCGGCATCGTCGATCAGGTTGCCGCGCCCGGGGTTGATAATGCACGCGCCTTGCGGCAATTGCGCCAGGGTTTGCATGTTGAGCATATTTTCCGTGTCGGGGGTGCCTGGCAGCAGCAGTACCAGAATTTCTGCGTTATCAAGCGCCTGTTTTAAGCCCTCTGGGCCATGGGTGCAGGTGACATTTGCCACGGATTTGGGACTGCGGGCCCAGCCGGTGACGCGAAAGCCGAGATGGGCCAAGCTTTGGGCGCAGGCTTGGCCCAGATGGCCGAGGCCCAGAAGGGTGATGTGACGTTCTTGGGCCAAGGGGGTTAATTTGGGTTGCCACTGGCCGTTTTGCGCCTGGGCCCAGCCGTCAATATCCAGGTGATAGCGCAGGCAGTGCCCGGTGACCCATTCCACCATGCCCTGGGTCAAGCCCGGGTCAACCATGCGGCACAGGGGCATGGTGAGGGTTTTGTTGCCGACAATCTTTTCAACCCCGGCCCAGAGGTTCAGCACGGCTTTGCAGCGCGTGTAGGGGGTGAAATCCTGCAGGGCGCTGTCAGGGGCGTAGATGATATAGTCTGTCATCTCGGGCGCGTGGGATTGGCTGAGCGACACCTGTAGATTTGCCGCCTCAAAGGCTTGCATAAGGGGTGCTTGGTACATTGCCCAACTTTGGTCACCGGCCGCAAAAAGTACGTTGATCATCTGGTGGAAATTCCTGTGGGGATAATTGTCTTTGCCTATCTTGGGCGGTGCACATGGGCGCTTTGGACCATGCCAAAGGCCACCATCAGGACCAACATGGCAGAGCCACCGTAGCTGACCAGTGGCAGGGGCACGCCGACCACCGGAGCCATGCCCATGACCATAGACATATTGACTGAAAAATACAGGAAGAAGGTCCCGGCGATTCCCAAGGTCATCAGCGCGGAAAAGCGATCTTTATTGGCAATGGCAGAGCTGATGCAGAAAAGGATAATCAGGGCATAAAGCCCCAGCAAGGACACCGCACCCACAAAGCCAAATTCCTCGGCCAGAGTGGTGAAGATAAAATCGGTGTGTTTTTCCGGCAGGAAGTTCAGGCGGCTTTGAGTGCCTTGCATAAAGCCGCGCCCTGTCCAGCCACCTGATCCCAGTGCGATTTTGGACTGGGTGATGTGATAGCCCGCGCCCAATGGGTCTGAGGCGGGATCCAGAAAGGTGTCGATGCGGCGGTATTGATAGTCTTTTAGAAGCTGCCAAGAGGCACCGCGCGATTGGAATACCGCTGTGACCAGCCCGATGCCAAGCCCAAAGACAGCCGCGAAATAGCCCCAATGCAGCCCGGCCATAAACATCACAATCGCCCCGCCCATCAACAGCAGCAGCGAGGTGCCAAGATCAGGCTGGCGCAGCACCAGATAGGTGGGCAGCAGAATGATCAGAATGGGCAGGATGATCCACAGCGGCTTTGAGGTTCTTTGTGCGGGCAGCCAGTCGTAATAGGCGGCCAGAAACATCACCAGCGTGATTTTCATCAGTTCGGAGGGTTGCAGGCGCATAAACCCAAGGTCAATCCATCGTTGGGCCCCCATTTGCACGGAGCCCATGAGTTCAACCAAGATCAGCAGGACCAGCGATCCGGCATAGAGCACGCCAGAGACATTGCGCCAGAACCAGATGGGCACCATGGCGATGGCAAACATCAGTCCAAGCCCCATGACAAAGCGCTTCATTTGGGCCGAGGCCCAGGGGGAAAAATCGCCACCTGCGACGGAATAAAGCATCAGGAACCCAATGCCCGCCACAGAGATGAGCAATAAAACCAGAGGCCAGTTGAGATGCAATACTTTGCGCAGGCCAGTTGGGACGGTTTTGACGGAATGTTCAAGATAGCTCATGCGCGGTCTCGGCCGGTGCTGCGCAATTGCGGGAATTCGCGGCGTAGGCGTTCTTGCTGGGCTTTGATACGGGCGCGATCTTTGCGCGGGTATGCCTCAAGCGGTGGGTCGCCGTCGTAAAGCGCTTGCAGGGTGATGTCGCGTGCCACAGGGGTGGCCGCAGAAGAGCCGCCGCCGTGTTCGATGATCACAGCCACCGCGATTTGCGGGTCATCATATGGGGCGAAATTCACAAACAACCCGTGGTCGCGGCGCTCCCACGGCAGGTCTTCATTGCGGATGACACCTGCGCGGCGCTCGGCGGCGGTGATGTTGCGCACTTGACTGGTGCCGGTTTTGCCCGCCAGTCGGAATTCATCTGCGATGATGCGTTGGCTATAGGCGGTGCCCTTGCGGTTGTTGGACACCGCAAACATCGCTTTGCGCACAATACGCAGATGGTTTGGGTTTACATCCAGTTTTGGCAATTCCTCGGGCGGAACAGATTGGTCGATGCCGTTCACCGATTTGACGAGGCGGGGTTCGAGCGATTTCCCGGAAGCCAGGCGCGCGGTCATGACCGCAAGCTGCAGGGGGGACGCCAATACAAAACCTTGACCGATTGACGAGTTCACGGTGTCACCGATGACCCATGAGCTGTCACGATTGCGTTGTTTCCAAGCCTTTGTGGGGGTCAGGCCAGAGGCAACCGCTGACATGGGGATGCGGTGCTTCACACCCAGCCCGAGTCGGTTGGCCATATTGGTGATGTTTTCGATGCCCACTTCGAGCGCGCATTCATAAAAGAACACATCGCAGCTTTCGCGGATGGCGGTTTCAAGGTTCATATGACCGTGGCCGCCGCGTTTCCAGCAATGGAAGCGGCGGTTTGAAACCGTCAGGTGGCCGGGGCACCAAAAGGTGCTTTCTGAATTGATGATGCCTGCTTCGAGGGCGGCCAGTGCCACCACCATTTTAAAGGTGGAGCCAGGAGGGTAGGTGCCCTGCACAGATTTCGTGGCGAGGGGGCGGTGGTCGTTGTTGGTTAAGAGGCCATAATCAGCCACCGAAATACCGCGCACAAAGAGGTTTGGATCAAAGCTGGGGGCCGAGTTGATCGCCAGAATGTCACCGGATTTGCAATCCATCACAACCGCGGCGGCGCTCTCGTCGCCAAGGCGGGCCTGAACATAGCTTTGCAACTTTTGGTCGATCGTCAGTTGTAGATCGTCGCCGGGTTGGCCTTCGCGGCGGTCGAGTTCGCGCATGACGCGGCCAACGGCATTGACTTCGACGTGCTTGGTGCCAGCTTTGCCACGTAGATTTGTCTCGCGTTTGGCTTCCAAACCGACCTTGCCGATTTGGAACCGTGGGATCAGCAGCAATTGATCCGGGTCTTCGATCTTAGAGAGATCATAGTCAGACACCGGCCCAACATAGCCGATCACATGGGCAAATTCGGTGCCCAGCGGGTATTTGCGCGACAGGCCAACCTCTGGTGTGACGCCCGGCAGGGCGGGGGCGTTGACCGCAACACGCGACATTTCTTCCCAGCTGATGCGTTCGGCAATGGTGATCGGCAGGAAGGGCGGCGAACGCTCCATTTCGGTCATGGCGCGGTTCAGCGCCCCGTCATCAAGCTCGATCAAGGTTGAAAGGCGGGCGATGACTTCGGCCACATTGCCGGCGTCTTCGCGTACCATGGTGATGCGATAGGAGGGTTCGTTGGCGGCGATGATCACGCCGTTGCGGTCAAAGATTTCACCACGCGCCGGGGGGATCAGACGGATGTTGATGCGGTTTTCTTCGGCCAAGAGCCGAAATTCATCGGCCTGATCGACTTGCAAGTAGCGCATACGCAGGCCGAGCCCGCCCATAAAAGCCAGTTGCGCGCCGCCCAAAAGCAATCCGCGTCGGGTGAGTTTGCTTTGCCTGGCGGCTGTGTCGACTGGGGGGCGTCTCATATGCGGCCTGCCATTCCGTCACGCTCGCGCGGGGTGGTTTTGCGCAAACCCAGAAAAACGTAGCAGAAAAATGCAACGATTGGGTAGGCGAGCACGCTCATAATGAGTTGGATCAGGGACAGTCCAAGCGAGGTTTGATCGAGAAAAAAGATAGCGGAGAGGATGCGATTGCCAAGCACGATGGCCACCATGGCGCCGGCAGCGGTCAGCCACTCGACGCTAAACGGGATGTCTAGCATTGTTTGGGAGCGGCGGCGCAAGTTCTCGGTGACTAAGACGACAACAGCCGCCATGAGACCGGGGGGGCGTTGAAATAGAAAGTCCGCCAACAACAGCGTGGCAGCGATCAATAGGACAGGCACATAGATTGGGCGACGTAGAACCCAGACACAACACAGGGTCATCAGCAGGTCAGGGCCGGTCCAGCGCCTTGGGACGGTTTCCAGCGGTAAGAGTTGCCAATACATGATGGTCAGGCAAATGGCAGCAAAGGTCAGGCGCATGATCCAAAGGCGTGTTTCAGCATTATCAGCCATCATCAGCCTCTGTCGTTGAAGCAGGCGAGAGGTCTTCCTCGGGCGCGATATTGCTTTGCAACAGCGTATCCGGGGCAATCAAAGCCCCGGGTTCAGTGATTTGTTCCTTGCCGTGGTCGCGCAACACCCGCAGGAATTCGAGGCGTTCGTAATCTGCGGATAGGCGCACGCGCAAACGACCGCCTGGGTCCGAAGCCACATGGCCGATCAAAAGACCGGGTGGGAAAACCCCGCCGTCCCCCGAGGATTCAATTCGGTCGCCGGGGCGGATCTGATCTTTGTTCTCTAGAAAGTCGATATGCGGCGCGATGGTGTTGTCCCCAACAATCAAAGCGGTTTGGCCAGAGGGTTGGATCGTGGCGGGAATGCGAGATGAGCTGTCAGAGAGCAGAATCACCCGACTGGTGGTTTGCCCGACGCCAGAAATGCGACCAACGAGCCCGATTCCGTCCATCGCGGCCCAGCCGTCAATGATGCCATCACGCGCGCCAATATTCAGCAGAACCGACTGACGAAACGGCGAGCCGCTATCAGCCAGCACAACGCCGGTGACAAATGTCAGACGCGGGTCTAGCCGCACATTGTTGAGATCAAGCAGCCGGGCATTTTCCTGTTCAAGCTGCAATGCGGCTTCTTTCCAGGCTTTCATTTGTTGCAATTCGCGGCGCAGCTCTTGGTTTTGATCGACAACGCGCTGATAGCTTTGCACATCGCGCAACAGGTTTATGGTGCCGGTAACAGGGGCCATAACCCATTCAAAAGAAGGCACAAAGCGATCTGTCACCATGGCGCGAAACCGTTCGACGCGCGGGCTGTCGATGCGCCAAACCAGAAAAATTGCCAGCAAGCACGCGACAATCAGCCCAATCAAAAGACGTTTGAGTGGGGCGACATAGTCTTCGCCTTGGGCTCTGTCTCGGGCCATTTTTCCTCTGGTTCAGAACAGATTTGTATAGAATATGGTGGCAAACCAGGGCTTGCCAAGCTTTTCGAAACTGATCGTTGCGGTGATTAGCTTTCGTAGTCGATCGCGTGGCGCAGTTGCTTTTCGTATTCCAAGGCTTTGCCAGTGCCAAGGGCCACACAATTCAAACTTTCGTCAGCGATAGAGACCGCAAGGCCGGTTTGTTCCCGCAGGGCAAGATCAAGATCACCCAGCAAAGCACCACCGCCAGTGAGCATAACGCCCCGGTCGACAATATCGGCAGCCAGGTCAGGTGGGGTGGCTTCCAATGCGGTCATCACCGCTTCGCAAATTTGTTGCACCGGTTCCGCGAGCGCTTCGGCCACCTGAGCCTGTGATATTTCGGTTTCCTTGGGCACGCCATTCAGCAGGTCACGACCACGGATTTGCATCGAGGCCCCCCGGCCATCGTCTGGCATACGCGCCGTGCCGATAGAGGTTTTGATGCGTTCTGCGGTGGATTCGCCCACCAACAGGTTTTGTTGACGCCGCAGATAAGAAATGATGGCTTCGTCCATGCGGTCTCCGCCAACGCGCACCGAGCGGGCATAGACGATGTCACCAAGAGACAGTACCGCAACTTCGGTGGTCCCGCCGCCGATATCCACAACCATATTGCCGGTTGGGTCGGTGATCGGCATGCCTGCGCCAATGGCGGCGGCGATGGGTTCTGCGATCAGACCTGCGCGGCGGGCCCCGGCGGACAGCACAGATTGGCGAATCGCGCGTTTTTCAACCGGGGTTGCGCCATGCGGCACACAGACGATGATCTTTGGTTTGGAGAAGGTCGAGCGTTTGTGCACTTTGCGGATGAAATGTTTGATCATTTCCTCCGCAGTGTCAAAGTCAGCAATCACACCCTCGCGCATCGGGCGGATCGCCTCGATGGAACCAGGTGTTCGGCCCAACATCAGTTTGGCATCCTCGCCAACGGCCAGAACTTTTTTCACACCATCTTTGATGTGATAAGCGACAACGGAAGGTTCGGAGAGCACAACGCCTTTGCCTTTGACATAGACCAGCGTGTTTGCCGTGCCCAAGTCGATTGCCATGTCCGACGTGAACAGCCCGCCCAGATTTCCCAGCATGTATTCCCCGATCCCCGAAATAATTTCAAATAAGTCCCGCGACTCTGGGTGAGTCTGGGCTGATCTCTTATAGGCCCGGGCAGGGGCATGGGGAAGTCCGTGCCATTGGAAATCAGCGTTATTCCGCCATGTTTTGAGCATTGGTTAAAAATGCGGTCGTCAGGGCGCAAGGATTATGCTTGGCGGCGTGCAAAATGGCGTCTGTTGTCGCAAGCGATTCTGCGCTAGGTCAAGCGGAACACTTGGATTGGGATGGGGCCGATGCTTAGCTATCAGCATATTTATCATGCGGGCAATTTGGCGGATGTGCAGAAACATGCGCTGCTATGTGTGATGCTGGACTATATGGGACAAAAGCCCAAACCCCTGACCTATATTGAAACCCATTCGGGGCGCGGGCTGTATCAATTGGATGCGCCGGAAGCGTTGAAGACCGGCGAGGCCGCGGCGGGAATTGGTGTTGCAGAACAGTGGTTTGATCCTGAGCATCCGTTTCGGCGGGCCTTGCAGGCGGTGCGGGTTGGCTTTGGCGCGGCGTCCTATGGCGGGTCACCTTTGTTGGCGGCGCAATTGCTGCGGGCGGGGGACAAGATGCATTTGGCAGAGCTGCATCCGCAGGAAGGCGATGCGCTGGAGGATGCCATGGCGATGTTTGCCTCTAAGATCCATCGGCGCGATGGGTTTGAGATGGCACAGGCGGTGTGTCCGCCCGAACCGCGACGGGGGCTGATGCTGATTGATCCGAGTTATGAAATCAAAAGCGATTACACGCGTATTCCGGGCCTTATTGGCAAGCTGCATCGCAAGTGGAATGTCGGGGTGATTGCCCTGTGGTACCCGATTTTGAAAGACGACAGCCAAGCGCAGATGGTCTGGGAGCTTGAGAACCTGGATTTGCCCAAAACCCTGCGCCATGAGGTGGCGTTTCCGCCCGCGCGGGAGGGGCATCGTATGGTTGGATCGGGCATGTTTATTGTCAATGCGCCCTATGGGTTGGCGGATGAGGCGCAAAAGCTGTCTAAAGCATTTGGGACGCTTCGGTGAGATCCGCTTTTAGGGGCCTTGCCCCTCACGGTGAAACCTTTGGTTTCACCGCTCACCCCAGAGTATTTTGGGAAATGTGAAGCTGGGGGACCTTGGCGGGAACTTGGGGGATGGGCCGCTGGGGGCAGCGCGCTGCCCCCGATGGTCTGCGATCAACTGACGTCTTTGTAGTTGATCTCTTTGGCGTCTGCGCCTTCGCCCAGTTTGCCGCGGCGCACCAACAGGCGGTTGAGCGCGTGGATATAGGCTTTGGCAGAGGCCACGACAGTGTCAGTGTCAGCTGATTCGCCGGTGGCCACGACGCCATCTTCGGACAGGCGCACGGATACGGTGGCCTGAGCGTCGGTGCCTTCGGTGACAGCATGCACTTGGTAAAGTTCCAGTCGGGCGTCATTGGGGTGCAATTGGCGGATGGCCTTGAAGGCGGCATCGACGGGGCCGTCGCCGTTTTCGATGGCGGTGGTTTCTGTGCCGTCGATGTCCATCACCAATGTGGCTTCGGCGGGGCCGCCGGTGCCGCAAGCCACGCGCAGGGTGATCAGTTTCAGCCGGTCATTGGCGGCATCAGTGTCGGTGCGCATCAAGGCGATGATGTCATCGTCAAAGACTTCTTTTTTGCGGTCTGCCAGATCTTTGAAGCGTACAAAGACGTCTTTGAGTTGGTTGTCGCCGACCTCGTAGCCCAGCGTGTCCAGCTTGTCGCGCAGCGCGGCGCGGCCAGAGTGTTTGCCCAGCGGCAAGGAGGTGCCGGACAAGCCTACATCTTCAGGGCGCATGATTTCGAAGGTTTCGGCGTTTTTCAGCATGCCGTCCTGGTGGATGCCGCTTTCGTGGGCAAAGGCATTTTTGCCAACGATGGCTTTGTTGAATTGCACCGGAAAGCCCGAGACAGTGGAAACGCGACGAGAAATCGCCATCAGCTTGGTGCTGTCGATGCCGGTGTGCCAGGGCATGATGTCATTGCGCACTTTCATGGCCATGACAACTTCCTCCAGCGCGGTGTTACCAGCGCGTTCGCCCAGCCCGTTGATGGTGCATTCGATTTGACGGGCACCGCCCGCAACCGCGGCCAAGGAATTTGCCGTCGCCATGCCCAGATCGTTGTGGCAATGGGTGGCAAAGATCACCTCGTCGGCCCCCGGAACGGTGGCGATCAGGCGTTTGATCAGGTCAGCGGATTCCATCGGGGCGGTATAGCCCACGGTATCGGGGATGTTGATGGTGGTCGCCCCGGCTTTGATGGCGATCTCAATCACCCGGCACAAGTAATCCCATTCGGTGCGGGTTGCGTCCATCGGTGACCATTGCACATCTTCCACCAAATTCCGCGCATGGCTGACGGTTTCGTGAATTTTCTGTGCCATTTCATCCATGGTGAGATTTGGAATGGCGCGGTGCAGCGGTGAGGTGCCGATAAAGGTGTGAATGCGGGACAGGCCTGCGTGTTTCACGGCCTCGGCGCAACGATCGATATCTGCAAAGTTGGCGCGCGCCAGACCACAGATGCGGCTGTTTTTCGAGTTCTTGGCGATCTCTGAGACGGCGCGGAAATCGCCCTCTGAGGCAATGGGAAAACCGGCCTCGATGATATCAACCCCCATATCGTCCAGCATGTCGGCGATTTCGAGTTTTTCATCATGGGTCATGGTTGCGCCGGGGGATTGCTCGCCGTCGCGCAGGGTTGTGTCAAAAATTACAACGCGGTCTTGGGTCATTGGTTTGGTCCTAGTCAAAAATCGAATGCAGAGCTGTCGGGAGGACGCTTTGGGCCGTATTTAAGCCATTGTGATTGGCGCTTCCAGTGTGGGAATGAAATTCCTGCGGCGACCTAGCTGTGCGGGGTATCTGTGATGCGGTGAATTCGGCGCTGATGCATCTCCTCTGAGCACGCGCGCCGATCAGGCCACGCTCAGAGGCGAGATAGGAGTAGGTCGAGACCACGGGCAAAGGGCGCAGCAAGGCGCGCATCATTTGCGATATGTGTCATTGTGGTCATGGGGCTGACTATACATCGGAGGATTGGAATGAAAAGAGGAAAATGAGAAAGTTCAAATTGGCAAAACTGGCTTGGGGAGGGATTGCGATGGCACGCGATAGAGGCCTGAATTTGCTTTGTGTGCGCACTGTGCAAGGCATGCGGCTTATCTCTTCTTAGCGCCACATGTGGGTTTGCAGACCTTTATGGGCTGCAATACTTATGGCCTATGAAATTTTGCGTCATTACAGATATTCACAATCAACCAGCGCCTGACCTGTGTTTTTCGTCACGGTTTGTGCCCGCAACTGGGGTGATCAGGCTTGCGCTAAATGAGTTATGCGGGCGGGCAGACTTAACCGGTGAGGCTTTGCACGGGCATTTGTTTGAAGGCGGTGGCATGGCGGACGCTGTTGGTGTTCTGGGGGAAAACATGAACAGTGGCTGTATTGGCTTGGGCTATAGCGCTGGTGGCGCTGCCATTTGGCAGGCTGCGGCGGTTGGCCTTTCTTTCACGGCAATATTTTGTGTTTCCTCTACGCGTCTGCGAGAGCAGGCTTCGATCACCACGCCGAACCACGTTTTTTTTGGAGCGGAAGATCAGGGAAAACCCAGTGCTGAGTGGCTAACATCTGTCCCGAATCGCGCAACAGTTTTGGATGCGGTTGGGCACAGTTATTACCTTGATGCGGCATCGGATGGGTGTCGTGAAACCCGTTTGCGGATCTCTGAAGACTTGCGAAGATGCGGCTGGCCCCTATGATGATGCTGCCGGCACCCATGGGGCGGAATGTAGATGGCGGTTTACTTAGTTTTGCAGCGCGCCATTTTCCCAGTTGCCGCTGGTTTCCTGGCCACTGGCGTATTTCATGGTGCCATCGCCTTGGCGTTTGCCCGCTTTGAATGTGCCTTCGTAGACATCGCCATTGGCATAGGTGGCCACGCCGGTGCCTTCGATTTCGCCAGCCACCCAATTGCCGGTATAGGTAAATCCATCCGCCATCGTGATGGTGCCGGTGCCGTGACGCTGTCCGTTTTCAAAGGTGCCTGAATAGATGGTGCCATCTGGGTAGGTTGCCGTGCCCATGCCTTGACGTTGGCCGTCAACCCAGGCCCCGTCGTAGCGATAGCCGTCTGCATAGGTCATGATGCCCTGGCCGTGGTTCTTGGCGTTGCTGAATGCGCCTTGATAGACCAAGCCATTGGCGTAGGTGGCAATCCCGTTGCCTTCGATCACGCCATTTTTCCAATCACCCTCGTAGACGGAGCCATCTGGATAGGTGATCATGCCTTCACCATCTGCAAGGTCAGCACGGAATTGTCCAACATAGATAGAGCCATCTGGGTAGGTGACTGTGCCGGTGCCTTCGATTTGGCCCGCGACCCAAGAGCCTTCGTATTTATAGCCATCAGCCCCGATGAAAATCCCTTGGCCTTGACGGCGGTCGCCCTTGAATTCGCCTTCGTAGACGTCACCATTGGCATAGAAGACACGGCCAATGCCTTCGCGTTGTCCACCCACAAGCGCGCCTTCGTAGACATCGCCGTTGGGTTGCGTCAACTTGCCCTGGCCATCAATTTGACCTGCGGCCCAAAGGCCTTCGTAGATCAGCCCATCGGGCATTACCAATGTGCCGGTGCCCTGGCGCTGGCCCGCAACGATCTGGCCGGAATACTGCGCGCCATCCGGATAGGTGATTTCGCCGTTGCCTTCTTTGACACCATTCACCCAATCGCCGGAATAGATATAGCCGCCCGGGCTGCGCATGGTGCCCTTGCCGTCGTGCAGCGCGTTCACAAAGTTGCCTTCATAGGTGACACCATTGGCATATGCGGCCAGTCCCTGACCGGTGATTTTGCCATCGCGCCATTCGCCTTCGTAGGTGCCGCCGTCGGTAAAGGTGATCTTACCAAGACCCTCGGGCTTGCCTTTGGCAAATTCGCCTTCGTAAAGCGAGCCATTGGGAAAACGGGCTTGGCCCTGGCCTTTGATTTCGCCTTCGACCCAATTGCCCGTATATTCATAGCCGTTGGGCAGGCGATAATGTCCGGTGCCATGCTGAAGACCGTCTTTGAAGGTGCCCTCATAAACGCCGCCGTCGTCATATTGCTTTGTCAGCACGTCATTGCTTTGGGCGTTCACAGAGGTCACGGTTGCCAAAGCAAAAAATGTTGCAGCAATAGTCGTGGCAATTCTGGTTGTCATGTCTTGGCCCCGTTGGCTCTGTCGTGTTGTGCGGCTGTCGCTTTGGCTGAAAGTTAGTGCAGCAGCGGTGCAGGGGCAACGTCTTTTGGCGGTTTGCGCTTTTCCTTGCGCAGGGTTCTGGTAAATCTGACATAGAACACAGCACTACAGCCTTTGGGGGCCCGTTATGGCGGATAGATTTCGAGTGACATTGGCGCAGGCCAATCCAGTGATGGGCGATTTGGCCGGGAACGCGGCCAAGGCCAAGGCGGCTTGGGATGCCGGCAAAGCTGCAGGCGCGCAATTGGTGGCGCTGCCTGAGATGTTTATTCTGGGCTATAACCCACAAGATCTGGTGCAAAAACCTGCGGTTCAAGCCGCCGCTTTGGCGCAGATCGAGGCTTTGGCCGTTGAGTGCGCAGATGGTCCGGCCTTGGCAATTGGTGGCCCCTATGCCGAAGGTGACAAGCTGTACAACGCCTATTTCATCCTGCGCGACGGCAAGATTGCCAGTAAGCAATTGAAACATCACCTGCCCAATTACAACGTGTTTGATGAAGTCCGGGTGTTTGATGCGGGGCCCATGGGTGGCCCCTATGCGGTGGGCGACACGCGTATTGGTTCGCCGATTTGTGAAGATGCCTGGTATGAGGATGTGTCGGAAACCCTGGAAGAAAGCGGTGCAGAGTTTCTATTGGTGCCCAACGGGTCGCCTTATTATCGCGACAAATTTGACCGCCGCATGAGCCATATGGTGGCACGGGTGGTCGAAACAGGATTGCCGCTGATTTATCTGAATATGGTGGGTGGCCAGGATGATCAGGTGTTTGATGGTGGTTCTTTTGTGCTGAACCCCGGTGGGCATTTGGCGGTTCAACTGCCGGTGTTTGACGAAATGATCACTCATATTGATATGCTGCGCACCGCAGATGGCTGGCGTTGCGAAGAGGGCGCGCGGGCCTTGATGCCTTCGGGCGAAGAGCAAGATTACCGCGTTTGTGTAGAGGCACTGCGCGATTACATGGGTAAGACGGGCTTTCAAAAGGTCCTTCTGGGTCTGTCTGGTGGGATTGATAGCGCGATTGTGGCGACCATTGCAGTGGATGCGCTGGGCGCTGAAAACGTGCGCTGTGTGATGCTGCCGTCTGAATATACGTCCCAAGGATCATTGGATGACGCCGAAGACATCGCCAAGCGTCTGGGCGTGCATTATGATTATGTGCCGATCAAAGAGGGACGCGATGCCATCACCAACACGCTTGCCCCCTTGTTTGCGGGGCTGGAAGAAGGGCTGACGGAAGAAAATATTCAGTCGCGCCTGCGGGGGCTAATGTTGATGGCCATGTCCAACAAGTTTGGCGAGATGCTGTTGACCACCGGCAATAAATCAGAGGTCGCGGTCGGCTATGCCACGATCTATGGCGATATGAACGGCGGCTATAACCCCATCAAGGACATGTATAAGACACGGGTGTTTGAAACCTGTCGTTGGCGGAACGATAATCATCGCGATTGGATGGCTGGCCCGTCCGGTGAGGTTATTCCGGTTTCTATCATTGAAAAGCCGCCGTCAGCCGAGCTGCGCCCAGATCAAAAAGACGAAGACAGCCTGCCGCCCTATGATGTGTTGGATGCGATCCTGTATATGCTGATGGACGAGGACAAATCTGTTGCGGACTGTGTCGAAGCTGGCTTTGATCGAGAGACGGTCAAGCGGGTCGAGCATCTGCTGTACATCAGCGAATACAAACGATTCCAATCTGCGCCCGGGGCAAGGTTGAGTAAGAAAGCGTTTTGGATGGACCGTCGTTATCCGATCGTAAATCGCTTTCGGGATGAGGGTTGATTGACAAAACTTTTGATCATCTATCATTCGCGCACAGGCGGCAGTCAGCAAATGGCGGAAGCGGCCTTTGATGCGGCGAAAGAGGAATGCGAGGTTGTTTTGCTGCGCGCGCAAGATGCGCAGCCTGACGATCTATTGCAGTCTGACGGCTATATATTTGCCTGTCCAGAAAACCTTGCGGCACTGTCTGGTCAGATGAAGGAATTCTTTGATCGGTGTTACTATCCGGTTTTGGGACGGCTTGAAGGCCGCCCCTATGCGCAAATGATCTGTGCGGGATCAGATGGGTCAAATGCCGTGCGCCAATTGGCCCGTATTGCAACGGGTTGGCGGTTGAAAGAAGTGCAGCCGGCCATCATTGTGAATACCAAAGCCCAGTCTGAAAAGGCGATATTGGCCCCCAAAACCCTTGGTGTGACACAGCTTGCGCCCTGCCGGGATCTTGGCAGCGCCCTAGGGGCTGGGTTAGCCTTGGGTGTCTATTAGGAGCGAAACATGGCAAAGGCGCAGAATAAAACGGTGGCGAATTCGGATGATGCGCGGGGGTTTTGCGAACAGGTCGAGCACCCCACTCGGCGGGCGGACGCCATGGTGTTGCTGAAATTGTTTGCCGCAGAGACGGGCTTTGACCCTGTCATGTGGGGGCCGTCTATTATTGGGTTTGGGCGCTATCATTATAGGTATGCAACTGGCCGTGAGGGTGATTTTCTGGCCACCGGGTTTTCACCGCGCAAGGCAAACTTGTCGATCTATATCATGCCGGGCTATCAGGATTATTCCGAGATCATGGGGCGGCTGGGCAAACACAAATTGGGCAAGAGCTGCCTTTATGTGAATAAGCTTGCAGATATTGATTTGGACGTTTTGCGAGAGCTGATCCGCGCCGGGGTAGCTGATCTGAACAAGATTTGGCCGGTTCAGCCGCAGTAATTGCTTAATTTTTGATGGGCCGGGCAGGGTTGCCAACCACAATTTGACTGGCAGTGACATCTTTGGTGACAACACTTCCGGCGCCAATCACCGCGGCAATCGTCATTGGCATACGCCAGCTATATTCATTACGGTTCTTGGTTTTCTGGACAAAGTCCACCCCATATGAGACAGAGCAGGCAACATCGGAGACTTTCATGACCACCACTCGTTTTGCCCCTTCGCCAACTGGCTATCTTCACGTTGGCAACCTGCGCACCGCGCTGATGAACTTTTTGATCGCCAAGAAATCTGGCGGTACGTTTATCTTGCGGATTGATGACACCGATCCGGCGCGGTCCAAGCAGGAATATGTAGATGCCATTCAAGAAGATATGGAATGGCTGGGCCTGACCTGGGATAAGATCGAACGCCAGTCTGAGCGTTTGGATCGCTATGTGGCGGCGGCTGATAAGCTGCGCGAGATTGGCCGGTTTTATGAGTGTTTTGAAACACCGGTTGAGCTGGACCTGAAGCGCAAGAAGCAGCTGAACATGGGCAAGCCGCCCGTCTATGACCGGGCGGCAATGGCTTTATCTGACGAGGACAAAGCCAAATTACGCACCGAACGCGGCAATGGGCATTGGCGCTTTAAGCTGGACCAAGAGCGTATCAGCTGGGTGGATGGCGTTTTGGGGGAAATCTCGATTGATGCCGCCTCGGTGTCGGATCCGGTTTTGATCCGCGGGGATGGTCAGTTTTTGTACACTTTGGCCTCGGTTGTGGATGACACGGAAATGGGCGTGACCCATGTGGTGCGCGGCTCTGATCATGTGACAAACACCGCGACGCAAATTCAGATGATTAAGGCGCTGGGCGGCACTGTGCCGACCTTTGCGCATCACTCCCTGCTGACCGGGCCACAAGGCGAAGGTCTGTCAAAGCGTCTGGGGACTTTGGCATTGCGTGATTTGCGCGACTCTGGGGTGGAGCCGATGGCCTTGCTGAGCATGATGGCGCGTTTGGGATCAAGCCAGCCGCTGGAGTTGCGCAGCACGATAGATGAGATTGCCGAGGGGTTTGACGTGGACCAGTTTGGCACCGCGCCAACCAAGTTTGACGTCAATGATCTTTACCCTTTGACCGGTCGAATTTTGGGCGAAATGGAACTGGCGGCAGTGGCCAAGGACATCGCGGCGGCAGGGGTGCCTGATGATTTAGCGGCGCAGTTTTGGCAGGCGATCCACGCCAATATCACCACGCGCAAGGATATTGCGGTTTGGTGGGCCTTGTTTGAAAACGGTGCTCAGCCGGTGATTGACGACGAGGACAAAGACTTTGTGGCGCAGGCCATGGCATTGTTGCCAGATGGTCCGTTTGATGGCGACACCTGGGGGGCCTGGACCAAGGCAGTGAAAGCTGAGACCGGCCGCAAGGGGCGCGGCCTGTTTATGCCATTGCGCAAGGCCTTGACCGGACAGGCCCATGGGCCGGATATGTCTGCGGTTTTGCCGTTGTTGAAGGTGATCAAAGCGCGCGGCTAGAGGTTTTCTGCGAAAACCTGGCCTGCGGCGCGGGTATTTGGATCAAGAACAATGGGGGGCGTGCCGGCAGGGACGGCCCTTTTATTTTGACATGGGCTATGTGCAAAATTGCAGGTTGGTTTTGCCTATCAGCTGTGTTCTGTTTGTTTGTGGACAGTAGGAGCGCGACATGGCCAATGCACAGGCAAAATTTCTTGAAGGCAATTTGCTGCGGCATGTGACCGTGATGTCGATGACCGCCTCGATTGGCTTGATGGCGGTGTTTCTGGTGGATCTGGTCGACATGGTGTTTATTTCCATGTTGGGCAAGGAAGAGCTGGCAGCGGCGGTGGGCTATGCCGGGGCGATCTTGTTTTTCACAACCTCTTTTAGCATTGGCATGGCGATTACAGCCGGGGCTTTGGTGGCGCGGGCCCTGGGGCAGGGCGACCGACAGATGGCAGGACGTCGGGCCGCAACATCATTGTTGTATGGGTTTGTTTTTGCCTGTGTTTTTGCGGCAGTCGTCTGGATGAATCTGCCGTTTTTAGCGGGGCTGATGGGGGCCAGTGGGGCCACATTGGATATGGCTGTACAATATTTGCAGATCATCATTCCCAGCCTGCCGATCCTGTTGATTGGCATGGTCGGAGGGGCGATTTTACGCGCCCATGGAGACGCGCGGCGCTCGATGATGGCGACGGTGCTTGGCGGCGTGGTGAACGCGGTTTTGGATCCGGTGTTGATCTTTGTTTTGGATCTGGAGTTGGTGGGCGCGGCCTTGGCCAGCGTCGCGGCGCGCTGCACCATCGCCTATTTGTCGCTGGCCCCAGTGATCAAGGTGCACAAAGCCCTGGATAAGCCGACGCCGGCGCAGTTTAGTTTGGACCTGGCGGCGATTGTGGCCATTGCAGCCCCGGCGATTTTGACCCAACTGGCCACGCCGATTGGACAGGCAGTGGTGGTGCGCAGCATGGCGCAATTTGGCGAAGAGGCGGTGGCGGGCATGGCGATTGTCGGCCGTTTGACGCCGGTGGCCTTTGGGGTGATTTTTGCCTTGTCCGGCGCGGTTGGGCCGATCATTGGTCAGAACTTTGGCGCGGGACAGCAAGACAGGGTCCGGCGGGCCTTTCGCGAAGGGGTGCTGTTTGCCGGTGCCTGGGTTGTTTTGGCCTCGGCGATATTGTTTTTGCTAAGGGATCCGATTGCGCAATTGTTTAACGCGGAAGGCATGGCGCTGACATTGGTGTTTTTGTTCTGTGGGCCGCTGTCGATGCTGTTTTTCTTTAACGGTTTGCTGTTTGTCTCCAATGCGGCATTCAACAATCTGGGGCACCCGTTTTATTCCACATTGATCAATTGGGGGCGCAATACCATTGGCACCCTGCCTTTGGTGTGGGCGGGGGCAATGCTGTTTGGCGCGCCCGGCGTTTTGATCGGTCAGGCTTTGGGCGGTGTGATATTTGGCTTGATTGCGTTGCGCCTTGGGCAACGGGTTATGGCACGGGGGGCCGAGGCCACCCCCGCGCCATTCGCGCGCCAGGGCCGTTTGATGTCGGTTTTGCATTTGCGGCGTTAGACTAGGATTTGACACCCAAGCTTTGCGAGGTGACGGTCCACAAAACCCGTTTCTGAGGCTGTCAGGGTTTGGTGGCGCGGGTAGATGGGCGCGTGGCGGTCATTGCGGATTGGCGCATGCCACCCTGATGTCGTGGCAAAGAAGTCTTCTGCGCCGCTGGGGCCAAACTCTTGCAGATAGCCTTGGACCACAACATCCAAATAGCTCAGCAGAATTGCGTGCGGCTGGTCTGGCACCGGGTATTTTTCTGCTGGCATACAGTAGGTGGAAATGGGCGCGGCAACCTCTGCACTTGTGGAGCGAACCGAAGTGACCAGTTGCCGATCATAGGCGGCTTCGCGTTGATCCAGAGCGCGCCAGTCATGGTTGGGAACCTGCGCAATCAGACCTGTGATGATTGTTGTTGCGCAGGGTTCAATGGACAAAAACGGGCGGGGGCGCAGGGTGGTCTGTCGCCAGACGCGCCGCCAGCCCTGCAATTGGGCCTTTTTTGCATCTGGGTAATCGTGTGTTTGGCGATTTACCAGGCTGCCATAGCCGAAGAAATAGGGCGTTTGCATGCTGGCAGCATGCGTTGCGCTTGATCCATGTCAACGCATTTATTGTGATGCGTTGACATTTTGGCAGGGTCGGGAAAAGGAAACCAGCTATGCGGATCACCAAACGCACAAATATTGCTATGCGAATTTTGATGTTTTGTGCGGTACACAAGGGGCGTCTGGTCACCAAGGCTGAAATCGCGGATGCCTGTCGCAGTTCAGAGCATCATTTGGCGCAGGTGGTCAACCAACTCGCACATCTGGGCTATTTAAAAACGCTTCGAGGGCGTTGTGGCGGCATTGAATTGGGTCGCGATGCAAAGACAATCAAAGTCGGCGAAGTCTTTCGTGAAATTGATGGTGACGCGCGAGAGCTCAGCTGTTTTGCAGATGTCGATGATAGTTGTCCGCTTGTGGATGCCTGTCGTTTGCGCGAGGCGCTTTTTGTCGCTGTTGGCGCATTTTACGAGAGCCTGGACGATGTGAGCCTTGATGCATTGATTTGTGATAACAGCGCCTTACGACATATTTTATCTCCGGGCCCCTGCGTGTCGCAAATAGGCTTGTAACTGACGCATTTGCCATCTAACTTCACAATTAAGCTTAGGTGACTCGGGAGAACCGGGAGATCCGGTGCCGAAGGAGCAACCGCCCCGGAAACTCTCAGGCCTCAGGACCGATGTCATTGCTTTTAGCTCTGGAGAGAGGTGCAAATGCACCCGCCGAAGGGATAACGATCTCAGGCGAAAGGACAGAGGGGGCATCGCACGCGCAGGTTTACTGCGCGTTTATGTGATGCCGGATGCCTGCCAAAATGGTCGCTCCGGGTTAAGGGAGTGAGAGTTATGGCTGATTTGGGCGCATTGCTGCAAACACCGCTTTCAGAGTTGCACGCCGAGCTGGGGGCCAAAATGGTGCCCTTTGCAGGCTATGCCATGCCGGTGCAATATCCGCTTGGCGTGATGAAAGAGCACCTGCATTGCCGGGCTGCGGCGGGGTTGTTTGATGTCAGCCATATGGGGCAGGTGATTTTACGTGGTGGTAGCTATGAGGCTGTGGCAAGGGCGTTTGAAACCTTGATCCCGATGGATGTGCTAGGGTTGTCTGCAGGCAAGCAACGCTATGGGCTGTTCACAAATGAGGACGGCGGCATCGAAGATGATTTGATGTTTGCCAACCGCGGCGATCATCTGTTTGTCGTGGTGAATGCTGCCTGCAAAGAAGCTGATATTGCCCGCATGAAAGCCGCGCTGGAGCCAGATGTTTCTGTCAATGTGATCGAGGGTCGGGCGCTGGTGGCTTTGCAAGGCCCCGCAGCTGAAACAGCCCTGGCGCGGTTGAATTCTGCGGTTGTTGATATGGTTTTTATGGACGTGACGGATGTGCAACTGGTCGGGGCCACTTGTTGGGTGTCGCGGTCAGGCTATAGCGGCGAAGATGGCTATGAAATCTCGGTTCCAGCCGAACAGGCTGAGGCGTTGTGCCGGGCCTTGCTGGCAATGGATGAGGTTGAGCCAATCGGGCTGGGCGCGCGCGACAGCCTGCGGTTGGAAGCCGGACTTTGCCTTTATGGCAATGACATAGATGCGGGCACCAATCCAATTGAGGCTGGCCTGGTTTGGGCGATACAAAAGGTAAGGCGCGCAGGAGGTGATCGCGAGGGTGGCTTTCCTGGCACGTCGCATGTTTTGGGGACCATGGCTGAGGGCGTGGCGCGAAAACGCGTGGGGTTGCTGCCGCAAGGGCGTGCGCCAATGCGGGCTGGCACCCAGATTTTTGCGGCTGCCGATGGTGGTGAACCCATTGGCGAGGTGACCTCTGGCGGCTTTGGGCCAACGGTGAATGGCCCGGTGGCCATGGGCTATGTTGGCACCAGCTATGCCACAGTAAACACAGAACTTTATGGTGAGGTGCGCGGTAAACGACTGCCGTTGAACGTGGCGAATCTGCCGCTGGTTCCCGCCAAATTCAAACGCTGAACAAAAGACAGAACAGGAGAAACCCGATGAAATTCACAGAAGAGCATGAATGGCTGCGCGTCGAAGGTGACGAGGTTGTGGTGGGGATCACGGCACATGCTGCCGAGCAGCTTGGGGATATTGTTTTCATCGAACTGCCCGAGGTGGATACAGAGGTCACCAAAGACGAAGAAGTCTGCGTGATTGAATCGGTCAAGGCTGCATCCGACATTCTGGCCCCAATTGACGGGGAAATCACCGAGGTCAACAGCGCTTTGGTCGATGAGCCGGGTAAAGTGAACGACGATCCGATTGGCGATGCTTGGTTCTTTAAGATCAAAGCAGCGGATGCCAGCCAGATGGACGATTACATGGATGAAGCTGCCTATAACAAGTTTATCGGCTGATTTTTGACGGGGCTGCCGAGGTGGCTCTTTGGGGAAAGCGACAGGGCGTGTGCGAGGGCGCAGGCCAGCAAAAGGGGAATGCCATGCCATTCACACCAACAGATTATTTGCCATATGATTTTGCCAATCGCCGCCACATCGGGCCGTCCCCCGAAGAGATGGCCCAGATGCTGGATGTGGTGGGGGCAAAAGACCTGGATGCGCTGATAGACGACACGTTGCCCAAGTCTATTCGGCAAAAACAGGCGTTGGATTTTGGCCGGCCCTATTCGGAACGCGAGTTGCTGTATCGCATGCAGAAAGTCGCAAAGAAAAACAAACTGATGACCAGTTTGATCGGGCAGGGCTATCACGGCACAGTGACGCCACCGGCCATTCAGCGCAATATTTTGGAGAACCCGGCTTGGTACACCGCCTATACCCCGTATCAACCTGAAATCTCGCAGGGGCGCCTTGAGGCGCTGCTGAATTTCCAAACCATGGTCAGCGATTTGACGGGGTTGGAGATCGCCAACGCGTCTTTGCTGGACGAAGCCACCGCCTGTGCCGAAGCCATGACCATGGCGCAGCGTGTGTCCAAATCAAAGGCCAATGCGTTCTTTGTGGATCGCGATTGCCACCCGCAAAACATTGCAGTTATTCAAACACGCGCAGCGCCGTTGGGCATCGAAGTGATTGTGGGCAATCCAGACAAGCTGGACGCGGAAAAAGTGTTTGGGGCCCTGTTCCAATACCCGGGCACCTATGGGCATGTGCGGGATTTCACCGCCGAGATCGAGGCGCTGCACGGTGCCAAGGCGATTGCGGTGATGGCGGCTGACCCGCTGTCGCTCACGTTGTTAAAGGAACCTGGTGCCATGGGCGCTGATATTGCCGTCGGGTCAACGCAACGCTTTGGCGTGCCGCTGGGCTATGGTGGGCCACACGCAGCTTATATGGCCACGAAAGATGCCTATAAACGTGCGATGCCCGGCCGGTTGGTCGGGGTGTCGGTGGATGCGCATGGCAATCGGGCGTATCGCTTATCACTGCAAACCCGCGAACAGCATATTCGTCGTGAAAAAGCCACATCAAATGTCTGTACCGCCCAGGCGCTGTTGGCCGTCATGGCCTCGATGTATGCAGTGTTTCACGGGCCAAAGGGCTTACAGGCGATTGCGCAGCGTATTCACCGTAAAACCGTACGTCTGGCCAACGGGCTGGAAGAGGCGGGCTTTAAGGTGGATCCAAAGGTGTTCTTTGACACGATCACTGTCGATGTTGGCCCGTTGCAAGCTGCGGTGATGAAATCGGCGCGCGACGAAGGTATAAACCTGCGTAAAGTGGGGGAGTTCCGGGTTGGAATTACGTTGGATGAGACAACCCGGCCGGGCACCATCGAAGGTGTCTGGCGCGCGTTTGGCATCGTGCGGGCGGATGATGATTTTGCACCGGAATACCGCGTGCCCAAGAATATGCATCGCCGGTCTGACTACCTGACCCATCCAATTTTTCACATGAATCGCGCCGAGACCGAAATGATGCGCTATATGCGACGGTTGGCGGACCGTGATCTGGCGCTGGACCGGGCGATGATCCCTCTGGGTTCTTGCACCATGAAGCTGAATGCCGCGGCTGAAATGATGCCGATCAGCTGGCCGGAATTTGCCAATTTGCATCCTTTTGTGCCGGTTGATCAAGCGCAGGGTTACGCAGAAATGGTGTCTGACCTGTCTGAAAAACTTTGTGACATCACCGGATACGACGCGATTTCAATGCAGCCCAATTCGGGCGCGCAGGGAGAATATGCCGGATTGCTGAGCATTGCCGCCTATCATCGGGCCAAGGGCGAGGATCATCGCAATATTTGCCTGATCCCAATGTCTGCCCATGGCACCAACCCGGCCTCTGCCCAGATGGTCGGTTGGAAGGTTGTGCCGGTAAAATCCGCGGAGAACGGCGATATTGATCTGGCGGATTTCAAGGCCAAGGCGGAAAAACACGCCGACCAGCTTGCCGGGTGCATGATCACCTATCCATCCACCCATGGGGTGTTTGAAGAGACTGTGCATGAGGTCTGCCAGATCACCCATGAGTATGGTGGGCAGGTCTATATTGATGGTGCAAATATGAATGCCATGGTGGGGCTGTCGCGCCCAGGTGATTTGGGGGGCGATGTCAGCCATTTGAACTTGCATAAAACCTTTGCCATTCCCCATGGTGGTGGTGGTCCCGGCATGGGACCAATTGGCGTCAAGTCGCATTTGACGCCGCATTTGCCAGGCCATCCGGCGACCGGTGGCACCGAGGGCCCCGTGTCTGCTGCACCATTGGGGTCTGCCTCGATCTTGGCCATCAGCTGGGCCTACTGCCTGATGATGGGCGGCGATGGCTTAACCCAAGCCACACGTGTGGCGATCTTAAATGCAAACTACATTGCCAAGCGTTTGGAAGGGGCCTTTGAGGTGCTCTACAAAGGGCCTTCGGGGCGTGTGGCACATGAATGTATCATTGACACCCGCAGCTTTGCGGAAACTGCAGATGTGTCGGTGGATGATATCGCCAAACGTCTGATGGACAGCGGTTTTCATGCCCCCACCATGAGTTGGCCTGTGGCTGGAACATTGATGGTGGAGCCAACAGAGTCCGAAACCAAAGCAGAGATCGACCGTTTTTGCGAGGCGATGTTGTCCATTCGGGCGGAAATTCAAGCCATTGAGGATGGAAAGAGCGATGCGGAAAATAATCCGTTGAAACATGCGCCCCACACGATGGAAGATTTGGTGCGCGACTGGGATCGGCCTTATAGCCGCGAACAGGGCTGTTTTCCGCCTGGGGCCTTCCGTGTGGATAAATATTGGCCACCGGTCAATCGTGTCGACAACGCTTTTGGAGATCGCCATTTGGTTTGCACCTGTCCGCCAATGGAAGACTATGCAGAGCAATAAAGTCGGTGGCCCTATTTAGCGGCGAGCCTCCGGCGGGGGTAATTGGATCAAGAACAAATCTTATGCTTGTTCTTGATCCTAAATACCCTAGTCGGCCGTTCGCAAAACCGGGGCGGGTTTGGCTTTTAGCGGGCCCGCCGCAAAGGCAAGCCCTGCCAGTAGGGTCGCAAATATGCCGCCAAACACAATGGCCAGCGCGTTGCTCCAGATTACCACATAGTCGGATTCAAGCACATAGTGGCTGACAGCCCAGCCCCCCAATAAGCCAGCGGCCAATGCCACCGCTCCGGCGGCTGCACCAAGCAAAGCACTGCGCAGGGTGAAGCTGAGCAATATACGTCGCCGTGTTGCGCCTAGGGTTTTCAGAATGGCAGCTTCGTAGGTGCGATTGTGTTGCCCGGCAGCGGCGGCCCCAATCAATACCAGGAACCCCGTCAGCAGCGTTGCGGCAGCGCCATAGGCGGTGGCCGCTGCGATAGAGCCCAGCACTTCGGTGACGCGGTCAATGGCATCGCGAACACGGATGGCCGTGATATTGGGGAACATATTGGACAGATCGCGCAGGATCTGGGCCTCTGCGTGTTCTTCGGCATAGACGGTTGCGATGAAACTATGGGGGGCCGCTGCCAGGGCGGCCTCGTTCATCACCAGAACAAAGCCCATGCCAGCGGTTGAGAAGTCGACTTCGCGAAAGCTGGTGATGGTGCCGGTGATGTCGCGTCCCAAAATATTCACCGTCATCGTGTCGCCTAAGGAAAGGCCGATTTCGGCGGCTTCTTCTGCGGCAAAGCTGATTTGTGGTGCGCCAGCATATTGCCCACCCCACCATTCGCCAGCCGTCAATGTTGAGGTTTCGGGCAGCTCGGCGGCATAGCTGACGCCACGGTCGCCGCGAATAACCCAATGATCGCCGGCGGTTTCCTTGGCGGGGGCCCCGTTGATCTTGGTTATGACGCCGCGCAGCATGGGGGCATTTTCGATACGGCTGACCGCTGGGTCATTTTCCAGACGTTGTAAAAAGCCTGGCATTTGATCGCGCTGGATATCGACAAAGAAATAGCTTGGGGCCACATCAGGCAAGTCTTGGGCAATGGCATTGCGCAAATTGCCATCGATCTGGCCAACGGCAGCCAAAACCGAAAGGCCAAGCCCCAGGGAAAGCACCACTGATGTTGCGCCTTCGCGCGGGCTGGAAATTGCAGCAAGCGCCCAGCGGAGCGCGGGCCTGCGGCGGGCGCGCGGTGCCCCAAACTGCGTGACTTTGCGAATGAGTAGGCTGGCAAGGCTGAGCAATATCAAGGCCCCGGCGATGCCACCCGTTGTCCAAAGCGTGAGCCAGATTGAACCAGAAAAGAAGCTTGCGCTGGCCACCAGCAGCGCCACCAAAAAGGCTGTCGCGATTACAAAACGCCTGGCAGGCAGGCCTTTGGCGGCGCTCATGGCATCACGAAACAGTGCCGCCGCGCGCACGTCTTCGGTACGGGCCAGCGGCCAAAGCGTAAAGATCAGGGCGGTGAGAAACCCGTATACCGTGGCTTCGATCAGGGGTTGCGGATGCAATGAAATCACGGCGGGCAGGGGCAGGGCGGCCTGGATGACCGGGGCCAATAGGATTGGGGCCACGCCGCCCAGGATTAGGCCCATCAAAATACCAACAATGCTAAGCGCACCGATTTGCAGAAAATAGGTTTGGAAAATTGTTGCGCGGTCTGCACCCAGAGACCGCAGGGTGGCAATTACATGGGTTTTGCTGGCCAAATAGGCGCGGATGGCGGCTGAAACGCCGACCCCACCCACTGCGAGGCCGGAAAGTCCGACAAGAATTAGGAATGAGCCAAGACGCTCGACAAATCGTGACACGCCAGGGGCCCCATTGCGCGAGTCGCGCCAGCGCAGGCCTTTGTCTGCAAATAAGGATTGCGCTTGCGTTTTGGCCATGGACAGCGGGGTGTCTGGATTGAGCAGCATACGGTATTGGGTTTCAAACAAAGTTCCCGGTGCCAGCAGGCCGGATTGCGCCAAATCCTTGGTCGCAACAATTGTTCTGGGACCAAGGCCAAATCCGCCACCAGCGTTGTCCGGCTCGCCGGTCAATCGCGCGTTCAGGGAAAAGGACTGTTGGCCCAATTGGAAAGTTTCGCCGATTTTAAGACCAAGCCGGTCTGCCAGCAGCGGGTGCATGACGGCACCGGGGACATCGCCCTTGGAAGTCAGCGCTTGGGCAAGCGGCATAGGTGGGTCAAGGGTGACCGCGCCTATCAAAGGATAGGCGGCGTCCACTGCTTTGACTTGGGTCAAACCGCGTTCTTCCTGACCCTCAGCACTGACCACGGCCATTGAGCGAAAGTCGATGATTTCAGAGACCTGGCTGGCGTTTTGGGCCATCCAGGCGCGCTCTGCTTCAGAGGCATATCGGTAGGTGAATTGCATTTCAGCATCACCGCCCAGCAGGGCCGCCCCCTGGGATTGAATACCGGCTTCTATGCTGGAGCGCACCGAGCCGATGCCCGCAATGGCAGCCACGCCAAGCGCCAGGCAAGCCAGGAAGATGCGAAACCCCTTAAGGCCACCGCGCAATTCGCGGCGCGCGAATTTTGCTGCTGTTTTCAGGCTCATTCTGCAGCCTTCCGCAGGTCTTCGATACGGCCATCCCGCAGGCGCACGATGCGGTCACAGCGTCCAGCCAGTTCGTTTGAATGGGTGACGAGGACCAAAGTGGCCCCGTGGCGGTCGCGTAAGCCAAACAGCATATCCATGATGGCTGTGCCATTTGCCCCATCCAGGTTGCCGGTGGGTTCATCGGCCAACAGGATTTTGGGTCGTGGGGCAGAGGCACGTGCCAGCGCCACACGTTGCTGTTCTCCGCCAGACATTTGCGCTGGGTAGTGATCTGCACGCTGGGCAAGGCCCACCGCCTCAAGTTCCTGAAAGGCGCGTTCAAAGGCGTCTTTGTGTCCCGCCAATTCAAGCGGTGTGGCCACGTTTTCAAGCGCCGTCATTGTGGGGATCAGATGGAAGCTTTGAAAAACCACCCCCATATTGTCGCGTCGGAACCGCGCCAATTGATCCTCGGTCATCGAGGTCAGATCTTGGCCGAGCGCGGTGATTGAACCGCCCGTGGCGTTTTCTAAGCCGCCCATCAGCATCAAAAGCGATGATTTTCCGGAACCGGAGGGGCCAACAAGGCCTAGCGTTTCCCCCTGTGGCACCTCTAATGTAATTCCGTGTAATATTTCTATGAGCCCGGCGTTGCCTTCGAGCGCCAAACGCACATCTTTAAGAGAGAGAACATTATTCATGGAGTATGCCTGTTGATAAGTCTTGCAAAGCAATATGGGGATTGGTGTGCATTGGGCAAGGCGGCCACGGCGGTTTTTCTGATGTCTGGGGCAGTTAATGCGGACACGTTAAAAGTTGTTGCGCTGGGTGACAGCCTGACTCAGGGCTATGGATTGCAGCAGGGCGCGGGATTTGTGCCGCAATTGCAAAACTGGTTGGTGGATCAAGGTGCAGATGTTCAATTGGTCAATGCAGGTGTGTCGGGGGATACAACGGCCGGGGGTGCGGCGCGGGCAGCGTGGTCACTAAGCCCGGATACGGATGCGATGATTTTGGCCTTGGGGGCCAATGACATGCTGCGCGGGATCGACCCAGGGACCTCGCGGGCAAATTTGACGCAGATTTTGCAAGTGGCCGCAGCACAAGATGTCGAGGTTCTCTTGGTGGGCATGCAAGCCCCGGGCAATTTTGGCGCAGATTATAAAGCACGGTTTGAAGCGATCTATCCTGAATTGGCAGCTGATTTTGATACGTTGCACATGGAAAGCTTTTTTGAAGGTTTGGGGTCTTCGGATCCCGCACAATTGCAAGGGTTGCTGCAAGGCGACGGCATTCATCCGAACCGCGAAGGCGTGGCGCTAATTGTTGCAGCTGTTGGGCCGCAGGTGATGGATTTGCTGGCGCGCGCAGCGGAGGACTAAGCCGTGCCGGGGCGTCTCTATTTGCGGACACCTCTACGGGATATCGCGGCGTGGTTGCCGTTTGCGGTGCCGGATGCGCCGGCCAATACACCTCGGATGAATATGCAGCCGGGGCAACCTCTGGTGTGTCTGACATCGGATGGTTTTCAAGACATGCGTTGGGGGATCATGCCGGTGGGGCGGGTCAATGCGCGGGGGCGGCCGGTGATGGAAACGCTGATTAACGCCCGGTCTGAAACGGTATTTAGCAAATCTGCATTTGAAGGCATGGGGCGGGCGGTTGTGGTGGTTGACGGCTGGTATGAATGGACGGGCCCGGCGGGCAAAAAGACAGCGTGGCGGATATTTGGGAAGCAACCTTTGATTTTTGCTGCGATCAGCGATGTCTGGACGGCACCAGGCGGGCTTGAAGTGCCGCAAGTCGCGACTTTGACATGTGAACCCAATGCAGATGTCGCGCCTCTTCATCACCGGATGGGGGTTTTACTGCGGCCAAAAGATGTGCGGCTTTGGTTAACGGGTTCTTCTGAACATGTTGCTGGGTTGCTAAAGCCTTGGCCTGCTGGATTGCTGACGGTGGAGGAGGCGTCCGACGTGGATTGGCGGGGGGCGTAAACTTAGCGCACAGGATCAGAAAGTGGACCAGCTGTGTTGGCCTCTTCTCTGAAGCTGCGTGAGATGCAAATCATCAGAATTGAGAGCAGAAGCAACACCGCGAACGCCAGTCTGAGCGAGGAAGCCGCGGCGATGAAGCCGATGATTGGTGGGGCCAAAAGCAAGCCGCCATAACCGAGTGTTGCCACGCTGGCGATGGCTTGCGCCTGTGGCATATCTGGATCATTTGCGGCGCGGGTGATCGCCAGGGGGAAGGCAAGTGCAAAGCCAAACCCCATCAGGCTGAAACCGATTAGAGCAAATGTCGGGGTGGCAACGAAAACCGCCAAGCTGACACCTATCATGCCGGTCATTCCACTGAATAGCGTGGCTTTGGCAACGCCAAGTTTTTGAATAGTCAAACCGCCAAGCAGCCGCATGATCACCATGGAAGCCGAAAACAGTGCAAACCCGATTGGCGCGTTTTTTTCTTCTGTCATCGTTACTTCGAGTAAGTAAATTGCGCTCCAATCCACCATTGTTCCTTCACCGAACGTTGCACAAAAGCAAAGCAGACCAGCCAGCAGGAGCGCCCCTTTTGGCAATGGGAAAAGCGCCTTATTGGACGGGCGCGCGGGTGGAGATACCCAGGCGGTTCGCATGCCGATCCACCCAAAGACCGGTAGTGAGACGGCGGCTAGGGTGAAGTGCTGCCCATAGGTCAAATCATACGAAATTGCGACATAGCCGGAAAAAGCGCCTAGTGCGGCGGCCAGGCTCCACATGGCATGGAAGCTGGACATCCAAGGCTTGCCGACTTTGCGTTCGACTTCGCTGGCCCAGGCATTCATTGCAACGTCAAGTCCTCCTTGGGTGACGCCAAAGGAAAACAAGGCAATGCTAAGCAGCCAAATGTTGGGAGCCCAAGCCAGCATTGACATGGTGGCCGCATTGGTCAGCAATAAAACGCGCGCACTGTCGTAGGCACCAAACCTATCAGCGATGCGCCCGGCTATAGGGAATGAAATGATCCCACCACCTGCCAGCAACAATAGCAAAAAGCCAAGTTGATCATGTGCCAATGAAAACCGCTCTGCAATTGCAGGGATGCGTGAAGCCCAAATGCCATACAGCATCGCATTCGTCATAAAGACGGCAACGACAGCCAGCCAGAGGCGTTTGTTTTGTGACATGTCAGAAATACCCAGCTAAGGACGACTCAGCTGTATTGACGATATTGATGTCTGGCAATTGATTTCTTTTGGTGGTCAATCTTGACCATATTGATTTATGGCCGCAGGGCTTTACGGAACATTGTCAGCAGAAACTCGGTTGCCTCGTCGAGTGTATCAGCGGACCCTTCCATCACCACACCGACTTGGGTTTCAAAATCGGCATAGTGTTGGGTGGTTGCCCAGATGGATATCAGAAGATGCCGGGGGTCGGTCGCGGCGAGTTTACCTTGGTCCATCCAATGCTGAATCAATGCGGCCTTGCGATCAAACAGAGGTTTCACTTCGGAAACGAGGTGTGATTTCATGCGGGGCGCACCCTGGATCATTTCGTTGGCAAAGAGGCGACTTTCACGCGGATAGGCGCGCGTCATTTCCATTTTGTGCTTGATATAATCGCTGATCTCGTCGAGGGGATTGCCTTGTGGGTTCAATTCGTGAAGTGGCGCAAGCCAAGTGTTGATCAAATGATTGAGCAATGTGACATAGATGTCTTCTTTGCCATCAAAATAATACAGAATATTTGGTTTGGATAATCCACAAGCCTTGGCAATCTGGTCTAGGGTGCTGCCGCGAAACCCGTCTTTGGAAAAGACATCAAGTGCTGCATCCATGATGAGTTGTCGATTGCGCTGTTGGATACGGCTTAGCTTTTTGGGCTTAAGTGGTGTGTCTGGCATTGTGAAACATTCCCCCATCGGACTGTCAGACTAGCCTGCGCTTGTTTGCAGGTCTAGTTCGCTTGAGATTGCAAAGGGCTAATTTTTGCAAATACAAGAGAACTTTTGCCTTTGGAACTGAATGACGACGCTAGGCTTTGTCGCCTGACTGGCGCTTCTATTTTGACAGGGCGAAGCGTATATCGGTAGCGATGGCAGGATCAGGCGATAGAGGAACGATTATGGCAAGCAAGAAGCTGACGTGCTTTGAATGTGGGCAGGTGAATCGGGTTCCCGAAGATCGTTTGGGCAAAGCTGCGCTTTGCGGTGTTTGTGGGGCCAAGCTAATGGCTGGCAAAGTAACGGAAATTGATTTTGCTACGCTGCAAAAGGCCGCCCGCAACGATGAGGTGCCGCTCGTAGTGGATTTTTGGGCCCCCTGGTGCGGTCCCTGCCGGCAAATGGCTCCGCAATATTCATTGGCCGCTGGCAAGCTTTCGGGGCAGGCGCGGTTGGTAAAACTGAACACCGAAGCGCACCCAAAGGCCTCACAAAAATACGCCATTCGCGGCATTCCTATGTTGGCAATGTTTAGCGGCGGACTGGAAAAGGCGCGTCAATCCGGCGCGATGCCCGCCGCCGCCATTGTCAATTGGGTGATGCGGGCGCTTTAGAGACCTGTTTGCGAAAAAATATCCGAGGAAGGTGCAGTATTATTTTGCGCAGAATTTGGGGATATTCCAGCTCGCCTCCAAGCAATGCCATGTAGTCTTGCCGCAATTGACCCGAAGATTTAAGTTTTTTGTAGAAGATTGGGGCGACACGATCTGAAAAGATCAAGCTTCGCAAGGCGCGTGCGATGCGTAAATCGCGGTGAATGGGACGAAGTGCGCGCTTATAGCGTTTGAATGCTGTGGCTGGCGCATTGTCGGTCAGGGCCTCTATGGCCGCTTGGGCTGCAAGCTGCCCGGACTTTAGCGCGTAAGCGATGCCTTCGCCGGTAATTGGATCCACCAGGCCGGCGGCATCGCCCGCCAGCAAAACAGCACCCTGGCCTGGTGATGTTTTAAAGTGACCAAACGGCAGAAAATGCCCTTTAACCTTTGGGCCTTTGGCAATGTTCAATTGGTCTAAATACTGCGTCAGTCTGGTTTTCATATCAGGGTTCAAACGGTGCAACCCACCGATGCCGATGGTGACGGATTTCTGTTTTGGAAAAGACCAGCCATAGCCCCATTTTGCGGCGTCAAAGTCTATGCGAAGCGGTTGCTTTTCAGCGGGCTGTGCTGGAAGAGGCGCTTCGATTTCGAGCGCAAAACCAATTTGGTCGTGCTCAAAGGCCTGTCCGAATAGTTGCCGTGCCACCATACTGTTGACGCCATCCGCTCCGATTAAAACCTTGCCGGTTATGGTTTGGTCCGTGCCGAGCTGTACGGAAGTGCCCGAAATCTTGACGATTGCCTGACCAGAGAAATCTGACGCGCCCTTTGATAGGGCCAAGGCGTGCAGATCCGCGTCTAGGTTGCGCCGCATTGTCAGGTGTAAGGGGGGGATGTCTGTTATCGTTCCCAGGGATTGCCCCGCATGCCATAGGGTCACATTGTTTTTGGTGACGGCTTTGGAGATTTGAAAATCTTTTGCAAAAATCTCGTTATGATATGTGCGACTGCGTTCGGTAAACAGTCCGCCGCATAATTTATCCCTTGGGAAGGTTGCCTTATCAATCAACGCGACGCTGTGGCCGCTTCGCGCAATCCAGGCCGCTGCTGCGCTGCCAGCGGGGCCCGCCCCAACAACAATAACATCAAACGTCTGCATTATGACCTCTGGGCTAAACACGTCTTCGCGCGCATGTTTAGCAGGGTTTAATTGAAAACCCGAGGTCGCGTGGGTAAAAAATGAGTCGTCCGGCTCTGGAGGAGGGACGGCCGGAGCCGGACGCTCTTGTTAGGCGCACAAAGACGGCGAAAATGCCCCCCGCCGCGCCTTGGGGTAACGAATTTAGGAAGAGCGGTTTTGGCGGCGCGATGAATATGCGAGCAGGGTCACCAGCGGAAGACCAATGGAAACAAGAAAATAGGTTTGAACAGCAGCACCAAATCCGCCGAAGCCCAGGGTCAATTGCATGATTGCGCCAACCAGGCCGAGAAAGCTGCCGAAAAGAAACATAATAATCGCCATAAGTCTCTCCATTTTTTGGGACATAATGGCCGCTTTCTGCAGGCCGGGTGCCGATGAATTACTTATTGCACCCAATACGCCCCTGAAATTAGGCACGAATAAGGCAAGGGTGCGGCCAGAAGGGGGAGTTTGCCGTCTGGCGTGTCACTTTTTGACGATAATTGTGCTGAGTAAAGGATGCGTTAAAGGCGGAACAAGTGCGGCAATCGCTATCACCCTAATTGTCGGTGCGCTGCGGTGCTCTGTGCAAACGGGCAATGTCCTGTGATCCAATAGTTTTGAACTGGAGAAGGAAGAGCCTTGAGCTGCCGCAGGTAAAACGGCTGGCAAAACAGCAGCAGAGACGGAATTCAGTACCGTAAAAGCAAAAGGGTGCCAGTGGCACCCTTGTCGCACATCATCACGCCGGTTGGCGTGCTGATGGCATTTAAGATTTGGAAGAGTTGTTCAGATATTCAACCCAATGTGGGCAAGTGTTTTGATCAACCGCTGCGGTAAACAGCTGAAAGAAACGGCGCAGGCCAAAGAGACCAGATGCGCGTGTAGAGTTTTGTACCAAAGTCGCCATTGCGATATGTCCTTCTAATGTCTGGCTTTTCTATAATACGATCAACGCCACACAACCACTGACAATACTGCATAGCTGAGATGCACTCCGCGAAGTCTCGATCGGCTTTCAACAGATCAACTGGGTGTGCAGTGAACTTTCGTGTCTGCTATACATTATATATAGCCCAGTTTGGGCACGATTACTTTGGCATTTGGTTTTTGGGACGCAAAAGCAAGATTTTGATGTTTTTCGAGAACGGTCTGTCCGACTCGGGCTGCAAATTTGGTCAGACCTTCGGTGAATCACTTTTGGGTGCAAAACGCGTTCATTTGTCAGGTGAGCGGGCGGAGATTCAGCATATTTATCTATTATTCCAAAGCGCTGGCCGCCATTTCATTAGGAATTCCCACGCGGTGTGAACAAAAAAACTGCGGTTTTAACTGAAAAACGCAAGAAAGTGCATTTTTTCAGAAAAAGCATCAAAAACCGCTTGCGGGTTTGTTGA
>JBOEGL010000002.1:0-101277 GCA_050633405.1 Cognatishimia sp. | reverse complement strand
CATTGCAGAGCAGCTTGCCCAAGCCGGTGAACGGGTAGCAGTACCCAAAACACGGGCATTTGTCGCGCTCAAGCGCGTTGGTGCACATATCGGCCTGAAGGCTGGCGACATGATGCTCCTCGATACACTGGGGGCGTTTACCCAGGCCCAGGACTGGGAGGAGGGGCAGCGCCCGATCGTCTGGGCGTCGAACGCCTATCTAATGGAGCAGACGGGCTTTTCGCTCTCCGCGCTCAAGCGCCATGCGCGGCGCCTCGCAGAGATCGGTGTAATCTCCTTCCAGGACAGCCCGAATGGCAAGCGGTGGGGCCGCAGGAACGCTGAGGGGCGTATCGTCGAGGCCTACGGCTTTGATCTGTCGCCGCTGTCGGCCCGCGTCGATGAGTTCGAGGGACTTCATGCCGAGTTGCAGGCCGAGCGCGAACTCTGCCAGCGCTTGAAGCGCCAGATCACGGTGGCACGCCGGATGATCCGAGCCCGGATCGAGGCGGCAATCAGCAACGCGCTGCGTGGGCCCTGGAGGCAATTCACGGGTCTCTTCGAGGAGCTTCTGGACCGGCTACCGCGCCGACACGAAGCCTCCGAACACCTGGTATGTTTGCTCACATGGTTCAAGGAACTCCAGGAACGGGTTGAGGCGGCCTATCTCAAAGCGACTGGTGCGGTGAAACCTGTGGAAAACACCGATAACAAAGATGCCTATGTCATAGAGAAGACTCAAAAAGTGAACCCCAGGGAGGTCATTTTCGAACCTCATATACTAATTACAAATCAACTTAATCCTGTAATTAGTAATTCCTCTGAAAAAGAGGAAGCGGCGGGTGTGGTGCCCAATGCCCCACCCGAAGAGCGGGTTGATAGGGATCTGGAAGACTGGGTTGCCGAGGTGCGGAAGAAGCGGACAGCGCTCGACCTGCCGACAATCATGCAGGCCTGTCCGGAATTCGCGTCTTGGGCGCGCAATATGGGTGGATTCCTGAAGGATTGGGGCGATTTGCACCGGGTTGCGGGGCAACTCAGGCCGATGATCGGGATCTCGGAGCATGCCTGGAACGTGGCGCAGGACCGAATGGGCACTCAGGTGGCCACGGCCGCGTTTGCGCTCGTCTTCGAGAAACACAGCGCGGGCGAAGTTTCCTCACCGGGCGGATATCTGCGGGGCATGGTCGAGAAAGCCGGGGCAGGGGAGCTGCATCTCGAGCGCAGCTTCTATGGCAGGATCAGTGGGCAGGCGGCGTGACGTATTGATAAATAAGTGGCATTGGCATATATTGCCAATAAAGGAGACCTGACCCATGGTGACACGCAACGTTGTCCTGACCGAAACCCAAGACCATCTGGTTCAAGCGCTGGTGGCGTCCGGGCGATACCAAAATGTGAGTGAAGCCATGCGCGCTGGCCTGAGGCTGCTCGAGCAGGAAGAGGCGCAGATCACGGGCATCCTCCAAGGACTTCTCGAAGGTCTGGCGCAGGCAAATGCGGGTGATTTTGCGGAAGGCAGCGGCAAAAATGCGATCCGTAGGGCCTTTGCGACTGCGCGCGCGCGTTCATGAGCCGATCCTTCCGGCTGACCCGTCGTGCGGAAGCCAGCCTCACTGACATCGCCAGATGGACGATCGAAACTTTCGGGCTGCGCCAAGCAGAGCTTTACGAGGCCGAATTACTCAACCGCTGTGAGAGTATTCTGAATGGCCAAGCCCATAGTCGGAGTTGCGCAGTTCTCGTTGATGATGTCGACGACCTGAGGTTCATAAGGGCAGGGGAGCATTTCCTGGTCTTTCTGGATCGATCGGACGAGGTCATCATCGTGGATATCCTCCATTCCCGCAGCGATCTCCCTCGCCATGTTGCCTCACTTTCGGCTTTGAAATCAGAAGACTCCTGATCCACTCACAACCCGGCTGCCCTCGTCAGGTTGACGCGGAACCTGTCTCGGCGGCGCTGATAGCGGCGAGTCATCTCGGCCGAAGCGTGCCCCAACTGCTTCTGGACATAGCGCTCGTCGACTTCGGCGGAGCTGGCGAGACCGGCGCGCAAGCTGTGACCGGAGAACAGCGCCAGGCGGTCTTTCTCGGGCAGATCCGACCGGATGCCGGCGTCCAGCACCGTGCGCTTGATCAGGCGCGCGACATGCTTGTCGTTCAACCTGGTTTCAGACGCCTGCTTGCCATCGCGCGAGGTGCTGGTGAAAATTGGGCCGAAGTCGATCTTGGCGAAGTGCAGCCATTGCTCGAGCGCGTGCACCGGGCAAGTCTGATCCTTGGAGCCGCGGCCAATCTCGACCTCACGCCAGCCAGTCTTGGCATTGAGTGTGAGCAGGGCCCCTTTGTCGAAGATCTCGATCCAACCGCCCGAGTCCGGCGTGTCGTCCTTGTGCACGTCGAGGCTGACGATTTCTGAGCGTCGGAGGCCCCCAGCATAGCCGAGGAGCAGGATGGCCCGGTCTCGCAGACCGCGCAGGTCGTACGGCAAGGTGGCGACCATCGCGAGGATGTCCTCGGCCAGGATCGCCTCCTTCTGCACCGGTGGACGCGCGTGCTTGCGTTTGATCCCGGTCAGCACGCTGGCGATGTGGCGGTTCTTGCGATCGAGGGCAAAGCCGCGCTGCGCAAAGTTCCAGGCGAGCCCCGAGAGGCGCCGGTCGATGGTCGAGACGGAGAGGGCAGGGGAGGGGCCTAAACCGGAGGCCAGGTCCGCGAGATAGAGACCCATCATCTCCGGCGACGGGGGCAGAGGCTCCGCGCCCTTCATCCGGCACCAGCGCGCGAAATGCGTCCAGTCCTTAGCATAAGCTTTCAGCGTGTTGTCGGAGGCTGCGGCGCGCGCGTAGTCGCGGGCGGTGTCGACCAGCCGATCAAGGCCGCCTGAGCCCGCGACGTGGGCGGGTAGGGAGATATCGTCGCTTTTTTCTTGATCTCTCTCGTCGTCCTGGGCGATACTAAACGCACCAGAGTTTGATGATGTCGACTTCTCGTCCTCTGAGGCCATTTTCCAGTGAATCCAGTGATGAAATTAAACTGATTTTCAGCATATCTTTCTATGTCCGATAAGGTAAACTTATTGGACATGAAAGAGATGTGCAGGGTGGGGCGGTTTGCACGCTATTTTCTGGCAAAAAGCGCCGCCGTCAAGTAGGCTCTGGCCATGATCTATGTCCGTCCCGACCCGCTTGACGACGCCGACACTCTACCCCGGATGCCGTCCTGGGTCACGTCGCTCCGGGCAGAAGCCCTTGAAGATGTGGCGTTTCTGTCGGGTGCCGCGCTCAGCCATCTGAATATGGTGTTGGGGCGGGACGAGGTTCCCCAGGCCCTGTTGCGGGATCGTCTGGCGCTTCGCGCGGCGGAGGCCTGCATGGTCTTCGCGGGTCGTCCGGAGCGGGCAGGGGATCTGCGCGATGCCGTCCATCTGTTGCGCCCCGGCGATCTGCCCGGACCGGCGGGCGAGACCTGTCTCCACTGGCAGCGGGCGGTGGCGAGGCCGGTCACGGTCAAAAGCCTGCGGCGGGCGCTGCCTGATCTCGGGGTCGAACAGATCGGAGGCTGGCTCGATGCGGGGCCGCGAGATGGGTTGCGCGCGCCGGTGGCCCGCGCCGCCGCGGTGCTGGAGAGGGTTCTGGTGGAAGCGCCGCGTGCGGAGGCGACCGCGCTGATCCTCGCGGACGCCGCTCTGGCACAGGCGTTCGGGTGGGATCATCTGGTGCCGTTGCTGGCCGCTGGGCTGAAACGTGCCGAAATGCGCAAGCGCGGTGCCGATTTGCGGCAGGCCTGTTATCGCGCCGTGACCGCGTCGGCGGTCGAGGCGGCGCGTCTTGCGATGGAGCTGGCGCAGAGGGCGGCCCGCCTGGAAGCGGTCGCGCCGAAACTGCGGGCGAAAGGGGCAGGGGCGGCGGTCGGGATGTTCCTGACCCGAGACGCAATTGCGCCCTCCGCGCTCCCCCTGCCGGATCGAGCGGCCCGGCGGCTGTGCGACCGGTTGGTCGAGCTCGGCGCGGTGCGCGAGCTGACCGGGCGCGACAGCTTCCGGCTCTACGGGGTGTGAGAATGGCGAAGGACCGAAGCGAGCCCGACCTCGACCGCGAGCTGGAAGCACTGCCGCCCGAGCTGCGCTGGCGGGAATGGATGCGACGGATCGAGGCAGTTCTCTTCGCCTCTGCCTCCCCTGTGCCGCGAGACGACTTGGCGCGGGTGGTGGGACAGGGGGTTTCGATTGATCTGCTCGTCGAGGACCTCGCCGCCGATCTGGAGGGGCGGGCCTTCGAGATCGCCCAGGTCGCCGGCGGCTGGACGTTCCGGACGCGGGCTATCTACGCCCCTGCGATCCGCGCAGCGGCGGATGTCGGGGATCAGCTACTCGATCTGAGCGAATTCGATGTCGCGGTGCTCGCGGCCATCGCCTATCACCAGCCGATCACCCGCGACGGACTCAAGGACATCTTCGGCAAGGAGATCAGTCGCGACCTGATCGGTCGGTTGCATGCGCGCAGCCTGATCGGGACGGGGCCACGATCGCCGCGCCGCGGTGCGCCCTACACCTTTGTGACGACCGAGCAGTTCCTTGTTGCATTTGATCTGGAGACTCTCGCGGATCTGCCAGAGCGGGAGCAGTTGGAGGACGCAGGTCTGGATGGCGGGTCATAGGAAGGGTGGCGGGCTGGCGATCCCCGTATTGGCCAAACGGTGAGGCATGTCGTGGACATTTCGTGACGCTCCCAATCGTGACTTGTTGAGAGAACTCAGGCTTCGATCCTGAGCCCTCTGAACAGAGCTTCCCAAGGGTCCCCATCCTCGGTCATCGCGCCCGGTTCGAGGTTTGCCACGTTCTCGTCGATGACTGCGTTGTGGTAGTTCTTGAGCCAGCTGTATTTGCGCCGCACCGTCGCGTTGGGACTGTCGGCGAGACCACTCTCCACCAACGTTTTGTGCCTACCCAGAAACTCGATCCAGCCGGCGTATTCGCCGTCGAGCTCGCTGAGACTGGCGCGAAGATAGTCGATGTAGTGGAGGCCTGACTCGTCCTGGCGCAGGAGGTTGTTCAGGTGACGCCCTTCATCCCCATAGGAATGTCCTTCCCGCCAGAGCGTTTGGTCCTGCCGGTGGCGTTCGATGACATCTTCATGGATCGCAATGCGCGGGAAGATGACCTCGCCTTCTTCCATGAAATAAGCCTGAACGAGGGCAGGCCCAAACACCGGACCACTGAAGTCGATGCCCAGATGCATGGGGCCGATCGTCATCGCGCCGCGCACCAGTATGCCATTTGCCACGCATTCGATCTGGATGTGCAGCAGGTCGATGAGTTCCCAGACCAAGGGGCCGGCCGGATGCTGAGTTTCAATGGTTCTGGTTCTTACAATCGCGTCAGACACGATCTCTGCATGGACTTCGCTGATCATCCGCATCTCGTCGGAGCGGGTGGGCGGCGTGGCATCCCCTTCGGATACCCGACGGAACATCGAAAGCAAGTGCCTGATCTCTGCGCCGCTTCGCGTGTGCAGGAGGTTCCTGAAGCCGAGGACATCAAAAAAGGTCACAAGGCATTCTTCGTAGTCGGGGTCGTTCTCAAAGTCTGTCATCTCTGATCCAACTTCAGCCGAGGAGTTTCTCCAGCTCTTCCCCTTGGGCGGCATGCTTCACGGGGTTCTCTGCTTTCAGCTTGTTCACGTTGATCAGCTTCCATCTGACGGCGGGCAACGCGGCGGCTTGAGGTCGGCCGATCGCGTTGAGGTCGGGATCGCCTTCATGCAGGGTTCTCAGAAACTTCTTCGCGTCCTCATCCATGCGGGATTGGATGTCCCCAATCAGGCGGTCGCGCGTTGAGACCAATTCCGCAAGGTCGACCGCTCCCTTCGTCATGCCCTCGAATTCCCGCGCATAGGGCTGATTCAGATCGATCAGGTTTGGGTTCAGCAATTCGTGCGGTGGGCGTGGCGAACTCGCGACATAGATCAGAAAAGTGCGGAACAACTCGTCCGTGAAGCCTTCATTCTCGTAGAGGAGCTTGACGTCGTAAAGGTCTCGCGGATGCTGGCGATCAAGGGCCGCATGGAGCTTGCCGCCGAACAAATCCTCGAAGGATACGATGTTCATCGTCGCATATCCGAACTCCTCCTCGACGGCTTCGGAGACTTCGCGTTGTTCCGGATCATGCACGACGCCCCGGGTAACGGGGGATGTTTCGATTTTGATTTCGGCTGTGCCAAGGCGGGCGAGCGCACGCGTGGCGCCGCCGCCACCGCCAGCAATGCGCTGCGCTTTGGCGCCGGTGATTCCGCCTTCGATGGCGGCGGCAATCCGGTCCATCGCGTCGTTGATCTCGACGAGGCTTTCGGCGCGGTCCTTGACAGGCAGATAGGTCAAATCGATATCGACCGAGAGGCGGGGAAGGTCGCGATAGAAGAGGTTGATGGCCGTCCCGCCCTTGAGCGCAAATATCTCCTCCTTGGCGACATACGGGAGTATGCGCACGAGCAGGGTCACTTGGGCGGCATAGTCTTCACGCGCCATGACCACGTTCCTTTCTTGCAAACTCTTCGGGCACCATGATCCTGTAGCGCGGATGTATCTTGCCGCCTTTGACCAATGCACGATCGCCGCTGCCAAGATCGAACTCTTCCGGATCGAGTCGCTTGCGCCAGGCATGGTCGTGGCGGTCGGCGAACACGAAGAACAGGCGTTTGACCTTGATCTTCTTGCAACTGCTGAGCAGTGCCGAGAGGGTTCTCGGACGCAACGTCGTCAGGCTTTCGAACGCCATGTCGAGGGTGTGAAAGCTCTCCTGATCCGGCAACTCGTCCAGCGCCTCAAAGATCGCGCGTTCCGGCGAAGACATCACCAGTTTCCAGTCCCATGGCAGGGACGATGCTGTCTCATTGAGATTATTTCGCGCGTCATTGACACCCAACTCTGGATCAGAAAACAGCGATACGCTGCGTGTGCGGAGTTCGGCGTTGAGCGGCAGTTTTTCGAGCCAGTTGGGGATTTTTGAGCCGTAGAGCCAGACCGTGCTCTTGTCGCCGAGTGAGAGATAGTGCGCATAGCCTTGCTGGCCCAATGCCGTCGCCCCCCCGATATGGACAGGGTAGTGCATGATGTGCTGGAGCGAGAGCAGGCAGGTCTTCCAGTCGAGCGTATTCGTGGTGGCGCTGCCTGGTGAGGGGCGGCGGAAGACTCCGCGTCCAAGGCGTTCTATCCAGCCGCGTTGGACATAGGCGTAGGCCGAACGCCGGCCTATCCCGTGGTGCTCAAGCCAGGCGGAGTCCACGAGGAAACCCGTGGGGACAGCCTCAAGAAGGCTCTTTAGTTTTTCGTGTTCTTGTCCGCTCATAGGCGACACAATGAAGTATTTTTAAAGAGGTCACCACTTGTTTCTGTGAAAATCTTTGAGATAGTCCGTCAAGGATCGACAAATTCTGAAATTCTCAAAGAGACTGGTGGTTGTCCACTCTGGAACTTACCAGAAAAGCAGGGCGTGGATGCCCTGGATTGGCCGAGAAGACATCCGGCCATTCGGATCGAACAGTTGGAGCTATGTGCCCATGTCGAAGCCGCTGCGCCAAACCAGAGTCAGGTTTCACTTTCGATCGCGGCGCTCTCTTGCCCATACAAACATCGCGCCGACGGCAGCATTGGCTTGCTGCACGCTGAACACTTCCGGTTCGAACGCGCCCGCCCATTGCTTTGTATCACGATGTTCCGGGTGGTGTTTGTCGGTCAGCGCGTCGAGAAATTCTTCGTAAGAGTAGGGCCCTCCACAGTCCTCTGGCGGGCATGCGCGCGCTCCGGCAACACAGGCGGGAAAGTCCAGATCTGGTCTTCCGGTTAGTTTGCTAACCTTCTCAACGGTGACGAGATGCCGCCACCCATCTCCGAAATCATAAGTGTATGTGAACTGACTGCCTTTCTTGACCAGATCTCCAAGAGTAAACCTCTTTTCGTCCTTACGGCCATCGTTTGGGTCCCAGCTGTCGTCACGTTCGTCGCGGGCCTCGAACCTGTCTTCGCCAATCTCGATCTCATGCAGATGATAGTCCTGCCAAGGCATAGCGCCCTGAAGAACGGAATGCAGGATGTCCAAGCTGATGTCATTCGGCACGAGGATCCGGCGCCAGATCGGTGGTTTGATGCCAATAACTTCGATTTTCAGCTCAATCAAAATGTGTTCCGCCTCTCTCAATGCCCCTGCCGTTGAAGTAACTTTTGATTTTTAAGTTGAAGCATTCAAGCGGAACATTGGCCCCTCCTGCCCTTTGGTCAGGACCGCGCCCTACTCGGTCGGCTGCGGGCAGCCGACCTCGCCGAGCTGAAACGCCGCCTCTCCCTGCGACGTGCCGCTGGCAGTGCAGTCTCCTCCGGAGCCAGCCCGACCAGACGTCGCATGGTCGTGGCAACGCTCCATCTCGGCCGTTCCGGTTACGGTCACTGGGGCGGGGGTGTGCCCTCAACGGTGCGAACAGATGTATGTAGCCATCGGCCCAATCAAGCATAAAGCATGGGAAGTGCTTCAACCATGACGTTAGTCGTTGCAAAGATGGCTGTGCAAAATAGTGTGGTTCGGAGAGGGTTCCGATAATGTCTTCAATACTCAAGTTTTTCCGAATTACATTCTTTCTCGCCCTGTATTTTTTCTTATGCATGGTCATGGTGACCATAATGCTTCAGCCTTGGCCGGTTGGTGGCCAGATGCTGTTTGCATTTGGTGTTCCCGTCATTCTGGTCTGGTGGCAAGAAAAACGGAGATCGCGGAAAGTCGCTGCAAAGGCGCAAGCTGAGGGGAGTTCCGAAACCCACCCCCCCCGACCTGAGCCAGTGCCGCGCCCAAGTGCCTACGACAAGCGTATCGAGCGTGAGCGCGAACGAACTCGCGAAGCCAATGCGTCTCAAGCACCGGCTGCCGTGCAGGCCTACTCTCCACCAAAGCAGGACTACGCTGAAATCGTTCGGGCTGGAAAGTCTGCGGCGCCGGTACTTGCCGCGGCCGCTGAACGAAATCAGCCCCCGCGAATGGCATCGAGCGTATCGTCCCGACCAACGAAAAGCGGGTGGGTCCCGTCTAGCGAAACAGCTAGCGTGGCCGGCCGCAACATCGGCGGGATGGTCTATGTCGGCACGCCCCCCTTGCTGAACACCTACGGGTATCGTGACAAATGCCGAGCCTATATCGATCCGTCCCTGTCGGTCGCGCGCTCTGGAGCCGACAAAGTTGGAGAAGGTATGCCCTACTGGCCGGGGTACTCGGATATCTCACCTCAGTGCCGGGCGACCTACCTCGACTGGTTGGCCAGCGGGCGAAATGATGCCTCCTACAACCCCGGCTACATGTTCCTGTACTTCTACGGGCTAGAGCGTCGCTTCTTCGTTGATCAGTCCAATGAAGACGCAAAGGATATCGTCCAGGAAGTTCGGCGGCTGCAGTCACTTTACCCTGACAACCACTCCGTCAGGCGCTATTTGGGTGAGTTCCTCGACATAGCGATGCTTGCCGAAACCGACCTCGACGCGATCGATCCGATTTTTGAAAAGCAGGGCTGGGAACTTCCGTTCTCACTCAAATACGCAATCGGAGCTCGGATCGACAAAGGCGAGAACCTGACAGCTGACTGGTTGCTGAGTTGGTTCATCTGCCATCCGGAAACAAATCTGAGAACTCCCGCGACGCGGTGCCGTGACGAGTTCGTCGCTCTTTTCCGTATGCGGTTTGATCGGCGTTTCCCTGATGGGATCAAAGTGACCAAACCCCGGAAATCACTCACGGCATCCTATCGGGCCGCTTCCAGCGAGTTTCAGGGGTCTGCCAACCCAACCGTTGATGGCAAGCCGGTCCCGGATATTTCCGGTCTGCGCAAGTCGGTCGAGATTGCCCAGGAGTTGGCTGACGAGGTGATGAACGACCTCGACAAGCTCAGTCGCTTCCTGGGCCGAAACCCTGATGGCCGCGGAAGCGTGGAAGCGCATGCCTTATTGCCCTCTGAACTGTGGGATGCCTTCCCATCGGAGGAAATGAACCGCTTGAAATCTTGGGCTGCCGATATCGTCGATCGGGGGGGATTGGTGCCGCTTGAAGAGGTGATCGGACGTCTGGAGGGAGAAACGAACGAGAAGATCGGGAAACGGCAAATGACAGGAGCGGCCGACGCGCTCGCGCGCCTCGGTTTCGGTCTGGCGCCCGACCCTCGGTTTGCGCTCCGGTCGCCCAAGGCGGAAGAGCCTGTTGTGCTGTTTCGTCTGGGCGAGCCTATCGAGCGACTGGAGGACGTTTCCGACAGCTATCGAAGCGCCTTGATCGAATTGGCACTTGGGTCGTTCGTTGCTCATGCGGATGGTCGCATCGCGGAGCCTGAACGCAGGGCGTTGGAAGAGCAAGTTGCTGCCGCGGCCCTCAGCGATCAGGAACGCCGCAGGCTGCGTGCAAACCTTGAATGGTTCCTGGCCGTGCCACCGGACATGACGCTTCTGCGGCGCAAATTGAAGGAGGTGGGCCAAGACAGCCAAGCCGCTATGCGGGCAGCGCTGGTCGGTGCAGCACATGCCGATGGCATTATTCACTCCGACGAAGTCGCAAGCATCGAGAAGATCTACAAGGCCTTGGGCCTTGATCCTGCGCTGGCCTACTCGGACCTGCATGCTGGCGAAGTTGCGGATGGTCCACGCACCGTTCGTGCCTCGCAACCGGGTCGCCCGGGCGAAGCTATACCCGCGCTTGAAAAAGCCAGCGGACCGAAGCTCGACGCTTCGCGGATCGCGGCAATCCGTTCGGACACCGAGCGCGTGTCGTCCGTCCTCGGTCAGATTTTCGATGTTGAAGAGGAAGAAAGTGGTGCCTCTGGGCCTGCCGGCCAAAGCCAGCTGGCAGGGCTTGACCCGAAACACGGCGCCCTTGTTCTCGAACTGGTTACTCGGGAGCATTGGTCTGAGACCGAGTTCGAGACGATCTGCGCCTCGCATGGCTTAATGGCGTCCGGGGCTTTGGAAGCCGTGAATGAATGGGCTTTTGAGACCTACGATGAAGCGCTTCTCGACGAGTATGATGGATATGACGTGTCTCCGGAGATTGCGGAGGCGGTAAGAGAAAAGATGAGTGCGGAGGGCAGGGATGTCTAAGTTGAAACCACGTGAACGCGATGCAATCGTACAGGCGCTTCGGGCCGGGGTCGTGCCCAAGCTCGGTTTACGCCATATTCAGGTTGGCCGCGTCCGAGAGATTGAAGAGCTCGTCAAGGACATGGACCGGATATCCGATGGCGGATCGGCGATCCGGTTCATCATCGGGGAATACGGATCGGGCAAGACGTTTTTCATGAACCTGATCCGCCTCGTGGCTCTGGAGAAAGGCCTGGTCGTGATGTTCGCGGATTTAGCGCCAGATCGGCGCATTCACGCGACCGGCGGACAAGCCCGTGGGCTCTACGCGGAGATGGCCCGAAACCTCTCGACGCGGACCAAGCCCGATGGCGGGGCATTGGCCAGCGTGGTGGAGCGATTTGTCAGCCAGGCGCACCGAGATGCTGAAGAACGGGATTTGCCCACGGGGACCGTCATTCGTGAACGCCTTGGCCACTTCGAAGAACTTACCGGGGGGTTTGAGTTCGCGGAAGTCATCCGTCGATATTGGGAAGGCCATGAAACCGGTGACGACGAGTTGAAATCCGCAGCCCTGAGATGGCTGCGCGGTGAATTCGCGACACGCACCGACGCGCGCAAAGCACTTGGTGTGCGAACGATCATCGACGACGCCAGTGTCTATGACCATCTGAAGCTGATGTCGGCATTCGTGTGCGAGGCGGGATATAAAGGATTGCTGGTCGGCCTCGATGAGATGGTGAACCTCTACAAGCTCACCTCGTCGCAGGCTCGCAATGCAAACTACGAGCAGATCCTCCGGATCCTGAACGATGTGCTGCAAGGCAGTGCCGAGAACCTCGGATTTCTCATGGGCGGGACCCCGGAGTTTCTGATGAACACCCGTCGAGGGCTCTATAGCTACGAAGCCCTTCAGTCGCGTTTGGCCGAAAATACCTTCGCGCGAGATGGATTGGTCGACCTTTCAGGACCCGTTGTCCGGCTGGCCAGCCTGACCCCGGAAGATCTCTTCGTTCTTCTGGCCAATGTCCGGCGAATCATGCAGGACGATGCAGGTGCTTTGCCGGACACCGCGCTCGAGGCCTTCATGGCACATTGTTCGGATCGGATCGGCGAGGCGTATTTCCGGACACCGCGCAATACGGTGACGGCCTTCGTGAACTTGCTTTCCGTGCTCGAGCAAAACCCCGGTGTCGAATGGAGCGATCTGATCGAAAAGATCGAGGTATCCGAAGACCGCGGCGAAGACATGACCGAGGTCGACGAGTCCACTGGTGCCGAAACCACGGGTGACGATGATCTGATCAGCTTCAAGCTCTGACGCCGATGAGCAGTGCGTTCGACAAACTGGCGAGGCCTGTGCAGAAATGGATACGCCAGAAAGGATGGCGCGAGCTTCGCGACATCCAGGCGCGATCCATCCGGACGATCTGCGAGACCAATGCCGATTTAATCATTGCAGCTTCTACGGCGGGCGGAAAGACCGAGGCGGCGTTCCTGCCGTTGATTTCACAGGTGCTTGACGAGGCGTCGGGCGGCACCGGCTTCGACCTGCTCTACATCGGTCCGCTGAAAGCCTTGATCACGGACCAGGCCATGCGGCTGGAGGGCATCTGCCAGGAAGCAGAGCTTCCGGTTGTTCCCTGGCACGGGGATGTTTCGCAATCGATCAAGACGCGCGCGTTGAAATCTCCAAAAGGTATCCTGCTAATAACCCCAGAGTCCCTTGAGGCGCTTTTCATTCGTCGCGGTTTGGAAATTGCCCGCCTGTTTGGGGCGACACGGGCGGTCGTTATCGACGAGCTGCACACAGTCCTGGACAGCGAACGCGGTGTTCAGCTTCGTTCACTGCTCACACGGCTCGAGCTCGCGATAAAGCGCCCAATCCGTCGGATAGGTCTGTCAGCTACTCTGGGCGACATGGATCTCGCCAAGGCCTATCTTCGCCCTGACGCAGCAAGCTCTGTCCAGCTAATCGAAGCAGATGGCGGCGAGGCTGAATTGAGGCTTCAGCTTCGCGGCTACCTCTCAGGCGATGAAGATGAAAACAGCCCATCCGCAACGGACGCTATAGCAGCGCATCTTTTCAAACACCTTCGAGGCAGTGACAACCTGGTCTTCGCCGGGGCGCGCCAACGAGTCGAGATCTATGCAGATCGGCTGCGGGAACTCTGCGAGAGGGAACACCTGCCGCAGGAATTCTATCCCCACCACGCTAGCCTCTCCCGCGAACACCGAGATTTCGTGGAGCGCCGCTTAAAGGACGCCGCAAAGCCAACAACTGCCGTCTGCACGTCGACGCTCGAGCTTGGAATCGACATCGGTGATGTGACCTGCGTGGCTCAAATCGGTGCGCCATTCAGCGTCGCGGCGTTGCGACAACGGCTTGGCCGATCAGGCCGGCGTGAAGGACAGCCGGCCATTCTCAGGCAGTACGCCGTTGAAGCCAAGTTAACGCCGGAGAGCAGTTTCGTGGATCGTCTTCGCCTCGGCCTGATCAGGTCCATCGCGATGATAGACCTGCTGCTGGAAGGCTGGTGCGAACCTCCAAAACCCCAAGCGCTTCATCTCTCGACGCTCGTTCATCAGATACTGTCAGTCATAGCGCAGCGCGGCGGTGCGTCTGCAAGCGTGGTCTACAACGTGCTCTGCCGCGAAGGCCCCTTTCGGAAGGTCACAACCGAAGTCTTCGCAGATGTGTTGCGTGCAATCGGCCACCCAGAAACCGGCTTGATCGAACAGGCCGGCAGCGGGCTGTTTCTTTTGGGACCCGCGGGCGAAAAGCTGGTTGAGCATTACAGCTTCTATGCGGTGTTCCAGACACCTGAAGAATTCCGTTTGGTTGCAGAGGGGCGGGATCTTGGAACCCTGCCAATCGACAATGTTCTTGCTCCCGGGATGCTGCTGATTTTTTCTGGTCGGCGTTGGGTGGTTCAAGAAATCCATGATCGTGAAAAGGTCATCGTCGTCAAACCCGCGAAGGCCGGTGTGCCTCCGGTCTTCGGCGGCGATGCGGGGGACATTCATGACAAGGTGATCGACCGAATGTTCGCCGTGCTCGAGGGGAATGCCAGTCCGGCCTATATGGACAAAGTTTCCTTGACGATGCTGGAGGAAGCGCGTGCGCAATATCAACTGCTAGGGTTTCGGATCGAGAATATCCACTCTCTCGGCGAGCAAACATCGATCATCGCAACGCGGGTCGGAACGGTGAAGACGTCGACTCTCGCGCTCGCACTCAGAAGTGAAGGGTTTTCAGTCGAGCAGCACGACGGGTTTCTGATTGTAGAGGCCGGGGACGAAACACCCGATCTTCGATCGGCGCTGGAAGAAATTGGATCCGGCGCACCCGTCGATTTGTTCGCAGGCGCAGGCAATCTGATATCAGAGAAGTTCCATCAATTTCTTACTATCGAACTTTTGGTTCGGGACGCTGAATCCTCAAAGCTTTCGACACAAGCACTTCCCGATTTGGTCAAAGCTATTCTTCAAAAAGGAACTTGAAGATGTCCACGACGTGCCGGTCCACGCTAATTGTCTATGGACGACACGCAATGCGGGAGGCCCGCCTTGTGGCAGCCCGCAGCGGTCAACATGGCCTCCAGATCATGTCATTCGAACAAGCCGCGGTGCGGCTCGCGGGCGGTTTCGCCCGCGCAATCGACGAAGAAAGCCTGCGCGCGGCGATCCAGACGGTCCTCCCTGGAACACCGATGGGCGAATTGGAAGATATCAAGATGCTGCCGGGCATGATCGGCGCGGCCGCCGACACACTGCACAAGGCGTGGCGAGCCGATATCGATCTCGCTTCCCGGTCAGATGATCATCCAAGGCTTGAAGCCATCGCTCGCCTGGAGGCCGCTGTCCTTACCGAACTTCCGAGCGGAATGATGCGTCCGGTCGATATTGTAGCCGCAGCCATCAGCCGGATCACACATGCACCCGCCATATTCGGCTCGATGGAAATCGTCGGACTGACCGAACTGTCTCCCTGCTGGCGGCCTCTCTTGAAGGCGCTCGCCGAGCATATCCCCATGCAATGGTCGTCAGGTCCTCGCCCTGTCCCGGTCTGGCTCAAGGAAATCGGCGTTGCTGTCGCTCGAGGCGATGCTGAGGCGCCGACCATTCGATCCGTTAGTGCCGCGACCGCTTACCATGAGGCAGTCGAGACGCTGCGTTGGGTGCGGTCGCTGCTCGCGTCGGGCGTATCGCCCGCCGACATTGCCATCGCCACCGCGTCGCCGGCCGACTACGACGATCACTTTCTCGCGCTGCGCACCGATGCCAATATCGATCTGCATTTCGTCCATGGCATCCCGGCCGTCACGACACGTGACGGACAAGCGGCAGCGGCACTCGCCGACATCATCGTGCGCGGGCTCTCACAGTCGCGCCTGCGCCGTCTCGTCGCTCTGTGCCGGGATTCTGCACCTCTGACGTCCCTTCCCGATGGCTGGATGCGTGTCCTTCCAAGCGATGCACCCTTGTCAACGCCATCCGCCTGGAACCAACTGCTGGCGCGCCTCGCGCCGGACGACTGGCCCGACGGCATGGATCACGCCCCGGTGCTGCGTGCTGCGGTCGATCTGCTGGCAAAGGGGCCGGATGCGGCACAGGAAATCGGTGAAGCCTTCCTCAATGGCCGGGCATTGTCCATCTGGCGCAAAGCCCTTTTGGCAGGACCCGCCGGAGCGATCGACAGCACGCTGGAATCATTGAAACAGGATGACGGGCTCGAGGCCTGCGTATCCGTGGCCTGGATGCCGGCCAGTGCCCTGGCCGCGTCGCCGCGCCGCTTCGTTCGGCTTATCGGTCTCAATTCCTCCCGCTGGCCACGCGGGATTGCCGAAGATCGGCTGATCCCGGACCACATCATTCCAACGGACGAGCTCGACCCTCTTCCCGTCAATCTGGCAGATCGCCGTGACTTTAAGACGATCCTCGCCACTACGGGCAGCGACGTCGTCCTCTCCCGCGCCCGACGCGACAGCGACGGCCGACTGCTCGGTCGCAGCCCCCTCCTCGCCACCTATGACGAGGAAGCCTATCTACGGCGCAACGCCGTTCCCACCCATGCCTTCAGTGAAACCGACCGGCTAATGGCGCGGCCGCAGGAATTCGCCGCCGATCCCCAGGCATTGAGTGCGCGTTCCTGCTGGCGCGATTGGCGCATGGTCGATGTGACAGCTCATGATGGCCTGGTCAGGGCGGATCATCCTTTGGTTCTCGCGATCCTCGCGCGGACCCAGTCGGCGAGCTCGCTCAAAACACTGCTGCGCAGCCCCCTCAATTTCCTCTGGCGCTACGCTTTCGGTTGGAAATCTCCACAAGGTAGTACCGAGCCGCTGGTGCTCGATGCCCTGCAAACCGGCGACCTCATCCATCTCGTCCTCGACCGCGCCCTTCGAAACCTCGAGGCGGCGGGCGGTTTGGCGTCGGCTGACACCGCTGCCATTCAGGCTGCGGTGGACGAAGCCGCTGGAGAGGTGGCTGCCGAATGGGAAAGCGAGCGACCCGTTCCGCCCCCTGTTATCTGGGGCCGCACGCTAGGGGACGCGCGCGCTCTTGCCGGACAGGCGCTTGCCTATGGCAATGATCATTTGCCGGGCAGCCGATCCTTTGGCGAGGTCCCGTTCGGCGGGTCCGAGCCCAAGTCGGAGGCGGCATTGCCCTGGGACGCCAGTGTGCCAGTGATCATCTCCGACACCGGATTTCACATTGCCGGCTACATCGACCGGCTCGACATAGCTGATGACGGCAGCCGGGCGCTCGTGCGCGACTACAAGACCGGCAAGCCGCCCAAAGGCGATATCCGTGTGAACGGCGGCCGCGAACTTCAGCGTTGCCTTTATGCCTTCGCCGTCAAGGCGCTCTTAGGCGACCACATCGCGATCAGCGCCTCGCTGCTCTATCCGCGTGAGCCGCTAGATCTCCAGCTCGACGATCCGGACACCGTTCTGGCGGATATCAAGGCTTATCTGCAGGCGGCGAGGACCGCGTTGGCCAACGGCGCTGCTTTGCTCGGGCCGGATACAGGAAGCGACTATGACGATCTCGCTTTTGCCCTGCCGGCAAACGCAGGCGCCACCTACTGCAAACGCAAGCAAGCCGCCGCGACCGAGCGGCTCAGCGCGGTCGCGCCGATCTGGGAGGCAGAATGATGAGCAGCGTGAAAGTTCTGAACGATGACGGCGCCCGGCATGACGCTATCAGCTGTCACGACCGGTCCATCTTGGTTGAAGCTGGCGCGGGATCGGGCAAGACCGCCGTCATGGCTGGCAGGATCGCTGTCATGCTAGCGCAGGGTGTCGCGCCAAGTTCCATCGCTGCGGTCACGTTTACCGAACTGGCGGCCAGCGAACTTCTCTTGCGCGTTCGGGACTTCGTCGAAGATCTCGCCGCCGGCCACATCGCACCGGAGCTCCGCGTTGGCCTACCGGGGGGCCTGTCTGTAACGCAGCGCGAAAATCTGGTTTCAGCCAGCACGGCGATCGACGAAATCACCTGCTCGACCATCCACGGCTTCTGTCAGCGATTGATCAAGCCCTACCCGGCGGAAGCGGATATCGATCCGGGCGCAGCGGTCATCGATCGCAACCAGGCCGATCTCAACTTCCTCGAAATCGTCGATGGCTGGCTGCGCCAGCGATTGTCTGGCGATCAGGGCGGTGTCCTGGCCGAAATGGTGCTGCATAACCCGGGAGAGACCGTCGCTCTGATGCACAAGATCGCCGAAGCCCTCCGGCGGTCGAGGAATCTGGTCGCACCGGAGGCGATGCCTTTTGCAGGTCACCTGCAAGCCTTCCGGCAGGCAACCGACGAACTTTCGGCCTTTATGCAAGGCGCCGGCGTCCACGAGCCGGAAACGGAGATCTTCGCCGCGCGCTTTTCTGAAATGGCGGCCACCCTTCCATCCATTGCAGATGGTTCCACGCCTGCCGGGCTCGTCGGGCAGCTGGTTGCACGCCCGCATCCCGATCTCACGACTGGGGCGGGCAGCTTTTACGCCTACCGCAAGAAGGGCAAATGGGCGGCGGCGGCAAAGCAGGCAGGGCTGTCCAAGGCAGACGGCGACAGGCTGAATGATACGGCCAGCGACCTTTATGAGGCGTGCTGTGCCGCGTGGACCGCATTGCTCCAGGCGGTTTCCGGCCAGGTCCTTACGACATTGATCGACGAAGCACGCACAATCCTTGTGCGCTACCGAAAGCACAAGCGCGCCAGCGCCCAACTCGATTTCGATGATCTCATCTACGCCGCGCGCGACCTGTTGCGCGACAATGAAACTGTGCGACAGGCACTCGGCCAGCGGTATTCAAAGGTCTTGGTCGACGAGTTTCAGGACACCGACCCGCTCCAGGCCGAAATCTTCTGGCGTCTATGCGGTGATCCCGGTGATGATCCGCAGGACTGGACGCGCTTCCGGATCCGTCCGGGCGCACTCTTCTTGGTTGGCGACCCCAAGCAGGCAATCTATCGCTTCCGCGGCGCGGATGTCGGCGCTTACGTTCAGGCCCGCAACGCCTTCTCGACGCAGGACGCGGACGGCCTCGTCTCGATCTCGACCAATTTCCGTTCCTGTGCCTCGATCCTCACTTTCGTCAACGATCGGTTCGAGGCTGTTCTATCGGCCGATAGCCAACCCGGCTTCACCGCGCTCGATCCCTTCCACGACGATCCGGAAGACGGCGTCTGCGTCGCGGCGATCGATATCGCGGTCGCTGACGAGAAAGGCAAGGCCAGCGCCGAGCAACGACGCGACGCCGAAGCCGAAGCGGTGGCTGAACTTTGCGCACGCTTGATCGGCAGTCATCCGGTCCAGGATCGCAAAGCCGGTGCACGACGCCGCTGCCAGCCGGGCGACATCGCCTTGCTCGCCCCGACTGGCGCGGAGCTCTGGCGCTATGAAGAAGCCCTTGAGCGCCGGGGCATCCCAGTCGCAACCCAGGCCGGCAAAGGTCTTTTTCGCCGGCAGGAAGTACAGGACCTCATCGCGATCACGCGGGTTCTCGCCGATCGTCGTGATACGCTGGCGCTCGGCGCATTGCTGCGCGGCCCGCTTGTCGGGCTCAGCGAAGAGGAGCTCCTGGACATCGTCTGGGCGCTTCCGCGTTCGGAAAAAGAACCCGACCGGATCCCGCGGCTCGACCTCGGCGTCGACCCCGCGGCAATAGCGCATCCGCTGGCGCGCGATGCGATCGATCGGCTGCAAGCGCTCCAGAAACGCGCCAACAGCACGACACCTAACGATCTTCTTTCGCAGGCCGTCGACGTCCTTCGGGTACGCCCCGTTCTTCTGGAACGGCATCGCGGTCAGGCAGAACGAGCGCTTGCCAATGTCGATCTCTATCTCAGCATGGCCACCGGCTTTTCTGTACGCGGCTTGCGCGCCTTTTCCGAGGCGATGACAGCGGCTTGGACGGATCAGGCCCGCGCGGTGGAAGGCCGACCAGATGCGCAGGAAGAAGCCGTCGCCCTCTATACAATGCACGCTGCAAAGGGCCTTGAGTGGCCGGTCGTCATCCCCATCAACACCATGACAGAGGTGATGGCACCTGAGAGCGCCGTGACCGATCGCCAGACTGGTACTTTCTACTGCCCGGTTCTGGGTGTCCCACCGTCCGGTTACGACGCGGCGCGGCAGGCTGAGAAGGATGAACTGGACCGCGAGCGGGTTCGGCTCTGGTATGTCGCGGCAACTCGCGCCCGGGAGCTCTTGGTCTTGCCACGGCTTGATGTAACACCGTCGAAATCAGCCTGGATCGGTCTCGTGGACCTGTCCCTGACGGATCTCCCTCCCCTCGAAGTGTCGCACCTGCCGCTCGACCCGATTTCGTTGACCGGCGATAACACAAACGGTCAGACACGGGAGAGTTTCGCGGCTGAGGCGGGTGCGATTGCCGAAAGGCAGATGCACCTGACTTGGCTTGCGCCGAGCCGCGACGAGACGGCGACCGGTTCAGTGCTTCAGGAAGAAGAACCGGACATCTGGGCCGGTTCGGCTGATGCTCAGGTGCCGGACTCCGACGCGCTCGCCTCCATCCGGGGCGGACGCGAGCGTGGCTTGATCCTTCACAAGCTCATGGAAGAAGTCCTGACAGGGGAATGCAACGAGGCCGACGAGGCGCTCACCGCGCGTGCTGGAGACCTCATCTCTGCGCTCGGCAAGGAGCCTTCCTCCGATCCGGCGGACGGGCTTTCGCCTGAGGAACTGGCCGGTTGCGTGACGCGAACGCTGGCCTTGTCGGAGGTGGCGGCCTTGCGTCCCTCATTGCTCGCTGAATTTCCGATCTATGCCTTTCAGCAAGAGGATGCCGCGCTGGTTGCGACGGCGGGCATCGCGGACGCGCTTACGGTTGGTCCGGAAGGTCGGCCGGCGGTCGTGATCGACTGGAAGAGTGACGTGAATCCAGCCCAGGAGACGCTTGATCACTATTGGGCTCAGGTGCGTGCCTATCTCGACATGACCGGCGCCGAACGGGGCCTGATTGTTCTGATGACGAACGGGACGGTGATCCCCGTCCTGGCTTCTCCCCAGACGATGTCGGCATAGCCGAGGTCGCGACCATGGCATCCCGCAAGCGCACCGAGCCCATCCAAGACGATCTCTTCAATCCTGAAGTCGAACTGCTGCTGCCTGCTCAGTTTGCGATAGAGGGTAAGGTCCTGGGAAGCCCTATACGCCAATTGGCGGCTCCGTCGCAGCGCGTACGGTGCCGCCTGCGACCCTTTTCAATTCGCCGCGTGACGGGTCATGAAACCACGCTGCCGTCCGGCGAGACACTAATAATCATCAACGCGAAGACCGCTACATCGCTGGAGGCGGAGCTCATTCTTCTGGTCCCCGGCGCGAGTGAGCCGACGCAGATCGTCGAAGCACTCGACGTCGGTGAAGGCCGGTGGATGGCCCCGTTGCCCATCCGCATCGACACATTGGGTCGCCAAGCGCGGGTCGAACGGCTGGCAGCGGTTTCGGCATCGTGGTCGGGTGCCTTTTATCTCCGCGAGGGACGAGCAGCCGAAAACGAACGGCCAGCCCAGCCCGGTCTGCGACGTCCGCAAATCGGCGCACTGCACGCGGCTTTGGCCCATGCGACGCGATCAATCGATCCGGCCACTATCGTCATGCCGACGGGCACCGGCAAGACGGAAACCATGCTCGCGCTCAACGCCCACCAGCGCTTCGAGAGGCTACTGGTCGTGGTGCCGACGGACGCCCTTCGAGAGCAGATCGCGGGCAAGTTCGAGACTTTCGGCGTGCTGAGGCAACAGCAATGCCTGGAAGACAAGGCAGCATTTCCAGTGGTGATGCGCCTTTCGCACATTCCGACGAGGCTAGCCGACGTGGATGAGATCTTCGACAGTGCCAATGTCATCGTCACAACGATGCAGATCGCCGGTCGCGCCGAAGCGGCGGTCCAGGAGCGGATGGCGGCACGCGCCTCGGCGCTGTTTATCGACGAGGCTCATCACATCGGCGCCCCGACATGGGCGCGCTTTCGGGGCCTATTCGCGGACCGTGAGCCACCGCTCCCGATCGTCCAGTTCACCGCCACACCATTCCGTGAGGACGGCCGGCGCGTCGACGGCGAGTTCATCTACACCTATCCGCTCAAGAAGGCGCAGGCCGAAGGCTATTTCAAGCCGATTCGCTTCGAGGCTGTCTTCGGGCTCGATCAGGCAGACGCCGATCTCGCGATCGCGGGAAAGCTCGGCGAAGTCCTCCAGGGTGATCTGGAGGTCGGCCTCAACCATCTCGCCATAGCGCGTTGCCAAGCTATCGACCGCGCCAGAGCCCTCCACCAGCTTTACAGCGAGATGTACCCAGAACTTCGTCCGGTCATCGTCCATAGCCAGCAGTCGATCCGTGAACGCCGTGCAAACCTTGCCGCTCTGCGGCGCTTTGAGAGCCGGATCATTGTCTGCGTGGACATGCTCGGCGAAGGTTTCGATCTGCCGGAACTGAAGATCGCCGCCCTGCACGACCCCCACAAGAGCATCGCCGTTACCATCCAGTTTGTCGGCCGCTTCACCCGCCAGGATCCACGCCTCGGCGACGCCACGGTCATCGCCAACACCGGCATTGACGACATTGATCGTTCGCTGGCCAAGCTCTATGCTGAGGACGCCGACTGGAATGCGCTGGTCGAGGCACTCAGCACCGCGAAGATCGACCGGCAAGTCCGCCGTGCCGAGATGTTCAAGGGCTTTGTCGGCGAATTGAGCGACATTCCCCTGCAGACGCTCGAACCGAAGATGAACGCCGTCGTCTATCGCACCAACTGCGACGGTTGGGAGCCTTTGCGGGCCGAGGACTTATATAGTCCCGGCGTATATCTCGGCATGAAGGTCAACCCACACCAGCGTGTCGCCATCTTCGTCACCCGCTCCGAAGAGCAGGCCGGCTGGACCACGGCCCAGCACGCGACCAATGTCACCTGGGACCTGCACATGATGCATTGAGATCCCGATAGTCAGCTCCTATATATCAGCAGCTCGATCAAGGGACCGTATGACCGATTGGCCAAGGCGGTCTGCGGTGAGGCAGCGCACCGGGTCGAGGGCGAGGAGGTCTTCCGCAGCCTGCATGGGTTCAATCGCCTGATCCTGCGCAATCTTGGCCTGACGCACCATCAGGGACGCGGTGTCCGCTACTCCATGTATATGGGTGTCGATGTCGCCGACGGACTCGACACTGCGAAGTCCCAGTCGCGCATCAAGAACAACGTGTTCGCAACCGGTTTCCTCGACGGTGTTCCCGCCTCTCGTGGCTGTTCGGCCAAAGGCAAGTTCTGGTCGATTTCGCGGGTTCGCGATCTGACTGATTGGGTCGATTGGTGCGCGGATATCGGCAAAGCCGTCAAAGATCCAGGGATCACCACCGATGGCGTCTTCAAGAGTGCGATGCGACCTCGCCAGATCAGCGAACGCCCGCAGGTGCCTCCGGTCGCGATCCACTGGCCGGAATCGCTGTTGACGCAAATCGAGGACCGGATCGAAATCAGTTTCGGCGACAAACCCGTAGCCTTCGCTGAATGCGACATCGAGCTGCTGGATCATGAACGCACGGGTCCATTGCGCTTCACGGTGCGCAGCGATAACCACATCGCCGAATTCGAAATCGTTTTTGCTGAAGGGGGTGCCAGCTATCCGCAGCGCTCTGGGCCGAAAACAACCGTCAAGGTCAGCGGCAAGACGAAGTCGCTCTCGGAATCCTTCGGCGAGGATTCCCCACAGATCGACTTTGGGGATGGTTCACTGCTGATCTACAGTCACCTTTATGCTCTGCCTGAAGGCGTCGTGGTGGAACCGTATTCCGCTGATCGGATCGAGGCTTGGGATTGGTCGGAGACCAATATACGTGCCGAGGCGCAGGGTCCTGAAAAGCGGACTGACTCAGTGCAACGGCGCGTAATCGAGACATTGCTCGCAGAGGGCGACGCCTTTGACATCATCTTCGACGATGATGGGGCTGGAGAGATCGCGGACGTCGTCACCCTTCGAGTGACTGAAGGTCTCGTCCAGGTGACGCTTCACCATTGCAAATACTCCAGTTCCGACACGCCCGGCGCGCGGGTGAAGGATCTCTATGAAGTTTGCGGGCAAGCGCAGAAATCCGGACGCTGGCGTGATCGGCCCAACAGAATGCTCATACATATGTTGAAGCGGGAGAAGATACGGCTCGAGAAGGGCCAGACTTCCCGCTTCGAACAGGGAACAGCCGCATTCCTCAAAAAGCTGAAAGCGAATTGGCAGGACTATCGCTACGAATTCGATGTGCGCATCGTTCAGCCTGGCCTGTCGCGATCGGCTGTCACAGAGGAGGGACTGCATCTACTGGCCAGCGTGGAGACTTATCTCCTTGAAACGCGCGCCATGCGGCTGAAGGTTATCGCAAGCAGCTAGAAAGCCAACCTCCAGATAACGGCCCAACCCAATTGCAGTGGAGCGAACGAAATGTTCGGCGTCTTTCTCGTTGAGAGTTGTCCTAGCTTTCCATCTTTTGGTGCGGAGAGGCTCCGGATACTTTGTGTGCAACAGTCGTCCGGATTTGATGATCTTGGCCCCTCCTGCCCTTTGGTCAGGACCGCGCCCTACTCGGTCGGCCGCACGCAGCCGCCCTCCCCGAGCTGAAACGCCGCCTCTCCCTGCGACGTGCCGCTGGCCGGGCAGTCTCCTCCGGAGCTAACCCGACCAACCGCCGCATGGTCGTGGCAACGCTTCATCTCGGCCATTTGGTTAGGGTCGCTGGGGCGGGCGCGTTACATCAGTCATCTCTTATCTCGCGTCTCGGCCAGTGTTGTCCCTGGCTTTGCCGGACATGCTGTCCCTCCCCGTCATCCTGGGTCGCAAACGAAATTCGACGACTCCCGGATTGCATTGGCCGCAGCTGGCAGAGGGCTGGTGATGGTCGTGATGCGCGGATCGCAGGTTATCGGGCTGCCGTAGAGGGTCCGTTCGAAATCCGTGTGAGCTATGCAGGGTGTGGCTGCTTCGAGGGGCTCCTAGTTGCTGGCCTGCCAGACAACACACATCGCCTTGCTACGGAAACCAGCCGTTGCGGCACGTGAGCCAGAGTCAGGCAAAGCTCTGACTCGCCCGGGTCCGGATCGGTGCAAGAAGACAGGGAAGACACCGCCCCCCGCAGCATCTCTGTCAGCTGTTCACTCACCTTCCGTCGCGGCCACCGCACTTCTCCCTTTGTCTGAGTTGCATGACATGCTGGTCGCAGCTGTCACCCCGTCCACAAAGGTTGCCGCCGATCTTTTTCCCCTGTCCCTGCGGGCCATTCCGCGCGGAACAAAAAGACCGGCGCCTGCCCCTCTCCGCTGCGCTTCGCCTTCGGTGTGGCCGGGCCTTGGCCAGCTGCAAGGTGACCATCATTGCAACGCAAACAAGGAGAAGAGCAATGACCACGAACTGCATCAAATTCACCAGCGCCGACATCGAAACCGCCAAGGGCGTCGGCTCCATCTCGACCCTGACCTTCGACCTCGACATCACGGTCGAACCCGTCGCGAGCGCGAACCCGATGGCCCCCACGCACCGCGTCCTCGGCCGCTCCCCGCGCGGCAAGCTGGTCGAGTGCGGTGGCATCTGGAAGAAGCAGAACAAGGAGACCGGCGCCGACTACTACACGCTGACCATCCGCGACCACGGCTTCAACGCCAACCTCGGCAAGGCCGCGAACCAGGACGATCTGTCCCTGCAGGCCGTCATTCCCTGGGGGCCGAAAGACGCCGCGTAAGCCAAGGGCCAGACCGCTTCGGCGGCCTGGCTTTTTCTCGTTCTGAGGAACTAGCCCTCGGCCAGCGAAGTATCGGTGTCCGAAGGATGCCGCATTTTTTGGACGCGGATGCCGAGGCGGATAGTCAGACTGGATCGGTCGCTGACACGGCTTCGATCTTTCTGTTCAGTGACAACGTGCATCGCGCGAACCCGAGTCGGAACCGAATGTCCACAGGGAGAGCTGGCAGCCCGCTGAGCGAGGCATGCGCGCCCCTTTTCTCATTCGAGTAACCCGCGCCTGGGTCGTCTTGGCGAAGCCGCTGGTTTGGCAAACACATCGTTGGCCGCGGGCGAGGAAATCGAAAATCAACGTCATGAGTCTGGGGGCAACGTCTCACGCCAGTGTCACCGCCGCGCGCCTTTCCGTCGACCTGTTGGCCTTTCAGATCGCTAGCCCGGGGTCGAGCGGTCGGCAACGCCGGGGGCAGGTTTCTGGACGGCTGACGCCTTGAGCGCTGCGGGGCATCGCTCACAATAAACCTGCCCCCGGCGTGCTCCATTTCATTCTGCCCCGTGCCGGGTGCAGCCCGCTCTCATGCCCCCGGTCTTTTCCACGATCCGTCCAACGACGATCAACGGAAAGGATCACACCATGACACTCGAACAATCCATCGACCTGGCCGAACTGCAAGCCGACATGACCTTGGAAGCCTACCTTGCCGCCTTCGATGAGGACGCCCATCCCGAGACCCTCGACAGCCTCGAGACCGAGGTGCTGATCGCCCGCAGCCGCTACGACGATCTTCGCAATCAGGGACTGGGTCACTGACCCAGACACCCCTGCGGATCTTCGCATCCGCAGGGGTCTGACGTCGTCTCTTAGAAGCTTCGTGACGCCTTCAGAGGGTGCGACCCGCGCTACCTCGCGCGGGCCGTTTTCGTGTTTCTGGCGCCCGATCCGTGACCGGCTCGGGCGCTCGGTTTGCCTGACATCGCGTGCTGCTCGAGCGCAAGTTTCGGAAGCTTTTTCGACCTGGTTGTCCTGCATCGATGAGGGCGGGACCCGTTCCATGTCGCACCGCAACGCGGGGTCTTGATGGTGTCCAATGCCCGCAAAAAAACACATCACGCAAAAAGTAATATTGCGCAATGTGATGTATTGAAGTATAAGCGAAGGAGAGAAGGAAGACGTTGGCAGGATATGGCCAATGTTTGCACATTTTGTCCGAGGGGTCTGTCATGGGCGTTTCCCGCAAAGCTGAATGCTCCGCCGCCCGCGAACACGATAGCGGGCAATCGCTGCCTCGCGCGCGTCTGCGCATGCATCCTTTTTCCGGAAGCGGGAGAACGTCCTAGTGCCGAGGCCAGCGAAAAACCTGAAGCTTGAAGAGCGCATCGAAGTGGCGCGGCGCTTTGCGGCGGGCGAAAGCGCGAAGGAGCTGGCGGCGGCGTTTGGCATCTCTCCGCGCCACGTGAACCGGCTCGCGAAAGAGGAGGCGGGCGAGGGGATCGCTGTGCGCGATCCGAGCGAGACGGTGGCGTTCCGGGCAAGCCGATCCGAGCTGGACGCCTTCGATGCGGAGTGGCGCGCGCGGGGCTATGCCAACCGGTCGCAGGCGCTCAATGCGGTGCTGCGCGGGCGGTGCGGTTTCCTCGATGTACCCCGTGATCTGGTCGCGGAGTTCTGCGCCGCATGGCGTCAGGCGAAGGATGTGAGCGACGCCGGACTGGCCCTCGCCAAGGCGGTGCATCGCGGCCGGCTGGAGGTCTCGGAGGCGGATCGCGCGGTGCTGATCGAACTGCTCGATTTGGCGCACTCCATGAGCCGTGAGATGGGCCGGATGAAGGATGCGGTGCAGGCGCTGCGTCATCAGGAGTGGCCGCAAAAGGAAGTAGGGCAGGGGGCGGAGAGCGGGGTTCTGGAGGACAGCTCCCGTGCGATCGAATGCGGATTGAGGCTTGTCAGGAATGGCTGATCCCCTCGCCCTCTACACCTCGGTCATGGGGCGGCTCTGGGAGGATGAGCGCATCCGTGGCCAAGCGGCGGCGCGGATCGACGCGAGACTGGCGGGGCGTCGTCAGGGTCGCAGTTTCGCGCGCGTAGGATCCATGTCGGCGCGCAACGCGCTGAAAGCGGCCTCGGGTCAGAGTCGCGCGGCGGTCTTCAAACGAATCCGGGCCGGGGGCTGCAAGACGCGCGCCTCGCTCGGGGCGCAGATCTCCTACATCAACGACAAGGCGGTCTATACCTACTCGACGATGACCAATGCCCTGACCGATGCGGCGGTGCTCACCGAGGAGCAGAAAGAGGACATCATCGAGGATTGGGCCGGGACCTGGCGGGGCTCGACCAAGCTCGGGTTCACCTCTCATATGTTGCTCTCGTTCCCGACCGACGTAACCGTTGACCAGGTCCGCGACATCGCCATGGACTGGACGGAGCATTTCTTCGAGAGCGGCGAATATGGCGACCAATGGGACTATGTTCTCGCGGTCCATGACGACCGCGCGCACAAGCACGCGCACATCATCCTGAACAATCGCGGGGTCGCAAACGGCACCTGGTTTTCTTGCTGGGCCGAGGGCGTGATGTCGCCGCAGCTCATGCGCGAGAAACAGGCTGAGATCGCGGAAGGCTACGGCGTCACGCTTGACGCCACCACCCGGCTCGAGCGCGGCATCTTCGAGAAGCCCGCCGGGATCGAGGAGATTTACCGCGCCAAGGAAGAGGCCCGCCTGCCGCGCGAGATTGTCATGACGGGGCAAGAGTCCGCTATCGCGCAGGCGCAGGTGGTGGGCTTCGCCAAGGACTACAAGAACCTCGCCGACCTGCTGGACCGGATGGACCAGCGCCACATGGCGCGCGCCTTGCGCGGCATGGCCGACAGTCTCGGCTCCGGCACGCCGTGGAACTTCACCGAAGGAGAGATAGACATGAAGGACATCAAGACCGTCGGTGATGCGATCGACTATTCCGAACGCACGATCGAGGCGCTGAGGCTCAAGGCCGAGGAACTGGACCCGACCGAGCGCGCCGCTTTTGAAGCCAAGGCCGCGCCGATCATCGCGGACCTCTCGCAGATGGTGCCGGATCCGGACCTGCGCGCGCGCTTTGGCAAGCAACTCGAGGAACCCTACCCGCCGGGGGCGGGCAACGAGGTGCTGATCGCCGCGCTGCAATCCGGCAATGATGAGGGGCTGCGCGGCGTGCTCGAGCGCGCCGAGGAAGCCGGCATGGACAGCGAGGAGCTGGTGGCCCGGATCGCCGCCGGCGGTACGCGGAACTACGGCATGGCGCAGGACTGGGTCGAGCGGGATATGAACGCGGTGCTGGCGAAGGACGGTCTGAGCGTGGAGACCGCAAGTGACGACCAGCTTGATGCCGCGCTCGAGAAGGTCGACGGCGTGATGGATGCGCTGATGGAACGGGCGAAGGAGATGGGCGTGGAGATCGGTCGGACCCTCGCGGACGAGGAACAGGAGATCCTGCCGCTCATCGACGAGGACGACCGGACGCCCAATCCGTACCTGCAGGACCTCGCCGACATGTTGCGGGACGGCAAGCTCACCGAGGCACAGGAAGAGACCGTCGAGCGGACTCTGCAATCCGAGCTCTTCAAGGAACTGGGCGAAGAAGGCTTGGCCGAACTTCGCCGCGGCAACTACGAGGTGCTGGATGCGGCCCTGCCGAGCAAGCTCGATCAAATCACCGTCACGCAGGAGTTCCTCGAGATGACCTTCGAGGAAACGGGCGACCAGGTCTTCACCGACCGTGCCGCCGGATTGCAGCAGGACAAGGCGACTGAAGTGGCGCGGCTGCGCGGCCAGCAGGAGGCGCAGGAGTTGGGTCGCGATCTCGGTCGGGAGCGCGGTCTCGATGACGAGATGGAATTCTGAAGGGGAGATAACCACCATGAGCAAGACACTTCCCCTCTGGGCCGCGCTTCTTTTCGGCGTGATCTGCGGCGCCGTCATCGGCACCATCGTTGCCGCCTTCTACCTGACCCTGGCCCTGAAAACCGGATTTCAAAGCTTCGACATGTTGGCGCTCTGGAAGGCGAGTGCGGCTACACGCGCAGCGCACCCGGAGGCCTTCAAGGTCGGCTTTGGCGCTTTCGGCTTTGGGGCGATCGGCCTTGGCGCGCTGGCGTTGGCTTGGACCTGGAGGAAAGAGCGGGACGATTATGGCTCGGCTCATTGGCAAACCAAGGCAGAGCTGAAGAAGAACGACATGCTGCAGGCCCCCGGCAAGGGCTTCGTCTGTGGCAAGCTTGGCGCACCGACCTCGAAGGCCGAGTTCATCTCCTCGACCACGATCCCGCATGTGATGATGGTGGCACCGACCCGCGCCGGTAAGGGGGTGGGTTTCGTGATCCCGAACCTTCTGAGCTTTGCGGGCTCGGTCGTGGTGCTCGACGTGAAGGGCGAGAACTTCGAGAAGACCGCGCGGCTCCGGGCGCTCAACGGCGACGAGGTCTATCGCTTCAGCCCCTTCGATTGGGCCAACGCTACGCACCGCTACAACCCTCTGGCGCGGATCGCCAAGGCCCCGAGCTTCGCACAGCGCTTCACCGAGGTGTCGATCCTCGCCGACCTCTTCCTCGACAAGGACAACAAGACCCTCGACACCTTCTCCGAGGCTGGCAAGTCGATCTTTGTCGCGGCCTGCCTGCTGGCGATCCAGCGTGGCACCCCGAACCTTGGCGCAGTGAACCAGATCGTGGCCGGGGGCGAATACAAGAACGCCCAGTACAAGACCTACGCCGACGAGGCCGAAGAAGACATCCTGCGCGAACTCTGGACCAACGCGGCTTCGGCTTCGTCGCGGCTGCTGACTTCGAACATCCAGGCGCTGATGACCGCCGGTCTCAAGCAATGGGACAACCCGGCGGTGCGTTCGGCCACGCAAGTCAGCGACTTCGAATTCTCGACCTTCCGCAAGACCCCGCAGTCGCTCTACATCGCCGTCTCCGAAGATCACATCGCAACCCTTGCCCCGCTTCTGCGCCTGATGTTCGCCGACCTCATTGCCTCGATCCGCTTGAAAGAGCCTGGGCCCGACGAGCCTTGGCCGGTCATGATGATGATCGACGAATTCCAGCAGATGGGGGCCATGCCCTATCTCGAGCGCGCGATCCATTCGCTGGCAAGCTATGGCGGCCGCGTCGCGATGATCGCGCAGTCTCTGGCCTCGCTCGACCGGATCTACGGACCCGAAGGCCGCGAAAGCCTCGAAAACGGGGCAGGGCTGAAGCTTTACATCACGCCTCGCGATCAGCGCACCGTAAAGGAGGTCTCCGCCGCCGTTGGCAGCACGACCCGCGAGGCCGTGACCCGAATGTATGGTCGCAACAAAGGCTTTCTGGGCGCGACCTCGACCTCGGCGCGTCTGGAAGAGCGGCCGCTGCTTTCCGAGACCGAAGCCCGCCTCATGGATCCCGACGAGGTGATCATCCTCGCCTCGCCCCAGCATCCGATCAAGGCGAGCCGGATCAAGTATTACGACGATCCGTTCTTCAAAGACATGCTCGCCCGCCAGGAGGGCAAGCCGTTCCCCTATCCGCCGAGCGTGCAGGGTGTGGGGCCCTGGAATGGAATAGTGGGCAGCGACGGTGGTGATGAGGCCTGCGCAGACGAGCAGGCTAAACCAGCCGAACGCGCGCCTGTCCGGGACCGCTCACAGCGCCGCGAAGCGCGCGCGATGAGCGTGAGGACGATGGAGGCCTGGCGGGGGCGACCTGAGCCGGAGACGCTCGAGCGGGAAGCCGTTGTGCCGAAGGAATGGGAAGCGGCGCTCAACCGGCAGGAGGATTTCATCGAGGAGTTGTTGGGTGGGTGAGTGCCTTGTCGTTGCCAATGGATCATTGCGGCCATACCACTGCGTACTCTGTCGCTAGTGAGGGGCCCGTCAACGGCGACGTGGTCAGCGAACATGGCGTCGAACACAGCGGAGGTTTGGAAAGGCCTATAGATCCATTTTGCTCTCTGTCCTGTTGACAGGCGAGTCGATTGATCCCTTTGTAGTTGAAAGCTTGGCAAATCTCTTTGTTGCAGGAGGAAAAGGATGGCCGGGGGGCAAGTTGTTTTTGTTTCGCGTAATCGAGGTATGATCGTAGTTCAGTACAAAGACGGCTTCGCGGTCGTTGAACTATTGGGAAGTGAGGGCGAACTCCAGATCGGGGATGACGTAAAAGGCGATTGGGACGCGTTGGGTGGCGCACCTATTTTCAAGGACGATGATGAGCACGATGCATACTTCCAGGGAAATTGGGGATCTGCTGCTCTTGCTGTCGAAATTGCTCGCAACGCGGGCGGTGGGTAGGCGGGTCGACAAATGCTGATTCGATGATAGGACTTCCGACGAGCCGCCTTCCAGAGGGTCATGGTGCCGACCGAGAGTAAAGTACTTTGACGTTTTCATTGAGCCGGACGGCAGAGAATAAATTAAGGGAGAGCTGTTTGTGCCAAATTTCCACGATCCTATTCGACACCTGAAATATCTTCGTCAATCCCTATCTCAGGACAACGAGGCAATTGGCTTCTTTATTTCTGCTGGGTGCCCACTGTCAGTTCCAATGCCTGAGGAACAGTGGCCACTTATACCAGACGTGAAAAATTTGACCGTTGCAATTAATAGGGCGCTGAATGGCAATCAAAAGTATAACTTGTTGCTTGCTGAGCTGACGAAAGCGGGCAAGGATAAGGAGAATATTGAAGACATCTTGAGCTTCCTGCGGGGACTGTTGGCGGTTTCGATCGGCGGCGATGTTCGAGGGCTGTCCGAAGCTGATCTTGAAGGCCTTGAAAAGGCAATCTGCGTTGAGATTGTTGGCAAGCTTGATGTATCGCTGCCGGAGGTCGAGACCCCCTATCACCGTTTGAGTAAATGGGTGCGATCAATCGATCGCAAGGTTCCGGTCGAAATTTTCACGACTAATTATGATCTACTTCTCGAACAAGCTCTCGATGACCTAGAGGTTCCCTACTTCGACGGGTTTGTAGGATCACGTAGATCGTTTTTTGATTTGCGCGCGGTTGAAGATGATTTGATACCCGTTCACTGGTCACGATTGTGGAAAATTCATGGCTCAATTAACTGGTATCAAACAACAAAATCTGGCGAAAGGAAAGTCTGCAGGTCTTCTCAGCCTGTGAAAGATGCTTCACATCTGATCTACCCTTCGCATCTAAAGTATGAAGAAAGCCGCAAGATGCCTTACTTGGCACTTATTGATCAGTTGAACCGATTCATACGTCGGAAATCGTCTTTCTTGGTGCTTAGTGGCTACTCATTCAACGACGGCCACCTAAATGATGCAATCGTCAATGCACTAAAATCCAACCCGACGGGAATGGTGCTTGCCCTTCAGTTTGGAACGTTTGAGCTGAGCAAAGACGAAGGAGGAGGATTGCGATACCCAAAAGCCTACGAACTTGCAGAGCGGCAACATAACCTCAATGTTTGGACATATGATCAAGCGATCATTGGTACAAATCTGGGGGAGTGGAAACTCACTAAGAATTCAGATGATGAAGATAAGGACATCAAGTCATTCGTTTATCCAGTTAAAATTGAAGGCGAGAGCGGCGCCTCAAGACCAAACGTAAAATTGGGTGATTTTGCCGAGTTCACGAACTTTCTGAAAAAGTTCATTGGCTCTGGAGTGGGTGACCAAGATGCTTAGTGACGATAGCTATCTTGGCGACGTCCAGGACGTCAGCGGCACCAATGTTAGCATTTCTATGTCTACCAAATCTTTGACTGGATTTGTGTACATCGATGGGCAGGGGTACAGAGCTGGGCAAATCGGCAGCTTTGTGCGTATTCCCATCGGTTTTGAAAACCTGTTTGGCATCATAAGTCAAGTTGGTGCCAGTGCGGTGCCGGAAGCGCGAGCCGAAGTCTCCGAAAACAACAGATGGATGACCGTTCAGTTGATTGGAGAAGGCCCTAGAAACGGATCGTTTCAGCGGGGGCTTTCTCAGTACCCAACGATTGGGGACAAAGTGCATTTGGTTTCTGAGAAGGAACTCAAGGATATCTACGGTCAACCTGACAAGCCCTATTTTGTGAGACTTGGTCACATATCCAATGCAGAGTCGATTCCGGCATTGGTCGACGTCAACAAGTTGGTAACTCGACACTCTGCTGTCGTAGGGACGACAGGGTCAGGAAAGTCGACCACGGTTGCGAGCCTAATGAACGCACTTTCGGATAAGTCAAAGTATCCATCTGCTAGGATTGTGATGCTTGATCTGCACGGCGAGTATGGGCGAGCTCTACGTGACAGGGCAAATGTCTTCAAGATTCTAAGCAACCCAAGCGAAACAAAGGTCGATAGGCAACTTCTCATTCCATTTTGGGCTTTGAACTTTGACGAACTATGTTTGGTAGCTTTTGGTGAATTCGCGAACGAGAAAGACAGAAACATCGTGATGGAAAGGGTGTTCAAGTATAAGCTCGACTCACTCGTGAAAAGCCCTCGTAAAGGTGTTACCAAGGACACGCTAAGCGTCGACTCTCCCGTACCTTTCAGTCTTCATGATTTGTGGTACGAATTATATGTTGAAACATTTGCGACCTATTATCGTGGACGAAATGGCGATCCCAAAGACAATTTGGCTTATGAAGTTGGCTCCGATGGAAAAGAGTTGAAAGGAAATCCCCAGCTAGGACTTCCTCCCACATTTAAGAATATTGTTACCGACGCTGGAGCGGACAAGATAGGCTATTTGCCGGGAGCGCTTAGCTTGGGAAAGCAAGTTCTCCTCTTGGGAACGAAATTACGAATTCCAAGATACGATTTCATCTTCAGGCCCGGGAAGTTTCTTCCAAAATCTGATGGGGAGATTGCTTCTGATATCGACGAACTCTTGCGTGAATGGATGGGTACTGATCATCCTATCTCAATCCTGGATCTTTCAGGAGTTCCGGCTGACACACTTCAGACTACGATTGGTGTCCTGCTTCGGCTGCTCTACGAGGCGGTTTTTTGGGGGCGAGATCTGTCGCAAGGGGGGCGCCATAGACCGCTCCTATTGGTGATGGAGGAAGCTCATATCTATCTGAATGATCGCGAAAAAAATATGGCATCAGCTATCGTGCGGCGCATAGTGAAAGAAGGAAGAAAGTATGGCGTTGGCGCGATGATCGTAAGCCAGCGGCCGTCTGAGATCGATTCCACGATCCTTTCGCAATGTGGAACCTTTTTTGCGCTTCGTTTGACCAATGCGTCGGACCGGTCACATATTTCATCGGCAATGTCGGATAATCTCGACGGACTTACGGGAATGTTGCCAATTTTGCGAACCGGCGAAGCGATAATATTAGGTGAATCGGTAAAGCTGCCAATGCGAACAACTATTGAACCGCCACCCAAGAATCGGCGCCCCGACAGTCAAGACCCGATAGTTTATGATGAGATACCGCTTGAAGATACTGAGTATCCTGGGGGGTGGGGCATATCAAATGAAGTTGTACCGCGATACGATGAACTCGTAGAGGCATGGCGTGCGCAGAATCCGAAGATATCACGAATTAAAGAGGGCGATTAAGAGATGGAAATGCATTTGGTCGACTCTTCAAATGTTTCAGCGATTGGTTACGATGAGGATTCGCTGACGCTTCAGGTGGAGTTCAATAGTGGAGCGACTTATCAATATTTTGATGTTCCTCAGCAGATATTCGAGGGGATGTTGGATGCTGGTTCTGTTGGGCAATATTTAAATCAGCATGTGAAAGGCGTTTTTCGCTATTCTCGAGTTTAGTAAAGGCCCGTTCCGAGGTGCTTTGAGGCCATAGCCCGCCTTGCAATGTCATGCGTCCATTTCTTCAATCATTTCTAATTCGAGCCGAGCCTTATCCTGATTTAAACGCCACCGTCTGACAACATAAAACGCGAGCGCCTTGCGCGTTTCGATCAGCAAATGCGTCTTGCCGTCAAAGCCGTACTCCAGCCGGACGGCCTGCGCTTGTGCATCGGATAGATCTGAACGCGGGCGTATCCACAAGCGCACCAAGCTGTTCCAGTCCGTGTCAAATCGCAGAGGGGCAGGCCTCTCCCGCGTTTCCATCTGGGTTTGTTTCGCTATTCGTATTGGGAGATAATCGCGGTACGCTTCGTGATTATAGCTCCAGGCGCGGAGATAAATTGACTCTCCGTCAAAATGAAACTGAACTGGACTGATCCACTGCGGGTCGGAGAGGCCGCTTGTCATCGAGGTGTAAGTGATCTGGATGTCTCGTTTGCCCTTCATCGCGCGGTAGAGCTGTGCGACGACGGTGAAATTCATCACGCGAGTGGGAAGCGGGATGCTCGCGCCAAGCGATGCCGCCTTGCCATCGAGCAATTCGAAAACCTGTTCCGGGCCCGTGTCAGTCAATGGGCGCTGGTCACCAGTCGAGAAATAGGCCTTCTCTGCGGCGTCGTAGACTGGCGGCGTATTCGTCAGCGAGAGATAGGTTCGAAAGTCAACGGCAGCCTGTGCCATCGAAATATTGAAGCGTTCCATCAAGTCGCGACGGTTCGCCTGACCTCTCCAGGTCAGGCATTGGTCGAGGAACAAAATTCGCTCGCGTTGCGCGTGTTTGAGGTCTTCTAGGCTCATGCACGAAGCAGTACTTGACTCGGCTCGCAAAGTCCATACATTTACTATACGTATAGAAAGTGGATTGATCTTATGCGAATACTTCATACGGCAGATCTGCACCTGGGGCGGCAGTTCATGGGGTTGAGCCTCGAGGAGGATCATGAGGTTATTCTAGGTCAGATCCTTGAAACGCTTGTGGCCGAACGGGCCGATGTTCTTGTCATCGCCGGGGACGTTTTTGACCGTGCCTCGCCGCCCAATTCGTCAATACGGCAGTTCAATCGCTTCCTCAGGCGCGTAGCAGAGGAGACCGAAGCCGCTGTGGTGATGATCTCTGGAAACCACGATTCTGGCGACCGGATCGAGGCAATGTCTGTCTTTTCCACTGTGTCGCGGGTGTTGGTGCGTGGGATCGCCGACGCGGTAGAGGCGCCGCTGGTGCTGCGTGACGCGCAAGGCGAGATTGCCATTTCCGCACTGCCTTTTTCCTATGAATACGCCGCACGCGAGGTGTTCGGGGATGAAAACATTAATGCGCCAGCGGAAGTCGTTGCCGCTCAGATCGCTGCGGCGAGGAGGCAGGTGCCTGATGGGGCGCGTTGGGTCGTCGTGGCCCATGCTTTCGTCGCGGGGGGTGCGGTCGGCGAGACCGAGCGCGCCCTGACGCGAGTCGGCGGTATCGAAACCGTCCCCTCCGATGTCTTCGACGGGGCGGACTATGTTGCACTGGGACATTTACACAAGCCGCAGGAAGTGGGCGCGAGCCATATTCGTTACTCCGGCGCACCGCTCGCTTTTGGGTTCGACGAGGCAGGAAACGAAAAATCCATGACTCTCGTCGATCTGAAAGCTGAAGGTGTCGACATCCGCACCGTACCGTTCCGACCGATCCGGCAGGTTCGCTCGCTTACCGGGGCATTCTCGGATCTTCTGGCAGGAACGCCGTCTGACGATTTCATCCAGGCTATCCTGACGGATGAGAACCCTCTGATTGATCCGATGAAGCGGTTACGCGCGACCTATCCCAATGCTTGCCATCTGGCCTATGCCCGGCAGGAGCGCGCGGCAGAGACCAAGGCGCTCGGCAGCGGGCGGGCCGCGGTCACGCCGATCGAGATGATTGGCGACTTCGTGAAGGTTGTGCGCGGCCGGGAACCAAACGCCACCGAAGTCGCGATCGTCGCGGAAAAGCTCCACGCAGCAGCCTCCGGGGAGGAGCAGAAATGAGACCCATTCGCCTATCGCTTCAAGCCTTCGGGCCATTTGCGACAACCGAGGTAGTCGATTTCCGGTCCGCGCTGGAGACGGGTCTGTTCGGAATTTATGGTCAGACCGGCGCGGGAAAGTCGACGCTGTTTTCGGCGATGTCCTTCGCGCTATTCGGTGCGCCGACCAAGACTGATCAGGAACCACGTTCACTACGCTCGGATCACGCCGCGTCGGATCTACCTACCGAAGTCGAATTTGTCTTTGATCTGGGCGCCAAGACCTACCTGATCCGTCGTCGCCCGGCGCAGGAACGTCCGAAGGCACGCGGTGAAGGGACCACTGAGGACGCGGCGGAAGCCTCGTTGTTCGACGTCACCGGGATTCCGTTGGACACTCTTGGTCCGAGTCAATCTGGCCGTGTCATTGCGGAAAAGAAGGTCTCGCTAGTGGGGCAGCAGGTCGAGGCGCTGCTTGGCTATGGGGCAGATCAGTTTCGACAGATCGTGCTCTTACCCCAAGGCAAGTTCGAGACGTTTCTGTCTGCAAAAACGGATGCGCGGGTCGAGATATTGCGGGATCTCTTCGACGTGAAGATCTATCGCGATCTCGCCGCACGGCTGAAAGAAGAAGCCTCAGAGGCAGAACGAGCGTTGCGCGACCAGCGCGCTCTCTACGTGGCTCGACTCGAGGAACGTGGCTTCGAGAGCGCCGAAGCGCTGGAACTCGGAATTGCCACAGCCGAAGCCAAAGTCGAAGAAAAGCAGGGCATTCAGCGCGGCGCGGAGAAGGCTAACGAAGCCGCGCGCAAAGCTCTGACCGAAGGAGAGCAAATCGAGAAAGCATTTTCTGCTGTCGACACGGCACAGCAGGCATTCGATAATCTAGAAAAGAAAACGGGCGAGGTCGAAGAACTGGCCAAGCGGATTGAGGCTGTCCGGAATGCCTTGCAGGTCCGTGATCTTGAGACGGCTTGGCGCGATGCAGAGCAGGAAAGCCGGAATGCTGTGGAGGCTGTCACTAAGGCCGAGGCGGAACTCAACATCGCCGCCGACGCGCAGGAGGTAGCGGAAAAAAAACTTGTTGAGGCAAAGTCGGGCGAGGAGCGGCGGCAGAAAGTTCAGGCTGACCTGACAAGGTTGGAGGCGATCGAGAACCAGGTCGGGCAGGCAGCGGATCTTAGAAGCGCGTTTGACGACGCCGCGAAGGACGAAGGTTCGGCGAAGAAGGCTCTGACCGAGGCCATAGATGCCCGAGAGAAGCTCAAGTCTCAGCGCGATGCGACCGATCTGGCACTTGATCAAGCGCGAAAGACCGAAACGGTGCGAGGCCAGCTGACCGGTGAGTTGGCCGAGGTCAACCGAGAAAGAGTCAAGGCAGCGGCGCATGTTAAGGCGCAAGAGGCTGTCACGGATGCTCAACGAAATGTTGAAGCGGCATCGAACGAACTGGCGACAAGAACCGACACGGCGCAAGCCGCTGATGCGGCCTTGGTAGATGCCGAGGCACGGCTTTCGCGCACCCAAGCGATCATTCTGGCCGAAAAGTTGACCGAAGGAGCGCCCTGCCCTGTCTGTGGCTCCCATGATCATCCTGCGCCTGCCCATGGTACGCCCGAACAATCTGGTTTGACCGAAGCGTTTCGGAGTGCGCAGGTTCAGGCGAGAACTGCCTCCGAAGCCAGAGTTCGGGCCGAAAGCGAACTCGGCAATTTTCGAATGCGGCTCGACGAAAAGAAGCGGGCGCTCGAGGAACAGGAACGTACTGAGCGCACGTTGGCGGAACTCGAAGTTGAAATCGCACGGCTTGAAGGCGACGTCGCCGCGCTTGGAAAAGCGGTCGATTTAGACGCGATGGCGGAGCAGTTGGCCCAACTCAAGCTGAAACTGACTGAGGCTGAAGCTGCCGAGGCTACGGCGCGCACCGCTGCGGGAAAGGCCGAGACCGATCTTGCTGGCGCGCGCGCCAAGCTGGACACAGTGATCGAGGCCCTGCCGGAAGGTCTGCGCACGCCCGAGGCGGTTGTCGCTCGACGGGAGGCTTTGCAGAGAGAGCAAAGGCAACTGTCCGAGGCGCTGGAAGTGGCGACGCAACGGGACCGAGCCGCCAGTGAAATGCTCACCCGTGCGCAAGAGCAGCTTGAAGCAGCAAAGCGGGCGCGCGACGCGCAGCAACAGCGCGTGAAAAAGGCGCAAGATGATTTTGGTGCTCGGCTTGCCGAGGTCGGGCTGGACAAAGCGGGATATGATGCTTGCAAGGCGCATTTCCCGACCCTCGATGCCGACCAGAAGACGGTATCCGATCATCGTGAGGGCCTGATCGCGGCTCGCACGACATTGCAGAACGCCACAGCCGCTTGTGCAGATCGTGAACGCCCGGATCTTGCCCCGCTTCAGCTGGTGCTGGCAGACGCCACCCAGACCGTGAACGCGGCCAATGCTGCACTCGCCACAGCGAAAACGGATGTATTGTCACTGACCAAATTCAAGGAATCTCTTGTGGCGGCGCTGGCCGAAACCGAGCGGCTTGAAACCGAGACCGGTCCGCTCCGGGGGCTGGCCGATCTGGCTAACGGCAAGAACGATTTCAAGATGACACTCGAGACCTTCGCGATCGGTGCAATGTTCGATCAGGTTCTCGAGGCGGCGAATATGAGGCTCGACCCTATGACACGTGGTCGCTACCGGCTGACGCGCGGGCTCGAGGCATCTGGCGGTCGCGGCAAGCGTGGGCTCGAAATCGAGGTCTTCGACATTAACACCGGCAAGGCGCGCCCGACAGCCACGCTGTCAGGCGGCGAGACCTTTATCGCGGCACTGGCCCTCGCGCTTGGGCTAGCTGATGTGGTCGAGAGCCTTTCGGGCAAGATCCGGATGGACACAATCTTTATCGACGAAGGCTTCGGGAGCCTCGACACCGAAAATGGGGCGGGGACCTTGGATCAAGTGATCCAGGTTCTTGCCGCGCTGACAGAGGGCAGTCGTGCCGTGGGTCTGATATCCCACGTGGGGCTGGTGCAAGAAGCTATTCCACAAGGCTTCTACGTGCGTTCGACCCCAAGCGGCAGCCGGGTCGAGGAAAGAAGGGGGCTGGGATGAAGGACCGTTGGTACTACCGTAAGGCGCACACCCGCCGACTGTCGACGGGGCGAACAGTCTCGGTTCGCGGCGGTTGGGCAGTTCGGGGCGATCGAAGCAGGAGGAAGGGCGCTTCATTCAAGCGGACTTGTCCAATATGCGGTGCGCTGATCGTTAGCGTGGGCATGCCCAGAGGGGGCTGGGTCCACTTTGAGGGTGGCAAAGGCCTGACACGTATTAAACATCCGTGCCTGCATCTTGGTGAAGGCCTGAGCAGGCGGCGCGACGAAGACACGCCAGACCTTTTTGAGGCGAGGCTGCCATTTTGAAATGTCACTGATGAAGCTTGCGAAAAGTTGGCTCCAATCCCACATATAGTACCTAGAAGCAACGCAAACACCACATGGGGGATAGTATGGCGGTAAATCGTAAAGGAACTTCGACCAAGGTTGCCTCGCTTGCAGCAGACACCCTTTTCAAACCTGGCTCTTCACAGATCGCCCGCAAGCTTGCTGGTTCGGCGTTGTCTCAGTCAAAGACCAATCGGCAAACCGGAGCGGAAATGGAGGACCTCGCGTCAAAGGTACTTCGCAGCGATCGCTATTCTGAAAAGACAAAGACACTTGCCGCTTCGGTGTTGTCCCAGTCGAACAAGAAGCGCTGACTGTAGACAGTATAACAATGGTTTCGGGCTCAAGCGCTACAGGCCGTGTCTGACGTAGGTAGCGCTTTGGGTATATCATGAACAAACATTAAACATTTTGAGTTGAGCAGATGCGGGCATTTATTTCTTATTCTCATAACGACAAGGCCGCGCTTGATCGGCTGCACGTCCACCTCAAGAACCTTACAAGGGAAGGGCGTATTGAGACCTGGTATGATCGCAACATCTTGGCTGGTGGCGAACTGGACGCTGAGATTGAACGGGAACTAGAGGCTTCCGACCTGTTCCTGCTCCTGGTGAGCCCCGACTTCATCGCATCCGACTACTGTGTCGAGCGCGAAATGAGACGCGCGCTTGAACGCCACGCCGCAGGGACCGCCCGTGTAGTGCCGATCATCGTGGAGGAATGCGATTGGAAAGCGATGAGGGAGTTGCGCCAACTGAAGGCCGTGCCGACTGACGGCAAGGCGATCAGCGCATGGGCCAATCCAAACACCGCTTACCTAAATGTCGTGCAGGAGCTTCGACGCATCATCGAAGCTGAAGCTGAAGCTGAAGCTGAAGCTGCAGCTGCGGCGAAGGTAGCCCATGAGCCGTCGGCCACACGCCCTTCGATGGCACGCTACCGAGCAAAGCGGCAGTTCGACCAAATCGACAAGGGTGATTTCCGCGATGCTGCCTTCGCCACCTTCAAGGATTACTTCCGACGAGCGATCATCGAAATGGACTCAATCGATGGATTGCGCGGACGTTTCGTTGACAGAAGTGCGACCTCTTTTGGGGCAACGGTTGTCAACAGCGGACATCAAAATGGTACGGCCCACATCTCGGTGCACTGCCGTAGCTCGCAGGTCGCCCTAGGCGATATTTACTACTCGTTCAGCGAAAACGCCGGTGACAACACAGCAAACGGCGGTTTCAACATTTCGGCCGATGATTACGAGCAATTCCTGATTCAAACCATGAACGTCTTCGGTAAAGCTGACGAACGGCTGACTCCAGAGCGAGCGGCTGAGGTGCTCTGGAATGAGTTCATTGGTAACGCAGGTATCAGCTATGACTGAGCGTGTTCATTTCCGCTGCAACAATTGTGGGCACCGCTTCGAAGTCGAAGTGCTTGATGAGTACGAACGTCGCGAGGCCCGCCGTGAAAAGCGGCCGACTAGCGCGGTGCATTGTCCCGAATGTTATCGAACCGATATCCGGAGGGGTTGGGAATGAAGGCTCGTGAGGGAGACCACACATGCGAAGCACTTTGAACGCAAAATCAGCCGCTCTCGCCGAGGAGCCGAAAGGTACGCTGTTTCTCCTCAAGAGGTGCGGCCATCAGCCGATCTATGGCATTAAGCTTTCCGAACCATTTGATCAGCCCAACGACAAACCGACGGTTCTGCTATTGAACCCTGACTTCGGGCGTGAAGGCGAAGCCAATTGGCATCGGATATTCCAATGGGAAGCGGACGAGAGGTGTATCTCCTTTGGAACTGACTGGATATTACAGCCTGATTTCGCGGCTTCTTCGCTGTCTGAGATGAACGATCCGCAGCAAGAGGCATGCCTGACGATCGGGCCCCAGGGCATTCACTTCCGTGCGGCACCTGGCGACGGATTCCGGGTCTCCTATCGCCACTTCATCCATGTTGACACCCTAGATCCGGTGAAGGATCTCGGAAATGCCGCCTTCCACCTCAACTCGTACCGAATCTTCTTGAACCGAGCGGATTGGGACAATGGGCGCCCCCCGATCTTTCACCACGGCGTCTAGGCGACAGCCACCTCTCCTTCGAAGCCAGGAACAGATAGTTGCTATGACATAGGGTGATCGTTGCGCCATTTGTGTCCGAACGTTTCACCGATATCACTGCACTCAAGACGTCGCTAATCTGCTTTCAATCCGTGGACGTTCAATGGCTTCGTCCACCCGGCAGATAGAACTCCGTAATCCCCCGCTTCCCCTCGGCCCGCCCTAGCTGCACGATCACATCGATGGACTTCCGGATGTATTCCCGCACCTCGGCGAAGGTAAGCGGTGTGCCAGCCTGCAGCACCATGATCGCCAGCCGATCGATGGCGAGTTCCGCGGTTTCGGCGTGGATGGTTGAGACCGACCCGCCATGGCCGGTGTTGATCGCTTCGAGATAGGTCAGGGCCTCGGCGCCGCGCAGCTCGCCGACGATAATCCGGTCGGGGCGCATGCGGAGAGAGGCCTGCAGGAGGGCGTTGGCGCTGCGTTGTGAACCGACACCGCGGTCGGCCAGAAGGGCGACGGTGTTCGGCTGGCCGGGAAAAAGCTCGAAGGCGTCTTCGATGGTGATCAGCCGTTCGTGCTCGCTCACATGGGTCAGAAGGTGGCGGGCAAAGGTGGTCTTGCCGGTCGAGGTGCCGCCACTGATCAGGACGTTGAGTCGCGCCTCGACCAGGGTTTGCAGCGCGGCCTCGAGATTTTCCTCGGCAAGACTGGCGATGTTCTTCATCTTCTCGGCGCGGAGGGCATCAAGCGAGACGGCCTTGCCGAAGAGATAGGCCGGGGCGTAATCCCGAACGCTGCCGGAGGCGAAGAGCCGGATTGTGATCGAGGCGCCGCGATCGATGGCGGGCGGCACGGCGACCTGGACCCGGAGGGGGCGACCTGCATATTCCACCTTGCCGGAGACGAGGGGGTTCTTTTCAGAGACGCGGGCCTTGGCATCGCCGACGATGGTCTGGGCCATGTTGAGGGCGGTGGTCCGGTCCACGGTCTGACCTTCGTGGCGCATGGTGGCGTCACCCGCGACCTCGAGCCAGACCTTGCCGTCCGGATTGATCGCGATCTCGACCACGTCGTCGCGCCGCAGAAGGTCGCGGAACGGATCGAGATAGCGTTCGAGGTAGGAGGCTGGTGACGCCTGCTCCATCAGTAAATCACCACGTCTCTATCTACGAGCACGGTGACCGACGCGCCCTGATCGACATAGATGGTCGGGGCGATCGAGACCTGGTCGGCAATGACCGACCCGACCGCGTCCTGCAGATCGCTGCCGACATCGCCCAGGACGATGCTTGTGGTTTCGTTGTTGGTACTCTCCGCCGCCACGGCCGGTGCCGCCCCGATCACGGAGATCAGCGCCGCCCCGCCGAAGCGCTCGGCGAACTTGGTGTCGACAAGACCTGTGAGGCCAGAGCGGCCAAGCTGATCCCCGCCAACGGCCGCGATTTCCATCGATGTGCCGTCCGGGGTCAGGACGCGGGTCCAGACGATCAGGATGCGTTTCTGGTGCATATCGATGCCGGAGCGATATTGGCCAAAAAGGCGGGAGCCCCGAGGGATCAGGATCCGGTCCCCGGAAAACGCCGGAACCGGCTCAGAGACGACCGCGACCACGGACCCAGGCAGATCGCTGTTGATGGCGGTCTGGAGCGCGGCCTGGATGACGGAGCCTTGGGTCAGGGTGCGCTCGGGGTGGGTGAGACGAGCGGCCTCCTGCACCTCGAGCGGGCGGGTGGTCTGCAGGAAAGCCTCATTGCCCGAGAGGGCCGGTCCACTTGCGCCGGCGGCAACAGGATCGACAGCCGCCGCACCACTTTGGCCGCCGCGCGGCCCGTCGGCATAGACCACAGCGGGAGACTTGATCTGCGCCGTCAGAAGCTCCTCGGCGACCCGTTCGGCCTCGCGCTGGCGCTGCTCCTCTTCTTGCCTGCGGCGTTCCTCGAGCAGGCGCTGATCGGCGATCAGCCCTTCGCGGTCGAGCTCGGCCTCGAGCCCTTCCCGCTGCGCCCGTTCGGCATCGAGCATGGCTTGCAATCCGGCGATGCGGGTCTCGGTCTGACGCTGAAGGTTGGCAAGCTCTGCTTCCTTTGTTGCCAGCATGGCTTCGAGCGCGGCCTTCTGCTCGTCGAAGGCCTCGCGCAGGTCCGCGACGGCGGATTGGATTTCCGAATTGCGGGCGGCCTGGCTGGCGGCGAGAGCTTCGCGGAGTTTGGCGATCTCGGCCAGAACCTCGGCGCTTGCCTCCGGGGCAGGGGCCGCGGGCACGTCGAGCGCTTCCTCGACAGCGATCAGCGCGTCATTGACCCTTTGTTCGGTTTCGTCGGGCGGAAACTCCAACCGCCCGCCGGTTCCGGGGCGGCGGTCCTGGAAGGTCTCGACATCGGAAGTCTCGAGTGCGCTGTCGCCTTCCTGCAGACCGGTCGCCAGGAAATACGCCACCCCGGCCCCGCCGAGGGCGAGGGCTGCGGCGAGCGCGCCGACCCCTAGGCTGTTGCCCCGGCGTTTGGATTTGCCGCGCTGGCTGAACTGATCGAGACGGTCCTGCAGGTCGGGAGGGGTTTGATCGGCCATGGTCAGTTGCTCACGTAGATGGCGCTCTCGTCGCGCCAGGCGCAGATCGCCTCGTTGCCGATGCGCAGCGTCCAGTAGGTGTTCACCCCGAGAACCCGGACGGTATTGCCTTGCTGGGTCCAGTTCACGGTGCGCTCGCGGCCCTGGTCATCGGCCTTGAAGAGGGCGGGCTGGCGGACGTTTTCCGGGAAGACGAAATACGTGTAACGCCCGTCGTCATAGATATGGCTCGGGCGGAAGTCGCCCTCGCCCGAGACACGGTAGTTGTAGTTGCGCGGGGCCTCGAAGCCTTTGGGCTGGATTGCACCCGCCGCGCGGCGCTCCTCGTCGGGGTAACGGAAGCGCACCTCGAAGAACATGCCGGTGCGGTTCGGGATCGAGCCCTCGCGCAGATGGAAGGAATAGGTGCGTCGGTTGGTGATCACCGTCATGTTGGTGGAGGCATTGGCCACATGCGGTTTGATCGTGAGCACATTGCCAAGCTCGGGGATCGGATCGACCTGGAAGCTCTCGGTATCGCCGACGATCACCGCCTCGAACCTCTCCCCCGCCCCGAAATGAATCGTGGTCGAATGCCTGATATCCGTTTCGATCCGGTAGACTTGGTTTTCATTATAGACGGCGGTGCGGATGCGGATGTCCAGTGGGCCGCCTTGCGGCGTGGCCTCGGCGAGGGCGGCAACAGGAAGGGCAAGCGCTAGGAGAAGCGTGGTGAGGAGCGCGGGCAGGGATTTCATGAGGGTCAGTTCTCCAGGGTCTCGGCGTCGACGCGGTAGGAGGTCACCACGAAGCCCAAGGGGTTGGCCCAGACATCCTGAAGGCGCTGGCGGGTTTCGGGTTGGAAGTCGTAGCCGACGGTGGCCACGTAGGACCGGGTGACGGTGCGCGTGTCGCGGGGGCGCCGCAGCGTACGGGTGAAGCGGACCTGGGCTACGCCGCGCTCGATCTGGTTCACCGATTTGATCACCACCTCGATCTTGGCGTCGCGGCCATAGACGGTGATCGGGTAATCCTCGTTGGTGGAGGACCAGAGATCGCGCAGCGTACGGGCGGCATCGCCGTCCGAGCGGTCGAGGACCGAGTTGATGCGTTGCTCGCCGTCGGTCAGGTCATACGTTTCGCGGTCATCGACATAGGCCACGAGATTGGCCTGGATGATGGCGTCGCTCTCGGAAAGCGTCAGCGCCTGGACGGCGGCGACCCGGTCCATCTCGCCGGTCTCCTTGTCGACCACGACGACGAAAGTCTCGGTCGTCTTGAGCGGAAAGAGGCTCGCGCCCGCGACCATGCCGGCCACGCCGACCAGCACGCCGACCGCCGCGACGAACCATGCAAAGCGCTCGCGCCGTCTTGGCCCGTAGATGAAATCCGCCTCGAAGGCGTCGCGGTCGTGGCTCGCGGAAGGGGTTGCGGTTGTCTTCAAGTCCGTCGTCTTTCACATCAGGGTTTGCGGAAGGCCTTGGCAGCGGAAAGAAGCGCGCCGGGGCTTTGCCGGATCATCTCGCCGGTCTTCACCACGCCTGCATTGGCCATCTGGTTCAGCTCATGCGGGGACTTGCCGGTAACGAGCCGCGAGGTGGCGCCGGTGCCATACTGGCGCGTGTTCACGAAGCCCTGACGTGCAAGGCCAGTGAGACCCACGGCATTCGAGGCAATGCCGACCACGCCTGTGAGGTTGGAGGCGATGTAGGGCACTGAAGCCATGATCCCGGCGCTGAGGATCAGGATGACGAGAAAAGGCAGGATGAGGCTGACGGTTTCGACATCACCCGGATCGGCAGAGGCGTCCCCGATGGCCTCGGCGATGGCGACGATAATGCCTGCGGCCCCAGCGGCAGCGACCGGCATGAGCGCATAGCCTATGGTGGCGCGGGTCCAGGCCTCGAAGAGGGATTGGGTCGGCTTGAACAGCGAGGTCACGATCATGAAGGGGGCAATGACGATCATCAGCGCGAAGACGATGCGGGCGAAGGCGATGATGCCGGCGGTGACAGCGGCGAAGACGGCGGAGAGGACGAAGAAGATCGCGCCCAGGACTGCACCGAAGACCCAGCCCGCGCGGTCGCCGATCGTATCGCCATAGGCGGTGATGCGGGCAACCATGTTGTCGAGGCTCTCATAGACCCCGGCCTCATCCCCTGAGCCGGTGAGGGCGAGGATCGAGGCGCCGATGGAGTCGGGGACCTGCGTGACGATGTTATAGATGACGCTGAAATTATCCCAGCTCTGCGCGAATATGCCCACGAGCGCCACCTTCATCCCGAAGGCAAAGCCGGTGCCGAAGGGCAGGGGGCGGAGTTGCATCACGGCGTTGATGCCGAGGAGGACGACAAGGAGCGTCGCGCCCGCCGAGATGACATTACCGACCGAGGCCGCCGAGGAGACAAAGCCGTCCTGCGCCACGGTGTTCACCGCGGCGTCGACCTGGCTCAGGATGTCGCGAATGACCCCCATTTACTCCGCACAGGCCTCCACAACTTGCGCCTCGAGCGCGTCCGCCTTGGCGTAGAGCTCGAGCACGTTGAAGGGCAGGCGCGGGTTGTCCGAGGTCTGGAACCGGGGCAGGACGCCCAAGGCTTGGTCCCAGGTGAATTGATCCAGCAGGCAGGCACAGCTCTCCGAGGCGAGCGCCTCTTCGGCAATCAGGATGCGCAGGATCGCGCGGTAGCCATTGCGCAAGTAAGCGGTCTCGGCCAGATCGATGGGCGGTTTCGGAACACGACATTCATCGGCTTCGTCCTGCGCGATGGCCATCGAGCTGAAGGGTGTGTCACCGGAGGGATCTGTGCTCAGGGTCTGGGCTAGCGCGGCACAGGGCAAGGCGCTCAGAAAAAGTGCGACGAGGCCAAGCGCCCGAATTGGTGTAAAGCTATGGATCATGGATTGCCTCATGGATCCACCGCCATCGACCGGAACTTGCGCTCATCCGCGAGGGTTGCGGCATCGACCACGCCGAGCTGGCCGGCGCTGACGCCTTGGGCCGCTTCCAGCCGCCAGATCTGGGTCAGGATGATGCCAAGCTCGGCGGTGACGCGGGTGTTGAGATCGACAGCGGCTTTCAGCCCGTCTTGGTCGTCGATGAGGCCGACCATGGTCTCCAGCCGCTCAAGGCTTTGGCCTGCCTCTTCGTGGCTTTCTTGCGCCGCGACGGAGAGCATGGCGCTGGCCCCAGCGGAAGCGGCGATGCGGTTGTCGGCAGGCTGATCGGAGTCCGAAAGCGTGCTCAGGCGCTCCGAAGTGAAACCGCTGCCTGAAAGCACGCGCTCGACCGAGGCCGAGAGTTCGGCACCGGGATTGAACCCGCTCAGGAAATCGCCGCTGGCCAGCGACTGCGCGGTGTTGAGCGGGGCTACAAGCTTGCCGCGCAGTGCGCGGAACTCTTCGACGGTGGCGAAGAGCTCGCCAAGACCGCTTCCCTCAATGAGGGAGGTCAGTTGCGCCTCGAGGTTCGTCAGCTGTGACAGCTGGGTTTCCAGCTCCAGCCGCATGGTGGCGAGCTGCTGCATCTGGACGTTCAGATCCTCGGCCATGTGTTCGAGCTGAGCCACGAGTTGGCCAAGCTGCGAGCCGTCGAAGGTCGGAACGCCTTGGGCCGAGACGGGCTCGGAGAGTCCGAGTGCTGTGACCGCAGCTACGGTCAGGAGAAGGTGTCTCATTCGGGAACTCCCATCTGCATGAAGTCGCGCTCGGCCAGCCGGTCGGCGACGAGGTGTTGGGCGTAGGCCGCCTCACGTTGCTGGTTTGCCGCCATCAGCCGGACGCGGAGGTTGAGGATGCGACCGATCTCGGCCTTGGCGTAGGTGTTGAGCTCCCAGGCCGCCTTGGCATTGGGTTGCGCGTCGATCTGCAGGATGATCGCCCGCAGGCGATTGATCACCTGTTCGGTGGTGGCCGAACTGTCGGCGGCGTAATAGACGCCCGCCTCGGAGATGCTGGCATATTCGGCGAGCGCAAAGTCCGAGGGCGCGAGTGTTCCGAGCGCGTCGGCGCCGCCCACCACGGCGAGGTATTCGTTGTAGAACTTGGAAATGTTGCGCACATAGCCTTGGGTCTCGGCAAAGGGCGGCACGCCACCGTATTCGATGACCCGACCGGGGCCTGCGTTATAGGCCGCAAGCGCATGGGGGATATTGCCGAAACGGCCCAGCTGGGTGGTGATGTAACGCGCGCCGCCGCGCAGGTTGTCCTTTACATTATAGCGGTCGACGCCGAGGTCCGAGGCGGTGCCGGGCATCAGCTGGGTCAGACCATAGGCCCCGACCGGGCTAACGGCTGCGACATTGAAGCGGCTCTCTTGCTTGATCAGGGCCTGGAAAAGGCAGCGCCACTGGGTGGCCGAGAGACCTGCGCGGGCCACGCCGGGGGCGCCTGCGAACTCGCCCGCCACCTCGACGATCATCATCTCGACGGTCTCACGGCCTTCGCCGAAGAGACGGCTGTTCATCGGGTTTGGGTCGGTATTGGGATAGACCGCCGCGACCCCGAAATCCGCATTGCCCTCGAGCGCGCGGATGTCAAAGCCGGGTCCGGTGATGGCGGCGGTCATCTCCTCGAGGACGCGCAACTGGTCGGCCTGGACATCAGCGAGCGTGGACTCGGTGCGATCCTTGTCCTGCTGGACGCCCAGATCCTCGGCAAGTGCTGTCACCCGTGCAATGGCGCGGCCGATCGCGGAATTGTCCTGTGTCGGCACGCCCTGGGCATGCGCGGGCACGGCACCCAGGCCGAGGCAGAGCCCGGCGGATATGATCGCAATACGCCTCATTCCGGACGGGGCAGGGGCTCGAAAGCGCAGTCGGGCTTGGCTGCCTGCTGAATCGGTGCGCCCATGGTCGAGAGCGAAAACGCGGACCGCGTTACCTGCGGTGCACCATTGCGTCCGAAGCAGGGCGAGGTTTTCTCAGTGTAGGTTTCGCAAGCGGCCAGAAGGCTAGCGGCGGCGCAAAGCGCCAGGAGGGGTTTTGAACTCATATCACATGTCTCCAGAAATCGGGATTGGCGCGCCAATCAGCGGGCACGCGGGTCTCGCCGGTGGCGCCGCCGCCAAGGATGGGAAGGAGGTCGCCAAGCGCGGAGAGATCGGCATCGACGAAGACGCTGTCGCCCGCCGAGCGGACGAGCGCGATGCGTTGGCCGATGGTGGGCTCCACGAGGAGGGCCGCCTCCTTGGCGTTGACGCGCAGGAAGTCGTAATCCGAGATCGTGGCGCGATCGTTGGGGAAGAGGATCTGGGTCGGCACCGTCTCGACGATGGTCTTGCCGACGCGGCTGTCGCGCAACTGGCTCGGGTACTGCGTCATCATGATCACGACGCAGTTCATCTTGCGCAGCGTTACCAGCCAATTTTCCAGCCGTGCCCCGAAATACGGATCGTCCAAGAGCTTCCAGGCCTCGTCGAGGACGATGATGGTGGGGCGGCGATCCTCGACCACGCGTTCGATCTGGCGGAAGATGTAGGAGAGTACCGCCATGCGCTCGGTCGTCATGTCGAGAATCTCGGTCATGTCGAAGCCGATAATGTCGCCTGTGAGCTTGAGGCCAGCGTCGCGCTCGGGCTCGTCAAAGACCCAGCCATAGCGCCCGCCCGGGGACCACTCGGCAACGCGGGATTGCAGCTCGCCGTCGTCATCAAGCGACTGGAACAGGGTCTCGAAACTGACAAAGCGCTGCAGGGCTGCGCCCGCATCGGCGTTCTGACCGACGGCGCTTTGGATATGGCGGGATTGTTCGCCCGAGAGCGTGCCATTGCGCGTGAGAAGGGTCGCAAGCCAGTCCGAGAGCCAGGCGCGGCCGCGCTCGTCGGTCTCGGTGGCGAGCGGGTTGAGGCCCGTCGGCACGCCAGCCCGGATTTCGTTGTAGCGACCGCCAAGGGCACGGACCGCCATTTCCAGGCCGCGATCCTTGTCGAAGAAAAAGAGCCGCGCGCCGACCCGCTGCGCCTGCGCCGCGAGGAAGGCGGTGGTCAGCGTCTTGCCGGTGCCGGTGCGTCCCAAGACGAGGGTGTGGCCGACGGTGGGTTCCTTACCGGGGCTGCCGGCCTCGTGGAAATTGAACCGATATCCCGAGGTGCCGACAGTGGGCAGGACCGAGATGGTCTGGCCCCAGGGGGATAGATCTGGGCACCGCCCCTCGACGCTGCCATGGAGGGCCGCGAAATCCGCGAAGTTGATCGAGGAGATCGGCGTCTTGCGGGTGCGGTAGCCGAAGTTGCCGGGTGACTGCGCGAAGTAGGTGGCTTTCAGCGCCATGTTCTCGCGCACGATTACCGACATAATCTCCTGACCGACGCGCTTGATCTGGGCGGCGGCGCGCTCGAGCGTGTCGCGGTCCGGCGCATAGACTGCGATGGAGAGGTGATGGTCGCCAAAGGCGATGCGGCCTGCTTCCTGGTCATCGGCGGCCTGACCCAGTTGTTCGCGCAGGGAGACGGCGGCATCGTCGGAGGCATGCATCTGGCGGATAATCCGCTGGATGCGCTCAGCCATGATGTTGTTCGGGATCGGGCTGAAGGAGTTCGTGAGCACGATGTCGAGGGGCAGGTCGAGCGCATCGAGCAGCGTGACGTCGGTCAATGCCGGATAGGTCTTCATCGAGAAGAGCGCGCCGTATTTGACCTGACCGGTCACGGCGTCGGTCAGGGTGACCACGTCGCCATCGAAGGTCGCGCGGCAATTGCTCAGGGTGTGTGAGAGGGGCAGGGCGCATTGCCCAAAGGCGATGGGGGAGAAGCTGCCTGCGTTCAGCGTATTGAGATAGCCCAGCCATTCACCGCCCGACTTCGTGAGCCTGACGGGGTTGGCGGAAGCGAGCGCCACCTCGAAGAAGCCCATGACCTCGTTCAACTCCTGCATGCGCGTCGCGCGATCCTTAACCCAGGCCTTGCGGGCCAGCGCCTGCAGGAGGGGAATGCGGGCCGAGATGTCGGGACGCCGAATGACGCTGAGATAGAGTTGGCGCTTGGCGGGGCGCAGGTTTTTGACATGGGCCTGCCAGCGCGCATCGATCGCGGCGGCAAAGCTGTCGCCCTCGATGGGGCGCATTCCGAGATCCTGCGGCACAGAGATCCGGTGAATGTAGAAGCCGAAGGCGTTGCCGGTCTGGGCGACGATGGCCGCGACCGCGCGTTTGAGCGCGTCGAGCCGGCCGTCCTCAGTGGTCATCGGGTTCAGACCATCAAGGCGCACGGTCGCCATAAGGTCGCCCTCGCGCAGCACCATGACATCGTCATCCGCCAGCGCGAAATACGGCAGGTGCTCGGCGAGGTAGCTCTCCCGCGCGAAGTCCCTGCCGCCGGCCTGAAGCAGAGCGGTTCCGTGAGTGGAAAGAGTGCCCGCATCAAGCGCCAAAGCTGTCGCCTCCGTGCAGGGCCCGATTCTTCGTCGGGCGCACCGATCCATAGGAGACGCGCAAGACCTCGAAGAAATGCGGCTCGCGGTCGGCGACGAACCAGAGGATTGGATAGGCGACAAGACCGATCAGGAAGAACACCATCGACTTCGTCCAGATGAACGGCAGAACGACCCCGGTCGCCAGCACCACGAGGTATCCAACAGGGAGACCCAGATACTTGGGCGGACGGGCGAGGCCCAGAAAGAGGGGGGATCGTTCTGCCATTGGGTGATATTCCGGCTTAGAAAGAAATGTGTGTCCGGAGAGAGACCCGAGGCAGCGTTTGTGAAGCACAACGCGTTCGGGTCGCTCGTAGGACGCTATTTTGCCGGAATGTCACGAGAAGCCGTCCACAATCGTCCCGGCCGAGAAGATCAGCACGATCCCGATGATGACCGAGGCGAACCAGCCCCAGTTCAGCCGTCCCATCATGCACATGAAGCCGGTGCCGATCACGGCGAGCGTGGCGACCGCGATCCCGATCGGACCGGTCAGTGCGGCCTCGACGGTTTCCAGCATGGTCTGGATCGGTGACAAGTCCTGCGCGAGAGCGGGCGTTGCGAAAGCCGCCAAGGTTGTGGCGGCGGGCAAGAGGCGGCTGAGGCGATGTCGAAGCATGCGAGATTCCCTTGTTTTACTGAAGATCGATGAGGACGGGCGCGCGGGCTGGCACCCGGTCTGCGATGCGGGTGTCCGGAGCGGAAACGGGCGCTCCCGCCAGCCGGGACCTGTTCCGGTGGATGCGCGCAATATAGTCGCGGGTCTCGCTGAAGGGCGGGATGCCGGAATACGCGACCACCCGGTGCGGCCCGGCATTGTAGGCCGCAAGCGCCAGGTCGATGTCCTTGAACATGGCGAGCTGCGCGAGCAGATAGCGCGCTGCGCCGTCGAGGTTCTGGGACGGGTCGCGCGGATCGACGCCGAGCGCACGGGCTGTGTCTGGCATCAGCTGGCCCAAACCATAAGCGCCCTTGGGGCTGACGGCGGTCGGGTTATAGCTGCTTTCGGCCTCGACCAGGGCGCGGAACAAGACCTGCCAGTCATCAGCATCCAGACCAACCTTGCGCAGGGCGCGGTTCTCTTGGTGGCGATCTGCGGTGGCGCGGATTAGAGCAAGGATTCCGCTGTCACTGGAAGGCGGCGTGGCGTCCAGCGAGGCCAGAACAACATCGGCTTCAGTGCTATCATCCAGACCAGCCCAAGCAGGCCGCTCGCCGTGGAAGGTCCAACCGGAGGTCCGGGCCGTGCCGTCGCGGCCGAAGGCGATGACGTCAGCCGCGCTCCTCGAGGGTGATGCTGTAGTCAGGACCAAAGCGCAGATCGCGCCCGTCACCGAACTCGAGATGATGTTTGAAGAGCCCCGGCCATATGTTGAAATACCGCGGCTCGGGACCGTGCGGGGTGATCCGGGTCGAGACCAGAATGGCTTCCGGCTCGCCCTCGCGCAGGTAGATGCACTGGTAGCGCGGCTTGCCATCGTCCGTGAACCCCACGAGTTCATACCGGCAGCGGAACGCGATGCCCTTCTCGGACAGGTCTTTGACACCATCGATGGTGATCAGGATCTGGTTGCGCGCTATCGGCATGTTCGGACTCTCCCCATGAGAGCCCTTCTACTTCACGACACTAAGGCCATAAAGACATATGGAGTCAATACGACATATTGCAGAAAAATACATATTGCACGATAGTTGCCGCAACTTTTGCGGGAGAGCGATATGAGACGACAGGCGATGGCAGCTGCGATGGGAGTGATGGCGGTGTTCGGAGCCCCTGAGAAGGCGCAAGCTTATGACATCGACTGCGCCATCATGCTCTGCATGGCCGGCGGTTTCCCCCCGAGCGCGGTCTGTGCACGGGCCTACCGCACCATGATTCGTCGCATCACGCCCTGGCCGAGCCTGCCGCCCTTCGGGGTCTGCACCTTTGCCCATGTACCGGTCGAACTTGGCGGCCCTGGTGGGGAAGGTGAGCTCGACACCAACCTGCCGGAATACGAATGGCTGAATCGCACGCATGTCATCTGGTTCACTGGAAGATCCTACCAATCTCGTGACGAGCCGCGGCAATGGGACTGGTCGATCCGCTCCTGTGACCGTGAAAACCGGACCTGCCGTTACATTCAACAGGTCTACGGATCCTATACCTCTTGGCCGGTGACATTCGTTTCCGAAAGCGGGCAGGAGATTGCCTTCCCGACAGGCGGCGGCTTCCTTCGCTTCTATTCCCGCAGCATCATGGTCGAATACGGCGACTTTGAGGGCAATATGGGCCATTCGGAGTGGTTCTCCTACTAATCCTCGCCACCCGACGGCTTGAGTGAAAGCGGCCGAACGATGACAAGTCTGATGTCGTAGCTTTTCGGATCGACAAACTGGCGCCGGCTCACGGATCCATCGTTCCAGCGATAGTCAGTGAACACATGGACCTCCTGCGTTCGCTCGATGATAAACCCTTCCTGGAAGGGGCAACCTGTCTTTCTTTTCGTCATAAATCCGCGCCACTCGTACTGTTCTTGCCGTTTTGTCTTTCGTGTTGGGGGGGATCAAACCCGGAGGAAACGGACTAGCGCTTCACAAAAAGCTCGACGGGATCGACATTGAGCGCCTTGGCGATGCGTTCGAGAAGATCGAGGGAGGCCGCGAACTTGGCGTTCTCGACCTTGCCCATATGGCCGCGGCTCACGTCGGCCCGATGAGCAAGCTCCTCCTGGCTGAGGCCGCGGGCGCGTCTCAAGTCCTGGATGTTCAGTGCTACACGGTCCCGCAAGTTCATGCCGCTGAGACGGACATGGTGCGCGAAATATCGCCACGCGATATATGTTACATTTGGAGCTGTAGAGAAGAATTCTTGGAACGGCGCGAGATCGCCGGAATGGAATGCCTGCCGATACGCAGGTCACGGGATGATCCGTCTCGCAAACATTATGGGCCGTTCAATCGTTCTTTCGGAAAAGGGCGGCACCGGCAAAACCGGTGCCGCTAGGAATTCGCCCACAGGGAGGTTGTAGAGGACGAATTCTACACGGAAATTTGGGTCAGCCAAAAATCTCATAATTATATCTATGTAAAAATTTTCCAGAGATAGAACAACTGGGGCTTATCTTGTGGTATGCTGACTCGCATCTCGAAACCACATTGGCCCACCTTTCCACCGCGGAAATCCATAGCCGTGGATTTCAACAAGGTCGATATCGGCGGGATTCTGCGCGATACCCTCGTCTAAGATCATCTGTCCCTCTGCGGCCATTGCCCCGATCAGCCTGTCAGCGATTTCCTTATGCGTCGGGCTATACGCGCTGGTGATCCGGTACTTCAGCAATTTGGACACTGTTGAAGATGGCTTCGGGCCGCGACTTCCTTCGACGTAGTCGTACCATCCGCCCATGGTCTTCTGCCCCTTGCGCCCCGCGCCGACGAGGATGTCACTCAGAGTCTCTGGCACGTCTTGGCCGGCAGCCCTCGCTCCCTCGCGCTGTAAGAAAGCGATGTCGAGGCCACCCAGATCTTGGGCCTCGAATGGTCCCATCTTCAAACCAAAAGCGCGCATTGCTTGGTCGATCTCGGAAATCGGCACGCCGTTTTCAACGAGCGCCTCGGCTTCGGAACGATAGCGTTTGAGGATGCGGTTTCCGATGAAGCCTTCGCAAATCCCCGCCTGCACTGGAATCTTGTTTAGCCGCCCGGCCAGTGCAAATGCCGTAGCCAGGACATTTTTCGCCGTATCCTGTGTCGGTACAATTTCGAGCAGCCGCATCAGATGGGCGGGGCTGAAAAAGTGCAGTCCGATGAACCGCTCAGGGTTGGGAAGGCCTTGGGCTATCTCGCGTGGGTCGAGATAGGAGGTATTGGTTGCCAGCACTGCATTCGGCGCGCACACTTCACCCAGCTGAGCGAACACCGCGCGCTTGACGTTGATTTCTTCGAACACGGCCTCGATTATCAGATCGCACCCGGCAAGCTGCGCATACTCCGTGGATCCGGTTACCCCGTCCATCTTTAGGGTGCGGCTCTCTTCGCTGAGTTTTCCCCGTCTCACGGCCGCGGCAAACACATTGTCGATGTTGGCAAGGCCGCGGGCCATGGCGGCATGGTCACGCTCGATAAGCATGATACGCATTCCGGCATTGCGACAGGCCGCCGCAATGCCTGCGCCCATGGTTCCCCCACCGATCACACCGACCGTTTCAAACGGGCGCGGTTCTACGCCCTTTAGCGTGACCGGGCGCGGTGCCGCACGTTCGGCGAAGAAAACATGGCGCAAAGCGGCGGCCTCGTCTGAAGTGCGAAGATCGAGAAACGTCTCACGTTCCTTGGCCATAGCATCAGAGAAGGATGCCTCGGTCGCAAAGCGCAGACAGTCCAGAGCGCGCAATGGTGCCTGATGGCCGGCTTTGGCCGCAGATTTGCGGGCCTCGGCCCAGAATTCCTCAGGCATGGGTGATATGAAGCGTTCCGAGACAGGCGGTGGCTGGGAAGCGCTTAGCGACTCACGGGCAAAAGAGATGGCCGCGTTTTCCAGATCGCTATCCACCACGGCATCAATCAACCCGGCCCCAAGCGCTTTGGCCGCTGACCAAGGTTTGCCGGATGTGACCAATTCGACGGCCGCCGAAACACTCACAAGGCGCGGGGTGCGCACGGTGCCCGAGGCGCCCGGAATAACGCCTAAGGTTACCTCAGGCAGTCCCAGCTTGGCGCCGTCCAATGCGATGCGAAAACGACAGCCCATAGCCACTTCAAGACCGCCGCCCAGAGCCGCACCATGGATTGCGGCCACCCATGGCTTTGTGGCGGCTTCGATCCGCGCCACCACATCGGGCAGATGCGGCGGAACAGGCGGCGCGCCGAACTCGCGCACGTCAGCGCCAGCGATAAAGGTTCGGCCGGCGCAGATCAGCACCACGGCTTTGACTGCAGGATCATCGTCCAATGTTGGGACCATGTCCCACAGCCCTTTGCGGACAGCTTCGGACAGCGCATTTACGGGCGGGCTATCAACTGTGACAATGGCGATTTCACCCTCGTGGCGAAGTCTCAGTACGGTCATGATTATAGTCCCAAATAAGCTTCGCGGATGCGGGGGTCGGCGATCAGTTCGGGGGCAGGACCGGTTATTGTGACCCGCCCCGTTTCCATCACATAGCCGCGGTCGGCAATCTTCAGCGCGCCGTAGGCGTTTTGTTCCACCAGAAGGATTGTCACGGCCCGCTCCTTGAGCAATTTCACCACGTCAAAAATTTGCGCAACCAAAAGTGGCGCCAAACCCATCGAGGGCTCATCCAACAACAGGCAATGCGGCCGACCCATCAGCGCGCGGGCAATGGCTAGCATTTGTTGTTGCCCACCCGATAGGCCCCCTGCAGCAAGGTTGCGTTTTTCTTTGAGCGCGGGGAACATGGTGTACGCATCCTCCATGTCCCGCTCCACCCGATCATCGGTGAACAGGAACGCGCCGAGGCGCAGGTTCTCTTCGACCGAGAGATTGGTGAAGATCTGTCGACCCTCCGGCGATTGCGCGAGGCCACGGCTCAAGCGTTTATGTGCCGGAACGGAGGCAAAGCTTTCGCCGCGAAAGACAATGTTGCCCTCACTCACCGGCTGGGTGCCGGAGAGACATTTCAGCAAAGTGGTCTTGCCCGCCCCATTGGCTCCCACGACGGTGACAATCTCGCCGGAGTTCACCTCAAGATCGACGCCGTGCAGTACTTCGATGCGCCCGTAACGTGAGCGCATGCCCTCAACCGTCAACATGAGCGGCCTCCCCTTCTTCTGTGCCAAGATAAGCGGCGATGACGTCCGGGTTACGCGAAACGGTCGCCGGATCGCCCTCTGCAATCTTTTCACCATGGTCCAGCACGACGATATGGGTCGAGATGCGCATGACCATTTTCATGTCGTGTTCAACGAGCAGAATGGCGATCCCGGAGGCGGCCAGTTCCACAATAAGATGGTCAATTTCTTCGGTCTCGACGGCATTGCACCCCGCCGCTGGTTCATCGAGCAACAGGATTTTGGGGTTCAACGCCAGCGCACGGGCGATTTCGAGCCGCTTAAGTGCGCCGTAAGACAGGTTGACCGCCTCTTGTTCGGCGGCCTTGTCCAATCGGACCCGTTGCAACAGCTGGCGCGCACCATCGCGGGCTTCAGTTGCGCGCCGTTTGACGGAGGGCAAGGCCAGAAGATCGGCCCAGACCGACCCGCGTTCTTGGAGGTGATAACCGGCCAGGACATTATCAAGAACGGTCATCTCTTGGAAGATTTGCAAGTTTTGAAACGTGCGCGACAGGCCCATTTCGGCCAGCTTGTTGGGCTGTGTTCCGGTCACCTCTTGACCGCTCAGGGATACAGATCCCATACTCGGCAAATAAATACCGGAGATCATATTAAACAACGTGGTTTTTCCTGCTCCGTTCGGGCCGATAATCGAAACGATTTCACCTGGTTTCACCGAAAAACTCACATCGTTGACAGCCTTCAGCCCGCCGAAGCTGATGCCAAGGCCCTTGACGTTCAAAAGGGTCATTCACCTGTCCCCCGTAGCCGACGTGCAATTGAGGGCAAAAGCCCCTGTGGCAGAAAGATCATGACGACAATCATCACCGCACCCAGCACAAGTTGTTCATATTCTGCAAAAACAGTGAGCACCTGCGGCAGCAGCGTCAGGATGACGGCGCCGAGGCTCGCCCCAAGCACAGAGCCGACACCACCGAGCACTGCCATGGTAACCATTTCGACCGAATGCAGAAAGCCCGCCACGTCTGGGGTGACATATTGATTTTGCAGCGCCAAGAGCGAACCTGCGACCGAGGCATAAACCGCCGAGATCACAAAGGCGCGCAGTTTCAGTTTGGCCACATCGACGCCCACGGTCGCGGCCGCAACTTCGGATCCATGCAGTGCACGCATGGCGCGGCCTGTCGGGCTGTCGAACAGGTTGAGCGCGATCCAAGCCCCGATCAACAGGATGATGCCAGAGAACATATACCAGAACTCGCCACCAGACAGTTTCCATCCCATATCCCGTAGCAGGCTACGCAGACCAAGATCGGCCACGGCCATCCCGTCCGGTCCCCCGGTCAAAGCCCGCTCATTGGTCAGGACCATCGACACAAGGATGCCAAAGCCCAGCGTCGCAACGGCCAGATAGTAGCCCTTAAGTCGCAGGATCGGTTTGCCGATCAACGCGGCCATGACTGCGGAGAGCATCGCGCCCAACATGACAGCTAGGCCGGGATGCAGGCCGAGATGTTCGGGGGTAAGCGCACAGGCATAGGCCCCTATCCCGGCAAACCCAGCATGGCCAAGGCTGATTTGCCCCGCATAGCCGATGAGAACGACGAGTCCGATCACCGCCAGCGCATTGACGAAAATCAGCGCGCCGACCCGGTAGTAATAGCCCGAGGGAAAGAAGGCGGGCAGCACAGCAATTAGAACCGCCAAAAGCCCAAGTTGAATCCATTTGTTTCGGGAGGTCATCATACACGCTCCGTCGTTTTTTTACCGAAAATGCCTTGCGGCATGACGAAGAGCACCCCGAGGATAACGATAAAGGCCATCGCGTCCTTGTATTGCGAACTCAGATATCCGGCGGTCAGAGCCTCAAACAGACCCAAAAGCAACCCGCCCAGAAGCGCGCCTTTGGGGTTGCCCATCCCGCCCAGCATGGCGGCGGCAAAGCCTTTGAGGGCGAGCGCAACGCCCACATCATAGCTCACCAGCGTGATCGGTGTGACCAGCACACCTGCGAGCGCCCCAATGGCGGCAGATAGCCCGAAGGACAGGGTCATCACCCAGCCGGTGTTGATCCCGACAAGCTGGGCGGCGAGCCGATTGTTGGCCGTGGCCAGCACCGCTTTGCCGGTGAGCGTATGGGTGAAAAACAGCCATAGGCCAACAAAGACCGCAATGGCCCCGCCGATCACCCACAGGCTTTGCGGTAGGATTGTTGCACCAAAAATGGCAATCGGGTCATCGCCTGAAAAGCTTGGAAAGCGGTGCAATTGTTTGTCAAAGACCAGCTGAGCGGCCCCACGGATCAGGATTGAGGCTCCGATGGTGATGATGATCAATGACACCACGGGCGCGCCGCGTGCGGGTTCGATTGCCAGCTTGTTCAGCGCCACACCAATCGCGGCAGTGACAAGAACCGCGATCACGGCGGCCAACGGCAGGGGCAAACCCGCCTCAAAGGCGAAGACGGTGATCATCCCGCCCAGCATGACAAATTCGCCTTGGGCGAAATTGACCACGTCGGAGGCATTATAGATGATTGTGAATCCCAGCGCGACAAGTGCATAAACAGCACCCACGGTCAGGCCGGAGAATATGAATTGCAGCAGGGCGTCCATTGGGGCTCCCGAAATAATGTGGCGTTATGAGGAGTGCGGCCGGAGTGGGCCCCGGCCGCGAGGATGGATCAATCAGCAGAGGTCCAGCGACCGTCCTTGATCTCAAGCATCCGGAAAGCGCTGAGATCGAGGCCAAGATGATCCTCGGGAGAGAAAGTATAAATGCCGGTGGTGCCAACGAGGCCGGAGGTTGCCTCAAGCGCATCGCGGATATCCGATGGGTCATCACTTCCCGCGCGTGCCATCGCGTCGGTCATCAACGCAAAGGCGTCATGCGCATAACCGCCAAAGGCCGAGACATCCTGATCGTATTTCGCTTTGTAGGACGAAATATAGGAGGTGACGACCGCGTATTGAGGGTCATTTTCGGCCAAGAGATCCGCGATCAGAAGTGCGGTGCCCGGCAAACGTACGCCTTCTGCGGCCTCAGGCCCGGCCAATTCAATGAACGCATTCGATGCAACGCCGTGGCTTCCATAAAGCGGGATGTCAAAGCCCAGTTGTGCAACGTTGCGGGTGACGATGGCGGGCCCTTGCCCAAAGCCTGGGTTGAGAACAGCCTGCACCCCTTCGGTATTGCGGATGCGGGTCAATTGCGGCGTCACGTCGGCGTCCTGCGGGCCATAGGTCTCGTCGGCGAGAACAGTGATGCCATAGGTGCCCGCAACATCCTTACACTGCGCCTGCATGGAGGCCCCGAAACCGTCGGTGCCCGAAATCATGCCGATGTTGGTGATGCCCTGCGCCGTCATGTCCGCAAATATCTTTTCACAAGCCATGCGGTCGGTGTGCGGTGTCTTGAACACGTTGACCCGCACCGGATCAATGATCGAAATTGCACCGGCGAGCGAGATAAAGGGGATGCCCTCGTCATCGGCCACCGACAGGATCGACATGGTGGTGCCGGTGGTCGAACCGCCGATAATGGCCACGACCTCGTCATCCTCGACCAAACGGGTCGCAAAAGTGCGCGCCTTGTTTGGGTCGCCACCGTCATCATAAAGCGTCAACTCAATTTCTTCGCCGTTGATGCCGCCGTTTGCGTTCAGTTTTTCGACCAGCATCTCAAGCGTTTTCGCCTGGGGGTCGCCCAGAAATGCCGCAGGGCCGGTCGCGGACAGGCTGGCGCCGAGGCGAATTTCGGCCTGTGATGCTGTCGCACCCAGTGCGATGAGCGTGGCCAATGCCGTTGTGTGTATGGTTTTGGCTTTCATGGTCTCTCCTCCCATTAAACTTTTTTGAAAGCTTGGATTAGGCTGCTTTAGGCCTTCGGATCATGACGCGCCGGAAACGCGGCGCGACAAAGGCGGCATCGGTCAGGCTGGCATTGCCAGCCGGGTTCGCGCCGGTGACGTGAAAGTCTGAAAATGCCGCCGATTGGTTGACGTAAATGTTGCCAGTGAGATTCACCGAAAGGTTCACGCCCGCCTTGGCAAAGGCTTTCGCGGCCGCATCAATCAGCGCGTCGTCCTGAGCATAGAGGGCAGCGGTGATCGCCCCTTTGCGTTTGGCCACATCCGCCGCGCGGGAAATCGCTTCCGCAGCATCGGCACAGGGGATGATAAAGGACACAGGTCCGAAACATTCCTCGTCTTGCGGACCCTGTATGCCATCAACCACAATCATCAGTGGCGTTGCGCTCTGGCCCTGCCCGGTCTCACCGCTCTCACGGATTACCTGGCCCGCCGCGCGCGCCTGGCCTATGCGCTCAAACGTGGCAGAGTTGATGATCGTGCCACAGACACCTGCCGCCCGGTCCGGGTCATCAAGCAGGGCGTCGATGGCCGAGGCAATACCGGCCACAACGTCGTCAAATCTTTTAGGCTCTTCGTCGGTCCCAATCCCACCCTCAGGAATGTAGATATTCTGCGGCGAGGTGCACATTTGACCGGAGTAAAGCGACAGGGAAAAAGCGAGGTTCGCGCACATCCCTTTGAAATCATCTGTTCCGGTGATGGTGACCGAATTCACTCCAGTTTCTTCGGTAAATACCTGTGCGGGTCCGGCATTGGCGCGGATCCAATCGGCAAAGCCCGAGGAGCCCGTGTAGTCGATGATTTTCACATCCGGGTGGCTCACGAGGGTTTTGGTGATTTCCGCTCCGGGCGCATCTGAGGCTAGAAGCACGGCATCTTGGGGCAATCCCGCTTCAGCAAATACCTCACGCAAAACACGGACGGTCAAGGCCAGCGGCAGAATGGCGCGGGGGTGCGGTTTGATGATCACGGGGTTTCCGGTGGCAAGGCTGGCGAAAATGCCCGGATAGCTGTTCCATGTGGGAAAGGTGTTGCAGCCAATGGTCAAAGAGACGCCACGCGGCATCAGATGCCACTGTTTTTCGATCACGATGGGGGCATGTTTGCCCTGTGGCTTTGTCCATGTGGCTTGGGTCGCGCTGCGGGTCATCTCACTCCAAGCCATGGCCAAGGCTTCAAGTCCACGATCTTGGGCGTGGGGTCCACCTGCCTGAAACGCCATGGCAAAGGCCTGTCCGGTTGTGTGCATGGTCGCGTGACCAAGCAGGAAACTCATTTTGTTGAGGCGGACCAATGCCTCAAGCAAAGCCCCCACGCGCACTTCAGGCCCAGCCTCGGCAAATGCCTCGGTCACGGCCTGTGACGCCATGACGAATGCGGCGGCATCTGTGGTGGGATAGGACATCGCCATATCCTTCCCCCAAGGGGACATCTCTGCCCCAACGCGGGCCGTCTCAGGATGCCCGGGTATTTCAAAGGCCTGTCCTATCAGGGCCTCAAAGGCGGCGTCGGCTTCTGCTCTCGCGGAGTTGCCATAGATTTTACCGCTGGGAATTTCGGGAAAAGGCGTCCAGAATTCACGCGTCTCCAACGCCCTCAGGGCGTCCTCAAGCAATCCGCTGTGGCGGTCGAACATGTTTTGCATTGTTCCTCCCAAAACTTGAATCACATTATTGACCGACCGGACGGTTTATGCAACAACAAATCTCATTCGCTCACTGGAGGGGGCTGGGAGGAACCGAATGATCACATCTGATACTATGTCTGATACCGTGCTGGCGTCGCTTGATGCCGGTGTTTTGACCTTAACACTGAACCGTCCGGATAAATTGAACTCCTTTAACCAGGAAATGCATCTTGCCCTGCGCGCACAAATCACCCGCGCTCATGAGGACAGTGAGATACGCGCTGTGCTTTTGACGGGTGCGGGTCGCGGGTTTTGTGCGGGACAGGATCTTGGCGATCGGGACCCCCGCAAAGGGGGCCCAAAACCCGATCTCGGCCATACGATCGAGACCTTTTACAATCCCACCCTGCGTTTGATCCGGGCCCTGGAAAAACCCGTCATCTGTGCTGTAAACGGTGTGGCGGCCGGCGCCGGGGCGAATATCGCTTTTGCCTGCGACATCGTCCTGGCGGCGAAATCGGCCAAATTCATCCAGGCTTTTTCCAAGATTGGCCTCATCCCCGATGCCGGTGGCAGTTGGACCTTGGCCCGCATCATCGGAGAACCGCGAGCCAAAGCTTTGACCATGACGGCCGAGCCTCTCATGGCTGAGACAGCGGCCGATTGGGGTCTGATTTGGAAAGCGGTGGAGGATGATGATCTTTTGGCGGAGGCTACGGCTTTGGCCGGACGGCTGGCGGCAGGACCAACGCTGGGTCTCGGACTGACCAAGCGAGTGATCCAAGAGGCCGCGACCACGGACCTCGATACTCATCTGGACCGTGAACGTGACCTTCAACGCGAAGCAGGGTACTCAGAGGACTATGCCGAGGGTGTGACCGCCTTCCTCGAAAAACGCGCTCCGACGTTCAAGGGGCGCTGACCCATGACAGATGTCACGCAACTGTCGCCACAGGCGCTGGCTGAGGCCTGTGCCAAGGTCATGTGGAATGACGATTCCGCCAGCCAACGCCTCGGTATGACCCTTGACCATATCGCCCCGGGTAAGGCTAAGCTGTCGATGACCATCACCAAAGCCATGTCAAACGGTCATGGAAATTGCCATGGTGGGTATCTCTTTACCTTGGCGGACAGCGCCTTTGCTTTTGCCTGTAATAGCTACAATCAGATCGCTGTGGCACAGCAGTGTTCGATCACCTACCTCATCCCCGGGCGCATCGGCGACCGGATGACGGCTGCCGCCTGTGCTGTGTCGCAACGGGGACGGTCCGGCCTCTACGATATTCGCATTACCAACCAAGACGGCGCGCATGTGGCCGAATTTCGCGGCCATTCTCGCACCATCAAGGGCACCCATCTGTCGATCGACACTTGATCGCACACTGACATTGCAAGGGAGGAAACCATGCAAAATCTGACACCGTCGCCCAAGGACCTTGATCCAATCGAAATCGCCTCGCGCGATGAAATCTCTGCGTTGCAATTTCACAGGATGAAACGGTCTCTCAGACACGCGTTCGAAAATTCACCGTTCTACCGCAACAGATTTATTGAATATGATGTTCACCCCGAAGATTTGAAGTCTCTTGAAGATATCGTCAAATTTCCCTTCACCAAAAAGCAGGATCTGCGCGACACTTATCCCTTTGGCATGTTTGCCGTACCGCAATCAAAGTTGGTGCGTATCCATGGATCGTCCGGCACCACCGGAAAACCAACCGTGGTCGGCTACACGGCCTCAGACATCGACCATTGGGCAAATCTGATCGCACGCTCAATCCGCGCGGCGGGCGGACGTCCCGGCGATATGCTGCACAATGCTTATGGCTATGGCCTGTTCACCGGCGGGATCGGTGCGCACTACGGGGCGGAGCGCCTCGGCTGTACCGTGGTCCCGATCTCTGGTGGCATGACTGAACGTCAGGTGACGTTGATTGATGATTTCAAGCCGCGCATTATCATGGTCACGCCTTCCTATATGTTGTCGATCCTCGATGAGTTCCGTCGTCAAGGTCTGGACCCGCGCGAAAGCTCACTTGAGATCGGCATTTTTGGTGCTGAACCGTGGACCAACGCGATGCGTGAGGAAATCGAAGAGGCGTTTGATATGCATGCCGTGGACATCTATGGCCTGTCCGAAGTGATGGGGCCCGGCGTGGCACAGGAATGCGTCGAGAGCAAAGATGGGTTGCACATATGGGAAGACCATTTCTACCCGGAAATTATTGACCCGATGACGGGGGAGACGCTGCCCGATGGTCAAATGGGGGAGCTTGTGTTCACCACGCTGACCAAAGAAGGCTTGCCGATGGTCCGCTACCGGACCGGTGACTTGACCCGCCTCTTGCCAGGCACGGCACGCTCAATGCGCCGGATCGAAAAAATCACGGGCCGCTCAGACGATATGATCATCCTGCGTGGCGTGAACGTGTTCCCAACCCAGATCGAAGAGCAGATTCTGAAATGCAAAGGCTTGTCCCCGCATTTCCAGATCGAGCTGACCCGCGCCGGCCGGATGGACACTCTGACGGTCCATGTCGAATGTGCACCCGGCTCAAGTGATGAAAGCACGCGCGAGGCTTCGGCCAAAGAGCTTGCTCACCACATCAAATCGGTTGTGGGGGTATCCACAAAGATCGACGTGCAGGATCCTGAGCAAATCGCCCGCTCAGAAGGCAAAGCCAAACGGGTTATAGACAACCGTAAAAATTGACTGCCCGTCCGGCTGGTCAATGAATTGCAAACTCTGTAAGCAGGGGGTAAAGAACCCCCTGCTTACCCGTTTCTAGGAAGTTTTCTGCTTATGGCCAGGACCCGCGCAAGTGATTTTGAAGAAAAACAAACCAGCCTCTTGTTGGATGCCGCTCATGTTTTTGCCACACTAGGCATGGAGAAAGCCTCCATGTCCCTGATCGCCTCAACGGCGGGGGTCTCAAAATCTTTGCTGTATCATTACTACCCCTCCAAGAGTGCCTTGATTTTTGCCATCATTCACACCCATTTGGAAGCTTTGGAGACGGCCCTCGCTCAGGCCAACGATGAATCGCTTGTCCCGGAAAAGCGCCTGGAAACCTTGGTGAGAACGGTGATTCAGGCCTATAAGGGCGCGGACGATCAGCATAAGGTTCAGCTGAACGCCGGAGCCGCGCTCTCAGAAGAGCAAAAGCAAAAAATTTCCACGCTTGAGCGACGGATCATTTCCTATTTTGCAAACGTCATCCGTGAGATCCATCCCAAGCTTGATCGTCCAGAGCGCCCGCTTTTGATGCCCGTCACCATGTCGCTTTTTGGTATGATGAACTGGGTCTATATGTGGTTTCGCGATGATGGCCCGATTGCCCGCGAAGACTATGCTGAAATCGCAACGACTCTGCTGCTTGAGGGCGTCAAGGCGGTGCGCTAAAGTCTTTGCGCTCCAACACCAGCGGATCAAAACGCGGTGCCGCCACACGACGCCGATTCGGCTCAACCTCGGAGAGGGGCGTGGCGGAGGCGAGTTTGTCTTTGGCCTCCAGGGCAAGCTGTTGATAGACGCCGGTGCCCCGACGTTTCCAATCAATTTCCACTTCGGTCAACTCACGAACCACGCGAGCCGGCGAGCCAACCGCCATGCAGTTGGGCGGAATCAGTGCCCCGGCCTTCACGAATGCCAGCGCGCCTAAGATGCTGTTCTCCCCGATCACCGCCTCGTCCATGACCACCGCATTCATCCCGACCATGGCGTTGGGCCCGATCCGACAGCCATGCAGCACAGCTCCGTGACCAATATGGCCAAGTTCTTCGACCAAAACGTCCTTCCCCGGAAAGGCATGGGCGACACAGGTTTCCTGCACATTCGATCCGGGCCGCAACGTGATCCGCCCGTAATCCCCGCGCAGCACTGCGCCGGGACCGACATAACAGCCGGCCCCCACGATCACATCCCCCACCAGCACCGCCGTTGGGTGGACAAAGGCCAGCGGGTCGATCACCGGCACCACGCCATCATAGGAAAACACCTGTGCCAAGGGGATCACACTTCTTCCGGCAAGGGCCAGGTTTTGGCGACCATGGTTAGCACATCATATTGCGCAACCACTTCGTCGCGCTGGTTGGTCACGCGACAGTCCCACCGCACTTCGCCATAGACCGCCGCCTCACGCGGGTTGATTTCTTTGCACGTCAATCGCACCCGGAGACTGTCGCCAAAATAAACCGGCGTCAAAAATCGCAGGTTGTCGACACCATAGTTCGCCAACACAGGGCCGGGGTTGGGTTCAACAAACAGCCCCGCCGCGAAGGACGCGATCAAATACCCATGTGCCACACGATCCTCAAAGAACGGGTTCGCTTTGGCTGCGGCGCTGTTCATGTGAGCATAGAAGGTGTCGCCGGTGAACTCGGCGAAATGTTCCACGTCTTCCTTGGTAACAACACGCGCCTCGGTGACAATCTGCTCGCCCAGCCGCAACTCCGCCAACGATTTGCGGAACGGGTGTTCCCCCGTTTGCGTGTCCGCGCCCTCAAGCCACTGTCCGGTGACTGCGGACAAAAGCCGCGGCGTACCCTGAATGGCCGTGCGTTGCATAAAGTGTTTGACCCCACGCATGCCGCCCATTTCTTCGCCGCCGCCTGCGCGTCCCGGACCGCCATGCACCAGCGGGGCCAGTGGCGCGCCGTGTCCGGTCGAAGATTTCGCCGACGCGCGGTTGCCCAGCATGACCCGCCCATGAAATGGGGCCAGGCCAAGCGCCACATTCTGCGCCACCTTTAGATCGTCGGTGAACAGGGAACTCACCAAGGAGCCTTTGCCCATCCGCGCCAGCGTCACGGCCTCCTCAGCCTCCTCATAGGCCATAACGGTCGCGACGGGACCAAAGGCTTCGACATCATGTGGGGCGCGCGCCGACAGGGGATTGGCACAGCGCATCAGCACCGGATTGAGAAACGCGCCCTTTTCGGCGTCCCCCGACACCAATATCACATCACCCGGAGCGCCCCAGACGATTTCGGCCTCACGGGCAATTTCGGCAATTTTGTCGCGCACGCCATCCCGATCCGAAATCGAGGCCAAAGCCCCCATCCGGACCGCCTCATCTTCGGGCAAACCCACGCTGGTCTGGGCCAGCCGCGCCGAAATCGCCTCGATCACGGCCTGCTCATGGGCTTTCGGGACAATGAGGCGTCGGATTGCGGTGCATTTTTGCCCGGCTTTCACGGTCATCTCACGCACGGCTTCCTTCACAAACAGATCAAATTCGGGGCTGTCTGGGCCTGCATCGCTGCCAAGAATCGCAGCGTTCAGGCTGTCGGCCTCCATGGTGAACCGGGTGGAATTTGCAATCACAGCTGGATGTGCTTTGAGCTTATGTCCGGTCGCCGCTGATCCGGTAAAGGTCACCGCATCCTGTCCGGTGATATGGTCAAGCATATCACCCACCGATCCACATATCAGTTGCAAAGCGCCTTCGGGCAAGATCTCCGTCTCGAGCATCCGGCGCACCACCAGTTCGGTCAGATAAGCGGTCTGCGAGGCGGGTTTGACCAGACAGGGCACGCCGGCAATCAGCGCAGGCGCAATTTTTTCCAACATGCCCCAGACTGGAAAGTTGAAGGCGTTGATATGGATTGCGATGCCGCTCAGCGGGGTCAGGATATGCTGCGCGACAAAACTGCCGTCGCGGGACAGTTGCTCGACGTCACCTTCGGGCAGGACTTTGGTGTTGGGCAATTCACGGCGTGCCTTGGAGGCAAAGGCCAGCATAGTACCGATGCCGCCGTCGATATCGACAAAGCCGTCCTTGCGCGTGGCACCAGTGGCAAAATTCTCCTGATAAAACTCTTCTTTCAGTTCCATCAGTTTGAGCGCGACCGCTTTCAGCATCAGAGCGCGTTCATGGAACGTATAGCCGCACAAGGCGGCACCGCCAACGTCGCGGCCCCAGTCCAGCGCCCCGGCAAAATCGATCCCGTCAGAACCGATAAAAGCATGTGTCACGCCCGTGGCAGCATTGGCCAGCGGTTTGCCCTCACCCTGCCCTGAGCGCCAGGCCCCTTGCACGTAACTTTCCAGCCGTCGCGCGGTGCGTCCCGTATCCAGCATTGCCTTGTCCTTCCAGTCTGTCTTTATATCAGCTTCAACGCCGCAAGCCGGGTTTCGGCATCGGCCCGCCACGCTTGCCGCAGGGTTTCATTGTCGGTTCGGCGCAGCCCCATCTCGCACAGCCGTGCAAAACGATCTGATTGCGCCGGACCAAAGGTCTCCGCCACGCGCGGCATCCAATACGCCACAGAGGCCCGTGCCACGGTCTGCTCTATGGCGTCTGTTGCGATCTGCTCAAGCGCTTCGAGTCCCAGCGCCATATGCCGTTGTTCGCAGGGCAAGATGTCGTGCAAAACCTCGGCCAGCGGCTGATATGAACAGTGAGACAGCTCTTTGAGGCTGTGCACCGTCGCGAGCCCCATCAGCACATTCATCACCACGGCATCGGTCCAGCCGGTGAGAGGGTAATGAAACACAGACAGGCGCATATCGCCGCCATGACGCTTGGCTTCCAGCGAACTCTCCCGGTTGACCCGCGCGGCCCAGTTGTGCGCTTTTTCGTAAAGTACTTTGTCGGTGCCAAAAGCCTCCATCAGATCAAGCACCCGCTCGGCGTGATCCGCCTTTTCCAACGTGATCCGGCTGGCTGCGATGCGCGCCTTGATCCCCGGTGCCATGTTGATCGTCGCCGCGAAACCGGCGGAACCTGCCAGTTCGCTGTCCACAAAGGACGACATCAACCGCAGCAATTCCCCGCGATAGCGAGAGGCCACATTTTCGGGTGAGCTTAGGCGACCCCCGCGGGCAAGATAGGCGCCAGTGTCCATGGTATCAGGATCATTCGTCATAGCTCAGCACCACCTTGTCAGAGAGCGGAATACATTGGCACGACAGGACATAGCCGGCCCGCACTTCGTAATCCTCAAGCGCGTGGTTGATTTCCATCTCGACCTCACCCTCAAGCACCTTGGCGCGGCAGGTCGAACACACGCCGGCCTTACACGCATAAGGCGCGTCCATATTGTTGCTGAGTGCCGCGTCCAACACGACCGTGCCGTCTTTAGGCATCGTGAAATTGCGCGTCACCCCATCGAGCGTCACTGACACGTCACAGGTGTTTCCCACAGACCCGGTCCGGTGTGACACAGCCCGTTTTTTGGCGCGCCCGCCCTGTCCCGAGGCGAACAGCTCGAACTTAATTTGCGCGTCGCTCAAGCCCTGTTTGCGCAGGCTGTCAGCGATGGTCAGCATCATCGGTTCTGGACCACAAATAAAGGCGGTGTCGATGCTGTCGGCGTCGATCCAAAGACGGAACAGCATATCCATTTTATCCGCGTCGATGCGCCCGGTGAACAGGTCGATTTCCTGACCTTCACTTTCAAGGATATGCACCACAGAAAAGCGGCCAAGGTAGGTGTTTTTGAGATCTTCCAACTCTTCGCGGAACATGATCGAGCCAACCTGCCGATTGGCATAGACCAGGGTGAAAGCGGCCTTTGGTTCGCGCGCAAGCACGGTTTTGATGATCGACAGAACCGGAGTGATCCCCGACCCGCCAGCAAAACCAAGGTACTCTTTGGCCTTCTCAGGTTCGATCTGGGTATAGAATCGGCCCTGCGGCGGCATCGCATCCAAGGTGTCGCCGAGTTTGAGTTCTTCGTTCATCCATGTGGAAAAGGTGCCACCATCGACACGCTTGACGCCGACCTTCAGGCATCCTTCGTCAAGCCCAGAACAGATCGAGTAGGAACGGCGCAATTCCTCCCCCTCAAAATCGCGGCGAAACGTTAGGTATTGGCCCTGTGTAAAGGCAAAGACCGTAGCAGCGGCCTCTTTTGATTTCAAAGTAACAACCACGGCATCGCGCGTTTCGCGACGGATATCCATGACCTCAAGGGGATGAAAACGGGACATATCAGACCTCCTCCTGTCCGAACAAATCGTGAAATGATGAACAGGGCGATTTAAGTCGCCCCGACGTCGGCCTCAGTGGCATTTGAAATAGTCAAACGGCTCAAGACAGTCCTTGCAGCGGTAGTTGGCCTTGCACGGTGTGGAACCGAACTGACTGACTTTCTCGGTGTGGGTCGAGCCACAGCGCGGACATGCAATGACAAGGTTTGCCCCCCCCGCAAGCCGCTCGGCGCGCGCCGCCAGATGACCATCTGATGCGGTCCCGTCGACCGGTGGCGCAATGCCATAGTCCTTAAGTTTGTCGCGCGCTGCGGGGGTGATCCAATCGGTGGTCCAAGGCGGCGACAGGCGCCGTTCCAGCCGCAGTTTTTCAATGCCTTTGCTACGCAGATGCGTCTCGATGTCAAAATCGATCACCGCCAAAGCGGGGCAACCGGAATAGGTTGGCGTAACCGCCACCATCAACGTGTCGCCCTCATAGGCGACCTCGCGGATGATACCTAAATCTGTCACCGAGATCACCGGAATTTCCGGGTCAGGTACTTCACCAAGCCAGTCCCAAACTTGATCAACGGAGGGCAGTGTGCGATTCATTCAGATCACCATGCAGCCCCGGGATAGGCCCGCTGCAAAAACTGCATTTCCGCCAGAATAAAGCCCAGATGCTCGGTGTGCCGCCCTTGCTTGCCGCCGCGGTGTACATCGGCCGAGCGTTCCGGCAGGGACAAGGTCGCCTCGTTCAACACCTCACGCAAGGTCGCGGTCCATGCGTCTTTGATCTCGGAAGGGCGCGGTGCGATCCCGGCCTTGGCAACTGCCGCGTCCACGTCATCCTCCAAAAACAACTCGCCCGTATAGGGCCAAAGGTGATCAAGCGCGGCCTGCATCCGAACATGGCTTTCGTCCGTTCCGTCCCCGAGCCGGATCACCAGATCGGAACTGCGCTCAAGGTGATAGGCCACCTCTTTCAACGCTTTCACGGCAATCTCTGCCACGCGCGGGCTTGCAGATGTGGTGAGCCGCGTCAGCAGCTCATAGTGCCAGGCATCGTATAAGAATTCACGCATCAGCGTCTGTCCGATGTCACCGTTGGGCACTTCGACAAGCTGCACATTTCGGAACTTCATCGCGTCGCGAAGATAGGCAATATTGTCTGCGGTATGGCCTTTGCCTTCGACCTCGGCGGCGAGACCCAGCCACATTTGAGTGTGGCCAATCAGGTCAAGCGCGGTGTTGGCCAGCGCAATATCCTCTTCCAGTGCGGGCCCATGACCGCACCATTCCGAGGTCCGATGGCCAAGCACCAAAGTGTTGTCCCCGATCCGACAAAGCCAATCAAAAAAGACGGGTTTGAATGCCTCGTCCGTCACATAGGAATCCTGGGGATCCTGCGAAGCCGATCCAGCCACGCCCGGTTCCCGTTCACTCACGGCCGACATCACATATGCCCCACTTCGTCGGGAATATCGAAAAAGGTCGGGTGGCGATAAACTTTGCTTTCCGCCGGATCAAACAGCGGCCCCTTATCCGACGGGGCCGATGCGGTGATTGCCGCCGACGGCACGACCCAGATCGAAACACCCTCCTTGCGACGCGTATAAACGTCACGGGCATGGTTGATCGCCATTTCTGCGTCCGACGCGTGCAGGCTGCCCACATGGCGGTGGTTCAGACCGTGCTGGCCTCGAATAAAAATTTCCCAAAGGGGCCATTCTTTTTTTGACATGTCGTGTCCTCCTCACTCCACTGTGTTCACTCGGCAGCCAGGCCGGCCGTCTTCCGCCGCTGTACGGCTTTGTCTGCATAGGCAACCAGCCCGTCGCGAAACCATTCCCCGTCGTCCCAGGCTTTTTTCCGCGCGCCAAGACGCTCTTCGTTGCAGGGGCCGTTGCCTTTGATCACCTCGAAAAACTCGGCCCAGTCGGGTTGTGAAAAATCGTAATCCCCACGCTCTTCGTTCCACTTGAGATCCGGGTCCGGCACGCTCAAACCAAGGTATTCGGCCTGCGGCACCGTTTGGTCGACAAACTTCTGGCGCAGCTCGTCATTGGTATCGATCTTGATTTTCCACGCCAGAGATTGAGCGGAATGCACCGAATCCTTGTCCGAAGGACCGAACATCATCAACGCCGGATACCAAAAGCGATTAAGCGCATCTTGGGCCATTTCTTTTTGCTCGGGTGTGCCATTCGCCATCTTCATCATGATGGAATAGCCCTGTCGCTGGTGGAACGACTCTTCCTTGCAAATGCGGATCATCGCGCGGGAATAGGGGCCATAAGACGTGCGTTGCAACGGCACCTGGTTCATGATGGCGGCACCATCGACCAGCCACCCCACAGCGCCCATATCGGCCCAATTCAGCGTGGGATAGTTGAAGATCGAGCTGTATTTCATCGCGCCAGACAACAGTTTTTCGGTGAGATCATCACGCGACACACCCAGCGTCTCGGCGGCAGAATAAAGATATAGCCCATGCCCCGCTTCGTCCTGCACTTTGGCCAAAAGGATGGCCTTACGCTCCAACGTCGGCGCGCGTGTCACCCAATTCCCTTCAGGCAGTTGGCCGACGATTTCCGAATGGGCGTGTTGACCGATCTGGCGGATCAGCGTTTTACGGTAACCCTCCGGCATCCATTCCTTTGGTTCGATTTTTTCGTTGCGGTCGATCCGCTCCTGAAAGACGCGTTCCTCGGGGGTCATCCCCTCCGGGGACTTCATGCCTTCCGATTCCACCATCTGTGCATACATAGTCGTGCCTCCCTAAAAGGTTCAAATACGTTCGATAATCATGGCGATACCCTGCCCGACGCCCACACACATGGTGCAAAGCGCATAGCGCCCACCCGTGCGGTGGAGTTGTCGGGTCGCCGTCAGAACCAGACGCGCGCCTGACATACCCAGCGGGTGACCTATCGCAATGGCCCCACCATTTGCGTTTACATGGGCGGCGTCATCGGACAGGCCAAGTTCGCGCAGCACGGCAAGCCCCTGTGCGGCAAAGGCCTCATTCAATTCAATCACGTCCATCTGTTCAAGGCTCATTCCCGCACGCGCCAGAACCCGGTGTGTTGCGGGCACCGGTCCCACCCCCATGATGCGCGGCGCAACACCTGCCGCCGCCATGGCGACAACGCGCGCCTTAGGCGTCAGACCATTGGCCTTAGCCGCAGCTTCTGAGGCAACGATCACACCCGCAGCGCCGTCATTCACGCCGCTGGCATTGCCCGCTGTCACGCTCAGTTCCGGGCCGTTCACGCCACGCAATCTCGCAAGGCTCTCAGCCGTCGTACCCGGGCGCGGATGTTCATCGGTGTCTACAATCAGCGGATCGCCCTTGCGTTGCGGGATGCGGACTGGGACTATTTCCTCGGCAAACACACCAGCCGCCTGAGCCTTGGCCCAACGGGCCTGACTGCGCGCAGCAAACGCATCCTGATCGGCGCGGCTTATGCCGTACTCCTCGGCCACATTGTCAGCGGTTTCCGGCATTGAATGCGTGCCAAAAACTGTGTCCATCTTGGGGTTTTTGAACCGCCAGCCGATGGTCGTATCGTAAATCTCGGCATTGCGCGAAAACGCCGATGTGGCCTTGGCGACCACAAAGGGTGCCCGGCTCATGCTTTCAACGCCTCCCGCCAGCAAAATGTCTCCATCGCCAGCGCGGATGGTCCGGGCGGCAAGCCCGATGGCATCCATCCCCGACCCACACAAACGATTGACGGTGGTGCCCGGCACTTCGATCGGGACACCGGCCAAAAGTGCCGCCATGCGCGCCACGTTGCGGTTGTCTTCGCCGGCTTGGTTTGCACAGCCCAAGATCACGTCATCAATCTGTGCCCAATCCACGTCGGGATTGCGGTCGATCAACGCGCGCAATGGGATTGCGGCAAGATCATCCGCCCGCACCCCTGACAGCGCTCCGCCATATCGGCCGACCGGAGTCCGCACCGCATCACAGATGAAAGCTTCTGGCATATATATCTCCTCCGCCACGATTCGGTCCACCCCTCAAATTGATCGACCGATCGGTCGTTGATATAGATGAGCAAACATCACATGTAAATCAGAATTATTTTTTTTTTGTGATGTTTTGAGGTGCAGCGCTGCTAAAGCTGCCAACGAGTCATGCAAGCGACGCCCGTAACCGGGCAAGTCTGGTCAACGTGACCTTGGTATCGCGTGGCAGAAATCCGCTCTGATTCTGGAACTGCGCGGCAATATGCCTGTCGGCTGCCGGAGAAAGCGCGAGATACAATCGCGTGAAAAGATCCTGGGCCGCATCGGCAGGCCATTCATCCGGGCAAGCATGCAGTGGCAGTTGCGGATCCGCCAACGCGGCACGCCGATAGTCATCGACAAGCCTTAGCCGCAATGTCAATGCCGTACTCCCACTGGCCGTCGCTTCATCAAGCCGCTCCATCAGATGAGCGTAGCGATCAATGACACGCTTGTAAGCGGTGGCGACATCGCACAGGGGCCAGTTCTGCGCAGCCAATGCAGGTATGTGTCCGGACACGGGATGCGCTTCAAAGATCACGCCATCAATGGCGCGCAAGTCGGTCCTTGCTGGAGCCAGAGCAACACCCGAGGCTAGACGCACCCATGGGAATGGCGCTTCGCCGCAAGCATCGGGCTCACGAAGCGCGACGAGCCAGCTTTCGGGTGTCGGGGGTGAATCGAAAAGAATGCGAGCGGCATCGCGAAATTCGGCTTGGGCAGCAGTCGAGAGGCGGTAAAAACTTTTGCGTCCCAAGCGCGCACCCTCCAGCCGTCCCGAACTGACGAGCCGCGACACGGCGGTGCGCACTAAGCTTTCGCTGATACCGTGTTCAGCACAACACTCAATGAGCGCGCCCATCCATAGCGTTCCGCCGCGAGGTTCAACCACGTCGCCGTATATCGTCACAATAAAATCGGGCGCGCGGGGGGGCGATACGGTGAGAAGAGGGTCGGTCATTCGGTTTTCACGTTATCCTGTTTATGACTCTTTAGTAATTTGCTTGAACCCGGTTACATACTGCCGACACGCGAGATCAGAAAATCTATGAGCGCACGGAGTCGACGCGGGAAAATTTTGGCCTCAGGAAAGACTATTCGGATCGGAATTGGTGCCAGCACATAGTCGGGTAAAACTTGTTCGAGTGCTGGCTTAGAATGAATAATCCAATCCGGTAAAATTGCCAGACCGACGTTTTGCCATGCAGCGCCTTCAGCAAAATCGACATCGTTCCCCTGCAACCTTGAGCAAATGGTGATCGACTGGCGTCCGTCCTCCGAGTCGAAGGTAAGCACATCAGATGGGTAAGCCCGTGGCACGAGGAGCGCATGCTGCTCTAGCTCGAGCGGAATCGACGGGCGCCCGTGATTTCTCAGATAGTCCGGCGCGCCCACCACAATCCAGTGATGATTGCTGAGCAAGCGCTGTCGGTACGGACCTTCCAGTGCTGGGGTGCCAATGATGGCGAGGTCAAGCTTTGCATCAAGCAGGTCTGGGGGGCGGCGGTGTAGCGTGACATCGACAGTCAGCCCGGGTTAAAGCTCCAGGAACTCGATCAAGAGCGGTAGCAGCACTCGCCGACCGTACGAATGCGGCGCAGAAATTCGCATGGTCCCGGAGATACGCGGGAGCTCTCCGTGGGCGACGCGCATCACCTCGGCGCGGGCGTCCAACATGTGTCGTACATGAGGTATCAGTTCCTCCGCTTCTCTCGTCGGGTACATTCGCCGGGTGGAACGAATGAAAAGCTGAATTCCCAGAGAGGCTTCGAGCGCGGCGATCTGCTTGCTGACCGTAGCCTGCGGAACGTTCAATGCTCGTGAGGTCTGGGAAAAATTCCTGCGATCCATGAGTTCGGCGAAGATTTCGTAGGCCTGAAGCCGATCGCTCATATCGATTTATTCCATTTTTGATAAGTCATATGCGATAATTTATCTTTCATTGACCGACCTGTCGATCTATTTTTACACAGGAGATCAAGGGAGGAAGCTATGACAAAGAAAATTGCCATCATTGGTGCGGGCACTGCGGGGCTGCAACTGGGGCTCTACCTGCTGCAAAAAGGGATCACACCACGTCTGTACACAGACCGTGCTCCCGAGGACTACGCAGGTTCGCGATTGATGAACACGGTCGCCCACCACCATGTTACGGTCGAGCGTGAGGATATACTCGGATGCAATCACTGGCCATCGAAGGAATACGGCTATTTCGGTCACTACTACTACATCGGCACGCCGGACCCGATCCATATCTTTGGCGACTTGGCGCAACCCAGCCGCGCCGTCGACTACCGCATCTATCAGCCGGCGCTCTTGCAAGACTATATCGACCGCGGCGGCGAGGTGGTTTACGGTCCTGTTGAGCATGACCAGATCGAATGCATTTCTGACGAGAGCGACCTTACCGTAATTTGTACCGGCAAAGGCGCGATCGGACAGATGTTTGGCCGCGATGACAGCTACTCTCCTTACGAACGCCCGCAACGAATGCTCTGCGTCGGTTTGTTCAAAGGCATCGCTGAGACCGAAACGCGCGCTGTGACGATGTATTTTTCTCCTGGCGCCGGCGAACTTATCGAGATCCCGACGTGGTCGTTCAACGGGTTCTGCAAGGCTCTCGTCTTTGAAAACCACATTGGCGGAGATCTTGAGATCCTCGCCCGCACCAAATATGATGATGACCCGCGTGCGTTCCTTGATCTGATGCTCGAGAAGATCAAAGCACACTACCCGACTCTTTATGCGCGCATTGATCGCGATGAGTTCGATCTTGCCAATTCGCCAATGGATATTTTGCAGGGCGGTGTCACCCCCACTGTTCGCAAGAGCCACACGCGGCTTGGCAATGGAAAGTTGGCAATTGCCCTGGGTGACGTCCATGCTGTCGTTGATCCGGTGCTGGGGCAAGGGGCCAATATGGCATCCTATGCTGCGGTCATTCTTGGTGAGGAGATCGTTGAAAACGACGTCTTCGACCAGCGCTTCCTAGAGAAGTTCGATGCACGCCGTGGCGACCGCGTCGTATGCGCAACCCGCTGGACAAACTACATGCTCGACAATTTGGCGTCTCTCGATCCGAGTCTGTTGGAGTTCATCGGCGGCATGGCGCAAAACCGCGCACTGGCAGATCAGTTCACCGAAGGCTTCAACCATCCTGAGCGTCAGTGGGATATCTTCTCCAGCCCTGAGCGTGTGAGGTCCACCATAGCAAGCGCACAGCAGGCGATGGCGGCCGAGTGAGGAAAATCGGTGCAGCGTGCAACCTGCGCCAGTTTTTGCCAGGGTTTTGCTAGGAAAAAATAGATTATGAAAACCAAACTAATCTGCGCGGCAGCACTGCTTGCTGCAACCGCCACACATGTGCAGGCTCAGGATGCTGGGCCCTGGTCGCTACGGCTCGGGTTGTCGCATATCGGGATGAATGAAAGCGCCGACATTTCACTGGGAGGTGCTACGGTTCCGGGCGCGAGCTTCACCACTGACGATGATTTGACGCCGACAATTGGCATCGGATATCGCTTTTCGGAGCGTTTTTCGGCAGAGTTAACTGTTGGTATCCCACCCACCGCCACCTTGAACGGTTCAGGGCCACTCTCTGGCCTCGAATTGGGCAAGGTCACTTATGGGCCGGCCACATTGACCGGACTCTATCATTTCCCTGAATTCGGCAATGGCCTTGATGCCTATGTCGGCGGCGGCGTGAATTATACGATTATTTTTGACACGAGTGATGGCGCGATTGATGGCTTCGACGTGGACAATGCGTTTGCGCCGATCATTCAGGCTGGAATTGAGGGACCCTTGGGCAACAAGACGGGATGGTTCCTCGATGCGAAGTACATCGCACTTGAGACCAAGGCGCGTGGTACCGTTGGTGGGGTGCCAGCAGAAGCAGACATTACGCTTGATCCCCTGATCGTAACTGCGGGCGTCGTCGTACACTTTTAAATTTAAAAGCATTGACGCTCATCATTTCTCACAGGGCAAGCAAGAAAAAAGGAGAAGATCATGGTTGATGATCAAACATTTCGCGCGGCTCTCGCTGAATTGGCTGCGGGGGTAAACATCGTAACCACTCGCCTCGGAGAGGAGCGCCGAGGCATCACAGCGACCGCTGTCTGTTCAGTATGCGCAGAGCCCGCAACAATTCTGGCCTGCACTAACCAAAACACCGGGACCTTCAAGATGATCCGCGACGCGGGTCATTTCGCAGTCAATATTCTCGATTATGAACACCAGAACACTGCTGAAACTTTCGCCGGGCGAAGTGGGCTTCAAGGCGATGATCGGTTTGAGTCGTCGGCTTGGGCAAATGGAGATGTCCTGGGGATGCCAGTTCTGAATGGCGCAACCGCCTTGGAATGCGAAATTTCAGAGATCGTCAATTCCGGGACGCATGCAGTAATATTCGGTCGCGTAGTTGGCGCCAAGGTTCAGGGTATCACGCCCTTGGTTTACCATGGCGGTAGCTTTCGCGGCCTGACCGACGCCAACAAACGGGTGCCAGCCTGAGATTTCCGGGTTCGTAGAAAAAATGTCACGGACCATCAACACTAAGGGAGGATACTATGACTGACGAACACGTCGAACCGTGGAAGCTTACACTCCGCGACATTATGGCCGGGAACGGTGTACTGATGATTTTTGCTGCACTGGTGGGTGGGCTTGGCTACTGGATGTTCTTGCTGGGCGGCTTCGAGATTGTCCCGGGCTTTTTCGTCTCCTTTCAACTGCCCGGCACCGAACATGGATGGCGCGGAACCCATACCGGGCCAGTCTTGAACGGTCTTATGACAATCGCAGTCGCATTTGTTATACCTCATCTGAATTTCTCGGAAAAATGGGGTAAGATTTGGGGCTGGATCGTCATGCTGGACGGTTGGTCGAACGTTGTTTTCTATTGGGGATCCAACTTTTCGCCGAACCGGGCCCTAGCATTTGGCGACACGCCAATCGGCCCGTCCAACATTTTCAGCTTCATCGGACTCGCTCCGGCGTATGTGTTCGGCGTGCTGAACATGATCGCTCTGGTGGCGATTGGGCGTCAGGCAATAATCGTCGCAAAATCGCGCCGTGACAGAGGTGACCTCGCTGTAGGGACCCGCGGCGTCGTTTGACGGCAATGCCTCATCTCATAAAAGGAGGGATCTATGTATTGTCTTTGCGTTGAATATCCCACCCCGGTCGACCCGGACTACTTTAGGAACTATTACGATACGAGGCATCTCCCACTTGCGCAGCGACTCCCAGGTCTGATTTCCTACGAAGTGGCCTATCCTTCGCCGCTTAGGGAAGGTGCGCACTCGCCCTTCTGTGTCTTTCGCGCCTATTTCGCGTCGCCTGACGACATGCAGAAGGCCCTGTTTTCGGAAGAGGGGTCGGAAGTTGCCAGCGATGTGCCGAACTACTCGCCGAATGGGTGTCATATGTTTCACCATCCGGTCAATCTCACAAAGCAGGCTGCGGCATGACGCGGGGTTCACAGCACAAATCCGCGTTGCATGGGAAAGTTGGCAGCGAGCCTGTTGGCCAATTCCTATCCCGCGTTTTGCACTTCTTCAGAGGAAATTCCACCATGTCCACGACATTAAGCCCCGAACGTCCCATGTCCACAAATGGGGCGACCTTTCCTGTCCTCAACCCCTCGTCGGGTGAGGTAGCAGGATATGCCCCGAACGCCTCGCTCGCCGATCTCGATATTGCAGTGGCCGCTGCACAAGCCGCATTTAAAACTTGGTCCAAACTGTCTTCTGACGAGCTTCAAGCATATTGTGAAAAGGTCGCGACCACGATTGGCGAACATGCCGAGGAGCTGGCCGTTCTGATCACCAAGGAACAGGGCAAGCCTCTGAACGGACTTGGCTCGCGCTGGGAACTCGGTGGCGCGCAGGCTTGGGCCGGCTATTCCGCAAGCCTGTCGCTGCCAGTCAAGATCCTTCAAGACAATAACGAGGGCCATGTCGAACTGCACCGTAAACCCCTTGGCGTGGTCGGCTCCATCACCCCGTGGAACTTCCCCGTGATGATCGCGATTTGGCACATCATGCCGGCGCTGCGCACCGGCAATACCGTGGTGGTCAAGCCCTCACCCTTAACGCCACTTTCAACCATACGTCTTGGGGAGATTATGAGTGAGGTCCTGCCCTCAGGCGTGGTCAATGTCGTGACCGGCGACGACAAGGCGCTCAACCTCGGAGCCGCCATGTCGGCCCACACGGGCATCCGCAAGATCGTTTTCACCGGCTCTTGCGCGACGGGTCAGAAGGTCATGCAATCGGCCGCCGAAACCATGAAGCGTCTAACGCTGGAGATGGGCGGCAATGACGCCGGTATCGTCCTTCCCGATGCTGATCCCAAGGCGATTGCAGAGGGGCTGTTTTGGGGCGCGTTCATCAACAACGGCCAGACTTGCGCGGCCATGAAGCGCCTGTATGTACACGACTCGATCTATGACGAGGTCTGCGAAAACCTGGTCGCCTTTGCCAAGAACATTCCGGTCGGCGACGGGATGAACGAGGACAGCGTCCTTGGGCCGATTCAGAACGCCATGCAATTCGACAAGGTGCGGCGGCTTGTCGATGCGGGCGAGTCTGAGGGCCGGGTGCTTCTCGGCGGCGTGCCAGGCGAGGGTCTGTTCTTTCCGCCCACCATCATCGCCGACCTGTCGCAAGACAACCTTCTGGTCACCGAGGAGCAGTTTGGCCCGGTGCTTCCTGTGATCCGCTACACGGATGTGGAAAAGGCCATCGCGGCGGCGAATGACTCAAACAATGGTCTGGGAGGCTCGATCTGGACCTCCGACATCGAGAAAGGCCGCGAACTTGCCAAGCGGATGGAATGCGGATCGGTCTGGATCAACAAGCACGGTGCCATCCAGCCAAACGCGCCTTTCGGTGGGGTTAAGCAATCTGGCCTTGGGGTCGAGTTTGGCGAAGAGGGTCTCGCTGAGTATACTGATATTCAGGTGATCTTCTCTTAAACTTAGGATCGCAAAATCAAAGGAGCGGAACTCGAGATCGATCCGCTTCCACTTTCACGGATCGAATTCCCCCTCGGTTCGGGTAAGTTAAAATATTTGTATGGTCCAACCGAATGAAGGAGATCTGAGTGCTGGAATATCTTTAAATGTTCAACTCTCATTGAAAAAGAGCCAAAGAAAGGGAAGCCCGGGTGCCGGGCTTGAAAGGATAGAGAGAGTCTCATCCGGGCCCGGCGTGACAAGGACCCTGACCATGGCCAAGACCACTACCGGACCGAAACCCGCCACCGCGACGAAAACCGAAGCCGCCGGATTGGCAACGCCCGCCAGCGCTTCCGATATCCGCCTGATCCCGCTCGACCAGTTGGAACCCAGCCCGCTCAATGTCCGCAAAGTCGCCACAAGTGAGAAGGATGACGCGGAACTCTTCGCAAGTATTCGAGAGACTGGCATCAAGCAAAATCTGGTGGTCCATGCGCTGTCAGAGACACGTTTTGCGGTCGATGCTGGTGGTCGCCGTCTCAAGGCGCTGAAGCAGCTTGCCGATGACGGTATCATCCCCGCAGATCATCCTGTGCCCTGCCTCGTCGAAGATGAGCGCAATGCCATCCTCACCTCCGCCACAGAAAACCTCCAGCGGGTAGCGATGCATCCGGCTGACCAATTCGAGGCTTTTGAGGCGATGATCGCCGAGGGACGCAGCGAGGACGAGATTGCGCTGAAGTTCGGCGTTTCCGTCGACCTGGTGCGCCGCCGCCTCAAACTCGCCCGTGTCGCGCCCGAGATCATCGAACAGTTCCGTGCGGGCGATCTGACCCTGGAATGCGTGATGGCCTTCACGCTGACCGACGACCATGATCGCCAACTGGCAGTTTGGAACGCGGTGAAGGGCGGCTATCACATCCACCCGCAGAGCATCAAACGCCAGCTGACCGAGACCGCGCATTCGGCGAACTCGGCGCTCGGGCGGTTTGTTGGTATCGAGGCCTACGAGGCGGCGGGCGGTGTCCTGCTGCGAGATCTCTTCGACGACCGTGCCAGCGCCCATATGGAAAACCCCGAACTTCTGGAGCGCCTCGCTATCGAAAAGCTGCAAGCGGCGGCGAAACCTTTGGACGCGGAGTGGAACTGGGTCGAGGTGCATCTGTCGGTGGATTATGGTGCGTTTCGCAGTTTTGGACGCGTCTATCCGCAGGACATCGAGCCGGATGCGGATCTGCGCGCCGAGGAGGAACGTCTTATCGCGCGCGAGGAAGAGCTGGCGGCGCAGAATGACGGCGAGGACTGGACCGACACGGAGAGGGAAGAATATTATACCATCGAGCCACGTCTGCGCGAAATCGAAGCTATGCAGCGTGATCGCCAACCCTACGCCGATGCGGATCGCGCCATCGCCGGCGTGGTTCTGACCATCGGCCATGACGGGGCGCTGCGGATCGAGAAGGGTTTGGTGCGGCCCGAGGATATTCCCGCCGCGCCGGAGCCCGATGATACGACTGCAGATACGAGTGGAGCTTCTTCCCCTGTGCGCCCGCACGTGACGCCGCCGACCTCTGCCATCCCTGTGCCGACATCCGATCCGGCGGCCACCCTGCGCAAGGCGGACGGGATTTCGGCGAGCCTCGCGGATGATTTGCGCGCCACGCGCCAGCATATCCTGCGGGCGCATATGGCGGCAGATTTCGAAGTGGCGTTCGACGCGATGCTCTATACGCTCTGCGAACAGGCCCTGTCACGGTCCTACAACAATGAGGCGCTCGATATCTCGATCCGGCCCTTCCAGGCGCAAAACCGCGAAGTGCTGCATGCCGATACCGTCGCGCAGAAGATGATCGAGGCGCTGGAACAAGACCTCGCCACAGACTGGATGAAGCTGGAGAAGCCCGAGGACTTCCGGGCGATGTCGGCGCTGCCTGTGGCGGACAAGCAGGCGCTCTTCGCCTGGGCGACGGGACTGGCGGTCAAGCCGCAGCTCAGCACCGACAATCGGCCCTCTTCGATCATCGAAGAAATAGGCGCGCGGCTTGATGTCGATCCGGCGGCCTGCTGGCGCCCGACTGCTCAGAATTACTGGGGACGGGTCAACAAGGGCCATGCTGTGGCCACAGCGCACAAGCTCATCGGCGACGACTATGCCGAGGATCGCAATCGCGAGCGCAAGGGCGATATCGCGGCTGCGATGGAACGCGCTTTTGCGGAAACCGCCTGCGAGACGGAAGGTTTCGACGCGAGGACGGCTGCAAAGACGACGCGCTGGTTGCCGGAGGGGATGGTGTTTGCCGGTGCGACGGAGGTCGAAGCCAAAATGATTGGCGATACGCCCGAGGCGGAGGAAGGCGCCGTGCCCGCCGCAGACGCTCTGGCCGAGGCAGAGATCAATGAACCGTCGTCATTGCCCGCCTTCCTCAGCGGGGATGCGGCCTGACGAAGCAAACACCGATCTGATTGCCACATGAACTTTGGGCCGTCCTCACATCGAGGGCGGCCCTTTCCGGCTGGCGGGTTGCCTACAGCCGATATCGGATCGGCTGGCCCGTCCCGGAGATATCCCATGACCACCACACTCGACCTCGATCCTGTTCAGGAAGCCGCACGCATCGCCGCGCTGAATGACGCCTTTCGCCGTTCCATCCTGGGCAATACCTCTGGCGCTGATGCCCCGCTTGGTCAGTTCGTAATGACACGCGGCGTCGCGGCGCTTGGGCCCGATGCCCAACTGGAGCTCACCCGCCGTGTTGCCGCGTTTGACGAGTTCAATGCCGACAGCGACCCGCAGGGATGGCATGAAATGGGGGTCATCGAATTCGATGGCACGACGGTCTGGTTTAAGGTGGACCTCTACGACACCGACTACAAGTACGGCTCGCCCGAGCCCTCCGATCCCCTGCAGACGCGCCGGGTTCTGACCCTGCTGCTCCCTTCGGAATATTGACGCCCCCTCTTCCCCAAAATCACCCCGGACTGCCCTTGCAAAAAGGGCGGTCCTTTCGTGCTGGCGGGTTTCAAAGGACTGCGATCATCGCGTCTCGCCTGCCTCAGGAGACCAACAATGGCCAAAACACTCGATTACCAGATCACCCTTTATCCTGCACATCGGGACGGCGCCTTCGTCGTCACCCAGTTCCAGATGATGGGGAACTATCCCGAAAAGCGCATTCAAGCCGCGGGCATGGACGACTTGATCGATCAGGTGACGCATTTCGCGATGGAGCACGGGAGCGGCTGCAGCGCCTCGGTGCGCTGCCTCGCCCCGCGCAAGCCCCCGGGGTTCAAGCGCGCGACCGAGAATCTGTATTTCAACCTGGTCGATCGGACGGCTGAGAAAAGCGGCGACGCGGCGGCTTGAAGCTGCCCAAAAAGAAAACTCCGGGGCGGCCTCGCGTAACGGTCGCCCTCCCCTTCCCACAATTCCAAAGGACCGAAGATATGACACAAGCAAATGATTTCTATGCGCAGATGCTCGAATCCCAGAGGCGTGCTGCCGAACATCGGGTCGAGACCCGCGCTGCCCTTCTCACCGAGTTGCGCGGCCTCGGTGTGACGAACGTCGAGGTGCAATACGAAGGTTACGGCGATTCCGGCAATGTCGAGGAGGTCGTCGTGACGCCTGACACGATTACCCTGACAGAAAAGCTGCGGCGACGGGTCGAAGATTTCGGCTGGGACTTTGCCTATGCGCTGAGCCCCGGCTTCGAGAACAACGAGGGCGGCTATGGCGAGCTGACCTGGGCGCTCGAGACCGACAAGATCGATGTCAGTCATTCGAACCGTTACATCGAGACCAACACCACCGAACACGAGGGACTTTAACACATGGCACATCCCCTCCACCACGCCGAAAGCTCGGCCCGAAAGTTCGGCGGGATTCCTGATGATTACCAGCATGTGCATGATTGGTTTGACTCATCCAAAGAGCACCTAGGCCTTTTCGTCCACAGAGCACAAAAACACCATACGGTTGGGATCTATGATGCCGAACGCCACTTCGGTCGCAGCTTAACCAACAGCGCGGGCCGGGTCGTCCCGATCCGCTGGATCGGTGAGCAACATGTGCGCGAAGACTGCCAGGGGCGCATCCCGTCGCTGGCGGACTGGCTCGGGCGCATCCAGCCGGAACCATGGATGGCAAATGGCCGGATCGACAACGATCCGACGCAGATTGTCGGCGATCCGCGCGCGGCCTGGACCCTCGCGGTTGCGGGTCACCAGACCATTCTCGGATTCGAAGATTGGCTCCTGAAAGTCTCGGTCGAGCACGTCCAGCATCGCCAGAACCGCGCCGCCGCCTGATCCGCCGGGCGGCGGCCTCACCAACAAACTCATCTCATCCAGATCGACCCGCCTGCGCCCCTATCGGCCTGGCGGGTCGTCTTCGTTTCAAGAAAGGACATCGACATGCATGACCCCGTCTTTGAGGAGGCCTATCACGGCCACGCAATCAAGATTTTCCAAGACCTCGATCCCGAAAGCCCACGGGAGTGGTCCAATCTAGGCACGCTGATCTGCTGGCACCGGCGCTATCGGCTCGGTGACAGCCATCAGTTCGACAGTCCCGAGGCGTTCCTGCGCGATCTTGCGGGCGTTTCGGATCAGAGTGATCCCTCAACGGACCAGCTGAGCGAGCGCGCCGAGCGCAAGGCAATCATGTTGCCCGTGTTTCTCTATGACCATTCCGGTCTCGCGATGAACACCATCGGGTTTCACTGCCCTTGGGATACCTGTCAGGTCGGCTACGTCTACGCGTCGCTTGAGGCGGTTCGGAAGGAATTCGATGTAAAACGCGTCACCAAGGCGCTGCGTGAAAAGGCCGAAGATATCCTGCGCAGTGAAATCGTCAGCTACGACGCCTATCTCGACGGGCGGGTCTATGGCTATGTGATTGAACAGGACGGCGAAGAGGTCGATGCCTGCTGGGGGTTCGTCGGCGATTATGTGACCGACTGTTTGCCGGAGGCACGGCGTGCGGTGCCTGATCATGAGCCGAAACAGTCGACAAATTCCGATATGGCTCAGGCCCGCCCATAGGCAAATCGGTCTGCTACGGCGGGCAGGATTTACAGCGCGGCCTTAGCAAGCTTGATGTTCCGTCAATGCTGCAATGCAGAAATAACATAGGGCAGCTATTGTGCAGATGCAGCATAGCCCCTATCTTAAGTCATGTGATCAGTTCCTCCTCCTCCCTGAGCTGATCCAGAATAATCGGCGGCATCCACCTCCTCCCGGATGCCGCCTTTTTCTTTTGTGGCGATTTCACAATCGGTGAATTGGGACCCTAAACGCTCAACACTCTGAGGTATCAATAGGTTTTAGAACTCGGTTATGTTCGATGTCCGGCTGCAGGTCTCTCGAACAGCAACAGAGGATCCCTACCCGAGACTGGTTTGTAATACGGCGCTCATCGTCTGCGGAGCCCGCCCGAGGATACGTGACAGCGTGGGATCGACGGTTGAGAATTCACCCGCCCGCGCCGCGCGGTAGTAGCCCAACATAACGGCGATTGAGCCTTCCGGGACACCGGAGGCCCGCGCATTTGCTTGCAGGACATCTTCGCTGATCAAAACGCGTTCGACAGGCCTGCCCATTATCTGACCCGCGCGCTCCGCCAGATCGGCAAGGTCGAGCGCTTCAGCCCCGGTCAACGGTGGCGTCGGGCCGTCAATCACCTCCTGCCCCACCAGCAGCGCCGCATCCACCGCAGCGAGATCGTCATGGGTCGTCCAAGCGACTTTCCCATCTTGCGGGGCAGCCAATCGCCCGGCTTTCAAGCCCTTGGCATTCATCATCATGGCACTCGCCGCGTAAAAACCGTGGCGCAAGGCCGTCCATGACATCCCCGATGTCGCGAGCATCGCTTCCGTTGCCGCATGATCGCGACCCGGAGGGAAATACGAGTCCGGCGAACTGGACACCTGACTGGTGTAAAATATGCGCTCCACACCAATGTCGCGGGCCACGTCGATGGCCGTCGCGTGTTGCGCCAGAGGATTACCGCCAGTCGCCGCAGCGTTCGAAGACACGAGAAACAAACGTTCGGCCCCGTCCCAAGCGTGGCGCAAACTCTCTGGATCGTTATAGTCGCCTTGGCGTACGCGCACACCAAGCGCGGCGAATGCCTCGGCTTTTGCGGTGTCGCGGACACTGACCCCGATGCGCTCGGCGGCGACGTGATGCAGCAGATTTTCAACAATTTTGCGGCCAAGATGGCCCGTTGCCCCGGTTACGATCAACATAGCTTTGTCCTTTCCATTCCTGTCCGCCGGTCCCTCATGTCGGCCGGCGCTGGTTGCACCAGAACTATTCACTGTTCTTTCTGGCTTTGATAATCTGACAAAAAGCGAATAGCCTGTTCTCCATGAAGAACAATATATCCCAAGACGATCTGATCGTGTTTCTGACGGTCCTTGAGGAGGGTGGCTTTCGCGCGGCTGCGCGGTGCCTCGGTGTTGCGCCGTCGAACGTCAGCACCACGGTGGCGCGGATCGAGACACAACTCGGGGTCCCGCTCCTGTTGCGCACGACGCGCAGCATGAGAGCGACGGACCAAGGGCGCGCATTGGCGGAACGGATCGCGCCACTCATGGCCGAGGTGCGCGCCGCTTGTACTGAAACTGCGGATTCGACAGGTCATGTGAGTGGCCGGTTGAAAATCAATGCGCCGGGCGCAGTCATGCCCGACATCCTGCCGCCTATTTTGGCCGCGTTTCAGAAACGTCACCCCGGTGTTGTGGTCGAGATTGTCGTGGACAACGACCTAGTCGATATCGTTGCCTCTGATTGCGATGCGGGAATTCGCTACGGCGCATCGCTTGAAAAGGACATGATCTCCATCCCCATTGGAGCCCGCAGTCAGCAAATTGCGCTTGCCGCCTCGCCCGCCTATGTGGAGGCACATGGTTGCCCAGAGGCTCCTGCACAACTGACCGCCCATGAGGCGATCCGATACCGCCTGCCGGGTGGGCATCTGCTCCCGTGGACATTGCAAAACGGAGGTCAGGCCATCACGGTCGAGCCTGTCACACGCTTGGTGCTTAGTGTGAATGCCCTGAACTCCGGGTTGAGTTATGCGCGGGCGGGAATGGGGATCATCGCCATGTTCCGAAATTGGCTCGAGGACGATTTTCGTGCGCAAACACTTGTGCCGATCCTGAAAGACCACTGGCGGCCTCTGGATGGGCCAAGGCTCTACTACCCCAACCGTTTTACATCCAACGCGTTACGGGCATTCATTGAGACCTGCCAGAGTAAGGTCTCTGGGGATGAATAAGGCTGCAAATTACCAGTGAAAATTCGGCTGTGATCACGTTCTCTGTGAGCGATGTTAGGACCTGACCGAAAAGAGGGAGAGGCAGGGCGGGAGGGGTGACCCCTCCCGGGTGAGAGAGTGCGCGCGGGGCTTGGGGCCAACCCTCAACCCGGAGATTGCCGATGAACGCTCACCCCCATTCCGTCCCGCTTTTGACCGAGGCCTCTGCCCTGTCCGCGGCCCGCGATTTTGCCCAAAACCTGATTCGGGCTGCAACCGTGCTGCTTCCCCAATTCGAGGCGGGGAAACCCATCGACACCGTCATACTTCGTTCCGCGATGGAAGACGCTTTCGGCACGAGCGACAGCAACGGTGCCTGGGTCTGGAAGGACGCCTATGAGGCCGCCGAGGTGGCCCAGATCCTGATGCTTTCGCGCTACGGCGCGCTGATGCAGCGCCAGGCAACCTCGCCGCAAACTTTCCTCACCATGATCGAACGTCTCGCGGCTCTGGCCCCGTCTCACACGCGACGTTCTGAGGACAGCGTGCGTCTGCAACAGTTTTCCACGCCTTTGCCCCTCGCGGCCATCGTCGCGCAGGCCGCCGGGTTTCGGGACGACGACCTGATGCTCGAGCCGTCGACGGGCACGGGCATGCTGGCCATCTTTGCAAAGATCGCTGGTGCACGGTTGGCGCTGAATGAACTTGCCGACACGCGCCGCGCCTTGCTGGGACAGTTGTTTCCGGATGCCATCGTCTCGGATCACGATGCCGCCTCGATCGACGATCGGCTGAATCGGTCGGTCTTGCCCTCGGTCATCGTGATGAACCCACCATTCTCCGTGGCCAATCATGTCGAGGGTCGGTTTCGGCAGGCCACCAGTCAGCATGTCCTGTCTGCCCTGGCGCGCCTAATGCCAGGTGGACGTCTTGTCGTCATCACCGGCGAGAGCTTCCGTCCCTCGACGAATTCCTTCCAGTCAACCTTCCAGCGGATTGGCCAGAGCGCCGATGTGGTATTTTCCGCCGCCATCGACGGCAAGGTCTTCGCACGACATGGCACCACGGTCGACACGCGGCTGACGGTGATTGACAAGCGGCCTGTTGGTGCGGAGGCGGCCCCGCCGGAAGGCTTCGAGACCGCATATCATCCAATCTGTGCGACCGCGGGAGATCTTCTCGCAGAAGTGCTCGCGCATTGCCCGGAGCGCCGCAGCCCTCCGCCCTGCCCCACCAATTCTGCTCTTTCGGTGCCGAACCGCCCGACCCGTACCAACCTGCAGGCCCTCCGCAATGCCGCCCGCAAGGAAACCCGTGCCCTCGCCGAAGAACGCGCGAAACATCCCTTTGACGACATCGAGACGGCCCCGCTCGACTTTCTGCCGAAAACCTGGAGCGAACCCGACGGCACGCTGCAGGACACGGTCTACGAGGCCTATGACCTTCAGGCGATCATGATTGAAGGTGCGGCGGAGCATCCGACCGCGCTGGTGCAATCCGCCGCCATGGCCTCGGTGCCGCCGCCCGTCCCGACTTACCACCCCGTTCTGCCGACAAACCTCGTCCAGGATGGGCTTCTTTCTGCACCGCAGCTCGAAAGCGTCATCTACGCGGTGAATGCCCACGAGACGCACCTGAAGGGCTGGTTCAAGCGCGGCGAGATCGAGGGCCAGCTCATGGCCGCGTCTGAGGGCGACAACAGTGCCTTCCGCCTGCGCAAGGGCTGGTTCCTGGGCGATGGCACCGGCTGCGGCAAGGGGCGGCAGGTCGCGGGCATCATTCTCGACAACTGGCTGCAGGGACGCCGACGGGCGGTCTGGGTCTCAAAGAGCGACAAACTGATCGAGGATGCGCGGCGCGACTGGATGGCACTCGGGGGCCGCGAAAGCGATATCGTGCCGCTCTCGAAGTTCCGCCAGGGCAGCGACATCCGCCTCCCCGAAGGCATCCTCTTTGTCACCTATGCCACGCTGCGCTCGGCTGAGCGCGAGGGGAAGACTTCGCGCCTCGACCAGGTCACGTCCTGGCTCGGCGAAGGGTTCGATGGGGTCATCGCTTTTGATGAAAGCCACGCCATGGCGAATGCTGCGGGAGAAAAGTCCGACCGCGGCGACAAAAAGGCGTCGCAGCAAGGGCTCGCTGGCCTCGCGCTGCAGAATGCCGTGCCTGATGCTCGCGTGCTCTATGTCTCGGCCACCGGCGCGACAGTCGTCGGCAATCTCGCCTATGCCTCGCGCCTCGGTCTCTGGGGCACGGGAGACTTCCCCTTCGTGACTCGGGCAGAGTTTGTCGCAGCGATGGAGGCCGGGGGTATTGCCGCCATGGAGATGATCTCTCGCGACCTGAAGGCGCTCGGGCACTATCTTGCGCGGTCCCTGTCTTATGCCGGGGTCGAATACGAGATGCTGGTGCATGAGCTGACGCCCGCCCAAGTCGCGATCTACGACAGCTACGCCGACGCCTATCAGATCATCCACAACAACTTGGAGGCCGCGCTTCAGGCCTCGGGTATTTCGTCTGAGACCGGCACTTTGAACGCCCAGGCGAAATCCGCCGCGCGTTCGGCGTTTGAGAGCAACAAGCAGCGCTTCTTCAATCATCTCATCACCGCCATGAAATGCCCCTCGCTGATCCGCGCCATCGAGGCGGACCTGGCGGCGGGACATTCGGCGGTGATCCAGGTGGTGTCGACCAGCGAGGCGGTGATGGAACGGCGTCTCGAAGAGATCCCGCCTTCGGAGTGGGATGATCTGCAGGTCGATTTTACGCCGCGCGAGAACATCATGGACTACCTGATGCATTCCTTCCCGACGCGGCTCTTCGAGCCTTACACCGACGAGAGCGGGGATCTGCGCTCGCGCCCGGCCGTCGATGGCGATGGCAATCACATCATTTGCCGCGAGGCGGAGCGGCGGCGGGACGAGCTTGTCGAGCATCTCGGTGCCCTCGCCCCAGTACAGGGTGCCCTCGACCAGATCCTTTGGCATTTCGGAGGGGAGGCTGTGGCCGAGGTCACGGGGCGCAAACGGCGCATCGTGAAGACGCGGGAGGGGCGGCTCAAGGTCGAGAAGCGTCCCGCTTCCTCCAACCTCGGAGAAACCCAGGCCTTCATGGATGATGCCAAGCGCATCTTGATCTTCTCTGATGCGGGTGGCACCGGGCGCAGCTACCATGCCGATCTTGGTGCGAAGAACCAGCGCCTGCGGGTGCATTACCTGCTGGAGCCCGGCTGGAAGGCCGATAATGCGATCCAGGGGCTGGGGCGCACCAATCGCACCAACCAGGCGCAGCCGCCGCTCTTCCGCCCGGTCGCGACTAACGTGAAGGGTGAAAAGCGCTTCCTTTCCACCATTGCTCGCCGCCTCGACACGCTCGGCGCCATCACCAAGGGCCAACGCGAGACCGGAGGTCAGAACATGTTTCGCGCCGAGGACAACCTTGAGAGCCCCTATGCGCGGGCGGCGCTGCGGCAGTTTTTCTACAAGCTGCGGGCGGGCAAGATCGAGGCCTGCTCCTACGCGAAGTTTCAGGAGATGACCGGGCTGACGCTCGATGAGGCGGATGGCACGATGGAAGAAAACCTGCCGCCGATCCAGCAGTTCTTGAACCGCTGCCTTGCGCTCCGCATCGACATGCAGGACGCGATTTTCGAGACTTTTGGCGGGTTTCTTTCGGCGATCATCGAGGATGCACGTCAGGCGGGTACGCTGGATGTCGGCCTCGAGACCCTGCGTGCAGAGAAGTTCGAGATCGTTGATCGCAAGGTTATCTTCGAGCACGAGGCGACGGGGGCGACGGCGACCGCCCTGACCGTTGAGCGCACGGATCGCAATGACCCGCTCACCCTGCCCCGGGTCAAAACCATCTGCGCAGACACAAAAGGCGCGACGCTTTGCTGGAACAAGACCTCCAAACGCGCCGCGCTGATGGTGAAGGCGCCGGCCTTCATGGATGAAGACGGTGTGCCGATCTTTCGGGTTAAGCTCCTACGACCCATGGCGACCGAAATCCTCGCGCTGACCGAGTTCCCGAAGTCGCACTGGGAAGAGATCGACGATGCGATGTTCGAACAGATCTGGCAGGCCGAAGTCGACGCAACACCGGAGTTCACCACATCGAAGATCACGCTGATCTGTGGGTTGCTCCTGCCGATCTGGGACCGGCTGCCCGCCGACAACATGCGCATCTATCGCCTGCAGACCGAGGACGGGGAGCGTGCCATCGGTCGCTTGGTCAGCCAGGAGCAGCTTCTTAACGTCTACGCGCGCCTCGGGCTCGATTGTCAGATCGAGATGTCGCCGCAGGAAGTGTTCGCCGCGGTGATGGACGCGAGGACGACCCTCAGCCTGCTTGGCGGCTACCAGTTGCGCCGCTCATTGGTCATGGGCCAGCCGAGGCTAGAACTCATTGGCGCGTCGGGTGCGGCCCTGCCTGGCCTGAAGGCCATCGGTTGCTTCACCGAGGTGATCCAGTGGAAGACGCGGGTGTTCCTCCCGGTGGACGTCATCGACGTGCTGGCGCGGGTGCTCGCCGAGCATCCGGTTGGCGCCAGCGCAGCGGGTGCCGCCGCATGAGCGCGCAGCGTAGCATCGCAGACCTCTCGGCCGATCTGGCAGACCGTGCCGAGAGTTTCTGCCGCCAGTATTTCCCCGAGGGTCGCAAGCAGGGCACTTATTGGCAGGTCGGCGACACGTCCGGTGCAAAGGGGAAGAGCCTCGCAATCCGACTTCAGGCGCAGGACGGACGCAAGGCCGGGTCCTGGCAAGATTTCGCGACGGGGCAGTATGGCGACTTGATCGATCTGCTGCATGAACGGCTTGGGTCGTGCACGCTTGGGGAGACCCTTAAGGAGGTCCGGTCCTTTCTCGGCGAGGCCCCCTGCCCTGCCGTGCCTCGTGAACCCCGAAATCCAGAGCGCCCTGATGCAGCCTCCAGCAAACGCATCGCGCGGGCGCGGAAACTCTTCGCCGCTGGCAAGCCGGTGTTCGGCACTCTGGGCGCCACCTATCTGCAAAGACGCGGCATCACGCACCTCGGCCCGGCGCTGCGCTATCACCCGCGGGTCTTTCTGCGGCTGGGTGAGGACGAACCCGATCTGCCGCAAAGGGCCTCTGCCCTGCTGGCAAAGATCACCGACAATCGGGGCCAGATCACCGGATGCGCGCGTTTCTATCTCGATCCGTCCACCGGCGGCTTGGCCGCGATCGAGAGCCCGAAACGGATCCTTGGGCAGCTGCACGGCCATGCCATCCGCTTCTGGTCCGGCCAGTCGCGCTCTGATCTCATCGTCGGCGAAGGTCTAGAGAATACCCTTTCGGTCGGCACCGCTCTCCCCGAGTTCGATCTCGCGTCGTGTCTCACAGCCACCCATCTCGGCCTCTTCATCCCGCCGCCGGGGATCAAGCGCATCTGGATCGCGCGGGACAATGACGAGGCTGGAGGCAACGCATCAAAAAGATTGCGTAACCAATTGGAATTGATTGGAATTACCTGTGGTGATCTTGTGCCGAGCATGGACGATTTCAACGACGATCTGCGGGCATTTGGCAAGGATGCGCTGCGCCGGTCCCTGTTAGGGGCCATGAAAGCACAAGGTCTGGCGATTGAGGACCGGTGACCGCTAACCTCCTCGAGAATGCCCGACTGGGCAAAGGTTCCGCGGGTTCGATCTGATCCCGTTTGGATAAGGGGAGCGATGGACCAGCGGGTCGGAGCTGAGTGCTCCTCGCCCGGGCAGCAATGCGCCCCGCACCAGAAAATTCCCCTGCCCCACCACATGACCGTGGCGGGCCATTCCTCGCGGGGACAATTTTCCGGCCCGGGGCGCATTCTCCGCTGCGCTGCGCTGCGCTCCGATCCTGACGGATGCGGCCCGGTCGCCGCCGGTCCTGGTATCGCCCCATCCAAATCGGGTCAGATCAAACAGAGGAACCAGAACATGCCCCATCAGACAGACACAACCGAGGAGACCGGCGCAACCTCCGCCATCCTCGACCAGCTCGCACTTCATGGCGCAACGCCTGGGCCCGGCGAGACCGATCATCGCCCCCTGCCCCAGCCCGATGAGGTCGAGCTCGCCATGGCGACGCTATTCGACACCACCATCGGCCTTCTCACCGGCAGCCAGTTGGAAGATAATCTCGAAGAGATGCTCTGGTCCCTCACCTCGATCTTCCATCGCCGGCTTGCCCATATCCAGAAGCTTCTCGACGACAACGAGTTTGAGGTCCGGGAAAGTCTGGCAATCCAGGACGGATCCGAGGTCGCCTCGGTCGAGCTCGAGCGCCTCCAGATGATCGGGCTGAAGCTCTGGGACCATCGCGACGCTTTCGAGCAGATGCGCGATCTGGCCGTGGACCATTTCTCGGCCGCCACTGGTTCGCCCTGGCTGCCCCGCACCGGATCCAAGGTTTCCCATCGCGGCCTGACCTCCGCCGTGGTGGACAGCCGGGCCTATCTTTCTGCCAAGCGTCGCAAGGAGACCGAGGTGCACTGCCCCGAAGGCACGCGGATTGCTTTCTCGGGCGGGGACTATCAGGCTTACGATCTGATCTGGTCCGTCCTCGATGCCACGCACGCCAAATATCCCGACATGGTGCTCTTGCACGGCGGCACACCCAAAGGCGCCGAGATGATCGCGGCTTGCTGGGCAGATACCCGTGGCGTCACCCAAGTGGTCTTCAAGCCCGACTGGAAGAGCCACGGCAAGGCGGCTCCCTTCAAGCGCAACGATAAGATGCTCGAGACCATGCCACAGGGTCTGATCGCCACCCCCGGTTCGGGCATCACCGAGAACATCGTCGACAAGGCCCGCAAGCTCGGGATCCGCATCAAGAGGATCGGGGCTTAGGCCCCGGTTCTTCCATGGCAATGGACGGAGCGCCTCGAGCATTTCGCTCGATCAATTCGCAGAAGGCGCGCAGTACAGCGGGATTTGTTCAGTCAGACCGCTGTGGGTGTGGAGGACCATTTCTATGTGGTCGCTGTCGCGGGACTTCCTGAAGCTGCGTGACGCTAACGTCGTCCCGCCATCAGCGGGATAGACGCGGAGAGGCACCCCATGTCGGCGAGGAAACTGACCAATCCGACGATCGTCTTGAACTTGCGCAAGTTGAAGACGCTGCGGCTCGTGACAAGCATCTTCGCATCCTGTCCAGCCTTCGTCACCGCGTACACGACCCAGGAGCCATACCAACTGTTGTGGCGCTTCTCGGCAGTCTGGTTGCAAATCACCTCGATGAGGTAGTCATCTGAGAGCAGATCGCGCAGGCTATCCTCGGTGACCACATTCGGGGTTGCGCCGTCCAACAGCTTATCCTTTTCACTTGTGCCGTCACCTATCGGGATTGGAGCGGACCCGAACTTTGCCTGATTTCCCGAGTCGCATGCGTCGTTTGCTCAGTTTCGCGATGCCATACGAGACATTCCCGAAGTTCGCAACGAGGCCGGGATTGAAGCCGTTGGGAAAAGCTGCGCGTGTCTTTGCTCCGGCATCTCATCTTCTTCAGCCTGTCAGATCACCTTCTGCTTCAGGCCCCGGGTGACCCGATCGGGGAACTGAACCGCGTCAGGTGCAGAAGCCTCGACGCTCTTCTTGAGGATGCCTTGCCAGATCACACATCGCGTTGCTAGATATGCTAGCCGTCGCAATGCGTTAGGCAGGGCTTGGCAAAGCGCTAACTTGTCCGGGTGCGGTTCCTTTCTAGAGGGTGGAAAAAACGCCGTCCGCGGCATCTCCCTCGGCTGTTCACCTAGTTTCCTTCGCGGCCACCGCACTTCTCCCTCTGTCTGAGTTGCATGACATGCTGGTCGCAGCTGTCGTCCCGTCCACAAAGGTTGTCGCCGATCTTTTTCCCCAGACCCTACGGGTCATTCCGCGCGGAGCAAAAAGACCGCCGCCTGCCCCTCTCCGCTGCGCTTCGCCTTCGGTGTGTCCGGGCCTTGGCCAGCTGCAAGGTGACCATCATTGCAACGCAAACAAGGAGAAGAGCAATGACCACGAACTGCATCAAATTCACCAGCGCCGACATCGAAACCGCCAAGGGCACAGGCTCCATCTCGACCCTGACCTTCGACCTCGACATCACGGTCGAACCCGTCGCAAGCGCCAACCCGATGGCCCCCACGCACCGCGTCCTCGGCCGCTCCCCGCGCGGCAAGCTGGTCGAGTGCGGCGGCATCTGGAAGAAGCAGAACAAGGAGACCGGCGCCGACTACTACACGCTGACCATCCGCGACCACGGCTTCAACGCCAACCTCGGCAAGGCCGCGAACCAGGACGATCTGTCCCTGCAGGCCGTCATCCCCTGGGGCCCCAAAGACGCCGCCTAAGCCAAAGAATCGGCCGGGTTGCTCCGGCCGATTCCCATCCTTTCTACTAATATCTGTGTTTCAGGCTGCCTTCCGCCGATGCGATTTGGTTGCCACAATTGGCTCGGCTTAAGAGCTTCGTCCCGGCGACGTTTTTTAAACTTACGACGCAAGCCACAGGGTCCCTCGTCTCGATTGGAAAGCGAACTTACAGCAAAGTATCGGCAGTTTGACAGCCGTGCAAATCGATAAATGCCTTTAATAGTAACACTGTAAGCGTATCCGTCGCGCGAACTGCATGATCAAATGTGGGCACGCGCGTGCGAGGAAATCTAGATGTTGGGCTATGGTGTGACTAGGTCACTACCTTTTGCGACGCCACCTAACGTCAACATCTAGGCGGGTCAGAGTTGCGAGCAGAGCAATAATCGTTGTGAAGACTCATTTTTCCGTGTAGATGACACTTTAAAGAGCGAATTCGCTGAAAAAGCGATATTTAGAGGGCGGGCAGATGAGAGAAAGGTCTTTTGAGGCTGATACGAAGGATCAACCCTTCGATGAGATCATTCTCCAACAGGGGGAGCTGATCTCTGATCGCCTCAACATGTTGCGGCAAGAACAGTATCCTCCGGACGCTCAAAAAGGTCTACGTCAGTTTTCCTTGGCGGAAGTTGCCTACTACCTTGGTGTAACGCAGTCGACAATCAAGAAGCTCCACCTAGAAGGTAAGGGGCCCGATCCCGAAACCTCGTCGTCGGGAAGGCGTAGTTATTCAGCCGAGCAAATGCTCGAACTGCGGGCGTATTTGGACAAGCATGGTCGGCCTGGAAAGCGGCGGTATGTGCCCCATCGGCGTGAAGGTGAGGAACTGCACGTAGTTTCTGTCGTCAACTTCAAAGGCGGGTCTGGAAAGACGACTACTGCGGCTCATCTGGCTCAGCATTTGGCGCTGAAAGGGCATCGTGTACTGGCGATCGATCTTGACCCGCAGGCATCACTGACAGCTCTGCATGGTATTCAGCCGGAGCTCGATAATGTTCCATCGCTCTACGAGACGCTCCGCTACGATGATCAACGCAAGCCAATTACCGAAGTAATCCGACCAACGAACTTTCCTAACCTTGATATCGTGCCTGCAAGTTTGGAACTTCAAGAGTATGAGTATGATACCCCCGTTGCCTTGACGAGCAGCGACCCCCACGAGGGGCGGCTTTTCTTCACTCGGATATCTAAGGCGCTTGACGAAGTCGATGATCGCTATGATGTCGTGGTGATCGATTGCCCACCGCAGCTTGGCTATCTCACGCTGACCGCACTGACAGCCTCGTCGTCAGTCATCGTCACAGTCCACCCGCAGATGCTGGACGTTATGTCGATGAGTCAGTTTCTGCTCATGCTTGGCGGAATCATGAAGACAATACGAGACGCTGGCGCGAACATGCGACTGAAGTGGTTTCGCTATCTGGTTACCAGGTTTGAACCCACTGATGGCCCTCAGAAGCAGATGGTCGGGTTTCTGCAGGCGATGTTCCCGAACCAGATGCTTACCGCGCCTGTATTGAAATCCACGGCGATCTCCGACGCTGGGATTACTAAACAGACGCTCTACGAGGTCGAGCGCTCCCAGTTTGTTCGCACAACTTATGACCGGGCAATCACTTCACTGAATGACGTGAACGATGAGGTTTCAGAGTTGATCCACAAAGCATGGGGGCGCGAATGACGACGTCTTTGACAGCCGTGCAGATTGAAAGTTTTGACAGCCGTGCAGACAGCCATTTGTCCAGAGTGTTCACGGCTATGATCGGCCAGAAGGAGACAGCTTGATGGCTCGTAAAGACCTCCTGAAAAGTGTGATGGCCAGTTCTTCCGAGCAGCCGAAGGACTCTGGCCGATCAGGCTATGCGATGCGTGGCGCATCAAAATCCATGAAGGTCTCGATTGACAATCTCGCCGAAAATTCGAAGCGCTTGCTCGAAGGGGAAACCATCGTCGAAATCGATCCCCAATTGATCGACGTGTCCTTCGTCTCGGATCGTCTCAGCGACGACGACGAGGCTTTCAACGAGCTGAAGGAGTCGATTGCATCTGGTCGCCAGGACACTCCAGTACTGCTACGCCCGCACCCGGATCTGGACGGTCGCTATATGATCGTCTTCGGCCATCGGCGTGTGCGCGTGGCGTCAGCCCTTGGCCGGAAGGTTCGCGCTGTCGTCAAACCAATGGACGATGTGGCGCACATTCTCGCCCAAGGGCAAGAGAACACGGCGCGCGCGGATCTCTCATTCATCGAGAAGGCGCTTTTCGCGAAAAGCCTCCTTGATATGGGGCAGGCGAAGGATGTGATCCAGTCGGCGCTGACCATTGATGGAACGCTGTTGTCGCGCATGTTGTCTGTCGCACAGAACATCCCGAGGCATGTGATTGAGCGGATTGGTCCCGCCAAGCAGATTGGCCGCGACCGCTGGGAGGATTTCAAGAAGCTGGCTTCGGAGCCTGCGAACCAAAAGGTCCTTGAAGGTGCCTTGGAACTCGAGGGGTTTCACGAGCTGGATAGCGATGCAAGGTTCGAGCTCCTGCACAGCAGACTGGCAGAGGCGGGCAGAACACCCAAGCGCAGAAAGACGCGCGTGGCACCCAAGAAGCGAACCTGGACCGCCGGCAAAGGCCGCATCAAAGGGGTCATCGGCAGGTCCGGAAGGGCATTCAGTATTTCGCTGACAGCACAGGATTCAACCGAGTTCGGAGACTTTCTCTCCGGTCGACTGGATCAGCTCTACAGCGAATTCCTCGCAACAAAAGAGGAGCAGTCGGAACAATGATCTAGGCAAAAGAAAAGCCCCCAAGCAGCGTGGCCTGAGAGCTAATCTGAAAAGTTTGGTCGCTTAGAAGATACCTCTCCCGCGAATCACTGTCAACGATGAACGCTTTTGAGCGAAGGGCTTTCTTTTGCCTCCACATAACCGGAGGTGAGATACAGGCATGAAACATACAGGTTGGCGCAAGCCGACACCGGGTCTTGG
>JBOEGL010000001.1:0-470646 GCA_050633405.1 Cognatishimia sp. | reverse complement strand
ATATTTACAAAAAATATGAAATATCCAACAAAAACAATGGGATAGGTGGGGGTGTCGATATCGAATTTCTCATCATTCTAACGACGCGCCTGTGAAACACCCAGCTTTGTTGCTCTCTCCACAGGGTTATCCACAGACGCGCCGCGACTCTGCGCCAGAATCCCGCTGGAATCGGTCTGGAATCAATCTGGAATCCTTTGCAACACCCCGACTCGCGCCGCAGCATCACGCTTAAGGCATCAAAACTGCCGCGCGCTCATAGGCACTGACATCTGTTGTCAGGTCATCATACAGCACTTCGATCTCTACGGTGGCCACGGTCTGCAATGGCAAGGTCAAATAGATCTCGGCATCCTCCGGTATCACGCCCACTGCATGGGTTACCGGATCACACTCTGGAATTGGCCAGAGCTGCTGCGGCCCCCCATTCACGGAATAGCGCACCTCATATAGACCACAGCGCCAACTGAGCAGATGGGTGAAATAGATCAGGTCCTGCCCCTCCCATTCCCGCACTGCAATCCAGTTGGCCTTGGTCGCTGTCAAAATGGGCTTCACTTCTGTCGCTGTCAGAAACTTGCCGGATGGGGCCTGATCTTCGGCCACTCGCTCTTGGGCGGAGAGCGCCCCGGACGTCAGCAAAGTCGCAGCAGCGATGGATATAAATACAGACCTAAACATAATAAATCCTCCGATTGAGATGCGTTTGTGTAAATATCTAGGCCAAGTCGCTTGGCCCCAGACGCAGTTTATTTGTAAGCTTCACTGATCCTACCGTGCAGAGAATGAAAAAAATGGCAAGAACCGCGGTTTCGCAGACCTTTAATATATTGCTCGTCGCCCAGAACGGACGGCTTACGTATGAAGCCATTTTATTACTGGCATCGTTACGCGCACAGACGCCAGACTTTGCTGGTCGGATATTTGTGGCAGAGCCACAGGCTGGCCCGCTTTGGCAAAAGGACCCCAGCATTCGCAATCAAGCCGCGCGCGAGCTGATTCAAGAGCTAGGGGCTGAGATCATTCCCTTTGATAGCCAGCACTTTGGCGAAAGCTATCCGCAGGGTAATAAGATCGAGGCTTTGTCGGCGCTGCCTGCAGGAGAGCCGTTTCTGTTTTTGGACACCGATACATTGATCCTTGGCGACCTTATGACCGTGCCTTTTGACTTTGACCGCCCCAGCGCCTCGCAAAAGGTGGAAGGGACCTGGCCCAAGCCCGAACTATATGGGCCGGGTTACACGGGATTATGGAAATCGCTTTACGACAAGTTTGATCTGGATTTTGAAAGTTCGCTCGATCTGTCGCATCCAGATGAATACTGGCGGCGGTACCTCTATTTCAATGCGGGCTTCTTTTACTACAGATGCCCGCAGGAATTTGGCAGCAAATTCCTGGAATATGCGCTGGCCATCCGCAACGACCCGCCGATTGAACTGGTGTGCCAATCCATGGACCCGTGGTTGGATCAAGTGGCCTTGCCTCTGGTTATTCATGCGCTTGGCGGCGGGCGCAATGTCTTGCCAAAGGGGCAAATGGACGGTGACGTCACATGTCACTATAGATTGCTGCCTCTATTATACGCGCGCGAGGCAGATTTGGTGGTGGAAGTGCTGGAAAGGGTCTCTGCGCCAAATGACCTGAAGAAGGTTTTGAAACAATATGATCCATTTAAGTTCATGATCTATCATGGGCGTGGGCAAAAAGTGCGCGCGCTGTTTGACCGCAAAAACTTGCCCCGTAAAGAGCAAGCCATTCGCAATAAAATCAGGCGTGAAGGGTTTTGGATGCGCTAAAAGATGCTTTGACTTGAGCATTGATCCCCCTGCATTCCATGAATAGGGTGCCTTCCAAGCAATCTTGGAGGATACAATGACCGACGGACCCACCCTTGGCTTTGACACATTGCAAATTCACGCGGGCGCAGCCCCAGACCCGGCGACCGGCGCACGGCAAACGCCAATCTATCAGACAACAGCTTATGTTTTTCGCGACGCAGACCATGCGGCAGCGCTGTTCAATCTGGCCGAAGTTGGCAATATCTATTCGCGCCTGACCAACCCCACGGTTTCAGCGCTGGCAGAACGCATCACCCATCTTGAAGGCGGGGTTGGCGGCATTTGCTGTTCATCCGGGCACGCTGCCCAGATCATGGCCTTGTTCCCACTGATGCAACCTGGCTGTAACGTGGTGGCATCTACACGTCTGTATGGCGGCACTGTCACGCAACTTAGCCAAACCATCAAACGCTTTGGCTGGTCAGCAAAATTCGTCGACTTTGACGACGAAGCAGCGGTTGCTGCGGCCATTGATGAAAACACCCGCGCTGTTTTCTGTGAATCCATTGCCAACCCTGGTGGCTATATCACTGATATTCCGGCGATTGCGGCAATTTCTGATAAGGCGGGTATTCCGCTGATCGTGGATAACACCTCTGCCACGCCATATCTGTGCAACCCCATCTCTCTGGGTGCGACACTGGTTGTGCATTCGACCACCAAATACCTGACAGGCAACGGCACCGTCACCGGCGGTTGCGTGATTGACAGCGGTAAATTTGACTGGCTGCAAAACGACAAATTCCCATCTTTCAGCCAACCAGAACCCGCTTATCATGGGTTGGTATTTGGCGAAGCCCTGGGCCCAATGGCATTTACTTTCCACAGCATTGCCATTGGCTTGCGTGACTTGGGCATGACCATGAACCCGCAGGGCGCGCACTATACATTGATGGGCATCGAAACCCTAAGCTTGCGGATGCAGAAACACGTTGAAAATGCCCGCACCGTTGCAGACTGGCTCGAAAATGACGACCGCGTTGATTATGTGACCTATGCGGGGCTGCCTTCGTCGCCTTATTATGACCGTATTGAAAAGGTCTGCCCAAAGGGCGCTGGTGCCTTGTTCACCTTTGCGGTCAAAGGTGGCTATGACGCCTGTGTCAAACTGGTGGATAGCCTGGAAATCTTTAGCCATGTGGCCAATCTGGGTGACACGCGTTCGTTAATTATTCACTCAGCCTCGACAACACACCGTCAACTGACCCCTGAACAACAAGAGGCGGCCGGAGCCGGACCAAATGTTGTACGTCTGTCTATCGGGATCGAAGACCCCAAAGATCTGATCGCGGATCTGGATCAGGCGCTGAGCAAAGCGACAGCCTAGGGCGCTTCATATAATATGCAAAGAGCCGCCAAATTTGGCGGCTCTTTCTTATTGTGCCATTGCATGAGCGCGAAGTTACTGCGCTATTTCATAGACAATTGTCACCATAGCAGTCGTGCTTAGTTCTCCGGCGGCAATAGGCACAGCTGAATCTCTTGCCATCTCTGCCATGGCCGCAAACCTAGGCTGTGGACTGACCTGGACACCTTCATCAATAGAGACAATGGCCCCTAGTTTTACCCCCGCTGCCTCTGCATAGAGCGCCGCCTTATCACGTGCATCCTGCACGGCTAGCTTTCGCGCATCAGACATAGCAACAGAGGGGTCTTGCATCGCAAAACGTAATCCGTTGAAAACATTCGCCCCTTCGCTGACGATTTGATCCAACGCACGCCCAAGCACCGACAGATCGCGCAAGCGAAGAGTCACTTGATTACGTGCTTCATAGCCGCGAATACGCGCAACTTCATTGTGATTGGCACCGTGATCCCAAAGCGGACTCAGCTGTAAATTCCCGGTTTGCATATCTCGCGGCGCAACGCCCAATTCCGTCATAATATCCAGCGCAGCTTGCGTGCGTTTGTTGACCTCGTCCAAAGCTTCACGCGCAGTATGGGCCTGAAACCTGGCACCCAGGGAAATAATCGCCATGTCCGGCGCTTGCTCTACTGATCCGCGACCCTGCACCACGATTTGCCCGGCCTGCGCCGTCAGAGGTATCAGCAGGCCAACAACCAGAACTAATTTTTGAACGAACCGCATTGCATGCTCCTTGTATAAATATCTAGTTCGAAACCTAAGATCCCCAGCGTGAAATTGCTTGGGGATCTTGGGCTTTATCTTCCCCTCGGCGAATTCCTGCTATAAAATCATCAGAGCATGAACGGGTCTTCTGCCCTTCACCATCGAATGTTAGAGCCGCTATATGACACCGGATTTTGCGCTATCCCTATCTTTTGAGGGCATATCTCTTTTATGCCGCACACCAGAGGGGTGGCATAAGCTTGGGGAAGTTCCCCTGCAACACGCTGATTTAGATGCCGCATTGGCAGATTTGCGTGGTCTGGGCGAAGCCCAATCAAAAGGCAGCGCCCTGTGCAAACTCATTTTGCCCGACGATCAAATCAAATACCTGTCGCTTCCCCCCAGTCAGGGTTCGACCGAAGAAACGGTTCTCGCCGCGCTCGAAGGCGCAACACCCTATTCCATAGACGATTTAGCCTATGACTTCCTTGAGGACGACTTGGGCATACAGGTCGCTGCTGTGGCAAAGGAAACCCTTGCCGAAGCTGAAAACTTTGCCCGCGAGCATGGGTTTGAGCCGGTCTGTTTTGTTGCCCAATCTGCCTCTGATGATTTCAACGCAGAAGCGTTTTTTGGCAAAACAAATTCGGCGGTAGAGCTGGTTGACGATCCGAGCGACATTCGGCCAGACAGTGCGGTTGTCACTATCGTTTCTGAGGGGCCGTTAGAGCCCCCAAAAAAGGAAGACATACCAACACCCGCGCCCTCATTTGCGACGTCACGTCGGCTGTCTGCAACTGTTGATACCCCGCCTGCAGATGCAACGCCCTTGCCGGGCGCAAACCGCAGTCTTGACCCTGTATCAGAAGAAGAAAAACTTGGGCAAGACACGCCCAAGAAAGACTCAAGCGCTCCAAGTATCGTTGGAACACAAGAGCCACGATTTGATCCTGCCACACTGATTGCAGGGCTGAAACAGCGGCCTGAATCCCCTAAAGATACCCGTGCTCGCGGGGCTGCACGCCAAGTGCCACCTGTGACTTCAGACACGCCAAGCATTCAAGCCGACCAAGAAAAAAAAGTTTCGGATCAGATAGATGGCACTCTTCCCTCTTCGATCCAAGCGCAAAGCATTGGCGGCAAACCCCGCTTTCTGGCCTTGATGTTGGTGGCCTTATTGCTGTTGTTTCTTGCGGGTGCCGCAGCCTGGGCGTCGCTGTTCACCGAAGGTGGCCTTGCAGGGTTGTTTTCGCGCCAAGACAGTGTGCCTCAGATTGCCTTGGTCCCGGAAGAATCCAATGAAGTTGAAAGTTCTGTTCTGCCTCCAACCAGCGTGAACACGGTGACAGACAGCGCCGAAATCGAGGCCATGGACGATCAAGAAGGCGTGGTGCTGGATCCGGTGCTGGCGGCGGCGGAGCCGGTGTTTGGGGGTGATACGTTTTATGCGGCAACCGGCATTTGGGATCGGTCCCCAATGCAACCTGCAACACCCAGGGCGGGCAGCGCCGAGAGCATCTACCTTGGGTCCTTTGAGACCCAGCAACAGACCCACGACGCCATCGCCTTGCCATTGCAAACAAGTTATACCTTTGATCTTCCAATCAAAAAGCAAAACAACCCGGTCGCTGCGGGTGTGACATTTGATTTGGATGACCGAGGTCTGGTTGTTGCAACCGCCGAGGGGGCGCTTTCGCCAGAAGGCATCATGGTCTATCTTGGAAAGCCCGCCGTTGTGCCGGCGGCTTTCCCAGTTAGAACCGTGCTTGAAACAAGCGCTGATATCCCCACAATTGACCCCGAAATTCAAAAGCTGGCAAGCATAAGGCCACGGTTGCGTCCATCTGATTTAATTGAACAAAATCAACGAGCTAACCTAGGGGGCAGCACGCTTGAAGAGCTTGCAAAATACCGCCCTAAACTGCGCCCAGCGCGGCTTGAAAAAATCGTGTCGGTAGATCCAAATGCAATTGATCTGGCAGTGTCAGAAGCGGTGGCGGAGGAGGTTGGGACCGATCAAGCGGTGGTGGCGAGTTTGCGTCCCAGATTGCGGCCTAAAAATCTGCCAGCAGCTGTATCACAACCCAAAAATGATGCGCCTGTTGTGGCTGTGCCGCGCTCTGAACGGGCGACGCCGACCATTCCAACAACCGCTTCTGTTGCACGAAATGCCACCCAGAAAAACGTGATAAACCTTAGGAAAATCAACCTCATAGGCGTATATGGTGCCACCAACGATCGCCGCGCGCTCGTACGGTTGGCCAGTGGGCGTTATAAGAAAGTCAAAGTGGGTGACCGCATTGACGGTGGCAAAGTCGCTGCCATCAGCAACAATGAGTTGCGCTATGTAAAAGGCAACAAAAGCCTCGTGTTGAAGATGCCAAAGGGCTGACCGCACGCCGGCTTAATCTTTGATTATTTGTACAAATTGTACGTTTCAAGCCGCGAATTGTACGATTCGCGCGCTGATTTTGGGCAGCGCTTAGACCTGACCTGTGTCAAAGCCACTACATTTTGACGGATTTATAGTACTTACGACATCACGGGGGTTGCGGTGATCGCACCCTTTGACTCTGTCACCTTGATAGACGCCGCATTTCAAAGCGGCATTGGCCTGCCTTAACCCATCGACGTTGGTCTAGCAGGCAGGCAACCTTAGGAGGCTTACAATGTATAAGAATATTCTTGTCGCAATCGCACCCGATCACAGCACCCCAACTGGCCCGGCCCTTGATATTGCCCGCAGACTGGCAGCTGATGATGCAAAAATCACCGCCCTGACCGTTTTGGAAAACATTCCAGAATATGCCATTTTGCAATTGCCCGCCGGCATTCATGAGAACCGCAAGGACGAAGCAAAAACTTTGCTGCGCTCAGACATTGGTGGCGTCAAAGGGGTTGAAACTGAAGTTATTCTTGGACGCAGCTATCGTGGCATCTTGGATTATGCAAAAGAGAAAGGTGTAGACTGTATCGTGATTTCCTCACACCGACCCGGACTGTCAGACTATTTGTTGGGCTCTACAGCGGCCCGGGTGGTGCGCCATGCAACTTGCAGTGTGCATGTGATCCGCTAACATATTCACACCCTAAAAGTGGGTTTTTGGGGCAGGCTCAGGTCTGCCCTTTGCCGTTTTTGCCTAGGCTTGTCGCACAGACCCAGCGGCCCTTTAAGGTTGGTGACCTGTCGCGCGCTGCGGAAGCGAGAGCGATTGGTGATAAAACGCAAAAACACGTGCATTTTTGCGAAAAAACGCGTATGATGTAAGAAATATGCATCAATTGCGCGGAATTCTCGCATCATGCTGGATGAAATCGACAAACGTCTATTGGCGGCCTTGCAATGCAATGCCCATCTGACTGCGCAGCAATTAAGTGACCAATTAGAATTGTCATCAAGCCAGGTTGGGCGGCGCAGACAACGCCTGGAGGCCGAGGGCTATATCCAAAATTACACTGCAAAACTGAACCCAGAGCGCCTGGGGCTTTCAGTGCAGGCTTTTGTGCAGGTTCAATTGAGCACTCAGGGGCCAGAACTCGCCAGTGGCTTTGGGCAATTGGTGCAGACCAGCCCCGAGATTATAAGCGCCTGGGCCCTGACAGGGGACGCCGATTATATGCTGCGCGTGTTCTGCGCCGACCTGCAAAGCCTGAACGCGCTGATCCATGATGTTCTATTGCCGCATCCTACTGTAAGCCGTGTGCAAAGCCAGATTGTCATGGATCAATTCAAACACGACGCCCCCTTACCGACCTGATTTCAAACCATAAGGACCCATAATGGACAGTTTCCTGTTTCAAGCTTCGATATATCTGGTTGCTGCGGTTATCGCGGTGCCGATTGCAGCACGCTTGGGGTTGGGATCGGTGCTGGGGTATTTGATGGCCGGAGTGGTCATTGGCCCAGTTCTGGGGCTTGTCGGGTCTTCTGAAACCCAGGATTTGCAGCATTTTGCCGAATTTGGCGTTGTGATGATGCTGTTTCTGATTGGTCTTGAATTGGATCCGCGCGCACTTTGGGCGATGCGTGACAAACTGATTGGCTTGGGCGGATTGCAAATTGTTCTGACCACTTTGGCGATCATGGTTGGGATGATGGCACTGGGGTATATCTGGAGCATTGCCCTGGCGGTGGGCTTGATATTTGCCCTGTCGTCCACGGCGATTGTTTTGCAAACCCTGTCGGAAAAAGGCCTGATGCAAACCGCAGGTGGGCGGTCGACCTTTGCGGTGCTTTTGACCCAGGATATTGCGGTGATACCGATGCTGGCTGTTCTGCCATTGTTGGCCTTGCCCAAGGTGCTAACCTTGTCGCCGGATGGGTCTATCAACCGGCACCTCGAAGATCCGCATGACGCCGCGCATACGTCATTGTCTTTGGTCGAAGGTCTGCCGGGCTGGGGCGTCACCTTGGTGACATTGGCAGCGGTTGTGGCCGTCATTCTTGGTGGGATCTATCTTATCCGACCGCTGTTTCGCTTTATTCATGCCGCGCGGCTGCGCGAGATGTACACCGCTACGGCCCTGTTGATTGTGATTGGCATTGCATTTTTGATGACGCTGGTTGGCCTGTCCCCCGCCTTGGGAACCTTTTTGGCGGGGGTTGTATTGGCCAACTCGGAGTTTCGGCACGAGTTAGAGAGCGACATTGAACCCTTCAAAGGGCTGTTGTTGGGGTTGTTTTTCATTGCTGTGGGGGCACAGATTGATTTTCGCACATTGTTGGGTGACCCGCTGAACATTTTGGGCATGACCCTGGCCGTTATCGGGATCAAGGCGCTGTTGCTGTGCATTCTGGGCCGGGCCTTTGGGCTGCGTGGGCGCAATCAATGGCTGTTTGCCTTGGGGTTGGCGCAGGCCGGGGAGTTTGGCTTTGTGCTGATTTCCTTTGCGGTGCAGCAAAATGTGATTCCGGTGGCCCTCAGCGAGCAGCTTTTGCTGGTGGTGGCGCTGTCGATGCTGATCACGCCGCTGCTGTTTATCCTGCATGACGTGATCACCCGTCGCATGGCTGATGGCGAGGAATTGTTGGACCCTGATGTGATTGATGCCACCGGGCCGGTGATCATTGCAGGGATCGGACGGTTTGGGCAGGTGGTCAATCGGTTAGTGCGCGCCTCCGGCTTTAAAACGGTGATCTTGGATCATGACATGCATGCTGTTGCCGCGATGCGACGCTTTGGCATCAAAGGATTTTTTGGCGATCCAACGCGGCCCGAGCTGATGAAAGCCGCCGGGCTGAAGGATGCACGGGTCTTGGTGGTTGCTGTGGATGATCCTGACAGCGCCTTGAAACTGGTGGCCCATGCACGGCGCGAGCGCCCGGATTTGCATATTGTGGCGCGGGCCCGGGATCGCGGTCAGGTGTTTCGGCTGTATCAAGCCGGGGCCAATGATATCGTGCGCGAGATGTTTGACAGCTCTTTGCGGGCGGGGCGTTATGTGTTGGAAAACATGGGTCTGTCAGACTATGAGGCCTCGATCTCCGAACAGACCTTTTTCCAACATGACCGCCAGGGCGTGCGCGAGTTGGCGCAGCTGTGGGATCCGAATGTGCCACCGGGGGAAAACCAGGCCTATATCGACCGGGCCAAAGAACTTGAGGCAGAATTGGAAACCTCGCTATTGGCGGCGTTGGAAAAGACAGAAGCGGCGGAATAATACTGCTGGCGCGGTAAGGATGATGGTTTTGGGGCAATATTTGTCGTGATGTCGCGAGGCCCCTGTTGGTTGGCCATCTGGCAACACCGGTGCCAAATTAGTCCGCATCAGATTTCAGTGACGTCGTTCGCTTTATAAGAAGAGCATTCAATGTGTCTTTCTGGGCGACGGACAACCCTGCAATCAAGCGGTGTTGCGTTGCCACGTGGTCGGTTACTGCGGCATCGATTACTTTCATACCGTCATTCGTAAGCCGTACAAGAAAACCACGTTGACCGTCGGGTATTGAGGTTCAGGAATGCGTCGTCTGAGCAAACGACCCGCACCACCGCTTTCCGCCAAAGCGCAGTGTTTTCATACTTTGGATCCCTAAAGTTTGGGTGGTTGCGGGTTGGGTTTTCAATGAAACGCTAGGGCTACTTTTCCGCGGGTGCTTCCCCCATAAAGCGGCGGGCTTGGTCTTTGTTTTCAAAGATATGGGTGGGTTCATCCGGAAAGACTTTGTGCAGCTTCATACGCATGAAGGCAGAACCGGAATAGCGGCTGACATTGTTGTAGTAGCGCTGGGTCAGGTCATTCACCATGCGCGCCCAATCGGCCTCTAGCAACTCATCAATCTGAAACCCGTCATAATTGGCAATCACGTCAACGCGTCTGTCCATCGCGTCGCAGGTTTCGACCACCAGTTTTCGAACACGTTCGATATCCGCGCAGGACCGCACCCGCATTTTTTCGAAGTTTAAGAACAGCTGACCGGTTTCAGCGTCAACCGCAATTCGGCTGGGCAAGTCCAGATGCAGCAGATCGGTGCGCAGCCCCATTTCCGTTTCCTTGAAAATGCGCGGGTCCATCAGGCGCACTTCGCCGATAATCGGGGCCACGTCCATCTGCCCCAGAATGTCGCGATCAATGTCAACGCCGGGGGCAATTTCGACCAGTTTCAGCCCTTCGGGCACCAGTTCAAATACACAGCGTTCGGTGACAAATAACACCGGTTGTCCGGTGCGCGCGGCGCGGGGGCCAGAAAAGGTGATCTGTTCGACGGTGCGAATGATTTTGCGAACGGCGCCCTCTTTGCGGATATCAATTTGCTCATCAGTCACGGCCACATCGAGACCAGAGGTTGTGAAGGTTCCGGCAAACACCACGCTGCGGGCATTTTGACTGATGTTGATAAAGCCGCCGGCCCCGGCCAGACGCGGCCCAAACCGAGAGACATTCACATTGCCAGCCACATCGGCCTGTGCCAGCCCCAGGCAGGCCATATCAAGCCCGCCGCCGTCATAGAAATCAAACTGATTGTTTTGTGGGATCACCGCATCGGTGTTGATGGCTGCCCCGAAATCCAGCCCCGAGGCGGGCTGCCCGCCAATCACACCCGGTTCAGCGGTTAATGTCAGGTGGTCAAGCAGCCCTTCTTCGGCGGCAATCGCGGCCACCCCTTCGGGCATGCCGATGCCCAGATTGACCACCCCATTCACCGGCAATTCAAAGGCACAGCGCCGGGCAATGATCTTGCGCATATCCAGCGGCATCGGGGGGATTTCGCCTTGTGGCGAGCGGATACGGTTGGTGAAACCGTGGCTGAATTCAGTGGCATAGGTCTGCACGTGATGTTGTGGCTCGGCCATCACAACGGCGTCGACCAAAATGCCCGGAATGTGCACATCACGCGATGGCAAGCTGCCCGCTGCGGCAATGCGCTCTACCTGCACGATCACCACGCCACCGGCGTTTTTCACCGCCATGGCTTGTGCCAAATTGTCGATCAGCAGCGCCTCGCGCTCCATCGAGATATTGCCCGCTTCGTCGGCAGTGGTGCCCCGCAACAGGGCAACGGTCAGGGTTTGTGCTGGATAAAACAGGATCTCTTCGCCGCCCATTTCAAGCAATTCAACCTGTGCTTTGCGGCTGACGTCATTGATTGCACCGCCGCCCAAGCGGGGATCGACAAAGGTCTCTAGCCCCACTTTGGACAGCATGCCAGGTTTGCCAGCCGCGATGTCGCGGTACAGCTGGCTGATGCAGCCTTGGGGCAGGTTCCAGGCCTCGATTTTGCCTTGGGTTGCCAGCTTGGCCACTTTGGGGATCAATCCCCAATGTCCGCCAATAACCCGTTTCAGCAGCCCCTCATGTCCAAGCCGATTAAGCCCGCGCGTTTTGCCATCGCCCTGCCCCGCGGCAAAGACCAATGACAGGTCTTTGGGGTGCCCGGTTTCAAGAAATCGGGTTTCCAAAGCAGATAACAGCGCATCTGGCACCCCTATCCCAACAAATCCAGATGTCGTTACGGTGTCACCATCCCGGATCAGGGCGGCGGCTTCGGTGGCGGAGACAACTTTGCGTTTCATAAACTCCATTTCATGCAGCAGAACATTATACGTCAACATCACTTGCGCAGAGGCAAGAGGGGCCGTCAAAGCTGGCTGGGCTTTGGGAAAGCTGCTTTTGATACTGCACCACGGTGCCCGGTCCTGCAATAACGCCGCCAAGATTAAGTGATTTTGGCGACCCCGGCAGGATTCGAACCTGCAACCTGCCCCTTAGGAGGGGGCTGCTCTATCCAGTTGAGCCACGGGGCCTTGCGCGTTCTGAGTAAATCAATATTGCGCTGATTTCAAAGCCGTATTGCAAATTTTTCAATGTCACGAAAACGCTTGTTGGGTTGCCGAAAGCGTGAAGCGATTTCACTGGGCCAAGCCTAGCATTCAAGGGTATGGGCACCCAATTCTTAAACAAGCCCAAGGGCCCTGATATAGAAAGGAAACAGCATGAGACATTTAGGAATGTCGCGTTTGGGCGGCAAGATGATCGCAGTGGCGACCAGTCTCTGTCTGACTTTACCTGCGGGTGCCCACACAGCCGACCAATATCTGGGCACCATGCATGAGATCTCTGGTTTGGATTTGGTCAACCAATCTCGATCTGGTCACGATCTGAACCAGCGACTTGATCTGCCAAGTGAAATGCCGCTCTGGCGCTATTTGTACCACGGCACACCAGATTTCGCTGTCAATGACGCGGTCTTGCCGGTCTGGGCCCCGATGGCACCGATTGATGCTGTGGTGGCACACTGACGGATGTTGCTGTGTCGCAATAGATGAGCCAACAACACCGCCCAATTGCGGCGGCGTTTACGATCTGGGCCTTTCCCCCCTGACGCTTTGGCGGTAAGGGTTTTTGAAACAGGAGCATGCCCATGTCAGTCAATAGTTTTGGACACCTCTTCCGCGTGACAACGTGGGGCGAAAGCCATGGACCGGCGCTTGGGGCCACCGTTGATGGTTGCCCGCCCAATGTGCCGATTGATGCAGCGATGCTGCAACATTGGCTTGATAAACGCCGCCCCGGCCAGAACAAAAACACCACGCAGCGCAACGAACCTGATGCGGTCAAGATCTTGTCGGGTGTGTTTGACGGTAAATCTACCGGGACGCCGATACAGTTGATGATCGAAAATACCGATCAGCGCAGCCGCGACTATGGTGAGATATCGCAGACCTTCCGTCCGGGCCATGCAGACATCACCTATCATCAGAAATACGGCAATCGCGATTATCGCGGTGGGGGGCGGTCTTCGGCACGCGAAACGGCGGCGCGGGTGGCCGCAGGTGGCGTGGCGCGCGAAGCGATTAAAGCCCTGGTGCCAGGCTTGGAGATCAAAGGGTATATGACCCGCATGGGGGATGTGACCATTGATCGTGACAGCTTTGACTGGGACGCCATAGACCAAAACGATTTCTGGATTCCCAATGGTGCCGACAAGGCAAAGGCGTGGGAAGATTATCTGCAAGCCCTGCGCAAGGCGCATGATTCCGTCGGTGCGGAAATCGAAGTGGTGGCACGCGGTGTGCCCGCCGGTATCGGTGCGCCGGTCTATGCTAAGTTAGACACGGATTTGGCCGCCGCGATGATGTCGATCAACGCCGTGAAAGGCGTTGAAATTGGTGAGGGCATGGCCGCAGCTCAGCTGAAGGGCACTGAAAACGCCGATGAGATTTATATGGGGCCAGACGGCCCGGTCTATTCCAGCAACCATGCGGGCGGCATATTGGGCGGGATCTCGACCGGTCAGGATGTCGTGGTGCGCTTTGCTGTCAAACCAACATCGTCAATTCTGTCGCCGCGCAATTCTATTCGCATCGACGGCACCCCCATCGAGGTGGTGACAAAGGGACGGCACGACCCCTGTGTGGGCATCCGTGCGGTCCCGGTGGCCGAAGCCATGATGGCCTGTGTTGTTTTGGACCATTTGCTGCTGCACCGTGGCCAAATCGGAGAAAACCAGGGCACAATCGGCTGATGAAAGACCTGAAGGCGCAGCTGCGCAGCATTATCAAACGTGAGATGGAGCAAGACCCAGCGCATGATATTGCGCATTTGGATCGGGTCTGGTCCAACGCCCGCCGGATTGCCGAAGATGAAGGCACTGCCAATCTGAATGTTCTGATGGCCGCTGCGTATTTTCATGACCTGGTAAACTTGCCAAAAGATGCGCCAAATCGTTCCGAGGCCTCTGTTCTATCTGCGCGCAAAGTAGCGCCCATTTTGGCAGAAATAGGATTTAGCGAAGCCGCGATCAAAGCCACGCAGCACGCGATTGCCGCCCATAGCTATTCGGCTGGCATCCCCCCAAAAAGCCCCGAGGCTGAAATTTTGCGGGACGCGGACCGGCTGGATGCTTTGGGGGCAATTGGTATCGCGCGCACCTTTATGGTTGGCGCGTCGATGGGGCGGGCCTTGGCTGACCCCAACGATCCGTTTGCCGCGGATCGCCCTTTGGATGACCAACTTTGGTCCATCGATCATTGGCATCTAAAGCTGCTGCAATTGCCCAATGAGATGTTGACTGCTAAGGGCCGCAAGATCGCCCGCAAACGGGCGCGTTTGATGTTGGCCTATTTGGTGCAATTGTCCAAGGAAATGGACACGGAACTGCCCGATCATTGGTCTGATCTATTGAAATGGGGCGATGCAAAGGCCGCTGAATAGCCAAACCTGCTGAAAGGCCTGTCTTTGGTGCTAGTGGTTGCGCAAATTGGTGATCCCGTGCGACAAAGCGTGGAAACCTGCTGCGCAGTAACGCAGATTGCTTTCGCCGACAAAGAAGCGAGCCCCTGATGAACCCGACCCGCGGCATTTTACTAAAGATTTTTGCGCTCTTTTTGTTTTCAATCATGGCCTCGTTGGTCAAGGCTTCGGCACCGCATGTGCCGCCCTGGGAAGCTGTATTCTTTCGGTCATTTTGCTCGTTACCGGTGATCATTATCTGGTTGATGTTTCGCCAAGAGCTGCGCAGCGGCTTGAAGGTGACAAAACCCATGGTGCATTTTTGGCGCGGACTGATTGGCACATCTGCCATGGCGCTTGGCTTTGCGGGGCTTGGAATTCTGCCTTTTCCCGAAGTCACTGCGATTGGTTTTACATCGCCCTTGCTGGTCGTGATTTTTGCCGCGCTGTTTTTGGGCGAAAAAGTCCGCTTGTTTAGATTGTCTGCCCTGGCGGTTGGCATGGTCGGCGTAGGTATAATTTTGTACCCACGCCTCACAATTTTCAGCAGCGGCGGTGCGGAAACTGTGTTGCTGCTGGGAGCCATGCTGACATTGGGATCAGCGGTTCTGCGCGCGCTGGCACAGATCCACATTCGCCGCATGGTGCAAACAGAGCAAACCTCGGCGATTGTGTTTTATTTTGCAATGACGGCAACCGGCCTGTCGCTGCTGACAATTCCCCTTGGCTGGGTGGTTCCGACAACACAGGAATTTATCTTTCTTATTTCGGCAGGATTGGTTGGCGGCATTGCGCAGATTTTCCTGACCTCAAGCTATCGTTTTGCCGAGGCCGGGCTGCTGGCCCCTTTTGACTATGTCTCGATGATTTTTGCGATTTCGTTGGGTTTTTTCGTCTTTGGCGAAGTGCCAACAAACGTGACCTTGGCCGGGTCTGGCTTGGTCATTGCCGCCGGCATCCTGATCATCTGGCGCGAACGACAACTGGGATTGAAACGCGGCAAAGCCCGCCCGAATATGACGCCGCAAGGGTAACAACGGGATAATCTGGGCAACGCGGTAAGCTGCTGCTTGAGATTGCCTTAGCCAAAAAAGAACGCGGAGGCAAAGCTCCGCGTTCTTTAAATGCTTTTGACCTTTTAGCGACGTACCAGCGCTTCGTAGCTTTCGGCCACATCGCGGGTGATGTTGCCCACTTCGAAGGTATAATCACCGATTTGACCCACTGGGGTAACTTCGGCGGCGGTGCCGGTCAGCCAGCATTGCTCAAACTCCGCCAGCTCTTCCGGCAGAATATGGCGCTCGGTGACTTTGATACCCTTGTCTTTCAGCATCTGGATGATGGTCTGACGTGTGATACCGTTCAGGATTGCATCCGGAATGGGTGTATGGACTTCGCCGTCTTTGACAAAAAACACGTTGGCGCCTGTCGCCTCGGCAACGTAGCCGCGGTAATCCATAAACAAGGCGTCAGAGCAGCCTTTGGCTTCGGCCTGATGTTTGGACATGGTGCAGATCATGTACAGACCTGCTGCTTTGGCCGCCGTTGGGATGGTTTCAGGGCTTGGGCGCTTCCATTTCGCGATGTCGAGCTTTGCGCCCTTCATCTTGGCGTCGCCATAATAGGCCCCCCATTCCCAGACGGCCACCGCCATGCGCACTGGGTTTTTAGAAGAGGCCACGCCCATATCTTCACCCGCACCGCGCCAGGCCACAACGCGCACATAGGCGTCGGTCAACCCATTGGCTTCTAGCGCTTCGTATTTGGCTTTTTCGATTTCTGCAATTGTGTAGGGGATTGGCAAATCCAGCAGTTCGCCAGATTTCAAAAGCCGCTCGGAATGCTGCTCGCTTTTGAAGATTTTGCCGTTATAGGCCCGCTCGCCCTCAAAGACCGAACTTGCGTAATGCAATGCGTGGGAGAGGATATGCACATTTGCATCCCGCCATTCGACCAATTTGCCATCAAGCCAGATTTTGCCGTCGCGATCATCATATGCGCCCGCCATAGTGCATCCCTTTTCGTTTTTCTAAATGTCATATGTTGCGCGGCTTACGACCGTTTCGGGCATAATATTACGCAAAAACTGTGTTTCGCTACCAATTCACCCTTGGAGTGTCAACAAGGCTGACTTAGTGTAGACCCGGTACGAGGGATTTATTGACTGGAAATAACAAGATGGGCGACACCCACGGCAGTGAAAGCCTGCTTTTTCTGACAGACGAGCAGATTCGGCAGGGGATCGAGGGGATGTATTTTGCCTATCGTGGGCTGACCTCTGAACCAGATCGCATCCTTGCCACAATGGCCTATGGGCGCGCGCATCACCGGGCGGTGCATTTTATCAACCGCGCACCAGGCACAACGGTGACCAATCTGTTGGAAATTCTGGGGGTGACCAAACAGTCGCTTAACCGGGTCTTGCGCACGTTGATCGAGGATGGGCTGGTTGAAAGCCGGGTTGGTAAGATCGACAAACGCGAACGCAATTTGTTTTTGACCGAAGAAGGCACCCGGTTAGAAGCCCGCCTGTCTGATGCGCAACGCACGCGCATGCGCGCGGCCTATCGCGACGCTGGCCCAGAAGCCGTGGCAGGATTTCGGCGGGTGCTGGAAGCCATGATGGACACGGAAATGCGGCGTCGAAACGCGGCGCTGCGCGGGACAAAAACCTAATGGATTTGCAACCCCATCTCTTGATCGTTGATGACGATGAGCGCATCCGCAGATTGCTGCAAAAGTTTCTGATCCGCAATGGTTTCCTGGTCTCTGCCGCACGCGACGCCGCCCATGCGCGCCGCATTTTGGCTGGGCTTGATTTTGATATGATCGTTTTGGACGTGATGATGCCCGGCGAAGACGGCATCGATCTGACCCGCGCGATCCGCCAAACCTCGACCACGCCGATCATGCTTTTGACCGCCAAAGGCGAGACCGAAGACCGTATTGCGGGGTTGGAAGCCGGGGCAGATGATTATCTGGCCAAGCCATTTGAACCCAAAGAGCTGTTGCTGCGTATCAACGCGATTTTGCGGCGGGTGCCTGAAAGCGATGCGGCTGATACCGCACCGAAAATGTTAAAATTGGGACCTATTCGCTATGACATTGAACGCGGAGAGATGTGGCAGGGCGATGACCTGGTGCGGCTGACAGCCACGGAAAGCCAATTGATGAAGATCTTTTCGGCCACCCCGGCAGAGCCTATCAGTCGCAGCAAATTGGTCGAAGAATTGGGACGCGATCGCGGCCAGGCGCAGGAACGCGCGGTAGATGTGCAGATCACCCGCCTGCGGCGCAAGATCGAAAGCGACCCCAAGCAGCCACGCTATCTGCAAACCGTGCGCGGGGCAGGCTATATGTTGGCGCCAGACTAGCGACGACGTCGCTTGCCGCGGCCTTTTTGGGTATTTGGATCAAGAACAATGCAGGGTTACCTGTAGTGGCAGCGGTATGCATATTACTGCGCGCGGGCAGAAATGGTGCAATAGAACCTTGCAAGCCATCGGGTAATTCGGTTTTGGTATAGGGTATGACAACTTTATTATACACCCATGCCGATTGTTTGGCCCATGTCACACCGGCGGGTCACCCAGAGCAAGTCGCGCGGCTGGACCATATCGCAAACGCTTTGGCGACATTTGAAGGGCTTGATCGGCGCGCGGCACCCGCATGTACAGATAAAGACATTCTGCTTTGCCATCCGCAAAGCCATTTGGATTTGATCACAAGCGCGGTGCCAGATCAGGGCCATCGGGCTTTGGATGGTGACACCCATATGTCGCCTGGGTCTTTGATGGCCGCGCGCCGCGCTGTTGGGGCCAATGTTGCCGCGGTGGATGCGGTGCTGGCGGGTGTTGCGACAAATGCCTTTGTGGCGACGCGCCCCCCCGGCCACCATGCAGAGCAAACCACACCGATGGGGTTCTGCTTGTTTGGCAATATCGCCATTGCCGCGCGCCATGCGATCAAGCGCCATGGGCTGACACGGGTTGCTGTGGTTGACTTTGACGTGCACCATGGCAATGGCACCCAGGCCTTGCTTTGGGATGAGCCACACGCGCAGTTTTTTTCCAGTCACCAAAGCCCTTTGTGGCCGGGCAGCGGCCAGCCCCATGAGACGGGCGGCCACAATAATATCTGGAATTTCCCATTGCCGCCGCAGTCGGATGGCACGCATATGCGCAACATCTATAGGCGTGAGATTTTACCCGCCATTGATCGGTATAGGCCAGAATTAATCTTGGTTTCAGCCGGGTTTGACGCCCATGCTGCTGACCCATTGGCGCAGCTTCATTGGCAGACCGAGGATTTTGCTTGGTTGACCGAAAAGCTTTGTGACCTGGCGTCTGTTCATTGTGGGGGGCGTCTCGTCTCGACTTTGGAAGGCGGATATGATCTGAGGGCCTTGGCGGAGTCGGTTGCCGCCCATGTTGGTGTTTTGATGGAGAAAAGCGCATGAGCGATACACCCGTTGCAGAACTGAGCTTTGAGCAGGCCATGGCTGAGCTTGAGCAGGTCGTTGGCAAACTGGAACGCGGCGATGTTGCCCTTGATGATTCCATCAAACTTTATGAACGCGGGGCCGACCTGAAGGCGCGCTGCGAAGCCAAGCTGAAGGAAGCCGAAGAAAAGGTTGCCGCCATCACGTTGGATGGCAAGGGTCAGCCCAATGGTCTAAAGCCTGTCGAAGGGCAATAATTGTGTTCAAACAGCGATTGGCAGAAACCGCCGCTCATGTGCAGGCGCATCTGGATGCCGTGATGGCCCCGATGGGAAACCTGCCTGTCATTGAGGCGATGCGCTATGCCAGCCAGGGCGGCAAAAGATTGCGCGCCTTTTTGGTGATGGAAAGCGCACGGCTGCACGGTATCGACCCATCGCAGGCCATTTGGCCCGCCGCGGCAATCGAAGCAATGCATGCTTATTCCTTGGCGCATGATGATTTGCCCTGCATGGATGATGACGACATGCGTCGCGGTTTGCCCACAGTGCACGTAAAGTGGGACTATGCCACTGCGGTTTTGGCCGGCGATGCGCTGCACACATTGGCGTTTGAAATGGTTGCTCACCCCGACTGCAGCCCCAGTGCTGAGGTCCGGGCCGAACTGGCGCTTACTTTTGCCAAAGCCGCAGGGGCGCAGGGCATGGTTTTGGGCCAAGCCTTGGATATGGCCGCAGAAACCGCCGCCGCGCCTTTGACACTTGAGGAAATCATCACCTTGCAAGCAGGCAAAACCGGCGCATTGTTTGGCTGGTCTGCACAATGTGGGGCACGGATGGCGCAGGCCGAAACGCGGCCCCTTGCGCGCTATGCCGATGGTTTGGGTCTGGCCTTTCAAATCTGGGACGATATCCTTGATATTGAAGGGGACGTCGACAAGGTTGGCAAAACCCTTGGCAAAGATACTGCGGCCGGCAAGGCCACATTTGTATCGCTGTTGGGTATGGACGCCGCCAAAACCCGCGCCCGAGACCTGATTGAAGACAGTTGCGCCGCGCTTGAGTCCTATGGCACAGATGCTGACACCTTGCGGGACCTCGCACGCTTCGTTATTGCGCGGGAAAGTTAAGAAAAGGCCCAGCCATGTCTGCCAGACCTGATACGCCGCTATTGGACAGGGTGAACAAGCCCGAAGACCTGAAGCAATTCAGCGATGCTGAACTGACGCAATTGGCGCATGAACTGCGCGCAGAAACGGTATCTGCCGTGTCAGAAACGGGTGGACATCTTGGGGCCGGACTCGGGGTTGTCGAATTGACCGTGGCTTTGCATGCGGTTTTTGACACGCCGCGCGATAAGGTCATTTGGGACGTTGGCCACCAATGTTACCCGCATAAAATTTTGACCGGCCGCCGCGATCGCATTCGCACATTGCGCATGAAAGACGGGCTGTCTGGTTTCACCAAACGCTCTGAATCGGTATTTGACCCCTTTGGGGCGGCGCATAGTTCCACCTCGATCTCAGCCGCACTTGGTTTTGCGGTTGCCCGCGATCTGGGGGGCAGCTGTGATGGCGGGTTGGGCGACGCGATTGCGGTCATCGGCGATGGCTCGATCAGCGCCGGCATGGCCTATGAGGCGATGAATAACGCGGGCCACCTGAACCGCCGTCTTTTTGTGGTGCTCAATGACAATGACATGTCGATTGCGCCACCGGTCGGGGCCATGTCCTCATATCTGTCTCGGCTGTATGCGGGTGAGCCCTATCAAGAATTGAAAGCCGCAGCCAAAGGGGCGGTTTCCCTGTTGCCGGAACCTTTCCGCGAAGGGGCCAAGCGCGCCAAGGAAATGCTGAAAGGCATGACCCTGGGTGGCACGCTGTTTGAAGAATTGGGCTTTAGCTATGTTGGGCCAATTGATGGCCATGACATGGAGCAATTGCTGCCAGTCTTGCGCACGATGCATGATCGCGCCACGGGTCCGGTATTGCTGCACATCGTGACGCAAAAGGGCAAGGGCTATGCCCCTGCCGAAAACGCCCGCGACAAGGGCCATGCGACAGCAAAGTTTGACGTGCTGACCGGCAAGCAAAAGAAATCGCCGTCCAATGCGCCCAGCTATACCTCGGTTTTTGGCCAAACCCTGACAGAGTTGGCAGCAGAGGACGACAAGATCGTTGCGGTGACCGCCGCGATGCCAGATGGCACCGGTCTGAACCTATTTGCCGAACGCTATCCCAGCCGCTGCTTTGACGTGGCGATTGCCGAGCAACATGGCGTGACCTTTTGTGCGGCCCTGGCCGCGGGCGGTATGAAGCCATTCTGCGCCATGTATTCCACCTTTTTGCAACGAGGCTATGATCAGGTTGTGCATGATGTGGCCATTCAGCGGTTACCGGTGCGCTTTGCCATTGATCGCGCCGGATTGGTCGGGGCCGACGGGGCCACCCACGCGGGCAGCTTTGACATCGCCTTTATGGCCAATCTGCCCGGCATGGTGGTCATGGCCGCGGCTGACGAGGCTGAATTGAAACATATGGTGGCCACCGCTGCCGCCTATGAGGACGGGCCAATTGCGTTCCGCTATCCTCGCGGCGAAGGCGTTGGCGTTGACATGCCAGAAACCGGCGAAGTCTTACCAATTGGCAAGGGTCGCCTCATTCAGGCGGGCGAGCGCATTGCGCTCTTGTCCTTTGGCACCCGGCTGGAAGAGGTTAAAAAAGCCGCGGATGCATTGGCCGCCCGGGGCATCAAACCCACCATTGCAGATGCACGTTTTGCCAAGCCTTTGGACCAAGCGTTGATCTTGGATTTGGCGCAAAACCACGAAGCGCTGATCACCATCGAAGAAGGCGCGATTGGTGGCTTTGGTGCGCATGTGGCACAATTGCTGGCGGATAACGCGGTGTTTGATCGCGGTCTCAAATATCGCTCTATGGTATTGCCGGATACCTTTATTGATCAATCCAGCCCCAGCGACATGTATGCCACCGCCGCCATGAATGCCGAACATATCGAGGCCAAGGTGCTTGAGACCCTGGGCATTGCCCAGATCGGCAGCAAATCAGCCTAGGTTCATTTGTCCAAATTATGCAGGGGATCCGGGGGGAGACCCCGGCTTAACCCGCCTCAGAGCGCTCTTGCGCCAGCATCGCATCCAAAGTCGCTTTGAATGTCGGGTATTTTAAGCGCACGCCCAGTTCATCCTTGATACGGTCGTTGCGCACGCGCTTGCTGTCCGAATAAAAGGTCCGCGCCATCGGGCTCATCTTTGCATCTTCAAAGGCGACAGCAGGCGGCGGCGGCATGCCCAGCAATTTGGCGGCATATTCAATCACCACTTCAGGTGGTTGCGGGTCGTCATCACAAACATTGTAGATCCGCCCCGGATTGGGCCGCGCCATCGAGGCCTCTAAAACCTGGGCAATGTCGTCCACATGTATGCGGCTGAACACCTGATTTTTCTTGATCACCCGCTGGGCGATACCTTTGCGCAGCTTGGCAAAGGGGCCACGTCCCGGGCCATAAATGCCCGCAAGCCGAAACACATGCACAGGCAAATCCGAAATCTCTAACCATTGCCTTTCCGCCAACACCCGCCGCTTTCCACGCTCGGTTGCCGGATCAAGCGCCGAGGTTTCATCCACCCAGCCGCCATCGTGATCGCCATAAACCCCGGTGGTGGACAAATACCCCACCCAACGCACTTGGCCTTTGACGGCTTCAATCGCTGGGCGCGCCGCGCGCAAAATCGGATCACCCTGGGTGTCTGGTCCCGCAGATGTCAGTATATGCGTGACACCTTTTAGAACAGGCGTCAGATCGCACGGCCACAGCACAGGTTCGACCCCGGCGGCGGCCAACTCTGCCAATTTATCAGACTTGCGGGTCGTGCCAATCACCCGCCAGCCCTGCGGCACCAAGCGCGCCGCCAAAGCTTGCGCGGAAAATCCGTGGCCCAGAGAAAGCAATGTATTTTTCATGCGGCCAAACTGCGCATCCGGCCTGAAACTTGCAAGCCCATGGCTTCACTTTTCCCAAAATACTCATATCCCAGACTCCAGCAGGCGCAGGCCCGCGCGCTGTAGCGATCGGCGTGCCTGGTGGACGCTTAGCGCTGACTTGTGGCAATCTTGGCGGCCAGTCCAATAAACACCGCGCCAGCCAGCCTGTTCATAATGACTTGCATTTTGGGCGCGCGCATCAACCTTTGACTAAGCCCCCCGGCTACAAGCGCCACGCTGCCAAAAACCAACAGCGTCACACAAATAAAAACCCCGCCCAGTACCGCAATCTGCCCCGACATATTGCCCAGCGCCGGATCGGTGAACTGCGGAAACAACGCCAGAAAAAACAAGGCGACCTTAGGGTTAGTGATGTTCATAATGACACCGCGCCGATACAACGCCCAACCCGACAGCGACGGAGATTTGTTTTGCAAATCTTGGGGCGCGGCGCGAAAGGCCTGAAAAGCCAGATAGACCAAATAGGCGGCCCCTGCGAATTTGATCACGGTAAAGGCCAGCGTGCTGGCTTGGATAAGCGCGGCCAAGCCCAAAGCCACCGCCGCGGAATGAAACAGCAAGCCAGTGCAGAGGCCAAAAACCACAAACAGGCCTGAAACGGCCCCATGCAACGCAGATTGCATAAGCACAAAAACATTGTCTGGTCCGGGGGCAAGGCCCAGCAACAAGGTCGCCAGAGCAAAGGTCAATAGGATATCAATGGGCAGCATTAGGTGCTCCGGTTAGGCAATAATTTTCAACAGCAGACCCGATTTAATCCCTAAAATCAATCATATCTGCAATATAGAACATCTTTGGTCCTGTCGCAGCCCTGCGGCATATCTAAAACAGCCTTTGCAAAAGCTTCACGCGAGGTCCGCTTGATCAATGCCCAGCATCGTGCCACCTTGGGACATGGAGCGGACAACTATAAAACCCTGGGCCGAATGCGCCCCCCGCCTGGTCAACACAGCTGTAGGGCGCGCAGCTGCTGACTTGATCATACGCAATGGCCAATGGGTGAATGTACACAGCCGAGAGGTTCTTGCCGGGCATGACATCGCCATAGCCGAGGGCCGTATCGCCTTTGTTGGGCCAGATGCCAGCCATTGCCTAGGGCCCGAGACCAAGGTGATCGAGGCAAAGGGTCGCTTTATGCTGCCCGGCCTGTGTGATGCGCATATGCATATTGAAAGCGGCATGCTGACCCCGGCGGAATTCACCCGAGCCGTGATCCCGCATGGCACCACCAGCATGTTCACCGACCCGCATGAGATTGCCAATGTATTGGGGCTGGCCGGTGTGCGTATGATGCATGATGAGGCTTTGATGCAGCCGATTAATGTGTTCACCCAGATGCCAAGTTGTGCGCCCAGCGCGCCGGGGCTGGAAACCACCGGCTTTGAAATCTCGGCTGCGGATGTCACCGAGGCGATGCAATGGCCCGGAATCATCGGTCTGGGTGAAATGATGAATTTTCCAGGTGTTGCGCAAGCCGATCCGCAAATGCTGGCTGAAATCGCCGCCACCCAGAATGCTGGCAAAACCGTGGGCGGGCATTATGCCTCGCCTGATTTGGGGGCAAATTTTCATGCTTATGTGGCGGGTGGCCCCGCCGATGATCACGAGGGCACCTGCGAAGCCGACGCAATTGCGCGGGTGCGCCAGGGTATGCGGTCGATGATGCGTTTGGGATCAGCCTGGTATGACGTTGAAAGCCAGATCACCGCCATCACCGAAAAAGGCTTGGACCCGCGCAATTTCATTCTTTGCACTGATGATTGCCATTCTGGCACTTTGGTCAACGACGGCCATATGAACCGCGTGGTGCGCCATGCCATAGACTGCGGCTGCGATCCTTTGGTTGCATTGCAAATGGCGACGATCAACACGGCCACGCATTTTGGCTTGGAACGTGAATTGGGCTCTATTGCGCCGGGACGACGCGCTGACATCATTCTGACCAGTGATCTGATAACCCTGCCTATTGAACATGTCATAGCACGCGGCAAAACTGTCGCGAAAGGCGGTGTGTGTCTTGTGGATTGCCCGCATTATGACTGGCCCGACCATGCACGGCAAACCGTGAATTTGGGCCCAAACCGAACTGCCAGTGACTTTGATATTTCGGCACCCAAGGGGGCCAGCAGCGTGATTGCCAATGTGATCGGCGTGATTGAAAATCAGGCCCCGACCAAGGCGCTGACAGCCAAGCTGGGTGTACAGGATGATTTGGTTGAAATGGACGTTGCAAATGACGTCTGTCAGATCGCTTTGGTGGAACGCCATAAGGGTCTGGGCCATACAACCAACGCCTTTGTCAGCGGGTTTGCCTATGCCGGGCGCATGGCGATGGCCTCGACTGTTGCGCATGACAGTCATCACATGATCGTGGTTGGCACCCACAAAGAAGACATGGCGCGCGCCGCCAATCGGCTTGGTGAGGTTGGCGGTGGTGTGACGGTGTTCAAGGACGGGCAGGAAATTGCATTGATCAAACTGCCCATTGCAGGATTGATGTCAGATCAACCCGCCCCCGACGTTGCTGGCCAAGCGCAGAAAATGATGCAGGCCATGGAAATCTGTGGCTGCACGCTGAACAATGCATATATGCAACATTCATTGCTGGCTTTGGTGGTGATCCCGGAACTGAGAATTTCGGACCTTGGGCTGGTAGACGTAACAAAGTTTGAAATGACGACCGTATTACAGGCCTCCAAATGACCCCTATTGAAATTCCCGTTGCGACAACGGCAGTCCCCGCCCCTGAATCTTTCACCAATGCCAAACAGGCAGTGAACCGACTGTGTGAACTATATGAAACCGCCACAAAATACCTGTGCAAAGAATTTGTAGATGCCTTGGCAAATGGCCCAAAAGGGCAGCGCATTCGGGCGCATTATCCAGAGCTGCGCATCACCACCACCAGTTTTGCCCAGGTGGACAGCCGTCTGTCGTTTGGGCATGTGGCAGAGCCCGGCACCTATGCGGCCACAATCACCCGGCCCGATCTGTTTCGCAATTACTTGGAACAGCAAATCGAATTGCTGCTGGAAAACCACAAGGTTCCGGTGGTGGTCGGCGCATCAAGCACCCCCATTCCGGTGCATTTCGCTGTGGCCAATGATGACTCGATCACCGTGCCGCAAGAAGGGGCTGCGGATTTCACATTGCGTGATATTTTTGACGTGCCGGATTTGTCGACAACCAATGATGACATTGTGAATGGTGTGGCGATCACGCCCGAGGGTGGGGCAAAGCCTTTAGCCCCGTTTTCAGCCCAACGGGTTGATTATTCGCTGGCCCGTCTGGCGCATTACACCGCCACCAACCCAGAGCATTTCCAAAACCACGTGCTGTTCACCAACTACCAATTCTATGTCGCTGAATTTGAGGCCTATGCCCGTGAAATGCTGGCAGACCCAAAGAATGGCTATGTCAGTTTTGTTTCGACCGGCAATGTCGAGATCACGGATGCCGCCACCAAAATTCCTGCGGTGGAAAAGCAACCTCAGATGCCGACCTATCACCTGACTCGCAAAGACGGGTCCGGGATCACTTTGGTGAACATCGGTGTGGGACCATCGAATGCGAAAACCGCCACAGATCATATTGCGGTATTGCGCCCGCATGCCTGGCTGATGGTTGGGCATTGCGCGGGCCTGCGCAATTCGCAAAGCCTTGGCGACTTTGTGCTGGCGCATGCCTATCTGCGCGAAGACCATGTGCTGGATGATGATCTGCCGGTCTGGGTGCCAATCCCGGCACTGGCAGAAATTCAAATTGCCTTGGAACGTGCTGTTGCGGATGTCACCAAGCTGGAAGATTTCGAATTGAAACGGGTGATGCGCACCGGCACCGTGGCCACAATTGACAACCGCAATTGGGAATTGCGCGAACATGCGGGACCCGTGCAGCGCCTTTCGCAATCGCGCGCGGTCGCCCTAGATATGGAAAGCGCCACCATCGCAGCAAATGGTTATCGGTTCCGTGTGCCCTATGGCACGCTTTTGTGCGTGTCAGACAAACCTCTGCATGGCGAGCTAAAGCTGCCGGGCATGGCCTCTGCTTTCTATAAAACTCAGGTTGCGCGCCACTTGATGATTGGAATTCGGGCCATGGAGTCGCTGCGCGATATGCCGCTTGAACGCCTGCATTCACGCAAATTGCGATCATTTGACGAAACGGCGTTCCTATAAACCCGCAGTACAGGCGAAAAATGCACATTTTGCGCATTTGCATGCAGCAATTCGTTGTCATCGCCTTTTAATTTCCGTTAAATGCCGCGCATGAGGCCCAAAAAATAACGGGCAAGACAAGGAGAACCAATTAATGGCAAAGCCGATGACCAAGACCCAACTCGTTGCCGCTCTGGCCGAGGAACTGGGCGCCGACAAGAAAACCGCTGGTGCTTCCCTGGACGCAGTATGTGCGCTGATCACTCGCGAAGTGTCGGCAGGTGGCGCAGTGACCTTGCCAGGCGTAGGCAAAATCTATTGCCGCGAACGTCCTGAGCGTATGGTGCGCAATCCGGCAACTGGCGAGCAAATCAAAAAAGAAGCTGATAAAGTCGTGAAAATGACAATCGCCAAAGCGTTGAAAGACAGCGTGAACGGCTAATCAGATTTTTGATCTGTATTTCGGAAGGGGTCGCCAATGGCGGCCCTTTCTTTTTGCGCATCTATCACCCGTCGCAGTGTCAATAATGCATTGCCCAGCTCTGTCTCATCAAAGCCGCAATAGCCCAGAAGAATGCCATTGCAACTTGCCGGACCGACACAAAACTCTGATAGGGCCTGCACATCCAGACCTGCCGCCCGCGCGGCTGTGGCCACATTCGTATCTGGCAATTCAATGTTCAGATGAAAGGCAATTTGCATGCCCGCCTGATGATCTGTGAACCAGCCTGCGTCCTGAAACTGATGCTGCAAAGCGTCTAATATAAACCCGCGGCGCTTGCCATAAATCCGCCGAACGCGACGCAAATGACGATAGAACTCACCAGACTGCATAAAGTCGGCAAGCGGTGCTTGCGGCATTTGGCTGGCTTTGCGACCAAATCGGCGCAGTGTTTTGGTGAAACTGTTTTGCAATTGCTCGGGCACCACAACATAACCCATGCGCAATTCATTAGAGAAAATCTTGGAAAAACTACCGATATAGATCGCGCGTTTCAGCCCATCAAAGCCTGCCAACGCGGGTATTGGACGCCCTGCAAAGCGGAACTCGCTGTCATAGTCATCTTCGATCAGCCACCTGTCTTCTGTCGTTGCCCAACTCAGAAACGCCTGACGCCGCTGCAAAGACATGGCCCCGCCCAATGGATATTGATGTGACGGCGTTAAGATTGCCGCCCTGGCCTGACCCTCGGGCAGCAATGCCCCCTCTGCATCGGATGTCATAAAATTAAGCTGCAAACCACGATCTGCAATAAAGTGCCTAAGAGGCCGATATCCAGGGTCTTCAACCGCAATTGTGTCGCCCGCCTGTGCAAGACTGCGCAGACACAGTTCCAAGGCATCACTGGCCCCGGCGGTGATCATCACCTGTGTCCAATGGGCCGTCACGCCGCGCCATTCTGCAATGTGATCGGCTATGGCCTGTCGCAGACCCCGGTGCCCCAACAGCGACTCTTCGCGGGTAAGGCCTGTGGGGGTGTTTCGGTACAGGCGTGCAACCGTCCGCCCCCAGGCGCGATGCGGGAAAAGCCGCATGTCTGGCTCTCCGGCGGAAAACGGCACAATACCTTCGGGCGCCGTCGAGGCTTTCGATGTGGTAGCGCGCGGCCCAGCGCTATCATTGCTAAGTTCCAGATCGCCGGTGTTGCAAACCACATAGCCAGCGCCACGCCGCCCCAGAATATAACCTTCTGCCACCAATTGCTCATAGGCCGTCACCACCGTAGAGCGCGAAACCCCCAATTCGCTGGCAAAACTGCGCGTCGGTGGCAATTTTGCCCCGGCACGCAGGGTTCCAGATTGCACATTGCGCCGCACGGCGATGCAGATCTGCTCAAACACCGGGGTTTTTGAAGCACGATCTACGGCAAGGATCAGCGAGTTTGCGGGCATGAATGGTCTGCTCAAAGGGTCCACTAAGGCAAGGTATCACATACCAAATTCAGCTGGAACAGGCGCGAATCTCTACAAAGGTGTCGTTATAGGCCGCCCCACCAATCAGATCACAACGGCTGTCCGTTGATATCAATGCATTCACCGTCATGGCCGTGTCGCTGGTGGCGCGCCAGCACCCTTTGGGGCTGTACACCACCCCCTGCTGCATCGCATCGCTGATTTGCAGCTGCAAATGCACCTCCCCCAATGCATTGTAGACCGCGACTTTCTGTGCGTCTTGCAGACCGCGAGCCGCCGCATCTAACGGATGCATTTCCAGCACCTCTGGGCCGTCTGAGGCCGCACAACCGCCAAAAGTGGCATTGATGCGCTTGTCAGAGGATGGGGTCACAAGCGTCAAGGGCAATGTGGCTTGCGGTGCCCTATATGTGGGCAATCCACACCCAAAACGGGCCTCTAGATCGGCGCTGAACAGGTCGATCTTGCCCGAAGGCGTTTGCGGCGCAATCGTGTCACACAGAATGGCGTCCTGCCCCATATCGCCCCCGGTTTGCAGGGCGCTCTCTAGATCAAGTTCACTTGGCCGCTGTCCCAGATCTGCAAAAGCCTGATCCATCAACGCCAAATCACTGTCCTGAAAGTCCGGCTCGGCAAAGCCAAAACGCGCTGCCAAACGGCGGAAAATCTCGGTGTTGGGCAAGGCTTCCCCCACCAGCGGAATGACCGGTGCGGCCCGTTGCACATAGTTCTGACCATAGGCCCCAAATATTTCGTGATGCTCAAAATGGCTGGCCGCTGGCAAGATCACATCACACAGCGCCATGCTGTCTGTCATCACCACATCACTGCCCACCACAAACACATCTTTTTGCGACAACGCCTTGATCATCTTGCCCTGATCCGGATGGGTGGCAACCGGATTGTGGTTATAGATCATCACCGCTTTCACCGGCATCGCAAGCCCCCGATCCAACAGTCGGTCCGACACGTCCAGAATGTTGAAACACCGCGCCGGTTTTCGCCGCAAATGCGGTGCCTGTAACCTTTCAGGGGTCTTTTTGGCGTGACCACCAGATTTGGCGATGATCCCCGCGCCCAGACGCCCGTGCTGACCCATAAGTGCGTTCAAGGCCATGGCGGCGCGCAATCCTGCCCCACCCGAACGGTTGCGTTCAATACCCACGCCGATGCTTGTTGCCATGGCGCGGGCACCGGCGATCCAATCCACCAATGTCTCAAAACCCGACCTGTCAATATTGCAAAGCGCCTCGACCTCTGCTTGTCCATATTGCCGCGCCGAACCCAAATACTGCGGCGCGCCAGACACCCATTTTTGCACAAACGCCTGATCCAAGGCCTTGCGTTGCTCTAATTTGGCCGCAACCGCCATGGCCAACACCACATCTGTGCCCGGGGTTAGCTGCAAAAACAGATCCGCCTGCGCGGCGATTTTGGTGCGCTTTGGATCAATCACCACCAGCTTTGCGCCTTGCGCGCGCGCCGCTTTGATCACCCGTGTGAAATGCAGATTTGAAACCGTGACATTGTTGCCCCAAACCAAAATCAAGTCACTATGGATCGCCTGAGCCGGAGGCATGCCAGGCGCATTGCCATAAAGACTGTTGTAGGCAGCCCCACGCACCCCACCACAGAGCGGGCCACGATCAAGCTCTGTCGCCCCCAAACGGTTAAAAAACCGCCGGTCCATAGAGGCCGCCGCCAATTCGCCATGCGGCCCTGCATAGTTCAATGGCAAGACCGACTCGGGGCCAAAGGCATCAATGGCCTGTGAAAACCCTGCATGTACCAAATCCAGCGCCTCGTCCCATCCAATCCTGACAAACCCATCACCTTGGCGCTTTAACGGGTGGCGCAACCGGTTTTTCCCATGCACAAATTCCACATAGCTGCGCGCAACCTTGTTGCAGATCACACCATCGGTATAGGCATTGGCTTTAGAACCCCGCAGCTTCTGGATTTCGTCACCGTTCACCTGAACACTCAGACTACAGGTATCTGGGCAGTCCAGCGGACAAACGCTTGGCAGTGTTTTTAACAGCGGAGTCATAGAAACCTCATTGATTTACCTTCAGATATGCAGATTTTGGCCCCTTAAAAACTGCCAATTTTGGTAAAAACAACCAAACCAATTTGTGCTTGATCCAAATACCCCGGGGGAGAGCAGAGAATAGCATTCTCTGCGAGGGGGCAGCGCCCCCTGCCCGCTTTCAACCAATTCTCACATCCACCACACGCAATGTTGAACAGATCCGCGCTGTGGGATGCTGACAATACATCTGAAAAACGGCATCTTTCCCGCATGGAACTTATCTTTGCATATGCCGCTGGTTTGCTGACCCTGATCAACCCCTGCGTCCTGCCGGTTCTGCCCATTGTTTTGGCCACTGCTTTGCAGGCCAGCCGCCATGGGCCCCTGGCACTTGCAGCCGGGCTCAGCCTGTCCTTTGTGGCCCTTGGCCTGCTGGTTACCGCCTTTGGCCATGCGATTGGCTTGTCTGTCGACGACATCTCGCAAGCCGGTGCTCTTTTGATGGTGGGCTTTGGATTGGTGTTGCTGGTGCCGCGCTTCTCGACAGCATTCACCACTGCGACAGCAGGATTTGCCAGCCAGGCCGATGCCCAGATGGATCAGCTGGACCGCGCCACCCTGCGAGGTCAATTTTTAGGCGGCATCCTTTTAGGCGCGGTCTGGAGCCCCTGTGTCGGCCCAACCCTAGGGGGGGCGATATCGCTGGCCTCTCAGGGTCAAAGCCTGGCTTATGCCGCCGCGATCATGGTGTTTTTTGCGTTTGGGGTTTCAACCCTGATCATAGGTCTTGGCTACGGCGCGCGCTCTGCCTTGCAGCGTCGCCAAGCCCTGATGCGCAAAATCGCCGCCAAGGCCCGCCCGATGATGGGAGTGGTTTTCGTGGCCGTTGGCCTGATGTTGTTCTTTCGTCTTCACCACATTGCCGAAGCCTGGTTGCTGGAGCACCTGCCGTTTTGGCTGATTGATTTGTCTGTGTCCCTGTAAAGGAGTTTATCATGAACCGCCGTTCATTTATTGCCCTCACCACTGCGTCACTTGCGGTGCCTTTTGCCGCACAAGCCACCGCAAATTTCACGCCGGGATTGGTTGCCAAACATCTGGCCGCCGGTGACACGGTCTTTTTGGATTTCAAAGCCAGCTGGTGCAGCACCTGCCAAGCTCAGGCGCGGGTGATCGCGAGTCTCAAAGACAAAAATGCTGCCTATGAAAAGAACATTGTGTTCATCGATGTGGATTGGGATCAATATGGTCGCTCTGACCTTGTGCGCGATCTGAAAATTCCGCGCCGTTCCACCTTGGTTGCGCTGAAAGGCGATGCTGAACTTGGGCGCATTGTGGCCGATACCAAACGCAAGACCATCAAAGCCCTGATGGATCAAGCCCTGAATGCAGCCATGGCCTAGCGCGCCGTGGCCGCAATTGGGCAGGCCAGGGTCAGCATCTTGAAACACCTGTTCGAAATCAGGCATATTGCCAATTAGCGAACAGACACCCAATAGACGGAGACCCTCGTGAGCACATATCACAAAGATGCCGACGCAATTGCCCAGCTGACTGATGAACAATATTGGGTCACGCAGGAAAACGGCACCGAACGCCCGGGATCTGGCAAGCTGTTGGGCAACAAAGAGCCTGGGATCTATGTGGATGTGGTGTCAGGTGAACCCTTGTTTGCAAGTTCCGACAAATATGACTCTGGCTGTGGTTGGCCAAGCTTTACCAAGCCGATCGAAAGCGCCCATGTGACCGAAGTGCATGACACAACGCATGGCATGATCCGCACCGAGGTGCGCTCTGCCCATGGCGACAGCCATCTTGGGCATGTGTTTCCCGATGGGCCCCGCGCTCAGGGCGGGCTGCGGTATTGTATCAATTCTGCCAGCCTGCGCTTTGTGCATCGCGACGACATGCAGGCCCAGGGCTATGGGGCCTATGTTGATCAGGTCGAGGTGGTGACATGACTGCGCGCGCGGTTTTGGCAGGCGGCTGTTTTTGGGGCATGCAAGACCTTATCCGCAAGCAAAACGGCATACTTGCAACCCGTGTTGGCTATACCGGTGGGGATGTGCCCAACGCCACCTATCGCAACCACGGAACCCACGCCGAGGGGATCGAGATTACCTTTGATCCAAATGTGACAACCTATCGCGCCATTCTAGAATTCTTTTTTCAGATCCACGACCCAACCACGCCAAACCGGCAAGGAAATGATGTTGGCAGCGCGTATCGATCAGCCATCTATTACGTGGATGCCGACCAAAGGAATGTGGCGCTTGAGACCATCGCAGATGTTGATGCCTCAGGATTATGGCCTGGCAAAGTGGTCACCGAAGTGGTGCCCGTCGGCGATTTTTGGCAGGCCGAAGAGGTCCATCAGGACTATTTGGAAAAGAACATTGGCGGCTATACCTGCCATTTCCCACGCAATAACTGGATCCTGCCAAGGCGCGACAGCTAAGCCAAAGATCTGAAAAACCACAGGACCGCACTCTGGCCTAAAGGATCACGCAGCCCAACACATGGTTCTCTCTCAAGCCTGCGCTTTTAACTGCGACTGCGCCCAACCAGCCGCATCCGCCACAGTTGCGTCCGCGTCCTGCAACAAGGCTTCGACCTGCGGCAAATGTTCGGGCAGACCAGAGTTGCCAATGGCATAGAGCACGTTGCGGATAAAACGATTGCGGCCAATACGCTTGATTGGACTGCCCGAAAACAAGCTGCGAAACGCGGGATCATCTAGCCCCACCAGATCTTTCAAGGTCGGGGCCTTCAGGGCGTCGCGCGCATGATAGCGGATCTCGCGCGCTTCAACGGCGAATTTGTTCCAGGGACATGCGGCTAGGCAATCATCACAGCCGTAAATTCGGTTGCCAAGCAACTTCCGCAGATCCGGGTCCACCGGACCGTGATGTTCGATGGTCAAATAAGATATGCAGCGCCGCGCATCAATTTGATGCGGGTTCGGAAAGGCCCCGGTTGGGCAGGCATCCAAACACGCCCGGCAAGAGCCGCAATGGTCGATCTCGGGCGGATCTACGTCTAAATCAAAGGTAGTGAACACCGAGCCGATAAAAAACCAAGATCCCAGATCGCGGCTGACCAAATTGGTGTGCTTGCCTTGCCAGCCCAGGCCCGCGGCCTGCCCCAAAGGCTTTTCCGCCACCGGCGCGGTATCAACAAAGACCTTCACTTCAGTCTCGGCACCGGTTTCAGCAATCAGCCACCGCGCCAACCGCTTCAGGCGCTTTTTGACCAAATCATGATAGTCTTTGTTCTGCGCATATACAGAAATCGCCGCACGATCTGCCATGCCATGCACCGCACAAGGATCATGCTCTGGGGTATAGCTTTCACCCAACATGATAATAGACCGGGCCTCTGGCCACAGCGCTGCCGGGTCAGATCTCCAATGGCTGCGTTCTGCCAACCAGCCCATTTGCCCTTGATAGCCCTGCGCCAAAAACCCGTCTAAATCTGTGGGCACTTGCGGCACAGAATTTGGGCGACAGATCCGACACAGATCAAAGCCAATCGCCTCAGCCTCAGCCACCAAGCGCGCTTTCAAATCCAAATCCCGCTCCTTGTTCTTGAAACAAATACCCTCGGGGGTGAATTGAAGGGAATTGGCAAATTCCCGAAAAGAGGGGGCAGACAGCCCCCTGCCTTACTCTTAGAAATCCAGGTCCGCATAATGTGGTGGTGGCGGGAAGCCCGGCACCTGATCTGCCAAGATCGACCGGAACGCAGGCCGCGACTTTATCTTAGCATACCAATCTTTCACCACATCCGAGCGGTTCCAATCCACATCACTGATATAATCCAGCGCCGACAAATGCGCGGCTGCAGCAAAATCGGCAAGCGACATGTGATCACCTGCCAACCAGCGGCGCTGATCCAGCAGCCAAGCCATATAGTCCAGGTGATATTTCACCGCTTTGGCCCCAGCCTTCACATTGGTGCTGTCAGGATAGCCGCTGCCCTGCACCTTTTTGTTCACCCGTTCATACAGAAGTTTGCTGGTCACCTGGTGATGAAACTTATCGTCAAACCAACTGACCAACCGGCGGACCTCATAGCGGTCATCTGCCGATTTGGGCAACAGCGCTGGATCAGGATAGGCCTCTTCCAAATACTCACAGATTGCCGCGCTTTCCGCCATGGTCTTGCCGTCAATCTTCAGCACAGGCACCTTGCCCGCCGGATTGCGCCGCAGGAAATCAGGATCCTGCTCCCAATAGCGCTCTTCGACCAGATCAACTTCGATCTTTTTCTCAGCAAGGCTCAAACGCACCTTACGGCAAAACGGCGATAGGGGGGCGTGGAATAGGCGGGCCATCGAACAACCAAAGTTAGGGAATCTTCTCCCTAATTGCCGAAATACCACGCAGGTTTCAACAGGCTTATCGTCGCCAAGATCAAGGTTTCACTGAAAACAGCGCGCTCTGCCGTCTTTTGCAATGGTGGCGGCCCCATCCATTATGGCACTGGCGCGTTTGCTTTGCCCGGTAGTGGGCCGCCGCGCAGAGCGGGTTTTGGGGGCAGGCAGAACCATCGCCAAACGCGCGGCCTGACTGGCGCTCAGACCATCCGGGGCAACACCAAAATAATGACGAGACGCGGCTTCGACACCAAAAACCCCCTCGTCAAATTCCGCAATATTTAAATAGACTTCCAGTATTCTGCGTTTGCTCCAGGCCATTTCTACCACCGGGGTTATACCTGCTTCCAGTGCTTTGCGCAGCCAGCTGCGACCTTGCCAAAGATAGACGTTTTTCACAACTTGCTGGCTGAGCGTGGAAGCACCACGCCCGGTGCCATCTTCCAGTGCCGCGCGAATAGCGGTCATATCAAAACCCCAGTGGTCACAGAAATTGGCGTCCTCGGCGGCGACAACAGAGCGTTGCATCACCGGGGCAATCTCTTCCATGGGCACCCACTGGTGATCTATGTGCCCCAGCCGGGCTTTTTCCGAATACATAGTCCAGGTTATGGGCGGGTTGAAAACCGTAAAGGCCAATATGGCAAAAATGAACAAAGAAATGCTCCAGATTGTAGCGCGCATTGCCCAGCGCCGGACACGGCGTTTCTGGCGCATACCCCAACTGTCTTTGGGCTGCGCCTTTTTACCTGTTTTCTTCTTTTTAGCTGCTTGTTTTGCCATTATTTTGCGCCAACCCCTATCACTGGAATAAAGCGCAGGCAGGAACGGCGCAAGCAATCAGTCTAGATCCCCTGCCCGTTACGGTGAACAGGCCCAAACAACCAATTTGCAATCATAGGTATTCGCGGCGCAGATGTTGATCGCCATCGTTTCGGCCTCTCGGCGAGATTTATTGTAGGCCCAGCTCCATTTTCCATTCTGCCCTTTTGCCATCGCCCCACAGGTGTTTTTGAAAGTTCTCACCTGCTCACAGCCCCAATCACAGCCGCGTTGTACCATTTTGAAAGCTTCTTGTTCTGACCATTGTCCATAGGCCGCCCCGACCTGACCGTTGGGCCCAAAGCCAACGCCACCCCAACAATCCTTGTAGCCACAGGTGCCCGATTGGGCAGTTTGGCCCAGCATTAGCCCTCCGCATACTGCAGTTATGAGGCCAAGTTTTTGCGCTGTTTTCATCTGCCCTGCCTTGCTGTTGTCACAACACTAGGCGCAAAAACGTTTACGGCAAAGCTTTGCCAAAGCGACATTCTTGTCACGCTCTGCGGTCAGGTAATCAATTGGGTTTTCAGATGCAAAAAGGGCCCCCAACCGGAGGCCCTCTTCGAATTCTAGGTAATTTATTCCGCTGGAATGGCCGCTACTTCTTCTGACAATGGATGCGCCAAATTGTTCAGCATTTCCTTTGGGCAGACCTGCACAAAGTTGGCTTTCTCGACATCCCAATGCTGCAGAATAAGCGCCGCTTTCTGCGAGCCAGTTTCTGCAAGGTGACGTTCGACCAGACCTTTCAGTTGATCTTCCCAATGGGCAACCGTGACCGGGCATGTCACCAAGGTTTCCATGTTCATCAACGGCGCGCTTTCACCCTCAGGATCATAAAGATAGGCCATGCCACCGGTCATACCGGCACCAAAGTTCGCCCCGATTGTGCCCAGGATAACAGCAACGCCACCGGTCATGTATTCACAACCACATGCGCCACAGCCTTCGATGACAACCTTTGCACCAGAGTTACGCACCGCAAACCGTTCGCCAGCGCGGCCTGCTGCAAACAGATGTCCATCTGTTGCACCATACAGCACCGTATTGCCGATGATCGTATTGTCCGCGGCAACCAGCGGAGAGGACATTTGCGGACGCACAACAACGGTGCCGCCTGACAGGCCTTTACCCACATAGTCATTTGCATCACCGGACACCTCAATCTTGAGGCCAGGTGCTGCAAACGCGCCCAAAGACTGACCCGCAGAACCGGATAGTTTTACAGTCAAATGGTCTTCTTGCAGGTTATTGCGCATGCCAAAGTTTTGCACAATGTGGCTGGAAGTGCGCGTGCCGACGGTCCGATGTGTGTTTTGCACCGCATAGGACAGTTGCATTTTCTCGCCATCTTTCAAGAAGCGCGCAGCATCCCGAACAATCTCTGCATCCAGAGTGTCTGGAACCGCATTGCGCGCTTTGTCGCGGTTATACACGATGTCAGACGCCCCATCGACGGTGATCAACAATGGGTTAAGATCCAGATCATCAAGATGTGCCGAGCCACGAGAGACCTGCGCCAACAGATCTGCACGTCCAATGACATCATCCAAAGACCGCGCGCCAATGGATGCGAGGATTTCCCGCACCTCTTGGGCGTAGAATGTGATCAGGTTTACAACCTTATCCGCATTACCAGTGAACTTGTCGCGCAGGGCTTCGTCCTGGGTGCAGACGCCGACCGGGCAGGTGTTGGACTGACACTGACGAACCATAATACAGCCCATTGCGATCAGCGCCGCTGTGCCGATGCCGTATTCTTCGGCCCCCAGCATCGCAGCCATCACAATGTCACGACCGGTGCGCAGACCACCGTCGGTCCGCAATGTCACACGTTCGCGCAGGTTGTTCATCGACAGAACCTGATGCGCTTCGGTCAAGCCCATTTCCCATGGCAGACCCGCATATTTGATCGAGGTGGCTGGAGAGGCCCCTGTGCCGCCGTTGTGACCCGAAATCAGGATCACGTCAGCTTTGGCCTTTGCAACGCCGGCAGCGATTGTACCCACACCCGAAGAAGCCACCAGTTTCACAGTGACTTTGACGGTTGGGTTGATCTGTTTCAGATCATAAATCAATTGCGCCAGATCTTCGATCGAATAGATATCGTGATGCGGCGGAGGTGAAATCAATGTCACACCCTTGGTCGAGTGACGCAGACGCGCAATCAGGTCAGTGACCTTCATGCCAGGCAGCTGACCACCTTCACCTGGTTTCGCACCCTGGGCGACTTTGATTTCCAGCTCTTCACACTGGTTCAGATACTCAGCGGTCACACCGAAACGACCCGATGCAACCTGCTTGATCTTAGCAGATGGGTTGTCGCCATTAGGCTCTGGCACAAAGTGCGCCGGATCTTCACCGCCCTCACCCGAGTCAGATTTTGCGCCAATACGGTTCATCGCAACGTTCAACGTCTTATGCGCTTCAGGGCTTAGAGCACCCAAAGACATGCCAGGCGTCACAAACCGCTTACGGATCGACGTGATGCTTTCGACTTCTTCGATTGGCACCGATTTACCCAGCGCTTTGATGTCCAACAAGTCACGCAGATGAATCGGCGGGTTGGTCTGCATTTTTGCAGAGTACTGCTTCCAGAGTTCAAATGACGCGCGATCACAGGCGGCTTGCAGCATGTGCATGGATTGCGCTTCCCATGCGTGCGACTCGCCCGATTTCCGCGATTTGTAAAACCCGCCAACCGGCAGCACAGTTTCTGGTGCTGCAAAGCCTTTGGCGTGAATGATCTCTGCTTTGGCTTGGATGCCAGTGACACCAATACCTGAAATCCGTGAGGTCATGCCCGGGAAGTATTCGGCACACATCGCGCGTGACAGACCAACGGCCTCGAAGTTCAAACCACCGCGATAAGACGAGATCACAGAGATGCCCATTTTGGCCATGATCTTCAGCAGACCCGCGTCAATGGCTTCGCGATAGCGTGCCACGGCTGTGGTCAGATCCACGTCTAACAAGCCACGCTGAATACGATCCGCCAAACTGTCTTCGGCCAAATAGGCATTGACGACGGTCGCACCGGCGCCGATCAGAACCGCGAAATAATGTGGATCCACACATTCCGCAGACTGCACGCTGAGCGAGCTGAAGGTCCGCAAACCTTTGCGGGTCAAATGGCTGTGCACCGCACTTGTCGCCAGGATCATCGGCATTGCAACGCGATCCGCACTTAGGGCTTTATCGCTTAGAATGATATGGCCCGCACCAGAGCGCACAGCGTCTTCGGCTTCGGCACGAATGCGCTGCAAATTCTCACGCAATTCGCCAGCTTTGCCATTTGCCGGGAAGGTACAGTCAATACGAATGACCGTATCGTCAAATGCACTGAGCAATGCATCAAATTGTGCGTTGCCAAGGAAGGGGCTATTCAGCAGAACAATCTCTGTCTGTGAGCCATCTTCGTCCAGCACGTTTTTCAGATTGCCAAACCGGGTTTTCAGCGACATCACGCGATATTCGCGCAGGCTGTCGATGGGTGGGTTTGTCACCTGGCTAAAGTTTTGACGGAAGAAATGGCTAAGCGGACGGTATTTCTTAGACAGAACCGCGCTTGGCGTATCGTCGCCCATCGAGGCAATCGCCTCTTTGGCATCTTCCGCCATCGGTGCCAGAATTTGTTCCAATTCTTCGATGGTGTAACCAGCTGCAATCTGGCGCTGACGCAAATCTTCGCCCGTGAACAGGGGCTTTTCAGTTACGCTTCTCAGCTCGGTATCCAGATCGCGGATCTTACCAACCCAATCGCCATAAGGGCGCGCGTTTGCCAGCCGATCTTTCAGTTCTGTATCGTGATACAGTTTGCCTTCAGCCATATCGACGGCAATCATCTGCCCAGGGCCAAGCGCGCCTTTTTCGACAACCTTGGCTTCGTCAATTGGCACCATGCCCGCTTCTGAGCCAGCAATCAGCAAACCTTCGCCTGTCACAACATAACGCATGGGGCGCAGGCCGTTGCGGTCAAGACCGGCACAGACCCAACGACCATCGGTCATGGCCAAGGCCGCCGGGCCATCCCATGGCTCCATGACAGAGTTGCAATAGGAATACATGTCGATCCAACTTTGCGGCAATTCAACCGCCTGTTTGGACCAGCTTTCAGGCACCAGCATGGTTTTCGCCATCGGCGCAGAACGCCCGGCACGCACAAAGACTTCGAACACGCCATCAAGCGCCGCAGAATCCGATGCACCGCCCGGAATGATCGGCTTAATGTCGTCCGCCAGCTCTCCGAAATAGTCAGAGGCCATACGGATCTCGTGGGATTTCATCCAGTTGACGTTGCCCTTCAGCGTGTTGATTTCGCCATTATGCGCCAACATGCGGAATGGCTGCGCCAACCACCATTGTGGGAAAGTATTGGTCGAGTAACGCTGATGATAAATCGCAAAGGCAGATTCAAAGCGTTCATCCATCAGGTCTGGGTAAAATACCGCAACCTGTTCTGCCAGCATCATGCCTTTATAGATGATCGAGCGGCAGGACAAAGACGCCAGATACAGTTCGCCAACCCCAGCCGCCGCTGCGGCCTTTTCGATGCGACGACGGATCACATAAAGCTCACGCTCAAAGGTTTCTTCGTCCACACCTTTAGAGTTCGAGATCAGAATCTGCTCGATCTCGGGGCGTGTTGCATTGGCCTTTTCACCCAAGCAGGTGATGTCGACGGGAACGTGGCGCCAGCCATAGATGAAATAGCCCATGCGCAGAATTTCAGTTTCTACGATGGTACGGCAGGTTTCCTGCGCGCCGAAATTGGTGCGTGGCAAAAAGACCTGACCGACAGCGACCAATTCGTCTTTGCGTGGCTTATGACCTGTGCGTTCGATTTGGTCATAGATGAATTTGACCGGGATCTGAACGTGGATACCCGCACCGTCGCCGGTCTTGCCATCCGCATCAACCGCACCGCGGTGCCAAATGGCTTTCAGCGCATCAATACCTGCTTCGACCACTTTGCGGCTTTTTTTGCCATCCAAAGAGACCACAAGGCCCACACCGCAAGACGCGTGTTCTTCGGATTCGTCATAAAGGCCGTTTTCAGCCATATACTGGCGTTTTGCTTCTTCAGAGCGGACCCAGTTTTCGTCGTATACTTTTTTCATGTCTTAACCCTTCCCTAACTCGGTAGGTCAATCTTCATGCCGTTGCTTTTCATCAGATATTTTGCGTTACGTTCTGATTTCAAACAGGCCAATTGTACGTTTGAGGCGGCGAAACGTACAAATTGTACGTTTCGCGACCCATTGAATCACTCGGCAGCGATGCCTTTGACCGTCTCAAAGCGCTTCATGATCGCTTCGGCGCAATCCCGACCATCGCGAATGGCCCAAACCACCAAAGACGCGCCACGCACGATGTCACCAACAGCATAAACGCCATCCAAATCGGTGGCACCGCTGGTAAACTCAGCTTTGACCGTGCCCCAACGGGTGACAGGCAATTCTGGCTGGTCCCAAAGCGTCTGCAGATCTTCCGGCTCAAAACCAAGCGCTTTGATCACCAGATCAGCGTCTTCGACATAATCGGCGCCTTCGATCACTTCGGGTGACTGACGACCAGAGGCATCAGGCTGGCCCAGACGCATGCGCTGAACCATCACACCGCTCACCTCGTCACCAGTGAAGCCTTTGGGGGCCGCAAGCCATTCAAAGACCACACCTTCTTCTTCGGCGTTCTTGGTTTCGCGCTGCGAACCCGGCATATTGGCGCGGTCACGACGATACAGGCACTTCACACTTTCAGCACCCTGACGGATGGCTGTGCGTACGCAGTCCATAGCCGTGTCGCCACCGCCAATAACCACAACCTTTTTGCCATCTGCGTTCAACTCGCCGCTTTCGTATTCAGGCACGGTGTCGCCAAAGTTCAAACGGTTGGACGCAGTCAAATAATCCAGTGCTTTCACAATACCCTTTGCACCAGCACCGGGGCCTTGCAAATCACGTGATTTATAAACGCCTGTGGCAATAATCACGGCATCATGGGCTTTGCGAATGTCTTCAAACGAAATGTCTTCGCCAATAGCGCAATTCAGCTTGAAGGTAACGCCACCCGCTTCCAGCTGTTCATTGCGACGCATGACAATGTCTTTTTCCAACTTAAAGCCGGGAATACCGTAGGTCAGCAAACCACCGGCGCGGTCATGACGATCATAGACAGTCACTTGAACACCCGCGCGACGCAGGAAATCAGCCGCTGCTAAGCCGCCAGGGCCCGCACCGATGATGCCAACGCTTTCTTTGCGCTCGGACAAAGGCTTGATGGGCTTGACCCAGCCCTTTTCCCAAGCCGTGTCTGTGATGTATTTTTCAACGGTCCCGATGGTCACCGTGCCGTGTCCGGATTGCTCGATCACACAGTTACCTTCACACAGCCGATCCTGTGGACAAATGCGACCACAGATCTCTGGGAAGGCGTTGGTTGCCTGAGACACTTCATAGGCTTCTTCCAAACGGCCCGTTGCCGTGAGGCGCAGCCAATCTGGGATGTTATTGTGCAACGGACAATGAGACTGACAATACGGCACACCACATTGGGAACACCGACTCGCTTGCTCTTGCGCTTTCGTTTCTGCAAACGCCGCGTAAATTTCATCAAAGTCTTGGTTGCGTTCATCAGCGTCCCGTTTTGCGGGCATATCCCGTTCAACTGACACAAATTTTAGCATTGGTTGCTTTGCCACAGCAGCTGCCTCCTGCAAATCTTAGGTTTGGTCTGTGTAAACAAAGCAGAATAGGTATAAAAGTCATAAAGACTGACCTAAATGTCGCTTTTCTCAAAAAGCGGGCAGAAAACCATAGAAATCCACCCGAATTAAAGTCCGAATCGGACCAATATAGACTCTATCATTATTTTCCACCTGCATTATACGGGCTTTGACACAAATAGAGAATTTCAAATGGCGCTTTATCACCTGATTCTTTTGGCAATTGTACAGGGCATTACCGAATTTCTGCCCATCTCCTCGTCGGGTCACCTTATCTTACTGCCAAATGTTATTGGTGCTGAAGATCAAGGCCAGTTGCTGGACGTCGCCGTGCACGTCGGCACTTTGGGAGCGGTCATTCTATATTTTTGGTCAGACGTGAAAAACGCCCTCTCTGGAACGCCGCGCATGCTGCGCGGTAATATCTCTGATCCAGATTCACGTCTGGCATTTTTACTGACTATCGCAACCATCCCTACCATCCTATTTGGCCTGTTTTTGGCCATCAGCGGCATCGACGATATGCTGCGCTCGATCGCTGTGATCGGTTGGACAATGTTGGGGTTTGGCATCGTTTTATGGTGGATGGACCAAAGGGGGGCCACCACCAAGCATTCCAAAGAGTGGTCATTAAAAGACGCAACCATAATGGGCCTTTGGCAAGCGATCGCGCTTATTCCAGGCACATCGCGCTCTGGGATAACGATCACCGGCGCGCGCGCCCTTGGCTATGACCGTGAAAGCAGCGCCCGATTGGCGATGCTGATGAGCATCCCCACAATTCTGGCAAGCGGTGGCTATCTGCTGATGGAGAATGGTTTCAGCATTACAGCTGATCAAGCACTGGATCTTGCCATCGCCGCCGCGCTGGCCTTTGCATCCGCTTTGCTTGCCCTCAAGCTCATGATGCGCCTCCTGCAATCCCTAAGCTTCACCCCCTATGTGATCTACCGGATCATTCTGGGGGTAATCTTGCTAGCCATTGCCTATTCATAAAAGGCGGACCAATTGGCCCGCCTTTTTGGAAATCTTTTGGCCGCTAAGCGCTTAGATGTTTAGGTTCTTAGCGGACTCTTTGATCGCATCAAATTGCCCAGAAGGCCGGAAGCGCCACAGGTATCCCGGCAGAATTGCCGATGTTGGCGTTGGGGTAATCCCCAAATCAGCCAAGCCCTGTGCGTCTGGCGACACAACATTGTCGTTGCGCAATTGCTTCAGCTGGTCGCCCGTCAAGATCGAGTTGTAAAACAGCCCGAAGGTCAGGCTTTGCATCAGTCCAAAACCAAAGGCCATGATGCGCCCAACAAAAAATGGCAGGTTGATCACCAGCTTGCGGTGGTGAATCTCTGACAACATTTCGCCCACGATGTCGCGCAACGAGCGTACATCAGGACCGCCAAGCTCGTATGTGCCCGAAGCCTGACCCAGCACGCCCTGTACAGCGGCCTGCGCAACGTCATCCACATAGACGGGCTGGAATTTGGTTGCGCCGCCAACGATGGGCAGCACCGGACCAAATCGAGACATTGAGGCAAAGCCGTTGTAAAACTCGTCTTCTGGCCCAAAGATCACCGACGGGCGCAAAATCAACGCATTTGGCATATGGGCCAAAACCGCCTTTTCTCCCAAGGCCTTGGTTTGTGCATATTCGCTTTTTGCGTCTTCATCTGCGCCAATGGCAGACAAGTGCACCATCGTTTCGATGCCCGCCTGAGCTGCGATTTTAGCGATGCGTGCGGCACCTTCGCTCTGCACCGCATCAAATTCGTTTTTGCCGCGTTCACTTAGAATACCAACGCAATTCACAACGGCATCGGCACCATCCATCGCTTGCGCAACAGAGGCATCATCGCGGATATTGCACAAAACAGGTTCAACCTGACCTACAGCACCATAGGGCTTTACAAACATCGCCTCGTTCGGACGCCGTACCGCAACACGTACACGCCACCCGTGCTGCGCCATGCGCCGCGCAATATAGCGACCAACAAAACCAGATCCGCCGTAGATAGTGACAAGTTTTGACATAAAAGCCTCCGCGATCTCAACTTTATATGTCAATTACCCTCGCACGCCCTTGGGAACAAGGATCAAATCCATCCAGAGCCGTCAATTCAGCGCGGCATCAGGTCACTGCGTTCATGCACAGCCGCCTGGTTTTCGAACACTGAGAACTGTCAGCCGCTGGTGCTGCACCAAATCCAGACGGCCCAAGCATCGCTTCATTAGAAAATTATACATAAAAATCAGCCGCCTGCGCAGCAGCAGCAAATACAGTCGTTTATTTGATGGATTTTTTATAAAATCTACATAATCCACATTGACTCGCCCCCCTGACACCTCTAAATCCCCCCTCACGACATCTAAGCCCAGATGGCGGAATTGGTAGACGCGCTAGCTTCAGGTGCTAGTGTCCGCAAGGACGTGGAGGTTCGAGTCCTCTTCTGGGCACCAAAACAGACTCCTATGTCTGTAATCTTCTCTAAAGCTTTGAATGGTAAGGCTATTTGTGGGGTTCTAGGTCCCTCAAAACGGTCGTATTGGATTCGGTCTGCGTAGGCCAGTTTTAGTACTGTGCAGCGCAGGGCAGTGTGTCCGGTTTCCCAGAGTTTCCAAGGGCTTGAGAGGAAAGTTAGGACCGGTTCTAGTTTTTCCTCGTAGGTTCCTTTTGGTTCCGCCTGATGAGCCAGTTGTTCTCCAAGAATGATCTTCTGCTTTTCCAACGCGCCGATCTTGGTTTCATAGGTGCCGATCACTGTGGCATTGGTTGATTCCATGATGCGCGACAGCAGGGTATCGATTTGCTTATCGAATTCCTTGAGTTGGCGCTGGCCGGACTTAATAGCCTCTTTTGCTTGTGCGCGACGTTGATCCCAGGCATGGCGGAACATGGCTTTGGCGAGCACCACAAGCTGTCTGGTGGGCTGCAGGGTCTTGATCATCGCCCCGACGTCGCCCTCAACCTTGTCGCGCGCGATGGATTTGCCATAGCTGTCGCAAGTTTTTGTCTGGCAGAGATAGTAGGCGTAGGACTTGCTGCGGCCCGTACTGTAGGACGAGCGCAGAGGCGTACCGCAATCGGCACAGCAGACAAAGCCTCGCAAGGCGAATTCGTTTCCGATGTTCTTGCGCACAGGGGCCTTGGCCATGCCGCGCAGGCGTTCTTGAACTTTCTCGAATGTCTCTACCGAGATCAGCGCATCATGATGTCCTTTGAGCCAGTCGATGCCGTAGTTTTCTGAGCAGATGTATCCAGTGTAAAGCGGATTGATGAGAACGTCTTTCACCCGCTGGCGGGTGATTTCACCTTTGCCGTTGCGCGGGAAGTCCGGGAAGGTTTCAAAGAAGCGCTGGATTTCCGCCTGCGTTTCAAATCGGCCCATGGCATAGCCCTCAAAGGCGTCGCGCACGATGGAAGCCAGAGGTTCGTCGGGAAAGAGCATCTTTCCCCGGCCTTTGACGGTCTGATACTTATAGCCAACCGGTGCGTTGTGAATCCAATAGCCCGACTGCATCCGCGCCTTCATCTTTTGTGCCACCTGACGTCCGTTTTGCTTGCGCTCCAACGCACCCTGGGCGGCCATGATGGTCTCAATAAACTCGCCCTCAGGCGTGTCGTCGAACTTGAAGTTCAGGCATTCGACCTGTACCCGGCGCAAACGGAAGGCATCGCGTAAATCAAGGAAGGCACGCGTGTCGCGGCTGGCGCGTTTGAGATCGTCAAAGATCACCACGAACCGCTCATGGGGTTGTGCATCGATGAAGCTCAGCAATGCCACCATGCCGGGGCGTGCCATGAAGTCACCGCCGCCAGTCATTGTGTCAGGAAAGACAGCCGCCACCTCGAGCCCCTTGGCGGCAGCAAACTGACGGCAGCGGACCTCCTGAGATTCAAGTCCATGGCCATCCTGTTCCTGCGTTTTGGAAGAGACACGACAATATATGACGGCTTTGACCGTTGTATTACTCATGGCTTCCCTCCGTTTGATCTGTTTGTGCATCTTCCAAGTCTACCATGCCCGAGGTCAGCAGGGTGTAGAGGTCGATGTCTTCTCCACAGATTTCTGCGGTGGACTTGATGTCCCAGCCCAAATCGACAAAGGCGGCGACAATGCTACCGAGGTTGTCGATCAGTTGCTGCTTTTGTTCAAAAGGAATGTCTTCGTCTTCAAGCAGCGGCATGAAGTCGTTCACATCGAAGCGCAGCGCCGGGCGTGTGCATCGCATGGGAATGGTCTCAGGTGGTGTTTGCGGGGTGGTGTCTTTCATTTCTGCTCTTTCTGGTCTGTGCTCCTATGTTGCCGTTCTCACGATTTACATTGCGAGAACAAAAAGGGAACACTATAGGCATATTTTCCTATTTCGGGCAAGGATTTATTGGATTTATCTCTGAGGGCCAGAGCGTTGATGCTGCGCCCGTTCTTCCGGGCGGGCGGCACGCTCGGCCTCGCGAACCGGCTTGTGATATTGCCCTTCGAGCTCTTTGCCGATCTCGGTCAGGTTGCGACCTGTCTCGCGCTCGTTAGACTCGTGCATCATGGCAATTGCTGCGTTTTCCGTGATGCGGAAACGCCGCGACATCGCCACCGCCTGGGTGTCGAGCGCCGCCGCATAGGACATGGTCTTGCCATCCTTGATATGGTGTTTGACGGCCTGAACATGCGGCTGAGCCACATCCTCACTGGCCTCTTGCAGCACCGTGTGGCTGTTGCGCAACTCTTCTCGCAGGGCATTCATGCTGTGGCCATGATAGGCGGTGTAGATATCGCGAATGATGATTTCGGCTCTTTTTTCGTCGAACTTCTGGGTGTCTGCAAAGGCCTCGGAATGCTTCTTCAGGCGTTTGAAAAAGTCGCCGTCTTTCCAAATTCCGGCATGCATAACACCGCCAAGGCTTTTGGCCATTTCAAACTGGCTCTCGGATAAACCGCTGCCAGTAAAACTCTGACGTGCTGCTCGGCGTTTGGGATCAATATATTGCTGTGTCATGGATTTTCCTTTGGTTAGCATTACAGGCGGCGATCCGGACCGTTCCGCCTGTCTGGCGCGGACCGGCGGTCGTTCACGAGGTTGAAGTCTTCGGTTGCTACGCCCCGGCTTTGTTCACGGGCGCGGATGTCCTGCTTTAATTCGGTGTAGGCGAGGCCTTCGTTTTCGCGGATTTTGGTAAGTCGGTTTTGATGGCCCTGTTCCACCCGTCGCAGAGCCTCAGATTCATTGCCGGACCTGCCGAACTTGTCGGTGCCGTATGGCGTGGGGTGCTCAAATGTTTTTGATCCGGCCTCGTTGATGACGTCTTTGAGGGCCTCTGCGAGAAGGTCGAACTTATTGAGATCAAAGTCAGCTTTCTCGTCCCGTTCGGCTTCGCGAGCGGTGCCCTCAATCTCGTTATGGCGCTCCCAATCTTCCGGGGTTTTGAGCGACTGCATCAGGTTTTGTTTTGTGGCGTCGCGGAACAACGTGGTGACGCCAAGATTGAGATCAGGTTGCATCAATGGATCGCTCCAGGCTCAAAAAGTTGCATTTCAAAAACGCGATGTGGCACAATGGAAACATGGTTATTTTCCAAGATATTCAGGATGTTGAAGAATGGCTGGAGCCACTGCACTACATCGCGTTCTGGGAGGCACTTGCCCCCCATGATGTGTTCAGCATTGCAGATCGGGATCATTGCGATGGGCTGATTGCAGGCGGGAAAGTCGAGCAATCGACGATCCTGAAAGGCATCAAGGGCATGGCCCGTAACAGCCTTGTTGACGGCTTTGGCCTTAAGCATCGCCGCCATGAGACCCATGTGTATCAGGGGCTGCGTTCCGTTCACTGATCCGCGGTAAAGTGGAAGGCCCGGATGAACGGGCATCGCCCGTTGCGGGCGGGCACCCTCACGTCGTGCCAACGCAGGCCAATATAGGAACAGGACGTATAGCGGCGGGGCACGGTCAGATCATACCGGTCCCCATTGTCCAGCATCTGGTAGGCATAAAGCACATGGGGGCTGCCCCAGGTCTGATACGCGACATAGCCAGCCAACGGCACAATCAACCACAGCAACATTGCGGCAATTCTCATGACGCGCCTCCCATGTTCAGTTTGAAGGTGATCCACGGGTCAGCTGGCAGCGTCCCGTGTTCGATCCTGTTCAAGCCGACGCGGTGGCAAAACGGATCGACGTTTTGCATGCCCACCTTGCGGGCCAGAATAAATCCGATGCCTTTCACATAGATCAGTTGCTGATCGCGCGGCATCGCCAGCAACTCGGCGGGCGAGAGGATGCGCTGTTTGATCAGGCTGATATTGGTGTTGAGTTTCAGATCGTCATTGCGCCCTAGTGAGGTGGCGAGCGCGTGCTCTTCCCCCATCATGTCGCTGACCATTTGGGCTTCTTTCTGTGAGCTGATCCCGTACCAGATTTGCACCACGGCATTGTCTGTGATGGTTTCCGCCTCTTTTTCGCCGAAGCGCCGGATAATCTCCGATCTGGACTGGGCGATCATGTGAACCTCAGTCCCGCCAAATCCACGCAGCGTCGTCAGCATTTCGACGAGGGACTGGAGAGGACAGTTGGTAAATTCATCTGCAATGATCCGCAGCGTGCCCGCGTCATTGTAGAGCGCTTCTGCAAAAGCCAGCATGTGCAGCGCATAGTAAACGCCGAGCCGGTTCATGTAGGCCTGTGGTCCAACCAAAAAGATGACATAGCCCTCGCGGATCAATTCCTCATGGGTGATGCTCGCATCCCGACCTGCCATATGCAGGCGCGTTCCTGGCGCGAAGATTTTCATCGCGCGTTGGGCTTCTTCAAGGTGCTGAGGCCAGTGTTCGTGGGATGACATCGCCAGAATGCTTTGCGCGAGACCTTTTAGATAGGGATCGCCTTCTTCAGCTTCTATCGCTGCGAACTGTAACAGCATCTTCTGATTGCTCAGGAGCATGCTGACACCGCCAGGGATTACCTGCTGCAATTGACGCTTTGTATACAATAGTATGCAAAATTCGATCAGATTACGCGGCCAGGCCCGGAAATAAGTATGCTTGGCATCGTCCGGCGGCTCCTGAATGGTCGCATTGGTGATGTTCTCGGTGGTGAAGATCATATCGCGTGGATCACGCTGGAACGTAGACACTGCCGCCCCAAACGGATTGAGCGAGATGCGATATTCTTCCAGATCGGTCCAGACGCCCATATCGTCGATGACGGCGACCTTGCGGCCCATCTTGGCCAACATCGTTGCCGACTGAATCGCCATCTCGCCGTTCTTGGCGTCCAAGCACAGCAAAGCCTTGTCAGGTTGAGATGCGGCATAAGAATAGAGCCAGACCATGGCTCCGCAGGTCGTCTTGCCAGAGCCTGCGCTTGCCAATAGCAAGCTATGACCGGGAGGAGCCCAAAGCGGCTCGTTCGTATCCAGCGTAAAGCCAAGCAACCGCTGGCCGTCAGGATCCACCGGTTGTTTGACGAAGGGCCGCGACTTGCGCGGCCCCTTTCCAAGGTTAAATCCAAAAGGCGCGCTCATCGGATCATGCCCCCATCTTTCATGGTGTCGCGAACGGGCTTGGGATCGGATTTCGGCTTTGCCGCCTTGTCGATGGTGCCTTGCCAAGAGAACAGACCAAAGATCAGCCCTATGGCCTCAAAGCTGGTCCAGATGAATTGCGCGCCACCGCCAATCAGAAAGATGCCGCCAAATAGCCAAAGCGGCCAGTTGACGACCGAGGCGTTGGTCCAACAGAACCATCCCAAGATCAGGCCAAGCGCAGCGCCAAGAAAGCGCCAGTTGATCCGCCAGATGCGCTTCCAGACGCTCATATTGTTTTGATTGTCCATGTGCACGCTCCTCAGAAGGAATAAAAGCTACCGGTTACCAGAACCGGGTCAGCGCCAGCATTTGTCAGAAACCGCTCCCATTGCGGCACCAGCCGCCCGGCAAGACCGTTGGAATTCGATGTGCTGCGCAATTGGCCGACACCGTGGATTTCAACCCGGCATCCGGCCAAGAAATTGGAACGTGGGTCCGGCAGGTGAAGGCGGCCTTCAATGAAAGCACGACCATCGAAACTTGCCGTGGATTCCACGCCGTCGCTGAAAAGGATGATTGTCGCATCACCCTGATCGCAGATTGGGCGCAGCGCCTCGAAAAAGTCGATCAGCGAGGTTGATCCCTGAGCATTCAGCCTGCCGCCCCGGACAAGCCCCGGTAGAGCTTGAAAGTAGCTGCTGAACTGGCGGGCAAGAACACGGGCATTTGTGGCGCGGTGGTTGGAGACCGTGGCACGAATGTCAATCTCGCGCGGCCCCAATCCGGCATCGCCAACAGAGATCATCGCCAATCTGTGAGGCGCGTCCAATCCGATAATGTAGGACGAGACGTAGCGTGCCGCTTCATCAGCGGCCACCTGATCGTACATCTGGGCGACGGAGGCCGATGAGTCGGTCGCAAAGATCGTCAACGGCGGGCGCTCTTCCGCTTGAACCATTGGCGTTGCGGCCAAGGCGATTACGGTTGTGACTGATGTCAGAAAGTTCATCTTATTCTCCTTTGTTTTGAGGGAAGCCATCGAGGATTCGCAGCACGTTGTGCTGTCGCAGCACGTCCATTTCCCCGTCGAGGTGGCGGCGAACATGGGCTTCAGTTTTGAAGTTGGAGGGAATGGTTTCCGCGTCCGGGTCGCGATAGGACTGCGCCAGCGGGTCAGGCGTGCGTTCCAATTGGAATTTCCGATGCGCCGCTGACTTCTTGTCCTGAACGACTTTCCAGGCGGCTGCGTTGGCGACACGCGCAAACTTGTTGCGCATGTCAGAGGGGCGTTTCATGCGGGCAAATTCGTCTTCGTCCCGCAGCATCCTGTAGGCATCCACCTTGACCGAAATCTGCTCGATCAACTCGGTCAACTCCCCGCCCGGACGCGGTGTAAGCGTCAGAATGTTGAAAGCTTGCAGCGCCTTTCCAAGAAAGAACGAGGCAAGGTAGATCGTGATGATCATTCCGAAGGACAGCCCTAGGAACAGCAGGCTGTTTGGGATGAATGCGAGCCAAGAGGAGATGCCACTGCCGTCTTCTGATTGGCTGGCAATGTCCTGCGTACCCAGTGATCCGCTGGGACCAGTCGAAATGACGCTGACCGCGTCTTGGGCTGCCTGAAACGCTGAGAACCCAACCATCAAGGAAATGCCCACGGCAAAAAAGAGAAGGCCGATACTGGTGAGGCGCTTCAGCCACCATTTTGTGAAATGGTCGCCTTCATGGTGGATTTTGACATGGGCCGCGCCGATGGCAATCGGCACCATAAGGGCGTAGGTCGCACCGGTAACGACGTTTCCCATGATCTCAATGCTGATCAGGGAAAACATCATCGCGGCCAAAGTGGTTTCTGCGATGACAAGACTAACAAAGCCGGTCCCGAACAGGGCAAGGCGAAATGCCTCGATACGCGCGCGATGTTGCGCAACACGCATGCTGTGAGAAACAGCCGACACGACACGTGTCAGTTGTTCCATGCCGTCAGGCGTTCGATAGGCGATCATTTGAGCCTCCTTTTCTGATGTGACCGTGGAGCAAAATCTTCCGAAGGAGCCGCCAGCGCGCGGTCCACCACGTCGGGAACCATGGCTTGCAGCTTTGCAGTCAGGGCTTTGATTTCGATTGTGAGATGAGCCAACTGGGCTTCACGCGCCCGAAACGGCGCATTGTATTCTTCGACGAACAAGTCGCAGCTATGTTGGATGACCTCTTCCGTCGGGGCCTGGCAATGCTGAATCATTGAGTACAACAGAACCTGTTCCCACTCGGGTGTCGGCTTAGGCTTTGCCTTAGCGGCTTTCTTCTCAGCCACTTCTCGCTCTTGCCGCAATGCTTCTGTCGCTTCCTTAACTTTCGCCGTTTTCTTCTTGCGCCGACGAAGAGCGCGAATGACCATAAAGACCGGCATGAAACCTCCATGAGTTAGAATTGCCGGGATCACCGTCGCAAAGAAAAACCGGCCTCCCAGGCGGAAGACCGGCGGATTTTTGACCGACAGGCTGGCCTGCGATTTGCAGGCCAGCCTGTCTTGGAGTCACTTCATGATCTGGTCAAAGATTTGCATCGCAACCGCGATCCAGAAATAGCGCGATAGATTTTCCATGCTCACGCGACGGTGCGAAACTTTGCCGAGTTTGCTGCGCATGTCGTTGACGCGGCGACGCGGGCTTGTGCCGAGGCAGTCTCCGATAGGGACCAAATAGATGTGCGGTTTATCGTTCTTACCACGTTCAAGGATGATCGGATGTCCTTCGACATCATAAATCATTGCCTCGCCGGTGTATTCCGCGCGTTCAATATCAAGAATTCGACCACTGGCTGTTGCGATGTCGCTGCCTTCGTCGCACCAGGTTTGCACAAGGCTCTCGACAGCCTCCCAGCACATCATGTCGGTTTCGCCTAGGTCCAGCACAAAGCTGATGCATTCCTGTTCCGTCACCGGCTTGCGCAATTCGGTGGCCCGAGGGCCGTAGATGAAATTCGTTGTCATAGGTTTTCCTCACCAAAGAAGTTGATTGGTTCGGAACGCGTTCCTGAGATTCGTGGTCGAAGACTTTGGACGCCCCCTGAATCTCGTGATTCATCAAACACTGAGCCCGCCCAGAAGGCTTCAAACACACATTCAACAAAATTCATGAAAATCCATGAATCTCGTAACTATCTATATTTAAACAGTATTTTGTTGATTTATGAAGCCAAATGCGGTACGATAGAATGTGAGTAGCGAAGAGCCCGAGGCGTCTACAGAGACATTCTTGACCGAAACCAAGTACAACATGGAAACGGGGCTACCGCTTGCCAGTTTCACGCGGCTCAATGGTCTTCTTCAGACGACACCGGATGGCAAACCATCGTACGTTTTGTTCGACGAACTTGGGCGGCCAGAATTGATGGAATGGCACGATCAGGGTGAACTTCATCGTGATGGGGCCGCCGCCATCGTCCACTTCAATCCCGAAAACAATATTCACACTCTTGAAGTGTATTATACGCACGGAGTAGAGCGCGACGCCCACGACGGGCCGTTTCGAGTATGGAGGGACGGTACCACTGGAAAAATCACCAAAAAGGAGTTTTCGGTTGAAATAGGAAGCCGAAAGTCTGTAAATCCACCGTCACCGTCTTGAGCCAAAGGCGGATTCATCGGAGACTAACAAGATCTAGATTTTGAAGGGTTTTCAGGCTTGGCTACGCGCGAACAGATTTCATATGCACTGTTTAAGGACCGCATAGAGGTCCAATGGTCCAAGAACGCTGGACGCGCCTCCGAGGATAAATACGACGATCTTATTGAAAATGAACAAGACTACAAGGTTGCTGTTGGTAAGGCAGTAATGAAATTCAAGGATGAGGTTTTCACGAAGTATGCCAGAGGGATGGATCGCCAATGGCTTGATTGGATTACCTATCTGAAGTCGATTTTCAAGAAAGGGCGCGATGGCGAACAGCTATGGCGAACACTGGCAACAATAAGTTCTCAAAAGGTTCGAAATCTAAAGTCAGGAGGCACCAGAGCCGAGCTTGCCTATGCCATCCACTATCGGCTCCACTGCGAGTTTGAACACCCAGAGCATGCTGCGGAAATAGATCGGCAAATCTGGGGCAAGACGTTTGAGGGGAAGTTTCACTACCCGGTCTTCGAGGAAATTCCAGATAGCGAACTTCCCGCGTCGTATCCAATCCATCTCAAACTGGACGATAGCTATCAACGGGGGCGACCTGAGTTTGTTGAGATAAAGAAAGCACTTTTGTCCGAAGAACGCCAAGACCTCGGGATATCAATCGCATTGCAGGGTTTTGGCGGCCATGGAAAAACAGCACTTGCCGAAGAAATTTGCTTGGACGAAGACGTCCAAGAAGCTTTTTCTGGTGGCATATACTGGTTGCAATTCGGTCTGGTGCAAATCGAAACCGAAGATCGCGGCCGACAAAAATACACACTTAGTGAAGCCATCCAGGGTATGCTGGCAAGACAATATCCTCCAGAGAGCAAACCAACATTAAACCCCCAGACCGACAAAACCCTCTTGGCAAGTTTTTTCGAAAAGTTGCCGGACGAACCAATGTTGTTGATCGTGGATGATCTGTGGGCAAGTTCACAAGCAGGATGGCTCGATTTCCTCACAAGCAACGTATCGCTACTGGTGACGACCAGAGATCGAACAATTGCTTCACAGCAGAAAATTTCGCTAGAGGTTACAAGCCTTGCGCCCGGTGCGGCTTTCAATCTTCTCTCCCATAATTTGAGCAATCTAAACCTTACACAAAAGAAAAGATTGAGAGTAGCGTCGCAAGCGTTCAAAGGGTGGCCGCTTCTCTTGAGGCTTGCTAACGCAACTGCTCAATTTAGGTATCAAAACGGTTCTGACTGGGACGATATTCTAAATGAAATTGAAACGTACGCGCAACTTGAGGATATTGAGGGCTGGGATACTGAGGAACCCGGCGAAGAAGCGTTTTCCAAGCGTAGAAAACTTGTGGGTTACAGTATTGAGGCAGGCCTAGCTGCGCTTCCCGATGACACCGCACGCTTCGCTGCAATATCGCTAGCGGTGTTCCCTGATGATGCAGATATTCCATTCCCTGTTTGCTCTGGCTATTGGCTTGAGGTTAGCAAGAAGTTTTCTAACCGAGTTCGAGTGATTCATTCGCCTAGGGCTAACTCTTACAGGGAGGCGCTGTTTCGCCTCGCATTCTTTCGAGAATACGACTCTAAAGAAAAAACGTTTAAGCTGCATGACGTTTTGCTGTCGTACTTCCGAAACTCATTCAGGAAATCTGAAATCCAGTCGCTCCATGCAATGTTCGTCACCGCACTCAGCTGCTCAGAGGATGATGAATTGCCCAGGTTAGATGACGACAACAGCTACGGGTGGAAGTACCTTTTGTATCATCTGGAGTTAGCCGGGCAACATAACGTTGCGGAAAAACTGAGGCTTGATTTAAGCTGGATGAAATCAAAATTAAGAATTACAGGGCCTAAATCTCTCTTGGATTCTTATCCAACTATCTTTGCCAGCAGGGAATGCTTGGTTGTAAGAGAAGCACTTCTAAGTTCTCTTGGATCGATCATTTCTCGTCCTGAAGAGTTCCCACTCCTGCTCTTTGGTAGACTTGAAGGCCGTCGGTGGGGCGGGTTGGCTAAACTTCAGGCCGACCTAAAAGCTGATCCAGATCTGTGGCCGCTTCCGCGGTCTCGGCATTTAACGCTGGACCTAGAAGATCGAAAAATCCCATTCTCAAATTACAGATACGCAGAGTTTCGTGAAAATGGAAATTTGTTTGTTCGTGCCCGTCGTTCAGGGTTTGGTGAAATACTTTCCACATCAGAACGAAAGTTGGTTGCAAATTTTGACTTCAGCCACCTTTCCTTTTTGGGGTTTTGGATTTCAGGATCAGGTAGGTACGCATGGATTTCCGCGTATGACGATGGCCTTTTTGTATGGGATCTTTTTTTAAACAAACCGGTTCCGGTGGATTTTGAATTTGAGAGCTGGGTCATCAATGTCAGTTTTAGCGAGACTACGAACGAAGTGAGCGTTCAGGAGATGGACGGGCGCGTGATTTTGTTTGACTGTATTTCCGGCGAACCATGCGAGCGATCTATGTGGCATATTGAAGAAGTAGAGCCGCACAGATTTTTCGGCGACACATTGGTGGCTTACAATTCAGCAGAGGCATCTTTGGAAGATGTAATTTCTGGTCAACCCATCTTCACTTTGCCTGAAAGTGAAAGACGAAACAGAGGTGAAGTTTACAAAGTACTGCCATACGAAAACTTGGTTACGATTTTTTACAAAGGCGAGCTAACCCAAGTCTGGGATTTGGCTACGGAAACGCTTCTTTGTCAGTTCAATACTGACTATTATGCCGCATGCAAAAGTGGCTTCAATGGTAGACTAGCTTTTGACGACAACAAAGCGCGTGTCGCTGCAGTTTTGAGTTGTTCTAGTGTCGATATCTTGGATTTCACGAGCGGAGCTACCCTTGGCAGAATCTCTTTTGATTTTTGGGTGGAAGCGGTTCACTGGAAGGGAGAGACACTTCGAATAGGCTGTAGAGACGGAGAGTTCTACGAGTTCTTCACAGGGCGTTGTTAAGATATTGGCTAAGCGCTTGGCTAGAGAGCCGAGACTTTCCAAATTTTGAATAGAACTTCGCTTACGTTGTGGCGCACTCAAAGTGAGTGCAAAGTATGCAAAAGTAGCGTCAAAATACCAAGGTAAAAAGCTAAGGCAAGCTGTGCCCGCGTATTACGCGAACCAATTTGCAAAGGAGGCCAAGCCCCTGTTTGATCCCCATGTTAGACCGGAACGTATTGTTCAGAAATCCAACAGTTGTGAAGGGTTTCCCACCTGATGGACTCATTTGAATCTGAATGAGAATTTTACAAGTTTCCCCGTAGTTTCAGCATCTTCGATGGTGTCCAATTGTTTAGCAGACGCTGTAGAGTGCCGCCAAACCATAACATTTGGGTGGAATACCGTCGCAATGAGCATAGATAAAGCCGCGAAAAGTTTTGGCCCTAACGGCAAAAGAAGTACGTTTTGGTCGACCATCTCGTAGTTAACCAGAGTGCGCAAACTGTGGTATAAGCGGTTCGCGTCATTGAGGTCATATGTAAAAATATTTTCTGTGTTTTCAATGAAGCTAAAGTCAACATTTGCGAGGTCAATATGCCTGTCGAATTGGGGGTTAGTACCGGTCGGTCGAAAACAGTAAATATGGTCCGGTTCGAGGGTGTCGATTGCACCAACGGCTTTACCGTACTCGTACCCGGCACCCAAAATTAGAGTTAACGGTTTGTTGAATCCGTGCGCTGTTCCAAAAAAAGCTGGAAGTGCAGGCCCAAATGACTGAACCACATCAAATTTATACATATCAAACGGTTTGAAGGTTCTGGGCGCGTAAACAAAAGTCACGGATGAGACATAATCTCGAAGTGAAAAAAACCTAATTATAATCCGCCCAATTTTACCTCTATCAAATGATGTAATGTCAAAATCAATGTCGACATTCTTCAAAGTTCGAATCTCTGCCTCGAGAGTATTTAGGAAAGCTTCGAAGTCGCTTTCCAGAACAGAACCCGCGTTCTGAACCGTCTTATGATTGAATTCATATGAACAAATGCCAACACCATTTTCATCCAGCGCTCTGTAATCAAAAAACAAACTTCGCTTGCGCACGGAAGTGGTTCGAAGCAAGTGAGTTGATCTATGCTCGTATCCAATGCAGCCAACTAGAATAGTTCCAATTGCGTCATTGATCACTAAGGGGACAATGTCATTCATCTTCGAACCTATAGCTTAATAGATCGGGTTGTTGATCAACTCGACCCTTGTCACTAGGAATTCTGCTAAAAGTCTTGGGCTTCGAGGTTATCATTGGTAGAGGATAGAACGGTGCCAACCTGTGCGAAACTCTTAGCCGGTAGCCAACCAAATCAAATATCAAGTGTGTGTCATCCGTGGGCTGTTCTGGAACTATCGCTCCGGTGTTAATCGCAATTCCAATGATTGATTTTGTTGTTTCGTCTAAATCTTTGAAAATGAATGAAAGAGGCGGTTCCGCACGGAAAATCTCATTAAACAAAAACAGAGAAAGGTTAGTTCCAATCCGGTCGACGACATTTAGAGTGTTTCTAAGTTTGCCATTATTCGTATGATGAGGGATGGCTTGGGTTGCCACAAATGCACGAAATCGGTCTACGTTCTGTCTAATTGTTTTGTTCTGAGCTGTGCTTGAAGCAACACCTGATTTCATTTGACTAATGAGTTCACTAAAATAAAAATAGATTGCTCGGGGATTTTGTTCTGTTAAGGAGCTAATTTGGTCGAACCCGTGATAATATCCGTATCCCTTGATGGAACGTCTAAGAACCCCATTTTCGACACTCGGTCGGTCTTTGAGGTAGTATTGGCGAATTTCTGCAATTGGGAAGGTCTTTCGGATCAACGCTGCTCTCTTGGTTTCAGAAAGTTGATCAATATCTGCTGGCGCGTTAATTCCACGTTTGGACAAAAACTCCATGAAAGATGGATCGCTTTTCCGTTCGATTGAGTTTGCAAGCATACCCTTGAAATCACGATTGAAACTGTCCTTTAAGAAGACACGAGTATTCTGATGGATTGCAGTTGAGTTGTTTAGGTATTCCCTGATTTCTGCCAACGTGAAGCCACGCTCCTCGCAAATACCTTCAATCAAACTTACAGAAAATGAATTGTGTGATTGGGTAAAGTTAGGCGCTAGGTTAATCGAGACAAAATCATTACTTGAGCCAGGGCTATCGCTACGAATTCCATGCCCAGATAATAAGGAATGGAACTCTACATATGGAAATAGCGAAAACTTCAATGCCGCTCGTTGGTCAAAGGATCGAAGGTTTTCGAACAATGTGCGAATAAGAGCTGGTGGGGCAATTTCCATTTCGTCGAAGTTGAGGCTCCAACGATCAGCGCCTACAAATTCATGCATTACATCGAAAAAAGCCCTGAACATCTGAAGAATATCGAGGTGGCTTAGGCCCTCAAGTTGACGAGCAGCATCGTCTTGTGAAAGAGCATTCACCGCAGAACAATACAAGTTTGTTCGTTTTGTCAAACTAAGCTTTATTCCGATAAATGAAGTCTGAATTCGGTCAAGGTCCCAAACTTCAGATAGGAGGCGACATATAGTTGCCTCGACTTCTTTTGAAACGTCAAAACACCATGCTTCACTACAATGCTCTGGGGCTAGCTTTGCTACACTTATACAGTCTTGAATCGATGAAACTAGGTAATATAGGCAATGGTTAACAAACAGCCCATGGAGGATTTTATCGCAGAGTGGTTGTGAGAAATTGGCGGCTTGAATTGCTTCATAGTTGCCCTTCCACATTTTCTCAGCAGGAATATAGATTGGGACATAGTCGACATCCAAGGTAGTCGTGTCAAATTTCTTTGAAAGATGGAATAACCCAGATGCAGTCAAAACTTTCAAGATCGTCGTTTTCCCAATACCGCGTGGGCCTACGAGAATCATATTAGAAAATTTTGCGATTTCGTTGAAACGAGGTGGTGCAACAAAGTGCTCTGCAATTTGTTCCGGCGTACTATATCTCGCGTTAAAGTTTGAGGAGAATTTGCTCATCTGATTTCCTCGTATTTGAGTCCCATCAAGCGGCCACCAGAATCCATCCAGATAGAAATCAATTTGCTATCGCCCTCAAATTTTTCGTTGATCTCTTCAATTTGAGCCTTTGTGGCAAATTCGATTTCGGGAATTTCGTTGAGAAGCTCATCTTTTTCCAAAAATTGAGTTGGTGCCAACGCCCTTAATTTTTGAACAATATTTGTAATGTTCGCGCTTTTCCCTATCGGAACGACGTGCGTCATGTAATCCTTTTTGCTTGGTTTCCACTTGCTGACATGCCACTCCCAAGACAGGATTTCACCGGTTTTTTGCTGTGAATTTCCTGCAACATCCAAGTCGATAATGTGAAATTGATTTGCAGAAAGCTCATGGTCACCGCTGTATGGAAGGCAACTGAGGGAGGCCGCTGACAAAACCGGAATATCATTCATAAACCCGGGTTTGTAGTTCACTGCTACCATGTGTTTATGTCCATGAAGTACAATGATTTTCTTGTCGATTTTGGCCAGTTCCTCAAACATGGCCCCACCCTTGGTCATCACATCATCATCAATATCAAACACCGGATGAACTTTGTCTGGGTGGTGGTGCATCATGATGATTACTGTTGGATGTAATGAGTCTGTCGTCAGTTTTGATACTTTAGCGATCATGGCATCTGTCATTGACCCGATCGAAAAAACCTCCTTAAATTTCTCTCCCCCGAGGCCGTGTAGCCTGCATGTGTCAATGCATATTACTCTTGAGTTATTGATGTCTCTACTTGCGACGCCCGCCTTATAGTATTGGTCGTTGAATGCTTTATCAGATGACGGAAAACTTGGCGTAATGAATTGTCCGTAGTCCTGCATTGCCAAGTCGCTTTCATCGGTGCTCCTGGAGGCTTTGTCATGATTTCCAGTAACGCCGAGAACGTGCCGTATATCCAATTGCTCAGCAACTTCGTGTAGGCGTTGCCAAGCCGCCGCGAAAGGAAGTCTTTTGGCTTGGTGGGCCAAATCGCCAAGGCAAAGAAGAGCATCTATTTTGCCTCTATATTTGGGTAAGCTTTCTGCAATCGATAGGATTGGGTTTTCTGACGGCGAATTGCTTTCGACGTCGCAGTAACTTGGCTTATTCTCCCCATATGCCTTAGCCTTAAATAAGTCACCAGAAATGGCGTGAATATCACTTACAATTAAAAATTTCATTGAAAAATAGCTACCAGCTCTCCGTCAGTCTTTCGGCGACCCGCGAAGCCGCCGACATTTCTGCGGACCAATATTTCTCCAACTAAGTTATCAGAAAACAGGGCCCTAAATTCACTGCAGTCTCGGTAAGAAACCACCACTTTATTATTATTTTTCAGCCTGTTACATGCTTTCCAGAGGCGAATTAGATCGCTGGAGCCAAATACTTTTGCGCCGTATTCACCAAATACTCTGTTGTCTCCGGTGAAATAAGGAGGGTCCATATAGATGCAAGCATTGTCCGGAGAAAGGTCATCCAGAAACGCTTCAAAGTCCAAGCAGGACAATGTTGCCTTTTTTAGCCGCTTCGAAAAATCACAAAGTTCGCCCAAGGTGGTTTTCCTGCGTACCTTCTTTTTAGCGCCGAATGGAGTGTTGAACTTTCCTTGCTTGTTGGTTCGATAAATACCGTTGAAACAGAAATGGTTGAGATACAAGAACAAGCTAGCCTTTCTAAAGCCTTCGTCCAATTCGTTGAATTCGTTTCGAACCGCGTAGTAAGTCTCTTCAGAAATATCGATTTTTTGGTAAGTTTCCCAAACCTTATCAGGTTCTTCAGAGACCGCTCTGTAGAAGCCTATTAGGGACGCATTGCTATCATTTAGGTGGCTGATCTGGAAACTCCCTCTAAAGAAAAAGGTTGCAGACCCGCAAAAAGGCTCAATGTAAGTCCGGCCTTCGTCCAAAAAAGGCATCAATTGATGCGCAGATTGGGATTTGCTGCCTGCCCACTTTAGGAGGTTTCCAGTACTTCTCAAGATTCTACCAGTTTACAATTTTCTCTGGAGGTTAAGCTCTTGAGAGCAGAAAGTTAACCTGCATAGTTCCTGCAAACGAACATTTTCACCGGCGGACGGGTGTCGACCTTCTTCTTGCCTAAAGGCCGTTTAAGTTGAGGCAATAATTTCTCATTCTGGCGTTAGGATAACGTTGATTATGAAGAGAGGCTGCGAAGCCGCCGCATGATTATCGTTAGCAGGTGGGAACCACCAGCTAAGAACCTATCTATCCAGCTTACATCAAATCCGGGGACGCTTTTGGCTGCGGGTAAATCATCTTCCGCCGCTTTGCGGTTCCCGAGAAGATGTTGACCCATCCCCGGAGGTTTGATCGAACGTCCAATCCCTTCCTCGCAAGGCTCGTCTCGGATTCCAGAGTTGGACGCTCGCCGCTGGGCAGAGGTTCAAGCGCGGAGTTGAAGAGAACGGCTTCGCCTTTACCAGAAAGCGAGGACGATATGACGATTTCCCTTTATGCCCAACCCTATGACATCAGCGCCACAGGCTTTAGTTTTGCAGAAACGGAGGAGTATGACGAAAGGGTCAAAACCCTGACCAACGACTATGGTGACCCGGTTGAGGAGTTTGAAATCCAGTTCATCGATGGTGACAGGATCGACTGCGAACTGGCGAATGCCATTGGCATCAACCAAGCGAATTTCCGAGATTTCCTGACGTGTATCGAGGATTGGGAAGACTGGCAAAAGGTCAACACCATCATTGCGGTCGGCGAATGCGGTTATGATTTTGACGCTCAGGTTGATCCTGATCATCATGGCATTGATATCTATCACGTGGACACGTTGCGGGAACTGGCGGAACAGTTTGTTGACGAAGGGCTCTACGGCGACATTCCAGAGCATCTGCAATTTTACATTGACTACGACGCCATCGCGCGTGATCTGGCTATGGAATACACGGCAACTACGATTGACGGTGCCCGCATCGTCTATCGGGCAAGTTGAGGGGGAGGGTATGAGCAACCTGACCCATCGCGGCTATGGCGCTGGTCATCCGTGGTACTATCTTTTGGGCGGCGATATTCCGACGCCCAAAGACATCCGCGCCCATGTTCTTGTCGGTAATTATGCAGGGTATCTGGAGCAGTTGATATCAGAGGCGGACGGTAAGCCAGAACCGAAACGCTCCAAGGTTCTAGCCGATCTGCGAGGCAAAATCGTTGCCGAGTTGGATGCAGATCTATCTCGATATCGAAGCTGCGCCCGTGATTTGCGCAGTTGGCGTGAGATGATCGGTTGGGCTGACCCGCTGCAATGTGACGATGCCCACACCGCGATCAGCCTCAAATTCAATCATATTGTGAATGGCTTCGCAAACTTGCGAACACTGGACAACCTGCCAAGCCAAGGAGATTTGTTTGGTTTGCTTTGATAGTGAAACAAAAAGCGCCTGATGACATGGCCATCAGGCGCAACCGGCGTTGCCGGAAGAAGTCAAACGGCTCAGTTCATTTTCCGTTTCTCCAAGTGCTTGAGCCAGCTCAGAAGGGCTAGCTCCGCTTGGGCAAGAACCTCTGCATGTTTTTCGAGAAGTTGTTTCAGATCCGCACCATCTTTGGCAGCAGCAAGCACAGTTCGAAATACATCTCCGGCATGCATGCCGGTTGTAATTGCTTCGTCATATTCAGGATCGTCTTTAGTAGGGATTTCCAGCAGTTCCATGTCAAACCTCCTTTGGTCATGGCATGAAACGAGGATGCTGGATTTGGGAGTTTCATCCCGGCGCGTTGCAGGCGGATTCTGATTCCCGAGTTGAATTAGATAGCTTATCAATATGACGCCGCAGGGTCTGCGGATGGACGCGATAAGCCCAGGCAACATCTTTCACCAGTTCACCTTGATCCAATCTCTGTTTGGCGCTGATTGCATCATCGCGCGTCATCTTCGGTTTTTGACCCAATCGCTTACCGTTTCGTCGCGCGACCGCCAACCCTTGCTTGGTCCGCTCAGACAGGCGGCTGCGCTCATGTTCGGCGACAGCCGCGACCATGGTAAAGGCCAGTTTCCCATCCGCCGTCGAAGTATCTACCCCAAGCGACACAATGCGCAAGTTGACACCACGCTCTTTTAAATGCGCCTCAGTATTCAGCGCATCCCGTGCTGAGCGAAAGGCGCGATCCAGTGACCAAACCACCAATGTGTCGCCTTCATCGAGACGTCTAAGCAGGGCATCGAAAACAGGACGCGACGGACCAACAGCGGAACGCTTCTCCACATGCATTTCGTCACAGACAGGGGCGAGCAAATCGACCTGACGGTCTTCTTTCTGATCTTCTGTGCTGACGCGAATGTATCCTATTTTCATGTTGTTCAATGCTGTCACCCCAAGGAATTGGCGGCTTTTCATGCCACACAAACGTTCCTCATCGGTTTGGGGTGTGGGAACCGGCATCGAACGGTTCCGCCCGTGTGCCAAGTTCCTGATATTTCTATACTTCTGTTATCATTCTACCTTTTTCAAGGTCTCAAAAGCAAATATAGCAGTAACGAACGTTAATGTTGGGTAAAAACGTAAAGAAATTAAGAAGTTATTCACCATTTTCTGCAATGATACTGACTGCAGCCGTTTTTCTTTCCGGTGGGAAAGAAGCCGCCGCACTGACAGCCGATGAAATCCTGAACAATATGAATTCGGACCAGAGGTTTGGATATGTCAGCGGCGTTGTGGATGGGCTGGCAACAGCACGTTGGGTGCAGGACAGACCGAATGCGGTAGGGATGCAGTGCATCTATGATTGGTATTTGCAGCGGCCTGCGGCGGATGTTCTGGCAGAGATCGAAATTTGGTTTGAACGCCATCGTGATCAACAAGCCGGAATTTTGATACACGTTTTGATTAACAGAGAATGCGGGGAGTAAGTGTTAGATTTAGGCGACCATTACAGAGCGGTAGACGGCAGGCAGCGTTCCGATTGGGAACGCCTGCAACGTCAATTTTCCCGTAAACGTGACGACCAAGAACGTCGCGAAAAGCTGGGAGATCGTCTGGATGATAATATTATGGCTTTGGCGCTCGAGGTGGTCACGGCAACAGAGGCGCAACTCCGTCAGTTCGAAGCCAAGCTTACCACGTATGAAGCTGCAACAGTTGTCGCACTGATGGAAAATCAGGAACGCTTGGATGCCGTTCAGGCACAGATGTTCCTGTTACTGGATCAGGCCTATGTTACCGAGGACGGTCGCCGTGTGTTCCGAACCGAAGACGGCACACAAGTCTTTGATGAATTTGGAACTGAGGTCGGTCGCGACGAAATCGATCCAAGTTTGATCGGCGATGAATTCCCAACATGGGAAAGCTATGCGCCGCTACTTGCCGAAAACAACCGCCTGACAGCCGAACGCGAACAACTCCTCGACTATCAAGACCGCTTAGATGAAGCGCGAGAAGAAATTGACGGCGGCGAAATCTCTGAGGCGGACCTTAAAGAGCTTGACGCCGAACTTGCCGAGCTCATGCCGCCAACGGTTCGGCAGCATGTTCCGGGAATGGCAATGCCTGAGCCTGCACCGCAGCTTTTGCAGAGCTTTGCGAAGTCTGCTGTAGAACCGAGTATGCTGATGCGAGAAGAAATTACACCGACGCCAAGTCTATAAAGTCGCTTCCGATTTCAGTTTTCATTTGCTGTGAAACCGGTGATGTTAACATCCTAGTGGTTGACAGTCGCTACAAAGCCAATACCGTCCACAGAGAGCCAGAGCACACTCCTCTGCACAGTACAGGAACAGGGTAACCACAGGTGCAGACAACCACCTTCTAACTTGTTTGGTCAGACAAAACTATTACAGTTGAAGGTGTCAATGTCTGGAAGGATATCCGGTGAATTCGATTGGTTTACGTGAAGCGTATTTGGATCTCATAAAAAAAGAAGAGCCGGAGCAAGTTTACCAGAGCTATCTTGAAAAAAACACACGTTTAATACCGCGCGAGTTTGTGCAGAATCACGGCATTGGCTGCTCTATCGTCTTGCGAAAACTGCCGTTCGGCCCTGACTACAAATCTGATTTTTTCTACTTTTCAAAAAGCTCCGACGACTGGAATGCAGTTTTCATTGAGATCGAGAAACCTCAATCAAAATTCTTCAGACGAAACACCAATGAGTTCCATAGAGATTTTACAAATGCCCTTGGGCAGATCAATCAATGGCGCGCTTGGTTTGATCGCGGAAATCAAAATGCATTTCTGTCAACAGTGAGCGCAATCCAAGTTCCGCGTCACATGGCAGCATCAAATCCGACTTTCAATAAGTTTGTTTTGGTCTTTGGTCGTCGTGAGGAATATGAGGGAAATGAAATCCGCCGGTCCCTCGTTCGCGGCCTTGAACGAGATGACTTCAAAGTCATAACCTTCGATAGCCTAGCGGAAGGTCTTGAACAGAAGCACGAAGTCAGTATTGGTGCCCGTCATAACGAATACATAGACATTCTAACTGATGAAATCACTAGCCCCAGCCTTTATTCTTGGGTCGAACCAACTCAGTTGCGTGTGAGCAAGGAGTTACACGCCAAGTTGAAAAACGGCCCAAATTCAAACCACTATGTCATGGGCGCAGATGGGCCAGTTGACTCGCTAAAACATGCATCAGTCAACATTCGTGTGAGATCCAATTGAGGGCGCTCGCAGGTATCTGCACTATAGAAAGGGATTTCAATTGTTCGATTTTTTTCAAAGCGACGGACCTCGGAGCTAAGAGGCAAAAAGATCATTTTTCCTTCAGTTATTGTAGCCACCTACCGCCTTGGTCCTCGTATTCTGTGTTGCGGTCTATGTGATCGCATGATGGTTCTGCTTTCTGCCCAAACCGGTTGGTCTGCCTCATTGATGAACAGATTTGCCTCAATACGATGCCGGGTCATTGCAACGTAAGTGAGTGAGTCGTCCATGGTGCGAGACGCCAGCACATAAGATCTATCAACGGTAGCTCCCTGAGATTTATGGATGGTGACGGAGTAGCCGTGATCATAGGCTCGAAAGTGGATTGGATTGAACGTGACTTTGCACCGCTTGTCGTCGTCGCGGTCCAATTCGACCGAGATCTGGTTGCTGCTGACCTTCGTGACAGTGCCAAGCATACCGTTTTTGGCACCAATGTGCTTATCATTGCGAGTAAAGACGATGCGGTCACCGGCTGATAACGCGCGGGGACCGGTTTCGGTATCGAGTAGCGTTTCAGCTAGAGGATTTCCGGATGAACGGATAGCTGATCGGATTGCCTGATTGAGGGCATAAACATCCTTGCGGCGATGCGCGAAAGCAAGACGTGATGTATCCGATCCGTTCATTTCAACATCAGTCATGTAGTTTTCAACCAATGCGGCCAATGCCGTGTCGTACGAATAGCGGCGCGAGACCGCGCCGTGTTGGTCATAGCTTTCCACTGCTTCGCGAATGCGGCCCGCAGCCAAATCGCGAGAAGCGCTGCGCTGCCAGTCTGCGCGCTGGCGGTGGATTTCAGTGAGGTGTGATGCGCCGTGGATTTCGACTAGTTTGCGGAATGGCGATCCGGCTTCAATAGGTTGAAGTTGATCCGGATCACCAACCAAAACAAGTTTCGCGCCTATATTTTGTATTTTGGTGGCAACGCGCATCAATTGTCTGGTGCCAATCATCCCAGCCTCATCTACGACCAAAACTTCGCCGGGTGCGATTGGCTCATAGCCATTTTTCCAGCTTGCTTCCAATGAGGCAAGCGTGCGGGATGCAATGCCCGACGCGTTTTGCAGGCCTTCTGCGGCCTTTCCGGCTAAGGCCGCGCCATGCACTTTAATGCCTTGTTTCTCCCACGCACTTTGGGCTGTTTTGAGCATCGTGCTTTTGCCTGATCCTGCCAGGCCAACAACACAGGAAAGTTGCGCTGATCCCAGGATGTGTTGCAGAGCAGCGCGTTGCTCATCACTAAGCCGTCCACCGAAGCTCTTTTGCATATCGGCGTTCTGCTGACTGATCGCATGGGCGATGGTGTTCTCTTGAACCGCAGGACCGCACCTATGTGTCAAGGACAAAGCACAAGCCAACAGACCGTTTTCGGCAGCGAGATAGTCCTTTGTTGTGAAATCCGTCGTGTCGTTGTTGTTAAGCCTGATCAGATCCGATGATTGCATGGCTACATCTGCGGCCTCGCGCAATGCCACGGGATCTTGGATGCGCTTAGCCAGCTCGCGCAGAACGTCAGCGCGATCAAATCGGGCCTGCTTGTAGGAGACGTGGTCGAGGATCAGAGATGGGTTCTTGGTCAACTGAATGTTCGTGAATGGAATATCATCAGGCGGCAGCACAAGTTTTTGACGTGGATCGGGGTGGGACGCCTCATCAAAGGTCAATGTCAAACCCGCTAGAATGTCCGGCTGCGTCTGGATGCGATCCAATTCTTTGCGTTCCGCCAAATGCCGGGTGATCAGGGTTTGATGCTCGTTGCGATCAAACGCCTCTGCGGAACGGGCGTCCTCCGCCAATTTGGCGATCAAGGCTTGATATTGCCCTGTTATACGCATCCATGCAGCTTTGAGGCCGGTTGGTAACTGAGCCTGTTGGGTTTCTAGTCGGGCAAGGCGACGGACCTCTTGTTCTGCGCGCAGATTTGATCGCTCGCGACGCTGCCGTTCAACCAGAGCTTTGAGCCTATGTTGGACATCAGGACTTGACCTGTCGGCCCTCGGTTTCTGAGGGCGCGCCTGCAATTCCTTAAAGGCAGATATGGCGTCCTCTATCGACCAAAGCGTATCTTCACTGCCAAGCCGGGCACGGAGCTCTTTTGGCTTTACGCCGCACCAACGCGAAAGGGACCAGATCTTGCTGTTGGTATCAACAGCCACAAAACCGCGACGATCACCCCGCGCCAGAATATACCCTTCATCCCAAAGCGCCGCAGCAAAGGCGGATCGGGAATCCGAGCGTTCCCAGCATTTCTGGAACATCGCTTTTTGATTTTTAGGATCAATCCTTGCCCGTTTGGCCTGTCCGGCTTCCTGGCGGCTATAGTTCTGAGGATCATGTGCATTCTTGTCTTTGAACCCGTCGGGAATGTCCCATTCATGCAGACGATAGAGCTCACGTGAGACATCACCGAGCTTGCGCTTGTAGTGCGATAGTTTGATGGCCTTCATTTGTCCGGCATCAATTCGCGACCAGACACAATGGGCATGACGACGGCCTAGCTTTTCATGGAAGACAATCGCACGGGGTTGACCGACTAGCCCGAGTTTCTTCTCGACAGCCACGATGGCCGCCTCAAAGGCTTCGACTGTCGCCACCTCGTCTGGTGGTGGGTTCAATGACAGGGAAAATAGGTTTTTCTGACATTGGGTGGCCTGTGAGATAGCCTCAGATTCCGCAAAGGCTCCAAAGAGATCATCCGCTATAAACCCGTCAATTGCGTGCACGGCCACATGATCATTGTCGCGTGGATTGAGTAGATGGTGCGCCAACTCCGCCCCAAATCCACGTTCGTTGCCTTCTAGGATCATGCCTGTTTTCCGAGCGCCTGCATCAGAAGAGAACGGATCGACAGGACCTGCGCATATGCCTCAGCAATTTGATGCTTCGCAGATTCATCCATCGCCAATGTTCCGATGTTGGCATGGTAGGCAAGCTGATTGAGATTGCTGGCAATCCGCGATTGCCCGAGCAGGGCCAATGCTTCTGCAGCGGCCTTTTTGTCAGCGATCACATCTTTCGGGCGATGTTTGCGGCGGCGCGCTTCTTTGCCAAACACACAGGCGCGAATATAAGCACTCAGCGTCATGCCTGCTGCCAGCTCTTCAAGCTTTTCCCGTTCATCAGGTGTCAGACGTAAAGTGACCGGAGAAATTGCCGTTCGGTCGCAGTTTGATTTCTTTTGGCCATTCATAGCGATGGCCCCCGCGTTGGTCTCCGGCGAGATCGGTTTTTTGTTTCTTTCGGTGAAGCCTGCTCATTGCGCCCAGATGAAGCAACTTCAAACTCGCGCAACTTGTGGATAACTTCCGGCTCAGCCTTGAGAACAGCAATCCATTCCTCTAATTCATCAAGGACAGAAACCAGTGATGCAGGTTCTAGGTTCGTCCGGTCATCTGCACCAAAAAATCCAAAAATCGAATAAATTTAGCGCTTTTCGTTAGTTGTGATTTCTTAACCCACCCCTAAATCCACCTATAATGTTTTTGTTTAAGCCGCCTAGATAGCGGTCATTAAGCCATAGCACAGCATCGGTAGAGATGGGCTCGAGCCGCCTTGCGGCGGTGCGGCAACACTGTTGCAGCCAAAAAGCGCTCGGTCCTAAACGTCGTTGTTTTCGACTTTTCGTTTCATGTCTCAGGATCGCTGAATAACCAACCGTGCGGTCACACCCGTTGCGGAGTCTTCGAATGTCAGTCTGCCACCATGTAGTTTAGCAATTGTCGCCACAATAGTAAGTCCAAGTCCGTGGCCATCTATTGTTGTGGTGTTCTCACCGCGTTGAAACGGGGCCAAAAGCTCTTCAATCTCAGCGGCAGAACTTTCAGAGCCTTCATCTTCGATGATGATCGTCGCAGATTGTGCGTTCGCTTCTAGCGAAACCGTAGCGCGGCGGCCGTATTTCAGCGCATTTTCAATCAAGTTTGAGATGGCTCGTTCAAGCGATACGGGGCGGCCATAAACCACGGTATCACGATCGTTCGACACCACACCGTAGCCTTGTCGCGACATGAAGATAGATTTCCCACCTTGAACGATCACGTCTTCGGCTTTGCGCAATGTCACTGGGCGACCGACATCCTCATAATTGGCGACGATGGCGTCCAACAGCGACGTCAACGACAGGTTACGCGGTTCTTCGGCACCCATTTCGACATGGGTATAGGTCAGCACGCTTTCGATAATACCTGTCAAGCTGTCGATGTCGGTTTCAAATTTCTGGCGCAAGTCGGTGTCTTGGATCAACGCGGCGCGCAAACGCAGCCGCGTGGCGGGCGTGCCAAGGTCGTGGCTCACTCCCGACAAGACAGCAGCGCGACCCGCCAATTGTTCACGTTCAATTTCCAGATAGCTGTTAACTGCTGTTATAACGTCTTGCAGTTCCTGTGGACCAGTGGCGTCATAGCGGGTCGGGCCGCCGACACGTCGGCGGTTGCTCAGTTGTCCTGCGAAGGACAAGAATGGCACAGGTAAATTCAACGCAACAGTCATCAGAATGCCTGTTGCGACCGCCACCAAAAGCGCTGCGAGGATGCGACGATCAGGGGGAGCAGCGTCGCAGCCCCAAACCGCGTTACCATCTATTTCAACCCAGTCCGCATCACCCATGCGAGCCACGACAAGCGGATCGCTACAGAACGCAGCCAATTTTCGGGTGATCGAGCCCATGGTTTCTGCCGCCGTTTGCCCGTCACGGTGCGGCAGATCCGCAAGACCGTAGATTATGTCAGGCGAAAGGATAGCCATTGTGACGGAGGCACCAGTTACCTGATTGGCGACATCGGGCAAGATTGGGACAAGCGTGATCCGCGAGGCAGGCGGAGCGCCCGCAATTTGGCGGAACGATCCGTTTGTGGCATGGACCTGGTCGTCTGCAGCTAAAGGCGGGACCGTTATGCCAACGGGCGGGGCGGTGCCGTTTTGCAGTGCGTAATACAAAGTAACGCCCGCATCGTCGGCCGCCCTAGCATGTTCGCGCCAATCGGACTTAGATTTCTCCCAAATCCAAACCGTGCCACCGCCCATCAAAAGCGAAGAAAGGACCAAAATGGGTCCGATAATGCGTAGGCTGTTCAGAGGATTCTTCACGCGTCTGACGCCGTGACATCCACTGCGAATACATAGCCGACCCCGCGTTCGGTTTTTAGAATCTGTGGCTCTTTCGCGCTTGTTTCGATCTTGTTGCGCAAGCGACCTACCAAAACATCAATCGCACGACCCGTCGCCTCATTGGGCGACTGGCCCTCGCCAGTGGCATCTAGGTTGGCAGCAATTTCTTCTCGGGTGAGGGGGATGTGTGGGTTGGCGAGCAACACTTGCAACAATGCGGTTTCACGGTGAGACAGCGCGACCTGGACATTGGCGGGGGAAAGAACCTCACTGGTTTTGGCGTTATAGGTCCAACCTTGGAATTGAAAGGTCTTGGTGTTGCGACGGTGAACCAAGGACGCCGACCGACGCGTGCGCGATAGCACTGCTTTGACCCGCGCCAACAACAGATCAGGGTTGAACGGTTTGGCAATATAATCGTCCGCACCGACTGCATACCCCTCCATGCGCTGGTGATCGGCGGATAAGGCCGACACGATTATGATTGGCACATCCTGTTCGTGCCGCAGCCGTTTACAGATTTCCAAACCATTCTCGTCGCCTAGCATAACGTCGAGTAAAACCAAATCGACGCGACCAGCACCGATGTGGCGGCGCACCTCAGCTTCACTTGCCGCGGGCAGGGCAATAGAACCATTCTGTTGCAAAAACTGCGTCATCATTATGCGCATTTCCACATCGTCATCGACCACCAATATGCGTGGAATCGCCATGACTGTATCCCCCGTTGCAGACCACATTAGGTGCGGCTGACCGATTCTTACGTAACATTGTGCAACAGAATCTAGCCTTGCGTAACAAGATGTAACGGCTTGCCCAGATTAATGCATGATCTGGTCGAAAAGCCGTTAGGCCGCCGTTGCATGGCTTACGCCGCAACATCAATGTCTCTACACCAAGCCTGTGACGGGCAATTCTTTGGGAGGAAACCAAAATGAAATCTTACGTATTGAGCTCCGCATCCGCGATTGCCGTTTGTGCTGCTGGCGCAGCATTCGCTGACGGTCATTCCGAAGCAGAAGTACTGCACTACTGGACATCCGGTGGCGAAGCGAAATCGGTCGCAGTTCTGCAAGAAGAGTTCGCTGCAAACGGCGGCACATGGACCGACATGCCGGTTGCAGGTGGCGGCGGTGACGCGGCTGGAACAGCCCTTCGTGCACGAGTTCTTTCCGGCAACGCGCCGACAGCGGCACAAATCAAAGGCCCAGCCATTCAAGAATGGTTCCAAGAGGGCGTGCTGGCCGACATTTCGTCTGTTGCAGAAGCCAACGATTGGGCGAACCTGTTGCCAGCTTCCATCGCAGCACACATGCAGTGCGAAGGCACTTGGTGTGCAGCTCCTGTAAACGTGCACCGCGTTGACTGGATTTGGGCAAACACTGAAATCCTCGCAGCCAACGGCATCAAGATGCCAACAACTTGGGACGAGTTCAACGCTGCTGCGGAATCACTGCACGCCGCTGGCATCATTCCACTGGCCCACGGCGGTCAGGCTTGGCAGGACGCGACTGTCTTCGAAACTGTTGTTCTTGGCCTTGGCGGCGCTGAGTTTTATCAGACCGCCCTTGTAGACCTAGACCCTAAGGCCCTGACATCGGACACAATGATTGCTGTGTTCGACCAGATGCGCACAATGCGCGGCTATGTTGACCCTAACTTCTCTGGCCGGGACTGGAACTTGGCCACTGCAATGGTCATGAACGGCGAAGCCGCATTCCAGATCATGGGTGACTGGGCAAAAGGCGAATTCCTCGCCGCGGGCAAAGTGCCCGGCGTCGATTTCACATGTGCCTCAACACCAGGTGACGGCTACCTCTACAACGTGGACAGCTTTGCGATGTTCGAAGTTGAAGGTGACGGCAAGGCTGCCGGACAGGAACTTCTGGCTGAACTCATCATGGGGCCAAACTTCCAGGAAGTTTTCAACATGAACAAGGGCTCTATCCCCGCACGTACAGATGTTGATCTGTCCGGCTTTGATGAGTGCGCGCAGATTTCTGCTGCTGACATGGCGTCCACAAACGAAGGTGGTACATTGATGCCGTCTTATGCACACGGCATGGCACTCTTTGGTGCCCAGTCCGGCGCGATCACTGATGTTGTGACAGCGCATTTCAACTCTGACATGTCGTCTGCTGACGCCGTTCAGATGTTGACCGAGGCCGTCGCCAATTCCCAGTAACCCTTTTGATGGTTACGACAACAGCCTTGCCCCGATCTGGGGCGGGGCTACTAATAAAAGGGGGACTTCACATGACAAGATGGTTGCAAGACAACATGCCAAAAATCGTTCTGGCACCGTCATTCATTGCCGTCATGGTGTTTGTTTACGGTTTTATCGCTTGGACGGCTTGGGTGTCATTGACACGTTCGCGTCTGATGCCACGCTACGAGCTGGATAGCTTTATCCAGTACGACCGCCTCGCCGCATCGCCGCGTTTTGAAACTGCGATGACAAACCTGTTTATCTTTGGCGCGCTATTCATCGTAATCGCAATGGCGTTGGGGCTGCTAATGGCAATCCTGCTGGACCAGAAGATCCGCACTGAAGGCGCGATCCGCACAATTTATCTTTATCCAATGGCCCTGTCGATGATTGTGACAGGTACCGCATGGAAATGGATCCTGAACCCGGAGCTGGGGATTGAAGCCACAGTCAAAGGTTGGGGATTTGCGAGCTTTGAATTCGGCTGGCTGGTTGATCCAGACAAGGCGATCTACACCGTTGTGCTTGCCGCTGTCTGGCAAAGTTCCGGCTTTGTTATGGCGCTGTTCCTTGCCGGACTTCGGTCTGTGGATGAAGAAATCATCAAGGCCGCGCAGGTCGATGGTATCCCCACCTGGCGTGTCTATTCTGCCATCATTATTCCGTCGATGGCCCCGATTTTCCTTAGCGCTTTTATCGTGCTGGCCCACCTCGCGATCAAGGCTTTTGACCTCGTGATAGCACTGACAGGTGGTGGCCCGGGATACGCGACCGACCTCCCTGCCACCTACATGTATGCAATGGCGTTTTCACGCGGTGACATCGGGCAAGCGGCAAGTTCGGCAATGGTGATGATGCTTGTCGTCTTCACGATTGTTGTCCCCTACCTCTATTCAGAATTGAGGACCAAAGATGGCTGATATGTATTACGCCCCAAACCGCACCCAAAACCCGACAACCAAACTGGTTCTGCGCGTTATCCTCTACATCCTGCTTGGCGTCTTTGCGCTGTTTTATCTCATGCCGCTGTTTGTGATGATCACAACATCGCTGAAATCCTTGGATGAAATTCGCACAGGCGATCTGGTATCGCTCCCGCGTGAAGTCACTTTTGATGCTTGGCGCACTGCTTGGTCTGGTGCCTGTACCGGAATCCAATGTGAAGGCGTGCGCCCCTATTTCCTAAACTCACTTCTGATCGCCATTCCTTCGGTTCTTATCTCTACGATCATCGGTGCTTTGAATGGCTACGTCGTGGCACAGTGGAAGTTCAAAGGGGCGAACATCTTCTTTGCTTTGTTACTGTTTGGCTGCTTTATCCCCTTTCAGGTCGTACTGCTGCCAATGGCGATCCTACTGGGCAAGTTGGGGATATCCGGCACCATTACCGGTTTGATCTTTGTTCACGTAATCTATGGCCTAGGTTTTACCACGCTGTTTTTCCGCAATTATTATGTGAGCATCCCGTCCGAACTCACGAAGGCGGCGAAAGTCGATGGAGCAGGGTTCTTTCGAATCTTCTGGTCGATCTTCCTGCCGCTGAGCCTGCCGATCATCGTTGTGTCCGTCATCTGGCAATTCACCCAGATATGGAACGACTTCTTGTTTGGGGTGAGCTTTAGCCAAGCAGGCACACAGCCTGTCACGGTCGCTCTCAACAACATTGTAAATTCAACAACTGGCGTCAAAGAATACAATGTCGATATGGCCGCAGCGATCATTGCTGCCCTGCCGACGCTGTTTGTCTATGTCGTCGCTGGCAAGTATTTCATCCGCGGCCTGACCGCTGGTTCTGTAAAGGGATAAATCAGATGTCACCTATTCTCGAAGTTAAAACTCTCTACAAGAACTACGGTTCCACCGAAGTCCTGAAGGACATCAATGTGTCGATCGAAAAAGGGGACTTTCTGGTCCTCGTTGGGCCCTCGGGTTGTGGTAAGTCAACGCTGTTGAATTGTATCGCAGGGCTTGAGCCGATCACAGGGGGGGACTTGTTCATTGACGGACAAAACATGACCAACGTCAGCCCCAAGGACCGAGACATCGCGATGGTGTTTCAATCCTACGCTTTGTATCCCAGCATGACCGTGGCTAAGAACATCACCTTCGGGATGAGAGTGCGCGGCATCGACCAGTCGACACAGGATGCCAAGCTTAGGCATGTATCCACGCAATTGCAGATTGAACCGCTGTTGCACCGCAAACCGGGCCAATTGTCTGGTGGTCAGCGCCAGCGTGTCGCGATGGGCCGTGCCCTTGTGCGTGACCCCAAACTGTTCCTATTTGATGAACCACTGTCCAATCTTGACGCCAAACTGCGGGTCGAGATGCGCACAGAGATTAAGGCGCTGCACCAGCGGCTTGGCGCGTCCATGGTCTATGTCACACACGACCAAATCGAGGCGATGACACTGGCGACCAAGATCGTTGTTATGAAGGGCGGAATCATTCAGCAGATCGGCACACCAGCCGAGATCTACAACCGTCCCGCCAACCTGTTTGTGGCCGACTTCATGGGCAGCCCTGCAATGAATCTGATCCCAGCCAAGACAAAGGCCAACGGCAAAGGCATGCAGATTGAAATCGTGCGCAAGAACGCAGATCCAATTGTTTTGACAGACACGCGCAATCACAACCTGCCCGAGAATGTCATTGTCGGCGTGCGTCCCGAAGATATTGTAGATGCCGCCCTTGCCCGCACAGACGACACACAGCAAGCGGATTGCCTGATCGATATTGTCGAACCCGCCGGCGCGGATACGTTTGCTGTAATGCAATTGGGCGGCAAACACGTCACAGCGCGTTTGCATTCCGAAACAACTGCAGCCGCTGGCACGGCACAACGTCTGGCGTTTGATCTTGGGAAAGTCTCTTATTTTGAACCCGAAACCGGTCTGCGGCTGAATTAACCCTATGCGTTTGGTGGCAGACATTGGCGGAACGAATGCACGATTGGCTTTGTGCAAGGACGGTGCAATCGTCCCGCAATCCGTTCGCAATTTCAACAATGACGATTGGCTGCACCTCTACGATATCGTGACAGCCTATCTCAAAGAACACGCGCCCACGCCGCTGGATGAGATGGTAATTGCCGTCGCGGGGCCGGTTCACTGCGATCAAGCGGTGCTGACAAACCGGAAATGGACAATTCTGGGTGTCGAGCTGCGTGATCGGTTCGATTGCAAACGCGTGTTCCTGATCAATGATCTAACAGCGCTTGGGTACTCAGTGCCTTCGCTTGACGCGACGCAGGTGCAGCGCATCTATTGTGGCACTGCGTCGCCGTCTAATACCTCCCAATCCTTGGTTGTTGGGATCGGAACAGGATTTAATGTTAGCCCAGTTCTCAAAGCACACACAGCCACCCACTGCCTCGCAGTTGAAGCGGGGCATCTTTCCATGCCAAAAAACGTGTCGGATATGCTTGAGGCAACTGGGTGTTCGTCAAATTTTTTTCCAACGATCGAAACTCTGTTTTCAGGCCGCGGCTTTACGCAGTTTTGCCAGCAGGTTACCGGCGACGATACCCTGCTCGGAACCACTGCGATCCAGTCCTGCAAAACGTCGAGCAACCCTGCCATTATGAATGCCGTCGATCACTACGCGACGCTGACTGGACAGCTGCTGCGTGATCTGTCGCTGGCCTACATGCCGTCCGCGGGTGTCTATCTTGCAGGCAGCGTCGCCCGGGCTGTTGTCAACACATCAACGGCCCGACTTATCGATATCTTTGCACAGTCTTGCAACATTAGCGCGGATCGAACACCCAGTCTGTTCACAATCGAAGACGACTTTGCGGCCCTCTATGGGTGTGCCGCCTATGACGATAGACCGTGAGATTGAATGCAACTTCTAACCCAAACCACATCGCTGTTCACGAGTATGTCAGTAACTTTAGGCTTTCGGGTTGTTGGATTTGCCACTTAGCCTTGAAGCAACGGCTTCGTCCGCGGACGTTAAGTTCGCCGTTGGCTTGATTTGCGCCCCCAGCGAACAGCTGGCTCGATGGACCGCACCGCACTATCCAACTCCCCCCCGAGGACGGGCGGCTATGAGCCCTTTTCTGACCTGACTTCGATCATGATTTTCTTGCCAAAACCACAATACTCAGCCTTATTCTTTCGGTATGAAAGAGTTGAGTATTCACCCTATTGCACGTGAGCATCTAGATGCTGTTGCTAAAATTTGGCACGATGGCTGGCACGAAGCCCACGATCATTTAGTTCCAAAGTATCCTCCTTCTGAAAGGTCGGTTGAACAGTTTCAGAAGCGGTTGGTCAGTTCCTTCGGCCGCACACGAGTAGCCAGTCTGAGCGGGGTTCCTGTTGGTCTAGTCGAAGTTGAAAGTGCTGAAATAGCGCAGCTTTTTGTCAACTCTTCGGCAAGACGTCTTGGCATGGGTAAAGCATTGCTGAGGGATGCTGAGAAACAGCTCAAGAAGGCTTCCTACTTGAAGGCATGGTTGACTGTAGTCGACGGCAACCATCGCGCTTGTGATTTTTATGAAAAGTGCAATTGGGTCAGAACAGGGGAATTGGTGCGCCCATCCAACGCAACCCGTTCTGTCAACCAATTGAGGCTCTGGCGCTTCGAAAAGACGCTCTAAAGCCAGACATCCGCAAAGTCCGCTGACCTTCCGTTCGGTCATAGAAATGCTGCGCCGCGATACGCACGACTATCCGGTTCGAATTCTTTACTAATAAGAAAGACCCGCACCATTTTGCGGGTCTTCTATTGGGTCGCGTGCCCGGCCACTTTGGGTTTTAGCTCTTTGGCAGGAACCCGAATGATTGAGCGAACGCCGGGGTCTCGAAGAACACTAGGGTTCTCCTGCATTTGCTCTGAATTTGGCCCGGTTTCTACGACGACTTCAACGACGACAAACCGGGCCAATTCTCTTTAGGCAAAGTTAGAACTTCTTTGCATCGCAGGCGTTTCTGACGGCGCGCCAGATGGCGTCAATCAAACGGATAGACATCATCGCGTGTGATTGCATCGGTGCTGGTTACGCCGGCCAAGCCCATGGTTGTGCGCATCTCTTTATGCAAAATGGCCAACAGACTCTCGATCCCTGGCTGACCCATGGCACCAAGCGCATAGACCATTGCGCGGCCCAGCATCACACCCGACGCACCCATAGCGCGCGCGCGAAAAATATCCATGCCAGTGCGCACGCCACTGTCCAACATCAATTCAACCCTGTCTCCAACGGCATCAGCAATACGGGGCAGCCACTCTATTGAACTGCCAGCGCCATCCAATTGCCGCCCACCGTGGTTTGACACAACAATGGTTTCAATGCCCATGTCCGCTGCAATACGGGCGTCTTCGACATCCATGATTCCCTTCAGAATCATTGGGCCACCCCATTCCTTGCGGATCCATTCGATATCATCCCAATCCAGCGATGGATCCACTGTCTCGGCGGCCCAAGTCATCAAGCTTGCCAGATCATCAACACCTTTGGCGTGACCAACAACATTGCCAAAGCTTCTATAAGGTGTTGTCACCATTTCCATGGCCCAACGTGGCTTGGTGGCGATATTCAATAGATTGCGTAGGTTTGGGCGGATCGACAGCTGGTTCTTCACGTCTTTGTGGCGTTGCCCCAATATCGACAGATCCATGGTGACCACCAGCCGCGAACAGCCTGCCGCCCGTGCCCGGTGAATCAAATTGCGCACAAATTCACGATCTTTGACAACATAAAGCTGGAACCAAAACGGGGTACCTGTCGCTTCGGCAACTTGCTCGATCGAACAGATCGACATTGTCGACAGCGTAAAGGGCACACCGAAATCACGGGCTGCACGCGCAACCTTGATTTCACCACCAGCGTGTTGGATCCCCAACATACCAACCGGCGCAAAAGCAACGGGCAGGGCTGCGTCTTGTCCAGCCATCTGGGCAGTTGTGTCAACGTTTGTGATATCTATGCCAACGCGTTGACGGATACCTAGCTGAGCAAATCCAGTTTCGTTACGCCGAAAGGTACTTTCAGTATAAGACCCGCTTTCGGCGTAGTCATAGAACATCTTTGGAACACGGCGCTGGTAAAGCTGTCGGAAATCTTCGACACATGTGATCGTGGTCATATTTCTCTCCTTAAGCCATACCAACAGGGGTCTGATTTGGGCGCATATCATCGGGGCGCGCATTCAGAATTTCTGTCAATTCGGCCTGCATTGCCGCATGAGCTGGATCATCAAAAATGTTGTGAAGTTCTTGTGGGTCCGTTGACAGGTCATACATCTCACCCGCCCCTGATTTCAGATCCATCGTCAACTTCGCTGTCTTAGAGCGCACTGTGCGCAGGGACAGCCCCACACCAACACGTCCTGGCAGAAGCTCCCATTCAGACAGCGCGCCGTCACGGGTGCCCTCGCCCGAGATCACATCGCGCATCGACTTGCCATGGATTGGTGCGATGCTCTCTGTGCCTGCCCAATCCATAAAGGTTGCGCCAAAGTCCAATGTCGACAGGGGTTCATGGCTCACTTTGCCAACAGGCACATCTGGGCCGGTTACAATGGCTTTGACGTTGAGCAGGCCTTCAAATGGCATCGGCCCTTTCAGTACAAGCCCGTGATCACCCAGCCAGTCCCCATGGTCAGCGGTGTAAACCACATAGGTGTTGTCAGACAGTCCCTGTGCATCGAGTTCGGCAATGATGCGGCCCACGGAATGATCAATCAGTGCGATCTGGCCATAGGTATTGGCGATCACCTCACGCAGGTGTTCGTCAGACAATTCTGGAAGGCGCGAATACTTTTCCCGAATTTCAGCATGTTCCGCTGGGATTTCAGTTTCAACCGCGGCCTGATGCCACCAAGGGCGGCCCTCAAAAGAGCGTTTGCGGTGTTCAGGCAAATCAACGTCTTCGGGCCGGTGCAGCGACGCCCAAGGCTCTGGGCAATCAAACGGGTGATGCGGATCAGGGAAGGACACCCAGAGGCAGAAGGGTTTGTCGTGATCCTGCTTTAGGAAATCGACGGTTCGGTCTGCGATCCATGTAGAGTTGTGGTAGGCCACGGGTAATTTCGAAGACCAAGTTTGCGGCGCACCCTTGTGGTCACGATTGCTTTCCCACTGTAGCTTGTCTTTCCACTCGCCACGGCCATCGCCATGGTACCATTCCTCATAAGCCAAGCCAGCTGGCGGCTTTTCGGGAAGCCACCAGTTGTGGCCAATATGGACCAGCTCGGCATGGTCAAATCCCATGTAAGGCCCGCGCCAGCCTTCTGGCACCTTGGCAGAACCTGGGATCGACTCGATCGTGTCGCTGTCACCAAAGGTGTGATAGGTGGAAAAATGCGCTTTACCGATGATGCCGGTGTAATAGCCATCTGCGGACATCGAGGCCGCAAAGCTTTTTTCGCCAATCTCTGGATCTAGGTCGATACCGTTGTCATGCACGCCATGTGTGCGCGGCAGCAAACCCGTCAAAATCGAGGCGCGCGCTGGTTGGCAGACCACACAGGGTGTCACCACAGTCTCAAGGCTTGTGCCTTCGCTGGCAAGCATATCCAAGTGTGGAGTCTGAACATTACGCCCGCGAAACCCATAGCAATCACCACGCTGCTGGTCAGACGTTATGAACAGAATATTTGGTCTTGATTTAGTGCTAGTCATTTTTTTCTCCAGTCGACGGCGGGGATCTCCGCCTGACGTATGTCTCAATTGGATTTTGGGGATCCACGCAGCCAACCCGCGCCAAGAATGATGGCCGCAGCTAGAACGAGGAATGTAAGTGAAATGGGGCTGGAAAAGAGGAAATACGGATCACTGCCAGAGGCTTCGAAGGCATTTCGAATCGTAGTTTCTAGCGAACCAGCCAAGATATAGGCGATTACAAAGGGCAAAACCGGTATGCCGGTGGACCGCATCAGGTACCCCAGGCCGCCAAAGGCCAGCAAAACGTAGACATCGCTCATACTGCTGCCTTGCACATAGACCGAGGTCAGCGTCAGCAACAACACAATCGGCAGCAGGATCTGCTTAGGCACCCGGATTAAGCCGCCCAACAAACGCATGAACCATGCGCCGGTTGTCCAGTTCAGGATATTGGCCGCAACCATCAATGTGAACAGAGCAAAAGCCACAACCAGCTCTGGGTTCACTTCATCAACGGTAAAGCGAAATACCGAGGGTCCGGGATTGAAGCCGCCGATAGTATCAGCTGCCAAGATGATGAATACTGCGGCAACATTGCCAGGAATACCGAGGCTGAGCGCCGGTATCAAGTTGGCCCCGGACACCGCCGAATTTGCGGCCTCGGTTGCGGCGATGCCCTCAGGGGCACCCTCGCCAAAGGGCACGTCGCCTTTGTACATCTTGCGCCCAGCGGTATAACCCAAAGCGGCCGCAAGCGTGGTGCCGATGCCGGGCAGCGCCCCAACAACCGTACCAATCGTCATAGACGTGCCAATATAAGGCAGCAGTTTACGCCGTTCACGCATGCTAAGCGTCGAATCTCCGGGGTCTGGATAAACCGGAGGTTTTTCGCGGCGTCGCGCATCGCGCCACATATCTTCGAGGCTGACAAAAATTTCCCCTACAACCAGCACGCCGATCACGACAGCAATGGTTGGCAAGCCGCTGGCAAAGACATCGCTGCCCAAAGACAAGCGTGGATAAGGGTCTGATCCAGAGGCGATTGAAGCGATAAACAAACCGGCACAGGCTGCCAGTAGCCCTTTGTAGGTGTCATTGCCCACCACCACAGCCACAAAGGACAAGGATAGGATCATCAGTGCAGATTTTTCCGGCAGGCCAAGAAAAAGTTCGATCGAGATCGCCAGAAACGGTGCACAGATAAATAGAACTAAGTCAGAAAACGTGTCGCCAGACACAGAGGCAAAATGCGACACGCGAAGCGCTTTGCCACCCTGGCCTTTCAAGGCCATTGGATGACCATCAAGCGTGGTCATAAAGGCGTCGGGCGTGCCGGGGGTGTTGAATAAGATAGCGGGCACCGCGCCGCCAACGGTTGCCCCTTTCATCACGCCCACAAGAAATCCCAAAACCGGCAATAGCGCGTCTGGCGTAAAGCCGAAAATCGAGATCAGAATAGGCAGTGCAAGCGCCATGACAAATGGACCAGAAAGCCCAGGTGTGGCACCGATCAGCACGCCAATAAGGAAACCAAGCGCAACAAGAATCAATGGCCAAGACAGCACAATTGGTCCCAATATCAGCGCTGGATTGCCGAAAAAGGCCTCACTCATGCCTGCAAGAATATAGTCTAGGACGTCCATTATACGTCTCCGTTCGGCGGCAGCAGAAGGTTATCAAAAGGCAGATCATAAAGCAGCGCGATGAATAGCGTCGACATTGCTGCGATAAAGACCAAACGCCAGCTGATACGATGGGATGCAAGCGCCATGAAACTCAGCACAATTGTTGTTCCGCCCAACACAAACCCCACGTATTTCCAAGGGGCTGTGTCAAACATAAGCCGATAAGATGCGCCTTCACCTTTGATCAAAAGCAGCAGTACCGGTCCGGCATACAGCATCAATGTGAAGCCGATAACAAATATAACCAGTGACATAACCATAAAGAACGGGTTAATGATCCGGCTTTGCTTGTCGGGCTCGCGCATTATGCCGCGCACACCAACCACAGCGCTGGCCACAAGGGCCCCTAGGGCTGCAAAACTTGGAAGCATGGCATCGCCGATGCGCACCGTACGCCGCCAAACGTCAATTACACCGGTATCGATGTCGTTTGGGATCCACACCAACAGAGTCAGCAGGGCAAACACACAACCAATCACACCAACTGCAATATCGCGAAAGTTCGAGTTCTTGAACATGGGTCTACCCTGCCTTTCGCTGCGATTATTCCGCTGTTGCGTTCAACAAAGCTTCCGCATCTGCCAACTCACGCTTAACGTAATTTTCGGCATCGTCGCCGGCATTCACTTTTAGCGCAAAAACCTTGTTAATAAAGGCGTTAGATTTGCTTCCGTCTTTCTGGATCACTGTTGAAATCGCAGTGGACAGCGCTTCATTTGCCTCAGGGGACAGATTTGCTGGGGCCATCGCGAGGAATGTTGCACCAAAGAAAAAGTCCACACCAATATCAGCCATTGTCTGCGCCTCAGGTGACACAGCTAGGGGCTGATCTTCGCCGTTGGCCAAGTTCACCAAATCGCCAGATTTAACACCAGCAGCCTGAGGTCCTGCAACCCAGCCAATATCCACGTCAGATGCGTTAACCGCATTCAACACCGCTTTACCACCTGTGTAGCTGGAAGTGATGTTGAAATTTACGTCGTTCACTTTACCGATGTAATAGGCACCATCGGCAAGACGCTGCGTCATTGTACCGAAAGATACTTCTTCACCGGCCTTTACCGCCGCTATCACGTCTGACATGGTTTTCCATCCACTGTCAGCGCGGGCAACAATCCCCATCTGGGTGCCAGCGATCGTGGACAAGTAGTCAAAATCGTCAACGGTGTAACCAGGCTCACGGCTTGCCAAAAGCGTATAGGCGAATGTGTCTGTGATCCCGACACCAATGGTCAGGCCGTCAGCGTCAGCTGCTTTCACTTCGCGTGCCATCACTGCGCCACCGGCACCCGTGACGTTTTCAGGTACCATGACCCAACCGTAGTTGGCATTGATATCTTCGGAAATTAGGCGCGCAAGCGTATCAGCACCACCACCTGCTCTGAAACCGATCAGAACTTTGATAGGACCCTCTGGGGCCCAGTCGGCGAATGCTGCAGTCGCACTAAGAATGGCCGCGGTTGCGGCTGTAATAAGCGTTTTCATATATTCCTCCCTGGATTCAACTCTATCGAGCTAGCAAGACGATACGCTAGAAGAGATAGACAGAGAAATATAAACTTCATATACTTGTTATAACAAAATAGTTATGGCTAGGATCATGCGCCCGCGTCTTCTCAAACAATTTCTGACAATTGCACGATTGGGCTCGATGTCCGCTGCTGCGCGGGAATTGGGAATTGCACAACCAGCGCTCAGTAAACAAATGCTACAGCTTGAACATGAGTTGCAAGTCAAATTGTTCGAAAGGCATTCACGAGGCGTAACATTAACCAAATCTGGCGAAAAACTGCGCGTAGAGGCGGCAGACTTAATCCGGCGCATGGAAGGCATAAAAAGCGCGATCAAATCGGACAATGAGAAAATTACCGGGCAAGTGGTTCTGGCAGTAATCACATCCTTAGCCCCGGTTATTGCATCTGAGTTATACCCAAGGCTCGAGCAAGAATTTCCGGATATATCGCTGCATATCGTGGATTATTCGTCAGAATTAGCTGGTCACGCACTTATGAGACAAGATGCCGATTTGGCGATCATCCCTAGTGCGGCGCTTGATTTGCTAAACGTAGAGTCTATGCCGCTTTTCGAAGAAAGTTTTCATCTGGTCTCCAAATCGCAAAACCGATTCCGCACCGGGTACATCAAATTTGAGGATGCTGCGGCAGAGCCACTGATTCTTCCGTTTCACAATCATGATTTACGTCGACGCTTGGAAGATGCCGCGCGGAGCATTGGCGTAACCCTCAATGTAAAATTCGAAACAGGCAGTATTAATGTGATCAGCGCAATGGTTGAACGCGGCACGGTATCCAGTATCGTCCCAATCACTCATTGGCTGGATCACATCGCGACCAGCGGGATATCTGCGCGCCGCATTTCTGACCCAGAAATAAAGCGCGTACATTCGCTATGTTGGTTGCCCGAAAGAAAACTCAGCGCAGCGGCACAAGCCGTCCAAGATATGTTGATCTCTGAGATCCAGTCGCTGATCGCCACAGGCAAGCTTTCAGGAACGCTAATCCAAAGCTAGAGCGTCCCCCTCGGTCGTCGCGGGGCAATTGACGGGTGTTTAAATACAGTTGTACTGGCCCTCTCTAATTAGGGGTTTTGTCGACGACATTTATAATTTTCTAAAGCGCAACCAAATGATTGTCCCACTGATAATCCGTTTTGATTGATGCCTGAATACCGTCGGCAGTCACTAAGACGAATACCCCATTTCCTGCCGTTAGAACCACGCCTTCAGAGCCCGCCGCCGCTCCGCAAACATCCGCTTGATGCAACCGGTGTGTGCGCTGGGTGTTCAAGTTATACAGAACCGCAACATTTCCTCTTGGAGACGTGGCAAACAATGTCCGGCCATCTTTGGTAAATGTGACGCTGCCAACATATCCTTGCAGATCGGAATTTGCCTGGGTGATGTGTAGTTTTGTCAACGCACCACCCAACTTATGTTGGAACAACAAGGGACGTCGAGCTTCGGCGCCTTGCCATTGGCAGCCGATAGCAACCATTCCGTCGGCCCGCACCGACAAATGCCGTATGGAGGCCTTGTGCAGATTTTGCGGGAGTCTGGTTTGTTCTAACGACACGCCCTCTGTTGAAAGATAGCTTAGATTTGGCAGCATCGTCGGAATGTTCAGCTTGATACGATCGCTGTCCGGATGGGTTTCAATACCGCCGTTTGCCACCACCAACGTTTGGCCGTCCGGCATAAGACTGATGTCATGCGGACCGACGCCCCCAGATGAAAACTCATCCACGCGTCGGCATCCAGTTCGCATGTCCCAGACCCCGATTTTACCTTCAGCATTTTCGTAATCATTTTCGGTTGTAAAAAGCATGTGTCCGTCGGCGGAAAACACGCCATGACCATAGAAATGGCGACCCATTGGCGCGACCAGTTTGCGCGCGACCTTACCCCTCACGCAATCAATGACCAATGCAAATGTGCCGGGCCTTCGGGCAAAGGCCACCGCATACGGAAGCGAGGGGTGCACCGCGCCCGCATGCCCGCGGCCCGGCAATGCAATTTCAAAAAGCGACGCGCCACGCGCACTCAACCCAACCAGAACAAATTGCCCATCTCTCCGCTTGGCAGCACTTATAAACGCTGGGCTTCCCACGTCAGCCCAACTGGACATCGGGTAAGTTACCGCGGCACCAACCGCAGCTAAAAATCCGCGTCGTGAGGTCACCTTAATCACCATCCAAAGCGTTAAAACCTGTCGTCACACCCAATGCAGGTGCAAGCTCGGAAGTTACAATTTCGCGGATGCGATCAACCGATTGGCGTAGAACTTCGACCCTAAACCGCCCAGAAGGATCAGAAACGGCAGAAAAGTCCGGATCTTGCAAATCAGCCGCTAGCGCCAAAGCTCTGTCAAAGGCGGACATCAACGATTTTCTAACCTGTGGTTCAGAATCTGAAAGCAGCAGGGCCAAGTCATATGTCGCGCTCAACGACAGAGCTACATGCCGCAGTGAGCGTTTTGAACGCCTTGCTTCGGCGCGATTTGGGCGGGGTCGATCAAAGGTACCAAGCGGGCGGCCAAGGCGCGCATCCGAAGTAAACTGCAAGCCCGCATGAAGCGCTTTGAAAACTTCACGCAAAGAATCCGCTTGTGTTTGATAAGGGCCGCCAGCGGTTGGATTGCGCAATGTGTCTTGATAGCGCTGCCAACCCCAAGTGATCTCTGTAGCATTCCGCTGAATTTCGTGTGTGATGGCCTGCACCAAATTACAGTGATACTTTGCGGTGGCTTCTGCCTGAAAGGCGGGATCAAACAGCAAAAACTCTAGGGCATAAAGGCCGCGAACCGCGATCGACAGCGTCGCAAATTCAACCGGATCATAAATTGCAGGATTAAGATCGCGCAAAAGCGCATTCAATCCTTTGGCTGTGAACCCTTTGGTATCCGGCCAGAATGCAATCGCAAATGCCCGATCCTCCGCTTCACTCGGCCCGATGCGCAGATGGCTCGCCAAGACCCAAGCATCAAAGGTTTGAGCGTATGCGGCTCGCAATTCCGGGGTGTCGGGCCCGCAATGCATTGCGGCCACGTCGTTCAAGGTTGTCGCCTGAGCGGCAAGCGCCTCAAATTTTGGCAATACGTGATCATCTAGCACGCGCGATACAATTTTTTCATTGGCAAGCGCCGGCGGTGCCAGCAAAAGCGCCAAAATAGATATCAATTTGAACATCACAGGCTTTCCAAAAAGCGGATCAAAGCAGCCCGATCATCGGCCGGCATTGTCACTACCAAATCTCGCTGAGATTGTGCCTCACCCCCGTGCCACAAGACAGCTTCGAGCAAATTGCGCGCGCGCCCATCATGCAGAAAATAACTGTGCCCGGACACTTGTTCTGTCAGACCGATCCCCCACAAGGGCGGCGTGCGCCATTCCTGGCCAGTAGCGCGTGCTTCTGGGCGATTGTCGGCCAATTCAGGGCCCATATCATGCAACAGCAAATCGGTATAAGGCCAGATCAATTGAAAGCTTTGCTCTGGTTGGTCCGCAAGCCGATGTGTGACGAAACTTGGGTTATGACACGCCACGCAGCCTGTGCTGTAGAAGATTTCCTTGCCCCGCAATACCTGCGGATCATCTATATCGCGCCGTGCTGGCACACCCAGATTTCGGCTGTAAAACACAGTCAAATTCAGCCCTTCCTGATCAATTTCAAACACGCGATCATCCTGATCACCATGCGGTGCATTGCGACATTCAGTTTGCAGCGTCGTGCATTCCCCATAGGCCATAGGGAACAATGGGTTGGAAATTCCAATGTCACCTGCAAAGGCCCCAGCGGATTGCTGCATAACCGTCGGATTGCCCGCCTTATGCCCGAAACGCCCCAACATTGGCATGTCGTATTCCGCTGACCACACCACATTTGCGCGGCCTGAGATTCCATTTTGATCAACATCGCTTGGGTCGGTCAAAGACAGAATATCAGCTGCAGGAATGGCTTCGAGCAGACCGAGGCCAATCATCTGCGGTGCAACGCGCGGCGACAGCATGGCATCTGGATGCAATGGTCCATAGCCCAGATCTGCGACGCGATATGTTGGATGCCGCAATGTGGCCATTTCGCCGCCAGACAGGGCCACTTCGATTTCTTCATAGTCGACTTGCAAACGGTATTCCGCAGGCACTTCGGCCACAGAACCATCTTGCAGTTGAGTACCATAGTTTGGCTCTGGCGCAGTCGCGAGATAGCCCTGGATTTCATCGATCATATGGTCTGGATCACCCGGAATAGAGATCCGCAAGAACATCGAAACCGCATTATCATGGAGGTTTTCAGGTGGATGTCCACGACCGTCTTTGACGTGGCACCTCTGGCAAGATCGCGCATTATAAATTGGTCCGAGCCCATCCGAGGCAAGGGTTGAAGAGGGCGCGCTGACCCAGATCTTGCGGAAGAGACCATTGCCCACCTTGAAATCCAGCTCTTTTTCAAAGCTGATATTGCCGGATGGCTCGGAAAAGGCATTCGCGTCTTTGCGCACGCGCACTGTGGCCGCTCCGGCGCTGTTTTCTTCAAATTTTTGCGGTTTGGAGAAATCCGATGGCAATGCTGTTACCGCCCGAATTCGGGCGCTCTCAGCATCGCTTCGGGGAATGATGCCCAAATGGGGCTCATCCAGAGGCCCAGACAAAGCTGCCGCGGCACAAAATACCAAGGTGGCTGCGCACAAAGTGCGATACATGATGTATTTCCTAGATTGGACCGTGGCGCGCGCGTTTCGCCACGGCTGTTCTTGTAAGTGCGCTTAGTTAAAAACCGCGTTGGGATTATCCAAAGAGTCCGATCCCTCAAACTCGACACCCTGTAGGTCAAGCGCAGCTACAATGCGTTCAATGGTTTTGGTTTGATCAATCAAGCCCTCAACGCCGCCCATGACCAATGCTTCGCCGGCCATGTTGCCCCGTTCAAGCATTTGATCATAGGCAAAGCCAGCCTCGGCCGCCGTTTTGATCGCCCCTAGGGCCTTCATGGTAGTGGATAGTTTACCCTTCATTTCCGTGTCCAAATCAGGGCTTTTCGCTGTCACCAAATCAGATAAAGACGCCCCCGTCACGACTGTTCCATCGATGCGCGTGTAGCTGCCGAAATACACGTTTTGCACGCCCAAGCCGTCATAATAGTGACTGTTGTGGGTGTTGTCAGAAAAGCAATCATGCTCTTCTTCTGGGTCGTTCAGCATCAAACCAAGACGCATGCGTTCGCCTGCTTGTTCGCCATAAGACAACGAGCCCATACCTGTTAGCATTGCGACGATGCCTGCGTCCTGATCCGCCAGCACCTCGGTTCTGGCAGCGCCGTTTTCCGCCCATTGCGCCGCCATCCATTCTAGATCTGACAGCAATAGATCTGTTGCCGCTACCAGGTATTTTGCACGACGATCACAATTGCCACCGGTGCAAAGGTCAGCCGCGGCAAAGTCTGTCCACGGGCGCGCACCCGCACCTACTCCATGACCATTCAAATCTTGACCCCATAGCAGGAATTCAATGGCGTGATATCCCGTGGCAACATTGGCTTCCACGCCATCAGCCTCTTGCAGCGTTTCTTCCAGCAAAGTGGGCGTGATCAGGGTTGCATCAACCGCTTCGCCCCCCAGTTTGAAAGTTGGGTTTGCAATCACATTTAAGGCAGCAATGGCGTTTTCATCTGTTGCCCCACCATAGGATGCATCGACATAATCAATAAGGCCTTCATCCAGTGGCCAAGCATTCACTTTACCCTCCCAATCATCGACAATCGCGTTTCCAAAGCGAAACACTTCTGTCTGCTGATATGGCACGCGGGCAGAGATCCACGCTTGCTTGGCAGCAGCAAGATTTGTTGCCGATGGGGATGCAACCAAACGCTCTACAGATGCTTTCAGAGTTTTCGCAGTGGCAAGACTGTCTGCATATTTGGCCTGCGCAATATTGGCATAGTTCGTCAACACGGCCTTATGGGTAACGGGGCCCGCCGCAGAGACCGCTGTGCCCATCATTAATAGCGCAACACTTGAATAAACGAGTTTCATTATACTTGTCCTGACTAGATATTTTGAATGCTTTGCAGATGCCCGGAATCGATCGTCGCAGCGCTTCCCAATCGCGTTTGATCAGCGACATTGAGTCGGTGGATTTCACACATATTTCGCGCACCTTTAGAAGCAATTGGTCAACTCAAACGAGCTTACGTCAATAACTGACTAAAATTGTAATGTTAGTCAACCTGATAAATTTAGTCGGATTAACATTCTATTACTCAGCCCTGCCCTGGCTCTAAATATTGAGCGGAACATATTGGCTTGCTCAACATTACCCACAGAATGTTCAAACTGTTGCAGTGTGTGCCCCTTGGGGCAAGAACCGCGCGGGTTTCCTTAGGACTATGAAAAAATTGTGCTACAGATTTCAAAAGCCCGATTGTAAGAGACCGTAAAATGACCAATCCTATTTATCCAATTGACCCCAATAGTCTGCTCACCAAGTCGTCCGCTGCCAAAGCAATGGGCACCACCTATGCCGCCCGCTACCAATCTGGCGAACCTTATCATCACATCTGCATTGATGACTTTTTGCCCGAGGAAGTGCTGGAAAATGTCATTGCGGATCTCAAACAACTGCCTGACGCAGAGTCGAGCTTTAGCCGCCCACAAGAGAACCTGAAAACCTCTTATATCCCGGAGCGGCTTCCCGATTTTAGCAAAAACTTGTTTTATGCCCTAAATTCACGGCCGTTCATCATGTTTCTTGAAGAAATGACCGGCATCAAAGGATTGATCCCCGATCCGTATTTCTTTGGCGCGGGCATACATAAAACCCAAAATGGCGGTCACCTGGATATTCATGCCGATTTCAATGTGCACTCGGTCATGCGCGTCGAGCGCCGTCTGAATGTGCTGATCTACCTGAACAAAGACTGGCAGCCCGAATGGGGCGGAAGCTTTGAAATCTGGGACAAGGACATGGCGCATAAAATGGCCAGCTTTACCCCGACCTTTAACCGCATGGTTTGTTTTTCAACCGGCTCTGACACCTTTCATGGCAACCCTGAACCGGTAAACCACCCCGATGGCGAGGCCCGTCAATCTATTGCACTTTACTATTACACCGCCACTTGGGACGACACCCGCAAAGAGCACACAACCCTCTTTAAGCCGCGCCCAGAGTCAGGTGACAAAGAAGATCGTCAGGTTGCCCGGCGCGAATTTGTAAAAGATATGTTGCCGCCGCGCGTGTACCGCCGGATCGCCGGGCATTTGCACCGCATTGGGCTGTGACGACAGAGGTGGTTATGGGGTGAATTCACCGCAAAGCGTCCTTGTCAAACGCGCGCGCCCGGCATCCCCTAACGACAATATGTGCTGGAGCTTTGCATAGGCTGCCTCGACAGTCATGTCGCGACCATCCACGACGCCATTGTCTCGCAAGATCGCACCCGACGCATAGGTGCCAATTGCCATGCCACCGTCGGGACATTGGCTGACAGCCAGCACAGGCACACCACGCCACTTTGCTGTTGTTAGCGCGTTGAGCAAGTCTTTCGTATCGGGCGCAGTGCCGGATCCATAACAGCGCAACAATAAGGCATCACAGTGCTCTGCGGCATATTTGAATACCCCACCAGACTGGCCCGGAGCCATCGCCAAAACCGCAACTTGTTTTTTCTGAAACGGATGCAATCGAAACTGCGCAGACTTCTGTACAGGCTGCGTCGCATTCGGGGTTTCGCGAAAGGCATCGAAATTTGTCGAATGAGATTTCCGCACCCGCGCGCCGTGCATCAACTGCCCGGCAAATTGCACCCAAACACCCGCAGGCGCGCTTAACCCTGCCTGCAATGCATCGCGCAAATTTCGATGCCCGTCACTGCCCTCTTCGGAAAGCGGCAACATAGATCCGGTGACAATTACCGGTGCCCGCAAGCCTTCTAATGCAAAGCAAAGCGCGGCTGCGGTATATGCAAGAGTGTCTGTGCCGTGGGTCACAACAAACCCTTGGTAATTATCACGCTCTTGGCAGATGAGTTTGGCCACGCGCGTCCAATCTTCTGGCTCTGCGTTTGCGCTGTCAATCAGTGGCGTTAATAATCGCACGTCAACTTTTGCGTTAAGCACGTTGGACTGCAATAATGTTGTAATGCTATCCTCGACCACGCCGTCACGTGGGGCAAAGCCCTGGGACGTTGCAACCATGCCTATGGTGCCGCCAGTGTGTAAAACCAAAATGGACATAGGGCGTGCCTAAGCCAGTTCAACTTGGCTTTCTATAATTTTTTTACGAAATGGGGGTTTCGAAACCGGTTTCGTCAGGCATGAACGATAGTGAACCAAAGATATGCATCTTGATTTTGACTTTAAACAGGTCAGGGAATGATAGCGATAACACAGCGTGCTGATGCCCGCTTTGCGAAGATATAGGAGAATGCCGTGAAACGGTCTGACGTGAATGAAATCTTACTGCGCGGAGATAGCTTTATCCGCTCGTTCGGCTACGTGATGCCACCCTTCGCATATTTTTCACCAGAAAAACTGCAATCCGTTGGTGGCCTCTATAAAGAACGGCAAATGGGCTGGGACATCACCGATTATGGTCAGGGCAAATTTGACGAATTGGGCTTGTTTTTGTTCACCGTTCGCAATGGTTTAAACGACGACCTGAAAAGCGGTAAGGGTATGTTATATGCCGAAAAAATCATGATCAGCCGTGAAAAGCAGCTGTCGCCGATGCACAGGCACTTCTTGAAAGCCGAAGACATCATCAACCGGGGTGGTGGCACGCTTGTGCTCGAACTTTTTGCGGGTGCTGAAGATGGTTCAATTGATCGCAATGCGCCGGTGACTGTGCCAGTTGATGGCATTCTGCGCACTGTTGATGCTGGCGGGTTACTAAAGCTTGAACCCGGCGAATCTGTCACGCTTATGCCGGGTGTTTGGCACGCATTTTGGGGGGAAGGCGGCGACGTGCTGATCGGCGAGGTTTCGACAGTAAACGACGATCGTACAGACAATGAATTTGAGATGAAAATTGGGCGATTCTCTTCGATAGAAGAAGATGAAAAACCCGTTCACCTCTTGGTTTCAGACTATGACAAATGGCTTTGATTGGGGCAAACCATGATTTTATGCGCCGGTGAGTGCCTGATTGATATGTTGCCGGTTCAGGCAAAAGATGGCGCGCCTGCGTTGCAACCCGCTGTGGGTGGCGCAGTGATGAACACTGCTGTTGGACTTGGCCGACTTGGGGTGCCAACAGAGTTTTTGTCGGGCATTTCAACGGATGCCTTTGGCCAACAAATCGCTGCGCATCTAGCGGCCAGCAATGTTTCGACTAAGTTGGCGGTACGCAGTAATCGCCCAACGACACTTGCCTTTGTCGCCGTAAATGATGGCGTTGTGTCCTATGAATTTTATGACGAAAACACAGCTGGGCGCATGGTTGAACCACAGGATTTTGCCCCATTGCCCGAAACGGTAAATGCGCTGTTCTTTGGCGGAATCAGCCTGATCAGCGAACCCGCTGCCGACACCTATGCAATGCTTCTGAAAAACCACTCCGCCCAAAATGTGGTGATGATGGATCCGAATATTCGCCCTGCCTTTATCAAGGATGAAAACCGATATCGGGCGCGACTTGCGACAATGCTCGCTGACACAGATATCGTAAAGACCTCTGACGAAGATCTGGCTTGGCTTTTCCCGGACATTCAAGAAATAGAACAGGCCATCCAAGCGCTCTTGGCTTTGGGGCCAAAACTTGTGCTGTTCACCGAAGGGTCCAAGGGCGCGACGGCCTGGAATGCCCAGGGCCAATCTGTGTTTGTAGCCGCCCCGAAAGCCAACGTCGTTGATACGGTGGGCGCAGGTGATACTTTCAATGCCGGATTTTTGGCCGCGCTTTATGATGGCCAGCATTTGCAAAAGTTTAAGGTCGCTTCCTTGACAGAAACAGAGATTGCGCATGCCCTAGAGTTTGCGGCCCGTTGCGCAGCGGCTTCGGTTGAACGCAGCGGCGCTCAGCCCCCATGGCGTGAAGATGTGCTATGAAATTGTTCTCAAATTCCTGCGCACGCTATCGTCGGCCGTGTCGTGCACCGCAGCCCCTTCAGGGCAAAACGGACATTGGTGCAACAGGTTCATGCCGCGCTGCGGAATGTCCCTGTGCAGTTGCAGGATTTCACGATAGTGTTAGCGCTAACAGGAACCTAGAAACGTCATGACCACAGAAAAATCAAAACCAGACACAAAGCCTGTAACGCTTGTCACAAGGCCGCTGGCACAACGTCAACGATATGACACATTCCGATGAAACGACAGGCGTTGAAATGAATCGGGCTTACCAAAAGTATCTCGGCTTGCAAATCCCACGCTCGCCGCGTTTACCTTGGTTAAAATGACCGGCCGATGGCCAAAACGGATGCACAGAAAATAATATGTCAAATCTAAACCAGACCACGCTGACCGCAGAAACGCTTACAAATGACATCGCGCAACACCTCAAGTTGTCACTTGGCAAAGATCCCGAACACGCAAGCCTGTATGACTGGCGCATGTCGCTTTCTTTGGCGCTGCGCGATCGGGTTGTTGAACCATGGTTTGCCTCTACCCGCAAAACTTATGAAGGCAAGCACAAGCGCGTTTATTATCTGTCGATGGAATTCTTGATTGGTCGACTGATCGAAGATGTCACTATCAATTTAGATGTCGAAGATATTGCCCGCACGGCCATGTCGGCACTGGGCCAAGATTACGATACCGTGGTTGTCGACGAACCTGACGCGGCTTTGGGCAACGGCGGTCTTGGGCGACTGGCAGCATGTTTCATGGACAGCCTGTCCACTTTGGCGATCCCGGCCTATGGATATGGCATCCGTTATGAACATGGGTTGTTTGAACAGCATTTTCAGGATGGCCAGCAGATAGAGACGGCAGAAGGCTGGCTTGCCCAGCGCCATGCATGGGAATTTGAACGCCCAGAAGTCGCCTATAATATTCACTTTGGCGGCTACGTTAGCGACGTGGATGGCAAAGCCACTTGGCATCCAGCCGAAACTGTTCTCGCCTCTGCTTATGATACGCCAACAGTGGGCTGGAAGGGCCAATGGGCCAACACCCTGCGTCTTTGGGCGGCCAAGCCTGTAAAGTTGTTCGATTTGGAAAGCTTCAACCGGGGTGACTATGTTGGGGCAAACGCGCCTGAACGCCTGGCCCGCACCATTTCTCGTGTGCTTTATCCCGACGACACCACGGAAGGCGGAAAAGAGCTGCGACTGAAACAGGAATACTTCTTTACCTCTGCGTCGATCAAAGACCTGTTGCGTCGTTTTCTTTCCGAAGGCCACAAACTTGAAGAGCTGGACCAACACGTTGCGATCCAACTCAATGATACCCACCCAGCGATTGCCGGCCCCGAACTGGTGCGCATTCTGATCGACAAACACGATATGGAATTGGGTCAAGCCATAGAGCTGGCGCGCAAGTGCCTTGGCTATACCAACCACACATTGTTGCCAGAGGCGCTGGAACGCTGGCCAGAGGATTTGTTTGCCCGTATTCTGCCGCGTCATCACCGCATCATTGAAATGATTCAAGACCGGCATCTTCAGGCAACCGGATCTGACATTCGCATCATCGAACATGGCAACGTCAAAATGGGTGAATTGGCGTTCATCATGGCCCATAGCGTCAATGGTGTCTCTGCGCTGCATTCAGAACTGGTCAAAGAAACGGTCTTTGCCGATCTGAACACCACCTATCCAAACCGGATTCTGAACCAAACCAATGGCATCACGCCGCGCCGCTGGTTGCATTCCTGTAACCCTGCTTTGCGTCATCTTATCACAGATACAATTGGCACCGGTTGGCAGGCCGACCTAGAGAAGCTTCAGGATCTCAAGGCACATCTGGATGATTCATCATTCCAAGACGCCTTTAGGAACGCGAAAACAGCCAATAAAGAACATTTAGCGAAATGGCTTAAGTCTCGCCATGGTGTGACCCTTGATACCTCTGCGATGTTTGACATCCAGATCAAGCGCATCCACGAATACAAACGCCAGCACATGAATATCTTGGAAACCATCGCGCTTTGGAATGACATTCGTGACAATCCAAATGCAGACTGGACGCCACGTGTTAAGATCTTTGGCGGCAAAGCTGCCCCGGGCTATGCGCTGGCCAAATCAATTATTCGACTGATCAATGATGTCGCGGCAACAATCAACAATGATCCAGTCACGCGCGAACTGCTGCAGGTTGTTTACCCAGAAAACTATAATGTCTCGATGGCAGAAATCCTGATCCCTGCATCGGACCTGTCAGAACAGATCTCGACAGCAGGCAAAGAAGCATCTGGCACCGGCAATATGAAGCTTTCGCTGAACGGCAGCCCGACAATTGGCACTTTGGATGGGGCCAACGTCGAAATCCGCGAGCACGTCGGCGCAGATAACTTCTTTTTGTTTGGGCTGACAGCGGCCCAAGCGCAGGAAAAACGCCACGAGCATGGCTTCTCTCGCCGCGCGATTGAATCCAGCCCGCGCCTGAGCCGTGTGCTTGGACAGATTGCTGGTGGTGTTTTCTCTAATGGCGACCATCACCGCTATTCTGACATTCTGCACAACCTTTATGAACACGACTACTTTTTGGTCAGCTGTGATTTCGATGGATATTATGACAAGCAGCGTGAAGTGGACGCGGTGTATCGTGATGTTAACCGTTGGACCCGCATGGCAGCGGCAAACACCGCTGGTATGGGCTGGTTCTCGTCTGATCGGACGATCCGTGGCTATGCAAATGACATCTGGGGTGCAAAGTCGGTGATTTGATCGTCGCCAGAAAACCAAACAAGAAGAGGATGAGCAAGTGATCAACGCTGAAGACAGCAGACAGATTGTAGACGGCACGCATGCTGATCCTTTTTCCCAGCTCGGGATGCATATTGTTGGCGGAAAGCCCACGGTCCGGGTTTTTCATCCCGACATTGATGCCATTGATGTTTTGGATGCCAAGTCTGGTCGGAAAGTCATGTCGCTCAGCCAACTGCCTGGGGCACCGTCCGTATTTGTTGGCACAGCAACGCGACGCAAAAATCCATTTGCTTATCGGTTGCGATTGACCAAGGGCCCGCACGTCTGGGAGGCCGAAGATCCCTATCGATTTGGCCCCGTGCTTGGCGAACTTGACGAACATTTGATATCCGAAGGTGCACATTTGGATCTTTGGAAAGTTCTGGGGGCGCACGTGATAGAGCATCAAGGGGTCACCGGAACACACTTCGCACTTTGGGCACCAAACGCGAAACGTGTCTCTGTGATTGGAAATTTCAATGACTGGGATGGCCGGCGCAATCCCATGCGCAAGCGCGGTCAAACCGGTGTTTGGGAAATTTTCATGCCAGGCCTTGGCGACGGCGAAGTTTACAAGTTCGAATTGTTGGACGCCAATGGCACGTTGCTGCCGCAAAAAGCCGATCCTTTTGGGTTTGGAGCTGAACATCCGCCCAAAACGGCCTCTGTGGTGCGCAATCTGAAAGATCATGCTTGGACCGACGCAAAGTGGATGAACAAACGCGAGGCCCTGCACCGCATCGATCAACCCATTTCGATCTATGAGGTGCACCTTGGATCGTGGAAGCGCGTGCCAGAAGACGGCAACCGCCCGCTGTCATATTTGGAACATGCCCAACAACTTGTGGCCTATGCCAAAGATATGGGCTTTACCCATCTTGAATTGATGCCAGTTTCAGAGTTTCCCTTTGACGGCTCTTGGGGATACCAACCCGTTGGCTTGTTTGCCCCCACCATACGCCATGGTACGTTAGAGGAGTTTCGCGCTTTTGTCGAAGCTTGCCACGCCGCTGACCTTGGCCTTATCCTAGACTGGGTCCCGGGTCACTTTCCCGAAGACCAGCACGGGTTGGGCAAGTTTGATGGCTCACCGCTGTATGAACATGCGGACCGCAAAGAAGGTTTTCACCCTGATTGGAACACCTTGGTCTATAACTACGGGCGCAGCGAGGTTTCGAATTATCTGGTCGCTAACGCGCTGTATTGGCTGCGTGAACATCATATCGACGGGCTGCGTGTCGATGCCGTCGCCTCTATGCTGTACCGCGACTATTCACGCAAAGAAGGGGAATGGGTGCCCAACAAAGATGGCGGTCGAGAGAACCTTGAGGCCATCGACTTCCTGAAGCGAACCAATACGGTAGCGTATGGTGAGATACCCGGCATTATGACCATTGCCGAAGAATCCACATCGTTCCCAGGTGTCAGTGCACCTACAGACCATGACGGGCTTGGTTTTGGTTTCAAATGGAATATGGGCTGGATGAACGACACCCTGTCTTACATCGAACAGGATCCAGTGCATCGCAAATACCACCATCATAAAATGACTTTTGGCATGCACTACGCCTTTTCCGAAAACTTCGTTTTGCCGATCAGCCACGACGAAGTGGTGCACGGCAAGGGATCTATGATTGAAAAGATGCCCGGTGACGGAGATGACAAGTTCGCCAACCTGCGGGCCTATTATGGTTTCATGTGGGGTCATCCCGGCAAAAAGCTGCTGTTTATGGGCTGCGAATTTGCGCAGGGTCGGGAATGGAATCATGACACCAGTCTTGATTGGCACCTGCTAGAACATCCGCAACACAGCGGTGTGCAAAACCTTGTGCGCGACCTCAATGACCTGTTCCGCACCACTCCGGCTCTGCACCAAAATGATTGCAAGCCCGAAGGATTCGAATGGATCGAAGAAGGGGCTGCCGACGAGTCGATATTCGCTTGGGTGCGCAAAGGCACCAAGGACACCGCGCCAGTTCTGGTGGTCTGTAACTTTACTCCAATTGAACGCACCGCACGGCGCATCGGGGTGCCGCAAGCCGGGCGCTGGGTGGAAAAATTAAACACTGATGCCAGCCACTATGGCGGCCGTGATCGCGGCAACATGGGCTACGCCGATAGCGAAGATATTGCAGCTTCGGGACGACCCTATTCCGTCTCGCTGACACTGCCGCCGTTATCGACAATATTTTTTGAACTTGAAGAGGGGGCATAAGCCCTAACACAGAACTAAAATTGGGAGGAAGACCGATGGACAACGAATCTCAGAGACTGGCACAGCAATCTATGGCTTTTGTGCTGGCCGGCGGCCGCGGAAGCAGACTTTATGAGTTGACCGACATAAGGGCCAAGCCTGCCATGTATTTTGGCGGCAAAAGTCGAATTATTGATTTTGCACTGTCCAATGCCGTCAATTCTGGCATTCGTCGCATCGGGGTTGCCACGCAATACAAAGCGCATTCATTGATCCGCCATCTGCAACGCGGCTGGAGTTTTTTTCGTGCCGAGCGCAATGAATCTTTGGATATTCTGCCGGCCTCTCAACAGCTCAACAATGAGAACTGGTATAAAGGCACGGCTGATGCCGTGACCCAAAATATCGAGATCATTCGCGGCTATGGTCCAAAGTATATTATCATTTTGGCCGGCGACCATATCTATAAACAAGACTACTCGCTGATGATCAAACAGCATGTCGATAGCGGGGCAGATGTCACCGTAGGCTGTATCGAAGTTCCACGCATGGAAGCCACGGGTTTTGGTGTGATGAAGGTCGACGGCGAAGACAAAATTTTGGATTTTGTTGAAAAACCCACCGATCCCCCTGCCATGCCAGGCCACCCTGATATGGCACTTGCCAGCATGGGGATCTATGTTTTTGAAACCGAATACCTGTGCGAATTGCTGATTAAAGACGCCGAAAATCCGGACTCGCAGCATGATTTTGGTGGTGATATCATCCCTGATATTGTGAGAAACGGCAAAGCGATCGCGCATCCATTTAGCCGCTCTTGCGTGCGCACCGGCCTAGAGGAAAAACCCTATTGGCGCGACGTCGGCACCGTAGATGCCTTTTGGCAGGCCAATGTTGACCTGACAGATTTTAAGCCAGAGCTTGATCTTTATGACAACGAATGGCCAATCTGGACCTATTCGGAACTGACGGCGCCGGCCAAGTTTATTCACAACGAAGAAGGCCGCCGCGGTCACGCGGTATCCTCCATGGTTTCTGGTGGCTGCATCATTTCTGGCTCTAAGCTTGATCAGTGCTTTTTGTTCACGGGCGTGCGCACCCATTCGTTTTCAGACCTAAAACGCGTTGTGGCGATGCCCTATGTCGAAATCAATCGCAAAGCCCGGCTTAAAAATGTGGTGATTGACCGAGGTGTCGTTATTCCAGAAGGATTGGTAGTAGGTGAGGACCCAGAGCTGGATGGCAAACGATTTCGGCGCACAGACAATGGGATTTGCCTGATCACGCAAAAAATGATTGATGAATTGGATCTCTGACATGAACCTGCTTTTCGTCGCCTCTGAATGCGCGCCCTTTGTAAAAACGGGGGGGCTTGCAGATGTGATTGGCGCGGTGCCCAAGGCACTCACTGAGACCGGGATCAGTGTGAAAGTTCTAATCCCCGCCTATCCTGCCCTGGCAGATCTGGTGGCGACCGGGCAAGAGGTCATGTCGTTTGACACTTTATTTGGTGGCCCCGCCAAGATCATTGCGGCGCAAGCCAACGGGCTGGATATGCTGTTGCTGCAAGCAGATCACCTTTATGATCGCCCGGGCAGCCTCTATCTTGGACCAGACGGACAAGACTGGGCAGATAATGATCTACGGTTTGCAGCCCTATCCTATGCGGGGGCGCAGGTGGCCCTGAAGGGTCTTGGAAGCTGGGTACCGGACGTCATCAACGCCCATGATTGGCAGGCAGGGCTGGTGCCGGCCTATCTGCAACAAAGCGGCGCTAAAACACCGCCCGTCGTCATGACCATTCACAACATAGCCTTCCAAGGACTGTTTGATGCCACGCGTTTGTCCGCGCTTGCCCTAGACGCAGAGCTTTATACACCTCAGGGCATTGAATACTTTGGAAAGATTAGCTTTCTCAAAGCTGGCTTAGCACTAGCTGACAAGATCACCACGGTCAGCCCAACCTATGCAATTGAATTGCTGACTCCTGAATTTGGCATGGGCTTAGATGGCCTTTTGCGCGAACGCCAATCCGACCTTTGCGGCATCTTGAATGGCATTGATCTGGATATCTGGAGCCCCGAGGAAGATCAGGCCTTGGTATCCACTTATTCAGGGCGTGCGCTTAAAGGCAAAACCAAGAACCGCAGCGAAGTTGAAAAACGGTTTGGGCTGAACCCAGACAGCGGCCCGCTGTTTTGTGTCATCAGTCGGCTGACGTCGCAAAAGGGCTTGGACATGCTGCTGGATTGCCTGCCAGGTCTTATTGCCCAAGGGGGGCGTTTGGCGGTGCTTGGCAGCGGCGATCCTGACCTTGAGCGCGCCTTTGTCGAAGCTTCGGATCGGTATAAAGGCTCTGTCGGCACCATCATCGGCTACAGTGAACCTCTGTCGCATCTTCTGCAAGGCGGTGCCGACGCCATTCTTATCCCCTCGCGCTTTGAGCCCTGTGGACTGACGCAGCTTTATGGGCTGCGCTATGGTACGATTCCTGTGGTGGCACGCACAGGCGGCCTTGCGGATACTGTGATCGACGCAAACGAAGCCGCCTTGTTGGCGGGATGCGCGACAGGCATTCAATTTGCGCCCGTGACCGCAACAATGTTGGGGCAAGCCATCGCGCGTACCTGCGCGCTGTTTGCCAAGCCAAAAGTATGGGCCTCCATGATGCGTCGCGCAATGCGACACCCCGTTGGCTGGGACCTGTCCGCAGAGGCCTACCTTGAAGTTTATCGCTCATCCCTAAAACATTGAGAACGCCAATGACTAAGTTTCAGCTGTCCAGCGGTACACCCCACCGTCTTGGGGCCCATCATGATGGGGTTGGTGTAAACTTTGCTGTGTTTTCTGAACATGCAAGCAGGATCGAGCTATGCCTTTTTTCACCTGATGGCCGGGAAGAAACCCAGCGAATTGTTTTGCCCGAACGCTCGGGGGCGGTCTGGCATGGCTATTTAACAGACCTGCCCGTCGGCACTTTATACGGCTTTCGGGCGCATGGGACTTACGCCCCCGAACAAGGTCACCGATTTAACCCAAACAAGCTGCTGCTCGACCCCTATACACGTGAATTGCACGGAGAGTGGGTGAACCATCCGGCGACGCTTGGTTACGATGATGCCTCTGCCGCTGGTGATTTGTCTTTTGATGCGCGTGACAGCGCGCCATATGTTCCAAAATCCGTCGTGTCAGACCCAGGTCTATTCGCTGGCCTAAAGGGCGGGCACAATCCCCATTCGGCTCAAGATTTGATTTACGAAGCCCATCCTAAAGGGCTGACGAAACTACATTCTGCAGTGCCCGAAGACATACAGGGTTGCTACGAAGGGCTTGCCTCTCAGCCCATGCTTGACCACCTGAAATCTTTGGGTGTGCAGGCGATCGAATTGCTGCCTGTCCACAGCTTTGTAGATGACAAATTTCTGGTTGATCGCGGGCTACGTAATTATTGGGGCTATAATTCGATTGGTTTCTTTGCCCCCGAACCACGTTACTTTGGGCCTGATGGCTTGAAAGGTTTTCGATCCATGGTCGAACGCTTTCATGCCGCCGGAATCGAAGTCATTCTGGATGTGGTCTATAACCACACCGCCGAAGGCGACCAGCGCGGGCCCACGTTAAGTTTCAGAGGGCTGGACAATGCCTCGTATTACCGCCTGACGGCAGGCCAGCCCCGATATTATGTAAATGACACCGGCTGCGGAAATACCTTGAATGTGGCGCATCCCTATGTGCTGCGCATGGTGCTTGATAGCCTGCGGTTCTGGGTTGAATGCATGGGCATTGACGGGTTTCGGTTTGATCTGGCAACAACTTTGGGCCGCGAAGATCATGGGTTTGACCCCAATGGCGGCTTTTTTGATGCCCTGCGTCAGGACCCGGTTTTGTCACAGGTACGCATGATTGCAGAACCGTGGGACATTGGCCCTGGCGGGTATCAATTGGGTGAATTTCCACCTGAATTTATGGAATGGAATGATCGGTACCGGGATACCGTGCGCCGCTATTGGCGCGGAGATGACCACAGTGCACAAGAGCTTGGGGCGCGCCTTCTGGGTTCTGCCGAAATGTTTGATCGCGCAGGTCGTCACAGCAACTCTTCGGTGAATTTTCTGGCGTCACATGATGGGTTTACACTGGCTGACACAACCCGCTATGCCCAGCGCCACAATCATGCAAACACCGAAAACAATCGCGATGGGCACCACAGCAATTACAGCGACAATGGCGGCATCGAAGGACCGACGGACGACCTCGATATCCAAGAAGTGCGCCAACGCCGGCAACGCAATATGCTGGCCACGCTCTTTTTGTCCCAAGGCACGCCTATGCTGCTGGCAGGAGACGAAATCGGCAACTCACAGCAAGGCAACAACAACGCCTATTGCCAAGACAACGCACTTGGTTGGGTGAATTGGGATCAAGCCGATGCAGATTTACTGGAATTTGTAAAAAGTCTTTCTGCTTTTCGAAAAAATCATCTGTCTGTGCGGCAAAAACGGTTTTTACACGGGGCGGCGCGTGCGCGTGACGGGCATGCCGATGTCGATTGGCGGGATTTTGATGGCGAACCCCTAGAGTGGCGCGATCCGGGGTTGGCCAACCTCTGTCTCACCCTGCGTTGTTCTGCCGAGGCCCCCGACTTTGAGCCAGACAGCGATGTGGTTTTTATCGTATTCAACCGAGATCCAGACGCGGGCAATGTCATTCTGCCAGAAACGCCAGAGGGATTGCATTGGATACGGGCAATTGACACCGACCAATATCAACAAGGCGCATTCTGCGAGCTTGAAAACGACAATGCTCTGATATCGGGGCAATCTGTTGTCGCCTTTGTACTTAAAACCAACGAGGCTGACGCATGACCGCACACAATGAACTCGCCGCGCTTGCCGAACTTTGCGGAATCATGCCCGATTATCACGACGCACATGGTGCCTTGCGTGTGACGTCGCCCGAAACCCAAAGAGCGCTTTTGGCAGCTAACGGCATTGATGTAACGAGTGACGATGCCATTCGTCAAAGTTTGACTGATATGCGTCACACCATTGATGACCGGTGGTTTCCCGACGAAATCATTTTGCAAAGCCACCAAGAGTCACCGCAAAATTTTGGTCTTGGGGCCACCTGGCAATTGCGACTTGATGGCCACGACGCGATCTATGCCCAAGGGGACCCCAGCGATCACATCACGCTGCCCCCTCTGCCCTCTGGGGTCTATGAATTGACGGCATCTGCCTCTGGTCGCACAGAAATCACCACAGTGCTTGTCGCGCCCGCGCGCCTGCCTTCCATCCAGTCCCTAACGCAAGCAGAGCGGCTCTGGGGTATCAATTTCGCCCTCTACGGCATGCGATCAAAACGCAATGCGGGTCTGGGCGACTTTGCTGACCTAGCCAATTTTGCAGAAAGCTCTGCCAAACATGGGGCCGCATTCTTGGGCATTAATCCCCTGCACAATATGGGGTTTTATGATCAAATCGCGATTAGCCCATATTCGCCATCTCATCGCGGATTTTTGAACACGTCCTATATAGCACTAGATGCAATTCCCGGCGTTCCCGCCTTTGACGACAGCGAATTTGAAGGCCTGCGACACTCCAAGACGGTGGATTACGCATCGCACAAAGCAGTTCATAGCCAATATCTTTCTAAGGCGTTTGAAATGTTTCTGGCAAACGCCCCGCAAGACATGAAATCTGAATTCACCAATTTCAAAGAGCAATCTGGCCAGTATTTGCTGGATTTTGCGCAGTTTGAGGCGATCAGTGCACGCTATGGTCCAGATTGGCGAGAATGGCCCGCAGAGACGGGGAAACTTGACCCACAACAGCTTGAATTCCACATGTGGCTACAATGGGTTGCCGAAACGCAGCTCTCTAAAGCACAGGCATGTGCACGCGCTGCGGGCATGCCGTTGGGGCTGTATCTTGATCTAGCGGTGGGACCACGCAGAGATGGTGCTGAAAGCCGATGTGAATGCGATGTGATCGCTTCTGGCGTTTCAATTGGTGCCCCGCCTGATCACCTTAATCCAGGCGGTCAGAATTGGCAGCTGGCTGCCTTCTCTCCGCGCAAACTAAAGGCACAGCGTTATGCAGCATTGCGTCGTATTTTGGCGCAAACGATGCGCCACGCGGGCGTCATCCGCATTGATCACGTTTTGGGTTTAAATCGCAGTTTTTGGATTCCTGATGATGGCAGTCCAGGTGCCTATATTCGGCAACCGTTTGAGGCGCTTGTGGCTATCATTAAAATCGAGGCAGAGCGCCACAATTGTGCGGTGATTGGCGAAGATCTGGGGCTTGTACCTGAAGGTTTTCGCGAAACCATGCAGCACCATGGTTTTTATGGCTATTCTGTATTGCAGTATGAAAAGAACGATCATGGGGGCTTTCGCGACCCCCGCCATGGCCCGACGCAGGTACTCTCCTGTTTTGCTACCCATGATACCCCCACAGTTCGAGGTTTTCAAAATGCTCGCGACATTGATTGGTGGCAAGACCTTGATTGGATTGACCAAGAAACCGCACAGACTATGCGCGCGCAACGCAGCGGTGAGGTCGCTTCGCTTGGTCCTACCGAAGACTTTGTGTCAACGGTGCATGGTCTGCTGGCAAATTCAAACGCGGGGTTGGTCGCCATTCAACTGGACGACATCCTTGCGGAAGTTGAAACGCAAAACCTGCCGGGAACCATCAGAGAACATCCAAATTGGTGCCGCAAATATAGCCTGATGTTGGAGAAAACCAAAAAAGACGTGCGGATGACAGAAATTGCTAATCTGATGCGCGCTGCAGGCAGGTCCAGTGTCTAAATTGACGGGCTAAGCCAATAAGACTGCAGGACACGCACGCGTCCCGCAGCTTGGTTTGATTTACTTTTCGGCTTCAGGCTCGACAACTTCAGCTGTCGTTTCCAGGGGTGCATCCACAACTTCAGCGTCATCCACATCGTCAGATGCGTCTTGTTCTTCGATCGCGCCTACAATCAACGGAAGCATTTCCAGGCCGGTTAGATTTGCCACGTCAGGTGCGGGCGGTGTTTTCCAGCTAAGCGTATCAAAACTATGGCAATTTTCACAAACCGGAGCCCACTCGACGTGAATATTTTGACAATTATCACAAACCCATTGCGGGCCCCGTGAGGCGGTCAATGCGCGTGCAAGCCATCCCTTAACCACCGCGTCATCAGCGCCTTCACCGCGCTCAATCGCAGCCATCATGGTCAAGGTACGTGTGGTCGGTTCACTTTCCCAAAGATCGCCCAAAACGCGGCGCGCCGCAGGGAAATCTTCGGCTGCAATATGCAGCTCTGCCAACAGCAATTTTGTTTCTGTGTGATCAGGTGTTGACTTGGTCAATGCTTCAAAGCGCTTGATACGCGCGGCAGGTGTTTCATCCGGCGCAATCGCTGCAAATGCCGCGGCAAGATCAGGATGCGGCTGCGCGTCCCAAGCTTTTTTCAAAACCCGCAGCGCATAACGTGGTTTGCTTTGTTCGATATAGCCTTTCGCCGCCAGAACCGCCGCAGGGATCAAGTCAGGTGACAAACGATTGGCTTCAATAGACGCCTCACGCATTTCAATTGTAGAATCCGCCGCAGCAAGGTCTTTTGCCTCTGACAATGCCAGAACAGCATCGCGTCGTTTGTGCACATCGCGCGGTAATGACCCGTGCTTTAATTTGGCATTCAGCGTCTCGCGCGCAGCAGTCCAATTCTTGGTCTCTGCCTGCAACTTAAGCAATACATCCTGCGTTTCCACATGCTTTGGTTTCAGCGCAAATGCCGTCTCTGCCAGCTTTAGTGCGGTCTCTGTATTTCCGTCTTCCAGCTTTTGCTTCATCAACCCGCGTACACCGACAAAGCGGGTACTTTGATCTTTCAGCAATGTTTTGTAGACATCTTCGGCCCTGCGACGATCACCCGAAACTTCTGCTGCCTGGGCTGTTATCAAGTTTGTGAGCTCTGGCTTGCGCAACAGACGCTCTGCTTTGCGCGCTTTGTCCATCGCAACGCGCCCCTCACCAGAAGCCAATGCCATCATGCCTTCGGTCAAAGCCTGATAGCCACGCCGTTCGCGGTTACGGTTGAAATACCGGCTCATGGCGGTTTCGTCACCATTCAGAAAATGCACAAGCGCCACGAGAAACGACAGCGCCTTTAGGATGACCCATACAGCGATCACCAAAAGGACTAGGCCAATAACCGACATCAAGGGGCTTAGGGTGTATTCCACACCAGCAACGGTGATCATCACACCGCCTTGGCTTTCCATCAAATAACCAGCCCCAAGGGTTAAGGCAGCAATGGTGACTACAAACACCAGAATTTTAGTAAGAGACCAGAGCATAAATTAACCCTTAGTTAGCGTTCAATTGGTGCATCAAGTTGGCGGCAGCTTCCGCAGCATCGATACGCGTTTTGGCTTCTGAGACCCAGCCAGCCAGGGCATCTTGGGCTTCTTGCGGCAGCTTTGCAATTTCATCGAGCGCAGCCGAAACGTCACCTGTCCTTAGGCTATCCTCGGCACGACTTAGAATTGCATCCGCATCCTGACCATCTTTGGGCGCAACCGAACGCGCACCCAATTGAGATTTCATAAAGGCCGCAAAACGGTTTTCGCTATCGTCCTGAATGGACCGCGCGACAGCCAAAGCTTGCCTTGCTGAAGCGGGATAACTCGCTTGAAGGCTTGCCAGTGTAGGCACACCACTGTCTGCCAGTGCTATAAGTGCATCTGGTACCTTCAAACCCGCATTGACCGAGAAATCAGACAGGGCCGTCCGAAAAGGGGCTCCACTGTCAATGGCAGATGTCACCCTAGACAAAGCCGCACGTGCCAAAGCGTCTCGTGCTGTGACCTTGGCGTTTTCTTGCATCGCCGCAGCCTCAGCGCGCTGCGCGGAAACCGATGATTTCAATGCTTCCAATTCACGCTCATAGGCCTGGATCGCCGACGACGGCAAACCCTGCGAAATGGGCCGCTTTTCAAGACCCACCAAACGCGCGTCGATATCAGCAAGCGCTGTCACAATATCATCAATGCGACCATTGAATGCTGCGATGTCAGCGGCGCTGTCATCCACAGATGTCGCCAATGTATTTGCTGCGGTCTGCGCCGCACTCGCGCTGCCAGATGCTTCGTCGTATTGTGCGGACAGGGTTTCAATTTGCTTGGATTGTGTACGCAATTCCGTTGAAAGCCGCGTCAAAGCCACTTCATCGCCACTGGAAACCAGCCCCAAGAAAATGGCTGCCCCAAATCCAATCGCGGCAGTCGCAGCACCGCCAAGCAATAACGCACCTAAGCCTGGGCCGGACTTTTCAGAAGAATCTTTCCAGATTGGAAATTCGTCCTCAACAAAATCATCATCGTCGTCAACGTCATCTTCTTGAGATGCGTCGCTTTCGTTTGAATCCGCCGCTTCTGTCGCCTGATCGCTTTCTGGATCTGCATCACTCTCTAAAGGTTGTTCATCTGCATCACCGGTTTCAGCAGCGTCGGCCGTGTCGTCGTCCTCAGCAGCGTCCTGCTCTGATGTTTCGACGTCTTTAACGTCCGCCGTCTCATCTTTTGGGTTTTCCTGATCCTCACGTACGTCAGCGCTATTTTCAGCGGGGTCAATTGGCGCATCGGTCTCTGCTGAAGTCTCTTGGACGATCTCTGCATCAACAACGTCTTCAGTCACCTCGGTTTCCACCTTGGTGTTTTTGTCGGTCGACACATCAGTTTTGTCTGCCTTGGCCACGTGATGTCACCCTTTCGAATCCAATTTCCCAACAATGGGACAAATCTAGGCAACAGACGCAAAGGTCACAATGCGTCACGCTGCATCTATCAAACTTTGAATGCCCTCTAACATGGCCGTGGCCGTCGGGACAGAAACAATTAATCTTGATCGCAAGTCCAGATCAACAATCTCTTTTGACACAGCGTCACTCATCAAGATCAAGTGAATCGGCGCAGAAAACGGTCCTTGGGTTGAAAATATGCCTGCAGACCGAGGCGAAAACAGGGGAACAATCACTGGCACTTCCCCGATCAGCGCTGCAGAAGCTTCAGACGTGAGATCTTGCGCAATCTGCTGATAGGTAACAACTTCACGTGTCATGATCCCCGAAGCTGACAAGCGTTGCGCCAGTTTGCCGCGGCTGTGCGCCCCACGGAAATGCAGCAATGGTCCTTTGGGTGCCTGCTCTTTGATCAATTTCAACAAGGCCTCTGCATCACCCTGAGCAGATTGGGTCGACCAACCTGCCCTTTGCGCCTCTGATGCTGTGCGATCACCAACACACCACGCCGGAACATCCAGAACCGGACTATAGCGCACTGCATTGAGCGATGTGAAAATCACGCCACTTACCTCATCTGGGTCGATAGTAACGGCCTGTGGCACCACCTGAATCACGGGGGAAATCAAAATTTTACCGTCAAAGCCATCCGCAAGTAGCGCGCTTGCAAACTCTATGGATTGCCGTTTTGGGCGTGTCAGGATCACGATCGGCTTTGGTGTCGGCATCAGCGTCCCCATTGTTTGCTGCGCGTTCCGGTGTTACCCCCGCTAGTACAACCGCGCAATGGCAATGACTATGACACGTGATTATACAATATTGGGGCTGGAAAGCAGCTGCGACGACACATCTGCGGCAATTCTACAGCAAAGTGACGACGCACCTGCGAAAATTTTGTCCAACGTCGTTTACGGTCAAGGTGACCTGCACGCTGCATTTGGCGGGGTTGTCCCTGAAATAGCCGCGCGTGCCCATGCCGAGAAATTGGATATATGCGTCGAAGAGGCCTTGTCTGAGGCAGGTGTTTCATTGGACCAAATAGATGCCGTAGCCGTAACCGCAGGGCCTGGCCTTATCGGGGGCGTTCTATCAGGTGTTATGTGTGCCAAGGGCCTGGCAGCGGGTTTGAATATTCCCTTGATTGGCGTGAACCACCTGGCCGGCCATGCGCTGACACCGCGACTGACGGATCAAGTGGCTTACCCTTATTTGATGCTTTTGGTCAGCGGTGGACATTGTCAGTTTTTAATCGCACGTGGACCCGAAGATTTCAGCCGCATCGGCGGTACAATCGACGATGCACCCGGCGAGGCCTTTGATAAAACAGCCCGATTGTTGGGCCTGCCACAACCTGGCGGCCCATCTGTGCAAGCAGCTGCTTTGAACGGGGACCCAAGGAGGTTCGCCCTGCCCCGCCCACTTTTGGATCGCCCGGGCTGCGATATGTCGTTTTCTGGATTGAAAACGGCTTTGCTGCGCACACGTGACGCAATCATTGCCGATAAAGGTGGGCTAACCGAACAGGATCGTGCCGATCTTTGCGCGTCTTTTCAGGCGGCGGTCGTAGATGTCATTCGCAAGAAAACCGCGCGCGCCATCAAACTGTATTTGCAAGAAAATCCAGAAACACCGCTTTTTGCTGTGGCCGGTGGGGTTGCCGCAAACACCGCCATTCGGGCAGGATTAGAGACTGTATGCAAGGCACATAACACCCTATTTAAAGCCCCACCGCTGAAACTGTGCACCGACAATGCTGCCATGATTGCCTATGCAGGGCTAGAGCGATTCAAATTGGGCAAACAAGATGACATGCATTTGACAGCGCGGCCCAGATGGCCGCTGGACCTGCGCGCGCCTGCCTTATTGGGAAGCGGCAAAAAAGGAGCAAAGGCATGACAGTTGGCGTTATGGGGGCGGGTGCATTTGGCACCTCTCTTGCGATATCCCTGGCCCGCGGCGGCACAGCTGTCTCGCTATGGGCGCGAGACACTAAAACCGTAAGGTCTATTCAGGAAACAGGCACTAATTCAGCCCGATTGCCCGATATCCAGATCCCCAAGACTGTTGCTGCAACAAATGATTTAACCGATCTTTCTGGTGATGTGGTTTTACTTTCCGTTCCAATGCAGCGTCTAAGAGAGGTTCTTAGAGACGCCAAACATCTACAGGGGAAAACCCTGGTCGCGTGCTGCAAAGGCATCGAGCTGGCAACCGGGCTTGGGCCTGTAGCGGTCATTTCTGACTGCATACCTTCGGCCAATCCTGCCATATTAACCGGCCCCAGTTTCGCAAATGATATCGCACAAGGCCTGCCAACCGCGCTGACATTGGCCTGCGCTGATGCGGCGGCGGGTGTTGCGTTACAACAGCAACTGCGCGCGCCCAATCTGCGGATCTATCGCACCACAGATACCATTGGAGCCGAGCTTGGTGGTGCCCTTAAGAATGTGATGGCAATTGCCTGCGGTGCCTCAGATGGGGCTGGGTTGGGAGACAGTGCGCGTGCCGCAGTGATGACTCGTGGTTTTGCTGAAATGAACCGCATGGCCCTAAGGCTCGGCGCGCAGCCTGATACTTTGGCAGGTCTTTCTGGGTTCGGAGATCTGACACTGACATGCACTTCAAATCAATCCCGGAACTATCAATTTGGCCAAGCATTAGGTCAGGAAAAACCATTTGATGGTGCCATAACGGTTGAAGGTGCCGCCACTGCACGCGCGACACTGGAAAAAGCCAAGAAACTTGAAATCGACATGCCCATAACAGAGTCTGTTGTGGCCCTACTTGACCAAAAACTTAAGGTGCGCGAGGCTGTAACCCAGTTGCTCGCCCGCCCCGCAAAAGAGGAATAATCATGCGTTTTGCCCTAATCGCCAAAGACAAACCGTCTTCGCTTGAAATTCGAAAAGCCAATCGCGACGCGCATGTGGCGTATCTGAAATCGACCGATGCCGTCGAAATGGCTGGACCATTTCTTGATGACAATGGCGAAATGTGCGGATCCCTGATCATTTTGGATCTGCCTGACATGCAGGCCGCGCAAGATTGGGCCGCCAGTGACCCTTATAAAGCGGCTGATTTGTTTGCTAGCGTTGAAATCAGCGCTTGGACCAAGGTGATCGGATAATGCGTTATTGGCTGTTCAAATCTGAACCTTCAACTTGGAGCTGGCAAGACCAGATCAACAAAGGTGAGGTGGGTGAAGAATGGGACGGCGTGCGCAACTATCAAGCCCGTAACTTTATGCGTGAAATGCAAATTGGTGATCTGGGGTTCTTTTATCATTCTCAAAAAGAGAAATCGGTGGTCGGCATTGTTGAAGTTGTGGCCGTTGCCCACCAAGATTCAACAACTGACGACGCACGCTGGGAGTGCGTCGACATAAAAGCCCTGCGTTCAGTGCCCCAACCGGTCAGCCTGGATGTCATCAAATCCGACCCTCGCCTTTCTGACATGATCTTGGTGCGAAATTCGCGGCTATCGGTGCAACCTGTCAGCGAAGCGGAATGGAATATAATCAACACGCTTGCAGAACAGCCAAGCTAAACTGACCCAAGATAATTGGGCAAACCCAAAGTATAACGACGGACAGGAGTAAGATATGGAACTTGTAAGTGTTATTGCGGCAGCAATCGCCGCCTATGTTTTTGGCGCAATTTGGTACATGGCATTGGCAAAGCCATGGATGGCCGCAGCGGGCGTCGAAGTGGGCGAAGACGGTCGCCCGGCGAATGCCGCCAATAAAGTGCCTTATATTGTCTCCATTATCTGCCTGATCATTGTGGCTGGCATGATGCGCCATGTTTTCAGCCTTGCGGGGATTGACGTGGCAAGCAAAGGTTTGGTGGCGGGTCTGGGTATCGGACTGTTTCTTGTCACGCCTTGGATTGCCACAAATTATACCTTCTCTGGCCGACCTCGGGCGCTGATCCTTATTGATGGCGGCTATGCCACAATTGGCTGCACGGTGATTGGGCTGGTACTGACTCTGTTTTGAATACTTTGGGCGATAAATGCTGCCCAAAAGCATATTGAAGCCATAAAAATGAACGAGGGTTCCAAGCAAAATGCACCGGAACCCTCGTACCCCACGTGCTCCCTACTCACCACACGCGTATTTAAAAGGACCGGCCATCCTGGCCTGTTGCTTTATTTGTAGGGCAACAATGCATGTTCAGGCAAATGCCAAATACTGATAATCAAATGCGAATTTGCATCGAATTGCGCGGCACCCGCATTGCTTACAACGGGCACCACTTTCTTCAGCCGTAGACCGACTCTTTCCCAAAGTGCTTAGTCAGCATGTAATACACGACCGCACGGTATTTGTTGCGCTCTGAACGGCCATAGGTTTCGATCACAGAATTGATGGCTTCCATCAATTGCGGGCCCTCTGCCAAGCCTAATTTCTTAACAAGAAAATTGTTCTTCACCGTTTCCAGCTCTGAGTCCTGTGTGGCCGCCACAGTAGAGGCATCCGCATTATAAATCGCAGGGCCACATCCGATGGTCACTTTCGTCAAAAGGTCCATATCCGGCTGCATGCCACATTTGTTGCGCAGATCATCCGCATATTGCGCGATCAAATCGTCGCGTTTTCCCATGGTCACTCTCCCAGTCACAAATTACGGGGAAAATTCCCCTTACTCAGAAACTTTAGGGACAAAATGCCGGATCACAAAGGAAAAGATTTCGCAGTTTTTCCCCGCTAATTCTATCAGAGGACCAAAACGGGCGATTGCACCGCCAGGGGGTAGATTTTCCGGCACTATCAGCGCGACAAATTGCAACGAAAAAGGGCCTCGAAATCGAGGCCCTTTGTAAGAAAATAGAAGATCAATACCGGTAGTGCTCTGGCTTGAACGGGCCCTGGGGTGCCACCCCAATGTAATCCGCTTGGGATTTGTCCAATTTTGTCAGCTTGACGCCAATCCGATCCAAATGCAGACGCGCAACTTTTTCGTCCAAATGCTTCGGCAGAATATACACGTCGTTTTTGTAAGCATCACCACGGGTCCACAACTCAATCTGAGCCAGAACCTGGTTGGTGAAGGAGGCTGACATCACAAAGGAAGGATGCCCGGTGGCATTGCCAAGGTTCAACAACCGGCCCTCAGACAGTAGAATGATACGGCTGCCCGATGGCATCTCGATCATATCCACCTGATCTTTGATGTTGGTCCACTTGTGATTACGCAGATTGGCAACCTGAATTTCATTATCAAAGTGACCAATGTTGCCAACAATCGCCATGTCTTTCATTTCGCGCATGTGCTCGATCCGGATGACGTCTTTGTTGCCGGTTGTTGTGACAAACAGATCGGCACTGTCGACCACATCTTCCAAAATCACCACTTCAAAGCCATCCATCGCGGCCTGCAAAGCGCAGATAGGGTCAACTTCGGTGACTTTGACGCGCGCGCCAGCTCCGCGCAAAGATGCAGCAGAGCCTTTGCCAACGTCGCCGTACCCACAAACAACAGCCACTTTGCCCGCCATCATGGTGTCTGTTGCGCGTCGGATGCCATCTACCAGAGATTCTTTGCAGCCGTATTTGTTGTCAAATTTCGACTTGGTGACCGAATCGTTCACGTTGATCGCGGGGAATGGCAGGTTGCCTGATTTCACCAGTTCATACAGACGATGCACGCCTGTGGTGGTTTCTTCAGAAACACCTTGGATCATCTCACGCTGTTTTGTGAACCAACCAGGGCTCGCTTTCAGGCGCTTCTTGATTTGTGCAAAGAACGCCACTTCTTCATCAGAGGTTGGCACCTCGATCAAATCGGCTTCGCCAGCTTCAACCCGTGCACCCAACAGAATATACATAGTGGCGTCGCCACCATCATCCAGGATCATATTGCAGCCGCCCTCTTCAAACATAAAGATGCGATCCGCATAATCCCAATACTCTTCAAGGGTTTCGCCTTTGATTGCAAAAACCGGCGTTCCACCCGCTGCGATGGCTGCAGCCGCGTGGTCCTGAGTTGAAAAGATGTTACATGACGCCCAGCGCACATCCGCACCCAAGGCAACCAGCGTTTCAATCAGAACAGCCGTCTGAATGGTCATATGCAAAGAGCCCGCGATGCGTGCGCCCTTTAGCGGTTTGCTTTCGCCGTATTCGGTGCGCAACGCCATCAGGCCCGGCATCTCTGTTTCAGCGATATCGAGTTCCTTACGGCCAAACTCCGAAAGGGAAATGTCTTTTACAATGTAGTCTGTCGGCATGTCGCCGTGCTCCTTGCCACGTGTAATCATGGCTCAGATAACACTGCCGTGTCCTATCGACAATGGCGGGTTAAAGGCACACAGGATTGCCTACTAGCTTTTGACACCTTCGGGAACTTTCTCGACTTCATATTGAAAGAAATCGGTCCCGACTGCAACGACACAGGAAATCCCTTGGGGATTGGTTAAGATCACGGTAAACGTGCCCGTTTTTTCCGATGCCCAGACTTCAACCATCGTCTGAACGGTATTGCTGCCTTGCAATCCACTGGCGGTTAAGGCTTCGGAATACTTACTTTGCAGCCGATCGACCACTGTTTCGCGCAAGCCACAATTCGCTGCAAGCGCTGGCGGAGCCGTGGCGGCCATTCCGAACAACAGACCGGCAGCTATCAATCGTTTGAACATAGTTTTCTCCTTCTCAAGTGAATAGAAATTTGAGAGGGAGGCACGCAGGGAGGAAGCAATCGTGCCCCCCTCGCAGTATATATCGTGATCCTAAGAAGAGATTTCAAAGCACAGTGCTTCACATTCTCGACGGCAACAAGATCTCGATAATTTAGCGTGCCGCGAGAATGTGTCAATTTCAAGGCTAAATCTTGTGGAAATGACAAAATTGTGCCACAATATGTGGCAGATATCACAGACCCCCCTTTGTGATATCCTGCAAAGAGCATCGTTTCTGACCCGTTTTTCGGGCCCTAGAAATTTTTGTGCAAATTCACAAGTTGCATTGCATGTCGCCGCTTCCTGAACAAAACTCCGCGAAACGCAAACACAAGATACAGGCTGTATATGGCGCGCGCATGGCAAAGAATGCTTTCTGGTCGCAGGCTTGACCTGCTGGATCCAACCCCAGTCGACGTCGAGATCGAGGACATTGCACACGGGCTTGCCTTTGTGGCGCGCTGGAACGGCCAGACTCATGGTGATTTTGCCTATTCGGTTGCAGAGCACTCTTTGCTGGTTGAAACATTGTTTTCTCGCATGTTCCCTAAGGCTCCGGTGAAATGGCGCTTGGCCGCCTTACTGCACGATGCGCCGGAATATGTGATTGGCGATATGATTTCACCGGTCAAAGCCGCTGTGGGGCCTGGCTATGAGGCCTTGGATGCACGTTTAGTCGCCGCCATTCACTTACGGTTCGGCCTACCCGCCATCTTGCCCAAAACGATCAAGGCTCAGATCAAACGTGCTGACAAAATCAGTGCCTATATGGAGGCCACCCAAATCGCGGGGTTTTCTGATAAGGAAGCCAACAAGTTTTTCGGCGCGCCAAAAGCAAATGTTACCGAGGGGCTTTCAATTGCATTGCGCCCACCGATCGAAGTCCGAAAGGCCTTTACGGATAGGCATGTTGCGCTGCTTGCACAAATGACATGATTCATCTGCGCCGTGCGGGGGCCATAGATGCTGCAAATATGGCGGCCCTATTAAATGACCTGATTGAAAAGGGCGACACCAATGCCACCAAGTTTTTGACCACAGACATCCAGCAACGCCTTTGTCAGCCCAATTCCATTTGGCATCTTGCAGAAGGTAACACCGGCAAACTTTTAGGATTTCAATGGATTGCACCAAATCCCGACCTGCCTGCCAATGCGATCAACATCGGCAGCTTCGTAAGGCGCGTTGAAGCAGAGCTGAGCATAGGTTCAGCGCTTTTCGAACGCAGTAAAAAAGCAGCGTCACAAATGGGGTATAGATTCATTGATGCCATCATTCGTGCCGATAACACGAGCGGTCTGACATATTACCAAAGCCGGGGATTTGAAACACTTAGATTGGTGCCAAGCGTACAACAAGACAAAGGGCAGAGCGTGGAAAAGGTATGGAAGCGATTTGATCTGAAAGGCGCATCTTTTACCAAATAGACGCGCGAAGTCTTTAAGCTAGTCTACCTAATGACAAGATTCCGTTTATCGAGGCGACCGTTTCGCTAAAATCCGTTGTAAAGTTCTGCGATGCATGTTCAGGCGGCGCGCTGTCTCTGATACGTTTCGATCACAGAGCTCATAAACACGTTGAATATGCTCCCAACGCACACGATCAGCGGACATTGGGTTTTCTGGGGGCGGTGGCAACTCTCCTTCAGAGGTCAGCAAAGCCTCGACAATGTCCTGTGCATCTGCCGGCTTTGCCAAATAATCCGTCGCGCCAATTTTAACGGCAGCTACCGCCGTGGCGATCGCCCCATAGCCGGTCAAAACAACAATGCGACAGTCTTCGCGTTTGCTTTGCAAAACTTCGACCACGTCTAGGCCGTTTCCGTCCTCTAGCCTGAGGTCCACCACCGCATAGGCTGGTGGGCGGGCAGTTGCGATGGCACGCCCAGCAACTACGGATCCAGCGGTTTCAACTTCAAACCCACGTTTTTCCATCGCCTTAGCGAGGCGACGCAGAAACGGCTCATCGTCATCGACCAACAACAAAGATTTGTCGGGGCCGATACGGTGCAAGTTGTTTTCCGCCATGAATGCCCTTCTCCGAAACACTTCAGATTTCAAACGCTTTTATCCCGCAGACTCTCGCCCGTCAAACAGGCGCGCGGTTTTTAAGCATTTTTGGCATAGCAACTGACGGTGTCTGCAATTTGTTCTGGTGTTGCGTCGCGACGAAAAAACTCCACAAAACCATGTTTCGGTAGCACCAAATAGGTAAAGGTCGAATGGTCCACCAGATAATACTCGTCCTCAGCTTCTTGCTTTTTGAAATATGTTTTATACGCAAGTGATGCGGCCTTAATCTGCGCCGCTGTCCCCGTCAGACCTATCATTTTCGGATGCAAATAATCGGTGAATTCTTTCAAGACTTCCGGCGTATCACGCTCGGGGTCAATGCTGATCATCGCTGGTGTCGAACTTATGCCGCGAGTTTCAAGCAATTCAACCGCTTCTGCATTCCGTGCGGTGTCCATCGGGCACACATCTGGGCAAAAGGTATAGCCAAAATACAGTAACGTCGGTTCAGTGATCACATCTTGATCGGTCACCGTCTCGCCATCTTCACTGACCAACTCAAATGATCCCCCAATGGCCCCTGCCCCACCGGCAATCGTACTCGCCCTGCACGCGGCAAACTGGTCATCATCTGATCCATTGGTGGCAAGCCAAATTCCCCCCATTACAGCGATCATGGCAAGAGTAGACACAGCGGCAATCGTACGGATCATCGGACGTTCCTTTAACAATTGGTAAACTCACGCCGAGACCTAGGCTTCACGATCGCAGATGGCAAGACTTGGCATCATCACGTTCAGGTAAGCGCGCCAATCCACCGCATGCATTTGTCAAATTCCCATTGCCAGCCTAACAATGTCTTACCCAAACACGTGGACCCCATATGACCGACCTTTCCGCAAATCTGCTTTCTGGCCAAACGCGCAGCAATTGGATTCGATTGCGCACGATCACGATGGTGCGCTGGATTGCCGTGACTGGGCAAATTAGCGCGCTGATTGTGGCCCAACATTTCTTTCAGCTCCAACTGAATTATGCGCTGTGTTACCTGGCGATTGGCGTTTCAGTATGCGCCAATTTAATTGGCACCTTTATCTTTCCAGAAAACAAACTGCTGTCAGAATCTGAAAATGCCGGCATGCTGCTGTTTGACCTTTTGCAGCTTTGCTTTCTACTATTTTTAACGGGCGGGCTGCACAATCCGTTTTCGATATTGGTCATCGGGCCGGTCACCATTTCTGCGGCCACGTTAACGGTTCGCTCCACAATCACGCTCGCCACGGTGGCGATTGTTCTGGTGGGCCTAATGGTACAATTTCACCTGCCCCTGCGCACTTCCGACGGGTTTACGTTGCGCATCCAAGATATCTTTCTTTATGGAAATTTCGCCGCGATAACGATCACTATTGTCTTTTCATCCATCTATTCCAGACGGGTGGTTTCCGAGATTTCATCCATGTCCGAAGCGTTAGCAGCCGCGCAAATGGCCCTCTCACGCGAGCAGAAATTGACCGATCTAGGAGGCGTTGTTGCCGCCGCCGCACATGAGTTGGGCACCCCCCTCGCGACCATAAAACTGGCAAGTGGCGAGTTGATGGAAGAGCTTGATCCAGAAACAGAGCTTTACGAGGATGCCGCACTTATCAAAGCCCAAGCGGACCGCTGCCGCGATATCCTGCAATCCATGGGACGTGCCGGCAAAGATGATTTGCAGCTGCGCCAAGCCCCCTTGTTAACCTTGATCGAGGAAGCCGCAGAACCACATCAAAACCGCGGTAAAAACCTGCGTTTTAGCGAAAATATTACCCAGTCTTCTGTTGGTGAAGTTCCAATTGTGCTGCGTCGCCCAGAAGTCGTTCATGGGTTGCGAAATCTGATCCAAAACGCCGTTGATTTTGCAGATCAAAACGTGTGGGTCGAAAGCGGTTGGGACAAAACGCAAATCACTATCCGCATTATGGATGACGGCAAGGGCTATCCACCGCATTTGATTGGCCGCATTGGTAACCCTTTTGTGCGCAATCGGCGCAGCGAGAAAGACCGCAAACAAAGGCCGGGCTACGAAGGCATGGGACTGGGCCTGTTTATTGCCAAAACCCTGTTGGAGCGCACAGGTGCCAAACTAAAATTTGCCAACGGATCAGATACGCAGCCAACTGGGCAGACTAGCTATAAAAACCGAGGGGCAATTGTCGAAGTGACCTGGCCGAGAGATCGCTTTGAAACACAGACCACATTGGCACCGACGACGGCCCAGAACCCTAAATTTGAGAGCGAATAGTTGCTGGTTTTGTTAATTTAAAGTTAACAATTGCAAGACACACTCCAGTGCAAATTGGAGAAGCCAATGTTCGGAATTCAGGCACTGCCCCTCAGCTGGATTTTGCTGAGCACCATCAGCGCAACAATTGCAGGCTATTGGATCGCCCGAGGACCAAAATTGGCCTTACCGTTGACCTTCAAACAAAAGGTTCGGGCACCTTGTCCACGATTGGTGTTTTTGTTCGAGCGTGGCATTCTTTCTGATGCGAGCCCCGCAGCACTGCAATTGATCGGTCAAAAAAACCTTACGCAGCTTTCCTGGAATGAGGTCAGCAAATTTATCGCAGAAATCGTGTGTGATCTGCCTTCCGTCTTGGGGAATGTTGGCAAAGGTGTGCAGCTTTTTCCAAAAGCCGCGCGCTTTGGCGAGGCCCAAGTTTCAATCGAACAATGGCACGACACTACTCGTGTAGAATTGCACAATTGGCCAAATACCCGCGATTTACGTCAGTTGACCATCATTTCAAACTCTGAACTCTCCACTTTACGGTGTGTTACCCATGAAAGCCCGATTCTGTGCTGGCGCACAGACCAATCCGGGCAGGTGCTTTGGCAAAACAGAAAATGTCATGAACTTTGTAAACAACACCAAGATGCCCTTTTACTGGGCATAAATGCCCTGCTGGAACTTGCGACAGCGCAACCTGGCTCGGAAACAATGCGCGCCTCGCTTTCAATCAACGAGACGGCGGCCACCCAGCATTTTGACATCACACAGCAAGATTTAGACGATGGAATTCTTTATTTTGCTCAAGACGTCACCACTATTGTCGACGCAGATCGTGCGCGTAAGAACTTTATTCAAACCCTCGGGAAGACCTTTGCGCAAATCTCCACAGGTCTTGTGATTTTTGACAAAGATCGCCGACTGGTTCAGATCAATCCAGCACTGATGGATATGCTCAAACTCTCTCCCGATTTCCTTTCGCGCAAACACACATTGCAAAGTTTTTTTGATGATTTGCGTGAAAACCGCATGATCCCTGAACCGCGCAGTTATGCGACCTGGCGCAAGAAATTGACCAGTTTGATCGTTGACGCCAGCCACGGAAAATACTGTGAAAACTGGCAGTTGCCCTCTGGGGCCACCTATAGGGTATCGGGGCGGCCACACCCAGAAGGGGCGATTGCATTTCTATTTGAGGATATCAGCGTTCAACTGTCTCTCACACGGCGCATCAACGCTGAAGTGGAACACAGTCAGGCAATCCTCGACTGCATTGAACAGGCTGTGGTTGCGGTCAATTCATCTGGGCAGATAACTTTCACAAACAAAGCTTTTCAAAATTTGTGGAACATTGAGCCAGATCGCTGTTTTGCGAGTTTTTCAATGCGGGATCTGATAGGGGTTTGGAAGGGAAGTTTCAGTGCTGAAACGCTGGCGAAGTTGAATGAGTTTGTTGCGACCAAGGGCCGCCGTGAAAATTGGAATTTCACAACCGAAAATGGCGTGTCACACCCCCTTCACGCCTATGTGTCTACCTTACCGTCACACGAAACTTTAATCCGATTCAAAACCGCTGAGAAAACGTCTACCAGAGCAGCTGTGAAAATTCCTGCACAATAACGCTTCTGACTTGCAGGGAGCGGCCAGCAAGCTATCCTTTGCCCATGCATGAATATTGTTCGCAGCGCTTGCTAAGATCACCTGAAGAAACCGCAAATCTTGCTTCTGGATTCGCCGCCGCACTTAAGCCCGGCGACACCATATTGTTGTCCGGTGACATCGGCGCAGGAAAGACGCATTTTTGCCGGTCGTTGATCCAAGCCCGGCTGGGTTATTTCGAAGATGTACCGTCACCAACTTTTACCCTAATTCAAACCTATGACGCGGAAAATGTTGCACTGTGGCATGCCGATCTTTACCGGCTTTCCAATCCCGATGAGGTGATTGAGCTTGGTTTAACAGAGGCCTTTGAAGACGCGATTTGCCTGGTTGAATGGCCCGATCGTTTGGCAGAGCTTGCACCCAAATCGGCCCTGAGCGCCACCTTTGAAATGACCAAAACGCCAGGTGAGCGGTCTCTATCCCTGTCGTGGACATCCCCTTATTGGACAGACTTTTTGAATGAATATGACCTTGCCTGACCGTAATGCGCTGCTGCAAGCCTTTCTAACCGACAGTCATTGGCAAGCTGCCGAGCGACGTGATTTGGCAGGCGACGCATCTAATCGACGATACGAACGGTTGTTGCACCCAGACGGGCGGCGCGCCGTGCTGATGGATGCACCGCCGGAAAAAGGCGAGGATGTACGCCCTTTTGTTGCCATTGCCAAACACCTGACGACAATCGGTCTGTCAGCGCCGGAAATCCTGCATCAAGATGCAAAACATGGGTTTTTGCTGCTGGAAGATCTGGGTGATGACTTATTCGCCCGTGTGGTGGCAAGTGACCCAACACTAGAGCATCCTTTGTACCAGTGCGCCGTTGATGTGTTGCTGGATTTGCACCAAGCCCCCGCGCCTGAAAATGTTGCAGAATATACCGCGCCGATGAAGGCGAACATGGCGGCGCTGGCCTGGCGTTGGTATGCCCGTGCTGCAGGGGTGGAATTTGAAGATAAAGCCCAATGTTTTGAGCAGAGGTTCGAGCCTATATTGGCCAAATATGCCCCAAACCAAAACGTGTTGATCCAAAGGGACTATCACGCTGAAAATCTGCTCTGGTTGCCAGATCGAACAGGTGCCGCGCGCGTCGGTCTGTTAGACTTTCAAGACGCGCTGATTGGCCATAAAGCCTATGATCTGGTGTCACTGCTGCAAGACGCGCGCCGCGATGTTTCTGTGGGCACAGAAATCGAAATGCGCAATCAATACGTGGCAAAAAGCGGCTCTGATCCAGCTGAATTTGACGCTGCCTATCATGTTTTGGGGGCACAACGAAATTTGCGGATCATCGGTGTCTTTGCCCGGCTGTGTATGCATTTTGGCAAAGCCCACTATGTCGATCTTATTCCCCGCGTGTGGCACCTCCTTGACCGAGATTTGCAGCACCCAGCACTTGCAGATGTTGCGAGATCAATCAAAGCAGATCTGCCTGCGCCAACGCCCGAAATTCTTCACAGGTTAAAAGCACAATGCCAATCCATCCCGACGCTGTAATGTTATTTGCCGCAGGGTTTGGGACCCGCATGGGCGCTTTAACGGCGCAAACCCCTAAGCCGTTAATCAAAGTTGGATCAACCGCACTGATTGACCATACTTTGTCACTGGTTCAGGCTTTGGGGCCAATCAAACGCATTGCAAATGTGCACTATCTGGCAGAGCAGATGCGCACTCATCTAGAGCCGTTGGGTGTGCAACTCAGTCACGAATCCCCTGATATTCTGGAAACTGGCGGCGGTCTGCGCCACGCGTTGCCTTTGTTGGGCGACGGGCCGATTTACACAAGCAACACCGACGCAATTTGGCAGGGACCAAACCCGTTCAAATTGGCACGAGAAGCATGGCAACCCGACAAAATGGATGGTTTGTTGATCTGCGTTGCCAAGGAAAACACGCTTAGCCATGCCGGATCTGGCGACTTTGTTGTGTCTGAAAAGGGTCACATTACCCGTGGGCCTGGTGCAATTTATGGCGGTGTTCAAATCATCAAAACTGATCTTCTGAATACGGTTTCTGAAACACAATTTTCGCTGAATGTCATTTGGGACAAAATGATTGCTTCACAACGCCTGTTTGGGCTGACCTACCCGGGAAAATGGTGCGACGTCGGCTCTGCAAAGGGCATAAAATTGGCCGAAGGGCTTTTAGGGGAAACCAATGTTTGAGCCAAGCGAAAAACCCCGTGTTTTTGGCGTTGCGCCAGGTTCCGATTTTCCCAAAGTTTTGGTAGAGGGTCTTTGTGAACGCATGTCGGGGCAACCGCCAGAAACCTTGGCGCGGGTGCAAGTCATCGTAAACACTCAGCGCATGGCGCGCCGCCTCAGAGATCTGTTTGATCAGGGTCCGGCGATGCTATTACCGCGGGTAAGTTTGCTGACATCTCTTGGCGGCAACGGGCTGCTCCAAGACTTGCCGCCTGCCGTTAACCCCTTGCGGCGACGGTTCGAGCTGATCCAATTGTTGTCCAGTCTCCTGGAACAACAGCCCGATTTGGCCCCGCGCGCCTCATTGTTTGATCTGGCCGACAGCTTGGTTGGCCTCATGGATGAAATGAGCGGTGAAGGCGTGTCTGCAGACGCGATTCAAGCGCTTGATATCTCTGATCAATCTGGACATTGGGAACGCGCCCAGACGTTTTTTAACATTGCCCAGCATTTTTTAGATAGCGTAGACCATGCGCCCGACAGCGAAACACGGCAAAGAATATTAATAGAGCGGCTGATTGAGACCTGGGAAGAGACACCCCCACAGCATCCAATCATTCTGGCCGGCTCCACCGGATCGCGCGGGACAACCCTGCTGTTAATGCAAGCCATCGCCAAATTACCCCAAGGCGCATTGGTTTTGCCGGGTTTTGATTTTGACACGCCACGGTCTGTTTGGGCGAGCCTCGCAGAAGAGCAAACCGCCGAAGATCACCCGCAATTTCGATTTCAAAAGGTGTTGTCCTCGGTCGGTGTTGATCCATCCTCCCTGCAGCCCTGGCACAACAGCCCGCCGCCCTGCCCAGCGCGCAACAAGTTGATTTCCCTTGCACTGCGACCCGCGCCTGTCACCGATCAGTGGCTTTCCGAAGGCCCTCAATTGACCGACATCGCAGAGGCCACCCAGAACGTCACATTACTCGAGGCCGCGTCTATGCGCGAAGAGGCGCTGGCCATTGCAATGCGTTTACGTCAATCTGCGGAAAACGGGCAAACCGCAGCCCTTATCACCCCGGATCGTATGCTGTCGCGCCAGGTCACCGCCGCGCTTGATCGATGGGATATCCTGCCAGATGATTCCGCCGGTACGCCATTGCAACTAACCCCCCCAGGACGGTTTTTGCGCCATATCGCCGATTTATTTCGCCATCGACTGACCTCAGAGATGTTGTTAACGCTTCTCAAGCACCCGTTGTCGCATTCGGGCGAGGCCCGCAATACCCATCTGCGGCTGACTCGCGATCTAGAACTTTACATACGCCGCAAGGGCATCACCTATCCCACAGCAGAAACTCTGACCCATTGGGCAGATGCGCAAAAAGATGCAAGCCAGTGGATTCACTGGTTGGTGTCTTGCTTTTGTGCCCAAGAAACCCCTCAGGAATTCGCTCTTTCCGGCAGATTAGACACACATATTGATCTGGCAGAGCACATTGCACGCGGATCTGTGGCAATCGAGGGGTCAGGCGGCCTATGGCAAGAAAAAGCCGGGCGCGAAGCGGTCAAAATCACCGCTGACTTAAAGGCAAATGCAGCCTTCGCTGGGCCACTTAATGCAGCAGACTATTGTGACCTGTTCGGATCCGTTTTGGGTCGCGGCGAAGTGCGCGATCGCGACGCCCCGCATCCAAACATTCTGATTTGGGGCACGCTGGAAGCGCGGGTTCAAGGTGCGGATCTGATGATATTGGGTGGGCTGAACGAAGGCAGTTGGCCTGAAAGCCCAAGCCCAGACCCTTGGCTAAACCGAAAAATGCGTTTTGATGCCGGGTTATTGCTCCCCGAGCGCCGCATTGGCCTATCAGCGCATGATTTTCAACAGGCCGTCGGGGCCAAAGAGGTCTGGTTAACACGTTCGATACGTTCAGACGAAGCCGAAACCGTACCGTCGCGTTGGATCAATCGCATGGTAAACTTGCTTGATGGTCTTCCAGAGCAAGGCGGCAGGCAAGCGCTGCAAAACATGCGGCATCGCGGCCAACACTGGATCGCTATGGTCAAGTCCCTAGAAGCCGTGACCCAGACAGTGCCGGCAAAGCGCCCCTCGCCGCGCCCACCGCTATCTGCGCGACCGATGCACTTATCTGTGACGGAAATCAAGAAACTGATCCGGGATCCCTACGCCATTTATGCGCGGCATTGCTTGCGATTGCGCCCTCTGGACTCTCTTATGAAAACCCCAGACGCCTTGTTGCGCGGCATTGTTATTCACGAAGTTCTTGAAGTATTTGTGCGTGACGTCACAGACAACCCTGATTTGCTAACACGAGGGCACTTGATCTCTATTGCAGAGACTGTTCTGGCCAAAAATGTGCCCTGGCCTGCCGCGCGGATATTATGGAAGTCGCGCATAGACCGCATAGCCGAGCATTTCGTCGCTGCCGAAGATCAGCGGCAGAAATCTGCTAAGCCCATTGGATTTGAAAGCGAAGCGAAATCAGAAATCCCTTCACTTGGTTTCACCCTGCGTGGCAAGGCAGACCGGATTGACCGTGCCAAAAACGGCGAGCTTTTGATCTATGATTACAAAACCGGCACGCCCCCATCCAAAGAGGAACAACGCTATTTTGATAAGCAGTTGTTGCTCGAGGCTGCGATGGCTGAAAACGGTGGTTTTCGCGACATTGACGCGGCCACCGTCGCGGACGCAATTTACATCGGTTTGGGCAATTCGCCAAAAGATGTCGCCGCCCCGTTGCGCGACATTCCCACATCACAGGTCTGGGCTGAATTTGAACAATTGATCGCCCGTTATCATGATATCGAACAAGGGTTCACGTCGCGACGGGCGCTTCGCAAAGATGGCGATCACAGCGATTATGACCAGCTTGCTAGATTTGGCGAATGGGATGTGACTGATGAGCCGACGTCTGAGGAGCTGACATGAAGCGCAATGATGCCACCGAGCGCCAAGTCCAAGCGGCCCGTCCCAATGCATCAACCTGGCTTTCAGCCAATGCAGGGTCTGGTAAGACCCGCGTTCTGACCGATCGGGTGGCGCGTTTGCTTCTGCAAGGTGTGCAACCGCAGCACATTCTGTGCCTGACCTACACAAAGGCCGCTGCCTCTGAAATGCAAAACCGGCTGTTCAAGCGGCTTGGTAATTGGGCGATGAAAGACAATGCCGGCCTGAAAAAAGAGCTGCTCGAACTTGGCGTTGATGGTGAAATAGGCAGTCAGCAATTGCGCGACGCCCGCACTTTGTTTGCCCGCGCAATCGAAACACCGGGCGGCTTAAAAATTCAAACGATTCACTCGTTTTGCGCCTCACTTTTGCGTCGGTTTCCCCTAGAAGCAGGGGTCAGCCCGCTGTTTAAAGAGATGGAAGACCGGGCGGCCGCAATATTGCGTGAAGACATCGTTGCAGAGATGGCCGAAGGCGCTCATGCGCAAACGGTACAGGCTTTGGCGCATTTTTTTACCGGAGAGACGTTTGAAAAACTTACCTCCGAAGTGGTGCGCAATGCCCCTGCATTTGCCGCAGAACCCGATGCAAACACAATATATGAAACGCTTGAAATTTCACCTGAAACCACCGAAGCGACCATCGCAAACGACGTGTTTCTAGGCGACGAAACAGACCTGATTTCCGCGCTCATTTCCGTGCTTAAATCCGGGGGCGTGAATGATGGCAAAGCCGCTATAAAGCTGGCCGCGATTGAAGAATTAGGTTTTGCAAGCCTGCCCATTTTGGAAAGTGTATTTCTTACCGGCTCTGGCGCAAAAGAGCCTTTTACTGCCAAAATCGGTAGTTTTCCCACCAAAAAGTTGCAAAAAGATCATCCTGATCTGATCGCACGGGTAGAGAAACTTATGCTGCGCGTCGAAGCCGCCCGTGCCCAGCGCATCGCATTGGCAAACGCCCGCCGTAGTCTTGCGCTGTGGCGGTTTGCACATCAATTTTTGCATCTCTACGCCACGCACAAACAACGTCGCGGCTGGCTGGACTTTGACGACCTTATTCTGCGGGCTCGAAATCTTCTTTCAGACAAGGCCGTGGCAGAGTGGGTTCTGTATCGTCTGGACGGGGGCATTGATCATATCCTGGTCGACGAAGCGCAGGATACCAGCCCGGTACAGTGGCAAGTGATTGAACGGCTGGCGCAAGAATTCACATCTGGCAAAGGCGCCCGCGATGCCGCCCCGCGTACAATCTTTGTTGTGGGCGATAAAAAGCAGTCTATTTACAGCTTTCAAGGGGCTGATCCTGCGGAATTTGATCGTATGCGCACGGATTTTGCAGAGCGCTTGCAAGGATCTGACACCCCGTTACAGTCGCTCGAACTTGAATATTCTTTCCGCTCGTCAGATGCCATTTTGCGGGTTGTTGATGCTTGCTTTAAGATCCGTCCGGACACCGACTTTGATCATCACATTGCATTTAATGGTGATCTACCTGGGCGCGTCGATCTTTGGCCTGTGGTTGAAAAAACCGAAAAACCGGAAGAAGGTGACTGGTTTGACCCGGTTGATCGCCTGAGCGAAACCCATCACACCGTATATCTTGCCCAGAATATCGCGCGTGAAATCAAACGGATGATCACCCAAAAGGTCACGATTCCCGCCGAAAAAGGCGAGGACGGGGTCTATTTGCAACGCCCCGTCCGTGCGGGGGATTTCTTGATCTTGGTGCAGCGCCGGTCCGATTTGTTCCAAGAAATAATCCGCGCTTGCAAGGTCGCAAAACTGCCCATCGCCGGGGCTGACCGCCTAAAGGTTGGGGCTGAAATGGCCGTACGAGATTTGGCAGCTTTGCTGAACTTCTTGGCCACCCCAGAAGACAGCCTTTCCTTGGCAACGGTTTTGAAATCACCGCTGTTTGGCTGGTCAGAGCAAGCTTTGTTTGACTTAGCGCATCGACGCACCGGTGCGCTGCTTTGGCAGGCATTGCGGGATCGCGGCGCAGAGTATCCCCAGACCATGGCTGTGTTGGGTGACTTGATGGGAAAGACCGATTTCCTACGTCCATACGATTTGATAGAGCGCGTTCTGACCCGCCATGACGGCCGCCGTAAATTATTGTCACGCCTGGGCAACGAGGCGGAAGATGGCATCAATGCTTTGCTGTCCCAAGCCCTGTCCTATGAGCGCAGTGCTGTGCCAAGTTTGACGGGCTTTCTGGTTTGGATGGAAACCGACGATCTGGAAATCAAACGGCAAATGGACAGTGCCAGCGATCAAATTCGGGTGATGACAGTGCATGGATCAAAGGGATTGGAAGCCCCGATTGTCATTATGCCTGATACTGGAAAACGCCAAATCCGCACGACAGATCAGATTGCCCAAAGCGATGGCGTGGCCCTTTGGAACACCGGGAGTGCAGCGGCCCCACAGATCCTAGTATACAGCCGTGAAAACATGGTTAATGCCCAGCGCGCAGAGCGGTTGCGGCTGCTTTATGTGGCGATGACCCGGGCAGAAAAATGGCTGATTATCGCAGCGGCAGGTGATTTGGAAAAATCCGGTGACACTTGGTATCAAATCGCCGAGGCGGGCCTGAAATCTTTGGGTGCCATGCCTCAAGACTTCGTTTTTGGTCAAGGCTTGCGCTATGAGCACGGGGATTGGTCAGGCTCAAAGCTGGAGGCCGACATTGAAAGCAAATCCGGCTTGCCACCCCTGCCCGCATTTTTCAACGAAACAGCACCCAAGGGCACAGCGCGGCGCGACACGCTCAGCCCGTCTGAATTGGGCGGGGCCAAGGCCTTGCCCGGAGATGCCGGGTTAGACGAAGAGGCCGCCAAAAAACGCGGCCGGCAAATCCACCTGCTGCTCGAACATTTACCACATTCAGCCGCGCAGGATTGGCCGCATGTTGCACCGGACATTCTGAAAAACAGTGGTGAACCTGCAGGTGACGGCGATCATAGCCTGCTGCAAGAAGCCCAAGCCGTTCTGGGCAACGATGCCTTTGCCTTCATTTTTGCGCCCGGCACCTTGGCCGAAGTCTCTGTGACTGCTGATCTTGATGGCGAAAGATTGCACGGCACCGTCGACCGGCTGATCATCTCAGAAGACAGGGTATTGGCCATCGACTTCAAAACCAATGCGGTGGTGCCAGACCGGCCTCAAGGCGTTCCAGAGGGGTTGTTGCGCCAAATGGGGGCCTATGCCCATGCCCTGGCACAAATCTACCCTCAGCATCAGATAGAGACGGCACTACTCTGGACCCGAAACGCCAGTTTGATGCACCTATCTAACAAGTTGATCACCACGGCTCTCGGAAACGTGTATCGACCTTGACGCATCGACATATGGTACTTAGGTTCAGGGCCGACCCAATTTATGCTTAGGAGAGCCCAATGGCCACCGTCGCTGTCACCGATGCCACTTTTGACGCGGAAGTCAAAAATTCTGATATCCCTGTAGTTGTAGACTTCTGGGCAGAATGGTGTGGCCCCTGTAAACAAATCGGCCCCGCTCTGGAAGAGTTGTCCGCGGAATACGACGGTAAAGTCAAAATCGTCAAAGTAGACGTCGACAGCAACCCAAGCAGTGCGGCTGCGATGGGTGTGCGTGGCATCCCTGCTTTGTTCATCATCGACAAAGGTCAGGTTGTGTCCAACCGGGCAGGTGCTGCCCCAAAGGCGGCTTTGCAAAGCTGGATCGACGACGCGCTGTAAGCGATACGTCGACAGACATCAGAGAGGCACCCAATTGGGTGCCTTTTTTGTACGCTGCTCTTAAAAAGCCTAACGCTTTGAAAACAAAAGCCGTTCTGTTACCAGAACGGCTTTGTCATCTGAATAAACTTGGGGAGGAATTGTTTAAATTCAGAGAAGGTCTGCGCGGCAAACACCGATATCTTCCAGCCGCTCATCGCTGAGATCCAGCAAAACCTGGCGGGTTTGGTGCTTGCTATACCATGCGGCAAGGGCATTTTTAATTTCGCTAACCAGGGTAAACTCTCGGAGAGTTTCGACTGCTCCGAAAGGAGCTTTAGCGGCGAATGCGTGAGAAGCCATTTATCAATTCCTTTATGTGTCAGCCGACCCAGCGTCGGTTGCAAAACTTATCTAGGATTAGGGCACGGATTCCACAAATGCCGTTTGCACATCCCAGACTTGCAGTTTTCGCATAGCTTAATTTTTGGGCAACACCCCACAGAACGCACCGTTAATGTTCTGATTTTTAGGCGAAATTATTCTAATCTTTGCGAACTCAGATCAAGATATGGGTGTTGCATTTCAGTCGACATCAAATAAACGCAGCCATAATTTTTGATTAATTGTACAATTTGTACGTTTGGTGGCGCGAAACGTACAAGTCAGACCCCGATTCTCTAATTTGGTTAATTTTCAAAATTCCATGCAACAAAGCGCTTGATTGGTGCCAAGTGCTTGCGTCGCCCTTTGGGCCAGACCATATACTTATCGCAAGACAACGGAGGCACCCCATGGCAGAAGACAGTTTTCCCGGTTGGCACGGCACAACCATTATCGGCGTCAAAAAAGGCGGCAAGGTTGTGATCGCAGGCGACGGGCAGGTTAGCCTTGGGCAAACGGTGATCAAAGGCAGCGCGCGCAAGGTGCGCCGCCTGAAACCTGGTGGTCACGAAGTGATCGCTGGCTTTGCGGGATCAACCGCAGATGCCTTTACCCTGCTTGAGCGGCTAGAAGCCAAGCTGGAAGCCACCCCCGGCCAGCTGGCGCGGGCCTCGGTTGAATTGGCCAAAGACTGGCGCACCGATAAATATCTGCAAAAACTGGAAGCCATGTTGATTGTGACTGACGGCGACACATTGTTGGTGATCACCGGGGCCGGCGACGTACTGGAACCAGAACATGACGTGACCGCCATTGGCTCTGGCGGCAACTATGCCTTGGCCGCCGCGCGCGGCATGATGGACAGCGACAAAGATGCAGAACAGATTGCCCGCGACGCCATGGCAATTGCAGCCGACATCTGTGTTTACACCAATGGCCGCCTGACGGTCGAGGAGATCTCTGCATGACTGAAATGAGTTATACCCGCCTGGGTCAATCTGGTCTTGTGGTGTCACGTTTGGCGCTTGGCACAATGACTTTTAATCTGGGGTCGGACTATTTGCCCGGCGTGGCCCAGGTTGGTCAGGACGCGGGCAACGAGATGGTTGCCAAGGCGCTTGATCACGGTGTGAACTTTTTTGACAGCGCCGATGGCTATTCGTCTGGCGAAGCTGAAATCATTTTGGGCAAGGCCTTGGGCGCGCGTCGCAAGGACAATGTGATTTGCACCAAACTTGGCTTTCGTCAGGGCCCAACGGTCACCGATGCGGGCCTAAGCCGTCGCCATATCATGCAGTCTGTCGACGGCTGTTTGACCCGATTAGATACAGATTACATCGACCTTTTGGTGCTGCATAAAACCGATTTCACCACCCCCATGGAAGAAACCTTGCGGACACTAGATGATGCTGTAAAGGCCGGAAAGCTGCGCTATATCGGCGTGTCAAATTGGCCTGCTTGGCAAGTGGCACGTGCCATCGAATTCCAAAAGCAAAACGGTTTAGCCCCCTTTGTGGCGGGTCAGTATTTATACAATGCCGTGTCGCGCGATCTAGAAGTCGATGTTCTGCCAATGATGGCGGAAATGGGCGCAGGATTGATGGCCTGGTCGCCATTGGCTGGTGGGCTGTTGACTGGCAAATATGACCCGGCAAATCTGGATGCAGGTGACGGGCGTTTGGCGGAAGGTGATTTTCTGGGCACCGACCCTGAACAAGCCAAAGCTGCCCTGGGTGCGATGCAGCAAATTGCCAAGGATCGTGGTGAAACAGTGTCGAAAGTTGCCTATGCATGGGTGCTGGCAAAGTCCCGCAGCCACACGGTGATTTGCGGCCCAAGCAAGCTGGCCTATCTAGAGGATGCCTTGGGGGCCATAGGTGTGCATCTGACACAGGCCGAAGTTGCAGCCATCGACGCAGCCGCCACCCCTGCCCGCCGCTATCCAGAATGGTTTGACACCATGATGACAGATGAAATTTTCACAAAGGCGCTGGCCTAAGCCCGCTTTGATGTGACCGGAGACATAGATGACTGACCTAACCCCCCGTGAGATCGTTTCAGAACTTGATCGTTTCATCATTGGCCAAAACGATGCCAAACGCGCCGTGGCTGTAGCCCTGCGTAACCGCTGGCGGCGCAAGCAGCTGTCAGATGATCTGCGCGACGAGGTCTATCCAAAGAACATTCTGATGATTGGACCCACTGGCGTTGGGAAGACCGAGATCAGCCGTCGTTTGGCCAAGCTGGCCAAGGCCCCTTTTATCAAGGTCGAGGCGACAAAATTCACCGAAGTCGGCTATGTGGGCCGCGATGTGGAACAGATTGTGCGCGATCTGGTGGATGCGGCGATTATGCAAACCCGCGACTATATGCGTGAGGATGTGAAGGCCAAGGCGCAGAAAGCTGCTGAAGAACGGGTGATTGACGCGATTGCCGGCACCGAGGCGCGCGACGGCACACGTGACATGTTTCGACGCAAACTGCTGGCGGGTGATTTGGACGACACCGTGATTGAGGTCGAGGTCGCGGATTCAACCAATCCGATGTCGATGTTTGATGTGCCGGGCCAACCGGGCAGCCAGATGGGCATGATGAATCTGGGGGATCTGTTTGGCAAAGCCATGGGTGGACGCACCACCAAGAAACGGGTGACCGTGGCCGAAAGCTATGATCTGTTGATTGGTGAAGAAGCCGATAAGCTGCTGGATGATGAGACGGTGACCCGCACCGCGCTGGAAGCGGTTGAACAAAATGGCATCGTGTTTCTGGATGAAATCGACAAAGTCTGTGCCCGTGCGGATGCGCGGGGCGGCGATGTCAGCCGTGAGGGCGTGCAACGCGATCTGTTGCCTTTGATCGAAGGCACCACAGTCAGCACCAAACATGGGCCGGTCAAAACCGACCATATTCTGTTTATCGCCTCGGGTGCGTTCCACATCGCCAAGCCGTCAGATTTGCTGCCCGAACTGCAGGGCCGCCTGCCGATCCGGGTAGAACTTCGCGCGCTAACCGAAGAAGATTTTGTGCGGATTTTAACAGAGACCGACAATGCGCTGACCCTGCAATACACCGCGCTGATGCAGACCGAAGAGGTCACAGTGACCTTTACAGAAGACGGTATCGCAGCTTTGGCGAAAATCGCCGCAGAGGTGAACAGCTCGGTTGAGAATATTGGGGCGCGGCGGCTGTACACGGTGATCGAACGGGTGTTTGAAGAACTAAGCTTTACAGCACCAGATCAGGCCGGGGCTGAAGTCACGGTGAATGCCGAATTTGTCGAGCAACATTTGGGTGAATTGACCAAATCCACAGATCTGTCGCGTTACGTTCTGTAACGCAGCGTCGCCGACGACAAATTCAATTGGCGCGGATCAAGCGTTTTTCAGACCTAGATCCGTTGCCAATAATCCTAGCGACCGCGCCGAAGATAGATGTAATAGGCACCGCTGCCGCCGTGTTTCAGATGCGCTTCGGTGACCTGCATCACTACTTGCCGCAGGGGTGCCATGGTCAGCCATTGCGGCACTTGGTGTTTTAGCACACCGCGGCGCACAGGAATCGGGCCGAAATCGTCTCTGGATTTGCCTTTTCCGGTGATCACCAACACCAACCTTTGGCCATCGGCATAGGCCCGCATGATAAAGCCAACCAAGGCGGGATGCGCTTGATCCAGGGTCATGCCGTGCAGGTCAATTTTGCTTTCCGGCACCAATTTGCCGCGCTTCATTTTGCCAAAGGCTTTTTTATCCATTTGCACCGGCTGCGCCGCCACCCGTTCTGATATTGACGGCATCAACTGATGGGATTGCGACGGTTTTTTGGACTTAGCTCCGATTTCAAATGGATCAATGCGTACGGGTTTGGATTGCACCGCATCGGGCAGGGGCATGGGTTTGCGCTTGGCCTGAGGTTCAGGACGCAGCGGGGCTGTTTGCAAACGCTCGGTGGTTTCAGACACCCGGCGCCAAAGCTCTTTGTCTTCGGAAGTAAGGCCGCGCTTTTTCACATGCCTGCCTCGGGCAAAAGCGCGTAGGCGCGCTGAATGGGCAGCAAAACCACCATGCGACCCGGATCGCGCAAACGACCTGCGGCGCGGCCCGCCTCGTCGCCGGTGCCAAAAAACACATCTGCGCGCTGCGCCCCCTTGATGGCAGAGCCGGTGTCTTGTGCCACCATCAACCGGTTCAGGGGGTTTTTACCGGCTTTTTCAAGCCAAACCGGTGCCCCAAGCGGCGTGAAGGCCGGATCAACCGCCACGGATCGCAGGGTGGTGATCGAACGGTTCATGGCACCAAGCGGGCCTTTGTCGGCAGGAACCTGCGAGACCCGGCGAAAGAAAACATAAGACGGATTGTGGCGCAAAAGTTCGGCCCCATCTACCGGGTTGCGACGCACCCAATTCTGGATGACCTGAGCCGAAACCTGATGCGCCTTATAGACCCCACGGCGCACAAGTTCGGTGCCAACCGACCGATAAGGATGGCCATTTGCCCCGCCATATCCGACGCGAATGGCGCTTCCGTCAGGCAGTTTTATGCGGCCAGAGCCTTGAATTTGCAGAAAAAACAATTCAACTGAATCATCCACCCAGGCGATTTCAAGACCCCGTCCCACCATAGCACCGGTGGTTTCAATTTCGCGACGGCTAAGCCATTTTCTGCCACGGCGCACCTCTCGCGGTTTGGCATAGACCGGAAACCGGTAGCGCGCGGTGGGCACGCGTGAGCCATGTAGTTCGGGCTCGAAGTAACCGGTGAACATGGCGTCTTTGCCATCTTCGATCAGCACGGGGCGAAACAGCAATTCAAAGAACTTTTTGGCATTGCCAAAACTGGGGGCTGCCGCGCAAATCGCGCGCCAGTCTGGGGCATCAAGATCCAGGCAGGTGTTTTGAAACACCCGCAGCGCGGCATTGTGGTTGTCGCGCTCCCATCCCTGAAGATCAGAGAAAGAGAGGATCTTATATGTGGTTTCAGAGGCTGCCGAAGTTCCCATAAGCGTCAGGCCCGCGAGGAGTGCAGCGCGGAGCGCTGCAATCATTCGCCCGTGGCAACAAGCTGCCAGTTTGGATCATCTGCGCCCATGATGCGGGCAAAGGTCCAGGTGTCTTTTTGACGTTTGACCTGAGATTCGCTGCCTTCGACGATTTCGCCGGTGGCATCGCGCACAACATAGGTCAACTCACCGATAAATTTCACCGTCACCTCTGCTTCGCCTGTGGCGTCGTCAAAGCTGGCGTCATGCAAAGTGGTTTCGCGCACACCGCTGAACTCTGCTTCGATGGTCAGCCCCTGTTCTTCACGGGCTTTGATCACCTGCTCAAAGGCGCTCAGAACATCTTCGGACAAAAAGGTTTTGATTTGCGACAGATCGCCGGTTTCAAAACCCATCAAGATCATCTCGTAGGCGCCTTTGGCCCCGCCAAGAAAATCGGTTACACCAAACGAGGGCTCTGCGGCCTTCATTTTGCTTAGGGCTTTGGCGGCAGCGCTGTTTTCGGCCACGTGATCGGTGATATCGCGGTCTGGACCGCCTTCAATCACCTCAAATCCGGGCTTTTTGCTTTTGGGGGCCGCTGCTTCGCGGGGCGGTTCAAAGCCATCGCGTGTGCCAAGCACGTTCTTCAAACGAAGAATAAGAAAAACGGCAATACCGGCTAAAACCAAAATCGAAATTAAGTTCGGATTCATCAGAACCTCATGTAGGGCATGGAAACATTCATATACCGCACTTATGTAAGTCACAGGCGCGATCAAGTCCACACGCGCTGATGTGAAGGAGAAAACGAATATGTGGTTGTTTCTGGCCTTTTTGGCTGTGCCCCTGATTGAGATCGCGTTGTTTATCCAAATAGGCGGTGTAATTGGGTTGATGCCGACCTTGGCGATTGTGATTTTGACCGCGATTGCTGGCACTTGGCTGGTGCGTACACAGGGGGCCATGGCGATGGGAAACCTGCGCCGCTCGTTTTCAGAATTGAATGACCCAACCGAACCTTTGGCGCATGGGGCGATGATCTTGATTGCCGGAGCATTGTTGCTGACACCGGGGTTTTTCACCGATGCGGTGGGATTTGCCCTGTTGATGCCGCCGGTGCGGCTGGCGGTGATGCGCTATGTGCGCAAACGCATCAAAGTTCAAAGCTTTTCTATGGGGCCGCAATCTGGGGGGCCGCAATCCAGGGCGCAAGGCTATGATCCGCGCCGGGATTCAACAGATAGTGATGTGATTGACGGTGATTTCGCCGAAGTTGATCCGGATAAAAAATCGACACATAGCCCCTCTGGCTGGACTAAGCATTGAGGCAGCTTCGGCAAACTGATAAGGCTAACGGCAAAATTTGAATTCATTGGAGAATACTATGGCTGAGAAAGATGCCGCAGCGGCACCAGAGGCTGGGCAAGCCCCTCAAATTAAGATGAATGTACTGACTCAGTATATTCGGGACATGTCATTTGAAAACATTCTGGCGCAAAAAGGCATCCAGGGTGATGTGCAGCCGGACGTGCAAATTCAGGTGAATTTGGATGCCAAAAAGCGCGCGGCCGAAAATCAGTATGAATCCGCGATCAAATTGAAAGTCACAAGCAAAGCCAAAAGCTCTGATGACACGCTGTTTTTGCTGGAAATCGACTATGTCGGTATTTTCGCGATCGAAGGTATTCCTGACGAGCAGCTGCACCCGTTCTTGCTGATCGAATGCCCACGGATGATTTTCCCATTCCTGCGCCGCGTTGTTTCTGACGTGACCCGTGATGGTGGTTTCCCGCCTCTGAACCTGGAAACCATCGACTTTGTGGCATTGTACCGCAACGAGTTGGCGCGCCGTCAGGCTGCACAGGCCCAAAACGGTGGCCAAAAACTCGACGCCTAAGATATCATCGGCACCCGCATTTGAGTGTGGGTGCCGGCTGCCCTAAGACAGCTTTTTCCAAAGCGCCTCTTCCCCCATTTTATCGACAAATGCCGTATGTGCGGCCTGTTCTTCGGCGGTCAAACGAGAAGGCAGAGGCGTGGCACGTGGTGGGGCACGCCAATCATCGCCAGCCGCAGCGCCATTTGAAGCACCCGTTGAAGAGGCCAGCGCAAAATCAGGCTGACGCCCTCCAATCAGTTCTAGATACACTTCCGCCAGAATTTCAGAATCGAGCAAAGCGCCGTGCAATGTGCGGTTGCTGTTATCAATGTTGAAACGACGACACAAAGCATCCAGCGAAGCGGGAGATCCCGGAAAGCGTTTGCGGGCAATTGCCAGCGTGTCCAAGGCCTGTTCCCACGGCAATTCTGCCAAGCCCATGCGTTTGAGTTCGAAATTCAGGAATTTCATATCAAAGGCGGCGTTGTGGATGACCAATTTGGCATCGCCAACAAAATCGACAAAAGATTGGCCAACTTTGGCAAACACCGGCTTGTCGCGCAGGATCACCTGACCAGGTTCAGGCTGTTTTGGTGGCTCCAATAGGTCTGGGCCAATACCGTGGATATCAAAGGCGCCCTGCGGCATCGAGCGTTGGGGATTGATATAGACATGATAGGTTTCGCCGGTGGGCATGTGATTGAACAGTTCCACGCAGCCGATTTCGACAATGCGGTCGCCGCCTTCCTGGGCCTCAAAACCAGTGGTTTCCGTATCCAGTACGATTTCACGCATTCGCCAATTGCCCTTTGATTTCGTCGATGATCGCCTGCACCTGAAGGCGCGCATCTTCAATATTATCGGTTATTACAACGTAATCGGACAGGGCCACTTTGTCATCATTAGGCATCTGATTGTCGCGAATGGTTTCAAACTGCTGAACAGACATCGTGCCGCGTTCCAAAACCCGTTTTTGTTGAATTTCAGGTGGAATAGAGACACATACGACAGCATCCATCATTTTTTCACTGCCCAATTCAAACAACAATGGAATATCTAAAACAGTGATATCCTTGGTGCTGGCGGCAATGAAATCTACCCGGTCTTGCGCCACCAGCGGATGCACAATGGCTTCCAGCGTTTGCAACACGGTCTTATCTTGCTGGATCAGCGTTTTTAAAGCATCACGTGACACCATGCCGTCTGAAACCACCGAGGGGAATTTGGCAGAAATTGGCGCCACAGCCGCACCGCCCTTGGCATACATGCGATGCACGGCGGCATCAGCATCCCAAAGGGCGCATCCCAAATCAGCAAACATCTGTGCTGTTGTGGATTTGCCCATGCCGATCGAGCCGGTGAGACCAAGTTTGAAGGTCATGAGAGGATCGCTTGGCGCAGCTCTTCGGTCACCTCGGGGCGCGGGCCAAACCAGCGTTCAAACCCTGGCGCCGCTTGGTGCAACAACATGCCCAGACCATCCACTATCGTGCAGCCTTTGGCCTCGGCGGTGGCCAGAAATTGAGTTTTAAGCGGGTTATAAACCAAATCTGTGACCAAAGCGGCGGGGTTCAGCCCATCAAGTGGCACGCGCAATTCAGATTTTCCTGCCATGCCAAGCGAGGTTGTATTCACAACAGTGGTGCCATTTTCAATGACATTGCCGATTTGCACCCATTCGATCACCGTCAGGCGGGCGCCAAAATCATCGCGCAGTTGTTCGGCCCGCACCCGGGTGCGGTTGGCAATCAGGATTTCTGGCACCCCAACATCCAATAACGAAGCAACCACCGCGCGTGCTGCGCCACCGGCCCCCAGCACCACAGCTGGGCCAACGGTCGGATCCCAGTCTGGCGCGTTTTGGCGCAGGTTTTCTATAAACCCGTAACCATCTGTATTATCGGCAAGAATTTTGCCATCTTCGTGGAAGATCAGGGTGTTTGCCGCGCCGATCAGTGTTGCCCGATCTGTCACCTGATCAGCAATTTCCAAGGCGCGTTCTTTATGCGGCACCGTGACGTTTGCACCCACAAAGCCCATTTTATGCATATTGCGCAGCACAGTTTCCAAATTGTCTGGCGCGACTTCCATCGGAATGTAATGTCCGGCGATGCCATATTTACGCAGCCAAAACCCGTGTAATTGCGGTGACTTTGAATGGGCAATCGGTGCGCCGATCACCGCTGCCAATGGTATTTTGGGCAATGTCATCGTTTTAAATCCCCTCGGAGTGTTAAATAGGCCAATATTTCCAAAAGCGGCATGCCCAAAACCGTAAAATAGTCGCCATCCACGCGCGTGAACAGGCGTACGCCTTCTTGTTCCAGCATATAGCCGCCGACGCAGTGGCGGATTTTATCCCAGTTGCGTTCCAAATAATCCTCTAGGAATTCATCAGAGAAATCGCGCATCAAAAGCCGCACAATGCCAACATGTCGCCAAACCGGCTTGCCATCTTCATAGATCACAGCTGCCGAAAGCAATGTATGGCGTTTATGACGCAGGTGTTGCAACTGCTGCCGCAGATCCTCTTTGTCTTTAGGCTTGACAAAAACCACGCCTTCGCATTCCAGCACCTGATCGCAGCCAATCACCAAAGCATCTGGCCGCTTGGCGCTGACCCGTTTCGCTTTGGCTTCGGCCAGGCAATCGGCAATGTCACGCGGGGATGCCCCCTCGGCTTGCAGGCTTTGACGGATCATTTCTTCGTCTACAGGTGCGGTCATAACATGAAAGGGCACCGCTGCGTTTGTCAGCAGTTGCGCGCGAATTTCAGAGCCAGAGGCAAGAAGGATAGGAGCGGTCATGTGGATAACCTTGAGGATAAGAAACGGTGTGGCTTGCGGATTGTTTGTCGATGATAACGCAACAAGGTGCAAGCTGTAGATAACCCAGAGCTTATGCTGGCGTTCAGAGGGGTTTTCCCCTTGGGATGAGGATATCTGCTGTTCTGTGTTGGAATCGGTTTACCAGAAATCTATCCGCCGAGTTATCCACAAGCCTTATTCTTGACACATTCATGTAAAGTATTGAAAATAAACAAAACTTAGTTAAATAAAAACTTGTGCACTGATTTCCCAGAATATTTCCCCACCGGCAACTCTGGTGTGGAAAAACCCGGCAAAACTCGATAATCCACAGAAATGAACGTGCCTACCTAATCATCTTCCTTTCTTATAAATATTTATTTATTTGATAGAGAGCACAGCGCTAGGAATCCTGCCATGTCTGACATTCTTGCAAATCTTTATCCCTGGACCAAAGCCTTTCACATTATGTCTGTGATCAGCTGGATGGCCGGGCTGTTCTATTTGCCAAGATTGTTTGTGTATCATGCAGAACAAGCCAAATCTGGCGATCAGTTGGATCAAACCTTGAAGATCATGGAATATAAACTTCTGAGATTTATCATGGGCCCAGCAAGCATCGCCACATGGGTGTTTGGGTTGCTTTTGGTGTTCACCCCTGGGATCGTCGATTGGAGCGCTGTGTGGCCCTATACAAAGGCGCTGGGTGTGGTTGCCATGACGGTGTTCCATCATTGGCTGATGATCCAACGCAAGATCTTTGATCGAGGTGAAAACAAGCTGGCGGGTCGTCGCTTTCGATTGATGAACGAAGTGCCCACTGCCTTGATGGTTTTGATCGTTCTTTCGGTTGTTGTGAAATTCTGAGATCAAATTGACTTCGCTGGGGAATCCACCTAAATAGTCAGCAACAGGTCCGTCCGGACCATGTGTTTTCCGACTTAAATTGCTGATGAACGGCCCAATTTGGGCTGAATAGGTGTCTGTATGACCGAAATGCTATCCCAGAATAAACTTGCCCTGTCTGATCTTAAGGCGACCAGCCCCAAAGATCTGTTGTCTGTGGCCGAAGAGCTAGAGATCGAAAATGCGTCGACCATGCGCAAGGGCGAGATTATGTTCCAAATTCTGCGGGAACGTGCAGATGAGGGATGGGAAATTTCAGGTGATGGCGTGTTGGAAGTGCTGCAAGATGGCTTTGCCTTTCTGCGCTCTCCAGAGGCCAACTATCTGCCAGGCCCGGATGATATTTATGTCAGCCCTGATATGATCCGCAAGTATTCCTTGCGTACCGGGGATACGGTGACTGGTGTTATGAAGGCACCGGAGGAAAATGAACGCTATTTTGCGCTGACCGGTGTGGCGACAATTAACTTTGAAAGCCCTGAAAAAGCCAAGCATAAGATTGCCTTTGATAACCTGACGCCTCTGTACCCGGATGAGCGTTTGAAGATGGAAATCGAAGATCCCACCATCAAAGATCGGTCTGCGCGTATTATTGATCTGGTGTCGCCAATCGGCAAAGGCCAACGGTCGCTGATTGTGGCACCGCCGCGCACGGGTAAAACAGTACTGCTGCAAAACATTGCGCATTCGATCGAAGCCAATCACCCAGAGTGTTATTTGATCGTCTTGCTGATCGACGAGCGCCCGGAAGAGGTGACGGACATGCAACGCTCTGTAAAGGGCGAAGTGGTGTCCTCGACCTTTGACGAGCCGGCAACACGCCACGTAGCCGTGTCTGAGATGGTGATTGAAAAAGCCAAGCGTTTGGTCGAACATAAACGAGATGTTGTGATCCTTTTGGACTCGATCACTAGACTTGGTAGGGCGTTCAACACGGTTGTACCGTCCTCTGGTAAAGTTCTAACAGGTGGTGTGGATGCAAACGCCTTGCAGCGTCCTAAGCGTTTCTTTGGTGCTGCGCGCAACATCGAAGAAGGTGGATCGCTGACGATTATCTCTACTGCCTTGATCGACACCGGTTCTCGCATGGACGAAGTGATCTTTGAAGAATTCAAAGGCACTGGTAATAGCGAGATTGTTCTGGATCGGAAAGTGGCTGACAAGCGTGTCTTCCCAGCGATTGATATTCTGAAGTCGGGTACCCGGAAAGAAGACCTGTTGGTGGATGCCAAAGACTTGCAGAAAACCTTTGTGTTGCGTCGTATTCTGAACCCAATGGGCACCACAGATGCGGTTGAATTCCTGATCTCAAAACTCAAACAAACCAAAAGCAATGGCGAGTTCTTTGATTCAATGAACACCTGATCCGTTATGGATATGGTTCAAGATACAATATTTGCTTTGGCGACGGCCCCCGGGAAAGCGGGGGTTTCTGTCGTTCGTGTGTCTGGGAATGCTGTTCCTGAGGTGGCAGCTGCGCTTTTTGGGGCGCTGCCAAAGCCGCGTTATGCCGCATTGCGGGTTCTGAAAGACGGGCAGGGGCGCCGGCTTGATCAGGCCTTGGTTTTGTATTTCCCTAAAAAGAACAGCTTTACCGGAGAGCAGGTTTTAGAGCTGCATCTGCATGGGTCTGTCGCTGTGGTGAACACGGTGTTGCGCGTTTTGGCAGAAATGCCTGATCTGCGCATGGCCGAAGCAGGGGAATTCACCAGACGTGCCTTGGAAAATGGCTGTCTTGATTTGGCCCAGGTTGAAGGCTTGGCAGATCTGATTGAAGCGGAAACCGAAGCCCAGAGGCGCCAGGCAATGCGGGTCTTGTCAGGTGATCTTGGTAAAGTTGCTGATATATGGCGACAGGATTTGATCCGCGCAGCGGCGTTGATCGAAGCCACCATTGATTTTGCTGACGAAGAGGTCCCGGTTGACGTGACCCCAGAAGTCTCTGAGCTGTTGTCGGGGGTGATTGATAAGCTTGCGCAAGAAATCACAGGCGTCGAAGCAGCTGAGCGTATTCGTGTAGGGTTTGAGGTGGCCATTATTGGCGCACCTAATGTTGGGAAATCTACGCTTTTGAATGCATTGGCCGGACGCGATGCGGCGATCACTTCGGAATTCGCAGGCACCACGCGGGATGTGATCGAAGTGCGCATGGATCTTGGTGGTTTGCCCGTAACCTTGTTGGACACAGCTGGATTGCGCGATACCCAGGATCATGTTGAAGGCATTGGCATACGACGGGCCATTGAGCGGGCGAAACAAGCGGATTTGCGAGTTTTCTTGGTTGAGGATGGGACGCTGCCAGAGATGGACGTGTTATCGCATGATATTGTTGTGACCGGCAAAGCAGACACGTTACTTGATGCTGAAAATTCGGTATCTGGTAAAACAGGGCAGGGTGTTGCGACGCTGATCAAACAAGTGACCGATCGGTTGTCTGCAATGGCAGGTCGGTCGGGTATTGCAACGCGGGAACGGCATCGTGTGGCCATGTTGCAAGCAAATGAAAGTTTGAATTCAGCCAAGGCTATTTTGCAGTTGGGCTCTGATCATTATGATATAGCTGCAGAAGAGCTGCGAACGGCCATTCGGGCTTTGGATTCCATAGTGGGTCGGATAGACGTTGAAAATCTGTTGGATGAGATCTTCTCGAGTTTTTGCATCGGAAAGTAAGGAGTGTTTCACGTGAAACATTTTGATGTCATTGTTGTTGGCGGCGGGCATGCGGGTTGTGACGCTGCACATGCGGCCGCACGTACCGGGGCAAAAACGGCCCTTGTGACACTGACTATGGAAGGCATTGGCGTAATGTCCTGTAATCCCGCAATTGGCGGGTTGGGCAAAGGTCATCTGGTTCGTGAAATTGATGCGCTGGACGGCGTAATGGCGCGTGTGGCCGATAAAGCGGGTATTCAATTTCGGCTGCTGAATCGTCGCAAAGGACCGGCGGTGCAAGGACCCAGGGCGCAAGCGGATAGAAAAATCTATCGCACTGAAATGCTGGCTGAAATGCAGGCCTGTCCGAATTTGACCATCGTCGTTGGCGAGGCCGTTGATTTTAGAATGCAGGGTGATGCGGTTTGCGGTGTATATCTTGCGGATGGATCTGAGATCGAAGCCAAATCTGTGGTGCTGACAACTGGCACATTTCTGCGCGGTGTCATTCATATTGGTGATGTGTCCAGACCGGGCGGACGTATGGGCGATAAGCCTTCTGTCAAATTGGCAGAGCGTATTGATAGTTTTGAATTGCCGCTTGGGCGCCTTAAAACAGGGACGCCACCGCGTTTGGATGGGCGCACAATCAAGTGGGATGCCCTTGATATGCAGCCCGGAGATCAAGATCCAGTACTGTTTTCATTTTTGTCAAAAACCGTCTCAGCACCACAAATCAGCTGTGGGATCACCCACACAAATGAAAAAACCCACGATATAATCAGAGAGAATCTGAATCGTTCCGCGATGTACGGCGGTCATATCGAAGGTGTTGGCCCACGCTATTGCCCGTCTATCGAGGATAAAATTGTCAGATTTTCTGACAAAACATCGCATCAGATCTTTTTAGAGCCCGAAGGGGTGGACGACCACACCGTCTATCCGAACGGTATTTCGACCTCGTTGCCAGTCGATGTGCAAGAAGACTATGTGACGTCAATATTTGGCCTGGAAGAAGCAAAAATCCTTCAGCCTGGCTATGCGATTGAATATGACTATGTTGATCCACGGGCATTGGATGCGTCTTTGGCGGTGCAGTCCGTGCCTGGATTGTATTTGGCGGGACAAATCAATGGGACAACTGGATATGAGGAAGCGGCAGCACAGGGACTTGTTGCAGGTCTGAATGCAGCACGTCATGCGCGCGGCGAAGATTCCCATCATTTTGGTCGATCTGATAGCTATATCGGTGTGATGGTTGATGACTTGATCACGAGAGGGGTCACAGAGCCCTATCGCATGTTTACCTCTCGGGCTGAATTTCGTTTGTCTTTGCGGGCAGACAATGCTGACCAACGCTTAACACCCATTGGTCTTGGGTTGGGTCTGGTTAGAAGTAAACGCGCAAAAGTGTTTGATCAGAAGCAAGAAGCTTTGACTGCAGGACGATCATTGCTTGATAACGCAATTTATACACCTAAACAGGCACAGGCCGTTGGCATAGCAGTTAACAATGATGGCACGAAACGCTCGGCATTTCAGTTGCTTGCCTTCCCTGATATTGAAATTGCAGATATTGAGAAGCTGAATCCAGAGTTTTCAAAAATAGACCTAAATATTCAAGAGCAATTGGCGAAAGACGCGCTATATTCCAATTATATCGCGCGACAAACACGTGACGTAGAGGCGATGCGCCGGGATGAAGCGCTAAAGATTCCAGCAGACTTTAGTTACGATGACGTTGACGGGCTTTCGAATGAATTGAAACTGAAGTTGTCAAAGGCACGCCCTGGTAATTTGGCTCAAGCTGCGCGGGTAGATGGGATTACCCCGGCGGCTTTGACCTTGCTTTTGGCCAAGTTACGTCAGCGTCAACGTCAAAATCGGAGTGCTTGAGTGTGAATTCTAAACAGGCTGAAGCGCAGCTTGATGTTTCACGTGAAACATTGGAGCGTTTGGAGTTATTGGCGGAGCTGCTTGAGAAGTGGAATTCGCGGATCAATCTTGTTTCGAGATCCACAATGAGTGACTTGTGGGATCGACATATTCTTGATTCTGCTCAGCTATTTCAACTTGCACCAAATACTGGCGATCACTGGTTGGATATCGGTAGTGGCGGTGGATTTCCGGGATTGGTGATCTCTATATTGAACGCAGGCCAGGGAAATCCGTGGCGGATCACGATGATTGAAAGCGATATTCGGAAATGTACCTTTTTACGTACAGTACTTCGAGAAACAGGTGTTCAGGCAACAGTGATCACGGATCGTATTGAGAAGGTAGCAGGGCAAGAGGCAGATGTTTTGTCTGCCAGAGCCCTTGCAGAGCTGACAAAGTTGAATGAGTTTGGCGAAATTCATCTGAAATCCAGTGGCACAGCCCTATTTCCAAAAGGAAATCAATGGAAAAAAGAGTTGGAATCTGCGCAAAAATCGTGGAAGTTCAACTATGAGGCCATTAACAGTGAAACCCAAAAGGGTTCGGTTATCTTGAAGATCGAGGGAATAACGCGTGTCTGATCCAATCCGTGGAAATGGTCCAAAGATAATCGCTGTTGCAAACCAAAAAGGTGGAGTGGGTAAGACTACGACAGCGATCAACCTTGCAGCTGCTTTGGTTGAAGAAGGCGTTCGGGTACTGTTGGTTGATCTTGATCCGCAAGGTAATGCGTCGACGGGCTTGGGTATTGAGCTCGAAAGCCGTCAATATACCACTTATGATTTGTTGTTGGGTGATGTCGAATTAAAAAATGTCATCCAATTCGTTGATCAAGAAGGCCTGGCTGTAGTGCCAGCTACGGTGGATTTAAGTTCTGCCGACATTGAATTGATGGCGAATGAAAAGAGATCGTATCTATTGTATGATGCGCTGCGGCAACCGGCGATGGATGAGTTTGACTGGGACTATATCCTGATTGATTGCCCGCCATCGCTGAATTTGTTGACTGTCAACGCGATGATTGCGGCGGATTCGGTGCTGATTCCGCTGCAAAGCGAGTTTTTTGCACTGGAAGGCTTGTCACAATTGATGCTGACAGTGCGTGAAGTCAGACAAACAGGAAATCCGAAACTGCGGATTGAAGGCGTTGTACTGACGATGTTTGATGCTCGGAACAACTTATCGCAACAGGTTGAAGAAGATGCGAGAATGAACCTGGGTGAATTGGTGTTTCAAACACGTATCCCGAGAAATGTGCGCGTGTCAGAGGCACCATCGTTTGCGCAGTCAGTTCTGCAGTATGATCCCAGCTCAAAGGGTGCAGTTGCTTATCGCGATTTAGCGCAAGAATTGTTGGATAAGCATCTTGGTGTGAGCGCTTGATAGAATTAATGGAGGTCGGGCATGGTGGAAAATAGAATGAAATCTCGTGGATTGGGACGCGGACTGTCTGCCCTGATGGCAGATGTGAATGAAACAACAACGCCGGTTGATCAGGGCGGTACGGCACGCGCCGACATGATGGTACCGATTGAAAAGATCCAACCCAATCCTGACCAGCCGCGGCGCAGATTTGACCCCGAGCATCTGGAAGATCTGTCTAATTCAATTCGCGAAAAGGGTGTCATTCAGCCTTTGATCGTGCGTGAAAAGCCCGGCGACGCTGGCAACTATGAGATTGTTGCGGGTGAACGTCGCTGGCGGGCCTCGCAAATGGCGCAGTTGCACGAACTGCCGGTCATTGTCCGTGAATTCAATGATACCGAAGTTTTGGAAATCGCGATCATTGAAAACATTCAACGCGCAGATTTGAATCCGGTCGAAGAGGCAGCGGGCTATCGCGCTTTGATGGAAAAGTTTGGCCATACTCAGGAAGTGCTGTCCAAGGCGCTGGGGAAAAGCCGTAGCCATATTGCAAATTTGATGCGTCTGTTGAACTTGCCGGAGGATATCCAAGGCCTGTTGGAAGAGGGTAAACTTAGTGCGGGACATGCGCGGGCATTGATCACGTCTGATCATTCTAAAGAAATTGCCAAGCGCATTGTGTCTGAAGGTCTGTCTGTTCGGCAGACTGAAAATCTGGTCAAAAAGTTTGCTTCAGGTGATTTGGAAAAGCCAAAAAAACCAAAAGCGATCAAAGATGCAGATACCAAGGCGCTTGAAGGTGACTTGTCTGCGAACCTTGGCATGAAGGTTGCGATTGATCACAAACCTGGTGGTGAATCAGGTCAGATCACAATCAAATACGCGGATATGGATCAGCTGGATGAAATCTGCCGGATTCTTAGTGCAACATAATCACGGTGAATTAGAGACAGATGGGCCGAATTTTCCGGCCCTTTTTCCTGTCTGGGTTTAGCCGTTTGGTCGGCTCCAGATAAAGAGCAGGACACAGCCAAGGGTAACCGCTTGAATAAGCAATATCTTGAATGCCAGTCCGAAGACCAAAGAAATTCCAAACACAATCATAATTGATAGAGTTGCCAGACGTTTGGCTTTTGGATTGATCGCGCCGCGCTCTTGCCAATCGGTGATGGGTGGGCCGAGTTGGGGATGTTGCAGCATCCAATTGTGCAAGCGCTCGGAACTGCGGGCAAAGAAGAAGGCAGCGAGCAGTAGAAAGGGGACGGTGGGCAAAAGGGGTAGGACGACGCCGATCAGGCCAAACGCCAAAGCGAGTAGGCCAAGTAAAAGCCAAATATACTGCATATAGCTATGCCACCAATATCTCGGCGAGTAGGGTATTTAGAACCATACGACCGTCTTGTGTTGCAAACAGATGATTTCTGGATTGTTGAATCATGCCGATATCTTGCAGATGGGATAGTGTTTTGAAATTTAAAGTGCGGCCTGACAGTTTTTCCCAGCGGGATAGATCGACGCCGTCCTTGAGACGCAGGCCCATCATCATCATTTCATCGGCTTGATCGGGCAGGGAAATTGGGTTTTTGACATTTTCACCTGTGCCCTGATCAACCGCTTGCAGCCATTTGTCGGGGTTGCGCCAGCTTTCGATGGCGTATCGCTGCCCGTCTAGGGTTAGGCGCGCATGGGCCCCGGGGCCAATTCCTGCATAGTCGCCATAGCGCCAATAGATTTTGTTGTGGGTGCTCTCTGATCCGGGTTTGGCGTAGTTCGAGACTTCGTAGCCTTCTAGTCCTGCGTCAGCGCAGATATCGCCAGTGGCCTGGTACATGTCTGCGGCCAGATCGTCTTCGGGCAGACCGCGCAATTTGCCCTTGGCATAGCGATCACCAAAGGCCGTGCCGGTTTCGATTGTGAGTTGGTATAGCGAAAGATGGTCGATGGCCATGGACAAAGCTTCGCGCAGTTCAGACTGCCAATCTGACAAGGTTTGATCCTGGCGGGCATAGATGAGGTCAAAGCTGACGCGTTCAAATGTGGTGCGGGCGATGTCAAAGGCAGCCCGCGCTTCGGCAACGGAATGAATGCGTCCTAGCCGTTGCAAGTCGCGATCATTCAGCGCTTGGATCCCGATCGAAATGCGACTGATGCCACCTTGTTGATAGGCCAAGAATCGACCAGCTTCGACGGACCCGGGGTTGGCTTCGAGGGTGATTTCAAGATCGTTGGCCGTGGGCCAGGTCGCGCGGATCTTGTCGATGATGCAAGCTACACTGTCTGGGTCCATCAAAGATGGCGTGCCACCACCAAAGAAAACAGAGTTTAAAACCCGGCCTTTTGTCAGATTTCCAACCCGATCAAGTTCGGATAAATAGGCTCTGAGCCACCTTGATTGGTCAATTTCGCGCGACACATGAGAGTTGAAATCGCAATAGGGGCATTTGGCCTGACAGAAGGGCCAATGAATATACAGGCCAAAGCCACCAGATTGCCAATCTTCAGCCAAAACAGCCAGCCAAGAACTGTGCGACCGCGCGACCACGGTGGCTGATTTTGTTTTTCTCGTGTTTGTCCATTTGGGCGCAGGTGATGTCTAGGCCCTCTGGAATGAACATCGGGTCATAGCCAAAACCACCTTCTCCGCGAATGGGCCAAGTCAGCGATCCGGGCATGACTCCTTCGAAGACTTCGTCATGACCATCGGGCCACGCGATAACAAGCGTGCAACGGAATTGCGCGGTGCGCGGAGCATTAGGACCCTTGGCGTCTATTTCATCATTGGCGCGTGTCATTGCCAACATGAAGTCGCGACCATTGTCGGTTTCGGCCCAATCGGCTGTGTAAACACCGGGTGCGCCATTCAGCGCGTCGATGGTGATGCCGCTGTCGTCCGAAAGTGCCGGCAGGCCCGTTGCCTGCGCGGCGGCATGGGCTTTGATGCGCGCGTTGCCAACAAAGGTGTCTTCGGTTTCGTCAGGTTCGGGCAGATCCATGTCAGCAGCCCCCACGACGGTTACGCCGTGCGGGGCCAAGATTTCGCTGATCTCGGTCAATTTACCTTTGTTGTGCGTGGCAACCAGAAGCTTGTCGCCCGAGAACTTCCGGGTCATGCCACTGCTGCCAATTGCATAGCTGCCAATTCGTCGACGCCTTTTTCCGCCAGATCCATAAGTTGGTTCATTTGGTCACGTGAGAAGACAGAGCCTTCGGCGCTCATTTGCACTTCGATCAGGTTCTTGTTGCCCAGCATGATAAAGTTGCCGTCAACACCGGCCTCAGAGTCTTCTGGATAATCGAGATCAAGCACCGGCTGGCCTGCATAGATGCCACAAGAGATTGCGGCAACCGGGGATACCAGCGGATCAGTGACGATTTCGCCGGTTTTCATCAGTTTGTTCACAGCCAAGCGCAAAGCAACCCAACCACCGGTGATAGAAGCGCACCGGGTGCCACCGTCGGCTTGGATGACATCACAGTCTACGGTGATTTGACGTTCGCCCAAAGCAACCCGATCAACACCAGCGCGCAAGCTGCGGCCAATCAAGCGTTGAATTTCGACGGTGCGGCCGCCCTGTTTGCCCATGGCAGCTTCGCGTCGCATACGAGACGACGTGGACCGCGGCAGCATGCCGTATTCAGCGGTGACCCAGCCCAGCCCAGAGCCTTTGATAAACGGCGGCACGCGCGATTCAAGTGAGGCAGTACACAGCACATGTGTGTCGCCCATTTTGATCAGGCAAGAGCCTTCGGCGTGTTTCGTGACATTGGTTTCGATCGAAACCGAACGCATTTCGTTAAGCTGACGTCCTGATGGGCGCATGGGGAAATCCTCTAATTCCAGGCAAAAAGTGTTGGCCTTGGGATACAGGTCAGCAAGCCCAATGTGCAACCCCGATTGACCTTTATGCTTGCGCGTCCCTCTACGCTGCATAGATTGGGTGTTGTATGACTGATCGCAAAGATATTTTGAATGAGATGAATGACCGTTCGCGCGAGGTGTTTCGCCGCGTGGTCGAAGGTTATTTGGATACCGGTGATCCGGTGGGGTCGCGTACGTTGACGCGAGAGCTGTCAGAAAAGGTGAGCGCGGCGACGGTGCGTAATGTGATGCAAGACTTGGAATATCTGGGCCTGCTTGATTCCCCCCATGTCAGTGCGGGGCGCATTCCAACGCAGCAGGGCCTGCGGATGTTTGTGGATGGGTTGCTGGAAGTGCGTGACCTTGATCGCAACGATCAAGAAAAAATAGATGCCACAATGGGCACCGGTAATGGCGACGTTGGCAGCATGTTAGATCGGGTTGGGTCAGCCTTGTCAGGGGTGACTCAGGGCGCATCGTTGGTTTTGGCGCCCAAGCATGAAGCGCCGATCAAACACATTGAATTTGTGAGCTTGGCTCAGGATCGCGCCTTGGTGGTTCTGGTGATGGCGGATGGCCATGTTGAAAACCGCTTGTTTACACCGCCACCTGGACAAACACCCAGCAGTATGCGCGAGGCGGCAAATTTTCTGAATTCGCTGATTGAAGGCTGTACGTTAAGCGAATTGCAAACGGTGATCGCGGATGAAATTTCGCGCCGGCGCCAAGAGATTGACGTGTTGTCACGCGCTTTGATCGACAGCGGATTGGCGGCTTGGGCTGACGAAGAGGGTGCCGAAGAGCGACTCATCGTGCGCGGGCGTTCCAATTTATTGGGCGACGGACAGGGCGAAGCGGATTTTGAACGTATCAGAAACCTGTTTGATGACCTGGAGCGCAAGCGCGATATCGCAGATTTCCTTGAATTGGCCGATCAAGGAGACGGTGTGCGCATTTTTATTGGCTCTGAGAACAAACTTTTTTCACTTTCGGGTTCCTCTTTGGTGGTGTCTCCATATATGAACTCTGATCGAAAGATAGTGGGTGCTGTTGGGGTCATTGGACCAAAGCGCCTGAATTACGGACGGATTGTGCCGATTGTGGATTACACGGCGCAACTGGTTGGAAAGCTGATTTCTGACCGGGCATAGAGGTGAGTTATGGCAGAGCCGAAAGAAAACGAATTTTTGGACGATATCGCGGATGCAGAGGCGGATACCTATGCACATCTGGATGAGTTGGAAAATGAAGCGATCGAGCTGGACGAAGTGACAGCAGAGCGCGATGAGTACAAAGAGCGCTGGATGCGGGCTTTGGCTGAGGCGGAAAATGCACGCAAACGCGGCGACAAAGCCCGTCGTGATGCAGAGATGTATGGCGGGTCACGCTTGGCGCGCGACGTGCTGCCTGTTTATGACAATATGAAACGCGCGATGGAATCCATCACCGAAGAGCAAAAGAGCGCAGCCCCTGCTGTGATCGAAGGCATTGAGCTGACCATGCGGGAACTGCTGAACGTGTTCAAAAAGCATGGGCTGGAAATTATCGTGCCCGAAGTTGGTGAAAAGTTTGATCCAAACCACCACGAAGCCATGTTTGAAGCGCCAGTGCCAGGCACCAAGGCTGGCGACATCATTCAGGTCTCCGCCGAGGGCTTTATGCTGCATGACCGTCTGTTGCGCCCGGCGAAAGTTGGCGTCAGCTCGACTCCGGCTTAAGCCTAAACAGATCTTATGAATTGTGTTAGAAAGCTCCTGATTATCAGGAGCTTTTTGCATTGAAACAGGTCTTTTCAGTTATTTGTTTTTTGTGGGTTTGGGTCACTGCTGCATCTGCGCAAACCTATCCAGATTACACTGAGTTATGGGTCAACGATTATGCTGATCTGATGACTGCACAAGAAGAAGATCAGGTGCGCGTTAAGCTGCAGGAATTGCAGGATGTGCGGGGTATTGAATTTACGGTTCTGACCATACCCAGCATGTCAGAATATGGGCATTCAGGTGAAATAGAGCCGTTTGCCACGGGTTTGTTTAACCAATGGGGTATTGGTGATGCCACCCGCAATGATGGGGTGCTGATGCTGGTTGCCCGCTTTGATCGGGTGATGCGGATCGAGGTTGGCTCTGGATATGGCAACACAAAGAATGATGCGATGGCTGCGATCATTGATGATGTGATGTTTCCGCATTTTCGCAGCGATGACTATGCCAAAGGCATTGATCGGGGAGTCGATGCTGTGGTGAAAAACCTGACGGGAATATATCCTGGGGAATTTGATCTTTCGTCCACCCACCGGATTTGGAATCGCTTGAACCGTTGGCTGGATCGCATCGGTGATTGGATCTTTATTGCCTATGCATTTGGTGCGGGTCTGGTTTACCGTTTCTATCGTCGATGGCGGCGCAACAGGCCAAGGGTTTGTCCCGTAGATGGGCAAAAAATGCAGCGCCATTCGGAAGACAATGATGACAAATATTTGCAGGGGGGGCAGCGCGCAGAAGAGCGTCTAAAAAGCGTGGATTACGACGTTTGGCATTGTGTCCAATGTGATCATATCACGATCGAGGCTTATAAAGTGTTGTTTTCCAAATACGGTGCCTGTCGCAGCTGCAATTTTAAAACGCTGGAAGGCGACAGCACATTGGTGACGCCAGCCTCAACCTCTTCCACCGGACTGCGGCGCGTAGACTTTCACTGCCAGCATTGTGACGACCGCTATCATACCCACGAGGTCATTCCGAAGCTGTCCAAAAGCAGCTCTTCCGCTTCAGGGGGTGGCAGTTTTGGCGGTGGCTCGTCCTCGGGCGGCGGAGCAAGTGGCAGTTGGTAGTGGCTATTCTGCTAAGTTTTTGAGTTCATACAGTAATTCAAGGGCTTCGCGCGGGCTAAGATCATCGGGTGTGATGGATTCAAGGCGCGCTTGTACGGGCGAGGGGCCGGCGCTGGGTTTTGGAGCCGCAGCAGGAGCAGCGGCAAAGAGCGGTAGATCGTCGATCAAAGTTTTTTGGCCAGCACCTTCGCGTTCGCCTTTCTCCAGCATTTCCAAGACATCGCGCGCACGTGCGACCACAGCCGGGGGTAGGCCAGCCAGTTGTGCCACTTGCACGCCATAGCTGCGGTCTGCGGCCCCGCGTTTGACCTCGTGCAGAAAGATCACTTCGCCGTCCCACTCTTTGACCGTCACGGTGGCGTTGTCGACGCCTTTAAGCTTGCCTGCCAGGGCGGTCATTTCGTGATAATGCGTGGCAAATAGCGCGCGTGAACAGTTTACTTCATGCAGATGTTCGAGCGTGGCCCAAGCAATAGACAGGCCGTCATAAGTGGCGGTGCCGCGGCCAATTTCATCCAAAATCACCAGCGCCCGGTCGTCGGCCTGATTTAGAATGGCGGCAGTTTCCACCATTTCCACCATAAAGGTCGAGCGGCCCCGTGCCAGATCGTCAGAGGCACCTACGCGGGAAAACAACTGGCTGACAAGACCGATGCGCGCCGCATTTGCCGGCACATAGCTGCCCATTTGCGCCAGCAAAGCGATCAAGGCGTTTTGTCGCAAAAAGGTTGATTTACCGGCCATGTTAGGGCCTGTCAGCAACCAGATGCTTGGATCATCCCCGCCTGACAAATCACAGTTATTGGCCACAAATGGCGCGCCGCCTTGCTGACGCAGCGCGGCCTCGACCACCGGGTGGCGGCCCCCCTGAATGGCGAAATCTTGGGTATTATTCACTTCGGGGCGGCACCAGTTTTCACTGGTCGATAAATCAGCAATAGCGGCCTGAAGGTCAAACTCTGACAGGGCGCGTGCCGCGGATGATATGGCGCCGGAATTGTCTAATACTGCCTGTTTTAAGCTGGAATAGAGCCGCTTTTCGATTTCCAATGCAGTGTTGCCCGCATTGAGAATCTTGGTTTCCATCTCTGACAATTCGACGGTGGTAAAACGCACCTGATTTGCGGTTGTTTGGCGATGGATGAAGGTTTCAGACAGTGGGGATGACATCATCAGATCTGCATGTTTTGCAGTGGTTTCGACGAAATAACCCAGAACATTATTGTGCTTGATCTTAAGCGCCTGGATGCCAGCCAATGCGCTGTACTGCGCCTGCATACTTGCAATCACGCCACGGCCTTCGTCACGCAGCTGGCGGGATTCATCCAGGGCCGCGTCATAGCCTGGCGCGATAAAGCCGCCGTCTCGTGCAAGCAATGGGGGTTCGGCGACCAAGGCCTCATCAAGCAGGGTCAGTAATTCGTTATGTCCGTGAAGCGCAGCGTTGGCGCTGGTCAGGACTGGTGGCAGAGAGGCGTTTTCGCAACGCTCGGAAATCTCATCGGCCTGGGTCAATCCATTTCGAATGGCAGCCAAATCCCGCGGCCCGCCGCGATCAAGCGACAGGCGCGAAAGGGCGCGATCCAGATCTGGCACACGTTTAAGCTGGTCTCGTAGCGCGCGCGCGAGTGCGCCGTTTTCCGCCATGAAGGACACCGCATCCAATCTTTGATGCACCACCGCAAGATCAAGCGAGGGTGAGGAGAGCCGTCGTTCCAAAAGGCGTGCACCGCCCGATGTTATGGTGCGGTCGATGGTTGCCAATAGAGAGCCTGCACGCCCCCCCGACAGGGCATGGGTCAATTCCAAATTGCGGCGGGTTGCGGCGTCGATCTGCATGGTGCCGCCGGTGGCTTCGCGCATGGGTGGGCGCAACAGGGGTAATTTGCCTTTTTGGGTGACTTCCAGATAATCAACAATGGCCCCAAGTGCGCCAATTTCTGCGCGCGAGAAGCTGCCATAGGCATCAAGCCCCTGGGCACCGAACAAACCGGCAACGCGTTTTTCTGCGGATGTGCTGTCAAAAGATCCGCGTGACGTTGATGTCAGGGAAACACCCATATCAGACACTAATTCAGCCAAATCTGCCTCGGATCCTTCGGCGACCAAAAGTTCAGAGGGCGCTAGGCGCGCAAGTTCTGCCGCCAATCGCACGCGGGCCAAGGGCATGACATGCAGTGCACCGGTTGAAATATCGGCCCAGGCCAGAGCCGCCACATCACGCACTTGGGCAAAAGCTGCCAAAAAGTTATGCCGCCGCGCATCAAGTAGGGAATCTTCGGTCAAAGTGCCGGGGGTGACCAGTCGGACCACTTCGCGGCGCACCACCGCTTTGTAGCCGCGTTTTTTTGCCTCTGCCGGGCTTTCCATTTGCTCGCATACTGCAACCCGAAACCCTTTGCGGATCAGCGTCAGGAAATAGCCTTCGGCGGCATGGTGTGGCACGCCACACATCGGGATCTCACTGCCTTCATGTTTGCCGCGTTTGGTCAGCGCAATGTCTAATGCTTCGGCGGCAGCCACGGCATCGTCAAAGAACATCTCGTAGAAATCACCCATTCGATAAAACAAGATCGCATCAGGATATGCTGCCTTGATGTCTAGGTATTGTGCCATCATCGGCGTGACAGCTGATTTCGTAGCGCTCACAATCGTTCCCCCAGGGTCGTGTTTTGGTGGTTTAGCAATATCTGGGCCATGCTTTAAAGGTGAAATGATAATTAGTCGCGGCGCTAACATATTGTGACAGGGCATTTGCTCGGCTAAGACCGAAAGGGACTTAAGAGGAACGGCTGCAATGACAAAGACTAAAGTGACGCGCGAGGAAGCATTGGCTTTCCACCTGGAACCTTCCCCGGGTAAGTTCGAAATTCGAGCCACTGTGCCAATGACCACGCAACGTGATTTATCTTTGGCCTATTCCCCCGGTGTAGCGGTGCCATGCGAAGCCATCGCGGAGGACCCGGCTGCGGCCTATGACTATACCAACAAAGGCAACTTGGTTGCCGTGATTTCAAACGGCACAGCTGTTTTGGGCTTGGGAAACCTTGGCGCGCTGGGCAGTAAACCCGTGATGGAAGGCAAGGCGGTTTTGTTCAAACGCTTTGCAGACGTGAACTCGATTGATCTGGAACTGGATACGGAAGACCCCGAGGAGTTCATCAATGCAGTCAAGTTGATGGGCCCCACTTTTGGTGGCATCAATCTTGAAGATATCAAAGCCCCGGAATGTTTTATCATCGAGCAGCGGCTCAAGGAAGAAATGGACATTCCGGTTTTCCATGATGACCAGCACGGCACCGCCGTGATCTGTGCAGCGGGTCTTTTGAACGCCCTGAAAATCTCGGGCAAAAAGATTGAAGATGTTCGGATTGTCTTGAACGGTGCTGGTGCTGCAGGGATTGCCTGTATTGAGCTGATCAAATCCATGGGTGCAAAGCATGACAATTGCATTGTTTGCGACACCAAAGGGGTGATTTATCAGGGCCGCACCAAAGGTATGAACCAATGGAAATCTGCCCATGCCGCCAACACAAAGCTGCGCACACTTGAAGAAGCGATGGTGGGCGCTGATGTGTTTTTGGGCGTGTCAGCCAAGGGCGCTGTGACCCCTGAGATGGTGGAAACAATGGGGCCGGACCCGTTGATTTTTGCCATGGCAAACCCAGATCCAGAAATCACACCGGAAGAAGCGCAAGCCGTGCGGCCCGACGCGATTGTGGGCACCGGACGCTCTGACTATCCAAATCAGGTGAATAATGTTCTGGCATTTCCCTATTTGTTCCGGGGCGCATTGGATATTCACGCGCGTGCCATCAATGATGAGATGAAGATTGCCTGTGCGGAAGCTTTGGCAGAAATGGCACGCGAAGATGTGCCCGACGAAGTTGCGATGGCCTATGGCCGCAAATTGGCCTTTGGGCGCGATTATATTATTCCAACGCCGTTTGATCCGCGATTGATTTACCGCATTCCGTCAGCTGTTGCCAAAGCGGGTATGGATACCGGTGTGGCCCGCCGTCCGATCATTGATATGGATGGATACGAAGCCAGCCTGAAATCGCGGATGGACCCGACTGCCAGCATGCTGCGCAACCTGAATGCGCGGGCGCGCAATGCCCAGGCGCGGATGATCTTTGCAGAGGGCGATGACCCGCGTGTATTGCGGGCAGCGGTGCTGTATCAGCGCTCTGGTCTTGGCAAAGCTTTGGTTGTTGGTCGCGAAGCTGATGTGGCTGAAAAGCTGTCAGCAGCTGGGCTTAGCGATGCCATTCCAGAGATCGAAGTTGTGAATGCGGCCAATTCGATGCATTTGCGAACCTATAAAGATTTCCTGTACAAACGTTTGCGGCGCAAAGGCTTTGATAAACAGGATGTGCACCGCTTGGCAGCGCGTGATCGCCATGTGTTTGCATCGTTGATGTTGGCGCATGGGCATGGCGATGGCCTGGTGACCGGGGCAACCCGAAAATCTGCCCATGTTATGGAGCTGATCAACCATGTGTTTGATGCAAATGCCCAGGCCGGGGCGGTCGGTGTGACAGCGATTTTGCATAACGGTCGTATTGTGTTGATATCAGATACATTGGTGCACGAGTGGCCTGATGAAACAGACTTGGCCAATATTGCCGAGGCTTGCGCAGGTGTTGCACGCCACATGGGGCTAGAGCCACGCGTGGCATTTGTCAGCTTTTCCACCTTTGGCTATCCGATATCTGAACGCGCCGAAAAAATGCATATGGCACCAGCTGTTTTGGACAAACGCGGTGTTGATTTTGAATACGAAGGTGAAATGACAGTAGATGTTGCGATGAATATGTCGGCGCAAGAGTCCTACCCCTTTCAGCGGCTGAGTGGTCCGGCCAATATTCTGGTTGTTCCGGCGCGCCATTCGGCCAGCATTTCAACTAAATTGATGCAGGAAATGGCAGGGGCGACGTTGATTGGTCCGATCCTGACAGGTGTGGATCACTCGATCCAGATTTGTTCAACAACTGCGACATCCAATGACATCATGAATATGGCGATTTTGGCGGCCTGCAAAGTTGGCTGACTAACCTTTTTCGCGCTTGCACTCAGCATGAGACCATCCGACAGTGATGGTCTCATTTTATGTATGCGAGAATTTTATGGCAATTTATAACCTGGGGTCAATTAACGCTGATCTGTTCTTTCAGGTGCCGCATTTGCCGGAGCCTGGCGAGACACTTACTGCCACCGGAATGCACAAAGGATTGGGTGGCAAAGGGGCCAATATGTCGGTTGCAGCGGCGCGTGCAGCGTCTCTGGTGTCTCATATTGGGGCCGTCGGATCGGATGGTGTCTGGGCGCGGCAACGGCTGCTGGAATATGGGGTTGATACCCGGCATATTTCTGTTTTGGATAGATGTCCGACCGGGCAGGCGATCATTAATGTGGAGCAAGAGGGCGAAAATACCATTGTGCTTTTGCCCGGTGCCAATCATGAAATCACCAACAATGCCATTGGCAAGGCGCTGAGTGAAAGCGCGCGTGGCGACACGCTTTTGATTCAAAATGAAACCAATAATCAAACATATGCTGCACAAATGGGCCGTGATCTGGCGATGTATGTGGCCTATGCGGCGGCCCCTTTTGACAGGGACGCTGTTCTGGCTATTTTGCCCCTGCTTGATTTTCTTATTCTGAACGAGGTCGAAGCTGAGCAATTGACCTCGGCCACAGGCCGTTCGCCACAGGACCTGCCGGTAGCAGATATCGTGATCACTCTGGGTGCCAAAGGCTGCAGGTGGATCAACACACAAAAACGCACGCAGATGGATTTTCCGGCCCATGCGGTTGATGTGGTTGATACAACGGGTGCCGGCGATACGTTTACCGGCTATGTGCTGGCGGGTATGGACCGGGGCATGCCAATCGAACAGGCGATCTCTTTGGCAATGCGTGCGGGTGCTTTGATGGTGACACGTCAGGGCACTGCCGACGTTATTCCCGATCTCAAAGAGGTGCAAAGCGCCTCGTTTTAGGGGGTGAACCTATGTTTCATCTTTCTCAAAATACTCTGGGGTGAACGGCAAAACTATGTTTTGACGAGAGGGGCAAAGCCCCTGAAATCTTTCGCCCAGCCTAGTGTTTGTCAGCAAAGGGCGCGGCAGTACCCCAGAGCGATTTGACCCTGGTATCGCGCCCACAGGCTTTGCGATAGCGCGCATAGGCATCAGACTGACGTATTGGGCCAAAGCGGGTCAAAACCCGTTTCTCACCTTTGTAATAATCCTGGTGATAAGCCTCTGCTTTGTAGAATTTTTGGGCGGGCAGCAGCGGGGTGACAATTTTGCGCCCAAGGTCCGCGCGGGCCTGGGTTTTAGCGGCTTCTGCCGCGGCCTTCTGGGTGTCATTGGCATAAAACACCGCCGTGCGATAGGTTTCACCCCGATCGCAAAACTGACCACCAGCGTCGGTGGGATCTACCGACCGGAAGAACATATGTAGCAGTTGATCACGCGACACGACCTTATTGTCAAAGGTGATTTCAACCGCTTCATAATGGCCCGTGCCGCCCTTACCGATCTTTTTGTAAGTAGGGTTTTTTGTGGTTCCGCCGGTGTATCCAGAGACCGCATTTTTTACGCCTTTGACGCTTTCAAAATCGCTTTCAACACACCAGAAACAGCCCCCGGCCACCACCAGTTTTTCGGTTGCGGCCTGTGCGGTGCTGCAGCTTATGGCGGAACCAAGGGCAATGAGGCCGCCGAGCAGTGCCATTTTCAAATTGATCATGCGGTCCATGCGCGTTTCTCCCAATATGTGAGAGCACTTTGCAATGTGTGCTTTCCGCGCTCAAGTCACGGGGGCGTCATGTCACGCTTTGGTGAATGGGTGTGAGATGGCGTTTATAAGTTGGCATTGGGGAGGTAGGGGCTTTGCCCCTCTCGCCGAAACGTCGTTTCGGCGTTCACCCCAGGGTACTTTGATCAAGCACAAGCGCTAAGGGGGAAAGAAAAAGGCCCGCGCTGGGCGGGCCGATTTGACTATTTCTTTGCGACGCGTTTGTTGCGCATGGCGATCAGTTTCAGGCGCAGAGCGTTTAATTGGATAAAGCCCGCTGCGTCTGTTTGATCATAGGCACCCATGTCTTCCTCGAAGGTGACGTGTTCTTCAGAATAGAGGCTGTGATCAGACCAGCGGCCAACGGTGCGTACGTGACCTTTGTAGAGCTTCACGCGCACTGTGCCGGTGACGTGGTCTTGGCTGGCGTCGATTGCGGCTTGCAGCATTTCACGCTCTGGTGAGTACCAATAGCCGTTATAGATCAGCTCGGCGTATTTTGGCATCAGCTCGTCTTTGAGGTGCATTGCGCCACGGTCCATGGTGATGGATTCGATGCCGCGGTGGGCCTCTAGCATGATGGTGCCGCCCGGCGTTTCATAGATACCACGGGACTTCATACCAACATAACGGCCTTCGACCAGATCAAGGCGGCCAATGCCGTGCTTGCGGCCATATGCGTTCAGTTCTGTCAGGACAGTCGCTGGAGACATATCGACGCCGTTGATGCTGACCGGGTCACCTTTTTCGAAACCGATTTCGATGAATTCCGGCGTGTCAGGGGCCTCTTCTGGGCTGACGGTCCGCTGATAGACGTATTCTGGTGCATCTTCTGCTGGGTCTTCCAGGCTTTTGCCTTCGGAGGATGTGTGCAGCAGGTTTGCATCAACAGAGAACGGGGCTTCGCCGCGTTTGTCCTTGGCGATGGGAATTTGGTGCTTTTCAGCAAATTCGATCAGCTTTGTGCGGCTGCCCAGATCCCATTCGCGCCAAGGGGCGATTACGGCGATATCTGGGTTCAGCGCATAGGCTGCAAGTTCAAAACGCACCTGATCGTTGCCCTTGCCTGTGGCGCCATGCGACACCGCATCTGCATTGTTGGCTTCGGCGATTTCGATCAGGCGTTTGGAAATCAGCGGGCGGGCAATCGAGGTGCCCAGCAGGTACAGGCCTTCGTAGACCGCATTGGCGCGGAACATCGGGAAGACAAAATCACGCACGAACTCTTCGCGCAGGTCTTCGATGTGAATGTTTTCGGGTTTGATGCCCAGCATTTCAGCTTTTTGGCGGGCGGGTTCTAGCTCTTCGCCTTGACCGAGGTCGGCTGTGAAAGTGATGACTTCGCAACCATATTCGGTCTGCAACCATTTCAGAATGATCGAGGTATCAAGACCACCGGAGTAGGCCAGAACAACTTTTTTTGGTGCGGACATGTCAGATTTCCTTCAAACGGGCAACGAAGGGCCGATACCGTCTTTTTTTGCTTAGGGCAAGTGTTGTGACCTAGTGGGCTTGCCATTGAGGGAAAAAAAGGGAAAGTGGGCGTATTTAAATTAAGGTGGTTGAACATGTTAGGGCTTAGAATTTCTCTACATTCGGTGAAATTGATTTTTCGAAATTTTTCGGGTGCGCTGCGCATTTCGTCGCCATTAATCGCAGCATTTATCTTGTTTTCCCTGTTGGGTGGTGCGTCTTTCCAAAGCATTCTTGCGGGTGACTTTGGCAATCAAGGTTTTGTTGGCACAATGCTTGTGGGTTTCGCGGTGTATTGGGGCGTTGCCATCTGGGTTGCTGTGGCTTGGCATCGTTTTGTCTTGTTAGAAGAGCGCTCGGAAAAGTTTTTGCCGACGTTTCATACCAAACATAATCTTCGGTATTTCATGGGCGGGTTCCTTATGGGAATCTTGGTTATCATTGTTGGTTTGATTTCAGGCGTATTGGTAGGTTTGTTGGTGGGAATAGCATTTGGCGGGCTGAACAGTTTGGCAAGCACCACCTTGATAACGGTTCTGGTGAGCACGATTTGCGTTTGGGTGTTTTATCGAATTGCGCCAATATTGCCCGCTGCGGCGTTGGGTTACACTTTGGATATCGGTGAAGCTTGGGAAAGCACAAAACCCTTATCCGGCGCTATCATTGTGCTGGGCGTGGTCTTGGCGATCGCATCGTCTGTGTTAGGTCTGGTGGTCGAATTTGTTTTTGGCTTTTCCGCCATCCTACTGCTTGTCGCGCAATGTTTTCAGGCATGGCTTGGCCTAATGGTTAGCGTTAGTGTTCTAACCACCATCTACGGCATAGCAGTCGAAAAACGTGACCTCTGACCCGGTATCCCAATGTATTCTTTGGCGCAAACTCTTGCCTTGGGCGCGGGGTTGCGTCACTGAGACCGCTATGACCCAATTTCAAGACCTTGCCCGCCGTGCCCAGACCGCTATGCGCGATGTGTTTGATGCGACACCTTTGCAGCGTAATGCACATCTTTCTCTGCGTTATGGGGCCGAAATCTATCTGAAACGCGAAGATTTGACGCCGGTGCGCAGTTACAAGCTGCGTGGGGCGTTCAATGCGATGCGCAAGGTGCTGGCCAAAGATCCTAACCGTGATCTGTTTGTCTGCGCCAGCGCTGGAAACCACGCGCAGGGCGTGGCCTTTATGTGCAAGCATTTTGGCGTCAAAGGTGTGATCTTTATGCCGGTGACAACGCCGCAGCAAAAAATCTTTAAAACCAGAGTCTTTGGTGGGGATGCCATCGAAGTGCGTTTGGTTGGCGATTACTTTGATGACACATTGGCGGCGTCGCAAACCTATTGTGCAGAGGCCGGTGCTACATTTTTGTCGCCGTTTGATGATGAGGATGTGATCGAAGGTCAGGCGTCAGTGGCCGCAGAGATCGAGCGTCAATTGGGACGGGTGCCAGACCGGGTGATCTTGCCGGTTGGCGGCGGTGGTTTGGCGGCAGGCGTGCGCAGTTATTTTGCCAGCGCTACTGAATTTACATTGGTCGAACCACTGGGCGGTGCGAGCTTGCAGGCAGCGTTGCAGGCCGGGGCCCCAACGCGGCTGGATACATTGGATGGGTTTGTGGACGGCGCTGCCGTGGCGCGCATAGGTGAGAAAACCTTTGCGCGGCTCGCTGATATGCCCCCTGCGGATGTTTTGGCGGCGCCAGAAGATCGGATTTGCACGACGATTTTGGAAATGCTGAATGTCGAAGGCATTGTGTTAGAGCCAGCCGGGGCTTTGGCGGTGGATGCGCTGGAAGATGTTGCAGATAAGATTAAGGGCAAAACCGTGGTTTGCGTGACCTCGGGCGGTAATTTTGATTTCGAAAGGTTGCCAGAAGTCAAAGAGCGCGCGCTGCGCTATTCTGGTGTGAAAAAATATTTCATTTTGCGGCTGCCACAACGGCCGGGTGCGTTGAAGGATTTCTTAGGCATTTTGGGGCCGGAAGACGATATTGCGCGTTTTGAATATCTGAAGAAATCTGCCCGCAACTTTGGGTCTGTTTTGATTGGGTTAGAGACCAAAAGCCCAGACAATTTTAAGACCCTATTTGCGCGGTTGGAAGCGGCTGGCATGACCTATACCGATATCACAAATGATGAGGCTTTGGCCCAGTTTCTGATTTAGCAGTTAGGCTGCGTTTTTTGCCAGCCCTTCAAGGAAGGCAACGCGAGACTTGCGATAACACTCTCGAATTTCGGACAAGTTTACTTGGTCTGCCATGCCGCGCGAGGCTGAGAGTTCGCCAATTTGGCAAAGTTTTGCAAAATCTTTGAAGCCAAGATTCAAGGCGCTGCCCTTTAGAAAGTGCAGTGCCGATTCCAGATGATCGCCCGGCGCAGTATTGCCAAGCGCTGCGATGGCTTCATCCACCTCGTCTAAAAAGATTTCGACCACTTCGGTAAAATCGTCTGCACCGATTTCAGCCTTTAATTCTGCAATCTGTGCCCAGTCTATCATGCTGTCCTCCGACAGGTAGCGTGACATGAATTTCTTAACGAAGCATGAGAGGCCTAAATAGCGCAGCTTCATGACCCCTTAAGGAATAGTGGTTTAAAACCAATCTGATGAAGTGTTTTGACGGGGGCTCCTTGTGAGTGCAGAGCCGCAGCACATGCAGGAAAAACAGGCTAAGGGCGCCATTCAGCTTGTTCTGTTAGTGGATGACAGTCGTTTGCAGCGGCGCATTCTGAGTGCGCAATTGGCACATGATGGTTATGAAGTGGTCGAGGCCTGTTCGGGACAAGAAGCTTTGGAAATTTGCAACGCGCGGTCACCAGATTTGGTGTTGTCTGACTGGATGATGCCTAAAATGGATGGCTTGGAATTTTGTAAAGCTTTCCGGGCTTTGCCCAGCGAGAAATATGGATATTTCATTCATTTAACCTCTAAAAGTGAAAAAGATGAGGTGGTGAAAGGTCTGGAAAATGGTGCTGATGACTTTCTAATCAAACCGATTAATGCGCATGAATTGCGGGCTAGGATTTCGGCAGGAGAGCGCATTTTGCGTATGCAGCGCCAGCTCACCCAGAAAAACCAGGTGATTTCAGAGACATTATCAGAGTTGCAACGCGTGCATGATCTGTTGGATCACGACTTGATAGAAGCCAAGAAACTACAGCAGTCTTTGGTGCGCAATCGTCACGTGACTGTGGGATCCAGTCAGGTGTCTTTGATGTTGCATTCAAGTGGCCATGTTGGTGGCGATTTGGTTGGGCACTTTCCGATTGATAAGCATCGGATTGGGCTGTTTGCCTTTGATGTGTCGGGTCATGGCGTGAGTTCGGCATTGATGACGGCGCGTTTGGCGGGTTTGTTGTCGTCCTCTTCCCCTGAACGCAATGTCGCAATGAGACCAACATCAGATGGCACATATGCACCCTTGCCCCCGGCCGAGGTGATTGCGTATTTGAATGGGCAGTTTTTGGATGAAATCGAAACCGAATTGTATTTCACCATGATGTTGGCAGTGGTCGATTTAAGATCGGGCAAAGTTGTTTTGTCCCAAGCGGGGCACCCACACCCAATGGTGCAGCGGGGGGATGGATCATTGGAGCAACGCGGACCTGGCGGTTTACCGGTTGGGTTGATTGAACAGGCCAAATTTGAAGATTTCGAAATTTATCTGCGTCCGGGTGATCGATTGCTGATTTTATCGGACGGTGTCATCGAATGCCCGAACCCCGATGGCGTTATGCTGGATGAAGAAGGTTTGGAAAGAATTGTCAGTAAGTTGAAAGCGCAAAGCGGAGAAGCCTTTCTGGAATCTTTTATCTGGTATTTGCAGGAATATTCCGGCGCAAAGGGGTTTCCGGACGACATCTCTGGGGTGTTATTTGAGTATGAAATTGACGATGTGGTTTAGCGAGTGGCTTGCCGCGCAAAATATTGGTCGCCGCTGTTTGCCAGTAATTTGATGGCCTGAAAGGCGGGCATCCAAATTGCGCGGTGCTGCGGTTCGGTGGGCGGTCCCAAAGAACGCGCTGGGCGGGCAACATAGATGCTGCACAGCTTTTCGGCCCATAGGTCATAGTCAGGCATATAGCAAAAGCGGCGAAAGGCCCCAAGGCGGCGGGGGGGAGATATGGTCCAGCCGGTTTCTTCGAGCACTTCGCGATGCAGTGCTTTGACGGGCGACTCACCCGGGTCTATGCCACCGCCGGGCAGTTGGTATTCGGGGTTTTGGGGTGGTGTGCTGGCAGCGTCTTGTGTGATGAGCATGTCAGAGCCGCGTAAAAGCACCACATAGGCCCCGGGGCGCAGTTTATAGCGCCGATCCGCAGCTGGCGGGGTTCCAAACCGTCTAATCATGCGATACCAGCCCTTTTCGTTCGTCTTGCCGCACCTATATAGTCGCGGTATGCCAAGATCAGGCTTGTAAGGAAACCCCATGACCCTCGGAACTAAAATCGCTTGGGACGACACTGTTTTGCCGTTCCAATTGGACAACTCAGATATTCGCGGCCGCGTGGCCCGGCTGGATGGCGTGCTGGATGGTATCCTGAAACAGCATGACTATCCAGAAACGGTAGAAGCCCTGGTGGCTGAAATGGCGTTGCTGACAGCTCTGATTGGCCAAACCATTAGCGTGCGCTGGAAACTGTCGTTGCAGGTGCAGACCAATGGGCCCGTGCGGATGATTGCAACCGATTATTATGCACCAAAAACTGAAGGCGAGACCGCGCAAATTCGCACCTATGCCACTTTTGATGCAGACCGGCTGACCGACGCATCGCCCTTCGAGCAATTGGGCAGCGGGTATATCGCTGTTTTGATTGATCAAGGCGAAGGTACCAAACCCTATCAGGGCATTGCACCTTTGGCTGGTGGGTCTCTCAGTGCCAGCGCCGAGGGGTATTTTGCCCAGTCTGAACAGCTGCCGACCAGCTTTTCGCTGCGGTTTGGCAAGTCCACAGAACCCGGTGTTGGCGAACATTGGCGTGCGGGCGGTGTAATGTTGCAGCACATGCCCAAGGCGTCCCCATTTGCCAAAGGTGAAGGTGGCAATGGTGAAGGCGGTCTTTTGACGGCCAGCGATCTGTTGGATGATGACGATGAAGAAAACTGGAACCGCGCAAATATTCTGATGAATTCTGTGGAAGATCTGGAATTGATCGGCCCGTCGGTGACGCCTGCTGATTTGCTGGTGCGACTGTTTCACGAGGAAGCGCCGCGAGTCTATGATGCGCAATCTGTGCGCTTTGGCTGCACCTGTTCAGAAGACCGCGTGCGCCAAAGCCTGTCGATCTATTCCGCCAAAGACATAGAAACCATGACAAATGACGCGGGGCGCGTGACGGCGGATTGTCAGTTCTGTGGCTCGCATTATGATCTTGACCCGTTGACCGTTGGGTTTCAGGCAGAAAAGCCTGCTCAATGACGGATCCGGTGAACCCTTTGCTGACCGCGCTTGACCGTGATGGCGGGGCGTCATCGGATTTTGACTTAAATGCGCAAGTGATTTTGCCCAAAGGGCGAAAATTGCGATCTGCAGGTGTGTTAGTGCCTGTTCAAGTGGTAGATGGCGTGGCGCAGGTAATATTGACCAAGCGCAGCTCGCATTTAAAACATCATCCCGGGCAGATTGCCTTTCCGGGCGGCAAGCAGGACGAAACGGATGTTGATGTCACTGCAGCCGCGCTGCGCGAGGCGCAGGAAGAAATTGGTTTGATGCGCGAAAATGTCCAAGTGCTGGGCACATTGCCGACCCATGAAACCGTGACCAGTTTTACGGTAACGCCGGTTGTTGGGCTGGTTCGGTCTCCGTTTCAGATCAAACCAGAGCCCGGCGAAGTCGAAGAAGTGTTTCATGTGCCTTTGTCGCATGTGACGGATCCGGCACGTTTTGCCATCGAGGGGCGTTGGTGGCAGGGGGTGCGCCGCCGCTATTATGTGGTGCCCTTTGGCCCATATTATATTTGGGGCGCAACAGCGCGCATTCTGCGAGGTCTGGCAGAACGGATGGTGACATGAGCAGTGGCGTGACTGTTTCGGGCGACTGGCTGACGCGGCCCAGCACACAAACGGTTTGTCGGATGCTAGAAGCCGCAGGGTTCCAAGCGTTGTTGGTGGGGGGATGCGTGCGTAATGCACTGTTGAAAAAGCCGGTTTCTGACATTGATATATCCACGGATGCCCGACCTGATCAGGTGATCAATTTGGCAAAGGTCGCGGGCCTAAAGGCCATTCCTACCGGGATTGACCATGGCACAATCACGGTGGTTGCGGATGACATTGCGCATGAAATCACCACCTTTCGCAAAGACGTGGAAACCGATGGACGGCGTGCAGTTGTCGCCTTTTCAGAGCACGTTGAAGATGATGCGCATCGGCGTGATTTCACGATGAATGCGCTATATGCGCGGGCAGATGGCAGCGTCATAGACCCACTTGGCGGCCTGGCAGATCTGCGAAAGCGGCGGTTTCGGTTCATAGATGATGCGGCTCAGCGCATCCGCGAAGACTACCTGCGTATCCTGCGATATTTTCGGTTTCATGCCTGGTATGGTGATGCCAGTCTGGGTATGGACCCAGAGGCTTTGGCGGCAATTGCGGCACATTCAGGCGGGATAGACTCTTTGTCCAAAGAGCGCGTCGGCGCTGAAATGTTAAAACTACTTGCGGCGGAAGACCCAGCACCGGTTGTGGCAACAATGCGCCAGTGCGGGGTGCTGAGCCACATTATTGAAGGCGCTGATGATCGCGGATTGGCCCCCTTGGTGCATATGGAAAGTGCATTAGGGGTGGTATGTGAGCCGTTGCGCCGCTTGGCGGTTTTGGGTGGGCAAAATGTCAGCGACAGCCTGCGGCTTTCTAAAAAACGCGCGCAGCGGCTAGAGCACATGCGCGACGCGGCGTCGGGTGTGAAAAGCGCGGCAGAGCTTGGGTATCGTTTTGATGGCGATCTGGCGGTTTCTGCGATTTTGTTGCGTTCCGCATGGCTAGAGCAGCCACTGCCAGAGTGCGTTGTTGAGGATGCAAAACGCGGCAGTCTCGCAGAATTTCCTGTGCAAGCCGCGGATTTGATCGCGGGGTTTCAGGGGGCGGCGTTGGGGTCCGAATTGCGGCGACTTGAAGCGCTTTGGATCGCATCAGGTTTTACACTGTCGCGTAAGGCGTTGCTGTCTAAGTAACAAGAGTTGACACGAATCCGAAGCTGCGCCACGCTCATGCCAGCACATGAAGGATTGTAAGATGGATCGACTTACTTGGTTTTCTTGAGTTGAATCTGACCTGAGTCAGAGCTCTGCGTGTTGTCCAAAACCTGGAACGACACCGCCAGCCTATGTCTGCATTCCAGCACTCTTACGAAAAGCGTTGTTTCATGTTGTTTAAGTTCTTTGAAAATTTGATTGATCCCTATTGCGACTACCCGGAAACGGATGTGCCGCCACGTCGGCTGCTGCCGTTCATGCTGGCCTATTCCAAGCCGTTTAAACGCGTTTTTGTGCTCGCTGGGATTATGTCGGTGGTGGTGGCAGCGGTCGAAATTGGGTTGATCTACTATATGGGGCGTCTGGTGGATTTATTGTCCGGCGACCCGGCAGAGGTATGGCAGACCTATAAGGTTGAATTGCTGTTTGTTGCGGGGCTTGTGCTGTTTGTGCGGCCGATCTTGCAAGCCCTGGATGTGTTGGTGTTGAACAATGCTATCCTGCCGAATTTTGGCACTTTGATCCGATGGCGGGCGCATAGGCATGTTTTGCGCCAGTCGGTTGGCTGGTTTGAAAATGATTTTGCCGGCAGAATTGCCAATCGCATCATGCAAACCCCGCCCGCGGCGGGCGAAGCGGTATATGAGGCCTTTGATGCGCTGTCTTTTTCGATGGCCTATGTGATTGGCGCGGCTGTCCTGTTATCACAAGCAGATGCGCGTTTGCTGCTGCCATTGGTGATTTGGTTGGCGCTATACGGGTGTTTAGTGGCTTGGACGATACGGCGCGTTGGGCCCGCATCAAAGGCAGCTGCGGATGCCAGATCGGCGGTGACGGGCCGCGTTGTGGATGCCTATACCAACATTCATTCAGTGAAACTGTTTGCGCATAATCAACTCGAGCTTGATCATGCCAAAGAAGCGATTGAACACACCCGTCAGACGTTCCAGCAGGAAATGCGCATTTTCACGGTGATGGATTTTGTCTTGGTGGTGCTGAATGGCTTGTTGATTCTGGGTGTTGTGGGCTGGGCGATTTGGTTGTGGGTACAAGGTGATGCCTCGGTTGGCATTGTGGCCGCGGCCACGGCTTTGACCCTGCGGCTGAACGCCATGACGCAATGGATCATGTGGGCGTTGACGTCTTTCTTTCAGCAATTGGGGGTCGTGGCCGAAGGCATGGAAACCATTGCGCAGCCGATTGATTTGCTGGACGTCAAAGATGCGAAACCGCTGAAATTATCGCTGGGAAAAATCGAAGTTCAGTCTCTGACACACCATTATGGGCGCAAAACTGGTGGATTGGATGCCATAAGTCTGACGGTTAATCCCGGTGAAAAAATTGGTCTGATCGGGCGCTCAGGGGCTGGGAAGTCAACCTTGGTGAAGTTGATGCTGCGGTTTTATAAGGCTGAAGGCGGACGGATTTTGATGGACGGTCAGGATATTTCCAGGGTGCGTCAGGACAGTTTGCGGGATCACATAGGGATGGTGCAGCAAGACAGTTCATTGCTGCATCGTTCGGTGCGCGAAAACATCTTATATGGCCGACCAAACGCCACAGAGGCTGAAATGATAGAAGCAGCGCGTAAGGCTGAAGCGCATGAATTTATTTTGACGTTGCAGGATCCCGAGGGACGCAAAGGCTATGATGCGCATGTGGGCGAACGCGGGGTAAAGCTTTCAGGGGGGCAACGGCAACGCATCACATTGGCGCGGGTTATCCTAAAGGATGCGCCGATCTTGTTGTTAGATGAGGCAACTGCTGCCTTGGACAGTGAGGTGGAAGCCGCAATTCAGCAAACGCTTTATGGGATGATGCAGGGCAAGACCGTGATTGCGATTGCGCACCGGCTATCCACGATCGCGCAGATGGACCGGATCTTGGTGATGGATAATGGCCAAATCGCCGAAGAAGGAACCCATCGAGAATTGTTGGCAAAGGGCGGTTTGTATGCAGGGTTTTGGCTGCGGCAGTCAGGCGGGTTTTTAGATGCGGATGCGGCTGAATAGCCATCAGCCCAAGGTATTTGGATGTTATATCAGGCCGGGGGTTTTCCCTGACCCTGCGGCGCGGTATGGCCAAGGCTATGACACAGATTAAAATCAACCGTTTGGGTTTGCACGGCGATGGCATCGCAGACGGCCCGGTTTTTGTACCCTTGGCATTGCCTGGCGAAATGGTGCAAGGCGATGTCGAGGGCAATAAGCTTGCCAATATGCGCGTGTTATCGCCCTCCGAGGATCGCGTGAAAGCCCCCTGTCGGCATTTCAAATCCTGTGGCGGATGCAGTTTGCAACATGCCAGCGATGCTTTTGTCGCCAATTTCAAAGTTGACGTGGTGCAAAACGCCCTTGCCGCACAGGGTATTTCAACCGAATTTCGTCCCATTGAAACTTCGCCGGTGCAAAGCCGTCGGCGGGCAGTGATTTCTGCGCGTCGCACCAAAAAGGGCGCAATGGCCGGGTTTCACATGCGCGCGTCAGATGTAATTTGTGAGATCCCGGATTGTCAGTTGCTGCACCCCGACCTTATGTCTGCGCTGGGCATTGCTGAACGTCTGGCCATCGTTGGGGCATCGCGCAAAGGCGCATTGTCAGTTACGGCCACCCTGTCTGCCGAAGGTCTGGATATTTCTGTGACCGGGGGCAAAGCCCTTGATGCGTCGTTTATCGCGGAGCTTGGTCAACTGGCGCATGAATTGCGAATCGCGCGCCTGACTTGGGACGGCGAAAGCGTTGCCACACGGGTGCCGCCTTGGCAAAACTTTGGGGCTGCACAAGTGACACCGCCGCCGGGGGCCTTTTTGCAGGCGACAAAAGAGGGCGAGGCGGCGCTGTTACAGGCAGTGCAAGACATTGTTGGTGACGCGGGTAAGCTTGTTGACCTTTTTGCAGGATGCGGGACGTTTTCGCTGCCTTTGGCGGCCAAGGCCAGCGTGCATGCGGTTGAAGGTGAGCACGATATGTTGCAAGCGCTTGATCAAGGGTGGCGCAGGGCGCAGGGCCTGAAGCATGTGTCCACAGAAACCCGCGATCTGTTTCGCAACCCATTCATTGCCGTTGATTTGCGGTTTGATGCAGTTGTTATCGACCCGCCACGGGCAGGGGCTGAAGCGCAATGTCATGAACTGGCCAAGTCAGATGTGCCGACAATAGCCTTTGTGTCCTGCAATCCCGTGACCTTTGCGCGGGATGCAGCAATTTTGATTGCCGGGGGATATCACTTGCATTGGGTGCAAGTTGTCGACCAGTTTCGCTGGAGCAGCCATATTGAAATGGTGGGCCACTTTTCGCGCAAGGCGGCGTAACTTTGGCGTGAAGCTGTGCTGCGCGCTGGGCGAAAGGCGCGTGACGTGCTATTGCGGATTTGAGCAGTTAGTGAGAAAAATATGCGAATTTTTGCCCTATTCCTTGTGGTGGTTATGGCCTTGTCGGCCTGTTCGTCGAAGTTTCAGGCTTATAACGGCCCCGAAGTAACCCGTGTTGTGGTGTTCAAAGAACAACGCAAAATGTATCTTATGCATCATGAAAAGGTGCTGAAATCATATGATGTTGGGCTTGGATTTGCCCCGACGGGCCATAAGAAGCGCGAAGGTGATGGGCGCACGCCAGAAGGCGAGTACAAGATTGACCGCCGCAATCCCAACAGTGAATTTCATCTTTCCATTGGAATTTCATACCCCAATGCCAGCGACCGTGCTTATGCCGCCCGCAATGGGTTTAGCCCGGGCGGGGATATTTTTATTCATGGTAAGCCGCCAAAGTTTGCCAAAGCGCCCGATGATTGGACCGCGGGCTGCATTGCGGTCAGCAATCGAGAAATTCAGGAAGTTTATGCGATGGTGACCAACGGCACGCCGATTTCTATCTACAAATAGCTTATTCGACTGCCGCAAACAGATCAGAGGTCGCGCTGTTGGCCTGTGGAGAGGGTGATATTTCTGGGGCCACACCTTCGGCACCCAGAACCAATGTCCACCAGATTTTTCCGTTGCTTTCCTGATGCCAGCTAAAGCCCATATCCTGAGCGCTACGGTCCAGAATAACTGTGCGTGATCCCGGATCTTCCATCCAGGCCCCTAGGGTTTCCAATTCTGTTTCATAGGTTTCTGAAATCGTTTCGCCAACCAAGACCCCGGGGTAACCCGCGCGCGCGATGCGTTGGATGGGTGAGGATCCATCAGAGCCAAAATGCCAAGGGCGGTTTTGGATCGACATGTCCCGGGAATGTGTGGCGGCGGCGGCGACCAATTGCGGGTTTAGCTCGACAGCCGAGACTCCAGAGGCTGACCGAAGCGCATTTACAGAATCAAGCATACGGAATTGGATTTTAGAGGTGTCATTGGCCCGAATCCGGTAAAGGCGCGGCAAAGGCTTACCATCTGCCCCAAGCGGAGGGTTGGTGACGGTGGTTGTGCAGGCTGAAATAGCCAGGAGTGAAGCCGTAAGAGCCGCTACAAGACGCATGGGTCGTCCTTCCGCAAAGTTATTAGTTCGTTTCATGGGTCTAGCGGTACATGCGTTGCGTTGAAAGCCCACATTCGTGTGAGATGGGCACAATAACGCTTGTTTGATTTGCGACTGCGTCTTTCCGGTCATAAAATCGCTTAAAACGCAGAGGCAAAGATAGCTATGACAAGATTACGCACTCCCGGCTTTGGGCGTCGTGCCTTTTTGGCCAGCGGGGCTGCCTTTATTGGTGCGCCTGCTTTGGCACAGGATGTAAACGACACATCGACCACCGAAGTCGAGAACGAGATCACAGAAGTGGTGCGCCGCAACATGTCGAGCTTTCGCTCGATGCGTTGGGAACCGCATTTTGATAACCTGAAAAATGGTGCGATTCTTGTGGATCTGACCAGCCGGGCACTGCATTATTGGGCTGAAGATGGCGTGACCTATAAACTATATCCGTCGTCGGTTCCTTTGACCGAAGATCTGACACGCCGCGGCCGCACCAAAGTTGTGCGCAAAGTTGAAGGCCCGAGCTGGCGGCCAACCCCTGCGATGCGCAAGCGAAATCCAGAGTGGCCAGAATATGTTGGACCTGGCCCAGATAATCCCTTGGGCACGCATGCGCTTTACCTTGGTTGGACCTATTATCGTATTCATGGTACCCATGATACGCGCAAAATTGGGCGTCGCTCATCCAACGGTTGTGTTGGTCTTTACAATGAACACATCGCTGAACTGTTTGGGATGGCGAAAGTCGGCACACAAGTGTTGCTTATTTGACGACAAAACGTCGCTGACGCCGTTGTGATCTTGTGATTGGGTTTGCAAACACCTGTGATTGCTGTTTACACCTAAATTACGAGGTAAGTCTTGGGCGCTTGGCGTCGCAATATCCTGTGACGCAAGCTAATTTCTTGGAGGTTACTATGAAAAAACTCGTTCTCGCAGCAGCACTGACTGCAGCAGCATCCACAGCTTTTGCTGGCGGCATGTCTGAGCCTATGGTTGAAGCACCTGTCATCATGGAAGACGCAGCGTCTTCTTCTGCTGGCAACTTGATCGTTCCTCTGCTGCTGATCGCAGTGGTTGCAGCGGCTCTTGCTGACTAAGCCAAACTTGGTGCGGCATCGCCGCTCTGAGATTTAAAGGGTGTCGCTTTGGCGGCACCCTTTTTTATTTGCCACATCAGTGATGTTAGTCGAGCCAACCTGCCAGGTTTTCTTCGGCAACTTTGGCCAAGGCGGCGATATGGCCGTCGTCATCATTGAGGCAAGGAATATAGTGAAAGCTTTCGCCGCCCGCTTCTTCAAAGCTTTCTTTGATCTCTTCGTTGATTTCTTCCAGCGTTTCGATGCAGTCCGCTGAAAAGGCGGGGGCGATCACTGCAATGTTCTTTTTACCCGTCTGAGCAAGGCGTGCAACTTCTTCGACCGTATAGGGCTGTAACCATTCTTCGGTGCCAAAACGTGATTGGAAGGTGGTGATCAATTCAGTTTTGTCCCAACCCAGTTTTTCCTGCAGTAAGCGCGTCGTTTTCTGACATTGGCAATGATAGGGATCACCCTGCATCAAATAGCGCTTGGGCATGCCGTGATAGCTGACAACCAACACGTCGGGTTTGACTGGCATCGCATCATAGCCGGCTTGAACCGAAGCCGCGAGCGCGTCGATATAGGCGGGCTGGTCAAAATAGGGTTCAATTGTGCGTGCCGCCGGTTGCCATGTCTCCTGCATCAAGGCGCGAAAGAACTGGTCGTTGGCGGTGCCAGAGGTTGCACCTGCATAGTGTGGGTAAAGCGGGAAAAACAGGATGCGCTCGCAGCCTGCTGCCACCATTTCACGTACCTTTGACTGCGTCGAAGGATTGCCATAGCGCATGCAGAAATCCACCATAACCTGGTCGCCGTAGCGTGCCTGCATCGCGGTTTTGAATTTGGCAGTTTGATCTTTAGTGATGGTCATCAACGGGCTTTCGCCCTTGTCATGATTCCATATGGATTTATAGGCAGCGCCCGAGCTAAAGGGACGTTTTGTCAAAATGATAAGCTGCAACAAGGGCTGCCATTTCCAGCGCGGCAAATCTATGACGCGTTCGTCTGACAGGAACTCATTCAAATAGCGACGCATGGGCCAGTATGAATAATCATCAGGTGTGCCAAGATTGGCCAAAAGGATACCTGTTTTGCCGCGGGCCACTTTGGGATGTGTGTCAGCGGCGAAATCAGGGCGGGTGGCTTGGGATTTGGCGTCCAGCATGAGAGATCCTGTTACTATGTCTGCTCTGAGATAGCGCCTGATGCGCCCGGGTCAATTCAGATATTGTTATTCGTCCAAATTTTAAAGTGCCCGGGGGCGCAGCACCTGGCCTTGGCCTGAGTCTTTAGTCGGTGAGTTTGGATTCTTTGGTGCCCAATGCATCTGCCAATCTGGTGGCGGCAGATCCGGGGCGCAGAGGTTTGGGTTGGGTTGCATCCGGGGCCCAGGCGGTCATGAAAATAAGTTCAAATGTGGCCACGACGCGATCGTCTGAATGGTAATTTTGCCTATAAAGCTCTGCGGCGCGTTGAAACACTTGGCGGCCCGTAAAGCGCCGCAGTCGTGCTGTCAAAACATTGGTTTCACCCATCGATCGCAATTCACGCATGAGGTGCCAAGGCGTTTCATAAGTCGCAGTTAAGGGTAAGCTGTCAGCAACGGGCAAGGCCATGCCCGCGCGTTGCAAAAGGGCCCCCATGTCGCGAATTTCCCCCATTGGCAGAACCCGAGGTGCCATGCCCCCGCGGGTTTCGCTTTCGGCTTGCCCAAGCGCCGCCCGCAGTTCTTGTAATGTTTGCCCACCAAAGCTTGCGGTTATCAAAAGCCCATCATTTACCAGGGCGCGCCGACACTGAATAAGCTGCCCGACCGGGTCATTTGCCCAATGTAAACACATGCTATGAATCACCAAATCATGGCTATCTTCTGAAAGCGCCAGGGTGTCGGAATCTGCAACAATTGTTGCGTTTGGAAACCGGTTTCGCCAAATTTCGGGAAAGGCGGTCACAATGGCAGGCTTTGTAAACGTCCTGTTAACCACTTTCAGGCGATCCTGAATATCATCAGCCGCGGCTTCTTGCAGAAACAAGCCATTATCACGATCCGCACGGGCGCGGCTGGTCATGAGGGCTTTGCGATCAGTCATAAGGGGTGTGTTTTGCATAAGGCGGACCATAAGCGCTTCGCCAGACAAGTTCAAACCGCGTTACACCTGCTTTACCCTCCACGTTGTGTGGGTTGCGGAGAATTTGTTGAAGCCGATTTTGGACTGTGCGGTGGGTGTTGGAAAGAGATGCCTTTGATCGGTGGCCTTGTCTGCAATTATTGCGGCGTGCCCTTGCCTGGGGATGGGCAAGAGAGTGAGACCTGCTGCGATGATTGCATGGCGGTGACCCGTCCCTGGCAACAGGGACGGGCGGCGTTATTGTATCAGGGCACAGCCCGAAAACTTGTGTTGCGACTTAAGCATGCAGACCGGCATGACATCGTGCGGCCCGCAATTCATTGGATGCAGCGCGCTGCAAATGATCTGAGTTTACGCGATCCTATTGTCGTGCCAATTCCCTTGCATTGGACGCGGTTCTTGCGTCGTCGATACAATCAATCAGCGTTGTTGGCGCAAGGATTGGCGCAAGCCATGAAATTGGAATATTGCCCCGATTTGTTGTTACGCCCCAAGTCCACACCAGCATTGGAAATGGCGACACGAGACGAGCGTTTTGCCTTGTTGCGAGGGGCCATTGTCCTGAATCCCCGTCGAATCGCTGTCGCCCGGGGGCGGTCCATTTTGCTGGTGGATGATGTCATGACGTCTGGTGCGACGTTTTCAGCGGCAACGCAGGCCTGCCTACAATCACAGGCGGGTGAAGTGCGTGTTATTGCCCTAGCACGCGTTGCAAAGCATGCCTAAATTGCGCATGACAGGGCAAACCACTAGGAAAACGCTATGAAAAACGTAGAAATTTACACCCGTCCCCTTTGTGGATTTTGCGCGGCGGCAAAATCTTTGTTCCAACAAAAGGGCGTGACCTTTGTCGAGGTGGATTGCTGGGAGAACCCGGATCGTAAGCCGGAAATGATCCAGCGTAGCAACGGTGGTCGGACTTTTCCGCAGATTTTTGTTGATGGTGATCATATCGGTGGCTGTGATGATCTGATGGCCCTAGAGCGCGAAGGTCGGCTTGACGGATTGCTGGCCGCCTGATGAAAACAGCGCTGCTGCAAATATGCTCTTCTGATGACCCAGATAAAAACCTATCGGTGGTTCAGGCAGGAATAGAGCAGGCAGCGGCAGCCGGGGCTGGCTATGTACTGACACCAGAGGTGACCAATTGCATGTCTGGCAGCAGGACACATCAAAAATCTGTTTTGCAGGTTGAGGCACAGGATCGCACGCTTTTAGGTCTGCGAGATCTGGCAGCAAGGCTTGGGATCTGGGTGACTGTTGGCTCTTTGGCGGTAAAGACCAGTGACCCGGATGGCAGATTTGCCAATCGCCAGTTTTTGATAGATCCAACCGGTTCGATTGCAGCGCGTTATGACAAGATTCATATGTTTGACGTGCAGGTTTCTGCGGAAGAAACCTATCGCGAATCCGATGGCTATCGGCCCGGCAGTCAGGCGGTGGTGGCAGAAACACCTTTTGCGAAAATCGGACTGTCGATTTGCTATGATGTGCGGTTTCCGCATTTGTACCGGTGCCTGGCGCAGGGCGGGGCAGAGGTATTGACGGTGCCTTCGGCCTTTTCCCATGTGACAGGGGCGGTGCATTGGCAGGCGTTGTTACAGGCGCGCGCCATTGAAACCGGGTGCTGGGTGCTTGCGCCGGCGCAGGTTGGGCACCACAGGGCCAAACGCGGTCCGCGGCGCCAAACTTATGGGCATTCGCTTGTGGTTTCGCCATGGGGAGAGGTTTTGGCGGATGCCGGTGCAGAAACCGGTATCGTTTACATTGATCTTGACCGCGAAAAAGTGGCACAAGCACGCAGACGCGTGCCGTCTCTGACATATGATCAAAGGTTCAATGGCCCAGACTGATAATGAATCCAATGCCTTAGCGATTTCCTTGTTTAGCGAAATCTTGATGGCTGACCAACTGGCACGCAGCCGTCTGAGCAAAGCGTTGCCAAAGGGCATGGAACTCTCGCATTTTTCTGTTCTGAACCATCTGTCGCATTCTAGCAGCGAGCGCAGCCCAGCGCAGCTTGCCAAGGCTTTTCATGTGACCCGTGGTGCAATGACCAATACGCTGGGCAAGCTGGAAACCGCTGGATATGTGCATATTCGCCCGGATTGGGACGATGCGCGCCGCAAGATGGTGGCAATCAGCCCGGCAGGGCAAAGGGCAAAAGCGGCGGCTTTGGCGGGTATCGCGCCGATCATTTCTGAGATTGTGGGCGACATTGGCGAACATCGCGTGCGCGCCGCATTGCCAATTCTGCGCGAGTTGCGCATGAAATTAGAGGATGAGAGTTGAAGGGCAAAAAGGGCATGAACTTGTTCGCTGTTGTTGCTGCGATCATCTTTATGCTGATCTATGCCGTTCCCTCTATTCGCGGCGCTGCAGAAGTTGAAAAATGTGTGGAAATCGGTGGCAAGTATGTGCATGCCACCGGTGTTTGCAGCATGGATAACTAGGCTGCCTTGGTGCTTGTCGTCACGTAATTTACGCTTAGATCTTTTTCTGACAGAGACCAGCTCCAACCCAGAGGGTTAAACACAAATCCGGTGCGATCCACTGGCGTTAGCCCGCCTTTTGCCAACATCGTGTACAATTCGTCGGGTGTGATGAATTTGCGCCATTCATGTGTGCCCTTCGGCAGCCAGCGCATGATCCATTCTGCGCCAATGATAGCCGCGCCAAAGCTTTTGGTGGTGCGATTGAGGGTTGAGCAAATCATCAGCCCGCCCGGGCGGACCAATTGTTGGCACACTGTCAAGAATTCTTGGGGGTCTGCGACGTGTTCGACGACTTCCATGTTCAAAACCACGTCAAATTGCTCGCCAGACTCGGCAATCGCTTCGGCGGTGGTGTGGCGATAGTCAATCGTCAGGCCAGAGTGCTCTGCGTGCACTTGGGCAACAGGAATATTGCGTTCGGCCGCATCCGCGCCAACAACCGTAGCGCCAAGCCGTGCCATAGGCTCGCTGAGCAAACCACCACCGCAGCCGATGTCGAGCAAACGCAGGCCGGAAAACGGCAAATCAGCGGAAAGATCACGGTCAAATTCTGCTGCAATTTGCTGTGTGATATAGTCTAAACGGCAAGGGTTCAGCATATGTAGAGGCTTGAACTTGCCTTTCGGGTCCCACCATTCGGCGGCCATCGCCTCAAACTTTGCGACTTCTGCTGGGTCGACGGTGTTTAACGTGGGTTGCATTCTGATCTCCATATGCTCATCTGGGCGCGCAATACTATATAGATTGATTATGGACAAACACTCGGGTCAAAAACGCGCAGTTCAATATCTTTATCCGCCGATTGAACCTTTTGATCAGCGGATGCTGGATGTGGGCGACGGCCATTCGATTTATGTCGAACAGTCGGGCAACCCCCATGGCCTACCGGTTGTCGTGCTGCATGGTGGGCCGGGTGGCGGTTGCAGCCCAGCAATGCGGCGTTATTTCGACCCCAAGATTTACCGTGTTATCCTGTTTGATCAGCGCGGTTGTGGTCGGTCGCGCCCCCATGCCGAAATTGCAGATAATACAACGTGGCATCTGGTGGCAGATATTGAAGAGATTCGCACCACACTGGGCATCGACCAATGGATTGTATTCGGCGGCAGTTGGGGTGCAACGCTGGCATTGATATATGCGCAAACCCATCCAGAACGCCCAGCGGCCCTAGTTTTGCGCGGTGTTTTCTTGATGACACAACGTGAGCTTGATTGGTTCTATGGCGGTGGTGCCGGGCAGTTCTGGCCCGAAACCTGGGCACGGTTTGCCGATTTGATTCCCAAGGACGAGCAATCCGACATGATTGCTGCCTATCATCAACGCTTGTTTTGCGGTGATCGTGCTATCGAGGTGAAATATGCGCGGGCTTGGGCCGCGTGGGAAAACGCTTTGGCGTCGGTGCAATCAGATGGCACCTCTGGCTCGCCACCTGCGGAATATGCGCGGGCTTTCTCGCGATTGGAAAATCATTATTTCCGCAATGCTGGCTTTTTGGATTTTGACGGTCAGATTTTGGCGCATATGGATCGTATCGCCCATATTCCAGCAGTGATTGTGCAGGGGCGCTTTGATATGATCTGCCCGCCGCGCTCTGCTTATGATTTGGCAGCCTGCTGGCCAAATGCGAAATTGCGGATGATCCAGAACGCTGGCCACGCCTTAAGCGAGCCGGGAATCAGCGCGGAATTGGTGCGTATAATGAATGAGTTTGCGCGTGAGAGCTGATTTGATCTGACCGCTACAGTGGAATTGAAATATGTGGTAATACAGGCTTTGTGATAAGCGCTTAGTTGGATTTGGATTGGACCTAGACCGCCTATGAGACGAATTGGCAGACGTAGCTTGCTTACAACCGGAGCCGCAGCAGGTGTGCTGGCGGCAACGGGTTTGCCATTGCGGGCGGCACCCACGCGGTCAGGCACTTTGCGTTTGGGTCTTACAGGGGCTCGCAAATCTGACAATTGGGACAGTCGCACGCATCGCGATAATTTTATGATCATGGCGGCCCATGGGGCGGTGTTTGACACGTTGACCCAAGTTGCGGCGTCAGGCGAATTGGTTGGCGAACTTGCAGAAAGTTGGCGCGCATCGTCGGACGCTTTGGTGTGGACCTTTAAGCTGCGCAAAGGGGTGCAATTTCACAGTGGCAAAGCCTTTGTGGCCGATGATGTGATCGGCTCCTTGCAATTGCATATGGATGTCAAAGATCAAAGCCCCGCCTTGCCGATTGTCTCGAACATCGCAGGCATGCGAAAGATCAATTCACATGAGCTGGAAGTCACGCTGACCGCCCCAAACGCCGATTTCCCATTCTTATTGGCCGACTATCATTTGTGTATTTACCCCGCTGAACAATCGGAACTGGCGATGATTACGGGCAATGGCACGGGGCTTTATCGTGTCGAGTCGATTGAGCCCGGCGTGATATTGCGTCTGAAACGGGTTGAAAGCCATTACAAGGATGGCAAAGAAGGCTGGTTCAACGAAGTTGAGTTGATTGCCTTTGATGATGAAACCGACCGTTTGAATGCGCTGCGAGACGGGCGCGTGCATGCAATAGATCGCTTGCCGCCGCATCGCGTGCCCTTGGTGCAATCAGAGCGGCGCCTGCAACTGTCTGAGGTGACGGGCAATCAGCATCTGTCTTTCCCGATGCTGACAAATATTGCGCCATTTGATGATCTGAACCTGCGCAAGGCGCTGAAACATGCGGTTGATCGGCCCAGGCTGGTTGATCAGGTTTTGCAGGGTCATGGGGCCGTGGCGCATGACACGCCAATTGGGCCTGCCAATCAGTTTTTTGCCAAGGATGTGCCGGTTGCCAGCTATGATCCAGAAAAGGCGCGGCACTATTTGGCCAAGGCTGGCCTAGAAGGGCTTCGTCTGGATTTGTCGGTTTCAGAACAGCAGTATCCCGGCGCGCTGTATGCTGCACAGCTGTATCAAGAGACCGCTAAGGCGGCGGGTATTGAAATCAATGTGCAGCACGAGGCAGATGATACTTATTTGACAGAGGTCTGGCGGCAGAAACCTTGGTGTACTTGTGTTTGGTCCGGCAGGCTGACCGAAGACTGGATGCTGTCGACGATGACGCAAACCGGCGCACCGTGGAATGATACCCTCTGGGCCAATACCCACTATCAGGATCTGCTCTTGTCTGCGCGATCAGAGTTGGCCACCGCAAAACGCCGATCAATTTACCACGATCTGCAACATCTAATGGCACAAGAGGGCGGGGCGGTTATTCCGGTCTATGCCAATTATCTTGACGCCCACAGCAGCAAGCTGCGCAATGGCGGTACAGTCGGGAATGTCTTTAATATGGACAATGCGCGCCTGATTGAACGCTGGTGGTTCGGCTAGGCACTCTGTGAGTTTGTGCGCGATTGTCTGTGCATCAGCGCAAACAGATTTCCTTTGGCCTCAACGGAACAGCGGATAAGCTGCAGATATTGCCATCCAACAGGAGAGCCCAAATGTCTGACGCCCCCATCATCCAAGAACGTGAGAATGGACCGCTTATTGTCAAAGGCGTCGCGCAGATGCGCGATGCTGCAGGCAATGACCTAACCTGCAAACCGGTCATGGCTTTGTGCCGATGTGGTCAGTCAAAAAACAAACCATTTTGTGATGGTAGCCATACGGACGCGGGCTTTGAAAGCCGCGGTGGCACACCTGCGGGTCGTGATCGTTTGATCACATATACGGGCCAACAGATTTCTGTCAGTTATAACCCATTGCTGTGCTCGCATGCGGCCCAATGTGGTAAACTGGCCAAGCATATTTTCAACCCGGATGAAAAACCTTGGGTGCAGCCCGACAAAGGTTCAGTTGACGAGGTCAAAGAGGTTATAGCCGCTTGTCCGTCCGGGGCCCTGGCCTTGGCCGAGGTTGATCCACCGCATTTGAAGCCGGATCGGGTGCAAATTCAGGTTGAAGCAAATGGGCCCTATTGGGTTTTGGATGTGACCGCGCCGGTGCCTCCGCAGGCCGAAAATATGTCAGCGCAAAAATATGTGCTGTGTCGCTGCGGACAGTCTGGCAACAAGCCTTATTGCGATGGCACCCACCGCGATGTCAAATGGCGAGACGACTGAACGGATGTGGACTGGGCATCTTGGCGTTCGACTTCGCCTTTCAGAAGCCAAGAAATGCAGAAGGCCCAAATACCCGACGCCTCTAGCCAGAAAATAAGGTTCCATTGTTCGACCCATATTCTGGCATCAAACCAGTCAAAGGCGCGTACAAAAGAAACATATGTCGCCAGCACACCAGCCGAGATGATGACCCAACCGCAGGTGCGGTAGACCCGGCGCACCGGGCCATTTGCGGTGCGAGTAAATCGACTAAGGCAAAAGATGGTGAGCGTTGTCAGAAAGACAAACGATGAAAAAAAATGCAGCGCGACGCTGATACGATCATCCATGATGGCATGAAAAAAAGTTTCGATGCCGTTTGTGTGTGGTTTGTTGGGAAACAGCGCAAGCCCGATGGCCGAGGCACCGCTGAGCAATCCGGTGATGTTTTCACGTCGACTGGCATGCGTTGGGCGGTCACCTTGATAAGCCATTAGAAAGATCCCGATGGCCACCAAAGCCCCGACGACAAAATCGCGCATCGAAGAAAAATAATAATCGCTGATCGAGGGCAGAACCTGCCCATGGGTGATGTAGCCCCCCGCGAGCAGTACCATTGGGAAGACCATTGCAATAACCCCGAGCGCCTGACGCACGTTAAAATAGGTCATAATAAATGGGTCGCGTTTATGAGCTGCCATAGGTCCAGAGTGCAGAAAAAGAATTACCAAAGTCTTTCTTTCAATACGGACCATCAGACGGAAATGGGTTGCTTTTGTCATTGCGGGATAACAGCACTTGCACCGGCGTAGCAAAGGTCGTATATGCCTGCTTAACAGCGGCGCGCTGAGCTTAGGCTGAACGCTCCACCGGGAAAGATCGACGGGCCGCGTGCCCGTTTTTTTGTGCTTGGAACACTAGTATGAGCAATATGATTGCCAAAACCGCGATAGACAGTCGTCTCGCCGAAATCGTGAACCCTATCATCGAAGATATGGGTTTCGAATTGGTGCGCCTGCGTCTTATGGGTGGCAAAACCAATACGTTGCAAATCATGGCTGAACGCCCGGAAGGCGGCATAGAGGTTGATGATTGCGCGCAGATCAGCAATGCGGTTAGCGCGGCGCTGGATGTCGAAGATCCTTTGAGCGATTCTTATGTTCTTGAAGTTGGTAGCCCGGGCATTGACCGGCCACTGACCCGCTTGAAGGACTTTGAAAATTTCGAAGGCTATGACGTAAAGATTGAAACCAGTGAGATGATCGACGGCCAAAAGCGCTTTCGGGGTATCTTGGCTGGGGTCGAAGGCGAAGAAGTTTTGCTGAACCTGGAAGCAGGCACAGTGGGGCTACAGTTTGATTGGCTGGCGGATGCCAAGTTGATTCTGACTGATGAGTTGATCAAGGAAATGCTAAAGCAGCGTAAAGATGCGGGCACCTTGAACGAAGGAAATTTTGACGAGATCGAGACCGAGTCCGGTTCTGAGGAGACTGAGTAAATGGCGATTACTTCTGCAAACCAGCTGGAGCTTTTGCAAACAGCTGAGGCCGTAGCCCGCGAAAAGATGATCGACCCGGGTCTGGTTGTCGAAGCGATGGAAGAATCGCTCGCGCGTGCCGCGAAATCCCGCTACGGCGCGGAAATGGACATTCGCGTGGCGATCGACCGCAAGACTGGCAAAGCGACATTCACCCGCGTTCGCACGGTTGTTGAAGACGAAGAGCTGGAAAACTATCAGGCTGAGTTCTCGGTAGATCAAGCCAAGCAATACATGGAAAACCCAGCTGTGGGTGACACCTATGTTGAGGAAATTCCCCCGGTCGAGCTGGGCCGTATTGCAGCACAATCTGCCAAGCAGGTCATCTTGCAAAAGGTGCGCGAAGCAGAACGTGATCGTCAATTCGAAGAATTCAAAGATCGCGCAGGGACCATTATCAATGGTCAGGTTAAGCGTGAAGAATATGGCAATGTGATTGTCGATGTGGGTCGTGGCGAAGCGATCTTGCGCCGCAACGAGAAAATTGGCCGCGAATCTTATCGCCCCAATGACCGGATCCGGGTTTTCATCAAAGACGTGCGCCGCGAAGCGCGTGGCCCTCAGATCTTTTTGTCTCGTACTGCGCCAGAATTCATGGCCGAGCTGTTCAAAATGGAAGTGCCGGAAATCTATGATGGCGTCATCGAAATCAAAGCTGTGGCGCGTGACCCAGGGTCTCGTGCAAAGATCGCAGTGATTTCTTTTGATGGTTCGATTGATCCAGTTGGGGCCTGTGTTGGTATGCGTGGCTCACGTGTGCAAGCGGTGGTCAACGAGCTGCAGGGCGAAAAAATCGACATCATTCCTTGGAACGAAGATCAACCGACGTTCTTGGTGAATGCATTGCAACCTGCAGAAGTCACCAAAGTTGTTTTGGATGAAGAAGCTGGCAAAATCGAAGTTGTTGTTCCCGAAGAGCAATTGAGCCTTGCGATTGGCCGTCGTGGTCAAAACGTGCGTTTGGCGTCTCAGCTGACGGGTCTTGATATCGACATCATGACCGAAGCCGAAGAATCAGCCCGCCGTCAGAAAGAATTCGAAGCGCGCACCAAGCTGTTTGTGGATGCGTTGGATATTGATGAATTCTTTGCGCAGTTGCTGGTGTCTGAAGGGTTCACCAACCTGGAAGAAGTTGCCTATGTTGAGATGGATGAGCTTTTGGTCATCGACGGTGTTGACGAAGGCACTGCCAACGAAGTGCAAACCCGTGCACGTGAATACCTGGAAGCTGCTGCCAAAGCCGCTTTGGATGCGGCTCGCGCATTGGGTGCCGAAGACAGCCTTATTGCATTCGAAGGCCTGACACCCCAGATGGTAGAAGCCTTGGCAAAGGATGACGTGAAAACGTTGGAAGACTTTGCGACTTGTGCAGATTGGGAACTGGCTGGCGGTTGGACAACCGTTGACGGCCAGCGCGTCAAAGATGACGGTATTCTAGAGCCCTTTGGGATGACTTTGGAAGAAGCGCAAGACATGGTTATGACCGCGCGTGTTGTGCTGGGTTGGGTTGATCCGGATGACTTGATTGCCGACGCCGCTTCTGACGAAGACGGTGAAGACACAGCAACAGATGAGGCAGAAGCCTGATTTAGGCGCTGAAGGGGCTGATATGACGCGTGGCGGACATAGCAAAAACCGGGCAGATGACCCGGAGCGCAAGTGTATTGCCACTGGTGATACACAACCCAAATATGGGTTGGTGCGTTTCGTCGTAGGCCCCGATGCGCAGATTGTGCCTGATATCCTAGGCAAATTGCCGGGACGAGGAATATGGGTCTCTGCGGATCGAAAAGCGATTGAAAAGGCCGCAAAGAAAGGTGCCTTTGCCAGATCTGCGAAAACTCAGGTCACCGTGCCTGACGGTTTGGCGGATGAAGTTGAAAAACAGCTCGCGCGGCGGGTGGTCGATTTGATCAGCCTTGCGCGAAAATCCGGCAGTGCCGTGACCGGCTATGAAAAAGTGAAGGACTGGCTGTCGAAAGAGGTGGCAGAAGTTCTTATTCAAGCAGTGGATGGTTCAGGCCGGGGCAAGACTAAACTTAGTACGCCGCACTATGGCAGTTACATCGGATGGCTCACTGCAGAAGAGCTTGGATTGGCATTTGGGCGACAAAACGTGATACATGGGGCGCTTGCGTCTGGTGGACTCACGAAAAGAGTTGTAGAGGAAGCCCAAAGACTAAAGGGCGTACGCGAAAATACGGCGGCAGGGGTCGTCGGAAAGGGTAAGACAGCTAGATGAGCGATAACGACGGTAAAAAGACATTGGGTCTGCGTGGCGCGGGTGCTCGTCCGGGCAACGTAAAGCAAAGCTTCAGCCATGGCCGGACCAAGAACGTCGTGGTGGAGACCAAACGCAAACGCGTTGTGGTGCCGAAACCCGGTGCAGCTAAACCAGGTGTTGGTGGCGGTCGCCCAGGTGGTGACCCTTCTAAACGCCCTGCTGGGATCTCGGACGTGGAAATGGCGCGCCGCCTAAAGGCGCTTCAGGCCGCAAAGGCCCGCGAGGCTGAAGACAACGCACGTCGTGCAGCCGAAGAGAAGGCGCGCGAAGAAGAGCGTGCTCGTCGTCGTGCAGAGGCCGAGGCCAAGGAGCGTGAGCAGCGCGAAGCTGAGCAACGTGCCAAGGAAAAGGCCGAAGCGGAAGAAACCAAAAAACGTGCAGCAGAGGCGGCATCAAAACGTGCCGCGGCAGATGCGGCAGCAGCCAAATCTGCGCCTGCGCCAAAAACAGACGCTGCACCGCGCCGCGACCTGTCAAACAAGCCAGCGCCGGCACCAACCCCTCGCAAGTCTGATCGAGAGCGTGATCAACGAAATGCGCGTGGTCGCCAAAATGATGGCCGTCGTTCCGGTAAATTGACATTGAGCCAGGCAACTGGTGGTGCTGGCGGTCGCCAGAAATCCATGGCTGCCATGAAGCGTAAGCAAGAACGTGCGCGTCAAAAGGCAATGGGCGGAACGGTTGAGCGCGAAAAGGTGATCCGTGACGTACAATTGCCAGAGACTATTGTGGTTTCTGAGCTGGCCAACCGTATGGCCGAGCGCGTCGCTGATGTTGTTAAATCGCTTATGAACATGGGCATGATGGTTACGCAGAACCAAGCGCTGGACGCTGACACTGCGGAACTGATCATCGAAGAATTCGGCCATAAGGTGGTGCGGGTTTCTGATGCGGATGTTGAAGACGTGATCTCGGATGCGCCGGAAGATGAAAGCAACCTTCAGGGACGTCCACCTGTCATCACGATCATGGGCCACGTTGACCATGGTAAAACATCGTTGTTGGATGCCATTCGCGACGCCAAAGTTGTATCTGGCGAAGCCGGCGGTATCACACAGCACATTGGTGCGTATCAGGTGACCACTGACAGTGGCACAACGCTGAGCTTCCTGGATACACCGGGTCACGCTGCCTTTACTTCTATGCGCTCTCGCGGTGCTCAGGTGACCGATATTGTTGTCTTGGTTGTTGCAGCAGATGATTCCGTCATGCCGCAGACAATCGAAGCGATTAACCACGCAAAAGCGGCGCAAGTGCCGATGATTGTGGCGATCAACAAAATTGATAAACCAGCGGCTGACGCGAACAAAGTGCGTGCAGAGCTTTTGCAGCACGAAGTGATTGTGGAAGCAATGTCAGGCGAAGTGCAAGACGTTGAGGTCTCTGCGGTGACTGGACAGGGTCTGGATGAATTGCTGGAAGCGATTGCCTTGCAGTCTGAAATTCTGGAGCTGAAAGCCAACCCAGATCGCGCTGCCCAGGGTGCCGTGATCGAAGCGCAGCTTGATGTGGGACGTGGCCCTGTTGCCACCGTTCTTATCCAGAAGGGTACTTTGCGACTTGGTGATATTTTTGTTGTCGGTGAGCAGTTCGGTAAAGTCCGTGCGCTGATCAACGACAAAGGCGAACGTGTTGGCGAGGCTGGCCCATCGGTGCCGGTTGAGGTTCTGGGTCTGAATGGCACGCCCGAAGCGGGCGACGTTCTGAACGTGACCGAAACAGATGCGCAGGCGCGTGAGATTGCGGAATATCGCGCTCAGGTAGCCAAAGACAAGCGCGCAGCAGCGGGTGCAGCGACAACGCTGGAACAGCTGATGCAAAAAGCCAAGGACGACGAAGACGTCTCTGAGCTGCCAATCTTGGTCAAAGCTGACGTGCAAGGTTCTGCTGAAGCGATTGTTCAGGCGATGGAGAAAATCGGCAACAACGAAGTTCGGGTGCGGGTTTTGCATTCGGGTGTTGGTGCGATCACTGAATCTGATATCGGTTTGGCCGAAGCATCGGGTGCACCGGTCATGGGCTTTAACGTCCGTGCCAATGCCTCAGCGCGGAATACTGCGAACCAAAAAGGCGTGGAAATTCGGTATTACTCGGTTATTTATGACCTTGTTGATGATGTTAAAGCCGCGGCCTCTGGTTTGTTGTCTGCAGAGATCAAAGAAAACTTCATTGGTTACGCCAACATCAAAGATGTGTTCAAAGTATCAAACGTCGGCAAAGTTGCTGGTTGCTTGGTGACCGAAGGTGTTGCGCGTCGTTCCGCAGGCGTTCGTTTGTTGCGTGACAACGTGGTTATCCACGAAGGCACACTGAAAACACTGAAGCGCTTCAAAGACGAAGTGCCAGAAGTTCAGTCTGGTCAAGAATGTGGTATGGCATTTGAGAATTATGAAGATGTCCGGGCTGGCGATGTGATCGAAATCTTTGAACGTGAAGAGGTCACACGAACTTTGGATTAAGTGCGCACAAATAGAATCAAAAAACGCCGCTCAAATATGAGCGGCGTTTTTTGTTTGTAACTAGGTATTCCTGTAGCCGATCGTAGCGAAAGTCACGGTTATACTGGTGTGCCCGAATATACAGTTTTGCCGACACGCACGGAAATGCGCCCATTAGGCAAAGAACATACAAAAAAGCCTTGCACCGAAATGCAGCTTCCAAGTGTTATTGTTCGTAGCATGTCAAATTCCCCCAGTGTCTTTGACGTGTTGAACTTACATAGTCATGATTCTGTTGCGCACAATTCTGCGTCACATTAACTTTACATTATGTGAAAATTTGAGCGATCCAAGAAAAAAACGGCTGATTATACGAAATAGTCATATTATTTTCATAATTCCGCCTAGATCCAGTCGCGGATGATTGGAATCAGCGGCACGTCTGCTGGCGGCATGGGGTATTTGCGAAAATCTTTTGGATACACCCACTTAAGGGCCTGACCTTCGTTTGACATCGGTGTGCCTTGCCATTTGCGGCAGGCAAATAACGGCATCAATAGGTGAAAATCTTCGTAGCTATGTGACGCAAAGGTCAAAGGTGCCAGACAGCTAGCCCACGTATCAATTGCGAGCTCCTCCTGCAGTTCCCGAATCAAGGCCACTTCCGGCGTTTCCCCTGCTTCAACCTTGCCGCCAGGAAATTCCCAAAGACCTGCCAAGGATTTGCCTTCGGGGCGTTGGGCAAGCAGCACGCGCCCATCGCGATCAATCAAAGCGACGGCCGCCACCAAAACAGTTTTCATCACAATATTCCTGAGCCTTTAAGACCGATAATCGGCGTTGATAGAGATATAGCCGTGGGTCAAATCGCAGGTCCAAACCGTGCACTGGCCAGCCCCGAGTCCAAGATCAACACTAACCTTTAGATTGGATTGCCGCATATAGGCTGCGCCCGCTTCTTCAGAATAGTCAGGTGACACCCAGCCTTTTTCTGCAACCAACACGTCGCCGAAACGAATGGACAAAAGATCCCGGTCTGCTGCGGCTCCGGACTTGCCAATCGCCATAACAACACGCCCCCAATTGGGGTCTTCGCCGGCGATGGCTGTCTTTACCAAAGGTGAATTCGCGACAGACATTGCATGGGTGCGAGCGTCAGCATCGTTTTCAGCGCCGGTAACTTCTATTTCGACGAACTTGGTTGCGCCCTCTCCGTCTTTGACAACCAAATGTGACAGGTCTTGCATCACGCTGTGCAGGGCGTTCTTGAACGCTACATTTTCTGATGAGATTTCAACACCCGAAGCGCCAGTCGCCCCAAGCAGCAAAGTGTCAGAGGTTGATGTGTCGCTGTCCACTGTGATGCAGTTGAAAGTCAGGTCTGTAAGTTCTGACAACATTGCTTGTAATGTTGAATGCCCTACTTTGGCATCGGTAAAAATATACACCAACATAGTCGCCATATCGGGTGCGATCATGCCAGAGCCTTTTGCGATCCCGGCGATTTTGACGGGCTGTCCGTCAATCAATACCTCGGCGCTGGCCCCTTTGCTAAAGGTGTCGGTGGTCATGATGGCCTGAGCTGCATCGTGAATTGCGTCAGCAGAAAGGGCCTGAACAAGATCCCCGACCTTGGCGGTGATCTTGTCATGCGGCAAACGTTCGCCGATCACACCCGTAGAAGACGTGAAGACGCGAGGTGCTGGAACCCCGGTTGCCTTTGACACTGCATCACAAATGGCTGCCACCGATCCCTCACCTGCACGTCCTGTAAAGGCGTTGGAATTGCCGGAATTGATGATGAAAGCGGCCCCTTCATCGCTGTCATGCGCAATCTTGGCTTGGCAATCCAATACATTGGCAGATCGCGTTGCGGACTTTGTAAAGACCCCCACCACAGTGCTGCCAGGTGCAAGACGTATCAAGGTGACGTCTTTACGGTCAGGGTACTTCACACCCGCTGCGACAGCAGAATATTCTACGCCGTCGATGACAGGTAAATCTGGAAATTCGGCAGGAGCCAAAGGGGATACAGTGTCAATTACAGCCAAAATCAGTGCTCCAACAAATCTACTTGCTTCAGGATGGCAGGGTCAATCGCATCAGCGGCGGACCGATCTACATCAGCGGTCTCTGTCAGTCGCGTAATTTCGGCATCAATTGCAACGCGTTGCACTTCTGCCAGAATTTCCCCACGCACGGCTTCGAGGGCCGGCGCTTCTTGCAGGCGGCTGTCATTGAGTTTGATGACATGCCAGCCAAATTGGGTTTGTACAGGATCTGAAACGGTACCGACTTCGAGAGATTTTACAGCGTCTTCGAAGGGGGCGACCATTTGACCAGGACCAAACCAGCCCAGATCGCCACCACCTGGACCTGAAGGGCCAGTGGATTTTTCTTGGGCGATTGACGCAAAGTCAGCTCCGCCGCGAATGTCTGCAGTTATGGCCGCAGCCTCTTCTTCTGTCGGAACCAAAATATGAGAAGCGTGAAATTCACGGCTGCCTGCGAAATTGGCGTATTTTGCATCATAGGCAGCTTGAACAGCCGCATCATCCACTTTGCTTGTGATCACTTCTTCAAGGACTTCAGCGGCCAGCATCGAGACCTTGGTGTTTTCCAACGCCAAGGCAACGCGTTTGGGCGTATCGCCGCCAAAGCTTTGCGCCAACAGGTTTTGTTGTACCAGCTGATCCAAAATGCCGTTGAACAAAACGTCATCAGGAAGGGATTGATATTGGGCGTCTAATGTAGCTCGGATCGCCAGCATATGTCCTAATGTGACCTCTTGGCCGTTGACCGTTGCGACAACCGTGTCTGCATTAGGCGAATCGTCTGAAAATGCAGGAGTGGCCAGCAATAGGGCAACCGCTGTGCCGCGCAGAAAGTTGAGTGATTTCGACATCGAATGGTCCTTGGTTGTAGCCGCTTTGGTTGGCGACGTTGACACTGTATTACAGGCCCCTTACATCGCTTTGAGGCCGACGCAAAAGTCCGTTGCCCTGTTTGTATGAGCAGGCGACACAACGGGCAAGCATTAGCGGCGCAAGATTTTGTCAACGAAGGACAAGTAGACATGTTGGGTTTTGGAAAATTGACCAAAATGGTCCTCGGTACACCGAATGACCGCAAGATCAAGGCGACCAGAACCATTGTCGCACAGATTAATGATTTGGAGCCGGAATTCGAACAGCTGAGCGATGCGCAGATTGTCGAAAAGACGGCAGAGTTCAAAAAACGCGTGGCTGATGGTGAAGCGCTGGATAACCTTCTGCCAGAAGCATTTGCCAACTGCCGCGAAGCTGCCAAGCGTGCGCTTGGTTTGCGGGCCTTTGATACGCAGCTGCTGGGTGGTATTTTTCTGCATCAGGGCAACATTTCAGAGATGAAAACCGGTGAAGGTAAAACACTGGTCGCGACCTTCCCGGCATATTTGAACGCATTGACGGGCAAGGGCGTGCATATCGTCACCGTGAACGATTATTTGGCCAAACGTGACGCTGAATGGATGAGCAAGGTCTATAAGGCCCTTGGCATGACTACGGGCGTGGTGTTCCCACAGCAGGCCGAAGATCAAAAGCGCATGGCTTATGACAGCGACATCACCTATGCCACCAACAACGAATTGGGCTTTGATTATCTTCGCGATAACATGAAGTCTGAGTTGAAAGACATTTCGCAGAAGCATCATCATTTCGCGATTGTTGATGAAGTTGATTCGATTTTGATCGACGAGGCGCGTACGCCTTTGATCATTTCTGGCCCTGCAGAAGATCGGTCAGAGCTTTATGTCTCGATTGATATGGTCATCCCGGAGATTCAGGACGCGCATTTTGACCTTGATGAGAAAACCCGTGCGGTGAATTTCACAGATGAGGGCAATGATTGGCTGGAAGAGCAACTTTCGGCGCGTGGTCTGCTGCCAGAGGGGCAATCTTTGTACGATCCGGAAAGCACAACATTGGTGCATCACGTGAACCAAGGTTTGCGGGCGCATAAGCTTTTCACCAAAGACAAAGATTATATCGTGCGCAACGATGAGATCGTGCTGATTGACGAATTCACTGGCCGCATGATGGCTGGGCGTCGCTTGTCCGAAGGCCTGCACCAAGCGATCGAAGCCAAAGAAGGGTGTTCGATCAAACCTGAAAACGTGACCTTGGCGCAGGTGACCTTCCAAAACTATTTCCGCCTGTATGACAAACTGGGTGGCATGACAGGTACGGCGTTGACCGAAGCCGAAGAATTTGCGGAAATTTATGGGTTGGGTGTGGTGGAAGTGCCAACCAATCGCCCAATTGCGCGTCAAGATGATGATGATGCGGTCTATCGGACCGCCAAAGAAAAGTTTCAGGCGATTGTCGATACAATCAAGGAAGCCAGCGAAAAAGGGCAACCCACATTGGTCGGCACCACGTCGATTGATAAGTCTGAATTTCTGTCGCAAATGCTGACTGACGCAGGCATTGAACATAATGTGCTGAATGCGCGTAAGCATGAAAAAGAAGCACAGATTGTGGCCGACGCGGGTAAGTTGGGCGCAGTCACAATCGCGACCAATATGGCGGGTCGCGGCACCGATATTAAACTTGGTGGCAATGTCGAATTCAAAGTGATGGAAGCGATTGCCGCAGAGTCTGATGGCGACCATGCCGCTATTCGCGCAAAAGCCGAAGCTGCACATAAGGCCGATGAGGACGCTGTAAAAGCCGCCGGTGGTCTGTTTGTTTTGGCAACAGAACGTCACGAAAGCCGCCGCATTGATAATCAGCTGCGCGGTCGCTCTGGTCGTCAGGGCGATCCGGGTCGCTCTGCGTTCTTCCTGTCATTGGAAGATGATCTGATGCGGATCTTTGGTTCTGATCGTTTGGACAAAGTGTTGTCTAGCCTGGGAATGAAAGAGGGCGAAGCCATCATTCATCCATGGGTGAATAAGTCGCTCGAACGCGCGCAGGCCAAGGTCGAAGGACGCAACTTTGACATTCGTAAGCAGCTGCTGAAATTTGATGACGTCATGAACGATCAACGCAAGGTGATCTTTGGACAGCGTCGCGAAATTATGGAAGCAAATGATCTGTCAGAGATCATTAAAGATATGCGCCATGAGGTGATTGGCGATCTTATTGATCAATATATGCCACCAAAAACATATGCAGATCAGTGGGATACCGAAGGTTTGTATGCGGCATGCATCGAGCAACTGGGCATTGATGTCAAAGTGATCGATTGGGCCAAAGAAGAGGGCGTGGATGACGAAGATATCCAGGACCGTCTGGAAAACGCTGCTGACGAGCATATGGCACAGAAAGCCACAACCTTTGGACCAGAGGCGCTGCGCAATATTGAAAAGCAGATCTTGTTGCAAATTATCGACACCAAATGGCGTGAACATCTTCTGACACTTGAACACCTGCGGTCAGTGGTTGGTTTTCGAGGTTATGCACAACGTGATCCGTTGAATGAGTATAAAACAGAAGCCTTCCAGTTGTTTGAAAACATGCTGGATACGCTGCGCGTAGATGTGACCCGCAATCTGGGCCAAATCCGCCCGATCACCGAGGAAGAGCAACGTGCGATGTTGGCGCAAATGCAGGCGCAGCAGGCACAAGCTCAGCAAGTAAAGGCCCCAGCGGCGGACCAAATGGCCAGTGCTGATGCCGGAGCGGAAGCAACCGCGCCAGAGCCGTTGATTGATGGGTTTGATGAGAATGACAGCGCGACATGGGGCAACCCTGGTCGCAACGATGTGTGTCCTTGCGGTAAAGGCAAAAAATTCAAACATTGCCACGGTAGCTTGTCGTAACGGTGGCGATAAACGCGCTTAAAACTTTCTGAATTTGACCTAAAGGGCGCCACATCGGTGCCCTTTTTGCCTTTCAATCTGCCTCAAAGGTTCATGTGATTGAAAAGGGGATGGCCCCATGAAGTTGAATGCCACAAGTCGAAGAATTGCCCTGGCTGTCTTTACGTTAAGCAGCGCAGTAGCGGTTGGGTTCGTGATGCAAAGTGGAACGCCGATTCAGGCCTCTGTCGCGTCAGAGCCAAAAATCACCAAAATTGTTGAATCGGTTTCGGCCAGCGCCATCAGCGCAGACCGGCCGCTTGCCACACTTTCTGAACTCGATTCCCGCGCCGAAGCCGTGCTGCCGGCGCAGCCAATTGTATTGGCTGTGGCCCAAGATTTGCCAACCCTAGGGATGCCCTTAGAAAGCCCGTCTCCGCGGCTGGGTTGCGCCACAAAGCTGTCTGCAGAGATTGCGGCAGTGGCAATGGCCAATTTGACTGTGACCGCTTCCTGCCTGCCCGAGGCGCGCGTGGTGATCAACCATTCTGGGATGCGCTTTTCAGAAGTTCTGGACGCAGATGGGATGCTGGAAATTTCGGTGCCGGTGTTAGCAGAGCAAGCCGAATTTTCAGTGGTGTTTCCGAATGGCTCTAAAGAAGACACAACATTGTCGGTGCCTTCCTTGCGGTTCTATGACCGTGTGGCGTTGCAGTGGACAGGTGAAAGCGGTTTGCAAATTCATGCCCGTGAATTTGGAGCAGGCTATGGCGAGCCGGGCCATGTTTGGTTTAACAGCGAAAACGACCTGATGAATGTGATCAGCGGTGATCAAGGCTTTATTCTACGGCTGGGTGACGGGCGCAGTGAAATCTCGCAAATGGCAGAGATTTATACCTTTCCCAAAGCCAATGCGACACGCAGCGGCAAAGTGATTTTGACCGCAGAGGCCGAAGTGAATGGCAGCAACTGCGGACAATCCATTCGGGCGCAATCTTTTCAAGTCAAACCGGATCAGCAGCGAGTGACCCGAACTCTGGAAATGTCAATTCCAGAATGTTCGGCAACAGGTGACTTTCTGGTGTTGAAAAACTTGCTCCAAGACCTGACAATCGCGCAGAAATAAAGACGCAGGTCAGGGCAATACTATGGTTCATTTTCGTGTGGCGATATTCGCCGCACTTTCCCTATTTTTGGGTGGATTTTCTGTTTCGGCACAGGATGTTACGCTAACGTCGGCAGACGGTGCCGTTGAAATAAGTGGCACATTGTTGGGGTTTGATGGTGAATTCTATCGGGTGCAGACAGTTTATGGGCAGCTGACCGTGGATGGCAGCGGTGTGTCTTGTGACGGCCCCGGATGTCCTAACCTGACGGATTTCGTTGCCAAAGTGACCATTTCTGGCGCAGCGGGGATGGCCGAGGTGTTGATGCCGGCGCTTATAGATGCCTTTGCCCTGCGCAATGGTTATGCGGTTTCACGGCGCACTTTGGATAAGACCCATTTCGTCTATGAGCTGGCCGATCAAGTTACGCGCGCTCCAATTGCTGTGTTCACTTTCCGCGCCACATCGACAAGCGAAGGCTTTGCCGATCTTTTGGCAGACGAGGCTGATATCGCCATGTCGCTGCGCGAAATTCGCGATTCAGAAATCAGGCGTGCCTATGATGCGGGCCTTGGCAATATGCGTGATAAAAATCGCAGTCGCGTTTTGGCGCTAAATGCCTTGGTGCCGATTGTGTCACATGAAAACCCCATCGACCGCGTGTCGCCATTGCAATTGGCACAGGTTTTTTCTGGGCAGATCGACAATTGGCAGAATCTGGGGGGACCAGATGCCCCAATAGCGCTGCATGTGCCCGGACAGGGGTCAGGATTGTTGCAATCGCTCGAAGATCGTTTGATGCGGCCGGTCTCGCGTCAATTCGGTGCCGATGTCGAATTTCATACGCAAATGGAAACTCTGGTGAATGCGGTGCAGCGTGATCCGTTCGCGATAGGCATTGCAACCTTTGCCAGTGCGGGGGCCGCAACGCGGTTGCCATTGTCAGGTGGCTGCGGGTTTTCGGTGCACGCCACGCGCCGCGGCATCAAAACCGAAGATTATCCACTGACGGCACCGATGTTTTTGTATTTGCCTGCGCGTCGTTTGCCAAAGGTTGCGCGGGATTTTCTGGCATATACACGTGGCCCGGCGGCGCAGATTGTAATTCGGCGCGCGGGGTTTGTGGATCAGGCGCCAGAGGAAGTTTCAATTGCTTTGCAGGGGGAAAGATTTGTGAATGCGATTTCACAGGCGGGTTCTGAAGTTGCGCTGAAGGATTTACAAACGATGGTTGCGCGCCTGAGCAGCTTAAAACGTCTATCCAAAACATTTCGGTTTGAGCCTGGGATGTCGGCGTTAGACGCGCAGTCTAAATCCAATGCGGCACAGTTGGCGCGGGCGATTGAGCAGGGCGTTTATGATGGGCGCGAGCTGGTTTTTGTGGGCTTCAGTGATGGCGAAGGCTCTGCGCAAGCGAATCGCAGTATCGCAATTCGGCGGGCAGAGGCGGTCAAAAATGCTGTTTTGAAATCGGCGGAAGCACTGAATGCGGATCGTTTGGATATTCAGGTAGAGGGTTTTGGCGAAGCCTTGCCGATGGCTTGTGATGAGACCGCTTGGGGGCGTCGGGTGAACCGTAGAGTCGAGGTTTGGTTGCGCTGACCTTTGCCTAGAGAAGCAAGCCTTTGGAGCGAAAGCTAAGGGCCTGTGATTTGCCTATGACCAGATGGTCATGCAGCGTGATGGATAGCACGCTGCAAGCCTGTTGAATTTGGGCGGTCATGTCCAGGTCAGATTGCGATGGGGTTGGGTCGCCTGAGGGATGATTGTGCACCAATATGAGGGCACTTGCGTTCAATTCCAGCGCACGTTTGACCACTTCTCTGGGGTAGACAGGGACATGGTTCACTGTGCCCTTCGCCTGCTCTTCGTCAGCTATCAGCGTGTTTTTTGTGTCTAAAAACAATAGTCTGAACTGCTCTGTTTCGCGATGGGACATTGCGGTCTGGCAATAGTCCAACAAAGCCTCCCAAGAGCTAAGCACCGGTCGCTGCATGATTTTTGAGCGCGCAAGGCGATGCGCCGTTGCTTCGACAATTTTCAGTTCACAAATCACGCTGTCCCCGACACCGTTGACCTGGCCTAAGCGCATTGCAGAGGCAGACAGAGTGGCGTTGAAGCTGCCAAAAGTATTCAGCAAACGGCGGGCCAATGGTTTCACATCTTGGCGAGGGATTGCCCTGAACAATACCAGCTCCAACAGTTCATAGTCTGGCATGGCATTGGCCCCACCTTGAACAAACCGCTCACGCAGGCGTTTGCGATGATCCCTGAGGTAAGAAGGTGTTTTTGTACGCGAATTGGATCGCGACGCTGTCACTGGATCGCCCTCAAATAAGGGCAGGTCAAGGTCTGAAAAAGAGCTTTGATCCGCCATAGCATTAGGTTGGCGCAAAGATGTAAGGAATTCGTTAATGAAAAAGGCGCACCCGAAGGCGCGCCTTTGTTGCTATTAACCGCTTTATTTGGCTTTCATCGAATCCCAGAACCCTTTGACCGACTTAAAAAAGCTGCTGCTTTCAGGGCTGTTTTCCTCTGAAAGTTTTTCGAACTCTTTCAGCAGTTCTTTTTGACGGCTTGTCAGATTCACCGGGGTTTCAACGGCCAATTCGATGAACATGTCACCCTGTCCGCCACCACGTAGCGCTGGCATGCCTTTAGAGCGCAGGCGCATTTGACGGCCGGATTGGCTGCCTGACGGGATCTTAACCCGGCTGCGACCGCCATCCAGTGTCGGCACTTCGATATCGCCGCCCAAAGAGGCCGCGGTCATCGATACCGGCACACGGCAGAACAGATTTGTGCCTTCGCGTTCAAAGATGCTGTGCTTGGAGACCTCGATAAAGATGTACAAATCGCCGGTTGGTCCGCCGCGCAGGCCAGCTTCGCCTTCGCCTGCTAGACGAATGCGCGTACCGGTTTCAACGCCCGCAGGAATATTGACCGACAGAGATCTATCTTTTTCGGTGCGTCCGATGCCACCACAGCTACCACAAGGGTTTTTGATTATCTGACCTAAGCCCGAGCAGGTTGGACAGCTGCGCTCGACCGTAAAGAAGCCTTGTTGCGCACGCACTTTGCCCATGCCCGAGCAGGTTGGACAAGTTGTGGGTTCTGCACCGCCTTCGGCGCCAGATCCATTGCAAGATCCGCAGGATACAGAGGTGGGAACTTGAATGGTCTTTTGCAGGCCCGCATAGGCGTCTTCTAAAGACACGCGCAGGTTATAGCGCAGGTCAGACCCACGCGCTGCACGATGACGTCCACCGCCACCGCGTTGGCCACCCATAAAGTCGCCAAACAGGTCATCAAACACATCTGAGAACGCGCTTGCAAAGTCGCCTTGACCAGGATGACCACCGCGTTGCCCACCCATGCCACCTTCGAATGCAGCATGACCATATTGATCGTAAGCGGCCTTCTTATTTTCGTCTTTTAAGACGTCATAAGCTGCAGCAGCTTCTTTGAATTTTGCCTCGGCGTCAGGATTGTCTGCATTTCGGTCTGGATGAAATTCTTTAGCCTTCTTGCGATAGGCCTTTTTAATTTCGTCCGCAGAGGCTCCTTTGCCCACACCCAGCACGTCATAAAAGTCGCTTTTCGCCATGGGTTACTCCTCTGAGCCGGAATGATGAGGGGCCGGTCCGGCAAGCGGACCGGCCCCTATCGTCATCCGACCGCGCAATTAGCGCTTGTCGTTGTCCAGATCTTCAAAGTCAGCGTCGACGATATCGTCTTCGACTGGCCCATCTTCGTCGGCTGCCTTAGGTTCGTCACCGGCTTCTTCAGCAGTGGCTTTGTAGATGGCTTCACCCAGCTTCATCGCTGCTTCGGTGACGTTTTGTACACCAGACTTGATTTTGTCAGCTGTCGACTTTTCGTCTTCCAGATCGTCTTTCAGCGCTGCAATCGCCAATTCGATGGCTTCTACAGTTGTCGGATCAACCTTGTCAGAATGCTCTTCGACAGACTTTTCAGTCGAGTGGATCAGGCTTTCCGCTTGGTTACGGGCCTCCACCAGCTCTTTGCGATCTTTGTCAGCTTCCGCGTTTGCTTCGGCGTCTTGAACCATCGCTTCGATGTCTTCGTCTGACAGGCCGCCAGAGGCTTGGATCGTGATCGATTGCTCTTTGCCAGTGCCCTTGTCTTTGGCACCAACAGAAACGATGCCGTTGGCGTCGATGTCAAAAGTCACTTCGATCTGTGGCATGCCGCGTGGAGCTGGTGGGATTTCTTCTAGGTTGAACTGACCCAGAATTTTGTTGTCCGCAGCCATTTCACGCTCGCCCTGGAACACGCGCAATGTCACGGCGTTCTGGTTGTCTTCGGCAGTCGAGAAAACCTGAGACTTTTTCGTTGGGATCGTGGTGTTGCGGTCGATCAAGCGGGTGAAGACACCGCCCAAAGTTTCAATACCCAAGGAAAGTGGCGTTACATCTAGAAGAACAACGTCTTTGACGTCCCCTTGCAGAACACCAGCCTGAATAGCCGCACCCATCGCAACAACTTCATCCGGGTTCACACCCTTATGAGGCTCTTTGCCGAAGAACTTAGTCACTTCTGCGATGACTTTTGGCATACGGGTCATGCCGCCAACCAGAACAACTTCGTCGATGTCTGATGCAGACAGACCAGCATCTTTCAACGCAGCGGCGCAAGGCTTCATAGACGCTTTGATCAGATCGTTGACCAGGCTTTCCAACTTGGCACGTGTCAGCTTCATGACCATGTGCAGTGGTGCGCCGTCTTTACCCATAGAGATAAACGGTTGGTTGATTTCGGTTTGCGAAGCAGAAGACAGCTCGATCTTGGCTTTTTCTGCCGCTTCTTTCAGACGCTGCAAGGCCATTTTGTCTTTGGACAGATCAACGCCGTGCTCTTTTTTGAACGTATCCGCAAGATAGTTCACGATGCGCATGTCAAAGTCTTCACCGCCAAGGAATGTGTCACCGTTGGTGGATTTAACTTCAAACAGACCGTCGTCGATTTCCAGAATGGTTACATCGAATGTACCACCACCAAGGTCATAGACCGCGATGGTTTGGGTTTCTTCTTTGTCCAGACCGTAAGCCAACGCCGCAGCAGTTGGTTCGTTGATGATACGCAGAACTTCCAGCCCCGCGATCTTACCGGCGTCTTTGGTTGCCTGACGCTGAGCATCGTTAAAGTAAGCAGGTACGGTGATAACCGCCTGTGTCACTTCTTCGCCAAGATATGACTCAGCGGTTTCTTTCATTTTGCCCAAAGTGAAAGCAGAGATTTGCGACGGGGAGTATTTCTCGCCACGTGCTTCAACCCATGCATCACCATTGCCGCCATTGACGATGGCGAAAGGCACCATTTTTTTATCTTTTTCGACAGCTGCATCATCCACCCGACGACCGATCAGGCGTTTGACGCCAAAAACGGTGTTTTCTGGGTTGGTGACGGCCTGGCGTTTCGCCGGCTGGCCAACAAGGCGCTCGTCGTCTGTGAATGCAACGATCGAAGGTGTTGTGCGTGCACCTTCTGCGTTTTCAATTACGCGTGCTTGAGAACCATCCATGATGGCCACACAAGAGTTTGTTGTACCGAGGTCGATACCAATGACTTTACCCATTTTTGATCCCTTCTAACTTAAGGCGATTTATCCGAACACGGACCCATTTAGGCATCCTGCCCGATCCTGAATGCAGCAACCCAAAGGCCACTACGCTTCGCAGGGTATATAGGGAGCCGAAAAAGCTGCTGCAAGCATCAGTTTGAATTGGGTATGGCAATTTTTGCGCTATTTTTGTCTGATTGTGGCGTGGAGGCCGATATGCGCGTGATTAAGCCCGTCAAGATCAATGGATTTGAAATTTACAAAGGGCTTCTGAGTCGCGCAGCTCAGGCAGAAATGGTGCTATCTCTGCGCCATATTGTGTCACAGGCACCGCTGGTATCGCCGGTAACTCCAAGCGGAAAACCTATGTCGGTGCGTATGACTTCCGCTGGAAGGCTGGGTTGGGTCACCGACAGATCTGGGTATCGTTACCAAGCCACACATCCCAGCGGAAATTCCTGGCCAGCCCTGCCCCGTCAGATTGCAGAAATTTGGCACGGTGTAACGCAAGAAACCCGCGTTCCAGACAGTTGCCTTATCAATTATTATGACGAGCACGCCAAAATGGGACTGCATCAGGACAAAGACGAAGGCACTTTTGACTTTCCTGTCGTATCCATCTCTTTAGGGGATGAGGCCCTGTTTCGAATGGGGCAGCCAGAACGTGGCGGCAAAACCCAGTCAATCTGGCTAAGCTCTGGCGATGTTGTGGTGATGGGCGGTGCAGCGAGGTTGGCGTATCATGGCATCGATAAATTGCGCTTTGGCAGTTCTGGTCTGCTGAGGCGGGGTGGGCGTTTAAATGTGACACTACGCGTGGTGGACCAAGACACGCGCGCGCAAATTTCTTAGTAAAGCCGATGGAAAAACTATACCGCCCAGAGGTGCCTTACCGTTTTGAGGCCCAGCTGAGAGAGGCCTGACGGCGTGTATAAAATTCCCCCATTAGACCCAGCATCAATAGAACCAGCCCCACATATAGTGGGTATTCCGAGCTGCTGTTGCGCGGTGCATAATTGATAAAGGCGTAGCCACGTGCCTGATCAATGGTGTGAAACAGCGGGTTCCAATCAAACATCGCCAACATAAAGCTGGGCAGCGCATTTGCGACGAACATTTTGCCCGAAGCAATCATATTCACGCGGGCATAGATCGTATTGGCGATCGATACAAATGTTGGGTACCAAGGTTTTATGGCAAGAAACACCAGGCCAACACCTGCCCCGGTGAACCAAGCCAGCATCAACATGCTAAGCGCACCAATAGGATCTTCGATCACCACGGGCTGTACCGCCACGTGATAGACAAACAGAATACCCAGCAGTGATAACATCTGGATGTATAGCGTGCCCAATGCGGCGGCCAAAATCGCAATGGCGGTATTCATAGGGGCATGTTTCATCATGGGCGAGGATGGTCCCTCTGCCCCAACAACAGCACCCATGGTTTTGGTGTGAGTCATGAACAAAAAGATGCCGGACATAATGTACAGCATGAAATCGCCGCGAATGGCTGCGCCTTTTAAACCGAGTATTGAGAACATTACAAAGAAGGCTAAAACAAAAATTGCCGCCTGCATCATGTTCAATAGAATCGACATCACAGCGTTGCCGTGGGTTTTGCGCACTTTGCGAACGATCGAATGATAGACCAATTCGGATATCGCAAGTGCTGATTGAAGCGTCGTTTTTGGTCCAGTTTGCTGAAACATGACCGTTGCTGCCTTTTCTGCCGCCGTTTGGTGCACGGAATTCTTGCCGTTCCGCGTCGCGCACAGCATAAGAGGACAAAGCTAAATTTTCAACAAATGCCTAGGCAGGAGTTTCCATTGGACTACGATACACTTATCCCTGTGATGCGCAGCCTCGCGATTGAAGCAGGCGCAAAAATCATGGAAATCTATAATTCCGACGATTTTGACGTGAAACTAAAATCAGATGACAGCCCGGTGACCGTCGCTGACGAAGCCGCAGATGCCATCATCTCTGCTGGTTTGCGCGCGGCATTTCCCGATGTGATGTTGGTCACCGAAGAGCAGTCTGACAGTCACAAGGCCAAGGGCGACACCTTTCTGATTGTCGATCCGCTGGATGGCACAAAGGAATTCATCCATCGCCGCGGCGATTTTACAGTCAACATCGCTTATGTCGAGAAGGGCGTGCCACAACGTGGTGTTGTCTATGCCCCTGCAAAAGATCGCATGTTCTTTACATTGGCCAATGGGCAATCTGTCGAAGAAACCGGTGATTTTGCGGTGAATACCATCGGAGCAACCTCTGATATCAATGTGTCAGAAGCTGACAACGCCGGTTTGATGATCGTTGCTTCGAAATCACATCGCGATCAGGCCACCGAAGATTATATCAACAAATACAACGTCAAAGACAGCAAAAGCGCCGGTTCATCGCTAAAGTTCTGTTTGGTTGCGACGGGCGAGGCGGATATCTACCCGCGTGTTGGCCGCACCATGGAATGGGACACCGCGGCCGGCCATGCGGTTTTGTTGGGCGCTGGTGGGGATGTGGTGCGCTTTGATGACCACACGCCGTTGACCTATGGCAAAGACGACTTCGCGAACCCGTTCTTTATTGCCTACGCACCCAGCGTAGAGCTGAAGAAAGCCTAAGCGGAATTTACCAAGTGTGACAAAGGCGGGCTTTTAAGAGCCCGCTTTTTTATTGGTTCACCAGGCTGGCGCTGTCCTGGTTTTCAAAGTTGGCCTCTACCCATTTGTGAATGACTTGCCGGGCTTGTTCGTCGTTGCGCAACTCGATGGCTTTGCGCAATTCTTGCAAAATATTTGCGACTTCGATTTCTGAAGGATGGAATTCCTGGGCGCGCAAAATTTTTGGGTGTGGCGTGGTCAGCATGTCTTTGCCGATCAGCAGCTCTTCATGCATTTTTTCGCCTGGGCGCATGCCAATGAACTCAATTTCGATGTCTCCGTCCGGTGTCGCCTCGTCGCGCACTTTGAACCCTGCACCTTCGATCATTTGGCGGGCCACATCATAGATCAAAACAGGTTTTCCCATGTCTAAAACAAAGACATCGCCGCCGCGTGAATATGCCCCGGCCAACAATACCAACCGCACGGCCTCGGGGATGGTCATGAAATAACGCGTGACATCAGAATGGGTTACCGTCAATGGACCGCCGCGGCGAATTTGCTTTTCAAAGAGCGGGATGACAGAGCCAGAAGACCCAAGAACATTGCCAAATCGCACCATCGCAAACCGGGTTGTTGTGCTGCGTGTGGCTAGGTCTTGGATGACCATTTCGGCAAGCCGCTTTGAGGCCCCCATGAATGAGGTTGGTCGCACAGCTTTATCAGAGGAAATAAGGATAAACCGTTCGACACCCGCAACGCGCGCAGCTTCGGCAACAATACGTGTCCCCAGCACATTGTTTTGCAATCCTTGAAGGCAGTTTTGTTCGACCAGCGGCACATGCTTATATGCCGCTGCATGTAACACAACATCAATATCGTATGTTTCCATGGCTTCTTGCACCAAGGGTGCATCGGTCACTGAACCGAGAATCGCGATAATGGGCACACCACTTGCCAGATCTTCCAACTCTGCCTGGATTTGATACAACGCCAATTCGCTGTGCTCGATCAGGACAAGGCAGCTTGGCGGGCAGGCCAGAATTTGGCGGCATAATTCAGAGCCAATTGACCCGCCAGCACCGGTCACAAGAATGCAGCGGTCTTTATATGCCAAGGCTTGCTGTGGCATGTCAGCTTCAAATTTGTCACGCCCAAGTAATGTAGACAGTTTGACCGGGCGCAAGTCTGGCGCGATGTTTTTGCCTTTCACAACCATTTCAGCAAAAGAAGGTACAGCAAGCACCTCACATTCGAGGTTTTTTAGTCTGCTTCTTATGCGATTTAGTTTGAATTGCGTTGCAGAGGGCATCGCAATCACAACGCGGTCTATCTTTTCGCGGCGCACCAAAGTTTCGATGCTATTGGGGGCATAAACCCGCAACCCGCTGATTGTGAGTTTACGCAGGGCGGTGTTGTCATCAATAAATGCAAAAGCGGTGAAGGCATCATCAGTCATCAAAGCGGCAGCCAGCTGTTGGCCTGTCTGTCCGGCACCGTAGATTAATACCTTTTTACGTGTCCGAACAGAGCTGTAGGCCTGCATCACCATTTGCCGCAATACAATGCGTGCACCAACGCAAAAGGCAAAAAACGTCAGCGCATAAACCACCAAAGTTGCAACGGGCAGGTCACGAGAAATTCCCGGAAGCAAGTTACAGATAAATCCGCAAAACCCGACCACTGTGGCGACTGTGGCCGTTTCTGAAACACCTTGAAGCGCATAAGAGTTCAATTTGACTCGATGAAGGCTAAAAAACCTAATAATTGCTGCGCCAAATGGCAGTATGAGAACCAGATAAATGCTGTTTTGCAGCAATATTTGCGCCGAAAATGGTTGTGAAAGCGTCAGGATTTGGGCAACCCAGAAGGCCAGAATCATCATTGAAAGATCGACAACAAACAGCAAAGCGCCCTTTTGTGAGCGGTTTAGGGTCGTGCATAGTCGATAAATAAAGCGATTAATTTCAGCACCTTTGAGAGTGGGACGTGAATGTTTCATATGTAAATTTCAACGGTAGTTTGGGGCCTGAATGGCCAAGCTACGCTAGAATAAATGCACGACAAAGGCAACTGATACTCAACTTTTGCGTGTGCTGTTTCTATTGAAAATTTCAACTAAATGCTGAAAAGATCGGCAATTCTCTGCCGGTGGTTAATGTTTTGGGCGTTTTGGTGCCGCGCGCAGTCGTTTGTTCAACGTGGCAATAATAATATAAAGATCCAACAGAACTGATTGATGTCTTTTATAGATCAAATCAATATGGGCCTTGCGGGGTACGCAGCGGTTTAAATAGATCGATTCATTTTCTGCACTGGTCTTGCTGCTTTGTAATAGACGGGTTTCTTCTTTGTTGTAGACGATCGTCGCTAGCCCGGTGACCCCTGGCCGACATTCCAGAACCTTTTTGTATAGATCAGGTCGCAATTCAACGTAGCGACGCAGAGGCGGGCGCGGCCCGACATACGACATGTCACCGCGAAAAATGTTCCAAAGCTGTGGCAGCTCATCAACCCGGAATTTGCGCAGTTTTTGTCCCAAAGGGGTGATGCGTGCCGACTTGTGACCACCACTTGCACCGCTATCGGTGTGGTCCGCCGTCATGGTTCTGAATTTCCACAAGGCAAATCCTTGGTCAGCGGTTTTCATCCGCTCTGAAACATAAAAAATCGGCCTGCCTTGCATCACCAATACAGTGATGCTTGTGACAATTATGACAGGCAGCAAAAACGGCAACATCAAAAACACAAGTGTCAGGTCGAAAATTCGTTTTGAAAGGGTCATGGCGCATCAATTTTCGCAAGGGATTGAACTGCTATGCCATGTCAACGCCGATGTCTCAATAGGGGCTGCAATCCTATGCAGTAGAGCGGGGCATGGCACTGTTGGCCAAGCGCTCGTTACATGTCATGAAAGGACATGCCGTGCCAAGGAGCCGTTTAGATGTCGCCAAATGAAATTTTGACCGCATACCGCATGCGCCTAAAACGGCGTCGGCTATTGTGGCGTTCGTTTCGGGCGCGCCGCCAATTGCATGCCATCTGTGATCGAACCGGTTTGCTACAACGTGATATGGTGCTGGCGGTCTGCGTCTTACGCAATGAGTTGACACGATTGCCATTTTTTCTGCAGCACTATCGTGCGTTGGGCGTCGGGCATTTTCTTTGCGTCGATAACAACAGTGATGACGGAAGCGCGGACTATTTGGCGACCCAACCAGATGTTTCGCTGTGGTCCACCCCTGCCAGTTACCGCGACGCGCGTTTTGGACTTGATTGGCTGACCTATTTGCAGATGAAATATGCGGTTGGGCACTGGTGTTTGATGGCTGATGTCGATGAATTGCTTGTCTACAAGGATTATGAGACGCGTGACCTTGCTGATTTGACCCTTTGGTTGGATGGGCAGGGTATTGATGCCTTTGGGGCACTGATGCTGGATCTTTATCCAAAGGGTGCCTTAAGCAAGGGTATCTATAGGCCTGGCCAGAACCCAACAGAGGTCCTGAGTTGGTTTGACCCCGGCCCATTTCGCGCATCTCGACAGTTTCCTCTACAAAACCTGTGGGTTCAGGGGGGGGCGCGTGAAAGGATGTTTTTTCAGGATCGGCCGCAGCGGTCGCCAACATTGAACAAATTGCCCTTGGTCAAATGGCAGCGCGGCTATGCCTATGTGAATTCCTGCCATTCAATGCTGCCGCCCAAGATGAACCACAGCTATGATGGTCCGGGCGGGCTTCATCCCTCTGGCGTGTTGTTACATACAAAATTCCTGCCAGAAGCTGTTTCCAAATCGGAAACAGAGAAGCAACGGGCGCAGCATTTTCATACGCCAGCGGATTTTAACGATTACTATGACAAGCTCATTGCTGATCCAGTCTTGTTGCATCAAGGATCTGTTCGATATCAAGGCCCGACGCAGCTGGAAAAACTGGGTTTGATGCATGGCGGAGGCTGGGAAACCACACGCAAAAGTTGAAAGTGAGACTTAAGTTTTAAGTGAAATTAACGCGCAGTGTAACGCGATCTAAATTCATTGATTTCATGAAGAATTTTGTGACATATTGTCGTGAAACGAGCAAAATAAATCGGTCAGCAGATCCGATACAACGCAGTGCTTCGGCATCAACTTCGTGAGGAACAGTCGTGAGCCTTTTGGACTCATATCGGATGCGCCTGAGCCGCAAGCGACGCATTGTTCGCTCGGTTCGCAAATCCAGACAGTTGCGATGCAAGCAAGACAATACCGGGCGCATTCAAAAAGACGACATCCTTTTGGTTTCTACCATTCGGAACGAAGCCATTCGCATGCCGTATTTTCTGCAATACTACCGCGATTTAGGGGTCAATCATTTCCTGTTTGTGGACAATGACAGCACCGATGGGTTGATGGATCTTATCGGCGATATGCCGGATGTCTCAGTTTGGTTCACCAAAAACAGCTATAAATCCGCGAATTTTGGCGTGGATTGGATGAATTGGATCAAACGAAAATATGCGCATGGCCACTGGACGCTGGTTGTTGATCCGGATGAGTTTTTTGTTTACCCATTCTGTGACAGTCGGCCCATTCGGGCACTAACTGATTGGCTGGACAATTCTTCGCTGCGCAGTTTTTCAGCCATGTTGCTGGATATGTACCCCAAGGGAAAGCTTGATGAATTCCCTTATGCGCCTGGGCAAAATCCAATGGAAATCGCCGCGTGGTTTGATGCTGGGAATTATACAATCGCCAAGAATCCCCAATATGGCAACTTGTGGATCCAAGGGGGGCCAAGGGCGCGGGCCTTTTTTGCGGACAAACCCAAAAAAGCACCTGCATTGAACAAGATCCCGCTGGTGAAGTGGGATCGTGAATATACCTACGTCAGCTCGACGCATAATTTGCTGCCACGCGGTTTGAACCTGACCTATGAAAAGTGGGGTGGTGAAAAGGCAAGTGGCATTCTTTTGCACGCAAAATTTTTAGATACTTTTGCCGCCAAGGCAGCCGAAGAACTGTCGCGCAAACAGCACTATGCCAACAGCGCCGAATATTCGGCCTATGCCGCCCAGCTAAAGGACAATCCCGACCTTTGGTGTAAATGGTCCGAAAAATACATCAACTGGCGTCAGTTGGAAATTCTGGGTCTGATGTCCAAAGGAAACTGGGCATGACACTGGGTGTATTGATGCTTGTGCATTCGGATCTGAAAAGGGCAGAACAGGTGGCGCGCCATTGGGTCGCCTTTGAATGTCCCGTGGTAATTCACGTCGATGCAGCGGTCGATCGGCAGACGTTTAAAGCCTTTAAAGCGAAACTAGTTGATGCCCCTTCGGTGCGATTTTGCAAGCGACATAAATGTGAATGGGGCATGTGGGGTTTGGTGGCCGCGTCGCAATCTGCCGCCGAGCTGATGCTAGAGTCCTTTGAGCAGGTGCGACATGTGTTTTTGACCTCTGGGTCCTGTTTGCCGCTGCGGCCCGTTTCCGAGCTGATCTCTTATCTTGATGCAAGACCCAGGACTGACTTTATTGAAAGCGCCACCACAGCGGATGTGCCATGGACGGTTGGCGGGCTAGAAGCTGAACGCTTTACATTACGGTTTCCATTTTCGTGGAAAAAAAATCGTTATCTATTTGATAAATATGTCGATCTTCAACGGATATTGAAGTTTAAGCGAGTCAAACCCAAGGGATTGGTGCCGCATATGGGGTCGCAGTGGTGGTGTCTGACACGCCAGACCTTGTCGGCGATCTTGCAAGATCCAGACCGCGCGATCTATGATAAATACTTTAAAAAAGTTTGGATCCCAGACGAAAGCTATTTTCAGTCCTTGGCGCGGCTTTATTCGACAAGTATCGAAAGTCGGTCCCTGACACTGTCGAAATTTGATTACCAGGGTAAGCCGCATATTTTCTATGATGACCATCTGCAATTGTTGCGGCGGTCTGACTGTTTTGTGGCGCGCAAGATCTGGCCACGTGCCGAGCGACTTTATCACGCATTTCTGGACCAGAGGCCACGTGAACCTCACCTTGCAGAGCCAAACCCAGCTAAAATTGACCGCATTTTTGCCAAAGCCACCGAGCGTCGCACAATCGGGCGCGCAGGGCTGTATATGCAGTCGCGCTTTTTGGACCAATATTGGGAGAACGGCGTCTCTGCTGCTCCGTATTCGGTTTTCCAAGGCTTCGCCGAGCTTTTTGAGGATTTTGACACATGGCTGGCCGCGGCATCAGGCTGTCAGGTGCATGGACACCTATTTGCCCCTGATCGAGCTGAATTTGCCGGGGGACAAAAAATCATCAATGGTGCCCTGTCTGACAGTGCAAAGTTACGCGATCATAACCCGCAGGGATTTTTGACCAACCTCATCTGGAACACGCGTGGCGCGCGTCAGTGTTTTCAATATGGGCCGGGTGATATTCAGGCCAATAATTGGTTCATGGCCAAGGATCCGAATGCGCAGATCTCTATTATTTCCGGGGCATGGGCGATTCCATTGTTCAAATCCAACCGGAATTTTGCAGAGATCCGAAAGCAGGCCGCGAAATTGCAAAAAATTGAATCTGACTTTTTGGACGTGATGCGTTCGCCTTGGGCAAAGGCGCGTGTGCGCATCTGGACAATGGCGGAATTTATCGAGGCCCCGATGGAGCCGTTGCAAACCGTAATTGACGAAATTGGGGTGCAAAATCAGCGCCGTTTGGCCGCGGCCCCGCGCATGACGGATTTGACGGGTTTTGGCCAATTTCTGCAAAATCTAAAGAACCAAGGCATGCACCCATATCTTATGGGGGATTTCTCGGTGACTTCCAGCGAAACCAGCGACGGCAAACCGCCGCGCAAACCCTATTTGGTACAGTGACCTGAATGCCTGACACATTTGACTATTTCGTAGTTTTTGCTGAAATGCGCACCGGCTCTAACTTTTTAGAGGCCAATATCAATGCAATTGATGGGCTGGCCTGCCACGGCGAGGCGTTCAACCCACATTTCATCGGTTACCCAAATCGGGACAGCATTTTAGATGTGGATCTGGCGGAACGTGAGGCTGATCCACAGGCTCTGTTGGATGCGATCAAAGCCGATCCTGCGGCTTTGGGCGGCTTTCGTTTTTTTCACGACCATGACCCGCGCATTTTAGAAAGCTGTTTACAGGACCCGCGCTGTGCCAAGATCATCCTGACGCGTAACCCAATGGACAGCTATGTCAGTTGGAAAATTGCACAGGCCACCGGACAATGGAAATTGACTGACGTGCGCAAACGCAAAGACAGTCAGGTTGTGTTTGACGGGGAAGAGTTCACCGCGCATGTCGCCAAATTGCAGGCATTTCAGGTGTTTTTGATGAACAGTTTGCAGCGCGCGGGACAAACAGCATTCTATGTGGCTTACGAAGATCTACAAGATGTCGACGTGATGAATGGATTGGCGAAATACCTGGGTGTTTCTGGTCGTATTGACGCGCTGGACAGCAAATTGAAGCGGCAAAACCCCAGCCACATCTCTGATAAAGTCGCAAATTTTGAGGCCATTCCCGCGGCCATCTCGGATTTGGATCAGTTTAATTTGTCACGAACGCCAAATTTTGAACCTCGCCGGGGCGCTGCGGTGCCGTCATATGTGGCGGCCCCAGATACGGGTTTGATGTTTTTGCCAATTGCGGGAGGTCCAGAACAGGATATTGCAATGTGGTTGGCCGAGCTTGATGGTACGACGCTGGATGGTTTGGTGACGAAAATGAACCAAAAGCAGCTGCGTCATTGGAAACGCGGACATCAGCCACATCGCGCTTTTTGCGTGCTGCGCCACCCGGTGGCCCGTGCGTATCACGCCTTTTGTACAAAAATTCTGTCGACGGGGGCTGGCAGCTATAACAAGATCCGCCGCACCTTGCGCAATCGCTACGGCTTGCCCATACCAGAAACCTTGCCTGATGTGCTTTATGACACCAATGCCCACCGCGTGGCGTTTGCTGAATACCTAAGGTTTGTGCGCGCAAACTTGGTCGGGCAAACCGCGATTCGCCAAGATGCGTTTTGGGCCTCGCAGGCCAGTATTGTGACCGGGTTTTCCGCATTTGCCTTGCCAGATGTGATCCTGCGTGAAGCGGAGTCCGAAGCAGGACTTGCGGCTTTGGCGCAGCAAGTTGGATGTGCAGATGCCCCTCGCTTCGCAGCGGGATCTGATCGCTATCCGTTTGCATTGGATGACATCTATGATGATGCTATCGAAGCCTTGACCCGCGAGGCTTATCAGCGGGACTACGTCACATTTGGATTTGAGAATTGGCGTTGATTTTGTGGGACTAGGCCGCTTGAACTGAATCTGCTTCGGTCAAAATTGCATAGAGTGTCGAGGCTTCGGGATTTGCCCGCAGCTTGGTGCAAATGCTTTGTTCGCGCAAGGTACGCGAGACATGGGCCAAAGCTTTCAAATGTTCAACACCTGCGTCATGAGGCGCAAACAATGCAAAGGCCAAATCAACCAGTTGGCGGTCTACTGAATTGAAATCCACTGGTTTTTCCAGCAAGATAAAGGCCCCGGTCACGCCTTTCAGGTCTTGAAGTCGGGCGTGCGGCAATGCCAAGCCCTTGCCGACACCCGTTGGGCCAAGCCCTTCACGCTCTTGCAAAGCTTCCACAACACGAGAACTGTCCAGCCCATAGGCTGTCGCTGCAAGATCACCAAATTCTTGCAGCAAACGCTTTTTGCTGGAGGCAGCCGAAACGACTTTGACTGCCTCTGGGCTAAGGATCATTGAAAGGTCCATTGTGCCTGTGTCCTTGGACAGGGCCTATGCCCTATTCCGGTTATTGCGGGTCAATCCAGCCTATGTTGCCATCTTCGCGGCGATAGACAACATTTAGCCCGTTTTTTCCCTCATTGCGAAACACCAATACAGGTGCCTCAGCCAGCTCCATCTGCATGACAGCTTCGCCAACAGACAAGGCCGGAATTTGTGTCTGCATTTCCGCCACAATAATGGGCTGCAGGGTTTCCGGTTCTGGCTCGCTGGCTGCGCTTTCAGTGGCGAGGATATAAGATGCCGCACCTGAAAGTTCAACCGGTTCTGACCGGTCTTTGTGATGGTCTTTTAGCCGGCGTTTATATCGGCGCAGCTGCTTTTCCATTTTGTCGCTGCAGTTTTCAAAAGCGGCATAAATTTCAGTCGCACGGCCTTTGGCCTGAGCTGTCAACCCTGTAGAAAGGTGGACTGTTGTTTCACAAACGTATTCATGAGCGCTTTTCGAAAAGACGACTCCGGCGTCGGTTGGCCTCTCGGCATACTTGCCCACAACGCCATTCAATTCGTCTTGAACATGCTTTTGTAGGGATTCGCCAATGTCGATTTGTTTTCCGGTAATTTGGTAGCGCATCCTGTCTCCTTTAGTTGGAACATAGCTGATCACACCTAATAAGCACTTAGGCGTTTAGGTTTTTTAGATCAGAATGTAGCTATTAGACGTGTGTTTCGGTTTGCGGCAATTGGCCCCTTCAATAAGAGGCGACATGTTAAGCAAAGCGAAGGTCACATGCGTCATGTATCCATTGGGGCAGGCAATGCTAAGATTGTCAATGATCTGGCGCAAACTTAAGCTAAAATTGGCTGATTCAACGGCGCGATTTATGAAATGCGAAAACTGTCACCCAAATACACGCGACGTACGTTCTCATTTTCTACAACTTCGTCCGGGCTTCCTGACATCAGCACTTTGCCGTCATGCAAAATATAGGCCCGGTCCACGATTTCGAGGGTTTCGCGTACATTGTGATCGGTGATCAGCACCCCGATGCCACGTTTCTTAAGGTCTGAAACCAAATGACGGATATCGCCAACCGAGATCGGATCTACCCCGGCAAAGGGTTCGTCGAGCAACAGGTATTTTGGGTCTGCCGCAAGGCAACGTGCGATTTCGACACGGCGACGTTCGCCACCAGACAGGGCCAAGGCAGGGGCACGGCGCAGATGCTCGATGGAAAACTCAGACAGCAATTCTTCCAGTCGCTCGCGACGTTTGTGCCGGTCTTTTTGAGCGATATCTAAGATCGCCATGATATTGTCTTCGACATTGAGGCCGCGAAAAATTGACATTTCCTGAGGTAAGTACCCAATGCCCAATTTGGCGCGCCGATACATTGGCATCGTGGTCACATCAACACCGTCGATCAAGACGTGTCCACCTTCGGGTACAACCAAACCGGCAATTGCATAAAACGATGTGGTTTTACCGCTGCCATTTGGCCCCAAAAGCGCGACCACTTCACCACGTTTTAGCTCTAGCCCAACATCGCGTATGACCACGCGTTTGCGATAGCTTTTGCGCAGGTTTTCAACGCGCAGGCCCGACGAGCCCTCGGTGACCTCAAGTTTGGGTTGGGTCATCAGTTTGCCTTTGGCCGCAAAACGGTCCGTACGCGGCCATGCAGTTCTGCCGTCGAGTTATTCAAATTTACCGTCATGCGTTCAGAGGTGATCGAATTGATCCCTTGAACCAATTCGACGCTGCCGGACATATGGATCAATCCGCTGTCGACATCATATTCTGCATCATCTGATTTGGCGGTGTCTTTGCCACTGATTATAAACACCCCGCCAGAGCCAACCAACCGGTCAATACCATTCGCATCTGCAGTGTAGAAAACATTAACCAAGGGGGCTTGCATGCGCATTTCGCCTTGGCTGATCTCTACATTGCCCTGAAAGGCGGCGCTGCCGGTTTCTTGATCAACCGATAGGCTATCAGCAGAGACTTCGACGGGGGCGCTCGGGTCTTGCGTTGCAATGCCAAAATCAACTTTGAATTCCTGCGCTGACAGGTTGGCCGGAAGGGCCACCAACAATGCAAAACCAATCGTCTTTAAACCAAACAAAGCAGACCTCATGTATTTACTGCGGCGTGTATAGCAGGTTCACGCCATTAGTGAAAAGGAAACGCGTGCGGGTCCCATCGTCGGTGTGTGACATTTGCATGCCACCGGCGCGAAATTGACCCGCAGGCCCAGACCCGGCGATTTCTTGCGGTGCGTTGGCTGTGCCCGTGTCCATATTAATCAGCAATTCTTGGGTGGTGATGGTATAGCCGGTGGTGGATTCAATCATCACGTGACCTTGCAGAGTTGCGCCTAGGGTCAAGTTGTCGATGGTTGCGGCGTCCGATGCAAAGGCCACCGTTGACCCATCTGTAAAATCCAACTGCGCAGAAATTTCTGCCGCGTGCGTCATGCGTGGATTGTCCAAATCAGGTTTGGCAGAATGCGCCGTGATAGCGATTGAATCACCGGCCAAGGTTTGCCCTGCAAAAAACGGGGCGCTGATACGTTGATCGCGCGCGCGTTCTTCAAGTTCGCTTTTGGCAAAGGGAATAGAGCTGGTTGGCACAACCGAACGCGCAAACAGGAACATGGTCGACAAAAGCATCAGCGCAACCAGTGGCAGCAACACTTTCAGCCAGGCAATCACCGTTGAATATGTCAATCCACGTCGCCCCATTGAATCAATGCGCAAATATATCTGTTTCGGGCCAGCCAGCGAGATCCAGTTTGGCCCGAGTTGGCAGAAAATCAAAACAAGCCTGCGCCAACTCTGCGCGACCTTCGCGTTCTAGCCGCTGGTTCAGCTTTTCGCGCAATTCGTGCAGGTACAACACATCGCTTGCGGCATACGTCAGCTGGGCTTCGCTGAGGGTTTCTGTACCCCAATCACTCATTTGCTGTTGCTTTGAAATGTCGATGTTCAAAAGCTCTTGCAGCAGGTTCTTAAGCCCATGTCGGTCCGTATAGGTGCGGATCAGTTTAGAAGCAATTTTTGTGCAATAGACAGGGGCTGTTAGGGCCCCAAAGGCGTTGAACATGGCAGCAATGTCAAACCGCCCAAAGTGAAACAGCTTCAACACATTGGGGTCTTCAAGCATCTTGCAAAGATTGGGGGCTTCGGTTTGGCCTTTTTCGATCTGTACCAAATAGGCTTCGCCGTCTCCGCCTGACAATTGTACGACGCATAGGCGGTCGCGATGTGGGTTCAAACCCATGGTTTCACAATCGATTGCTACGATTGGTCCAAGGTTAAGCCCGTCGGGCAGGTCGCCCTTAAAAAGATGGTTTGCCATGTTAGCCTCAATGTTCGGATCCCCCCCGATCTACGGGTTCGCCGGTTTGGTTTCAATCTTAAGCTATGGGGGAATTGCGCAAAAACAGGCGCAAAACGATGAATATTTGCGCTTTTGGGCGCTGGGAGAAGTCAAAATCGCGTGTTACGCTGGAAAAAAAGCGCCCAGAATTCAAAAGGAACGCCAAAATGACCGAACGCCTACAGCAGGTTCTCTCAGACATTGACACTGCAAATGCCAAAGATCCCCGGGAAGATGAGGGGCAGCCTGAGGCCCTGTTGTATGGTCAGAGGATGAGCGAAGAATGCGCTAGGTTGTTCCCTAACGCATTGGAAACATTGCAAATAGCGGCAAGGGGGCAGCATGTCGAACGGTGGGTGTTGCTGCGGGCTGACTATCCAGAGGGGCGTGCCGGGTATTTGACCTGGCGGAAAGATTTGGCAGCGCATCATGCCAAAACCGTTGCGGGTTTTATGTCGAAAGCCGGATATGAGGCCGGAGACATTGACGAAACCGAAAAGATGCTGCGCAAGGAAGGCATCAAGCGCAATGAATTGGTGCAATCACTGGAGGATGTGATCTGCTTTGTGTTTCTCAAGTGGTATTTCGCACCATTTGCGGCAAAACACCCGGATGACAAGGTGCAGCGGATTGTTGAAAAAACTGCCCGAAAAATGTCAGCAGAGGGTCGCGCACGGGTTTTGACAGAGTTTGATTTGCCACCAAATTTGGCAGCGGCCTTTGGGTAGTAAAACCAACAAAAATAGCGAACAGGGTAAAGATATGACAGACGAGAAAGACGGCGAACAGTCTGAAATCCAAGGGGAATTGGTGATCCGAACCATTGCGATGCCTTCAGATACCAACCCCGCCGGCGATATTTTTGGTGGCTGGTTGATGGGGCAGATGGACCTGGCTGCGGGCAATTTGGCTGCCAAAATCGCCCGTGGGCGATGTTCAACGGTGGCGGTGGATGGCATGCAATTTGTGCGCCCGGTGCGGGTTGGCGATGAGGTTTCGATCTATGCGGATCTTATCAAAACCGGCCGGTCGTCGATGAGCATACAGATCCAAGCTTTGCGGCGGCGGCGGGATCAAAGCCATTCAGAAACCGTTACCCAAGCACGATTTATTTTTGTGGCGCTTGATGAAGATGGCAAGGCGCGCGCGCTTTGATCTGGCCGCCAGACCGTCTGTTTTGCGTCACCGCAGATCGCTGCCGTAACAAAGCGTTATTTGTACAATTTGTACGTTTGAGGGGCTGAAACGTACGATTCGTTGGATTCGACGAGAGCGTGGGTCCCGCCGCAGGGCAAATAAAAAACGCCCGCGCAGAGGCATGGGCGTTTTCAAAAATAAACTTGGCTTAACGAATGCGCAGCTCGGTTTGAGCGTCAAAGAACATGACCTTTTCCGTATTGAAGGCAACTTTGACCATGGCCCCCTTTGGCAGAACGTCTTCTTCTTTGGATTCGACGACAACACGTTCACCGGTGGCAGCGCGTAGGTATTCGTAAGACACGCCCCCAAGCTGTTCTGCCAGATCTACTTTGATGCCCGAGGTGTCAGATGCTGACACTGACAGGTGCTGCGGGCGCATGCCAACCAGAATGTCACTGCCGTCAGCTGGCAGGGTGACGGATGTGTCAATCAATTCATCATCCAGCGCCGGGACGCGGACTTTGCCGTCTTGCACAATGCCATTCAAAAAATTCATGGACGGAGAGCCAATGAAGCCCGCCACGAATTTGTTGTCTGGGTCGCGGAACAGATCCATTGGGGCGCCAACTTGTTCGATGTGACCGGCGCGCAGCACAACGATTTTGTCTGCCAAGGTCATCGCTTCGACCTGATCGTGGGTCACATAGATCATGGTTGCGCCAATTTCGCTGTGCAGGCGGGCAATTTCGACGCGCATATCGACGCGCAATTCAGCGTCTAGGTTGGACAGGGGTTCATCAAACAAAAAGACTTCGGGACCACGAACAATGGCACGGCCAATGGCCACGCGTTGACGCTGGCCACCAGACAGGGCTTTGGGTTTGCGTTTTAGGTATTCGTCCAGCTGCAAGATTTGGCTGGCTTCGCTGACCTTGCGGGTGATTTCCGCCTTGGGCACGCCATTCATTCTTAGGCCAAAGCCCATATTCTCTTCGACGGTCATATGCGGGTAAAGCGCATAGGTCTGGAACACCATGGCCACGCCGCGCTCGGATGGGTCGGCATGGGTCACATCGCTGGCACCGATGGTGATTTTACCGCCGGTCGTTTCCTCAAGACCAGCCACCATACGCAGCAGTGTGGATTTGCCACAGCCCGAGGGACCAACGAAGACGCAAAACTCGCCTTCTTCAATTTTCAGATCCACCCCGTGGATGACCTGAGTTTCACCATATTTCTTGATGACGTTCGTTAGCTCAACACCTGACATTAAAGCTGATCTCCCATTTTAGCTGAGTGAGGGGTACTGCCACGTTGTGGCGGCCTCACCGATCTTTTGAGTTGCATTGAGAAGCGCGGGTTTGAATTCTTCTAGATCTTTGAGTGAAAAGCGGGTGGTCGACGTGGCCACAGAGACGGACCCGACAACGCGGCCATTGTTTAGAAGAATTGGGGCTGCAATTGAAATGATGCCTTGTTCGTGTTCTTCGCGGTCAAAGGCAAAACCCGTTGCGCGAATTTCATCGAATTCTTTGATGAGGCTTTCGCGATCGCTGTGCGTCGCGGCGGTATATTGTACAAACGCCTGTTGGCGCAGGGCGCGTTCAAGGCGTTCGGGTGACATATAGGCCAAGATCACTTTGCCAACGCCTGTGCAATGCGCTGGTGCAATGCGCCCAGTTTGCGCCAGTGTTTCAAACAACACCGAAGATCGACGTTTGTCGACAAACAGCACCTGACCGTTTTCCATTTGTGCCAAATGGATGGTTTCACCGATTTCTTGCTCTAGGTGATCCAGGACACTGGCAGAGACCGGGGCCAAGGAAAAGTTTTGCCAAGCCGCATGGGCCAGGCGCACCAGACGCAGCCCCATCGCATAGGTTTGCTTTTCCTCGTCATAGGAAAGCATGCCCTGATTCGTCAGGGTTTGCAGGAACCGATACAGGGTCGCCTTTGGATGTCGGCTGGTTGCGAGCAATTCTGAAAACCGAACTGGGCGCCCTACCTCTGCGACCAAATCCAATATTTCCAAAGCCTTACCGACCGTGCCGTCCTTTTTTTCCGGCTTAGTCATTCTAATCTCCTCCTAAGTCTCGACGGTTGTACCCAGTCGAAACTTGTTGACAACCCTAGGGACTCGTCGCATTGTTTTCAATAGTTAAAACTTGGTCTCACTATTTGGAACCATATATGGGGAGGAAAACCATGGTCCTTAATTCAAAGTCCATCTTGGCGACGCTTGCTGCTACTGTTGCTCTGACGACCGGTGCCTTTGCGGGCAGTCACGCCAAACTTTCGGGCGATCTTGTCATTTTCTCGGATATGTCTAACCCGGCACCACGTGCGGTGATGGAAGGCATGGTCGAGCGTTTCGGCGCAATGCATCCAGATCTGAATATTGAACTGACGGTGATTGACCGCGAAGGTTACAAAACGCAGATCCGTAACTTTTTGACAGCCAATGCACCTGACGTTGCGAACTGGTATGCGGCAAACCGCATGAAGCCCTATGTCGATGCAGGTCTGTTTGAAGACATTTCCGATGTTTGGGCAGAGCCTGAAATGGCTGATCTTGCCTCAACCAAAGGTGCGATGACTTTGGACGGAAAGCAGTGGGGTGTACCCTATACTTACTACCAATGGGGTGTTTATTACCGCAAAGACATCTATGAAGAGCTGGGCCTGAACGAGCCCGCGAACTTTGATGAGATGAAGTCTAACTGTCAGGCCATCATCGATTCTGGTCGTAAGTGCTATACTTTGGGCTCAAAGAACTATTGGACCACAAGCGGATGGTTTGACTATCTGAACATGCGCACCAACGGCTACGATTATCATGCGAAGCTGACAGGCGGCGAAATCCCTTGGACAGACGACGGTGTGAAAGCGACCTTTGCGAACTGGCGTGCGCTGATCGATATGGGTGCATTTGTTGACAACCATACAGCCTACAGCTGGCAAGAATCTCTGCCGTTTATCGTTTCTGGTGACGCGGCAGCGATCCTGAAAGGGAACTTTGCAGTCGCGCCTTTGCGCGAAGCTGGCTTGGATGACTCCAAATTGGATTTCTATCAATTTCCAGAAATCACACCTGGTATTGCCTTGGCGGAAGATGCGCCAACCGATACGTTCCACATCCCATCAGGAGCAAAGAACAAGGAAGCCGCGAAAGCGTTCTTGAAGTTTGTTGTATCTGCCGACAATCAGACGCTGATCAATAATGGGGAAAACCTGGGTCAGTTGCCTGTGAACGCAAAGTCGTCTGTTGATGACGATAAGTTCTTGAAGGAAGGTTTCGCGATGCTGTCGTCCAACAGCCCTGGCGGTGTTGCGCAGTTCTTTGATCGCGATACAGAAGCACAAATGGCGAGTGCAGCGATGGAAGGTTTCCAAGAGTTCATGGTGAAACCTGACAACCTGGATAAAATCCTGGCGCGTCTGGATCGTACTGCAAAGCGTATCTATAAATAAGCGAACTTTGAAAGGCGCAGCATCTGATTGTTGCGCCTTTTTCTCTGAAAATTCGCAGAGAATGCAGGTCTTGCAACTTTCGACGACCTTGGCAATTCTGGCTGTGAATCCCTCACATATCGGAGAATGACTATGTCTTCATCCACCGAAACCGCGAAGCATACCTCGTGGTACAAGCGGAATGAGATTGCTGTCACCCCTTGGCTGTTCCTTTTGCCCGGTGTCGCCTTCTTTCTGCTGTATGTAATTTACCCGATTTTTTCGTCGATCAACGTCTCTTTCTATGACTGGGATGGGTTGGGCGAGGCCACTTGGGTTGGTCTTGAAAATTACGAAGAACTGTATTGGGATGACGCGTTTTATACCTCTTTGCGCAACAACCTGATCTGGCTGGTTCTATATCTTTTGGCGATTCCGGCAGGCCTGTTCATTGCCTTGTTTTTGAACCAGACCGTCACGGGCATCCGCCTTTATAAATCGCTGTTCTTCTTCCCCTTCGTGATTTCTCAGGTCGTTGTGGGTCTGGTGTTCACCTGGTTTTATGACCCAAGCTTTGGTTTGCTCAATCAATTCCTTGGGGTGTTTGGCATCAGTCCAATCAATGTACTGGGGGATGAACGGTTTGTGACCTATGGCATTATCGCTGCGGGTCTGTGGCCGCAAACGGCCTATTGCATGATCTTGTATCTGACCGGATTAAACGCCGTTGATCCTGAACAGATCGAGGCCGCGCGTCTGGATGGGGCAAAGGGGTGGCGCATGCTGTGGCACATTATTGTACCGCAACTGAAGCCAGCGACGTTCATTGCCTTTGTTGTCACTATCATTGGGGCCTTGCGGTCGTTTGATCTGATTTCGATCATGACCAATGGTGGCCCGTTTGGCGAAAGCCGCGTGCTCTCGTTTTATATGTTTGAAGTGGCGCTGTCAGAATACGGTTTCCGCATGGGCTATGGTGCCTCTATCGCGGTGGTTCTGTTCCTGATCATGCTCTGCTTTATCGCGTATTTCCTGTACTCGATGTACCAAGACGACAAGGGAGGGCGCTGATATGTTCCCGACACCTATCGATAAAACCTCGCGCAGTTGGCAACTTTCTTACCAAGCGCTTTTGCCCGTCGCCTTGATTTTGTGGCTTTTGCCGCTGTTGGCGGTTGCGGTGTTTTCTATCAAGCCCGGCGCGGATTTCACCACAGGCAACTACTGGGGACTCCCGACGTCATTTGAGTTTGCGACAAACTATGGCAAGGTGTTCTTTGCCTCGGATATGCCGCGCTATATGCTGAATTCTGTGATGATCACAGTGCCCACCATGATCGGCTGTGTGATCCTGTCTTCGATGACAGGATTTGCCCTGGGGGTTTATAAGTTCAGATCGAACCTTTGGATCTTTTTCCTGTTTGTGGCGGGTAACTTTGTGCCTTTCCAGATTCTGATGGTACCGGTGCGTGACCTGACATTGGATTTGGGCCTGTATAATACCATTCCGGGACTTGTGTTATTTCACATCGCATTCCAAACCGGGTTTTGTACCCTGTTCATGCGGAACTTTATTCGTGCGTTGCCGTTTGATCTGATCGAGGTGGCCCGGGTTGAAGGCGTCGCGGAATGGCGGATCTTTTGGTATGTGGTGCTGCCGCTGATGAAGCCTGCATTGGCCGCGATGGCGGTGCTGATCTTTACCTTTATCTGGAATGATTTCTTTTGGGCGATTGTGTTGACCCAAGGCGTTGAAAGCCAGCCGGTCACCGCAGGGATCACAAGCTTTAATGCGCAATACCGGGCTGCGTATCACCTGATGAGTGCCGGATCTATTGTCGCCGCCTTGCCGCCGGTTGCGATGTTCTTTCTGATGCAAAAGCACTTTATCGCAGGCCTCACCTTAGGAGCTGTTAAATGATCCGATGTTGGCGTCTTGATGACTCGCGTCAAACGCTTGTTCTTGGGTCCCAAAATGACCACCTCGCTGAGGTGGTCTATTGGGGGCCAAGGCTTTCTGATACCGAAAATCTGACCACGCTTTATCAAGCGCAGATGATTGATGTAACGGGCGGTATGCTGGATCAAAACCCAGAGCTGTCCATATGCCCCGAGGCGACGCGGTCGTTTCCCGGCCAGCCTGGGATGAGTTTGCGTGGCGCAAACGGAATGCCGCTGCTGCCAAAATTTTGTTTTGACAAAGCGGAACAAAAACCCGGTGAATTGACGCTGACGTTTTGCGACAAAGCCGAGAAACTCACCTATACCGCCCGTTTTGCGATTGATGAACGCACCCATGTCATCGAGGCGCAGGCCGCGGTCGAAAGTGAGGCACCGGTGCATTTGCATTGGTTGTCAGCACCTGTGTTTCCGGCAACGCAATTCTCGGATGAGATGATTGATTTTGCGGGTCGGTGGTGTGGTGAGTTCCAGATGAACCGCACACCTTGGTCGGCGGGGATACGCTTTCGTGAAAACCGCACGGGGCGAACCGGTCACGAGCATTTTCCGGGTCTGATTGTACCATGCCGCGGGGCCACGAATACCTCTGGCCATGCCTATGCGTTTCATTATGGGTGGTCGGGCGGTCACCGTATGGCCGCCGAAGAGTTGCCGGATGGCCGTCGCCAGATTCAATTTGGGCATGCCACACGGGTGGAAATGACCGCGCAGACAGAGTTCAAAACCGCCAAGCTATACGCGATGTTTTCCGACGATGGCATCAATGGTTGCGCGATTGCGTTCCAGCGGCATTTGCGGGACCGGGTGGTGCAATGGCCTGATGCGGATCGCCTGCGCCCGGTGCATTACAATTGCTGGGAAGCGGTTTATTTCAATCACAACCTGCCCGAATTAAAAGACATCGCCCGTCGCGCCGCTGATTTGGGTGCCGAGCGCTTTGTGCTGGATGACGGTTGGTTTGGTGAACGGGATGACGACACCCAAGCGCTGTCTGATTGGGAAGTTGATCCGCGCAAATATCCCTATGGGTTAAAGCCGTTGATTGATCATATTCACGCTTTGGGTATGACGTTTGGCATTTGGTTTGAGCCCGAGATGATCAACGAGAATTCCAATATCCACCGCGCGCATCCCGATTGGGCGCTGGGCGGCGAAGATCAGATTTTGGGGCGTCAGCAAAAGGCACTGAACATGGCGCTGCCCGAGGTGCGGGAATTCCTGTTTGATCGGATCAGTGCTGTTCTGCGGGACCATGACATTGACTATATCAAATGGGATCATAACCGGGTCCTGCCCTCGCCGGATGCGGCCCAGACCCGGGGGTCTTATGCGCTGATTGATCGGCTGCGCGAGGCCTTTCCAAAGGTCGAAATCGAAAGCTGCGCCTCTGGCGGAGCGCGGATTGATTTTGGCATTCTCAGCCGTACACATCGGGTTTGGTTGTCTGACTCTAACGACGCACTAGAGCGGCTGCGTATGCAGCACAATGCAGCGATTTTCCTGCCGATGGCCGTCACCGGCAGCCATGTTGGCCCGCGCGAATGCCATACGTCTGGGCGGGTGTTTGATATGCGCTATCGCGCGTGGGTGGCTGCCCAGCGTCATATGGGGTTTGAAATGGACCCAAGGGAACTGACCGACGATGAGGTGGCTGTTTTGAAATCGGTCACCCAGTGGTGGAAGGACAACCGTCATTGGACCATCGGTGCAGACATATTGCGGTTGGACAGTGCCGACCCAGCGGTGATCGCCGAGCAGCAACTGGCAGAGGGCGGTGGGCGCTTTGTGGTCTTTGCAGGCAAAGCTGATACCTCTGCGCAGATAGCACCGCGCCCACTGTGTCTTACCCGTTTGACAGCAGATGCGACATATCGGATTGAGTTGATCAACCGCGCTGATGCGCCTGAACTTTCGCGGGGCAACCCGTTGTTGAAAACCGAAGCGCTTGAAGTGAGCGGCGCTTATTTGATGAATCACGGCCTGACCCTGCCCTGGAGTTTTCCGGGGACCATGTGGGTGATTGAAGGAACCAAGGTATGACCAAGAAGAGACGCAACCGTGATTGGTACGGGATGCTGGACAAAGATGGGTTTATCCGCCGAAGCTGGATGAAGAACCAGGGGTTTCCAGATCATGTCTTTGATGGGCGTCCGGTTATTGGCATTTGCAACACCTGGTCAGAACTGACGCCTTGTAACTCTGGTCTGCGCGAGTTGGCCGAGGGGGTAAAGCGCGGCGTCTGGGAAGCAGGCGGTTTTCCTGTGGAGTTTCCGGTGATGTCGCTGGGGGAAACCCAGATGAAGCCAACCGCCATGCTGTTCCGCAATTTGCTGGCGATGGATGTCGAGGAATCCTGCCGGGCCTATGGCATGGATGGTGTGGTGTTGCTGGGCGGGTGTGACAAGACCACGCCGGGTCAATTGATGGGGGCGGCCTCTGTGGATTTGCCGGCGATCGTTGTGTCGGCCGGCCCGATGTTGAACGGAAAGTGGAAGGGCAAAGATCTGGGCTCTGGCACGGATGTGCGCAAATTTGCGATGGACGTGAAAGCCGGCGACATGACGCTCAAGGATTTCATGGCAACCGAGTCCGGCATGAGCCGGTCTAAGGGCGTGTGTATGACCATGGGCACCGCCTCTACCATGTCGTCGATTTCCGAAGCGATGGGGCTTTCTTTGCCAATGAACGGGTCTTTGCCTGCGGTGGATGCCCGTCGCATGGCGCTGGCGCATATGACAGGCAAACGTATCGTCGAGATGGTTGATGAAGATCTGAAAATGTCGGACGTATTGACCAAGGAAAGCTTTGAAAATGCGATCTTGGCAAATGCGGCTTTGGGGGGATCGACAAATGCGGTGGTGCATCTGTTGGCGCTTGCAGGCCGTGTTGGTGTTGATCTTTCGATGGAAGATTTTGAGATTGGCGGAGAGATCCCGCTGTTGGTGAATTGCATGCCGTCGGGCAAATACCTGATGGAAGATTTTTGCTATGCGGGTGGGGTGCCGGTGGTTCTGAAAGAGATCCAGCACAAGCTGCGCAAAGCCAATACGGTTATGGGCAAGGATATCTCGCATTACTACGAAGAGGCCGAGTGCTATAATCGGGATGTGATCTTTGCCTATGACGAACCGCGGAAACCCGCAGCGGGCTTGCGGGTTCTACGGGGGAATGTTGCGCCAAATGGTGCGATTGTGAAGCCGTCCGCAGCCAGTGATCATTTGCTAGAGCATGAGGGCGAAGCCTATGTGTTCGAGAGCATCGAAGAATTGAAAGCCAATATTGATCGTGATGATTTGCCGGTGACCAAAGACAGCATTTTGGTTCTGAAGCACTGTGGCCCCAAGGGCTATCCTGGCATGCCAGAGGTCGGCGATATGCCGGTGCCAGCCAAGCTGGTAAAGCAGGGCATTCGCGATATCGTGCGGATCTCTGATGCGCGGATGTCGGGCACGGCTTTTGGCACTGTGATCTTGCACGTGGCCCCCGAGGCCACCGCCGGTGGCCCCATTGCATTGGTGAAAACCGGCGACCGGATTAAGGTATCGGCCTCGACCGGTGTATTGGAATTGTTGGTGTCGGATGCAGAGCTAGAGGCGCGTCGCGCGGATTGGGTGGCCCCAGAGCCCTATTACACACGTGGCTATGCCAAGATGTATGTGGATCATGTTTTGCAAGCAGATAAGGGTGCGGACCTGGACTTTTTGGTTGGCAAAGACACCCGCCCTGTCACACGGGAGAGCCACTGATGCCGGTAAATGCGACCTTTCATGATCTTAAGGACAAATCGGTGTTTATCACCGGCGGCGGTGCTGGAATTGGGGCCTTTCTGACCGAAGGCTTTTTGCAACAAGGGGCCAAGGTGGCTTTTGTGCAGAGGTCAGATTCCACGGCATTCTGTGATGAGATGGAGAAGAAACACGGCAATCGCCCGTTGTTCATCAAGTGCGATATCACCGATATTGCGGCGCTTAAGGCCGCGATGCAGCAATCGGCACAGGCCCACGGGCCGATCACGGCGCTGGTGAACAATGCCGCCAATGACAAACGCCATGCGACGCTTGAGGTCGAGGAAGAGTTTTGGGATTGGATGCAGGACATCAACCTGAAAGCTTATTTCTTTGCCTGCCAAGAGGCGATCAAGGGCATGCGGGAATGCGGTGGCGGGTCGATCATCAATTTCACCTCTATTTCCTATATGATGGGCAACGCGGGATATCCGGCCTATACAACTGCAAATTCGGGTATCAACGGCATGACCCGCAGCCTTGCGCGGGAATTTGGCCCAGACCGTATTCGGGTAAATGCACTGGCACCGGGCTGGGTTTTGACGGATAAACAAAAAGAGTTGTGGGTGACGCCCGAGGCTTTGGAAGAGCACTTGGGCCGTCAGTGCCTAAAAGACACTTTGAGCCCGGAAGATATCTTGGGTGCCACGCTATTTCTGGCATCAGATGCAAGCAAGATGATGACCGGTCAGGCAATGGTTATTGACGGAGGAGTGGTGGTCACAGGATGACGGATTTAACACGGCAAAATTTGGCCCTTGTGGCTGTGGACTGGGGCACCAGCAATCTGCGTTTGACATTGTTGGATACGGCGGGCGAAGCCATCGGAGAGCGGTCGTCAGATCGTGGTATGGGCACCTTGGAACCGTCGGAATTTGAAGGCGCGTTGTTAGAGCTGATCGACGAAGACTTGCCGCCGGGCAAGGTGACGCCGGTGATTTGCTGCGGCATGGTAGGGGCCCGTCAGGGCTGGCAGGAAGCGCCCTATTTGACGGTGCCTTGCGCCCCGCCCGATGGCACGCGCGCCACACCTGTTGCGGTGAATGATCCGCGATTGTCGCTGTGGATTTTGCCGGGTGTCATGCAACAAAGCCCGGCTGATGTGATGCGGGGCGAAGAAACCCAGATCGCCGGTTATCTGGCGCAAAACCCAGAGTTTGACGGTGTGTTGTGCCTGCCGGGGACCCATACCAAATGGGTGCGTATCAGCGCGGGCGAGATCGTCAGCTTTCAAACCTTTATGACGGGCGAGATTTTTGCGCTTTTGTCTAAGAATTCTGTGCTGCGCCATACGGTGAATGGGGCAAATTGGGACGCAGCGGCCTTTGAAGACGCGCTGTCAGATGCGATGTCGCGGCCGCAGGGCATTGCCAGCAAATTGTTCGGATTGCGCGCGGAAAATCTGGTGGGTGATATGAGCCCAACCCAGGGCAAAGCCCGGCTGTCAGGCTATTTGATTGGTCTCGAACTTGCGGGCGCCCGCCCCTATTGGCTGGGCATGGAGATCGCGATGATCGGGGCCCCGGCGCTTTCAAAATTGTACCAAGATGGATTGGCGGTGCAGGGCGTTACGGCCTCGCTGCATTCTGTGACAGACATGACGCTAAGCGGCTTGAAGGCTGCAAATTCGGTAGTAAAGGATCTGAACTGATGAGCCGTGAAATAATTGCCATCCTGCGTGGCGTAAAGCCGGACGAAGTTGTCGAAATTTGTGAAGGCATTCTAGAGGCAGGTATTGACCGTATTGAAGTGCCGCTGAATTCTCCGCAGCCGTTTGATAGTATTGCCAAGATCGCCGATGCCTATGGCAAAGATGCGTTGATTGGCGCGGGCACTGTTTTGACGACAGAGAATGTGGTGAAGGTCAAAGAGGCGGGCGGCGCGTTGATCGTGTCGCCAGATTGCTATGTTCCGGTGATTGAACAGACCAAAGCGCTGGGCATGCAGTCGTGGCCAGGTGTCATCACGCCTACGGAATGCTTTACCGCCTTGCGCGCCGGTGCAGATGGGCTGAAGATTTTCCCAGGCGATCTGTTGGGCATGGCGGGTATCAAAGCTGTGCGTGCTGTATTGCCACCCGAGACAGCGGTCTTTGCGGTTGGCGGGGCCGGACCGGAAAATTTTGCAGATTGGGCGGCGGCTGGCGCGACCGGTTTTGGCATTGGATCTGGCATCTATTCTGCGGGCATGAGTGCCGCAGACGTGCGCGCACGCGCAGATGCAATTGTGGCAGCCTATGATCGAGTTCTGGGCTGATGACGTCCCGGGTTTTTGACGCGCGGCAGTGTGAGCTGGGAGAGGGGCCGTTGTGGCACCCTTTGCGTCAGCAACTGTTTTGGTTTGACATACTCAACAACAAGTTGATGACCAAGGCCAACGGCGTTCAGCAGGAATGGGCGTTTGACGAACATGTGTCTGCCCTTGGCTGGGTAGACAAAGACACGTTTTTGTTGGCCTCAGAAACCGGGTTGTATCGCTTTGATCTGGTCAGTGGGCAGCGTGTGTCGGTTGCGGCGATCGAGGCGGATAATGCGGTCACCCGGTCCAATGACGGCCGGGCTGATCCACAAGGCGGTTTTTGGATCGGCACTATGGGCAAAATGGCGGAAGAAAACGCCGGTGCGATTTATCGCTATTACAAGGGCGAAGTGCGCAAGCTGTTTGCCGATATGACCATCACCAATTCGATCTGTTTTGCGCCCGAGGGCAAGCTTGCCTATTATTGCGAAACGCTGTCGCGCAAGATTATGAAGGTTGCGTTGGACGCTGAGGGCTGGCCAATGGGCACCCCCGAGGTGTTTGTTGATCTGAATGCGGCTGGGTTTAGCCCGGATGGCTCTGTTGTCGATGCGGCGGGCAATCTTTGGAATGCCCAATGGGGTGCACATCGGGTGGCCTGCTATGGTCCCGACGGTGCGTTCAAACAGGCCGTGGGTTTCGCGGCGACGCAAACCAGTTGCCCGGCCTTTGGCGGTGCGGATTTATCGCAGCTGTTCGTGACCTCGGCAGTTGAAGGGCTGGAAGGCCCAAATGAAGGCAAAACCTATGTTTGCGAAATGCCCGGTGTGACCGGGCAGGCAGAACATCAGGTCATCCTGTGAGTTAAGACATGAAAAGAACACTTGGCACCTGCTATTACCCAGAACATTGGGAGAAATCCTTGTGGGCAGAGGACGCGCGTCGCATGGTCGAGGCGGGTTTGACCTGGGTGCGCATTGGCGAATTTTCCTGGTCACAATTAGAGCCTAATCCAGGCGAATTGCGCTTTGCGTGGCTGGATGAGGCCATCGAAGTTTTGGGCAAGGCCGGTCTAAAGGTAGTGCTGGGCACGCCAACCGCGACGCCACCGCGTTGGATGATTGACAAGCACCCCGATATGATTGCGGTGGATGTAGATGGCAAGCCGCGCAAGTTTGGATCGCGTCGGCATTATTGTTTCAGCCATCCGGGGTATCGCGAAGAATGCGCGCGGATTGTGACCTTGTTTGCGGAACGCTATGGTAAGAACCCGCATGTGGGGGCCTGGCAGACTGACAATGAATATGGCTGCCACGACACAACGATTTCTTACAGCGATGCGGCGCGGGATGCATTCCGGGCCTGGTGCGCGGAACGCTATGGATCTATCGCGGCGTTGAATACGGCCTGGGGCAATATCTTTTGGTCGATGGAATACAATTCGTTTGATCAGATTGACTTGCCAAACCTAACCGTAACAGAGCCTAATCCAGCCCATGCCTTGGCATTTCGTCGCTTTGCCAGTGATCAGGTCGTCTCGTTCAACCGCTTGCAGACCGATATAATCAAAGCGCATTCGGATGCGCCGACCTCGCATAACTATATGGGTCGGATCACGGATTTTGATCACTATAAGGTGGGTGATGACCTGGATATCGCCACTTGGGACAGCTATCCGATGGGCTTCCTAGAGGATCGTGTCGGGGCGGATGCGGCGCATCAAAAGGCCTATGCCCGTCAGGGTGATCCGGATTTTCAGGCCTTTCACCATGATCTGTATCGCGCGGTTGGCAAGGGCCGTTGGTGGGTGATGGAACAGCAACCCGGGCCAGTGAACTGGGCACCCTATAATCCGGCACCACTGCCCGGCATGGTGCGTTTGTGGAGCTGGGAAGCCTTTGCCCATGGGGCAGAGGCGGTGTGTTATTTCCGTTGGCGTCAGGCCCCTATGGCGCAAGAGCAGATGCACGCGGGGATGTTGCGCCCCGACAGCAAAGACGCCCAAGCGATGTTTGAATGCAAACAGGTGCGCGATGAGCTGGCTGCGGCCGCGGATGTGCAACCGGCGCAGGCGCGGATCGCGATGATCTTTGATTATGATGCGGATGCGGCCTGGGCGGTGCAAACGCATGGGGCAGGGCTGAGCTATTTTGGCTTGGTTTTTGATACTTATAAAGCGCTGCGCCAAATGGGGTTGTCGATTGATATTCTGCGCCCAGAAGTCCGCGATTTTGCGGGCTATGATTTGGTGCTGGCCCCTGGGTTGATGCATATGGAAACGGGACTAAAACAGGCTCTGACACAGGCGAAAGCGCATGTTGTTCTGGGGCCGCGTTCGGCGGCACGTGATGGCGATATGAACATTCCTGTGCCTTTGCCGCCTGCCATTGATGGGCTGGATGTTACCGTGGATCGGGTTGAATCATTGCGTCCGGATTCACCTGTTTCACTGGGCAATGCGGGGGCCTTTGTGGGCTATCGCGAAGTGCTGGAAGGCACGGCTGACTTCGTGCTGCGTACTGCCGAAGGCGAGGCTGCAGTGATGAGCAATGGGCACACCAGCTATGTGGCGGGTTGGGCAGATGTTGCAGGATGGCGAGCGATCTTGACGCCGCTGTGTCAGGCGGCTGGGATTGAGGTGATTGATTTGCCCGATGGATTGCGGGTACGCGACACCGCGAGTGAACGGTTCTGGTTCAACTATGGCGCGGAAACAGTGTCGTATGATGGTCGTGAATTTACGGCGGCTTCTGTGACACGGGATGCCAAATAAAAGGCTCTGTTAAGGCCTAAAATGCAAAAGGCGCGACACGTAATGTGCCGCGCCTTTGCTTGTTTATAGACCCTTGGCTTAACCGAATGTTGCGCCGTCTTTGCGCCATACGGCGACAACGGAAGACCGTGGGTTGCCGGTGCCATCTGGCCAAGAGCCACCTGGGTGCTGCACGCCCACAAAGGCCACCGATTTGTCGACTGACCAGCAAAGGCCAGTGACTTCGGCGCGGTTTGGCACTGTCATGAAACGTGCGATTTCGCCGGTTTCTGGATCACCAACCAACATTTGGTTGTTGCCCATGCCTTCGAAGTCGCCTTGGTTCTTGTAATCACCATCGGTTTGGATCCACAGCATGCCGTCTGATGAGAAAGCCATGCCGTCTGGTGAGTTGAACATGTTGCCCGCGTTGACGTTGTCAGACCCTGCATAGGTGTTGTCATAGACGGTTGGGTTGCCGGCCATCACGTAGAGATCCCAATCAAAGGCATCGGCCGCATGGTTTTCGTCGGCTGGAGTCCAGCGTACGATTTGACCGTATTTGTTGGTTTCGCGTGGGTTTACGGCGTTTACAGAGGTGTCGTCACCCCCTGCATTTGGTTTCACGCCGCGGTTTTTGTTGTTGGTCAGGGCACAGTATGCCTCGGCCTTGAGTGGGTTTGCAGCAACCCATTCTGGGCGATCCATTGTTGTCGCGCCAACGGCAGAGGCCGCCAGACGGGTAAAGCACAGGATGTCAGCTGGGCTCATGCCGGTTGTTTCCGGTGTCAGGGCCAGCCATTCGCCAGATTGGTCTGCGTTGAACTTCGCCGCATAGAGGATGCCGTCGTCTAGCAGACCCTGGGTTGCGCCACCTGCAACATATGTGCCGTTGGACACATAACGGTACAGGTATTCGCCGCGCTCATCGTCCCCCAGATACACCACGATGCGGCCGTCTTTGGCGTGCACCATTTCAGCGTTTTCGTGCTTGAAGCGGCCCAAAGCTGTGCGTTTTACAGGCACAGAGTCTGGGTTCGCTGGATCGATTTCAGTGATGAAACCGTGGCGGTGAGGTTCGTTTGGCTCGTTTGAAATGTCAAAACGTGGGTCAAACTTTTCGTAACCGTAACGGCCTTCGCCGCCGATGCCGTACCGCTTGTATCCTTCGCCAGCTGGCTCGGCACCAGTTGCGCCAAAGTAGCCGTTAAAGTTTTCTTCGCAGGTCAGGTATGTGCCCCAAAGGGTTTTGCCGGAACCGCAATTGTTCATGGTGCCTTTGACGGTCATGCCCTTAGGGTCGGCTTTGGTTTGCACCAAGGCGTGACCAGCCAGTGGGCCAGCCATTGTCATCACGGTTTCATGGGTGATGCGGCGGTTATACGGGCTGTCGACAACCACTTGGTAACCGTTGCCGTTGTCGGCCACTTCCATCACGGTCACACCCTGCAGGTTTTTCAGCAGTTTCACTTCGTCTGCTGTGCGTGGGGAACCTTCGGCTTCTTTTGGCAGGTTGATCTTTGGGTTCACATACTCGGAGTTCACCGCGATCAACTGTTTGCCGTTCACTTCGAACAGCTCCATGCCGTCGGTGTTTTCGCCGAACACTTTGTCAGACATGTCAACGGAAACGCCGTTTTCAGCTGAATAGGCACCGTTGGCGTCGGACCAAAGCGCGTCGCCCCAGCGCACCAGAACCTTGTGGTCATATTCGGCTGGCACATGAATCGCGTGGTCGGTTGCGATGTCGATTGGCGTGAAGGTGAACTTGCCGTGACCTGCAGCCATGGCTGCTTTTGCGGCTGTGGTAGAGCTGAACAGACCAGAGCCAAAGACCGCTGCGCCAGAGCCAAAGGCCAATGCGCCACCGAGAAAGCCGCGGCGTGAAATCGCTTTGTCGACGACTTCGTCAAATTGGTTGCCCTCTGGGCGTGGGTCGCGGTGTTCGTCAAAATCGTCCCAGGACAGATCTGTGAGAGATTTATCAACCATGGTGGTTATCCTTGCTGAAAGAGTTTTGCTAGGCATTGGCGGCGAACGCTGCCAAAAATCACCGGGAGTATCTGTGGGATTTGCTGCGGTTGCGTGACAGTTTGATGAATGGAATATGACGACTATTTTGCTGACAGTCCGAGCCTAAGAATTTGTTAACTCTGGGGCTGAATCGAAAAACGGCCCGCCAAGTGATCAGCGGGCCGTTTTAGGTATTTAGGGTGATTATGCCTTATTAGGCTCTAATTCACGATGATCTCTGGCCCCATCAGCGCATTTGGTAATGTGGTCGAAAGCGCGGGAATATAGGTCACCATGATCAGGAAGATGAACAAGACGCCCAAGAATGGCAGCGCTGCGCGCACCACGCCCATCATTGGCATTCCTGCGACACCAGAGGTGACAAACAGGTTCAGGCCAACAGGTGGGGTGATCATGCCAATTTCCATGTTCACCACCATGATGATGCCCAGATGAATTGGGTCGATGCCCAGTTCGATGGCAATCGGGAACACCAAAGGTGCGACGATCACCAACAGCCCCGAGGGTTCCATGAATTGGCCACCGATCAACAGGATGATATTCACCACAATCAGGAACATGATGGGTCCAAAGCCCGCAGAAAGCATGGTGTTTGCCACTGCTTGTGGGATCTGTTCTTCGGTGAGCACATGTTTCAGGATCAGCGCATTGGCGATGACAAACATCAGGGTGATGGTCAGCTTGCCTGCCTCAAACAATGTCCGACGGGTGTCGGCATGGAAAAAGGCGGTGACAACGGCCAGAGGCTTTTGCAAAAGCGAGGTCCGGTTGCCCCCGTCTTTGGCTGCCAATGGTCCCATGTCGCGATAGATAAAGCTTGCGACAAAGAAGGCATAGACCGAGGCGACAGCGGCGGCTTCGGTCGGGGTAAAGAACGCCCCGGTGACGCCAGGAATGCCGTAGATGCCCACCATGATGATGACAATCAGCAACAGGCCCCATGCCGCATCGCGAAAGCTGGACCAGATTTCGCCCCAACCCAACCATTCGCCCTTGGGCATGTTTTTAACACGTGCCATGACATAGATCGCCACCATCAGCATGACCCCGGCCAGAATGCCCGGAATGACACCTGCCAGGAACATCCGGCCCACAGAGACTTCGACCGCAGCGGCATACACCACCATAACGATAGAGGGTGGGATTAGGATGCCCAGGGTCCCCGCGTTACAGATCACGCCGGCCGCGAATTCCTTGGAATAGCCAGCCTGACGCATCGCGGCAATCACGATGGACCCAATGGCGACAACCGTGGCCGGAGAAGAGCCGGATAGGGCGGCAAACATCATGCAGGCAAAGACGCCGGAAATGGCGAGACCGCCGCGCAGGTGACCCACACAGGCGATGGAAAAGCGAATGATGCGCTGCGCCACACCGCCGGTGGACATAAAGGACGACGCCAGAATGAAAAACGGGATCGCCAGCAGGGTGTAGTGCCCTTCAAAAGCTTCAAACAGCGTTTGTGCCACAGAGGCCAGAGATGTGTCGCTGAACCACAAGAGGAACAGCACAGATGACATGCCCAAAGACACCGCGATTGGAACACCGATCATCAGAAACCCGATGACCATGACAAATAAAATGATGACAGCCATTAGATGTCCTCCCCGCGCTGTTCGCGGACTTCCGCAATTTCGTCTTCAACCTCGTGGCTGGCCACGATGCGATCTGTCTGGCCTGTCCAAACGGTGATGCCAGCCTGCACAAAGCGCAGCAGCATTAGCGCCATAGAGACGGGCAGAATGGCATAGGGGATGAGCCGAGGCAGTTTCTCATAGGATTCACCCTCGTTGAACACATCTTCCATCCATTTCAGAAAGCCCGGATGGGGAATGTCGTCGACTTCGTACCAGCCCTTGGCAAGAAACTTGTCTTCAAACCCTAAGGGGAACCAACGGCCTTCGGTCTTGGGAAGGTTGGCAAAATTGGCCCAATAGTCCCATGCGCCTTTCAAGAGCAACAGGGTGAACAAGATGCAGATCACAATCGAGATCAGCCCGAGGGTGCGCCGCACCGGTGCGGACACCATGTTCAAGATGGCATCAACGCCCAGATGTGCGCCTTTTTTGACCGCATAGGACGCGCCCAAAAGCACCAGCCAGCCGAACATAAAGACGGTGAGTTCTAGGCCCCATAAGATATTTGAATTAAATCCTTTGCGCGCAATCACATTGGCAAAGGTCAGTAGTGTCATCGCGCCTAATAAAAAGGCGATCAGGTTTTCTTCGATCTTGTCGATAAAGGATTCGCCTGGTTTCGGATGCATTGTCCCCTCCCTCAGGTTTAAGTTGCGCATAAAAAAGGGCCCGCCGGATAGAAAGACGGACCCTTCGCAAGCGCCTGGTGTTACATCGCGTTGTTGATGGACTGAGCTGCGTCGATGTTGTCTTGTCCCACGTCGTCGGCAAATTGCGCCCAGACTGGCTTCATGGTTTCAACCCACGAGGCACGCTGTTCAGCGGTCAATTCGCGCACAACACCACCGGCATCAATCACTGATTGGCGCGCGGCTTGGTTCACGGCAAAGGATTCACTGTTACGGGTGTCGGTGACTTCGGCCAGAATGGTGAGGAATTGATCACGCACATCTGCATCCAGACCTTCCAGCCATTCGCTTGAGGTGACGACCAAGTAATCCAGAATACCGTGGTTGGTTTCGGTGATGCCGTCCTGAACTTCGAAGAATTTTTTGCCGTAGATGTTGGACCAGGTGTTTTCCTGACCATCCACAACACCCTGTTGCAGCGCGCCATATACTTCGGAAAACGCCATTTTCTGTGGGCTGCCACCGATGGCCTCCATTTGGGCCACGAGCACGTCAGAGGATTGTACCCGGAACCGCAGGCCGTTGGCATCGGATGGGTCGATCAATGGGGTGTTGGCTGACATTTGCTTCATGCCGTTGTGCCAGAACGCAAGGCCTTGCAGGCCGCGGCGTTGCATGCTGTTTTTCAGATCTTCGCCCGCTTGTGAGGCTTGGAATGCGTTCACTGCATTGATGTCTTTGAACATGAATGGCAGATCAAATAGGCGGAATTTCTTGGTGAAGGCTTCGAACTTGGACAGCGATGGCGCTGCAAGCTGCACGTCACCTTGCAACAAGGCTTCCAGCACTTTGTTGTCGTCATACAGGGTAGAGTTGCCGAAGACTTCAACGCAGGCTTTGCCGTTCATCTCGTCGTTGACGCGCTGTTGCAGCAAAGAAGCGGCGATGCCTTTTGGGTGTTTGTCGGTGTTTGTCACGTGGCTGAATTTGATAACAACTTCGCCAGCATCACAGGCACCACTTGCCTGAGCAGCGCCAGCGCCCAGCGCAACAGATGTGGCAAGTGCAGCGGTAATAAACTTCATGATCTTTCCTCCCAAGGTGATCCAAAATTTCGATTGGGTCCTCGTAAAACCCTCGCATCCTTAGAGGGACCCATGACAAAAATGTGATCAAGGGGAAGAGTAAAAAATATTCGAAATCTTTGAAAATGTATATTTTAGAGATACTTATAGAAAAATTTAGTCAAGGCGCATTGCAAGGCAACTTTGATGTGTGCGGTCGGTCGCACACGGGTTTTTGCAGATGTGCGATAATCCGCACAGGTGTCAGCGGTATAGCTCTGCGCGAATCTCGTGACGAGCCAATTTGTCATAGAAGGTCTTGCGGGGCAGCTTCAGCGTCTTGGCGGCTTCGGTGGCATTGCCAGCGTGGCGTTTCAGGGCAGAGGTCAGTAACGAGCGTTCTACGCGGGCCATCTGTTCGCTCAGCCCCAGCTCTTCTGTGGCATTGCCGTCGTGCACGCCCAGCACAAACCGTGTTGCGGTATTCATCAGGGCACGGGCGTTGCCCGGCCAGTCCTGCGCCAAGAGATCGGCGATCACATCTGGGGTCACCTCGGGTTCAGCCACACCGGTTTGCGCGCTGGCGATGCGCACATAGGCGCGAAACAGCACGGGGATGTCTTCGGGCCGGTCCTTCAACGCAGGAATGCGCACCTGCATGATATTCAGTCGGTAGAACAATTCCGCGTTTAAACGTCCTTGTTGCATTTCACTACTCAGGTCGCGGCAAGAGCCGGCAATCACCCGTGTTTGACCGCCGGTTTCTAGCCAGCTCAGCAGCGCAAATTGCACATCCGGGGCCATGGCGGCAATTTCGTCTAGAAAAAGTGAGCCGCCAGAGGTTCTTTCAAGGGCTGCGTCCAGCGCGTCTTGGGTCAGGCCTGCGGCGGGCAACTTTTCGAAGGGGGCGGTTGCGCCATCAGCCAGATGGTGAATGACTTCGGCCACCTTGGCGATGCCGGTGCCCGGTGCTCCTATAATCAAAACATCGGTGCCCGCAGTGGCGGCGCGACGCGCTTGGTTGCGCAGGTCCTCTGCCTGCGGTGATTGGCCAAACAGCCGCCGCGCGGCCGCATCGCCGCTTTCGAGTTGTTGGCGCAATTGTCGGTTTTCCAAAACAATAGAGCGCGCGCGCAGAGCGCCGTCGATCACCGCCAGAAATTCTTTGGTTTCGCAGGGCTTTTCAAGAAAGTTGAAGGCCCCGGATTGAACGCCACGCACCGCCATGGGAATATCGCCTTCGCCGGTCAGTAAGACCACCGGCAGATCGGGATCGACGGATTTTGTATGGTCCAAAAGCGCAAAGCCATCTTTGCCGGGCATGCGAATATCGCTGACAATCACCCCATCAAGATCCGCTGAGATGTGGTCTTTGGCTTCGACATAGCTGCCTGCGGTGATCACCGTGTAATCGGCCAACATAAGGGTTTGGCTCAGCGCGTCCCGGACAGCGCGGTCGTCATCTACCAGTAAGACGGTATTGGTCATGCGTGCTCCAATTCATGCGATGGATCAGCCCGGGTCAGCGATACGGTGAATTCCGCCCCGGTGGTGTCGCGGTTGCGTCCGGTGATATTGCCGCCAAAGCTTTGCACCAAGCCGTAAGAGATCGACAGACCAAGGCCCATGCCTTCGGATTTGCCTACTTCTTTGGTGGTATAAAACGGATCAAAGATTTTATCGGCGTCATGCAGGCCGGGGCCGCTGTCTGCGACAATCACCTGCACTTGTGCGTCTGTGGGCTTCACAATGATATCCAGCTGTTTTTTGTCGCTTTCGGCCATAGCATCAGCAGCGTTGCTCACAAGGTTCATAATCACTTGCTGCAGGCGCACATCACCCCCGCGCACCCAAATGGGGGCTTGGGGAATGGTGCGGTTTACCTTGATCTGTTCCGCGTGCAGGCGCGGTTGCAACAGTTCAAACACCGCCTCGATCACGGCGGTGATATCCACGTCGGTAACAGGTTGGTGTTCTTGCCGCGCAAAGGCGCGCAGGTTTTTGATGATCCGGCCCATGCGGCGCGACAATTCGCTGATGCGATCCAAGTTGCTTGCTGCGTCCTTGGGGCGATCGCGGTCCAAAAACTGAACGGCATTTTCGGCAAAGGATCTGATGGCCATCAGGGGTTGGTTCAATTCGTGGCTGATCCCGGCAGACATCTGACCCAGCGCTGAAAGCTTACCAGCCTGAACAAGATCTGATTGGGCTTTGCGCAGGGCTTCCTCGGCCTCGCGGCGTTCGGCGATTTCATGGCGCAGGTTGGCGTTGGCGTTTGTCAGCTGCGCCGTACGCGCGGCTACACGGGCTTCGAGCTGGACATTGACCGCAGAGAGCGCGCGGCGGCGTTCGGCCATGAAAAACAGGAACCCGCCGAACACCAGCGAGAGCGCGGCCCCAACCAGGGCTTGCAACCCAGCCAGGCGCTGGGCGGGGGCGGTGGAAATCAGAGAATGCCCGGTCATGCCAATGATCGGTTGTGGCAGTTCCAGATAGAGCGCGTTGCTGGGCAAAAACCGGTGCCCGGTCAGGTGCCATTCAGTGTGGCCAGCCGTCTGGGTGACACTGTCGGGGGAAAATTTGCTGGCTTGAACCCTGTCTGAAAAGGTCTGATGCAGAATTTCAGAGCGGTTGGTGACAAATACCTGTTTTTCGGTGTCCGTAAAGAACACCACTTGCGGGGCGCTGCGCCAGTCAGATTCTTCGACCGTTTCCATATCGACCCGCACCAATACGGCTCCTGCGGCTCTGCCTGAAATATGCACAGGTGCCATAAAGGCAAAGATGCGGGTGCCGTCTTCAAGCACGGAATGGTCAAAACCCAATGCCCCGCTTTGGGCTCTTTGAAAATGCGTGGTTTGCGCAAAACTCTGGCCGACATGAGAGGGCTGCGAACTGGCAAGCAGCATGCCAGAGGGATCCACATAGGCAATTTCCAGAGCGCCAGAGGTGTCAGACATTTTCAACAGCAAGGGTAATAGGCTGTCTGCTGTTTGGGGCAGGCGCGCGATAGATTGCACATCAGGATGGTCAGCGGTCAGAACCGCAAGTTGGCGAAACCTTGCCAATTGTCCCACCAATCGCTCTGCAGCGGATCGCAGATAAACCTGGCCTTGTTCTGAAACAGGGCCTAGGGCCGCACGATAGCCAAGGCTGAAAATCCCGGCTGCAAAGGCCGCTACGACGCTGATAAGACCCAATATCGCCAAAAACCGCCGCAAACTCTGCTCCTTTTGAGATCAGAATAGAAAGCAAGCACCGGGATTGCTACAGAAATTGCCAAGAAAAATTTCGCCGAGGTTCAGAGGGATCGGGCAATATGCCGATGGAACCTTGGGGCGTCTTGCACTAACGTCCAGACGCAACCACATGGGTGGGGCAGGTTGGTCACTTCTGCGCAAAGGCACAGAGAATGCGCATCGCGAAATTAGCACCGGTTTTGGTGGGGCTGCTTTTATGCATGTCCAGTGTTGGCGCGCGTGCAGATGTCAGTTTTGATGTCGCGGGCGGTGATAAGGCGTTGCGCAAGGCGCTTGAGGGCAATTCTGCTTTGGCGGTCATTGACAATGTCGGTGCCGTCGCACCGCAGGATTTGGTGGCCACGGCGCAAGCTGATTATCGAAAACTGGCTGCAACCCTGTATGAGCGCGGCTATTTTGGGCCGGTTATTTCGATCACCTTAGATGGGCATGAAGCGAGCGATATCTCTCCGTTTGGGCGGGCGAGCCGTTATGAAACCATCCGGGTTTCGGTTGATGCCGGACGCGCCTATCGTCTGGGAACAGTGTCGATCGCGCCCTTGGCAAGTGGCACAGAGCTGCCAGAAGGATTTGCCCGAGGCGCAGAAGCCTCAACACTGATCCTGCGCAAAAGCGCGGAAACCGCTGTAGAGGCTTGGCGCAAAGCCGGACATCCAAAGGCGAATATATCCCGCCAGAGTATCCGGGCCAATGCGGCAACCGCTGTTCTGACCGCAGATATGGTTGTGGCCCCTGGTGCACAGGCGCGGTTTGGCAGCTTGCTGCCACAGGGTCAAAGCCGCATGCGGTCTGATCGGATTGCTGCCATCGCAGGGCTGCCGCGCGGCAGCGAATATCACCCCGAAATCGTGGATCGGGTGGCAGAGCGTCTGCGCGACAGCGGCGGCTTTGCCTCGGTGGCGCTGACCGAGGGTGAGGTGGCCGCCGATGGCACTATGGATGTGACGGCGGCCTTGGTGGAGGCCCCGCTGCGGCGCTTCGGTTTTGGGGCAGAATTGACCTCTGATCAGGGGTTGGGTTTGAGCGGGTTCTGGTTGCACCGTAATCTGTTTGGCGGTGCCGAGCGGCTGCGGTTTGATGCGGAAATCACCGGCATAGGCGGCAATAGCGGTGGCGTTGATGCGGATTTCGGCGTGACTTATGCGCGCCCGGCAACCTTTACGCCAGATACAAATTTGCAGATTGCCGCCCATGTGTTGCGTTTGGATGAACCATCATATTTGCAAGAAAGTGCAGAGCTGTCCTTTGGCCTCGAACATCGGTTTTCCAAGGTCAAAACCGGGTCGGTCTTTGCGGAAATTTCGCGCTCCAAGATCACCGATAATTTTTCGACCCGTCATGTGACGCTGTTGTCGTTTCCCATGGCGATGATCTGGGATAAGCGCGATGACCGGCTGGATGCGCGGCAAGGGTGGTACCTAGAGACCAGCGCGCAACCGTTTGTGATTTATGCAGACAGCGGCGGGGTGCGGGCAACTGTAGATGCGCGCGCGTATCGGGCGCTTGGGTCCGGTGGCAAAACCCGCGTCGCCGGACGTTTGCAATTGGGCACGGTAACCGGCGGGTCCATCGGGTCTTTGCCACCTGATTGGTTGTTCTTTTCTGGCGGGCCCGACACGGTGCGCGGGCAGAGCTATCAATCGCTTGGGGCGATGCAGGGCGCTGTGGCGACCGGTGGTCGCAGTTTTGCGGGGGCCTCCCTAGAGCTGCGGCATGACATCAACAGCACCTGGGGCGCAGCCGTATTTGCCGACGCGGGGCTGATTTCTGCCGGGGCCGCTTGGTCAGGCAGCAGTGATTGGCACGCGGGCATGGGCATTGGCGCGCGGTATCAAACGCCGATTGGGGCGATCCGTGTTGATGTGGCAACCCCGGTGCGCAGCCCAAGCGCCAGTCGTAATCTGGCGTTTTATATCGGCATTGGACAGGCGTTTTGAGACAGGTTTTCCTTATCCTTGCCACGCTGATTTGGGCCCCATTTGCTGCGGCCCAGAACCAGCCCGAGGCGCAAGAGGGTCAGTCGCGCATTGTCACCTTTATCGAAGAGGCCTTGTCTGATGGCGCGCGTGACGTGCGCATTCAGGGCTTTAAAGGCGCGCTTAGCTCCACAGCCGAACTAGATCTATTGACGATTTCTGATGCGGGGGGCGTTTGGTTCAAGCTGGAACAGGCGCAACTTGTTTGGCAACGCTCGGCCTTGCTGCGCGGGGCGTTGAACATTGAAAAGATTTCCGCAAAACGCATCGAAATTATCCGTGCCCCGGTGCAAAGCGCGGCTGCGCCAACGCCAGAGGCAACCCCATTTGCCTTGCCAAATTTGCCGGTGTCCATCGCGCTTGGTGCCTTGGATGTTGCTGAAATTAAGCTGGGCAAAGCGCTGTTTGGATTGGCGGCCACGGTATCCGCAAAGGGCAATGCTAGTCTTGCGGACGGGGCGGGGGCCGCAAAGCTGACGATCGCGCGGTTGGACGGACCTAGCGGTACCTTTGATGTTGCGGCGGCGTTTGACAATGTGGCGCGGGTTTTGGATTTGAACTTGCTGGTCAGCGAAGACGCCGGTGGTGTTCTTGCCACGCTGATGGATTTACCTGGTCAGCCAGCGCTTGAATTTAGCGCATTGGGCAAAGGGCCCGTTGATGATTTGGCCATTGACCTAAAGTTGGCAACGGATGGGGTCGCGCGGCTTTCGGGCAGGATCGAAACGCAAAAAACCGCCACGGAAGAGAATGTCTATTCTGCTGACGTGTCAGGTGATCTGAGCGCGTTGTTCCTACCTGAGTATCAGAATTTCTTTGGTGACGAGGTTGCGCTGACGGCCCATGCAACGCGTCGCGCTGATGGGGCGCTGGATGTCAGCGCGCTTCGGCTTACGACGGCTGCTTTAAATTTGAATGGGGCGTTGGCGCTTGCGCCCAACGGGCAACCGCAACGCTTTGCGTTGGATGGGGTCTTGGGGCAGCGCGATCTTTCAAAAACGCGCCTTCCCCTGAGCGGGCAGGTGATGGATGTGTCCTCGGCAGAGCTGTCGTTACAGTATGACGCGGCGCGTGGTGATGCCTTGTCAGGCGTGGTTCGCTTTGACGGGCTGCAAACATCAGATTTGCAAATTGCCAATGGGCAGTTGCTGCTGAATGGTCGGCTGGATCCAGTGGATGCCTCTGAGCTTTCGGCCAAGATCTCTGCAAAGCTGTCGGGGGTTCAACCGCAAGATGCCAAATTGGCCAAAGCCATCGGGCCCAATCTAGAGCTGTCGTTTCTGGCGGATTGGCAAAAAGGCGCGCCGCTGCAACTGGACGCACTGTCGATAAAAGGGGCGACGCTTTCGGTCACAGGGGCCGCCGATATTCTGGCAGCGGATCAAAAAGTTGCTTTGAAAACATCGTTGACGGGCAGGGTGCAAGACCTTGCAGCCTTTGCGCCGCTGAGCGGACTGGCGCTGGATGGGTCAATGCAAATGGATTTGACGGCAGAGGCAGAGCTGTTGTCGGGGGCTTTTCGTGCGGATCTGACGGCAATAGGTCAGGATCTGGCGATTGGCCAACCGATGGCTGACAAGATGCTGCGCGGCACAAGTCAGGTGGCTGTGTCTATGGCGCGCGATCAGGCGGGTTTGGCCCTTGATTCACTAAAGCTGGAAAACCCGTCGTTGACCGCCGCCGCCGATGGGGCTGTTTCCTCTGACGCGGGGGGCTTGCAGGTACGGGCCAACTTGAATGATGCCAGTCAGATCAGCACGGCATTGACGGGGGCCTTGGCGCTTGAGGCAGAATTGAACCGTGGTCCGGGTGACAAGGGTTGGAATGTGCGGGCGCTGACGCAGGGCATCGCAGGATTGCAGGCTCAAGTCACCGGGCAAGTGGGGTTGCCGAATGGCGACGTGGCGCTGGAAATCTCTGGCACGGCACCCTTGGCGCTTAGCGACAGTTTTGTTGCGCCACGGTCATTGCGCGGGGCGGCGCAATTTGATCTGTCAGTTGACGGGCCGCCGGCGCTTGGGTCTGTGAATGGACAGCTACAGATCAGCGATGCGCGTTTGTTTGACCCACAACTGGGAACCTCGCTGGAAAATCTAAGCCTGCAGGCGCGTTTGGCAGGGCCACGTATGACGCTGCGCGCAGGTGGCAATGCCCGCGCAGGCGGCAGCCTTACTGTCGATGGTTGGGTTGATCTGGCGGCACAGGGTTTGCCTGCCCAAATCGATATTGCATTGCGGGACATACGCTATGTCAGCGCGGCGTTTGAAACAGAAATCGCAGAAAGCAATCTGCGCCTGTCCGGGCAATTGGCCAGCCAAAGCAGCTTAACAGGTGCATTGCGTCTGAAACAAACCGACATCATGCTGGATGATCTGTCCTCTGGTGGCGCAGAGCCGATCCCGGATGACATTCAATTTGTTGGCCAGAACGCGGCGCAATATGCCACGCGCAAACGCGCCGGGTTGATCAAACAATCTGCGGGGGCAGGTACAGCCCGGGTTGCATTGGACGTTTCGGTGCAGGCCCCTAGCCGCATTTTTGTGCGGGGCAAGGGGTTGGATGTCGAGCTGGGTGGGGCCATTCAACTGGGCGGCACCACAGATGATGTGGTGCCTTCGGGGGCATTTGATTTGATCCGTGGGCGGTTTTCGCTACAGGGACAGCGCTTTGATGTGGATGAGGCCACTGTACGTCTGCAAGGAAGTTTTGATCCCCATATTCGTATTGTGTCGAGTACATCTGCGGCCAAAACTCGCATCACCCTGACCCTAGAGGGGCCAGCGTCGGCCCCTGATCTGACCCTGACATCTGTGCCAAACCTGCCCGAAGATGAAATTTTGGCGCGGCTTTTGTTTGGCCGTTCGGCGTCAAAACTATCACCGGTGCAGGCCCTGCAGCTTGTCGATACGATTTCCAGCTTGGCGGGCGGCAAAACCCTCACCAGCGGCTTGCGTAAATCTTTGGGCGTTGATGACTTTGATCTAAGCACCGATGAGACCGGCCAGACCCAATTGCGCCTGGGCCGTTATATTTCTGACAACGCCTATTCCAATGTCGAGATTGACGGCGGTGGCGATGTTGAAATTCAGCTGAACTTTGATGTGACCCCAAATTTGACCCTGCGGGGGCGGGTCAACAACCAAGGTGAAAGCGGCGTTGGGGTCTTTTTAGAACGCGACTATTAATCCGGGATTGTCCCGCCGACAAAGTTCATTTGCCAGCTGTCGGCGCGAACACAGCGATGCGGCCAAGAGCCGTGGCCTCTCTTTCGACGCGGGTTTGTTCGGTTTCATAAGATTTGCGCACAAATTCAATATGCCGAACAGCAGCGTCTGCGGCAGCGTCCGGGTCGCGTTCAATGATTGCGTCGCAAATTTCGTGATGTTGCTGCAATAGGATTTCTCCTGTGCCGTCAATCGACCGCAGCATCGCCCGATTGTAAAAGATGTTCTGCTTGCTGAGTTCATAGATCGACGACATCGTGTGCACGAGCAAGGAATTATGGCCCGCATCCACAATCGCAGAATGGAATTGAATATCTGCTTGCTCTGAGGCAACCGGGTCGTCATCTTTATGGGCCTGATCCAGTATTTTGATCACTTCTTTCAGAATTGTGCGGTCATGGACCGTGGCGCGCTCTGCGGCCAATCGGGCGGCAAATCGTTCTTGCTCTAAGCGGAATTCAAGATAGTCGTGAAAGGCAGATGTGTGCCGCGCGTAAAGCTGGATCAGCGCATCTGACATGGCGGTGCCCAGCAGTTGCGCGATGAAATTGCCTTCGCCGTGGCGCACTACAATCAGGCCATTCTGTTCAAGCTGCTTGATGGCTTCACGCACTTTAGGACGCGACACATTCATGCGCTCTGCCAAATCCCGCTCTGATGGAAGCCGCGCACCATCGCGTAAAATACCGTTCAGAATAAGCGTTTCAATTTGGTCGGTGATCGCCTGCACAACCGAAGATTGGTTGATGGGCTGAAACAAGGTGTCATGCGAAATCATGGCTGATTCTTTCTGAAAAATCCCATCCGGTTGTAGTAATCCGAAAGGGGTTCTTGCTGCAATGGCTGCTTTTTTCGGTCATGTGGTAAACATTCTAGTCCTTTTTTTAGGTATGACAACTCTGATTGCTACTATTCAGATTTAGATTTCTGACACTCAGGTAATACGCTGAAATAAATCAGAAAATTTTAAAACAGTTGCGGTTGATATTTCGGCATCGCTGCGAAATTCCACGAGATTTAGCTGGAATTTTTCAAAAAATATTGTCGCAGTGGTCACGAAAATGTTGACGAACACAAGTGGTAAACTTTATTAACCAGTATCAAGATTGCTGTTTTGCGCTGACGCATCGCCGAGGAAACGACGCCGAGTTTGCAGCATCCAACGCCTCAAAAGGCACCTTTAGGAGGAAGACTATGAAAACGATTTTAACCGGACTCACCCTTGCCGCATCGCTGGTTGCGGCCCCGGCCGCTTTTGCCGCAGACAAGTTGTTGCTGAAAACGCCGATTGCCTTTTCTACGGCCTTGCCCGGATTGGGATCACCGATTCCACGTGTCGCAGAGCAGCTTGGCCTGATGTCAGGTGGCACGCTGAAAATGAAAGTCTATGAGCCCAGCAAACTGGTGCCGCCTTTCGAAATTCTCGATGCGGTATCCTCGGGTAAAATCAATTCTGGCTATACCACCGCCGGGTATTGGGCGGGTAAAATCCCAGCAGCACCGCTGTTTTCAGCCGTGCCTTTTGGCCCAGAAGCTGGCGAATACATGGCCTGGATGTACTATGGCAACGGCATGACGCTTTATCAGGAAATGTATGATCAGGCGGGCTATAATGTGCATGTGATGCCCTGTGCGGTGATCGCACCGGAAACATCTGGCTGGTTCGCCAAAGAAATCAATTCACCCGAAGATTTGCAGGGCTTGAAAATGCGTTTCTTTGGTCTGGGTGGTAAGGTGATGCAGAAACTTGGCGTTGCCACATCGTTGCTGCCAGGCGGTGAAATCTTCCCAGCCTTGGAAAAAGGCGCGATTGATGCGACCGAATTCTCTATGCCCGCGATCGATGCGCGTCTAGGGTTCCACAAGCTGGTGAAATTCAACTATTTCCCAGGCTGGCACCAGCAAGCAACGGTGTTTGAGTTGATGATCAACAAAGACGTTTGGAACGAAGCGACTGATCAGCACAAAGCCATCATTGAAAACGCCTGCAAAGCCTCGATGACCGATAGTTTTGCTGAAGGCGAAGCCATTCAGCACGCTGCCTTGATCGACAATGTCGAAAACAACGGTGTGATCATGAAGCAATGGTCGCCTGAAATGCTTCAGACATTCAAAACCACTTGGGAAGAGATTGCTGCAGAAGAATCGGCGAATGACGCGTTCTTTGCAAAGGTTCTGACAGATATGAACGAGTTCCGCGACGGCTATGCATTGTGGAAAGAAAACGCTTTCTTGCCACGCAAGTAAGCCCGCAAGTTTGGGGCGGCACCCGTCGCCCCAACCCTAATTGTACCACCTGCAACAGATGACCATGACCGCATGCTCTGACGCGCATGCAAGGAGGGGACTATGGCTCAGATCGACCAAAGAATTGACGATCCGGTTCACACGTACGAAGAAATCACCGAACACAACGACAATGACAATCAGGCGATTGCCGTTGGCTTGGACAACTTTGTCAAACTGATCGGCCACGTCGTCATGTGGGCAAATATTCTGCTCATAACCGCCATCGTGGTGCAGGTGTCGTTTCGCTACCTTGCCAATCAAAGCTTTCCTAAACTCGATGAAATCCAATGGCATTTCTACGGTTTGGTGACGATGATTGGCATATCCTATGCCTTGGTCACTGACAGCCATGTGCGCGTCGATCTATTGCACATGCAGCTCAGCCGACGCTCCCAGCGGGTCATCGAGGTGATCGGTATCCTAACCCTTCTAGTGCCTTTCATTTATCTGATGATTGACCAAGGCTATGACTATTTCTCTGAGAGTTTGCGGGTTAATGAACGCTCTGACAGCCCCACTGGCCTGCCGGGACGCTGGGCCTTCAAAGCGATCATTCCCCTTAGCTTTATCTTGTTGGCCATCGCAGCGGTGGCGCGCTTGATCCATGACGGGCATGCGCTGATTGCAAACTATGCCGAAGAGCGTTCGGGCAAAGGTTTGCGGATCATTGTCTTGGCTTTGCTGATCTTTGTGGTTGCGGCGACAGCGTTGACATTCCTGGTGGAAACCACCGAAGAAAAACTCGTCATCGCGATGTTCATGACCTTTATCGCGCTGTTGTTTACCGGCTATCCGGTGGCGTGGTCGCTGGCCGGTGTTGGTGTGGCCTATTGCGGTCTGGCCTATCTGTTTGACAATGGCTCGATGAATTGGACCGGCCTAGAGGAAACCTTTACCGGGCTTGATTACCTGACATTGGGTGCCGTGGTGAACCGGGTCTATGCCACCATGTCCAACGCGGTTCTTGTGGCCCTGCCGATGTTCATTTTCATGGGTCTGATGCTGGATCAAAGCGGCGTTGCCGAACGGTTGATGACGGCGATGCAAAGGCTATTTGGCAAGACCCGCGGAGGGTTGGCGATCACGGTGACAATGATCGGAATCATCCTTGCGGCCTCTACCGGTATCATTGGCGCATCGGTTGTCTTGCTGGGCGTGTTGTCGCTGCCCTCGATGATGGAGCAAAAGTATGCACCAACGCTTGCTGCTGGTGTGGTCTCTGCCTCTGGCACATTGGGCATCTTAATCCCGCCGTCGATTATGTTGGTGATCATGGCCGACCAGATGGCGCTGTCTGTTGGCGACCTGTTTATGGCAGCGGTCTTTCCAGGCATTATCATTGGTGGCCTGTATCTGCTCTATATTTTCATCATCGCAATGGTCAAAAAAGACGTGGCGCCTGTACCCGAAGGGGCGGTGTCGCCAGATTGGGCCGCGATCAAGGATGTGATCATTGCGGTCTTTCCAACACTTGGCTTGATTTTGGCTGTGTTAGGCTCGATTTTTGCTGGTATCACCACGCCCACCGAAGCCTCGGGCATCGGGGCATTGGGGGCCACTTTGTTGGCCATCTTATACCGGAAATTGACGTTTCAAAAACTGGTGAACGTGTTGGTGTCGACCTTTAACACCACCGCCTATATCTTTGCGATCTTCCTGGGCGCGACTGTGTTTTCCTATGTGTTGCGCGAATTGGGTGGGGATGAGTTGATCGAGCATATGATTGCCTCGACTGGCTTTGGGGCCACTGGCACAATCCTGTTTATCCTGTTCATCGTTTTCCTGTTGGGCTTTGTTCTGGATTGGATCGAGATCACCTTGATTGTGCTGCCGCTTATGCGCCCGATTGTGAATGGCTTGGGTTTGGATATTCCCGGGTTTGACGCTATCGATGAGCCGGCCTTGGTGTGGTTTGTCATTCTGGTGGCGGTGACCCTGCAAACGTCGTTCCTGACGCCACCGGTGGGCTTTGCGTTGTTCTACCTGAAAGGCGTGTGCCCCCCCGAGATCAAGCTGCTGGATATCTACAAAGGCGTTGTGCCCTTTGTCCTGCTGCAGCTCACTGGGTTGGCTATGGTCTTCTTGTGGCCAGCGCTGGCCACGTGGTTGCCTTCGGTGGCGTATTAAGCGTTCTTAAAGGGTAAGCTGATGACCATACCTGTAAAAACCGTCGTTGCGGATGCTGACCTTTTGCAAGATCTGCAAGGTGTCGTTGGCAAATCCAATGTCCTAACCGGGGCCAGAAAAACCGAGCGGTTCCGCAAGGGGTTTCGGTCGGGGCAGGGTGAGGCGCTGTGTGTGGTACAACCGGGAAGCTTGTTGGAACAATGGCGGGTTTTGCAGGCCTGTGTGGCGGCTGATAAGATTGTCATCATGCAGGCGGCCAACACCGGGCTGACCGAAGGCTCGACCCCCAACGGCAGCTATGATCGCAAGGTTGTGTTGATCAATACCCGACGTTTGGATGGGTTGCATTTGGTGCAGGGCGGCAAGCAAGTGTTGGCCTTGCCCGGGTCAACACTGTTTGATCTGGAAAAGCGTTTGGCCCCGCTGGGGCGTCAGCCGCACTCGGTGATTGGGTCAAGTTGCATCGGCGCGTCTGTGGTTGGCGGCGTGTGTAATAATTCGGGGGGGGCGCTGATTGAGCGCGGCCCGTCCTATACCGAACTATCGTTGTTTGCACAGATCTCAGCCACCGGAGAGCTGCGGCTGGTGAACCATTTGGGCATCGCGCTGGGGGATGACCCCGAAACCATTTTGCATCGGGTTCAGGCGGGGAATTTTACCGAACAGGATCTGGAAGCCACCAATAAAAAGGCCTCTGACACCGATTACGCCGAACGGGTGCGGGATGTCGATGCCGAGACCCCAGCGCGCTTTAACGCGGACCGTCGCAGGCTTTATGAAAGCGCGGGCTGCGCTGGTAAGTTGGCGGTCTTTGCGGTGCGTTTGGACACCTATCCCACCAATGAACAAGAGCAGGTGTTTTATATCGGCACCAATGATCCAAATGACCTGACAGAGCTGCGCCGCCATATGTTGGCCAAGTTTAAATCCTTGCCAGTCAGCGCCGAATATATGCAGCGCGAGATCTTTGATATCTCGGAAAAATACGGCAAAGACACCGTCTTGATGATTGACCTGTTTGGCACCGACAAATTGCCGCTGTTCTTTTCCCTTAAAGGCGCGGTTGATGCGCGACTGAACAAGATCCCGTTTCTGACAGGCTTTACCGACAAATTCATGCAGACCATCAGCAGGCTTTGGCCCCGGATTCTGTCCAGGCGTTTGATGCAGTATCGCGACCGGTATGAACACCATCTGATCCTGAAAATGCGGGATGGCGGGATCGCAGAGGCCAACAGCTATCTCACCGCATTCTTTGCCGAACGCGCGGGTGATTTCTTTGTCGCAGAGAAACGCGAAGGCAAACTGGCGGGGCTAAACCGCTTTGCGGCGGCGGGCGCTGCCATTCGCTATCAGCATATTCATGCCAAAGAGGTCGAAGATATTCTGGCGCTGGACATTGCCCTGAAACGCAACGAGCGCGCCTGGTTGGAAGAACTGCCGCCTCATATCAGCGATAAACTGGTGCATAAATTATACTATGGCCATTTCATGTGCCACGTGCTGCATCAGGATTACATCGTGAAAAAGGGCGTCGACGTCAAAGCGCTGAAGGCAGAGATGTTGGCATTGCTTGATGCCCGCGGCGCAGAGTATCCGGCAGAGCATAATGTGGGGCATATCTATGAGGCGAAACCGGATCTATGTGCCTTTTACAAATCAGTCGATCCGACCAATTCGATGAATCCCGGCATTGGCAAGATGTCAAAAAACAAACACTACGCCTGACAGTGCTTTGGCAGCGCACTGAATATCCATACGTATGCGTATAGAAATTGCAGGGGCGGCTGCAATCTCTACAATGCGGATCAGAGGGTGGTGTGTGCCATCTTACACCTGTTTAGCCAATGAATATGGCATTTGGTTTTACCGGATCACGTGCACTGAGCAGGCAGCGTGACGGACGACACGGGCCGCAGTTGAACCCAAAAAGTAATCGCCTAATCCAGGTCGATGTGACTCCATGACGATACAATCAATACCGTTATTCTTGGCGTAATCCAGGATGTCGCGCCCTGCGTGGCCGCGGATCAAGTTTGCGGTGGCACCCTGTAGCGCCTCTGCGGATTTGGCCAGTGCGCGTTCTGTTGAACTGCGCGTTTTCTGGAGCATTTCTTCTGGAACATCGAATTCTACAAAGGGTGGAATTTCTTCCATGACATGTAGCACCGTGAATTTCGCATCTTTCGCCGCCAAGGCCTGAGCCACTTCATAAGAGGCTTGAGGCGTGGTTTCTTTGTCCAAAACGATCGGTATCAGAATGTTGTTATACATGATCAGTCTCCTGACTGTTAACTGTTGGATATGATCGTTTAATACCCTTGCCACCGCGCTATGGCCTTGATGCAAATCAACAGATTTGACTCCGCCACATGCGCCGGAATATTGAAATTCTGCTGTGAACGCGGTGTTTGCCTGAACAGTATCAAGAGTGCTAAAACCTGCGGCATACACAAGATCGGCAATGCCAAAATCGATTGACCAGCGCGTTCGGCGTACGCGTGACACAAACTGTTCAGCTCGTTCAGGTCCACCTGTCGATGAACATTGATTTCAGTAAACGATACCGGTTTTAAGAGATGGGCAAGTTGTGGCTCCTCCTGAATTCGTTCCCCGAGTATTGGTTTTGGGTGGCCTTCCACAAGGATCGTTACTTCATCCATTAGGTCAGGATCGGAGCAGACGGTTATGGACGAGAATATTGAGGAAGCCCTGAGGGCCATCGCTAATGCCGAACGTGGACCAACGAAAGACGAATGTCGGCTGCTTCATAGGTCAACCACTATCGCCTCGAAACAATTGGCAAAAGCGTTCAACAAATCTACGGACGGGTGCAGGGCCATCCAACGATTGATGACCGGTATGTGACGACTGCGCCGTTTTTCGGCTTTGATCCCGATGCAGGCCGCGCTCGTGCACTTAGCCAAGAAAGATCTTGAAAAATACCCAGAGAAGCTTCTGGTTTATTTAAAGAACACCTTTCTTACCGGCGCTTATGCTTTGACGAAACTGGGGTTTTTAGCCCAACGAAGATCGTGAAATTTGGCACGATCAAGCTTATGCAGGCATATATACCCTTCAATAAAGAGAGACCTGAAAGGGGCGCTACCTGCGCCCCTTCTTTTTCTTGTTCATCCAAAATGGAGGTACATCACCCGCCATCATGCAGCCGTAAGGGTCGATGTAATCGACAATCTCAGCCAGACCAAAGCTGTCGATCTGACGCACGACATTGGCCGCATTTTTGTACGACGAAGGCAGTTCCGAAGCATCAATGCCACCAGCGGGAAAGCGGATATCCAATCCCGCCGTCTCGGCCACCAAAGCCTGCTCCGCCGTCATATTCCCCATCCGGCGCTTGTGCTCGGACCGTGAAAAATTGCGGCCCGCCCCATGCGGGGAAAAGCCCAAAGCATGAACGGCATCTGACCCACGCACGACCAAAACAGGCTCGGACATGTTCAGAGGGATCAGTGTCAGACCCGTGGCATCAGCGGCATAATCACGCCAAGCAGGCGTCGCCCCCTTGCCATGATAGAAAAGATCATCGCGCTTGAAGACGAAGTTGTGCTCGTTCCAGAACCGCTCACCCGGTTGTGCGCCGGCCCCTTCCACGGTCGCCTGATGAATGGCGTTGTGGTTGGCCTTGCTCCATTTCCGGATCAGTTGCAAAGCGGCCCAATAGTCCTGACCATCCTGCGTATCCGCTGGAATCCAAGCATTCTGCTTCAACGTGTTAGGCGATAGCTTCTTGCGGTACTTCTCCGCGACTTCCATTCCAAGCTTGTACAGAATTGCCCCTGGCCCACGCGACCCATGGTGGGTCACGATGGCCGTGCGTCCGCTGTTGCGAGACTTGCCCACAAACAAGAAATGATTGCCATCACCTTGCGTCCCCAAATGCTCTACTGCCATGCGGATGATCTTGGGGTTGCTCAAAAACCGGTTCTCGCGAAATTCATCCATGAGCTTTTGCGACAGGGTGAAACGCTTGCCGTTCTGCCGCCCGCCGGGACCAAAATGCGTGACCTTCTCTGCCGCATCCAGAACCGCTTTAGGTTCAATCTCACCCAAGTCGGTCATCATCACGGAACAACAGATATCAGCCGAGTGCATACCCGGATGGATCGCATTCTTAGCTGCAACAACACCGCCCACTGGGATCGTGCCCAAAGGACCAGCGGGGCAGGCATCAGGCATCACGGCAGCAGAAACAACAGTCGGCGTGCGCATAACAGCCATCATCGTTTCGCGAACCTTGGCAAGGTTATCGACCTCATCCGCGTCATCGGACGCTTCGATGTTGACATGAAACGGTACATCGTCCGCCTTTTGCAAAGGGATCGTTGGGGGCGGCGGAGGGGGCTTCATCCCGTCCAGCTTGGCCTTGATCTGATCCTCGCAATAGCCTGCGGCAAGCCCCGCTTGAGCAATTTCCAAAAGGCGACCGAACTCCTTGCTAGGAATATGGCCCCAAGTTTTGAGCGTTTCACTCGTGATTTCCGTCGGTGTCATTTTTTTCTCTTCATCCGCTGAGCCGTCAGCGCTTTCTTCAATTTTCAAATATTCGGCAGGCACATGATCTGTCAGCCAGACACCATTGTCAGCGCGGTAGAATGCGTGCCCGGCTTGGTGCATTTCACCCGCAGCCACAATCAAGATCACCGGCGCACCATGGCGCACGCCAACCTTGAAAGCCGTTTGCCGGTCACCCGACAAATGCACCTGCCGGCGAGACATCGGGCGCAGCCCGTCGGCCATGATTGACGCGACGGTCAACTCTGCTGTGTCATGGTAAAGCCGCGATGGCGGTTCAATCGCTTCCACACCGAGATCAACGGCAATCGAATGACCTTGAGCGGCACGGATTTGGTCGCCAGCGTCCGACAAGCTAAAGCTTTTTTTGTCATTGGTTTGCACAATTTCGACCAGTTGATTTTGGCTTATGGGCAGGTCGCGGTCGGCCAATGCCGTGAGCAATACATCCACCGCCACCCACCCGTCTGCATTGGGCGTTAGGTCAAGCTTCTCAGGCGCATGGCGCAAAACTTGCGCTCACAACCTGCTCACCTTTTGCAGGTGCTTTTTCTCTTTGTTTGTCATCTTCTTTGACTCTCTTGGGCGGACAGATTTCCGACCCACTTTTTGTGATAATACGCCATGCGCCATTGCACGGACTTTGCTTTGTCATTGGTCAGCGACGTGACCAAACTGTCGCCTTCAGGTGCCCCGACCGTGATCAGATAATCAGCGGCCAGACTACGCAGTTTGGCGCTTTTGTCTTGGCCAGCATGGCGCAGGACCATCGCACGGGTTGTCGATGATACCTCTACCGCGCGTATTTCCCGACGCGGTACTTTCCGGCGAAGATTGAAGACCTTGTCATGCCACACCCAATCATAGCCTTCGGTCCAACGGACATGGCCTGTCAGCAAAGTTTCGACTGCAACAGCGCGTACAAATGCCGATTGCGCACGCAGCGCCAAATCCGGCAACGCCCAATCATAGTCAGGACTGCGCAGAAGCTGCCGCAACGAACGTGCCAATGGCCCAGTTGCGGTTTCCATGAACGTCGTTTTGACAACCGAAGGCCAATCACGATGCGCCGCCAACATCTGCGCCACTGCAGCACCACCGCGTACCCAACGGGCAACACGGTCCAGCACAAAAAGGCAAAGCGGGACCAGCTCCGCCTGTTTCAAGTTTGGCAAAACAGCCTCAAGTCGCGCAAAAGCGGCCCTGCGAACCTGAACGGCCCAATCGTTGCACCGCAGCAAAAGTGCCGTTAGCGCGGCGGTATCATCCATTGGTGCTACCTGCACAGCACGTTCACGTAGATGCCCATCAGCGGCATGTATTGCGAGCAATCCAAAGGCTGGGTTTCTGGCAAATTGCGTATCCCAATCAACTGGGCTTGATTTGGTAAACCATGACGTTACCCCGGATGCAGCCCGCACTGGCGCACAATACGCTTTACTACGAAACGGCTGATCGAGTTGGGCCACTTGCTGTGGGCTTAGTAACTTGCGACGCCCTTCAAACAATGACAGCGCAAACGGATCAAGTTTGCCATTTGCAACCTGCCATGCGGCATCAAACCGAGATATGTCTTTGTTCAAATTCATCTTCTTCACTCTCAAATCAAACCAGGGTCGGAACAAGGTGTTTGCAGGATGTTTCTTCGCCACCAGATTTCTCTGGGCTGGATTTGAACCAGCGATCTCCCTTGCGGGTGCGTTACCTGTAATCCTGCAGGCATTTCTGACTATGGTCCCGGGGGGCAAAAATTCCTAAGATGGGTTTCCCCGACCGTTTTAAGCGATGTAATCCCACGGGCATTCCCCCGGTTGTTCCCTAATATTATTGGCTGGAAGGGCAGGACTCGAACCTGCAACAAACGAGATCAAAACCCGTTGCTCTACCAATTGAGCTACCTTCCAACATTGGCTCGGCTGGTAGGGATCGAACCTACGACATCCTGATTAACAGTCAGGCGCTCTACCACTGAGCTACAGCCGAATAAATCTTTGGTGGAGGACAAGTGATTGTGAGACGCTTCCACCAGATGCGTTGACATCTGGTTCGGCGCGACTCGAACGCGCTTTCAACCGATGTAGTCCCACAGGCATTCCTCCTGTTTCATTTCGTTTGGTCAGGGATGGAGGATTTGAACCTCCGACCTCCGCAGTCCAAGTGCGGCACTCTAACCAGCCTGAGCTAATCCCTGAGTTTTGGTCCCTGGCGACAAGGGAAGGCTGAAACATTACGCGCTCTATCCGCTGAGCTATCCCGCCATGGTAGCAGGAGTGGGATTCGAACCCACGACCTTGACATCCACAATGTAGTTCCAACCAGCATTCGCCAGGGGTGATTTCGGGTCCGGCAACAAGGGAACGGCGAAACAAAGGTGAATTGCTCTACCAACTGAGCTACCCCGCAATGGGGACGGGATTTGAACCCGCGACCTATCCATTAATGTAGTTCCACCAGCATTCGCCGGATATGTTTGCCTTGGCGACAAGGGTAAAGAAACAGTCTGGGGTCCCGCCCACACTCCGCCTGTCAGAAGTGCTTTGCCGTCTGGGCGACCGCGATGAGAGGAGTCGAACCTACTCGGATGATCCCAAGGGTGTGCGATGTAGTTCCTTTGGCATTCGCCAAGTGTTGTTCTGGATCTTGGCAACAAGGGGTTGATGAAACATGATCCTGCGCGCAGCTGAGAACAGACCGCCTTCAGGTGTGAATGTAGTTCCATCGGCATTTGCCAAGGGTTTATTTTTCGGTCCCGGCGACAAGTTGGCGATGAAACATTCGCTATGCGCGTCATCTGCAAGCAGACCCGCATTCACGGCCCCTATGTAGTTCCACCAGCATTCGCCGGGTTTTGTTCCTTTCACTTCGATACGCTATGTTGGTGCTTTTGCACCGAAATTCAATAGGTTGGGGCAGGCGGACAAGAAATCCGTGAGACGGGACATTACAGATGTAATCCCACAGGCATTCCGCCTGACCCTGTGTTTTAGACCTCCACAGCTTCGATTTGGCCGACCCAGTGGCCTGACCCCATCTCACCATTCGCGAAGGCCGCGATTTGATCGAACACAGTGTCCGAGAACCCGCCGATGTTCAGCACATCATCACGTTCCTTTGCCTGTGTCGTCCCGTATGGGGCGATATCGATGCAGACCAATTTGGCCTTTGGGTTCTTGCTTTTCAGCTTCTGCCAAGCTTGCATCATCGCCGTCCCGTTGTTGCCGTAGGCGGCATGCGCCCAAGACTGGTTATCTGATACGATCACCACCAGATCAGGTGCGCGCCCTTTGGCCCGCAGCCATTCCAATGGTGCCGCACAGTTGGTCCCGCCGCCCCACTGCTCTGCCAAACGCGCTGCGTTCGTCAGAATCGTGTCACGCGGTTCCAGCCGCACATCGCGCACCTTCACTTCAAACGGCAGCACCGTCGCAGACGGATTTTGCCGCAGGATCGCTGCGGACACGAGGCCAGCAACATCCACGAAACGTGTGCGTGTGGTGGCCCCCTTACGGTAACCAGTCACAGCGTCAGACATGGACCCGGACACATCTGGGCACACAACAACCTGACCGCGCAGCTTTGGTACATTGCGCACCGACAGCTCCATCGCATCATGCATCGCAGCACGGATCTCTTCGGGCACCTCCGCAGACAACGCCTGATAGGCCGTCATCAACTGGTACGGGAACACCCGCGCTTTTGAGATCAACTCCGGATCGCGCAAACGATCTGCAATCATTCTACGCATCTTTGGCAGCGCCAAAACGCCATGCCGTTGAAACGTGTTCAGGTTCATACGTGTCATCTGCCAAGATGCGTTTTGCGCAATCCCAGCCCACTGTTTTGTAGACAACGACAGCTGCGTCAGCATCTGGAACGGCACATCAGGCACTGACCCACGTCCGGTTTCCTGAAACCGTAGGAAGTCCTGAACGGCTTTCGGCAACAGTGCCACATCGCAAGGACGCCCGATGATCCACGCAAACAGCGCTTCACGGGCTTTGTTCCGCGGCTTTGGGTGCACCATCTTGATCACATCCGCCAAGGACGGATCGTTGCCGACATTGGCCTGCAAGATCGCCCGGTCGGACGCAGCATTCAGCCAGTTGGCCACCATCCGCTTTGGCGCAGAGCCAAGCGATTTCCGTCCCGTCTGCCCAGACCGCATGATCTGCACGAACGTCCGCAACATTTTGCCGTTGTCCACAACGCGTCCAAAGACACGCTGAAACAAAATCGGGTCACGCCCAGCCAAGACTGCCAACAGCAATGCTGGCATGTCCTTCATATGCCCGGATTTACGGGTGTAGACGGCCGTTTGCGCCAGAAATGACGGATCAACCTTATTTGCCAATTCCAAGGTACGAGACAGTTCCTGCATCGGATCTTGGTAATATGTTGCACCAAAGGTCCCAGTCATCGCGACTTGGGCCAGGGCATGTGCATCAGTATATCGGTAGGCCGGTGCACCCTCAGCGTTTTGGGTATCGGTTGCAGGAAGCAACCGGCCTTTGATTGATGCAAACACGGATTTGTTTGCCATTGTCTTCATCCTTCATTGCAGTTCGTGAGGATGTTTTGCCTGATAAGTGGCGGGATTCTAAGAAAAATCGAACCCCATGTAACTATATGTTTTAAAACGAAAAATATCGATTATTGGGAATTGATGGGCGAAAAGCGTATTGATTTGTATCGTGATTTATCCTATAGGATAAAGTCATGAAAACAAACGTTGTCATTGGCTTTCTCGGAACGAATCTGGATGCGGGAAAGCGCCGGCGCTGGCGCCCTTCTGTTCAGTTGGTCGAGCATAGTGATTTTCCGGTGGATCGTTTTGAGCTGATCCATAGTTCACGCTGGTCAGGCCTTGCTGAAAAGGTCAAAACAACGATCGAAAATACCAATCCCAAAACCGAAGTCTTGCTTCAAAAAATGGAGATCCGAGACCCATGGGACTTTGAAGAAATGTACGGCGCGATGTTTGATTTTGCCCGAAACTATGGCTTTGATGATGAGCGCGAAGACTATCACATCCACCTGACGACCGGCACACATGTCGCCCAGATTTGCTGGTTCTTGCTGGCCGAGTCCCGTCATATTCCCGCCAAATTGGTCCAGACGGGCCCGCCTCGTGGTGAAGAGGAAGGTCCCGGCAGCCTGCAAGTCGTTGACTTGGACTTGTCACGCTACAATGCGTTGCAGCAGCGCTTTGATCTTGTCAGCAAAGAATACAACACCCTACTCAAAGGTGGTATTGAAACCCGCAACGCAGCTTTTAATGCGATGATTGACCGCATGGAGGTAGTGACTACAAACTCAGATGCGCCATTGTTGCTGATGGGTCCGACGGGAACAGGTAAGTCTGATCTTGCTGCCAGACTCTATGAACTCAAACTACAACGTCGCCGTATCAAAGGTCGGTTGGTGCATGTGAATTGCTCGACGCTTAAGGGCGAACGCGCCATGTCTACGCTTTTTGGGCACCGCAAGCAGGCGATCCCCGGGGCTGGTGCCGACAGGAGGGGCTTGTTGCAAGAAGCTGATGGCGGTGTGCTATTTCTGGATGAAATTGATGAACTTGGTCTGGATGAACAGGCCATGATCCTACACGCGATAGAAACTGGGAAGTACTTTCCTCTTGGGTCGGACTATGAGGTTACCAGCCGTTTTCACTTGATCGCAGGTGCCAGCCGGGACCTTGCTGAAATGGTGGCGAAAGGTCGTTTCCGCGCAGATCTATTTGCACGGCTGAACTTATGGACTTTTACCCTTCCTGCACTGCAGGACAGACCTGAAGATATCGCGCCCAACATCGCCTTCGAGATGGAGCGTGTCGAAAAGTTGCAGGGTAATCGGATCACCTTTAACGCTGATGCGCAGAACGCCTATCAGAAATTTGCGACTGATCCAGGTACGCAATGGCGCGGCAATTTCCGCGATCTTAGTGCGTCAATCCAGCGGATGTGCACCTTAGCTCCTCGTGGGCGTATCACGCACACGATGGTCACCGCCGAGATTGAGGCTTTATCGTCAACATGGCATCACGCCAGCAGTGATCCCGATATGCAGCTTATCACAGATCACCTTGGCGAAAAGGCTGCAAACATTGATGAATTCGACCGTGTTCAACTGGCCGCTGTCATCCGTGTGTGCAAGCAAAGCGCCAGTCTCAGTGCCGCTGGCCGCCGCCTTTTCGCGGCTTCTCGGGCCGCAAAAACAAGTCGGAACGATGCCGATAGGCTTCGCAAATATCTTGAGAAGTTCGGACTGGATTGGAGCTCCTGCCAAAGCTGAATGGTGGCCATGGACAAAGTGTTGCTGTTTGGCAACATGACTTTACCTGAGCAATATTATGTTTGCCAGAATCCAACTTCGGGCCTAGGTGAACCCTCCAATCGGTCCTTGAGACCCAATTTTTACCCCAGCCAAGAAAGGGCAACTCATGACTATTCATCGCAACGCCCTTCAGGGGCAGATCACCGCTTAAGCCTTAAATAGGCCCCCCGTGTGATCTCATTCACTGACCTTGTGGTCAGCATATCTACATTATGAATATTGGGTATTACTCCATGGGCAATTCTGTCTTGGATGGTCGCCTGTCTGCTGTGAATAGCGACTGCACCATCAACAAATTCTATACATCTGCGGCCTGGATCGAGGGTCGCGCTGAACAACAACTCGAACAGGTTGCCGGATGGGCCGGCGTCCATAAAATCGCTGCCTTTCCTGACCTGCACGCCGGAAAATACGGGCCTGTCGGGTGTGCTGTATTGGCGGATCGCATCTTTCCGCAATTGATCGGAAACGATATTGGCTGCGGTATGTCACTGTTCCAACTTGATTTGCCTTTGCGCAAATTCAAGATGGAAAAGGCGGTGCGCCGGATACGCGTGCTGAGCGAACCGATAACCGGCGACACTGGATGCCGCCTCGAAGAAATTGGCCTTCAACCCGAGGTGTTCTCGACGTCTTTGGGCACGATTGGTGGTGGCAATCACTTTTGCGAAGTGCAAACCTTGGTCGAGAGCGAGGCTGACCTAAACCTGGACAAAACGGTGACCTACCTGCTTGTCCATTCGGGATCACGTGGTTTTGGAAACGCCGTTCTGGGCGCGATCCCGCAGGGCGCATTTTCGGGGATGCATCCCGATGACGCGGCCGCACAGGATTACTTGCAAAGCCATGACGATGCCGTTCTATGGGCTAGTCTAAATCGCCAGATCATTGCTGAACGTGCGGCCGAGGCATTGCGTGCGGACATCCATCTGATTGCTGATGCGCCGCACAATCTACTGACACGGGATGACGACGGCTGGCTACACCGCAAAGGGGCGGCAAGTGCGGCCTCTGGTCTTGTTCCGCTGGCCGGGTCGCGGGCAACACCCAGCTACCTTTTGCGCCCAACTGACCAACCTGATGCCTTGGTTTCCACGGCTCACGGGGCGGGTCGCCGCTATGATCGATCTTCCATGCATGGCCGGGTGCGGGCCAAACGATCTGATGTCGAAGCAATGCAACGAACGTCCTTTGGTGGTCGTATCATTTGTGAAGATCGTGACTTGCTTATCGAGGAAGCACCGCTGGCCTACAAATCATCGCAAAGTGTGGTGGCGGATCTGGAAACAACCGGTGCAGCAAAATCAGTTGCAATGTTCCATCCGCTTTTGACCTTCAAGAAAACACGAAATGGAGGTCGGACATGAAACATAACATGCCAATTTCCCTTCTCATCACCAGTGGCAATGGACCTGCCGAATGCAATCAAGCCGTCGCACGCATTTTACAGCATATGTCGGATGAGGCCGAAGCGATCGGCCTTGATCTGGATGTGAACACCAAGCCTTCAAAGCATGGTGCAAAGTCCGCTGTGGTTGTTGTAAATGGTCTGAGTAATGATGCGTTTGTCCGACGCTGGTGCGGGACGATCCGTTGGCGTTCCAAGAGCACGTTACGACCGAACCACAAGCGCGCAAACTGGTTTGTTGGTGTTTTCCAATTGACGCAGAACGCGACACAGAAGGTTGAGGTTAACCCCAGCGATGTTGTGTTTGAGAGCTTCCGTGCAGGTGGGCCTGGTGGTCAACACCAGAACACGACAGATAGCGCAGTGCGGGCAACGCATCGGCCAACCGGATTGACAGCAGAGGCGCGCGAAATGCGGTCACAACATCGTAACAAGGCCCTGGCACTTGAGCGACTACAGACCTTGATGAATGCGCAAGCCGCAGCAGATTATGAGGCCCAAAAAAGCGACCAGAACCAGCTCCACAACGCGTTGGAACGCGGCAATCCTATTCGTTGCTTCAAAGGCACCCTCTTTCTTGAGGAAAGGTGCCTGTGATGGACATCATTGATAGCTTTTTAACCGATGCATTGAAAAGTGACTTCTTCGCTGGCGGTCTGGCTTTAGGTGCTTTTGGCATTGCCGTCGCGTCTTTGCGTGTCGGTATAATTGCGCTCTACAAGCTGGTCATGCGCCGCGTGTGGGTCAGCCTAACGCTAGACAACCGCAGCGCAGCCTATCGCCATTTTTGCATTTGGATGGAACATAACAATGTGCTGTCTAAATCGCGGCATGTGCGGATGACTGATGGTAGATGGGCCAGCGGCACAAAGGGATATGCCCCGGCACCCGGACTGCATTGGTTTTTAAGCCAAGGTAAGGTTTGCCGTCTTGAACGTGAAATTAACGAGAAGTCAAAAATCGGGAATCCTCACAACCAACGCCCAATGGAAACATTGCACGTCACCGTGCTATTCGGCCATGTCTCGACAATCCTTGGATGGATCGAGGTCGGGCGACAAATTGCACAAACGAAAGATCGCATCGGCCCAGGATTGCACATTCTGAAGGGCGACTACTGGGATAACGTTGGTGATATTCCACGCCGGTCCATGGATACTGTTGTCGTGGACGACGACCGCGTGCGACGGGTCTTGGAAGACATGCGTTGGTTCTATTCGGCAAGCAGTTGGTACGCCGAACGCGGTGTTCCATGGCGGCGGGGATATTTGTTTCATGGCCCGCCCGGCACCGGAAAATCTAGCTTAATCCGGGCGCTTGCATCCGAGCTATCTCTGGATATCGCAACTCTAGATGTTGGAAGGGCAACGCTGACAGATGATGATCTTCGTGAAGCGATGATTTGTGCGCCAAAGCGCTCGTTGATCGCCGTCGAAGATGTGGATGCCGTATTCACACAGCGCGAAGGTGGAGAAATGCGCACCGGTGTCAGCTTCTCCGGACTGTTGAATGCCATTGACGGCGTCGCTGCTCAGGAGGGGAGCGCGTTGATCATGACGACGAACCATAAGGATAAATTGGACCCCGCTCTGATCCGACCTGGTCGTGCGGACGTGCACACCGAATTGGGGTTGGTGAATGCTAAAGCGGCTCGGCAGTTGTTCAATCGGTTCTTCCCAAATGAGGCACTGCTTGCGGAGCAGTTTCAAGAAAGGTTGGGGTCTCAGACAATTAGCCCAGCCGAAATTCAGGGCTGGTTGTTGGCAAACAGCTCTGATGCCTCAAAAGCTGCGCTTGCGACAGGTTTGTTGGGCAAGGCGGTCATTGTGGCTGCAGAGTGAATCTATGCGTGGGTAACCAAATCTCAACGGATGGAGCCAAAAGGTGCTCAGAAAGGTCGATCTGCAAGCTTATGCTCCAAATCTGCGCTCTTATGGTCTACTGACGCTATATCTGGGGAAACACAGTGGTGAGCCGTGATGGGTTCGAACCATCGACCTACTGATTAAAAGTCAGTTGCTCTACCAACTGAGCTAACGGCCCACATCGCTGTGTGTGTGGGGCTTCTAAGAACAACGGTGGGGGGGGTCAAGCTAAAAAGACAGAAAAATTGCACGCGGCTGGAAATACCTAGAAACCAAGGTTATATGCGGCTTCATGACAGAGACACGACAAAGCATAAAATTCGAGAAAATGCACGGTTTGGGCAATGATTTTGTGGTCATTGACGCCCGTGACCGCCCTGATGGGCTGACGCCAGCCCTGGTGACCGCAATTGCTGACCGGCATTGCGGTGTTGGCTTTGATCAGCTTGCTGTCATAGAATCAGGGGCGCATGATGCCCATCTGGTGTTTTACAACAGTGATGGCTCGACCTCTGCGGCCTGTGGCAATGCAACCCGCTGTATTTCCAGGAAACTATTGGATGAAACCGGTAAAGCTGAACTGACGCTGACCACCGAACGCGGCACGCTTTATGCGCGCGAAGCTGGTGATGGGCTGGTGTCGGTCAATATGGGGCATCCGCAATTGAATTGGGATGAAATCCCTCTGGCGCGCGCGATGGATACTTTGGCACTGCCACTCGAGGGCGCGCCGACGGCCACTGGCATGGGCAATCCGCATTGCACCTTTTTTGTCGAGGACGCCGAGTCGGTTGATCTGCAAACCCTTGGAGCCCGATTCGAACATGATCCGCTGTTCCCAGAACGCACCAATGTGCAATTCGCCAGCGTGATTGGTGAAAACCACCTGCGCATGCGCGTATGGGAGCGCGGCGTGGGCCCAACTCTGGCCTCTGGCTCATCCTCTTGTGCCACCGCCGTGGCCGCCGTGCGCCGCGGTCTGACTGGCCGTCAGGTGCAAATTGATCTGGATGGCGGCACCTTGCATGTCCTCTGGGCCGATGATGGCGTCTGGATGACCGGCAAAACCATGCATGTCTTTTCAGGTGAATTCACCCTTGATTTTCTGGACGCTTCTCTGTGACCCAAGACGTAACCCGCGATCTGCCTATGGCCCCGAAATTCACCACCCTCGGTTGCCGACTGAACGCCTATGAAACCGAAGCGATGAAAGATCTCAGCCAAGAGGCCGGTCTGTCCAACGCCGTGATTGTGAACACCTGCGCCGTCACAGCCGAAGCGGTGCGCAAAGCCCGGCAAGAGATTCGCAAGCTGCGGCGCGAAAACCCCGAGTCGACCATCATTGTCACCGGGTGTGCCGCCCAAACCGAACCGGAAACCTTTGCCAATATGGCCGAGGTCGACCGCGTCATCGGCAATACAGAAAAAATGCAGCCCAGCACGTGGAATTCTATGGCCCAAGATTTGGGCGGCTTTATTGGGGAAACTGAAAAGGTGCAGGTGGATGACATCATGTCGGTCACCGAAACCGCAGGTCATTTGATTGACGGTTTTGGCACCCGCAGCCGCGCCTATGTGCAGGTACAAAACGGCTGTGACCACCGCTGCACCTTCTGCATTATCCCCTATGGCCGGGGCAATTCTCGTTCGGTGCCCGCGGGTGTTGTGGTCGATCAGATCAAACGCCTTGTGGACAAAGGCTTTAACGAAGTTGTGCTGACAGGGGTTGATCTCACCTCTTGGGGCGCAGATCTGCCCGCCACGCCCAAACTTGGCGATCTGGTGATGCGCATCCTGAAACTGGTGCCGGATTTAAACCGCCTGCGCATCAGTTCCATTGATTCCATCGAGGTGGATGACAATCTGATGCAAGCCATCGCCACAGAGCCACGGCTGATGCCGCATTTGCACCTCAGCTTGCAACACGGCGATGACCTTATTCTCAAACGCATGGCCCGCCGCCACCTGCGCGACGATGCAATCCGCTTTACCCAAGACGCCAAAAAACTGCGCCCCGATATGACCTTTGGGGCTGACATCATCGCTGGCTTTCCCACCGAAACCGATGCGCATTTTGAAAATTCGCTCAAACTGGTGACAGATTGCGACCTCACCTGGCTGCACGTCTTCCCCTATTCCAAACGCGACGGCACCCCGGCGGCAAAAATTCCCAATCAGGTGAACGGCAATGTGATCAAAGCCCGCGCCGCACAATTGCGCGCCGCTGGCGCGGCCCAAGTCACCGCCCACCTTCAGGCGCAAATCGGGAAAACCCATCACATCCTGATGGAAAACCCGCATATGGGCCGCACCGAGCAGTTCACCGAGGTGCATTTTGACAGTGCCCAAACCGAAGGCCGCATCCTCACTGCCCAAATCTTGGGTGTGCAGGCCCAACAGCTGATCGCATGACGCCGATTCTCTACAGCTTCCGCCGCTGCCCCTATGCCATGCGCGCTCGCCTGGCGATTGCGGTCTCTGGCCGCCAGGTCGAACTGCGCGAAATCCTGCTGCGCGACAAAGCCCCGGAATTTCTGGCCAGCAGTCCCAGCGCCACAGTGCCTTGCCTGCAAACAGAGGCGCAAGTGATCGACGAATCGCTGGATGTGATGAAATGGGCTTTGGCGCAAAACGACCCGCAGGCTTGGCTTGATATGCCAGATGCAGGCCACGCGCTGATCGCCCTGGCAGATGGGCCTTTCAAACGGGCATTGGACCATACCAAATACGCCGCCCGCCACCCGGATAAAAACCCCGAGGAAGAACGCGCCAAGGCGCATGCCTTCCTGCACGATCTGAATGCCCAGCTTACCCAGGCCTATCTTTTCAAAGACACGCCAAGCCTGGCCGATATGGCGATCCTGCCCTTCGTGCGCCAATTTGCCAATGTCGACAAAGCCCGCTTTGATGCTGAACCTTGGCCAAACCTCAGCCGCTGGCTCGAAACCTTCACAGCGTCAGATCAATTTACCCAGATCATGGGCAAATACCCAAAGTGGCAGGCGGGCGACGCCCCCACTTTGTTCTTGATCTAAATACCCTGGGGGAGAGGCCGCAGGCCGAGGGGGCAAAGCCCCCCCCCCCCGCCTTTATGCCGCGGCACCAAAGGTGCCAGTCAAGACCGGGCTTCCTGTGTCCAATCCAGCGTGCCCAGCCGGCTTGCGCACTTGCCAAGCCCTTTGCTGCGGTGCAACTTCATGGCCATAAAACAGCCCATCAAAACGCCTGCATCGTAAGGAAGCGCATGAAACTCATCTCCGCCAGCTCATCCCCCTTTGTTCGCAAAGTCAAAGTCGTCCTCATCGAAACCGGTCAACTGGATGATGTTGAACTGGTTGCGGTCAAAACTGCGGTCAACGCGGTGGATCCGGTTGTCCAGGCGGCCAACCCGATGGGTAAAATCCCAACTTTGCTGCGGCCGGATGCGCCCGCCTTATATGACAGCCGGGTGATTTGCCGTTTTTTTGACGCGCGCGCAGCTGCCGGGCTTTATCCCGAGCAACGCCTGTGGGATGTGCTCACGCTTGAGGCGACGGCGGATGCGATTCTCGATGCGGCCTTGCTGGTGGTCTACGAAGGTCGCCTGCGCCCCAAAGAACAGCAAAACGACTCCTGGACCGAGGCGCAATGGTCCAAAGTGACCAAGGGCCTGTCTGCGCTGAATACAAAATGGATGAGCCACTTGAATGGCCCCCTTGATATGGGGCAACTCGCCGTGGGCTGCGCCCTCGGCTATCTTGATTTTCGCCATGCGGCGCGCAATTGGCGTCAGGGCAATGACGCGCTGGCCCATTGGTTTGAAACCTTTGAAAAACGCGAGTCGATGCAAGCCACTGTGCCAAGGGACAGCTAGTTTGGGTCAGGTGGCCGGCTGACAGCGCCATTTTACAAAGAATCACGGGCTTTGACGGGGCCTTTGCCGACATATCCTTGTGAAAGAAGCAATAAATGCCGGCGCAATCGTGCTGCATGACCCCCATTTTCTCGAAATGGAATGCCTTAACATAGGTCTTAAGCGCGACACATCAACGCTTTGATCACGATCAAACGTATTGACCGCTGGACGCATTGTTTTTGCTTCGCTAATAAGCGGGCTGGAGAGGCTGCCATTCGTGCGGCCCTAACCGGTATAGGCCAACCCGGCCCAGAAATTGGAGTAAACCTCGTGTCCCACGCAGAAGATCACGAAGGCACCCGGAGGGATTTCCTCTACTACGCCACCGCTGGCGCAGGTGCAGTGACCGCAGGCGCCGCTGTTTGGCCTCTGGTCAATCAAATGAATCCCTCCGCGGATGTGAAGGCTTTGGCCTCTATCCGCGTGGATACAGCGGATATTCAGCCAGGTACGCAGCTGACAGTGAAATGGCTGGGCAAACCAGTCTTCATTCGTCGCCGTACAACAGATGAAATCGAAGCCGCCCGCGCGGTTGATCTGGGCGACCTGATCGACGGCGAAGCGCGCAATGCCAACGCTGGTGTTGCTGACGCTGCGGATGAAAACCGCGCCATGGATGAAAATGGCGAATGGTTGGTCATGATGGGCGTCTGCACCCACCTGGGCTGCGTGCCATTGGGCGACGGCGCAGGTGACTTTGGTGGTTGGTTCTGCCCCTGCCACGGTTCACATTACGACACCTCCGGCCGTATCCGCAAAGGTCCGGCTCCTGAAAACCTTCCAGTTCCTGTTGCCCGCTTTGAGGGCAGCGAACTGGTGCTTGGATAAGGAACGCGATTATGTCCGGTATTCCACACGATCACTACGAGCCAAAAACTGGCGCGGAAAAATGGCTTCACGACCGTCTGCCGATTGTAGGCCTGCTTTACGGTACGTTGATGATCCCTACGCCTAAAAACCTGAACTGGTGGTGGATTTGGGGCATCGTCTTGGCTTTCTGCCTGGCGCTGCAAATCGTCACCGGTATTGTTCTGGTTATGCATTACACACCGCATGTTGATATGGCCTTTGCCTCTATCGAACACATCATGCGCGACGTGAATGGCGGCCATATGATCCGCTATATGCACATGAATGGCGCTTCGCTGTTCTTCTTTGCGGTCTACATCCACATGTTCCGTGGTCTTTTCTATGGCTCTTACAAAGCGCCACGCGAAATCACATGGATCGTTGGCATGCTGATCTATCTCTTGATGATGGCCACCGGCTTCTTGGGTTACGTTTTGCCTTGGGGTCAGATGTCCTTCTGGGGTGCGACGGTTATCACAGGCCTGTTTGGTGCGATTCCATTTGTCGGCGAAGCGCTGCAAACCTTCCTTTTGGGTGGGCCAGCGGTTGATAACGCCACATTGAACCGCTTCTTCTCGCTGCATTATCTGCTGCCATTTGTGATTGCAGCGCTGGTGATTGTGCACATTTGGGCCTTCCACACGACCGGCAACAACAACCCAACCGGTGTTGAAGTGCGTCGTGGCTCTAAAGAAGAAGTCAAAAAAGACACGCTGCCATTCTGGCCATACTTTGTGATCAAAGACCTGTTTGCTTTGGGCGTAGTTCTGGTGATCTTCCTGGCGGTTGTTGGCTTTATGCCCAACTACTTTGGCCACCCAGATAACTACATCGAAGCCAACCCATTGGTCACACCTGCGCACATCGTGCCTGAATGGTACTACCTGCCGTTCTATGCCATCCTGCGGGCCTTTACCGGCGACGTTTGGGTTGTGATGTTCACAAGCTGGATCACCGGTGGCATCGTTGACGCCAAGTTCTTTGGTGTTCTGGCGATGTTTGGTGCGATTGCTGTTATGGCGCTGACACCATGGTTGGATACATCCACAGTGCGTTCGGGCAAATATCGCCCAATGTTCAAATGGTGGTACCGCCTGCTGGTTCTGGACTTCGTTGTCCTAATGTGGGCCGGTGCGATGCCAGCCGAACCGCCATATTCCACCATCTCGTTGATTGGTGCGACATATTGGTTCGCGTACTTCCTGGTTATTCTGCCACTGTTGGGGGTGATCGAAACACCAACCAAACAGCCAGAATCTATCGAAGAAGATTTCAATGCCCACTACGGCAAACCAGCCGAATAAGAGGATACGGGATTATGCTTAAGAAACTTGCGATCTCCGCAGTTGCCGCCCTGACCCTTTCTGTGGGTGGTGCGATGGCTGCAGGCGGTGGAGGCGAAATCCACGATGTGGATTTCTCCTTCGAAGGACCGTTTGGCAAATTTGACCAAAACCAGCTGCAACGCGGATTGAAAGTCTATACCGAAGTCTGTTCCGCCTGCCACGGCCTGCGTTACGTTCCCATTCGCACATTAAGCGATGAGGGCGGACCGCATTTCACCGAGGAACAGGTACGGGCCTATGCGGCAGATAACTTTGAAACCTTTGATCCAGAGCTGGATGACACCCGCGCGGCAAAACCCGCGGATTTCTTTCCAGTCTCCGGCATGGAAACTGCACCTGATCTGTCTTTGATGGCCAAGGCGCGTGCGGGCTTTAGCGGCCCACAGGGCACGGGTCTCAACCAGATGATCAAAGGTATGGGCGGCCCAGAATACATCGTGGCGATTCTGACCGGCTATACTGGCAAAGAAATGGAATCTGCTGGCACAACATTCTATGAAAACACCGCCTTCCCAGGTGGCTGGATTTCCATGGCCCCACCGCTTGAGGGCGATGATGTTGATTTTGACGATGGGCATGACAACAGTCTGCACCACGAAGCAGAAGATACAGCGGCGTTCTTGATGTGGGCGGCGGAACCAAAAATGATGGCACGCCAACGTGCGGGTTTCATTGGTGTTCTGATGCTGTCGATTTTGACCATTTTGCTGTATTTGACCAACAAGCGCCTTTGGGCCCCGATCAAGGGCAAAAAGACCAAAGCGTAAATTGGTTTGCACAGAGATTTGCACAGAATTAAGAGGCCCCGCCATTGGCGGGGCTTTTTGTTTGGGATGAGGGGTTTCACCCCTCAAACTCCCCAGGGTATTTGGATCAAGAACAAAGGGTGCGAATCGTACAGTTCGGGCCTTGAAACGTACAAATTGTACAAATAACGAAACATGAAGGTGGCGCGCTTAGAAGGGTTTTTCGCCCTGCCATTGGACATTGCTGCAGGCCACAAAGCGCCCCAGGCGTGAAAGTTCAGCGTCGAGTTTTTCCTGTCGGCGTTTTGTCCATTGCACGCCCGGTTCTGGCCAGAGATTGAGCAGGGTCAACTGGCCCGTTTTGCGGTTGGCTTTGACCTCTAACCGCCCGATAAAGCGGTCTTTTTCCAGCAGCGGATAGACGTAGTATCCCCATTTGCGTTTTGCCGCGGGCACGAACATCTCGATGCGGTATTCATAGCCAAACAGCCGCGCCAGCCGGTCGCGATCACGCGTAACCGGATCAAATGGGTTCAGGATGCGCAGGCGTGAGGTCGGCGCTGTCAGTTGCGCAAGGCGATCTTCGATGTCAGGCGCGCCAAACGATTGTGTGATCGACCCATCGGCATTGGTTATTTCAACGGGAATTAAGTCAGCCTTTTCAAGCCATTCTTTGGTTTCTTTGGCCGAGGTGGTCTCCCAGAATTTTTGAATTTCGCCTTGGGTTCCGACCGCAATACGATCTATTGCAGCCTGCATCAGAAAGTCGAGTTCATCCGTTTCGGACAGGCTGCGTGCCCGCAGGTCTTCTGGAAAAACACGCTCTGGGAGGTTGTAGTATTTGGTGAACCCATCGCGGAAGCAAGTGGCCAGTTCACCTGTCATCCACATGAAATCTAACGCCTTTTTATGGGGTGGGCGCGACCACATCTTTTTGCTGCCTTCAATCTTGGTGTCAAAGGCATGGGTTGATAGCGCACCCTCGGCGCGGATGCGGTCTTTGATTTCAGCGAGATAGGTGTTGCCTGCCAGATCCCCGTGCCAGCGCCGCGCAGTGATATGCATGCGGCGGAACTGACGTTGCCAGGCAGGCAGGAATGCCATCGGTAAGACACTGGCGTCATGGGTGAAATGTTCAAATATCAGTCGCTCTTTTGCGAGCAGGGGGTTTAGCATGTCTTCGCGATAAGACTGATTGCGACTCCAGAGGATATGGTGATGTGCACGAGACACGACCTGGATCGTGTCCAACTGCACCATGCCCAGCTTTAGGATTGTTCCATAAAGGTCCAGCGGGCCGGTGGGCGCGTCTGACAGGCCTTGTGACGCCAACCAAAGCCAGCGTGCGGTGCGATTGTCGATCTTCAAAGCTGCCTGCAAGATGCTCTCCGTTTTAGGGCATCAAACAGGAACAAAGGGTGAAGATCAATCCAATCCCACGATATGTTGTTCGCCACGCTCTCGTGCCAGCTGCATTTGTTTTTGCCGTTCGCGAAAGCGTTCTTTGTCGTGGTCGCTTGTTTCATCCACACATTGATGGCAGCTGACCCCAGATTCAAATTCTGGGCGTTTGGTGTCCTCTGGCATCAGCGGGCGACGGCAGGCGTGACACAAAACATGCGGCCCTTCCTTCAGCCCGTGGCCGACCGAAACACGGCCATCAAAGACAAAGCATTCGCCTTCCCAGGTGCTGTCTTCCTGAGGCACCTCTTCGAGGTATTTCAGAATGCCGCCTTTCAAGTGAAAGACATCTTCGACGCCTTGGCTCATCAGGTAATTTGTTGATTTTTCACACCGAATGCCGCCTGTACAGAACATCGCGACACGTTTGTTGTGAAAGCGATCTTTGTTTTCTTCCCACCATTTCGGGAAATCGCGGAAGGAGCCGGTCTCGGGATCAATGGCCCCTTTGAAGGTGCCGATGCCAACCTCATAGTCATTGCGCGTGTCGATGGTGACAACATCGGGTGCCTGGATCAAGTCGTTCCAATCCTGCGGGTCCACGTAGTTGCCGACATGTGCAGTCGGGTCAACATTGGGTTGCCCCAGGGTGACGATCTCTTTCTTCAGTTTGACCTTCATGCGCGGAAAGGGCTTGGCTGCGGCGCTGCTTTCTTTCCACTCAAAGTTGGCGCAGCCCGGCATGGATCGAATATGCGCGATCACGGCGTCTATCCCGCTGCGCGACCCAGCGATCGTGCCGTTGATGCCTTCGTGGGCCAGTAAGAGCGTGCCGGTGACCTCATTGGCCAAGCATAGCTCTAGCAAGGGCCCCCGCAGGGCAGGTGGGTTATCAAAACGGGTGAAGTGATATAGGGCGCAGACTGTAAACATAAGAGCCAATTACGCCCAATTTTTTCTCTGGGCAAGCCCCGCCATTGACGCGGTTTGTCACGCCCCCTAGGCATAAAGAAACGAACGGAGGCAGCGATGACCAAGGCATTGATTGTGATTGATGTGCAGAATGATTTCTGTCCTGGTGGGGCCTTGGCCGTGGATGAAGGCGATCAGATCGTCGCGCCAATCAATGCGCTGATGGGACAGTTTGAGGTCGTCATTTGCACGCAAGACTGGCATCCGGCTCAGCATTCATCTTTTGCGTCGACGCATCCGGGCAAAGCACCGCTGGAGATGATCGAGATGCCCTATGGGGCGCAGGTTTTATGGCCTGACCATTGTGTGCAGGGATCTGAAGGCGCGAAGTTTCATCCTGACCTAAATGCAGGTCGGGCAGATCTGATTTTGCGCAAGGGGTTTAATCCTGAAATTGACAGCTATTCGGGCTTCTTTGAGAATGACCAAACCACACCAACCGGCTTGGAAGGTTACCTTAAAAGCAGGGGTTTGTTTGATCTGACCTTGGTTGGCTTGGCCACGGATTTTTGTGTGCAATATTCGGCTTTAGATGCCGCAAAGCTTGGGTTTTCTGTGACTGTGCGCCAAGATCTGTGCCGAGCAATTGACGTCAACGGATCTTTGAAAGCCGCACAGGACAACATGCTGCGCGCCGGGATTATGTTGATCTAGAACGCTTGTGGTTCAGGCCAAGACTTGCCAACATGTCGGGCAAAGGGCGCGGAGAGCATTATGGTTGATATCAGCGGGCGTGTGTGGAGCCATAAGTGGAAAATTGACCCGATTGTGCGTTCGCTGATCGACACAGATTTCTATAAGCTGTTGATGTGTCAAAGTGTTTTTCGCAACAAGCGTGATACACAGGTTACGTTTTCCCTGATCAATCGCAGCACAGACGTACCGCTGGCCAAGCTGATTGATGAAGGCGAGTTGCGTGAGCAACTGGATCATGTTCGCTCGTTGTCGTTAAGTCGCGGGGAAAGCACCTGGCTGCGCGGTAATACGTTTTACGGTAAGCGTCAGATGTTTCGCCCTGATTTTATGGAGTGGTTTGAGGCGCTTAGATTGCCCGAGTATCATTTAGAGCGGGTTGGAGACCAATATGAGCTGACGTTTGAAGGCAGTTGGCCCGAAGTGATGTTGTGGGAAATCCCGGCTTTGGCGGTTTTGATGGAATTGCGCGGCCGCGCGGTTTTGCATCAGATGAAAAAATTCGAATTGCAGGTGCTCTATGCGCGCGCAACCACCAAGCTTTGGGAAAAAATCGAAGTTTTGCGCGACCTTGATGGGCTTCGCATTGCGGACTTTGGCACGCGGCGGCGGCATTCCTATCTGTGGCAGGACTGGGCAGTACAGGCCATGGTCGAGGGCCTGGGTGAAAAATTTGTTGGCACCTCCAATTGCCTGATTGCCAAGAACCGCGATCTGGAAGCCATTGGCACAAACGCACATGAATTGCCGATGGTGTATGCAGCACTGGCAAAGTCCGATGAGGATTTGGCGCAATCGCCCTATCAAGTGCTGGCGGACTGGCAGGAAGAACATGATGGCAATCTGCGGATCATCTTGCCCGATACCTATGGCACCCAAGGGTTTCTGCAACGCGCGCCAGCGTGGTTGGCCGGGTGGACAGGCATACGTATTGATTCCGGCGATCCCGCTAAGGGGGCTGAAGAGGCGATTGCCTGGTGGATATCACGCGGTGAAGATCCCACCCAGAAGCTGGTGATTTTTTCGGACGGGCTGGACGTGGAAAAGATTGTCGAATTGCAAAAACAATTTGCGGGCCGGGTTCAGACATCGTTTGGGTGGGGCACTTTGTTGACCAATGATTTCAGGGGTTTGGTGCCACAGGACCGGCTCGCGCCATTTTCATTGGTGTGCAAAGCGGTAAAGGCTGGTGGGCATCCCACCGTTAAGCTGTCTGACAATCCCAACAAGGCTATGGGGCCGGCAGCCGAAATCAAACGTTATAAGCAGGTGTTTGGTGTCGGCGCGCAAAAACCCTTGGATGTTGTGGTCTAGGCGCTCTAAAATTGATGCGACCTTGTGCGATGCCGAGGGTGGTTTCTTTATGTATCGGTCCAAAAATTCAGCGCTGTTTCCGCGATAGATTGCGCCGAAGGCATTGTGGCGGCATAGGCAGGTCCGGTTGCAATAAAGCTATCCTCTGCGGCCAAACGGGCATGGGGCAGATCACAGTTTTCATGCAGGAAAGTCATAACAGCTTCGGACAGGTTGCCGGATTGGCGGCATTCATCGACCACAAGCACTTTGGATGCGCCATTAAGGGCTTTCAAAAGGCTTTCAGAGGGCAGAGGTGCAAGCCATCGCAAATCAATGATGCGGCTTTCGATGCCCTGTGCGGATAGGCTTTGCTGGGCTTGCGTCGCCAGATACCGCCCGTTTCCATAGGTGACGATGGCCAGCGGCCCGGTGCCGGAAACACCGACCTCTCCCAAAGGTATGGTGTCGTCTGTCTTGGGATAGACCTGCATCCAACCGGCATCGTATTCGGCATATAGATCGCGCATCGAATACAGCGCGATGGGTTCAACAAACACCACAACCCGTTGTTCTTCGCGCGCCAATCGCACAGATTCGCGCAGCATTTTCACCGCGTCGTCACCCCGAGAAGGGCAGGCCAGGATAATGCCGGGGATATCGCGCAGCACCCCCAAGGAATTGTCGTTGTGGAAATGGCCCCCAAAGCCCTTTTGATATCCAAGGCCAGCAATGCGCAACACCATGGGGTTGCTGAATTGCCCGTTTGAGAAAAACGGCAAAGTGGCGGCTTCACCGCGCAACTGGTCTTCGGCGTTGTGTAGATAAGCCAGAAACTGGATTTCTGGCATGGGGACAAACCCGTTGTGGGCCATGCCGATCGCCAGCCCTAAAATAGATTGCTCGTCCAGCAGCGTGTCAATTATACGATCCGGACCAAAGCGGTTGGTCAATTTTTGGGTTACACCATAAACGCCACCTTTGCGGCCAATGTCTTCGCCCATCATCACCAGTTCGGGATGCAAAAGCATCAAGTCTGTCAAAGCCCAATTCAGCAGGCGCGACATCACCTGCGGTGTTTTCATCTGCTTAAAATCTGCCCCAAAGGCCGCAGCACGCTTTGCCGCAGTCGTGGGCACTGGAACCTGACACCTGCGCTTTGGCGGCACCAGGCTGGCCATCACGTCTTTGGCAGTTTGCAAGCGGGGTCGACTGACGACTTGACGTGCCACGCGCGCACACTCGGCCTCTGCTTCCTCGTAAATAGACAGAATGTCGCCAGGGCTTAACGCTTGTTTTTCCAACAAAAGCCGTGCGGAATGCAGCAGGGGATCATCGGCTTCCCAGTCTTCAAAAACCGCTTTCGGCAAATAGCTTTCTTGCAGATCTGACCCGGCATGCCCGTAAAGCCGCACAACACTTAGGTGCAAGAACGCAGGCTGTTTGGTGTCACGCACATAGGCTGCGGCCTTTGCAGCAACCTTGTAGGTGTCATACATATCCAACCCATTGGCCTTAAAATATCGCAGCCCGGGCTTTTGTGAAAAATTCGCCTCGATCCAGCCGTCCGGTGTGCGGGTGGATATGCCGATGCCGTTGTCCTCACAGACGAATAACAGCGGCAAAGGCACTGCCTGAAAAGAGGTCCAGGCGGCGGTGTTGATCGCCCCTTGGGCGGTGGAGTGATTGGCGGATGCGTCTCCGAAACTGCACATAACCAGCCCGTCTTGCGCAAGGGTTTGGTGTTCGGGGGCATGGCGCTTGCTTAGGCCAATCGAATAGGCAGCGCCCACCGCTTTGGGCAAGTGGCTGGCAATGGTCGAGGTTTGTGGCGGAATGTTCAGGGCTTTAGAGCCCAGCACCTTATGGCGGCCACCAGAAATGGGGTCATCGCTTGCGGTGGCAAATGACAGCAGCATATCCCAAGCGGCATCGACGCCGGGCACCTGACTGCTGCGCATGGTTTGAAAAGCGCCGTCGCGATAATGCAAAAAGGCCATGTCGTTGGGTCTTAGGGCGCTTGCGACCGCAGCCATGCCCTCGTGGCCCGAAGAGCCGATTGTGTAAAACCCCTGACCCTCGGCTTGCATTTTACGTGAGCGTCGATCCAGATTTCGGCTTAAGCACTGCGCGCGAAAAATTGCCACGGCTTCAGTGTCAGAAAGCGGACCATCCGGCGACTTGCCTTTGGGAAACGCACTTTTGGCGAGGTGCTGGCGAAAGGCCAAATCGACGACATCAGCGCGATCCATCCAGTGCCCCCTTTAGAAAAACGCTTGAAGCCCGGTTTGCGCGCGCCCCAAAATCAGCGCATGCACATCATGGGTGCCTTCATAGGTGTTTACGGTTTCAAGGTTCACCATATGGCGTATCACCTGAAATTCCAATGAGATGCCGTTGCCGCCGTGCATGTCACGGGCGTTGCGCGCAATATCCAGCGCTTTGCCACAGTTGTTGCGCTTGATCATCGAAATCATTTCCGGCGCAGCCAGGGCGTCATCCATCAATCTGCCGACCCGCAATGCGGCTTGTAGGCCTAGCGAGATTTCGGTCTGCATATTGGCCAGTTTTAATTGAAAGAGCTGGGTTTGTGCCAATGGCTTGTCAAACTGTTTGCGGTCCAGACCATATTGCCGTGCGGCATGCCAACAGAATTCCGCGGCCCCCAACACTCCCCAAGAAATGCCATATCGCGCCCGGTTCAGGCAGCCAAACGGCCCCTTGAGGCCGTCGACATTTGGCAGAAGCGCTGCGTCGCTGACTTCGACATTATCCAAGACAATCTCGCCCGTGACCGAAGCCCGCAGGCTACCTTTGTGGTCGATCTTAGGTGCACTTAGACCTTTGGTGCCCTTTTTCAGCACAAAGCCTTTGATCTTGCCGCCGTGTGCATCGGATTTGGCCCAGATGATAAAAACATCGGCAATTGGCGCGTTGGTGATCCACATTTTTGCACCATTGAGCACATAGCCCGCGTCGGTTTTGGTTGCGGTGGTTTTCAGGCTGCCGGGATCTGAGCCCGCGTCCGGTTCTGTCAGGCCAAAGCACCCGATCCATTCACCGCTCGCCAATTTGGGCAAATAAGTCTGGCGTTGTTCTTCGGTGCCATAGGCGTAAATCGGATAGATCACCAGTGAGCTTTGCACCGACATCATCGAGCGATATCCAGAATCCACACGTTCAATCTCGCGCGCAATCAAGCCATAAGAGACATAGCTCGCTTCTAAACCACCATATTCTTCGGGCAGGGTGGCCCCAAGCAATCCCATCTCTCCCATTTCGCGAAAAATCTCTGGGTCTGTCTCTTCGTTTTCAAAGGCGGCTGTGACGCGGGGCATCAGCTTATCTTGTGCATAGGCGCGTGCGCCGTCGCGCAGCATACGCTCATCTTCGCTCAGTTGCTGATCCAGATAAAACGGATCCTCCCAGGCAAATTTCGCAAGGTTGGGCGAATCTTTTGGCGTGAGAGTCATGGGTGATCCTTGTGGCTGAAGCAGCTGGTACCGCGCGTCAATGAACGGTTATTTTTTAAGAATAAGAGGCTGGGTTTGTAAAACAAAGCGGTAATACGGCATAATTGCACTACAAATTAGATTGATAACCTAAGGTAATTTGCCGAGTTCTTGCGGCCGCGGCCATGCGGAAGGGTTTGCAGCGCGTGCAACATCGTTTTGGCGGCAGGTCAGTTTATGCGCAGAACCAGAAACGCAGCGCAGTTTTAAAGATAGAAGATCGAATCGTTTACTTAATTTAACAAGTTTGTTAAATAAGGTCATGACCGATTTATCTGCGGTATTTGCAGCGCTTTCAGACAAGACCCGGATGGGTATTGTCGAACGTCTTATGAGAGAGGGAGAGCTTCCGGCGGGGGACTTGGTCTCTGATGCGAGGATCAGCGGACCTGCGGTTTCGCGGCATTTGAAAGTGTTGCGTGGTGCCGGCCTGATACATCAACGCGCTGAAGGGACTAAGCGGTTTTATTCTGCACGGCCAGAGGCGCTGCAGACGATTTCAAATTGGACCATTGATCATCGCGCCTTTTGGGAGGCGGGATTGGACAGATTAGAAGCGGCTTTGGCGGCGGAGGAAGATCTTTGACAGACATAAGATTAGAGCGTGAGTTTAAGGTTGGGCCAGAGCGGTTGTTTGATTTTGTCACGCAGCGGGCAAATGTTTTGCAGTGGTTTGGCTATGAAAGTTTTACGTTTTCCGATGAACGCATGGACCTGTCAAAGCTGGGTGCGTGGTTTGTTGATATGTTGAGCGATGAGGGCAATCGTTTTAAGATTTCTGGTCAGGTGACCCACGTAGATCGCCCAAAGTCGGTTGGGTTCACTTGGGGTTGGCATGATCAAGATGACAATCGCGGGCCAGAAAGCCATGTGGTTTTTACCGTTGTCGAGACCGCAAGCGGCGCGCGCTTGATTGTGGATCATCGTGATCTGGATGACGGTGAATTGGCAAGTCGTCACGAAAGTGGCTGGACAAATGCCCTGCGTCGGATTGGCGAAGGACTGGCACCAAAAGAATAGACTGCGCAATTTTTTCAGCAGTCTGAACGACGGCGGGAAATGCAATGGCGCTTTCCCGAAACAATTGGGGTGCGCCCCGGTATCATTAATCAGTGGAGAGAAAAAATGGCGAAATTTGTTTTTGTATATCACGGCGGTGGCAAACCTTCTTCTCCGGAAGAAGGCGAAAAAGTCATGGCGGCCTGGATGTCATGGTATGGCACGATGGGTGACGCGGTGGTTGACCCGGGCGCACCTGTAGGCATGTCCAAAACGGTCTCTGCCTCTGGCGTGGCCGATGATGGCGGCGCAAACCCGACCTCTGGCTATACGGTTGTCACGGCGGCAGATATGGATGCGGCCGTTGCAATGGCCAAAGGCTGCCCGATTTTGGACGGCGGGCAAGGTACCGTTGAAGTCGCCGAAGCGATGGAAATGTGATCTAAGTTTTATCTGAATGCTGGCGGCCCATAGAGCGGGTCGCCATATTCACTTCAGCACAGAGCTGGCACGTATAGAGCCTGTTTGGACACCGGTCCAATTTCGGACTGGCCTGTTGAAATAATGCTGGGCCTCTGGGTGTAGTGCATCCAATACACCAAGCTTGATCAGAATGGCGGCAATCGCTGTTTCAGCCGCACGCGTGGCCCCATCAGTAATTTTCAATGCAACGCCGAGTTTTAACGCGGGAATGATGGCGACAAAGAAACCTTCGGCACCGGTTTTCACAACCACCTTGTGATCCATCGCGCGCATCAAGCGGGTGCAGGCCCGGCCTTCGCCTGCCACAAGTTCTGGATAGGTTGCCATCGCGTCTCGCAACTGTGCCGCTGCTTTTTCCCGCAAAGACCCATCGGGATTTGCCGAGGCAAAGAATGCCATCGCCCGTGCCATCCCCTTTATTGACACAGCATGATTTGGCACGGCACAACCGTCAATGCCAAACGCGCTGCTGGTTTCTTGGGTGACCTCATTGAACGCCGTAAGGCAGGCTTGCTGCACCGGGTGATCAACTGCCTGATATTCCGGGCCAGCGTGTAGATGTCGTGCGAGGGTTAGAAAACCAACGTGTTTGCCCGAACAGCTGTTGTGGTATTGGCAGGGGGACTGCGCCGCTTGTATCTGCTGGATACGGGTTTTGCGATCGAGCGGGGCATGGGCACCACAGCGCAAATCATCGTCACACAAATCAAGGTCTGCCAGCCAGCTTTGCACGCGCGTTGTGTGTATTGCAGCGCCACTATGAGAGCCGCATGTTAGGGCAAGTTGCTCTTGGGTAAGGCCGAATTTTTTCGCTGCGCCACTTTCAACCAACGGCAAAGCTTGCAGCATCTTGGCAGAGCTGCGGGGCAAGACAGTTTTGTTGGGGTCGCCCCATGCAAACAGCACCTCGCCGCGCGCATCGCAGACAACAGCGTGGCCAAAGTGCTGGCTTTCCAACACCGTTCCGCGCCAAATTTCTACCATAGGTGCAGCTTGGGTCATGATCCCTTTCAAATTTTGGGCAATTTCACGCCAACGGGGCTTTTCCCGCAAGCCATATTCAGCGTATTGTAGCCCCATCGAGAAGAAAATGCCTGATAATAAGACCGAACAACGGATCTATGGGGCAACGGAACTGAGGCAGACACAGCTTGGAGGCTGTAAAAATGGGATCACCTAATATGCGCACCTTTGCATTGGGCGCTTTGGTCGGGGTTTTGGGTTTGGTCGGAGCAGTGGCTTCGGCACAAGAAAGCACCAACCAAGTTGCGGCCAAAACTGACTGGAGCGTTTTTGAAGAGAAAAGCCCCAAAGAATGCTGGGCCGTCACCACATATAAAGAGAGCGTCAATGTGCGCGATGGGGCTGTTGTTGCAGTTAATCGCACGCAAACTTTGTTGATGGTGTTCTACCGACCAGACGCCAATGTAAAAGGTCAGGTGGGATTCACCGGTGGCTATCCGTTCAAATCCGGATCCAGCGTCACATTACAAGTTGATGACGCAAATTATTCACTTAGTACCGAAGGCGAATGGGCCTGGCCAACAGCCGAAGATGACGCGAAAATTGTCGCAGCGATGAAACGGGGCAAAACGGCCGTTGTTTCCGGTGTTAGTGGGCGCGGCACGCAGACTAAAGATACATTTTCGCTGCTTGGGTTCACCGCCGCAGTTGAAGATGCAGGAAAACGCTGCAGTTAGGGTGCTGGATAGCCCATTTTCACAAGATAGTCGCGCAAACGCTTGCCCGGCTCATCTGAAAAGTTGCGGTCTGATATAATCAGGCCGCGCACACGGTCGATACGGAACACGCGAAAGTCATTGCGGGTTTCACACCAGGCGGTGCAGGTCCAAACTTGCCCCCAATATTCCAATTGCAAAGGTCGGATAAGGCGCCGACTTGCCTGACCATCCGCGCGTGCATATTGAATTTCTAAAATGGTCTTTTCACGCACCGCAGCGCGAAAGATTGGCAGGTGCGCAAAGCTTGCTTGCACAGCGGGAGCACCAAAAACCGCCACACCCCAGCCCTCTTGCGGTGGTCTACGGCCATCAGGCATCACTTGATCGACTTTCTGAACCAGTCTCTGTGAGGCGATTTGCAGTTCAGGATCAGCGGTTTGTTGCACCAGGGCTGCACCAAGATGCAGGGCTTCAAGCTCGATTTGTGACAGGGTGACCGGCGGCAGAAAAATCGGTTGGCGTAGGATATAGCCAACGCCGCGCTCCCCTTCGATAGGTATGCCAGCCCCAACCAAAGTATCCATGTCGCGGTAAATGGTGCGCACAGAAACCTCTAGTTCTTGTGCTAGGTCGGTTGCCTTATGCAACCGACCATCACGAATGATCTGTATGAGATCAAACAGGCGGTCTGTGCGCCGCATTTAGTCGGCAGTGCCCTTCACCGTATAATAAGTCATGGTCATGCTGCTTTCATCAAGCACTTTCATAAGCCCCAATAACTCGGGATATTTACCGGGGTCAAAGCTGGCGGCCGCGGCTTTGGCGGCCTGCATGTTTTCCCATTCGACATGGTCTAGAAAATCACCTTCTTCGGTCACTGCGATCTTACGTGACAAAAAACCAGGCTGCGCGCGGGCAAAACTTTGCGAAGCATGCCAAGCGGCAACGGCTTCTTCAGTTGTTGCACCCTCTTTCAGACGATAGCGCACTGTCTCGATAACACTCATATTGGGTTCCTTTGTAAATATGATAACCTGTATATCGACATGTGAAACTGACAACCCCTGTCAGTTGAAACACAGATTTACCAGTTTTTCTGCGTTTGTTTGCATTTTGATAGAATTAGTGTATCTCACGCGCCTGAATTCCCGGAGACACAGCCATGACCACCAGCGCCCCCATTACGCAGGATGTACACACGATCCCGCGCAAATTGCCCGAAGGCGGCAAAACCAACCTTGTGGGTTTGACCCGCGAGGCGATGCGTGACGCATTGATCAAAGCAGGTGCGCCTGAAAAACAAGCCAAGATGCGCGTTGGTCAGATTTGGCAGTGGATTTATCAGTGGGGCGTGCGTGACTTTCACGCGATGACCAACCTGTCCAAAGCCTTTCGTGCAGATCTTGATGAAAAGTTCACGCTGGAAATTCCAGAGGTTGTCAGCAAGCAGGTATCTACTGATGGCACCCGTAAGTACCTTGTGCGTATCGCTGGCGGTCACGAAGTCGAAGTGGTGTATATCCCGGAAACTGACCGCGGCACATTGTGCGTGTCCTCGCAGGTGGGCTGCACTCTGACATGTTCTTTCTGCCACACTGGCACACAAAAGTTTGTGCGTAATCTGACGGCTGGTGAGATTGTTGGCCAGATTATGATGGCGCGCGATGATCTTGATGAATGGCCTACACCGGGTACACGGGTACAAGGTGAGGTGCGTTTGTTGTCTAATATCGTGCTGATGGGCATGGGCGAGCCATTGTATAACTTTGAAAACGTGCGCGACGCGATGAACATCGCAATGGACCCAGAGGGCATCTCGCTAAGTCGCCGTCGCATCACATTGTCAACATCAGGTGTGGTGCCGGAAATCGCCCGCACTGCGCAGGAAATTGGCTGCCTTTTGGCGGTGTCCTTTCATGCCACGACGGATGAGGTGCGCGATAAGTTGGTTCCCATCAACAAACGCTGGAACATCCAAGCGCTGCTAGAAGCGCTGCGCGCTTATCCGCGGGTGTCCAATAGTGAACGGATTACTTTTGAATACGTAATGTTGAATGGGGTGAATGATAGCAAAGAGGATGCGTATCGACTTGTCGAGTTGATCAAGGGCATTCCAGCGAAAATCAACCTGATCCCTTTCAACGAATGGCCCGGCGCGCCTTATACGCGGTCATCCAACAATCGCATTCATGCCTTTGCGGATATCATTCACGATGCAGGTTATGCCTCGCCGATCCGCCGCCCACGTGGTGAAGATATCTTTGCTGCCTGTGGACAGCTGAAATCGGCAACAGAACGGCAACGCAAATCGCGCAAACAGATCGAAGCGGAAGCAGGCCTCAACGATTAAGACTTTCTTCAGATCCAACGTGCATCCTAAGGACATGCAAAAAATTACGGTGATGTTTGATCTGGATTCGCGAGTCTTTGATTTATTAGAGCAAGCGGCGCAGCAACGCGGCATAAGCCTTGGCGAATTGATGCGCCACGCAGTTTCGCGCGATTTGTTGGCGCAGCCACAGGTGGTGACAAATGCCAAGGCCCTGCTTGAACATGCAGGGCGCTCTGGCTAAGTCAGCGGCCCGGCACAGATTCGCGCAGGTCGGTTTCCCCCCAGTTGTCGATCGCATCAATGGCCTCTTGCGCCGTTTCCACAAATTGAAACAGTTTTAGATCCTCGGCTGAAATCGTGCCGGCTTCACTCAGGGCATCCCAATTGATGATCTTTTCCCAAAATGCCCGTCCAAATAGCAAAAAGGGCACGCGCTCCATGCGGCCGGTTTGGATCAAGGTCAGCGCCTCAAACAACTCGTCCATTGTGCCAAACCCACCGGGAAAGACACAGATTGCCCGAGCACGCATCAGAAAGTGCATCTTGCGGATGGCGAAATAGTGAAAGTTAAAGCACAGTTCGGGCGTGACATATTCGTTTGGGGCCTGTTCAAACGGCAAAACGATATTTAGTCCAATCGACGCCCCCTCTGCATCAATTGCGCCGCGGTTGCCCGCCTCCATCACGCCTGGCCCACCGCCGGTGACAATGACGTTTTCACGCCCGCCCGTTTCTTTTGATTTTTCGGTCATCAGGCGCGCAAATTCACGTGCCTCATCATAAAATTTAGAAAGATCAGCAAGGGTTTTTGTGCGGGCATCTTGCTTTTTGGCAGGCGAAGGAATGCGCGCACCGCCAAACAAGACAATGGTGCTTTCAATGCCCTGTTCATCCTGAATCATCTGTGGCTTCAAAAGCTCTAACTGCAGGCGTACAGGGCGTAATTCATCACGACACAAAAATTCATCATCCGCAAAGGCAAGGCGATATTGCGGTGCCCGCGTTTGGGCCGTGTCTGGCACAGCCTTGGCAGAGCTGCGGTCAGCGTGAGCGTCGCGTAGCGGGGTGCGATGATCGTCTTTCATACGGGTTACTTCCTTACATATTGCGCGTTTTTTCTAGGCCTAGCCTGTTCTTTCAATCAAGACCAGAGATGCCCTGATCAAGCGCACAAACTAGCACAAAGGGCTGTGATCTGCGATTCCCCTCAAACTACAGCACTGATGTGCCGGTTTTGAGGCAATCGCTAGGTGACGCAGCGCCCCCGGTTCGTTATGAAAGCTCGAATCCTTAGGAATGGAGCCTGAACAACATGTCCAATGCGCAACTGGAAACCGCGATCGAAGCCGCTTGGGAAGCCCGTGACACGATCACCCCAAACACAACTGGGGAAACGCGGGACGCCATTGAAGATACGCTCAATGCACTAGACAGCGGCAAACTGCGCGTTGCACAAAAGCTGGAAAATGGCGACTGGCATGTCAATCAATGGGCCAAGAAAGCCGTACTTCTGTCGTTCCGTCTGAACGATATGGAAACCATCGAGGGTGGCAATGGCAAGTCGACTTGGTGGGATAAAGTGCCCTCCAAATTTGACAATTGGGGTGAAAACCAATGGCGTGCTGCTGGCTTCCGCGCCGTGCCCGGGTCCATCGTGCGCCGCTCTGCCTATATCGCCAAAGATGTGGTCTTGATGCCATCCTTTGTGAATCTTGGGGCCTTTGTCGACGAAGGATCCATGGTTGATGGCTGGGCAACTGTTGGTTCTTGCGCGCAAATCGGCAAGAATGTGCATTTGTCTGGTGGCGTGGGCATTGGTGGTGTGCTCGAACCCATGCAGGCTGGCCCAACCATCATCGAAGACAATTGCTTTATCGGTGCGCGGTCCGAAGTTGTCGAAGGCTGCATCGTGCGCGAAGGGTCTGTGCTGGGCATGGGGGTCTTTATTGGCCAATCTACCAAGATTGTTGACCGTGAAACCGGCGAAGTCATGTATGGCGAAGTGCCGCCTTATTCGGTTGTCGTGGCCGGATCCATGCCATCCAAAAATGGCATCAACCTGTATTGCGCCGTGATCGTCAAACGGGTTGACGAGCGCACGCGCTCAAAAACCGGCATCAATGAATTGCTACGTGACTAAATTGCAATGACATCCTGCGGGTGCCTGCTTATGTGGGCACCTGATTTGTTCTTGACGAAAATACCCCGGGGGAGTCTTTGAAACCTGTTTCAAAGGCGGGGGCTGCGCCCCCTCTACGTTGACCCCATCAATGACTTTGCGCTAAGGGCTGTGCATGGAAAAGCCAAAAAAGAAATCGCGCCAGCAGGCCTATACGCTGCTTGTTCAAGTTGGACGCAAAGAGGGTGACGGCCTGCCAAAAACCGCCACGGGTGGGGCCCTGATGGTCTATGCCTCTGGTGTGGACGAGGCGGAGGCCGTGCGCGAAACCGTTGCCATCCTCAAACAGGCTGACCTGGCACCGCTTGATGTCACAGGCTATGGCACTTTGGAGGAACGCGAGGCTCTGGGCCACGACATTCACGCGGACGAACGCGCGTTGATGCAGCGGGCTTTGGATGAAAACTCGGTTGTTGTTGCGCAGCTTACGCCGTTTTTCAACGGTGAAGAAAGCGCAGACGACGACTTAGTTCAGTGATCCAAACCACTTTGCATGCAGCGCGTCATAGCTGCCGTCTTCCCGCATTTCCAACAGTTTTTGATTGATCGGCTCTATCAACGGGCTGCCAGATGGCAAAGCAATGCCATAGTTTTCACGCAGAAAGATCGGCCCGGTCAGATCTGCCAAGCCTTGGCCTTTATGTTTGGCATAATAGGCCAGCACCGGGGCGTCAAAAATCACCGCTTCAAGCTCGAGGGCCTCAAAGGCATCGGTCATGTCTTTAAGGTCGTCAAAGCTGCGATAGCTCAGGTCTCGCCCATCTAAATAGGCCGCAGCGGTTGAGCCATGTAAGGTCCCGACCCGTTTCCCATACAGATCATTCACCGTATTTACGTTGTGGTTGATGGCCTCGATGGTCATCGCAGCTGTGATGCGCGCCACAAAGACCGATACGATGAAAAGGGAAGAGAGCACCAGTAAAACGCCAAAGATCCGGCCAAAAAAGGTGCGCGGCACGCGTTCTTCAAACCCGCCATTGACCACAAGATTCAGCGCCCACCAAAACGACGGAAACATGGCTTCGCCAGCCGTGCGATCAAAATATGGCTGGGCGCGCCGTTCAAAAATCCACATCAGCATGCCTCCGCCGAACAGCAAGGCAAAGGCCAACAGAATAGCCAGCAGCAAATCTTGGGACAACAGTACAGCCCAAAGCGATGAACTCTGTGATGCGTCGCTGGGGATCATCACCTGCAGCCCGCTTTCAAAAATCGGGTGGCTGAAATCCATACGTTGTTCGCGGGCCGCGGTGATGGAAATATTGGCGATGGCCAGATCAACCGCGCCTGTTTCAACCGCGCTTAACATGTCCGAAAAGGCCTCAAAGCGGGTGAACTCAAATTCCGTTTGCAGGCTGTTTGCGATTTCGCCCCAAAGCTCGATGGAGAACCCTTGGTTAGAAGCGTCCTGTTCATAGGAAAATGGCGCGCGCGTGATGGTGCCAACATTCACAGTTTGTGCGACCCCATAGGATGTCAGCACCGAAATCCACAAAAGGAATGCGCCAAAAAGCTTTGCCATAGATCCTGTCCCCAAATCTAATAATTGGCCTACGAGATTAATGCTGTTTTCGCAAGATTTACGCAGCACGATGTTGCGCCAAAGTGATGGCCTCGAACTGTTTTAGGACAGGATAAGCGGTTTTTGTATGTTCTGGGATGCTGGCGGTCTCAAAACCGCGCAGTAATGTACCAAGTAACAAGGTTTTTTTGCGGCGCAAACGTCCGATGCTAAGGCTCTCAAGTGCTGTGCCGCCGACCAAAATTGCCTCATGGTCAGGCAATAATAGTTGCACATAGCTCACCAAACGATGTCCGCTTTCAAAGCAAGCCGAAGCGGCGCTGGTCAGATGTTTTACCGGCACCAATACCTTCTCTGACCCAAACAGGTACTCCACCTGTGTGCCGCCAACCACCAGTCGCGCTTCGGGAGTTACCACGATGTCTTGCGTCAGTCCAAAATAGGGCGCGCGCAAGCGAACTGGTTGAAACGAACCGCGGGCTGGAAGTGTGTGGCGGATGGCTTGCAGCACGGGCACCACATCCCCATCAAGCGTGTTCACGGTATCCCCGCGTTTAAGTGTGCCAGCCGCGCGCAGCCCCATTGGGGTTTGTACAGGGGCGGTGGTACAAATGGCTGGCATTGGCCCAAAAGGCATGACCTCATTTGCGACAGCCACAAAGCAGAGGTCGTCGCAATACAAGCGTTGCCCCGACGCGCGGGTAAGCTCTTGTAGCAAAAGGCCGGTCAAAGGCTGCGGGTTTCTGATCTCTCGGTGAAATATCTTATTGGTGCCTGGGCGCTCTAAAACAAGGGATCCCAAACCAGTCGATGTGTCCCAAGCATAGCTGATGCGCAACAAATCTGCTTGGTCTTCTGCGTCATGTGCAATGGCCACGTGGGTCATTTCTGCCCCTTGACGTAATAAGAAATGCAGCCCTCCTTTGGGCATCGCTGTTAACATCAACTCTGTTTGTGATTGCCCTGCGATTTGCACGCCAAGCAGGGGTTGCGGCGATCCCTGCGGGGTCACATAGGTTTCGACAACCAGCGTGCCTTTTGCAATCACGCCCTGAGCCACAGATGGCTTGTGCACCATCTGAGATTGATGGTCTGCCAATGCAATCCACGTCATGGGCGGGTGCCCTGTGTCATTTGGGGTCTGTTCAAAGTCATGGCCTGTTGTCCCGCTTTCGGGGTTTTCTTTTTAATAACATGCCGATGATCTCTGCCTATGAGTTTTTGGCTTTGCTTTGAAGATTGCCAGATAACTGTGCAGCTAAATCACACAGCAAATTGCATTGGGCAAATATTTGCAGTGATACTGAAAGCAGGATAGGCCTGTGCCAACTTTCTATGAGGACAAGATGACCAAGATTGACGCCGCTGAATTGACCGCTGATTTGATCCGCTGCCCTTCGGTCACCCCCGAAGAGGGCGGTGCGTTGCAATTGCTTGAAAACCTGTTGAGCGATGCTGGGTTTAGCTGCACCCGTGTGGATCGGGGTGGGATTTGCAATCTGTTTGCCCGTTGGGGCGACAAGGGGCATGCCAAAAGCTTTGGCTTTAATGGTCACACCGATGTGGTGCCGATTGGCGACGCCACTGCTTGGACAATGCCACCGTTTGGCGCAGAGATCAAAGACGGTGTGATGTATGGCCGGGGGACCACCGATATGAAATCGGGGGTGGCGGCCTTTGTCGCCGCTGCCATTGAATTGGTAGAAAACACGCCGCCCGACGGAGCAATTGTGATCACGGTCACCGGGGACGAAGAGGCCGACGCAGTGGATGGCACGGTTGCCCTGTTGGATTATATGAACACAGAGCAAGAACAGATGTCGGTGTGTTTAGTGGGTGAGCCAACCTGCCCAAATACCATGGGCGAGATGATGAAGATTGGCCGACGCGGTTCGCTGACGTCTTGGTTTACCTTCAAAGGCATTCAGGGGCACGCGGCCTATCCGCATCGGGCCAAAAACCCTTTGCCTGCCATGGCGCGTTTGATGCATCAGCTGGCCAGCCATACGCTGGATCAGGGGACCGATCATTTTGATGCCTCTACCTTGGCGGTGGTGACGATGGACACGGGCAACCCCGCCACCAATGTCATTCCAGCCGAATGCCGTGCGACGGTTAATATCCGTTTTAACGATGCCCATAGCGGGCAAAGTCTGACCGATTGGCTGAATGCGCAGATGCAAGCTGTTGCGGCAGAGACCGGCATCGAGATCGAGGCCAAGATCAAAGTGTCTGGCGAAAGCTTTATCACCCCGCCCGGTGCATTGTCTGCTTTGGTGGCAGAGGCAGTTCATGCCGAAACAGGTGTGATGCCAGAGCTTTCGACCAGTGGTGGCACATCAGATGCGCGGTTTATGCAGCACCATTGTCCAGTGGTAGAGTTTGGTCTGGTTGGCAAAACCATGCATCAAGTTGATGAATGTGTTCCGGTTGCGCAAATCCATCAACTCAAGTCGATTTATGCGCGCATTTTGTCTGCGTATTTTGCATGACGTGGACCATCGCCACGACAGATGATCTGCTTGCCGTGCACGATTTGCGACATGCTGTTTTTGTTATAGAGCAAGGCTTTAGCGAAGAAGACGAATGGGATGGTCAAGATGATCACGCCATTCAAACCTTGGCGAAAGTGGATGGGGAACCTGTTGGCACAGCCCGCATCTTGATCAGCGATGGCGTTGGCAAGATTGGTCGCCTGTGCGTTTTGAAGCCGCATCGCGGTAGGGGGTTGGGCGTCGCTTTGGTGCAATTTTCAATTGCGCATCTGCGGCAAACCTCGGGTGTTGGGCGCATTGTCCTTGGGGCGCAGCAATATGCGATTGGGTTTTATGAAAAGCTGGGATTTCAGTTGTGTGGCCCGGTGTACGACGACGGTGGCGTGCCCCATCGCGCGATGGAGATCGTGCTATGAGGCGGCAATTGGTTGTGATGGTCAAAGAGCCGCGTCCGGGACGGGTGAAAACTCGGCTGGGCCGAGATATCGGCATGACGCGGTCGGCGTGGTGGTTTCGCCACCAAGTGGCGCAATTGCTGCGCCAAATCGAAAGCCCCAAATGGGAGACAGTTCTGGCTGTTTCACCGGACGCCGAAGGTATGCAAAGCCGCGTGTGGCCCGCGCATTTGCCGCGTGTTGCGCAGGGTGGTGGTGACCTCGGGGATCGCATGGCGCGGATTTTTCGCAGCGCAGCCCCCGGCCCGGTTTGCATTATTGGCGCCGATATTCCGGGGATCAATCAGCAGCAAATTGATAATGCATTTCAGGTGCTTGGCAGCTATGACGCCGTGTACGGCCCTGCACCGGATGGCGGCTATTGGCTGGTTGGCATGAAACGTATCGGGGCGATTTCACCGCAATTGTTTAAAGGTGTACGCTGGTCTAGCGAACATGCTTTGGCCGACAGTATGCTTACAATGCCGGGCCTTAGGGTCGCCAAAACAAAGGTATTGCGCGATGTGGACACAGTTTCAGACCTAAATGCGCTAAACAATCTTTCTCGGTGACGCCCAACGCCTGACATGGTAGGGCGCAGAAATGAAAATGCCGACAAAAGACGAAGTCCTTGAATGGATTTCCGAGAACCCGACCCTGACCAGCAAACGTGACATTGCCAAAGCTTTTGGCATCAAAGGTGCTGCGCGTATTGATCTGAAACGCCTTTTGCGAGAGCTGGAGGCCGAAGGTCATCTGGCGAAGCGCAGCCGCAGCTATCGTGATCCAGATCGTCTGCCGCCGGTCAGTGTATTGCGCATTCTGGGCCAAACCGTTGATGGCGACCTATTGGCAGAGCCAATGGAGTGGCAAGGCTCTGGGCCAGAACCTGTTATTTTTATGGTTCTGCGTGCCTCTGACCCTGCCTTGGGTGAGGGTGACAAACTGTTGGCGCGTGTCACCGAAGTGCAGGGTGAGGACTGGCAATATGAAGGTCGGTTGATCCGAAAAATTGGCAGTAATCCGCAGCGCATTGTCGGCGTCTTTCGCAAGACAGACGAAGGCGGGCGCATTGTGCCGGTCGATAAAGGTGAACAAAAAGAATGGCTTGTGCCTGCTGGGGCAGTTGAAGGCGCCAAGGATGGCGAGCTGGTGGAGGCCGAACAATCTGGCCCACGTGGCCGCATGGGGCTGCAACGCGCGCGGATTGTCGAGCGATTGGGCGACCCTTCGGCACCCAAGGCCGTGTCGCTGATTGCGATCCATCAGCATGGCATTCCAGATGCCTTTCCGGACGGTGTGATGGCCGAGGCAGACGCCGCAAAACCAGCCCCCTTGGGCAAGCGGGATGACCTGCGTGATATGCCTTTGGTGACCATTGATCCGGCGGATGCGCGTGACCATGACGATGCCTGTTGGGCGCATGCGGATGACGACCCGAAAAATGCCGGTGGGCATGTTGTTTGGGTCGCGATAGCCGATGTTGCGCACTATGTGACGCCGGGGTCAGAACTGGACCGCGAGGCTAAAAAACGCGGTAATTCCAGTTACTTCCCAGATCGTGTGGTGCCGATGTTGCCAGACAGATTGTCGGGGGATCTGTGTTCTTTGCACGAAGGCGTGCCGCGGGCCTGTTTGGCTGTGCGCATGCAGTTGGATGCCAAGGGGAACAAGATTGGGCACCGGTTTGTACGCGGCATGATGCGGTCTGTCGCATCGCTGAATTACGAAGAGGTTCAACAGGCGCAAGACGGCACTCCGAACGAACGCTGCGCCGAGCTGATGGATGAGGTGATCACGCCTTTATATGCCGCTTATGAGGCGACAAAACTGGCGCGAGCAGAGCGCCAGCCACTGGATTTGGACCTGCCAGAACGTAAGGTGATTTTGACCGAAGATGGCAAGGTTGCTTCGGTGAATTTCCGGGACCGGTTGGATGCGCATAGGTTAATCGAAGAGTTCATGATCTTGGCTAACGTCGCGGCAGCCGAGACTTTGGTGGCGCGTCAATCGCGCCTATTGTTCCGTGTTCACGAAGAGCCTAATCCGGAAAAACTTGATAGTTTACGAGAGGTTGCACGTAGTGCAGGCTTTAATATGCCCAAGGGGCAGGTGTTAAAAACCCAGCACCTAAATAAATTGCTAAATGATGCGGCAGGCACCGAAGATGCCGAATTGATCAACATGTCGACCCTGCGCTCGATGACCCAGGCCTATTATGCGCCTTCCAACTTTGGGCATTTTGGTTTGGCGCTGCAGTCTTATGCGCATTTCACCTCGCCTATTCGACGGTATGCGGACTTGATTGTGCACCGGTCTTTGGTGGCCTCGCATGGTTGGGGCAAGGATGGTTTGACGCCAGAAGACATTGAAAATCTTGAACAAACAGGCGGGCATATCTCAGAGACCGAACGTCGGTCTATGCTGGCTGAGCGCGATACAAATGACCGGTATTTGGCGTCATATCTTAGCGAACGCGTGGGCGACGAGTTTTCCGGTAAAATCAGCGGAATCGCGCGGTTTGGTGTGTTTGTGAAACTGGATGAAACCGGGGCCGATGGACTGGTGCCAATGCGCGAACTTGGTCGTGAGTATTTTAAATTTGATAGTGAAAACAATATTTTAATTGGTGCTGAGACCGGCATGACCATTAGTCTGGGACAACGCTGTGTGGTGCGGTTGGCCGAGGCAACTCCGGTGACCGGTGGCATTGCGTTGGAACTACTTGAGCTGGATGGCAAAAAACCCGCGCAGGGCGGACGTCGGGGGCGTGGGCGGCCCACGAAACGCAAAATGTCTGCTGCCAAAAAGAAAGCTGCCAAGGTCAAACGCAAGGTACAGCGACGCCGATCATAACCTTAGAGGTCGGCGGCGTAATCTTTGGTTATTTGTACAATTTGTACGTTTCAAGCGCTGAAACGTACGATTCGACAGCGGGTTTAGGCCGATTTGGCCACTGACAGGTGATAGGTTAGCGCATGGCGGATCAATGTGCCCAATCGGAAGGGTTCGATGTCAGAGATATCGTCAAACAAGACGGCGCGATTTCCATCTAACCTGTCCCAACCGGGAAAGCGCAGGCCGTAGTCTGAAATCACCGAAGATTGGCAATGGGCAAACAGAGCAAACGATGATGCTTTATGGGTGCCCAGTCGCAGGGGAGTCGCAGCTTTCACCTTTGGGGTGATGAAACTGGGCTGCCCCCAACGCAGCACCTCTTGCACTTGGCCAATTTGCGGCAGGTTTTGCGCCTCTGTCAGGATCAGATCACGCAGTTTCAAAAGACCCGGACGGGTCTGGTCGGGGAAGGCATCAAAGGCCTCTGTGACGGTCTGATCGAGAAAGGGGTGCATTAAGTCCTCTGGTCGGTGTCCTGTGGGGCTGTTGTTTGGATCTTAAAATAGCCTATTGCCAGTTTCTGTCAGTAAGGCGCAGTATACAGCACCTATGACGCGCACCACACGATTGTTTCAACTTATGCAGGCTCTTCGCAGTTTGCCATCCCCTGTCACCGCTCAGGTGTTGGCGGATGAAATGGGTGTGTCGATGCGCACGATCTATCGCGATATCGACGGATTGCGCAGTTTGGGGGCAGTGATTGACGGAGAGGCTGGGTTTGGCTTTACGCTGATCGAAGATGCAAGCCTGCCGCCTTTGGGGTTTGAAGCCGAAGAGTTGGAAGCGCTGGTTTTGGGGCTGCGCGAGGTGATGCATGTGGGGGATCCGGCCTTGGCCTCTGCTGCCAAGGGGGCCTTGGCCAAGTTAAAGGCGCGTTTGCCAAGTGGCCAGGCGCATCGTTTGCAGCATGCTGTTTTGTCGGCGACCCGGTTTACACCCATGCCAAAGCCCGGAGTGGATGCGCGTATTCTGCGGCAAGCCACTTGGGATGAACGCCGGGTGCGGTTTGACTATAGCGATGTGCAGGGGGCGCAGACCCAGCGCGAAGTGGATCCGCTGAGCATTGTGTTCATGCAGATGAGCAATTGCCTGTTGGCCTGGTGCCATTTGCGCGCGGATTTCCGGGCCTTTCGTCTGGATAGGATGAGTGCGCTTGAGGTGTTGGACCAAAGTTTCCGGCCCAAACGTGTGCCCTTGCTGCGCGATTGTCTGGAGCAGATGCGCAGGCAATCGCCGGATCATGTGAAATAGAAACTGGCGGCTTTTGCCGACTCGGCTTTCGGGCTACGCTCGGCGGTATATATTTTTGAGGCGTGCAATGAATAAGTGTTTTTTGAGTGTGCTGAGTGCTGCAATTTTGGCAGCCAGCGTTGCCCTGTCGGGGGCCCCTGATCGGTCTTTACGTCCTGTGTTGCCGTCGACCCAATTGGGTGCCAACGAGGTGGTGCCTGAAGGTGCAGCCACCCCGGTGCCCGTTCGGGTTGCTGCGGTCCAGCTTGCATCGTCTTTGCGCCCTGTGGTGCGCCCAAGGTCACTGGAGGCGCAGCCGGTTAACGCCAGCAATACGCGATTTCAATCATGGATTCGGTCTTTTAAGACCCGCGCCGCGCGTCAGGGCATTTCGCGCAGCGTTCTGGATCGGGCTTTTAAGGGGGTGCGCTATAATGCCGATGTTGTGCGGCGCGATCGCAATCAATCGGAATTCACCAAAACGCTCTGGGCCTATTTGGACTCCGCGGCCTCTGATACGCGGGTGAAAAACGGCAAGGCTGCGTTGCGCAAACACAAGCGCAAACTCGACGCTATCGAGCGCAAATATGGTGTGGACAAAGAAGTGGTTGTGGCGGTCTGGGGGTTGGAAAGCGCCTATGGCACCTATCGCGGAGATGTGCCGGTGATCGAAGCCTTGGCAACATTGGCCTTTGACGGGCGGCGCGGAAAATTCTTTGAAGCACAGCTTTTGGCCGCGCTGAAAATCTTGCAAAGCGGGGATACAAACCCACGTCATATGACGGGCAGTTGGGCTGGGGCCATGGGGCATACGCAGTTTATTCCCACCTCTTATCTGTCGTTTGCTGTGGATTTCACGGGGGATGGTAAGCGCGATATCTGGTCAGATGATCCAACGGATGCGCTGGCATCAACGGCGGCATATCTGAAACGATCTGGCTGGCAAACCGGTGTGCCTTGGGGGGTTGAAGTGACCCTGCCACGCGGGTTCAACTATGCGCTGGCCAATCGCAAGAATAAGAAAAAGCCCAGTGAATGGGCCGCTTTGGGCGTGCGTGGTCTGGGCGGCAAGGCCGTGAAAAACTATGGGCCTGCGTCGCTGTTATTGCCGGCGGGCCATCAAGGGGCTGCCTTTCTGATCTTTCGGAACTTTGATGCGATAGAGCGATATAATACGGCAGACGCCTATGTGATTGGCGTGGGGCATCTGAGTGATCGCATCAAAGGGGGGGCACCGATCAAGGCGCGTTGGCCGCGTGAAGATCGGGCATTGACCTTTGGCGAGCGCAAAGAGTTGCAACGCCGTTTGACCGCGGCCGGGTTTGACACGGTGAAAATTGACGGCAAGATCGGGCCCCTGACCATTGATGCGGTGCGTCAATATCAACGGTCGATCGGCATGGAACCTGATGGCTATGCCTCTTTGGCGATTTTGAAAAAACTGCGCTAAAGCGCGGTGAGCTGCGCCAGTTCTGCGGCATAGCCTTCGGCGTAATCCGGGCGATTGTTCTGGGATTGCCAAAGGCAATAGGCCGCCATGCGATAGTGATAGCAGGGTGATAACATACGGTAGCGTATGGAGCTATCTTCTGGGAATTCTTGCAGAAAGTTTACGGTTTCAGCGGCGGAAAGCGCTGTGCCGCGATACAGAATTTGCATGGCGGGAGAGAGGAAGATCGCCAAATCTTCGCAAGGATCACCGACACCAGGGCATTGCCAATCTATCAAGTGCAGGCCCTGGCCATTGCTGATCAGATTGCCGGGCACGATATCGCAATGCAGCAAGACCTGATGCGAATTGGGTGCAACTGTGACGGCTGGGCGATGCACGCGCAATCTGTCGGTGTGCTGGCACTTGTCCACAATGGCATCGGCCTGCGCCAAAAGCGCGGCGCTGCCGTTGGCAATGGGCCGCAACCCTTTGGGTGGCGCAATTGCATGGAGCTGTTGCATCAGCTTGGCAACATCCTGAACGCCTTTCACCCATCTGTTGCCAGGCACGGCCTGATACAAATTGCCGTGACCATGCGCGCCAGACACCTGTGCGATCAATTTGGGGGCGATGGCACAGCCGTCCAAATGTTGCAGCAAATTGGCTTCGGCGATGGGGTCGTTGGGAAACAGCGGGTTTTGTGCCGGCGCGCGATATAATTTCAGCACCGCCGCTTGCGAGCCATCCTGTGCCGCGACTTGCCAAGCACTGTTGGTTCGCCCGCCAAACAGCGGGGTCCAGTCACCAAACTGCGCCCAGGGCAGATGGCTCGCGATTTGAGCGCGCAATGCCGCAGGCGGGAGCGGAAGAGATTGGATCACCAGTCAGCCTCGTCTTAAGATGGACGCGACGCTAAAAGAGTTGCGCGCCCGGGACAAGTCACGACGGCCCAAACGGTGTGTTTCACGTGCCCTTCTTAGCCTGCCTCTCGCAGACCAGAGACGTCTTGGGAATGTACAATTGTGCCGCCCTGCAGCACCAAATAGACGCCATTGTTGGTGGTCCGGGCCTCAGAAATGCGGCTGTAGACCTCTGCTGGCAGGGTTTCGACCACCTCGCCATCAACGGTGCTTTCGACGGCAAAACTGTACAGCCCATGGGGCAACGCATCGCCGTTGGCGTCGGTGCCATCCCATTGCAAAGTGTCGCTGTCAGTGGCGATTTCAAAGCGATGGACCTCGGTACCGTCGACATCGCTGATCACCAATTCGGCTTTGTCGGCGGTGGACAGCGGATAGGTCGCGATGTCAATTGGGGCACCGTCAAATTGGGCGGGGGCCAGAACCTTAGCCTCCATCCCGACCCAACCGGCCAATTGCGACATGCCCATTGCGCCGATTTCTGACTGGACAGCGCGTAAAAGATCGTTGGTGAGCACCTGTTGTTCCACCGAGGAAAAAGTGGCCAGTTGTGTGGCATAGTCGCTGGAATCAATGGGGTTCAGCGGGTCTTGGTTTTTCATTTGCGCCGTTAACATTTTCAAAAATGTCTCAAAATCAGAGTTGAGCACCGGGCTGTTGCCTTGGGCGGGGCCGGTTGATTGGGGCGCAGTGGCCGTAGATACCTGCATGATGAAATCTCCTATAGGCGGATGTCGAGGCCTTGGTCTGATGCGGTGCTTATGACCGTATGGCTGAGCGGGGGGGCTGAATTGGGGTGCTCTGGTTTTTGGGGAGAGTCAGACTGCGCGGCACCCGTTTCGGGCTGGTTTGAATTCTGCCCCTGTTGAGAAAATGAAAAATTGAGATTTGAATATCCGAGCGCGGCAAATTCCTGACCAAGCAGCCCGATGTTGCGGCGCAAAAGGTCAAGCGTTTCGATGCGGTCAGCCGAAATATGCAGGGACACCCCCTGGTCTGCCGTATTGATAGAAATTCTGACCCGCCCCAGTTCGTCGGGGGAGAGGTGAATTTCGGACTGAAACCCCGGAGCTTGCAAGATGTGCTGAGCGATTTGGCGGGTCACAATTTGCGGCGGCGGCAGTTTTGCGGTGGTTGATAACGCAAGACGATCAGTGAGGTTTGAATTCTCTGGTGTTGGCAAATGTGGCGACCATTCTGGCAGAGCGTCCGCATTTTGATGGAATGGGTTGGGCGCTGTCACGCTGGGAACCGCAGAATGCAGGAATTGGGTTGGCTGTTTGGGAATAGCGGATTGCGCAGTGGCAGAAACAAGCGGGTCGGGGACAGCCGCTTTGCCGGCCAAAATAGGTTGCGGCGCAGTATGGGCTGGCAAAGATTGCTTGTTTTGTGGCGTGTGTTGCTGCGGTTGTGAGTTGTGAGCGGACTGGGGCGCAGGATATGTGGTGAAGCTAAACTTTCCGGTAATATCAGCGGCTTGTTGGGTGTTGAGGGAAGGCGCGCGCGATGTTGCCAGGGTGGTTTGTGCTTTGTGGCTGGTGGTGGTCAAAGCGTTGGGCGCAGCGGTTTGAACAGGAAAGTTAGGTACCTGGAGGAAATTTGACACAGCGGTTGTCAAACGGGGGGATGGTTGCGGCGCAATCACGGTGTCTGACCTTGGCAAAGTCGTTTGCCGTGGACTGGCGGTGACGTCTGATGCAACCGTTGCTTGGGGAGGTGGCACAGGTTGAATTTGCGGGTCTCGCAGCGGCGATGGCGACATGGCTTGCGGTGGTATGTGTGCCTTGGCCGGGGAAGGTTGGGTTGTCTGGACATTGCGTGCCGACTGGCGTGGCCGGTCTGGTGGCGCGGTCAGTTCTTTGGCTGCGTCTGATTGATTGGCCCCGGGTTTTTCTGCATTTCTTGTCCGCGCGATAGGGGGCCCGGATTGAGGCGCATTAGGTGCCGCAGGGTCATTCATTGGGAAAGAAGACGCTGTGGGCACCTGTGATTTCTGGTGCGGGGCGGCTGAGGGAAACAACCTGGTTTGTTGTGTCTGATCGCCAATCTCTGCAACTTTAGCCACGGGTTTTGCGGCGGAAGGATCAATCTTTTGCGGGGCAGGCGATTCGGTAGCTGGCACCGCCGCTTTGGCCATGGTCAGTTGCGGCGCGACAGGGCTGGATCGCGCGCTGTCAACGTGTTGAAATTGGACCTTGGTGTTTATCGTAGGCGTAAATTCTTTGCCATCATCTTGTGACACGTGCGGTCTGGTGGAAGATTGAACAGACACCTGCTCGGCGGGAATTGGAACCGTTGGGCTGGCCTCTTCGGGCGGTGTTGCAGGTGTTTTTTCGGTGTTGGTCTCGGTTAAGGCCTTTAATATACTGCGAAAGTCCCGCTCTGCGTCGCCTCCTATCTGAGATTGGGCCACTGCCAGCTCTGCTTGATCTGTCAGGTTCGGAGGGGGCATTTTGGGCGGGGGCGTTGGGGACAGCGGCGTCGCAGCATTTTGGTCTTGGGGCAGCGTGATCATATCAGCCTCGGATTCTTCCAGATGGCATGACTATCAACCAAGGCCCTTACCAGTTATTTAACCGTTTGCGCGCAAATTGGAAAAAGACACTTCAACTTGGAGGTACTTTATGCCGATTGATGCAGTGGGCGCTGCGGCCACCCCGCCTCGTCCGGGGGACGCGGCGTTGCGACAGGCGGCGCAGAAATTAGAAGCGCATTTTTTGGCCGAAATGCTGAAAGGTGCCGGGCTTGGCCAGACCAGCACCTCGTTTGGCGGCGGGGCAGGCGAAGACCAGTTTTCGTCGTTCTTGCGACGTGAGCAGGCCAGTCAAATGGCACGCGCCGGGGGTATCGGATTGGCCGAAGCGTTTTTTGAGGCGCTGAAGGAGGCTGAACATGTCACATGATGCAAAGGAAATTTTGGCAAATCTGGATCGGTTGCTGTCGCAAGAACATGCGCATCTGTTGGCCGGTAACCTGGAATCATTTGCCGATTTGCTTGCCGAAAAAGAAGATCTGCTGGCCCGGCTGGCGGAAATTGAAACCCATCAAATGCCGAATATAGCGCCAATACAAAGCAGAATGCACTATAATCAAAAGCTGTTGGAAAGCGCGATGCAGGGCATTCGTGCTGTGGCGGATCGCTTGCAGGACCTGCGCCAAGTCCAATTGGGGCTTGAGACCTATGACGCGGGTGGCAAGCGCCGTAGGCTTGGCAGACGCACCGGACGCGATCTGGAAAAACGCGCGTGAATTGCTGGGTTGAGATTTGTTTTAAATGCGGCCTAAAGCGCGCTTGGGACTTAGCACTCCATTAGCACTTGGCGCGCCATTGTGACTGCGCACCCAAAGGGGTGGCACAAGGGCCAATCCGCCACTTGTATCGTCAGAAAGATGCTCTTGACCGCCGTAAGGGCGGAATGTGCAACTCAGCGCAAAGCGCTGATTTTATTAAGGAAGTGCTATGTCCAGCATTCTGACAAACAACAGCGCCATGATCGCGCTGCAAACTTTGAAACACATCAATTCCAGTCTGGCCGGGGTTCAGTCTGAAATCTCTACCGGGAAACGGGTTGCGACGGCCTCTGACAGTTCTGCCATGTGGGCGATCTCTAAGATCATGGAAAGCGACGTGCAGGGGTTTAAGTCGATCTCTGAAAGCCTGTCGCTTGGGAAATCGACGGTGGCGGTGGCGCGCAATGCGGCCGAAACCGTGACCGATCTGTTGATTGACATGAAGGAAATCATCGCGACCGCCCAAGGCGACAATGTTGACCGTGCCAAATTGGACGCGGATGTTGATGCCCTGACCAGTCAAATACAATCGGTGGTAGGTGCAGCCCAGTTTAATGGCTTGAATCTGGTGGATGGCTCTACTGGCAGCACCGCTGTCTTGGCCTCTTTAGATCGTGATTCCAGCGGCAATGTGACTGCATCCTCCATCACAGTGACGGCGCAAAACCTGGCGAGTTCTGGCTATACGGCCAACGATATTTTTGGCTCTTCCGGCGGGACACCCTCGGGCGATGGTGACACCGTTGTTTTGTCATTGGATAATGGCGGCGGCACCGACAATATCGTGATTGACGATACGGCAGGCGCGGCCTTTACCGCTGGGGACCGGGTGAATATCACCATTGGCAGTCAGGTGGCGTCTTATACGCTGACCGCAAATGATGTGGCCGCAGGCAACAACACGTCGGATCTGGCAGCTGCTGGGCTGAAAAACGCCATTGATGCTCTAAATATTGCGGATCTGGTGGTTGATTTTGTTGGCACGGGCCAGCTTGATTTTACCAATGATGCCACAACCGATGTCACCATTACCGGCCAGTTTGTGGATGCCGGATCTGGTGGTTTGGGGGCCTTGTCGTCGATTGATGTTTCAACGGCGGTGGCCGCCACCGCAGCGTTGGGCACCATTGAAACGCTGATTGACACCAGTATTGATGCCACGGCGGCCTTTGGTTCGGTCGAGGGGCGGATCGAAATTCAGACGAATTTTGTGACCAAGCTTACCGATTCAATGAAATCAGGGATTGGGGCCTTGGTGGATGCCAATATGGAAGAGGCCTCGGCGCGCCTACAGGCGCTGCAGGTGCAACAGCAATTGGCGACACAGTCGTTGTCGATCGCTAACTCGGCACCGCAGTCCATCCTATCATTATTCCGAGTCTAACGCAGCTTAAGGCGCGCTTTGGCGCGCCTTAAATGTTTGACAGAAATTAGACCAGGAAGGACGGACTGTGACTGCGCAATCTCTTGCTAAGCAGGCCTATTCAAGGCCCGCACCCATGCTGCGCCCGCCGCGCCAAATTGAATATGACGTCTTGGCACGCATCACCCATCGTTTGCGTGACGCTGCAGAGCAAAGGGCCATTGGTTTTGGTGTTTTGGCAGAAGCGCTGCATGACAACGCTCAATTTTGGACGGTTTTGGCCAGTGATGTGGCCAGTCAAGACAATTTACTGCCCAAGGAATTGCGGGCCAGAATTTTTTATCTGGCAGAGTTCACCCATCAACATACGCGAAAGGTGTTGGATGGGGATGCGACGGTGTCTGCCTTGCTGGAAATCAACGTGGCCATTCTGAAAGGATTGCGCCAAAGGAGTGATTTGCCATGAGCGGATTGATATTGAAACTAAGCCCGAAGGAACGGGTGTTGATCAATGGGGCGGTGATCGAAAACGGCGACCGGCGCAGCCGATTGTCGATCGTAACCCCCAATGCCAATATCCTGCGGCTGAAAGATGCCATTCATCCGGAAGAGGCCACGACACCTGTGCGGCGCGCCTGCTATTACACGCAATTGGTGCTGTCCGGGGATGCAGAGCCGGAAGAGGCCTGTCAGCAATTGTTGCGCCGCATCGAAGAGCTGAGCCAGGTGATGATTGACCCGGACAGCTGTGGCTATTTGGCGGCGGCAACGGCTGCGGTTGTGGAAGGGCGATTTTACCAGTGCCTACGATCCCTCAGATCGTTGTTACCACGTGAAGAGCGGTTGTTGGCGGCGCGGTTCTCATGAGTTTTCAACCGATCTTACCCATTGGGGGCTATGCGGGCTGGAGCCTGTTGTCGCGCACCAAAGCGGCCCAAACGGCGGCGTTTAACGCCCGGCCAGACATGGTGAATGAAACCGAGTATTTTCGCGACAATATTGGCGCAATTGATACGGCGGAGCAATTGGTGGATGATCGGCGCCTGCTGCGCGTCGCCCTCAGCGCCTTTGGTCTGTCAGAAGATATTGACGCCAAGGCCTTTATCAAACGTATCCTAGAAGATGGCAGTATTTCGCCCGATGCGCTGGCCAATAAGCTGACCGATCGACGCTATCAAGCCTTTGCGCGGGCCTTTGGGTTTGGCGATTTGAACGTGCCAAACACCAAGCGCGACAGCACGGTTGCACATATGGTCAACCTATATGAGCAGCGGTCGTTTGAGGCCTCTGTTGGGGACATAGATGACTCGTTTCGCTTGGCGCTGAATTTGGATCGTGGGCTGGCCGATATTGTCGGTGAAGATAGCAGTGAGGCGGCAAAGTGGTTCCAGATCATGGGGGATGCGCCGTTGCGGGCGGTGTTTGAACGGGCGCTCTCGCTGCCAAAATCCTTTGCGTCTTTGGACATTGATCAGCAATTGGGCGTATTTGAAGACCGTACAAAGCAAGTTTTTGGCATCACCGAACTGGCGGATTTTGCGGCGCAGGATCAGCGCGAAAAACTGATTCAACGGTTTCTGTTGATGGATCAATTGGACCAGAGCGCAGTTATGAGCTCGACGCAAATCGCCGTGACCTTGTTGGCGCACTAGCTCTGTTTTGGCAATTAAGACTCACTGTTTTGCGGTCGGTTGCACCGGCGGGGGCTGTGAACGCGCTGATTTGGCCTGTCGGCGCAGCAATAATTCCAGACGATTAAAGCTGTCGCCAATCGCGCCGGTCTCTGCCTGTCCGATAAAGCGGTCTAGATCAGGCCAAAGATGCAGGGCGGTGTCTAGATCCGCATCGGCCCCTTCTGAGTACAACCCGGCGCGCACCATGGTTTCATTCTGATCATAGGTGCCCAGGTGAAAGCGCAGTTGTGAAATCAGAGTATTCTCTGCATCTGTCGCAGCGGCGGGCAGGCTGCGCGACACAGATCGTAGAACGTCGATGGCGGGAAAACGCCCGCGCTCGGCAATTGCACGATCCAAGACAATATGCCCATCCAGCACCCCGCGCATGATATCTGCGATGGGTTCTTCCATATCAGACCCTGCCACCAAGACCGAAAACACGGCGGTGATGTCACCGCTTTGGCCACTCCCGGGCCCGGCGCGTTCGCAAAGCCCCATGATCGCGTGCGAGGTGGAGGGCGGAAAGCCTTGCAGCACCGGGGCCTCGCCCGCGGCAGCAGCGACTTCGCGATGGGCCTGGGCAAAGCGGGTGATTGAATCTGCCAAAAACAACACATGTTTGCCTTGGTCGCGAAAAAATTCAGCCACGGCCATCGCAGACAAGGCGCAACGGCGGCGCTGAATAGGTGATTGATCTGAGGTTGCGGCGACCACAACTGTGCGTTTCATCCCCTCGGGTCCCAAAATATCGGTGACAAAACTGCGTAATTCGCGCCCCCGTTCGCCAATCAGTGCCAAGACGGTGACGTCGGCCTCTAGGGCGCTGGCCAAATGACCAAGCAGGCTGGATTTACCGATGCCGGACCCGGCAAACAAGCCGATGCGCTGCCCCCGAACGATGGGCAATACCGTGTTAAGCACCGCAAGCCCGGTGTTCAGGCGCGGGCCCAACCCGCGGCGTTTGGCGGCGGGCAAAGGCGTATTAAGGGGGCTGTAGCGCGCGACGCCTTTGAGCAGAGGCTTGCCATCAAGCGGGTTGCCCTCTGGGTCCACAATGCGACCAACCCAGGCCAAGGACGGCGAGATATGGCTTGGCCCATTAAGCACCACGGCGGCATTGATGCCGACTCCCAGTGGGGCAGAATCAGGTAAAATTGAAATATCATTTTCGTGAATTTGAACGATTTCGCCCCTGAGTCGTGGCATTTGGGGGCGGTCAAGATGGATGCTATCGCCAACATGTGCCACGGCATTTAAGCCGCTTACCCGCAATATGTTGTTTTCGATTCGCTGAATGCGCCCAATATGTTGTGTGCAGTCGATATCACTAAGGGCCGCCTTTAGGCAGGTCATTGGGTCTGTCGTCATTTGCTCCTCCGATGTCTCTTGAAAAGAATTTCTAAAGGAATCGGGGTTAAGCCTTGCTTTATGCACTGGAGGGAGAAGCCCCAATGTTCGAAAATTTAAGTGTTTTCAAAATGGCACATGCCATGGCGGTGCATGCCGCGGCCCGACAAAATGTTGTGGCGCAAAACATGGCGAATGCTGACACACCCGGTTATCTGGCAAGGCGTGTGGTGCCCTTTGGCACCCAACTTAGGGCTAAAACTGGCCCGGTTGGTCCGCAGCTTACCCGCGCAGGCCATTTGGCCTTTGCGCCGGATCGCGGGGCAGGCCCAGCCCTGATTTTGGACAAAACACAAAGCAGTGACCCCAACGGCAACAACGTGACGCTGGAAAGCGAAATGATGCGCGCCGTTGAGGTGAAGCAACAGCATGACCGCGCGCTTGCCATCTATAAGGCCTCGCTGGACATGCTGCGGCTGTCGCTGGGCCGTCGATAACCGGAAAGGGGTTTCATGTCAGATTTTTCAAATACTTTGGGCGTGACAGCCAGCGGTTTGCAGGCCCAGGCGGCGCGGTTGCGGCATCTTTCTGAAAACATTGCCAATGCCGACACGCCCGGATACCGGCGCAAGACTGTGGCGTTTGAACCCAAAGATATGGGGGTGAAATTGGGCCGGGTGTCGCTGGACCCAATCAAGGGGGTAGAGCATTTTGACCCCAGCCATCCCTTGGCAAATGCAAGTGGCTATTATGAGGGATCGAATGTGAATTTGATCATCGAAATAGCGGACGCCCGTGAAGCGCAGCGCAGCTATGAGGCCAATCTGAAAATTTTTGACCAGACCCGACAAATGAGCAGCGCGCTGTTGGAGCTTTTACGCCGCTGAATGTGAAAGGACATCCAGAATGGATATCACAACCCTAAATGCGGCCCAAAGATATGCCGCCTCTCGTCCGGCCACCGCGCCGCAAGTCGCGGCAAAGCCCGGCGCATTTTTTCGCGACATCCTGCAGGAAACGGTGGGTACGGTGCAGCAGGGAGAGCAGGCCGCGCTGAACAGTATGGCAGGCGGCGCAGATCCGCACGCGTTGGTACATGCCTTGTCGCAGGCGGAGCTGGCCGTGGAAACCGCCGTCACCATACGTAACCGTGTGGTTGAGGCCTATCAAGAAATACTGCGGATGCCTGTCTGATGTTATCGGGGGCTGCTTTCTTTGATGTTCTGCGCCAGGCCCTTTGGGCGGCCACAATGATTTCGGCGCCGATCCTGGCGGTGGCTTTGGTTGTCGGCCTGATGATTGGCCTGTTTCAGGCTCTGACCTCTATCCAGGAATTAACCCTTACATTTGTACCCAAATTGCTGGCCATCGTCGGCGTGTTTTGGGTGTCGATGGACTTTATGACCGCGACGCTGGTTGCCCTGTTTCAAACGCAGCTTGTGCCGCTGATCGCCGGAGGATGAGTATGGACGCGACGCGATATACCACCTTGACCCGGCAAATGGGTTTGTTTCGGGAAATGGATGTGGTGGCCAATAACATTGCCAATGCAGCGACGACCGGATTTCGCCAGCAAGGCCTGGTGTTTTCAGAACATGTGCAGCGCGCCCGGGGCGGTGCATCTGTGTCGATGGCGACCGGCAATGTGGCCCTGACCTCTTTTGCCCAGGGCAGTCTGACGCAAACCGGCGGTCGCTTTGATCTAGCCATCGAAGGCGATGGGTTTTTTATGGTGGAAACGCCCGAGGGCGCGCGGATGACGCGGGCCGGGGCATTTACCCCGAACAATGCGGGCTATCTGGTGACCGCTCAGGGGCATATGGTGCTGGATGTTGGCGAAGCCCCGATATTCATCCCACCTGATGCAAAATCACTGATGATTGCAGAGGATGGCAGCATCAGCGCCGATGGTCGTTTGATCGGGCAAGTGGGTGTATTTCAACCCGTTGATAGAACGGAATTATTGCGTCAGGATGGTGTGTTAATGCAGGCCAATTCAGGGGTCGAATTGGCGCAGTCTGCCAAGGTCAAACAAGGCTTTTTGGAAGGATCGAATGTGGATGCGATCGGCCAAATCGCCCGCATGATCGAGGTGCAGCGTGCCTATGAAATGGGTCAGAGTTTTCTGGACACTGAAAACGAGCGGGTGCGCGCCGCCTTACAAACGTTAATTCGCTAGCCACAGGAGGCCAACATGCGGGCATTAAAAATTGCGGCAACGGGCATGAGCGCCCAGCAAATGCGGGTGGAAACGATTTCTAATAATCTGGCGAATATGTCGACCACCGGCTATAACGCGCGGCGCGCAGAATTCGCGGATTTACACTATCAGCAGCAAAGCCGACCCGGGGCGATCAGCGCATCAGATGGCACGGTTTTACCCACCGGTGTGCAGCTTGGCCTGGGGGTGCGGCCCTCGGCGGTCACGGTGCACTTGGCCCAAGGGTCATTGACACAAACCGGCGGCGACCTTGATTTGGCGATTGATGGCAACGGTTATTTAGAGGTCACACTGCCTTCGGGGCAAAGCGCCTATACCCGAGATGGGGCGCTGAAACGCAACGCCGAAGGGGTTGTGGTGACCTCGGACGGCTATGCCATTGCGCCGGAAATCGTGGTGCCCGCAGATGCGCGCAGCCTGTCGATCAATGGGGATGGCGAACTGTATGCCTATTTTCAAGAGGCGGTTGCCGGTCAGCTGTTAGGTCAGTTTAATCTGGCCGGATTTTCCAACGCAAAAGGTCTGGAAGCGCTGGGAGGCAACCTGTTTTTGGCCACCGAAGCCTCTGGAGATGCCCAGGTGTCAACCCCCGGCGTCGACGGGTTGGGCACGCTGCGTCAAGGGTATCTTGAAGACAGTTCGGTGGATGCGGTGCGCGAGGTTACCGAGTTGATCGAGGCCCAGAGAGGCTATGAGCTGAACGCCAAAGTCATATCAGCGGCCGACCAGATGCTTGGCGCAACAACGCAGGTGCGGTGATGATGTTGATGCATTTACGCTTGTTATTCTGGCTTGTTCTCCCTGCGATATTGCCTGGATTGGCGCTGGCTGATGTGGTCGTATCAACCCAGGTGATCCGACCGCGCAGCGTGATCACCGCCGAATATTTGGGCCTGAAAGAGGGGCTGGTTTCAGGGGCCTATTCAGATATGGCGCAGGTCATTGGACAAGAGGCGCGCGTTGCATTGTACCCAGGGCGCCCAATAGGCTTTGCCGATATTGGGCCACCGGCGCTGATAGAGCGCAACCAATTGGTGCAATTGGTTTTCATCACAAGCGCGCTGACCATTAAGACCGGTGGCAGATCGCTGGGTCGCGCAGCGGGTGATGAATTTGGCGTCACGTTCGACGGTCAGCGGCATCGTTCAGCCAGACCGCACTGTCATGGTTTACCAATGAGGATGGCATGAGAATTTTCCACATTTTTGCGATGCTGGTGATGGGGTTTGCGCTGTTGGGTTGCGACGGGTCGGGACATATCGGCAAGGCTCCGGATTTTTCTGAAACCCAACAATCAGACGAACATCTGGCGATGCTGACGCCCGGGCTGCCGCGCACAGCGCGACATAATAATCACCGCGATCAAGCCTCTTTGTGGAGCCGCCAACGGTCGTCCTTATTGGGGGACCGGCGTGCCATGGGCCGGGGCGATATTCTGACCGTTGTGATCGAAATTGATGAAAAGGCCGAGATTTCAAATGCCACCAATCGGTCGCGCAGTGGTTCTGAAAGCCTGTCGATCCCGCAGTTTTTTGGCATTCCACAGCGCATTGATCGCAAGTTGCCCGCCGGGGCCAGTATGAACGAGGCCGTTGGCTTGAATTCCTCCAGCGCCAGTCAGGGGGACGGATCGGTGTCGCGCAAGGAAAAACTGGCGTTGCGGGTTGCTGCCACCGTTGTCGAGGTTCTGCCCAATGGGGTTCTTTCGATCTCTGGGCTGCAAGAGGTGCGGGTGAATAATGAGTTGCGCGAACTTTTTGTCACCGGGTTTGTGCGCCCAGAGGATATCTCGCGTCGCAACGAAATTACTTATGATAAAATTGCTTCGGCCCGGGTTTCATATGGCGGGCGGGGCCAGATAAGCGACATGCAACAACCCCGTGTTGGGCAGCAAATTGTCGATAAAATACTGCCATTTTAAGGGAATGTTATGAAGTTTCTTTGGCCTGTTGTTCTGTTGATTTTTGGCGTTGGCGCGGGCGTTGGCGGCGGCCTGATGATGCCCAGAGCGGTGACAGAAGCCGTCGAAATCGCCCCTTGCGGTGATGGCGTTGCGGTGGCCCATAGTCAGGCCAGCGCATTGCCGGCGGCCCCGTCCGAAGAACAAATGGCCAGCCGGGAATTTGTCAAATTGAACAATCAATTTGTGGTGCCTGTGGTCGCAGATGAAACCGTAGTGTCTTTGGTTGTGATTTCATTGAGCTTGGAAATTGAGGGCGGCCAGCGTGAAACCGTGTTTGCCCGCGAACCCAAGCTGCGGGACGCGTTTTTACAGGTGATGTTTGATCATGCCAATCTGGGCGGATTTAACGGGGCCTTTACTGACACGCAAACCTTGGATCGTTTGCGTCGGGCTTTGCATGACGTTGCAATCAATATTCTTGGTCCAATGGTGACCGAGGTGCTTATCCAGGATATCGCACGACAAGATGTTTAGCTGCTGCGAGCGCGTTGACGCGCTAAAGATTTTTGCTGGGCTTTGACGGATTGGCGCAAAAGCGATTTTGTGGCTTCCCTTTGGCCAAAACTTTGCTGCAGGGTCGCGCGGGCAAATTCTTTTTGCGCCATGATTTGCGCCAATTCTATATTCATCTGATCACGGTGGTGGGCCACCCAATTTTGCCAGGGTAAAATCGCATTGGCACGTTGCAGCACCGCATCGGTACTGGCGGTTCTGCGTCCTATCTTTTCACTATCATTGATTGCCAGCAATCGCTGCCGGAGCGTTGTTTCTCGTTTGATCAATGCGGCCATGCCAACCTGATCTGACTGAAATTTGAGCTGGGCCAATCGCAACAGTTCGGTTTGTTTCTGATGGGTGGTTTTTGTCACCGGGCTCTCCACTTGCGGTTCCGCATGTGATCGGCAAAACGAATGGCGGCGGCCACGGCCTGATAATGCTGGATCGGAATTTCATCCCCAAGGTTCAATTCCGCGTGCAGCGCGCGGGCCACAGGTGGATCTCTGTGAATGGGCACGTTGTTTTCTTGCGCTAATTCGCGGATACGCCGGGCCAACTGATCGGTGCCCTTGGCAACACAGCGCGGCGCGTTTTGTTTGTGACGATGCCATTTTAAAGCCACCGCATAATGGGAGGGGTTTACAATGATAACATCGGCCGTCGGCACATCTGCCATCATTTGGGAATTCGCAATCGCAAGCGCCTTTTGCCGACGTTTTTGTTTAAAATGCGGATCACCCTCGGCCTCTTTGGATTCATCCATCATTTCTTTGTGGGTCATCCGGTTGCGGCGTTGTAATTGGGCCTGCTGCCAAAGATAGTCGATGGTGCCGATGACAAAAGCGATCATGGCAACCGCCATTAGCATTTTGATCACCAGATCAAACATCAAGGCGATGGATTGGCGTTCTGTTAACTGTAAACTGAGCAGAATTTCTGCCGTATGGGCCTTTAAAAACACCCCCAAACACAGGCAATAGATCACCAGTTTGGCGGCGCTTTTGGCAAATTCGAACAGGCCAGAGCGGCCATATTTGTTTTGCGCATTTTTGAGTGGGTTGATCCGCGAGGCGCGCCCTTTTAGTTTTGACGGGGTGACGACAAAACTGCGCTGGGCAAGAATGGTCGCCAATACCAATGCTGCCGGGCCCAACAACCAAGCAGAGGCTGGCAGGGTGATCTGGCGAAAAACTTGGCCAAAAACCACGCTGCCATGTTCTGAAAAACCCTGATCTGCCAGCGTATGAGATTTTGCCAGTATCCCTGCGAGTACGTTGCCGATGTTTGACAACGACGCCGCGCCAACCGTTAAACAGATGGCGAGAAATCCAAAATATGAGGCTGCGACAGCCATATCCGCAGAGCGCGCAATATCGCCCTTTTCGCGCGCTTTTTGCAGCTTGCGCGGGGTGGCGTCAAAGGGCTTGTCGTCGGGACTGACATCATCTGACATGGCGTGGCCTAAAATGGGGTTCCAAGAAATTGCGTGAATTGTGAAAGCCAGACCGTCAGCAAAAACGGCGCGACTATCATCAGTAAGACCAGACTTGCCCCAGTGATAAAGGGTGCGCCAACCAAAGCGACCATCAGTTGCGGCATCGCGCGGTTCACAATGCCAAGGGTCACATTGTAAAGCAGCGATAAAATCACAAATGGCGCTGCAAGTTGAAAGGCAAATTGAAAGCTGCGCGCCACTTGATCAACCCCCCATGGTGTGACGGCTGCCCGACTGGGAAAGGTGCCCAAGGGAAAGATTTCATAAGAGGAAAGCAGGTATTCAAGAAAGGTGATATGCAGGCCAGTGACAAAGATCAGCGTCAGCCCAGCGATATTTAAAGCGTGGCCAATGATGGGTAATTGTTCGGCGGAGCCATTGTTGAAAAGCTGCGACAACGAAGTGACATTGGCGGCGATCGCGCCGGCGGTTTGCAAGGTGAAAATAAAGGCGCGCAACCCTATTCCAAGCAGCAGGCCAATCGTGGTTTCGCGCAGAATGACGGCAAGAAACACGGCCTCTGGGTCAGGCATTTGTCTGGGCGCAGCCGGGGCTAGCGCCAGCGTCATTGCCATCGCCATCGCCAGTTTGACGCGCAGTGGCACGGCGCTTTCTCCAAAGCCAGGCATTAGGGAACTGGCAGCTGCAACGCGTAAGAACACCGTGGCCCAAAGCCAAAATTGCTGATCAATCAGGGGCCAGATTTGTTGAATGCCGGCATTCACGTTGGGACAACTCCGACAAGGGCAGGGCGGGCCTCAAGCCCGATTTCTTCGAATGAAAGCACCGGGTTTCGGATGCCTTTGGCCGACATCAATGAGCGCAGAAAACGGCGGCGGCGTGTGGAGGTGACGACCGCGGGAAACGTGCCGGCGTCGCTAAGGCCTGAAAGCCGCTCTGATAATGCATTGGCCAGGCTGTGAAACAGATCGGGTGGCAGGGCAATGTCGGGTGCGCCACCCTCGGCCTCTATTTCGTAGCTGGAAAATGTATCTTCCCATTCAGGAGCCAATTGCACCAAGGGGATTGTGCCGTCTTCGCGGCGCATGCCTGCCACCATTTGGAAGCCAAGCCGTTGGCGGACATGTTCGCAAATGGCTTCGGGTTTGGCATGTGGGCTGCGCACTTCGACGATCGACTCCATGATCAATGGCAGATTTCGAATGGATACTTGTTCGTCCAAAAGCAGGCGTAACACCCGGTGCAGCAACTCTATTGTCAGCTTGTCTGGCACCAGTTCATCCAATAGTTTTCGATTGGCTTCAGCGCGCAGTGGGTCTGTCAGTGAAACCATTTCATCCAATAAAACCTGCAGAGCCTTTAGAGTTAAAAGCCGGCTGAAGTTCTGCTTTATTGTTTCAAGCAAATGCGTCGCCAGTATTTCAGCTGGCGTGACAACCGTGATGCCCTTCAGCGCCATATCCTCTTGATGCTCTGCGGCGATCCAGCGCGCGGGGGCCCCATAGACGGGTTCATTCACATCCCTGCCGTCCGGCACATCGTCAGCAGATTCAGGTAAAAGCGCCAGAATCTGATGCTGAGACAATTGCGCCTTTGTGGTTTCTACCCCCTGCAATCGAATACTGTAGGTGCCCGACGGGTGGGCGTGATTATCTGTGAGCCGAATTTCAGGCAGGATCAGCCCAAACGCCGTGGCCACGTGGTTGCGCATGCTTTTGATGCGCGCATCCAACCCCGTACCAGGATCAAGCACCAGGTCTATGAGATCGGGGGCGAATTCCAGGTGGATATCATCAAGCGCCAGTATGTCGCCCATGGTTTGCTTGGCTGGAGCGGGGGGCGTGTCTGCAGGGGTATCGATTGGCGAATTTTGGTTTTTGTGCACCCAAAAAGCCACTGTTCCCAGGGCCAATCCACCCAGCATAAAAGGCAAAAACGGCAAGCCCGGTACCAGCGCAAAGCTGGCCATCAGCAAAGCCACTGTGGTCAAGGCCGCCGGGTGATTTCCCAGCTGGGCGACGAGCGTTAGATCAGTGGCCCCTTTGGCCCCGCCGCGCGCCAATAAAAGGGCAGAGGCGATCGAAATGATCACCGCGGGAATTTGTGTGACCAACCCATCTCCAACGGTCAAAATAGCATATGTTTCAAAAGCTTGACCAATTGGCATTTTGTGCACAAGCACGCCCATGCAAAGGCCCATGATCAGGTTCAAAAGGGTGATCAACAGCCCGGCAACGGCATCGCCTTTGACAAATTTAGAGGCCCCATCCAAAGAGCCGAAAAAGGTGGTTTCTTGTTGTTCTGTTTCGCGTCGTAGGCGGGCCTGTGTGTGGTCAATCGCCCCGGCAGACACGTCGCTGTCGATGGCCATTTGCTTGCCCGGCATGCCATCTAAAGCAAAGCGGGCCCCAACCTCTGCCATGCGCGCAGCCCCTTTGGTGATGACCATGAAATTCACGATCAACAAAACGCAAAAGACCACCAACCCAAGAAATACGCTGCCGCCCATAACAAAATTTGCAAACCCCTGGATGACGTTTCCAGCGGCCTGGGTGCCGGTATGCCCTTGGCCTATGATCAGCTTTGTCGAGGAAATGTTCAGCGATAGTCGCAGCATCAATGCGGCCAAGAGGACGGTTGGAAAAGAGGAAAAATCAAGCGGCTTTTCGATGAACAAAGTGATGGTGAATATCAGGATGGCCAAAGCAAAGGAGGCCGCCAAACCGATGTCGAGCACCCAGGCAGGCATGGGCAAAATCATCATCACGATGATGGCCATCAATGCCAGTGCCAACAGAATGGTTGGGTTCGTCAGCCGGCCCATTCAGCCCCCAAACAGGGGTTGCGCAGCGGCAAGTTCTGCAGGGACCAGTGACCCCAGATGGCTGGGCGCAGTCTGGGCTTGCAATAGCGGAAACTTGTTGGGACGCTGCTGCCGGGTTGCCTGTGCCAAATCTGTATCTGGTCGTGCGTCAGAGGCTTGATTTTGTGGCGAAATCCGCGCAAGTACTTGATCAAATCGCAGCCGGTATTTCTGTGCATATTTGGGTGTGCGCGAATGATAAGCCCCCGCCGCCCGCGACCAATCGTGGGTTTCCTGATAAAGCTGCTGTAGGAATTTGGCCGCATAAAGCGCATTGGCGTTTGGGTCAAACATATGGCTGATGGAGTCAAACCCGGCACCATGCCATCGGTAATTGATTTGAAAACAGCCGATATCAAAGCTGCGACTGCCCTTGTCGTGATGGTTTTGAGTGTAGTCCAAGGCTTGGGGGCGGCTGTCAAACCAAACACCCTTGCCTTCCATGTTTACCGTCCAAGGCCAGGCAGTGAAATTACCGTCTTTTCGTTGGCCGGTTTCCACCAACATGATGGCCCGCATTACCTGTTGTGGCACGCCGGTTTTTTGGGCAGCGTGGCGTGCAGACTGTTCACAAATTTCACTGGGATCTTGGGGCTTGGCGCGCGCGCTGTAAGGCAACAGCAAAACGGCCATAATTAAAGACATAAATAGGTAGGTTTTGATCATTTGTGACCCATCGGCTTTCTGCAGATGTTTCAAATCTAAACGCAATTTGCTTTAGAATTGGTAACCAACATCGGTGAATTTTGCCGATCATGGATTGTCAAATGCGCCCTCAAATTGGTGTGTTTCCAGCAGATCTTGCAACGCCTGCCTGGTGGTCAGACTTTTGTCTAATAGGGCTTGCGATTGGGCGAGGCTTAAAGGCGGGGTGCCTGCGCGGGCTGACGTTATTTCAGGTGCTGTGTCTGCAAGCAACTTGGCAATGGTTTGATGGGGTTTGATTTCCGACGCTTCAAGCGCAGTCCAATTACCTGTTTGCCAAGCGATCTGTTCCGCCTGCGCCGACAATCCCAAATCTTGGAATAATTGGGAGGCGGTGGCAAAGTCGCCGGCATCTCGCTGCGCTTGGGCCCTCAGGGCGTCAACCTCTGGCCCATGCATGCCCAGTAGATGTGCCAAAGCCTGTCTTGGCCGGCGCTGCGAGATGGCGATTTTCGCACGCAACATTCGGCGGGTACGACCAATGGCCCCTTCTGCCCCAAGAGACGCAAATTTTTGCGCCTCTTGGGCAAATCCTAAAGACAAAAGACGCTCTGCAAGTGCATTTGTCACCTCTGGTTTCAGACTTCGGGCGATTTCGGCAAAGTCATTTAAAGTGAGCTGCAAAAAAATGTCATCCGCTGCATCTTGCGCAATGCGTTGGACAACGGGTTGCAAAAGCGCTTTCCACGCTGCGGTCCCATCGTGTTTTCGCAGCGTCGCCAAGGCGTCAAGTGCGGCGCGATATTGCTGATTTGCGGTGCGGGCCATGGCATGTGCCTGCCGCAATTCGGGGCCGATGGAATGCGCGCGATGTTCAAGCGCGAGGGCGGAGAGCAAGGCCGCGTGATCAGGGGCGATTGGAGTTTTGGCAGTAAACTGTGATTGCACCAATGTTGCCAGGGCCTCTGGGGTTTGCTCGGATTCGATTTGCACCAGATCAGACATGACTGCATGGGCAAGGTTTGTATCACCTGATTGCAAGGCGATCTGTGCCTGAGCCAGAGCCTGTGCCCCTGCGTTGTCAGGTGCGCTGCGACCGGCGATTTGTAAGATCTTTGTTGCCAGCGTTGGGTTGCCCGTTTGGAATAGTGCTTTGCTTAGACGCGGGGCGAGATGGTGACGCAAATGCGTGGGTAAATCTGTAAAAGAGGCTTGAATTGCGGCCTTATTCAAAGGCTTTGGCTTAGCATTTTCGGGAAGCGTAAGCATTGCCCAAAGCGCGGCAGCATTGCTGCAGGTTTCCATGCCGGAAAACGGGCTGAGATCATCAAATGCGCGACTGTCGAAGACACGCGCAAGCACAGTTAATACTTGCCTGTCACCAGTAGAGACTGCTGCCAATGACAATGCGGCCTCTGCTTCTGCTCCAAAGCCAGAATAAAGATAAAACTTTACGAGCTTTAAAGCGCTGTCCGGGTCAGGCAAATCAATGTCTGACATCAAAGCCATGCGATGGTTTGCCAATTCAAGGGTGAAATCCGCGCCGGACGCCCAGGCGGAGATGTCTAAGGCATTGCTTTCTATGCAGTTTTTGGTTGCATCGACCCTGGGAACAGCGAGAGTGTTTGTATCGCCTCTTTCGATCGCACTTATGACGTCAAAATTGTTTGTGAATGGGTCGGCGGCGGTTTCTACGGTGTCTAGATCTTGTCGCTGAGAGGTGTTTGACGGTGTGCGGTTTTTGATCGGGTTCGCTGGCCTGGGTTGCGGTACCAAAAGCCCATGGGACGTGGCCAATAGCACACTGTTTACCAATTGGTTTTCCTCATTATGTAGGGGCTGTACAGCCCGCGGAAGTGGTAAGTCGGCATTGTTTGATGTGTGGGCCAATGGAAGGGTAAACCCGGGCTTTTTTGCGGGGGGCGATTGGGTGGCGGACGCCTCTCCGATCGCAAATGGCAAGGCATCAATGGTGCCTTTGGCGTGGGGGAGCTGCGGTGCAAAGGCCAAAGCGAGCGGGTCTGGGTTAGCTGACCGAGGCGGCGAATTTTGTGGTGCCTCAGCTGCGGTGCCTGGGCGGATATCCAGCACCAAGAACCGTGATTTCCAGATAAAGGCTTTGATATTGCAGGTACAATTTAAGGCCAGCTCTAGGGCGCCATTTGGCAGTGTTGAAACATCTGCCAGTCGGCGGCGAGAGATTTTTTGAAACACCCTGCCCGTTTCAAATACCGGTGTTTCACCGGGAAATTTCAAGTGATAAATGCCGCCTGTTTTTGTCAATTCCCAAGGCGCGCCTGTGTGCGGTAATTCGACGGCGAGGCGGGTAAAACCAGGATGATCGCCGGAGGTAATTGACAAAGATTGACCCGTTGCCGCGCCAGAAAACATACAAAGGGCTATCAGTATGTTTGCCAATCGACGTCTCATGCGGCGTCCTTTTTGACTGATTTTAGGGCATCTTCCAATTCTGTAAAATCGGGGCGGCAATGTGCCGGGGTATTCTGGCGGCCAACTTCGATACAAATGTTCGGGGGATGGCTATGCAGATTGGCAATTAACACTTCTCGGATCAAATGATAAAAATGGCCATCTTCTTCGACCACGGTTTTGACCTTTGCGGCAAAGGGGGCCACCAGTCCATAGGCCAAAAATACGCCCAGAAATGTGCCGACCAGCGCGCCGCCAATCAACTTTCCCAGCACCTCTGGAGGTTGATCAATAGAGCCCATGGTTTTGATCACGCCAAGCACCGCAGCGACGATGCCAAGGGCAGGCAACCCATCTGCCACGGTTTGCAAGGCGTGACTGGAATGCAGCGCATGGTTCATTGTGGCTTCCATGCGTTTGTCCAAAACCTCTTCGACTTGATGCGGGTCATCATAGTTCATCGAGGCCGATCGCATCGTGTCGGCGATGAGGGCGACCGCTTCTTTATCTTGTTGAATTTTAGGGTATTTTCCAAAAATAGAGGAGGCATCTGGCCCTTCAATATGTTCCTCAATTGCGACTGGGTTTTGTTTGGCAAGGCGGATCAGTTCGAACAGCAGGCACAGCAAATCACGGTAATCATCATGCTTCCATTTTGGGCCTTTGAATACTTTGCCAATGTCCTTGATCGTGTGCTTTACGGCGGCAATATCATTGCCGATCAGAAAGGCACCAACCGCGGCACCGCCGATAATCATCATTTCATAAGGCAGTGATTTCAGGATGATTCCCATTTTGCCGCCCGCCGCTAAAAAGCCGCCAAACACCATCACAAAAATGGTGATAATACCGATGATTCCGATCATGTGTATCCTCCGACCAGCTGTTGTGACCTCACTGTGTCAGATGCCTGTTAACAAACCGTCTTTTTGACCATCATTCTCTGGGTACATTTGCATTTCTGCCTGCCAAAACAACGCTGAGCGTATAGGCGGTGTTAGGGGCTAGCCCGGCCAAAATGCCCGCTGCGATTTCGGGTTTCATCCGGCTTAGGAAACCCGCGGCGAATTCGGGATCCATCTCTTCAAAAAGCGCTGCCGCGTCTTGGGGTTTCATCTTTTCATAAACCGCCGTCAAAATAACAATGTCATCTTCAGAAGCGGACTTGGCCTGAGAAATGCTGTTTTGCAGCCGTTGTTCTGCATCTACCAATTCTGCGAGTTTCGACGTAATGAGCTTTTCGGCAACGGCCAAAGCCTGCATGCGATCTTGCAGCGCGACTTCGTTGTTTTCTAGACGCGTTTCCCGGTCTTGCAACGCCTGCAAAACAACCGCGATGTCAGCGGGCGGGCTGCAGTTTTCGGGCAATGCCATTGTGGTAATCGCAGCGGGTGCCGTGAAATCAACATTGGCAATGGCTTGGCTGGCCCCAAGCCCCAAACGCAATACCGCAGAGCCGATTAGAAATAGTGAAATCAACGTCAGGCTGCCACGGCGCCGTTTGCTTTTACGTCGCTTAGGGGCTTGGCTAAGCGCCGTGTCTGCGGGCGTTTTGCTGGTTGGTATTGGCTGTGACATCTGTGAACTTACTCTGCGGCGCGTCGGGTAAAGACGGGTGCAAACTCGGTGTCTGTCTGCGCATTGGAAACGGTGGGATCATCATTGTTTTGAACGTCGTGCAGGGCGGCAAGCATCAATTCGAGCTTGCCTGCCACCTCTTCTGCACGGGCCGTTACATGGCCTAAATTTTCACGCGATTCAGCAGCCATTTTCTGGGCGGTGGTAAGCGATTTCTCTAAGTCATCCACCTGAGCCGATAAAACAGCAACTGCCCCACCGACCCCGTTTTCCAGATCGTTCAGCCGCGCCAATCGTTTTGATAAAACAAAGCAATAAAACCCGGCCCCGATGGCACCCGCGCCTAAAAAAATATCTGCAATCAATTCCATGAAATCCTCTAATTCAGTACAAATTCCATTACCAGCAGGTCGCGTACCCGCCCTTTGCCAGTGACGATTTGGATGCGACGCAGCATCTGTACGCGCAACAATATCAGCGCATCTTGCCTCTCTAAGTCCTCGGGGCCCAACGCGCGTAGATAGTTGTTTAGAACGTCAATAATTCTGGGCAGAATTGCCGTGACCTCTGCTTGATAGATCGCCGGTACTTCGAGTTGCGCACGAAAGCGTAAATGTCGATTAAGTGCATTTGGTCCCAATGAAACAATGATTGGATCCAGCGCGACAAAGGCGATGTCGGCCAAGTCAGGCATCAGCGGTGCAACCGGTTCGGCGATTTGTTCATTTGGCTGAGAAGCGCCGCCCAGCAAACCGTTTTGCGTGGCAAAGAACCCCCCACCTGCCCCAAGAAAAAGCAGAACCACCCCGAGAATTAGGGGCAATTTTGATTTCTTTTTGGGTCCCTCTTCGTGCAGGTCAGCCGTTTCTGTCATTTGCGCCCCAATTCTGTTGCAGCTTTGATCATCGCGCAGAGAAGCTAACCGATTGTTAAGGCTGTTGAGGGAATGTTGCAGGGACGATCTGGCAGAATGTCTGATTCAGGAGGATAACGCGTGCAGCAAATTTTTGGTGTCTGGTCTGCTCTGTCTATGCGGCGACGGGTAACCGTTGTTTTTGCTAGCCTGGCCATGTTTGGCGCGATTTTATTGATCTCACGATTGGCCAGCACACCCAGTTTGGCATTGCTTTACAATGGATTAGAGCCAGGGCCAGCGGGTGAGGTTGTGCGCGCATTAGAACAACGCAATGTGGCGCACGAAGTCCGCGGCGGGGCCATTTATGTTGAGACCAAAACGCGTGATCAACTGCGCATGACATTGGCCAGCGAAGGGCTGCCCGCGACGGGCACCAAAGGGTATGAGCTGTTAGACACCCTGTCCGGATTCGGCACCACGTCGCAGATGTTTGATGCGGCCTATTGGCGGGCAAAAGAGGGCGAGTTGGCCCGGACCATCATGGGAAGTCGCAGCGTGGTCAGCGCCCGTGTGCATATTTCACAGGTGGATAGCAGCCCATTCAAACAGGCATCGCGCGCGGCGGCCTCGGTCACTGTGAACACAATGGGCGGGCCATTGACGGGCAGTCAAATCCGCGCGTTCAAATATTTGATTGCTTCGGCGGTTGCAGGTATCGAGCCCGATGATGTTTCGGTGATAGATGGGGCAACAGGTCTGGTGACAACGGATGATGGGTCATCAGAATCTGCTGGCATGACGGACCGGGCCGAAGATTTGCGTCAAAAGGTAAATCGTTTGCTAGAGGCGCGGGTTGGGCCGGGCAATGTTGTGGTGGAGGTTAGCCTGGATATCGCTTCCGAAACCGAATCTATTCGCGAGCGGCTGTTTGATCCATCAAGCCGGGTGGCCATTAGCACCGATTCAGAAACGACAAAGACCAATTCCAAAGACAGCGGCGGCAGCGACGTGACCGTTGCGTCGAATTTGCCGGATGGCGATGGCGAAAATGGCAGCACGTCGAGCAGTGAAAACACCCAGTCTCGTGAGCGGGTTAATTATGAAGTCTCTGAAACAGAGCGGCAAATCACGCGCGGACCTGGTGAAATTCGCCGTGTAACCGTCGCTGTTTTGATCAACCATAAGCAAGTCACCGCAGAGGATGGGACGCAGTCCTTAACGGAAAGGTCCGCCGAAGAACTGGCGGTATTGGAAGAATTGGTCGCCTCGGCTGTGGGGTTTAACGCAGAGCGCGGTGATAAAATCACCCTAAAATCTCTGCCATTTGAGCCGGTTGTTTTGCAAGGGTCCCACAGTGGCACGGCCTTTTTCCAGATTTCGGATCTGGATTTGATTTCGCTGATTCAATTTGCGGTACTGGCAGTGGTGGTCTTGGTTTTGGGCTTGTTTGTGGTGCGTCCGATTTTGGCAGGCAACAAAAATTTAGCGCGAATAGATAGCGAACCGCTGGCCTTGGCCGCGCAGAGTGTCACCACTGCAGATACCGCATCCTTGCCTGTTGTGCAGCCTGAAACCGCATCATCCTTAGCGCTGGGCGCTGGTTCCGAGGCCACACAAATTGCGCCAGTGGATCGTCTGCGTGGGCTAATTGGCGAGCGGCAAGATGAAACCATCGAGATCTTACGATCTTGGATGGAAGACGGGGCAGGGAGGCCGCAATGACAATAAGTCATCTTTTGCAAGAATTTCAGGACCAAGTGGCACCAGGCACTGGCATGTTAGACGCGCCCAATAGCCAAGCCTTTGAAGAGGGCTACAAGGCGGGGTGGGAAGATGCAAATGCGGCGATCGGGCGCGAAAAAACCGCTTTAAGTGCCACTTTGGCCCGCAATCTGCGCGATCTGACATTCACTTTTTTTGAAGCCAGGTCGGCAACCATAGGCCATTTGGATGAGGTGGTTGATCTTATGGTGGCTAAGGCACTGCCAGCAATGGCGCACGCCACTTTGGGTCTACGGCTGTCGCAATTGCTGCGCGACCTTTCGCCTAGAGACGAACACGTTTCTATCGAGCTGTGTGCACATCCGGATGATGTGGCTGGTATCGAAGGGATCATGACAGAGGTGCCGGGCGTGGCACCAAGGGTTTTTTCCGATCCAGATATGCCAGCGGGTTGCGTGCAATGGCGCGTGGCGGATCAGGAACAACAGTTAGACATCAACAATTTGATAAGTGAAATCAACACTGCTGTGCTTGGTTTTCTGCATGAGATGAAAGAGGAAAAGCGACATGCCTGACGCAACCAATCCCGTGGATGAAGGTCCGGCAAAACTGTTCTCGGCGGTACCCGTAGAGATCACAATATCGGTGGGAAAAACCCGACCGATGATCAAAGACCTTTTGGCGATGAGCAAAAATGCGGTTCTGCCGTTGGATCGACGTGTCGAAGACCCTGTTGAGCTTTATGTTGGGGATCATCTGATTGCCCGCGGTGAGTTGGAAGAGCTGGACGGTGCCCAAGCGGGGCAACTTGCGGTTCGACTGACCGAAATTGCGGATCTAAAAAGCCCATTGAAATGAAGAGTGGGTGCAATATTGCGGCTGGCCTAATTGCAATTTTGTTGTTTTGCCCAACCCTGGCCGTGGCCCAGGATGTGTCGATCAACCTAGCAGAGGACGGATCTATCACCGCGCGCGGTGTACAACTGTTCATGCTTGTCACCTTGCTTAGCCTCGCCCCCGGTCTGGCGATGATGGTCACCTGTTTTCCTTTTATCGTCACGGTGCTGTCGATCCTGCGGCAAGCGATTGGATTGCAGCAAGCCCCGCCCAATATGCTGATCGTCAGTTTGGCACTGTTTTTGTCTTATTTTATTATGGCACCGGTTTTTGAAATTGCCTGGGCTGAGGGCATATTGCCTTTGATGAACGAAGAGCTTCCGCTGGAGCAAGCCATGTCTCGCGCCGCCGAACCCTTTCGCAGCTTTATGACTCAACGCGTGGATCCGGACACTCTGGACCGTATTTCGCGACTGCGACCTGCCTTACAGCAAAGCGATGCGCCAGCGACAATACCGTTTGCTCAGCTTTTGCCCAGCTTTCTATTGTCAGAAATCGCACGCGCCTTTCAGATCGGTTTCATCATCTATCTGCCTTTCCTAATCATTGATCTGGTTGTCGCCACGGTTCTGATGTCGATGGGCATGATGATGGTGCCGCCGGTTGTGGTGTCTTTGCCGTTTAAGCTGGCGTTTTTTGTAGTGGCAGATGGTTGGGCGCTGATTTCCGAAAGTCTGGTGCGCGGATACTTGTAAAGGGCAGGGCGCGTTTCACACGATGTGATGGCGCAATAATGCTTTACACAGATGGTTTGATCTCTGACTTTCGGTTAGCGTACCACAAATTCAGCATGCAGCGCGCCGGCTGCTTTAATGCTTTTTAAGATATCAATCATATCGCGTGGCGAGACACCCAATGCGTTTAAACCGGCAATCACCTCGCTGAGGGAGGTGCCTTCGGGTACCTCTGCCAGATTGATGCCCGGGTCTTCATCAATGTCAGCCTGGCTGCGTGGCACGACAACGGTCTGACCGTTTGTAAAAGGGTTGGGCTGAACGGCCAGCGGGGCCTCGCGAATTCTGAGCGTTAGGTTGCCCTGGGAAACGGCCACCCGCGAAATGCGCACATCTTCGCCCATCACAATTGTGCCTGATCTTTGGTCAACAACGACGCGTGCCCGGCGTTCCGGCGCAACAGACAGGTTTTCGATGCGGCTGACAGCATGGGCAGGTGAGGCCATTTTGGCGGCCTTGATATCTATGCGTATGGTGCCGGAATCCAGCATCATCGCAATGGGTCGTGGAAAGGCTGCGTTAATAACACGTTCGATGCGCGCGGCTGTGGTGAAATCTGGCTCTCGCAGCGCCAAACGCAGGATGGTGAGCGCGCTGAAATCAAAATCCACTTCGCGTTCTACGCGTGCGCCTGCCGGAATTACCCCGGCGGTGGGCACCCCTTGCACCACAGAATCAGCGGCCCCATCAGCAGCGGCCCCACCTGCAATCACCGTGCCCTGTGCCACCGTATAAATTTGCCCATCTGCGGCATTCATTGGCGTCATAATCAAGGTGCCACCCAACAGGCTTTTGGCGTCGCCAATGGCGGAAACGGTCACGTCGATGCGGCCGCCAGCCCGGGCAAAAGGGGGCAATTCCCCCGTGACCAGTACGGCGGCGACATTTTTGGGGCGGAACTGCTCGCCTGTGACATTGACACCAAGGCGCTCAAGAATATTGCCCATGATATCTTCGGTAAAGGGGGAGTTGCGCAGCCCATCCCCGGTGCCGCGCAGCCCAACAACCAGACCGTAACCCACAAGGTCGTTGCCACGCACCCCGTCAAATTCGACCAGATCTTTGATACGAATGGGATTGGCAGACCCAGAGTGGGGCATAAAAACATGTGTCCAGCTAAGGAACAGCGCGATAAGCGTGCGGTGCCAGCAGTTCATCGCAGATAGGCCACTAAGGAGAGGCGCGACAATCGCGCGGTCACGGCGTATAGCGACTCCATTTGAAATTGCACATTTTCGAGTTTTGTGGCGGTTTCAAACGGATCCACCGCGATCAAGGCATTGCGCGAAATCATCTGCGCGGTTTTTTGTGCACTGTTTTGTGTGAGCACCGTGTCTATATGACTTTGGGTGGTGCCCAATGCCGCGCGATAGGTGGTCAGATCTGCCATGCTACCGTGCAGATTGTTCGACGCTGTGGTGGTGATGGATTTGAGCTCTGCAATGTTAAATTCAAAAGCTGCGTCGTTGCTGAGGGCAACCACGGCAAGATCGCGCATTATATTGCGCAACGCTGTGTCATCGGCCCTTTGGGATAAATCGACTGATTTGTTTGCCCCAATATCCATGGGTACCAGGTCATTGGCACCGCCAAGGTAGCCCGTGGTTTCAAAGCCGCCGCCGCTGGCGAAAAACCAGGTATCAATGGCTGTCAGAAAGTCAGAAATTGTTGTGCTGCCCGTAGCGGCCAAGCGAATTTCGGCTAAGATCGTATCAGCCGATGCAAGAGCTGCCGTGTCGACCTCGGTGCCAGAAAACAGCGCACGACCGCCCACAGAGCTGTTGAGGTCAGATATGATCGCGCGCAGATGTGTGGTTGCGTCGCTGGCATTGATATCAAAAGCGTCCCGTTGATGAGATTGCGCGGCTGGCAATAGAGCACTGGCGAATTCTGCGCTGAGGTCTTGGATATTGGCCAGTATCGTTTGTTTGCTGTCGGCTAAGTTTTTGGCCTCTTGGCCGGCACGCTGGTGGCTTGTCAGAATCTCGATCGACCGCTCTATCGCGGTTAATGGCGCAATATTGCCGCGCAAGTGCCGGGTTTTCTGTGCCACCATCCCGGTGCCCACTTCCTGTGTGAGCTGGGTGAGCTGTGATTTCAAACGCGCGCTGTGCAGGCGCGTGACATAGTTGCGTGATAGATCACCAATATGGGTCACCGGCATGGCTAAATCCTTATGAGAGTCTGGATGAGCCCGTCGAGTGTTTCGATCATGCGGGCATTGGCGGCATAGGATTGTTCAACCAGCAAAAGCTGTTGCAGTTCCTGATCGGTATCCACGCCCTGTGCAAATTCCTTGGCTTCAAGGGTAGAAAGCTGTGCGGCGAAAAAGCCTTGGCGGTTGTCAGAGGCAAATCGGGCAGAGGAAAAATGAGTTAGCACGCGGCCGGTGAGGGCATTTAACGCCGAAGAGGCGCTGCCAAACAATGGCGAGGCCGCGGTTTGGGGCGTGGTCATCGTGTTATGCATGGCTTGCAAAAGTGCGGCATCGCCCGTGGGGCCCGCCGCAATTGCCCCCAGCCCGTCGCGCAAACGCCAGACAGTGCTGCTATCAGTAGGGGACACAAACGTGTTCAGCGTGATCCGCCCGGACAGGCCGATTTCGTCAGCAGCGTCAAAGCGTGCGCCTGTATCTGTGAACAGACCGGCATCCGTGGCGGCCAGGCTGCTGTCCAATGCCGGGTCTTGAAAACGTGCGACCAATTCATGTGCCAGCCCATCTAAATGGGCTTGTGCATCAAGCGCCAAGTCATCGCGAATTGCGATTTGAGCGGCCAATGCACCGCCCCGCAGGGGGCCTTGGCCCGGGGTGATGTTCAGGGCTTTGCCGTTTAAGGTGATGCCGGACAACAGGTCATTTTCATAGGTCATATGGGGTTCAATTGTTGGGGTCGTCTGAAAGCCAAGCTCGGGCGCGGCCCCATCTATTAGAATACCGCCCCCCGTGGTGTAGAGCGCGACCACCCCATGATCGCGCGCAATGACCCGCACCGGCACGATTTCAGATATTCCGTCGATGAGTTGCTGGCGGGCATCCTGTAACGCCAAAAGGTCATCGGGCGCATTGCGGGTTCGGGCAATGCGCCCGTTCAGGTCAGACAGTTGTGACAGGTCATTGTTTAACTGGGTGACCATCTGGTTGACGGCAGTGTCGGCGGTTTCTCTCTGTGTTTGAATGCCGCCTGAAATCATTTGAAAGTGGTCTGTCAATTGCTGTGCTGCATGGGCCACTTGGGTCAGCCTCTCGGGCAAATCGGGGCGGCTGGCAGCGGTGATCAGCGCGTCTTCGAAAGCGCTGAAGCGGTGATCAAGGGCATTGGCGGCACCAGGCTCGCCAAGCAAGACAGAGAGCTTTTCATAAAATCCGCTTTGGGCGCTGGCCCCCGCGTGATCGGCCGCCGCAATGCGGCGGTCGGCAATTGTGGCCGGATCAACCAGGCGATTGACGCCAATAACCGATACGCCACCAGTTGTGCCATAGCCACGCGCTGCCAATTCCAGCTGGCGGCGACCATACCCCGGTGTCAGGGCATTGGACAGATTCGAGGCCCCAACCTGAGCCGCTCGGGCGCTTGCTGTCAGGCCGGACAGGGCATTGCTTAAGGCACCTGTGATGCTCATCTCGGGGCTCCAATCAGGGGGTTACCGTTTAATATTTGTGGTTTCTTGCAGCATCTCATCCACCGTCTGGATGACTTTGGCGTTTGAGCTATAGGCGCGTTGGGTTTGGATCATATCGGTTAATTCGCCCGCCACATCCGTTGAAGATTCCTCTCGTGAATAGGCCACAATGTCGCCGGTCGGGCCGTCACCCGCATCCCACAGAAAGAACGACCCGCTTTCGGGCGAGGGGATATAGGTTTGTTGATCAAGGGCGACCATGCCATTGGGATTGGGCAGGTCGACCAGTGGCACCTGATAAATGGTGCGGGTGATGCCCGTGTCAAAAAATGCATGCACCATGCCGTTGGCATCAATTTCAACCGCAGTCATATTGCCAACGGGCGAGCCATCTTTTGAGATCTGCAGCGGGGCAAAGGTGTCAGACAGCTGGGTCAAACCATCGCTGGCCCCAATCTCTCCAATGTTGATTTCCATTGGGCCGCCGGCAACCGAAACAATCAGGCTGCCAGTGGTGGCATCATAGGTACCGCCAGCCACCGTTGCCACCGAAGCCAAAGTGCCGCCAGAGGCCCGACTGTCGTCAAAGGTCAAAGTGTATTCACCAATGGTCACGCCGGGGTCTGCAGAATCTTGGATGATCATCGTCCATTCGTTAGAGGAGCCGCTGGCCGGAATTGTTGGGGTGAATGTCACCTCTAGATTTTCCGACTTCCCAAGGTTGTCAAAATACTCGATGGTCAGTTCCTGAACATCACCGGTGCCGGTAGACAGCGTTTCAGTGGCGGGCAGGTTTAGCCCCAGAGACATGGATGTAGTGGGTTCGCCAGAAAACTGGTTCACATTGATTTGAATCGGTTCCAGCCCGGCGCTTGTGTCGCGTGGGTAGGTAGGGATAGAGCCATCCGCATTGGCCGCCCAGCCCATCAAAACCAAGCCAGAGCTGGTGGTCAAATAGCCCTGAGCATCGGTGCGAAACGACCCGGTTGTGGTCAATAACATCTGATTTGAACCATTGCCGACCTGCACTTCGGCTGCGTTGGCCACTGGCAACATGCCCCGGCCCCGCACTGCCAAATCGGTGGCATTAGACGTTGTCACCAGCGAGCCACGTTCATCAATCAGCCGCTGTGATGTTGCTCGCACACCCCCCGCCGTATAAAGCCCGCCGGCTTTTGAAATCACCATCGAGTGAAAATCGGCCTCGACCCGTTTATACCCAAAGGTCGAAGAATTGGCGATATTATCGGAAATGGCCGCCAAGCGACTGGCATTTGCCGATAGCCCCGCCACACTGGCATTCAAAGAAGAAGAGATGGTCATGCCGACGCCTTTCTGCTGCAACACATGTGTTTTGCAACAGATAGAACACTGGCACTTAACAGCGCGCTAACAGCTAAAATGCAAAGTTTATTAAGCCTATTGGCGCAATAAAATGATTTCGAGTCGGTTGTTGCGGCCACCAAACGGGTCATGGGTTGCCAGTTCGCGATCGGCGTGACCGGTCACGCGCGCCAAGCGGTCAGGCGGCATGCCATTGGCTTGTAGCAACCGCCGCATCTGATCCGCGCGCGCCGCCGAAAGCCGCCAAACTTGACGGTGCGCCAGGGCCAAGGCTTCGGATGCCACATGGCCCTCGACGGCAACATCGTTGGCCACCATCTGCGTGACCTTTGCAATTATACGGGCCAGGTCCGACGCAATCGGCAGAGGGGTGTCAGACCCCGCTGCAAACAGCTGTCGGTCTTCGGTGTCAAAAATCTCGATGATCAGCCCTTCGTCGGTTTGACGCGTGGCCACATGTTTAAAAGCATTCTCCAGCGCAAAACTTTCACCTCCATTGCCCAACAGTAGGGTTTCTAGCTCTTGCAGCGATGCAGCGGCCTCTGTGCCATCGTCTTTGACTGAACCCCCTGGCTGGTTCTTGGAAAAGGCCTTGGCTGGGTCTTTTGCGCCCATTATTTTTGGCACACCGCCAGAGCCATTGCGCGCCAGTATGGTCGAGGAAAACACCGAGTCGCCGCCAAACGACCCATCGCCCCCACCAGAAATTCGGTTGATTGGAACGGTTGGATTAAAGTAATCCGCGATCCCTTTACGTTGCTTTTCTGTTGTCGCGTTCAACAGCCACATCAACATAAAAAACGCCATCATCGCAGTGACAAAGTCAGCATACGCCACTTTCCACGCGCCACCATGGTGACCCTCACCAGCGACAACTTTTTTACGTTTGATGATGACTGGCGCGACATTTGTCTGCGCGGTCATTTCACCACCTCAATTTACTCACCCAAAAGCAGGGATAACGCACAGACCTTTCGACCTGCTTAACAGATCAAATTTTGCGCAACCTTCCTGTTGGCATCAGCAAGCACAATGTGCACGGGCCGTTAGATTTGGCATTGGTGTCGCTTTGTTCTTGATCCAAATACCCCCGCCGGAGGCCCAAGGCTTCTGCACTGCGCCGCATTTCTGCACTGGCCCCGAGGCCAACCGCATGGCAAAAGAATTGCGAACAAAAGGCGGAGCGCGATATGACTGGCACACCCGAGGCGAAATTTGGCAAGGGCCACCATTTGCATTTGATTGATGGCTCTGCCTTTATCTTTCGGGCCTATCACGCGCTGCCACCGCTGACGCGGAAATCTGATGGTTTGCCGATTGGCGCAGTCGCTGGGTTTTGCAACATGTTGCACCGCTATGTCGAAGGCAATACCGGCCCAGATGCGCCCACCCATGTGGCAGTGATTTTTGATCACAAAGGCAAGACCTTTCGCAACGATCTATACGATCTCTATAAAGCCAACCGTCCCCCGGCCCCCGAAGATTTGCGGCCACAGTTTCCTTTGACACGCGACGCAACCCGGGCGTTTAACATCGCCTGCAAAGAGATTGAGGGCTTTGAGGCTGACGACATCATCGCCACCTTGGCCTGCCAGGCCCGCGATGCCGGTGGCCGTTGCACCATCATCAGTTCTGACAAAGATCTGATGCAATTGGTGGGCGGTGGCGTCGAGATGTTAGACGCGATGAAAAACAAGCGCATCGACAGCGACGGTGTGGTTGAAAAATTTGGGGTTGGTCCCAATCGGGTTGTCGATGTGCAGGCCTTGGCTGGCGATAGCGTTGATAACGTCCCAGGTGCGCCCGGCATTGGGATCAAAACCGCCGCGCTATTGATCAATGAATTTGGCGATCTGGAGTCGCTTTTGGATCGCGCCGAGGAAATCAAACAGCCCAAACGGCGTCAGACCTTGATCGAAAAACGTGACCAAATTGAATTGTCGCGCAAATTGGTCCAGCTGGATTGCGATATGGAGCTTGGCTTTGTCATCGAGGATCTGGAGGTCAAAGATCCTGACCCAGAAGTCTTGATGAAATTCCTTGCGGAAATGGAATTTCGCACGCTAACCAAACGCATTGCCGAGCAAGCCGGCATAGAGGCTCCGGCCATCGCAGAGGCCGCAGCACCCAAATCCGATGCGATTGAAGCCCCGGCAGACTTGCCTATTGATGTTGATGCTTACGCGCATGTTGCCGATGCAACCGCGCTAGAAGCCTGGGTTGCTAAAGCCCACAAACGCGGTTGGATTGCGGTGGATACAGAAACCACAGGCCTGAATGAAATGCAGGTGGATCTGGTCGGGATTTCGCTTTGTGTCGAGGCGGGCGAAGCCTGTTATATCCCGCTGGCCCATAAAAAGGGCAATGCGGATGATCTGTTTGGCAGCGAGGAATTGGCTGAGGGCCAGATGGATCTGGATCAGGCTTTGGCGATCTTAAAACCATTGCTGCAAGACGATGCGGTGATGAAGATCTTTCAGAACGCTAAGTATGATTGCAAGATTTTCAAACGCTATGGGGTCAATGTCGCGCCGATTGATGACACGATGTTGATGTCCTATGCGCTGAATGCGGGTATCCACAACCACGGCATGGATGTGCTGAGTGAAAGCTATCTGAACCACAAGCCCATCTCGATCAAAACGCTGCTGGGCACTGGCAAATCGGCGATCACCTTTGACAAGGTGCCAGTGGAAGACGCGGTGAAATATGCCGCCGAAGATGCCGATATCACGCTGCGGCTTTGGCAAAAGTTCAAACCGCAGTTGCATCAAAAACAAGTCACAACGGTTTATGAAACGCTGGAACGTCTCTTGGTGCCGGTTTTGTCTGAAATGGAAATGCATGGGGTGTTGGTGGATCGGGATGCACTTAGCCGGATGTCCAATGCTTTTGCGCAGAAGATGGCGCAATATGAAGCAGAGCTGCATGAGCTGGCGGGCAAGCCGTTTAATGTGCAATCGCCCGCCCAAGTTGGGCAGATCATGTTTGAAGATCTAGAGTTAGAAGGCGGCAAGAAAACCAAATCGGGCCAGTGGTCTACCCCTGCCGATGTATTAGAAGATCTGGCGGCAACCCATGATTTCCCGCGTCGCGTACTGGATTACCGTCAGCTGCAAAAGTTGAAATCGACCTATACAGACGCGCTGCAAGATCACATTGATCCAGATACTGGGCGTGTGCATACCTCGTATTTGCAGACCGGGGCCAACACGGGGCGCATGGCGTCCAAAGATCCAAATTTGCAAAATATTCCGGTGCGCACAGAAGAGGGCCGCCGCATCCGCGAGGCCTTTGTCGCGGCACCGGGGAATAAGCTGATCAGCCTTGATTATAGCCAAATCGAATTGCGCATTCTGGCGCATATCGCCGACATCGAGGCGTTAAAGCAGGCGTTTCTAGATGGGCATGACATTCATGCCATGACCGCATCAGAAATGTTTGATGTGCCGCTGGAGGACATGACGCCCGATATTCGCCGACAGGCCAAGGCGATCAACTTTGGTGTGATCTATGGCATCTCGGCCTTTGGGTTGGCGCGTAACCTGCATATTCCGCGTGGTGATGCACAGGCGTTTATCACGCGCTATTTCGAGCGCTTCCCCGGAATTCGTACTTATATGGATGACACCAAGGCCTTCGCAAAAGAGAACCTTTACGTGCAAACCTTGTTTGGCCGCAAAATCAATATGCCGCAGATCAATGCCAAGGGCCCGCACGCGGGCTTTGCGGCACGGGCTGCGATCAACGCGCCGATCCAAGGCACCGCGGCCGATATCATCCGCCGCGCCATGGTGCGAATGCCGGGTGCCATCAAAGACCTGCCCGCCAAGATGCTGCTGCAAGTGCACGATGAATTGATTTTTGAGGTGGCTGAAGAAGCCGTTGAGGAAACCATCGAAGTGGCGCGCGAGATCATGCAAGGGGCGGCAGACCCAGCGGTTAAACTGGATGTGCCTTTGGTTGTGGATGCAGGCATCGGCAACAACTGGGCCGAAGCGCATTAGCGGTGTATCAACGCAGTTTGGAGAATATCCCAAGCGAGTTGCCGAAGGGATCAATCGCATATTGAAAGCGGCCAAACGGCAAGTCGATGATTGGCCCCAAGATCTGGGCACCCGCCTCTTTGGCGCGGACGACCGTGGCCTCTAGGGTGTCTGGCGCATGCAGATGCACGCTTGGTCCGTCGCCATTTTGCGCGGGTTTGCCGGGGTAAATGTGACCAGCGACATCGTTTTCTCCTTGTTTCGGGAAGAACGAAACCGGGTTTGGTTCCATATCTGTACGTTCCATTTGGGCGTCAAATACGGCGCTGTAAAACGCAATGCCCTGATCCATATCGGTTACGGGGATTTCACACCAAACAACGGTGTCTTTTACGGGGAATGTCATTGAAATAGCTCCTTTTGATATGAGCTATGTTCTAGCAGCGCCCCCTGTCATTTTTTGGCAGTAGCGCAGGCCCCGGTCTAAATTATGCGTCGCGCAGCATTACAGGTCTGCAAGATCCGCCGTGGGGATGATGGGAAAGAAAGCCCCTTCAGACCAAAGGCCAAACCAACTTTGTCCGTCAACATCGGCATGGGTGCCAAGGTCAACCAGCCGATAAAAGCTTTTGCGATCTATCAAAGCTTCTAGATTAGCGCGGATCAGAACATAGGGCGAAGGCTCTGCTGTTTCAGGATCGCGATGCACCCGGATGGGATTGTCTGGGCCGGCGGTTGCAACGTCTCCGACATGGGTTTCAAAGGTTATGGATTGCGCCTTACCCTCGCCGGAAACTTGGAAATCGGTGGCCACAAAGGGGGCGTCGTCGACGGTGATTCCCACTTTCTCGACCGGTGTAATCAGGAAATAGTCATCGCCGTCCTTGCGCAAAATGGATGAAAACAGCTTGACCAGACCAAATCGGTTGATGGGGGTGCCCAAATAAAACCAAGTACCATCACGCGCGATGCGCATATCAAGGTCACCACAAAATGGCGGATTCCACATATGAACCGGGGGCAATCCCTTGCCTTGCGCCGCCCGCGCCGAAGCTGCGATGCCATCTGCCGAAGGTTTTACAACTTTTTGTGACGTCATTGTTTTTGCCATTTCCGTTGCAGGCGATACACTTCCCGTAAGTATATATAGAAAGCAGGAGATTTGTCATGAGCGATCCCGACACGCTTGTATCAGAAATCGAAAATCTGGGCGAAAAACTGGGCCAGGCCAAAGCCGCGATTTCCGGGCGCTTTATCGGTCAGGACCGGGTTGTCGATCTGACACTTGCTGCCTTGTTATGCGGTGGTCACGCCTTGCTGATTGGTCTGCCGGGTCTTGGCAAAACCCGGTTGGTCGAAACCCTGTCCACCGTTATGGGCCTGCACGGCAACCGCGTACAATTTACCCCTGACCTGATGCCAGCAGATATTCTTGGGTCTGAAATTTTGGAAAAGACCAAAGGCGGGACACGGGAATTCAGGTTTGTACCGGGGCCGATTTTTTGTCAGCTTTTGATGGCAGACGAAATCAACCGTGCCAGTCCACGCACGCAGTCTGCATTGTTGCAGGCGATGCAGGAACATAAAGTTACGGTGGCCGGAGAGGACCGCCCGCTTGACGCACCGTTTCATGTTTTGGCAACGCAGAACCCGATTGAACAAGAAGGCACCTATCCGCTGCCCGAAGCGCAGTTGGACCGGTTTCTGGTGCAGATCAATGTGCCCTATCCGGATCGCCAGACAGAACGGGATATTCTGATTTCAACCACGGGGGTGGAACAGACCGATATTCCAAATGTCTTTGCCAGCGACACATTGATGGCGGCACAGGATTTGTTGCGCCGCATGCCGGTGGGGGAAAGCGTGATGGAGCTGATCTTGGATGTGGTGCGCGCCTGCCGCCCGGATGACGACACTGCAAATGCCCGCATCCGCGATGTTGTGGCCTGGGGGCCGGGGCCGCGGGCGGCGCAGGCCTTTATGATGATGGTACGGGCTTGGGCCTTGCTTGACGGGCGCTTGGCGCCCTCGGCAGAAGACGTGCTTGATTTGGCAGGTCCGGTGCTGGGGCATCGCATGGCTTTGAATTTTGCCGCGCGCGCACGGGGTGAAGATCTGAACGAGGTGATTGCGGAAATTGTTGCGAGCAAAGGCCAGGCCGAGGCCGCCGCATGAGCGCAGAGCCACATTTGCGACGACGGGCCGAAGCGGCGGCGGCAAGGTTGCCGCCCCTTTTGGCGCGGGCAGAGCATTTGGCGAATACGGTGCTTCTGGGGGATCATGGCCGTCGCCGGGCCGGCCTGGGGGACGACTTTTGGCAATATCGTCCGGTGCAACCTGGCGACAGTTACCGGATGATTGATTGGCGACGTTCGGCAAAAACTGAGGCGCAATTTGTGCGCCAAAAGGAATGGCAGATTGTCCAGTCGGTCACGCTTTGGGTCGATAATGCCGCGTCGATGTCATATGCCAGCACGTCCAATGTCCCGCCCAAATCAGACAGGGCGCAATTGTTGTCGATGGCGATTGCCATTCTGTTGATCCGCGCTGGCGAGCGGGTGGGCATGGCTGGAACCACCCTACCGCCCAGACGCGGTGATCAGCAAATTTGGCGACTTTCCGAGGCCTTGCTGGCGGAAGGGGACAGCGATTTTGGGGTGCCCGAAGCGCGGGCGATGATCCCCCACACGCGCGCGCTGTTCGTTTCGGATTTTCTGGGCGATTTTTCCCAAACGGAACTGGCGCTGGCCAAGGCGTCTGATCGTGGTGTGCGCGGTGTTTTGCTGCAAATATTGGACCCGGCAGAACAGGATTTTCCGTTTCAAGGACGGGCAATATTTGAGTCTATGCAGGGCAAAATCGACCATGAGACGCGTAAGGCCAGCGATTTGCGTGACCGGTATGTTGCGCGGCTTAATGACCGCAAACTGGCGTTGAAAAAACTCGCCCGTTCGACGGGGTGGCAATATGAATGCCACCTGACAAATGCCCCTGTCCAACAGGCTTTGTTGTGGCTCTATAATGCTTTGGAACGGGGGCGCTGATGCTGGGATTGCCGCTTGCTTTTGCGACACCATGGGTGCTGTCAGCCCTGATATTGCTGCCGGTGCTATGGATTTTGCTGCGTGCAGTGCCACCCGCGCCAATTCGGCGGCGCTTTCCAGGTGTTGTGCTGTTGCTGGGGCTGTCAGACGACGAATCTGTGATGGATCGCACCCCTTGGTGGCTGATGCTTTTGCGGATGCTTTTGCTGGCCGCGGCGATCATTGGCATGGCGGGCCCTGTGCTAAATCCTCAAACACAGGTGAAATCTGATCGTCCTTTATTAGTGGTATTGGATGGCAGTTGGGCCTCTTCGCCACATTGGAGCGGGCAAAGCCGCACTTTGGCGGCCGTGCTTGAAGACGCGGGCCGCTCTGGGCGCGACACGGCCATCGTTCAGTTGACGGACCCGAAACCGCCGCAGTTTTTGGGGGCAAATATCTGGTCAACACGGGTGGCTGATTTTGCGCCACAGGCATGGCCCGTCACCAAAGACTTGATAGACGTGTTTTTAAGCGTGCTTCCGCAAGAGGTGGCATTTGATACGCTTTGGGTGTCTGACGGGCTTGCGTATCAGGGGCGCGACGACCTGCTTGATGTCCTGGATGCGCGCGGCGGACTACGGGTGTTTCAGGCATCGCAACCGGTTCTGGCCTTGTCTGAGGTCCAGTTGCAGGACGGTGTTTTGAGCGTTTCAGCACAAAGCTCGTCAACGCCAGACCAACCGCATGCGGTCTCGGTGATTGGTCAGGACCCCAGCGGTGTAGAGCGCAGGTTGGCGCGTGGCAGTTTGACCTTTGAGCGGGGCGCGCAGTTGGCCACAACGGAATTTGCCCTGCCCGCAGAGCTGCGCGGGCGCGTTTCCCGGTTTCAGATTGAAGATGTTGCCTCTGCCGGGGCGACGTATCTGACCGATAACAGCATTCGTCGGCGCGAAGTGGCGCTTGTGGCGACCCGCGAAGATCGCGAGGGTTTGCAATTGTTGTCACCGATCCACTATTTGCGTCAGGCATTGGTTGAAACCGCAGAGGTGATCGAAGGCTCTATTCCCGACATTCTGCCTGCTAATCCAGATGTGATTGTGTTGGCCGATGTGGCAACGCTGGCCCCCTCCGAAGAGGAGGCGTTGATTGCCTGGGCCGAGGCGGGGGGATTATTGCTGCGGTTTGCAGGGCCTCAGATGGCGGCAAGCGATCTTAGCCGCAACGCAGAGCATCCGCTTATGCCTGTGCGCTTACGGGCGGGTGGTCGCAGTGTTGGCGGCGCAATGAGCTGGGGAGACCCCAAAGCCGTGGCACCTTTTGATCCAGACGGGCCGTTCTTTGGTCTGGCCATCCCAGAGGATCTGCGGGTGAGCGCGCAGGTACTTGCGCAAACAGATCCCAATCTTGCAGAACGCGTGCTGGCGGAGCTGAGCGACGGCACGCCCTTGGTGACACGCAAGCCCATTGGTCAGGGGCAGGTGGTGTTGTTTCATGTGACTGCCAATGCAGAATGGTCTGGCTTGCCATTGTCAGGCCTATTTGTGCAAATGCTGGATCGTCTGGCGGTATTGTCAGCGGGGAATTCCGAGGTCGCCTCGGTGATGGAAGGTACGACATGGAAACCGTTGAAGGTTATGACTGGCGCTGGGCGCTTGCAGGATGGGCAAACCCTGCCAGGAGTTGATGGCACAAAGCTATTGACGGGGCCACTCGGCCCGGATTTGCGTCCGGGGTTGTATTTGGATGGCGACCGCAGTTTTGCGCGCAATGTGTTGCAGCCAAACGACCAACTTCGGGCCTTTGACTGGCCAAACCGTATTGTAATCGAGGGTCTAAGCCGGCCCAATACTCGCGATCTCGCAGGGCTGTTTTTGGCCGCTGCGCTTGTGATGCTCTTGCTGGATACTTTGGCGTCGCTGATCTTGTCTGGGCGGATGCGCGGCATAGGTTTGATCGGTGTATTTGCGGCGCTATCAGTATTGCCCGACCCCAGCCCGGCGCAAACCGCCACCGCGCAACAATTGACCGACGAAGTTGCCTTGGCCTATGTGGTGACCGGTGAACGCGCTGTCGATGAAATCTCATTTGCCGGGCTTTATGGGCTTAGCACAACGCTGTTTCAACGCACCTCGGTCGAGCCGGCAAATCCGGCTGCGGTGAACTTAGAGACCGATGAATTGGCATTTTTTCCGTTTCTATATTGGCCTGTCACTCAATCGCAACCTCAGCCCTCTGTCCAAGCGTATCTGAAACTCAACCAGTATCTGCGCTCTGGTGGCATGATCTTGTTTGATACTCGCGATGCCGATGTCGCGCGCTTTGGCAGCACCAGCCCCACAGGTCGTAAATTGCAGCAATTGGCGCGCCCGCTTGATATTCCGGCGTTGGAGCCTTTGCCGCAAGACCATGTGCTGACGCGCACTTTTTATCTGCTGGAAAATTTCCCCGGGCGCTACAACAGCCGTGAAGTTTGGGTTGAAGCGGCCCCCCCGGATGCCGAGCAAGTCGAAGGCATGCCGTTTCGAAACCTGAACGACGGTGTGACACCGGTGGTGATTGGCGGCAACGATTGGGCGGCCGCTTGGGCCATATCTCGCAGTGGTGTGCCGCTGTATCCGGTTGGTCGCGGTGTGACCGGTGAAAGGCAAAGGGAAATGGCCTTTCGGTTTGGTGTTAATCTGATCATGCATGTGCTGACCGGAAACTATAAATCAGATCAGGTGCATGTGCCTGCGTTGCTGGACAGGTTGGGGCAATGACCGGAAACATTCTGTTTGACCCGCTGGTGCCATTCTGGCTGTTGACCGCCTTTACCATTTCTGCGGTGGCATTTGTGGGTCTTGCGCTTTGGCGAGGGCTTAGGGGCTGGTGGCTCCGCGCGCTAACATGCGCTGTTTTGCTGCTCGCGCTGTCGGGTCCGGTTTGGCATCAAGAAGACCGCGCGCCGCTTACTGACATTGTATTATTGTTGCAGGACCAAACCGCCAGCCAACGGCTAAGTGACCGTGTCAGCCGTACGGAAACTGCGGCAAATCAACTGGAACTACGATTGCAGTCCCGTCGCAACACCGAAGTACGCCGCATTTTGGTGCCTGATGCCCCTGGTGAGGGTGGCACGGCCTTGATGCAGGCGCTGACGGATGCGCTGGCCAAAGAGCCTGTGGGGCGTATTTCTGGTATCATTGCGCTTTCAGATGGTCTGGCACATGACGTTGATCAAGCGCCGCAATTGCCAGCCCCGCTGCATTTGTTGCACAGCGGCGAGGCCAAAGACTGGGATCGCCGTCTGATCGTCAAAAATGCCCCTGCTTTTGCCATTTTGGGGGAAACCATCACATTGACCCTGCGTATCGAAGATTCTGGGGCCGCACCGTTTGAAGCCGAAGCACCGCTTGATATTTCGATAGACGGCGGGCCGCCACAACGCTTTAACATTCCGCTTGGCGTGGATATGGCGGTGCCGGTCACGCTGCCGCATGGTGGGCGCAACGTGCTGCAATTTTCGGTTCCGACCGCCGTGTCAGAACTGACAGATCGCAACAACACAGCCATTGTGCAGATTAACGGTGTGCGTGATCGCCTGCGCGTGCTTTTGGTCAGCGGTGAACCGCACCCGGGTGGACGCACGTGGCGAAATCTACTGAAATCAGACAGTTCGGTTGATCTGGTGCATTTCACCATTTTGCGCCCGCCAACCAAGCATGATGGGGTGCCCGTCGATGAGCTCTCCCTAATTGCATTCCCAACCCGCGAATTGTTTTTGGACAAAATAGATGATTTTGATCTGATCATTTTTGATCGCTACAAACGGCGCGGCATCTTGCCTTCGATCTATTTGGACAATGTGGTTGATTATGTCGCCAATGGCGGGGCCGTTTTGGTGGCCGCCGGGCCAGATTTTGCCAGCGCAGACAGTCTTTATCGGTCGCCATTGTCAGAGATTTTGCCCGCCGGGCCAACAGCCTTGGTGATTGACCAATCCTTTGTACCTGAAATCAGCGATGTCGGCGCACGTCATCCAGTCACGGCGGGATTGCCAGATGTTGGCCAATGGGGCCAATGGCTGCGTTTGGTTGATGTGGTGCCAAATGGCGGACACACCGTCATGACCGGTGCAGGTGACCGCCCGCTGTTGGTGCTTCATCGGCATCAACAAGGTCGGGTGGCGTTGTTGGCCTCTGATCAAGCCTGGCTGTGGGCGCGGGGCTATGATGGCGGTGGGCCACAGTTGGAATTGCTGCGCCGCTTGGCTCATTGGATGATGGGGGAACCGGACCTTGAGGAAGAAGCGCTTTGGGCCGAAGCCAACGGGCAAAAGATGCGCATCATCCGCCGTTCCCTGACGCCTGATGTGGGGCAGGTCACCGTCGAGGCCCCGGATGGCAGCCTTGTTGAATTGCCGCTGACCGAAACCAAGCCCGGGCAATTTGAAGCCCGGTATGAGGGCCCGGAAATTGGGCTCTATCGTCTAACAAATGGCGACCAATCCGCGGTGATCGGCCTTGGACCGGCGGCCCCAAAAGAGTTTGTTCAGGTGATTGCGAGCGGTGACGTGCTGGACCCGGTCATCAGACCCCTGCGCGGGGGCGTTATAGCCATTGCCGATGGGCTGCCCAGCCTGCGCAATGTACGCGCCGGTCGCCCTGCTGCGGGTAATGGATGGATCGGCTTCACGCCTCGCAACGCCTTTGAAACGCTCAGCGTCTCGCAGACTCGGCTTTTGCCAGCTTGGTTGGTGTTGTTGGTGTTGTTGGGATTTGCCATTGGCGCATGGCTGCGTGAAGGCCAACAATAGGACGAAATCAGGCTTGATTTCCTGGGCAGCTGCGCTGATTGCCTTGATGGCGTTTTCCGTGATCACATGGCGCAAACAGCATCCTGCACGCGGCTATGTGATTGGGGCCTGCGCGGTGTTTTTGGCGTCCTTGGCCTTTTGCAGTGTGGATCTTATGGTTTGTGATGCCACCGGCATTGGCACCCATTTTATGTGGCACGTGCTTAACGGGTTGATGGTCGGGTTGTTGCTGCAGGCATTGGTGATTCATTTTCCGCCCAAAACCGGCTGAACTGGCCATGCATGCCGCCAAGGCTGCGCTGATTTGCGGCTTTTTCTGCTCAGTATCGCCCGGGTCTGAGAAAGCAGTTCAAACCTGCGGCAGAGCGCGGTAGAAGGCCCCATATCTTGATCGGAGATTTTGACATGAGCACGCCCAAACCTGTTGTCCTTTGTATTCTTGATGGATGGGGTCTTAGCGATACAGATGTGGGGAATGCCCCCGTGCAGGCTGACACGCCGGTGTTTGACGCGATGATGGCAAACAGCCCCAATGCGACGCTGATCACCCATGGCCCGGATGTGGGCCTGCCTAGCGGGCAAATGGGCAACTCCGAAGTAGGCCATACCAACATTGGCGCAGGGCGCGTTGTCGCGATGGATTTGGGTCAGATTGATCTGGCCATCGAAGATGGCTCCTTCTTTGAAAACGCTGCGATCGTGGCTTTTGCGCAAAAGTTGAAATCCACCGGCGGTACAGCGCATTTGATGGGGGTGATTTCCGCTGGCGGGGTACACGGTCACCTGACCCATGTGATTGCCGCAGCCAAGGCCATCACCGATCTGGGTGTGCCGGTTGTACTGCACGCCATCACTGACGGGCGCGACGTGGCCCCGGTATCAGCGCTTGGCTATTTTGAAACGCTCACGGCCAACTTGCCTGCCATGGCAAGCATCGGGACCGTCACAGGCCGTTATTACGCGATGGACCGCGACAACCGCTGGGAACGTGTCAGCCAAGCCTATGACGCAATGATCAACGCCAAGGGGTTGAACCAAGCAGACGCCGCGACAGCGATCAACGCCGCTTATGGACGTGATGAAAACGATGAGTTCATCAAAGCAACCGTTCTTGGGGACTATGCTGGCATCAAAGACGGCGATGGTTTTTTCTGCCTGAACTTCCGCGCCGACCGCGCCCGCGAAATCCTGGCAGCCATCGGCAAGCCAGACTTTGATGGCTTTGACACTGGCCCCCGTTCGCAGCTGACCATGTTGGGCATGGTTGATTATTCCGATGACCACAAAAACTACATGACCAGCGCCTACCCGAAAAAGCCCATCGTCAACACTTTGGGTGAATGGGTCGCCAAACAGGGCAAAACCCAGTTCCGCCTCGCGGAAACCGAAAAATACCCGCATGTGACCTTCTTTTTGAATGGCGGCGAAGAAACGCCAAGCGCGGGCGAAGATCGCTTTATGCCAAAGTCGCCCAAGGTTGCGACCTATGATTTGCAGCCCGAAATGTCCTCTGGTGAAGTCACAGAGCAATTCGTGGCGGCCATTGAACATGGCTATGATTTGATTGTAACCAATTTTGCCAATCCCGACATGGTGGGGCACACCGGTGATCTAGAGGCCGCCAAAGCCGCTTGCGCCGCTGTCGACAAAGGTTTGGGTGCGGTTCAGGCGGCGCTGAATAAGGCAGGCGGCACAATGATCGTGACCGCGGATCACGGCAATTGCGAGGTGATGATTGACCCGGTGTCTGGTGGCGCACACACAGCCCATACAACAAACCTCGTGCCGGTGGTTCTGGTCAACGGCCCAGATGCTGCGACCCTGCGCACCGGCGGTCGTTTGGCGGATCTTGCCCCTAGCTTGCTGGATCTCATGGGCATCGAAAAACCTGCCGAGATGACCGGCGAAAGCCTGATCCAACGATGAAACTAGGCGCGTTTCTGTTGTCGATTTTGCTTGGTGTTGGCTCTGTTGCCAGCGCCCAGTCTGATGCGGCATCTGTGGCGCGTCTTGCGGCGGACAAACTCGAAGCGGCCTCGTTGTCGCTGCAAAAGGCCAAAACATCACGCAATCGTGTCAAAGCCCTGACCCAAACTGTGCAGGCCTATGAAGAGGGGCTGTCGGCCCTGCGTGAAGGCCTGCGCCGGGCAGCCATTCGCGAAAAGCAATTGGACCAGCATCTCAAATCGCAAGAAAGCGATATCGCGCAATTGCTTGGGGTATTGCAATCACTGGGTGGCAGCGGCAGCCCGACGCTTTTGTTGCACCCGGATGGCCCTGCCGGCACTGCGCGTGCCGGTATGATACTGGCAGATGTGACGCCCGCCTTGGATGCCCAGGCTGCCAAATTGCGCGTCAGCTTGCAAGAAGTACATATTCTGCGCGAGCTGCAGCAAGGGGCCGCTGATACGCTGCAAGAGGGGCTTGATGGGGCGCAAAGCGCGCGCATCGCCCTGTCCAAGGCGATTTCAGATCGTCAGGCCCTGCCAAAACGCTTTACCGAAGACCCGGTGCAAACCGCCTTGCTTATCGCTGCGACAGAAACCCTCGAAGGCTTTGCCAGCGGCTTGACCGAAATGTCGCCCGAGCCAGAGGGCATCGCGGCCCTGCCTGATATTTCCCATCGCAAGGGCAAGCTGCCTCTGCCGGTTCAAGGCAAGATATTACGTCGCCCCGGAGAGGCCGATGCCGCCGGGCTACGCCGCCCGGGCCTTGTGCTGGCCACACGACCCAATGCATTGGTGCTGTTTCCGGCGGCCGCCACCGTGCGCTTTCGCGGCCCATTGCTGGACTATGGCAATGTGATTGTGCTGGAACCACAGCCGGGATTGCTGTTTGTCTTGGCCGGGCTGGCCACGGTGTTTGGCGATGTCGGCGAAGTGGTGCCAAGTGGCACGCCAGTGGGGTTGATGGGCGGAAATGATCCGGAAATCGGTGCCATTCTTTCACAGTCCAGTGAAGGCACTGGTCAGGACCGCACAGAAACGCTCTATATAGAGGTGAGACAGGGCAAGACTCCGATCAACCCGGAGGATTGGTTCCTAACCAACAAGGATGGATGAGGATGAAAAAATTTGTCGTGGCCGCGCTGGGCGGCACTTTGGCCGGTATTCTGGCCACCACCCAGATTGCAGGCCCGCTGATTGCCCAGGAAAACGCCCGCACCTCTAGCGTGTATGAGCAATTGGATTTGTTCGGCGATATCTTTGAGCGTATCCGCGCGCAATATGTCGAAGAGGTCGATGAGTCTGATCTGATCGAAGCCGCGATCAATGGCATGCTGACGTCGCTGGATCCGCATTCCAGCTATCTTGCCCCGCAAGATGCGGCGGAAATGCGCCAGCAAACCCGCGGTGAATTTGGCGGTTTGGGTATCGAAGTCACCCAGGAAGAGGGCTTTGTTAAAGTGGTCTCGCCAATTGACGGCACCCCGGCCTCTGAAGCGGGCATCGAGGCTGGCGATTTCATCACCCATGTGAATGGCGAAACCGTGCTGGGTCTGACGCTGGATCAGGCGGTTGAAATGATGCGTGGGCCGGTCGGGTCTGAAATCATCATCACCATCGCCCGCGAAGGCGAAACCGAAGCCTTTGACGTGTCGATCATCCGCGACATCATCAAGCTGACCGCGGTGCGCGGACGCACCGAAGGCAATACGGTTGTGATGCGGGTCACCACCTTTAACGAACAAACCTATACGAATCTGCGTGACGGTATTGAAAAAGAAATCAAAGCGGCTGGTGGTATCGACAAGGTCAATGGGCTGGTGCTGGATCTGCGCAACAATCCCGGTGGTCTGTTGACCCAAGCCATCCGCGTCTCTGACGCCTTTTTGGAAAAAGGCGAAATCGTTTCGACCCGGGGCCGTGATGCCGCTGACGGCGAACGCTACAACGCCCAACCGGGGGACCTGATCGATGGCAAACCTGTCGTGGTCTTGATCAATGGCGGCTCTGCCTCGGCCTCTGAAATCGTCGCCGGCGCGCTCAAAGATCATCGCCGCGCCATTGTCGTCGGCACCAAGAGTTTTGGTAAAGGCTCGGTTCAAACCGTGATGCCGCTGCGGGGCGATGGGGCCATGCGCCTGACCACAGCGCGCTATTACACCCCGTCGGGCCGCTCGATCCAAGCGCTTGGGGTATCGCCTGATATCGTGGTTGAACAACCACGCCGCAGCCCACAAACCGAAGAGGAAGAGGAAACACGCAGCATCCGCACCGAGGCGGATTTGCGTGGCAGCCTGAACAACGACAGCCTGACCGAAGACGAAATTCGTCAAATCGAAGAAGATCGCGCCAAAGCTGACGCCACAGCGCAGTTGCGCGAAGATGACTATCAACTGGCCTATGCGATTGATATCCTCAAAGGCCTGTCTGCGCTTGGTCCAAAAGACTGATCACAACACCCGTAAAAAAGTCGCCCCACCGGACCAAGGTGGGGCGGTTTTCTATGCCACCTCTCAAAAACACAAAGCGCTGTACCCATGACCCCCCAACAGATTGCCAAACTTCCCTATCGTCAAAATGTTGGCATTGTCCTGGTCAACAGCCAGAATCAGGCCTTTGTCGGACAGCGCCTAGACAGCGAAATGCCCGCCTGGCAAATGCCACAAGGCGGCATCGACAAAGGCGAAGATGCGCAAACCGCTGCCCTGCGCGAATTACAGGAAGAAACCGGGGTATCGCCCACATCAGTGACCTTGCTGGCCCAATCCGCAGGTTGGGTCACCTATGATCTGCCGCATGATATCGTGCCTAAAATATGGAAAGGCCGTTACAAGGGCCAGGAACAGAAATGGTTCCTATTCCGATTCCATGGCCAAGACGACGAGATCAATATCGAAGTGGATCATCAGGAATTCTCTGAATGGCGCTGGCTGCCCTTTGATCAACTGATTGCCAATATCGTGCCCTTTAAACGTGCGGTCTATGAACAGGTCGTGGCCGAATTCGCGCCCTACCTTTAAGCTTGTTCTTGATCCAAATACCCAAATTGCATCCGCGTCACGGGCGCGACCTATGGGGTTGCAAAATCCACACGACACCGCTTCTGCACAGCGCATCCTGCATGGACACTTAACCTCTCCCCCTGTATGCAATTCCGACTATGGTACAGAAAAAAAACGCAGATCCGAATTATAAGGTGATCGCCGAAAACCGGCGCGCGCGCTATGATTATGCCATCGAAGATGACATCGAGTGCGGCATCATTCTGACCGGGTCCGAAGTGAAATCCCTGCGTGAGAATTCCGCCAATGTGGCGGAAAGCTATGCAGAGGTGAAAGAGGGCGAACTCTGGCTGGTGAACAGCTATATCGCCCCCTATGAACGCGCCATGTTTGGCCACGAAGAACGCCGTCGCCGCAAATTGCTGGTGTCCAAACGCGAATTGTCCCGCCTGTGGAGCGACACCCAGCGCAAAGGCATGACCATTGTGCCCTTGGTGATGTACTTCAATCACAAAGGGTTTGTAAAACTCAAGGTTGGCATCGGCAAAGGCAAAAAGAATCACGACAAACGCGCCTCAGACGCCAAGCGTGATTGGGGCCGCCAAAAACAGCGGCTGCTACGTCACGGCGACTAACAAGTCGCATTGCCGCAATGCAACGGTCCCGGCTGACGCGCGCAGCCACGTCACATCAGATCAACGAATGTCCCGCAAAATCTGGCCCCCTCCTTAGGGGGAGCATGCCAAATGTTTTCCCGTTTTCACGATGCCAACCATGTCCTAAATTGCATCAGACGTGCAGATATCTGCATCGAGACGGACATTTTGGAGGGGTGAACATGGAACTAATTCTTAGTCTGATCGCGGGCGCAATCGGCGGCAATGTCGCGGGTGGAGCCATCAAGGGCATCAATCAAGGCACAATCGTCAACTCTTTGGCAGGCCTGCTAGGCGGCGGGCTTGGTGGGACGATCTTGTCGATGATTGGCGCGCCCGATATGGCCGGGGCAGCCGGAGCCGCAGGTGGAATCGATCTGGGCAGCTTGATCGGGCAAATCGCTGGCGGTGGCGTCGGTGGCGGCGTGGTGCTGGCGATATTCTCGATGATCCGCAAAACATTGGCCAAATAGGCGGATAATGCCGTGGTTGCTGCATCTAAGCGATGCCACGGTCTTGAAACCCTCGATTTCGGATAGTAGGCAATTGTAGTTGTCCGAAATTGGGGGCTGAAATGTTTCAAGACGATCCCAAAACACTTGTTTCTACGGCATGGTTGGCCGCGCATCTGAAAGACCCGGATTTACGGGTGCTGGATGCGTCATGGTATTTGCCTGACAGTGCGCGTGATGCGGCGGCTGAATATGCGCGGGCCCACATTCCCGGGGCACGTTTTTTTGACATAGATGACATTTCAGATCATCGGTCAGACCTGCCGCATATGGCCCCTCCCATGGAAAAATTCATGTCGCGCGTGCGCGACCTTGGTGTCGGAGACGGCCACCAAATTGTGGTCTATGATGGATCTGGGTTGTTTTCAGCGGCGCGCGTCTGGTGGCTGTTCAAACTGATGGGGCAAAACAACATTGCGGTGTTGGATGGCGGCCTGCCAAAATGGCGTGCGGAGGGCCGAGCGTTGACGGCTGAACCCCCTGTCATTCGTGACCGTCACATGTTTGCGCGCCGGGTCGATGCCATGGTCAAGGATGTGACCCAGGTGTCGCATGCCGCCAAACTGAGAGACTATTCGATCATCGATGCCCGCGCCGCGTCCCGGTTTCGCGGCGATGCGCCAGAGCCGCGCGAAGGATTACGGGCAGGACATATTCCGAATTCTCACAGCGTGCCCTATGCAAATTTGTTGAACGAAGATCAGACGATGAAATCGCCAGATCAATTGCAGGCTGTTTTTCAGGACGCGGGTGTTGATCTGTCCAAGCCCGCCATAACAACCTGCGGATCCGGTGTGACGGCGGCGATCCTCTGCCTGGCGATGGAACGCTTCGGAAAAACCGACCACGCGCTTTATGATGGTTCTTGGGCGGAATGGGGGGCTTTCCCCACTGTCCCAATTGCGACAGGAGACGCGTGATGTTTCATAATCTCAAGGCTCAGCCAGCCGATACAATTCTCTCGCTTATGACGAAGTTCGCCGAGGATCCGCGCGACGCAAAAATCGACCTGGGCATTGGCGTTTACAAAAATGCCGAGGGTGTGACCCCGGTCATGCGCGCCGTGAAAGCCGCAGAGCGCCGTATCCTGCAAGATCAAACCACAAAGAGCTATGTGGGTTTTGCGGGTGATCCCGCCTATGGCAATGCCATGATAGAGCTGATTTTGGGTGACACTGTTGCGCGCGATAAAATTGCAGCTGTGGGCACGCCCGGTGGCACTGGGGCGGTGCGTCAGGCCTTTGAATTGGTGAAAATGGCCAATCCATCGGCCCGGGTATTTGTCTCTGACCCAACTTGGCCCAATCATGTGTCGACACTGAATTACCTTGGTATTGAAACCGTTGAATACCGGTATTTTGATGGCGAATCGCGTGCGGTTGATTTTGAAGGCATGCTCAGCGATTTGGCGCAGGCCAAAGCCGGTGACGTGGTGTTACTGCATGGCTGCTGCCACAATCCAACGGGCGCAAATTTGAACCTGACACAATGGCAGTCGGTTGTGGATTTGATCAATGAAAAAGATCTGGTTGCGATGATTGACCTTGCCTATCAGGGCTTTGGCGACGGTCTGGACCAAGACGCGGCGGGATCGCGTTTGCTGGCCTCATCGGTCAAACACTGTCTGATCGCGGGCAGCTGTTCCAAAAACTTTGGTATCTATCGTGAACGCACAGGCATTTTGTTGGCGATCTCATCCGCAGCGGACCTGACGCCTGTGGTGCAGCAAAACCTGAATTTCCTAAATCGCCAGAACTTCTCGTTTCCGCCGGATCATGGCGCGCGGGTTGTGACCACGATTCTGACCGATCCAGAGTTGCGCGCCGATTGGGCAGCAGAACTCGAAGAAATCCGTGTAGAACTGCTTGATTTGCGGCAACAACTGTCAACCGAGCTACAACGTCTGACCGGCTCGGATCGGTTTGGGTTTTTGGCGCAGCATCGCGGTATGTTCAGCCAATTAGGCACAAGTCCAGAAATCGTTGAAAAAATGCGGGCAGATTTTGGGATTTATATGATCAGCGACAGCCGGATGAATATCGCTGGCCTAAGCGCCGCTTCCGTGCCTGTGTTGGCAAAGGCGATTGTTGACGCGGGTATTTAACCGACGCCACATCCAACACCTAAGACCGCCCCAAGGGGGGGCCTTTTGCATTGCGCCAAAGAGCGCCTTTTGTTCTGCGCCAAAACTGTTGTGCATTCCAAATACATTGCACCGCTGCCGCCTCTGCGCCATCATGGATCCTTTGAAGCAGGAGGAGTTATGCAGCAAAGCATTGCCCACATCGCTCTTGTGGTGCGCGATTACGACGAAGCCATCGATTTCTATGTCAACACGCTGGGCTTTGAGCTTGTCGCGGATGAATACCAACCGGCACAAGACAAAAGATGGGTGGTTGTTTGCCCCAGAGGCAGCACCGGGTGTTCCATCGTTCTAGGCAAAGCCACCACGCCCCATCAATCCAAATACGTCGGAGACCAATCCGGCGGTCGCGTGATGCTATTTTTGCAAACCGATGATTTTTGGCGCGATTACAATTCATATCGCGAAAAAGGGGTCACCTTTGAGCGTGAGCCTAAGACCGAACCTTATGGAACGGTGGCTGTTTTCAAAGATCTCTATGGAAACCTATGGGATCTGGTGCAGTTTACCAAATAAGGGATTAGGTGAACCCTATGGACACACAAAAGCCCGAGGCAATGCCCCGGGCTTTCATTATCTTATGTCGGTCAGGCCTTAGCCTTTAGAGAACTCAGGGTAAGCTTCCATACCCAGCTCTGCCATATCCAAACCGTTGATCTCGTCTTCTTCAGTGACACGGATACCCATTGTCGCTTTCAGGATGAACCAAACCACACCCGAGGTCACGACTGTGAAGATACCCACAACCATGATCGCATAAAGCTGTGTGCCCAGAGACGCGTCGCCATTTGTAAAGACAACCGCGATTGTTCCCCAGATACCAGCGATCAGGTGAACAGGGATCGCACCTACAACGTCGTCGATTTTCAACTTGTCCAGGAATGGAACTGCGAAGACCACGATCACACCGCCAACAGCACCGATCAATGTTGCGCCACCCAGGGTTGGTGTCAAAGGTTCCGCAGTGATGGAAACCAGACCAGCCAAGGCACCGTTCAAGATCATTGTAAGGTCAGGCTTTTTGTACATGAGCTGTGTCAGCAACAGAGCCGCGATGGCACCACCAGCTGCCGCTGTGTTTGTGTTGGCAAAGATACGGGAAACATCTGCAACGTCGCCTACAGTGCCCATCGCCAGCTGAGAGCCGCCGTTAAAGCCAAACCAACCCAGCCACAGGATGAATGTACCCAATGTTGCCAAAGTCAGGTTGGAACCTGGAATTGGAACTGTGCGGCCTTCTTTGTTGTATTTACCGATACGTGGTCCAAGGATCAGCGCGCCTGTCAAAGCTGCCCAGCCACCGACAGAGTGCACAACAGTTGAGCCCGCGAAGTCCAGGAAACCAGCTTGGTCAAGGAAGCCACCGCCCCATTTCCAAGACGCTTGCAACGGATAGATCACAGCGGTCAGAACGATGGTGAAGATCAGGAATGGCCACAGTTTGATGCGCTCTGCCAATGTACCAGACACGATAGAGGCTGTGGTTGCACAGAACATCAGCTGGAAGAAGAAGTCAGAACCAGTGGAGGCATAACCGTAGTCGTCTGCGCCATCACGGCCCACACCAACGGATTCCAGAACACCAGGACCCCAGACGCCAGACAGAACGCCGTCTACAGACCATGTGCCCAATGGGTACATCAGGTTGTAACCGATCAGGTAGTAAAAGATCGCTGCCAGAGAAAACAAAGCGATGTTCTTTGTCAGCTGCATGGTCACGTTTTTGCTGCGCACAAGTCCGGCTTCCAGCATGGCAAAACCAGCGGCCATCCAGAATACCAAAAAGCCGCCAACCAAGAACAGCAAAGAGTTGAGAATAAAGATAGAATCACTGGACGCATCAACGCCTGGTACAGCGTCTTGTGCGAGGGCCAGCGACGGCATAGCGACCAGTGCGGTGGCCAAGCCAAATTTGCTTGCGAGTTTCATTATAAGTTGTCCCTTTTGCTGGCGCGCTTTACAGCGCGTCCTCATTGGTTTCGCCGGTCCGAACGCGTACAGCTTGTGCCACGTCCAGAACAAAGATTTTGCCGTCACCAATTTTTCCGGTGCGCGCTGTTGTGCTGATGGTGTCGACCACCTGATCAACCATCGAAGCGGAAACCACCAACTCCAGTTTGATCTTTGGTACAAAGTTCACGGTATATTCGGCACCGCGATAAATTTCAGTGTGGCCTGACTGAGCGCCAAAGCCTTTGATTTCGGTGACCATAAGACCGCGTACGCCGATCTCGGTCAGCGCTTCGCGAACCTCCTCAAGCTTAAACGGTTTGATCGTTGCAATAATCAGTTTCACCCTGATCCCCTTTTCGAATGCCGTATCATCGTCGTGTCGTCGACGACTGTGCAGGGGCAGAAAAACCTGTCAGAGGGCTAGATCGAAGCAAAACCGCCTGAATTTCACCCACTGACAGGGGTAAAACGCACAATTTTTGCACAAATGGTGTGTGTTGATTAAAAAATAGGCGAAACGCAAAAGCATAGACTTGCAAGATCGTCTCTACATTTGCTCTGGGCTCGGTTAAAACAATGCAAAGACCAAAATGTCGGGCAGAATGTGGCATGAGTGATTCCAAAAAGAAAAAACCCACTTTGGTGGCTGACAGGCGCTATTCAGGTCGCAAGGCACGCCCGACGAAAGCCAAAACGAAACCAAGCAAACCCAAAACAAAACCCGCTGCCAAAAAACGCGCGCGTGGCGCAGCGCGGCGCAAGACCACCGCAAAGCGCGGAGGGATTGTCGGGTTTTTCACCAGGGTCCTGCGTTGGATCATGCGCTTGATTTGGACAATCACCTGGCGCAGCGCAACCGTACTTGCGCTGATCATCGGTCTGGCAATCACCTACCAATACATGAAGTTGCCCGACGTCACGGCTTTGTTGGATGGGCGGGCTCGTGGCTCTGTCACATTGTTGGATCGTGACAATGATGTCTTTGCCTGGCGTGGGGATCAATTTGGCGGAGCGGTCACTGCCGAAACCACATCGCGCCATTTGAAAAATGCTGTCATCGCCACCGAGGACAAGCGGTTCTATAAGCACTTTGGCGTTAGCCCACGCGGCGTGGCCTCTGCGGTGCGCATCAACCTGCGCGAAGGGCGCGGGCCTTTGTCGGGTCACGGTGGGTCAACAATCACCCAACAGACGGCCAAATTACTGTGCCTTGGGGTGGCGTTTGATAAAGACCTTTGGAAAACAGAGGCCGCATATGTATCGGATTGCCGTCGTAGTTCGATGGTGCGCAAGATCAAAGAAGCCATCTATGCCATGGCGATGGAGGCCAAATACACCAAAGATGAAATCCTCTCGATCTATCTTAACCGTGCCTATATGGGCGGAGGAGCCTATGGGGCCGAAGCGGCGTCGCAACGCTATTTTGGCAAAAATGCGGGTCAGCTGAACCCGGCCGAAGGCGCGATGATCGCAGGACTGTTAACCGCCCCAAGCACGCTGTCCCCTACAAGCAACCTAAAGCGGTCCCAAGATCGCGCGGCAACCGTGTTGCGTTTGATGAATGACCAGAGCTTTTTGTCTGATGCGGAAACCGCCAAATGGCAGCAAAACCCAGCAACCTTATCCGAAGCCGCCCAAGCCAAATCCGGCGGCTATTTCGCTGATTGGGTGATGTCGACGGGCCCAGAGTTCTTTACAAAGAACACAACCGAAGATGTGATCATCAGCACTACGCTTGATCAACGCATTCAAAGCGCGACCGAAGAGGGCTTGAAATGGGTCTTTGACAATGACGTGCGCGAAGGCTCGAAGGCCGAAGCGGCGATTGTGGTCATGTCGGCGGATGGGGCCGTGCGCGCTATGGTGGGCGGTCGCAAAACCAAAGTGTCCGGGGCATTCAACCGTGCCGTTCAGGCCAAGCGCCAAACCGGTTCTGCTTTTAAGCCCTTTGTCTATGCCACTGCCTTAGAACTGGGTTATTCTCATATAGATACGGTGCTAGACGCACCTTACTGCCTGAACATCCCTGGTTCTGGCGAATGGTGTCCGCGCAATTATACCAATAAACACTATGGCAATGTTTCGCTTGAGTGGGCGCTGCAAAACTCTTTGAACGTCCCTGCGGTCAAAATTTCCGAATCGGTTGGGCGCGATAATGTGCGTAAAGTCGCGGCGGACTTTGGTATTGCGAGTGATCTGAAAGATACACCGGCCTTGGCGTTGGGAGCCTCGGAATCCTCCCTCTTAGAGATGACCGGTGCCTATGCTGGCATTCTCAACGGCGGCTCATCGGTCACACCATATGGGTTGGTTCAATTGCGCCTGCAAGGCGACCCCGAGCCGCTTATGGGGTCGGGTGGCGGCATTGGCGAGCGTGTTATTCGGGACAGTTCTGCGCGCGAACTGGTGTATATGATGCAAAAAGTGGTGTCCGAAGGGACTGGTGGCCGTGCAAAATTGCCTGGATGGCAAGTGGCGGGCAAAACCGGCACCACCTCGGCAGCCAAAGATGCGTGGTTTATCGGCTTTACGGCGGACTATGTGGTTGGCGTCTGGATGGGCTATGATGACAACACCCCGCTAAGCGGCGTAACCGGTGGCGGGTTGCCCGCCGAGATTTGGCAACAGGTCATGACACGTGTCACCGAGGGCATGACGCCCCGACCGTTGCCCGATTTCGTACCCAAGCAAAAACCCACACCCCTGCCGGAAGCGCAGCCAAATAACCGCGAAAATGTATTGGAACAGCTGCTCAAGGGTCTGCTAGGGGTAAACTAGGCGATTGCCGTCATCGCCAAGGTTGATCAGATCGTCCACAGCTTTGGAAGTTAGCCATGACCTCTATGACCACCTATCTTTTGCTTGCAGGGGCCATCTTTGCCGAGGTTGTGGCCACCACCGCCTTGGCGCGTTCTGAAAGCTTCACACGTCTGCTGCCAACGCTGATCACAATTGGTGGCTATGCGCTGGCATTCTACCTTTTGTCGTTTCCGCTGCGGGTGATGCCAACCGGAATTGTCTATGCGATCTGGTCTGGCTTGGGCATCGTGTTGATTGCCGGCGTGGCCTGGATATGGTTCCAGCAAAGTCTGGATCTGGCGGCGATTGTGGGGCTGGGTTTCATAATCACTGGCGTGATTATTGTGAACTTCTTCTCAAAATCGATTGGCCACTAATTCCTGGGTCTGCGTCGTTCCGCCGATTATTCGAGTGTTTAAAACAAAAAGCCAGACCGCTGAGGTCTGGTTTTGCTCGCGAGTGTCATGGCGCAATTTGCGTTTTAGCCCGCGCGCTTCAGATCCGTGATCAACGCATCAATATTGCCACGGCGCTTGTCCAGCATGGCTCCGATTTCGCTTTTTTCAGTCAAACGCAGGCTGATGCCTTCGATGACCATATCAAAAAACAGGTTCTTGCCGGATTTGTCAGACACCAGGAAATTCAACTCAAACGGAGATTCACCCTTCAGATGGGCGGTGCTTTGCACTTCGTAAAAGCTTTTGACCTTACGGGCGCTGTTTACTTGGATGCGCCCGCCAACAAATTCGTTGAAGCGCTTGCCGTATTTACGCGAGATATAACCCGTAAAAGCATTGATATAGGCGCGTTCCTGAGATCCGTTCATGCGACGGGCATCCGCGCCCAATGCGGAACGCGCAATGATGCGCACATCGCCATAGCGTTTGAAAATGCGTTCAAAATCTTTGGTCATGCCGGACAGAGATTTGCCCGATGCGATGACGTCGTTGATGTCGCCCACCAGTTTGCCCACCAAAACTTCAGCTTGACTGCTTGTCAAAGCCAAGGCTTGCATCGGTACAAGGGATGTTGCTGCCAATGCAGCTAAAAAACTACGACGTTTCATTGCTTATTCAAACTCCGCATAGGGATCATCATAGGGGTCTAGGTAGGCATCTTCTGAGTCTACACCAAGCTCATGACGACGATTTTGCAAGTAAAGTATTCGCGCCTGCGCGTAACTATCGGCGCTTTCATATAAAATAGAGTCAATCGTGGTGCGCAATTCATAGCGATCGCCCATGCGATCAGCCACATTTGCGGCGGTGCCAACAAATTTCTCTGGGCTTGGCAACAAGACTGATACCGGGTCCAATGTAAAATCCAACACCGTGCCAACTGTGTCACGTGCATTGGAAGGTCCCAGTAATGGCAGCTCTACATAAGCGCCTTCGCCAGCACCCCAAACATGAAATGTTTCACCAAAATCAGTTTCGCGGCGCGGCATATGTATGGCTTCGGATGGGTCAGCAATCCCGCCAAATCCAAACAGCGTGTTGAACACCAGGCGAAAGCTGTTGGCCCCGGCACCTTTTAGGTCACCTTGTAAGACGTTATTCACAATATCGGCTGGCAATGACAGGTGATCTGCAAAGTTTGACACCAACATGCGGGCATCTTCATGCACAATTTCGCCATAGCCATTAGACACGGGGCGAAAAATAACTTTGTCAATTTTAAGGTTTACCGCATGAATTTTACGGTTGGCTTTTTCATTGGGGTCATAAATCTCTGCGGAAGACACAGTTCTATCATTTGCCGCACAGGCGGCAATCATGCTACAGGCAAGCAATAATATTGCAGACCGGCCATGGCGGCGCGGCAAAAATCGGGTTAACGAAGTCACAGGTTGTCTCAATCTGAATCAGGCAGGTTTCATTTAGTTTACAGGTTAGAAATAAACACACCCAGCTTTGATTTCATAAAGCGATGTGGCAGATGAGTAACAGGCCAAAAATTGCCCATTCCCTTGGGTGCAGTAAAAGAAATATCTTGGCAAAATGAATATGAAAAACGATCAAGTACGTACTGGACTGGCGGAATTACGCGCCGCACGCCGGGAAAGCCGGGCGCTTTATTGGGCCGTGGCCATTTTTAGCGCATTTGCAAACCTGCTGATGCTGACGGGCCCGCTGTATATGTTGCAGGTCTATGACCGGGTGCTCAGCAGCCGATCTGTCGAGACCTTATTGGCGCTTACCCTACTGGTGGCCTTTTTATATGGGGTCATGGGGATTCTTGATTTTACCCGATCACGGGTGTTGTCACGTATCGGCGCACGGTTTCAATCTCGCCTGGACAAACGTGTTTTTGATGCCGTCGTGGCGCGGTCGGCCAAAAGCAATGATGAATATGCTCAAACCGGCATGTCCGATCTTGAAGCCATTCAGAGGTTTATCTCCTCGCCAGCCCCAAATGCTTTCTTTGACCTGCCTTGGACGCCAGTGTTTCTGATTGGCATCAGCATTTTTCATCCATGGCTTGGATATTTGGCGATTTCTGGCGGCTTGATCTTGGTTATGATGTCGTTCTTAAACCAAAGCTTTTCCAGCGGTCCGCTGAATCAGGCAAACCTGAGCACGCACCGCGCGTCCATTCTTGGCGAACAGCTGCGTTCTGAATCCGAAATGGTACAGAGTCTAGGCATGCAGGGTAATGCATTTGATCGCTGGCAAGTGGCGCGTGGTAAATCCATGCACGAACAGCTTGCTGCCACCGATGTTGGCAGCGGCTTTGGCTCGATGACCAAGACCTTCCGTCTGTTTTTACAGTCTGCGATGTTGGGACTGGGTGCCTATCTTGCGCTTTTGGGCCACCTCTCACCCGGCGCAATGATTGCCGGTTCTATCCTGCTTGGACGCGCCTTGGCCCCGATCGAGATGGCCATTGGACAGTGGTCGATGATTCAGCGCGCCCATCGTGGGTGGTGGAATCTGGCACATTTGCTGACCGCGGCACCCAAAGACCCACCGCGCACCAAATTGCCGGTGCCACGCGCAAAATTGGACGTGCAGTCCATGACCATTATACCACCCGGCCAATCGACCGCTTCCCTGCGTATGGTGAATTTTTCAGTCAAACCAGGCCAGGCTCTTGGGGTTATCGGCCCGTCAGGCGCTGGTAAATCGACCCTGGCCCGCGCAATCACAGGTACGTGGCGCCCCGCAGGCGGTAAGGTGCGTTTGGATAGCGCAGCATTGGAACAATATGATCCCACAGATTTGGGCAACTATATTGGGTATTTGCCACAGCGTGTGCAGTTGTTTGAAGGAACTATTGCTGAAAACATTGCCCGATTGTCGCCTAATCCTGATGCGGCAAAGATTGTGCAAGCCGCGCGCAAGGCGGACGCGCATGATATGATTCTAAAGCTGCCGGATGGGTATGAAACGCCGGTTTCCGCCACCACGGGCCGCCTGTCTGGGGGGCAAATCCAGCGGATCGGTCTGGCACGGGCCCTGTATTCAGACCCGGTTTTGCTGGTGCTTGATGAGCCAAACTCGAACCTTGATAATATGGGGGCCGAAGCGCTGAACAAAGCCATTCGCCATATGAAAGCCGCGCAGAAATCGGTGATCATTATGGCGCACCGTCCCGCCGCCATTCGCGAATGTGATTTGCTTTTGATGTTGGAAAACGGTGGCGTCAAAGCCTTTGGTCCACGCGATGAAGTGCTGAAAAAAGTGGTTGTGAACCACAGTGAAATTAACAAGTCTCAAACCGCCGGGGGCGTCCAATAATGGCACAGCAAAATTCGATTTCGCCGCGCGTGTTTTTAATGGCGGGTTTTCTCGCGTTGTTTGCTCTGGTTGGTGGCTTTGGCAGTTGGGCGGCATTCACACAAATCTCTGGTGCGATTATTGCCTCTGGCCGAATCGAAGTTGATCGCAATCGACAAGTGGTACAGCATTTGGATGGTGGCATCGTTGCCAAAATCCACGTTGACGAAGGTGACACCGTTGCGGCTGGCGACGTTTTGGTAAGCTTGGATGAGACCGCAATCCTTTCTGACATCACAATTCTAGAGGGCCAGCTGTTTGAGTTTATGGCCCGCCGTGGGCGCTTGGAAGCAGAGCGGGACGATCTCCCAAGCATTGCCTTTCCAGCAGAGCTTTTAGATGTGGCCGAGACCAAAGCTGATATTCAGGATCTGATGACAGGCCAAACGCGGCTGTTTCATGCGCGTAAAAACTCTGTTGCGCGCGAAGTAGAGCAGTTGGGAAAACGAAAATCCCAGATTTCTGATCAAGTGCTGGGTGTTGAAGCGCAAAAAGAAGCGCTTAAACGACAGCTTGAGTTGCTTGGTGAAGAGTTGGAGGGCCAGCAGTCGTTGCTACAACGTGGCTTGGCACAGGCCGGCAAAGTCTTGACCTTGCAACGTGAAGAGGCCCGTCTGCTAGGGCGTATCGGCGAAATGGAAGCATCGCGTGCACAAGCCTTGGGCCGCATGACGGAAATTGACATCCAGATCCTGAAAAACGAAACCGTACGCCGCGAAGAAGCCATCGAAGATTTACGAGACATCCAATTCCGCGAGCTGGAAATTTTGGAGCAGCGCAATGCGTTGCGGGCGCAACTGGACCGGTTAGATATTCGCGCCCCGGTGTCTGGCATTGTCTATGGCATGACAGTCTATGCAGAAAAGTCGGTCATACGCGCTGCCGAACCTCTGTTGTATCTTGTGCCGCAAGACCGCCCCTTGGTGATTGCAGCACAGGTTGAACCGATTCACATCGAACAGGTCCATGTTGGCCAGGATGTCACTCTTAGGTTCTCGACGTTTGATCAGCGCAAAACGCCAGAATTGTTTGGTAAAATCAGTCTGGTTTCAGCCGACATCTTTGTCGAAGAAGCCTCCGGCCAAAGCTACTATCGCGCCGAAGTTCTTATGAATGAGGGGGAATTGGCGAAATTGCCGGATAATCTGGTGCTGATCCCCGGTATGCCGGTCGAATCTTTTCTGAAAACTGATGACCGCACGCCTTTGGCCTATCTGGTGAAACCTTTCACCGATTACCTCACCAAGGCCTTCCGAGAAAGTTAGAAAACGCATTCTTTGGACTTCTCTTTGTTGCCCGTGGCGCTTAGCTTGCGGGCAACATCTTGAAGGAGAATTGAAATGAGTGGATTCGAAGCAAAACTAGCAGAAATGGGTGTCACATTGCCGGATGCCCCGGCCCCTGCTGCAAACTATGTATCCTATGTTGTTGTTGGCGACATGTTGCAGGTTTCTGGGCAAATCGCTTCGGGCCCCGAGGGGCTGATCACTGGCAAACTTGGCGCCGACATGGATATCGAAGCCGGTGCCGCAGCTGCCAAGTCCTGCGCGATTTCGCTATTGGCTCAGGTCAAAGCTGCTTGTGGTGGTGATCTCGACCGTTTGGTGCGGGTCGTCAAGCTCACAGCTTTTGTAAACTCCACAGCGGATTTCACTGACCAGCCAAAAGTGGTCAATGGTGCGTCTGATTTCTTGGTGGAAGCTCTGGGCGAGGCCGGCAGCCACGCGCGTTCAGCTGTTTCCGCGGCCTCGCTGCCGCTGGGCGTTGCGGTTGAAATCGACGGGCTTTTCCAAATCAAATGATCCGGTTTGCCCCCGGTTTTCTAACGGCCCCTTTGGCACATCGTGCTTTGCATGATGTGACCGATGGGCGGCCTGAAAACAGCCGCGCGGCGATCCGCGCGGCCATTCAGGCGGGCTATGGCATCGAAATTGATCTGCAATTGTCCGAAGACGCCCACCCCATGGTCTTTCATGATTATGAACTGTCTCGATTGGCACGGGCCGACGGACCCATTCGACAGCGCAGCGCGTCAGATCTGGCCACCATTCCGCTGATAGGCGGCGATGAGGGCATTCCAACCCTGCAAGAGGTGCTGGACCTCATAGATGGGCAAGTCCCGCTATTGATAGAACTCAAAGATCAGGATGGGCAGCTTGGCGCAAATATCGGGGCCCTTGAAACGGCGACCGCAGCGCTATTGAACCGCTACAAAGGACCTGTGGCAGTGATGTCCTTCAATCCGCATTCCGTCGCCAAAATGGCAACGCTTTGCCCCGGGGTGCCGCGCGGCCTGGTCACGGGGGCCTATGATCCAGATGTTTGGGCGCCTGTGACCCCAGAAACCTGTGATCGTTTGCGTGACATTCCTGATTACGATCGCGTTCACGCCAGCTTTATCAGCCATCAGGCTCAAGATCTGAACCGTCCCAGAGTGGCAGAGCTCAAAGCCCAGGGTGCTGATATCCTGTGCTGGACAGTCACGTCGCCTGACCAAGAGGCGCAGGCGCGCAAGGTCGCGCAGAACATTACGTTTGAACAGTATTTGCCGGTGCGTCAGGCTTGATTGCCAACCCGACAACACAAATTATGGCGGGCAGAGGAGCCACATGACCGATACTGCCATTGAAATCCAAATACACGCGTCACTGCATGCGCTTGGGGCCAAAGATTGGGATGCCTGCGCCGCCCCGGAGTGTGCCGATGGTGGTCGCGCGATTGATCCCTTTACCTCTCACCGCTTTCTGGCAGCACTAGAAGACAGCGGGTCCGTTGGCCCAGGGACAGGTTGGCAACCACAATATATCACCGCCCACGCAGGCGCAGAAATGATTGCCGCCGCGCCGCTGTATGCCAAGGGTCACAGTCAGGGCGAATATGTTTTTGATCACAATTGGGCACATGCCTATGAAAACGCAGGCGGGCGCTATTATCCAAAACTGCAAATGGCAGTGCCCTTTACGCCGGTCACCGGGCGGCGGTTTCTAGCCAAACCCGGCCATGAGGAAATTGGTCAGGCCGCCCTTTTGCAGGGGGCCATTCAGATCGCGCAACGCAATCAGCTCAGTTCTTTCCACACAACTTTTTGCACGCCTGCAGAAGTCAAAATCGGCGAAACCCTGGGCCTTATGCATCGCACCGGGCAGCAGTTTCACTGGCTCAATGACAATTATGCGGATTTCACGGGTTTTCTGGCCAACCTCAGCGCCCGAAAACGTAAGAATATCCGCAAAGAGCGCGCCCGCGCGCAGGGCTTTGGCGGCGAGATCCGCACCTATACCGGCGATCAGATCCAGCCACAGCACTGGGATGCCATCTGGGCATTCTATCAGGACACGGGCAGCCGCAAATGGGGCACGCCTTACCTAACACGCGCCTTTTTTGAAATCGCGCATGACCAGCTGCGCGATGACATGTTGTTGATTATGGCAGAAGAGCAGGGGTCCCCCATTGCCGGGGCGCTGAATGTGATCGGGCGCGACACGCTTTACGGGCGGTATTGGGGCTGTTTGCAAGATCATCCCTGCCTGCATTTTGAAATATGCTATTATCAGGCCATAGAGTGGGCCATCAATCAGGGCTTGCTGCGAGTCGAAGCTGGCGCGCAGGGCGAACATAAACTCGCGCGCGGCTATTTGCCGGTCACAACACATTCGCTGCATTGGATGGCGGACCAAGGCTTCTCGGACGCGGTGGCGCAATATTTGGTGGCCGAACGCGAAGCCGTTGCCGAAGAGATCGATATCCTGACGTCTTACGGGCCGTTTCGCAGCGCCAATCAGGAGGATCACGAATGACGGAAAAACTTAGCGATGCAGCCAGAGATGCCATGTTAGGGCCGCTGTATGACACAGGCTGGGTTATGCTGGCGGACCGTGACGCGCTCAAGAAATCCTTTAAATTCACCTCGTTCATAGAGGCGTTCGGCTGGATGACACGGGTGGCGATTTGGGCGGAAAAATGGAACCATCATCCGGAATGGAGTAATGTTTACAACCGCGTAGATGTGGTTTTGACAACGCATGATGTGGATGGATTGTCAGCGCTGGATGTAAAGCTGGCGCGCAAAATGGACAGCTTAAAGTAAGCTGCCGCGCCCAGAAGAACGGGCAGAAAATTCCGCCCGTTTCAAAATCATTGCCATTGGCAAACTAGACAGCGTCCAGCATCGTATCACCCGATGACAGGTTACAAACCCCTGCATCTTCATCAAGGTTCAGCACCTTGACTGCACCATCCTCTGCCATCAAAGCATAGCGTTTAGAACGGTCTTGAAAGCCAATTGCCGGTACACTGAAATCCATACCAATGGTTTTTGTTAATTCGCTGCTGGAATCGGCCAACATTGTGATCCCGGCCTCGCCTGCACCGGTGTTCTTCTCCCAGGCATCCATCACAAAGGGATCGTTGACCGCCACGCAGATGATCTCGTCAATGCCCTTGGCCTTCAGCGCATCAGCAGAGCGCATAAAGCTGGGAACATGGGCGGTAGAACAAGTGCCGGTAAAGGCCCCAGGCAAGCCAAACAGCACCACTTTGCGGCCTTTGGTCAGGCTGGCCAACGAAACGGTTTCTGGGCCGTTTGCACCCATCTTTGAGAGTGTAGCGTCCGGCAGGGATGCTCCAATAGAAATTGTCATTACGCGCGTCTCCGTGATTGTATTATGCCTGTTTGCAGATATAGGGTCTGCAATTGATAGGGCAATGCTAAACGGAGCCAGTATGAGTCACGTGATAGTTGTAGGAGCCGGTCAAGCCGGGTCATCGTTGGTTGCCAAATTGCGCAGCAGTGGATTTGACGGCGACATCACGCTGATCGGCGCTGAAACGGCCCCGCCTTATCAACGCCCGCCTTTATCCAAAAAATACCTTCTGGGCGAAATGGACCAAGAGCGGCTTTATCTGCGCCCCGAGCGGTATTACGCAGAGCAAAACATCACGCTGCGCCTTGGGGCCCCTGTGACTGGCATCGACACCGACGCCCAGACCATATCTCTGGGCCAAGACACGCTGTCTTATGATGAATTGGTTCTGACAACCGGCTCTGCGCCACGGCACTTGCCGGCGGCAATTGGTGGGGCGCTTGATGGTGTGTTTACGGTGCGTGACCTGCAAGATGTCGACGCCATGAGCCCCTATTTTGCAGCTGGAAAACGGGTGTTGATTGTCGGAGGCGGCTATATCGGACTAGAGGCAGCCGCCGTTGCTGCGAAAAAAGGCCTGGCGGTCACCTTGGTCGAGATGTCAGAACGCATTTTGCAGCGGGTGGCGGCCCCGGAAACCTCGGATTTCTTTCGCAAGGTGCACAGCGCGCATGGCGTGACGATCCGCGAGGGCATTGGTCTGGCGCGCTTAACCGGTGACACCCATGTCTCGGCGGCTGAACTGACCGATGGCTCTGCGCTTGAAACCGATTTTGTGATCGTTGGCGTCGGGATTACCCCTGAAACAGATTTGGCCGAACAGGCGGGTGTGGCATTGGAAAACGGCATCAAGACCGACGCCCAAGGGCGCACCAACGTGTCCCATATCTGGGCCGCAGGCGACTGCGCGTCTTTCCCCTATCGTGGTGCGCGCATCCGCTTGGAAAGCGTGCCAAACGCGATTGATCAGGCCGAAATCGTTGCCCAGAACATTATGGGAGAGGCCACAGACTATGAGGCCAAGCCTTGGTTCTGGTCAGATCAATACGACGTAAAATTGCAGATTGCCGGCCTGAACACCGGCTATGATCGTGTGATCACCCGTGCCGGCGACGATGCGTCTGTGTCGTTTTGGTATTATCAGGGCGAAACTTTGTTGGCGGTTGATGCGATGAACGCTGCACGCGACTACATGATTGGCAAGCGTCTGATAGAGGCCGGAAAATCACCAGACCCGGATGTGATCGCCAACCCAGACACCAATTTAAAGGCGTTGTTGAAAGCATGAGGATCATTGCGGGTGATTTTCGCGGAAAAGCGTTGGCGTCGGTGGGCAAAGGCGATGCGGGCGCGCATTTGCGCCCTACCACAGATCGCGTGCGTGAAAGCCTGTTTAATGTCCTGATGGGCGGCAAATTCGGCGACCCGATCAGCGACGCCCGTGTGCTCGATCTTTTTGCGGGCACGGGGGCGCTGGGCCTAGAGGCCCTGTCGCGTGGCGCTGCCCATGTTTGTCTGGTCGATGATGGCCGAAAATCACAGAGTCTGATCCGGCAAAACATCCAGATCACCGGGGCCAAAGCACAGTGCAAAACCATCGCACGCGACGCCACACGCCTGCCGCGCAACGCTGATGCTCCCTATGATCTTGTATTCCTTGATCCGCCCTATGGTAAAAACCTCGGGACCAAAGCGCTGCTGGCTGCGCAGGACAGTGGCTGGATCGCCCCCGACGCTTTGGTGGTTTTTGAAGAATGCGCGCCCCAGATCGCCCCGGTCGGCTTTACCCTGCTGGATCAACGCAAATATGGCGATACCCATGTGACGTTCTTGCAGGCAGATGCGGACTAGTCTGCCCGCAATAGCTGCCACCATTCACGCACCTCACAAACAGTTTTACAGGATTTGAGCCAAATTGCCCCAATTTGTGCTAGGCTGGGCGCATGTTGCTGGCCACAGGCCCGCTATGACACTCTGGTCCAAACAGTAGATGCCTTCGGGCTGGATAGGCATATCGAGAATGCGGCTTGCGTTATTTGCAAGGAGGCACTCATGGTTCAAACGATTGGAAATCCACTGTCTTGGGGCGCAAGGGCGCTTGGGAACGCGGGGAAAACCGCCAGCGATGTGGCGACCCATCTGGGCAAGCAGCCTGAAGCAATACCCCATGCCCAAACCCTGCATATGTCAGATATCCGCGCAGCGCTCGCCTTGGGTTGGCGCGATGTCATGCGCTTTCGCAGCGATGTTTTGGCGCTGGTGTTTGTCTATCCGATGATCGGCTTTGCCCTGGTTTTCTTGGCGTTTCAGCAGGCCCTGTTGCCGATGCTGTTCCCATTGGCTGCCGGGTTTGCCCTGTTGGGGCCGGTTGCCTCGATTGGCATGTATGAAATCAGCCGCCAGAACGAAGAGGTCGGTCAGGCCAGTTGGGGCTCTGCCCTGAAAGCCTTGCGCAGCCGGGTCGTCGGGCCTGTCATGGTGTTGGGGATGTTTCTGTTGATCTGGTTCATGCTGTGGATGGCTGCGGCCTTTGCGGTGTACACCATGACCCTTGGTCCAGCGATGCCCGAAAGCACCGCCAGCTTTGTCACAGCAGCGTTCACCACCTCAAACGGGTGGGCGATGATCGCAACCGGCATGGCGGTTGGGGCGGTCTTTGGCGCGGTGGTGCTGGTGGTGGCTGCCATCAGCTTTCCGATGCTGATTGATCGTCCGGTGGGTCTGCCGATTGCGGTGGTCACATCGGTCAGGGTTGCCCGCAATAATCCCATGGTGATGATCAGCTGGGGCATCTGCGTGGCTGTGCTTTTGGCACTTGCCACTCTTCCGCTGTTCTTTGGGTTGGTTCTTGTGCTGCCTTGGCTGGGGCATGCGACCTGGCACCTTTATCGCCGGGCGGTGCGGTTCAGCTAGCAAAACTAATTGGGGCGCTTGGAGTGGCGCCCCATATCTTTATCCGTATGTGGGGTGAAACTTGCCGGTTGGCGACAGCGTAAAGATGTCAAAGCCGGTGCTCGTAACCCCAATCGAATGTTCAAACTGTGCTGAAAGCGATTTATCGCGGGTGACCGCTGTCCAGTCATCGGCCAAGACTTTGGTTTCGGGACGTCCCAAATTCACCATGGGTTCAATGGTAAAGAACATGCCCTCTTCCAGTGTTGGGCCTGTGCCCGGACGCCCGTAATGCAACACATTTGGCGGCGCGTGAAACACCTGCCCCAAACCATGGCCGCAAAAATCGCGCACAATGCTCATGCGATGGGTTTCCGCATAGGATTGAATGGCATGGCCAATGTCGCCAAAGGTGTTGCCCGGCTTGACGGCTTCAATGCCTTTCATCAAAGAATCATGGGTGACCTGAATCAGTCGCTCGGCTTTGCGAGACAATTTTCCAGCCACATACATCCGGCTTGAATCGCCAAACCAGCCGTTCAAAATCACCGTGACATCAATATTCAGAATATCTCCGTCCTTCAGCTTTTTGTCACCGGGAATGCCATGGCACACCACATGGTTCACCGAAATACAGCTGGCGTGTTCATAGCCCTTATAGCCGATGGTCGCCGAGGTCGTGCCGTATTCGGTGACCTTTGCGGTGATGATCCGGTCGATCTCGGCCGTGGTCTGGCCGGGAAACACATGTTCTGCGATCTCATCAAGAATGCGCGCCGTGACCTGACCTGCCTTGCGCATGTCTTCAAAATCGGCGTCTTGATAAAGTCTGATCCCGTCCCGGGTTTGGCTTACTTTGCCAATCATTTGGATCGCTCCGTTTGTGCAATGTCGCGTCTTATCTAAGGTGCTTTTGTGTAAGAAACCAGTGCCCGTATCAGCGACGGAACGGCAAAGGCGCACCAAGTAAAATTTCGTCTGGGGATATTTGACAATCATAGGCCAAAACTTCAACACCCGCCTGAATCGCCACATCAAAAGCGGCGGCATAAGTTGGGTCGATATCTTCGGCCAAAGTCACAAAATCAGCATCGGTGCGTTGCACCAAATAAAACATCATAGCGCGGTGCCCTTGGTGCACCATCTCTGTCAATTCTGCCAAATGCTTGGTGCCGCGCGCGGTCACGCTGTCAGGGAACTCTGCTTTGGCAGGCTCGCGCAACAACGTCACGCTTTTGACCTCGACATAAAGGTCGGGTTTGCCCGCCTCGGTCAGCAGAAAATCAATGCGGCTGTTTTGCCCGTATTTCACCTCGGCACGCACGGTTTTATAGGCGGCAAGCTCTGGCACCTGATGGGCCATCAGCGCCGCCCGCAACGCACGATTTGGCACCGATGTATCGACCCCGGTCATATGCCCGTTCTGATGGTCGACCAGCCGCCAGCCGTATTTCAGTTTTTTCTTGGGGTCATCATTGGGTTCCAGCCAAATGCGCGACCCGGCCTCTTTCAGACCCATCATAGAGCCTGGATTGGCGCAATGGGCGGTGATTTCTGTGCCGTCGTCCAGCAGAGCATCTGCCAAAAAACGCTTATAACGACGCAGCAAAGTGGCGGGGATCAGGGGCTGTGCAAACTTCATGCCCCTGCCTAGCGCAGTCCGCACTTTTGTCAAAGAGCGCGTTGCGACGAGCGCTGCATGGCCGCGAAAAATGCAGTTGATATTGCCTAAGATCGCTTTCGGCTTGTTCAGGCTGGGCGGCACGTTATCTTACGCGAAAAAGGAAAGTCACATGCCCAATCCAACCGCTGCCATGCTGGTGATCGGCGATGAAATTCTGTCTGGTCGCACGCAGGATACCAACACGCATTTTCTAGCCAATGCACTGACGGACAAGGGCATCGACCTAAAAGAAGTGCGCGTGGTAAGCGACGATCCCGCAGCCATTGTCGGCGCTGTTCAGGCGCTTTCTTCAAGTTTTGACCATGTCTTTACCTCTGGCGGCATTGGCCCTACGCATGATGACATCACCGCAGATTGTATCGCGCAGGCCTTTGATACCCCCATTGATATTCGCGACGACGCACGCGCGCTTTTGGCAGCGCATTATGCAAGTACCGGGCGGGCGCTAAATGCTGCACGCTTGCGCATGGCGCGCATTCCAGACGGGGCCAAGCTGATCGACAATCCAGTGTCCATTGCACCGGGTTTCACCTTGCAGAACGTGCACGTGATGGCCGGTGTTCCCACAGTGTTTCAGGCCATGGTCGCCAGCGTGCTGCCCAAATTGACCGGCGGCGCACCACTCTTGTCGCAAACCGTCAAGTTCTTCAAAGGCGAAGGCGATCTTGCGGGGCCGCTTGGCGCGCTTTCACAAAGCTATCCTGATCTGTCCATTGGCTCATATCCATTTCAGGAAAATGGCATCTATGGCTCTAATGTCGTTTTGCGCGGCACCGATTCCACGCGGATCACGCGGGCTGTCGAGGCGCTGAAAGCGCAATTTTCGTGACCTTGCCCAATATCAAAACGCTTTATCAGGTCGCCGAAGCCACCTGGCCCCCCGCAGCGCACATGTCAGCACATGGCTTTACCCTTCGGGACGGGCAGGGCGGTGGCAAACGTGTGTCCGCCGCAACGCTCAACGCAGATCTGGCTTTGGCCGATATTGATGCGGCCGCGCAGGCCATGCGCCAGATGGGTCAAACGCCGCTGTTTCAACTGCGCGATGGCGAAGACGCGCTGGATGCACAACTTGCGCAACGCGGCTATCAACTCATCGATCCGGTCAATATCTATGCCGCCGCCGCCAGTGATATCGCAACCGAATTGCCACCACGCACAATTGCGATCCCCGCGTGGGAACCTCTTAAAATCATGGAGGAAATCTGGATGACAGGCGGCATTGACCGCAGTCGCATCGACGTTATGCACCGGGCTGTTGGCCCCAAAACGGGGTTTCTCAGCCGGTTCAATGATAAGCCCGCAGGCGCAGCCTTTGCCGCCATGCAAGATGGCGTCACCATGCTGCACGCGCTAGAAATCTTGCCCGCGCACCGGCGTAATGGCTTGGCGCGCTGGGCATTGCGCCGCGCGGCCTATTGGACATTAGACAATGGTGGGCACACGCTTTGCGTTATTTGCACGCAGGAAAATACCGCTGCAAACAAATTGTATGAATCGTTGGGCATGGCGCTGTCGGGGCAATATCACTATCGTATCAAACCAACATAACCCATGGCAACGCGCATCCAAGTCCACCCAGATCCATTCATTGACCAAAGCAACCGATCAGCCAGTCCTGCACATTACCGGCGGTATCCTCCCGAAAAAATTGACAATTGCCAATGTGACCGGTTTCTTCAATATATCCAACAAGGGCACTTTTGCCCCACAAAGCAACCAAACCCAGAAGCTTACACCAAAATTCGATGACCAAAGCCCAGCTCTTCTCTTTGTTTTTGTTGTGCCCACTGCCGGTGCAAGCACTTGAATTGGCCTTTCCAGTGGGCAGCGTTCTAAGCGTCGATAAGGTAAGCGAAGTGGGTGTTTATGCCATGCCGGACGGGCCCTATTTTGACGGGTTTCTGTCCACCCGTAAAATCGGCGGGTTTGTCTCGTACCAAGTTTGGCAACTGGACAACAAGGCGCTGACCACGCAGCAATTGATCGAACCATTGCGCAGCCAAATTCAGGCGGCAGGTTACAAGGTGCTTTTGGATTGTGAAGCGGCGGTTTGTGGCGGGTTTGATTTTCGCTTTGAAACCGAAGTTCTGCCAGCACCCGACATGTTTGTTGATCTGATCGATTTTCGGTTCCTTTCAGCCCTGCGCGAAACCGATGCCGGCACCGAGGCCATTAGCGTCTTGGTCAGCCGGACAGAAACTCAGGGTTTGACCCAATTGATTGCGGTGCAGCCCGGCCCGGATCTGGAAAGCCTGGCTCTGGAAAAACCCCAGCTTGGCACGCATCTCGCGCCGATCGTGCAGCCTGATCCCAATTTGCCCGGAGATGTGGTCAAAGCATTGGACCTTGGCGGCCATGTTATTCTTAATGATCTGGCCTTTGAAACCGGCGCTGCGCAACTGTCAGACGGGCCCTTTGCCTCGCTGCAAGCCATCGCAACCTATCTGCTTGAAAACCCTGAATATCGTATCGCTTTGGTGGGCCACACCGACACAGTCGGCACCTTAGACAACAATATGGCGCTGTCAAAACAGCGCGCCGCCGCTGTGCGCCGTCATCTGATAGAAACGCTTGGCGTGGCCGCACCGCAGCTTGATGCCCAGGGCGTCGGCTACCTGGCTCCCATCGCTTCTAACCAAAGTGCCGAAGGCCGCGAGGCCAATCGCCGTGTCGAAGCCATCTTGCTGACCCCTTAACCACACCTCAAAACTCACAAAACAAAAAAAATCCCCGACACTTGGCCGGGGAAGGAAGGCTTTCTAGCCTCGGGGGAATTTCATAAGTCATAGGCGGCGTTACCAGACGCTTGGCCCTTTGTCGGCAAAGGCATGCACCAGAAAGTCGATAAAGGCGCGGACTTTGGGCTGGGTAAAGCGACCAGGTGGGTAGACCGCATAGATGCCTTGGGTTTCCATCGGCAATTCCGGGATCACATCTTCAACCAGACCCTGTTCCATGGCTTCGGCATATAAAAAGCTTGGCAAGTAGGCGATGCCCAGACCGGCCACAGCGGCATTCAACAAAGATTGTCCGTCATTCACACTCAGCCAACCCGCCGTGCGCACCTGACGTTTTTCACCCGAAGGCGCTGTCAGCTTCCACACCGCGCCATTGGACTGGCTGGAATAATGCAACAATTTATGTTCGTTCAGATCGTCGATTTTCTGCGGACGCCCGTGTTTGGCAATATAGTCCGGGCTGGCAATCATGCGACGCGTTGTGTCGGTCAGTTTTCTGGCCCGCAAAGAACTGTCTTCCAGCTCTCCAATGCGAATGGCCATATCAAAGCCTTCAGATATCAATTCTACATAGCGGTTGTTCAGCACCATATTGACGGTGATTTCCGGGAAATCCGCCAGGAACTCGCCCAGAACCGGACTCAGATGGTTCACCCCAAAATCGGTGGCCACGCTGATCCGCAACAGACCCGAAGGTGCCGATTGCATCGAGGTGACCAGCGCATCTGCTTCCCCGGCATCGTTTAGAACGCGGCGGGCACGATCATAATAGGCCAGTCCAATTTCCGTCGGGCTGACCCGGCGTGTGGTGCGGTTCAAAAGCCGGGCACCAAGCCGGGCTTCTAAACTGGATACATGTTTAGAAACCGCGGATTTAGAGATCCCCATCTTCTTGGCCGCATCGGTAAACCCACCTTGGTCTACAACCGTGGCAAAAGCTTCCATTTCCGTTAGGCGATCCATTTCGCAAATCCTTTAGTCTCAAGTGTTGACCAAGGTTTGACGCTCAATTGCGGCACGAAAGGGGCAGTGCGCAGACAATATCAGGGTTTTAGCATGGATCGTTTAGGGCGCGGAAACAGCGGAACAGTGCGGCCAAAATGCCGGGATTATGCAGAAAACGTTGTCTCAAAGGCCTTGGCCCCTTCGCGTGAAAACCGCACGATGCGGCTGTTTTCTTGGCGTTTCGCCCAGCCTTTGGCGAAAAACTCTGCCAGCAACGCCCGGCCCAATTTTCCCGCCAAATGCGACTCGCGGGCGCTCCAATCCAGACATTCCCTGCAGATTGGCGCGCGTCCTTTGGACAATGCCGCCAGATTGACCCCCAATTCGGAAACAAAGCGAGCCCCCGTTCCTGTCAATTCCAGACCCGTGCCGGCCACTTGCAGATGGCCGCGCCGCCGCATTGCGCGATACATCTGCACCCCCGCGTCCCCAGCCAGATGATTGTAACACACCCGTGCGCGCCGGCATTTTCTCTGACTATCGGCTCAAAGTGGTGCAGGTGCTGCGGGGCTACGGCATGACCGACCGCGCCGCGGCCCCAGACGACAGCCTCTGACGACAGCACCAGACGACAGCCGCAGCCAACACGGCTAAGTGTTCATCTTTCCACAAATACTCTGGGGGAGTCGTTGAAATACAATTTCAACGGCGGGGGCAAGGCCCCCCCTTATAACTGCGCCGCCACGCGCACGCCTTGATTGATGGCGCGTTTGGCGTCCAGCTCGGCAGCCACATCCGCGCCGCCAATCACATGACAATTCACCCCGCGCTCTGCCAGCGCATCCGCCAGGCCACGATCCGGCAATTGCCCGGCACAGATCACCACATTGTCCACCGCCAATACCTCTGGCCGTTCGCGTGCCGCGCCAAAGGAAATATGCAGCCCGGCCTCATCAATGCGCTCATAATGCACCCCGCCGACCATACGTACATTTTTCATACGCAACCCCATGCGGTGAATCCAGCCGGTGGTTTTGCCCAAGCCTTTGCCCAAAGCCTTGGCTTTGCGCTGCAATAACACCACGTCCCGCGCGGCGGGTTCCGGCTGGGCCCCCTCGGCGGCCAGGCCCCCGGCCACAACCGATGGGTCACCCACGCCCCATTCTTTCATCCAGATAGCCAGGTTTTCCGCTGGGCTTGCGCCTGCATGCACCAGGAATTCGGCAACATCAAAGCCGATGCCACCCGCGCCAATCACCGCAACGCGGCCGCCGACAGGTTTCTTGTGTTTCAACACGTCCAGATAGCTCAGGACCATTGGGTGATCTTGGCCCGCGATGCCCGGATCCCGTGGCACCACGCCGGTGGCCAGGATCACCTCGTCAAATTCCGTAAGCTCTGCGGCCCCAACCGTGTGACCCAATTTGATCGTCACCCCCATTTCGCGCAGCATGACGCCATACCAATCCACCAAGCCCCAGAATTCTTCTTTGCCCGGCACGTGTTTGGCCACATTCAACTGCCCGCCTATCTGGTGATCGCGATCAAACAGCGTCACCACATGGCCGCGCTCTGCCGCGGTCATCGCCGCCGACATGCCGGCAGGCCCCGCACCAACAACCGCAACCGTCTTGCGGGTTGCCGCCCGAGTGACAAGCAATTCGGTCTCATGGCAGGCACGCGGGTTCACCAGACAGCTCGACATTTTGCCGCCAAACGTATGGTCCAAACAGGCTTGGTTGCAGGCAATACAAGGCGCAATGGTGTCGCTGCGCCCGGCCTGGGCTTTGACCACAAATTGACTGTCCGCCAAAAACGGCCGCGCCATGCTGACCATATCGGCGCAGCCTTCAGCCAAGACCGCCTCGGCCACTTCGGGCGTGTTGATCCGGTTGCTGGTGATCACAGGGATGCCGACCTTACCCATCAATTTCTGGGTCACCCATGCAAAGGCCCGGCGCGGCACGCTGGTGGCAATGGTGGGAATGCGGGCCTCGTGCCAGCCAATTCCCGTGTTTAAAATCGTCGCCCCTGCGGCCTCTATGGCTTGGGCCAATTGCACCACTTCGTCATGGGTCGATCCGTTTGGGATCAAGTCGATCATGCTGATGCGATAAATAAGGATGAAATCTGCACCCACTGCTTGGCGACACCGGCGCACCACCTCGACAGGCAAGCGCATGCGGTTTTCATAAGACCCGCCCCAGCGATCCCTGCGTTTGTTGGTGTGACTGACCAGGAATTGGTTCAGAAAATACCCTTCAGAGCCCATGATCTCTACGCCATCATACCCGGCGGCGCGCGCCCGCACGGCGGCTGTCACCATGTCAGAGATTTGTTTTTCAATGCCCGCGTCATCCAGCGCCTTGGGCGCAAAAGGTGAGATCGGCGATTTGACAGCCGAGGCGCTGACGCAGTCTGGCCCATAGGCATAGCGCCCGGCATGCAGGATTTGCATGGCGATCTTGCCACCATTTTCATGCACCCGGTCGGTGACCACACGGTGGTTTGCGATGTCTGCGTCATCAAACAGCCCAGCCGCACCGGGAAATACGCCGCCCTCGGCGTTGGGGGCCATGCCCCCGGTGACCATAAGCGCCACGCCACCACGCGCCCTTTCCGCATAAAATTCGGCGACGCGGTTCCAATCCCCGGTTTCTTCCAATCCCGTGTGCATAGAGCCCATCAAGACGCGGTTTTTTAGCGTGGTGAATCCCAAGTCCAACGGGGCCAGCATATGCGGATAACGTGTCATATTAGTCTCCGACGGTTTTGAGATTTTTGCCCGCCTAAAGGCAAGCTGTCACCCGCGACGCCGCGTCAGCGGACCCTAGGTCATGTGCACATAAATCGGGCATGTCCTTCACATCCGCGTGAGGCACATATCGTTTTTCGACAAATTGTGCTATCCAGTTGTCGGGGTTGTCAGGTCAGTTTTACCGATTGCTTGCTTTGTGGGTCACCTGCTGGGAGAAATCCCAGCCCCAACATTTCTTCTTACATGGTTTCCAAACAGTGCCGGCGAAAGGCGCGTTTCAACATGTCAAGTTCCGCGCGCAACAGATCCATTTCCGACCGAATATCCCCCGCCAGCGCTTCGCCCGAAATCAGCGTGATCACATCCAGCGTTTCATCCGCAATAGCATCGCGGATCAGAATGGTCTGCACCCCATCCGCCAAAGTGCTGGCCGGAATGGGAATGCGCAGACCCCAACGGCCTTTGTCCAACTCTGTCAAAACAACCTTTTCCAACACCTGTTCAAGATAGGTGGCCTGAATGGTTGGCATCGGCAATTCCAGGTCGTCTGCCGAAACCACACCTTCCCAGATGCCCTCAAACAAACGTGTCTTTGTCAGCGTATAATCACTCATCGCTTTTCCTTACATATCGGCCCGCGGGCGGCGGCTAAAAGTGACATCGCGCAGGATCACTTGGTTCATTTCCGGACCTTCAAAAATCAGGTCAATCCAGGCCTTTTCAATGCGTTTTTCGTTCAGTTTTGAATAGGCAAGGTCAAATTCTACCATGATATCTTCTTCGTGCAGTGGCAGTTCACGCACAATCTGCTCGGTGTTGGGCCCATGTTTGATGTTCAACCGCGCAAAAATCTCAAGCGGTTTTTCCATTTCAACAATGGTGTCCATCCGGATCAGGAATTGCCGTGACAGGTCATGTATGGCCTCTTTGGGCAGATCCACCACCAATGATAAAAACGAGCCATCAAATCGGAAGACGTCCAGACGCACGCCAAATGGGGCCAGGTCTTTTTCACGGGTGTTGCGCATCTGGCGCAGGGTCATTTCGGATATTTTGCAATCATGAAACAACGTGACTTCATCGCCAAGCGGCTCTTTGGTTTGGACGGCCACAATACCTTTGGTTGGCAAAGATTCTCGCCAAACCCGGGGCCGCCAGGCCCAGTCCGTCCCATGGGGCTTTGGAAAGGTGTTTGATCCAATGATCGGCAGGGCCAAGCGGCTTTCACCTGCGGCGATCAGCGTATCAAGATGGGTGCGCAGTCGCCGCGCCTGAAACCGCCGACGGCGCAACGTGGCGGTGTCCATCTCTTCGACGTCACGCGCGGCCTGCGCCCAAAAACGCGCCACGCCCCTTTGTAAAAATACCTGCCAAGCTTTGCCTGTCTTCTGTGCCATCCTGCCCCGCGTCTTATTGATACTGATGTCGAACTGGAAACAATTCGCGCTGCTTTGCTCTATTGTGTAGCTGAATGGTTTATTTGAAACAAACACCCAATGGATTTCCGGGGCGCTTTATCAGCATTTATTTTACGCCAATGGGTATTTGTTGCAACCTAGGCTATGCCCCTGGCAAGACCTGCAAAGATTTTTCCGTGGGTCTTAGCATCGGTCAGCCTGCGCCATCAAAAGCTCTATACCTGTGTCACAAAACGCGCTACGCCAAAGCCATGTCACAATATGCGCCGCACGAAACCCTGATCCAAGCCGCCCGCGCCTCCTCCAGTTTGCCCAGGTTGCTGGCCGGCGTTGTCATGCTGTTCCTCAGCATCGGTGCCTTCAATCTGGGTTTGGGGCAAATCATTCTGGGCACCCAACATGGCGAGGTTTTGATTTCAGAAATGGGGCAGGGCAGCACGCCGCGCGGTGTGCTTATCGTGCTGTTTTCCTTTCTGACCTCGGTGGCTGCCCTATGGGTGGTTCTGCGGGTGATGCATCAGCGTGGATTGCGCAGCCTTCTGGGTCCTTTGCCACTTGTGTACAAAGATTTCTTTCGGGTGCTGCGCTTTGGTCTGGTCATGGTTGCCGTGATCTTGATCCTGCCATTGCCAGAGGCCATGCGCCCGCATTTTAATCTGTCATTTGCCCAGTGGCTGCCTTGGCTGATGTTTGGGCTTGCGGCGGTACTGGTACAGGTCTCTACCGAAGAGCTGATCTTTCGCGGCTATTTGCAAAGCCAGCTCGCGGCGCGCTCTTCCCATCCATTTGTCTGGATGGTTTTGCCAAGTCTGCTGTTTGGCTTCCTGCATTATAGCCCCGACACCTATGGCGAAAATGCGCTGCTGATTGTCATCTGGAGCATGGCCTTTGGCTGCGCCGCCGCTGACCTCACTGCGCGCACCGGGTCACTTGGGCCTGCGATTGCGCTGCATTTTGTCAATAATGTCAGTGCGATTCTGATCGTGTCGATGCATTCTCATTGGGACGGGTTGGCGCTGTTGTCGGTGCCTTATGCCCCGCAAAACACCGAGATTTTGCGCGCAGCCCTGTGGACAGAAGCTCTGGCCTTGCTGTGTCTGTGGCTTGTTGCGCGAATTGCCATAAGGCGCTGATTGCAATTCCTGTCATTGCAGCTTATTTCACAGATGTTTCGCGAACGTAGGGGTAAGGCGTATGAACTGGATCACAAATTATGTCCGTCCGCGGATTAACTCGATTTTCTCGCGTCGTGAAGTGCCCGAGAATCTTTGGTCAAAATGCCCGGAATGCGGCACAATGCTGTTCCACCGCGAATTAAAAGACAACCTGAACGTCTGCACGCAATGTGATCACCACATGGGTATCGCGCCGCGTGATCGGTTTATTTCTTTGTTTGATGGCGGGATTTTCACCGAAGTTTCGGTGCCAGCCCCGGTGGCAGACCCACTGCATTTCAAAGACCAAAAGAAATACCCTGACCGCATGAAGGCGGCGCAAAAGAAAACTGGCGAGGCCGAGGCCATGCTGGTGGCCGAGGGTGAGATCGGACGCACGCCCATCGTGGCCGCTGCGCAAGATTTCTCTTTCATGGGCGGGTCCATGTCGATGTATGTTGGCAATGCGATTCTGGCCGGTGCCGAGCGCGCCGTTGAATTGAACCGCCCCTTTGTTCTGTTTTCCGCTGCCGGGGGCGCGCGGATGCAAGAGGGCATCCTTGGCCTGATGCAAATGCCGCGCACCACCATTGCGATTCAGATGCTTAAAGAGGCCGGGCTGCCCTATATCGTCGTTTTGACTCACCCGACGACAGGTGGTGTGACCGCGTCTTATGCGATGCTGGGTGACGTGCACATTTCAGAACCAAACGCCTTGATCGGTTTTGCTGGCGCGCGCGTGATCGAACAGACCATCGGTGAAAAACTGCCCGAAGGCTTCCAGCGGGCGGAATATCTGCTGGATCATGGCATGCTGGATCGGGTGACCAAACGCACCGACATGCGCGAAGAGCTGATCACCATCACCCGCATGTTGTTGGGCCAATCTCCGGCCATCAAAGGCGACCTGCCCGCACCTGAAATGGTCGAAGAAGCCGCCGCACCCGAAGAGACAGAGACCCCAACAGAGGCCTCACCAGAGACTTCGTGATCCAGATGTCGCTTTTCTGATGAGGCCTGACGCGCCCCGCATGGAGCCGGGCGCGTTTTTTATATACCGCTGATTTGAATTCAAAGCCCATTTACAAAGGCCCGCCATGACTGCCCAAACATCCGACGCCATCCTTGATCGTATGATGGCCCTGCACCCCAAGATCATTGATTTGACCTTGGACCGCATGTGGCGCTTGCTGGCCGCCCTGGACAATCCCCAAGACCAAATTCCCCCGGCGATTCATATTGCAGGCACCAATGGCAAAGGCTCGACCCAGGCCATGATCCGCGCCGGGATCGAGGCCATGGGCAAAACCGCCCATGCCTATACTTCGCCGCATTTGGCGCGGTTCCATGAACGCATCCGCCTCGCCGGTGACCTGATCACCGAGGCGCATCTGACCGCCATGCTGGACGAATGCTATGCCAAGAATGATGGCATCAATATCACCTATTTTGAAATCACCACCTGCGCCGCCTTTCTGGCTTTTGCCCGCAGCCAAGCCGATTACACCCTGCTCGAAGTGGGTCTGGGTGGCCGCCTTGATGCCACAAATGTCATCACACCCGCTTTGTCGGTCATTACCCCGGTGTCCATCGACCACGAACAGTTCTTGGGGGACACGCTGGCCAAGATCGCAGGCGAAAAGGCGGGCATCATCAAGCGCGGCGTCCCGGTTATCGTTGGCCCGCAGCAAGGCGACGCCATGGATGTCATCGAGGCCACAGCACAACGCCTTGGTGCCCCCGTTTTGGCCCATGGTCAGCACTGGCATGTCACAACAGAGCATGGGCGGCTGGTCTACCAAGATGAAACGGGCCTGCTGGATCTGCCCCTGCCCGCATTGCTGGGGGATCATCAGGTGATGAACGCAGGGGCCGCTCTGGCAGCTTTGCGGCATCTTGGGGCCGACGAAGCGGCCTGTCAGGCCGCCATGGTCAATGCCACCTGGCCCGCGCGTATGCAGCGGCTCAAGTCTGGCCCCTTGGTCACCGCAGCCCCCAAGGCAGAGCTTTGGCTGGATGGCGGTCACAACGCCGCCGCCGGAGAAGCCTTGGCCGCCCTGTTGGCAACCCTGCCCAAGCGCCCGACCCATTTGATTTGCGGTATGTTGAACACCAAAGATGTCACCGGTTATCTCGCGCCTTTGCAAAAACAGGCAGAAACGCTCTGCGCCGTTTCAATCCCCGGAGAGACCAATACCTTGCCCGCCGAGGCCACCGCGTTGGCCGCCAATCAGGTCGGGTTCACCGCGCGCACGTCCGGGTCTGTTGCCGAAGCGCTTGATGCGATCACCGCGGAAAACCCCAACAGCCGCGTGCTGATTTGCGGCTCGCTCTACCTGGCGGGTCATATCCTGCGCGAAAACGCCTAATAGTTAAAAAAAATCTTCGCCGCTAAGCCTTTGAAACGACTCATTTCTGCGAATCGGTGTCGCGTTGATTCGCAAAAATCGAATCATCGCCACTTGACCGATTCGCTCAGGCCTGCGTATAGTCAGCCCAGCAGAACTTTTTTCAATGATGGCAGTAGGATACAAGGTGGCCGAGCAGCGCCTTGAAATCCTAATACAGGCAATACTATCGACGGTCAGGGGATGCTTCGGCATCCCCTGAAACGTCTCTAAAACCTGTTTTCTTGCAAGGTTTGCGACTAAACTTTAGGTTGATTTGCCCCAATCGGCGTCCTGCATTTCACGCAAACGGCTGGCGGTGCGTTCAAACTCAAATGTGCCTTCGCCCTCGACATACAACATCTCGGGCTGCGCGGCTGCTGAACAAATCAGCCGCACCTTTGCTTCATACAAAGCGTCAATCAACGTCACAAAGCGTTTGGCCTCATTAAAATTGTTGCGGCTGAGACGTGGTATATCCTCCAGAACCAAGACCTTAAGGGCCTCGGCAATCGCCAGATAATCTCCGGGCCCCAACATCTTGCCACACAGATCAAAGAACGTGGCCCGCCCGATGCCATTTCGAAACGCCGGAATTTCAACCGCGCGGCCGTTAACCGTCAAGATCAACGGCGAAGCCGCCCCGCCCGTCAGGTCTGACCAAATGGCCCGCATCTGTGCGCGCGCTTCTCCCGATGCCTGCACAAAATAGACCTGTTTCCCCGACAGTCGATTTTGTCGGTAATCGGTCGGGCTTGCCAATTCCCAAACCACCATCTGCTCTTTCAGGATATCAATGAAGGGCAGGAACAACTGGCGGTTCAACCCGTGTTTATACAGGTCGTCTGGCAGCCGGTTTGATGTGGTTACAATGGTGACGCCGGCGTCAAACAGCATCTCAAACAAACGACCAACGATCATCGCGTCTGTGATGTCTGAAATCTGCATCTCATCAAAGGCCAGCACACGGACTTCTTCGACGACCTTTGCCGCCACGGGCGCTAGCGCATCTTCGACACCCTCTGCGCGCGCCGCATGCATGCCAGCGTGGATTTCCTGCATGAAGGCATGAAAATGCACCCGCCTGACCGGGACATCCAGCGCATCGGCAAATAAATCCATCAACATGGATTTGCCCCGGCCGACGCCGCCCCACAAATACAGCCCTTTGACCGGCTCGATTTTGGCTTTGCGAAACCACCCGGATTTCACCGGCTCGGCCATCAGGTCCTCGCGGATGCGTTGGAATTCTACCATCACCGCCTCTTGGACTGGATCCGCGTTCAGTTCACCCGCAGCAACTTTGGCCGCATATATATTCTGCATAGTCGTCATAAGCTGTGCATAACGCGTCGTTTCAGAACTGAAAACCCGGATAAATAAGCAAAAGGCAGTTCGTCTAAAATTGACCCGTCTATGCCTGTTTCAGTTGTAAGTTTGCAAATTAGAACAGTTTTAACTATCTTAGGAAAAAATAGATAAAAATCCGAGGCGGTGACATAGTGAGTTTTTCATTGAGGAAAGCATGGGATGAAATCCTGTGTCCGATGCTGCAACGTCCAAAACGCTTGCAAGTGGCGGCGCTTTGCTATCGCAGCACCGACAACGGCAAAGACGTATTGTTGATCACCAGTCGCGACACGCGCCGCTGGATCATTCCCAAAGGTTGGCCGATCAAAGGCATGAATGCCTCTCAGGCCGCCATGCAGGAAGCTTGGGAAGAGGCGGGCGTCAGCAAAGGCCGTGGTTCCAAGGACTCCATTGGCAGCTATTCCTATGACAAGCGCATGGCGACCGGTTGGACTGTACCGGTTGAAACCTTGGTTTTTCCTGTCGACGTGCAAAAGCTCAAAGATGATTTCCCAGAGGCCAAAGAGCGCGACCGCAAATGGGTGCCCTCTGCCGAAGCCGCCAATCTGGTTCATGAACCAGAGCTGCAGGATATTTTGCGGCGTTTGTAACGGTTTTGTAACAATTTTATGAAGCTTTTGTTGATTTGTTAGGCAAAGCACCATAGGCCATTCCCAACTTTGGGGACTGACATGGCTGACAACAACAATGACGCGCGCCATCTCGAAACGCTTGATCGGGATCTTGGCCGCATTTCAACTCTGGAAACCGCAACCGGCTATGTGGCCCGACCAATGGTTGGTCCCGGCATCGCTTTGGTGTTTGTGGTGCTGGCTGGCTTGATGGCCGCTCTGTTTTTGGGACAGACCAATAACACGATGATTGTGGTGATTGCCGCCGGTTTTGGGGCCTATATGGCGATCAATATCGGGGCCAATGACGTCGCCAACAACATGGGGCCTGCGGTTGGGGCAAATGCGCTGACCATGGGCGGCGCGATTGCCATCGCTGTGGTGTTTGAAAGCCTTGGCGCGCTGATTGCCGGCGGCGACGTGGTCTCGACCATTGCCAAGGGCATTATCGCACCCGAGGCCATGGTAGATGCCAATACTTTTATCTGGGCGATGATGGCCGCTTTGCTGTCCTCTGCGCTTTGGGTCAATCTGGCCACTTGGGTTGGCGCGCCAGTGTCGACCACCCATTCGGTTGTGGGCGGCGTCATGGGCGCGGGCATTGCGGCTGCCAGTTTCTCTGCCGTCAACTGGGCCACCATGTCCAAGATCGCCGCCAGCTGGGTGATTTCCCCGGTTCTGGGGGGGGCAATTGCCGCGGGTTTTCTGTGGCTCATCAAATCCCGCATCATCTATCAAGAAGACAAAATCGCCGCCGCCCGTCGCTGGGTGCCGGTGTTGGTGGGCATTATGGCCGGGGCCTTTGCGTCTTATCTGGCGCTGAAAGGCCTTAAAAAGATCATCAAAATTGATCTGCTGACCGCGCTGGGCATCGGCGCGGCCATCGGCGTGGTGGTCTGGCTTGTGTTGATCCCGGTGATCCGTCGCCAATCCCAAGGTCTGGAAAACCGCAACAAATCGCTGAAAATCCTGTTTGGCATTCCGCTGGTCGTCTCGGCCGCCTTGCTCAGCTTTGCCCATGGGGCCAACGATGTGGCCAACGCGGTTGGACCTTTGGCCGCCATCGTGCAGACCGCTGCCACCGGGTCTTTCACCGAAGCCTTCCAGATCCCGTTCTGGGTGATGATCATCGGGGCCTTTGGTATCTCGTTTGGCCTGTTTCTCTTTGGCCCAAAGCTGATCCGCATGGTCGGCAGCCAAATCACCAAACTTAACCCGATGCGGGCTTATTGCGTTGCCTTGTCAGCCGCCATCACCGTGATCGTGGCCAGCTGGCTGGGCCTGCCTGTCAGTTCGACCCATATTGCTGTCGGTGGAGTCTTTGGCGTGGGTTTCTTTCGGGAATGGGACGCCGAACGCCGCCTGCGCAAAGCCCTGAACGCCAAACCAGATCGCCCGCGCGTCGCCATCGAAGAACGCCGCCGCCGCAAACTGGTGCGCCGCTCGCACTTCCTGACGATTATTGCCGCTTGGGTCATCACCGTCCCAGCCGCTGCAACACTGTCGGCGATCATCTTCCTGATCATTCAGAACTTTATCGTCTAAATATCTGCCCAGAGCCTACCCCTCAGGCTCTGGGCTTTGACATCACATTTCGTGGCGTTGCTGGTACAGGATTGGGCGTTATTTTGGCACTGGTGGCCGGTGCCTTTATCCTGGTGCCGATGACCCCAGCAACCGTGATCCTTTTCTCGATTGCCATGGGGTCATTGTGGCTGGCCACGGTGCCGCTGACCTCGGGATTGGTCGCCCATATCTATGGCCTGCGCTATATGGGTACGCTGTATAGCATCGTGTTCTTCAGCCACCAATTGGGCAGCTTTCTGGGCGTTTGGCTGGGCGGTCGCATGTATGACATCTACGGCAGCTACACCATGGTCTGGTGGATTGGTGTGGGCATCGGCGCGTTCAGCGCCATTGTGCATCTGCCAATCAAAGAACGCCCGTTAACCGCAGCTGCACGGGCAGGGGCCTAAGCCGCTTCTGCCTTGGTCAACAGCCCCTCAACCACCAAACGATCTGCCCAGCCCTGTGGCCCTTCAAACAGGTGGGTTTTCCAGCCGCGCGCCCGCGCCGTGGCAATGTTATCGGCGCGATCATCGGTAAAGATCAACTGATCCGGCTCAATCCCGGTGTCCTCTTCGACCTTTTCATAAATGCGATTAAACGGCTTCACCATCTGCATGCGGCCCGAGACAAACTCGCGATCAAATTCCCCAAGCACCGGATAGACCTTGACCGCAGGCGGCCAGTTATCCACCCCGAAATTGGACAGGGCAAACACCTTGATCCCCTTGGCCCGCAAGGCCCGCAGCAAACGCCAGGAATGGTCAATCGCCGGGCTGGCCAACTCAAACCAATTGTCATGCCACATGCGAATTTCATCGCCCCACTTGGGGTTTTCCTCTGCGAAATCATAGATCCGTTGTTTAAACGGCGCACCCAGATCAATGTCATTGTTCATGTCATGCATGTCGAGTTCCGCAAACATCTCTCTGCGCTTCTCAACCCCAATCACCCGGTCATAAAACCGCTCTGGGTTCCATTCGATCAAGACATTCCCAACGTCAAAAATAACGGCTTGGATAGACATAAAATTAGACCCTAACCCAAAGGTTTTGCGGCTTTAGCCGCGCGTATTTCACGTTCCAGCGCATCCAAGAACCGGCTGCGGTCGGCTTTGGAAAACGCCTTGCCGCCACCTTGCCGAAACGGATCTGCAGATCGTAAATCAGTCATCAAATCCCGCACCGCCAGTGCCTGACCAACGTTGCGTTCATTCAGCGCCTCACCGTTGTGCTTAAGCACCTTGGCCCCGGCCTCGACGCATTTGGCCGCCAAGGGGATATCGCCGGTGATCACCACATCCCCTACGCCCGCACGATCGGCAATCCACATATCCGCCACATCCGGCCCTTCGGGCACAATGATGTTTTCAACCAAGGGATTCAGCGATGGCCGCAACCCGCCGTTGCTGACCACAAAGACCTTAAGCTTGTGACGGGTCGCAACCCGTTCCACTTCGGCCTTTACCGGGCAGGCGTCAGCATCGACATAGATCTCGCTCACTTGGCTTTCTCTGCTTTCATCTTGGCCCGCGTGGCTTTTTTCTCGGCTGCGCGCTCTTTGCGTTTGGCTTTGAACTCTTCGGGAATTGGCATGCGGTTGAACGCATCCAGCCCCGCAATCCGGTAGGCCTCTGCCAGGGTGGGATAGTTGAAGGTGTTCTCAACAAAGTAATCCACGGTGCCCTTCAGGTTCAAAACCGCCTGGGCAATATGGATCAACTCGGTTGCGCCTTCGCCGACAATCTGCACGCCCAACAGGCGGCGGGTCTTCAGCGACAGCAGCATTTTCAACATGCCATGTTCCAGCCCCATAATGTGCCCGCGCGAGGTTTCGCGGAACCGCGCCACACCAACTTCATAGGCAATGCCGCGTTCCTGCAATTCTTCCTCGGACATGCCACAGGTGGAAATCTCTGGCACCGAATAAATGCCATAGGGGAACCACGGGCTTTCCGGCAGGGTCGGGGTTTCCAGCGCATGACAGGACGCGACGCGGCCTTGCTGCATCGAGGTGGACGCGAGGCTCGGGTGGCCAATCACGTCACCTGCTGCATAGATATGCGGCACCGCAGTCTGATAGCTTTTGCGATCCACAGTGATGCGGCCCCGGTGGTCTGTTTCCAGCCCCACAGCGTCCAAATTCAATCGATCGGTTGCGCCCATACGTCCGGCGGCAAACAACAGCATTTCGGCGCGCACATGGCGGCCATTGGCCATGGTGACCTCGACCATATCGCCGTGTTCTTCGACTTTCTCAATCGCCGAGCCCAACCGCAGATCCACGCCGTTTTCGCGGATCTGATGGGTGAAATCGTCAATCAATGTCGTGTCGATAAAGTCCAGAAAGCTGTCGCGCGGCTCAATCAACGTAACGGTGACATCCAGGGCGGAAAACATCGTGGCATATTCCACGCCGATCACCCCGGCCCCAACCACCACCAGCGAGCGTGGGATCGTGGCCATTTCCAGAAATTCATCGCTGTCGACAATGGTGGTCCCGTTGAAGGGAATGGTGTCTGGCCGATAGGTCTTGGTGCCCGTCGAAATCAGAAAGTTATCGCCCGTCAGGCGGGTGGTTTCCCCGCCTTCGGTGGCCACTTCAACCTCTTTTGGGCCAATGAACTTGGCGACCCCGTTCAGCGTATCCACATGGTTGCGATTAAACTGATGTTCCAGCACATCCACTTCGTGGTCCAAAGTCATGTGCAGCCGGGCTTTCAGATCTTCGGCCTTGATCTCTTCCTTCACCCGGTAGCTGCGGCCATAAAAGCTACGCTCGCGCCAGCCCGTCAGGTTCAGCACGGTCTCGCGCAAAGTCTTGGACGGGATGGTGCCCGTATGCACCGACACGCCGCCCAATCGATCCTTGCGATCAATCACAAGCACCTTGCGTTTCAATTTGCCAGCCTGCACCGCCGCCGCGCGTCCCGCCGGGCCAGAACCAATGATAATCAGATCGTAATGTGACATGGGTTAATCCGCGTATAAGGCTTCGGCATGAAACGTGATGTGATCTTCCATAAAGGTCGATACAAAGAAATAGCTGTGGTCATAGCCCTTTTGCAGCCGCAGCGTGGCCTCTTGCTTTTGGGCCGCGAGGGCAGCGCCCATCGCCTCTGTGCCCAGCAATTCATAAAACTGATCTTCGGTGCCAGTATCAATCAACACAGATCCGGCAAACCCGGTCTCGCGCATCAAAACGCTGGCATCATGCGCCTGCCACTTGGTGGCGTCATCACCCAGATAGGCGGTGAATTGTTTGCGGCCCCAGTCAGATCCGGTTGGATTGCAAATCGGCGCAAAGGCCGAGACAGATTTGAACCGACCCGGCAAAGACATTGCCAAAGTCAGGGCACCATGCCCGCCCATCGAATGGCCGGTGATCGCCTGACGATCCATGTCCAGAGGGAACTCTTTGCCCACAAGCTCTGGCAATTCTGATGCAATGTAATCCCACATACGGAAATGCGTCGACCAGGGCGCTTGGGTGGCATTGACATAAAACCCGGCCCCTTTGCCCAGATCATAGGCGTCATCATCGGCAACATCCCCACCGCGCGGGCTGGTGTCAGGAAAGATCAAGGCGATGCCCTGTTCCGCAGCCCAGGCCTGCGCCCCTGCCTTGGTCATGGCGTTTTCATGGGTGCAGGTCAGACCAGACAGATACCACAGCACCGGCACCGGCCCATCCTTGGCTTCGGCCGGCAGAAACAGACCAAACGTCATATCACAGTTACAGCTGGTAGAGGCATGGCTGTATACAGCCTGCGTGCCCCCAAAACATTTGTTTTCAGACAGCTTTTCCATCATGCACCCCTTTTGCTTGCGGCATGGCTAGCGCAAACACGCCCTGTCCGGCAAGACAGCAGCCGTCGATTGGCGTTGCTTTTGCGACAAAGCGCTTAATTTACCAGCGGATCAACCCAACCAATTACAAATGACAGGGTTACAATCGAAATCGTGGTTGAAATCAGGATCGAGGCTGACACCCGCTGAGGTGCGACACCATAGTGCTGGGCCTGAATGAATATATTGCCCGCAACAGGCAAAGCCGCAGCGGTTACAATCACCGCCGATGCAAAGGGATCAACATCAAACACCCATAGTGCAAACCCGGCCACAGCAAGCGGATGTAGCACAAGCTTGCAAAAACTGATCCAACCTGCGGTGTGCATCCGCTCTGCGGATTTGCCCGCAAGGCTTGCCCCGATGGCAAACAAAGCCCCCGGCGTTGCGGCAGAGCCCAGCAGGTTTAGGAATTCGGTGGCTGGCTCTGGCATGGGCAGGCGCAGCAACGACCAGATAACCCCCAAAACAATCGCCATGATCATTGGATTTGCGAGCAATCCACGCCCAACGGTTTTGAACACTCTTGGGCTCAATTGCCCATCACGACCCACATTGATCAATATGACAATCAGCGACCCAAACAACACGGAATCAACGATCAGCAGCATCATATTTGGTCCCAGTGAGGCTTCGCCAAACAGCGAAACCAGCATCGGGATGCCCAGAAAGCCAACATTGCCAACCGCGCAACATTGCGCTTCAACCGCCATCGCAGGTAAATCCTGCCCCCGTATCCGCGCTCCAACAGCACCAATACTCCAAACCGAAATCGAGCCTGCCAAAAAGGCATAGATCACTGGCCATTCCAGAATTTCGTCAAAGGCCAGATTGGCTGAAAACCGAAACAACATGGCAGGCAGGGCAAAATAGAACACGAATTTCGTCAGATAGGCCGTGGCCTCTTGCGTGAAAAAACGCGTACGCCCGGCAATATAACCCAGGCCGATTATGGCGAAAAAGGGCAGCGTCTTAAGGAAAATGGCAATCATGGGTGCTTTGGTAACATTACATTACCAAAGCGCAAGGTTTATATCCTATCCCGAGCCAATTAAGACCCCGGCGGCAAACACCAAAGCCCCACCCAAAACCACCTGAAAAGCGGCGCGGAAAAACGGGGTTTCCATAAATTTGTTCTGGATCCAGGCAATGGCCCAAAGCTCCACAAACACCACGATGATGGCAATCACAGTGGCGGTCCAGAAATCGGTGATCAAATAGGGCAGGGCGTGGCCCAAGCCACCAACGGTTGTCATCACACCCGAAGCCACGCCGCGTTTGATCGGCGATCCGCGCCCCGACAATTCCCCATCATCGCTGGCCGCTTCGGTAAAGCCCATGGAAATTCCGGCCCCAACCGAGGCTGCCAGGCCAACCAGAAAAGTTGTCCAGGTGTTCTGGGTGGCAAAGGCAGTGGCAAATATCGGGGCCAAAGTAGAGACCGACCCATCCATCAAGCCGGCCAAACCCGGTTGTATCCAGGTCAGCAAAAACTGACGCTTTGCCGTGTCGTGCTCTGTCTCCAGCGCATCTGATGACACCAGATTGTTTTGCAGATCATAGGCGGCATCCTGGTGTTCGGCTTCTGCGGCGGCAAGATCCCCAAGCAGCTTGCGCGTGGCCGCATCGGTGGTGCGCGCGGCGGCGGCCCGGTAAAACTGCTCTGCGACGCGTTCCATATCCGCGGCTTCGGCCCGCATGCGCCCAACGTCCAGATTCTTGGTCAACCACACCGGCCGACGGGCATAGGCCCCGGCCACATGTTCGCGGCGCAACAGTGGAATGGTCTCGCCAAACCGCGCCACATGCAGATCAATCAATTGCTGGCGATGGCCGTCCTCTTCCTCGGCCATGCCGTCAAAAACTTGCGAGGTTGCCGGGTAATCTGCCCGCACCGCCTGCGCAAAGCTCCGGTAGATCCGCGCATCGTCTTCTTCGTTGGAAATCGCCAGTGCGAGAATTTCTTGTTCATTCAAATCTTGAAAATGTCGTCTATGCGTGAAAAAGCGCATCTGTGGCTCCGGTTTTAGAATTATTCTAACTTTATCAGCAATATCCTGCGTGGCAACGCCAATTGACGGCTTGTTCAAAGTGAACCGATCAGTTTATATTCGATTCCTCTTTATCATCGAGGCAGCATGAACACCCAAGCCCCTATTCAGCGCAAAGGTCGCAAGGTCGATCAGGTTTTGGCAGGTGCGCGCGAGGTGTTTTTGCGCGATGGGTTTGAGGGGGCAAGTGTCGATGACATCGCCCGCCAATCCGGTGTTTCCAAAGCCACGCTCTATAGTTACTTCGCGGACAAACGGCAGCTTTTTGTCGATGTGGTGACCCATGAATGTGATTGCATGGCGGTGGATATCGTGTCGCAATTTGACGAAGACACCCCCCTGCGCGATTGCCTTAAGACCGCAGCAATCGGGCTGACAACCTATCTACTGTCAGATTTCGCCCAACGGATGTTTCGCATCTGTCTCGCAGAAAGCGACCGGTTTCCAGAACTTGGGCAGGCCTATTATCAAAGTGGTCCGGCCAAGGGGCAGGGCATGATGTGCGAATACCTGAAAGAGTCGATTGCCAAGGGTGAATTGATCATCGACAACATCCCCATGGCCGCTGAACAGTTTTCCGAACTCTGCAAAGCCCGGCTATTCATGCGCGCCAGTTTTGGCGTGCAAAGTAAATTTGAACCCGCAGAAATCGAAATGGTTGCCGAGGAAGCCGTGCAAACCTTTTTGGCGCGCTACGGCACCCAAGCGTAGGTCATCTATTTTTCCAGCCGAAACGATTTGTGGCACCCGCCGCAAGATCTGCCAACCGCCCGCATGCCCCGCGCGATGTTCTGCGCGCTGCTGGTGTCCAGTGCCGCGACCGCTTTTTGCATGGCCCCGGCCTGACGTTCAAATTTCGCAAAGTTGCTCCAAATGTCCGGCGTGGCTTCGGTGACCAGATCCATGGCCTCGATCTCAAACAATGCCGGTATTTCTGTGGAAATCTGCAACAAATCTCTGCGGGCTTGTTGGGCGATTTGCGGGTCAAAGGCTTGTTTGCCTTTGGCCATCTCTCCTAGGGTTTTACTGGCTTCTCCGGCCATCGACATCGCATGCATGCGCGCCTTGATATGCGGATCTTTGACCCCTTGATGCGCCAAGGCAACACCCGCCATCAACAGGCCTGTCGCTAAAACCATTGGAAAAGTTTTCATCATACCATCCCCTTTTTTCAAAGAGGACACTGGCAGGATGACAGATGCAAGGAAAAATAGGCCCCGGCAACACATCTGGGTGGGGGCAAGAAAAACGTGTTGCCGGGGTAGCGGTAACTTTCGCTATGAAACTGTTATGCCGGGCGCAAAAGGCGAATCCGCGGTGCAGACGCGGCCTTTTTCAGAAAAATCTGCGGCAAAACCGAGGCAGGGTTGATTTATCGTAAAAAAAGCCTGATTCTATGGGAATGAATATGTCTTCACCGACACCCTTTCCGTCTGGACCAATCCCCCCATCGCAGGTGGCTTTCCACCGCACAGAGCTGAACGTGATCCTGTCGCTTTATGGGCGCATGGTGGCTGCAGGCGAATGGCGCGACTATGGCATTTCGTGCTTGCGGGATGTGGCCGTGTTTTCGGTGTTCCGGCGCACAGCTGAAAACCCGCTGTATCGCATCGAAAAACGCCCCAAATTGCGCAACCGTCAGGGGCTATACGCCGTGGTGGCGATGGATGGGCAGATCCTCAAGCGCGGTCACGACCTGCGTTCGGTGCTGAGGGTACTAGAGCGCAAGTTGATCCGGCCAATCGACTAAACTGAACCGAAGGATGTTGCAGATCTGGTGGACGCTTCGGGCGTCTCCCCGCTTTGCGCAGTGTGCATAGGCACACGTTTGCGGCTGATCACTGGCCCGTCGCCCTGCGCGGCAATCCGGGCAATGGCCTGATCGACATCCTCATAGACCACCGCCATGTGAAAGGCGTTTGCGTGGATCAAGCGGTTGTCATCCGCCACCAGGGCCACATGCCCCTTCCAGAACAACAAGTCATTGCGCCGCAGGGTTTCCATATCATCGATCTCATACCCCAGCTCTATTTCCTGCAAATCGCTGTCGCCTGGGCAGTCGATGCCACAGGCCATAAACGCCGATTGCACCAGGCCCGAACAATCAATGCCAAAACGGCTGTTGCCCCCCCACAGATAGGGCGTATCTAAGAACAACTTGGCCTCGGTCACCGGATCTGGTTGTTGCACATCTGTTGTCACGCAATGCACCGCCGGAATATAGCCCTGCGACGTTTTCAAAAACCCCTGCTCTTGGGCCAGAACATGGATCAAACAGCCGTGGGTCAGGCGCATCAAGTCACGTGATTTGAAATTGGGCTGGTCATAAACATGCGAGGCCGCCGCGGATATTCGGTGTGTGGCTGCTGGCACCTGCGCCAAGCTGGATTGCGGCACATAGCCGACATAGCCATCCTTGGCGGCCTGCACAAAGGCCCAGCCTTCGTGCATTTCATAGACACCCACAGCTTCGCCAAACAACAACTGCCGATCCCGGTGCCCCTCTGGCGCGTTCATCAAATCAACCATGGGCCATTGCACCGAATAGGGATCCGGCTCGCAATAGCGCACGCCGGGCCAGCGATCTTCCAGGCTGGGGTCGGCCACGCGTTTGTTGGCGGGGGTCAGGCGGCGATCCATCATAGGCCTAATATGTCCGGTAAAGCCGCCAAGATCGCCCGGGCTCCCATTCCGACACCGCCTTTTGGGCGGGCAGGCGACGGCGTGGGATTCCAGCCGTAAATATCAAAATGCGTGTAATGCGGGCTGTCGACAAAGCGGCGCAGAAATAAGGCTGCCGTGATTGACCCGGCAAAGCCGCCGCTGGGCGCATTGTCCAAATCGGCAATGCCCGGTTCAATCATCTTTTCGTAAGGGTCCCAGAAGGGCATCCGCCACACCGGGTCTGCCACTTGCTCTGCCGCATGCGCCAATGCGGCCGCCGTGGCATTATCTTGTGCATAAAACGGGGCCAGATCGGGGCCCACTGCCACACGTGCCGCGCCGGTTAATGTCGCCATCGAAATGATCTGGTCTGGGTTTTCTTCGCAGCCATAGGCCAGGGCATCCGCCAGAACCAAACGCCCTTCGGCGTCGGTGTTGTTGACTTCTACCGTCAGACCCTTGCGCGACTGCAAGATATCACCGGGGCGAAAAGCATTGCTGCTGACTGCGTTTTCAACCGCCGGGATCAACACCCGTAATTGCAACGGTAGCTTCAGCGCCATGATCATATGCGCCAGCCCCAAAACCGTCGCCGCGCCGCCCATGTCCTTTTTCATCAGCCCCATCGAGGCACCGGGCTTTAGGTTTAAGCCGCCGGTGTCAAAACACACGCCTTTGCCCACAAGGGTCAGCTTGGGCCCGGCACCGCCCCAACGCATGTCCAACAGGCGCGGCGCTTGATCGGCGGCGCGCCCCACTGTGTGGATCATCGGAAAGTCTTGCGCCAACAGTTCATCGCCAAGGATGGTGTCTAACTGCGCGCCATGGCCTTGCGCCAGATCCCGCGTCGCGGCCTCAAGGTCAGCCGGTCCCATATCACTGGCCGGCGTGTTGATCAGATCGCGGGTCAACGCTTCTCCGGCGGCAATCACTTCCAGCCGCGCACCATCAACACCTTCTGGACAGATCAGTTCCGCCCTCTCTGTTGATTGATCTTTGTAGCGCCCAAAACGGTACCCCGCCAAAAGCCAGCCCAGCAGCTCAGTCTCTAGGTTGTCGATATCAGAGGGATTTGTCAGGGCATAGGTCGCCGCAGGCAAGGCCGCCGCCACCGCCGCCAAGCCAAACCGCCCGCGTGTTCTGGCCTGTGCGCCACCCAGCCCCGCCACGGCAAACGCCCCCATGCCGTTGTCACCCGGCACCAAGGCCGTGGCCCCAAGCTTTGCGGTGAAACCGACTGCGTTTAACCAGTTTTGAACCTCGGGTGTTTGTGCAGAGATCCAGCCGTCAAAATGTGCCTCTGTCAGCACAGTTAACGGGGTGGCCTTTGGGGACTTAGATGCGAAGGTCAGGGTCATATGCTCGTCTTGTGGTTGCTGGTTTTTCCTCAGCCTAACCCTAAACGATTCCTGTGCAAATCACTTTATCCCGATAGGTTCTGCAATTCCCAATAGTCCGACAAAGACCGGTCGCCGATCCGCATCAAGCGAAAGAAAGTCGCCGCCGCGCCATTGTGGTCTTCATTGTCCAGCGCCGTCACCACATGACGGCTGGCCTCTGCCAAACTGCGCATGCCGATCTGATCACTTATGGCAATCAAACTGCGCACGCATTTGCGCAGATCCGGCCTTTTCGCCAGTAAAAACAGGCTTTCTGCATGCGCCAATCTGGCAGATAATTCTTCCATGGCGCGCATGGTGACTTCTTCCGCCTCCTGATGACCCAGCAGGTCACGCAACTGGCCGATCTGCCTGTGATCAAGGCGCACCGCCTCATCGACACAAAGAAAATTCACCTGTTCCACAACATTCCCCAAATTCTCATCTGCCCCCACGGCACAGCCAATCTGCGGCCAAAGACTTGTGAAATCGTTAGGTCACCAAAGGATTTTCTCTCGAAATATATGCAAAATGTGAGTATCTATCTCTGAACTTGGATCAGGAGCTGCGATGAAACACGCGAAACCACTGCCGTCTTATCTTGTGCAACGATTTCATGGGTGGAAAGCCACCGCTTATGAAACCAACAAAGCTTGGTATCGACATCTGGGCGAAGAGGGGCAGCACCCCCGCGCCATGGTGATTTCCTGTTGTGACAGCCGGGTGCATGTGACCTCGATCTTTGGCGCCGATCAGGGCGAGTTCTTCATTCACCGCAACATCGCCAATCTGGTGCCACCCTTTACGCCAGATGGCGATCATCACGGCACCTCTGCGGCCATCGAATATGCCGTCACCGCCTTGAAAGTCGCGCATGTGATTGTGCTGGGCCATTCGTCCTGTGGCGGCGTGCAGGGCTGTATCGACATGTGCAAAGGCAACGCCCCGCATCTCGAGAAAAAAGAGAGCTTTGTTGGCCGTTGGATGGACATCCTGAAGCCGCGCTATGAAAAAGTTGCCGAGATCACAGACGAGAAAACCCAGGCCCGCGAATTTGAAAAACACGCGGTGCTGGCCTCGCTTGAAAACCTGATCACCTTTCCCTTTGTGAAAAAAAGCGTCAGTGAAGGCAATCTGACCATCCACGGTGCCTGGCATGACATCGCTGCCGGTGGGGTCGAGGTTTATGACAACGAACAAAAGAAGTTCGTCGCGCTGTAAGCCGCGCGAAAAACAAGATCACGGGGGGTGTCCAAATGGATGCCCCTTTTTGCGTCTGGGGCCAAAGCCAAAGGCCTCTTTTCTACCACCCTCTTGGGCAGTTTGGATCAAACCCCATATCCTTTGGGCGGCCCGACAAACCTTGGACTAGCGCAATTCAAACTCTTCTGGCCAAGTCAATTGATGATCCAGCATGATTTCACGTTTTTCGCCCGGTTTAAGCGTTATGTCCCAGCGTAAAATGCCTCGATTGTCATCGGCGTTCTCTTCTGTCGGCGTTGGCGTCGCGCTCCATTCAATTTCCAGATCTTCCTGTGCAGAGTAGGGCACGCGTCCGAAAACACGCAGGTCCCAACTTTCAGGCGTAAAGTTTTCAATATCAAACCGACGCTTTTGCGTTTGAATTTTGCTGCCACGTATAATGCCGCGATCCCCTGCATTGTCATCCACGACGACGCTTGCGACCTGCAATCCGTCAATAGGGCCAAAGGCAAATGTGTCTGTTTGCCCAACCCGCAAATCGTCATTATGTGCGCCGCCTACAACGGTGCCATTCAAATAAAGAAGGGTTGCGCCACCTTGTAGCATCAAGGGAGCATCTGAAACGTTTTTTAGCTCTGCCATCAAGAACGCGGTTTTGTCACGCTCTGGGACCGCCTTGGCAAATAGGTTTTCCACTGAAATATCCAAATCTTCCAGCGGCAGCTTCAATCCATCTACTGATCGCTCAACCGTTACCGTCTCTGGATAATGGAACTCCACGGCCAAGCCGTCATACTTAGAACTCATCGCGGAGTATTCCATAATCACTGGCGCCTCTATCATAGGCTCTGAAAATGCGAGATCGTGCTGGGTTCCAGATTTGGATCCATTATATTCAATGACGGGTTTTGGTTTTTCAATCCGGCGCAGCTGCGGGTATAGGTTAGAAGGACGAGATGCAAAAAGGGGTGCTGCCGTTGAGAGTATAAGCTCGACGTCGCGCCATGCTTCATCGGATGCTTGCTTTATCACAACATTGCGCTTCACAACGGCTTTGGGCTCAGCTGTGCGCTCTAGGTAAATCTCGTTGTACGCATACCATGAGGCATCGGCGCTTAGGTATCGCACTTCAATCTGGGCGGTCGTATCAACAGGTGCAACTAGGTTTACGGAAATCACACGTTCAGAAGCATTTAGGCTGATCTGCTTTACAAGCGCCAGTTCTGCCGAATCGACTGCGTAAACAGCGTCTTCCAAGGCGTCCTCTAGATTGCGTGCTGCAATCTCGGCAGCTTGACTCATTTGAGTTGCATCGCGAGATTCTGAGCCAACGGTGCGAACCAATGTCTTTAGCTGCTCCGCCGTCAATTGCGTGGCTCCATCGCTCTTAGCTAACCCTGCTAAAAACTGCAGCCGCGCCGAACCTTCTGCCTTTGGCAGCAGCAATTCTGCCTGCCGATCTTTTATCGCTTGCAAGCCAACTTCGGCACTCTCCAAAGCTTCGCGGGCTGCGGTGACCTCTGGGGCTTCCAGTGCCTTTGGCAGCGGAGACTCAAGGCCAGAAACCCACACCGCGCCTTTTTGGGCTCCCGTAACCTGCAGCTCATAAAATTCGACGTTATCTTCAAACAGGGCAGGCAGCACCAGTACATGATCACCCGCCGGCAACGCCACATCTACCTTACGAGTTACCGTTGCCCCTTGTGGATGTACGGTCACCTTGGTGATTGGCGCATAGGCTTCAATGGTCTCTGCATAGGCGGAGTTGGTAAGTACGCCGGAAGAGAGACATGAGAGCGAGAAAGCAGCAGCAAGCAAAGCGCGCATCAGAAATCCTTTTGATTAAATCTCGGCCAGTCTGCATGTCAAATCTTGCTTTGCAAGCAAATGCGAAACATTCACAGGGGATGCGCGAAACATTTCCACATTTCCCACCAAGCGAATCGTACGTTTCAGGCGTTGAAACGTACAAATTGTACAATAAAGCTAAAATTCCGGCAGCGGTCGCAGCGAAAGCAACTGTTTCGCCGCGAAACCCCCCATTTTTGCACAAAAAGCCCCGCCAAAGCTGGCAGGGCTTTCAAAATCATTCAGTAAAAAGCGCCTTGGTTAGCCCTTTTTCAGAACCTCACGGCCCAGAGTTTCGGCGATTTGTACCGCGTTCAACGCCGCGCCTTTGCGCAAATTATCGCTGACACACCAAAGGTTTATGCCGTTATCAATGGTGCTGTCCTGACGGATGCGGCTGATGAATGTCGCATAATCGCCGACGCATTCTTTCGGGGTCACATAGCCACCGTCTTCACGTTTGTCGATCACCATGATGCCAGGCGACTGACGCAGGATGTCCCGCGCCTCATCTTCGTCCAAAAACTCTTCGAACTCGATGTTGATCGCTTCAGAATGTCCAACAAAAACAGGCACTCGCACGCAAGTCGCGGTGACTTTGATAGATTTGTCGACAATTTTTTTGGTCTCCGCGACCATCTTCCACTCTTCTTTTGTAGAGCCATCATCCAAAAACACATCAATATGTGGAATCACATTAAACGCAATTTCCTTTGGATAGACCTTTGCCGGCACTTCTGAGGTTGGGTTGTAAACCGCTTTGGTTTGCTCCCACAACTCTTCCATCGCCTCTTTGCCAGAGCCAGAAACCGATTGGTAAGTGCTTACAATTACACGTTTAATTTTGGCGCGATCGTGCAGGGGTTTCAGCGCGACAACCATCTGCGCGGTCGAGCAGTTGGGGTTGGCGATGATGTTTTTCTTGGCATAGCCGTGGATATCCTGCGGGTTACACTCAGGCACAATCAGGGGCACATCGGGGTCATAGCGGTACAGCGAGCTGTTATCGATGACCACACAATTGGCCGCCGCCGCAACCGGCGCATATTTCTTTGTGGCTTCAGACCCAACAGCAAACAACGCCATGTCCCAGCCTGCAAAGTCAAACGTGTCAAGATCTTGAGTCGTAAGGGTTTTTTCGCCAAAGCTGACTTCCGTGCCCAGCGAACGACGGCTCGCTAGAACAGCAATTTCATCCACTGGGAACTGGCGTTCCTCTAGGATGTTCAGCATTTCGCGGCCCACGTTGCCAGTGGCGCCTACGACGACGATGCGATAACCCATGTTTCTCTCCAATGTTTCGAACGCGCTCTATTAGCCTTAAATTCCTAAAGAAAAAAGGGCTTGTCCCAAGCATTCCTGTGAACTGGGGTATTTTAGAACGCGATTGATCAGCAAGGTGACGCTAAGTGTCTGAAAGAAGTCGCTTATAGACATCTATCAAGGCCTGCGCTTCGCGCTCAATTTGGAAATGTTTTTCGACGTGCTGACGCGCAGCCAATCCTGCATCCGCCAATGCGCTCTGATTCTCCAACATATTGGCCGCGGCCTCGGCAAGCAGTTCTGGTTCACCAGGGGGCACTAATCTGCCAACTGCATCAGACGTGACAATTTCAGAAAAAGCCCCAACATCGGTGGCCACTACAGGCACCGCACAGGCCATTGCTTCAATTGGAGTCAACCCAAACCCTTCCCAGCGTTGCGGGGCGACAAACAGATCAAGGGCCTGATACCATTCAGGAATTTGGTCTACGGTGACCTCTGGTTTAAAGAGAATGCGGTCCTGCAATCCATGCTCTGCCACCTTTTTTTGCAGCCCGGTCAGAAATCCCTGATGCTTTTCCGTCGCGCGTCCCATTACGATGCCATGCAGACTGTCAAATTCTCCGCACAGCGCGATCATCGCGTCAACAAAGGCATCCGTGCCTTTTTGGTGGCGAATACGGCCATAGCAGCCCAACAAGATTCCGTCAGGTAACGACAGCTTTTTGCGCAGTGCTGATTTGCCATTATTCGGGGAAAATCCTGACAAATCAATGCCATGCAGAATAACATCTGCGTCACGGTCCAGATAGTTTGCGGTCTTTTGCGAGGTCGCAACCACAGCGTCCATCTTGGAAATCAACCACTTGGTATAGCCAGAATGCGCACGTTGCGACGCGCTGGTGAACAACAGTTTTAGGTTTTTACGCAGCACCACTTTCAAAAGCAGGCCAAGCAGCATTTCTGTATTGCGACGGGCATGCCAGACCCTCTGGGTTTGTCGTTTCAAACACATGACCTGAAATATTGACAGGTGCGGTGTTTCAGCCGGCAATCCGGGCCCCGTCGCAACAATCGCGATGCTTTTTGCTTGCAGGGGAACCAAACGTGCAATGGTCGCTGTGACGCCAGACAAGCGGCGTTTCAAATTAGGCGCAATAACACGTGGGTTTGACAAAGCAGGGTCCTATCAACAGAGGCTTTGTGGCGGTTAGAAATCTACCGTGACACCGGGCAAATCGAGGGTCTTGATCAGTTCGCGCAATTCTTGTCGAGCGGCGACATTGGAAATGTTGAGCTGCTTGACGCCTATGTCGCGCAGATCAAGCAGGGTAAGGCCACGCGGGAACAATTCGCGGAAAATGACCCGTTCGTTAAAGCCAGGCCCGGTGCGAAACCCAATGCGTTTGGCAAGCCGTGCCAAGGCGTTGCCCATCTTTTCTTTGTTCACCATGTTTTGTGCGCCCAGACGATTGCGCAGCACAATCCAGTCAATGGGCTTTAGTCCAGCTTGCGCACGCAACTGCCGCGCGTTCCAAACCATTTCTGAATAGACCGATGGGCCCAGGATTTTTTCGGCGTCGCCATCAATATGGGCCAACAGGTCAAAGTCGATAAAACTATCGTTTAGCGGCGTCACCAGCGTGTCTGCCAAAGAATGCGCAACCTGACTTAGGCGGGTGTGTGATCCTGGGCAATCAATCAGGATAAAGTCATTGTTCGGTTCAAGGGCTGCCACGGCCGCAGACAAGCGCAAATCATAGATATTTTCACCTTCGCCAACCGTTGCCGGGTCGATTTCCGGCAACTCGTGATAGCTTGGGCTGGGCAGGTCGAGATCGGATTTTTCGCAGAACTTTTTGCGGTTCTCGACATAGCGGCCAAAGGTCTGTTGGCGCAGGTCCAAATCCAACCCGCCAACCTTAAACCCCATGCGGGCCAGGGCCGTTGCGACGTGCATGGATACGGTTGATTTGCCCGCACCGCCTTTTTCGTTGCCCACAACAATAATATGCGCCATAGCGTGTGTCCCCGCTTGCCTTTGTTTGCTAATAAGTCGAGCTGCTCGGCCCGTGAACGCTTAGATCACACTATATGTTGTGGGGTGCAAGAGGGGAAGCGCCACGAAAGCATTGCTCTAAATCTTTTATGATTGTGGCTTCTGCGGCGTGTTCATGGGTGGCGTTAGGCCGTTGTTTCGACCCATTCGCCACTATTGATGCCGTCGATTGTCCAATTGCCGACGCGATAGCGGATCAGGCGCAAGGTCGGATGGCCGACCGCAGCTGTCATTCGGCGAACCTGTCGATTGCGGCCTTCGGAAATTGTCAGTTCGATCCAGCTGTCGGGCACGTTTTTGCGAAACCGAATGGGCGGGGTGCGCGGCCAAAGCTGTGCAGGTGCCGGGATTTTACGCACCTTTGCCGGGCGAGTCATGCCATCTTTCAGTTGCACGCCCGTCCGCAATTGCGCGAGGGCCTCTTCTGACAGCACCCCTTCGACCTGGGCCCAATAGGATTTGGTCATTTTGTTCTTTGGGTGGGCAATGCGATGCTGCAGTTGGCCGTCATCGGTCAATATCAACAGACCTTCGCTATCGCGGTCCAGGCGCCCAGCGGCGTAGACACCAGGCACTTTTACAAAATCAGATAGGGTGCGGCGCACACTGCCTTGGGTGCCTTTGTCGGTGAATTGCGACAGCACATCAAAGGGTTTGTTCAGTAAGATTACACGAGTCATACCAGCGCTTTACACAGTGAAAGGGCGCTTGGCTATTGCATAGATCGGGCTTTCAGCCTCTAAGTTTGGCACAAATGGAGCCTGACAATGAACGATGACCTGAAGCCCGCCACCTTATCTGCCCACGCGGGCGGCGCGTTGGATCAGGAAAGTGGCGGGGTTGTTCCCCCGATCCGGCCGGCGACAACATTTGTGCGGGATTCAGACTATCAGTTGGTGAATTCTGACAACCTGTATCTGCGCCCACATAATGACGCGGTGCGCATTGCAGAAGATGTCATCCGTCAGCTTGAAGGGGCCGCCGATACTTTGCTGTTTCCCTCGGGCATGGCGGCCATTGCAGCGGCATTTCGCTGGGTGCCAAATGGCGCGCGTGTTGTTGTGCAAAGTGGGATCTATTGGGGCACCACAAAATGGATCCGTGATTTCTGTCACCGGCGCGGCATCACCTTGGTCGAGGTCGACGCAAGCGATAGCGCCAAGTTGGAAAAGGTTTGTGATCTGCCCACCGCCTTGGTGTTTATCGAAACGCCATCAAACCCCTGGCTCAAGACCATTGATATCAAAGCAGCAGCAAATCACGCGCATCATGCGGGGGCAGTTTTGATCGTTGATGCAACTGCCGCGACCCCAATCTTGACGCGGGCGCTGGATTTCGACGCTGACATCGTGATGCATTCGGCCACCAAAGCATTGAACGGCCATTCGGATGTGTTGGGCGGTGTGTTATCAACACGGGCGCAAACAGAGGTTTGGCAACAGATTGTCACCGACCGGAGTGACGCGGGGGCTGTGATGGGGCCGTTTGAGGCATGGTTGCTGGTGCGCGGGATGCGCACATTGGCGTTGCGCGTCGAACGCATGTGTCAAAATGCCATGCAAATCGCCACCTTCCTGTCGGATCACCCAGCCGTTGATCGGGTGCTGTATCCGGGGTTGGCAAGCGATCCGGGTCATGCGCTTGCCCAAGCGCAGATGACAGGCGGTTTTGGCAGCCTGTTGTCGGTGCTGATCAAGGGCGACAAACACGATGCGCTGCGGATTGCGGGTCGCCTGCAATTGTTTCTACGCGCCACCTCTTTGGGTGGGGTGGAAAGTCTGGTCGAGCATCGTTTCACGGTTGAATCCCACACTGGAATTCCTGAATACCTTTTGCGGCTGTCGGTTGGCATCGAGGATGTCGGAGATCTGATCGCAGATCTTTCGCAATCTCTAGGGCAATGAAGGCGGCGGGGGACGCTCGAAAGACTTTCGTAATGCATCGGCGCGCTCACGTTGACAGCAGCCGATAGCGTGATCATTGATCAACCCCATGGCCTGCATAAAAGCAAAAGCCGTTGTCGGGCCGACAAACGTCCAGCCGCGCTTTTTCAATGCTTTTGACAGGGCAACGGACTCTTTGGATGTCGATTGTGATTGGGGCCGCGGCAGAGTGCCGGGGTCGGGCTCAAACGACCAGACAAACCGGGCAAGACTGTCAGCTTCGGCCACCAGCTCTTGTGCGCGTTTTGCGTTGTTTATGACCGCTTCTATCTTGCCGCGATGGCGCACAATGCCTTTGTTGCCCAGCAGGTTTTCAATTTCATTTGGGCTAAATTTTGCAACCTCATCGAAGTCGAAATTTGCAAATGCCGCGCGGAAATTTTCACGTTTGGCCAAAATGGTCCGCCAGCTTAGGCCTGACTGAAAGCTTTCCAGGCATAGCTTTTCAAACAGGCGTTGATCGCCAGAAACTGGAAAGCCCCATTCATTGTCGTGATACTCTAAAAATTCTGGTGCAGTGCCTGCCCAACGGCAGCGTGGCTTTTGATCATCCGCGATAAAGAGGTCTGTCATAGCACTATTCCCTGAAGCTGAGGTGCCGAATAATAGCAGCGGCCCGAGCCCCAATTTCTGCACTGGCTTTTAGCGAAGGGTGGATCATATCAATGCCATGATACGAGCGATCCCCATAGGGCACGAGGTCGGCCAAGGACATATAGTGCATTCCTGCGGTTTGGGCAGATAAGGCGATGATGCGGTTTTCCAATGCGTTGCCTTCTTCGCGGCATCCCTCGATGGGCGAGCCAACTCCGGGGCTGCGCAAATACCCAAGCCATAAGACCTGTGCACCCGTTGCACGAATTCTGGATACGAGGTCAGGGATGACGCCATATTGGCCATCGCGAGTGATCATCTTGTTCATTTTTCGATCACAAATATTGCAGCCGCATCCCAGCCAGAGATCGTTGCCGCCGCCGTTCACAATCACCCAGTCCCAAGACCCGCCGCGAAATTGTTGCGAGATGTTGAGCCCCATACTGCCGGTGATTGGCAAAGCATAGAGCATGCGCGCCCCAAGCACAGATCTGTCATTCACCGGATTGTTGAGGTGTCGGGCGACGCTGTCAGAAATGGCGCGGCCGGAAATACGGTGCGCAGCCATCATAGAATCGCCCATAGTCAGAATGCGTAGGTCATGTCGGCTGACATCTTGTCTGGTAGATGTGCTGACGCAACTGCTCAAAGTGAATGTCAGCAGAAACAGGAAAATAAGGCGTAAATTCATGTGTCGACCTTTGAAATTGAAGGGGGATAAAGGGAATGGCGTTGAAAAGGAAAGCTTGGCTCGGGCTCATATTCCGGGTGTAGACAGGTTCAGCCCCGACGTGGTGCACCTGTTGCGCTGATTGAGATTGATCACATCATTTGTCATCACATTCTTATCGGTGTTGTGCGTCATAACGCACGATGTTCTAGTCGTTGTTAAGATCGTTTCTTAGTAGGTATAGATTTATGTGGGCAGAAATGCGGTTTTCGCATGTCATCGCGGGCGTTGTGGCGGTGTTGGTGGGCTATGCGGGCAGTGCGGCAATTATTTTTCAAGCCAGTATTGCGGCGGGGGCCACTGCGGGGCAGGCCAGCAGTTGGATGTTGGCATTGGGCGTGGGCTGCGCCGCCACCAGCGCATATCTGTCGCTGCGCCATCGAATTCCATTGCTCACCGCTTGGTCGACTCCGGGGGCGGCAGTGTTGGTGGTTGCTTTGCCGGGCACGCCACTGGATCAGGCCATTGGTGCATTTATGATGTGCGGCGTGTTGCTGTGGTTGACCGGGGTAACGGGGCTGTTTGAGCGCATAACGCAGATCATTCCTGATTGTCTGTCCAATGCCATGTTGGCCGGGGTTTTGTTTCAATTTTGTCTTGGTGTATTTCAGGCCGCACCAACAGATCCGTTTTTTATCGCGGCCATGTGCCTGATCTTTTTTCTGGCGCGACGTTGGGTGTCGCGGTTGGCGGTGCCACTGGTCTTGGTCTTTGGGGTTCTGGCGATGGTTTTTGCAGGCAAATTCGCGGCGATGGATGTGCAAGCCTTTCGGATCGTGCGGCCAGAGTTTGTGATGCCGGTGTTTGATCTCCAGACCCTGATTGGCGTTGGTTTGCCGCTTTATGTGGTGACGATGTCGTCGCAAAACATGGCGGGCATCGCGGTCTTGCGGGGTAATGGCTATCGACCGCCTGTATCTTCGGCGCTGAATGCCACAGGTGCTGCGACCGTGATTTTGGCCCCGTTTGGGGGCTTTGCGTTTAATCTTGCTGCAATCACCGCTGCGATCTGTGCTGCGCCTGAGGCGGGGGAAGATCCCAAAAGCCGGTATTGGGCCCCGGTCTTCAGCGCGATGATGTATTTGGCATTTGGCCTTTTTGGCACTGCCGTAATCAGCTTCTTTTTGGCTGCGCCGCAGGTTTTGGTGGTGGTTTTGGCGGGGCTTGCGCTGTTGCCGACAATTTCTGCGAGTTTGTCTGCTGCGCTGCTTGAACCGTCGTCGCGAGAGGCCGCCTTGGTGACCTTATTGACAACCCTGTCAGGCATTTCAATGTTGGGCATTTCTGCCCCGGTTTGGGGGCTGGTGTTTGGCGGCGTTGTTTGGTTGCTGTTAAGGCCCAAGCAAAGTGCGCACCCCTAGAAATGAAAACGCCGCCCAGTGGGCGGCGCTTCCAGAAAATCGAGTGTTGGGATTAGAAGCCCAGACCTTCGTATTTCTTTTTGAACTTGGAAACGCGACCGCCCGCATCCAACAGGCGCGACGTGCCGCCGGTCCATGCTGGGTGCACAGATGGGTCGATGTCCAGCGCCATTTGGTCGCCTTCTTTGCCCCATGTGGATTTCATTTGAACGATTGTTCCATCGGTCATTTTGACGTTGATGAAGTGGTAATCTGGATGTGTATCTTTTTTCATGAGTCCACTCCTTACGCTTTAGACTTGTAGTTTGTGTCTTCGGCGATACGTGCGGATTTACCGCGACGTGTACGCAGATAGTACAGTTTGGAACGACGAACGCGGCCACGACGTACAACAGTGATGTTGTCGATGTTTGTGGAGTGCAGAGGGAATACGCGCTCTACACCTTCGCCGAAGGAAATCTTGCGAACTGTGAATGAGCCTGCAATGCCTTTGCCGTTTTTACGGCTGATGCAAACGCCTTCGTAGTTCTGAACACGAGAGCGGGAGCCCTCGGTGACTTTAAAACCAACGCGGATGGTGTCACCCGCTTTGAAATCTGGGATGTCATGTCCCAAAGAAGCGATTTGTTCCGCTTCGAGTTGTGCGATCAGATCCATCTGACCTTCTCCTTATATGCCCGTGGTTAATCCACGAAGATTTACGCGTCCTCAGAGCTCTTGGTCTTCGACCGGGTCCGCCATATCCCATCAGGGGGCGCCCGCCAGAGTTCAGGTCGACATTCCTTTGTCTGCTGTGCGTTTTCCTGGGTCTCATGGGGTTAAGGCAGAAGAAAGCCTTATGGACATAAGAGGCAAATACGCAAAGCACCCGAGTCGGAGATTCCGATCAGGATGGGCGGTGTGTAGGGCAAATAAAGGGCCATGGCAAGTAGGGCTGCGACCAGCCAAGAGGTTTCGCTGCGAAACGGTTGCCCAAGGCCCGAACTGGCATTTAATTTTAGATTATTTGTACAATTTGTACGTTTCAAGGCCTGAAACGTACGATTCGCGCGCCAATGGCGGGAGGCGTTCTAACGTGGTGCAATAGGGGCAATCAGCAAGGGTCAGCCGGAAGTGGTGACCTGGCTGATGAGTTCTTGTAACACGGTTTCGGCTTGTTGGTTTTCGATCTGGCAGGTGCCCGCTGCGCTGTGCCCGCCGCCGCCATAGCGCAGCATCAATTCCCCAATGTCGGTTTTACTGCTGCGATCCAGGATTGATTTGCCCACTGCAAAAACGGTGTTCTGCTTTGCTCTGCCCCAGATGACATGAAAGGAAATATTGCAGTCGGGAAAGAGCGCATAGAGCATGAATCTGTTGCCGGCATAAATGACTTCTTCGTTGCGCAGATCTAACACAACCAGATTGCCGTGCACCGTGGCGCAACGCAAAAGCTGTTCGCGAAACTTTTCCTGATGATCATTGTAAAGATCCACCCGTTCTTTGACGTCAGGCAGGGCCAAGATATCTGTGATGTTTTGCTGTTCACGGCAATGATCAATCAATTGCATCATCAGGTCGTAATTGGAAATGCGAAATGTGCGGAAGCGCCCCAAACCGGTGCGGGAATCCATCAGGAAACTAAGCAGATCCCAGCCGGTTGGATCGAGGATATCCTGATGGTCAAACAGTGCCGCATCAGCCTTATCGACGGCGCGCATCATTTCTTTTGATACCCGTGGGAAAGCCTGTGCGCCGCCAAAGTAATCATAGACAACCCGGGCCGCTGATTTGGCATTTGCGTTGATGATATGGTTTGGCAGGTCCTGTTCCACTCTCTCCACTTCAGACTCGTGGTGGTCAAAGGCCAAGAAAATGCCAGGCACATAGGGCAGGTTGGTAGAGATGTCTGTTGTGCCCATTTGCAAAAGCCCATCTTGCATATCTTTTGGGTGAACAAATTTGATATCTTTGCAAATACCAAGCTCTTTTAAGAGTACGGCGCAGACCAGACCATCCATGTCACTGCGCGTGACAAGCCGGTATTGCTTATCTGGATCTGGCAAAATTACGTGGCTGAAAATCATAGTGTGATACCCAAATATGAACACGAAGAGGCGTCGCCTTATGGGGTATCTGCTATCTGATGCGACTTAATATTTGGCAAACGGGATCCCTGTTTTGGGAACCAATGCACAAGATATGTATCGGCGGCGGGATTGGGGTAGGATAGGCGAATATAAGGCGGTCTATGGCTGTTCCGATGTCATGATGGTGTGCGTCATGATCCGGGGCATGCGGTATTGGCCTTTGACACGGGTGATTTTTCTTAGTCTTTTGAGGTTTTTTGGAAGGTATCCCACATGTCGGGGCGCCTGGTTTTGGTGACCTCTTCGGCCATGCTCTGGCGCCATTCGGCGATCTTGCCGTGATGACCCGACATCAGAATGTCTGGGATATTGTGGCCCAACCACTCGGCTGGGCGGGTGTATTGCGGATGCTCCAGCAGGCCCTTGCTGTGGCTTTCGTCTTCGATGCTATCGGCATTTCCCAAGACCGATGGCAACAGGCGCACGGTGGCGTCGATCATCGCTTGGGCGGCGATCTCGCCCCCGGTCATTACAAAGTCGCCTAGGCTGACCTCTTGGATGTTGTAGTGATCTAGCACCCGTTGGTCGACGCCTTCAAAACGGCCGCACAATAGGGTGACACCGTCGCAGCCTGCCCAGGCGCGGGCCATGGATTGGTCGAACCGGCGACCACGTGGCGACAGATAGACCAGAGGGCAATTGCCGCGCACCCGGCTGAGCGTGTGATCAATGGCATTGCCCAGCACATCTGGCCGCAGCACCATGCCGGCACCGCCACCCGCGGGCGTGTCATCGACGTTGCGGTGTTTGCCGACGCCAAAGCGGCGCAGATCGGTGGTTTCAAGCTGCCATTTGCCCTCTTTGAGGGCTTTGCCCGTCAGGCTTTCGCCCAACACACCGGGAAAGGCTTCGGGGAAGAGGGTGATGATATTGGCCGACCAGGCCCGCGCAAGACGCGGGTTGTGATCCATCAATTCACGGGGCTTGAAGGACACGGAGATGGATTTGCGGCCGTGGGATTTGTTTTTGGGTTCGCTCATGGGCCTAGAGAATGCCTTCGGGTGGGTCAGCGATGATGCGGCCTGTGGCCAGGTCGACGGTGGGCACAACACTGCGGCTAAAAGGTATAAGCACGCTGTCTTTGAGGCCGGGGCCATGCACTTCGAGCATGTCCTCGGCCCCGTTGTTTTGCACGGATTTCACGCTGCCAATGACGGTGCCGCCGGTGTCGCGCACTTCCAGGCCGATGAGGTCAGTATAATAGTATTCGTCTTCGGGCAGATCGGGCAATCGGTCACGTGGGGCAAAGAGCTTGACGCCTTTCAGCGCGTCGGCGTCTTCTTTGGTGACCACGCCTGACAGGCGCACGGCCAGACCGTTTTTGATGCTGCGGGTGATCACAAGGTCAAATTCGCGGTCGCCGTCTTCGTTGGAAAGCGGAGCATAATCCGCGATGGCTGTGGCCTCGGCGGTAAAGCTTTTTACCCGGACTTCGCCCTGTACGCCAAAGGCCCCAGCAATGGTGCCGACGCAGATGAGGTCATTTGATTGTGCCATGGAGACGCCCCTTATTGGTTAGGGGCGTGATAGCGTTTTGCATTGGGGAAGGCAATTCGTGGTGTTTGCCACGGCGGATTTGATTTGTTGACCTATTCTGCTTTCACAATGTCGCCGGACGCATTAGGCATTCCTAAGTTCGCAACACCGGGAAATATCATGGCGCAAAAATCCACTATTTATAAAGCCGAGCTTTCTGTGTCTGATATGGATCGTCACTATTATGAGACCCATAAGCTGACCGTTGCCAAACATCCGTCAGAAACCGATGAACGCCTGATGGTGCGTCTGCTTGCATTTGCTTTGAATGCCCATGAACAGCTGGAACTGACAAAGGGGCTATCGACAGATGACGAGCCAGACATTTGGCAGAAAAGCCTGAGTGGTGAGCTTGAGCTGTGGGTGGCTTTGGGGCTACCAAGCGAAAAAATTGTCCGTCAATCCTGTGGCAAAGCCAATAAGGTCATTGTCTATAGTTACGGTGGTCGCACGGCGGATGTGTGGTGGGATAAGATCCAGGGCAACACCACGCGGTTTGATAATCTTCAGGTTATGAACCTGGCAGAAGCTGACACCCGCGCCTTGGCGAATATGGCAAGTCGCTCTATGCAGCTGCAGGTGAATATTCAGGACGGCGATGTGATGGTCAGTGTGGGCGACAGCATCGTTTATGTGACGCCGGTCAAATGGAAGAATGCGGCGCGCTGAGGGTCGCGCTGTCGCTTGTTTCATGGGTTTGCTTACCGCCGCGCTACCGGAAAATGTGTCTGACTTTTGTCTAAAGTGGATCTGAATGGAGGATGCCAGTCAAACGGCAGAGACGCTTGAAACCGAATAAGTAGGTTGCGCGCGCCTGCGCGTATAGCCCCAGACGCACCAACACAGCCGTTGGCCACACAATGAGCCCATAAAACAGCAGCAGTGCGATTTTCAGGCGGAGGCCCGTAAAATTGGTGAGTATCTGGTGGGACGTTGTGACATAGGCATCCACTATGTCTGTCTGTTCTGGAAATTTGGCCCGCAATTTGCGCATTTGTGTCAATTCAAAGCAGCTGTCAGATCTGCCCAAGATGTCCACTGCAGCAGAGGTCATTACGCAGCCGCCAATAGGCACCACTTTGCAAGCCTGTGCTATTTTGGCTTGGTGTGCATTGACCACTTCATTTGCCAATAGCTTTGCCGCAACAAGGCCGCGCAGATCAAATTCAGCGCTGAGGAAGACATCTTTCACTTTGGTCGTCACCTTTAAGCTGTCGCCAGAAAAAAGGTAGTGCGAATTGCCCCTTAGGTCGACTACGGAGAAATAGCCGTAGAATTTGGAGTCGGTGTACACCCCTGCTCCATCTTTTATCAGATCAACACGCGCATTTCGCGTGTCTTGCCGAGCTAAGTATTTGTACAGAGTTTCTCCGGAGGCCTGGTGCAAAAACTGTCCGTTCGCCCTTGGCCAGTGGACGGTTAGGCGAAACTCTGCGTCGGAGGTGCTTGAATATTTCAACTCAAGCTTGGCAGGGTCAATATCAACGGGTTGAGCGGTTGTGTTATCTATCCGGATCGACTGGGCGCGACTTTTTCGCGAGAGTAACATATAGTCTAGTTGTGGATTAACTATGGTCCCAGGCTTTGCAGATTCAGCAAAACTGGCAAATACCTTTATTTTTTGTGATGAAGGGTCGATGGATGCGTCGTCGGCATGTGTGAAGTTTTGTAAAAAACGACACGAAGGTAGGGCAACTGTTTCAGTTTCGGCAAACGCTTTAAGCGGCAGAATTGTTGCGCTACCCGCTGCAATAAATCGACGTCGCGAAGGATGGGTCATAAAAATGCTTTCGACTGTTCCAAATGCCAATGCCAGTTTGAATTGTTCTGGCATAAACGCTGCCGCAGTTTTCAGTGCAGATCAATAAAAAATGACCAAGTTGGCTGACGACCGCAGAGTGTGTCGCAGAATCCCGCGGTTCCAGCGTTGCTGATCGCCTGTTGTGCAGTTGAAACTTCTAGCGCCGTTCCACCGGCAGATGCTGGCGGCGGTCTTCCCAGCCGACTTTCTCAAGTTCGGGGGTCTTTGAGACGGTTTCGGGCCAGCCGACGCAGAGATAGGCCACAAGCGACCAGCCTTTGGGCGTTTTTAGGTCTTGGTTCAGTTGTACTGGATCAAGGATCGAGACCCAACCTACACCGAGCCCTTTGGCGCGGGCTGTGAGCCAGAACAGGCTGATGGCTCCGACCACCGAATAGCGGCGCATTTCTGGCATGGATCCGGCACCCAGACCGGCCCCCTTGGCGGTGTCGTCATCACAATAGACCGCCAGTTGCACAGGGCTCTCTGCCATGCCCGAGAGCTTTAGCCCGGCATACAGCTTGGCCTTGTCACCGGCATAACCATCGAGGGCTTTGGCATTGGCTGTTTTGAAATTTTCATAGGCCGCTTTGCGGGCGGCGTCGCTTTCCACGCGGAGGACCCGCCAGGGTTCCGAGAGGCCCACTGAGGGGGCGAGGAGGAAAGCGTCGAGGCACTCTTGCAAGAGCGCCTCGTCCACGGGATCGCTGCGGAAACGACGTACATCACGCCGCCACCGCATCAACCGTGCCAGCTCGTCCTGGAAGTCTTGATTGAAAGACTGCATTCCAGAGGCGCGCTGTCTTATTCTGCCGCTTCAGATTCAGCTGCTTTCGCTGCTTTTTCTTCGGCACGTTCTTGGGCTTTTTTGCCTGGAAGTGCTTTCTTAGGGTTGCTGCGTTCTTTTTTCTCTACAACGCCAGCCGCTTCCAAGAAACGTGCCACACGGTCAGTGACCTGTGCGCCTTGGCTGATCCAGTACTGAACGCGCTCGATGTCCATTTTCACGCGCTCTTCGCTGTCTTTTGGCAGCAGTGGGTTATATGTGCCCAGCTTTTCAATGAAGCGACCATCGCGTGGCATGCGGCTGTCCGCTGCAACGATGCGGTAGAAAGGGCGTTTTTTAGAACCGCCGCGGGCGAGACGAATTTTCATAGCCATGGTGTATTTCTCCTATAATGGCATGCGCAGAGCCTGAGCTCTGTTATTCCTGGTGTTTTTTGTGATGTCGGATGACTTCCTGAATGATGAAGTTCAGGACAGCCTTGGCAAAATCGGGGTCCAGGTGGGCCCGGTTTGCCATATCTTCTAGGCGCGCAATCTGAGCTGCTTCGCGGGCGGGATCAGAGGGCGGCAAATCGTGTTGGGCTTTGAGTTTGCCAACAGCCTGTGTGTGTTTGAAGCGTTCCCCAAGGGTGTACACAAGAATGGCATCAAGACGGTCGATGCTTTCACGGTGTTCTTTGAGCAGCTCGGCTGCGCGGGTGATGGCGTCAGTCATTGAGAAACCTCAGTGGGGTTGGGGTGGCGATAGACCAAGCAGGGTTGGTCAGGCTTGGGCTGTGGCGCGGATGCATCAAGGGTGGCTCCAAGACGTTCGGCCAATGCGATAGAGCGCGTGTTTTCTGCGGCGATATAGCTGACGGCCGTGGTCCAGCCCAGATCCTGGAAGGCATGGCGCAATGCGGCTTGCGCGGCTTCAAAGGCAAAGCCTTTGCCTTCGGCATCGCCAAAGATCAGCCAGCCGATTTCGCTCTCTGGCCAATCTGCGGGGCACCAGGGGCCAACAAGGCCGATGATCTGGTCGCTGTCTTTGGTGGTGACAGCCCACATGCCATAACCCAGCAGATCCCAATGGCCGACCTCGGCAGCAAATTGCCGCCAGGCTTTGCCTAGGGTAAAGGGGCCGCCAGCGTGTTCCGCGCGGGGCGACTGAAAGAACGCGACCACCGTGTCGGTGTCGCGCGCCGCTGGCCTGCGCAGGATCAGGCGATCCGTGGTTATGCTGGGGTTGGGGGTCACTTACTTCTTTTTCCCAAAGCCTGACAGGCCGGGAGGCAAGCCGCCGCCACCCAGACCTGGAAGGCCGCCCATGCCCTTGCCGCCCAATTGCTTGGCTGCGGCTTCGAGGGCTTTGGGATCCATTTGGGAGGGGTCCATGCCTGCTGGCATATCGCCTTTGCCGCCAAACATGCCTTTCATGGCTTGTTTCAGCATGCCGCCTTTGCCCATTTTGCCCATCTTCTTCATCATATCGGCCATTTGGCGCTGCATTTTCAGAAGTTTGTTCAGGTCGGACACCTGCATGCCTGCGCCTTTGGCGATGCGTTTTTTGCGTGACGCTTGCAGGATCTGCGGGTTGGCGCGCTCCATTTTGGTCATCGATTGGATCAGCGCGATTTGTTGTTTCAGGACTTTGTCGTTCATGCCGGCGTCTTTGACCTGATTTTTCATTTTGGCCATGCCGGGCATCATGCCCATCACGCCTTCCATGCCGCCCATCTTGATCATTTGCTCAAGCTGCATTTTCAGATCGTTCATGTTGAAGCGGCCCTTTTGGAAGCGCTTCATCATGCGTTCGGCTTGTTCAGCCTCGATGGTTTCCTGGGCTTTCTCAACCAGCGCGACGATGTCGCCCATGCCAAGGATACGGCCCGCGATACGATCTGGTTCGAAGGTTTCCAGCGCGTCCATCTTTTCGCCGAGGCCGACGAATTTGATCGGCTTGCCTGTGACCGCGCGCATCGACAACGCAGCACCGCCACGGCCATCGCCATCCATACGGGTGAGGACCACACCAGAGATGCCAATCTTGCCGTCAAATTCTTCGGCAACTTCAACCGCGACTTGACCGGTCAGGCCATCGACCACCAGCAGGGTTTCGCGGGGGTTGACCGCGTCACGAACATCTTCGACCTCTTGCATGAGGGTTTCGTCGATTTGCAGACGACCCGCGGTATCGAGCATATAGACGTCATAGCCGGCAAGGGTGGCCTGTTGTTTGGCGCGCTTGGCAATTTGAACCGCGGATTCACCCGCCACGATGGGCAGGGTATCAACGCCGATTTGTTTGCCGAGAATTTCAAGCTGTTGCATCGCCGCCGGGCGGTAGATGTCAAGCGAGGCCATCAGGACGCGCTTGCCTTCTTTGTCTTTCAGGCGTTTGGCGAGTTTACCGGTTGTTGTGGTTTTACCAGAGCCTTGCAGACCCACCATCAAGATGGGCGCAGGCGCGTTGTCGATTTTCAGCGCGCCGGGGTTTTCATCATCGCCTGACAGAACATGTTGTAATTCGTCATGAACAATTTTGACAACTTGCTGACCCGGGGTGACAGATTTGGTGACCGATTGACCGGTGGCTTTGTTTTGGACGGCTTTGACAAAATCGCGCGCGACAGGCAGGGAAACGTCGGCCTCTAGTAAGGCAACACGCACTTCGCGTAGGGCGGTTTTGACATCGTCTTCGGACAGCGCACCTTGTTTGGTGAGACGGTCAAAGACACCAGAAAGGCGTTCGCTTAGATTTTCAAACATCGCTTTCGGCTCCTTTAGCCAGTTTCCATGTGGACCGTAGATAAGCACGATCCGCTCAAACGCCAGCCCGAATACAAGAAGGCCCCCGTGGGCGAAACTCGCTGACGGGGGGCGATCCCAGCACATAGGCTAAGGGACCGGAAGCTTATGGGACTCCCGGAATTGAGGGGCAAATACCTGTCACTGCGGCATGAGTCAAGCGGTGTGAGGCGGGGGCCTTAAGGGCTGATATAGGTCTAATTTTGAACAGAAACACACCTAAAGGTTGACAAGTATCGCTCTGTTTGTCGTAAAAGGGTATATGTTAGTAAGTTGATTTAGTGAATAATTATCCAAATTTGGCGGATATCTAAGAGTTAGGGCTATTTGCATGCAGGGCAAACGCACCAAGTTTATTTGGATGCTTTCTTATCTGTTTTCCGCGCTTCTTGTGTTTTTTATCAGCACAGTTGCGTGGTATTTCTTTGAAAAACAACGCTTGTCAGAAGAGCATATGCAAGGGCGAGCCATGCTGCAGCGTGACTTGGATGGGGCCGTTGCAAATCTTGAAGCGGCGATTTCGCGCAATACAGATTTGATCAAAGCGGTGGCCGCTGTGCTTGCTGTTGAGCCGAACATTCCTCAAGAGCGTTTTGAGCAACTGGTGAAACAGATCTTTTCTGAGCGGCCAGAAGTGAAAAATGTCGCTGCGGCCCCGAATTTGGTTATCAAATACATGTATCCGCTTGAGGGCAACGAGCCTGCTGTTGGCCTGAATTACAGGAATGTTCCCGCGCAATATGAGGCGGTTAAGCATGCGATGAATGCGCCTGACGTGGTGATCGCGGGCCCTGTGAACTTGGTGCAGGGAGGGGTAGGTTTGATCGCGCGCAAAGCGGTTTACTCTGTGCACCCGGTCACGCGTGAAACCCAGTTCTGGGGCATTATTTCGCTTGTCATTGATTACGACCGACTGTGGGCGGACTTGGGCATTCCGGATTTGCCATTTACTTTTGCGCTGCGTGGCAAGGACGGCTTGGGCGCGACTGGCGAGCTGATTTACTGGGAATCGCGGGTTTTTGGCCAGAGCCCGGTGACCGCGCGGGTGGATCTGCCAGAGGGATCTTGGTGGGCGGCGGCTATTCCAACAGGGGGCTGGCAGGGGCCAACGCAATTGATGTGGAATATCCGGTTTTCATTCTTGCTGGGGGCCATCGTAGTGACCTTGCTCAACTGGGGCGGTCTGCGTTTGATGCAATTGCGGATGAAGGCGGTGGCCCTGCTTTCTAGTGCGATCAATAGCATTGACGATGGGTTTGCGCTGTATGATGCGGACGATCGCTTGATCACCTGCAACGCTAAATATCGCGAGTTCTATAGTCTGACGGCCGATATGTTCATACCTGGCAATAAGTTTGGGGACATCATGCGGGTCGGTGTAGATCGCGGGCAATATCCGGACGCCAAGGGGCGCGAGGAAGAGTTCCTGCAAGAACGCATGGAAGCGCATCGCGCGGCTGATACCGTGTTTGAGCAGAAATTGGTGGATGGTCGCTGGGTGAAGGTTGCTGAAAGCCGCACCCCAGATGGGGGCACGGCCGGATTTCGCGTCGACATCACTGAGTTGAAAAACGCTAAGGAGACTGCGGAGCGCGCCAACTTGGCCAAAACGGAATTTTTGGATGTGATGAGTCATGAGTTGCGTACACCTTTGACTGTGGTGCTGGGGGGAACGCCATTTCTGTGCCGTCCCGAATTGCTGCCCGCGTCTCGCAAATTACTTGCCACCCTAGAGGCGCGCGGCGAAGAGGTGGAAGATATCAAGCACGACGTCGATGCAACTTTGGAATCGCTAAAGACGCTGGCTGGTAAGGTGGAGCGCTCTGCCAAGCATCTTTTGTCACTGATCAATGATGTGCTTGATTTTTCGAAGATCGAAGCCGGTCGCATGGACGTGGACTTTGACGACATTCGGGCGGATGTGATCGTCGAGGAATTGCTGGAAGAGTTTTCGTTAAAAGCATCAGAGAAATCTTTGACGCTGGAGTATGATGTTGCGCCACAGTTGATCCGGGCCGACACTACCCGATTGCGTCAGGTTTTGATCAATGTGCTGGGCAATGCCATCAAATTCACCGAGACCGGGGGCGTGCGGGTGTCCAGTGACGTGGTTGGTGGATTTCTGCGCTTTGATGTTACGGATACCGGCAGTGGCATTCCAGAGGACCGTTTGGAAGAGGTGTTTGACAAATTCACCCAGCTGGATTCAAGTTCACGGCGCAAGGCCGGCGGAACAGGTTTGGGCATGGCAATATCCAAACGTATTGTAGAGATGCAGGGCGGTGAAATCAGCGTAAAAAGTAAAGTGGGCGTTGGCAGCACGTTTTCGTTTACGGTGCCATTGGCTCGGTCGCAGAACCAGGCGGAAGAAATGGTGGCGTGAGGGTCTAGCCTATCAAACAGCGGTCGCGTTATTTGATGGGAACCCAATTGCGAATTCGTTGCGCGGTGGTGCTGGGATCAAGATCGGGCGTGCATTTTGGATGCAGAGGAACGAGGCTGGTCTGGGACTTCAGTTTCAAGGCCAAGCAACATAGTTTGCGCCGCCCGGTACTGGCCTGAGTGCTAGATCTGCCCGGTTCCAAAAATTCAATGTCTTCGAGATCGGCCAATGGGTATTTGGTGATATCAACGCCAAAAAGCGTCTTATGAATGATGGTGATCACGCCTGATTGGCGGCGAAACATAACTTTGACGCGCTCTGCCGTGCGGTAGATCATAAAGGCACTGGCAAACATCAGGGATAAACAAAATATCCCGGTCCAAAACCAGAGGGAGTCTGTCGAATAGGCAGTCAACCAACGCGCAGAGAGTGCCAGACAAATCAACATGCTGCACAGAAAAAAGCCCGTTAATGCAACGGGGCGGTGCTCTAGGATCAGCCTTGAAGGAGAGTCTTCTGTAATGCGCATGATTTTCAAAATGAGTTCCTGTGCGTTGCATAGGCTGCCTGACTAGATTGCTCAACAAAAAACCCGCCTCACTGGGCGGGTTTTTCGATTTAAATGATCAAAGGCTATCTAGGCGGCTGTTGCAAAGCTCTCTGCCTCATTGCTGGACAAAATAGTCACATCGCTGATGCCCAGAAAACCAAGTGCCTGCCGTAGATAAGGCGATGCAAAGTCCATTGCGCTGCCTATCTCGACACCTCCGCTGGCGATGGTGATGATGGCCTTTTTACCGGTCAGTAAGCCCTGCGGCCCTGTTTCGGTATATTGGAAGGTCACGCCGGCACGGGCAACCAGGTCAACCCAGGCTTTTAGAGAGGCGGGGACACCAAAGTTATAAATTGGCAACCCAATTACGATGGTGTCGGCATCTTGCAGCTCTTTGACTAAGGCATCAGAGGTTTTGAGCACGTCTGATTGTTCTTGGCTACGATTTTCTTTGGGGGTGAATGTGGCACCAACCCAGGTTTCGTTCAAGAAGGGCAGGCCTTCGGCAAGGTCGCGTTGTACGACACTCTTGGCATTAAGCGAGGCGACAATATTAGCGGAACGGCGGCGTGATATGGACTCGTCATAGCGGGCCGAAGAATCGATGTGTAAAATTGAGTGGGTCATTTGGAGTATCCTTTAAGCTGGCTCTCTGGATATTTAGCTATTGCAAAATCAAACACAATTTGCGTAGATGCACTGTTCGTGTTTCTTTTTGCACAGGTGCTTGATGGACAATTGGGATGAAATTCGCACAGCTTATCAAGTTGCGCGCATGGGTACGGTCAGCGGCGCCGCCGATGTTTTAGGGGTGCATCACGCCACGGTCATTCGACACATCGACAGCCTAGAGCAGCGGCTTGGCGTCAAACTGTTTCAGCGCCATGCGCGCGGTTATACTCCGACGGAAGCTGGCCAAGACATGATGCGTGTTGGGCAGGCAACGGACGATCAATTTGGCCAACTTGAGGGGCGGATCAAAGGGCGCGGCACCGATGTGTCTGGCGAACTTGTGGTGACGTCATTGGCAGCCATGTCTTCGCTTATGACGCCAATCCTTGCAGATTTTCAAAGGTTACATCCCGGTTTGACGATCCGCTATCTGACCGACGACCGGGTGTTTCGACTGGAGTATGGCGAGGCGCATATTGCCCTGCGCGCTGGGACTGCACCGCAAGAGCTCGATAATGTTGTGCAGCGGCTGACAACGCTGGAAACGGGTCTGTTTGCCTCCAGCAGCTATATTGCGAAGCATGGCAAACCCAAAGATCTGGCGGATTTTGAGAACCACTTTTTTGTCGCGGCAGACGACGAGAAATCGCGCGCGCCGTTCCATCAGTGGCTTGGCACTGTGGTGAGTCGCGATCGGGTGACGTTTCGCAGCACCGATTCAAAGTCACAGGAATTGGCGGTGAAAGCCGGTGCCGGCATCGGGTTTTTGGCACGGCATGTGGCCTATACCCATGACGACCTAGAGGAGGTCTGGCCCGCAATGAGCAGTTGGCATGGCCCATTGTGGTTGGTCACCCATGTCGATTTGCACCGCACAGTGAAAGTTCAGGCGTTTTTGAATTTCTTGAAGGAACGCGCGGTTGATTGGCCCTGCACCACAGAAGAGCTGGAGGATTAGGGCGCGTAGCTAAGTCTTAGGCGCTGTCAGGTCAGGCGCGTCTGCCAATTCGATTTCCAGGAACTTTTCAAAGGCATCAAGGTTGACCGGTTCAAACTGGCCAAAGCCCTGCATCCAGACGGTGGCATCGCGCAGGGCGTCGGGCTCTAATTTGCACCATTTCACCCGGCCACGTTTTTCTTGGCTGATCAGGCCAGCACGGGTCAGAATGCCCAGATGTTTGGAAATCGCGGCCAGCGACATTTCAAAAGGCTCTGCCACATCGGTAACAGCCATGTCATCTTCGAGCAGCATGGCCAGGATGCTGCGGCGAGTGCCATCGGCTAAAGCGGCGAATTTTGCGTCGAGATCGGTCATCAAAGCCATCCTATCGATCGGTGCGATGGGGGGAAACCCTATTCACAGATGCGCAGTTTTCGGGTCGACAGGTCTTGGTTAGGGTCATAGATCAGTGGTGTTTCTATTGTAAAGGGTGACCTATGCCGCTGCGGTATTGGGCGTTGATCTTACTCTTGGCTGCGGGCTGGGGGGCGTCGTTCTTTTTTAACGAGATTTTGCTGCGCGAGCTTGGGCCGTTGTCTGTTGGCATGGGGCGGGTTGGCATGGGTGCCATTGGGTGCTGGATTTGGCTGCTGTTGAGTCAAACGGCCTGGCGGGTGCCTTTGCGAAGTATGTTGGTATTGACCGTTTTTGGCGCGTTGCAATATGCGATCCCACTGACGGTCTATCCGGTGACGCAACAGTATATCACCTCGTCTGCGGCGGGCATTGTGAATGCGATGACCCCATTGATGGTGGTGATTGTCAGCCACTTTTGGCCGGCGGGTGAAAAGATGACCCTGATGAAGAGCATCGGGGTTGTTTGCGGCTTTGCAGGCATCGTGCTTTTGGCGCTGCCATCCTTTGGCGGGCAGGGAGAGAGTGACCCGCTGGCGTTGTTGGCCACCATGGCCGCACCGCTGTGCTATGCGTTTGCCCTGAATTTGGTGCGGCAAATGGATGGCGTAAACCGGGTTGTTCTGACGGCCTGGTCCTTGACGTTAAGCACAGTGTTGCTGGTGCCCTTGGCGGTCTGGATCGAAGGCGTGCCGGTGATCACCCAGCGGGAGACCTGGATTTCATTGCTTGTCATTGGCTTTGTGCTGACGTCGGCTGCCTTTATATTGTTGTTTTGGTTGATCCCGCGCGTTGGCAGCACCACCGCATCGACCATCACCTTTATTGCGCCAGTATCGGCGGTTCTTTTGGGGGTCTTTGTGCTGAATGAAACGCTGGTGACCATTCAGTTTGCCGGCATGGCAGTGATTTTTGTCGGCATGTTGTTTGTGGATGGGAGATTGATCCGGATGCTGGGGGGCAAGCAGGCGGGGGCATGAGACTGCTGTTGCCGGAATGGTGAATCGAAACAAGATGAAATGTAACTTGCAGAAAGAGATCAAATTTACCCGGCTGTCGCAGATCGAGCCAGCGGAAATAAAGGCTCATATGTCTGATCCTCGTGTCGCTGAACATATGCCGTTATTGACCTTTGATTGGGTTGATGCTGCGGTGGCGAAATTTGTGGCCAATAAGGAGGCATGCTGGACGCGTGACGGGCTTGGTCATTGGGCTATTTTGTCGAACAATCGCTATGTCGGATGGGGCGGCTTTCAAAAGGAAGGCGATGAGTGGGACTTTGGTCTGGTTCTAAAGCCAGAGTTTTTTGGTTTAGGTGTGGCGATTTCAAGAAAAGCAATTGCGTTCGCAGTCGCGCATGAGCAGATCCCTTTCGTGACATTCCTTTTGCCACCAACCCGCAAAAATCTTGGTGCTCTCAACAGGCTAGGGGCGAAATTTGTCGATGAGGTCGACTATAATGGATCCAGGTTTCGAAAATATCGCTTGAACACCACGCCGCCGTGCCCTTGAGCGGGCGTGGGTTTCAAATGGCGAAGGATCAAGGTTTGGGGCACTAAATGCACTCGGCGTTTTACGATTGTCTGGATATTCAACCAAATAGTTGAATACGAAATTTGTAGCTGATTGGCTATCGATGGCCTATTTGGCGCATATTAAGCCTTGTTTTGATTTGTATAAAAGTATGATTTTTCAATCACTTAAATGTGGTGTGGCCGCGACAGAGACTCTCGTTGACTCATGCCGCATCGCAGCTTAGCTATGCGCCGAGTTCAACCATTGGAATTGCGCGTGACCGATCCTGAAGACAAAGAGCGCTTAAGGCAGCTTGAGGAACGGATCGAGGCGGTCAAACAGACCCAGGCACCCAAGGATCATATGGAAGAGCATTATTCTCAGGCGAACCTTGCCTGGCGGATGGTGATCGAGCTTGTCGCCGGTCTTTTGATCGGCTTTGGGATTGGATTGGGGCTAGATACCCTGTTTGGCACAAAGCCAATTTTTCTGATCCTGTTTATATTTTTGGGTTTTGCCGCCGGGGTCAACGTGATGATCCGCAGCGCGAAAGAAATCCAGACGAAGCAATTGGCCGATCAGGCCGAAAAGAATGAGAGGGACTAGACGTGGCAAGCGAAGCACACGGCGCAGAAGAGGGTGGCCTAGTATTTCACCCGATGGATCAGTTCATTGTTAAGCCGCTGTTTGGTGGTGATCACATTGGCATGTTCACCATCACAAACGTGACCCTCTGGCTGGCCCTTTCGGTCGTCGCCGTGGTTGCTTTGATGGTATTTGGCACATCGCGCCGCGCGATTGTTCCAAGCCGCGGACAGTCAGTTGCAGAGCTGGCTTACGGATTTGTTTACAAAATGGTTGAGGATGTTGCGGGCAAAGACGCCATCAAGTTCTTCCCATATATCATGACATTGTTCATGTTCATCGTCTTTGCGAACTTCTTGGGTCTGTTGCCAATGAGCTTTGCCACAACTTCGCATTTTGCGGTCACTGTGGTGTTGGCGCTGGCGGTCTTTTTGACCGTGACCATTGTTGGTTTTGCCAAAAACGGTCTTGGGTTTCTAGGTCTGTTCTGGGTGTCTTCGGCCCCACTGCCGCTGCGCCCGATCCTGGCTTTGATCGAAGTCATCAGCTATTTCGTGCGCCCCGTGAGCCACAGCATTCGTCTGGCAGGCAACATCATGGCGGGCCACGCTGTTTTGAAAGTTTTCGCGGGCTTTGCGGCCATCGCAGTGGTGTCACCGCTGTCGGTTGTTGCCATCACCGCAATGTACGGTCTTGAGGTCCTGGTGGCCTTTATCCAGGCCTATGTCTTTACCATTCTGACTTGTGTTTACCTGAAGGACGCTTTGCATCCATCGCACTAACAAACGCAGCGCCGGGCTGAAGCCCGGCCTACGGCAAGTCGAACATCTATCTATCTATTAACTTCCAACGTAAGGAGAATTCACCATGGAAGGTCAACTCGCACACATCGGCGCAGGTCTCGCAGCTATCGGTTCCGGCGCAGCCGCTATCGGTGTTGGTAACGTCGCAGGTAACTACTTGGCAGGCGCATTGCGCAACCCATCTGCAGCAGCTTCCCAAACAGCGACACTGTTCATCGGTATCGCCTTCGCAGAAGCACTGGGCATCTTCTCGTTCCTGGTTGCACTTCTGCTGATGTTCGCCGTCTAATCTAGCGGAACCATCCTTACGTGCGGGTGGGTTGCACCAGCATCTCACCCGTAAGACTACGGAAGTTCCCAGGAGGACGTTATGGCGACTGATACACACGCAGCCGCAGGCCACGCAGCAGAGGTTGCATCGGCCCCCGGTATGCCACAGCTGGATTTCTCAAACTGGGGCAACCAGATTTTCTGGCTATTGGTCACACTTGTTGTGATCTACTTCGTTCTTTCGCGCATCGCGCTGCCGCGCATTGCTGCGGTTCTGGCCGAGCGTCAGGGGACAATTACAAATGATATCGCCGCAGCTGAAGAGCTGAAGGTGAAAGCAGCTGACGCCGAAGCCGCGTATAACAAAGCTCTTGCAGATGCCCGTGCGGAAGCCGGTCGTATTGTTGCAGAAGCCAAAGCGGAAATTCAGGCTGATCTGGACGCAGCGACAGCCAAGGCTGACGCGGAAATTTCTGCCAAAGCAGCAGAGTCGGAAAAGGCGATTGCCGAAATCCGCGCTGGTGCGGTTGAAAGCATTCGCGACGTTGCGGCAGACACTGCAAATGAAATCGTCGCTGCATTGGGCGGTAAGGCAGATGCCAAAGCCGTGACTGCAGCTGTTGAAACACGGATGAAGGGGTAAGGACATGCGTAAACTAGCCATTCTCTTGACCCTGACCGCGGCGACACCGGCCTTTGCCGCGTCTGGCCCGTTCTTTTCGCTGGGCAATACTGATTTCATCGTATTGATGGCGTTCATCCTGTTTGTTCTTGTTCTGCTGAAGTTCAAAGTGCCCTCGATGTTGAGCGGCATGTTGGACAAACGCGCGGACGGCATTCGTTCCGAGCTTGAAGAAGCGCGCGCATTGCGTGAGGAAGCCCAGACCATTCTGGCCTCTTACGAGCGTAAGCAGAAAGAAGTTCAAGAACAGGCTGACCGGATCGTGGCGCAAGCCAAGACCGATGCAGGTGCTGCCGCTGAACAAGCGAAAGCGGATCTAGCGGTTTCGATTGAACGCCGTTTGGCCGCTGCGGGCGAGCAAATTGCCTCTGCTGAAAAGTCGGCTGTGAAAGAAGTGCGCGACCAAGCCATCGTGATCGCTGTTGGCGCTGCCAACGAAGTGATTGCCAAAGGCATGACAGCGACAGAAGGCAACAAGCTGATCGACGCCGCAATTGGCGAAGTAGAAGCCAAGCTGCACTGATCGTTTGAGGGGCATTGCCCCGCGAGAAACCAGATAAGACCCGGCCCTTGTGGTCGGGTTTTTCTGTTTTTGGGCGAAGTGAAAGTTATTTCTCTATTTAGTAGGCGCGTATGTCTATGTGTGTTTGAGTGTCGTAACAAAGAATTCAGCTTGGCCAATTCGATATCGCGAAGGCCAACGAAAATGACATTTGATGCAAAAAATTTAAGGAATGAACTGGGTTGGGCATAATTTACGTGATTGGAAGTTTTCTTCTGTTTAGGCTCTATTTCAGATGGTGTTCATTTGAGCCGGTCTTACCAGATCTTTATCCTGACAGGGGTTTTGTGCTTTTTGAGACGATTACTTGCACGCTACTATACGCACTTCATATATTTTTTTATGCTGCGGAAAATGCGGAACTGGCAAATGCGTTTTATTGGGTATGTGTGGGAAATATTGTCAGTGCAGGAATATTTCCACCAGTCGCGAGCTACGGCGAAAACGAAGGTTTTTTACAACGCATAGCCAACAATTTTTGGAAGGCTAAATTTGGCGGCATTATCGTAACCACAATGATCGCGATCTATCTCTTCTTTTTCTCTTGGGCAGTTTTGCCGGGAAAGACGACGCATAATACAGCGTTACTCGGAGCGCTTTCACTCTGTGGATTGATAACGACATTCAAAGCAACAGCGGCACTTGGAATGAAAGAGCACATTCTTGATGGATTTAAGGCAATCCAATTCAGGGGGAAATTGTCTGCGGTGATTTCACTTGGTTTCGTCGGACAAATTGGCGTAATTGCATTGCTGCTGATTTCACGTTCGGCCAGTTCAACTGAGGTGAATTTACTCCAGGACGAAATTCTAATTGGTTCGGTTTTTCTTGGAACCCTGTTGAGAATATAACGATATTTTAATAAAAGAAGTCGCTGAATATCAGTCCATTTTGTGGCATATTATTATGCTTTTGTCTAATCCCGTGTCGCTTCGTGCTGATAGCGTTGCCGCGCGATGGCTTCGTTGCGCAGGGCTTTGTTGTGGTCGCTGAGCGATTGTTCAACATAGCTGAGGTGGTCTGCCACCGCTTGGCGCGAGGCGCTGGCGTCGCGGGCTTGTAAGGCGTCATTGATCCGGCGGTGTTGTTCCAGAAGTTCGGTGCGCGTGGTGCGTTGTTTGAACATCATGGTTCGGTTGTAAAACACCCCTTCGCGCAGCAATTGGTACATCGACCGCATCATATGCAGCATGATGACATTGTGGCTGGCTTCGATGATCGCCAGGTGGAAATCTGCATCTAATTGGGCCTCGTCAGCGGGGTTGCGCTTGGGGTGGGCGGCTTCCATCTTTTTGAACACGGTGTCGATGACTTTGAGATCGGTGTCAGAGGCGAATTTTGCGGCGCGCTCGGCGGCCAAGCCTTCCATGTCACGGCGGAAAGCGATGTAATCAAACACCGCGTCGTCGTGTGAGGAAAAGAGATCGACCAGAGCCGGACTGAAGGCGTTGCCCAGCACATCTGCCACAAAGATACCGGCCCCGGCCTTAGAGGTCAGTAACCCGCGTGATTGAAGCTCTGCAATGGCTTCGCGTAACGACGGGCGCGAGACACCCAGACGGTCAGATAGTTCCCGTTCTGCGGGCAGGCGTTCACCGGGGCGTAAGATGCCGCGTAGAATCAAAAGTTCAATTTGGCGAATAACCGACGTTGAAAGCTTCTCAGGGGTGACTTTTTGAAAGGGCATGGGGCCTCGGATGTAAATTGGTCATCATATTTGACCACGCCAAGGGCGAAGCTGCAAGCGACGTAACGGGAGGCCGAGAGGAATGTCGGAAGAGTTGACTTTCAATAGGTCTTAATTACTGTCCTTTTGGATAATGTCCTAGGGGGGGATTCGATGGATTTTCAACAAATTTTTGCCAGCCGCAATGCACGCATGAAGGCGTCTGAGATCCGAGAATTGCTCAAAATCTTGGAGCGACCCGGTATTATATCTTTTGCTGGTGGCATTCCAGATCCGGAAATGTTTCCGGCAGAGGCGTTTCAAGCGGCCTATCAGGATGCGCTGCGCCCAGAGACGCAATCGACGGCTTTGCAATATTCTGTCAGCGAAGGTTATTTGCCGCTGCGCGAATGGTTGGCAGGGCAGATGGCTAAGTTGGGCATTTCTTGTGGGCCCGAGAACATCTTGATCACCTCTGGATCGCAGCAGGCGCTGGACTATTTGGGCAAATTGTTTTTGTCGCCAAATGACACAGCGCTGATCAATTGGCCAACCTATTTGGGCGCATTGGGGGCGTTTAATGCCTATGAGCCGCGCTATGATCGGTTGCGGGTGAACGGCAACCGAGCTGCGGCGGATTATGCAGCCGAGGCTGAAGCCGCAGGCGGACGGGTGAAATTTGCGTATCTGTCGGCAGATTTTGCGAACCCGACGGGCGAGACGGTCAATCAGCGTGGGCGCGAAAATGTGCTGGCTTTGGCCGAAGAACTGGACTGTGCGGTGATCGAAGATGCGGCCTATCAGTCGCTGCGGTACGATGGTGATGCAATTGCGCCCATCTTGGCGACGGAAATGGCAGAGAAGGGCGATATCAATGCCTGTCGCACGGTGTATTGTGGCAGCTTTTCCAAGACCTTGTCGCCCGGGCTGCGGGTTGGTTGGGTCTGTGCTGCGGCCCCTGTGATCTCGCAATTGGTGTTGCTGAAACAGGCGGGCGATTTGCACAGTTCGACTGTCAACCAGATGGCCATTCATCATGTGGCAGAGCGGGAATTTGACGCGCATGTTGCAAAGCTGCACGACACCTATTCCGGGCGTCGTGATGCGATGTTGACTGCCTTGCAGATCCATATGCCTGATGGTGTCACTTGGACCCGTCCGGAAGGCGGGATGTTTGTGTGGATCACACTGCCCGTCGGATTGGATGGCGCCGACCTGTTGCAGCGGGCCTTAGAGACCGTGATGGTGGCGTTTGTGCCTGGACGGGCGTTTTTTGCCGATGGCTCTGGCGAAAATACCATTCGCCTTAGTTTTTCCTGTGCGGATGCAAAGACCATTGATGAGGGTGTGCGGCGGCTGGCCAGCGTAGTGAAAGCTGAGATGGCGAACCAATAACCCTTTAGACATCAATCGTTTGTTAACCATATCTGGCAAAGGTTGCGTATGTTTCGCTTCCTTTGCCTTTTGCTATTTCTCAGCGCTTGCAGCTCGCCTGGTCCAAATTTTTGGCAGGCTGAGGCCACGCGCATGGAGGTGGGGGGCAGCAGCTTTGATATGCGGCGCAATGGCGATTTGGTAGAGATCATTCGGGTGAATTTTGAAAAGCGTCCCGTGATATCGGACATCGCCCGCAAGGCTGAGTTTGCGATTGAAACACAAACCGGGTGTCCGGTAACCGAATTTCGCGGTGACGTGGCCCTTTTGGTGGGGACAATTGATTGCAACAGGCCGCTTGTGGCCTCGGAAGTTGCGAAATTCAAACCGCCTAAGCGCAAGTATTTGGAGTGTGTGCAGTTCAGCGGCGCGCTGGCGACACGCGCAGGAGACCTGTCAATGCAATGTAGCTAGGCGCTGCGGTGGCCCTGATCGAGACTTGCCGGGTGTTGCAATCTGGCTTAATGCGAGGGGGTCACAAAACAAAGATTGCGCCATGTCTGATGTCATCTATGTCTGCGAAACCTGCCGCTTGGAAGACGGGCAAGTGCCGGGTGCAGAGTTTGCACATGCATTGTCGCAAGGCGTAGGGCACTTGGACATTGAGGTGCGCAGGGTGGCTTGTCTGAACCAATGTGACACGCCAATGTCTTTGGCCTTACGCGGGGCGGGCAAAACGGCCTATTTATTTGCAAATGTGGTTTTGAGCGATGTGGCGGATGCGGCGGCCTTGGCGGGGTTGTATGTGGCGGCCAAGGATGGCGAAATCACCGATGCACGGCCGGCGGGCCGATTGCGACACTGTTTGGTTGGGAAAATCCCGGCGCTTTGATCACCACGAACCGCTAAAACGAAAAGGCCCGCTCTGGGATGTGCGGGCCTGTGTTTTGGTTTCTATTGTGGGTCAGCGACTGCCGCGCTTGATAAAGAAGGCGGTGAAATAGCCCAATAGGGCCCAACCGATGGCCGCCATGCCCAGTGAAAGCGTGACAAATTCAGCTGAAAGTTCCGGTGGGGCAACGCCATAATAGGTGTCCAGATGGGGGGCACCGATGAGGTGGGGCAGGATCAAAAGGATCCCGCCAGCGATTTGCCAGAGTCCGGACTGTGCAAAGGCGATCATCGCCAATGCCGCTGCGGTGGCCAAGATCGTGGCAATCCACCAGATCTGACGCGGAGCAAGTTCGGCAGCAGGGGTGCCGGGCAATTCAGGCGGCAGGCCAATGGCAGGTGCCAGCTGCACGGCGATAAAACCGGCAAGGCCCCAAATCAGACCTGCTTTGGCAGAGACCTGAGCCGCGCCTTTGTCTTGCGCAAAAAGCATTGCCGCCGCGAGGATTAGCCCATAGCCAGTATAGGTCACCATATTGAAGGCAACGGTCATCGCGTGACGGGCCCATTCTGAGCCCAGCCCCGGCGCGCCGCGCTCTGATTGGGTGGTGCCATCAATAAGAAAGTGGAGACGTTCTCCGCCCTCGTATAATTCGCCTTCCAGTAATACAGGAATCACGAATACGAACTGAAGAAGGGCCGCGACGGCCCCTGCAATCAGACCAGCGAACAACGCGCTGGATAACAAATTTTTCGACATTTTAGCGTGTGCAGCTTAGTGGCAAGGGAATGCCATTGCGTGGCGCTGGTCATGTGCTGCGTCATGCAGAACAGTCGCTTGGGCCATGCCGGAAACTGTCAACAAAGCCACGCCAATGGTCAGAGCCAATGCGCATGCGCCAATGTTTGAACGTGCTGCGGAAATACTTGCAAAAATCGTCGTCATATCTTCTCTCCTAGTCCCGTCACACCCGACGGGTGGGGTTTCCAAAACATATGGCTGGTCTCCTGGCTCGCGGGTCGCAGCGTCACACGCCTTCCCAGGGGGAACCCCCAGTGGTCCTTGTGTTTCGCTCGCCGCTAACAGTCGCGGGGGCGGCTGAGGCCGAAGTTTGTTAACCCTTCCTCATTCCCATTTATCCCTGTGAAGCCACATGGGATACCATATGGCTCCTGTTTGGCCGCTAATGGGGGTTTTGGTCAAGCTGAATTGCGACTCGGACGGGATTTTTTGGAAATTGCTGCGCATGCCGTGAATGGGCGCAAATCGCAATATCTTGTGGATAACTGGCGGATATCCGCAATATTCAGGGGAAAATCGTTGACTTAGGACGCTACCACTTTGCAAGGTTTAGAGACGCTGGAATCACAGGACTTTACTATTTGCGCTTTTCCAAACTCAGATTGACCGGCTTTAAGAGCTTTGTGGACCCCACCGACCTGATCATCGCCGATGGTCTGACCGGTGTTGTGGGCCCCAATGGCTGTGGAAAATCGAATCTGTTGGAAGCGCTGCGCTGGGTGATGGGTGAAAATCGACCAACTGCCATGCGCGGTGGCGGCATGGAAGATGTGATTTTTGCCGGGGCAGCGACGCGACCGGCGCGCAACTTTGCTGAAGTGGCGCTGCAAATTGACAATGCCGATCGGCTGGCCCCTGCGGGTTTCAATGACGACGATAACCTTGAGATCAACCGACGCATCACGCGCGATGTTGGCTCTGCCTATAAGGTGAACAGCAAGGATGTGCGGGCACGGGATGTGCAAATGCTGTTTGCTGATGCCTCGACCGGCGCGCATTCACCGGCTTTGGTACGTCAGGGGCAGATTTCTGAATTGATCAATTCCAAGCCCAAGGCGCGTCGGCGTATTTTGGAAGAGGCGGCCGGGATTTCTGGGCTGTATCAGCGACGCCATGAGGCCGAGCTGAAACTGAAGAACGCAGAGGCCAACCTGTTGCGGGTCGATGATGTGGTCGAGCAATTGGCCGGTCAACTGGCGTCCTTGGCGCGTCAAGCACGGCAGGCGGCACGGTACAAAGCCATTGGCACAGAGTTGCGGCAATCTGAGGGCATGTTGCTGTATCGGCGCTGGCGTGACGCAGATGACGCACGGGCCAAAACCGAAGAGGAATTGCGGGCAAAAACCATTGCGGCGGCACGGGCAGAAACCGAAGCGCAAGCCGCAAGCCGATTGCGTGAAGAGCTGGACAAAACTTTGCCGCCCTTGCGGGAAGAAGAAGCGATTTCAAGCGCGATTTTTCAACGCTTGCAGGTGCAGCGTGATGCCTTGAAAGACCAAGAAGATCGCGCGCGTCAGGTGATTCTGACGCTGAGCAATCGGGTTGAACAACTGACCCGTGATATCGAACGCGAGGCGGGTTTGAACAAGGATGCTGGGGAAACCATGCAGCGTCTGGAGTGGGAACAGCGCGAATTGGAAAAGGCCGCTGAGGGCCAGGACGAACGTCTGGAAGAGGCGGCAGATTCTGCACGCGAGGCGGCGTCGGTTTTGCAAGAACGTGAAAGCGATCTGTCGCAACTGACCGAGGATGTCGCGCGCTTGGCGGCGCGGTATCAATCGGCGCAGCGGTTGTTGGCCGATACCAGAAAGCAGCAAGAGCGCAGCGAGGCAGAGGCCCAGAAAGCGCGGCAGACCGTGGAAGAAAGCCAAGCGGCCTTGGCCCAGGCCGAAGCGGATTTTGAGCTGGCCCAAGAGGCCGAAGAAGAAGCGATTGAGCGCGCGTCTTTGGCAGAGGAAGCGCTGGCCGAGGCCGAAGAGGACCGGGCGGAAACCCAATCGCGCGAGGCAGATGCGCGAGTGGAACGGTCAGAGGCCGAAGGCGAGTTGAACGCGCTGCGGGCAGAGGTGTCTGCGCTTGCCAAGCTGGTGGAACGCGATACGGCTGAGGGCGGCCAGATATTGGACCGGCTGCAGGTTGAGCAAGGGTTTGAAAAAGCTTTGGGCGCGGCGCTTGCCGATGATCTGCGCGCCCCAGAAGTTGATGAAGATGGCCCCTCGGGTTGGCATGTATTGCCGCAATATGACACGGCACAGCCTTTGCCAGAGGGGATCACCTCGCTGGTGCAACACGTGTCGGTGCCCGAAGTGCTGGAACGGCGCATGAGCCAGATTGGCTTGGTGGCAACCGAAGACGCGCTGGCGTTGCAGGCCCTGCTGAAACCCGGGCAACGATTGGTGTCTGTGGAAGGCGATCTGTGGCGCTGGGATGGGTTTCGGGCCTGGGCCGAAGATGCGCCAAGCGCGGCCGCCTTGCGTTTGCAGCAATTGAACCGCCTTGAGGACCTTAAGCAGCAGATGGCGCGGGCCACAGCGCAGGCGGATGGGGCGGTCGATGCCCATGAAACCTTGCAGGCCCGTCTGCGCGCGCTAGGTGACGCAGACCGATTGGCACGTGAGGCGCGTAAAGATGCGGATCGCGCTGTGGCCGATGCGGCCCGTGCGCTAAGCCGCGCTGAGGCGGATCGCAACCTTGCGGCGGGCAAAAGTGAATCCATGAGCCTGGCGGTGCGGCGCCATGAAGAAGATGCGATGGAGGCGCGTGCGCAGGTGCTTGAGGCCGAGCGCAGCCTGACCGAGCTGGGTGATCTGGAAGCGGCGCGTGGTGCCGTCGAAGACATCAAAATGACCGTTGAAGCGGCACGTATCACGATGATCGCCAAACGCTCTGCCCATGATGAATTGCGCCGGGACGGCGACGCACGGATCGGACGCAGGCAGCAGGTAAAGAAAGATATCAGCGGATGGCGCTATCGCTTGGAAACCGCGGAAAAGCGCAGCGGCGAACTTGCCGAGCGTAAGGCGGCCTCGGAAGAAGAATTGCTCGACGCCCAGATGGTGCCTGAGGAAATTTCGGAAAAGCGCGAAGAGCTGACGATTTCGATCGAAGACGCAGAGCTGCGCCGCAGCAACGCCAGTGATGTGCTTGCAGAGGCGGAAACCGGGCTGCGCGTGGCGGAACAGGCCGAAAGAGTTGCAGAGCGGTCGGCCTCGGAAGTGCGGGAATCGCGGGCCCGTGCCGAGGCATTGGCGGATGCGGCGCGCGAAACCGTTGCCACCGCCACTGGCCGTATTCGCGACGATATGGACCTAACGCCAGAGGCGCTTTTGGCGTCGCTGGATGTCACGCCAGAGGATATTCCAAACAGTCATGCCATCGAAGCGGATGTGAACCGTTTGAAACGGCAACGTGATGCCTTGGGGGCCGTGAATCTGCGGGCCGAGGAAGACGCGCGGGAGGTTCAACAAGAACATGATTCATTGGCGGCGGAAAAGCTTGATCTGGAACAGGCCATCAGCACGCTGCGCGCGGGCATTGCCAGTTTGAACAGCGAAGGTCGCGAGCGGCTTTTGACGGCCTTTGAGCAGGTAAACAGCAACTTTACCCTGCTTTTCAAACATCTATTTGGCGGTGGCGAAGCGGATTTGGTGCTGGTTGAAAGCGATGATCCGCTGGACGCCGGTCTAGAGATTATGTGTCAACCTCCGGGCAAGAAACTGTCGACCTTGTCGCTGTTGTCAGGCGGGGAGCAGACCCTGACGGCCATGGCGTTGATCTTTGCGGTCTTTCTGGCCAATCCGGCTCCGATTTGTGTGCTGGATGAGGTGGATGCGCCCTTGGATGATGCGAATGTAACGCGGTTTTGCGATTTGCTGGATGAGATGTGCCGCCAGACGGAAACCCGCTTTTTGATCATAACCCACCACGCGGTGACCATGGCCCGCATGGACCGCCTGTTTGGCGTGACCATGCAGGAACAAGGGGTCAGCCAGCTGGTTTCTGTTGACCTGAAAGCCGCAGAAACACTGGTGGCTTAATCAAAGCTTGTTCAGCAAAGTGGCGGTTGGCCATGCGTCCGCAGGCAGGCCAAGACGTCGTTGCTCTGCTTGTACGGCATTGCGGGTCTTGGCCCCTAGGATGCCGTCGATCTTGCCCACATCGTGCCCACGATTTTGCAGTTTTCTTTGTAGCTGCTTCATTTGCTGCCCTGCCAAACCAGGTTCTGGGTTGCCCTGATTATAGGGGGCGGCCCCTTCGAGGCGGGTGGCGAAATAGGCGGCGGTGGTGACGTAGATAAAGCTTTGATTCCACTCGAAATACACTTTGAAATTCGGGTAGGCCAAAAAGGCCGGACCCTTGCGGCCCTGTGGTAAAATCAGCGAGGCAGGCAGCTTGGCCAGTTTTCCTTGACGGGGTTTGATGCCCATACGCGCCCAGTCGCTGGTGGATTTTGTGGTGTTCAGTCCCGACAGGGACCAATCCATCTGATTGGGGACGGTGACTTCTTGCAGCCAAGGTTGACCCTTTTTCCAACCGAGGTTTTGCAGCATTTTGCCGCCAGACATCAGCGCATCGGTGGCAGAGGTTTTTAATTCGACCGTGCCGTTGCCGTCGCCATCCACACCGTTTTCGATGATGTCTGCTGGCAGCATTTGCACCATGCCAATTTCGCCTGCCCAGGCACCGGTGGTTTTGGTCGGTGAAAAATTGCCCCGTTCATAAAGTTCGAGGGCGGCAAAAACCTGAGGGCGGAACAATTCGGGGCGACGGCAGTCATGCGCCAGCGTGACCAGCGAATTTAGGGTATTAAAATCACCTTGAAAGCCGCCAAAATCGGTTTCAAACGCCCAGAAGGCCAGCAGCACACCCGGAGACACGCCATAGTCTTGCGCAATACGATTGAAGGTATTGGCGTGCTGTTTGGCCTTGGACTTGCCGACATTTAGGCGGTTAGAGCTGATCAGTTTTTGCGAAAACTCGAGAAATGGTTTTTGAAATACGCCTTGTGCGCGATCAGCCCTTAGGGTGCGTGGATCCTGCGCGACATTGGCGAAAAAGCGGTTCACGGTTTTTGGCGCATGGCCCATTGCGGTGGCTTCGGCCTTAAGGCCCTTTACGAACCCTGAAAAAGAGCCGCCACATTTGGCATTGGCTGTGGCAGCGCTGGCCAGCAAGACCAAGGTGGCGAGAGAAACGGCAAAACGCATAAAAACCTCTTATCAAACTTTGGCGCAGACTAGCATCTGCATAGAGTTTCGCAATGTCAGATCAAAGCGAGTGCAAAGACAAACAGCAGGAAAAGGCCCCAGACCCGCCATAGGGCTGTGCAGGCCCGATCAATGGCGTTCGGGCCAATTTCAAGCTGGCCAAATTCGTGCACATAGGGGAAATCGCGCATTTCACCATCATAGGCGCGGGGGCCAGCCAAGGCGACATTTAGGGCGCGGGCCATTGCAGCTTCGGGCCAGCCTGCATTGGGTGATTTATGAAACCCGGCGTCGTGGCGAATGTCAGACCAGGCAGACAGGCCATTGCGGGTGAAGGCTATCAGTGCTGCGGTTAGGCGGGCGGGCAGCCAATTCATAACGTCGTCGAGTTTGGCAGCGGCCCAGCCGAAGTCTTTGTAGCGCTCTGAGCGATATCCGATCATCGAGTCTGCGGTGTTCACTGCTTTGTAGATCAGGAGGCCGGGCAATCCGGCGATCAGGAACCAGAACGCCGGGGCAATGACCCCATCCGAAAGGTTTTCAGCGGCGCTTTCAATGGCAGAGCGGCTGACCCCAGCCTCGTCAAGCTGTTGGGTGTCGCGGCTGACGATCTTGGCCACAGCGGTGCGCCCGTCGCCAAGCGACAGCCGTAGGGCGTCGCCAACGTCTTGTACGTGCTGCACAAGGGCGCGCTGGGCCAGAAGGATGGCGGTGAGCACCAGGGTGGGCAGCCAGCCAAACAGACCCACGAATTTGCCCAAAACCCAAGCGGCAAGCACCAGGCCAACCACCAGAACGGCACCTTTTAGGCGCTGAGAAGGCGCTGTATTGAGCCTTTTTTCCGCCCAGGAAATGGCGTTGCCGATCACGACAGCGGGGTGTGGAATGCGGTCCCAAAGCCACTTTGGTTCCCCAAGGGCGGCGTCCAGTAGCAAGGCGAGGGCCAAGATCGCTGCGGTGCTCATATCATCATCCGTTCAGGGCCTTGCTCAGTTGATCCCAACGATCCTGGGGGGGCAAGCCAAGGCGGAGATAGGTGTCGGAATAAGGGAAGATCCGGCTCCAGACATGGTGTTTTGCAAGGCGGTCCTGCCAGGACTGCGCCTTGTCGACGTGATAGAGACGGAAGAGATCACAGCCGCCCGCGATCGTTGCCCCCTGTTGGGTCATTAGCGCGTCAAGCCGTTGGCTGTCTTGGGCCAATCGGTTGCGGGTTTTGCCTGCCCAGTCATGATCGCTAAGTGCGGCGGTGGCGGTGCGCAGGGCGGGGCCAGACACCGCCCAAGGGCCAATGCTGTCTTGCAGTTTGGCTAGTATATCTGGGTTGCCAATGACAAAGCCCAGACGCAGGCCCGCAAGACCCCAGAATTTGCCAAAGCTTTTCAGGATCAGGCAGTTTTCCTGCGCAGCTTGCGCGATCATCGATGCATTTGGCGCGATGTCGCAAAAGCTTTCGTCCACCACATTGAATGCGCCGGTCAGATCCGCGGTTGACCAGAAATGGCCGGTTGGGTTGTTGGGATGCACAAGCACGCGCAGATCCGCGTTGGCCTGTTGTTCTCGCCACCCCTGAGCCTGATAGGCGGCGGCATGTTCATTGTAGGTGGGTTTGGGGATGTCGACATTCTGACCGGGCAAGACATTTGGCAGGCGCGCAATCAGGCTTGAGGCCCCGGGTGCCGCAAGGATCGCAGCTGAGGTTGGCACGTTCCAAAAGGTGCGGGCGGCGGTGAGCAAATCATTCTGGGCTTTGCGGTCTGGCAAAGCGCCCCAGTCGTTGGCGGTGAATTCGGGCAGTGGGTAGGGCTGTGGATTGATCCCGGTAGAGAGGTCAAGCCAAGTCTCTCGGCTGCCACCATATGTATGGATGGCAGCATCCAAGCCGCCCCCGTGATCCCGAACCTTGGACATGTTTGTCTCCGACCTAGCGCTGGGCTGTGTTCGCGGAAATTACGCCGTTTGGCAAGGGGGTGGCAGGGCGGCGGGTCAAAGGGGACGCCTGAGGCGCGGTATTTTGCCCGCCGCGTGGGACGCTTTGTGGGTGTTGCAGCGGCTAGGCGCGATTGTGTGGGGCCATAAAGTCAATGGTTGGGTTGATCGGAATGATCCGGTGCGGGTTAATGGAGTCGTGGCTGTAGTGATAGTGGCGCACAATATGCGCCATGTTCACAGTATCTGCCACACCCGGGGTTTGGTACAGGTCACGCGTATAGGCCCAGAGGTTTGGGTAATCTATCAACCGTTTGCGATTGCATTTGAAATGCAGGTGATAGACCGGATCAAACCGCACCAGTGTGGTGAACAGCCGCCAATCGGCCTCTGTTTGCGTGTTGCCCATCACATAACGATGGGTCGTGAGCCGGTTTTCGAGCCAGTCCAACGTGTCAAACAGCGGCACAACGGCGGCGTCATAGGCGCTTTGCGAGGTGGCAAAACCGCATTTGTAGACACCGTTGTTTATGTTGCTGTAGATGCGCTGGTTGACCTCTTCGATGGCGTCACGGTCACGGGTTGGCCAGAAATCGGATGTGTTGCCGGTGATGTCGTCAAACGCGCTGTTGAACATGCGGATGATTTCCGAGCTTTCGTTGGACACGATGGTGTTTTGCTGCTTGTCCCATAGGATAGGCACGGTGACGCGGCCGGAATAGCCGGGGTCGGCCCGTGTGTAGATCTGGTGCGCAAAGGTGCTGTTATGCAGCGTGTCACCAGTGGCTCCGGCGGTGTCTTGTTCAAAAGTCCAGCCCTTGTCCAGCATGTCGGGATGCACCACAGAAACCGAAATATGCGGTGCAAGGTCTTTGAGTTGGCGGAAAATCAAAGTGCGATGTGCCCAGGGGCAAGCATAAGAGACATAAAGATGATAGCGCCCTGAGGCGGCTTTGAAACCTGCTGCGCCCGCGGGGCCGGCTGCGCCATCTGGGGTGATCCAGTTGCGAAATTGCGCTGCGGATCGCACGAATTTGCCATCGGTACTTTTGGTGTCATACCATTGGTCGACCCATTGGCCATCAACAAGCAATCCCATTCGTCTCTCCTTCATAATTACGGTTTAATCTAGCTGGAAAGCGGTATCGCGCAATTGCGCGTTTCGCAGAGGTGTTGCGCGTTTGCGCACAGATGGCAGGGGTTTCAAGATGATACTCTTGACGCGCATGGATCTTAGAGGCGACTATTTTGTTGAAGCGGAGAAAGCGATGACCACGTATCTATCAAAAGAAGTCCAGGCCGGGCTGGATGCGGCCAGAAAATCTGGTTTGAAACGGAAAAACCGTTTGCGGGTGCGTGTGGACGGTGAAATCTATCCGGTTTTGCGCTTTCAGGACGATGGGTTCACGCTGGACGTTGAAAGGGCCCCAAACCTGCGCGGCTTGGTGGATCTGTATGATGGCGCGCGGCATTTGTACCAGTGTTTGGTGGTGGCCTCGGTCGAGGATGGCGACGAAATGTTTTATGAGTTCAAGCGCGCGACGGCGGCTCGAAACACGCCGCCGCTGGATTTTGTTCGGGAAGACGGCGCGCCGGTGGCCCTGGTCACGGATCAGACGGACCAGATCTAAAGCAGATATGGGTTTTGGGCAGGCGTGGCACTTCGTGAAACTGGTCCTCGCTTGCTGATTTTGAACTAACGCAGATCAGCAAATGCATCTGTCAGGCGCTGGGCGGCCTCGGTTACAAGGGCGCGCTGGGTGCCGAAGTTAAAGCGCAGAAAAGTCTCGCCGCCTTTGCCCAAGCTGTGCCCAGGCGTTGCTGCGATTCGGGCGGTTTTATAAACCCGATTGCGCACCTCTTCGCGGGACAGGCCGGTGTTTTTGGTGTCGACCCAAGATAGATAGGTGGATTGCATCGGCATAAGGTTCAGTCCGGGAATGGCATCAAGCGCGGCTTTGAAAATGGTGTAGTTGCCCTCGAGATAAACATTGAGGGCATCCAGCCATTCTGCGCCTGCTGGGGAATATGCGGCCTTGGTCAGTTCGGTGCCCAACAGGTTGGGACTGATGTCAAACCCATTAAAGAAGGGTTCAAACCGAGCCCGCAGGCCTGCATCTGGAATAATCACACAGCCGGTGCGCGCACCGGCAATGTTAAACGATTTGGACGCAGCGGTTGTGACAATCAGGCGATCCAGAATTTCTGGCATCGCGCGGGCTGCGGTCAGATGCTTTTGCCCGGCAAAGGTCAGGTCTTGATGAATTTCATCCGAGATCAGCAGCAGATCGTGTTTTTGGCAAAAAGCCGCCATGGCGGTGAGCTCTGACTGTTCCCACACGCGCCCGGCCGGATTATGGGGCGAACTGATCAACAGCACTTTTTCTTTGCCGGTCATCTGCGCGTCGTAGGCGTCAAAATCCATGCGATACAGACCGTCTTGGTCTTGAACCAAAGGCAATTGCAGGTTCACGCGACCAGTCTTTTCGATCTTGGCCTGAAATTCATGATAGACCGGGGTGAAAGTCACGATGTGGTCGCCGGGGTTAGTGAAGGCTTGCAATGTGGTCGCAATGCCGTGGCCTAACCCAAAAGTTACAAAGGTCCACTCTGGTTTCACGGACCAATCGTGGCGCGTGCGCATCCACCAATCGACGGCTTCGTGAAACGACTCCATGCCACAAAAATAGCCATAGTTGGCCTTTTCAATCAGCCCCTGGGTGGCGGCTTGTAAAAAGCCGGGTGCTTCAAAATCCATGTCTGCAATCCACATCGCAATGCCGTCTTTTGGATCGACGCCAAAGCCGCGCTGCATCAAATCCCATTTTGAGGATTGGCTGCCAACGCGATTGATGGGCTTGTCAAAATTCATGGGGTTTTCCTTTGAGTTACATCTGACGCTTTGGCGCACGCTATCGAATTGCCGTCTAAGTGCAAGAGCCGTTGCAGAACGCTGCGCCTTGGCCTATGTCAACCGCATGTTGAAATCTATCTTGATACTCCCCGATCCGCGGCTGAAAAAAATTTGTGATCCGGTTGCGGATTTGTCGGATGACTTGCGCTTGCTGGCAAAAGATATGCTGGAAACCATGTATGACGCGCCCGGAATTGGCCTGGCTGCGCCTCAGATTGGGGTGTTGTCGCGCTTGATTGTGATGGATTGCATCAAAGAGGGTGAACCAGAGCCGGTGGTGATGTTTAACCCAGAGGTGCTGTTGTCGTCTGATGACCAAAACACCTATGAAGAAGGCTGTTTGTCTATTCCTGAGCAATTTGCAGAGGTGACGCGCCCGTCTGATGTGCGCGTGGGCTGGATTGATGAGAACGGCAACCCGCAAGAGAAAGACTTTGATGGTTTGTGGGCGACCTGTGTGCAACATGAGATCGACCATTTGAACGGCAAGTTGTTTATTGATTATCTGGGTCCGATGAAACGGCAGATGATGACCCGTAAATCTGCTAAAATGAAACGTGAGAGGGCCCGCGCATGACTGTTCGTCCCTGTTTGTTTTGGCCCGATCGGCGCTTAAGAACGGTTGCAGAGCCGGTGACAGAGATCACCGATCTAGAGCGTGCTGTTTGGCAGGATCTGATTGACACGATGGAAGCCATGCCCGGTGTTGGCATGGGGGCCAATCAGATTGGCGTGTTGCAGCGTTTGATTGTGGTGGATGCGTCCTCGGAACGTGCGCAAGTTGTGAAAATGGCCAACCCAGAGATTTTGCACAAATCTGTCGAGCCGCGTGAGCACGAAGAAGCCAGCCCAAATTTACCGGGCGTGTCGGCCAAAATTTCACGTCCGCGCGCGGTGACGGTGCGCTATATGGATGAACTGGGCGCTATGGTGGAAAAGGATTTTGTTGGGCTTTGGGCGACCTCTGTTCAGCATCAGATCGACCACATCGACGGTAAAATGTACTTTGATCACCTAAGCCGCACAAAACGCGAAATGCTGATCAATAAATCAAAGAAAATGCAACGCTGATCAGGCTGGCTTGTTTGGCAATTTGAGACGAGGTCACGATGCGCGTTATTTTTATGGGCACGCCAGAATTTTCTGTTCCGGTGCTGGACGCATTGGTTGAGGCCGGTCACGACGTGGTGGCGGTTTATAGCCAGCCGCCTCGGCCTGCGGGGCGCGGCAAGAAAGAACGTGCCAGCCCTGTGCAGGCCCGTGCAGAGGCCTTGGGGCTGACGGTGCGCTATCCGGTTTCTCTGCGCACGGCAGAGGCTTTGGCCGATTTTGAGGCCTTGAAGGCGGATGTGGCGGTGGTTGTGGCCTATGGGTTGATCTTGCCGCAAGCGATTTTGGATGCGCCGATACATGGGTGTTTGAATATTCACGCCAGTCTGCTGCCGCGTTGGCGAGGGGCGGCCCCCATTCATCGCGCGATTATGGCGGGCGATACCGAAACCGGGGTTTGCATCATGCAAATGGAAGCGGGTCTGGATACAGGCCCGGTTTTGTTGCGCCAGACCACCGCAATTGGTGCCGAAGAAACCACGGCGCAATTGCATGATCATCTAAGCCAGATTGGGGCCAAGGCGATTGTCGATGCTTTGGCGCATTTGCCAGAGCTAGAGCCAGAACCGCAATCTGAGAACGGCGTGACCTATGCGCAAAAGATCGACAAGGCCGAGGCTCGTATTGATTGGACGCAGCCCGCCGAGGTTGTTGACAGGCAAATTCGCGGGCTGTCGCCATTTCCGGGTGCTTGGTGCGAGGTTGAGGGGCAGCGAATTAAAGTGCTGGCCTCTCGGATTGTTGCCGCAGATGGGGCCCCTGGGTGCCTGTTGGATGACAAGTTGACGGTCGCCTGTGGTCAAGGTGCTGTGTCTTTGCTGCGCTTGCAGCGCGCGGGCAAAGGTGCGCAGGACGCTGAGGTCTTTTTGCTGGGCTTTGCGCTGCCGAAAGGCAAATTGCTTGGCTAGCCAGAGACGGGCTTAATTGCGCGGAGGGCGGGCTTTATAGACTGGCAGGCTCCAGCCAAACCACATGGAGCCTGCGCGCAAGACCCATGTGGCAACCGCGCAGATGATCAAAACAGGTAGGCCGCTTAGCCCAAGCCATGCCGCCAGCACAGCACTGCTTGCCCCGACAAAAGCGGCGGTGGCATAGATTTCGCCTTGTTTGAGCAAAAGCGGGACTTCGTTGCAAACCACGTCGCGCATCAGGCCACCCATGCAGCCGGTGCTGATCCCCATCAGAACAATGATGACGGGGCTGTGCCCCAGATCCATCGCGACACCGGTGCCAGCTGTGACCGCCACGGCCAAGGCCGCGCTGTCGAGCCATAGCAAAGTGCGATAACGGCTTTCCAGATAATGCGCGGTAAAGAACACCAGCAGCGCGGCCCCGGTGGCCAGCAGGATATAGCCGGGCTGGCCAACCCAAAACACCGGATCGCGGCCCAAAAGCAGATCACGCAGGGTGCCGCCGCCCACCGCGGTCAGGCAGGCCACAAAGGCAAAGCCGACCAGATCAAGCTGAGCGCGGCTGGCCACCAGACCACCGGTCAGGGCAAAGATAAAGACCGAGGCGAAATCGAGAAAGCCAAGCGCGGTCATTTGCTTTTGGCGGGTTTGAACGGGGCCATGCCAGCACGGGCCAGCTCGTCGGCTTTTTCATTTTCTGGGTGACCCGCATGGCCTTTGACCCATTCCCATGTGACGTCGTGGCGCTCTTGTGCGGCATCAAGTCGTTGCCACAGGTCGACGTTTTTCACGGGTTTTTTGGACGATGTTCGCCAGCCATTGCGCTTCCAGCCGTGAATCCAGCCGGTTACACCATTTTTGACATAGGCGCTGTCGGTGACAATGGTCAGCGTGCTGGGACGTTCGAGCGTTTCAAGCGCTTGGATGGCGGCCATCAGCTCCATCTTATTGTTGGTGGTTTCCGCGGCTCCGCCTGAAAGTTCGCGTTCTTTCAAAATGGTGTCGCCATCGCTTGCGCGCAGCAAGACCCCCCAGCCCCCCGGGCCTGGGTTTCCGGAACATGCGCCATCGGTATATGCAATCAAATCAGCCATGGTGACGGCGATACCCAAAAGTCTTGGGGGCCGTAAAGGTTAAAATTACCCGCGCTCGGTTGCCAGCTTTCCAGCCAGCGTCGCAAAAACCGCGGCAAAGCGGCGGTTCATCCATTTAGCACCTCATTTAAGCCGGTAAAAATCTGGCTGTGATTGAGAATTGGCCAGATATCATGGTGCTGATGTTTCGAGGTTGCGCAGAACCCGTGGCACCTTGAAATTAACGGTTTCAACGGCGGTTTCAACAATTTCGACCGTGACTTCGAACCGGGATCGGAAAGCGTCGATAACCTCATTCACCAAAACTTCGGGGGCAGAGGCCCCGGCGGTGATACCAATGCCCGTGATGCCCTCTAAGGCACGCCAATCAATATCTTTGCCGCGCTGCACCAGTTGGGAATAGGAGCAGCCTGCTTTTGCGCCCACTTCGACCAAGCGGCGTGAATTGGATGAATTTGGAGCGCCGACCACCAGCATGGCATCGACTTTCTCGGCCATGGCTTTGACCGCCAGTTGGCGATTGGTTGTGGCATAACAGATGTCTTCTTTGTGTGGGCCAACGATTTTTGGAAAGCGTGCATTCAGTGCTTTGACGATGCCGACCGTGTCATCCACAGACAATGTGGTTTGTGTGACGAATGCCAGCTGTTCGGGGTCGCGCACTTGGATTGTGGCGACGTCTTCTTCGGTTTCAACCAAAAGAACTTCGCCATCGGGCAATTGCCCCATCGTGCCGATGGTTTCAGGGTGGCCCGCATGACCGATCATGATGATTTGCAGGCCGGCGTCGGAATGGCGCTCTGCTTCGATGTGTACTTTAGACACCAGAGGGCAGGTGGCATCAACGTAGACCATATTGCGGCGTTGCGCTTCGGCGGGGACAATTTTGGCCACGCCATGGGCGGAAAAGATAACCGGGCGATCATCGGGGCAATCTGACAGCTCTTCGACAAAGATCGCCCCTTTGTCGCGCAGCCCGTCGACCACAAACTTGTTGTGCACGATTTCGTGGCGAACATAGACAGGTGCGCCCCATTTTTGCAGCGCCATTTCCACGATCTTGATTGCACGATCAACGCCCGCGCAGAAACCGCGCGGGGCGGCGAGATAAATGGTGAGCGGAGATTTTGTCATCTGGGGGCCCTTTTGTTTATGTCACTTAGGTATGCGCATTACTGGGGCACGTCCAGATATAGCGCTTGACCTTCCAGCGGGGGAAGCAGGAAATCTGCAAAAAAAAGGAACGAAAATGCCGAAACTGAAAATTGTCCTGTTGGTGACTGCCATGGCTGGATTTGGAACGAAAATCTGGGCAGAGCAATTTTTGCCTTATTCAGATCAAACGCGGGTACAAAATGGGCGCGGGCTTTATCAGGAGTATTGTGCTACATGCCACGGCACAGATTTGCGCGGGCAGGAAAACTGGCGAGAGAGAGATGCGCAAGGCATGTTGCCCGCGCCACCGCATGATGAAACGGGTCACACCTGGCATCACGCAGACCTTTTGTTGTTTCAAATCACAAAATTTGGCTCTTCTGCGGTTGTAGGAGGCGGCTATCAAAGCAATATGCCCGGATTTGCAGATCAATTGGCGGACGCAGAAATCTTGGATGTGTTGGCCTTTATCAAGAGCACATGGCCACAGCGCGTGATCGAAGTTCAAAATTCTAGAAACTAAGAATCGTGTGCAAGCAAAAAAAAAACCGGAGTGCAGGACCCCGGTTGATTTTATGAAACTGGCGTATACTCCATTTCGCGTTCGCCTGGGATCGGGTCGCGCGGTGGTCTGCCAATCACGTCTTTTAGCCCCTCAAGCTCGATAAAGTTATCTGCTTGACGGCGCAGTTCATCAGAGATCATCGGGGGTTGGCTGCGGATGGTTGATACAACAGAGACGCGTACGCCCTGCCGCTGCAGGCTGGCTATCAGCGGGCGGAAATCCCCATCGCCCGAAAACAGCACAATGTGGTCAACGTGCGGAGCAAGCTCCATCGCGTCCACGGCCAGTTCAATATCCATGTTGCCTTTGACTTTGCGGCGGCCTTGACTATCGGTATATTCCTTCGCCGGTTTGGTCACCATGGTGAAACCATTGTAGTGAAGCCAGTCAACCAGAGGGCGAATAGGAGAGTATTCGTCATTCTCTAGAAGTGCGGTATAGTAGAACGCACGCAACAACTTGCCGCGACGCATAAACTCGGTCCGAAGGAGCTTGTAGTCGATGTCAAACCCGAGCGATTTGGCCGCCGCATACAGGTTTGAACCATCTATGAACAGCGCAAGCCGTTCGTCCTTATAAAACATTAAATGTCCTTCCAGTAAAACGCCGCGCCAAAATGTCCGTGAGTGTGAAAATACTGGGCGCGACTAACCTTATAAGCTAAAGATTTTTTTCATGGCTGCAAGGGGCAGTCCCCTTTGTCATCGGTATGAAGGGGTATCCTAAGGGATAGAATTTAATGAAAAGACAAAAAAAATTCATTATCGCCTTTGGTGGTAACGCTAATTCTGACTTGGGGTCTCCGAAAGAGACAATTCTTTTCGCGCGCAAGGCGTTGGTGTCCGCAGGTGTGATCTTCTTAAGGGAGAGTAGGCCCTTTCGGACCCCTGCATTTCCAGCTGGAGCGGGGCCGGATTTTGTCAATTCCGCGGCCCTGATTCGGGCGAATCATTCCCCCGAGGACATGTTGGCTTTGTTGCACCAAATTGAGGCCGAATCAGGGCGGGTCAGAGAGGAGCGATGGGGCGCGCGCACGCTGGATATTGATTTGATCGCGCAGGACCAAACCATATTGCCGAATAAGGCGCGATACCGCTATTGGCAGACCCTTGATCTGCAACAACAGCAAGTTGAAACACCAACAGAGCTGATTTTGCCACATCCCCGTTTGCAAGACCGCGCCTTTGTGCTGATTCCCCTGATGGACATTGTGCCGGACTGGGTTCATCCGGTTTCTGGGCAAACTGTTGCCGAAATGGTCGCAAACTTGCCAAAAAGTGAGCGAGAAGAGGTGATTGCACTGTGACTATGTGCTTGTAACTGGCGCGATTCCAGCCTAAGTACTCGGTTTCTAATCCCATACTGACAATGGAGAGCCCCGATGGCCCGCGTCACCGTTGAAGATTGCGTAGATAAGGTTCCGAACCGTTTCGAGCTGGTTATGCTTGCCGCGCATCGTGCGCGTGAAATTTCTGCGGGTTCCGCGATCACGATTGAACGTGACAACGACAAGAACCCAGTTGTGTCCTTGCGTGAGATTGCGGATGAGACTCAAACCGCTGATGAACTGCGTGAGCGTCTGATTGAAAGCAATCAGAACCAGATTGAGGTCGACGAGCCAGAAGAAGATTCGATGGCCTTGTTGATGGGGGCTGAATCAGCTGACAAACCGTCTGATGACGATATGTCAGAAGAAAAGCTGCTGCGTGCGTTGATGGAAGCTCAAGGCCAGGGCTAAGCCCAGGGGAATAGAGAAGGGGCTACATGATTCCGGCTGACGATCTGGTCGAACTTGTCAGGGCCTATAACCCCAAGACGAATGAAAAACTAATTCGCGAGGCCTATGATTTTGGCCTCGAAATGCATGAGGGTCAGTACCGGCATTCCGGCGAACCCTATTTCTCGCATCCGGTCGAAGTTGCTGCGATCTTAACAGAGCAGCAACTCGACGATGCCACCATTATTACCGCCTTGTTGCACGACACGATTGAAGACACCAAAGCGTCGTTTTCAGAGGTTGCACGGCGGTTTGGCGAAGAGAACGCCTTGCTTGTGGACGGTGTGACCAAGCTGACCAATCTACAACTGTCGTCGACCGAGACCAAACAGGCCGAAAATTTTCGCAAACTGTTTATGGCAATGTCCAAAGACCTGCGGGTGATTTTGGTCAAGCTGGCTGACAGGTTGCACAATATGCGCACTATTCGTGCGATGCGGCCTCAGAAACAAATCCAGAAAGCCCGCGAAACCATGGATATCTATGCGCCTTTGGCTGGGCGCATGGGGATGCAGTGGATGCGCGAAGAGCTTGAGGATCTGGCGTTCAAAGTGTTGAACCCAGATGGTCGAGCGTCGATCATACGCCGCTTTATCACTTTGCAAAAAGAGACCGGCGATGTGGTGCAACGCATCACGGGTGACATGATACAGGTGCTGGACAAAGCTGGCATTCAGGCCGAAGTGATCGGACGGGCAAAAAAGCCCTATTCGATTTGGCGCAAGATGCAGGCCAAAGATCAGGGCTTTTCGCGATTGTCTGACATCTATGGTTTCCGGATTGTGACCGCTGATGAAAATGATTGTTATCAGGTGCTTGGGGCGATTCACCAGCGATGGCGGGCTGTGCCGGGGCGCTTTAAGGACTATATTAGTCAGCCCAAATCTAACGGGTACCGGTCAATTCATACCACGGTTTCTGGACGGGATGGCCGGCGGGTCGAAGTGCAGATCCGCACGCGCCAGATGCATGATGTGGCGGAAACCGGGGTGGCCGCGCATTGGTCGTATCGCGACGGTGTCCGTGGCGAAAATCCCTTTGCAGTAGATCCGGCGCGTTGGATTCGGTCGCTGACAGAGCAATTTGACACCGAAGAAGATCACGCGGATTTTCTGGAAGCTGTCAAATTAGAGATGTATCAGGATCAGGTGTTCTGCTTTTCACCCAAGGGGGACGTGGTGAAATTGCCGCGTGGTGCAACGCCTATTGATTTCGCCTATGCAATTCACACCCGGATCGGCAATGCCTGTGTCGGGGCGAAGATTGACCATATTCGCGTGCCTTTATGGACACGGATTAAAAATGGGCAATCTGTTGAAATCATTACTGCTGTCGGGCAAATGCCGCAGGCCACCTGGCTGGATGTTGCGACAACGGGTAAGGCCAAATCGGCTATTCGCCGTGCCTTGCGGGAATTGGACCATGAGCGTTTTGTGAAGCTTGGGTTTGAACTGGCGCGGGCGGCCTTTGAGCATGTGGGCAGGAAGCCGACCGACAAAGTGCTGGATATGGCGGCAAAACAAATGCGGTTGGATGATCGCGATACTTTGCTGGCACGGTTAGGCAGTGCGGAAATCAATGCAAATGAAGTTGTTGAAGCGGTGTATCCAGAACTGGCCACTGACGACAGCGACGAGGTTGCCGCTGAAGCTGCTGTGATTGGCCTGTCGTCGGATCAGAGCTTTGATCGTGCGCCGTGTTGCGAACCTTTGCCAGGTGAACGCATCGTGGGCATTAGCCACCGTGGGCACGGGGTGGTGGTGCATGCCATTGATTGTGACAACTTGACCAACTATGAAGATCAACCCAAACGCTGGTTGGATCTGCGCTGGCAGGTTGGGCGGCACAAACCGGTTTATGGCACGACACTTGATTTGACGATTGGCAATGATGCTGGTGTGTTGGGACGGATCTGCACGTTGATTGGTGAAAACAAAGCCAATATTTCAAATCTTGAATTCACCGACAGAAAACCCGATTTTTATCGGCTTTTGCTGCATGTTGAATTGCGCAATATCGAACATTTGCATTCGCTTATGCTGGCTTTGCAGGCCGAAGCCGAAGTGGCTGCCATTGAACGTTTCCGGGATCCTGGCCTTGGCAGATTGCCATATTCGGCCAAGGAGTAGGGTGGGGACGTGGTATTTAAGCGCCGAGACAGACGACCTATCCTACAGATAATATTGGATTTCTTCTGGCCTCGCGGTGGTTGGACGCGTGCATTTTATTATATAAGGCATCGCCTGCGGCGCTTGCCCGGCTCGCCCGAACGGATCGCGCGGGGCATCTGGGCCGGGGTGTTTGCGACGTTTACGCCATTTTACGGTATGCATTTTATCATTGCCGCAATTGTGGCGCGGGCGGTGCAGGGTAATTTGCTTGCGGCTTTATTGGGGACGTTTTTTGGCAACCCTCTGACCTATCTGCCTGTTGGAATTATCTCTTTGAAAACAGGGCATTTTTTGCTGGGAACAACCTTTGAAGAGGGCGACAAGGGCACGCTTGTTGGTAAGTTTGCCAATGCGGCCACAGATTTGTTGAACAATATCGGGGCGCTGTTCACCGATGCTGATATGGATTGGCATGGGTTGTCGATTTTTTGGGGTGAGGTGTTTTACCCCTATTTGATTGGTGGAATCCTGCCCGGAATCGCTGCGGCAACTGTGGCTTATTACCTGACGGTGCCGGTTATTCGGGTGTACCAAAAGCGCCGCGCAAAGAAAATTCAGGCGAAATTTGAAGCACTTAAGGAAAAAGCGCGTCAGGCGAGTGCACAGGTCGTCGAGAATATTGAGAGCCAATCGGAAGACCCCTAAAGAAATCGGTTTCAGTTTTTAGAACAACCCCTTAGTTTCAGGCGAAATCTTTTGTCAGGAGCCAATGCAATGCTGCGTTTGGGTGTGAATATTGATCATGTTGCCACGGTGCGGAATGCCCGGGGCGGGGCCTATCCGGATCCGGCGCGTGCAGGGGTGTTGGCACAGACCTGCGGCGCGGATGGTATCACAGCGCATCTGCGCGAGGATCGTCGCCACATCAAGGATGATGATATTGATAAGTTAATGAAAACATTGACGATTCCGTTGAATTTTGAAATGGCCGCAACCACGGAAATGCAGGCGATTGCCCTGCGGCACAAGCCACATGCCCTGTGTATTGTACCTGAAAAACGCGAGGAAAAGACCACCGAGGGTGGGCTGGACGTGGTGCGCGAGGAAGATAAACTGGCGGATTTTATCGCGCCATTGCGGGACGCGGGGTGTCGGGTGTCGATCTTTATCGCCGCAGATCAGCCGCAGATTAAAGCGGCGCATCGTATTGGGGCTGAGGTAATCGAATTGCACACCGGTGCCTATTGCGATTTCCATGCCGAGGGTAAATTTGACGAGCGTGATCAAGAGCTAGTGCGGTTGACAGAGATGGCGACCTTTGCGCATTCGCTGGGGCTTGAGGTGCATGCAGGACATGGGCTGACCTATGATACGGTGCAACCGATAGCCGCAATCCCAGAGATCAAAGAGCTGAATATTGGTCATTTTCTGATGGGGGAAGCCATGTTTGTGGGCATGGATGCGGCTATCAAAGAGATGCGTCGCTTGATGGACGGCGCGCGCAGCATTTAGATTTGCCTAATTGTACAATTTGTACGTTTCAGGCGTTGAAACGTACGATTCGCAGCGCTGAAGTTTAGGGTAATGAGGTCGTTTGGTGGTGGGTCGTGAAATACGAATGGTGATCCCGGCTTGGAGCATTGCTGGCAGCTCTCAGGACGCGGCCTCTTTGCAAGCTAGGACAGGGCGATTGGACGTGTAATGCGGTGGGTTTTGGGAATTGGTCTTGCCGTTTTGGCAACACAGTCGGCAGCGCAAGAAATTGCCGATTGTGACTGGCGGGCGCGTGCGGATGCCATCGTGGAACCATGGCAAGACAACACCCGCAGTTTTGCCAATGGCGATGTGCGGCTGGCGTTGTTGGATACCATTGAACCTGCGGCAGACGCGTTTCACATTCTGCTGTTGTCACCGCCCTATGACGCGTTGGGTGGTCGCCAGTGCAAGACCATTGGCGTGTCTGGCGGGGTCGGGTTTTCTGGCGCAGATTTTGAGACTTTGACGGCGCAATATGACCCGGCACTGGGTTTGACCTTTGCAATGGAGGTCACAACCTATGATCCGGAATATGAATTTCTGTCTGGCACTTTGATATTTGCATTGAACCAATCCACTGGCGCAATAGAGGCGATTTTGGAATGATTTTGGGCATCGGGTCAGATCTGGCGAATATCGAACGCATCCAAGGTACCTTGGATCGCTTTGGCGACCGATTCAAAAATCGGGTTTTCACCGAGATCGAGCAGCGCAAAGCGGAAAACCGCAAGGATGTTGCCGGCACCTATGCCAAACGCTGGGCCGCCAAAGAGGCCTGCTCTAAGGCCTTGGGTACGGGGTTGGCCATGGGCATCAGCTGGAAGGATATGGCAGTGACCAATTTGCGTACTGGCCAGCCAGTGATGCAGGTCACCGGTTGGGCCAAAGACCGGCTGGACGCCATGACCCCCGCCGGTCATTCGGCCACCATTCACGTCACGCTGACAGACGATCACCCTTGGGCGCAGGCCTTTGTGGTGATCGAGGCCACACCGATCCTTGCCACAAGCCTTAGTTCGGCTTGACACCAAGCCTTAGCCTGCGCATGTAACCCCCATCCCAAACCGGAGAGATACCAATGGCATCCGAAGCCAAGAAAAAAGACAACGGCTTTGTTGAGACCGTGAAAACAGTTGTTTATGCCCTGCTGATCGCCGGGATCTTTCGCACGCTGTTTTTTCAACCGTTTTGGATCCCGTCAGGGTCGATGAAAGACACGCTGCTGATTGGTGACTTTCTGTTTGTGAACAAAATGGCCTATGGGTTTTCTTATGCCTCCTGTCCGTCAATCCGGCCCTTGGGCATTGATGCGGGCAAGCTTTGTGGCGCATTTGATGGCGAGAACACGCGGCTGTTTGGGTCTGAACCAGAGCAAGGCGATGTGGTTGTGTTTCGTCACCCGGTGACCGGCGATGATTTCATCAAGCGTTTGGTGGGTTTGCCAGGGGACACTGTCCAGATGAAAAACGGTGTGCTGCATTTAAATGGCACGGCGGTAAAGCTAGAGCATGGCGGGTTGTTTGAAGAGATTTCCGAACCACAAGGGCCCGCTGGTGGTCTGCCGCGCTGTGAAAACGGCCCGGTTGGCAATGGTGGCAAATGTGTCAAAACCCGTTTGATCGAAACTCTGCCAAATGGGGTCAAACATTCGATTTTGAATATCGAAAACGGCTATGTTGACAATACCGGCGTGTTCACCGTGCCTGCGGGGCATTTCTTCTTTATGGGCGACAACCGCGATAATTCAACCGACAGCCGGGTGGCACAGCAAAACCGCGGTGTTGGGTTTGTGCCTTTTGAAAACCTGATTGGGCGCGCGGATCGCATCATGTTTTCTTCTGCTGGGCGGTCTATGTTTGCCTTTTGGACCTGGCGCAGTGATCGCTTCTTTAAGGGGATCGAGTGAAACTTTCTGCTGAACTCAAAGCATTAGAACAGCGGCTGGGGCATCAATTTGATGCCCCTGAATTGTTGGTGCGGGCCGTCACCCATTCGTCGATGTCCTCGGCCACGCGGTCCGATAACCAACGGTTGGAATTTTTAGGTGACCGGGTTTTGGGGCTGGTGATGGCAGAGGCCATTTTGGACCATGATAAAACCGCAAGCGAAGGCCAGTTGGCCCCGCGTTTTAATGCTTTGGTGCGCAAAGAGGCCTGTGCCGATGTGGCCCGCGAGATTGATTTGGGGGCGGCGTTGAAACTGGGTCGGTCTGAAATGCTGTCGGGTGGACGCCGCAAGCAGGCCTTGCTGGGTGACGCGATGGAAGCGGTGATCGCGGCGGTCTATCGGGATGCCGGTTTTGACGTGGCGCGCGCGCTGATTTTACGCCTGTGGGGCAAACGTGTCACCACGGTTGAGGCAGATGCGCGTGACCCAAAAACATCGCTGCAAGAATGGGCGCAGGCCCGTGGCTTTCAGCCACCAAAATATGAGCTGGTGAAACGCAGCGGGCCCGATCACGCCCCTGTCTTTACCATTGCAGCCCGCCTTGAAAATGGCGAAGCTGAAGAAGCGACCGCAGGAAGCAAACGGCAAGCGGAACAAGCCGCCGCCAAATCCCTGCTGACCAGATTGGAGAGCGCATGACCCGCGCCGGATTCGTTGCCTTGATTGGCGAGCCTAATGCAGGCAAATCAACCCTTACAAACCGCATGGTGGGCGCGAAAGTGTCGATTGTGACCCATAAGGTGCAAACCACGCGCACCCGTATCCGTGGTGTTGCCATGCAGGGCGAAGCGCAGATCGTGTTCATCGACACGCCCGGCCTGTTCAAACCCCGTCGTCGCCTAGACCGCGCCATGGTGGCTGCCGCCTGGGGCGGGGCTGCAGATGCAGATGTGGTGGTTCTGATGGTCGAGGCGCACCGTGGTATCACCGAAGGCGTCGAGCGCATTCTGGACGGTCTGGAAGAGGTTGGCGCTGGCCGCAAGGTGGCGCTGGCGATCAACAAAATCGACAAAGTCGCCACGGAAAAACTGCTGGGCCTGACCAAAGAGCTGAACGCGCGCTACGCCTTTGTCGAGACTTTTATGATCTCGGCCGAAAAAGGCCATGGCACGGATCAGTTGCGCAAATGGTTGGCAGGTGAATTGCCAGAGGGCCCCTGGCTGTACCCGGAAGATCAGATCGCCGATCTGCCAATGCGGATGATTGCCGCTGAAATGACCCGTGAAAAACTGACCCTGCGTTTGCACCAGGAATTGCCCTATCAAATGACGGTAGAGACCGAAAAATGGGACGAGCGCAAAGATGGCTCTTGCCGTGTGGATCAGTTGATCTATGTGATGCGCGATGGCCATAAGGGCATTGTGTTGGGCAAAGGCGGGGAAACCATCAAATCCGTTGGCAAAGCCGCCCGCGAAGAACTGGAAGAATTTCTGGGCCGCAAGGTGCATCTGTTTTTGCAGGTGAAAGTGCGGCCGGGCTGGTTGGAAGATGCCGAACGCTATTCCGAGATGGGGCTTGATTTCAAAGACGGCAACTGATGGCGCGGCTGACGGCAGAATTTTGGGTTCAGGCCTATCTGGCACGGCTGCGGTTGCAAAACATTCCGGCCTTTGTGGTGGCGCATGGTGACAACACCGCCGGTGCGGTTCTGGTCAAACTTAACACGCTGGATGGCAATGCCACAGCTTTGCAGCGCAGCTTTGATCTGATGAGCGGCGCGCGCACCTGGGCGGTTCTGTCAGACGGCCTTGAGGCCGATGTGGACGGGGCGGTGGCCAAACAACGGTCCTTTGATCCGGACCTCTGGGTGATCGAAGTCGAAGACCGCGACGGTCGCCATCTGTTGGATGAGCCTGGGCTGGCGGATTGAGGGCGTGATATTTGAGTATTTTTAGAAAGATGAAGTCACTTTGACTTTGTTCTTGATCTAAATACCCAATTGCACCCTGTCAGGGGGACACCCTAGGGTGAGAATATGGACTGGCGCGATCAAGGCATTGTCATATCAACCCGAAAGCACGGTGAAAACTCTGTGATCCTAGAGGTATTTACCCAGGAACATGGCCGTCATGCGGGCGTGGTGCGCGGCGGAACCAGTCGCAAGATGGTGCCGATATTGCAACCGGGCGCTCAGGTGGATCTGCGCTGGCGGGCGCGGCTTGAGGACCATATCGGATCATTTCAGGTTGAACCTTTGCGCAGCCGGGCGGCGGCATTGGGGGATCGATTTGCGTTGGCGGCGTTGAATGCAGTCACTGCTTTGGTTGGATTTTCCTTGCCTGAACGCGCGCCGCAGCCGGCGCTTTATCAGCGCACCGCGCTGTTGCTGGATCTGCTGGGACAAAACGACATTTGGCCCTTGGGGTATTTGCGCTGGGAAATGGCCTTGTTAGAGGAATTGGGGTTCCAGTTGGATCTGTCCTGCTGTGCGGTGACCGGCGCGCGTGCGGGGTTGATCTATGTGTCACCCAAATCGGGGCGGGCTGTTTCGGCTGCGGGTGCCGGGGATTGGGCAGACAGATTGTTACCGTTGCCCCCGGTGATGCTGGGGCAGGGCGACGGCAATGATGCAGAAGTTTATGCCGCGCTGGGTGTGACGGGATATTTCTTGGAAAACAAACTGGCACATAGCCAGTCTTTGCGCCCATTGCCGGAGGCGCGGGCGCGGTTTTTGGACAAGCTTAGCCGTCGTCTGTGAGTGCTGTTTTCTTAAACAGCATCAGTTGGCCTGCGTCATTGCTGAGAATCAAGGTATCGCCTGAGATTTCGGCCAGTGACATTTTGCTGAGCGCTGCAAAAAAGCGACGTTCGGCCTGCAGCGCTTTACAGGCGCGTTTGGTTGACAACACGGGTGTCAGTTCAAACCAAGGGTAAGGCGCAGTTTGCGTGGCGGTAAAAGAATTGCAGGGTGCGTGGCCACGGACCAAGCCATCTGGCAGAAAGTTGAGGGTTGCCCTGGCAGCAAAGGCACTGTCGTCAATTGTGGTCAATTGCCAAGTGGTGTCAGCGGCTCCATAGGCGGCAAGCGTTTCGTCGGTCTTGCAAGCCGTGCAGAGCACGATGGCAAAGAGCCAGAGTTTTTTCATTCGGTTTCATAAAGCGCCAGGATCAGGTCGATCAAAGTGCCCATCGCCTCTGTATTTGGTTTTTCGTCGCGTGTTGTGAGATCATGCATGCCGATATAGGCCCCGTAAACCATGCGGGGCAAATCGCTGTTGGTTAAGCCGATTTCCGCGAGCAAGTCCGCAATATATTGCAATCGACGGTCGTCGACACGCTGAACGGCTTGAGCGACCAAGGTGTTTTCCCGAGACCAGGCGCGTATCGCGGGTTCAATACCGGTGCTGTTGGCGGCGATCACTTCCAGGGCACGCAGGCGTTTGACCGGGTTGGCCTCGCCGTGCAGCGCGTCTTTGATATCGTCAAAAGCACGGGTTTCCCAAAGCTTGAGCATGGCGGTCTGAAAGCTGGGGACATCGGTGAAATGCCAGTAAAACGAGCCCTTGGTGGTATCAAGTGCACGGGCCAGCGGTTCGGCCTTGAGGGCGGCTGGGCCCTTTTCGCTGAGCGCGTGGAAACCGGCAGACAGCCAGTCGTCGGGAGAGAGTCGATTCTTTGCCATGATGCTTGGGTAAGGGGGCTTGCAGATGAGGGCAAGCTGCGATGAAACATACGTATTCGTATGGCGCGGAGCTGCGTTAAGCATGGAAAGGGGGGTTGGTGCAGCAGTGTTGCTGTTAGCCCTTGTAAACAGGCATGTTTTTACTGCGTTACCCAAGGGATTACCGGCTGTTTAGGGCAGGAGCACGCGCGATTAGCTGCACGCAATATGCGCCGTTTTGTGGCAAACTGTGGCCGAAATGCTCGGTGCTTTTGCAATTGCAGCAATTAGGATGGTCTTGCGGAAGCCATCGCTGATTGGATTGGTCCTGGGCGATGGTTGTGTTGTCACCAATTCGCTGTTTTGAGCGTTAGATTTGTGACCGTGTTGTTTGGCACACCGTCGGCAAAACCTTTGACCTTTGCGGCGAAGGCTTTGAAGTAGTCTTGGCTTTGCACATGCGCCAGAGTTTCGGCGCTGTCCCAGCGGCCCCAATGCAAGCGGGTTATGCCATCTTCTGCCACGGTCACTTGGTAGTTGAAGTTCTGAGCCGCAGGATCATTGTTCAGGGCTGTTATGAAAGCGTGCATGGCGTCGTGCCAGGGCGCTTCGTCGCCGTCATATTCGTAACGAATGGTGATGCTGCGCATAGTGTGCTCCTATATTTAACGGAATTGTTAAATAATATCGCAGAATGCGCATGTGGCAAGGTTTATCCTGAAATCGAGATGTGCAAAACGCAAAAGCCCCGCGTCTGACGGGCAGGCGCGGGGCTTTGGAAGTGGTTTGGGATCAGCCCAGCAGGCGACGTGCGATGACCTGAGCCTGAATTTCTGCGGCCCCTTCAAAGATGTTCAGAATACGAGCGTCGCACAGGATGCGGCTGATTTCATATTCCAGCGCAAAACCGTTGCCGCCGTGGATTTGCAAGCCGTTGTCTGCCGCAGACCAGGCCACTCGGGCGCCCAATAGTTTGGCCATGCCGGCCTCTAGGTCACAGCGTTTGTCGCTGTCTTTTTGCGCGGCAGAAAAATAAGTCAGCTGGCGGGTGACCATGATTTCAACCGCCATCATTGCCAATTTGCCCGAGACCCGTGGGAAGTCGATCAGGGACTTGCCAAATTGCTTGCGGTCAATGGCGTATTGCATCGAGACATCCAGAGCGGCCTGGGCCACACCAACGGCGCGGGCGGCGGTTTGGATGCGGGCGCTTTCAAAGGTCTGCATCAGCTGTTTAAAGCCTTTGTTTTCCTCGCCACCCAGCAGGTTTTCTTCTTTGACCTTAAAGCCATCAAAGGACAGTTCATATTCCTTCATGCCGCGATAGCCCAACACTTCGATTTCGGTGCCGGTCATGCCCTCAGAGGGGAAGGGGTTTTCGTCCGTCCCCGGGGTTTTTTCGGCGATAAACATCGACAGACCTTTGTGGTTGTCGGTGCTTGAATCGGTGCGCGCCAAAAGCGTCATGATCTGGGTGCGAGCGGCGTGGGTGATCCAGGTTTTATTGCCTGTAACCTCATAGCCATCCTTGGTTTTCACGGCGCGTGTGCGCAGCGAGCCAAGATCGGAGCCGGTGTTAGGTTCGGTGAAAACCGCGGTGGGCAGCACTTCGCCACTGGCGAGTTTGGGCAGCCATTTTTGCTTTTGCTCTTCGGTGCCGCCACACAGGATCAGTTCGGAGGCGATTTCTGGGCGGGTGCCCAGTGAACCGACGCCGATATAGCCGCGTGACAGCTCTTCGGTGACAACAACCATCGAGGCCTTGGAGAGGCCAAAACCGCCGTATTCTTCGGGCAGGGTCAGGCCAAAGACGCCCATTTCCGCCAGCTCTTCGATGACTTCCAGTGGGATGAGCTGGTCTTTGAGGTGCCATTCGTGCGCATGGGGGATGACTTTTTCCACGGCATACCGGCGGAACTGTTCGCGGATCATTTCCAGTTCGTCATCAAGGCCAGAGGTGCCAACGGTGATATTGGCCGCCTGTTCTTGCATCAATTCCACCAGGCGGGTGCGGGCCGCTTGGCTGTTGCCCTGATTGCACAGGGTCATGATGGCGGGTTCCATCAGGCCGCGTTGATCGTCTTGGGTTAGGCCCAAATCTTGCAGGCGAATGATTTCGCCCTGGCTCATCGGGATGCCGCCATAGATCTGCCAGAGGTATTCGCCAAAGGCGATTTGGTGGATCAGCTGTTCGACTTCGCCGAACTTGCCGTCGGCCTGCATGCGCTCTGCCCAGTTTTGCATTTGGCGCAGGGCCTGAGCATAGGTGGCGAGCCAAGACAGCCCATGCGCGGCTGTTTGGTTTTCTTCGACCTTGGCCCCAGAGACGCGACCGTCAATCTGAACCTCTGCACGTAGATTTTCGGTGGCCGTCAGAACCAGCGCTTCGACCGGAGGAACGGCCGCTGCCGTCAGCTGAAGCAGATCAGCGAGGATTACGGGTTTTGTCATTGCAAGCTCCTGTCCGTCATGGGCCATGAATCACATCCTTATTTTGCTGCACTGTGACATAATCATTTTGCAGGTGCAGCGCAACAAAAATACAAAACTGACAGAAAATGGCTTCAAAAATTACGCGACTGACTGAATTTGCATCAGGGCTAATATAGAATTGACGGAGTTTGCGTGCTGGTCTGAGCGGTGCTAGCGCTGCCTGCGCGCGCGCTCGGAGCGAAATAGCAACATGAGCCCCAGCATGAGGAAGAACAGCCCCGACGTGTCGCCGATGAAGAACGCGAAATAATCAAGCAATGGGCTGCCAAAGGCGATGTTGGTCAGGATGCCGCCAATGATACCGGCGATGATTCCCAACATCATGACACAGGGCCAGCAGGGCGGAATATCAGAACGAATGCGCGCTTCAAAACCAAGTTTGGCTGCCAAGTAGAAAACGGCTGGGGCTGTTAGAACCGAAATCGAAATGCCTGCCAGACGACTTGTAGTGAAAACATCGTCGCCCGCGAGCAGGTAGTAGGTTAGAAAGACACCGGGAAGCAGCGCATAGACCGAGCGCCAGCCCAACAGCCAAGCTGATAAGACACGCACCCCGTGCGGCAGAAATAGCAAACTAGCGCTGCTTGCGAAGTCAGGAAAAAAGATGGCCTGCACCGGCATTAAGAATTCGAAAGTTAGGAAAAAGGCAGCCAGATAGACCGCAGATGCGGTTACGGTTTCCAAACATACGGACTTTAGATTCAATGGATTGCCTTGCAGGAGTAGAGGCCTAGGAGCGTGGAGTATTCACTGTATATACGCCGCGACGCGACATAGCACTTTGTGAAAGATAGCCCTTACCAACCAAAGATTTCAAGGCGCGAAAAAATGTTGGTCTTGAAACATTTTTCATCAGCGTATGTGCCAGTAATCCAGTGGTGCGCACGCCGGAATTTTGCGCGGATAAATCACTGGCCGCATAATAGATGTCGCGTTCTACAGAGGATAGATCTTCAAGACCTAACGCCTGTTCCATGCCAATTAGAAGCTTTCGCAATTCTGCAAGTTTTGAGATATCAGTCATAATTACCCATGTTCATTCGTACAAGTCTGCCTGTTTTTTTGGCACATTTAGTTTCAAAAATATACCTCTAATGTACCAAAACTTAAATGAGCGTTTAGTAAAATGAGATCTTTAATACCAATATTTGGTCATAAACCTGCAATTTGCGCATAAAAACGCCATTCGTCGTGATGCGCCATCAGCTGCCCCTGGCCAGAAAAATGATGAACGATAAACCGAGCCAGAGCTGAGATGCCTGTGCCACTTGGGCATGTGTTTATAGGACTGGACAGACGACATGTGCATTCATTGGCTGGAGTGCCGTAAACAATTTGCTGCCGGTTTGGGCACTGTTTCGCTTATTGCGACAATTTTTCTCGACGCTTTCGGGGTGAATTTTTGACGATAACTCCCCATAAATTTTTTAACCAATTGAAAGTAAACATTTCTTACGTATGCCTGTGCCATGCATGGGTTTGGCAGTCGAAATTCGAATCCTTCACGGAACTCAACCTACGTGTTAGGACAGCTTCATATTATTGCAGTGCTTGGAAGGACCGATCATGCACAAGAAAGTCACAAAAGCCATTTTCCCAGTTGCTGGTCTCGGCACCCGTTTTTTACCCGCAACAAAATCTGTCCCTAAAGAAATCATGACATTGGTTGACCGACCGTTGATTCAATACGCAATCGACGAAGCGCGTGCGGCTGGCATTACCGAATTTATTTTTGTGACCTCACGCGGAAAAAGCGCGTTAGAGGACTATTTTGATCATTCGCCTACCTTGGAAGCAGAGCTTGAGCGCAAGGGCAAGACTGACCTTATGGAAGTGTTGCAAGACACCTATATGGATTCTGGCGCTGTGGCCTATGTGCGGCAACATAAGCCAATGGGTTTGGGCCACGCCGTTTGGTGCGCGCGTCGCTTGATTGGCAACGAACCGGTCGCCGTTTTGCTGCCAGATGACGTGATTGCTTCAGATACGCCTTGCCTTAAGCAGATGGTCGACGCTTATGAGCAAACTGGCGGTAACGTCGTTGCTGCAATGGAAGTCCCTGCCAAGCAGACATCGTCATATGGTGTTTTGGACGTGAAGGAAGACATGGGAAATATGGTGGCTGTCAAAGGTATGGTTGAGAAACCCGCTGCTGGCACGGCTCCTTCGAATTTGGCGGTGATTGGCCGCTATATTCTGACGCCAGAAGTTCTGACACATCTGGACACGATGGAAGAAGGTGCGGGTGGTGAGATTCAGTTGACTGATGCCATCGCCAAAGAAATTCAAACATCTGACAACGTGTATGGTTTCCGGTTCCGCGGTCAGCGTTTTGATTGCGGATCAAAGGCCGGGTTCCTGCAGGCGACTGTTGCCTTTGGCCTGGCGCGCGATGAGTTGAAAGACGAATTGCAGGGCTATCTGAACGAATTGGCAGCCGCAAAGCGCGCTGCTGAATAAAGCTTAGGAAAGCAATTGATGAACAAGAATGTTCTGGTCACAGGCGGCGCGGGCTATATTGGCTCGCACGCCTGCAAAGCGTTGCGAGAGGCGGGGTTTGTGCCCGTGACTTTCGACAATTGTTCGACTGGATGGGCAGAAGCCGTCAAATTCGGTCCATTAGAGCGCGGCGATTTGTTGGATCGGGCGCGTTTGGATGAGGTCTTTGCGCATTATCAACCGATTGCAGTGATGCATTTTGCCGCCCTAAGCCAAGTGGGCGAAAGCATGCAGGAACCGGGTCGGTACTGGCGGGAAAACGTCACCGGGGCGTTGAACCTTGCCGAGGCGGCCGTGGCGGCTGGATGTCTGGATTTTGTGTTTTCTTCGACCTGCGCCACCTATGGCGATCAGGACAACGTTGTGTTGGATGAAAATAGCCAGCAATTGCCGATCAACGCCTATGGGGCCTCTAAGCGGGCGATCGAAGACATTCTGGGCGACTTTGAAGCGGCCTATGGGCTGCGCAGCGTAATTTTCCGTTATTTCAACGTGGCTGGTGCTGATCCTGACGCGGAAGTTGGCGAGTTTCATCAGCCCGAAACCCACCTGATACCACTGATGCTTGATGCCATTGATGGCAAACGCGATGCCTTGACGATTTTTGGCACGGATTATGACACGCCAGATGGCACTTGCATTCGTGACTATGTGCATGTTTGCGACCTGGTGGATGCGCATGTTCTGGGCCTGAAATGGCTGAAAGAGGGCAAAAACAGTCGGGTGTTTAATCTGGGCACGGGGGATGGTTTTTCCGTGCGGCAGGTGATTTCCCATAGTCATTCGGTGACCAATCGCGATGTGCCCTATGTGGAAGGGGATCGCCGCGCGGGGGATTGCACCAAACTTGTATCTGGCTCGACCCGTGCAGTGGCAGAGCTGGGATGGGAGCCAAAGCGTTCCAATTTGCAAGCCATGATCAATGATGCCTGGCGCTGGCATCAAAAGACCGACGCCCATTACAAAGAATAAGCTTTGAAGCGCGATTCTGAATTACAGCTCACCCATCCTGTTCTGGATGGGTGATTTTTTTTCCTAAACGAACTTTTTGTGCTGCGCTGTCGAAAAATTCTGTGGCTTCGTGTTGGGAATTGTCGGAAATGCGGCTGTTTTACCCAAAGGCTTCTTTTAGGGCTGGCAGATAGCGAACACTCATCAGCGAAGAAGAGATCATGACCAGATACGTATTGACCGTCGAATGCCAGTCCCAGCGCGGTTTGGTGGCAGCTATTTCCGGCTTTTTGGCTGAAATGGACTGCAATATTTTGGACTCGGCGCAGTTTGATGACCAGGAAACCGGGAAGTTTTTTATTCGCCTGACGTTTGAAGCCACCGAAGCGACATCGTTGGAGACGTTGGAAGCCAAATTTGCGCCCATCAGCGACAAATTCGATATGGTCTCTACCTTCTTTGCCGATGGTGCAAAGATGAAGGTTTTGATCATGGTGTCGCGTTTTGGGCATTGCCTGAATGACCTATTGTATCGCTCGCGCATTGGGGCCTTGCCGGTAGAGATCGTCGGTGTGATTTCAAACCATATGGATTATCAAAAGTCGGTGGTGAACGCGGATATTCCGTTTCATTACATTAAGGTGACAAAAGACAGCAAAGCTGAGGCGGAAGCGCGGCAGATGCAGGTGATCGAAGAAACCGGGGCTGAATTGGTTGTTTTGGCGCGCTATATGCAGGTGCTTTCGGATGAAATGTGCACCAAGATGTCAGGCCGTATCATCAATATTCACCACTCTTTCTTGCCGTCTTTCAAAGGGGCGAATCCTTATAAGCAAGCCTTTGAGCGTGGTGTGAAGCTGATTGGGGCGACCTCACATTATGTGACGGCAGATCTGGATGAGGGCCCGATTATCGAGCAGGACATCGTGCGGGTGACCCATGCGCAATCTGCGGCGGATTATGTGTCTTTGGGGCGCGATGTTGAAAGCCAGGTTTTGGCACGGGCGATACACGCCCATGCGCGTCACCGGGCGTTTATCAATGGCAATAAAACCGTGGTGTTCCCGGCAAGCCCTGGCAGCTTTGCCTCTGAACGTATGGGGTGACCTTAGGGTTACTTGCTTGAAGAATGGCAAACGCGTCCCGATTTGGGGCGCGTTTTGTGTTTTGGTAGGGCAATTTTAGCGTCGGGCGCTGTGCGGGATGGGAGGAAAAAATGTCGTAAATGATCATGACAAAATTCGTGAAACTAACCATAGTGTGGCAAGGAATTTTGGAATGAGGTTGCGCGGGATGCCCGCAGACCAGAGCGAATAAAAGGATAATTCTATGATGAGAACACGTGCTGCTGTTGCGGTTGAGGCGGGCAAACCGTTGGAAATCATGGAGGTGAACCTAGAAGGTCCGCGGGCGGGTGAGGTTCTGGTTGAGATCAAGGCAACTGGCCTGTGTCACACAGATGAATTCACTCGGTCTGGTGACGATCCCGAGGGGATTTTTCCGGCGATTTTGGGCCATGAGGGCGCGGGTGTTGTCATTGAGGTTGGCGAGGGCGTGACCTCTTTGGAAGTGGGGGATCATGTGATCCCGTTGTACACGCCAGAGTGCCGGGAATGTGAATATTGCCTGAATCCAAAGACCAACCTTTGCCAAAAGGTGCGTTCAACCCAGGGGCAGGGGCTTTTGCCGGACGGGTCCACGCGGTTTTCCATGCTAGATGGCACGCCGATCCATCACTATATGGGTTGCTCGACCTTTGCCAATCACACCGTTGTACCAGAGATCGCCTTGGCGAAAGTACGCAAAGACGCGCCGTTTGATAAGATTTGTTACATTGGTTGCGGTGTCACCACCGGCATTGGCGCGGTGATCAACACAGCCAAGGTCGAAATCGGCTCGCGCTGTATAGTGTTTGGTCTGGGCGGCATTGGTTTGAATGTCATTCAGGGCCTGCGCATGGCTGGGGCAGATCAAATCGTCGGCGTGGATCTAAATGCGTCTAAGGTTGAAATGGGCGAACAGTTTGGCATGACCGATTTTGTGAACCCTGCCGAGGTTGAAGGCGATCTGGTGGCGCATTTGGTCGAGCTGACCAAAGGCGGCGCGGATTATACCTTTGACGCCACGGGCAATGTGAATGTGATGCGCACCGCATTGGAAGCAGCCCACAAAGGTTGGGGGGAATCGATTATCATCGGTGTCGCGCCTGCCGGTGCTGAAATCTCTACCCGTCCCTTCCAGCTGGTCACCGGTCGCGTGTGGCGTGGTACGGCGTTTGGCGGTGCAAAAGGCCGTACCGATGTGCCCAAGATTGTTGATTGGTATATGGACGGCAAGATCGAGATTGACCCAATGATCACCCATAAACTGAGCCTGGATCAGATCAATGAAGGCTTTGAATTGATGCACGCGGGCAAGTCCATTCGTGCGGTTGTCGAATTCTGATAACATTGATTTGGTGATGTGGTTTGGGGCTGAGTGATCAGGGTCAAACTGCACAATCTAATTGATAAAAGCCGCCCCGACAGTTGTGTGGGGCGGCGTTTTTATGCGCTTCAGTCTGGGTTACCTGAGAGACCGGCCCTCGGCTTTCAGTTTCTTATTGAGCAGCTGCCTGACTTTGATGCCAGCGCCGTCAGCCCCCAGGGTGACCTCTAGGAAATCAAGCCCGCGCGGATCCGCGGCGACGCTGCTTTGTAGTTTTTCAAGCAGGTGTTTGTCTTCGTCAAAGGCGGCGGTGACGCTTGCGCGGGTTTTCTCGGCCACCTCTTCGGTCAGTTCCGGCACATCAAATGCGGCCATCCAGAAATAATGGGTCTTGCCGCGTTGGGCGGGTGTTACAATGTGGCAACCCCGCACGATGAAATCCGAACGATGCCCGGCTTCTGGGGCCGGATCGTGGACGTTCCAATCTGAGAAAGAGATCGCCAGCGAGGGCATACGGCCTTTTTGCACGCGCTTGATGGGTTTGTCTTCGGGCAGGTTCATCCCGGCGCAGAACAGCGGTGACAGTGGGGCCAGATCAAATTCTTGCTCATAGCAAATCGTCTCTCCCTCCATGTGGATATCGGGGGCCGTAATCCAGTCGTCTTGCTTGAAGGTGTTCTTGTGCAGAAAAGCGATATGGGTCAGGTCGAGCACATTTTCGCGGATCAGCACCCAGTTGGCGGCAACTTCGTAATAGCCATTCACTGGGGTCCAATTGGGGTCGATCTGATAGCCAACCTCTGGCGGTTCACAATCAATGGCGTCCTGATCGCCCATCCAGATCCAGATGTAGGCCCCGGCCTCTTTGACGGTGTAAGACGGGATTTCCGCCGTCTTGGGCTTCATGTGTTGCGTAGGCGCTTTTGTGCAGCGTCCAGCGGTGTTGAACTCCATCCCATGGTAGGGACAAACGATTTTGTCCCCGCAGACATGGCCTTCGCTGAGCGGAGCCCAACGGTGCGGACACCGGTCGTATAGCGCGGCAGGTGTGCCATCTTCGAGCCGATAAAGAACAACCGGCGTTTCCAACAACCAACGCGCCAGAGGCGTGGTTGTCACCTCGTCACGATGCGCTGCCACCCACCACATATTGCGCGGATAGTTGTCTTGGAGCATGCCGTTTGGGATCGTTTGTCCATTTGTGCGGTTGATGTCGTTTTTCATGCGTCATCCTTTCCGTGCAAAAGCGCTGAGAAGCGCGCGATTTCATCTGGTTTCATCTGATAGCTGTGATCGGCGTCCGGGAACCGGCCTGTACGCACATCCTCGGCGTAGGCGGCAAAGGCGTCGGTCGCGTCTTGCGCCAGGTTTGCATATCGCTTGGCGAATTTCGGTTTGAAGGTGTCAAACGCGCCAAGCAGATCATAGCCATTCAACAGCTGACAGGTGCCTGCGGCCCCGGCACCGATGGAAAAAGTAAAGATGTCGACAGCCTCATCTACGGCTTTGCCGACCTCGTAGGGCATCGCTTCGATTTCCAGGCCAATGGCACCGGCGGCCTCGATCGCGCGGGCGTTTTCCACAATCTCCATCGCGGCTTCGGCGGTGCGTCCCTGCATCTTGAAACCGCCCATCTGGTGAACCTTGTGCGGCAGAAGCCCCACATGGCTCATCACGGGCACGCCAGCGTCGGCAACGGCGCGGATGATATGCGCGCCTTCGTGACCCAATTGCAGCTTGAGCGCATCGGCCCCGCTTTCCTTCATCATGCGCACGGCATTTGTGACGGCGCGCTCGGGGGTGGCATAAGACCCGTAGGGCATAGACACCAGGCAAAGGGTGTTGGGGGCCCCACGGCGCACGGCTTGGGTGTGCATGATCATCTGATCCACGGTCATGGCCAGGGTGTTTTCATGGCCATGCAGTGTCATGCCAAGGCTGTCTCCGACGCCGACAATATCGACGCCTGCGCGTTCGGCCCAAGTGGCTGTGAGCACTTCGCCCACCGCCACCATCACCAGACGTTCGCCTGCCTTCTTCTTTGCAACGAGTTCGGGGATCGTGAGTTTTTGTTTTTTTTCGGCCAATTGGGTCATTTGCTACAGGAATCGTCGCTTTTATTGTTCCATTTGGAACAACATGCGCTATTAAGACTTCTACTGGCAACAGATATTTCTTCATTCAAAATCAAAACCGCGAAGAGGCTGAGCGTGGATAGTTCCAATCAAACAGATCTGACCAGGATCTTTGATTCAATCGAATATCCAGAGGCTTACCGCTTAACATATTTGGCCAATGCGATCGTGTTTCCTGCCTATGCGGATATCAAACGAGATTTCGGCCTTATTCGGGCGGAATACATTCTATTGGTCTGTCTTTCGCATTATGATGAACTGACCGCTCAAGATGTGGCCCGCATCTCGCGACACCCAAGAAATACCATCAGCCGCGCTGTGCATCGGATGATGGACGAAGGCTTTATTGATCGCGCGCCTGACCCTGATGACGGACGGCAATCTCGGTTGCGTATCACGTCCGACGGGCGGGACCTTCACCAGAAAATTTCTTCCTATCTGACAAGTCGGCAGGACGAAGTTTTGGCAGCGCTGAGCACGGACGAACGTGCCACGCTTATGCAAATACTAAAAAAAGCGGCCCTTCACGTCGCTCAACTCGAAAACTGAAGAACCTCATTCCATGGCTGAAATCGGACCAAATACACGGCTGCGTGTCTCGCCTTATTATGAGGCCACGATCCAAGAGGGCGTCACGGCGTTTTCGCCCTATAACAACATGCTGATGCCTGTGTCATATGGGGATGCAGAGGCCGAGTATAATCGGTTGATGACAGGCGTCGCGCAGTGGGACGTGAGCGTTGAGCGGCAGGTGGAAATCACCGGCCCGGATGCGGGGCATTTGGTGCAGATCTTATCTGTGCGGAACCTGTCGAAAATTGAGGTTGGCAAGGGCAAATATGTGCCCATGTGTGATCACCGCGGCGTGTTGATCAATGATCCTGTGGTGTTGAAACATGCGGATGGCAAGTTTTGGCTGTCGATTGGGGATAATAACATCCTGATGTGGGCCCGGGCTATTGCGGCTGAACGGGGGCTTAACGTCCAGATTTGCGAACCGGATGTCTCGCCGATGGCGGTGCAGGGGCCCAAGGCCGAAGACGTCGTGGCCTCGGTCTTTGGCGACTGGGTACGGGCTTTGAAATATTTCTGGTTTGCGCCTGCAGAAATACAAGGCATCCCATTGATCATTCAGCGATCAGGTTATTCCAAGCAGGGTGGGTTCGAGCTGTATTTACAAGACGGTACGCGGGGCACCGAATTGTGGAATATTATCAAAGAAGCTGGGCAACCCTGGGGCATTGGACCCGGCAATCCTAACCCGATTGAGCGGATCGAAAGTGGCTTGCTGTCTTATGGCGGGGACACCGACGATCAGACCAATCCGTTTGAGGTACGGCTTGGCAAATACGTTGATTTGGATCTTGATGACGAGGTTGTCGGCATCAAAGCCCTGCGGAAGGTCAAAGCCAATGGGGTCAAACGGCAACTTTTAGGGCTCGTGCTGGACCATCAAGAGCGCCGATCTGGTCATGCGATCTGGTACCAGATTCAGTCTAATGGGCAGTTTGTTGGGCATATGACCAATGGTGGATGGTCGCCGCGCGCGCAAACCATGATTGGGTTTGGCTTGCTGGATGCAAATCTTGCGGTGGGCGACAAGGTTGACGTGGTGCGCGGGGCGTATCGCGATGCCGCCACGCTTTGTGAATTGCCGTTTTTCTAAGGCCCACTTGGCAAGGTTCAGCAGAATGTGGTTTGCCAATCCAGTGTCTACATTCGGTCGTTTGCTGTTTTGTATTGGCTGGTCTCGAACCCGCCCAGTCAGAGTGAGCGGAGTTCGAGGTTTTTAAACGGTCAGCTGTGATCTTAGACGGTTAGTACAGCGTTTCCTACCAAAGAGCCGCTTTCTATCAATTCGTGCGAAGCAACAACGTCTTCCAGCGCAAACTTTTTGGAGATGCGTGGTTTCAGCTGGCCTTTTGCGAGCATGTCATTGATGTCGGCAACAGCCGCTGCTTTGGCCTCATCGCTCATCGAATAAACAAAGACCGGCTGAATGCGGATGTTTCTGAAGGCAAGCGGGTAAAACGGGATGGTTGGTGTCAGGTTGCTTGCTGTCGCATAAGAGCCGACGGTGCCATTCATTTTTAGGATCGCTGGGTACATGTCGACATGGGCCGCAAGATCAACATCGGCCACGTGATCAAGGCCATCGGGTGCTGACTCTAGAATGCGCGCCTGAAGATCTTCGGTGCGGTAGTTGATGATCACATCCGCGCCTGCGTCTTTTGCAATGGCGGCTTTCTCATCCGAGCTTACGGTTGTGATGACAGTGGCGCCCAGACCTTTTGCGATCTGAATTGCGCTGTGGCCCACTGCACCAGCACCGCCTGTGATGAGAACTGTTTTCCCGTCGACAGAACCGCCGCAGGTGACCGCCCGATGCGCTGTCATGGCCGGAACGCCAAGGCATGCGCCTTCTTCAAAGCTGGCGGGCTCTGGCAATTCAGCGGCAAGCCCTGCCGGAACAGAGGCATATTCTGCTGCTGTGCCATTCACGCCCTGACCCAAACCCTTGTTGGCGCGATTGATTTCATAAAGCCAAACGCGTTGCCCGATGCGATCTGTGCTCACACCTTCGCCCACTGCTTCGATGACACCTGCGCCATCGTTGTGGATCAGCACTTGTTCTGCAACCATGGGGCCTTGTGCACCGATGCGCAGTTTGGAATCGGAAGGATTTACGCCCGACGCTTTCATGGCAACCAGTACTTCTCCGGTTGCAGGCTTGGGCGCGTCGATTGTCTTGAGTACCAGCGTATCCGCCGCAGCGCCGCGGTCCGTGTTAAAGATTGCCTTCATTTGAATTCTCCTTTGATAAGTCTATGCACCGCTTGGGGGCGCGAGATCAGAGTTGCGCCGCCCGGTCAAACAAGGCGGCGAAATTATAAGTATCTGTTGCGGCCAGAATCATATGTGCTGGCTCATGTTGCAAGCCTTCGCATGTCGCTGAGCATTCCTGCGACATGGGCCAAGAATTTTGCAGCGGCAACGCCATCCACGACGCGATGGTCCCAGCTAAGACTGAGCGGCTGGATCAGGCGCGGTTGGAAATTCTCGCCGTCCCAGCTTGGCTGGATCTCGGCCCGGGTCATGCCCAAAATGGCAACTTCGGGTGCGTTGATGATCGGGGTGAAACCCGTTCCACCAATGCCGCCCAGGGATGAGATCGTAAATGTGGCCCCTTGCATATCAGCCGCTTTGAGCTTGCCGTCACGCGCTGCCCCGGCCATGCGGATCATATCGCCGGCGATTTCCCGCAGGCCTTTGCGGTCAGCATCTTTGACCACAGGAACAACCAATCCTTCAGGCGTGTCGGCTGCAACACCGATGTTCCAATAATCCTTCATGATCAATTCCTGGCCGTCGAGCGAGGAATTGAATTTTGGATATGCCTTGAGGGCCGACACAACCGCACGGACGGTGAATGCCAAGATCGTGATCTTTGCATCGTCTGGACGCGCCTCTGCATTAAGCGTTTTGCGGAAAGCTTCCAGATCCGTCACATCGGATTTTTCAAAGTTGCAGACATGCGGAATGACCAGCGAATTTCGTGCCAAGGAAGGGCCAGAAATTTTGCCTATCCGAGACAGGGCTTCGCGCCGCGTCGGTCCAAACTTAGAAAAGTCGATCTTTGGCCAGTCTGGCAAGCCGTCGACAAGACTGTTCTGTGGTGCTTTTTCGATTTGCTGCACTGGTGGTGCCAACATCTGGGATTTCACATGCTGCTCAATGTCTTCGCGTGTGATGCGTCCCTTTTTGCCGCTGCCTTCCACCGCAGATAGGTCTGCGCCTAAAGTGCGGGCATATTTCCGGATCGAGGGCGACGCATGGGCCGCGCTATTGTCTGTTGCTGCCGCCGCAGGAACCGCTGGTGTAGCCGCCGGAGCCACCGGGGCAACAGGCGGAGTTGTCGGTGCTTGCGACGGCGCAGCAACTTGAGCGGGCTCTGTCTTTGCTGGCGCTGCAGATACGGCCTCGGTTGATTCAAGCAGTAGAATGAGGCCGCCCTCGCTGACAATATCGTCTTCGTTGACTTTCAGCTCAGCGATGCGGCCAGCACAGGGGCTTGGGACATCGACAGTGGCCTTGTCAGATTCCAGCACGATCAGCGTGTCTTCGGCGGAGACTTCATCTCCGACGGAAACAAGGATTTCCACAACTGGTACATCAGAAAAATCGCCGATATCTGGCACGTGGACTTCTATGGTTTGATCACTGCTCATGGTCTTAGGCCTGCCAAGGTTCAATTGCGCTGGTGTTGATATCGAGATCTTTGATCGCCTGTGCGAGTAGCTTTTTCTCTACAGCTCCCGAGCGCACCAGTGCCTGGATGGCTGCCAATGCGACGCTGGATGCATCGACCTCAAAGAATGACCGCAGGGCCGCCCGATTTGCGGATCGCCCAAATCCATCGGTACCCAAGATCGTCATATCAGCGGACACATAGGGGGCAATCTGAGAGGGCACCGAGCGCACATAGTCGGTAGCAACAATAATGGGGGTTTCGCCTGATAGCAGCTTTTCAACATGAGAAGTCGCGGGTTTTCCAAAACGGGCCTGCCGTTCGGCCGCGGCCGCATCTCTGGCGAGCTCGCTGAATGATGTCGCAGAATAGATGTCGGAATCGATGCCGTACCCTTTGAGGATTTCTGCCGCGGCGATAACCTCTCGCAGGATCGTTCCAGACCCAATCAAACGCGCCTTGGCCTTTTTGCGGCCGCCTTTTTGCAGCAGGTACAGGCCCTTGATAATATCTTCCTCTACACCTTTCGGCAAAGAGGGCTGTTCGTAGTTTTCATTCATCACGGTGATGTAGAAAAACTCGTCACGTTTCTCATCCAGCATGCGCGTCATGCCATGCTCCATGATCACCGCAAGTTCAAAGGCAAAACAGGGGTCATAAGCTTTGCAGTTGGGTACCGTTGCCGCCATAATATGGCTTGCGCCATCCTGATGCTGAAGACCTTCGCCAGACAACGTCGTGCGCCCAGCCGTTGCCCCCAACAAAAAGCCTCGGGCACGTTGGTCAGCAGCGGCCCAGATCAAGTCACCGACTCGCTGGAAGCCAAACATCGAATAATAGATGTAGATTGGTAGCATTTCAGTGCTGTGCGCAGAATAAGAGGTCGCCGCGGCTGTCCAGGAACTCAGAGCGCCTGCTTCTGTGATGCCTTCTTCTAAGAGCTGCCCATCCGAAGATTCTTTGTAGTAAAGCATTGAGGCGGCATCTTCAGGTTCGTATTTTTGACCTTCCGGCGCATAAATGCCCACTTGCCGGAACAAGTTGTCCATCCCAAAGGTACGGGCTTCGTCCGCGACAATCGGCACTATTCGGGGGCCAAAATCTTTGTCACGCAGCAGCCCGCCCATCAGACGGACAGCTGCCATGGTGGTGGACATGGCTTTGCCATCGGCATTTACAGCGAAATTGGCGTATTTTTCAAAGGCGGGCCGTTTCGGTGCCTCGGAGTCAGCAATCGCAGCGCGTTGTGGCAGATGTCCCCCCAACACGTCACGTCGATTTTGCAGGTATTCGATCTCGGCGCTGTTTTTTCCTGGATGGAAGAATTCCAGGTTTTCAACGGCGCTATCCGTCAGCGGCAAATTGAACCGATCCCGGAAAGCGAGAAGCGCATCAAGATCCAGCTTCTTTGCCTGATGCGCGATCATCCGAGATTCTCCGGCTCCGCCCATGCCAAAGCCTTTTTTGGTTTTGGCCAGAATGACAGTTGGTCGCCCGTTTTCGGCTTTGGCAGCGGCAAATGCTGCATAGAGTTTCTTGAGGTCGTGGCCACCGCGTTTGAGTTTGTGAATTTCCTCATCGCTCATATGGGCGACCAAAGCGGCTGTCGCAGGATCAGCATCAAAGAATTTGGCACGGTTGTAATCGCCATCTTTGGAGCCAAGATTCTGGTATTCACCGTCCACTGTTTCGGCAAAGCGGCGTAACAGTACATTGCCGCTGTCACGCGCAAACAGATTGTCCCATTCGGATCCCCAAAGAACTTTGATCACGTTCCAACCGGCGCCAACAAACAGTGATTCAAGTTCTTGAATAACCTGACCATTGCCGCGCACAGGACCGTCCAGACGTTGCAAGTTACAGTTCACGATGAAGGTCAAATTGTCCAAACCTTCGCGCGCCGCCAGCGTCAAAGCCCCAATGGATTCCGGCTCGTCCATTTCACCGTCGCCGAAGACACCCCAAACATGGCGGCCCTCGGTATTGGCCAAACCGCGCGCTTGGAGATAGCGCATGTACCGCGCTTGATACACAGCCGACATCGGGCCGATGCCCATGGATCCGGTGGGCAATTGCCAGAATTCATCCATCAGCCAAGGGTGCGGGTAAGAACACAATCCTTTGCCCGGTACTTCTTGACGATAATTTGCAACATCAGCCTCAGACAGGCGTCCTTCAAGGAAAGCGCGCGCATAGATGCCAGGGGCAGAATGTGGCTGAAAATAAATTAGATCTCCGCCGAAGTTTTCGGTCTTTGCACGGAAAAAGTGGTTGAATCCCACTTCGAAAATCTCCGCTGCCGAGGCGTAAGAGGCAATATGCCCCCCTAATTCGCCATAGGCTTTGTTTGCCCGGACCACCATTGCCAAGGCATTCCAACGAATGATCGACGTGATGCGCTGTTCCAGCTCCAGATCGCCGGGATAAGCGGGCTGCTGCGCAACAGGGATGGTATTGCGATAGGCTGAATATGGATGACCCGCAGTCGTGACCCCCATGCGCCGCGCTTCATCTAACACATGCCCCAGAACAAATTGCGCGCGTTCGGGGCCAGCAGATGCGTTCATGGAGCGCAATGCATCCAGCCATTCACCGGTTTCTACGGGATCAGGGTCAGACAGATTTGGAAAATGTGGGTTCGCTTTGGTCACGATCGTTGTCCTTGTCGAAGTCATCAGCCACGGGATGTTTGGCGCATATTTTTATGTGCCAACATTCGTCAATCGGCACGCCCGTTTGCCGGATATGCCGATTGAAATTGCTTGAATTACGGTCTGGTGCAGGGCTTAGTCTTCGCCGCGCACTTTCAGATAGACTTCGTCAATGGGCACCCGATAACCTGACACCAGCCGGTTGTTCTCATTGGCCATGCCCACGATGTCCATGACTTCGCCGAACATCTCGTCGGTCATGCCTGCGTTTTGGGCAGCCGCACCGTGGCTGGCAATGCAGTAGCCGCAATTGTTAGAGATACTAACAGCCAGGTAGATCATCTCTTTGACCACCGGGTCCAGAACGCCTGGGCCCATGGTTTCTTTGACACTTTCCCAAGTTCGCTTGAGCAAAGTCGGGTTGTTCGCAAAACACTTCCAGACGTTATTGATATAATCAGACTCGCGGGTTGCCATGATATCATCATAGACCGCGCGCACTTCTGGAGAGGCATCTTGGTATTCAATTGGGGGAGTAATGTTCATAGCAACCTCGTTGTGGCAATCAAACATGATTTTGGGTTCGTGGAAAAGGATATCGGGGGGGGGCTTGGACAGGAAATATTTATTAGGAATGCGTCCTATATATTTTAGGGATTTACCTTTAAGTGATTGAATTTAATAAATAAGTGGCATTTTTTTCAGGCAGGCTGGCATGAAATCGGCAGGACTGCATATTCCACCTTGTTTTATCTTGGGATATTTTGCGCGATGGCTGTGCAACGCTTTTAAATCTCGCCGGACATATGGGCCCGACGCTTTAAGCCTGTTTTTAGGTAAATATGCCAAAAGTTAACAAACCAGCGCGACCGTAGTGTTGCTGGTTCATTAGATGGTATTTGCCCGGGGCGTGTCTTATGCCATGCCGACTTGGGTTTGGT